>NZ_FOAX01000006.1 GCF_900109775.1 Pseudoxanthomonas sp. GM95
GGTAGTGTGGCTTAAGCCATGCAAGAGTAGGTCATCGCCAGGGCCTTACCCCAGAACCCCGTAGATCGAAAGATCTGCGGGGTTCTTCTTTGCGCGGAAGAAAAGCAACTGCTCAGACGAGCTGGGAAGTGAATCGGCCCGATAAATCCGGGTCGCAGGCTTGCAGCAGCCAACTTTTGGAGAGTGCTCGGGCGCGCGGCGTTCCGGAAGTGAGCTTGCGAGTACTTCCTACGGATTGAGATCGACGCCTTTCGAGCGAAGCATCTCGGATCAACCCGGTACCGCACACCTGTTATTCGAACGCATGACTCGAAGATGCTCAGGTCTGAATCACTGCGAGAGTGTGGTTTCAACGTTCACGCGCGGCTGATGTCTCGAGCCAAGCGCTGAATCAAAGGTGCGCGTTCATCGAATATGCGCGCATTTTCACTGCAAGTTGCACAGCGGGATGGCTTCATGGCTGCACGTTTCAAAGCAGTCAATCGAGGTGTGCCATGAAAGCGAGCAAACTGATTCTGTGTGCGGGCCTGTTGGGGATTGCGTCTGCGGCCTCTGCCCAGCGCACCTATGGACCGGAAGATGAGGGACGCCGTTTCAACGACGGGACGCGCGTGGTCTGCAGCAATGTCGAAGTGCAGAAGAACAGCAAGGATCCGAACCGCATCGCCGGTACCGCAACCGGTGCGGTGATTGGCGGCCTGCTGGGCAATCAGGTCGGCGGCGGTAACGGCAAGAAGCTGGCGACCGTGGGCGGCGCGATTGCCGGTGGCGCCGCGGGCCGCACGATCCAGGGCAATCGTCAGATCGATAACGGCGATCGCGTCGTTGAGAAACAGTGCGTGCGTCGCTGAGTCGATTCACTCGCAGCGTTTTCGAAGAGCCGGGCATCGCCCGGCTCTTTGCGTTTAAGTCGCTGATCCCAGGAACCGGGTGCGGTGCGCGATCAACGTCTGTTGATCGATGACTGATGCGTGGCACGCCCTGCATTCGCTTCCTGTCCTCTCTGTCACCAAGGCGATGGCAGGAATCCGTCAGCCAACGCCGTCCCCGCCTCCCGCGCGCTCCCGCTGGCCATGACGGCCATGCACAATGCGTGCTCCCCACTTTTGGACGATGCATCACATGGCCGGAGCCAGCCTGTTCACCCTGCTTGACGATATTGCCACCATGCTCGACGACGTGGCGGTGATGACCAAGGTCGCGGCCAAGAAAACGGCCGGTGTCCTGGGGGATGATCTGGCGCTCAACGCGCAGCAGGTCACGGGCGTGAAGGCCGATCGCGAGTTGCCGGTGGTGTGGGGCGTGGCCAAAGGCTCGCTGCTCAACAAGGCGATCCTGGTGCCGGCGGCGCTGGCGATCAGTGTGTGGCTGCCGGCCGCGATCCCGTACCTGATGATGATCGGTGGCGCTTATCTGTGCTTTGAAGGCGTGGAGAAGCTGGCGCACAAGTTCCTGCATTCCAAGGAAGACGACGCCGCGCGCCACGCCGCGCAGGTCAAGGCGCTGTCGGATGACAGCGTGGACGTGGTGGCCTTCGAGAAAGACAAGATCAAGGGCGCGATCCGTACCGACTTCATCCTCTCGGCCGAGATCATCGTGCTATCGCTGGGCGTGTTGAGCGAGCAGGTCCCACCGCCGCCGTTTATCCAGGAGGTGATCTCACTGGTGGTGATCGCGCTGGCCATGACCGTCGGCGTCTATGGCCTGGTCGCGGCGATTGTGAAGCTCGATGACCTGGGCCTGTGGCTGAGCAAGAAGGGCGAGGGCCTGGCCGCGATCGGCCGTGGCCTGCTGGTCGCCGCGCCGCTGCTGATGAAGTTCCTGTCGATCGCGGGCACGATCGCGATGTTCTTGGTCGGTGGCGGCATCCTGGTCCACAACATCGGGCCGCTGCACCACTTCATCGAAGGCGTGTTGCCGGAAGGCATGCTGGGCACCGTGTCGAGCACGCTGTTCAATGCGGCGGTCGGCATCGCGGCGGGGGCGATCGTGCTGGTCGCCGTACAACTGTTCGGCAAACTGCGCGGCAAGCCCGCCGCGCATTGAAGCCATCAGCCGGCGGGCGCACATGCGCCGGCCAGCGCGATCAGGTCGGCAGCGCTTCCGGCCTTTGGCTCATGCGCAGCTGCAGAAGCGACACCAGACACAGCCAGCCCAGAATCACCGCGATCACCGACTTCTGGCCCAGGCCGATCATCGGCTGCGGGCAGAGGCCCAGCAGCGACAGCGCCAGGAAACATCCCAGCGCCCACGGCAGCGCCCACACCACGTGCGGACGCCAGCGGCTGTCGCGCAGGAAGCCGTGGACCTGCCAGTTGATGCCGGTGATCGCCGCAAGAAACGCGGTGGACGCGGCGGCGCCATGCACGCGCCCCTGCAGGGACACCGGCACGTTAGGCATGTCCATCCAGGCATAAGCCGTCACGCACAGCGCCACGGCGGCCACGCAGAACAGCAGCGGCGGCATCACGCTTCGCGCGCGCGGCTGCAGACTGCCCTGCACGCTGAAGACCAGCGCGAGCATCCCCAAGCTGAGGATGCAGTAGCCCGACTGCAGCAGATGCCCCCACGGCCCGATCAGGTACAGGCTCATCTGGTCGCGGACCAGATCCAGGTCCGGACGCAGCAGGTGCACCACGGCGGTGATCGCGACAAATGCGGCAAGGCTGACCAACGCCAGGCGCGGCAACAGCGCACCGGCGCGCGACGCATGGGCAACAACAGGGGAAAGATCGGTCAGAGGTGCCGGTCCTGGCATGGTGGTTGGCTTGTTGGCGGCTGCTTCTTGCAAGGCCAAGATTCTAGTCATCGGCGTGTGTGCACGCGATGCAGGTGTCCCGGTTCTGCGTGTTCAGCTCTGCCGAATTTGCGGCTTTTTCTGCATTCGGGTGCCGTGACGCGCCTTCAGGCCGGTGCTGCGCTGGCGCTCTGGTTGGGCTTGCAGCGATTCACCTCTCGTATTTCGTCGCCCTCGGCCGGACGAAGCGCGTCCATATGGACCGCACCCCAGTCGCGCAGCATCAGCAGCACCGGCTCCAGGGTGCGGCCGAATTCGGTCAGTTCGTACTCCACGCGCGGCGGGACTTCGGGGAAAACTTCGCGGTGGATCACGCCATCGGCTTCCAGCTCGCGCAGCTGGAGGGTGAGCATGCGCTGGGTCGCGTTGGGCACGCGTCGCTGCAACTGCATGAAGCGCTTCTTGCCGGTGAGCAGGTGGAACAGGATCAGCGGTTTCCACACGCCGCCGATCACGTGCAGGGTGACTTCGACGGTACAACCACTCTTGAAATCCAGTTGCTTGCGCATGGCCACAGGCACACCGTTGATCCTAACGCACACGATTGTACGTTCTGTCGCACTCACACCGTGATGTCTAGCATGCGCACATCACCCATGCACAGGAGCAGGTAGATGGCATTCAAGGCATTGCAGGTCACCAAGACCGATGCGGGGCTGGCCCCGACGCTGGTGACGCTGGAAGACCGCGACCTGATGGAAGGCGATGTCACCGTCGCGGTCGAATACTCCACGGTCAACTACAAGGACGCGCTGGCGCTGAGCGGCAAGTCGCCGGTGGTGCAGGTGTTTCCCCTGATTGGCGGCATCGACCTGGCAGGCAGCGTGGTCGCATCGTCCAACGCGGCGTTCAAGGTCGGCGATCCGGTGCTGGTCAACGGCTGGGCGCTGAGCCAGACCCACCACGGCGGCTACGCGCAGCGGGCGCGAGTGAAGGCCGAATGGCTGGTGCATCGCCCCGCCGCCTTCGATGCACGCCAGGCGATGGCGATCGGCACCGCCGGCTACACCGCGATGCTGTCGGTGCTGGCGCTGGAGCACAACGGCGTCAACCCCGGCGATGGCGACATCCTGGTGACCGGCGCCAATGGCGGCGTAGGGTCGGTGGCGATCGCGGTGTTGAGCAAGCTCGGTTACCGCGTGGTCGCTTCGACCGGCCGCACCGAGGAAGCCGAGCACCTCAAATCGCTGGGCGCGGCCGAGGTCATCGATCGCCACGCATTGGGCGAGCCCGGCAAGCCGCTGCAGAAGGAACGCTGGGCCGGCGCGGTCGACAGCGTCGGCAGCCATACCCTGGCCAATGTGCTGGCGCAGACCCGCTATCGCGGCACGGTGACCGCCTGCGGCCTGGCCCAGGGCATAGATCTGTCGATGACGGTGGCGCCTTTCATCCTGCGCAACGTGACCCTGGCGGGCATCGATTCGGTCAATGCGCCGCAGGCGCTGCGCGAGACCGCGTGGCAGCGCCTGGCCACGGATCTCGATCCGGCGCTGCTGGAAGCGATGACCACGCAGGTGGGCCTGGCGGACGTGCCGCGCGTGGTCGAAGACCTGTTCGCCGGCAAGGTGCGCGGCCGCGTGGTGGTGGACGTCAACGCCTGAGTCCGTGGCGTGGCCTGCACGGGCGCCTGGGTTAGGCTGGGCGCCTGTTGGGTGCAAGTGTGGTGCCGCGCACGATGATGCAGGTGATGCTGGTGGGGGCGACGGGCTTGGTCGGTCGCCACGTGCTGTCGCAATTGCTGGTGGAAGACAGCGTCGAGCGCGTGGTCGCGCCCACGCGCCGGCCGCTGGAACTGGTCCACGCCAAGCTGCTCAATCCGGTAGTGGACTTCGACGCGCTGCCGGTGGACGCGCCGTGGTGGCAGGTCGATAGCGTGGTCTGCACGCTGGGCACGACGATGAAACAGGCCGGCTCGCGCGAGGCGTTCCGCCGCGTCGATCACGCCTATCCGCTGGCCGTCGCGCGCCAGGCATTGCGCGGTGGTGCGTTGTCGTACGCGCTGAATTCGGCCGCCGGCGCGGATGCGGATTCGCGCTTCTTCTACAACCGGGTCAAGGGCGAACTGGAGCGCGATCTCGCCGCGCTGGGTTATGTGTCGCTGACCCTGGTGAGGCCGGGGCTCATCGATGGCGCGCGCAGTGAACTGCGTCCGGCCGAGCATCTGGGGGGCATTGCGCTGCGTGCGCTGGCGCCATTGCTGCCGCGGCGGATGCGGGTGAATCCGGCCGAACGCATCGCCACGGCGCTGGTCGATGCCGCGCTGCAGGCGCGTCCGGGCACGCACGTGGTCAAGGCCGAACAGCTCGCCGCCTGAGTTGAAAAAGCACGCGATTCCGGGACAGCCATCGCGCATGCCGCAGGCGAGCAAACCGCACGATTTGCAGGGGTTTTGGTAACCCCTGCAACCAAAGTCGGCACGCGCCGCCACCGGTGGTATAAAGCACGCCGCTTTTAACGTTGCGGTAACGAAAACGATGTCCCAGATTCGCGCTTCCCGTCGCTCCCGTGTCGCCATGCCTGCGCTGTGCGCGCTGGCGTTGGCGATCACCGCACCGCTGCATGCGGCCGAGTTCAAGCTGGCCGATGGCGAAGTGACCGGCACCTGGAACACGCGCGTCACCTTCGGCACCGGCATCCGCACCACGGGGCGCTCCGAGCATCTGGTTGGCAAGGGCTTTCGCTCCGATGGCGCGGCCAAGGGTGGCGACGGCGCCGACACGGCCGACGACGGCAACCTCAACTACGGCGCGGGCGATGTGTACTCGGCGCTGTTCAAGGTCACCACTGGCGTGGACCTGAAGTGGCGCAATTTCGGCGCCGCTGTCAGCGGCCGCGCCTGGTACGACACCGCGCTGAAGGACAACGACGTGCCGCAGGGCAACCAGCCCAGCGGCTTCGAGCCGAACGCGCCGCTGGGCGACCACAATTTCTCGCAGTCCAACCAGTTCTCCGGCGGCATGCTGCTGGACGCGTATCTGTACGGCCGCTTCAACCTGGGCGACGCCGCGCACTGGGACACGCGCGTGGGCAAGCAGCGGGTGAAGTGGGGCGAGGGCGTGTTCTTCACCGGCCTCAACCAGGTCAATCCGACCGACGTGACCACGCTGCGTCGTCCCGGCACCGATCCGGCCACCGAGGCGCAGCTGCCGGTGGAACTGTTCTGGAACAAGCTGAGTTTCGACAACGGCGTCAGCGTCGAGGCCTTCTACCAGTGGAAGTGGCGTCCGACCGAGCTGGACCCGTGCGGCACCTTCTGGTCCGGTGCGGACATCGGCATCGACAACGGCTGCTCGGGCCTGCAGTCCAACGCGTACTACCCGATCAACGCGCAGTCGGCCGGCGCCGCCCAGTGGCTAAGCGATGGCTACATGGACGCGGTCGGCGCCTATCTGCCGCGTGGCCGTGACATTGAGGGCAAGGACAGTGGCCAGTTCGGCTTCGCCGCGCACTACACGATCCAGCCGATCGCCACCGACGTGGGCGTGTACTGGATGCGCTACAACGCGCGCACGCCGATCCTCAACGCGACCACGCCCAACAGCGCGCTGACCGATCCGACCCTGACCGCACGCATGGTGGCCGATGGCGTGCCGTTGGCCTACGCGCAGCTGTCCACGCGCCTGTCCACCATCACCGAGTCGTGGGAATACCCGGACGCGCTGCACCTGATGGGTATTTCCGCCTCGCACAAGGCCGGCAAGTGGAAGTTCGCCGGCGAGGCAAGCTACACCCAGGACCTGCCGGTGCAGATCAACACCGCCGACATGTTCCGCGCGCTCACCGCCAACGGCGGCCCGGTCGGCAACCGCACCTTGGGCCAGGAAGAGGGCTTCCTGCTGAAGGGCTACGACCGCTTCGACAAGGTCCAGGCGCAGCTGTCGGCCACGCGTGCGCTGGGCCCGATGCTGGGCGCGCAGAGCGGCGTGCTGATCGGCGAAGCGGCGTGGCAGCACGTCAACCTGCCAGGCCTGGACACCGCCCGCTACGGCCGTGGCTTCGCCTGGGGTTACTCGCCGCAGGGCTTCGACGGCAGCTGTGGCGCCGTGCAGAACCCGCAGGGCTGCGTGAACAAGGGCTACTTCACCAAGATGGCCTGGGGCTACCGCGTGCGCGGCCAGCTCAACTACGCCGTGGGCAGCACCACGCTCTCGCCCAGCCTGACCTGGGGCCAGGACGTGCATGGCTACTCGGTGGACAGCGCGCTGGTGGAAGACCGCAAGACCGTGGCCGTGGGGCTGGCGGCGAAGTTCGCCGGCAACTACTTCGCCTCGGTCGCCTACACCAACTACTTGGGCAACAACGACTACGACGTGCTGGCCGACCACGACAACGTGGTGATGGCGATCGGCGCGACCTTCTGAGTCGTCCGGCTCGCTGAATGCGGCCTTCGAGCGCCGCCATCGCCCCCGTGCGATGGCGGCGTTCTGCATTCTGGGCGTCCTGATCCTGTCTATTCGCTGGACACGGCGCGTGTGGTGACGCTGACCGGCAGGTCAGTTTGCAGGCGGCTTGGAAGGTCGAAATGACCGGAGCGCCAGCAGGCAATGCCCGTTCATCGGGCGGCCTTCGATTGGTCTGGTCGAGCGCTTGCATGGCGTCATCGAAATGATGTAGACGTTTCACATCGCCTTTATCGATGCGTTCGTAGATTCGATCCGAGCAGCGCCGTCGGGTCTTCTGGAACGGTCCGCTGTTCACCACTTCTTACGCTTCACGTCGCCGGCCAACCGCCTGGCGACGGTTTGTGATCCGCGTTTTTTGCTGTTCCGTCTCCCCTCCTCGCTTCGACGGATACTCCCCCGCCATGATCGCGCCCGCGATGACCGAACTCGCCACGCCGCTGCCCGACGGCAGCCAGGCGGTGTTCCCCGTTCCGCCTGCCATCGGCCAGAAGCGCGATGCCCGGGGGCGTTTCGCACCACGCGCTTCCAATGATCCGGACACCTTGCGAATCGGCACCACCGCGCGCCGCACCTCGCTGTTTGTGACCTCGGAGATGGCCGATTTCATCAAGGCCGGCGGCCTGGGTGATGTGGCCGCCGCATTGCCGCGCGCACTGCGCAGCCGCTACGACGCGCGCGTCCTGATCCCCGGGTATCGCGCCGTGCTGGCGCGTTCAGGTGCGCTGGATATCGTCGGCCGGATCCCAGCCCACGCCGGCCTACCGGAGTGCCGCATCGGCCGCACCATTCGCGCCGATGGCTTGCCGGTGTACGTGCTGCTGTGCCCGGAGCTGTTCGAGCGTGAAGGCTCGCCATACGTCTCCAGCCTGGGCGCGGAGTGGGAAGACAACGCGATCCGCTTCGCCACGCTGTCCCACGCCGCGGCCGAGATCGCCGGCGGTCGTGCCGGCCTGGACTGGAAGCCGGACCTGCTGCACCTCAACGACTGGCCGTGCGCGCTGGCCTCGGCCTACGTGAAGTGGTCCGGCGGCAAGACACCATGCCTACTCACCATCCATAACCTCGCGTACCAAGGGCTGTTCCCGCATGCGGTGGCACCGCTGCTGGGCATTCCCGAAGCCGGCCTGACCGACCTGGAGTTCTACGGCCAGATGTCGTTCCTGCGCGGGGGCATCGTCCATGCCGCGCACGTGAACACGGTCAGCGTCAGCTACGCCGCGCAGATCACCTTGCCGGCGCTGGGCTGCGGCCTGGATCGCCTGCTGGCACGACGCGCTGCGGCCGGCGGCCTGACCGGCATCCTCAACGGCATCGATGCCAGCTGGGATCCACGCACCGACGGCCACCTGCAGGCGCATTTCGGCGTCAACGACTGGGCCGGGCGCAACGCCAATGCGCGCCAGGTGCGGCGCGAATTCGGCCTGCCAGAGCGCAATGGCCCGCTGTTCGCGGTGGTCTCGCGCTTGGTGCACCAGAAAGGTCTGGACCTGATCTGCGAGGTCGCACCGCAGATCGTGGCGGCCGGTGGCCAGATCGTGATCATCGGTGGCGGCGAGCCGCAGATCGAACAGGCCGTGGCGCGGCTGACGCATCGCTATCCCGGCCATGTGGGCGCGTACATCGGGTTCGAGGAACAGCTGGCGCGGCGCATGTTCGCCGGGTCGGATTTCCTGCTGATGCCCTCGCGCTTCGAGCCATGTGGGCTGAGCCAGATGTACGCGCAGCGCTTCGGCAGCCTGCCGATCGCCCACGCGACCGGCGGCCTGATCGATACGGTGGACGACGGTGTGACCGGCTTCCTGTTCCAGGATGCCTCGGCCGATGCATTGCGTCGCTGCCTGCAGCGCGCCTTCCGCACCTTCCGCCTGCCGGGCCTGATGACGGCTATGCGCCGCGCCGCGATGCTGCGCCCCAGCGGCTGGGACATCGCGGGCGGCAAATACCTGGCTCTGTACGACCGGACCACGGCCCTGGCATGAGCGAACGGATGTCGGCAATGCAGGCGGTAAGGCAGGCCACGGGACAGGGTGAGGCGCACGAGCAGCACGCTGGAACGCGATTGGATCCAATGTTGGAAGCCCTGGTGCACGGGCAGGGCGGCGATCCGTTCGCCCTGCTGGGTCCGCATGCCACCGCCGACGGTGCGATGCGCGTGCGGGCGATGGCGCAAGGCGCCGAGGCCATGGCGCTGCTCAATGCTCAGGGGAAAGTCGTCGCATTGATGCGCTGCCTGGATCCTGCTGGCCTGTTCGAGGCCCAACTCGGCGCGGCGATCCCGTATCGCCTGCGCATCGCCTGGCCCGAATCCATGCAGGAAATCGATGATCCCTACGCCTTCGGCCCGGTGCTGGAGGAAGGCTGGCTGCACGGCATCCTGTCGGGTGATGGCGAGTCGGCGCGGCTGGCGCTGGGCGCGCATCGCATGACTCACGAAGGCGTGGACGGCGTGCGCTTTGCGGTGTGGGCGCCGAATGCGCAGCGCGTATCGCTGGTCGGCGATTTCAACAGCTGGGACGGTCGCCGCAATCCGATGCGCCTGCGCCATGCGGGCGGGGTGTGGGAGTTGTTCATGCCGGGCATGGCGCCGGGCGCGCACTACAAGTTCGAGATCACCGCCAATGACGGCGAGCGCCAGCCGCACAAGGCCGATCCCGCCGCACGTCAGTGCGAGCTGCCGCCGGCCACCGCTTCTGTGGTGCCGCAAGCCGAGGAATTCGGTTGGAGCGACGTGGAGTGGATGGCGCAGCGTGCCGCGCGGGCGACCACGCCCGAGGCGATCTCCATCTACGAGGTCCATGCCGGCTCCTGGCGGCACACCGCGACCGGCCAGCCGATGGACTGGGACCAGCTGGCGGCCGAACTGATTCCCTACGTGCAGTGGCTGGGCTTCACCCATATCGAGCTGCTGCCGATCACCGAATATCCGTTCGGCGGGTCCTGGGGCTATCAGCCGCTGGGCATGTATGCGCCCACTGCGCGGCACGGCACGCCGGAAGGCTTCGCCCGTTTCGTCGACGCCTGCCACAACGCGGGGATCGGCGTGATCCTGGATTGGGTCAGTGCGCACTTCCCCAATGACGAGCACGGCCTGCAGCGCTTCGACGGCACGGCGCTGTACGAGCACGCCGATCCGAAGGAGGGCTTCCACAAGGACTGGAACACGCTCATCTACAACTACGGCCGCCACGAAGTGTCGGCGTACCTGGTGGGCAGCGCGCTGGAGTGGATCGAGCGTTATCACATCGACGGCCTGCGCGTGGATGCGGTGGCCTCGATGCTCTATCGCGACTACAGCCGCAGCGAAGGCGAGTGGGTGCCCAACCAGCACGGTGGGCGCGAGAACCTGGAAGCGGTCGAGTTCATCAAGCGCCTCAACTGCGAAGTGGGCCGCCGCTTCCCGGGCGTGATGATGATCGCCGAGGAATCCACCGCCTGGGGCGGGGTGACGGCGCTGACCGAACACGGCGGCCTGGGCTTCAGCCACAAGTGGAACATGGGCTGGATGCACGACACGCTGGAATACATGAAGCGCGATCCGGTGCATCGCAAGCACCACCACAGCGAGATGACCTTCGGCATGGTCTACGCTTTCAGCGAGCGCTTCGTGCTGCCGCTGTCGCATGACGAAGTGGTGCACGGCAAGGGTTCGCTACTGACCAAGATGCCCGGCGATGCCTGGCAGAAGCTGGCCAACCTGCGTGCGTACTTCGGCTTCATGTGGGCGCATCCGGGTCGCAAGTTGCTGTTCATGGGCGGCGAGTTCGGCCAGTGGAGCGAATGGGACCACGATGCCCAGCTGGAATGGCCGCTGATGCAGCAGCACGAGCACCACGGCCTGGCCCAGCTGGTCGGTGACCTCAATGCGCGCCTGAAGGAACAGCCGGCGCTGTATCGCAACGACCACACCAGCGATGGCTTCGAGTGGTCAGTCGGCGATGACCACGCCAACAGCGTGTTTGCCTTCATCCGCCACGATCGCGATACCGGTGCCGCGCCGGTGCTGGCGGTGAGCAATTTCACCCCGATGCCGCGCTACGGCTATCGCGTCGGTGTGCCCAGCGCCGGCCAGTGGCGCGAGATCCTCAATACCGACAGCGGCCATTACGGCGGCTCCAACGTGGGTAACGCCGGCGCGGTGAAGACCCAGGCCGTGCCGATGCACGGCCACGCGCAGTCGCTGGCATTGACCCTGCCGCCGCTGTCGACGCTCTGGTTGAAGGCGGACTGATGGCGCCGCCTGCGGCGCAGGCCGGTCGCCCCTGGCTGGGCGCCATGCCGGCCGGAGAGGGGCGCACGCGGTTCCGTCTGTGGGCGCCAGATGCACGCGAGGTGCTGCTGGAACTGGCCGATGGCGCGCGCCATCGCCTGCAGCGGCACGACGACGGCAGCTTCGACATCACCCTGGCGGTGCGTCCCGGCGCGCGCTATCGCTATCGCATCGATGGGCGCGACCCGGTGCCCGATCCGGCCTCGCGCTGGCAGCCCGATGGCGTGCACGGCCACAGTGTGGTGGTCGATCCGCACGCCTACACCTGGCAACACGCGGCTTGGCAGGGACGGCCGTGGCGCGAGACGGTGCTCTACGAGCTGCACGTCGGCACCTGCGGCGGCTACGCCGGGGTGATGGCGCAGCTGCCGCAGCTGGTGGCGCTGGGCATCACCGCGATCGAGCTGATGCCGCTCAACGAATTCCCGGGCCGGCGCAACTGGGGCTACGACGGCGTGCTGCCGTATGCGGCCGAGTCGGCGTACGGCTCACCCGATGAGCTGAAAGCGCTGATCGACGCCGCGCACGGCCACGGGCTGATGGTGTTCCTCGACGCGGTCTACAACCACTTCGGACCGGAAGGCAATTACCTGCATCAGTACGCGGAGACTTTCTTCAACGCCGACGCGCCCACCCCGTGGGGACCGGCGATCGACTTCCGCTTGGAAGCGGTGCAGCGCTACTTCATCGACAACGCGCTGATGTGGTTGCACGAGTACCGCTTCGACGGCCTGCGCCTGGATGCGGTGCACGCGATCGTGCCGAACGATTTCCTGGAGACTTTGCGCCAGGCCATCTACGCGAGCGTGCCGGCCGGGCGCCATGTGCATCTGGTCCTGGAGAACGAAGCCAACCAGGCCTTCCGCCTGGCTGATGGCTACACCGCGCAGTGGGACGACGACTTCCACAACGCGCTGCATGTGCTGCTGACCGGCGAGGAAGAGGGCTATTACGCAGGCTTTTCCGACGATCCGACCGCGCATCTGGCGCGGGTGCTGGGCGAAGGCTTTGCTTACCAGGGCCAAGCCGATCATCGAGGGCATCGCCGTGGTGAGCCGTCCGGGCACCTGCCGCCGACCAAGTTCGTGGTGTTCGCGCAGAACCATGACCAGATCGGCAATCGTGCCAAGGGCGATCGGCTTTCCACGCTGATTGCGCCGGAAGCGCTGCGCGCGGCGCTGGCGCTGACCGCGCTGACGCCGATGATCCCGCTGTTCTTCATGGGCGAACCCTGGGGCGCGCGCGAGCCGTTCCTGTTCTTCACCGACTACGCGCCGCCGCTGGACGAAGCCGTGCGCGAGGGCCGGCGCAAGGAGTTCGCGCACTTCGCCGCCTTCGCCGATGAAGCGGCGCGCGCCAGCATTCCCGATCCCAACCTGCCGGCCACCTTCGAGGCGTCGAAGTCGGACATCGCCGCATCGCGCCAGGGCGAAGGCGCGGCATTCGCGCAGTGGTTCGCCGGCCTGATGGCGCTGCGGCAGGCGCGGCTGGTGCCGGCGCTGGACGACGCGCGCATGCTCGGCGCGCAGGTGCTGGCACCGGGCGCGATCGTCGCGCGCTGGGCGCTGGGGACGCGCGAGCTGCAGGTGGAATTCAACTTCGGCAAGGCCGACATTCCCGCACCGCCCGCCGCTGGCGCGTTGCTGCACGCGGAAAACGCCACGGCCAAGGACAGCCGGCTTGGCCCCAACGCGCTGCGCGTCTGGCTGCGGGACGCGCTGGCATGAGTCCGCCCGCGCTCAACGCACTGGCCGACAGCGCCGGCCTGCTGGTGGACTGGATCGACGTGGCCAGCAAGCCGCGCACCGTGGCGCCGCCGACCTTGCGCGCCGCGCTGCAGGCGATGGGCCTGGCATGCGCCACCGAGGCACAGTGCCGCGACAGCCAGCGCGCACTGGCGTCCTCGCAACAGGTGCCGGCGCTGTTCACCGCGGTGATCGATGCGTCGATCGCAGTGAATGGATCGCCGGGCGTGCGCTATCAATTGATCGACGAAGCAGATCGCGTACAGGAGGGCCGCTTCCATGCGAACGGCCACGCCGCTGCCGTGGCCACGCCGGGCTATTACCAGCTCCACGTCGGCGACACTGCGCCGCTGCAGCTCGCGGTGGCGCCGTCGCGCTGCTGGTCGGTGGCCGATGCCTGCAACACCATCCATCCGCGTGCTTGGGGCGTGGGCCTGCAGGTGTATTCGGCGCCGAGCGCATTGGATGCTTCCATTGGCGATGCCGATGGCGCGCTGGACTGGGCACGGCGCATCGCCGCGGCCGGCGGTGATGCGCTGGCGCTGAGTCCGGTGCATGCGGCCCGTCCGGTCGGGCGCTACTACAGCCCGTATTCGCCTAGCGACCGGCGCTATTTCGATCCGCTGCATGCCGCACCCGTGCAGGTCTTGGGCGAAGCCGCCGCGCGCGCCGCGCTGCACGCCTGCGGCCTGGCCCCGCGCTTTGCCGAACTGCACGCAGCAAAGCTGGTCGACTGGCAGGGCGGCGCGCAGGCCAAGGGCGTTTGGCTGCGCCAGCTGCATGTGGCGTTCGATGATGCGACGCGCCGGCGCGACTTCGACGCGTTCGTGCGCGAAGGCGGCGATGCGTTGGCTGCGTATGCGGCCTTCGCCGCGCGCGATGCGGGCGACGGCGATGTGGCATTCCAGCTGTTCGCCCAGTGGCTGGCGGCGCGCAGCTGGTCGGGCGTGCAGCAGGCTGCGCGCGATGCCGGCATGCGGATTGGGTTGATCAGCGACCTGGCAGTGGGCTTCGATCCGCACGGCGCCGAAGCCGCGGCCTGGCCCGACGCGGTACTGCCCGGCCTGGTGCTGGGCGCGCCACCAGATGCGTTCAATGCCGACGGTCAGGCCTGGGGTATCGGCACGTATTCGCCGACTGCGCTCAAGGCCACGGGCTTTGCGCCTTTCATTTCGCTGCTGCGCGCGGTGATGCACGGCCGTGGCGGCGTGCGGATCGACCACATCCTCGGCCTGCTGCGGCTGTGGGTGCTGCCCGAAGGCGGCAGCGCGGGCGATGGCGTGTACCTGCGCTATCCGTTCGAGGACATGCTGCGGCTGCTGGCGCTGGAATCGTGGCGCAACCGCTGCATCGTGATCGGCGAAGACCTGGGCGTGGTGCCCGATGGCCTGCGCGACACGCTGGCCCAGCGCGGCGTGCTGGGGATCGACGTGCTGATGTTCACCCGCGACAAGGCCGGTGCGTTCCTGCCGCCGGCGCAGTGGCGCGACTCGGCGGTGGCCACCACGACCACGCATGACCTGCCGACCCTGGCTGGCTGGCGGATCGGCCGCGACCTGGACTGGCGGGCGAAGCTCGGCACCGGCGGCCAGGTCGATCGCGCGGCCGAAGGTGCGCAGCGCGAAGACGAGGTCGCGCGGCTGGCCGAGGCAGTGCAGGCCGAGCAGCTTGATGACGGCGACGCGTTCGCCAGCTGGCTGGCGTTTGCCGCGCGCAGCCCGTCGCCGCTGGCGCTGCTGCCGGCCGAGGACGCGCTGGCGCTGGAAGAACAGCCCAATCTGCCGGGCGTGGTCGACGGCCATCCCAACTGGTGCCGGCGCCTGCCCGCGCCCGCGCCGCCGCAGCTGGACGACACGCTGCACGCGTTCGCCGCGGCCCGCGTCCGCGAGGCCAACGCATGACCGAGCTGCGCGCCACCGCCCGACTCCAACTCCATGCCGGCTTCACCCTGCGCGATGCCGCCGCGCAGGTGCCGTACTACGCGCAGCTGGGCGTGAGCCATCTCTACCTGTCGCCGATCGGCACCGCGGTGCCGGGCTCGACGCACGGCTATGACGTCACCGATCCGGGCACGGTCAACCCCGAGCTCGGTGGCGAAGCGGCCATGCGCGAACTGCATGCCGCCGTGCAGGCGCACGAGATGGGGCTGCTGCTGGACATCGTGCCCAACCACATGGCCGCGCATGGCCACAACGCGTGGTGGTGGGACGTGCTCAAGCATGGCCGTCGCAGCAAGCACGCGGACTGGTTCGACATCGATTGGCGCAGCCCCGGCCACGACGGCAAGCTGTGGCTGCCGGTGCTGGATCGCCCGTATGCGCAGGCGCTGGCCGAAGGCGCGTTGAAGCTCGGCGTCAGCGCCACCGGCGAGCTGCAGCTGGAGCATCACGACACCTGTTTCCCGGTACGGCTCGATGGCGCCTCGGTGCCCGAAGACCTGCAGCTGCGCCGCGACTGGGCCCATCGCATCAGCCAGGGCACCGCCCGCGGCGAGGACACGCTGCATCGGCTGCTGGAACGCCAGTCCTATCGCTTGGCGTGGTGGCGGGTCGGCAACGACATGGTCAACTACCGACGCTTCTTCGACATCACCTCGCTGGCGGCGATTCGCGTGGAGCGGCCGGAGGTGTTCAACGCCGTGCACGCGCTGCCGCTGCGGCTGATCGCCGAAGGCGTGCTCGATGGCCTGCGGCTGGATCACGTCGACGGCCTGGCCGATCCGCGCGGCTACCTGCGCCGGCTGCGCGCCCAGGTGGACAAGGCCGGGCGCAAGCGCGGCCTGCGCCCGGGCAAGGTCGTGTTGCTGGTGGAGAAAATCCTCGCGCCCGGCGAGCGCCTGCCGCGCGACTGGCCGGTTCAGGGCACGACCGGCTACGACTTCATGGACCAGGTGTCCGGCGTGCTGCACGACGCGGCCGGCGAAGCGCCGCTGCGCGCGCTGTGGCAGCAGCACAGCGGCCGCAGCGGTGATTTCGCGCAGGAGGAATTCCAGGCCCGCGCCGAGATCCTCGACGGGCCGCTGCAGGCCGAGTTCGTCCGCGCGCTGCAGGCCGCCACCGCGGCGGCGCATCTGGATCCAGCCTGCCGCGAATTCAGCCCGCAGATGCTGGGCGCGGCGCTGGCGGCGGTGATGCGGCGTTTCCCGGTGTATCGCACCTATGCTGGCAACGATGGACTGGATGCGGCCGATGGCGCGCTGTTTGCCGCCGCCGCGCAGGCCGCGCGCGAAGACGCCAACCCGCGCGTGCAGGCCGCCATCGATGCGCTGCTGCGCTGGATGCACGACGACCCGGCCACGCCAACCGTACAGCGCAGCCTGCGCCGCATCCTGCGCCGGCGCATGGAACAGCTCTCCGCGCCGCTGAATGCCAAGTCGGTGGAAGACACCGGCTTCTATCGTCACGGCGTGCTGCTGTCGCGCAACGAGGTCGGCTCGCATCCGCTGCACCTTGCACTCGACGCGCACGACTTCCACCAGGCCTGCCAGGCGCGCGCGGCGGGGCATCAGCGCGCCATGCTGGCCACCGCCACCCACGACCACAAGCGCGGCGAAGACGTGCGTATGCGCCTGGCCGTGCTGAGCGAACGGCCAGCGTGGTGGGCGCAGCAGGTGGCGGCGTTCAACACGCTGGCCGGCAAGACGATCGGCGATCGCGCCTGCGCGCCCGGCGATGCCTTGATGCTGTGGCAGATGCTGGTCGGCGCCTGGCCGCTGACGCTGATGGCGGACGATGCCGAAGGCCTGAAGGCTTACGCCGAGCGCATGGCCGGCTGGCAGACCAAGGCGCTGCGCGAGGCCAAACTGCGCAGCACCTGGACCGAGCCGAACGCCGCCTACGAAGCCGCCGCGCGCGCGCTGCTGGATGTCGCCCTGATCGAAGACGCCGGCCGTGCGCTGCGCGAGGCGCTGCACGCTGCGGCGCAAGCGGTCAGCGCAGCCGGCGCGATCAACAGCCTGGCCCAGGTCACCTTGCGTCTGACCACGCCGGGCGTGCCCGATCTCTACCAGGGCACCGAAGGTTGGGATCTGTCGCTGGTCGATCCGGACAACCGCAGGCCGGTGGATTTCGCCCTGCGCCAGCAATGGCTCGACGATCCTTCCGCCTGGCCTGAGCTGATGGACGTGTGGCGCACTGGCCGGCCCAAGGCGCGGCTCACCACCCAGCTGCTGCAGCTGCGCGCCGCGCTGCCGGAACTGTTCGCGCGCGGCGACTATCGCCCGCTGCAGGCCGACGGCGAACGGGCGGCGCAGGTGCTGGCCTTCCGTCGCCAGCACGAGGGCCACACGCTGGTGGTCGCCACCGTCCGACACGTCGCGCAAGACGGCCTCGACATCGCCGTCCCCCTGCTGCCGGCAGGCTACTGGCAGGACGGCACGCTCGCGCTGCCCGATGGCGCCTATCGCCACCTGCCCGACGGGCGTGTGCTGCAGGTCCAAGGCGGGCAGATCGCGCTGGCCGAGCTGTTCCTCCATTCGCCCGTGGCCGTCCTGGCCACCCTGCCTTAGCTCATCACGACCCAGATCCCGCCATGGACGCCACCGCCCGCAAGCAGCGCATCGAACAACTGGCCCATGAAATCTGGGAAGCCGAAGGCCGGCCCGATGGCCAGTCGGCCCGGCACTGGGCCATGGCCGAGCGCCTGACCGATGCCGAGATCCGCGCGGCCGAGCAGGCCGGCACCACCGTCAAACCACTACGTCCCCAACAGGAGCCAGACCCCTCGTGAGTTCCGCCCCCACCAAGCACCGCCCGCCGCGTCAGCCGACGCCGCTCCGCCGCGCCTTCCATCGTTCCCGCATCCGCGAAGGCCGGCCGTTTCCGCTGGGGGCGACCTGGGATGGGCTTGGCGTGAACTTCGCGCTGTATTCGGCCAATGCGACCAAGGTGGAGTTGTGCCTGTTCGACGAGCGCGGCCGCGAGACCGAGCGGATCGCGCTGCCCGAATACACCGACGAGATCTTCCACGGCTACCTGCCCGATGCGCGTCCCGGCCAGCTCTACGGCTATCGCGTGCACGGGCCGTACGCGCCCGATGCCGGCCATCGCTTCAACCCCAACAAGCTGCTGCTGGACCCGTACGCCAAGCAGATCGTCGGCGAGCCCAAGTGGGCGCCGCATCTGTTCGGCTACACCGTGGGCCACAAGGACAAGGACCTGTCCTTCGACAAGCGCGATAGCGCCGGCTACATGCCCAAGTGCGCGGTGATCGATCCGGCCTTCACCTGGGGCAATGACAAGCGCCTGCTCACGCCGTGGCAGCGCACGGTGATCTACGAGGCGCACATCCGCGGGCTGAGCATGACCCACGCCGGCGTGCCGGAGAATCTGCGCGGCACGTTCTCCGGATTGAAGAACGACGAGCTGGTCGAGCACATCCGCAGCCTTGGCGTGACCGCGGTGGAACTGCTGCCGATCCACGCCTTCGCCGATGACCAGCACCTGCTGGAACAGGACCTCTCCAACTACTGGGGCTACAACACCCTGGGCTTCTTCGCCCCGCACTCGCGCTACATGGCCACCGGCACGGTGCACGAGTTCAAGCAGATGGTGGCGCGCCTGCACCACGCTGACCTGGAAGTGATCCTGGACGTGGTCTACAACCACACCGCCGAAGGCAACGAACTGGGCCCGACGCTGTCGTTCAAGGGCATCGACAACGCCAGCTATTACCGCCTGGCTGACGACCGCCGTTTCTACATCAACGACACCGGCACCGGGAACACCTTCGACCTCACCAACGCCGGCGCGCTGCGCATGGTGATGGACTCGTTGCGCTACTGGGTGGCCGAGATGCACGTGGATGGGTTCCGCTTCGACCTGGCCACCATCCTGGGGCGCGAGCGCCACGGCTTCGATCCCTCCGGCGGCTTCCTCGATGCGTGCCGGCAGGACCCGCTGCTGAGCCAGGTCAAACTGATCGCCGAGCCCTGGGACGTGGGCCCCGGCGGCTATCAGGTGGGCGGCTTCCCGCCGGGCTGGGTGGAGTGGAACGACAAGTTCCGCGACAACGTGCGCGCCTACTGGCGTGGTGACGAAGGCAAGCTCTCCGAGCTGGCCACGCGCCTGACCGGCAGCGCCGATGTGTTCAACCGCCGCGGTCGCCGACCCAGCGCCTCGGTGAATTTCATCACCGCGCACGACGGTTTCACCCTGCGCGACCTGGTCAGCTACGACCACAAGCACAACCAGGCCAACGGCGAAGACAACCGCGACGGCACCGACAACAACATCTCCTACAACCACGGTGCCGAAGGCCCGACCGACGACGCCGGCATCCAGGCGCTGCGTGCGCGCCAGCAGCGCAACCTGCTGGCCACGCTGCTGCTGTCGCAGGGCACGCCGATGCTGCAGGCCGGCGATGAGTTCGGCCGCACCCAGCAGGGCAACAACAACGCCTACTGCCAGGACAACGAGCTGAGCTGGCTGGACTGGGATGCGGCCAGCCAGCCTGAAGGCGTGGCGCTGACCCGCTTCGTGCAGCGCCTGGCCGCGCTGCGTCGGCGCTATCCGCTGCTGCACCGGGCGCGCTTTTTCGACGGCAAGTTCGACGAGGAACTCGGTATCAAGGACGTCACCTGGCTGGCGCCCGATGGTTCGGAGATGACCGAGGAGGACTGGCACAACCCGGTCGCGCGCGCGCTGATGATGCGGCTCGATGGCCGCGCGCCCTCCAGCGGCCTGCGCCAGGTCGGCGCCAATGTCACACTGCTGATGCTGCTCAATGCCAGCCCGGATGAAGTGGTGTTCCACCTGCCCGTGGTCGAGGGCGAACACTGGCGCGTGCAGATCGACACCGCCGAACGCCATGCCGAACGCGCGGTGCCGGCCGGCGCCGAGTGGACCGCGGTCGGCCGCTCGTTGGCGTTGATGGCGGTGGAATCGGACAGCGTCGCCGCGCACCTCGATAGCTGACGGTCTGGCGATGTCGCAAGCGGTGCGCCATCTGGTCGTCGTGCTCGGCGACCAGCTCGACCTGGCGTCTTCGGCGTTCGAAGGCTTTGATCCCCGGCGAGATGCGGTGTGGATGGCCGAAGTGCCGCACGAAGCGACCCAGGTGTGGAGCACGCAGCCGCGCATCGCGGTGTTCCTGGCGGCGATGCGCCACTTCCGCGATGCGCTGCGTGCCCGCGGCTGGCGCGTGGAATACCGCGCGCTGGGCACGCACGACCACGCCACCCTGGAAGCCGCACTCGCCCACGACCTGGCGCAGCTGGAGCCAGCCAAGGCGATCGCGGTGAAACCGGGCGAGTGGCGCCTGGCGCAGTCGCTGCCGCAGGTGGCGGCCGATGCCGGCGTGATGTGGGCCGAGCGACCGGACCTGCATTTCTTCTGTGATCCGGCTGATTTCGCCGATTGGGCGCGCGGTCGGCCCGAGCTGCGCATGGAGCATTTCTACCGCTGGATCCGGCGCCGCGAAGGCGTGTTGATGGACGGCGCCGAGCCAGTCGGCGCGCGCTGGAATTTCGATGCCGACAACCGCAAGGCCTTCGGCAAAACCGGCCCGCAAGGCTTGCCGCTGCCGCCGGCGTTTCCGCCCGATGCGGTGACGGTCGAGGTGATTGCGCTGGTGCAGGCGCGCTTCGGTGAACATCCCGGCGACCTGTCGCGCTTCGACTGGCCGCTGACGCGCGAACAGGCGTTGCTGGCCCTGGACGATTTCATCGCGCTGCGGCTGCCGGGCTTCGGTCGCCACCAGGATGCGATGTGGGCCGGCCAGCCGTGGCTGTTCCACTCGCTGCTGTCGGCGGCGATGAACCTCAAGCTGCTCTCGCCGCGCACCGTCGTCGCTGCAGCGGTGCAGGCCTGGCGTGATGGGCATGCGCCGCTGGCGTCGGTCGAAGGTTTCGTGCGCCAGGTGATCGGCTGGCGCGAATACGTGCGCGGCGTGTACTGGCTGCGCATGCCGGGCTTCGCCCAAGACAACGCGCTGGATGCGCAGCAGCCGTTGCCGGCCTTCTACTGGGACGCGCGCACGCACATGGCGTGCCTGCGCGAGTCGCTGCAGCAGACCCTGCAGCTGGGCTACGCGCACCACATCCAGCGGCTGATGGTGACCGGCCTGTTCGCGATGCTGCTGGGCGTGGCGCCGGCGCAGATCCACGCCTGGTACCTGGCCGTGTATGTCGATGCGGTGGAGTGGGTCGAGCTGCCCAACGTGCTGGGCATGAGCCAGTACGCCGACGGTGGGCGGATGGTGTCCAAACCGTACGTGGCCTCGGGCCGCTACATCCAGCGCATGTCCAATTACTGCGACGGCTGCCGCTACGACCCGGGCGAGGCGCTGGGCGAACGCGCCTGCCCATTCACCACGCTGTACTGGGATTTCCTGATGCGCCACCAGCGGCGCTTTGCCGACCATCCCCGCGCGGGCGCGCAATGGCGCAGCCTGGAACGATGGGATGCCGATGCGCGCGTGCAGATCGCCGCCCGCGCGGAGCAGATCAGGCGTCTGCTGGCGAACCAGGCCGCCAGCTAGATCTCAGCCCTGATGTTCCAGGATCTGCGCCAGGGCGCTGTCGATGTCCGGATAGCGGAACTGGAAGCCCTGGCCCTGCGCCCGGGCCGGCAACACGCGCTGGCCATCGATCAGCATCTGGCCCATTTCCCCGAATGCCGCCTTCAGCGCGAAGGCGGGCGTCGGCATGATCGCCGGGCGGTGCAGGGCGCGGCCCAACGCGGCGGCGAAGGCCTTCTGCCGGACCGGCTCCGGCGCGGTGCCGTTGACCGGCCCTTCGACCGCGGTCTCGTCCAGCAGCCACTGGATCAGGCGGACGATGTCGTCCAGGTGGATCCAGCTGAACCACTGTTCGCCATCGCCGATCGGCCCGCCCAGGCCCATGCGGTAGGGCGTCAGCAGCTGCTGCAGGGCGCCACCGCCCGCGCCCAGGACCACGCCCGTGCGCAGCAGCACCGTGCGCACGCCCAGCTCGCGGGCGGGCAGGGCGGCGGCCTCCCAGTCCGCCGCCAGCTGCGCGCCGAAGTCGCTGCCGGCCGGCGCGGTTTCGCTCAGGGGCGTGTCGTCGGACGGGCCGTAGTAGCCCAGGGCCGAGCCCGACACCAAAACTGCCGGGCGCACGGTCAGGCTTTCCATCCAGGCCATCAGCGCCTCGGTGGTGCGCAGGCGCGATTCGCGCAGGGTCTGCTTGTACTCGTCGTTCCAGCGGCGCCCGGCCAATGGTGCGCCAGCCAGGTTGATCACCGCATCGGCGCCGCCGGCGCCTTCGATGTCGGCCAGCACCCGCACCGCGCCCGGCAGCTTGCGCGCCGCGGCCTGAGTGTCGCGCGAGACCACCGTGACCTGCCATCCGTCCGCCAGCAGGGCAGGGCACAGGGCCTGGCCGATGAAACCGCTGCCGCCGGTGATCAACACCTGCATGGAAACCTCGTTGTGACGGGAGTAATGGCGAAAGCCTGGCGCCAGCCTAGGTGCGGGAGTGTGACGGAATCGTCGGGTATGTCGCCGGCGGCAAGGAACATGAATGGTGGTGTCAGGCACAACGAAAACTGAGCGAACCGTGCACTCCGATGAAACCGTTTTCGTGGGTCGGGGTTATGCTTCGGGGGTTCCCGTTCCGGTACCGCCCATCCCCCATGCGAACTTCCCTGCTGCGCTGCGTTCCCCTGGCCGCCATCATCGTCCTGCTCTCCGGCTGCGGTCATGTGCCTTTTTCCAAGCGGGGCGAGATGCTGGCGGCCGAGACGTTCGACTCTGACGGGACCTATTCGCGCACCTTCGACCGCGGCCCGGACCAGGTCTGCGAGGCCTCGCGCCGCGCGCTGTTGAGCCAGGGCTACGTGGTCAGCCGCTCGGACGCCTCGATGGTGGAAGCCAACAAGAACTTCCAGCCCGAGCCGGAAGTGCATGAACAGGTCGCCATCCGCGTCTCCTGCGTCGGCCAAGCCTCGGGCGATGCCTGGGTGTTTGCCAGCGCCACCCAGGACCGCTACAACCTGCGCAAATCCAACACCTCGGCCAGCGTCGGCACCGCGCTGGGTTCGCTGTCGCTGCCCTTCGGCAGCACCGACGATTCGCTGGTGCGCGTGGCCAGCCTGACCGTGCAGGACCCCAACTTCTACCGATCGTTCTTCAAGCTGGTCGAGCGCTACCTGCCACCGCAGGTGAAGAAGCCCGCGCCGGCCCCGGCCGCCAAGCCGGTCGAGCAGGCGCCGCCGCCCGCGCCCGCCCCGCTGCAGCCGCAGCCCGTGGGCGAAACCATCCCGATGCCGGTGGAAACCTCGGCCTCGGGCACGGTGGTGCCGGCCGCGCCGGCGACCGATGCCAAGCCCAAGGGCGATGCCGACAGCGCCAACACGCCGTAACGCGGGGCGCCACGGCAACGGATCGAGAAGGCCGGCTCAGTGAGTCGGCCTTTTTCTTTGGGTGGACCAGCGCCTGCGTCTGGCATGCCGCGCCCGCCGCCCGTGCAGGCGATCTTCATCCAGGCGGGCCTACCCTCCGGGGCACATCGAATCCTGGGAGGGACTTCACGATGGACACCCGCTACTTCACCGCGCAGGACAGCACCGGCGAACGCCGCCGCGTACGCATCGTTTCCACCGGCCACGACGCCATCGCCAGCGGCCACCCGCGCGATGGCTACGCGCTGGACGACGGCAGCCCGGTGCGCCGGGTCGACAACGACACCTTCCAAGTGGTCAGCAGCGGCGCCTACATCACCCGCGTCCCGGAATAGCCGCCGGCGGCACGGTCCGTGCCATGCACCAGCGCCGACGCACACCGCCCGCTTACGTTCCAGCGAGGATCATGCGCCCCACGCGATGACGCGGCACGAGGCGGAGGCAGCATGGAACTGGGCATGGTGGGGTTGGGACGCATGGGCGCGAACATGGCCCAGCGGTTGGCGCAGGGCGGACACACGGTCGGCGGTTTCGACCCGTCGCCCGAAGCGCGCGCGCGTGCGGCCACCCACGGCATTACCCCGGCCGAGTCGCTGCAGGCGCTGGTCGCCGCGCTGCCCACGCCGCGCGTGGTCTGGCTGATGGTGCCGGCCGGCAAGATCGTCGATGACACGCTGGATGTGCTGCTGCCGATGCTCTCGGCCGGCGACATCGTCATCGACGGCGGCAACTCCTACTACAAGGACAGCGTGGCGCGCGCCGCGCGCCTGGACGCCAGCGGCATCGCCTTCGTCGACTGCGGCACCAGCGGCGGTGTCTGGGGCCTGACCGAGGGCTACAGCATGATGGTCGGCGGCGGCGACACGGCGATGGCCCACCTCAAGCCGCTGTTCGAAACCCTGGCGCCGTCGCCGACCACCGGCTGGGGCCATGTCGGACCGGTGGGCTCGGGCCACTTCACCAAGATGGTCCACAACGGCATCGAGTACGGAATGATGCAGGCCTACGCCGAGGGCTTTGCGATCCTGGAGCGCAAGGAAGACTTCAAGCTCGACCTGCACCAAGTCGCGCAGGTCTGGCAGACCGGCAGCGTAGTGCGCTCGTGGTTGCTGGACATCACCGCCGATGCGCTGAAGGACAACCCGACCATGGCCGGCATCGCGCCGTACGTGGAGGATTCGGGCGAGGGCCGCTGGACGGTGGCCGAATCGATCGACCTCAACGTGTCCGCGCCGGTGATCACCCTGTCGCTGCTGGAACGCCTGCGCTCGCGCGAGAAGGATTCCTACGCCGACAAGCTGCTGTCGGCCATGCGCAATGGCTTTGGCGGCCACAAGATCACCAAGGAATAAGCACCGCGCCGCGCGCGGCGCCACTGGGAGCAAGCCATGCATCGTTCCACCTGGATCGCATTGAGCAGCGTGTTGCTGGTCGCCTGTGGCGGCAATGGATTGGCGCAGGTCCACACCGGCCCCGATCCGCAACTGCCGCCGCCGGACGTGCAGACCATCCCCACGGTCAACACGGCCAAGGCGGTGGGCTGGAAGCAGGGCGCCAAGCCGGTTGCGGCCAAGGGCCTGGCGGTGGGCGCGTTCGCCGAGGGCCTCAACCATCCGCGCTGGCTGTACGTGCTGCCCAATGGCGATGTGCTGGTGGCCGAAACCAATGCGCCGCCCAAGCCAGGCGATCGCGGCTTCAAGGCCTGGGTGGCGGGCAAGGTGATGGCCAATGCCGGCGCCGGCGGGGACAGCCCCAACCGCATCACCCTGCTGCGCGACACCGACGGCGACGGCCATGCCGACGTGCGCGCGGTGTTGCTCGATGGGCTGCGCTCGCCGTTCGGCATGGCGCTGGTCGGCGGCCGGCTCTACATCGCCAATGCCGACGCGATGGTGTGGGTGCCGTTCAAGCCGGGCGACAAGACCATCGACGCCAAGCCCACGCAGCTGGCGACGTTGCCCGGTGGTCCACGCAACCACCACTGGACCAAGAGCCTGCTGGCCAGTGCCGATGGCCAGCACCTGTATGTCGGCGTGGGCTCCAACAGCAACGTCGGCGAGAACGGCATGGACGAGGAGGTCGACCGCGCCGCCGTGCTGGAGATCGACACCGCCACCGGCGCCAAGCGCGTGTTCGCCAACGGCCTGCGCAACCCGGTCGGCCTGGCCTGGGAGCCGCGCACCAAGGCGCTGTGGCTGGTGGCCAACGAGCGCGACGAAATCGGCGACGACCTCGTCCCGGACTACCTGACCTCGGTCAAGCGCGGCGGTTTCTACGGCTGGCCGTACAGCTACTGGGGCCAGCACGTGGACCCGCGGCCCAAGCCACAGCGGCCTGACCTGGTCGCCAAGGCGATCGCGCCGGACTACGCGCTGGGCGCCCATGTAGCGGCGCTGGGCCTGACGTTCACGCCGACTCAGGGCGCCTGGCCGGCGCCCTTCAGCGAAGGCGCGTTCGTCGGCGAGCACGGCTCCTGGAACCGCAAGCCGCGCAGCGGCTACAAGGTGGTCTTCGTGCCGTTCCGCGGCGGCAAGCCACAGGGCGCGCCGGTCGATGTGCTGACCGGTTTCCTGGACAAGGACGAACAGGCGCAGGGGCGCCCGGTCGGCGTGGCCTTCGACGCGCGTGGCGGCCTGCTGGTGGCCGACGACGTAGGCAATGCGATCTGGCGGGTCAGCCCGGGCGCGGCCAACACGCCGCGCTGACGCCGGATCAAGGAAGGTCCGCGCGCCATGCGCGCCTTCCTGTTGCTGCCCTCGCTGTTGATCGCCCTGCCGGCGCCCGCGCGCACGGTGTACCGCTGCGTGCGCGCCGGAACCCTGAGTCTGGCCACCGCGCCCGAGCCGGGTTCGAAGTGCGAGGCGGTGCAGCTGGACGACAACGCGCCGCAGACCCCGGACCTGTGGGGTCGCATGGGTATCTTCAGCGGCACCTTGTACGAACGCGAGCAGGACGGCGCCAAGGTCTACAGCACGCGCAACCTGCCGGGTTCGGTGCCGTACCTGCGTTTCACAGTGACCACGCCGCCGGGCGAACCCGCGCATGAAGGTCTGGGCCAGGTGGGCACGCCGCGTCTCGATGCCTGGCCCAAGCTGTTCGCCGCCGCCGCCAAACGCAACCAGGTCGAGGACGCGCTGCTACGCGCGATCGCGCATGCCGAAAGCGGCTTCAACGACAAGGCGGTGTCGTCCAAGGGCGCGCAGGGCGTGATGCAGTTGATGCCGCAGACCGCGCGCGAGTACGGCGTGGCCGATCCGTTTTCCGCCAGCCAGTCCATTGCCGCCGGCGCGCGCCACCTGCACTGGCTGATGGCGCGCTACCAGGGCGACCGCACCCGCGTGGTCGCCGCCTACAACGCCGGCGTCGGCGCGGTGGAACGCTTCGACGGCGTGCCGCCGTATGCGGAAACGCGCGCCTACGTCGACAAGGTCGAAGCGTTGCTGGCGCGCTATCGACAGGCGCTGGGCACTGCGCCGCTGCGACCGGCCGACAGCGTGCCGGTCGCACCTGCCGGTGCGGTTACGCCGCCGGTGTGAGCTTGAGCAGGCGGCCGGCGTCGCGACCTTCGCCGTCTTCCAGCAGGTACAGCGCGCCATCGGGGCCTTGCTCGATCTCGCGGATGCGCTGGCCCATGTCGTAGCGCGCCGCTTCCTTGGCGTTGGTGCCGTCGAATTCGATCCGCACCAGGCTTTCCGACGACAGACCGCCGATGAAGGCATCGCCCTTCCAATCCGGGAACTGGCTGCCCGAATAGATCATCAACCCGGCCGGCGAGATCACCGGATTCCAGGTGATCTTGGGCGCGGCGAATTCCGGGCGGGTGTCGTGGTCGGGGATCTCGCGGCCGTCGTAATGGTCGCCGTTGGAGACGATCGGATAGCCGTAGTTGGCGCCGCGCTCGATCAGGTTGAGTTCGTCGCCACCCTTGGGGCCCATCTCCTGCGCCCACAGCCGGCCCTGCGCATCGAAGGCGATGCCCAGCACGTTGCGATGGCCGAGCGACCACACCTGCGCGGCCACGCCGCCCTGCGACGCGAACGGGTTGTCGGCCGGTACGCTGCCGTCGTCGTTGAGCCGCACGATCTTGCCCAGGTTGCTGGCCATGTCCTGGGCCGGGTCGAACTTCTGCCGTTCGCTGGAGCTGATCCACAGCTTGCCGGCGCTGTCGAACGCCAGGCGATGGCCGTAATGGCCCTGGCCGCTGACCTTGGGCACCTGGCGCCAGATCACCTTGAGGTCCTGCAGCGCGCCGCCGCCGGCTGCATCCAGCGCCAGGGTCGCGCGGGCGACCGCACCGCCGCGCGTGTCGTCGCCATCGCCGGCCTCGGCATAGCTGACGTAGACCACCTGGTTCTTCGCAAAGTCCGGATGCAGGATCACATCGCCAAAGCCACCCTGGCCGCCGTAGGCCACCTTCGGCACGCCGGTGATCTCGCCCGCCTTGCCGGTCTTGAAGTCGTAGAGCTGTAGGTGGCCGCGCTTCTCGGTGACCAGCAGGCGGCCGTCGGGCAGGAAGGTCATCGCCCAGGGCTCGGCGAAGGCATGCACCGGCGTTACCGCGAACGGCAGGCCGCTTTCCGCCTTGGCCCCGGCGGCCGGCGCATCGGCCTGGGGCGCGGCCGCATTGCTGCAGGCGGCCATCGCAAGCAGGGCGGGCAGCAGGACGGCGAGGACACGACGCTTGGGCTGGGACACGGGACACTCCTGATGGGATGGGCCGCGCGATCGCGGCAACGCCAGCGGTTGTAGCGGCTGGCGCCGCCGCAGTTGTTCAGGCCACGTCGTTCTGACGGCATCGTCAGCCACCGCCATCGGCCGGTGTCATCGCAAGAGGTGACACTTGGCACCTTGTGCGCGCGGCCGGGCCGTTTCACTCTGCGTCTGTCGCCTGACAGACAAGGACCCACGCCATGCCCGCCCACGCCATTTCGCCGTTGACCCCGTACCTGTCGATGGCGGCCTTCGCCTTCATCTATTACCGGCGCATCCGCCGCAGTTTCGGCCGCCAGCAGTGGAAGCCGACCCGCGCAGTGATTCGTTTGTCGGTGCTGGCCCTGGCCTTCGCGATGCTGGTGCTGGCGGCGTGCTTCCTGCCGCATGTCGCGCCGGGCGTGGCGGTCGGTGCGGTGCTGGGTGCGGGTCTGGGCTTGTTCTCGCTGCGGCACACGCAGTCGGAATGGGCCGATGGCAGCGGCTGGTACACGCCCAATCCGTGGATCGGCGGCGCGCTCAGCGCGGTGCTGCTGGGTCGCCTGGTCTGGCGCTATTCGCAGGGGGCGTTTTCGATGGGCGCGGCCGGCAACGGCCAGAACGCCAGCCCGCTGACCCTGGGCATCGCCGCGGCGCTGGTGGTGTATTCGCTGGTGCACGTCGGCGGGCTGTGGCTGCGTATGCGCCAGCTGCGTCCGCCGACCGTGCCGCCGGCGACGGTGGCCTGACCGGCCTCCTCGCGCACGTGACCGCACGCTCACGGCCGCAGGTGGAAGCTCGCCCGCATGCTTGATTTTCAGACCATCCATTGCCCGTACTGCGGCGAGCCGCTGGAGATCGCCGTGGATGTCTCGGCCGGCGACCAGCAGTACATCGAGGACTGCCAGGTGTGCTGTCGCCCGATCAACATGAGCGTGACCCTGGACGAGGACGAATTCGCCCACGTCATCGCGCGCGCCGAGAACGACGCCTAGGCCATGCGCGTCGCTGCGCTACAGTAGTGGCCTGCATCGCCTCGATGCATTCCCACGAGTCGCTTCCGCATGAATCTCCCGCTGCATTTCGGCCTGCTCGGCGCACTTGAAGCCGGCGCGATCGCATTCCTGATCGGTTTGCTGGTCTACGCGGTGTGGCACTGGGTGGCGGCGCGTGCCGGCATCCACCATGCGCATGCCATCGGCTGGAGTTGCCTGATGGCCGTGGCCATCGCCGGCGGCATCGACCTGTGGAACATGTTCTACCTGGGCATGGTCAAGCTGGAGTCGCCGGTCTATGCGCGCATCGCCCTGCAGAAGATCCACGATCCGGAAGGCCTGGGCGCGCGCGTCATTCTCGAAGCGGTCGGCGCGGTGGTCGGCGTGATCCTGTCGCGGCTTGCATTCAGCCCGCGTTCCCGCGCCGAAGACGTGGCCTGAGTCGCGCAAGGCGCTGATGCGCGCTGGAATCCGCAAGCGTGTCACACGCCCAACGAGGGCCTGACATCGTCGCCACGCAACGCTAACGGCGGGCCTAGCGGCTCTTCGCTTGGCGTGGGTTAACAGTCCGTTGCGCGTGCTTCCAGCGGGAAAAGAGCATTCAGGCAGGCCGCGCCAAGGTGGCGTCGTGCGCTGCAGTTGCGCATCGACCCGCATGGACATCACAGGAGTACCTCCACCAATGAAGACCCTCAATCGCAAGCCGCTGTTGGCCATGATCGCCCTGAGCGCTGCCCTCGCCGCGCCGGCCTTTGCCCAGCAGATGCAGCAGGACCCGCAGGCCGATGCCGCCGCGCCGGCCACCGGTGCGCCGACCCAGTCGGGCGCGACCAGCTCCGGCCAGGGCCAGCAGGGCTGGAATGATCTGGATACCGACAAGGACGGCGCGATCAGCAAGTCCGAATCCACGGCCAACCCGGGCCTGTCGCAGATCTTCAGCCAGGCCGATGGCGATGGCGATGGCAAGTTGACCCAGGAGGAATACAAGGCCTTCGTGGTCAAGAACTATGGCGGCGGCGCCGGTCAGTCGTCGGGGCAGTAAACCCGGCAGCCGGTGGGGAACAGCCGCGCGGAACTTGATCTGGCGCAAGGCTTTCACTTGACCGCAACCGCAGGACATCGTTTCATGCGGGCAGGGCATGCCGGTTGCGGTGCCTTGCATTGCGACCACCCACACTGCTGTCTACCCCATGTCCCGTCTTCGCCTGACCGCGCAGACCCATCAAGCAACAAGGAGCATCTGATGAAGATTCGCAACACGTTTATGGCACCGGCCGCGCTGGCCGTCGTTCTGACCGGCTCGCTGATGCTGTCGGCCTGCGGCCCGAAGGCTGAAGAAGCTGCTCCGGCTGCCTCGGAAGCTCCGGCTGAAGCTGCTCCGCCGGCCACCGAAGCTCCGGCTGAAACCACCCCGCCGACCACCGAAGCCGCCCCGATGGAATCGACCCCGCCGTCGATGGAGTCCACCGCTCCGGCTGAATCGACCCCGCCGTCGACCGAAGCCCCGGCTTCCGAACCGGCCAAGTCGTAATCGACTGACCGGTCTGCTGGCGCCGCGGAACATCGCGGCGCCGCGCGGAACCGAAAGGGCGGCCCTCACGGGCCGCCCTTTTTTTCATAGCGCACATCCTGGTGCGCCACCCTTCGGTCTTCAGGTGGCGCTGCCGCGAAAAGCGGCTGTCCTGCCATTCTTTCATGCGCGACCGGTGCATGCGTGGCCGGTATGCTGGCCGGTCTGGGCAGATGGAAAGAACCATGAGCAAGATCGACTGGGTGGGTTTCGACGGCGACGACACGCTGTGGAAAAGCGAGGACTACTACCGCGCCGCCGAGGCCGCCTTCGAGCAGATCGTCGGCCACTACATCGACCTGTCGGACAAGCGCACGGCGCAGCACCTGCTGGCCGTGGAGCGGCGCAACCTACGCATCTTCGGCTACGGCGCCAAGGGCATGATGCTGTCGATGATCGAGTCGGCGATCGAGCTGACCGAGGAGCGTATCAGCGCCCGCCACGTGCAGGACATCATCGCCATCGGACGGGCCACGCTGGACCATCCGGTCGAACTGATCGAAGGCATCCGCGAAGCCGTCGCCGCGATCGCCGCCGCGCACAACATCGTGCTGATCACCAAGGGCGACCTGTTCCACCAGGAAGCCAAGATCGTGCAGTCCGGGCTGTCGGATCTGTTCCACCGCATCGAGGTGGTGTCGGAGAAGGACACGCCGACCTACACCCGCGTGCTGCGCGAGCTGGACGTGGTGCCCGAACACTTCGCCATGATCGGCAACTCGCTGCGTTCGGACATCGCGCCGATCGTCGGCCTGGGCGGTTGGGGCATCCACATGCCCTACCACGTAACCTGGGCGCACGAGGCCGAACACGATCTGGCCGACAACACGCCGCGCCTGCTGCAGGTCGAGGCGGCGTCGGAACTGCCCACTGCGTTGGCAAAGATCGAAGCCACGGTGGTGGATGCATGAGGCCTATGCGCCACGCTGCGGGACTACTGCTGCTGGCGCTGGTCGTGCTGCCGGTGTCGTCGGTGTTCGCGTGGCAATCGGCGCAGGCTGATGCACCGGTGCCGGCCGGTCCGCCAGCCCCGCCGCCATATGACGCCAATAGCGGCGATGCCTGGATCGATGCGCGATTGAAGGATCTCAACGCCTACGCGCCGCGCTACCCCGATGCGTTCGTCGATGAGATCGCGCGCTATCTGGATGTGCCGCGCGGCTATGTGGTCGCGCTCGGCCAGCAGCCGGGCTGGTCGCCGGGCGATGTCTATTACGCCTGCGCACTGGGCAAGGTGCTGGCGCAGCCGTGCCGGGTCGTGGTGCGCGCCCGTTCGCAGGACGCGGAAGATGGCTGGAAAGGCGTGGCCAGCCGCGTTGCAGGTACGGGCAAGCCGATACCGACGCGTGCGCTGCGTGAGCTGCTGCGCACGAGTTACGCGCACTGGGATCGTCCGCTGAACTGAAGCCGCCGCCGCATCACGATGCGGTGCGGAAGTCCTCCAGCTGCAGTTGCACCGAAGCCGCATCGCCGGCCTGCACCGCGCGAATGACCGCGCGCTGCTCGGCCTGTTCGACCCAGCTGCGCAGGTCGCGACCGCTAGCGCCTTCGCTGTGGTGGGCGAGCACGTTCGCAGCATCGTCCAGCACGAAGCCCAGCGGCTTGCCCTGCAGCAGCACCCGCAGCAGCTGCACGCGCGCGTTGGCATCGGGCAGCGGAATCTCCATCCGGCGCGGGAAGCGCGACAGCACCGCAGCATCCACCTGATCGACGCGGTTGGTCGCCGCCAGCACAAACACATGCTGCCCATGCGCGGCGAAGCCATCGAGCTCCTGCAGCAGCTGGCCGACGATCTCGGCGGTGAAGCTGTCGCCGTCGCCGCCACGCGCGCCGGCGACGATATCCAGCTCGTCCAGGAACAGCAGCGACGGCGCCGATTCGCGCGCGCGCTCGAACAGCTCGCGCACCTTCTGCCCGCTTTGGCCGACAAAGCCCTGCTTCAATTCCGCCGTGGAAGCGGCGATGAAACGCAGCCCGGTCTCGTTGGCCAGGGTGCGCGCGATCTGGGTCTTGCCGGTGCCGGGCGGTCCGTAGAGCAGCAGCCCACGCGGCACGCTGATGCCACGCGCGGCGAAGGTTTCGGCATCCCTGAGCAGACCTGCAGTGGTCTGCAGCGCTTGCAGCGTTTCTGCGGGGAGTACCAACGATGACCAGCGTGCACTGGCATCGGTCGCAGTCGAGCCTTGTGCGCGACTGCGACTGGTGAATGCGTCCAGCACCGCATCGGTGAGCGGCCCCTCGTGTTCGCGATGCAGGCGCCGGGCCAGGCTGGACAGCTCGCGCCCGGACAGGCCCTGGGTGAACTGTGCCGTGTTCGGCGGCAGGACGTGCGCGGCACCCAGCGTCTGCAGTTCGTCCTGCAAGATCTGCAGGCGCGCGTCGCGGTCGGGTAGGCCCAGTTCGATCTGTTCGTCGAAGCGCGACAGCACAGCTGCATCCAGCAGGTCGCGGCGGTTGGTCGCCCCGATCACCCACACATTTACCCGCTGAGAAAACCCATCCCAGCGCGCCAGGAACGCGTTGACGATGTCCTCGACGAATCCATCAGTATTGACCGCGCCGCGCCGTGCGAATACGCCGTCGCATTCGTCGACGAAGATCACCGCGCGCGGCTCGGCCAGGGCGCGATCCCACAGCTCGCGCACGCGCTCGGAACTTTGGCCGATATGGCCGGCTTTCAGGTCGGGCAACGACAGCGGGAAGAACGCACAGCCCATGCTGTCGGCCAGGGCGCGCGCCACGCGCGTCTTGCCGGTGCCGGGCGGCCCGTACAACAGCAGGCCGCGCGTGGCCGAGGCGCTGCCGGCGTCGAAGTGGGCCGCCAGCGACTGCACGCGCAGCCGCACGACGGCGGGCACATGCAGCCCGGCCCAGGCAATCTCCGGATCGACCGCCGCGCGATCGCGCCGGGTCGAGCGCAGTACGCGGCTGCGTTCCAGCGCCGCGGCGTTGGCCAGGTAGCGATCGCAGGCTTCGTCGAAGGCATGGGCGAGCGTGTGCGTGGCCTCGCGCAGCGGCGGCAACACGTTGTCCTGGTGCAGCTCGCGGTCCCACACGCTGACCGGCAGCCGGCCTTCGGTGCGCAGCGGGATGATCGCCACGCCGCGTTCGCCGCGCGCGCTGATCGACACCACGATGTCACCATCCTCCACGCCCAGTGCGCGGCGCCAGTAGACCTTGCCGAACCCGCTGGTCGTGTCGGGCGAGGGCGCGACCAGATACGCATCCGGGTGCAGGCCGCTGCCGTCGGTACTCTCCAGGCGCATCAGGCGGAAGCGATGGCCGGCCAGCGACAGACGCGGCCGCAGCCAGGTTTCCAGCCACCACGCGGCAACCAGCGGCAGCAGCACCGGCGCGTACGCCAGCCACGGCTGTTTCAGACCGATATGCCAGACCCAGCCCAGCCCGGAGGCGGCGACCAGTACCGTCCACCAGGACACCTGCCAGGCCGGCGCCGGGCGTCCGCGTTCAGCGCCCGAGCGCGGTGGCTGCAGCAGCGCGCGCATCTGGCGGGTGGCGAACTGGCGCCGCAGCACGCGGTCGATGCCGCGCGAGAAGGCCAGCAGTTCGGCCTCGGTGGCCTTGAGGTCCTGTGCGTGCGCGGCGGCGCGGGAGGAGGGCGTCGTGCGATCCATGCAAGTTCCAGCGCCCGCACCATGCCGGCGCGCAGCAGCCGGTATAGGACGTGCCGGTGACACGTGCAAGCGCGCCAGTCGCGCGCAGGGACGCCGGTCGCAAGGCCGCGCGCGGCAAGCGGGCATAATGGCGGCCTTCCCGTTTCCCGCCGCGGCCCGTCACACGACGCGTCGCTTCCGTGCCCGCCGATGACCCACCCCTTGATTCAAGTCGCGCCGATGATGGAGCGGGAATAATTGTCATATAAAACAATTGCTTGCGTTTGTTCGTGTGCATTTTTTGTGCAATTGGGTTCAGCGCCTTGTGTATTGAACCGGGGCGTTTGACCGCCATGAGCGTCTGATGCAGAAGGGCTAGGAGCTGCAAGTTGCGCGCACGGCGATTGGCGAAAGCTAGATCAGTTGCTTGTCACGTTTCCGTAGCGTGCCGCTGAACATGAGCGAAAATGCCGTCACTTCGGCAATGCCGCGCGCTGGGTTCGCTGGAATTCTGGTTATCGGGCGAAGCTTTAGAGCGCTGGTCAGGACAGTGCCGGATGGGGTGCTTCTGTTGAGGACAGACTGCGCAGACCACCACCGCACCCCGCTGTAGGTGATCCGCCAGGCGGAGACTACATCGGACGGTGCGCGCTTCCGGGAGCGGGGAAAGGTGACGCAGGCTTAAGCATGCTGTCTGCATGGCCACAGAAAGAGTGACAGAAATACTGTTTCGGCCTGAAGCTATGCTTCTCGAAAAAATGCATGCCGCGTCGTTAGACAGGTGGAAGTGATGAAGCCACACGGCGCGATCAAGGCAACTGAGGAGCAAAGAAGAGCATGAGGCTCGTCAAAAACAGTGGCACGGACCGTGTCGTCGATTTGCTAGGCCCATTCCTGAAATCTGGCAAACAGCTAGGGTGCATGACGCCAGCGCTTTCATTGTTCGCCTTCCAGGAACTGCAGGAAGCGCTTGCTGGATTGGATCGTGTGCAGCTGATCTTGCCCCCGGTCGATGACGCACTCGATTTCCTTGGTGTAGAGGCTGATCGTGCCGCGCGTAATAAATTGCAGGCTCGATGGCTGGCAAACGAGTGTGCAAAGTGGCTCGACGGTAACGTCGAAGTACGCCGGGCACGCGGCCGGGTGCCGCAAGGTGCGGCTATTGTGCATGCGTCGGACGGCACGGCCGACCAAGTAGTAATGGGTTCGTTCGCCTTCAGTACGGACGGCCTCGGCTTGACGCCTGGGAACCCACTAAGCCTGATCCAAGCATCGGAGTCTGCTGAAGAGGCTGCGCAGCTCGCTCGCTGGCTTGAACAGCAATGGGCAGCACTGCAGGGGCAGCCCGACAGTCGGCTACCGCTGATCGAAGCTCTGCGCGGCATGGGCCAGCACCGCGCACCATCTACCCTCTACGCCGCCATCTTGAACCATCTGTTCGGGAGTCGAGGCGACGAGATGGACGAAGAGCGGATCGTCAAGTCTGCAACGGGCATTCGTAATACCGTCGTATGGAAGAAACTGTTCAAGTTTCAGCGTGATGGTGTCGTCGGCGCCATCGACAAGCTGGCCCGTTTTGGAGGGTGCATCATCGCGGACAGCGTCGGTCTCGGTAAGACCTTCGAAGCTTTGGCGGTGATCAAGTACCACGAGCTTCGCAACGACCGCGTGCTGGTGTTAGCACCCAAGCGCCTGCGCGACAACTGGACGCTCTACAAGTCCAACGACAAGCGTAACGTGCTGGCAGCGGACCGCTACAACTACGACGTGCTGAACCACACCGACCTGTCGCGTGATGGCGGTAGTTCCGGGGACATCGACCTAGCCCAAGTGAACTGGGGCAACTACGACCTTGTTGTCATCGATGAGAGCCATAACTTTCGCAATAAGAAGTCGCCGCGTCAGGGCACTGAAACCCGCTACGACCGGCTCATGCGCAAGATCATCAAGGATGGCGTCAAGACGCGTGTGCTGATGTTGTCGGCAACGCCAGTGAACAATCGCTTGGCCGACCTGAAGAACCAGATCGCGTTCGTTACCGAGGGCGAAGACACTGCGTTGGTCGCACATGGTATCGACAGCATCGAGCAGACGACTCGTAAGGCCCAAATCCAGTTCAATCGCTGGTTGGCTATGGACGAGGCCGAGCGCACGCCCGGCCACCTTGTTGAAATGCTGGGCTTTGACTACTTCACGCTCCTGGATCACCTGACCATCGCGCGCTCACGCCGGCACGTAGAGAAGTATTACGGCACCTCCGAGACTGGTAAATTTCCTGGGCGCCTGCCCCCTATCAACATCAAAGCAGACGTGGACTTGGCAGGTCAGTTCCGCGCAATTAAGGACATCAACCTCGAGATTCGGCGCCTTAACTTGGCCAGCTATGCCCCACTCCGTTATGTGCTGCCGCACAAACAGGCGGCCTACGACGCCAAGTACAGCACCGAAATCCGGGGCGGCGAAAGTTTCTTCCGGCAGACCGACCGTGAAGAAAGCCTGATCCATCTGCTGCGGGTCAACGTGCTCAAGCGCATGGAGAGCGCCGTGTCTTCGTTCGCGCTGACAATTCAACGACAGCTCAAGGACGTGGAAGCGGTGCTGGCACATATCGAAGCCCACCACGAAGGCATCGAAGAAATTGACATCGCCGACGTGGACATCGACGATCCGGCGTTCGAGTCCCTATTGGTCGGCCGCAAGGTCAAGGTCTTGCTGACTGACGTGGACCTCATCCGCTGGAAGCAAGACCTCATCGAGGATCGTAACCGACTAGCTACGCTACTGGCCGCTGCACAGCAGGTGGACGCGGCGCGCGACGCCAAGTTGGCCAAGCTACGCGACATGGTCGAGCAGAAGTGCCGCCAGCCTATCAACGCCGGTAACCGCAAAATTATCGTATTCACGGCGTTCTCGGACACCGCGCAATATCTCTACGCCAATCTCGCATTCTGGGCCAAGGCAACGCTCGGTATCGACGTTGGCTTGGTCACCGGCAGTGCTGGCATCCAGACCACGTTGCCAGGTCTGCGCAAAAGCATGAGCAGCGTGCTATCGGCCTTCGCGCCGCGCGCCAAAGAGCGCCCGGTCGACATGGCGGACGAGGGCGAGATTGACTTGCTTATTGCCACCGACTGTATCTCTGAAGGCCAGAACCTGCAGGACTGCGACTGGTTGGTCAACTACGACATCCACTGGAATCCGGTTCGGATCATCCAGCGCTTCGGTCGTATCGATCGCATCGGCTCACCGAACCAAAGCATCCAACTGGTGAACTTCTGGCCCAACATGGAGCTTGAGGAGTACATCGGCCTGGAGCAGCGCGTTAGCGGACGCATGGTGCTTCTAGACGTCTCGGCTACCGGCGAGGAAAACCTGATCGAGCAGCAGTCGGGCGACCCGATGAATGACCTTGAATATAGGCGCAAGCAACTGCTCAAACTGCAAGACACGGTCATCGACATGGAAGATCTGAGCAACGGTGTGTCCATTACCGACCTGACGTTGACGGATTTCCGCATCGACCTGGCGCAATACCTAAAAGAAAACCCAGGTGAACTCGACGCCCTCCCGCTGGGCAGCTATGCCGTCACCACTAGCATTGAAGCCGACATTGAGCCCGGCATCATTTTCTGCTTGCGGGCCGAAGGTACCGCGGCAGCCAATGGGCAACAGTCTGATTACCCGCTAGCCCCTATTTACTTGGCCCATGTTGGTAATGACGGAGCTGTGTTGCTTCCCTACCCGCAGGCAAAGCGCATCCTGGACAGGCTTAAGCGGCTGGCGCTCGGGCGCGAGCTGCCAGACGCCGCCGCCTGCGCCACGTTCGACAAGCACACCAAGCGAGGCGAGGACATGCAGCAAGCACAGAAGCTGCTTGCCGCTGCCGTGGCGTCTATTGTAGGAAAGAGCGAAGAGCGCGCCGTGGCTAGTCTGTTCTCGCCTGGCGGCACCCATGCGCTGAAAGGCGAGTTCGCCGGCAGTAACGACTTCGAGGTGGCTGCCTTCATGGTGGTGCTCCCAGGAGTTGCTGCGTGACGTTGCGCGCGCCCACGAGCTTTGTAGTCTCGGCACTTGGCTTGCCCGCCAGTTGTCGGGTGGATCAGCGCGTCCCGAAGAAGATGCTGGTCGAAAATGGCGCGCCCACCAGCGCAGACAGACGACTAATCAACGACTGTGTTGAAGAAGTCCAGTGGCTTGCCGCTCTGAAGCCAAACACCGTGGGCGTAGCCGACTACCTTGACGGCGAACGCGAGTATCTAGAAGTGGCAGTGTTGTGTGTCACCGCAAGGCATGCACCGCAGGGCGAAGGCGGCAACGCCACCAGGTCGCCCAATATCACCCGCCTGGCCGAGTTGTTGCATCGGGCTGTGCCTTACCCCGCGCTGCTGCTGCTGGCCGCACCTCAGGGCCTGTTTCTGTCTCTGGCGCACAAGCGTTGGGCGCAGAACGAGGCTGGCAAAGTAGTGCTGGATGGCGAGCCGGCTACAGTGGACCTGGCACTTGATATAACGGCCGAACACCCATTTGTGCAGGCTCTGGCCCTGGCCCGCCAGCCCCAGGCCAACCTGCTGGTCCTCTACCAGGGCTGGATGGACTGCCTGACCGACTGGCAGGCGGCCAAAGTTACTGGCACCTTCACCGCCGCCACCACACCGGCGCAGACTGCTGCACGCCGCGAAGCTCTGCGCACCTGCCAACGGCTGGAGCTGGAGGGCGCTCGATTGCGCGCGCTAGCGGCTAAGGAAAAGCAGATGGCCAAACAGGTAGACCTGAACCTCGCGCTCAAGCGCCTGCAGGCTGACCTGGCAATGGCTCGAGAACAACTTTGAACAAACAGATACCGGAGCACACGATGCAGAAGATCGTCGCAACCAGTGCGGAGGCGCAATCAGTTGACCTGACGGCGGCCAATATAGAGCAGCTCAAAGTGCTGTTTCCCGAGTTGATCACCGAGGGGTCGAGCGGCGTGATCGTTAATGTGGACGTACTTAAGTCGCTTGTAGGCGACAAAACGGCAACCGATGCCGATGAGAAGTACGGCCTCAATTGGCATGGGAAACGCCAAGCACGAACGCTGGCGCTGACGCCCAGCACTGGAACACTGCGCCCATGCCCAGATGAAAGTGTCGATTGGGACACTACCCAGAATGTGGTAATCGAAGGCGACAATCTGGAAGCGTTGAAGCTTTTGCAGAAAAGTTACGCCGGTAAAGTCAAGCTCATCTACATCGACCCTCCTTACAATACCGGTAGTGATTTCGTATATCCAGATGATTTTCGAGACAACATCAAGAATTACCTTGAAATTACTGGGCAGCTCGAAAATGCGCGGAAGATCTCCAGCAATAGCGAGGCTGGAGGGCGTTTTCACACTGACTGGCTAAACATGATGTACCCGCGGCTAAAGCTCGCGAGAGCGCTGCTCAGGGAAGATGGGGTGATTTTCGTTAGCATTGACGATACGGAGCTTGCAAATTTGCAATGTCTCTTGAGTGAAATTTTTGGCGAAGAGAACTTTCAAGCAAACATCAGTTGGCAAAAAAGATATACGCGCAGTAACAACACTGTCGACTTCACTACGGTTGTTGAGCATATTCTCGTGTATTCCAGAAGCGAGAGTTTTTCAGTCAACTTGCTCGATAGAACAAAAGATGCTGATGCTCGATATACCAACCCTGACAAAGATCCTCGCGGACCATGGAAGGGTGCTTCGATTCTTAATCCCGCGACGCCCCAACAACGCCCCAATCTTTGCTATCCGATAAAAAATCCGAATACCGGTCAAGTAACAAATCCAAGCACAAATGCGTGGAGAAGGTCTCGTTCGGAATTTGAAAGGCTTCAGTCGGAAGGAAGGCTCTACTGGGGGATTGATGGTAAGCAACCATTGCCTGCGATCAAGATGTTTCTCTCGGACGCAAGGGATATTACTCCAATAAATTTGTGGGAGCACACCTATGCCGGGAACACAGATGATGGCACAAGGGATCTGAAGAAAATATTGGGTGAAAAGGTATTTGACAACCCAAAACCAGTGCAGTTGATCAATAGAGTTATTGAGCATGGAAGCGACAAGGATTCCATTATATTGGATTTCTTTGCGGGTTCTGGGACTACCGGGCAGGCGGTGCTGTCCCAGAACGCGATCGATGGTGGAACGCGTCGTTACATACTCGTCCAAGTTCCTGAGCCTCTCGATCAAGGAGATAAACTTCAAAAGGCTGCTGCTGACTACTGCGCGCAAATTCATCGCCCGCTTAGCATCGCCGAAATCACCAAGGAGCGTTTAAGGAGAGTCGGCAAGAAGATACAGGACGAAAATCCTATATTTGGTGGAGATCTTGGCTTTCGAGCGTTCAAGTTGGGTGCCACAAATATCCGCGCATGGAGTCCGGATCGAACAGATCTTGTCAAGACGCTGCTAGATCATGAGGAAAATATTCAGGCTGGCAGAACTCAGCGAGATGTACTTTACGAGCTTATTTTAAAGCGGGGGCTGGATTTGTGCGTGCCGATGGAAGTTAGAAAAATAGCATCGAAAGACGTGTATGCCGTCGGTGGCGGTGTTCTTATTGCTTGTTTGAGTGAAGAGATTTCTAGCGAAGACGTTGAGCAATTGGCCCGCGGCATCGTTCAGTGGCACCAAGAGCTCAGCCCGGTGGGTGAGGCCACGTGCATATTCAGAGATGGTGCCTTTTCTGATGATGTGGTTAAGGTCAATATGGCCGCAATTCTTGAGCAAAGCGGAATGGCGAATGTTCACAGTCTTTAGGAGGTCAAGGCTGTTGAGTTAACTTGATCGCGCCATTGTTTGAAATCAATTTTTACGACTGCGACGCAAGAGGATTGTAAGTTGGCGCAAGAGATCACGTTGAGCGGCACCGGTAAGGAGAGCTTCAGGGAGAAGTTTCAGCAATCGCTTTCCGGTGCGAGACCTGCTGTCGTCGGTATAGCCGCGGCTTTTGTTTCAACCGAAGGCGTCCGACAGCTCATTCGCATACTGCGAGCTTGTGGCGAACCAGCGTGCCGCCTAGTTGCGGGCACTGATAATGCTGTAACGCACCCTCAGGCACTTTTCGCTGCGCGAGAGCAAGGCTGGGACCTGCGCCTGGGTAAATCAGCCGGCGGAATCTTTCATCCCAAGTTGATGATTGCCGGTGATAGGTTCGCTCGGAACGGCGGAGTATCGAATCTGTCTACCGTTTATGTTGGGTCCTCAAATCTTACGAAGGGCGGCCTAACTTCAAATGTCGAATGCGGCTTCATCGCAAGCTCCGAGGGCTGCCTAGAGTCAGCTTCTCTGGCTTTCGCAGAGATTTGGAAAGCTGCCCGTCCCGCTACCGATGCTGATCTCAGAAACTATGCAGCGCGGTTTGCCGAGCGCTCTCGAATTAGGTCAATTGCCGAGCTTGCCGACCTGGGTGTCAGTGATGGAGACGTGGCACCGGTAGGCGATATTGACCTTGGGGCCCTACAGCCGCCTGCAATGCCCGCAATGGGGACGGAATTCGCAGTGGCTGCCTGGGCTGGACTTCAATCATTTACTGGGCAGTATAGATTTCAACTCGAATTTCCTAAAGGAGCTGGCCAGGTAGTTCGACAATTGGTCTCAGCACATGCTCACGGTGACGGGAGGATTGATGTCTATTGCCCTGATGATGAGAGTACGCGCTCAATGCAGTATAAGTATTACGCCCAAAACAGCATGTTTCGTCTGAATATACCGAATGATGTGCCTGGAATTGCTTGGGCAAGAGCGCACAAAGATGGAGTTGCAATTGTTGAAAAAGGCCCGGCTGGCGGTGCGTTGCTTAGAATACGCCTGCTTAGGCCTGGTGCCGATGCAAGAGAAATCATTGGTCGATCGGCAATGTTGGGAACATGGGGTAGAACGACGACACGTCCATATGGTTGGTACTAGGGGCTGTGGTCAATCAGGGGGACGAGTTGCCGACAATATGACGAGATTGAGAAATAGCCCATGAAACTTCACTTTGAGCCACGTCTCGACTACCAGCTTCAGGCCATCGATGCGGTCTGCGACCTGTTCCGAGGGCAAGAGATCTGCCGCACCGAGTTCACGGTCACGATGAAGCTGCCTGACCATCAGTTGACGCTTGGAGTGGCCGAAACTGACCTTGGAGTTGGCAACCGTCTCACGCTGCTAGACGACCAAATATTGCACAACCTGCGCGACGTTCAGTTGCGCGGCGGCCTGGCTCCCTCCAGCGTATTGGCCTCGGGTGACTTCACCGTGGAGATGGAGACCGGCACTGGGAAGACTTACGTCTATCTGCGCACGATTTTCGAGCTGAACAAGCGCTACGGCTTCACCAAGTTCGTCATTGTCGTGCCCTCGGTTGCCATCAAGGAAGGCGTCTACAAGTCACTGCAGATCACCGAAGAGCACTTTAAGGGCATCTACGCCGGCGTGCCGGTGGACTTCTTCTTATACGACTCCGGCAAGTTGGGGCAGGTGCGCAACTTCGCCACCAGTTCCAACATCCAGGTGATGGTGGTCACGGTCGGCGCCATCAACAAAAAGGACGTGAACAACCTCTATAAGGACAGCGAGAAGACGGGTGGCGAGAAACCGATTGACCTCATCAAAGCGACTCGGCCCATCGTCATCGTGGACGAGCCGCAGAGCGTTGACGGGGGCCTGACCGGGGCCGGTAAGACTGCGCTTGATGCAATGAATCCGCTTTGCACGCTGCGCTATTCCGCCACGCACGCCGACAAACATCACATGGTGTTTCGGCTTGATGCGTTGGACGCCTACGAACGCAAGCTGGTCAAACAAATCGAAGTGGCGGCAGCCACCATCGAAGATGCTTACAACAAACCCTACGTGAGGCTTGTTTCGGTCAGCAACAAGCGCGGGGCAATCAGTGCCAAGGTCGAGCTTCACTTGAAGAAAGCAAGAGGGGTAGAGCCGAAAGTGGTGGAGGTAAACCACAACGATGACCTGCAGCAGTCCGCCGAGGGGCGCGAAATTTACGCTGATTTTATCGTAGGCGAGATTAACACCAAAAAGAGCGAAGAATTCTTGGAGCTGCGCTACCCGGGCGGAGAGGTACTGCTTGCCATAGGTCAAGCCTACGGCGATGTCGACGCGCTGGCTCTGAAGCGCGAAATGATTCGCCGCACGATTCGCGAACATCTTGACAAGGAAAAGCTGCTCGGGCCGAAAAAAATCAAGGTGCTGTCACTGTTCTTCATCGACACCGTGGAACGTTACCGTCAGTACGACAAGGACGGTAACCCGGTGAAGGGCGACTACGCCCGCATTTTCGAAGAAGAGTATCGGCGTGCGGCCAAGCTTCCGGCCTATCAAAGCTTGTTTGCCGAAATAGATCTGGCTAGCGCCGTCGAGGACGTACATAACGGCTACTTCTCTATCGACAAGAAGGGCAACTGGTCGGACACGGCTGAAAACAACGCCGGAAACCGCGACAACGCTGAGCGAGCCTATAACTTGATCATGAAGGACAAGGAGAAGCTGCTTGACATTAAGACGCCGCTGAAATTTATTTTCTCGCATTCAGCACTGAAGGAGGGTTGGGACAATCCCAACGTTTTCCAAATTTGCACGCTGCGGGAGATGGGTACCGAGCGCGAGCGCCGGCAAACTATTGGTCGGGGACTGAGGCTCTGCGTGGACCAGAACGGCGAGCGTGTGCGTGGCTTTGAGATAAACCGGCTAACTGTCATCGCGACCGAGTCGTACGAACAGTTCGCCGAGAACCTCCAGAAGGAAATCGAGGCCGACACGGGCATTCGCTTTGGCGTTCTGGAGCAGCACCAATTCGCTGGCATCGCCATCAAGGCGGACGATGACACGCTAACGCTGCTGGGCGTGGACCAGTCAACGGCGCTATGGAATCACTTTAGAGCAGCCGGGCATGTCGATGCTAAAGGGAGGGTGCAGGATTCGTTGAAGCTGGCTTTGAAGAGCGGCACGCTAGCGTTGCCAGCTTCCTTCGAGGCTCAGCGCGGCCTAATTATCGAAATACTACGCAAGGTTTCAGGTCGGCTGGAGATTAAGAATGCCGACGAGCGCAAGGCAGTGCCGTTGCGAAAAGGCAAAGATGGCAAGGCCCTCTACTTGTCTGAAGACTTCAAGGCGTTGTGGGACCGTATCAAGTATCAAACGACCTACCGGGTGCAGTTCGATAACGTGAGGCTGCTACAGGATTGCATTGCTGGGCTGCAGAAGGCACCGGCCATCGCCAAGGCGCGACTGCAGTGGCGCAAAGCTGATATTGCCATCGGCAAGGCCGGGTTGCGGGCTGTGGCGACGAGCGTTCTAGCGCCGGTGATCATCAATGAGACGGACATCGAGCTGCCGGATCTGTTAACCGATTTGCAGGGCCGCACCCAGCTCACGCGCCGCAGCATCATCACTATTCTGACCGAGAGCGGCCGATTAGACGACTTCAAGCGTAATCCTCAGCAGTTCATCGAGCAGACTGCAGAAATAATCAATCGGTGCAAGCGCCTCGCGCTGGTGCACGGGATCAAGTATCAGAAGATTGGCGACGAGCATTTCTATGCACAGGAGCTATTCGCCGAGGAGGAGCTGACCGGTTATCTGCGCAACATGCTATTGGACACGAAGCGCTCCATTTATGAGCATGTGATTTTCGACTCGAACACCGAACGAGAATTCGCCGAAGCGCTGGAAATGAACGAAGGTGTTGTGCTCTACGCCAAGCTGCCAAGCTGGTTCAAGGTGCCTACTCCACTCGGACCCTACAATCCCGATTGGGCTATCCTATTTGACCAGGAAGGCACGCAGCGGCTGTACTTCGTGGTCGAGACTAAAGGCAGCCTTTTCACGGATGATCTCCGTAGCAAAGAATATGCGAAGATCAAATGTGGTAGCGCTCACTTTGAAGCGCTAGGGGTTGGCGAGAATCCCGCGCGTTACATGTTTGCGAGTTCGTTCCAAGATGTGCTGAATAAGGTTGAATGATGAAACCTAACGCTAGGGGCTGCGTAGCGACTGCCAAGGTTGCCAAGGCTCGCCGTCACGCACAGGCGGAACGCAGCTTGCACTCCTCTGGTCGGTTGATACCTGGGAACACGAGACGGGGCGTCCAGCTCGCCTCGTGCCTTCGTTTCCGCGGCGGCGCGGGTCAAAGAGCTCTTGCATGTTGATTTTTAACTGCTAGAGATACGCAGCTCTGCGTCGGGGACGCCAATGCCACAGGGGAAGAAATGCCGAAGAGGTCCAAGGAAGACCGTTACGAGATCGATCCCGTTGATGGACTAAGCCGTGAGCTAGTGGGTAGCTGGGCGAGAGAAAAACATCTTCGTCTGGCTCACTACGTAAACATCAGTAGAGCCGCTAGGCGCAAGTTCGATGGGAACTCGAGCTTCATTGACCTGTATTGCGGTCCGGGTCGCGCGCGAATAAGAGATACAGAGATTGTTCTGCAAGGGGGTACGTTGGTCGCCGCCACAGAGGCTGCCCGGTCGGTGCCCTTCGGGCAGATTCATCTCGCCGATCTGGATCCGGTCAACGTGCACGCATGTAAAACCAGATTGGAGCGCGACAGGCTCGGCCCACTTCATTCTTACGTAGGCACCGCCGAGCAGACGGCCAAGCAGGTTGTATCCAAGCTCAGTCCATCTGGTTTGCACTTTGCGTTTCTGGATCCTTACAACGTTCTCACTCTGCCGTTCGCGGTGATAAGCACGTTAGCTCAAGCTCCAAGGATGGATCTATTGATCCATCTCAGTGCGATGGATCTAACTCGTAACGTTAAGCGCATCATGGCCAACGGAGAGTTAGATCAGTTTGCTCCTGGCTGGAAAGCACATGCCAATCCTGCTGATCGAAACGACATCGCGGTCCGCTGTGTAGTTCAGCACTGGTGCAACCTCATTCGCGGACTTGGCTATGAGGATGTGAGCGAAAAGGTTGAACTCGTGTCCGGCGATAAGAACCAGCCTCTTTACTGGTTAGTCCTCGCCTCTAGGAATGCACTTGGCACAAAATTTTGGGGCGAGGTGAGCAACGTTACGGCTCAGCAAAGACTCTTCTAAAGCTGGCCTCTGCTGCTAAGACGTCTTGCTACACGCAGCAGCTCCGTGAGCAACTCCGCGTGTTCCAGGGTTGCATCCCAAGCTTTGTCGAGCTCCCCATGGAGTTTGGTTCGGGCGATCTGCTCGCCCAGGCATCTGCGCGATGCTCGAGATGTCAATGCCAGCGGCGCGGCACAAGCGGTGTATCGCTGGTCCGGCCTTAGTGAACTGCCCTGAGATGATACGGCTGACCTGACCTTGGGAGACCTCTGAGATCCTTTGCAGATCAGCACGTGTCATGCCGGAGTCTATCCGCCAGGCTTCGATTCGCCGGCCTACGTCCTCGGCCTGACCGCGGGATATCGCGACAGTAGCTAGGAGCTTTTGCATGCGCATATACTGCATCAATTATGCGCATGGTTGGCGCGGCAACGGGGTGCCAAGGCCGGCAGGTAACATGCGCGAAACCGCAGAGGCTTCGCAATGACCACGACGTCCCGCATTGAGTGGACCGAGCAGACCTGGAACCCGATCGTGGGTTGCACAAAGATCTCTGCTGGATGCAAACATTGCTATGCCGAGCTCATGGCGCGCAGGCTTCAGGCGATGGGGACGCCTGGCTATGAGAATGGCTTTGCCCTACGCCTCATTGAGGAGCGTCTGGGAGACCCTCTCAAGCGCAAAAAGCCAACCATCTATTTCGTCAACTCGATGTCTGACCTGTTCCACGAAAAGGTCCCCTCTGAGTACATAGATCGGGTGATGGATGTGATCGCCCAGACCCCGTGGCATAGCTACCAGATCCTGACTAAGCGAGCCGCGCGCATGGCGCGCCATTTCAAGAACCGCCCTGTGCCAGACAATGTCTGGCTTGGCGTTTCAGTTGAGAACAGACGGCATGGCGTGCCCCGAATCGACTACCTTCGAACCGTGGAAGCCAAGATCCGGTTTCTATCAGTGGAGCCTTTGCTCGAGAATGTTGGGAAGGTGGACCTGACTGACATCCATTGGGTCATTGTTGGAGGAGAGTCCGGACCCAAGGCACGCCCGATGAAGCCTGAGTGGGCTGAAGCCGTCAGGATCCAATGTGCAGAACAAGACGTTGCTTTCTTCTTCAAACAGTGGGGAGGCTGGGGCGCTGACGGGAAGCGCCGTGCCAAAGCTAAAAATGGTCGACTTCTGAACGGCCGCACCTGGGACGAGATGCCAGCCCACGCACCGATGTAGAGCGGAAGCAAGATGACGCTATCGCCGTACCGATGGGACGATGGGCGTCCCGCGATCATCCAGCAACACAGCATCGCCAAGCACGATGTCTTGCGTGAATACTTGGTCGCGTACTTGCAGACCTTGATTGTCACACCGGCACAGGAGGCGTTGAACGTCACCCTGGTGGATGGCTTCGCAGGTGGTGGCGTCTACGTTCATCAAGACACCAAGGAACTGGTGCTGGGTTCACCTTTCATCTTCCTTGAGGCCGCCCAAGAAGCGGCTGCGCTTGTAGCGATCGGCCGCAAGAAGCCGTTAGCTTGGAACCTCGACTACTACTTTGTTGAGAAGAACTTAAATGCGAGGCAGCACCTCCGTGTTTCGCTAGGTGAGCGAGGCTACGGTGAGCGGATCGGCAGGGATATCCATCTGATCGAAGGATCGTTTGAGGCGAACTCGGAACAGCTCATGAAAGCTGTCCAAGCTAAAAGCCCCAGGAAAGGGCGTTCAATTTTCCTGCTTGATCAGTACGGGTACTCGCAGGTTCCTGTCTCTCAGATACGAGCGATCTTCCAAAAGCTGCCGACTGCAGAAGTGATCCTCACCTTTGCTGTCGATGCTTTCATCAACTTTGCTAGCGACAGCGCCGCCACGCAGCGAGTCCTCGGAAAAATTGATCTCCCTGATGTTCTGCGTGGCAGAACATTCGAAGAGATCAAAAGAGAAGAGAAGGACTTCCGACTGTACATCCAGAGCTGCTTTTACAAGGCGCTCGTCGAGCAGTGTGGTGCAAAGTTCTTCACCGTGTTCTTCATCAGGACTACCGGTCACGGCGACTATTGGCTTGTCCATTTGTCACAGCACCCTAAAGCCCGTGATGTCATGACGGAGGTGCATTGGAACAAGAACAATCACTTCATCCATTACGGAGGCGCCGGTTTGGACATGTTTCGAACCCTGGGATACACCGCTCGGGATGATGCGAGCTTTACTGGCCAAAGTGCACTTGGCTTTTGCTTTGATGAGGTGGCCGGTGAGGCCAGCGTCACGGCGCTAGCAAACCAGCTCTCTCCTTTGATTCACGCTCGTCCCGAGGGCGTCACGTTTGCAGAGATCTTTGCGACTCACTGCAACAGTTCACCAGCGGATAGCCAGAAGTACCGACAAGCTTTGGAGCGCTTGATCGGGCACAAGGAGGTGGTGGCGACGTCCGCATCTGGAGCACGGCGATACCGAGCTTCGACCATCAGCGGTGCCGACGTATTGTCAGTGTCACAGCAGAAATATTTCCTGTTTTCCTAGGATTTTCTGAGGCGCCACACGGACGTTGAGCTCTAAGCCTCCTGCCGACGTCAAGGCGTTTGGGAACAGTTGCTCCAATGGTGCTAATTCCTAAGTGAAATCACTCGGGCCCATTGGGGCCTACAGTTCGACTGATAGGGGAGCAAGACCAAGCTAGGGCTCGGCTGACAATGTTGCTGCCGGGCGTCGACAAGCAAGTTGCGTACGGTATGACAGCCAAGGTGGCTGAAGATATGCTATGAAGTTATTTTAACCCCAGCCAAGCTGTTTTAGAGGTTGAAACTCTCGAATTAAGTGGGGTCTTGTGCCAAATGTATGTACTTTTTGAAGGGATGCTCTGGAAAGGTGCAAATAATCGAAGCGAGTCAGCCTGCAGGGCAATGTCCATAGTTTTTCTGGAAAGGAGGTCAAGATTATTCAATGGCTAATTTAAAAAGACTGGCGCTGGTCTCATTAACTATTTATTGCGTCGTTGGATCTTTAATAATCGTCTTTAAAAGTACTAATGAACAAGGTCAGCAGCGGGCGGTGCTAGCTCAGGCTGTCACGGTCAATTTATCGCCCTTGGATCAGGTGAATTCCGGGGGGGCTGTTAGTTCGCCTAGCGGGACAGCATTTGAGGCTATGGCAGTCAAGGCAAAACAGGGGGATAGTAGGGCTGCATGTGAAGTTGCCGTCACCTTGGGGAAATGCATTGGGCGGCAGGGTATTGATAAAGCATCCGCCGTAATGGCTCAAGCTCTAGCCCCCCTGGGAACCGCGATTGGGGATTCTCAGATCGATACTATCGTGTCTATGCAAGAGACAGTAGAGGTATCCAAAGAAGAGTGCTCTTCAATCCCTGCGGCTCTTAAAAGCTCTGCTTATGACTATCAGCTGCTTGCTTTGGGAGATGGATTTGATGAGAGGTCTATTCTTTTTAACCCTCTTCTTGATAAGCAAGAATTCATAAAAAATCTAGAGCGTTGGCAAGACTACCGAAATAGGTCGGCAGCGTATGTCGACAGGATGCTTAGAAAGAAAAATTTGGATGATATTCCGACCCTTCTTTATGTCTATGCGCCTGAGGAGATATCCAATCTCAGTCCGCCCTTTCATCTAGAAAATAATGAATTATTTTTATCTATTTACGATGTGGCTGTTGCAAATGGATCTCAGATCCCCGCTGAAATAAGTAGTGCGGCGCTTAATTTAAGGAAAAATAAAAATAATGTTACGCCGAGGGAGTTGGGAGGCTTTCCAGTGGATATTGAAAGGGGTTGGCACGGAAATCCGCCCAATATGGATGCGTTTTCTACAAACAAATATTTTTCGTTTGATAAGCGGGCGGAAGATTGTTTATTGTTTTAATGCAAAGACGACATTTCGAGAGCGAAAAGATGAAAAGAAAAATTCATATTCTAATTATTCTGGCCATGATGTCGGCTTGTTCCAATCAAAAAGATATTGCTAGAGGTGGTCAGAAGTTGTCGGGGCACTTTTTTTCTGAGTTTGAGCGCAACGAACTAGTTGGGTGTCAAGGGCCGTTGCTAATGTATTGGGTAAATAATCCGGGTTTTGTTAGGGCGGAGCTCGCTAGGTTAGGATTACGGCCTGGTTCGGCGATAGAAGTTAACGCAAATGTTTCATCTGAAGGCATGTATGGTCAGGGAGGTATGTACAAGCACGAGATTACCGTGACAAGTGTTTCACTCAAGAGCGATGATTGTTCGTTTCCCAATGTTGTATTACCAGGAAGGTAAATTACGTGATTAAAAGAGCCGTTTTATTGGTGGCGATTGCGCTGGGATCCCTGGGGATCAGTTCTGTATGCGCAGCCACGGGGGACGTAATGGTTTATGTGATCCGAAACTGTTCGGGCGCATCCTGCACCGTAATAACCACCACTGCGACCTTGCAGGCGGACGGAACATGGCTCTACAGCTCGTCAACAAAGGTTGTGCCTAATCCAGATTACAGGAAGGAACAGTGATGAATAGTTTTCTAAGGAGGGTTCGGGCCGGCTTCGCGCTTGGCATTCTTTCATTGGTGACGCTGCCCGCTATGGCGGCAAATGCTGGCGATACATTAACGACTAGCTTCGCATCTTGCAGTGCTTTCTTTGGTTACTGCGACATCACTGTAACGGTTATGAGATTCGATGGGACGAATTGGGTTTTTGCATCTCAAAACACGCAGCGAATACCTTTTAAGCCGAAGACTCAAGAGCAATAGGTTTTATTAATTATGAGCCAAGGCCTTTTATTGGCCTTGGCTTTTTGGATGTAATTTATACTGGCTCTTGGATCTATCGACTCCGAGGAGTCGATGTTCATATGGTCTTGACTGCACTACACGAGTGCGGTTGATACAGTGTTTTTATTTAAATAATCGGCAACAACAGCCGGCTGCTAAAACTGTCGGCATAGCGCAGTTCCATCTTCCCGCCTGGGCGCAGGATCCATTGCGCCAGGTGGACGCCGTCGACCCAAAGGGAAAGGGCGCGGCTGTGCGATCGCCTGCCCATCTCACCAGTCCCCGATGGCGCGGCTTGTTGGTGTGGTGGGTTTCTTCTGGCGCGTCGTCGTGCTGATGGCCAGCTCGAGGTCGAGGAAGGCGCACAACTTCAGCGCCTGCTCCAGGGTCATGCTCGATGGATCGTTCTCCATGGAGGAGATGCGCTGCTGGCTGACCTGCAGGCGCTGGGCAAGTTCAACCTGGGTCATGCCCTTGGCCCGGCGTGCACCCTTGATGATCTCGCTCAGTTGGGCAGGTTTGAGCAGGGCGATGGTGGCCATCGTTGGGCACTCCTCAGGGTTGTATTCGCGGCTTACTCCTGATGCGGGTAAATCGCAAATACATCTGAGGCGGGTATTGGCTCCCTGTGACCGAACGGCCATGGCGGGCCAGTAAGATGGGCCTGCGAGCGATCGGTCCAGTGTCTTTGACGCCTGCGTTGTCTAGGAAGGCAGCGCAGATCGCCTTGAGTAACCGGTTGGGCCGGTAGCTCGCGACTGACTTGCTGTCTGAGTTATCGCCGGGAACGGCTCGCCCGATGGGCGAGCGTTCGTCGGAGCCTTTCTGCGTCGAAGACAAGGCGCTGGCCGGGCCAGCGCGAGCTGTCTTTGGCTCGCCTCTTTTGTTGCCTGCTTTGGTTGCTGCGGCCGATCGCCAGCGTGCGTATCGGTTCGTGGGCGTGTGCATCTTGACGGGCTCTTGGGCTGCGCCCGCGCCTGTTGGTCGCGGCCATGCGGCGGCGATCCCTGATGCCTGCGCGCTCCGCTTGCCGGTCTTGCCGGATGAGGCATGGGTGGCGGTGCTTGCTGTCCCTTTCACCGTATCACGGCGTTCTCGCCGTCAAGGGCTGCGCGTGCGCGGCACGCTTGCGGCCATGGCCGTCCGCTGGACCCTGTGACGGCTTGCGCTGCGCCGTGAAGGGCCGGTTCCGGGCAATTCCGCCCGAGCAACCGGAGCACGATCATGTCGCAACTGTCCTTTTCCTCCTTCGAGTCCCTGCTCCACGTTCGCGACAGCAAGGGCCATTACCTGCTGGCGTCGCCTGAGCAGATCCTGGAAGCGGCGCGCGATGCCATCGACCAGAAGATGCAGCGGGGGATCAAGTTCGACTCGCCGGCAACGGTCAGGAGCTGCCTGCAGGTCAAGCTGGGCGGGTTCGAGCATGAGGTCTTCGCGGTCCTGTTCCTGGATACCCAGCATCGGCTGATCGCCTACCAGGAGATGTTCCGCGGCACGATCGACAGCGCCTCGGTGCACCCGCGCGAGGTGGTCAAGGAAGCCTTGCGGGTCAATGCGGCGGCAGTGATCCTGGCGCACAACCACCCGAGCGGGGACCCGGAGCCGAGCAGTGCGGACCGGGTGCTGACGCTGCAACTCAAGACGGCATTGATGCTGATGGATGTGCGCACGCTGGATCACATCGTGGTGGCTGGGCAGAGGACGACGTCCTTCGCAGAGCGGGGGCTGATGTGAGTCACACGGGGCCTTCGGGCCCCTTTTTTGCTGCGCCATGGGCGGCGGGATAAGCGTTGCAAGGGCTTGGAGCAAGGCGGGTTGTCTTCTGGCTATATGCCGTCGCTCACGCGTGATGTCGGTTCTAGCCGAAGCAACGCTGGTGCAGCCGGTATTGCAATCTCTCCACGAGCTGTTTGAATGAACGGCTCAGTCTGGTGCACGTGTTCTCAAGAGCTCGCCACTGCCCGAGCGGCGTCTGCTTGGCTGCCTTGGCTTTGTCACATCGAAGTCGCGCTCGCGTCTGATGTCGCTGGTGCGTGGCGCAGGACTCGGCGCATGGAGAGCGCACTGACAGCGCAGAGACTGGCGCCTTAGACCCGCCGATCACAGGGCTGGTTGCCGATTCTTATCGTTACATCTGATCTCACTTCTTAGCTGGACATAGTCGGTGTCAATTCGATAGGTGCTGTCCGCGTAATACCGAGACAAGCTCACATCTGCTATCTCGTGATCTATTCCAGCCTCAGCCGACATGAATTCGATGAAGCTCTTCAGAAGATCTAGCGACGGATTTTTTTCCTCAAGCCATAGGAATTGGCCCTGCTCGTTGATCTCTAGAAAAGTGTAAGAGCCATCGGGCTCGCAGATCATGTCTAGACATCCGAACCTGAGATCTAACGAGCGCATCATCTTGAGGATGTTCGCTACCAACTTTGGTGGCAGTGGGACTTCCTCGACGGACATTTTTCCCAAGTAGTCATCTCTCCAATCTACTAGAGCAGTCTCGACCGACTGAGAGTCAAGCTTGATAGCACGAACAATGTCGCCAAACACAATGACGCGAAGCTCAAAGGATTTCTCAGAATACTCTTGGTAGATTGCGGGGCAATTTCTGAGCGCTCGATCGTTAGAGAGATCGGCCGCGTCCAAAGTAACCGCGTGCTGGGTGAAGTGTTGGCCGTTCGTAATCCAGGTGTTCTGGTTATACGGCTTCATCAGACATTTTGAGACGCCATCATAGAAAGATCGGATGGCCGAGGGCTCGTTAGAGACGATGGTCCTTGGAGCTTTCAGCCCAGCTGCGGCCGCAGCAGCAAGTTGCACGGTTTTTTGATCGCCGGCGCCCTTGATGCGCGCTGGGTTGACGTTGCTTCCTGCGTGATAAGAGAGAAGCGCCTCGACTGATGCCACGAAAGAGAGCAACTCTCGCTGGACCGGGATCGCGTCGTCTTCGTGGATAGATCCCATGTTGAATATGCGAGTGGTGCGCCGCTTCCATACGCAGGATACGTCCTTGAAGCGCAGTGAATCTTCTCGCCCTTCTTTAGGGTCCCACCAACGGAATGAGGATAAGTCATCTTCTAGAGAAGCCCATCCGTCCTGGACGATTTCGAAGAAGTCTAGGATCTTACATTCAACTCCTGACCTTTCTAATGCCCACTTCACTGCGAGGGCATGTGCATCCTCATATCGACTAATAATGATAAACATTAAGAACGACCTATCAATCGTTTTGGTAAGAGATGGGGAGGGGGCGGCCCCTCCCCAGTACACTATGTATTGCTATTTCGAGCTAATTTCAGCTTATGGCTCGATCAGAAATCGTCGGCCAGAGCGCCGCCCGGGGTGGTCGGATCATTGCAATTGGTATACATAACGCCGCCCGCAACTGCATTGAGCTCTTCTTCCGAGAGCATGCGGGCCTTCTGCTGGCCCAGCACTCGGATCTTCTCTTCGCCTTCGGGCTTGAACTGATTATTCATTACTATTCCTTTAGGAGCGCGGGCAAGCGGCCGCGTAACGCATTCAGCGCAAATTTCGCTTGAATTGGTTGATCGAACAGCCCCTATTTTTTTGCAGGCGGGGAGGCTGTTAGGACTGGAAGCTCAAGGATCTCGGCATAAATGCCGTTCTCCTCTTCTGGCTTGATCACCGCGTCATCGCTCGAAGACTTCGCGCCCTGTGGCCGTTGGTGGACCGCGCAGTCGCTCATCGACAGGCATGTCCAAGCCTCGCCATAGCTAGAAGTAGGCAAAAGAACATACGGTGAGAAGGACCGCAGTTGGTTAGGAACTGTAGTCGAGTTGGCGCTCGGCGGGCTCTCGATTCTTATGTGGAAATTTCCACCTACGGCAATCAACTTTTGTCCAAGCCCGGCTCTCTTCTTCAAAATCGCTGACATGCCGAGTTCTTTATTCGCGATAGGATTTTTGCTTCTCCGCCCGCTTTGAACATCCTCAATTCCAAACACTTCGATATCGTGCCCGTTCTCGTTCAGTGCGCTAATTTTCGTTAGAAATCTCAATAGTGCTTGGCTGGCTCTTCCATCTTTGTAGGACCAGAAATCGCTGTTGAGAAGCCTGTCAGTTGCCTCTTTGGTGGGCGAGGATTTCAGAAATTCACTAATGCGCGCATCTTCCGAAGACGGGACTTCTAAGCCAACCGCTATCTTGCTTGTGATCGGCTGCTGTTCGAGAAGACTTGTCACCAGCGCAAGTGTCTCGTCCGTCCCGTGCGTTTCTCCGATAAGAAGCACTGGGCGTTCGGACCAAACACAGTCGATATGACTAATCGCCTTAGCTAGCCCCTCGCTGCTCCAAGAGCCAAAGACTTGGGGCTGGTTGAATAGGCATCGATCTTCAGCCGATTGGCCTCGAGAAACTGCGCTTGCACTAAATGCAGTAAGCGCACAGAGCGAAACGCATATGCCGAGTCTTAGGAAAAAATTTCTTGTCGCTCTGATTTCTTTTTTCATTTTTTATTTCCTGGCTAAGCAATTAGTCAATGTTCTCCCGATTGGTCGAAGCGTCAACCTTGCATAGCGCATTGGTCGACGTCACCAAATTTGGCAAGAAGACAAAGAGGATGTTCTGAGCGTCGTCATTAGGCGTTGGAAGAGGTTCGTTGCTTTGCAGTGTTGAGCTGCTAGTCAACGGGGTGAGCGATGTTCTCTCCCGGGTGACTATTGGTGCCATCGTGGGAATTAGCTAATTTTTTACACAATCTAAACGATAAATAGACGGCCGAAGTCCTATTAGTGAACTACCAAGTAGGGTAATGTGAAGTGGATGGGGATACCTCACGGTCGAAGAGCCTGCGCCAAGAACGCCCGGGCTTGGATGGTTTCGCCGTGTTTTGATTTGAGGAAGTGGCATGGAAGTCAGTAACACCGGCGCGCGCATTCGCGCCGCGCGAAAAGAGTTAGCGATGTCTCAAGAGCATCTTTCCAAGCGACTTGGAATTCACAGAGCGACGCTTGGACGTTGGGAAAGTGACCCGAGCTTTGTTCCAAGCCTCGATCATTTGCTTGCGCTTAGTCATGAGCTTGACGTGGGAGTAGCGTGGCTTGTGGGTCGAAATGAGCAGCAGGCCACGAGTGCAGCTACACGACCCAACACGAGGCATGAGCTGGAAGAGCGCTTGATGAGCGTGTCCAAGCATGTGCCAGTCTCTGTGCTCGTTAATGTGGTAACTCTGCTCGAGAGTGCGACTGTATATCTCGATGCATAGCGCTTGTCGCATGAGCACGACAACGATCGTCCTCGATGTCGCATCACCGCGCACGCGTGCTTGCAACCATGAAGCCCGTAGCGTTTGATGGAGTTGTTGAGGCGCGAACGATCGCTATAAAGCGGGTTGCGCTCGAGGCTTCGACGGAGACTAATCCGATCGGGAAATTATCGCTTGCGGTAAGCGATAGTCATGCAGCGCTGCATGAGAGAAGTAGCTTTGTTCCGCACCATCCACAATCGAAAGGAATTGAAGATGAACAACAACGACACCGTGTCTCCGCTGGGCTTTGAATTGGCCCGCGAACTCACCCTGGATGAGATGAACAGCGTTGGCGGCGGCGTGGCTGCCTCCAAGGGAACTGCTGGTGGCAGCATCAGCGTGTCTACTGGCCGACCGGATGGTGAAGTCCATATCGACGCGGACTGGTAAGTAGAGCGATAAACCGAGGCCTCCCAACAGAGGCCTCGGTCATAGCTGCAAGTGATCGATGAACTCAGAGGTGCGTCATGGAAGATCCAGGGCTCAATTTTATTATCGGAAATTCCGATGACTACCACGCAAATGCCGTTCTCTGGGCGCTGTTAAGAGCCGGTCGGCAGGCAAGTATTTGGGATGGCATAGGATCTTCTGCGGAGGATGGCATTTCGCTATGGAGCGACAGCGATGGCGCTTCTGTTCGAATAGGCGACGTAACGGTCAATCGCGTGAATTCGGTTTGGTATCGGCGTCCCGTGCCCTACCGGGTTAATCCTCAAATCAGCCAAGATGCGAAGCCATTTGTTGAGACTGAGCTTAAAGAAGCCTACGTCTCAGCAGCTGCTGTTCTCAATGAGAGAGCATCATTTATCGTTGGAAAAATTGAGAATCGAGTTCCGTCCGCCAAGGGATATCAGCTCTTAGTGGCTCAGAAATGTGGATTTAAGACTCCACGAACGATCATTTCAAACCAGTACGATCAGATTATGGAATTTGCAAGCGGCCATGATCGTCTTGCTGTGAAGCACTTTGCCCCGCACTACTGGTTACGCCGCGACGGTTCTAGTAGTCGCTATGTTCAAACCAGTCTGGTCGAAAGCTTGGCGAGCTTTAATAGGGATTCAATCGAAGCAACGCCTTGCATCTACCAAGAGTTCATAGATAAGCAATACGAACTCAGAGTCACAATCATCGGCGACAGGATCTACGCTGCGAAAATCGATAGCCGCTCCGGTGCAGGATTCGTGGACTGGCGATTTGAGGCATTTTCTGAAGATTTCCAGATGAAGCCTCATCAACTTGATCAAACCACCGAGGCGCGAATTTTGGCGGTGATGAAGCAGCTTGGGCTCCACTACGGCTGCATGGACCTGATTGTCACGCCTGACAACCAGCTCTACTTTCTCGAGGTCAATCCAGGTGGGCAGTTCTTGTTCGTTGAAGACGCGCTCCCGCAGTACGAATTGCTACGGTCCTTTGCATCCATGCTCGCCGCCGGGCGCTCAAGCTATGATCTGCTCGATGCCGCTGATCTGAGCGTGCAAGCTTACGAGCAATCGCCGGAGTTCCTTGCAAAGAAAGGTTCTGACGAGAAGGTCGACACGCGGTATAAATTCATAACGATGGTGGCCTGATCAATGGGGACATCGACGCGCTTCGCTTGCAACATGCTCTTGGCTACCCTCGTATTGATGCTGACAACGGCTGTTCATGCCCAGGAGCCAGATCGACTAGAAGCCTACATGCGTAAGGTGTGCCCTGATGCTGCGAAGTGGAACGACGCACATCGCAGTAGCGCAGAGGACAGTCCTTCGATGAGTGCCCGCGCTCCAAGCCGGCCGGAGCACCTCAAACAGTTGCTAGCGATGCGTGATGCTGAGCAGCAAGCTAGAGAGGCTTGGAGGATTTCCGGCTACAAGGCAGGTGGTGTTGAGTTTGATCGAGTTAGGAAGATCGACCTCGAAAACCTGGCCACGCTACAAGCTTTTATCGCAGATGATGGTTTCCCAAGCTATGACAGAGTCGGCAGTGAAGGGGTGGAAGCTGCTTGGCTGTTGGTTCAGCACGCCGACACCGCTCCGACTCTGCAAGCGAAGATCCTGAATGGCTTGAACCCAAAGAGTTTACCTAAAGGAATTACGGGGCGAGAGTTCGCGCTTTTGTCTGATCGTGTCGCTATTAACCAAGGACGAGATCAGCGCTACGGCTCGCAATTTCATCAGGTCGACGGGAAGTGGGTGGCTTATGCCATTGAGGATCAGCGTGGCTTGGACGCAAGGCGCGACGAGCTCGGGCTTATTCCCTACCAAATGTATGAGTGCGGGATTGCGGCCATGACGAGTCCTGACGCGCCGAAGTGACAAGTGCGATGCAAGTAAGCAAGGCATCCTCCTCTGAACGGGTTGCCCAACATCTATGAAAGTTCAGCTTCAAAGCGAGGCAGCGGAATGCGGTGTTGCCTGTCTGGCTATGGTGGGAAGCCATTACGATTCAGAGCTGACGCTGTCATCTTTGCGTGCCCGGTTCAATGTATCGCTAAAGGGCATAACGCTTCGGCAGCTGGTTGACTACGCGTCTCAGCTCAACTTCCGGGCCAGAGCATTCCGCATTGATCTAGAAGACCTCTCAAAATTGAAGACGCCGTGCATCCTGCATTGGGACATGTCGCACTTTGTGGTGTTGGAGAGTGTGCGGGGGCGTACGGTCAAGATCATTGATCCAGCATTTGGCCCAACCAGGATGCGTCTGGGAGACTGCTCCAAGCACTTCACGGGTGTTGCACTTGAACTAACTCCAGAGCCGGGATTTGCCAAAAGCGCTCCAGCGCCTTCGGTATCGCTGAAACAGCTTACCGGTCCGATTTCAGGTCTTTGGCGCTATATATCGCAGTTGTTCGTCGTTTCTATCGCCTTGCAAATATTGGTGATGGCAGCGCCCTTTCAATTGCAGCTCGTTGTCGACCAGATCGTTGTCAGTGGTGATCGGGGGCTACTCGTTGGTGTCATTGTCGCCTTCTTAGCGATTAGCATCATGCATGCGGTCACTTACATCGCGCGTGGCTGGTCAGTGATTTATCTTTCATCGCAGTTGACAGTTCAGTGGACAAGCCGCGTGTTTCGTCACCTGCTGCGACTCCCGATGTCTTACTTCGAAAAGCGCCATCTGGGTGACATCGTCTCCCGCCTCGGTGGCGTCCAAGCCATTCAGAAGACACTGACCACCAGCTTCGTGGAAGCGCTAATCGACGGCGTCATGGCGCTTGCCACGCTGCTGATCATGCTTGTTTACAGCTGGAAGCTAACGCTTGTCGTGCTGGCCCTGATTGGGCTCTATTTGATGATCAAGGTGCTGAGCTTTGGCGTGGTGCGAGCAAGGACCGAGCGGTCCATAGTCGCAAGTGCCAATCAGCAAACGCACTCAATGGAGTCAATCCGAGGGATGCAGTCATTGAAGCTCTCAGGGAACGAGGCTTCGCGCCACCGGGTCTATGTTTCTTTGCTCAGCGAAACCGCCGATCAGGATTTCAGGGTGGCAAAAGCCAATCTCCTCATCTCTTCGTCAAGCGCCCTGGTTACCAATTTGTCTCGGGTGCTCTTGGTCGGGTGGGGTGGGTTTTTGGCGCTCAACGGCTCAATGACCGTTGGCATGTTGGTCGCGTTCTTGGCCTACTCGGACCAGTTCTCCACACGAGTGACCTCGTTGATTGATAAGAGTGCAGAGTTCAGGATGCTGCGCCTCCAAAGTGAACGCTTGGCCGACATTGCTTTGGCCGAAGAGGAGGACATTCGACAAAGTGCACCCGAGGTCGACTTAGGTGCCTTCGCCGAAATCCAAGTCAAGGGCGTCTCTTTTCGCTACGCCGATGGTGAGCCACTTGTGCTGGATGATTGCTCGTTCACGGTCAAGCAAGGCGAGTCGCTTGCCATTACAGGGCCCTCGGGCTGCGGAAAGTCGACACTGGTAAAGATCATGTTGGGCTTGCTTCGCCCGACCTCTGGCGAGGTTCTGATCGGTGGTGTGGATTTGAGTCGCGCTAACTTGCGAAGCTATCGCCGGCAGATTTCCACGGTCATGCAAGATGATCAGCTTTTCGGTGGGACGATCACTGACAACATTACCTTTGGTAGCACGGATTTTTCGATGGCGCGCGTGGAGGAGGCTGCGATTGCTGCTGCCTTGCACAGCGACATCATGGCCATGCCCATGCGCTATCAGACCTTGATCGGCGATATGGGCTCGTCTCTCTCGGGTGGGCAGCGTCAGCGCTTACTTTTGGCTCGCGCGCTGTATCGGCTGCCCAAAATAATATTTCTGGACGAAGCGACAAGTCAACTCGACGTGGTCAACGAATCGCTGGTGAACAGTGCGGTCAGCCACATGCACATCACGCGTGTTGTCATCGCACATCGCCAGGCGACACTGGATTCAGCTGATCGTGTCTTGCATTTGTCTAAAGGCAAGATCGTTATCCCCGAAGTGAAGAGAAGGGAAGAAGTTCCGGCTTCGGGGATGGTATGACCGACTCGGAGCTCTTCCGTCGAGAAGCATTAGAACGGCTGGCTCGCACTGATGGCGAGAGCAGCATCTCCGTGGCTCAGCCAGTGGGAGGGTCGATCGTTGCGCTGGGTGCTGCGGCCTTCGTTTTGATCGGGCTTGGGTTTTGCTTTTGGATGGACTACCGGCCTCGGACTTCGGTCTCTGGTTCGCTGATTCCGAGCCTAGGACAGATTGATATCTCAGCACCCAGAGACTCCTTGGCCCAAACGATAGCGGTGAGGGAGGGTGCGCATGTTGGCAAAGGGGATGAGCTTGTCAGGCTTGTGGATCCCACGGCACAGCAGTCCGGGACACGGTCGGCGGACTTCAAGCGAGACAACTTCGTTCAACAACAGTATGCGCTGAACTCTATTGCTCGTGTCTCGTTGATTGGAATCGAGAAAGAGATCGAGAGCCGAAATGCGGAAGTGGCAGCCAAAACGATGCAGCTTGGCTTGATGAGGCAGGAAGTGAAGCATCGGGAGGAGCAGGTTGCGATTGAAGAGCAGATCCTGAAACAGTTTCTCGATCTCTCAGACGAGAACTACGTCAGCAAAGTGCAGGTGTCGCAGCAGCGCGTCTCGGTATTGTCTCAACGTTCTTCATTGACCTCATTGGAACAACAGATTGCTGTTGCTCAAGGCGACCTTGTGCAAATCCACAGCGCGTTGGCGCAGCTTGCTGTGGACAAAGAGCGAGCGCTATTCCAGCAAGGAAAGGACTTGGGTGAGTTGCAGCTTTCTAGTGCAGAGGCCTTGGATCAGGCAGACTTCTCGCTACAAGCACCCGTATCTGGCTTCGTTACGAGCCGTCTGATCGAGCCTGGCCAGGCAGTCAAGTCAGGTCAAACGCTGCTTTCCATCGTTCCAGACGGGTCGAAGATGCAGGCACGACTGCTGGTGCCTTCCAGTGCTATCCGCAATGCTTTGGTTGGATCCGATGTTGCCCTTCGAATTTCCTCATCGCCTTATCAGGTCTTTGGTCTAGGCAGAGGTAAGATCATTTCAATCTCCAAGTCCGCGCTTCCTGCGGGAACGAGCGAAAGCGATGGAGGGCAAGGCGATGGAGGGCAAAGCGGCGAGAATTATTACGCCGCTTGGGTCGAAATCTCATCGCAAGAAAAAAAGGATCTTCTGTCGTCAGGAACCTCGGTTCAAGCAGACATCCTTGGAGCTCCAAGGCCTTTGTATAGCTTCATCTTCGAGCCGCTCAAGCGCTGGTCGGCAGATTAGAGCGAAATTTTAACCACACGTTTGGACGCGCACAGATCGGTGGGATAGAGGCGTGCGCCACCGCAACAAGCGCTATCAGTCAGACGTACTGGCAGGTGCTTGCCACCTGGCTCCAGTCGCATGTTCCGCTGCCAGCGGTATACGCCCAAACGTTAGGCGGCTTGGCTGGATAGGAAGGCCCTCGTGGGTAATGATGCGCTCGGACCAGCACTCGCGTTATGCAAGACCGCTTCCAGATCGCCGGCGCGATCGTGCGGGGTCTGGCCGCACTTGGATCGGCATCGTTTGCAGCTACAGTTCTGCGCCTGACTTACAACCCCACGTACAGCTTGGCCGTCGGCTGGTGCCGCCTGGACAGACTCGACCATCCAGACAAGCGGCTGCAATTGAACTTGAAGGTGGAGAGCATCGTGCTGCCAGTGTGGTGGCACTTGCCGTTGAGCGCGGCAAGTGCCAACGCGCGTTCCGTCGCTCAATCGCGTGGCTGCGGTCTGACCACAGCAGGTGTACATCGAGGATCGTGAAGTGCGCATCGACGGCGTATTGGCCGCGCAGGTGTTGGATGCCGACCGGGCAGTGCGGCCGCTGCATGCCTGGCGCCAGTGCCGTCGCCTTGGTCCAGGCGAGCTCTTCCTGTTCAGTGCGACCATCCCGCGTCGTCCGACCGCCGCTACTTCGGCCCAGTCGATGTCTTGGCAGTGATCGGCGTGGCGCATCCGTTATGGCTGGAATAGCTGCCAGTCCAATGCGCGTGCTAGTCGCACGCACGTGTCTTCCTCGCTGCGCGGGCGGCCGCGTACCAGTTGCTGGCCTGCTGCAACCCGCGCTGCGTCGGGCTGCATGCCGGCGTGCAGATCAGCTGCAACCGGCGGTGCATCTTGCTCTCAATCTCTGCGATCGCAATGACGCCCCCCGGCCGCTGCTTGGTTGCGTCGGATCGGGAAAGACGGCAGGCAAAGCCAAAAGCAGAGGCGAAGGGCTCCGACTGTTTCGGGCCTGCCAGGCATTCAGTGGCGTCTGCCTGTCCCGAGGCGTCTACTGAGTATCCACCGATGCCTTTTGGAGCACGGCCGCAACTCTCTATGTAGGTTTGGATGTGTCGCTTAACGAGACCGCCATCCGTGTTGTTGATCAGGATGGTCCGTGATACGCGAATAGAAGGCTGCCAGCGAGCCCGACACGATTGCTGCAGCGCTCTTGCCGTTCCGTGCGCATCTTCGGCTGCACGGGGTTGAGGCTTGCGCGATCGGCGGCTGGCTGCAGGTCGAGCTGACAAAGCTGGGCTTTGAAATTGTTGTCATCGAGACGCATCACACACACGTCTGGCTGTTGACCATGCGCCACGAGAACGACCGTGTCGATGCACGTAGGATTGCACAACTCATGCGCCTTGGCCGGTTCAAATTCGTGCACGTCAAGAGCGCCGAAATGCAGCGCATGCGCTCTATTCTTGGTGTCCGCAAGCTCATCGTCCGCAAGCTGGTGGGCACTGAGAGCGAGATTCGCGGCATGCTACACAGCTTCACTTTGAGGGTCGGGCCCATCAGTCGCGGCAACTTTGCTGGGCGCGTTTGCCACCTGACCGAGGACGCCGATGTGGTCATCCAGGAGCTGGCGATCAGGCTTTTGGCTGTGCGCGATGC
>NZ_FOAX01000007.1 GCF_900109775.1 Pseudoxanthomonas sp. GM95
CGGGTCACCGGCTTCACCAATACCGAGGAAGCCGGCGTCGGCCTCACCGAGGTAGTGCCCTTCCTTGTCGAGGACGAACTCAAGGCCAAGGGCGGACTCTACTCGCAGGGTCCGGACTGGGGTTCGTACGTGGTCACCGATGGCCTGCTGATTACCGGCCAGAACCCGGCCTCCTCGGCCGAAGCAGCTGCCGTGCTGATCAAGCAGCTCGCCGGGGCATGAGTGCCTACGTGGTGATGATCCGCGAACGCGTGACCGATCCGGATGCACTGGAAACGTATGCGCGGAACGCACCACAGGCGCGCGAAGGGCACGACATCACGCCGCTGGCGCGTTACGGCGCCCTGGACGTGCTGGAGGGCCCGCCGATGGACGGCGTGCTGATCCATCGCTTCCCCACCATTGAACAGGCGCGGGACTGGTACCACAGCTCCGCCTATCAAACCGCAAAAGTGCACCGCGAACGCGGTGCCGACTATCGCGTCTTCATCGTCGAAGGCGTCAAGGAAACCGAACAATGACTGCACGACTGAATCAGTTGAAGGCCGCCGGCTGGCTGCGCGAAACCAACTTCATCGATGGCCAATGGGTCGCCGCCACCGCCGGCGAGCGCCTGCCGGTGGACGACCCGGCCACCGCACAGACGATCGGCCACATCGCCTGGTCCGGAACACACGAGGCCGAGCTTGCCATCGATGCCGCGCACGCTGCCTTCGGCGCCTGGTCGATGACGACCGCTGCCGAACGCGCGGACCTGCTGCAGGCCATGGCCCGCACCATCCGCGACAATCTCGATGACCTGGCCGGCCTGCTCACCCTTGAACAGGGCAAGCCGCTGGCCGAGGCCCGCGCCGAGATCAAGCTGGGTGCCGACTATGTCCAGTGGTTTGCCGAAGAAGCACGCCGCATCAATGGTGAGATCATTCCTTCGCCGTGGAAGGGCCGGCAGATCCAGGTGACCCGTGAGCCGGTCGGCGTGGTCGGCGCGATCTCGCCCTGGAATTTCCCGTTCTCCATGCTCTCTCGCAAGATCGCCCCGGCGCTGGCGGCCGGCTGCACGGTCGTGGTCAAGCCGTCGGAATTCACGCCCTACTGCGGGCTCCTCTGGGGCGTGCTGGCCGAGAAGGCCGGGATTCCGAAGGGCGTCATCAACGTGGTGACCGGTGACGCGATCGCGATCGGCAACGCACTGAGCGGCGACCCTCGGGTGCGCAAGCTCACCTTCACCGGCTCGACCCGCGTCGGCAAGCTGCTCTACGCACAGTCGGCAGCGACGATGAAGAAGCTCTCGCTGGAGCTGGGTGGCAATGCGCCGTTCATCGTGTTCGACGATGCAGATATCGACCAGGCGGTCGAAGGCGCCATCGCGTCCAAGTTCCGCAACAGCGGCCAGACCTGCGTCTGCACCAACCGCTTCTATGTGCAGGACGCGGTGTACGACACCTTTGCCCAGCGCCTGGCCGAACGCGTGCGCACGCTGCGGGTCGGCAACGGCTTCGACGCCGACGTGCAGCAGGGTCCGTTGATCAACCAGGCAGCCGTCGACAAGGTCCAGTCGCATGTTGCCGATGCACGCAGCAAGGGCGGCCGCGTCCTGACCGGCGGCGAGCCGCACGTTCTGGGCGGAACCTTCTACCCGCCCACGGTCATCGTCGATGCGACCGAGGACATGCTGATCGCCCACGAAGAAACCTTCGGCCCGGTCGCCGCGCTGTTCCGCTTCACCGACGAACAGGACGCCATCGACGCTGCCAATTCAACTGAGTTTGGCCTGGCCGCGTACTTCTACAGCACCAATCTGTCCCGCGTCTTCCGGGTCTCGCGGGCGCTGGACAGCGGCATGGTCGGCATCAACGAAGGCATCGTCACCACCGAAGTGGCGCCCTTCGGCGGCGTCAAGGACAGCGGCATCGGCCGAGAAGGTTCGACCCACGGGATCGACGAATACCTGAGCCTGAAGTACGTGAGCCTCGGCGGCCTCTAACCCCACACTCTGGAGCATCCCATGCACACCGCAGCCAAGCGGATCCAAGCCGATCGCCTGTTCGACGGCCCGTATTACCTCAGCATCGACGGCAACCTCGTCGAGGCCGACGCCACGTTCGATGTCTTCAACCCTGCCACCGGCGCGGTCCTGGCCCAGGCACCAGCCGCCACGACAGCGCAACTGGACCAGGCCATCGCTGGCGCGAAGGCTGCATTCAAAGGCTGGTCGGCCCTGGGCTACGACCGACGCCAGCAGTACCTCAACGATTACGCCGATGCGCTTGAATCCCATCGCGACGAACTGGCCCGCCTGCTGACGCTGGAACAAGGCAAGCCGCTCAAGACCATGGCCGAACCCGAAGTGGACCAGTCGATCTCCTGGATCCGCCAGATCGCGGCGCGCCGTATTCCGGTCGAGATCGTCGAGGACAACGAGGACCACCTCGTCGAACTCCATCACACGCCGCTGGGCGTGGTTGGCGCGATCACGCCGTGGAATTTCCCGGTGCTGCTGGCCCTGTGGAAAGTCGCCCCGGCCCTGATCACTGGCAACACCATGGTGATCAAGCCCTCGCCCTTCACCCCGCTGTCGACGCTGCGCTTTGGACAGATCGCACAGTCGGTGCTGCCACCGGGCGTGCTGTCGATTATCTCGGGCGGCAATGAGCTCGGTCCGCAGATGACCGCCCATCCGGATATCGCCAAGATCAGCTTCACCGGCTCGACCGAAACCGGCAAGCACGTGATCCGCTCAGCCGCCGGCACCGTCAAGCGCCTGACCCTGGAAATGGGCGGCAACGATGCAGCCATCGTGTTGCCGGATGCGGACTGGCCATCGATCGTGCCGCAGCTGTTCTGGGGCGCGGTCGGCAACTCGGGGCAGTGGTGCGTGGGCATCAAGCGCCTCTATGTACACCGCGCGTTCCACGCCGACTTCGTCCAGGCCTTCGTCGATTACGCCAGGCAGCAGACGCTGGGCGACGGCCTGGATCCGGATGTCACCGTCGGCCCGGTCCAGAACAAGATGCAGTTCGACAAGGTCATCACCTTCCTCGACGACATCAAAGCCAAAGGCCAGAAGATCGTCCTGGGCGGCGAAATCGATGCCAGCCGCCCGGGCTACTTCATCCCGGTCACCGTCGTGGACAACCCGCCGGAAGATTCCAGGATCGTGCAGGAAGAACAGTTCGCCCCGATCGTGCCGATCATTGCCTACGACGATGTCGACGATGTGATCGCACGCGCCAACGACAGTCCGTTCGGGCTGGGCGGCTCGGTCTGGGGCCGCGATACCGCTGCTGCCGTGGCCGTGGCCAATCGCCTGGAGACCGGCATGGTCTGGGTCAATGAGATCCACACCCAGGGCGTGGATGTGCCCTTCGGCGGGCAGAAGCAGTCCGGCCTGGGCACCGAGCACGGCAACGAAGGACGCCAGCTCTTCACCAATCCCAAAACCATCCTGATTCGCAAGTAGGCCACGGCTGCGTCGCGCGGCTCTCGCACTCTTCCATTACAGAGAAATCCCCATGAAAACTTCGTTTCGTTGTGCCCGTATCGCCGCCGCGCTGGCGGTTGCGTTCTCCGTCTTCGGCGCCAGCGCCGCTACCGCAGCCCCGGTGAAGAACATCGTCCTGGTCCACGGCTTCTTCGCCGATGGCTCCGGCTGGAAAGCCGTCTCGGACATCCTGACCCACGACGGCTACACTGTCTCCATCGTCCAGGAACCGCAGACTTCCCTGGCCGACGACGTCAAGGCCACGCTGGGCGTGGTCCGCCTGCAGCCAGGCCCGAGCATCCTCGTCGGCCACAGCTACGGTGGCGCGGTGGTCACCGAAGCGGGCAACGATCCGCAAGTGGCAGGCCTGGTCTACATCGCCGCCTTCGCGCCCGACGCCAACGAAAGCCTGGCCACGCTGGTCGAGAAGATCCCCGGCGCGACCAAGGCGATCAAGAAGACGCCAGACAACTTCCTTTACCTCGATCCGGCCCAGTACCACGCCGACTTCGCCGCCGACGTGCCGCTCGCGCAGACCACCTTCATGGCTGCCTCGCAGGTCATGCCCTCGGTGCAGGCCTTCACCGCACCAGTGTCCAGGCCAGCGTGGAAGACCAAGCCGAGCTGGGCGCTGGTGGCGACATCCGACCGCACCGTCAATCCGGACCTGGAGCGCTTCATGGCCAAGCGCGCCGGCAGCACCACCGTGGAGGTGGACAGCAGCCACGCTGCCTTCCTTTCCCACGCACCCGCCGTGGCCAGGCTGATCGAACAAGCCGCGGCCGGTTCGGCCGAATAACACCCAAGGATCTCACTCTATGAACAACAACATCGCAGGCAAGACCGTCCTCATCACCGGCGCTAGCGTAGGGATCGGTGCAGAAGTCGCCAGACACTTGGCCGCACGCGGCGCGAAAGTCGCCCTGGCCGCGCGCCGCAAGACGATGCTCGACGGCGTGGTCGCGGACATCGTCGCCAGCGGCGGCCAAGCGCGCGCCTACACACTGGACGTCACCGACAAGGCGCAGTTCGGCCAAGTCGTGGACGCCACCATCGCCGATTTCGGCGCATTGGAGGTGCTCATCAACAATGCGGGACTGATGCCGATCAGACCCATGTCGGAGGTCAATACCGACGAATGGGACGCGATGATCGATGTGAACCTCAAGGGCACGCTATATGGCATCGCCTCGGTGCTGCCGGGTTTCATCCAGCGCAAGCGCGGCCACATCATCAACCTGAGCTCGGTGGCTGGGGTCAAGGTGTTCGCGCCCGGTGGCACGGTGTACTCAGGCACCAAGTTTGCGGTCAGCGCGATTTCCGAAGGCCTGCGCCAGGAGGTCGGTGGCAACATCCGGGTCACCTGCATCGAGCCGGGCGCGGTAGAGAGCGACCTCAAGCACAGCACCTCTGGCACGGCCAAGGACACGGTACTGGATTTCTACAAGCAGGCCATCCCGGCCGCCTCGGTTGCCCGCGCGATCGCCTTCGCCATCGAGCAGCCGGCCGATGTCGACATCAACAACATCGTGCTCCGTCCAACGAGCCAAGACTTCTGAGTTCAGCTTCCGAACAAGTCTTCGTTACAACCCTCGACAAGTACTCATTAACATTCCTAATCACTTGCTCGCCGAGGAGCGATTTCGGCTAGAAGCGGCCGCCCTTCTCTACCCTTGATAACGGCGCCTAATCGTCCGTTGGCGTATTTGATACTACGTAGTCGATAGACATGCCATCACCTAGGGACGATCGGCACGGCTAGTGACGTTGAATTCCGTTGTCTCTGTTGCAGTAAATTCATTGCACTTGTCGCCATACATCACATCCTTGCAACACGAAAACACACAGCGAAATGCGCCAAGGCCTGCTGCTTTGCAGTGCAATTTGCAGGCGAATTCAACGCCATTTCGTTACGCAACACGCACTTACGTTGTGCAGCAAATTCCATTGTGATCAAACGTTGACTTCCTGAGATCGCCGTCGCTATCAAGCGCCGTCATTCGATCCCGGGAGGGCATGATGGAAAACAAATTCGTACGAACGCCGAACAGCGTCATGTTGCGCACACCGATCGCGCATCACCTCGCCACGGCTTGCTGCATTGCGATTCTCTCAGCGGCGCAGGCTCAGGCGCAGCAGGTTCCAGAGGCCGACAGTTCGGCCACCGAAGCCGAGCAGGAAGGCGCCAAGACTCTGGACCGGGTCAAGGTCACCGGCATCCGTGCGGCCATCGCCAATGCGGTGGAGAAGAAGAACGAAGCGACCTCGATCGTGGAGACGATCTCGGCCGAGGACCTGGGCAAGCTCCCGGACGTTTCCATCGCCGACTCGCTCTCCCGCCTTCCAGGCCTGGCCACACAGCGCGTGGATGGCCGCGCCCAGGTCATCAACATCCGCGGCATGTCCGAACAGTTCGCCGGCACTCTGCTCAACGGCCGGGAACAGGTCAGCACGGGTGACAGCCGCGGCGTGGAGTTCGATCAGTACCCTTCCGAGCTGATCAACGCCGTCACCGTTTACAAGACCCCTGACGCCGCACTGGTCGGCCAAGGCCTCTCAGGCACCGTCGACCTCCAGGCGATCCGTCCGCTGGACCTGTCCGAGCGACGCGTGGTGTTCAGTGGCCAGGGCGAGTACAACTCGCTGGGCAAGGTCAGCGCCGATGCCAAGGACAAAGGCTACCGGGCCAGCGCTTCCTATGTGGACCAGTTCGCCGACCACACCATCGGGGTGGCACTGGGGTTTGCCCGGCTCAATTCGCCGTTCCAGGAGCAGCACTACAAGTCCTGGTGGTGGGCCGACCTGGACGCGGTGGACTGGGGCGATGCTCCGCAGGCCGGCCGACCTGCCAATGCCATTGCCCAGGAAGGCACCGAGGCCTGGGTCAAGTCACGCCAGCTGCAACGCGACGGCCTGATGGGCGTGTTCGAGTTCAAGCCCAACGACAGCCTGCACAGCACCCTGGACGTGTACTACTCCAAGTTCGAGCAGGACGAGGTGATGCATGGCCTGATGTGGAACAACGACGCCTGGTTCACCGGCCCGGCCGGACCCATCAGCTACAGCAATGCCCAGACCTCCCTGGTCAACGGCTACCCAGTCATCACCAGCGGCACGCTCAACAACGTGCAGCCGGTGGTGCGCAACGACAGCAACCACCGAGAGGACCGGCTGTTCTCGGCGGGCTGGAACACCCAATACAAACTCACTGACGCCACCACGCTCACCGCGGACCTCAGCTACTCCAGGGCCAGGCGCCAGCAGTCCACCCTGGAGCTCTACGCCGGCCCGCTGGGACCGCAGAGCATCGATTTCGACCTCACCACCTCACCGGGTTTCTCGCAGTTCTCGCTCGGCGACATGGCAGACCCCAACGCCATCTACCTGTGGGACCCAGAGGCCTGGGGCCATGATGGCCGCCTGGAAATCTCCGAGCAGGAAGACACCATCAAGGCCGCGCGCTTCGAGTTCAACCACGAACTGGACAATGCGGTGATCCGCAGCGTCGATGCCGGCGTGAACTTCAACAAGCGCACCAAGCAGAAGATCTCCTCGGTCTACTTTGCCTTCCTTCCCGGCGATACCCCGGTCCTGGTCGATCCCTCGCTGCTGTATGCACCCACCTCGCTGGACTTCGCCGGCATGGGCGATGTTCTTAGTTTCAACCCGACCGCGGTGCTAGACCAGTACTACGACGTGGTGCTGAGCGAGAGCAACGACGACCTGCGCAAGGATTTCATCGTCGAGGAGAAGGTCAACACCTACTTCGTCCGCGCCAACATCGACATGGACCTGACCGACCGCATCCGGGTGCGCGGCAACGCTGGCATGCAGTACATCACCACCGACCAGTCTTCCACCGGCTTCAATGCGGAGAACGCGGCCGTGGTCGGCTCACAGACCCTGGGCACGCAGTACAGCGACGTCCTGCCCAGCCTGAACCTGGTGTTCGACTTCGGAGATGGCTGGCTGATCCGCGCCTCGGCGGCCAAGGTAATGATGCGTCCGCCGATCAACTACCTCAGCGCGGCTTCTGCCGCCGGCGTCAGCACCACCGCGCCCTACCTGTGGTCCGGCAGCGGCGGCAATCCGACCCTGGAACCGTATCGGGCCATGGCCTTCGACCTGTCCTTCGAAAAGTACCTGGGGCAAGGCAGCTACGTGTCCCTGGCCCTGTTCCGCAAGAACCTGGAAACCTACGTCTACCTGCAGACCCTGCCCTGGGATTTCAGCGCCTATACGCCTGATCCTGACGGGCCGACGCCGCTCTCCAACATGGGCACCTTCAGCACCTGGGCCAACGGCACCGGCGGCTATATGCGCGGTGCCGAGCTCTCCACCTCGCTGTTCGGAACCCTGATCAGCGACGCGCTCGATGGTTGGGGCACCCAGCTCAACGCCAGCTACACCGCTTCCTCGATCGACCCGGATCCCAACGACAACACCCCGGGCACCGACACCATTCCCGGACTGTCCAAGATCGTGGCCAACGCCACCCTGTTCTACGAAAAATACGGTTTCGGTGCGCGCATCAGCCAGCGCTATCGCAGTGCGTATCGTGGCGAATACAGCGCCCTGTTCGGCCAGCGCCAGTACCTCAACACGATGGCCGAGCGCACCACCGACCTGCAGCTGAGCTATGCCTTCGGCGAACAAAGCAAACTCAAAGGGCTCTCGCTGCTGTTCCAGGTCAATAACCTGACCGACGAGCCATTCCAGACCTCGATCAGCGAAAGCACCGGCACCGGCCTGTTCTTCCCGGGCGAGTACACGCTCTATGGCAGGCAATACCTGCTCGGGTTCCGCTACGAACTCTGACCATCAAGGTGGCCACCGGCGATCAACGCCGGTGGCAGATCGACCAGTCGCCGACCAGGAAGCCCCCATGCAATTCCAGATCGATCACCACGCCGCTGGCGCCACAGATCAGCGGTCAAGGTCAGCCCGGCGTCTTCGCCAGCGCTGGCGCCTTCTCGCGCGTCAGAGCGAAGGTGACCCTCATGCATCGCTCCAACGACGAGGTGTTCTCCGGAAGCCGCCATCGCTCTTTGGCGATGCGCAGGTTGCCGACCGCAATCAACGCGATCAGCCGCGCCTCGTCATCGGGCAGGCGCTTGCCCCAAACCTGCTTGAAGGTCTGGGCCAACGCCAACTCCAGATCCACGTAGCCTGCATCCTGGCGCTCGCGCAATCCGTCCGTAGCACCCAGCAAACGGTCGACGTGGAGCAGCTTGGGGCTTTCATATTTAACCGCCAGGCGCGTCATCACCTGCTCGATCGCCCCCAACGGCGCACACGACTGCCCCAGCTCGACAACGCCTTGCAGGATCTCGTCCTTGAAGTCGGTGGTGGCGCACCCAACCAGGACTTCTTCCTTGGACTTGAAGTAGTGGAAGAAGGTCCGTCGTGAGATGCCGGCAGCCACCGCCAGCTCGTCCAGTGTGGTGGCTTCAAAGCCTTTCGCGATGAAAAGGCCCAAGGCTGCCTTGGAGATGCGCGCGCGTGTCTCTTTGCGCTTTTGCTGACGCACCCCGCCTTCTTCGAGTTCCTTAACTGCCGTCTTAACCACAAGTATTGGCCCCTTTGACAAATTGCACTCAGTGCAAATAATTTCTGCACTCAGTGCACAGTGTCTAATCAGGGGTTCAACGTGGCAACTCCAAAGATCTGGTTCATCACGGGCGCCGCGTTTGGATTCGGTCGGATCTGGGCCGAATCGGCGCTTCAGTGCGGCGACAAGGTGATCGCCACAGCGGCCAATCTCGATGACCTCGATGATCTGGTCGCACGCTTCGGAGAGGCCGTGTTGCCGTTGCAGCTCAATGGCACCCGGCAGGATCGTGTGTTCAAGGTCTTTACCGAAGGACATCGCCACTTCGGCCGGATCGACGTCGTGCTCTGCAGCACCGACCACACCTATCAGGGCGTCATCGATGCGCTGGAACTGCGGCTGGTCCGCAGCAGCCTGTCCGGAAGCCTGCGCTGCGCGGTGTCGGTGCTGCAGTCCGCCCTTCCCTATCTGAAGCAGCAAGGGCATGGGCAGATCCTCACCCTATCGAGCATCAGCGTCGATGCGCGTCGTCAAAATCGCTATTTGCTATAGGGATGAAACAACGACGCTGCTTCTCTACAGAGGAGAAGCATTCGTTGCGTTTGGAAGAGCGTTCCTGGTGCTGGAGTGGGAAAACAGGGAGCGCCAGGTACCGCTACAAACCGCGGCCCTGGATCCATCACTGCTCATTCGCAGCCCACCACCTGGCATCCCGGGCGATGCCGAGTGGACCTACATGGTCAATGCGCCGGTGCGTCGGCGATGAGCGATCGCAGGCACCGCCGCCGTACAGCATCGAGATCCTTTGCGAACAGGTTCAACGACATCGCCTCCAAGCACACATTCCGGAGGCGATCTTTTTCCTTCCAGCGTGTCCCCAGAGACTCCATGAGCGAATATTCCGAAGCAGTGGCCGCGAATTTCTTCTTCCGGCTTCCCAGTGATGTGTCCTTCCACGTCGACACCCTGTGCCAGCAGGGGCTGACGGAATTTGAAATCGTCAGCTTCATCATGGAAACCTATTTCGGCGCCAGCAGCGAACTGCGGACGCCACATCTGGATAGGCTCCGTCTGGAGATGCGCGAGGCCAGTCCTAACCCGGCGAAGGTGGCCACGCACCGGACCATGAGCCTGGTGGTCGGCTACGAGCATGACGCCTGGCAGGCACTGCTGTCCGACGTCCTGGAATCCTACCTGCCGAGCGATCGACAGTTGCTCACGCTGTTCGAGGCATGCCTGTCCTACCAGATCTTCTCTTCCGAGTTCGCACGCACCCTGCTTGCCAGATCAGGCGCGCCGCGGCGCAGGTTCTAGGCCGCTCCCACAGGTGTGCTGCAAACGTTGAGGATGGCGTCCACCGCAGTGACATCACCGACACGCAGCTGACCGGAGACTGGCCAGGCGCAGCTTCGATCGGGAGTGATCAGCATGGCCACCAAGAAGACCACCAAGGCGACGAAAAAGGCGAGCAAGGCACCCTGGAACAAACCCGCACCCGCCAAGAAGGCACCGGCCAAAAAGCTATCATCGGCCCAGAAGGCCAAAGCCAAGACCCTTGCGAAAAAGGCAGGGCGCCCCTATCCCAACCTGGTCGACAACATGGCGGTGGCCAAGAAAGCGGCCAAGAAGACGACGAAGCGAGTCAGCAAGGCGGCGAAGAAAGCCACCTCCAAGGTAGCGAAGAAGACCGCCAGCAAGGCTACGAAAAAACCTGCATGACCCACGACGCTCAGCGTGCCTTGCGGAACCCCCGGTCGCGGGCCATGAAGGCCTCGAGCATGTGAGGAATCAATGCGGCGGCATCGACCTGCTCTCCGTAATCCTGCGCATGCTGGCTGGCGTAGCGATCCAGCTCCTGCTTCAACGCAGCCGGACAGACGAAGGTGAGCCTGATGCTCTCGGTGCGCGGCAGCGGCCCAAGGCTCAATCTGCGTAGGTCGGTCATGGCGTGTTCCTTCCGACGAACAGTGGCTGGTAAGGGCGCAGCACCAGGTCGCGCTTGACGATGATGCGTACCGGCAGACCCGGTCGCTCGATCAGGGTCGGCTGTAGATCCAGGTTCCTGCGACTCAGATCCTGGCCCACCTGGTCGACGCTGTCCTGCAGGCTGTCGCGCCCGGCAACCACGACCGTACTGCCATCACCATCGTTCTGGGGCGCGGCCAGCTCCGCGGCCATGCCCAGCATCGTGGTGAGCGCGGCGCCAGCCACGATGCGACCCCAATGCCAGTCCACCCCATCTTCAAGTCCCGCATATCCGGCCGGATCGGTGCCCGGCAGGTTGTCCAGCGTGAACGATGAAGTGTCCGGCAGGATGATCCTGTCCCAGACTACCTGGACCCGGCGCTGGCCGAAGCTCACCTGGCTGTTGTAGCGGCCCAGGATGCGCGAGCCCTGTGGGATCAACAGGGAGTGACCGGTGGCCGTGTCAAAGACCGGTTCGGTGACCGTGGCGATCACCTCACCTGGCAGGTCCGAGCGGATGCCGGTGACCAATGCCGCGGCGATCAGCGTGCCGGCCATGACCTGGTACGGCGATACCGGGCCCTGCATTACGCCGCTGCTTGGGGCTTGGCCAGTCGTGCCGTCAGCGAACGCCTGCTTCTGCAGCTGGCCGTTCTGGGCCATCGCCGGATCCTGCACTGCGCCCTGCGGCAAAGCCGCCGGGCCTGGCGTTGCGTCGGGCACTGTTGCCGATGCAGGTGTTGCCGCGGGGCTCGGCACCATGGGCGCCACCGCCGTGTGGTCCTGGCTGGTCCGGAAGAACACCGCCGAGCCGGCGGCATCTTCGGACGCCTTGCGCTGCAATTCCGGGCCCGCGGCCTGCTGTCCTGGCGCGTCGTAGGTAGCCGTGACCGGCGCCTGTGCCTGCACGATCGCAGGCCCCAGGTCCCCCGGTAGCGGCGGGCCCAGCTGCGGCACCTGCGCCGGCAGGGCGGCGTAGTCGGCAGGCAGGCGCTGCAGCCCTTCCGAGCGTGCGACCTGATCGACGTTGTAGAGCTCGTCCGGCGCTGCGGTCTTTGCGGTGGTGGCGGGCCGCAGCGACCACAAGGTGGCCAGCAGCACTAGGATCGACAGCATGGCGGCCAGGGCTGCCAGCATGCGCCGATTCAGGCGCGTGACCGGGCGTGGCTGTGCGCGCAGGGCGACACGCTCGGCATCGAGCTTGGGCGCTGCCGGTGGAGGAGACGGCGGTAGTCCCTGTTCGGGCTGCATGGTCAATGACCTCGCCCGGCATCGGTACGCGCAATGCGCACCACCTGCCCCTTGTCGCCGCCCAGTCGCAGTTCTGCCGCGCCGAACAGCCGATCGACGATGTAGTAAGGCGCGCGGTAGCGGTAGTTGACCAGCTGGCCGTCGCCCTGCGGTCCGATCACGAACAGCGGCGGCAGCTCGCCCTGGGCGATCCCTGCAGGGAACTGGATGTAGACCTTCTGCCCGTCATCGAAGGCACGCAGTGGTTTCCACGGCGGATCATCGCCACTGACGGCATAGGAGAAGCGCAACTGCTCCAGGGTCAGGCCGGTTTCGATCGGCGTGGCGGCCCTGTCCAGCTGCGCCTGCCGCTGCAGGGCCAGCATCCGGTCCTGCGGGTAATCCCAGGATGCCGAGGCCATCCACGCGCTCTCGGTCGAGGTCAGCTCCAGCAGGTAGGCACGCCGGCTGGTGGTGATCACCAGGTTGGTCTTCAGCCCTGCCCGCACCGGCTTGACCATGACGTTGACGCGTTGCTCGCTGCCACTGCCGCTGGAAGTGTCGCCGACGATCCAGCGCACGGTGTCGCCCGCAGCCACGGTCACCAGCGTCTCGCCCGGCTGGAGCGCGATCACCGTGACCCTGCCAGGTGCCGCATAGAGCTGGTAGAGCGCGCCTTCGGTGTATGGCCAGACCTGCACCGCGTTGAGATATCCCTCGCGACTCGGCGCCACCCGTGCCTGGGCATTGGCGCGTGTCACCCGGATGCTGGCATCGGCCGGCTCTGGTGGCGATGACTCAGGTGCAGGCAATGGCTGCGGCTGCACCGTCACAAGCGTCTGCGCAGCTTGGGGCGAGGCAGGTGTTGCCTTCAGTTCGGGCGTCGACGTGGCGGTGGCCGGCGTGTCCAGGGAGATGCGCGGTGGCGCAAGCGGCCTTGGCGAGGCGCAGGCTGCCAGCGTTGCCAGGACCAGGGCAAAAACGGACGTGACAGGCTTCATGGCAGGACTCCTTCGGCTGCATCGAGTTCGCGGCTCCACGACAGTCCATTGATGTAGATGCCCAGTGGGTTCTTGCGCAGGCGCTGTTCGGTGCGCGGGGTCTGCAGGACGATGGAGACCACGGCAGTCCAGTGCTGGTTGCCCGCTGGCGCGCCATTGACGAAGCGCTGTTCGGTCCAGCGCACGTTGAAGGACGAGGCGCTGGCGCGGACCACGCTGGTGATCTGCACGCTCACCGACTCCCTGCCCACGCGCGCGAACGGGTCATTGCTGCGCGCTTCTTCGTTGAGCACGGCGGCACCGCGATCGGTGGTGTAGTCGTAGGCATCCAGCCAGCTCTGCCGCACCACGACCGGGTCGATCGACAGCGAGCGCACCAGAGTGATGAAACGCGCCAGGTGGAAAGCGATCTGCGCATCACCCGGCCGGTACGGCGTCAGGGCCTGGCCGATCGCACGCACCTGGCCGGCCTGGTCCACTTCCACCACGTAGGGCGTGACGATCGAGCGGCTCGACTGCCAGACCAGGGCTGCGCTCATCGCCATGGCCAGCAGCAGGCAGCCGAAGGCCATCCATCGCCAGTTGCGCGCCTGCACGCGCGCCGAGCCGATCCGCGCATCCCAGGCCTGGCCTGCTGCCTGGTAAGGCGTGAGGGGCTGCGGTGTCGTGGCGTATCGCACCTGCGGTCGCTTGAATCGCATCTTGGCGCTCCTCTAGTGGTGGTGCTGGTCAAGGTCAGGGCCCTGCCCTGATCCGCCGCCATCGCCGCCGCGCAAGCTGTGCGCAACGGTGGTGGCCGCATGGACCATCTGCTGGCGTCGATGCAGGCGCCTGGCCCAGGCAGGCTGTGGTGGCTCGGACGTGCCCTGCACAGCGCGTGCGGGACCATTGATTGGGTCGTCAGCGCCAGGCGCGTTGAAGATGGTTGCGGCGCGATGGCCGAGCGACCGGGCACCACGACGGGCCAGCTGGCCGATCCCCGAGAGCGCGCCGCGGGCACCGCCGCCTGCAGCCAGCGCATCGCTCCTGAAAGTTGCCCGGGACGCGCGTGCGGCGGCACCCGCCGTGCGCGCCCCACCGACCACGGTGCGTGCGGCCGCCGGCGCCATGCGCGCACCGGCCACCACGGCCGTGCCGACCCCGGTTGCGGCAGCGCCCAGGGCCACCGCGCTGCCGGTTGCGCCCATGCCCGCGCCCACCAGGGCACCGGCTCCCAGCTGCGGCGCGCCTGAGACCAGGCCGGTGGCGATCGCCGGGCCATAGATGCCCAGGGCAAGCAGCGACAGCGAGGCCAGCATCACCACCAGCGCATGGTCGATCGAGGGTTCGGCAGGCATCGGTGGGAACTGGGCAAACAGGCCGCTGCCGATGCCGACGATGACCGCCTGCACCAGCACCTTGATCCCCGCGGCGATCACATTGCCAAGCACCTTCTCGGCCAGGAACGCGGTCCTGTTCCACATGGCGAACGGCACCAGCACGAAGCCGGCCAGCGTGGTGAGCTTGAACTCGATCAGGGTGATGAACAGCTGCACGGCCAGGATGAAGAAACTGGCGATCACCGTGAGCCAGGCCAGGAGCATCACCCCGATCGGCACCGAGTTGAAGAACAGGTCCGGGAAACCGACCAGCAGGTTGATCTGCTCCAGGATCGGGGCGCCCGCATCTATGCCGGCCTTGGCCAGGCGACCGGGCTGCAGAAACGTGGCCATGTCCATGCTGCCGGTCGCGGCAAGCCCAAGGCCGGCGAACGAGCGCAGCACGATGTTGGCCAGCAGGTTGAAGTTGCCGATGATGTAGGCGAAGGCCCCGACGTAGAGCACCTTGCGCACCAGCCGCGCCATGACGTCTTCGCCCTGCCCGGTGGCATGGCCCATGGCCCAGTACAGTCCAGCCAGGGTCATGTCGATGGCCACCAGCGTGGCGGTGAGGAAGCTGACCTCGCCGCGCAACAGGCCAAACCCCGAATCGATGTAGGTGCAGAACACCTGCAGGAAGTGGTCGATGATGCCGACATCGTTCACGGCCGTGCCTCCACCGGCGCATCGAAGCTGGCCGGGATCGGCGGCAGCTGCTCAAGACGCCGGTATTCGTCCGTACCGCTGGCACCGGACATCATCCGCTGCAGCTCGGCCTGCTCCACGTGCTCGCACAACGCATCGCCAAGCTCGCCGCGATGGCAGGCCGCCAGCAGCACGTGCAGGTCCGCAGCATCGGCAGGCGCGCGCGGTTCGCGTGCCTGGTCGACGCGTGCGCAGCCGCCGAGCAGCAGCATCAGGCCGATCGTTTGAGGTCGCATGCCGGCGCTCCTCACGGGTCCAAGACGTTGACGGCCTGCGGCGTGTACGGCGTGCCACTGCCCAGGAAGCGCTCGCTCACCAACCGCCCGCGCTCGAGCGCCTCTGCCTGGCGCGCCAGCTCCAGCGCCTCGGCCCGGCCCTGGGTGAGCTCAAGCTGCTGGGCCTGGATCGATTGCTTGGCCTGTAGCGCCAGGAGCTGGTTGGTGGCCTGCGTGGCCTGCAGCGCACCGGTGGCCGACTGGCTCTGGGCCACCAGGTCGGTCAGCACGCCTTGATCGGCACTCAGATTGGAGGAGACCTGTGCCTGCATCTGCAGGGCGGTCTGCAGGCCGGCACGCGCATGCTGCCAGCGCTGCAGCGCGTCGGCGTAGAGCTGGTTGCCGCTGACGGTCGCGGCGTACTGGGCCGGATAGAGCTGGGCGAACTGCGCATCCAGGCTCTGGACTTGGTAGGACAGCCCCTGCGCCTGGGCAATCAGCTGGCTGGTGGTGGCCAAGGTCTGGGCCAGCCGCTGGCTGACATCGAACGGCAGGCTGGCCAGGTTGCGCTGCTCGTTGACCAGCATCTGCGCCTCGTTCTGCAGCTGCCGGACCTGGTTGTTGATCTGCTCGAGCGTACGCAGTGCGGTCAGCGTGTTCTGGATGAGGTTGGTGGGATCCACCACCACCCACTGGGCGCGGGCTGCATGTGAGATGAGCGCCAGCATCGCCAGCGCGATCGCATAACAGGATTTGCTCATGTCCTTTGCTCCAAGGCGTGATCGAGACGGGGCAATGCGGAAGTTGGAGCGGCGAGCAGCAGATCGGCGGCCCAGGCCAGGCCGCGATGGCGCAGCCAGGCCTGCGCGAACGCATCGGCGCCGGCGCCGGCGAGGATCTGGTCGATGTCGCGCTGGTCCTGCGGACTGGAAGCGCCGGCAAATGCAAGGGCGATGGGTCCCAAGTCCAGATCGAACAGGCGGTTGCCCAGCCGCGACTGGTAGTAGTAGTCATGCCTGGGCTGTGCGCCGGCGATGATCTCGATCTGCCTGCTGTTCAGGCCAAAGCCCTCGTAGACCGTGCGCACCTGGGGTTCCGCCGCCTGCGGGTTGGGCAGGAAGATGCGACTGGCGCAGCTTTCGATGATGGATGGGGCGATCGAGGAATGCTGGATGTCGGCCAGCGACTGGGTGGCAAACACCACGCTGACGTTCTTCTTGCGCAGCGTCTTGAGCCATTGGCGGATGCGGGCGGCGAACAGCGGGTCATCCAGGAACAGCCAGGCTTCATCCAGCACCAGCAGCGTGGGCGCGCCATCGAAGCGTTCTTCCAGCCGCACGAACAGGTACTGCAGCACCGCCATGGCCGCCCCCCTGGCGTGCATCAGCTCTTCCATCTCAAAGCATTGCACCTGGCCGCTGCCGAGCAGATCGCGTTCGGCGTCCAGCAGCTGTCCGTGCGCGCCACCGAGCATGTAGGGCGCCAGCGCCTGGCGCAGCGCGTTGGACTGCAGCAGCACCGACAGGCCGGTCAGGGTGCGCTGCTCCGCAGGCGCACCAGCCAGGCTGCACAGCGCCGTCCATACCGCCAGCCGTTCTTCAGGCCCGACGTCGACGCCTTCCTGCGCCAGCCGGCCCTCGATCCAGTCCGCAGCCAGGCTGCGCTGTCCGTCCTGGTCGATGTGCGCCAGCGGCTGGAAGGCCACGCGCCCTTCGGCGCCCAGGTCGTAATGCTCGCCGCCCAGTCCCAGGATCGTGGCGCGCATCGAGCAGCCCATGTCGAAGGCAAAGACGCGTGCGCCACGGTAGCGCCGGAACTGGGCCACCAGCAAGGCCAGCAGGACCGACTTGCCCATGCCGGTCGGGCCGGCCACCAGGGTGTGGCCGACATCCCCGATGTGGGTCACCAGGCGGAACGGGGTATGGCCCTCGGTACGGGTGACGACAAGCGCTGGACCATCGAGGTGGGCGTTACGCGCCTGCCCGGCCCACACCGCTGATATGGGCAGCACGTGGGCCAGATTGAGCGTGGAGACGATCGGCTGGCGCACGTTGGCGTAGGCGTTGCCAGGCACCGAAGACAGCCAGGCCTCGACCGCGTTGAGCGTCTCGGGAATGGTGATGAATCCGCGGCCCTGGATGATGCGCTCGAGCAGGCGCAGCTTGTCCTGCGCAGCGCTGGCGTCGGGGTCAATGACCGTCACGGTCGCGGTGATGTAGCCGTAGGCGACCTGATCGCTGCCCAGTTCCTGCAGCGCCGCATCGGCGTCGGCCGCCTTGTTGCTGGCGTCGTTGTCCACCAGCGGCGACTCCTGCTGGAAGATGCTCTCGCGCAGCAGCGCCAGCACGCTCTTGCGCTTGGCAAACCACTGCCGCCGCAGCCGGGTGAGTTCCTGCTCGGCCTCCTGCTTGTCCAGGCAGACGAACCGCGTGCTCCAGCGATAGGCAAAGCCGAGCCGGTTGAGTTCATCGAGCATCCCCGGCCAGGTCGAGGTCGGGAACCCGCGCACGCTGGCCACCCGCAGGTGTGCATCGCCCAGCATCGGTGCAAGCCCACCGGTCAACGGGACGTCGGCCAGCAAGGCATCCAGGTGGAACGGCACCTGCGGCAGCGCAACGGGATGCTGGGCCGTGGAGATCGTGCCGTGCAGGTAGGTCAGAGTCTGGGCATCGTCGAGCCAGGCGATCTCGGGCATCACGCCCTCAAGCAGATCGCAGATGCGATGGCTCTCCTCGACGAACGCGGCCAGCCGCTGGCGCCAGTCCACGCCCTGCCCCGGCTTGTGCTCGTAGAGCAGGCCAGCGGCACGCCCGCGCGCGTCCTGCGGTGGCAGGTACTGCAAGGTCAGGAAGTAGAGGCTTTCGAAATGGCTGGCCGACTCTTCGAACGCCGCGCGCCGTTCCTGGTCGATCAGCCACGACAAAGGTTCGGGGAATTCGGAGTCCGGATAGTCGGCGGTCGGCCGCCGCTGCGCCTCCACGTACAGCGCCCAGCCGCTGCCGCACCGGCGCAGCGCATTGTTCTGGCGTGCGGCCGTGGCGATCAACTCACCTGGGGTGGCGCTGTCCAGGTCCGGGCCACGGAAGCTCGCGGTCCGCTGGAAGCTGCCGTCCTTGTTGAGTACCACGCCAGGGGCCACCAGCGCCGCCCACGGCAGCCAGTCGGCCAGAGACTCGGGCCTGCGGCGGTATTCGGTGAGGTTCAACATGGCCTCACGCATCCAGCAGCGGCTTGTGCCGGAGATGGCGGACAAAGACCTGCATGAACTGCGGGTCGATGCGCGCGCCCCACACCGCCAGCGCGTGGCCGACGCTCCACAGCAGCGCGCCAGGGATCCACATCTGCAGGCCAAGCCCGACCGCCGCGGCCAGGGTGCCGTTGGCGATGGCCACTGCACGCGGCGCGCCGCCCAGCAGCAAAGGCTCGGTCAGTGCCCGATGCAGCGGCACCTCGAACCCCGGCAGCTCGTTGCCCGCGCTCATACCAGGGCACCACCGGAGAAGGAGAAGAACGAGAGGAAGAAGCTGGAAGCGGCAAAGGCGATGGTCAGACCGAACACGATCTGGATCAGCTTGCGGAAACCCCCGCTGGTGTCGCCGAAGGCCAGCGCCAGTCCGGTGGAGATGATGATGATCACCGCCACGATGCGCGCGACCGGTCCCTGGATCGAAGTCAGGATCGACTCCAGTGGTCCTTCCCAAGGCATCGAAGAGCCGGCTGCGCGTGCACGGCCCATCGCCAGCGACAGGGCCGCACCGACGATCAGGCTCAGGCGCGCAGGCGCGGCCAGGGCTTGCCGCCGCGGCAGGTGATGCACGGGCCAGGATTGCAGCAAACGCTTCATGGCAGCGCTCCTTTGAGGTCTCTGTTGGGGGAAGGTGGAAGTGCTGGCGGCAACAGGGCATCTGCCAACAGGTAGCGACGGCCATCGAGCCCTTCGACGCGCACGATGTTGTCGATGCGCCGGCGCTGGCCGCGGCCGGTGATGTGGACCACCACGTTGATGGCCTCTGCGATCAGCGCCTGCGGCGGACTGAGCGCGACTTCCAGGATCAGCTGCTCAAGGCGCAATAGCGCGCCCAGGGCAGAGCCTGCGTGGATGGTGGCAATGCCACCGGGATGGCCGGTGCCCCAGACCTTGATCAGGTCCAGCGCTTCGCCGCCGCGCACCTCCCCCACCACCACCCGGTCCGGGCGCAGGCGCAAGGTGGCGCGCACCAGTTCGGCCATGCTCACCACGCCCGGGCGCGTGCGCAGCGCCACGTGGTCGCGAGCGGTGCACTGCAACTCGACGGTGTCCTCCAGGACCAATACGCGGTCGCCGGTCGCGGCCACTTCCGCAAGCAATGCGTTGGCCAGGGTGGTCTTGCCGGTGCTGGTGCCACCGGCGATCAGTACGTTCAGGCGATCGCGCACCGCCTGGCGCAGGAACACCGCCTGGGCGTGGCTCATCATTCCTGCCTCCACGTAGCGCTGCAGCGGGATGACGCCGGTGGCGCGCTTGCGCAACGCAAACGCTGGCGCGGGTGAAGCCGGCGGCAGGATGCCCTCGAAGCGCTCGCCGCTCTCGGGCAGCTCGGCGCTCAGCAGCGGGCGACCCGGATGGACCTCGACCCCGACGTGGGCGGCCACCAGCCGGATGATGCGTTCGCCGTCCTGCGCCGACAGCTCCATGCCCAGCGGTGCGCGTCCGCGCGAGAGTCTGTCGACCCAGACCGAGCGGTCCGGGTTGAGCATCACTTCCACCACGTCCGGATCCTCCAGCGCCGCGGCGATGCCCGGTCCCATCGCCGTGCGCAGCATGCGGATACGCCGATCCAGCGAGGTGGCGATCGAGTCGGTGTGCGCGCTCATGGCAACGGCTCCCCATCGGCGGACGGCGCCGACTCTTGTTGGGTAAACCCAGGCGCACCGACCTCATCGATCACATCGCGCACCAGGCTTCGGCCGCGCGCCAGATGGCGGGCGAGCTGCTCCACGAATCGCTCGAACCTGGCCTTGCCCTGGGCTCGGGCGGCCTCCTGCTGCGCTTCGGAGACCGGCGGGGTCACGGTCAGTGCGTAGCGAACGAACAGCGCCAGGGTTTCGATGGCAATGCTCTGGTCACGCTCAAGCCGCTCGAACTGGCGTGCCAGCCGATCCAGGCGCCTGGCGATCGCCGCTTCGCGGTGATCGGCGGCATCGGGCGACAGCCACGAGGCCAAGGCCGCTGCCACGATCGAGGACTTGGAAACGCCCTTGCGGACTGCAAGCTGGTCCAGTCGCCGTGCATGGTCAGGGGCGATGAACAGGTTCAGGCGGTACTGGCTCATAGGACGATCCCGTCGTGATCGTCCAGGCAGGCAAGCCTGGCGGCGCGATCCATGGACCGCTCGGTCACGCTCGGCAGCGCGGGCGCGAAGTCCTCCGCATCGAGCAACAAGAGGTCATCGGGATCATGCTGCGGGTCATCCACGCCTGCGGTTTGTACGAGCACCGGCTGCAGGCGCGGCCCACCTTCGCCATCGGCCAGGCGCTCTGCCTGAGCCTGCGAGACGGCCGCCACGTCGTGGAGCTGGACCGGCGGTACCGCAGTCCAATCATCGCTGCGCGCTGGTGGCAGGTCAGGACAGACGCCATCTCCAAGCGCCGGTGGCGCCAGCAGGCGACGCCGGAAGTTGGTATCGAGGAAGTAACGCAGCTTGCGCGCGCGGATTGGCGCGACGCTGGAGACCATCACCACGGCCTGGTCGGGCGGCAGCTGCATCACTTCGCCGGGCGTCAGCAGCGCCCTGCTGCTCTCCTGGCGCGACACCATCAGGTGGCCAAGCCACGGCGCCAGGCGGTGGCCTGCGTAGTTGCGCTGCGCGCGCAGTTCGGTAGCCGTGCCCAGCGTCTCGGAGATCCGCCGCGCGGTGCGCTCGTCATTGGTCGCAAACGCGATGCGCACATGGCAGTTGTCCAGGATCGAGTGGTTCTGTCCGTAGGCCTTGTCGATCTGGTTGAGCGACTGGGCGATCAGGAAGCTGCGGATCCCATAGCCGGCCATGAAGGCCAGCGCGGTCTCGAAGAAATCCAGCCGGCCCAGCGCAGGGAACTCGTCGAGCATCAGCAGCAGTCGATGACGGCGGGCGATGCCGTCGCTGCCATCGAGCGATTCGGTCAGGCGCCGGCCGATCTGGTTGAGGATCAGCCGCACCAGCGGCTTGGTGCGGCTGATGTCCGAGGGTGGCACCACCAGGTACAGCGAGACCGGATGCTCGGCAGAGATCAGGTCGGCGATGCGCCAGTCACAGCGCGAGGTGACCTGGGCCACGGTCGGGTCGCGGTACAGGCCCAGGAAGGACATGGCCGTGGACAGCACGCCGGAACGCTCGTTGTCGCTCTTGTTGAGCAGCTCGCGCGCGGCCGAGGCCACCACCGGGTGCGGACCTTCGGCCAGGTGCCTGGTGGTCATCATCCGCGCCAGGGTCAGCTCGAACGGACACGCAGGATCGGAGAGCACGTTGGCCACCGCGCTCAGGGTCTTTTCCGGATGCGCGTAGAGCACCTGGAGGATCGCCCCGACCAGTAGGGCATGGGAGGTCTTCTCCCAATGGTTGCGGCGCTCCAGCGCGCCTTCGGGATCGACCAGGATGTCAGCGATGTTCTGCACATCGCGGACCTCGTGCACTCCACGGCGCACCTCGAGCAGCGGGTTGTAAGCCGCCGACCGGGCGTCGGTGGGATTGAACAGCAGGCAGTGCGAGAAGCGCGCGCGCCAACCAGCGGTCACCTGCCAGTTCTCACCCTTGATGTCGTGGATCACCGCCGACGCGGTCCAGCTCAGCAGCGTAGGAACCACCAGCCCCACGCCCTTGCCCGAGCGGGTCGGTGCGAACGCGAGCACGTGCTCCGGACCGTCGTGGCGGAGGTAGCGACGCCGGTCCAGCCCCAGCATCACCCCGGCGGTGCCATGCAGCCCTGCAGCGCGGATCTCGGCCGGACTGGCCCAGTGCGCCGAGCCATAGGTGGTCGCCTGGCGCGCCTGGCGCGAGCGCAGGACCGACATCGCCATGGCCACCATCGCAGCCAGCAGCCCGCCGGAGCCTGCGATGACCCCACCGGCGTTGAACACCTTGGGTGCATAGGCATCGAAAACGAACCACCATTCGAACAATTTCCAGGGGCGGTACACCGGCCGGCCCCGCAGCTCGAACCAGGGCGCGCCCAGGCGCGGCTGGTGACCTAGCGCTGCGGCGGTCCACTGGGTGGCCATCCACACGCCGGCGAGCGCGATCGCCAGGACTGCGACCACCTGCCCCATCAGCACGCCCTGACCCCTGGTCCCCATCGGCATCCCCGTCGTGCCGTGGAAGGCAGCACGCGGCGGCGAGAATTGGACTCAGCTCCACAGACGGTCAAAGACCGTTATCAGCATGGCGGTGCTGGTTGCCGTCACAGTGCGCGCCAAGTCCAGCCGCGGCACGCATCGCATCAGCCAGGCGTACTGCAGGGCACACGCAACTTCATCCTGGCAGGCGCGGTTCCTATGACCCTCTACCGTCGCTGGGACCAGCCTCGGACACGCCCAGGCCCGTGCGCGCGAGAAAGCTGCGCAGCGTGTCCTGGCCATGGTCGGCACGGCGAAGCAGGTAGGTGGTGAGCACCGGGCTGCGCTCACCCAGCGGACGGGCAATCACCCCGCTCTCCCGGGCCGTGGCGAACTGGTTGGAACCCAGCAGTGCCAGGGCAAAGCCTGCAGCAACCAAAGCCATCATCAGATCGATCGAGCCAACCCGTTCGGCCACGATCGGCTCGCAGTCGATCCGCCTGAGCACGCGATCGATCTGTTGCGCATAGCCCTCGAAGACCTCCAGATCCGGAAGCACGAGCGGATAGCGCAGGAGCTCCTCCAGCGGGACGGCCTTGAAGGACAGCAAGGGATGCCGTGACGGCACAGCCACCATCAAGGGGTCATGCCATACCGGATCGGCGACAAGCTGCTCGCCCACATCGCCGGAGCCTGCGAAGCCGACATCGTAGAGGTCTTCAACCAGGCCCTTGACCTGCTGGGCAAGCGCTGCCCGGTGCAGCCTCACATCGACCTCTGGTTCCTCCAGCCGGCATTGCGCCAGGAAGTTGGCGAAGATGGCAGGCGGCATACCATCGGACAGCGCGACCCTGAGCTGGTCGTGGAAACCCCTCGCTGCAGCCCGGGCGCTTTCGCGTGCCTGCTGGACCGCGATAAAGATCCGCGGGGTGTGCTGCAGGAACAGCTGGCCGGCCCGCGTCAGCCGCGTACTGCGGGTGGTGCGGATGAACAGCTGTACGCCCAGATCTTCCTCCAGTTCCTTGATCGTGCGCGACAGTGGAGACTGCTCGATATGCAGTCGTTCGGCGGCGCGGGCAAAGTGCAGCTCTTGCGCGACCGCAAGGAAACAGCGCAGATGACGCAGATCCATGTAATGACGCCCCTTGATGGAGCGGCACCTGAGTCCATTCAACAAAGCGATCGCATTGACCTGGCCGCCGGAGTCGAGCCTCCGTGCCGCGAGCGTCACCGTGCGATGGAATCAGAGCCGTGCTTGCCTGATGCGCCTGGGCATCCGCCATCGACGAGCCGGCTTCGCCCCCCTGTTGATGCAGGAGCGATTTGGTCTGCTCCTGGACCGAGAATGCGCGCGCATGTTTGGCGCTGCAATAGATGCACGGCGCCGATGTTGTCACCCTAGAAAACCGTTCAAAAATCGTCCATTAATCTTCAACCCCTTGCGTCTGATGCACGGCGTCCGATCACCCATCGCCAGGCTTCAGATCTGCGGTCCGCGCCGGGCACTGATGTCCCATGAGATTCCCAAGCCAGTGCTGGTCGCTGCCAACTGCTGTCCTATCCGGGGCGCGATCACCGGCTTCCACGGCACCAGGCTGAACTGCCTGCCGTCATCGAGCATGGCAAAGCGCCCGCTTGCCAGCATCAGGTCTCGGCGATAGATCCCGGCCACGCGCTGTCCATCGGCCAGCGGCAAGTGCACCAGGCCCGTTTCCTTGGTGAGGGTTTGCCCCACGCGGGCAAGTTCACGCGTGCGCAGGGTCCGCAGCAGATTGCGTGGCAGGACGATGCGCTGATCCCGCTTCCGGGCAAGGCCGAGCTCGACCAGGAAATCGCTGCGTGCACCTAGCGCCTGCCGCACCTGCCCACCAAAGCCCATGCTGCCCAGATCACCAGCGCCACCAACGAGCTGCTGGTCCAGCCAGGTCGCCCCGATCGCCCTGACCTGGCGCGCGATCGGCAGGTGCGTTTTCAGCTCGACCTGCAACCCTGCGCCCAGGCGTTGTGCGTCATAGGCACGTCCACGCTCGACCAGGTCCTGCGGCACCCGCCAAAGTCCGTCGCCGATGCGCTCCACAATCCCGGCCCGCCGCAACGCTTCCAGCCTGCGGACATGACCGTCGAGCATGGCCTGTGGCTCCGGCACTTGCCGCTCGACAAGCGCGGCCAGGTCTCGCGCTGCGCGATAAAGCCCCGCTTCGCTCAAGCTGGCGATGCTGCGGTCCGCTGCGCGGGCGGGCACGTTGGTCGTGGCATGGACGATCGCGTCCAAGGGATACTCCTCAAGACCTGCGCCACGTGGTAGCGCGACGTAGTAAGCCCGACCGTCGGTGGCATCGACGACCAGATAACCGCTGTCATTGAGCTCGTCTGCGAGCCCCTTGCCGAGCACACAACCGCAGATGGCCGGCACCTGCGTACCGGCTTCGAGCACCACGAGCCCCCGCTGCCGGTTGCCAAGTGCGCGCTGCATGGTGCGCAGGATGTCGCCACGCTCTCCCATCGTCCTGAGCGTGGCTTCGGCATGGCCAGCGATGGTCCACTGCCCAGGCGCCAGGCTGGTGGCCAGACCCATGGCCTGCAGTTGGTGCAAGCGACCGACCAGCAGCGCTCGCGGGGCATGCAGCCGTGTAGCGGCCAGTGCCTGGCTCTTGATCAGGCCCTCCGGTGCCATGCCTTGCAGGATGCGGTCCAGGCCGGTCCAACGTGCCTGCTTCACCTGGTTCCGGTATGCCTGCTCGATCTCCTGCTTGGAGCGGTGGCCGAGCCATTCGTTGGCTAGTCCCGAAGCACGATGGCGGATCCCGTTGGCGATGTAGTCGCCGGCGATGATCAGGTCCTTGCCTGCCTGGTCCTTGCCTCGCAGGACCACATGGGTGTGCGGGTTGTCCGTGTCCCAGTGGTCCACGGCGGTCCATTCCAGCCGTGTCCCCAAGTCCCCTTCCATGCCCGCCATCAACCGACGGGTGTAGGTACGCAGGTCACCGAGCTGCTCGGCATCTTCCGGCGAAATGATCATGCGGAACTGGTGTCGATCGCCACGCCCGCGCGCTTCGAAGGCGTCGACGTCACAGGCATCGGTACTGGGTCCGTAGGCCCTGCCTGGTCCTCCATGGCGATCCACCCCATCGCGCTCGATGTAGCGCAGGTGCATGGCAGTGGAACGTGGCGTGGACCGGGCCAGGTTCACCAGCCGCACCTTGACTGCCACCCTGCGTGCGCCACGGCCTAGATCGCGCGCCAGGAACCTGGCTGCGACGTGACCTCGGCCGAGCCGCGACGCGGGTCGGGGACCCATCCGTCCCCCTGGTTTCGGCAAGCCCGTGCCGGCCTGGTTCGCCTGGCGCAGCACCTTTCCCAGGAAGCCATCGCCGCGCTGCCTTGGCGCTTTCAGGCGCGGTCGGAAGTACTCCTCATCGCCACCGTTCAAGTGTCGGCTCCAGCCAGTGGTGGCGCGGCCAGGCGCAGGAAGCACGCCGCAGCGCCTGGCATGGCGAGGTCTGTGAGCAAACGACGGCACGTAAGGCATTGTCTCGGCGTGCCGCACCGCGCCCATGTGCAGACACGCACCTGGCGAGCCGGGGTGCCGCCTCCTTTTATCTTGCCTGACTGTTTCGGGCTCATTTTGCAAGTGGGCTTTTCATTGCTCATCTCCTCAGTCCACGTCGATCGAGTGTCTGGTGACTG
>NZ_FOAX01000005.1 GCF_900109775.1 Pseudoxanthomonas sp. GM95
CGGGTCACCGGCTTCACCAATACCGAGGAAGCCGGCGTCGGCCTCACCGAGGTAGTGCCCTTCCTTGTCGAGGACGAACTCAAGGCCAAGGGCGGCGTCTACTCGCAGGGCCCGGACTGGGGTTCGTATGTGGTCACCGATGGCCTGCTGATTACCGGCCAGAACCCGGCCTCCTCGGCCGAAGCAGCCGCCGTGCTGATCAAGCAGCTCGCCCGGGCGTGAGTGCCTACGTGGTGATGGTCCGCGAACGCGTGACCGATCCGGATGCGATGGAAACGTATGCCCGAATCGCGCCACGGGCACGCGTCGGGCACGACATCACGCCGCTGGCGCGTTACGGCGCCCTGGACGTGCTCGAAGGCCCGCCGATGGACGGCGTGCTGATCCATCGCTTCCCCACCATCGAACAGGCGCGGGACTGGTACCACAGCTCCGCCTATCAAACCGCAAAAGTGCACCGCGAACGCGGTGCCGACTATCGCGTCTTCATCGTCGAAGGCGTCAAGGAAACCGAACAATGACTGCACGACTCGATCAACTCAAAGCTGCCGGCGAACACCTCGTGCACATCCCGCTTTGCAGCAACGCGCACCGTCAACGGCACAACCCGAACCACTGGAACCCGTCGCGCACTTCATCCGCTGGCATAACCGCCCAAGCTTCTTTGCAAGACTGACAAAGAGCGTGAACGGCCACGAGTAAGGTTTCAGCAGCCAATCTCGGCAAATTGCACAAACAATCCGAGCACGCGCATCGCAAGGCCGCGTCTGGTCTTGCAAGGGTATTGAGGAATCGTGTCGCAAGCGCGCAAATATGCGCTCAGTGCCACTGCAATTAATCAGGAACTAATCAGCGAGCGATCGTCTATAACCGCCCGCACTGCGCCAACCACCCGCTGCGCGCACCTTCGAAAAGGAGCTCGCGATGTGGCAGAAGAAGCAGTCAAAACGTGGCTTGCTCTACCAGCAGATCCGCAACGCCGTCCTCTTCGGGCGCTTTGCACCCGGAGAGCGGATCGATCCGACCACGCTGGCCGATGAGTTCAAGGTCAGTGGCACCCCGGTGCGCTTTGCCATGTACCAGCTGGTCGGCCGTGGGCTGCTCGAAGACCACGGCCGCAACGGATTCCAGGTGCCGCTACCGAGCGAGATCGCGCTGTATCACCTCCAGGACTGGATGGAGCGGCTGTTGTTGATGGCCTGCGAGATCGGCCCGGTGGCGATCGAAGCGGCAACGCCAGCGGTCGAACCAGAGCCGGGCCTGGATCTCACCAGGCGCACCTGGCGGTTGTTCGACGTGATCGTGCATGCAGCCGGACAGCGACTGCTGACCGAGTCGGCCAGGAACACCAGCGATCGACTTGCGCCGATCCGGCACGCGATGCGGGGCATGATCGCCGACGAGCATGCCGAGCTCGAATCGCTTGAGCGGCTGTGGCAGGAGCAGGACATCGCATCGCTTGGCCAGGCGCTGCAGCAATACCATCTGCGCCGCAAGCAGCTGGTGCCGCGCGTGGTGGCGCAACTCAGCGATCGCCGCCACGGCCGCATCTGACCGGGGCCGGCAGTCCTCCGAGGATGCGCCAGAACACGCCAGGATTTGCCCGTGCAATCAGCGCTGGGCAAGGCCGCAGGCCCAGTGCCCGAGCACCGCAAAGACCATAAGAAAATGATTTGATAATCCAAATTTTGCGCTCCTACGGTGTCCTGGTCATGGGTGGTCCATGACATGACCGAAGGAGTCGAAGATGGAAACCAACGAGAACATCCGCAACGAGAGCGAGCACCTGATCGTGCTCGGCGTGGCCAGCGTGGCCACCAAGGGCGTCGGCCTGAGGAACGAGCCGATAGGGGGTCAGCCCACCCCGGGCATCTCCGAGGAGTGACCCCACCGGAGGCGCGCCCGAGCGCGCGCCTCCTTTGCCCGGGACCAAGGACACCTCCATGCGGCTCAACGAGGATGTTTCGTTCTGCGAGCTCGATGGCCAGCTGTTCTTCATGGACATCGAACGCGATCGCTACTTCAAGCTCTCGCAAACACTTGAGCTCGAATTCCGCCATTACCTGCGCTTCCCGCATGCGCCCAACGCCGACCTCGATGCGCTGTGCCGCCGTGGCCTGTTGGTAGCCGACGACCAGCCACGCACCGGACCACCGCCCGGCCAAGTCCAAGTCGCCGAACGCAGCGCACTCGAACTCGAGCCGCCACCGTGCAGAGGGAGCCTGCCACCCAGGCAGGTCGTTCTGGCCGTGCTGCTCTCGCACTGGCAGCTATCCATGTGGAGCCTCAAGCGCACGCTCCTGTCACTGGCCGCATACCGCTCGCGCAGGACCGCGCGGCGCCTGGGCGAACCTTCCGAACAGCGCCTGCTCGCCGCGGCGCAGACCTTCCGGCGCATCCGTCCCAGCGTCCCACTGCCAACACGCTGCCTGGTCGACTCCATCGCGATGGTCCGGTTCCTTGCCGACCAGGGCCTGTACGCGGACCTGGTCATGGGCGTGGCCTGCGATCCGTTCTCGGCCCATGCCTGGGTCCAGCAGCAGGAGCTGGTGCTCAACGAATCGCTGGGCACGGTGCTGGCCCACGTGCCGATCAGGGTGGTGTGATGCCCCACCCTTACCTTGCAGTGACCGCCGCGCTGATCGGGCAGCAGAGCGAGCGCGGCAACCGGATCGCCGACCGGCTTGCGGCGCGGCGCATGGTGGCGCGCACCTGCGTAGGCTCGCTGGTGCTGTTCTGCCACCAACAGGCGCCGATCCTGGAGGTTCCCGGCGGCGGCGTGTTGCTCGGTGAGCTCTACGACCGGCGCGGCCAGCGCGTCACCGACCTGTCCCCGCTGCACGCCATCCCGACCCAGCCAAAGCGCCGCGCGCACCTGCTCGCCCACTACTGGGGTGAGTACCTGCTGTTCCAGCCCGTGGACGAAGGCAGCAATGCGTTCTGCGTCCTGCGCGATCCTTCCGGCGCGCTGGAGTGCGCCTACCTGCTGCAGGGGCAGCGCGGCTTTGTGACCTCCGATCTTGCGATCGCAACCAGCCTGGACCTGCATGCGGGCCGGATCGACTGGGACTACATCCAGCATGCGCTGCGCTACCCGCACCTGAAAATCGCACGCACTGGCCTGCGCGAGGTCACCGAGCTGCTGCCAGGTTGCCTGCTGACCGTGGACGGCAACCACGCCCGGACCTCCATGGCCTGGTCGCCCTGGCAATGGGTCGAACCGGGCCAGCGTTTGCGCGATGCCAACGAGGCTGCACGCCTGGTCGGTGAGGCCACGCGCACCGTGGTCCAGGCGATGGCGCGTACCGATGGCCATGTGCTGCTGGAGCTCTCCGGTGGTCTGGATTCTTCGATCGTCGGCGCCTGCCTGGCGCAAACCGGCGCCAGGCTGTCCTGCTTCACCGCCGTGACCCCGGTGCCCGGCGCCGACGAGCGCCGGTACGCCGTCCAGGTCGCGCGCGTCATGGGCTGCAGGCTGCTGGAGTCCACGCTGGACTATCAGCAGGCAAGCACCGCATTCGTACTGCCCAGGCACTCGCTGCGCCCGGCGGCCTGGGCACTGAGCCGCGCGGTGGGCGTGGCCGTCGACCGGGCTGCCGCCAGCCAACAGGCCGGCAGCCTGTTCTCCGGTGGCGGTGGAGATACGGTATTCGGCTATCTCAGCTCTGCGGCTCCCGCGGCCGACGCCTTCCGCCAGGCCGGCCTGGCCCAGGGACTGCGCGCCATCTCCGACTTGAGTGCGCTGCATGGATGCACCTGGGCCAGAGCCGCGCGGCTGACCGTGCGCAATCTGCTTCGTCCCCCAAAGCCCGCCTGCAGCCCAAACCTGGCGCTGCTGCCGGCGCAGGACACCACCGAGTCTTTGGAGTCCCACCCCTGGCACCACGCACCCGCCGGAAACCTGGCCGGCGACCGGGAGCGGATCTTCGACCTGGCCAGTACCCAGCTGTTCCGCGATGCCACGCTGCGCGCCAGTGGGCGCAGGATCCGGATGCCGCTGCTCGCCCAGCCGGTGATGGAAGCCTGCCTGCGCATTCCCAGCTGGATGTGGATCGACCGTGGCCGCAACCGCGCCGTGGCCCGCGATGCATTCGCCGGCGTGCTTCCGCCAGAGGTGCTGCACCGACGCAGCAAAGGCAGCTTCATGAACTACAGCTACGCGGTGTACCGCAGGAACACCGACGAGATCTCGCACTTCCTGCTCGAGGGCCGCCTGACCGAGCGTGGCCTGCTGGACCGTCAGGCGCTCAGGCAGGTGCTCGCGCAGACACCGCAGGCCGGCGACCAGGCGTTCATGCGCGTGTTCGACTTCTGCATGATCGAGAACTGGATTCGCAACCATGGCTAGGGCCCGGCCATGGCCGTGCGCGCGGGCGCAGGTTCGCCCAGGTGCAGGCGCATCTTGCGCCAGCCGGCGTACTGCGCGTCCTTGCCAGGATCAGGATCCTCCACGCCCTGCAGCCAGAACCGGAACCAGTCCAGGTTGCGCTGATACACCGCCAGCTTGTGCCTGGGCTGGAACTTCTGGTGCGGCTCGTTGGGGAAGGCGTAGAGCTCGGCCCTGCCCTGCTCCAGCAGCGGAATCGCATAGTCGAGCGCGTAGAGATATTCCTGCTCGGGCATCTGGAACAGGACCGGGATCTGGATCTGGTCGATCGCGTACTGCGGCGACAGCTGCCGCCAGCGCTCGGGCGTGGCCTGTGGGGACTCCAGGCCCCACAGCTCCTTGAGGCCATCGCGGAACTCGGCCCCCTTCATCGAGCCGAACAGGTAATAGGTCGAGGTCACCGAGGGTGAACTGACCGAAGCGGCCGTGAGCAACTTGCTGCGCATGGCCGTCCACATCGTCACCTCGCTGCCAAAGCTCAAGCCGCCCATGCCGACCCGACCCGCATCGATCTGCCCGTCAGCCGAGAGCAGCTTGACCACGCTGTCCACCGCCGACAGGGCCTCGTCATAGCGCTCCACCGGCTCGATCCGGTACGGCTGGCTGTTGATGCACAGCGCGGCGATCCCGTGCGCGGCAAGGCTCGCAAACGGCCACTCGTCCCCGACCCCACCGCGCACAAAGCCGGTACACAGGTAGTAGCTGACGAACAGCGGCGCAGGCGCGCCACCGATCGGCGTGGCCGGGTAGTACTGCCCGGTGAACACCCGCCCGGCAGCATCGCGCCAGCGCAGTAATCGAACCGCCGAACCGGACATGGCCTGGGCAAGCGCGGCGTTGGGTTCATACAGCACCCTGGCAGCGCCGGTCTCCAGGTCGATCGCCTCAAGCCGCGGCGGCTGGTTGGCCGATGCGCTGACGCACACCAGCACCGCCTGGGCGATCCCGCACTTGCTCGCCCCGTCGCGGCCGCCATTGAGCAGGCCGGGCGCGTGCGCGACCTCGAACACCACATCGGTGCGCACGTCCCAGCGGAAGATCGATTGCGATCGCCCGGCATCAGGATCGGACACGGTGAACACCACCTCGTCGTGCCCAGGTCGCCACTGCACGAGCGAGATCTGCTTATCGGTGCACAGCGGATCGGCACAGACACGCTCGCGCTCTCCACGCCCTTGCAGCAACGCCGACAGGCGCACCGAAGGCGCAAGCTGCAGTCCGTGCTTCTCGCCGAACCGGGTCAGGATCGCCGCGCGCCCATCCATGTCCCGCGAGACCTTCCAGGCCTCGGTGAACGCCTTGTCTGGATCGGCATCATCGCGCTCCGGGACCACCACGCCGGCAGCCAGCGAATGGACCTTGCCGCTGGCCAGGTCCATCGCCTTCCACACATCCGGGACATCGGCCAGCAGCGAGGCGCGATCGAACCAGACCTTGCCGTAGCGCTGCGTCGCCAACCGCCCGTCGACATTGCCCGAGCGCACCAGGCCCTGCCCCAGCGGGACTGAAGGATCGATGCGAACGCCCCGTTCGCTCTCTGCCTGCTCGGCATCCAGCACCGCCTGGCGGTCCGGCCCGACGCTGTAGCGCAAGGTCCGGCCACCATCGACCAGCGCGAACGCCCGCACATCGCTCGCGTCATGGGTCAACGCCACGGCCCCGGCACCGCGGGTCGATGCCCGCCACACATCCACCCGCCCATCGACCAGCGCCCGGTAGTAGATCCACTGTCCGTCCGGCGACCAGGACACGCTGGCCGGCAGGGGCGTGCCGGCCGTCCCGCGCAGCACCGTGCCGCCGTCGGCTACCCGCCGCGGTGCACCGCCATCCAGGCCCTGCACATACCAGCTGGCATCGAAGGTGTTGCGCTCGATCGAGGCCTGCTCGATCCGGAACGCCACCTGGCGTCCGTCCGGCGAGATCACCGGCGCACTGAAATCGGCCACCTCCAACAGCTCGCGCGGCTCCACCGCCCGGGCCTGGCTTACCCAGCCAGACCCAAGCACCCACAGCAAAAAAAGCCAGGGACGCATGGCGCTCACCAGTGCTTGGTCAGGGCAACGCTCAAGAAACGACCCACCGCCGAATAGTTGGTCGAGTCGTACGGCGCGTAGGTGAGCGAGACCGGCAGGTACGATGGCGGCGCGCGGTTGAGCAGGTTCTGCCCCGCCAGTTCGAAGGACATGTCATCCAGCAGTCCGCTGCCGGCATCGGTCTCGTAGCGCAAGGCCGCATCGATGGTGGTGAACGACCCACCGTCGGTCTCCAGGGTGGTGTCGGTGACCCCGCTCCTGTAGTTGCCGAACAGGCTGGCCATGAAGCCGCCCTGGTTCCAGACCGTCCCAAGCCGGGCATTGAGCTTGGCCGGGTTGAACAACGTTCCGGCCAGGGCATAGGGCGCCTGGCTCGCGGTCAGCGACTGGTTGCTGTCCAGGCGACTGGCCGAACCCCGCAAGGTCAACCGCCCTGCCCCGAGATCGAACCGGTACGAACCGGACAGGTCCAGGCCGTGGATCTGCTGCCGCGATGCATTGACGTAGCGCCCGTCGATCACCGCCACCACCTGGCTCGGGTCATAGGCCTGCCCGACCAGGTCGTAGTAGTCGCTGACCCCGGCCAGGTAGGCCGCCTGCGCAGCCGCGCTGGGTGCCAGGGTCACGAAGTCGGCGTAGGTCGCATTGCCGAACACGTCGTAGGAAGTGATCGGCTGCAGGATGCGGTCGGTGTAGTCGATGTCGAACCAGGTCAGCTCCGCCTCCAACCCGGACAGCGCCTGCGGATGGAACGCCAGCGTTGCACTGCGGGTGCGGGCACGTTCGGGTTTGAGGTCAGGATTGCCGCCGGACAACCACAGCGTTGTGGCATCGGCCGGATAACTGCCGCCGAAGGTCGAGGCCAGGTAGTAGATCCCGGTCTGCCCCGAGAACCGCTGCACCAGGGTCGGTGCCTTGAACGACTTGCCCCAGGAGGCCTTGAAGGTCAGGTCCTCGCTGGGCGCATAGATCAGGCCAAGCTTGGGCGTGGTCACCCGACCGTAGTCCCCATCCTCGGTGCGCAGCGCACCGGTCAGCTCAAGCCGTCGAACACCGGCAATCCCCTGCCCGGCCCCGACCAGCGGCAGGTTGAGTTCGGCATACGCGAACCGGCCGTCTTCCTCGCCGAAGGTATAGCCGCGCTCCAGGTAGGAGTTGTAGCGATACCCTGCCCCTGCCGCCAGGCGCGCCTCGCCGCCCGGCAACGACAGAAGCGGTCCTTCCACGCCGACGTCGTAGCTGCGCGAGCGGTTGGTGTAGGCACCATTGCTCGAGGACAGCACCTGCCCCGTCGCACTAAGCATGCTGCGCTGTACGTACTCGGTCTTGTCCTGGCCCAGCGTCCCACCGACGGTCAATGTCCAGTCCGCAGGCAAATGGACTTCCACGCTGGGCGCCACCAGTGAGCTGTGGGTCTTGCCCGCATAGGGGTAATAGGTCGTGCTGTAAGCCTGCGAGGTCAGCATCGAACGGGCGCTGTGCAAGGCATCCAGATGCACATCCACCAGATCACCCAACCCCTGGTACAGACTGACCAGCCCGCTCTGCAGGTCGTTGTCCTGCCATAGCGTCGAAGGCTGCAGCATCGAAGCGGTGAAGTCGCGCTGGTCCGACCAGATTGGATCGTTGCTCGACCGCTTCCAGGTCGCGATCAGCCCGCCGCTGGACCAGGTCGTCCCCGCAACCACAAAAGAATCACGGGTCGTCAGCCCTCCCGAGGTGGCGCCACCGTAGCGCGCACCCACCGTGACACCATCGAAATCCGGCTTGAGGATCACGTTGGCCACCCCGCCAACCGCATCGGAGCCATACACCGCAGAAGCGCCATCGGGCACGATTTCGAGCCGGTCCACCGCTTCCACCGGGATCGCGCTGATGTCCACGGCCTGCGAGAAGCCGCCGTAGGCCATGCGCCGCCCATTGAGCAGCGTCAGGCTTGCATCCGGCCCCAGGCCACGCAGGTTCAACCCAGATCCACCGGTGACGTTCTGGTTGCTCGGGCCGCCCGCAGCAGCGCCAGAGGCCACGCCAGGATTCTGGCCGCCACCGAAGTTCTGCGGAACGCTGCGCACTACCTCCCCCAGATCTCCCAAGCCCTCCTCTTGGATCTGAGCAGCATCCAAAGTCACCAGCGCTGATGGCGACACCCCGCCCTTGATGCGAGTACCTGTTACCAACATACGGTCGAGCTGAAGTGGCTGGTTGTCATCGGCAGCCTCCGCACTGAGTACCTGTCTGTCACCAGCGACAGAAGGAGCTAATTGCTGTTGACCGAAAGCAGAAAACACGGGGAGCAACGAAATGGCAGCGGCACCGATGCGGTACCAATTGACTGTAAAAGCGCTGCTCCTTCTTAAAATAAGACGATTATTCTTTGGAGCGCGAGCGCTCGCGGCTTTTACTGTCCATCTGCACTCATATCCTTTGAGATGATTCGGGTGTGCAACTACTCCATGTGCAACGACGAGATTGCCGTTTAACATTTTCGAGGATCCTCGGTCGGAATATGCGCGCCTCTTGAGGGCGGAGACCCCTGAGCGATCAGCAGATTGAATTGCTCACGCCCTCTGGGCGTGTTACTTATACGGTAACAGACAGAAAGGACGCAACACCTCATGCTGATCATCGAATCCCTTCGAGCTCGGTCAGGAATTGGAAGACGCCCGATACATATTCGCCAGCCGGCTTCGCTCTGCGCGCCTTGCAGCGGGACTGACTCAAGAGGCTCTCGGCGTATCAGCAGGAATTTTGGCTGACGTGGCTAGAACACGCGTCAATCGCTACGAAAGAGGCGTGAACGAGTGCGATCTTCGCACCGCGAAGAAGCTTGCCAGCGCACTGAATTTGCCACTTGCCGCCTTATATGCCGAGACTGACGAAATTGCAGAAGCAATTAAGGTGTTCTCTGGCCTTACAGTCTCAGAGCAGCGAGACTTGCTGAATGAAATAAAGAGCCGGGCTGCTAAAGACAGATCATCTAATAATAATTAACTAATAACTTTGCAAATAGCAGTTGCGCGAACTCAATAATCCGATTTGGCCGAAATTGCGCGCTCGCCAGCGACCTTGCCATGCACAGGGAAAAGCACGCGAGCGGAATGATTAAATAACAACTTGATTAGTCATGATTATCGTGGGTATAAGCCTTAACTCATAGCGTACATTACATACTATGAAAGAAATTATCGGAATTCCCGCCCTCGCCCATGCTTCCAACAGCCTGGTGCTGCCCGAACAGCTGGCGCAGCAAGCGGCCGATGCGGTGCGCGAGCTGCTCGCCGAGGCCGCTGCCGAAAACACCACCCGCAGCTACGCCACGGCGCTGCGGTACTGGGCTGGCTGGCACGCGGCGCGCTACGGCATCGAGCTGAGCCTGCCGGTGCCCGAGGCCGCGGTACTGCAGTTTGTGGTCGACCACGTCGTGCGGCGCTCGACCGAAAACGATCTGACCTGGGAATTGCCGCCGGTCGTGGATCAGGCGCTGGTCGCCTCGGGCCTCAAGGCCAAGCCTGGCCCCTGGACGCTGACCACGGTCCGTCACCGGGTCGCCGTCCTTTCAACGGCACACCGGCTCAAGCAGCTGCCCAATCCCTGCGAACAGCCCGCAGTGCGTCTGGTCCTGAGCAGCGCCCGCCGCGCTGCAGTTAAGCGCGGCGAGCGCCCGCGCAAAAAGACCGCGATCACGCTGACCGAGCTCGAGGCCATGCTGGCCACCTGCGACGACAGCCTGGAAGGCATCCGCGACCGTGCCCTCCTCTGCTTTGCCTTCTCCAGCGGCGGCCGCCGGCGCAGTGAGGTCGCAGCCGCGGACATGCGCGATCTACGCCGGATTGGCGACAAGGGTTACATCTATCGCTTGGAGCACAGCAAGACACAGCAGGAAGGCGTCACGGCGACCTCGACCCCGGACAAGCCGGTGCTGGAGCGCGCTGCAGCGGCGCTCGAGGAATGGATCGCCGAGGCGGGCATCCAGGAGGGGGCGATCTTCCGTCGGCTATGGAAGCGGCGTGTCGGCCCTGCCCTGTCTCCTGCGGCTGTGGCCGAGATCGTGCAACGTCGGGCGAAGTTGGCGGGGATCGAGGGGGACTTTGGTGGGCACAGCCTGCGGTCGGGCTTTGTGACCGAAGCCAGCCGCCAAGGGGTCCCGCTGGCGGCGATCATGCAGATGACCGAGCACCGAGCGGTGTCGAGTGTTGTAGGGTACTTCCAGACTGGAGGCGCGTCCGCGAATCCCGCCGCTCGCTTGCTTGAAGATTAAACCGGGCGATGCACTGCGGCAGATAGTCAAATCCGACCAGCGCAGCTGGCATTCGGTTGTGAGGCCTGCTATCTCGGCAGACTTAGCCATACGCCAAGGATCGGCCTATGCCCCCAACGATGGATACGTCCGCCTACCGCGCGCTCAGCGCCCTTGCCACGACCAGAAGACCAGCAGGCGCCGACATCACGGGGCACTCCAGAGTAGGATGATGAACTTGTCATCGTTCCTGGCATCCTGCAGCAGGCGTGCGTCCAACGCCTGCCGCGCCTCTTCGACTGTCGGCGACGCGGCACAATATACGCAGACGGCCCGGCCGCCGATGTCAGCCTTGCCCCCCGGTTTGATGGCCAGGCCGGTCAGCAGACGCACTACATTCGCGTCGAGGGCCTCACCATGAGCAGTGAGCAGATCGTCTACCGCCGACAAATCGAGGTGAAGCTCGTGTTGCTTGGCCTTGGCCCGTTGGATGGCATGGCCGACTAGCGGTAGGCCTTCCACCGCCGCGTCGGCCATGGCGCCCCGCAGGTCCGCGAGTCGGACTGCGACGCCGCTGAGCCGCCAGACCGACAGCGTCACGGGCAGTCCCACCCGAGCTGCGCGTGCCCCGTACTGGGCCGCGATGTTCTGCGCCACATCCGGGCGCAGTTCGCCGACCACCTGCCAACCTGTCCCATAGGTGGTGCCGAAGGACAGAATCGATTCGGCGCGAACGTCGCGTAGATTCCACGTCAATAAATGGTTCTCCGCGTGCGCCATCATCGCACTCATCGGCACGTAATAATTGCCATCCAGTGTGATCGCCGGCAGCGTGCGTTGACCGCGTACGAACAGCACGGTGGAGCTATTAAACTCGGACTCCTTCGTCTGCGCGAGATCGCAAGCCTGGGTCAGGTTGAGCCAATCGGTGCCATCTGGATCACGCAGCACCATCCCGAACCGGAGGTGCTTGCGTATCCAGTGTGCCTGCACCACGGGCGCCTCACCCGCCGGATACGCTGGCAGGCCCACTACGCTCGCGCGCCATTCCATGCTGTGCATCAGGCTATGGATCGCCGCGCGGGAGTCTCCGACCTCCGCAACGGGAGACAGTAAGTTGGCCGCGCGATGTTCGAGCAAGCTGGTATCCAGCTGCTGCAACGCGGGGCGCATCCCACCATCGGCTTCAAGGTCGGACAATAAGCGTCGGCTAATCGCATCTTCAACGTAGCGAACGTAATCGTCATTGTCTTTCGACGCCAGCTCGTGTAGTAGGTCCATCGCCTGCAAGTCCAGCTCCCACAACTTGCTAGCGGTGGCACTGGCGGCCGCGGTCAGGGCAGACCCTGCATCGGTGATGAAGCGTTCCATCTTCGTGACGTCCACGCGGTCGCTCGCGAGCTGCCACAACGCGGCACGCCATGCCACCAAATGGGTATCAGTGGCCGGCTTCTCCATGATCCGCATCCGCGAGCTCGATACCTTTAGCCCCGGGCGGATGCTCTTGAAGTCGGCACGCAGTTGCTGCTCGTGCGAGGACATCAGGATGACTTGCAGGGGGCGTTCCTGCGTATGGTGAGTATCGAGCACTTCGCGAATGAAGGGCAGTGTCGCGTTTATCGTGGCGTCGACCAGAAAATAGTCGACGACGATCAGGTCGTAGAAAGCGTTATGCGGGATCGCGGGCTCCGGGTATATGTCGATGTTGTCAGCGGTGACCCCCAATTCCTTGAGCAGTTCGATGACCCGCCGCACCGGAGCTGCGTGCTCATGGCGTGCAGTTAGCACCGCCTCGGCCGCGACGCGCAGTCGCGCCGGCGCGCGCTCGCGAATGGCGGGTTCGGCCAAGGGCTCAGCCAAGTCGTCCATGGCCTCGGGATTGCGGCCTTCTTGGGTCAACAGGTCGACATACGCCTCGCGATCGGGATCGTTAGGATCATTCAGCAACGCGGCCACCCGCGCGTCGGCGATCTGCAGGTCCGCATGCGAGATCCGGGCGGAGAGATCATCGTCGATCACCGCAACCCTCAGGATCTGCGCCTCGTTCAACTTGGCGGCCACGTCCATGCTCATTCCTTGGGAAATTGCAGTACGAACGCACGGTAACGGCCGTCGTCGTCAGCGCCGTCGAGCGCCAGTTGAGCTTGGTGATACGTGGCGACCTCGGCAGCAAGGAACAGCCCCAGTCCCTGCCCTCGGGGGCGCATCGTGAAGCCCGCCGTGAACACCCGGTCCTTGTCCGCGGAGGCGATTCCAGGGCCGTTGTCCCACACCGACAGGGTCCTGGACTCGGGATCCAGTTCCAGATGGATCTCCCGTCCTGTTGCGCCCGCCTTTAACCCACGCTGCAACCAATACACGGAGTTGGTGACCAGATTCTCCACGGCCAGGCTTACGAAGCCGCGAACCATGTTGACCATGAACGGGCTGACCCCTTCCTGGCCTGATGTGGTCAGCGTGGCGTGGATCTCGTGGCGCTCAAAGCGCGCCTCATAGCCGTGCAGGATTGTCTGCAGCAGCGCTGCGAGGTCGAATGGTTCCTTGCGATGGCGTCCCGAGGGCGTCAATGGATCGAGCTGCCGCAAGCGTGTGTTGATGGCCTTAATTTCGTTATCGAGCTTGACCAGGAGTGCCCGCGTCGCCGGCGACTCGTCCTTGGCCAGCTTCTGCAGCAGCTGCCGCGTGTGCCCTGTGGTCCGCGTCAGCTCATGCAAGACACCCGACATCACCGTGCCAACGCCTGCCAGCTCCAAGATGTCTTCACGACGCTCTCCCACCTGTTTGGCGGCGTCCTCAAAGCGCCTGGTTTCGGTCTTGATAAAATGCAGGTGCTTGGTGATTGACTCGACGGTTTTCTTAGTGTCGTCCGGTACCCGGGCCCGGATCTCGGCCAACCCCTGCTCGGCCTGCTTGATCCGATTGCGAATAGTCTCTGGCGCCGATTTGGTCACTTCGTCGAGCTGGCTGCGCTTCTCTTCCTCGCCTTCGTGGGTGATGTGGCGCCGGAGCTCGTCGATGGCATAGTCAAATAGGATGCTGCGCACGAGCCGAGTCTGCCGGGACTCGATCAGGCCCTCCCGGTTGGACCGGTCGATCAGGTTGGGGTTCTCGATGCGACTGATCTCGACGGCGCCAACCGTCTGGATGCGATTGACGGCGAACCCGCCGCGCTTAAGCGCACTGCTGTCGATGGCCAGCCAATCTTCGCCCGAGGACTGCCCAGAGAAGCCCACCCGGAATCCATCGCGGTAGATGGCCACACCGCCGCTCCACAGATCCAGCTCGGCTTTAGCTTCCTTGGTGGTGCCGTGCAAGGTAGTTTGCGCCCGCAGCGTGTCACGGTTGAACCAGCGAATGCGCGCCTTGAAGGGTCCGATCAAACGCAACTCGTCAGAGGTGGCCTCCAACTTGTGCGTTACCTCATCACGTGTGCGTAAGACCTTTTGCGGATCAATCCCGCGCTGGTGATCCACGAGTGTAGTCATGACCACCGTGTCGGTAGGTCCCTTCACCTCTGGAGTGAACACCAGCTCCAGGTCGGCCTGGGCGTGCTCGCTCAGAACCTTCTTCATACCTTCGATCGGGATGCGGTCTCCATCGTTGTAGTACACATCGATGGGAAATACGGCCTGCTTGGTCAACTCGGGAAATGGGTTTTGCAGACGGCGCAGAAACCCATCGACGAAGCGCTTTTCGACTTGGATGAGGTCCCAAGTTGCTCGCAGTGCGGCGATTTCGATCACCGTCCCGGTGGCATGGTCGTGACCGGGCTCGACCGGGACGATATCGATGGGGATCTGCTCCAGCATCTCGTCTGTCTTATCAAAAACGCGCCAGTCAAAGTTGATCTGATGCGCGCTCTTTCGATCCACCCAGGAGGTGACAGCGGCCCGATCTCCCAGCCGCATCATGGCCAGTCGACCGATACCCTTGTTGCCAAGCAACGTGCGTTGCAGTTCTTCGCTGGTCTGCGTGTTGTAGCGTGACGGCGTGCCGATCTGCAGAAACACGGTTTCTAGGTCGTGTTCATTCATGCCGGTGCCACGATCGCTGACGGCAATCGTGTTGATCAGCTCGAGTACACCCACGACCTCCGGCCAACTCGTGGCGACCTGCAGTGCATGGATCAGGGCAACGGCATGCTTCGGTGCACCCTCAGGACCGGCAGAGAGGCGCTTGATGACATCGTCAGTGAAAGCACCGAGCCCATCCATGCCAGACGGATGCGACCGCGCTTGATCGAGAAGCATGTCGAGCTCGGCCTGTGGCAAGCCGATCCGGAAGTCGATGCGAACCCGCTTGGATTCTGCGTCGAATGCGTTCTTGATGAGCTCGTTCAGGGCGACCTCATCGGAGGTGATGAGTTCTGCACCCAAATGAATCAGCGTCCTGGCCGCTACCGAGAAGTTCGCCACGTTAGTCCTTTCCCGAGCTGGGGTCCTACGTCTTGCATGGAAATTGCTGACTGCTGGAATCGCGAGGATCTGTCTCCGCTAGCCACTGTGTTCTTGGATGCGGCTGATGGCGACCGCGGTTCGTTCCGCGGCCACCTCGATGTCGTCCTCACGCGTGCTACGTCCCAGGGTGAATCGAATTACCTCCCCGGCCGTGCGCTCGTCCAAACTCACCGCGCGCAGCACATGGGAGGAGCGAAGTTCTCCCGCCGCGCACGCCGCGCCGGTCGAAGCCGACAGTGCCGGCGCTAATCGCGCGAGGAGATCCTCGGCATCCACGCCTGGGAAACGCAGGCTCAAGTGTCCAGGCAGCCGCTGGGTGGGATGACCGATCAGTTGGACGGCAACCCCGTGTCGGGAGAGCGCAGCCAGAAATCCGGTGGCCAGCTGCTGCTGGCGCGCGGCATCCTGCACGATGCGCTGTCGGGCCAACTTGGCCGCGGTGCCAAAGCCGACTGCCAGGAAGGCCGGAACGGTACCCGACCGCAGGCCGCCCTCCTGGCCGCCACCGTGTAGTTGCGGTTCGAGTTGCCCCTGCACGGCGGGTGCCACGTATAGGGCGCCTATGCCCCCGGGGCCATAGAGCTTGTGGCTCGACACACACATCAGATCGCAATCCATCGCCTCCACATCCAATGGTATGCGCCCAGCCGATTGGGCAGCATCGACATGCAGCAGATGGCCATAGGCATGAGCGCGTTCGGCCAATTCGGGCAACGGTTGGAGCGTGCCAATCTCATTGTTACCGTGCGCGATCGCGACCACCCCCGGGGTGATGTGCGGCGCCCCCCACGCCTCCGTCAGTCTTGACATGTCGACCAACCCCGTGCCAAGCACCGCCAGTGGCGTGACTACGACCCCCACCCCAGACAGATAGCGTGCGGGTTCTCGCAAAGACTTGTGCTCCGTGTCAGCCAGCCACAGGTGCGTGCGCGCCCCGGTAGCTGAGAGCAGGCCCTTCAGCGCCAGGTTGTTGGCTTCGGTTGCGCCGGAGGTGAACACGACGCTTTCCGGCTGGCCACCAATCAGGGCCGCCACGGCCTCACGGGCGTCGTCAATAGCACGGGCAGCCCGGCGGCCGTGGAAGTGCTCGGAATGCGGGTTGGCATGGGCGTGGCGCAGCCAAGGCAGCATGGCCTCGACGACCTCGTCCGCCGGCGGCGTCGACGCCGCGAAGTCTAGGTACAAGGGTTCCTTCGCCGGTGCGGTCATACTGTGCATGCTACTTGTGACACACCAGGCAGGCCTTGCCGCCGGCAAAGATGTCGTCCATCGCGTTTGACTCAGCCTCGTCTTGCGGGCGCAGCGGATTGCGGCGAACTTTGGCCCGCGCGCGGGCCCGTCGCACCTCGTGCTCGCGCTCGATTGCGCGCATGCGCTCGGGTTGCTCCAGCTCATCCAACGATTCGCGATCGCTCCAGGTAAACGGTGAGCCGTGCTCGAGCGCGCTCTTCTCGTAGCGCTTGGCCTCCTCAAATCGGTCCGGGTGCTGCTGCTTGAGCCGGACCCACTCGATCTTCTGCTGGAAGAAGCAGAACGTGCAGCCACTGCGCGAGCGCCAGTCGTAGTACTTGGGCAACCCCACTCCGGCGCCGTTGAGGAGCTCCAGCACCCCGGCGTGATCAACGCCTGCTTCCCGGAAAGGCAAGTGAACGGTCAGGTTCTCGTGGCCGGAGTCGTAGCCCTCGCGGTGGGATTCGTCTGCGCGGATCGCCACGTAGCTGTGGACTTGGTCTCCGGCCTCCAGCCAGGGCCTGACCCAGTTTCGGAAGGGAACCAGCTTGAGCTGCCGGGTGCACCAGCGGGTCTTGACTGAGGGCAGGAAGTGTCCGTACTCGCGCAACCAGAAGTCGAAGTCCCGCTGCGGATTCAGGCGCAGGATCGACTTGCCCAGAAAGCCCTCCAGGCTTCCCAGGAACTCGTAGACCTCGGGCAATTCCTTGCCCGTGTCGGTGAAGAAGTACTGCAAATCCAACTCGGGGTGATGCAAGCGCATATAGACGGCCAGTGCAGCGCTGTCTTTGCCTCCAGAGATTCCCAGTACATGGCGATCAGCCACGGCTCGCCTCCTTTGCTTGCAGTTCCTTCAAGACCAGTGCCCCGGCCTCGACCAGGGCGGCCAGCAGCAGATCCGGCTTCACAGCCTCGGTGCGCAACCGTTCGATCAGATCGTCGCGCATGCGGGTAATGAGCAGGCTGTCGGCGTCGGCGATATCGATCGTCGCAGACACCGTGTCCTGCCCGCCGAACACCACGGCGAGAGCACGCCGGCCGGCTGGCCGTCCCTGCACCGACGCCAACGCTTCAATACGACGGAACTCGAAGGCCCACTGCGATAACTGCACCGCGGCATGATCGAGGTCGTGATCGCTGAACTCGCGGGCCGGCTTGCTGACAGCGAGAGCTGCTAGGCTCTCTATGCCCTCCTCCGTCCCGCTGTAAGTCATCAGTCTGCCGACGAACGCCTCCAGCTTGAGATCGCCACTAATGCCCCGCACAGCGTTCGCCCGGACCTGCAGCTTTGTCAGCTGCCCCTCGTGGTCGATGCGGTCCAGCATCTTGGCTTCCAGAGCCCGTAGCGCCTGCGGGTAGGCGTTGGTCAACTCTTCGATGACCCGGCCCACTTCGGCCACGACGGCCTTGCCGTCGCTCCCTGTCCCCAATTTTTCTGGGAGATCAACGAACAGGGTTTTGACCGGGTCGGAGGCCTGCACCAGCAGGCCACGGGTCTCACGTGCGAGCGTGCTGACCCTAGCCGTGCGCTGCGTCCACTGGGGCAACGAGAGCGTCCACGCCACCAGCGCACGTGCCGAGTCTAGGGGATCGGCCAGCACGGGGCGTTGAAGGGTCTCTTCCAACTGCGATGCCAGCAGGGTGAGCATTTGTTTGGCCGGGGCGTCCATGCACACCCACTTCCAGCCGATGCGCGCGGGATCCTGCAGCCATTCGTCAACGTCCGCATCGGTGAGGTCGGGGCTGAACATGCCGTCGACATAGACGGCGATCTCGCCGCGATGCACTAACAGAAACGCCAGCGCCAGGATCGGCAATACACCATTCTTTACGCCGTAGGGAGCTCGCCGCGCGGTTTCATACCACTCGGCCAAAGTGATGGCGCCGCCAGCGTCTGCCAGCTGCTGTCGCCAGATTTTCCACAAGTCGGTGAGCGAACCGGCGCCTTCTGAATCGGGTGTCTTCTCAGGCGAGGTGAAGACGCCCCTCCCTTTCACCGTTTTGTGTAAGCCCAATGCGGCCAGCACCGTGTAGTAGAGACCCGCGTCGGCGGGGTAGCCGCTGTAATCGAGTTCGGGGCGATCGCCGTGGGATAACATTCGGTGCATCAGCATTCGCTGAGCTTTCGCCGCGTTGGACGACAACACCTCGCGGTTGACCAATTCACTGAAGATATGGGGTGCAGGTTTGAACACCGCATCGCACACGCGGCTAGCCGTTGGCGAAAGGCCTTCTTCAGCGGTCGGCTGGTAGACTTTGTTCGCGCTGAACCAGACTGCGGTCGCAAAAGCGTCTCGCAATGCGGCCTCCAGATCACCGCGCAGCTGCTGCAGCCGCGCATTGATCTCGCGCCGGGCCACGCTATCGCTCTCCAACGAGGGGGTGGACTCCGCCACATGTTCCAAGGCCGCGAGCTCTCCGGCGTACTCCGCTAGCCGTTGATGCCCCTTAGGCACTCCGAACAGGCTCAACGGATCGGACGTCTGTTTGGCCAGATCAAATGCTGCCTGTTCCAACCGCTCAATCGACGTTTCGCGATCGGGGATCAGCAAAACAAAACGACCGGTTTGTGAGGTGGTGTTTGGCGAAGTGTGGCTGCGGGCCCCATGAGGCGTCGTCACGATGCGCGTGAACCAGCGCAAGGTGCCCGTCGTGGAGTAGTGCTTGCGTGCGGTCAAGGGCGGCAGCACACCCAATCGTTTGAGCTGCTCGTCGATGCTGTGGCTACCTTCGCGCTTGGCCGTCTCGACTGCAGCATCAATGTCAAAGTCGCTGCCCGCATAAACAGCCCAGGCGGCATTGTGCTTGCGGTAGATGATGATGCTGGTTGAAGCCAGATCGGCCAATGCTGCTTGCACTACTTTGGGGGTAAAACTTCCAGCCGAACGTTCCAGCACGTCGTTGCTGGCGGCTAACCCAGAGCCATTGCGGAACAACTCGATCAGGGCGATCGTCTTGGCCAGGGAGACATGCGGCTCCCTGAAACGCGCCTCCACACGTTCAATGGCCTCGGCACTGATAGCCCAGCGGTGACCGTCCGCGGACGCGAGGATGGCTGGCTCGAAATTGGTGCGCAGGTAGTCCCAGAAGCGGGCGGGCTGGTAGTAATCGATCGACGCGCGATCGTGACCTGAAAGAAATTCACGGAATCCCAGCGGTTCGGCCGAGCTCAGGAAGCCGAACACACTGCGCTCGTTCTGACCGAAGCGGCGACGGGAGCATGGCCCTAACAATGCTGCGGTGACAGGATGCAAGGGCCAGCACCGATCCAAGGCATCTGCGAGGGTCGCCGGCGAGGCAGGTCGACGGCTGTGAATGGCCTTGGCGATGACCTGCGCTACAGCCTTGCTCTGAGCGTGCGGCTCCTGGGTATGAATGGCACCGCCGATCAGAGCGATAACCTCGTCAGTCCCTGCAACCACGGGGACGTCGACAAAGCGTCCCTGCACCTTCGCCCATTCGGACTGGACGCTGCGCCCAGAGCGTGTGGCGTATCGTTCGAAGGCTTGGTGCAGAATGCCAATGACCACAAGCTTGCCGTTGCTCCGACTGGCAGCTTCCGCGAGCTCCTGAAAAACATAGATGTCCTCGCCGGCCGCTGCCGCTGACTCAAGAAGCTTGCCCATCTCGTCCAGGACCAGCAGAACGCCACCCTGCTCGCCCGACTCGGCCCGCCGCAGTAGCTCGGCCACCACGTCGCGCCGGCCATTGCGCATCCGCTTCGGGCCACGCTGCGGCGCATGTTTATCGATTGCCTGACTGATGGCCTCTTCGATGGTTTGCCTGCGGCCCACCACCGGCACGACAAGCCATGGCTTCTTGCTACCAAAGGCTCGCCAGATGTCGTCGTCGTTCTCAATGCGCAGCACCTGCTTCGCACGCTTGCGAATCGCGGGGGTTCCACCTACCAACTGTGCCAAAGCCAGCGCGAGGGTCGATTTTCCGCCTCCGTAAGGCCCGGTCCAGGTGAATGCCCGCTGTTGCGACTCGTTGAGGTGTTGAGCCACGACCGACAGCGCGTTGCGGGTGCTTGTCTGGCTGATATAGCCATCAAGCGCGTCATGACGCGCTATATCAGCTTCCAACTGCACGGACCGTTGGAAGCGGGATGTCACCTGGATACGAAGATCGGTATTACTTGCCATAGGCATGCCTCAGCAGCCGTTGCTTAAGCGCATCGGGAGCCTCCTTGAACATTCGGCTGACCTGACGGACACCCGCCGAGTCGCTCCAGCGCAATTGGCCTTCTGAAATGTTCTCGAGGTTGACCAATCGGTCACCGACCGAGTTCTCATCGAGTTTGAAAACACGTCCTGGCGCCCCAAATTCGTGCGCAATGGCCTCAAATGACAACGTCGCTTGGCCCGACCCGTCCACACGCTGTTTGGATTCCCAGAACTCCAGCAACGCAAGCGCAAACAGACCATCCGGCAGGGAGGCCTGTGGCCCGCGGCGGAAGCGAAAGGTTCCTGTGGGGCCCTCCGATAGCAATCCTAGATCAGCGAGCAAAGGCTCGGCCGCGTCGTCGGCTTCCCGCCCGTCGCGTCGTGCCACGTAGCAACGCACGCAGACGTCGACATCCCGCTTGAGCGTTACCGGGGAAACCCGATGCCCGCCCTGTGCGGCTGCCTGCGCGAGCGATGCCGTCACCGCATCCGTATCGAAGGTCTGCTCGGTGACGCGATTAAACAACCACCACCATGTCGTGGATCGTCTTCCACGGCCGGCGAGCAGCCAATGTACCCACCACGCACTCGCGGGTTTCTCAAGGTAGGGGTCGAGGCCACGGCTACCGAAGAGCGTCCGCCCGACGCTGCCGACCCCGATTTTTCCGCCGGTCTGCTCCTCGAGCACGTCGCAGGCCAGAGCCCAATGCCGAATCGCAGCGACCATGTTCTTTCCGACCCCGAACAGGCGAATGCCGTTCTCGGGGGCAAAAGCCAACTTGGCGTTGGTTGAGTAATACGAATGCGTCGCGGCCTCGTAGGCCTTGCGGAGCCACAATTGGCGTAAGGGAAAGGTCTCGTGACCGGAGAATTGGACGCTATCGGGAATCGGGCCGTTCAACATGCTCAGAGTCTACTGGCGAACCTCGCCAGTGGACAACGTGCTCTCTGGCGAATTGCGCCAGGCGTCGACGTCCAGTCGCAGGATTTTCACATAAGCGCCTGATTTTATTGGATATCGCCAAGGTGTAATGACCTCATTTTGCCATTACTGAGCTGGATCCTGCTCTGGCGTGTTGCGTCGCAGTAAATTTGAGCCACCTCACCGCCCGTTCGCCTCCGTGTTGCTGAATGCGCGCAACGCTGCGTCCGATCCAAGCCAGGAGGAGTGTTCATACGGAAGCGAAGGAAGTTCAGCGTCAAGGTCAAGCGCGTTCCGACTGAACAGGCTTGAAGGCCGGGTGTGAGCCTGGGTGGCCCAAACTTAGGATCCGCGACACCCCGCTGACAACTGATAAAAACGGGAGTCCCAGAGTCGGCGTCGAGACGCTAATAAGCAGCGGGACGCCTAGGTTTTTGGCGCACGCCTAGGATTGACCCGTTCGCCACCATGGTGCGTCTGTGACGCGCCCCGGCTTTGAGTGCCACGATCGCCTGCTTGGATAGACGAACAACTTGTGCCGCCCATCTTCATTCTTATTGATGGGATGTTCGACTCGACTCTGTTCCGCTCTCGACGAACCGCGTAAGCGGCCGGTTGCCACGTCCGATAAGTTTGACTTGAACTGCCGAGGCTGCTTCAGCTCCCATGGTGCGTGATCCTAGGGCCAGATCCTGTTAATAGGACTATCGCACAGCCGGGCGCAGCGATCGTGGGGAGAGGATCAGACTGCAGACGCATGCGCGCAGACCTCCGCCTTGGCTTGGAAAGCACTACGCCTTACCCCCGATAAATCTTCCTAATCCCCTGCCCCCGCCGACGCCCGCTTTCGGCTAAAAGCTGCCGCTATTCATCAACCGGAAATTCGGCGTACTGATGCAGGTCGTCTCTGATGTGGTGCCAGGAGGCTTTAGAGCTTACGTGTATGTGGGCACTTGGCCTGATGCTTGGTTCATCTAACAGAGCCCCCAACTGGCACATGGACATATGCCCCGTCTCTTACCACTGAGAAAAGCAATGAACCGCATCTGCTACAGCGAGCATCGAACGTTGAGTCATCGCCATATCTTGTTATCCCCATCGCTCCTTGAAGCACGCGAAGAAACTCGCGCTCTGTACCAGCGAATGGCTTGAACGCCGAACCTGTGGCCAGACGACATTGAGAGCAATGACAAATCAGCGCATACCTAAAATTGTCGTTGACGTGATACTGCACCTGACCACACAAACACCGACCCCGTAAAGAGCGTTCCATAGCGAGCCTGATCCAGTTAGTGCGCCAGCAAGACTGCGACAATTTCGGCTCGTGCCCCTTCCGCATAGCATCCCCAAGCTCCACGGAAATTTATTCCACAAGGAACAGGAGGCTTGCGACGAGGAAATTGCATGGGTTACAGCGCGCAAGGCGAGCGCTCCACGATGGTACAGCTCTAATATTTGTGCCGATGAAGCTACCGTGCACTTCCTCTCGTCATTTGTTCGCCTGTGCCCCCGGTCCGTCAGGCCTCAGCTGCGATCCCACCATGCATCCACTGGCCACGGACAAACCAGCCCAGTGCCAAGAGCGCCGTGGCTAGATTGCTCGTAGGAAAGGACCACCAGATGCCAACTGCTCCTAAGTGCATGTATGTCGACAGCACATAGCCGAGCGGCAACTGGACTAGCCACTGCGAAACCAAGGCAATGATCATGGCCTGCACCATCTGCCCCGAGGCGCGAAGGACCGCAACGACGCAGAACTGGACTCCGATCCCACCCCACGACAGCGCCATGGTCCGGATGAATGTGCTGCCGGTCGCAATCGCAGCGGCATCGGAGGGCACCAGCAAAGCAACCAGCGTGGGCGCGCCTACAAACGCGACGACTCCGAGTATCGAGAGCATCCCAAACCCACCAGCAATGCCGAGCCGGGCGATCTTCATTGCGCGCTCCACCTTGCCAGCGCCCAGGTGCTGGCCCACCAGCGTAGACAGCGCCATCGACAGCCCAGCTGCGGGAATCGTGACAACCTGGAGGATGGTAGAGCCGATTCCGTATGCGGCAATCGGTAGCGTCCCGAAGCCAGCCACCATGTAGGACATCACGATCAAGCCCAACGCACGCGTCGACAGGTCAATCGACCCTGGCAGGCCAAGGAGGAATGCTTTGCGGATGTAGCCAGGATCCGGACGCAGATGAGTCCATTCCAGATGAATGCCGTGGCGCCCCTTGAGCAACACGACGATGCCCACCACAGCCGCTAGGCCCTGTGTGGCTACGGTCGCCCAGGCAGCACCGACAACGCCCAGGCCTGGCATCGGGCCCCATCCAAAGATGAAGAGCGGATCGAGCGCGAAGTTCAGCAAGACCGTGCCCAGGACGATGAGAAGCGGCAGGCGGGTCTGTCCGATGCCGCGCATCAACGCCTGGAACATAGCGTAGGCAAAGACAAAGACCACGCCAACGAAGGACACGCGCATGAAGCCAAGCGTCCCATCACGCACGTTTTGCGCTACTCCGAGAATGTCGAGAAAGCTAGGTGCGAGCAGATATCCGGCGGTGCCGAGCAGCGCTGACGTGATCAGCACCATCATCATGGTCTGGCCGGCCACGTGATTGACCCTATCCTGCCGGCCGGCGCCGGCGTATTGCGCGATCAGCACAGAGCCAGCCATCGCAAGCCCAGATCCCAACGCAATGACCAGAAAGGTCACCGGAAAACTTAGTGCGATAGCAGCGACAGCAGAAGCACCAAGACGTCCGACCCAAAAGGCGTCGGTGAGTTGGTAGCCGGTCTGCAGCAGGTTACCCAGAATGATCGGCACTGAGAGGGCCATCAGCGTGCGCCCGATCGGCCCCTCCAGCATGCGTGTGCGCATCTTGTCGTTCATCGTTTCAAAAGCTTCTCTTCGCGCTACGTAACACACGTTCCCGGAGTCCGGCAAAACGTTGCCCTCCTCGCATGGCGCCAAGTCGCTGGACGAGCGTGATCAGGAACAGTTAGGGCTCAATGGCCAGGCAACAGCACCAGCTTGCCGCGCGCACGACCGGCCAGACTTATCTCAAGCGCATCGCGCCAATCCTCCAACGCAAAGGTCTGCGCAACGGGGATGGAAAACTGCCCATCGGCAGCAAGCTGCCCATACGCACGCAGGGCGTCCCACCGAAGCTTGAAGCCGCCTTCGGCTTTGACGTTCTCCGCACCCATGCGCACCCCGGTCTTGGCTGCGCCTTCGAAGTCGGCAATCGTGATGACGCGGGTAGGATCTCCACCCGCGAGCTTCACCAGGTCAGGCAGCGCACCGACAGACCCCGCTTTCAAGTTGACGGGCGCCGCGTCCACGATCACGTCTGGCGCTTGGTTGATCAGTGCACGCACGCGTTCCACCATTCCCTCGCCATGCGAGGCGACCAGGACACCCATTGCACGCAGCCGATCTGCAAAGGTGTCGCCAGCTGTCGCGATGACGTGAGCTCCTTCTCGTAATGCCATTTGGACGGCGGCAAAGCCCACCATCGTGCCGCCTCCGTTGATGAGCACCGTCTGTCCATTCTTGAGACCCGACCAGGCCACGTAACGGGCTGCAGTTTCAACCACCATCGGAAGCGCTGCTGCTTCTACGTGCGCCAGTCCTTCGGGAAGCCGCTCCCAATGGTTGAGGGCGGCGTAATCAGCCGCACCTGCGCTGGGATAGGCCCTGAATTCGGCCGGACCGAAGACGGCATTGCCGACGGCGACGTCGGTCACTCCCTCGCCTACCGCAGTGACAACGCCCGAAACATCCAGCCCGATGCCACATGGCAACTCCCGCGAAGACAGTCCACGGCAGAGCGCCCAATCGGCGGGGTTCAATCCGCAGGCATGCACGCGCACGACGATGTGCCCTGCCACGGGCGCTGGGATGGGCCCGATCTCCAGACGCAGGACATCGCCTGGCTCACCGTGTTCGTAAAACCGGATCGTTCTCGTATTTTTCATAGCCACAGGTTTCTCCACGCATCGATTGGCCTCCAAGGCCCATTGCTCAGGCACCCTGGATTCGTTAAAGTCAGTCACTGACATTAATCTAGATTTTTACGTCAGTCACTGTCAATAGGAGCGTGAGCGCGCATGCCAAAAATTCGAGGGGATGTCCGTCGTCGTATGCGGGAAGCCGCCCTGGCCCTCTTCAGCGAAAAGGGTTACGAGCGCACCACCGCCGCCGAAATCGCAGCCCGTGCCGGTGTCACCGAGCGCACGTTCTTCCGCCACTTCCCCGACAAGCGCGAAGTGCTCTTCAACGAGGCTGAGCTACATGCCAGGCTGGACGCGGCGATCGCAGAAGCGCCGCCTGCCCTAAACGCACTGGAGATCGTGGTGTGGGCGTTCAAGTCGGCTGCTCCCCTGTTCGAGGAGAACCTTCCCCTGGCGAACGTGGGGCAAGCGGTGATCGCGCAGACGCCCGCATTGCAGGAGCGTCAACTTGCCAAGACCGCTTTGATCACCCGTGCTATCGCCAAGGCGCTCAAGCGTCGCGATATCGCCCCTGCGATCGCAGACCTTGCTGCTGCAACGGGCATGGCGCTCACGGGACACGCTTTGCGGACATGTGTGCAAGATCCATCGACGCCCTTGGTTAAGCACCTTGAGAACGCTTTTCAGACCTTGCAGGTATTGTCGAGCACTGAAGCACACAGAACTAAAAAGAACTAATCGCTTCGTGCGTAGTCTCCTATTGCGCAGAAGCCGCCTTTACCTACCTTGATAGATCCCCCCTACAGCGCTGCACTTGCGCGTAGGGCCCGGGCCGAAGCTGTGTGACTACGTCTAATAGGAAAGCCCACTAGTGGCGGTCGATGCGTGCCGACGCGTTTGACGTAAGCGCCGCTAGGCTTTAGTGCCATTGATTGTTCCACGTAGGCCGACCGTGGGCTGGCGTGCTTACAAGATTCTGTCGTCGTCGCTAGTTGCCTGCTATCAAGCACCGTTGAGAGGCAACAGGCGCATTTGTGAGCACAGCCGAGGACGTAGGCATCAATAATTTTACTTATAGAAACAATTGATGTCGTTTCGCGTTATTTATTGATTTATTTGTGATGAATACAGTGACTGCATCTGGCCACCGCGCCTGACGTTAGTCAGTGGTGCGTCAGTCGACCCAGAACCGCAAACCCACCCCAGCACGAGAATTCATCATGTCCACTTCAGCATCTTCCTCCACGACCCGTCGCTCTACTGCACTGCCTGCTACGTTTGATCTTGCGGGGCGCGTCCTGCTCGTTGTCCTGTTCCTAGTTTCTGGATTTGGCAAGCTCGCCGCCTACAGCGCAACCGCCGGCTACATGGCATCGGCTGGCGTGCCCCCCGTCATGCTGCCGCTGGTTATCGCACTCGAAATCGGTGGCTCCATTGCAATCATCCTGGGATGGCAGACGCGGGTAGTCGCTTTCCTGCTGGCCGGCTTTACGCTTTTGACTGCCCTGCTGTTCCACACAAATCTGGGCGATCAGATGCAGCAGCTGATGTTCATGAAAAACTTGGCCATCACCGGTGCCTTCCTGCTGCTCGTTGCAAACGGCGCAGGCCGCTTCAGTCTGGATGCACGCAAGCGGACTTGATCGTTTGCAAGGGGATTGCCACAACATAGAAAAAGGGCGGCTTTTAGCCGCCCTTTTTTTGTTTCGGCTTTGGACGATCCCTTGAGCCAACCTGACTATCTGAAAGCGTGCTCAAGACGGAAGCCAGCGCATCAAAGACAATTCGTACACGAGCTGCCACTGGACCCGGCTGAGGCCGGAAGACGTACAGACCCCATGGTGAGGGCTCCTCGCTCTCAAGCACCCTGACAAGCCCTCCTGAGTTTAGGTGGGGAAGCGCCATGTAGTCGGCGAGTTGGCCAAAGGCGATCCCGGACAAAACCGCCCCCATTTCGATATCTGCATCATCGGCAATCACCACAGGTGATGTCGGCGTCCACTGCGCCCCTGCCCTGAAATACCACGGCCATGGACGCCCCGTGTTTTGATCGAGCGCTGCCGCGACAGGCAGATTCGCCAGATCCTCAATCTTGTCCGGCGCTCCCAACTTTTGGATCAGGTCCGGACTGGCCACCGTTAGCAACCGCATCTTGGCCGCTTCACGCGCGACGTACCGGCTGTCCCGCATGAAGCCAACCCGAAGACCTACGTCGATGCCCTCATCGACGGCATCACTGATTCGATCCGACAAACGTACATCCAAGGTGATCGCTGGGTGTTGCTTGGCGATCTCCTCCATGGCGGGCAACACCGCGCGCGAGCCAAGACTGCGAGGAACGCTGACACGGACTAGGCCCGACACAGCTGCCTGCTGTTTGGTGTGAGCCGGACGCCACAGATCTTCGAATTGCGCCAGTGTTGGCGCCAAACGCGCCAGCAGTGCCTCTCCGAAGGCGGTGATCCGGACCTGGCGCGTACTCCTGTGGAATAGCGGCTCTCCGTAATGCTGCTCCAGCTGCTTGACCGCGCGGGTGACGCCTTGTGGCGAAGCCCCCAAGCGAATGGCGGCTTCGCGAAAACTGGGAGCCTCTGCTGCAGCACGAAAAATCCGGAGGAGTTCGAGTTCGCCTTGCATGGGGTGCCCACATAAAAACCAGCGCCTAGAGTATTCCACCTATAGGAATTATGAAATCTAAACCGTTCCATATACGGGCATTTATAGAACGAGGAGACTGACCTCCATCCGCTGCCACGGCAGCTTTCCTCAACGCTTTCTGGAGCTACTCATGAACGCAGCAGCGCTCGTGGACACCTACTACGCAGCCTTCAACCGCGGCGACCGGCAGGTGATGCTGGCCTTGCTGACCGAGGACGTGGTGCATGACCTTAATCAGGGCGAAAGGCAAATTGGCCGCCAGGCGTTTCGATCGTTCCTGGAACGCATGGACAGCTGCTACGACGAACAGCTACGCGATATCACCTTGCTCTCCAGCGCTGACGGCACCCGAGCAGCTGCCGAGTACGTCGTCCATGGCATCTATCACAGCACTGATAAGGGATTGCCCGAAGCGATCGGTCAGGGCTATGTCTTGCCAGGGGGCGCGTTCTTCCAAATTCGCGACCATCGCATCTGCCGAGTGACCAATTACTACAACTTGGAAGATTGGCTGAAACAGGTCAACAGAGGATCCTGACGTGCAATCCAACACACAGATCCTAGTGCGCCACGGGCGGGAAATGAACCACTGGTTCGATGCGGTTGCCCACCTGCGGATGAAGGTGTTTCGCCAGTACCCCTACCTCTATGCGGGAAGTCTGGAGTACGAGCGCGGCTATCTGGCCAGCTACGCACGTTCACATGAAAGCGTTCTGATCCTCGTGGTTGATGGCAAATCTGTCGTGGGTGCGTCAACGGGAATTCCCTTGGCGCAGGCAGATAAAGCCTTTCAGCTGCCGCTTGCAGGACGTGGCGTCGACATCGACTCGGTTTTCTATTGCGGTGAGTCGGTGCTGTTACCCGAGTACCGAGGACAGGGCATCGGTCATCAATTCTTCGACCGCCGCGAAGCGCATGCGCACAAGCTGGAGAATTTCCAGTGGACTGCTTTTGCGAGCGTGGACAGGTCACATGAAGATCCCAACCGTCCGGCACAGTACCGCAGTAACGAGGCGTTCTGGTTAAAGCGCGGCTATGCGCCGTCGGACATGAAAGCACAGCTGCATTGGCGGCAGATCGGTGATGACACGGAAACAACACACGCAATGACGATGTGGATGCGTGCATTGGAGAGAAAAGATGAAGATTGCAGTCGCCAAATACCAGATTCACCGGCCGGAAAGCTTCGAGAGTTTTGCGCAGCGTCAGCGCGACCTGCTGCTTGAGGCCAAGCGCGCAGGCGCTGACCTGGCTGTGTTGCCGGAGTATCTGGCGCTTGAACTCGCAGCTTTCTTTCCAGCCGACGTTAGCGCTGATCTACATGCCTCGTTCAAAGCGCTGCAACCGCTTCAGGACGCCTGGCTCAGCCTCTACTCCTCGCTATCGCGCGAATTGGGGATGTACATCCAGGCCGGTACGTTCATTGCGCAGACCGGCGAGCAACGCTATCGCAACCGTGCATGGCTGTTTGCACCCAACGGGATGTCTGGCTACCAGGACAAACTACAGCTGACCGGCTTCGAGCGCGCCCTGCGAGTCATCGATCCAGGCGATGAGGTCAAGGTCTTCGACGTCGCTGGCGTCGGGGCGGCAATAGCCGTGTGCTACGACAGCGAATTCCCGCTGCCTGTGCGCGCCCAGCGTGAGGCTGGGGCCAGCCTGCTGCTGGTACCCAGTTGTACCGACACTGCTGCTGGCGCGACGCGTGTCCGGGTTGGGGCAATGGCCAGGGCGCTTGAGAACCGTATGTTCGTTGCCCAGTCCGTTACCGCAGGACTGGCCGCGTGGAGCCCTGCCCTTGACGTCAATACAGGAGAAGCGGCGATTTTCGCGCCTATGGACTACGGCTTCCCTGACAACGGTATCGTGGCTTCGACGTTAGGCCATCAGCCTTGGGCCATCTCCACGGTCGATTTTTCATTGCTGCGCACTAGCAGCACGCACTCGCATGTCCATGTCGATCGTGATTGGGCACCGCTGGCCAGATCCGGTGAACTCAAGGCGACATTCTCCCGATTGAAGGCACCAGTTCAACACCTCTGGAATGTCCAGGCTGGGAATGCTGAAGCACCCATTGCCCGGCGCTCCCGAGCGCTTTAGATCCAAATCCGCAAGCAAAACGCAGATCGAGCATTTGCTGCTGCAACCCACTTCCTGACCACACTGAGGATTGACTCATGAAATCACGTGCCGCCGTCGCCTTCGCTGCAGGCGAACCTCTCAAGATCGTCGAAATCGACGTTGCCCCGCCAAAGAAGGGCGAAGTGCTGATCAAGATCACCAGCACCGGCGTGTGTCACACCGATGCCTTCACCTTGAGCGGCGATGACCCCGAAGGTCTGTTCCCCGTCGTGCTGGGCCATGAAGGCGCCGGCATCGTGGTCGAGGTCGGCGAAGGTGTGACCAGCGTCAAGCCCGGCGATCACGTGATCCCGCTGTACACCGCCGAGTGCGGCGAATGCGAGTTCTGCAAGTCCGGCAAGACGAACCTGTGCGTGGCCGTGCGCGCCACCCAGGGCAAGGGCGTGATGCCCGACGGCACCAGCCGTTTCAGCTACAACGGCGAGCCGCTGTACCACTACATGGGCTGCTCGACTTTCAGCGAGTACACCGTGGTGGCCGAAGTGTCGCTGGCCAAGATCAACCCGGAGGCCAACCCGGAACACGTCTGCCTGCTCGGCTGCGGCGTCACCACTGGCATCGGCGCGGTACACAACACCGCCAAGGTGCAGGAAGGCGATTCGGTCGCCGTGTTCGGCTTGGGTGGCATCGGCCTGGCCGTGATCCAAGGTGCGCGCCAGGCCAAGGCCGGCCGCATCATCGCCATCGACATGAACCCGTCCAAGTTCGAGCTAGCCAAGCAGTTTGGCGCTACCGACTTCGTCAATCCGAAGGACCACGACAGGCCGATCCAAGAAGTCATCGTCGAGATGACAGGCTGGGGCGTGGATCACTCCTTCGAGTGCATCGGCAACGTCAATGTGATGCGCGCGGCGTTGGAGTGCGCGCACCGCGGTTGGGGCCAGAGCGTGATCATCGGCGTGGCCGGCGCGGGCAAGGAGATTTCGACCCGTCCGTTCCAGCTGGTCACCGGCCGTCGCTGGCTGGGTAGCGCCTTCGGCGGCGTCAAGGGCCGCAGCCAGTTGCCAGGCATGGTCGAGGACGCGATGAAGGGCGAGATCGACCTGGCTCCGTTCGTTACCCACACCATGGGCCTGGAGCGCATCAACGAGGCGTTCGACCTGATGCACGAAGGCAAGTCCATCCGCACCGTCATCAACTATTGATCACTCGCAACATGCCCCGGTCTTTCCGGGCCGGGGCGCATCTTTGTAACAACCACCAGGAGTCATCATGAGCGACATCACTATCCATCCTTCCGTCGAAGGCGGCGTCACCGCCGGCAGCGACGGCTTCAACGGCGGCACCCTGCGCTGCCATTGCGCCAGCGACAAGGTCGAGGTTCAGATCTCGAGCAACGTTGCGCACAACCATGCCTGCGGCTGCACCAAATGCTGGAAGCCGGAGGGCGCAGCGTTCTCGGTCGTCGCCGTCGTCTCGCGCGATGCGGTCAAGGTGACAGCGCACCCGGAAAAGCTCAAGGTCGTCGATGAAACCGCCACAATCCGTCGCCATGCCTGCACCGGTTGCGGTGTGCACATGTACGGCCGTATCGAGAACAAAACCCACCCGTTCTACGGTCTCGATTTCGTCCACGTTGAACTGTCCGACGAGAAGGGCTGGGAAGAACCGCGCTTTGCCGCGTTCGTGTCATCCATCATCGAAGGCGGCGGTGCCCGTCCAGAGCAGATGGATGGCGTGCGCGCCAAGCTGAGCAAGCTCGGCCTGCCCCCTTACGACAGCCTCAACCCGCCGCTGATGGATGCCATCTCCACGCACATCGCCAAGGCGAACGGCGTGCTGGCTGTCTGATCAGGGATCGGTTGCTGGCGTGCAGCGCGCGCCGGCAACCTCTTCCACATGACATACCTTGTCGCGATCGTCACTAAATCAAAGAAGATCTAAGGACACTGCCTCCATGCACGTGCATCAGGACATCCACCGTCATGACGGGCCCAGCACTGGCACGCCGCTGCACACCGAACGACAGGTCAAAAAGGCGCTGGTGCTGACCGTCCTGGTGATGGCGGCGCAGATCGTCGGCGGCACCGTGCTCAATTCCATGGCGCTTCTTGCCAACGGCTGGCACATGAGTTCGCACGCGCTCATCCTGGGGCTGTCCCTTGTGGCTTACGCCATTGCCCGCAGGCATGCCAGCGATGCGCGATTTGCATTCGGCCCTTGGAAAATCGAGGTGCTCGGTGGATACACCAGTGCCCTGCTGATGTTCTGCATCGCCATCTCGATGATCTTCGAATCGGTGCAGCGGCTGGTCACGCCCGAACCGATCCATGTCCGTGAGGCCATGATCATTACCGTGATCGGCCTGGCCGCCAACCTGGTCTGCGCCTGGTGGCTGCGTGATCAACACGACCATGCCGCATCTGGCGCCCATGCGCACGAGGCCACCGCCCACAGGCACCCTGCCGCTGGCGGCAAGGACCTGAACCTTCGCGCGGCCTATCTACATGTCCTGTCCGATGCGACCACGTCGATGCTGGCGCTGTTCGCCCTTGGCGCCGGTACGCTACTGAACCTGGCTTGGCTCGATCCAGCGGTGGGCATTATCGGTGCGCTGATCGTCGCAAGTTGGGCGCTGAAGCTGCTCGGCAAGACCGCCGGCATCCTGCTCGACGCCGATCCGGACGGTCCGCTGGCAGGCGAGATCCGCCAGCTTGTCCACGACGAGGCGTGCAACGCCTCCATCCACAAGATGCAGGTCTGGCGCGTTGGCCGGAGCCATCACGCCTGTTCCATCTGCCTGGCCGCACAGGGCGAGGTGGACATCAACAACCTCAAGGCCCTGCTGCTGCAGAATCAACGCATCAAATTCGCCTCGATCGAGCTGGTTCCGGCGCTCTAATCACGCGAGAAAAACTCAGGTCGCAGCTAGATGGGCCGATCAGGAATCGGCCTTTCTATTCGGATCTGTCTGGTATGTAGCGCCACCATCGAAGATTGACCAACAGTCGTCAAATCAAGCGAAAGCCAGCGGTTCCCAATCCGTCCGCCCGCAAAAGGATCGAATCGCCAGCAGCGACGGGAATCGCTGCTGTTATCGCTCCTGACAGCACCAGGCTGCCGGCCGGGAGGCTCTGCCCACGGACATGCAGCATGTTGACCAGCATGGCAACCGCCGTCGCTGGATTGCCGAGCACGGCAGCGCCCGCGCCTACTTCCATTACCGCACCATTCTTCTCAAGCACAACACCGAGCGTTTCTAGGTCCACGCCTGCTGGAGAGACCGGGCGCGAGCCGACGACGTAACGCGATGCCGAAGTGTTGTCGGCGATCACGCTTGGCAGATCGAACTTGAAGTCGCGGTAGCGCGAATCGATCAGCTCAATCGCTGGCAGCAAGAAGGCCGTGGCTGCCATCACCGCTGCCTCGTCGCAGTTCGGGCCGGACAGCGACTCGCTCGTGACAAAAGCGATTTCCGCTTCGACCTTTGGATGGATGAGCAACGCGGTCTCCACCAGGCCGCCATCATTGACCGCCAGGTCTTCGCTCAGGAATCCGTAGATCGGGGTATCGACCCCCATCTGCTTCATCTTGGGATAGGAGGTCAGGCCCATCTTCATACCGGTGATGCGCAGGCCGCGCCCTTGCTTGATCGCACGCAGCGCGTCCTGGATGTCGTACGCGGTATCGACATCGATGCCCGGATGCGTATCGGTCAGCTTGTCGACGTCGTAAACGTTGGACTGCGCTTCATCCAGCAGGCGGGCGCAGTCCTCGATGACTTCGGGTTCCAGACTCATGCGCGTGCTCCTTCAGGCTGGAGTTCAAGCAGGTCTAGTGCAACATCGACGATCATGTCTTCCTGGCCGCCGACCATGCGCCGCTTGCCCAGCTCGACCAGGATGTCCACCGTAGACAGGCCGTATTTTTTTGCCGCCGCCTCGGAGTGGCGCAGGAAGCTTGAATACACGCCGGCATAGCCCAGCGCCAGGGTCTCGCGGTCCACGCGCACCGGCCGGTCCTGCAGCGGGCGCACGATCTCATCCGCCGCATCCATCAGCGTGTACAGGTCGCAGCCGTGGTTCCAGCCCAGTCGCTCCGCAGCGGCGATGAAGACCTCCAGCGGCGCGTTGCCCGCGCCTGCGCCCATGCCGGCCAGGCTCGCATCGATGCGGTCGCAGCCCTCCTCCACCGCGACGATCGAGTTGGCCACGCCCAGGCTGAGGTTGTGGTGCGCGTGCATGCCGGTCTGGGTCTCAGGCTTGAGCACGTCCTTGAAGGCACGGAAACGCTCGCGGATGTCTTGCATGCTCATCGCGCCGCCCGAATCGACCACGTACACCGTGGTGGCGCCGTAGGACTCCATCTTTTTTGCTTCGGCGGCAAGGTTCTGAGGCGTGGTCATGTGGCTCATCATCAGGAAGCCGACAGTATCCATGCCCAGGCTGAGCGCCGCCTCGATGTGCTGGCGCGACACGTCGGCCTCGGTGCAGTGCGTGGCCACGCGCACGATGCGCGCGCCCGCCGCGTAAGCATCCTTCAGATCGTGCACGGTGCCGATGCCCGGCAGTAACAGCGTGGCGACCTTGGCGTACGATACGTTGGAGGCCACCGCTTCGATCCATTCAAGGTCGGTGTGCGCGCCAAAGCCATAATTGAAGCTCGAGCCACGCAGGCCATCGCCGTGTGCGACCTCGATCGAGTCGACCTTGGCCGCATCCAGGGCCCGGGCGATGTCGATGGCGTTCTGCACGCTGTACTGATGACGCACGGCGTGGTTGCCGTCACGCAGGGTGACGTCGGAGATGTACAGCTTCTTGCTCGGATCGTGGCTCATGCTGGCAGCTCCTGTGGATTGCGTTGAGCCAGCAGCGATTGGGCCATGCGTTCTGCAGTGGCCAGCGCCGCGCTGGTCATGATGTCCAGGTTGCCGGCGTAGGCCGGCAGGTAATGTGCCGCGCCTTCGACCTCCAGGAAAATTGAGGTCTTCAAGCCGGTCATGAGGCCCACGCCCGGCACTTTGATCGGCGTGTCGATGCGTTCGAACTGCACACGCTGCTTGAGCCGGTAGCCGGGCACGTACTGGGCCACGCGCGCCACCATCGCATTGACGGCTGCCTCGATGGCGTCGGTGTCCGCGTCTTCGGACAGGGTGTATACGGTGTCGCGCATCAGCAGCGGCGGCTCGGCGGGATTGAGCACGATGATCGCCTTGCCCTTGGCGGCGCCACCGACCGACTCCAGCGCGTGCGAGGTGGTCTCGGTGAACTCGTCGATATTTGCGCGCGTCCCTGGCCCGGCCGACTTGCTCGAGATACTCGCCACGATCTCGGCATAGTGAACCTTGGCCACCTGCGATACGGCCGCCACCATCGGCACGGTGGCCTGACCGCCGCAGGTGACCATGTTGACGTTGAGCGCTACCAGGTTGTCCTCCAGGTTGACCACCGGCACGCAGTACGGGCCGATCGCCGCCGGCGTCAGGTCGATCACCCGGATACCCGGCCTGGCCGCGCGTAACAGACGGTCGTTCTCGATGTGGGCACCGGCCGAAGTCGCATCGAAGACGATGTCGATATCGGCGAATTGCGACGATGCGATAAGGCCGGCCACGCCGGTGGCGCAGGTGTTCACGCCCATCCTGGCCGCGCGCGCCAGGCCGTCGGAGGCCGGGTCGATGCCGACCAGCGTGCCCATCTGGACGGCCTGCCCGTGACGCAGGATCTTGATCATCAGGTCGGTGCCGATATTTCCCGAACCTACGATTGCGACTTTAAGAGTCATTGCGGTCTTCCTCGTGCGGATGAATCGAGTTGGTCGACTCAGGTAAATTTGACCTGCGCGCTGCCAATGCCGGAGATGCGCACCCGCATCGTGTCGCCGGGCGCCACGTCGACCAGGGGAACAAGAGCGCCAGACAGGATCACCTCGCCCGCCCTGAGCCCGATGCCGAACCGGCCCAGCGTGTTGGCTAGCCACGCGACACAATTGGTGGGTGAGCCCAGTGCGGCAGCGCCAGCACCAGTGGAGATGACCTCGCCGTTCTTCTCCACGACCATGCCGCAGGTACCCAGGTCGATACCTGCCACCGGGACGCGCGACTTGCCCAGCACGAAGGCTGACGCTGACGCGTTGTCCGCCACGGTGTCTGCTATGGCGATCTTCCAATTGGCGATGCGCGAATCGACGATCTCAAAGCACGCCGCCAGCGATTCGGTGGCGGCCAGCACGTCGTGCGCAGTGATGCCCGGGCCTACCAGGTCGTGCCCCAGGATGAAGGCGATTTCGCCCTCGGCACGTGGCGCGATCATGCCGGCGAGCGATATCGCAGCGCCGTCTTCGTAGGCCATCGCATCGGTCAACGTCCCGAAGTCCGGCTGATCGACGCCCAGCATCTTTTGGACCGCGGCACTGGTCAGGCCAATCTTGCGGCCCACGATCTTTTCGCCTTCTTCCAGGCGGTATTGCAGCAGCGCTTCGGAAATGGCGTAAGCCGCCTCGATATTAATGCCCTGAACGCGCCCGGTCAGTGGCGGGATGGGCAAGGCGTCGCGTAGCGCGCGGTGCAGTTGCTGTGCGTGTAGCTGGATGTGCTCATGTTGCATGACGTGCCCTTTCAGTTGTTCGACGGGTCGCTTTTGAGTCGGTCTCCGACGGCAAAGCGCGTCGGCGGGACCTCGTTGACCATCACCCGGACGGTCTGGATCGGCGCATCCAGGGTGTCTGACGCAACCTGCGCTACCTGGCGAATGAACTGCTGGATCTTTTCTTCTGGACGTCCCTGGACCAGGGTGATGTGGATGATGGGCATGACTATCCTCAGGTCAGTTCGACGCCGCGCGTCTCGGGAAGGAACAGCAACACGATCAGCGCTGCCAGCGCGAAGAAGCCCGCCGTCGCGATCAATCCGACGCTGACGCCGTAGTTGCTGGCAAAAAAGCCGATCAGCGCAGGGGCGATGGCGGCGAAGGCACGCCCGCCGTTGTAGACAAAGCCTTGGGCAGTGGCGCGTACCGAAGTGGGAAACAGCTCAGCAAATGTCGGAGCGAAGCCGCTATAAAACCCGGTGCCGAAATAAGCCACCACAATGCCGAAGGCCATCAGCACGGCAGGCTGCTGGATCGTCGCGAAAATCGGCACCGATACGGCCGAGGCTACAAAGAACAGGATGAAAGCCTTCTTACGACCGATGTAGTCGGCGATGTATCCGAAGGTGATGAACCCCAGCGCGGCGCCGACCTGCATGATCACGATCCAGACTGTCGACTTGACCAGATCAAGACCCGGACCGCCCTCTGCCACTGGCGTGGCCAGATATGTTGGAATCCAGGTAAACAAGCCCCAATAGCCGCACATTGCGGTCATTGTGAAAGCCAGGCCCACGATCGTTCCGCGCGCATGATCGGTGAACAGCAAACGCACGGTCTCGATAAACCCGAGGCGCTTGGTCTGTTGCGACCAGATCTCTGGCTCCTCGACATGGCGGCGTACGTAGAACGCCAGCAGCGCGGGAATCAGCCCGACCGCGAAAACCCAACGCCAGCCACCAATCGGCACGACCACAGCCGCAACGATCGCGGCGAGCGCATAACCTGCAGCGAATGCGCTTTGTACCCAGGCCATCACTTTGCCGCGATGCTTGGCCGGCCAAGTCTCGCTAACCAGCGCCGAGCCCGCCGACCACTCGCCGCCGACGCCCAGACCGACAATTACGCGGAACAGCATCAGCTGCCCAAGGCTGCCGGACAGTCCGCACAAGGCAGTCCCGACTGAGTAGCAGATGATGCTGAGCATCATTGACTTGGCCCGGCCGATGCGATCGGCGAGATAGCCAAAGACCAATCCGCCTGCTGCTGTGGCCAGCAGGGTTGCCGACACGACGATGCCAGCGGCGGATTTATCGAAACCCAGTTCCGCGCCAACGTGTTTGATGACCATGGCGAAGAGCATCAAATCCATGATGTCCAGCGCCCATCCCAGGTATGCGCTTCGGAAGGTGTTCCATTGCTGCGTCGTGGCGCCCCGCCACCATCGATCGGTCGCGTTACCTGCAGGCTGAAGCGGTTCGGTCCGGCTCATGCACCCCTCCCAAGGGCCATGTATCGATCATCGATACACGTGTATCGTATTACTCGATCTGCGGACTAAAGTATCAGACTTTGGTCTCGTGTATCTTTCATCGATACTCGTGATATCACTTTTGGCAGCAAGAGGAGATGCCATGACCGCTTTGACGCTACGCCTGTACGAAGATCACCTGCCCGCTGGCTGTCCGGCCATCTACCTCTCACGCCTTCCACGGGCGCTCTACGTCCGGGACGGATCGGTGATGGCCGATGACGAAAGTGGCGGCAGGTTGATCGAAGCAGGCCAGGGCCATGTCCATGATGGCGGCCTATCGCTCGTTGCCGGCCAGGCCGACACGCTGCTATGGCGTTGGGAGCTGGAAGAATCGGCCCGCGCGCCCTCGCCTGCACTGCCGTCTGCGCCGGCTACTAGCAGCCGCCTGCTTCTGGAGCAGGAGGTCGATCTAGACAGACGATTTGATTGGCTGATGCGCTGCGACCGCGTCGACTTCCCGCCTGGCGGCGTGGCCCTGACGCATGTCCACCAAGGTCCCGGCATTCGCATCGTGCATCACGGCCAGATCGCCATCGAGACCCTGGGCCAGCGCCACGTTCACAATCCGGGAGAGGCCTGGTTCGAGCTGGGACATGCCCCCGTGCTCGCACCCACTACCGAGGATGGACCGACCGCTTTCGTGCGTTGCTTCCTGCTGCCGCGTGCATTGAAGGGGGTCAGCTCGATCCGTTATGTCCGCCCAGAGGATGCGCGCGCACCGAAGGTGCAGGAATACCGGGTGTTCGCTGAGCGTTTCATCAGTCTTCCTGACTAAGCGCCGTCACGATGAGCGAGACACGGCAACCTCAGATTCGGTACGCTGAAAGGCCCTACGGCCCGCCATCCGCCATGAAACGTTCCTCCTCGACAGCCGATGCAGACGCGACGGACACCTTGCCAGACGACGGTGCCACGCCTACTGCCATTGTTTCGCTGAAGATCATTGAAGCCCTGGTTTCAACGTCTTCAGGAATGGGGGTGACCCAACTTGGACAGCTCTTGGGAATGCCCAAAGCGCGCATGCACCGTCATCTGACGGTGCTGCGCGAGCACGGTTATGTAACTCAGGATCCGCGCACCAGCACTTATCAGGTCGGGTGGCAACTCTATCTGCTGGGCCAGGCCTGCAGCAGGCATTTCGACATCATGTCGCTGGCAAAGCCGATGCTAGAGCGGCTGCGGGACAAGATCGGGCAGACGGTGGTGGTGTCGAGCTTCACCGGCAGCGAGGTAGTGGTCATTGACGTCTTGCGGGGCACCTCGCCGGTGGAAATCAGCCTGCGCCAAGGCACTCGATTTGCGCTCAATAGCGTTGCCCAGGGAAAGATCGTCTTGGCCTATGGCCCATCGGCGCTGCTGGAGGAAACCCTGGAAGGTCCTCTAAAAGGCCTAACCCAACGCACCATCACTGATCCCGATCGCCTGCGCAGCGAGGTGGACCTGGTGAAACGCCGAGGTTGGGCTGATGCCCCCGAGGAGCTCTATACGGGCATCAACGCCCTGGCCGCCCCCGTGTTCCAGGCCGATGGTTCGCTGTTTGGCACCATCGCCATCGTGGGCTCTATCCACTACCTGCCCTCCACGGCAGACCTGACGACAATCGCCGACCTGCGACAAACCGCTGCGCAGATTTCCGAAGCTTTGGGCCACCAGGCCTGAGTTCGCGCCCGCAGTCATGCAATAGGCGCTAAGGCGCCGGTACCGGCAACGCCCTTCAACCTGCTGCGATCTGCAGCGGGACGTGCCGGTGTTGCTCCAACGACATGTTTTCAAGCGATGAGCGCTGCTTCGCACGCATGGCGCCCCTCGTACCGCCCTCGCAGGAGGGCTAGCCCTGCGTGCCATCCATGCTTCTTGGGAGAGGAGAAGATGAACTTGCTTCGTATATCGCATTGCCCGCTGTCACTGGCCATCACCGTGGCGATTTTGTTGCCCGGTACTGCGTTTGCACAAACAGCAAAGGAACGGGCGCTTGAAGCCCGCGTGGCCCAGCTGGAGACGCAGGTCCAAGCCCTGATCGGCGCGCAGCAGCAACAGACCTCCCAGATCGATCAGACACAGGACCAAGTGGCCCAGACACAGCGCCAACTCGACCAAGTCCGTATCCCCGCCAGTGCAGTGCCCGCCGGCAAAGCCCCGATTCAAACCCAGTCGATCATGCCCGGCGCCATGCAAGGCACTACCTTTGCCTTCGGTGGCTTCATCAAGATGGATGGCATGTACACCGAGACTTCGGATGGTCGCATGGCCGACGGCTCGGCCGGCCGCCTGTTCTACGTACCAAGCGCAATTCCGGTCGCCGCTGCGAGCGCGCAGGGAGGCGATGGCTACACCGACTTCCATGCACAGTTCTCACGTCTGAATTTCTCGATGGACACCACCACCGACAACGGCGACAAGATAAAGGCCTTTATCGAGGCAGACATGTACGGGGGCGGCAGCAATGCGCTGTCGGGCAACGAAACCTCAACCAACACCTATGCCCTGACCCTGCGCCATGCTTATGTCACTTGGAACCACTGGCTAGCCGGCCAGACCTGGTCAAACTTCACCTCCGCCGAGGTCCTGCCCGATGCGGTCGATTTCCTCGGGGTGACCGATGGCGTGGCATTCGTGCGACAAGCTCAGCTGCGTTACACCCACGGCGGCTTTTCGATGTCGCTGGAGAATCCGCAGACCAGCATCAGTGCATACCAGACAGGCGTACGCTCCAGCTCCGGTGACAATGCCCTGCCCGACTTCACAGCCAAGTGGGGGGTCAAGGGAAGCTGGGGCAGTTTCAACGTCGCGGCGCTTTTGCGTCAGTTTAAGTCAGCAGAAGAGGACACCAGCGGTGCCTCATTGAGCCTGTCAGGCAAATTCAACATGGGCGAGGCTGACGATATCCGCTACCAGTTCAACGGCGGCAAGGGCCTTGGCCGCTACATGGCCTTTGGACTGGCGCCGGACACCGTGCAGGACGCACAGGGCGGACTGCACGCTGAGAACTCCTATGGCGGTTATGTCGCCTGGCGTCACCTGTTCTCCCCGAAACTGCGCAGCAACCTGATGTACTCAGCCGCGCTGCTGGACAACGAAGTGGCCTACACCGGCTTTGCCATCACCGAGCGCTCCCAGTCCTGGCGCGCCAACCTGATCTATTCGCCTTTCTCAAAGCTGGACCTGGGAGCGGAGCTGAGCTGGGGACGACGCGACCTTGAAGACGAGCGTTCGGGTGACCTGCGGCGGATCCAAACCTCGGTCAAGTATTCGTTTTAGACGATCAAGATTCGGCCGCCCCGTGCTCGGGGCGGCCTTGCTTATTCAACATTGATTGAAGCCTATGCATTGCACGTGACATGTGCTTTGACCAAATGCTACGCCGCCGTCAGCGCTGGCAGGCGCGCATTGACCCATAGGATGAAATCCTGCCGCATTGCTGGCGTCAGCTCGTGATCGGCATCGTAGGACTTGAGTGTGTGCGGTACGCCCAGGCGCTGCAGCAACTGCTGGGCACGTTCGGCAAAGAAATGACCCAGCTTGGAATCGCGGATGCCATGCAGCACCAGGCCGTGCACCTCATGACTGGCGACGTCAGGTGCGATCTCCGGCTCCAGCTCCGGCAGGATCCGGCCGCTGAGCACACCGAAGCCGGCCACCGATGCCGGTGAGCTCAAGGCCACGCTGGCGCTCATGATCCCGCCTTGGCTGAAACCAGCAACCAGGGTGCGTGCCGGGTCGATGTCCAACCGCGCCTGCTGGGCAGCGATGAATTTGATCAACTGGCGGCGACTAGCATCGGCCTGGCCCGGATTGATCTGCGGGCCATTGGCACCGAACTGAACCTGGAAAAAAGCAAACATACCCGGCGCAAGGGTTAGCGGGCTGCGAACCAGAACCACATGCACGTCGGCGGGCAGTTCCTGTGCCAGCGGCCACAGGCTGCGCTCGTTGGCGCCTACGCCGTGCAGCAGCACCACCAAGCCGCGGGGCGTGCCGACCGCAGCACGTTCGATGAAGGTCAATGTGTTGTCGTTGTTCATGCTGCCACCTTCGCCGGAACGGCGTCGTCGAATCGATAGATGTCCATGGCCAGGAAGCCTGCATCGATGCCGGCATCGATGCGGGTAGCCCGGAAGTTTTCGCCTGCCGCACCCATGGCCACGTAGATCGGCTGCCAGTGCTCATCGGTGGGATGGGCGCGCTCAGCAGCAGGCGCCTGACGGCGGTAGTCGAGCATCGCGGCCACGTCGCCGGCAGCGAGCTTGCGCTCGACCCAGTCGATGTAGGGCTGCACATATGGCGCCTGCTTGCCTTCGCTGTAGCTTCGCCAATCGTGCAAATTGTGGGTGATGCTGCCCGATCCGATCACCAGCACGCCTTCGTCGCGCAGCGGCGCCAGCGCGCGACCCACCGCCAACTGGTGTTCGGGGCCGGCCATTGGCTGGATCGAGACTGGCACCACGGGAATATCCGCATCGGGATACAGCAGGCGTAACGGTACCCACACACCGTGATCCAGGCCGCGCTGTTGATCGATATGCGGATTCAGGCCAGCAGCCTGCAGCAACCGGGTCACGCGCTGGGCAACCTCAGGCGCTCCGGGCGCCGGGTACTGGAGCTCGAACAGCGCCTGCGGAAAGTTGCCGAAGTCGTGGATCGTTTCGGGCTGGTCGTGGCCGCCGACCAGCGGCGCGCGCGCCAGCCAGTGCGCCGAGGCCACGACGATCGCCTTGGGCCGCGGCAGGTCGCGGGCCAGCTCGGCCAAACGCACGCCGACCAACTTAGGGTCCAGAGCCGTCATCGGCGAGCCGTGGGAGATGTAAAGCGAGGGCAGACGGGTGGCGGTGTTCACGACAAGGCCTGTGCCAGAAAGGAACTGAGGCGCGCAGACTATTGCGCCGTTGGTAGCCGATAAACTCCGCTGAAGGCCAGAATTTATTGCGAGAGGAGAAACAATGGACACGATCGAAGCGATGCGGGTGTTTGCCACGGTGGTCGAGCGCAGCGGGTTCTCCGCCGCTGCCGACGCGCTGGACATGTCCACGCCCAGCGTCACCCGCCACGTGGCCTGGCTGGAACAGCGCCTGGGCACGCGCCTGCTCAACCGCACCACCCGCCACGTCAGCCTGACCAGCGCCGGCGCGGCCTATCACGAGCGCTGCCTGAAGCTGCTGGCCGAGTTTTCGGCCACCGAGGCGGCGGTCACCGCGCAATCGCTGGAACCCTCGGGCACGCTGCGGGTCAATGCCCCGGTGAGTTTCGGCATTGCCCGCCTGGGAGACCTGATGGCCAGCTTCAGCCAGCTGCATCCGCAGGTCACCGTGGACCTGGACCTGTCCGACCGCCTGGTGGATCTGGTGGAGGAAGGCTACGACGTGGCCATCCGCATCACCCGCCAGCCGGCCGGCTCGCTGATTGCCCGGCCCTTGGCCGAATCGGCGATGGCGCTGTGTGCCTCCCCTGGCTACCTCAAACGCGCCGGCACGCCGCAGTCACTGGCCGCCTTGGCCGAACACGGCGTGCTGGGCTATCGCTATTGGCAAGGCGGCGACGAATGGCGCCTTGAGGGTCCAGACGGAGAGGAATCGGTGCGCGTGCGCGAACGTCTGCGCGCCAACAACGGCGACGTGCTGCGAGAGGCCGCCATCGCCGACATGGGCATCATCCTGCAGCCGGATTTCATCGTTGGCGAAGCCATCGCCGATGGCCGCCTTGTCCAGTTGCTGCCCACCTATAAGATCCCGCCGATAAAGATCTTCGCGGTGTACGCCAGCCGCAGCCACTTGGCGCCCAAGGTGCGCAGCTTCATTGATTTTCTGGTTGAGTCCTTCGGCAACAGCGAAAATTGGTCACGCACGCCTCAGGCCTGAACAACGCGGCATACGAATCACCGATGCTCGCCTCGCCTCGCCGCCCACGCTCGCTCAGCGAGGGTCGATCTAGAGAGTTAGCTGCGCCTGTAGTGTAAAGACCCAGCTGTCCGGACGGCTGTCATAGCCACTCGGTCGCGCCACGTACTGCACCGAGGGGCGCAAGACCATCCACCGGGTGACCTGCACACCGTAGTTCAGCTCAACGAACTGCTCATCGGTCTGCATTTCCTTGCCGCTTAGACGCTGGTAGTTGGCCAGCCGATTGGAGATGTCCAGGCGATTCCAGGCCAAGCTCAGCGCATCGTCCTCACGCGAAGCAACCAGACCGCGCCAGCTCACGCCAGCTTCCCACGAGTATCTCAGCAGGCCCGTCTTGGCATCGGCCTGGGTGGCCACGCCAAACACCGACAGACCGCGCACGGTATCCCCGGAAGGCTTCCACACACGCTGCGCCGCCTGCGCGTATGAGCCGCTGCGATGGGAGGCTTTTGGCGCAGTTGGATCGCCGATATCCGCGGCGTTGGAGGTATCTAGGTAGTAGCCGACCTTGTAGGTGCCGGTGTAGTCGTTCGCGGTCTTGCCATGGGTAAAGCCCACTTCTACGGGCAGAAAAATGCCGGTCTTGCCCTCTGCAGAAACCCGGAAGCCGTTTCCTGCCTGTTTACGGGTCGGATTGACATCGTAAACGCCGGTCTGTGCATACCAGCCCGACGGATCGGCCCACTTGACCCGCAGGCCCCACTGACCGGTCGGATTGTCCAGCCAGCCCGAACTGTAGATCGGCCCCAGCGGATGGCCGCACTGGCCGTTGTTGTTGAAGTTGCAGGTGTACGGCAAGCCACCGAAGTCGTTGCCCATCGAATAGAAGCCGCCCTTCAGGCTGAGCCGCTTGGCCAGGAAGAAGCGCTCGTAAGACAGTTCGTTGAAGCGCAGGTTCTGACCCTGGCCCCAGAAGGCCTGGTTCTGGATGTACGAACCGGTTGAGCGGTCATTGACGGCGTTGCCGAATCGATCTGACAACACCACACGCATCGTGCCGTCGAATCCGAACAGTTTGCCGGTGTCGATTACCGCGCCCAGGTCGATGTGCTCGGCGGTGGACCAGCCGCTGCCGCGATAACCATCGCTGTTGATGCCGCTGGCCACCACGATGCGCGCGGTCGGGGTGATGCCGCGATCCTGCAGCCACAAGCGTGCGGCCCAGTTGGCGCTAAGCGGGGTCTGGGTGATGGTGTCGACCGACTTGGGCTTGGCCTTGGTGGCGTCGCTGTCGGCGGCCTGTGCCGATAGGCTGGTGGCAGCGGCCAGCAGTCCAGTGGCGATTAGGGAATACGAACGGTTCATGCGGAAGCCTTGTTGTGCTTATTTTTGTTCTTTTCGGCGCGGGCACGGCGGACCAGTAGCACCAAGGCCAGCAGCACCAGCACGCCGATGATCACGGCAGGCAACATCAGACGCGGTACTGATGCCAGCAGCGGCTTGTCGCCACCGGCGCGCATATGCGCGACCTGTTCTGCGGTGACCTGATCGCCAGGACCAAAGTTGGTGCGTACGTAGGTCGCCACTGAAGCCACTTCGGCATCGGTCAGTGGCTGCACATGCGAGCCTTCCGAAAAATGCGGCATTAATACGTGCTCGCCGCCCACTTCGCGATCCACGCCCTTGGCGATGGCGGCTAGCAGGTTTTGCGGGCGGGCCAGGCCCACCGTGGTGTTGTGTACCAACGAGGGGTAATACCCGTCCTTGCTGCCTTCGCCATGAGCGCCGTGGCAGCTGGCGCACAGGCCCGAATACAGCACGCCTCCGGAGGACGGAGAGGCGTCGGTGCCACGCACCGGCTGCTCACCTGGCGCCTTAACCGCATCACCCCAGGCAAAAGCGGCCTTACTTGCACCGGGCTCAGCCACGGCCGGTACGCTGCGCATGTAGGCCACGATGGCCGCGATGTCCTCGTCGTGCAGTTTGGACAGGCTGTTGGTCACCGCCTCAGCCATGCCGCCGCCCGCCTGGGCCAGGCCATGCACGCGACCGGTCTTCAGGTATTGGGCTAGCTGAGCATCGCTCCAGCCGCCAATGCCGCCGATCTTGTCGGAGGTGATGTTGGGCGCATACCAGTCGCCCAGCGAGCCACCGGCAAAAGCCTGGCTGCCCACTTCCTGCATCATCAGCCCGCGCGGCGTATGGCAGCTGGAGCAGTGCTCCAGACCTTCGACCAGATACGCGCCGCGATTCCACTGTGCGTCCTTTGACGGATCGGGCTTGAAGGTGGCCTTGTCCAGGTACAGCAGATTCCACACCGCCATTGAAGCGCGGATGTTGAACGGGAACGGCAGGTCGGTCTGACGCGCCTCGGCATCGACCGGCTTCACGTCCTGCATGAAGTAGGTGTACAGCGCATGCACGTCTTCATCGGTGAGCTTGGCGTACGAGGTGTACGGCATGGCCGGATACAGATGCGCCCCATCCTTACGCACGCCCTCGCGAACGGCCTTGGCGAAATCGGCTTCGCTGTACTTGCCGATGCCGTGGGTCTTGGAGGGCGTGATGTTGCTGGCCCAGATGTCGCCCAGCGGCGAGGTGATCGCGTAGCCACCTGCATAAGGCTGCCCGCCCTTGGGTGCGGTATGACACGCCGCGCAGTCGGCGGCCACCGACAGGTAACGACCGCGTTCGACCGTGTCGTCCGCACGGGAGACCTGGCTGGTCGCCGCCAGCAGCAAGGTCACGGCACCGAGGAAGAGTTTATTCATGCCGCACGCTCGATGGCATCAGCCGCGCGCAGAGCCAGCGCCGCCATGGTCAGGGTGCTGTTGACGACGCTGGCAGAGGCCATCGCGCTGCCACCTGGCAGGTACAGGTTGGGATGGTCATGCGCACGGCAGTCGCCATTGACGACCGAGTCGCGCGGGTCCGAGCCCATGATCGTCGAGCCCATAATGTGGTTGTTGGCGTTGAGCGCGGTGGTGATGACGAACTCTTCAGCATTGAACAGCGAGCCGATGTGGCGCAGCTGCTCGCAGGACTTGTCGTAGCCCTTGCGTGCGTACTCACCCAGCGAGTAGTGGATGTCCGGGCAAGCCAGACCATGGCCGTCCACGCGGGTCTTGGATAGGGTCAGGCGGTTGTTCGGATCAGGCAGCGGCTCCAGGCTGATGGACAGGTCCACGCCATAAATCGAGCGGCGGCGGATCTCCGCATCAAGTGCCTCACCCACCAACCCCATTTTCAAGGCTTGGTCGGTTGCCGCAGCCACCCGGCTGATGTTGTTGAGGATGATCTTGGTCGAGGAGTATTCCAAGCGGAACGCGCCATCGCGTGGACCCACCATGCAGCTGGACTGCGCTGGGCCGCGGCCCAGCCACATCGGCCGGTCGGCGATGAATGAGCAGTGGAAGCCGGAGTGGTCCAGCATGTTGCGGCCGACCTGGTCGGAAGAGTTGGCAATGCCGTTCGGATTCTGTTCGTTAGCGGCCAACAGCAGCAGGCGCGGGGTTTCCAGCGCGTTACAGGCGATCACGAACTGCCGGCCGGTCGCCTTGTGGCTGACCTTCTTGTTGTCATACCAGTGCACGGCGGTGACGCGGTTCTGCGCATCGGTGTCGATGCGGTAGGCCACCGATTCGTCCAGCACCTTGGCGCCGGACTGCTCGGCGGCTTCGACGGTGTGGATGCCGTTGTACATCGCACCGATCGGGCAGATCGGCTGGCAGTTGTTGTTGCCGCAGCAGGCCGGGCGATCGTTCCACGGCCGGACCATGCGGCCCTGCGGGATCGGCACCAGGTTGTAGCCGTGCGGATTGACCACCTCGGCAAAGGCCTTGTCGCCGTTACCCCAGGGGATCATGTCGGCCAGGTACGGCTTGGAGCGCTCGGAGGGGCTCTGCTTGGCCGGATCATTCGGGCCGGAGACACCCATGGCTTCTTCGGCGCGGCAGTAGTACGGCTCGATGTCGTCGTAGCTGATCGGCCAGTCGCGGCCCACGCCGTAGGTGGACTGCATCTTGAAATCCACCGGCAGGTGACGCCAGCACGAGGCGGCCCAGTGCCATGTCGTGCCACCGACGGCCTTGATGAAGCCCTGCCGGAAGCTGCTGGCATCCGGACCGCTCAATGCGACGTAGTCATTAGCTGGGTAATAGAGCGGCGCGGTCGCGAACGGCGACTGCGGGTAAGGCCCTTGGAAGTCACTGCCGAGTCGGCGTTCGAAGCTGACGTTGCGCCAGTTCTCGACCACGTCCGAGCGGTTCAACCGCGGGCCGGCCTCCAGGACCAAGACGGACTTGCCGGCGCGGACCAGCTGGTTGGCGATGAGGGCGCCGACGACGCCGGAACCGACGATCACGACGTCGGCATCGGCATCGCCGTCATGGAAAGTGGGCACTTTCATGGAGAGCAATTCCAGGTTTTCAGATAAAGGGACCTGCGCGGATTAGCCGTGCAGGGATCACGAACGTGGGATCAGGCCTGGCCACGCAGCGGCGCAGGCGCCGGTGCGACCCACCAAGCGGGGCCGCCCATGGCGTAGGTTGGCGGCGACAGGCCATCGTCGGCCGGACGCTGCATGAGCGCGTCGCGATAGGCCACGGTGACAGCCTCGATGCCCTTGCCGACGGTGCCGGTGTACCAGGCAGCGATGATGGCCAGCGCCGCCGGCTTGGCATCGCCTGCGGCCTCGACCAGCGTGGCTGGCTCGGTGTAGGTGCCGGCCAGCAGTGCCAGGGCGGCAAACTGCGCGTGCAGCTCGGGCTGGAGTTTTGCGAATGCCGCATCGATGCGACCGGCAGTGACCGGATTGAGATCGGCCTTGCCGGTCAACGTCTGAGAAAGGCGCAAAAATTTACCGTCAGTGGCGGGCAATGCTTCAGGAGTGCCGGCGGCGGTCAGCGCATTGCCGCCAAGGGCCACTAAGAATGCGACCGAGCCCGCTCCCACCAAAAAGTCTCGGCGGGTCAACGACTCCAAGCGCTTATTTTCAGAGCCGGTGGTGAGAATGTTCATGCGGTGGGTTACCCGATGGTTGCCTGCGCAAATATTACAAAGACGCCACGTTCGCCATCCGCATTTCATGCTGAATTTTCGTCAGCTCTTCAGGCGATAACGCGCCTCAGCGGAGCAAATAAGCTTCTTCATGGACGAAATCCGGGCAATGCTCCGATTATCGGCCGCCTTTTACATTCAGCGCCTTTGAGGCATCGACAGACGGTGGCGCGTCAATCGGCGCGCGTACCAGGAGATAAGGCGGCTTTCGCAAGTCTCGACCGCCATTGAAGCCGGGCAGACGATCCCACTGCCCCAGCGTCACATAGACGTACTTATCAGTGGTGGCAATGCCATCGGGCCAGACGATGCGCGGGTCGCGGACCACCGTGTCCAGGTGTCCGTCGGGCCAGAGCCGGAGGATGGCATCGTGCTCTCCGTCGGTGATGTAAAGGCGACCCTGCGCATCACTAGCCATGCCATCGGCAAAGCCCTTCTCGCCCAAATCGCTGACCGCCGAAGCCAGCGTGGCTTCGCTAGTGTCGAAATCGGACAGCACCGAGGTGGGAATGCTGTACAGCGCCCGGCTGGTCAATGGCGCGAAATACAGCGTCTGCGAATCCGGACTCAGCGTAATCGCGTCTGTGCCACCGACCGGGAATGTCGGATGCCTGGCGTCGTAGCGCATCGGCTTGCCATCCAGGATCGCCACGAACCCTGCCTGCGGCTGTGTCGAGACGTGGTGTGCCAGCACGCGACGCTGGCGCCCGCTGGCCAGGTCGACCACCACCAAGGCCGGCGAAGTGCCGAAAGACGAATCGCTGATGTAGGCAGTGCCCTTGCTGCCGTGGGTGAGGTCCACACGCAGGTCGTTCATGTGACTGTCCTGCAACAGCGCCGGCGCCTTGAGCGCCACGCTGGCGATCACCTGGCCGCTATCCGGGTCGAAGCCGACGACTTTGGCCGCACCGTCCGGGATGCCGTCGATGCCGGCGCGCTTGCCATCGTCGATGACCCACAGGTTGCCGCGGGTGTCGGTGGTCATGCCGTGTACCGACACCAGCCACTGCGCCACTGGCGCCTGCGACGGCAGGCTCATCGCGGTCGAGGGAAACGGCACCAGCTCGCCGTCGACCAGCTCACCCAAGGTCATGCCAGTGTGGTTCTCGGCATGCCGCGGGAAGCCGACGAACACACGGCCCTTCGGAGTGACCGCGATACCCGATGGTCCGGGTCCATTGAACCGGGCAACGACTTCAAGCGATCCGGCCGGCGTGGCGGCAGGGTCGCTCGCGTCATCGGCAAAAGCGGCGGGAATGCACAACGCCAGCGCGCAGCCAGCGGACAATAGCAGGGATGTTTTCATGGGGAGTTCTCGCACATCGTGCGCCGCCAACCGGCGGCGGTGGGGGCGACCATTGTGCAAAACCGCGCGTCGATGTCAGGCGATCAACGGTGCTGGCTTGACGCAAAGACAGCAACGCTCAGCCATGCCGTGCATGCGTGCAGCGCCCGCTAGCGCGCGACAGGTGGCGCCGCCTGTGTATCGCCGGCCCTGCCACCGCCACGAAACCGGGCCCCGATCAGGGCAAGCTCGGCAGTGCGTTCGCAGATGCCGGCTTCAAAAGCGATGAGCGCATCCAGCGTTTGCTGCAGGCCTGCGCCCATCTGCGTGCCCACAGCCTGGACGAGGACCTGCAGACGTTCGACCAGCCCTTCTTCCAGCGCGGTCTGCATTCGCTCGTGACTGATGCCAATGATCGGCGCCGACGCGGCATCGGTCCCCCCGCCTGCTCCGGCCTCTGCGACCGGCTCGGCAGACAGCACGTCGTAACGGGCGCGTGCGTTGATCGCGATCGCCGCGTCCAGCTCGGGAAGTTCAATCCGATAGTCGCGGAAATTCGCCATCAACTGCCGCGCGAAGGCATCCCGCAGCTGGTCCGACACAGCCTGGACTGCCGCTTCAGTGTTGCGGCTTTCGGCATGCAGTTCCAGCGTGTCGTGGAGCTGCAGGATCACCGCTCGCGCGGCATCGGTCCGCAGTCGCTCCAGCCGCGGGGCAAGCGTGCCCTGCTCCTGCTGAAGGCTTTGGATCATGGCGTTGACCTTGTGCAGCAAGTCCGCCTCGAGGCTGCCGACCACGCATTCCTCGAAATGGTGAAGCTGCATGGCGAACGGCTTGCCGCCCTTGTAGTGCAGGGCGCTGTCCACCAGCGTATCGAGCGCGGCGCGCAGGCCACCGAATCCCGCCTCGTCCAGCCCATCGGGTGAATCGGCATACACCTTGGCGGCATGGACCGACACCGACAGCGGTTGGCGCAGCAGCCCTTCGTCCACACCCAGCTGCCGGAGCTTTTCGGCGGAGCGCTGTGCAACGTCCCGCTCCTGCAGTGCGCGGCGCTCTGGACACTTGTTGCACAGCACCTTTTTGATCTGTCCGTCGATCTCGTCCTCGTCGAAGACATCGCTGCGCGTCAGCACCGGCTGCAGCGGCTTGCCGCGGTGCAGCTCGCGCGAGAGCTCCTCAAGTTCCTGGACCTGTCCAGGCGCGGTCGAGCTGGTGAGCCACAGCATGCCGTCGGCGCAATCGGTGAAGCGCAGCGTGAGCGCAGCATTTTCCGCGGTCGCCGAATGCAACCCCGGCGAATCCAGCAGCACCAGCCGTTGGCCCAATACGACGCCCTGCAGACGGGCGGTCGTTTCGGTCACGCCCTCGACCAGACGCTCGGCGGTGTCTATGACCTGGCCTTCCACGACATGGAAGTAGCGCACCGCCGCGCCCTGGGCACGGGCCTGGTCGGCCAGGAAGTTGCACAGCGAGCTCTTGCCGGCGTTGAACTTGCCGAACACCAGCAGCATGCATGTGTCGTCGAACGCCTCGGCCAGCAGCCGCGCGGCGGTTAGGCGGTCCCACTGATGCTGCCACATGCCTGGCAGGCGCGCGATCAGCGTCTTCAGCTCGACCATCCCACCGGCCAGGGCACTGCCTTCGCCCAGGAACGTCAGCTCCACGCGGAGCGACTGCAGGTCCTGCTCCAGCGTGCCGTACCACCGGTCTAGCTCGCAACGATCGAGCGGCGACGGCGTCTGGCCAGTGTCAACAATGGGCGCTTCCGTGTCGCCGGCCTGCGGGCATAGCATCGCGGTCATGCCTGTGCCTCCAGCCACTGCAGCGCGGCGGCCGCGCACGCCGCCTTATCGCGCGCGTCGACCGCGGCGGTGATCAGCTCTGCCAAGGCCAGGCGGTCCTTGGATATCTCGTAGTAATGGGTGAATCGCGCTTGCAGATGCGCGCGACCCGGCTCCGCGCAATAGATCCGGCGCATGTCCTCCAGATACTTCACTGAGATCCCAAGCACCGCGACCATGACCGTGTTCAAGCTGGACGCCACGCAGCCAGGTGACGGCGGCAGCTCCTCAACCCCATGGCCAACGAGATAGCTACTGATCCGTCTGTTGACCTTGGTCAGCGCCAACTGCTGGCGCGCGCGTTCGAGCTTGCCGGCTGTGACCTGGAAGCGCTCCTCGTGCGTGTCGGGACGCAATGCATCGTCGGGACCGGGATGGTCAAGCAGCTCCTGGATCTCGTCCCTGGCCTTGTCCAGGACCTCTGACAATCCTGTGGAAAATGCAGCCGCCTGCGTGACCTGGGTCTCCAGTAGCGTAGCCAGGGCCTGATTGCGCGCATGCTGCAAGGTGCCTACTTCCTCGCGAACGTCGGCATGTCGCAGCGCGACTTCATACTTGCGCGCTTCGGGCACTAGCGCGCAGGCCGCTTGCAGTGCCTCCTTCAGGGCGGGGATACCGCTGCGTGCTACTAGCAGCGCCTTGCCGCCTTCCATGCCCCTGCTGTAACGGACCGAGGACGTCAGGTGCACCGGGACATGCGGTGCCTGCGTGGCCAGCGCGTCGGTCACATGCGCCAAGTGGGTTTCATCCTCGAGCTGGTCGACCTGCGACAGTATGAAAAGCGTCTGCCGCCGGGTCCGCTGGTCGTCGGCATCGAGCTGACCAAGCAGCTGCCGCTCACTGTTATCCAGCTCGCCTTCCTTGGCCGCGTGAACCAGCAAGCGTATGTCCGAGCGCTGCCAGGCCGCGGTCAACGCTTCGCGGTCGTCGCCGCTTGCGACATCGGCATCGAGTCCGGGGGCATCCAGCCAGCGCACGCCGGCAGCCAGGTGCTCGGACAGGGCAATGGTCTGGCGTTTATCCGCCACGTCGAAGGCGCTGGCACCGCACAGCACGTTGAGCAGGCTCGACTTGCCATGGTTGTACTTGCCGATGACGGTGACGATCGGCGTCCCGTCTACCCGGGCGAGGATCTTCAGTCGCGCCAAGTCGTCAGACCGTCCTGGCAGCAACGACAGGATCGCGGTTTCCGCGTCCGTCCTATCCAAAAACACGTTCAAGGCAACTCCTTACAGGAGGCCGGGATGCTTGCGCTCCCACCGGGCCACGCCAATGCCGGTCTCATTGGAAACAAGGCAGGCGGACGCTCGGCCCGCTTGCCTTCTGTACCGTCTGGACTGATCAGGCCGCAACGCGCGCACGTTGGACGGCTTGGTTGTCTTCCCCATTCACCAGCTCGGTCAGGTGAAAATCGAAGAGGATCTCGTCGAATGCCTCTCCCATCTCCACACCATTAACCGGAGATCCGCCGGTGTGCTGCTTGATTTCCGGCACTAGTCCATTGCGCGTTGCAAAGGCGAAGTCGTCATTGACCAGCGGATCACCCGCGATATTGATCTGGGTGGTCAGCTTGCGGTGTCCGTCACCGCTGACGAAGAAATGGATGTGGGCCGGGCGCTGACCATGGCGCCCCAGCGCGAACAGCAGCTGCTCTGTCGGGCTGCCTGGCGGCACGCCATAGCCCTTGGGCACGATGCTGCGGAAGCTGTAATGACCTGCCTCATCGGCTATCAGGGTCCGGCGCATGTTGAAGGGACCCTGTACACCGGTTGGATCGAAGTGTGAGTAGAAGCCTCGCGTATCACAGTGCCAGACCTCAACCACGGCGCCAGGCAGGGGCTTGCCATCAGCGCCATGAACCGTGCCATGCATGAGCAGCGGCGTACCATTGGTGTCCCGACCGTCGTCCAAGCGTGCGTGTCCGTGCACGACAGGGGCACCGGCAACATATAGCGGGCCTTCGATCGTGCGCGGGGTCTCACCATCGATGCCCAGCGCTGCGTCCTTGGCGTCCAGGCGCAGGTCCAGGAAGTGGTCCAAGCCAAGCCCGGGCGAGATCAAGCCAGCCTGACCTGCTGTGCCCAGGGCATTGATCCACGCGATGCCAGCCCAGTACTCGTCCGGCGTGATGTCCAGCTCATCGATGGCCTTGAACAGATCGGTCATGAATCGATGAATGATGGCCTTGATGCGTGGATCACCCTCAGGCTTATCCAGTCCGCTCACGGTCTTGAGGAATTCTTGGACTTGCGGACGATCGAAAATATTGACGTTCATTGCTGTCTCCTTCATGGGTCGCATGTGCTGCCTGGTGCGCCGTGCTATAGGCACACACCGGATTTGCGGGTTGTTTCAGCGGTCGTCGTGATGGACCGATGACGGGTGTCGGCACAACGGGGTCACCGCGATCTGCATGTACGGGAACAGTGGCAGGCTCAGCAAAAGGTCGTGCAGCTCGGTGTTGTCGGCGACATCGAAGATGCTGACGTTGGCGTATTCGCCGACCACGCGCCAAATATGGCGCCACTGGCCCGCGAGCTGCAGGTCTTGGAAACGCGCCTTCTCTTTTGCCTTAAGGTCGGCGGCGATGCCTGGGTCCAGGTCTAGCGGGATGCGGACATCCATGCGTACGTGAAAAAGCATTCCTTGGGATCTCCTAATTCGTGTGTGCCTGCGTTGATACGCTGACGCGCTTGAGGCCGTCGCGCCGGAAATGACCAACCCGCTCCTCATCGAGCGTGATGCCCAGCCCGGCCCCGGTGGGCACAGCGAGCGAGAACTCTTGGTAGTCCAGCGGCTGGACCAGGATGTCCTCGGTGATCAGCAACGGGCCGAAGAGCTCCGTGCCCCACTGGAGCTTGCTGAAGGTCGAGAAGACATGTGCACTAGCGATCGTGCCGAACGCGCCTTCGAGCATCGTCCCGCCATACAGGCCGATGCCAGCCGCGTCTGCGATTGCGGCCACGTGCTGGGCGGCGAATAGGCCCCCGCTCTGCTCGATCTTGACCGCAAACACGTCGGCTCCTTGGACCCTGGCTAGATCGAACGCCGAATCTGGGCCGGTCAACGATTCGTCAGCCATCAGCGCGACTGGAAAACGGCGCATCAGGCGCGCCATCGCCGAAGCCGAGCGCACCGGCTGCTCGACCAGCTCACAGCCGGCATCGGCCAGTGCGGCCATGCCAAAGGCCGCTTCCTGCTCGCTCCAAGCCATGTTGACGTCCACTCGGACCGAAGCACGCTCGCCCAGCGCCCGCTTGATAGCAGCTACGTGCGCGATATCGTCTTTGACCGCTCGCGCACCGATCTTCAGCTTGAAGATGTTGTGCCGGCGCAAGTCCAGCATCCTCTCAGCCTCGGCGATGTCGCGTGCGGTATCACCCGAAGCCAGCGTCCATGCCACGGGTAGACGATCGCGGCGGCGGCCACCCAGCAGCTCGGAGACCGGTAGCCCGACACGCTGGCCCTGCGCGTCAAGCAGCGCCGTTTCAACTGCGGTCTTGGCGAACCGGTTGTCCTTGACCATACGGCCGACCCGATCCATCAACAGAGGGATGCGACTAGCCCCCTGGCCCAACAGGACGGGGGCGAAGTAGGTATCGATCGCCACCTTCATGCCTTCCGGGCTTTCGGCCCCGTAAGCCAAGCCCCCGATAGTGGTGCCTTCGCCGATGCCGACGATGCCGTCGCTGCAGTGGATACGCACCAGCATCAGCGTCTGGCCGACCATCGTAGTCACCGACAGCTTGTGCGGCCGGATCGTGGGCAGATCGACTAGGAAGGTTTCGATCCGCTCAATCACGGGAGCTGGATTTCCCGTTCTGTTGCTGTGCTCTTTCATTGGGGTGCTCAGAATGGAACGATTGCCTTGAACAGGAACTTGTCGCCGCCGAAGCGGTTTTCGACGCTGGTCTCGTGTGCCCATTGGCCGATCAGCGCAACATGGCCGGCGGTGGTGTATTTGATGCTGGGCCCGTAGGCGAAGACCTGGCCGCGACGCCCCGCACTCCAGACATCTGGCACCGCCGCGATGCGGCTACCGTCGACCTTATCGTCGGTGGTTTGCTTGAGGTAGTAGCCGGCCACGCCAAAGCCCCAGCTGCCCAGCGTGCGGCCCACGAGCCAGTCCACGTGTAGTTCATCGCCAGACTGGTAATCGGTGTCATCGTTCTTGGTCTTGATGTTGTACATGAACTTGGCCGAGGCCTCCCAGCCGCTGGCCGGGAGCCAAGAGAAGGCCAAGACCGGCTCAAAAGACCAGTAGTTGGAACCAATGCTGACACGCGGATCGCTCTTGTCGTAGCTGCCGGTCGGCACAAAGATGTCCAGGCCGAACGTGGTATGCAGGTCACCGCGGTGCCAGCCAAGCACCAACGGATCAATGACGATGTCGCCCACGCCAAGCTTGCTGTCGCGTCCACCGAATGCAGGATGGGAGATCGAAAGGTTCACCACTGGCACGATCACGTGGAACGCGTAGTCCGCACCCAGAAGCTTGCTGTCGGTGACGTGCACCCAGCGCAGCGCGTCATAGGTCGCGTTGAGGGTGGCACGCTTGCCGTTCCCAAAATCGACCTTGTTGCCCGATGCGTTACGGAGGTCACCACTCCAGTAGCCTGCGTAGTTGAGGAAGTAGTTGCCTGGCGGTGGCAGTGCACCGGCGGCCCAGCTCTCGGCACCATTGGTGGACTGGTCGCCTCCTTCCTTGGCCAGCGCGGAGGCGGAGACACCCGCAAGCGCGCCCGCTATCAGCAGAATGGTCTTCTTCATCGAATTTACCCGTTGGTTGTACCGCACCTGCACGGCGCGGAGGGCCAGAACGCAAAATGTTTGGCGTGCACACACGCGCCGCCACTCTTTCTCGGACAGTGGCGAAGCGAACACGGGCTGTCAGAACGGGTATGGCTGGTCGGCCGGCTCGACGGTAACCCACTTTATCTCGGTGAACTCCTCGATCACGGCAGAGCCGTCGAAACGTCCATAGCCGCTGTTCTTCATGCCGCCATAGGGCGCCTGTGGCTCGTTCTGTACAGTGGCGCCGTTGACATGCACGCAGCCGGCATCGATGTTGCGCGCCACTTCCAGCGCACGGGTGGTGTCGGAGCCGAATACTGCTGCGGACAAGCCGTAATCGGTGTCGTTGGCCACTCGGATGGCTTCGTCCACGCCGTTGACCCGGACGATGGTGGTAACCGGGCCAAAGGTTTCCTCGTCGTAGATCTCCATGCCAGGCTTGACGTGGTCGACAATGGTGGCCGGCATGACTACGCCGTCGGCAACGCCACCTGCCACGATCTTGGCGCCCTTGGACAGCGCGTCTTCCAGCATGCGATTGATACGTTCGGCGGACGAAGGATTGATCATCGGGCCGATCACGCAGCCCGGTTCCTTGGTCGGATCCTGCGACGACAACGCGCTGGCGCGCGCCGCGAACTTGGCGACGAAATCCTCGGCAACTGCCTGGTCCACCACGAAGCGCTCGGTCGACATGCAGATCTGCCCTTGGTACAGGAACGAACCGAACACCGCAGCATTGACCGCGCCGTCGATATCAGCATCATCCAACACCACGAATGGCGCCTTGCCGCCCAACTCGAGCAGGCAGCGCTTGAGGTGCCTGGCGCTTTCCACCGCGATGGCGCGGCCGACCTTGGTCGAGCCGGTGAAGTTGACCCGGCGCACTGCGCGGTGCGCGATCAGCGCGTTAGTGACGTCGGCGGCATGCTCGGGGCTGGTGGTGAGGAAGTTCAACACGCCTGCCGGAAAACCTGCCTCGTAGAACGCATCGGCCAGCAGTGCGTGGGTGCGCGGGCTCTGTTCGGAGCCCTTGAGTATCACGGTGTTGCCCATCGCCAGCGGGTATGCAATAGCGCGCGTGCCCAAGATGACCGGGCCGTTCCATGGCACGACGCTGAGCACCACGCCGGCCGGCTGGCGCAGGGTCATGGACAGCGTGCCGGGCTTGTCGGTCGGGATGGTCTCGCCGCGGACCTGGGTGGTCAGGCCAGCGGCCTCGCGGATCAGGCCAACCGAGGCCATCACGTTGAAGCCGGCCCACAGCGCCGAAGCGCCGATCTCTTCAGCCATCACGCTGGACAGTTCGCCGATCTTGGCTTCCAGCGCGTCGGCGGCGGCCAGCAGCAGGCGCCGGCGCTCGCCGGGGCCGACCTTGGACCAGGTGGTGAAAGCGCGGGCACTGGATTCGGCAATGCGGGTGGCGTCTTCCACGGTGGCCGAACTGGCGGTGGTGACGGCCTTCTGCGACAGCGGGCTCAGCCGCTGGTAGGTCAGGCCGCTGGCGCCGGCCTGCTTCTTGTTGTCGATGACGAGTTCAACATTCATGGCGAAGATGCCTTTGTTGGTTGGCCGGCCGCTCACGCAGCCATGGAGGAGATACGCAGGATCGGCTTGATCGTCAGGCCTTTCTCGCTGTCTTCCATCGCCTGGTTGATCTGGTCGAATTCGTAGAACTTGCAGAGCTTGTCGAACGGGAAGCGGCCCTGCAGGTAGAGGTTGACCAGCACCGGGATGAAGGTCGAGGCCACCACGTCGCCCTGGACGATGCCCATCACGCGCTTGCCGGGGATCATCACGTCGTTGACGTTGAACGAGGCCTCGGTGCCCATCTTGGTCGCACCCACGATGCCGCAGGTGCCCAGGATGCCCACCGCGTCGATGGCCTGCCGCAAGACTTCGGCGCGGCCCGAGCATTCCAAGCTGTAGTCACTGCCGCCACCGGTGATGGCGCGGATGGCTTCGACCGGATCCTGCTCGCGACTGTTGATGACGTGCGTGGCACCCAGCTCGAGCGCCAGTTCAAGACGCGAGGGCACCACGTCCACCGCGATGATGATCGTGGCGCCGGCCACGCGCGCGGCCATGATGGCGGCAAGGCCGACGGCGCCCGTGCCAAACGCCGCAAAGCTGTTGCCCGCACGCACGCCCAGCGCCTTGAGCACGGCGCCGGCGCCAGTCTGGATCCCGCAGCCGAGCGGCCCCAGCAGCTCAAGCGGCGCTTCCTTGGGCACCTTCACCACGTTGCGCTCGTTGGCGATCGAGTAGTTGGAGAAAGAAGACTGGCCAAAGAAGTGGTCATGCAGCACATGACCGTGCGCATCGCACATGCCGGTGGTGCCATCGGGACGTCCACCGCCGAAATTGAGCGGCGCCATGTTGGAGCAGTGCGCCGGATGGCCGGTTTCGCAAGGCGCGCAAAGTCCACACGACATGTAAGTCATCACCACGTGGTCGCCCGGCGCCACGACGGTGACGTCGGCGCCGACTTCCACCACCACGCCCGAGCCCTCGTGGCCCAGCACGATCGGCAGCGGCGAGGGAAAGAACTGATCGCGGAACACCATGTCGGTGTGGCAGACGCCCGAGGCCACCACCTTGACCAGGACCTCCTTGGGACCAGGAGTCATTACCTGGGCCTGCTCGATGCTCAGCGCGGCGCCCGGCTCGCGCACCACGGCGACGGTAGATGCGTGCTTGGTTTCAGTCAGTTGCGACATTGAAATTTACTCCCGGTTTTTACGATTAAGGGCGTCGTGAGGGCTTGTGCTGCGGCGTCAGGCCACGGATTTTCTATCGGACAGCAGCTGCCTGGCGGCGGTGACATCGCTGTCCAGGTCGTGGTTCCAGATCCAGTCGAATCGGGTTTCCAGAAGCTGCTTCAGCGCGGCCGGGTCACTGCCTGCTTCGGCTGAGCGGAATTCATACAGATCGCCCGCTTCGCGCGAGGTGCGCTGCACCGCGCAAGCGCGCGGCAGGCGAACGTTCTCGTAGGCTGCCAGCAGGCGCGGGACGTCGCTGGCCTGGAGCGAAGGGTCGCCCAACAGCTCGCTGAAGAAGTAGGCATCTTCTAGCCCCTGCCCCGCGCCGGCGCCCTGGTGGGGCAGCATGGCGTGGGCGGCATCGCCGATCAGGGCGACATTGCCGTCGATATAGGCCTCGATCTCGGGAATGTCGTGCAGAGCCCAGATCGTCGGGCGTTCAATGCTGTCGAGGATCACGCGCACCGCATCGCCGCAGCAGCTGAAATCGGCGAGCATTTCTTGCTTGGTCGTCTCGCGGACCCACGGCATGTCGGCAGGCCAGTCGCGATCCTCGGGACGGGTGATGAACGCCACAATGTTGATCAGGGCCCCATGCCTGACCGGGAACGTCAGGATGTGGATGTTCTGCGCCAGGAACATCTGCGGCACGTCGACCATGCGCGGGTCCATACTCCCAGACACGAAGGCCGCACGCAGCGCCGCGGTATCGACCATCCCGCGATAGGCGCGGGTGCCAGAGAACACGGGGTTGGCAGCGGGCTTGCCGCGGCCCTGCAGCACCAGAGGACGCAGCGCGGACTTGATGCCGTCGGCCACGATGATCAGGTCCGCGATATGCGACGTGCCGTCGGTAAAGGTCACCTTCGACTGCATGCCATGGCGTTCGACATGCTTGGCCCGCTTGGAAAAATGGGCGGTGCCAGCGGGCAGTCGCGCTGCCAGCAGCTCCAGAAATTCAGCGCGATGTACCGAGGACTGGCCTGTCGGTGCGGCGACGCTGGACGCGATATGGCGACCGTCATCGGCAAAGCGCCAATCGAACCAGATGTCCTGCCACGGCTCGGGCGTGCGATCGGCCAGGGCCAGGTATTCTTTTTCCAATCCCAGTCCGGCGACGGCACGGACCGCGTTGGGGCCGAACGAAACACCCGCGCCGACCTCGCCAAAACGTTCGGCCGATTCAAAAAGATCCACCTTCAGGTGGTCATGGTTGGCGAGTCCAATGCCCAGTGCGACACCGGCGATGCCGCCGCCGATGATGGCCACGCTCAGCGCGTGGTCAGATCCGCGAGCCGGCGTCTGTGCTTCCGGCGTTGCTTGTGCTGAAGGGGTCACGATCACCTCTCTCTGGCTGGCCAATGCGCATCGATGCAGCTGCGCAGCGGGGCAGATCGTGGTCCTGAGGCCGACTCGTGTCTAAGATAAGTTCTGCCAGGTCATCATGTCGGCCACGACATAGTGTTAACGTATGTCACTGATCGGTAATGTTTGGTGCGTCGCACCATTCCCAATCAAGCTTTTTGGCAATTAGACCAATGACTATCGATATCAAGCAGATCCGCAAGTTCGTTGCCGTCGCTGAGGCCCGCAATTTCACCCGTGCGGCTGAAGTCCTGCACATGACCCAGCCGTCCTTGAGCAAGCAAATCAGCCAGCTAGAAGATCAGCTCTCCACGCTACTGTTCCAACGCGAAAGCAGGCCGATCCGCCTGACCGAAGCAGGCCGCCGCTTTTACGAGGATTCACTGGCAGTGCTTGATCGGATTGAGCAGATGGAGATCACTGCACGCAGACTGGGCTTAAGCAGCAAACGGATCTTCAATGTTGGATTTGTGGCATCAGCCCTCTATGGCGGCCTGCCCACGGTCATGCGCCGATTGATGGAGCAGCGGCCTGATCTGGATGTGCGTTGGCTGGAAATGACCTCGGTTGAGCAGCAGGACGCGCTCCGACGCGGACTGATCGACGTCGGCTTTGGACGGATCATCACTGGCGATGCCTCGGTCAAGCGCGTGATTCTTCGCGAAGAGCGCCTGTTCCTTGCCATCTCGCCTGAACATCGCCTCTCAAAGAAGCGCACAGCTGTTCGGTTACACGAACTGGACGGCTGTGCGCTTGTTGTCTATCCGAGCAAGCCTCGCCCGAGCTTCGCCGACCAGGTCCTGTCGCTGTTGCGCGAACACGGAGCGCGCCCGCAAGAGGTGCACGAGGTCAAGGAATTGCAGACCGCTCTGGCCCTTGTAACGGCAGGTAGTGGTGTCTGCCTAATACCAGCCACCGCACGCCACCTGCGCCCTGCCCTTGTCTATCGCCCCACACAAGACGCCGATGCAGTCAGTCCGATCGTGATGAACTATCGCGCCAAAGACGAAGACCCAGTAATCGAAGTCATCAAGGCAGTGACCCGTAAGCTCTTCAGCGAAGCGCCTGCTTGGCTTGAGCCTGCCTACAATAAGATTCCGCAGTTCTGATGACGCCGCTGCGTTGAAGTTTCGGCAGGGCTGCCAGCCTTCTTGGAAAGTTGGCCTGAAAATTCAAAGCGCGATCGGCCACCAGTTTAAATCCAACACCAGGGACCGTCAGCAGCGTCGGATCACTCGATGCGCCACCCATGGCTTTCCGCAGATTGTAGATGTGGCTGCTGAAAGATTTCTGAGAAAGCTCGGCCTTGCAGTTGAGTGAGCTCATCAATGCCTTCCTCGACACCGGCTCGGGAAAAGCGCGCGCCAGGCAGAGGATCAAACGCCAACTTGTTGGATTCAGCGCAAGGGGACGCCCCCCCATAAGAACCTGATGGGCTTGCACATCGATTTCCAGCGTGCCCACCTGCAGTCTTTCCTGCAGCACCTGTCCCTTGGATCTGCGAAGCAACGCCACGAGCCTCGCATGCAGCTCAGGCATCGCATAGGGAACCGATAGATAGTCGTCTGCCCCTTCTTTCAGTACCTGGACTTTGCGTTCTACACGCTGATCAGACGAGATCCAAAGCAACGGCGCACTGCTCCGGAGCGATTTGCGAAGCTTTCCGATGAATTCGAATCCGCGGGCTTCCTCGACAGGCTCGACCGCCACGATGGCATCGATCTGCCGCACATCAACGGATTGAAATAGCTCGGCCATCTGCATCCATGGCGTGATCCTGAAGGTCCAGCCTTCCGGAACATCCGGAAGCCGGCCGTGTATACCGTCGTTTTCGTCGATGATGAGGAGTAATTTCTGCCTGGACACTGGGAAGCCGTTGACTAGAAAGTGTTGACGCGAGGATTGATGAGGTGTGGAACCGCCTGCTGCCAAGCAACCAACTCAACGCAGGGCATACGGATGCACAGGAGTGTCTTGGGCTGATGACCAAGGTGCTTTGACTTGCTGGTGCACATATGACCATGAGGCCGCTAGGATAAAGGTGTAGCCGAGCAGCTCAGTGCCCTCCTCCACCGCGTTCTTGAACACGCGGATGTAGGCATCACCCAGCAAGCCCTGCCAAAGCGCGGTCATGCCGAAAAGGCGGGAATAGAACAACAGCAGAACCAGCCCCGTCGTGACCCCGGTGCCGCTACGGGATACGAGCAAACGCGCCAGTGCATTGATCGCCCTGCGCACGTCCTGCAGAGCGAAGATGAAGCAGCTCGCTGCAACCACTGCCACCAGTACCTGCCAAAATCCATGGAAGACTAGGTCCCACACTGCGTCCAGTTCCCGGATCAGCATGCAGGCCATGAAGCCAGCGGCCAGCACTGCAAATGCACGGTCACGCGGGTTGTGCCTTGCAAGGTCGACGAAGGCCAGTGTGCTGAACAGCAGGAACAGCTCTTGTGTAATTTCGACCAATGACCATTCCCCCAGATCATCCTTGAGCCAGTGGAGATCGATATAGAGCGCGATCACCGGAAGGCTCACCATCCATGCAAAGAAAGCCGTCCTCATGACGTGGCTGATGATCGTTTTGAGGGCTGTATTCATTTGAGATGCGATTCCGCCGTGGATGATTCCGAGGGCAAACGCGCACTGAATCAGCGAGCGCCCCGTAGGGGGCCGACTACGCAATAATCGTTAGAACCCTATCGAAATTGTGACATTTCAAGGCGAAAAATTCACCCTTCGTTGAATGAAACATGGCATTGCACGCAGCGCTGCAAATGCGCGTGCACCCTTCACGCGCTAGTTCATCTGGATGTGAGGCTGGGCCGTTTGGCTAGCCCAGCGTGCCGTCTCCCGACTGACGGAGCGGCACGTTAGAAGTTGACGATCGTCCTAAGGCCGAGCACCACCACGCTTGCGTGATCCGAGTCGCCGCCCGGATCGACCACGTACTGGATGTTGGGGCTGATGCTCAGGGATGGGATGGGTGACCACGCGTAGTGAATCTCTGCCGTCTTCTCATAGCCACCGCCAACCACGATCGTATCTGCTCCATGCTCCAGGTTGTACAACCTGGCGTACTCAGCGTAATAACTGCTGGACTGCGTGGCGGCCATTGCGAAGCCGAAGACGTCGTTGCTTCGACCGAACGCGCCCGCGACCTGCACGCCCATCGACAACTGCCCGCTGGTCTGCGAAGTCGCATGATCGGACTTGGTCAGATTGAGGAACAGCGTCGTACTTCCTCCTCCTGCAATCTGGTGCACCTGCTGCTTGAAGGCAATGTAGCCACCATAGCTATTGGTGTGGTGCATCGGCACGCCGCCGTCGGTGGCCAACAGTCCATGATCTTGGTTGCGCACCAGGTCATTGCCACCGCCTGTGGTGACCCACGCTCCAATCTTGTACAGACCATCTAGCCCATTCCAATTGGGCGTCCAGCCGAATTCTAGTGGTATCAAAGCCCCTGCCGTGCTACCTGGGTTTTCGATCTTCCAGGCGCTACGCCGCGCCCAACGGGTGTCCCCGTAGACCGGGCTGTCCTGATAAGCACCCAGTTGCAGATAGGTACGGGCCGTGGTGTTCCACCGCGCGCGCGCGGCCCAGACACCGACCGGCGCGCTGTACCAGTAGCCACCATCAATATTGCCTGCCTGTGGCGCGCAGAAGGACAGGTTCTGGAAGTCGCAATCGGCATAGCCGAAATCACCGTTGATCGGCAGCCGCCCCATCTTTAACGAGAAGCGTCCATCAAACATCGTTTTTTCAATCGAGAGTTGGGTAAGCCAGAGCGTTTGCCCCCTTCCGTAGATCTCTTGGACCTGCATGCTGGTGCCCAGCTTGGCATCCTGATCGACCGTCCTGCCAAGCCGTTGAGTGTATGCAACCTGGGTGCTCCAGCCACTCCAGCCAACGAACCTTTCTAGATCCACTGTTGCTCCAGCGACGACCTGGCCGGCGCTGCGCGTCAGGTCACGATCACCACCACTGAAGTTGTGCGCCACTTCATTGACCCAGTTGAACTGGAACTTGACCCCGCGGTTCTCTAGGTCTGCGCGTGCGCCGCCCCAGTCTCCCAGCAGGTAAGGCGAGGTCTCAAGGTCCCAGGCCATCGCACGGCCGGACATGGCCAGCAGCGCCGCTGCCAGAACCGTTGGCAACAATCTGTATGTGTTCATTGGGGAGTCTTCAAAAATTGAAAGGCAAAAAAAGGGCGCGTCTCCTGTAGGACAGTTCAGACGCGCCCGCTTTTTTGGTCGTGCCGGACCACAGGCCTGGCGCGTCATCCCGACGCGCCAGGCGGTGAAGCCGGACGAAGGTGTTACTTGTCCAGGGTGTATGCCACCAGATAGTCAGCCGTAGGCGTGCCCATCATGTGGTGACCGCCGGCCATCTGCAGTACGTACTGCTTACCCTTGTACTCATAGGTCATGGGCGTGGCCTGGCCACCGGCGGGCAACACGTCCTTCCACACCACCTTGCCAGTGGACATGTCGATCGCGCGCAGCAGGTTGTCGGTGGCCGCTGCAATGAAGACTAGTCCACCGGCAGTGATCATGGGACCACCATTGTTGGGAGTACCGATTTCCATCGGCATGCCGGTGGCGATGTTGAACGGGCCGTTGGCGCGGGCCGTGCCCAGCGGACGCTCCCACAAGGTCTTGCGGGTATGCATGTCGATGGCCACGATCTTGCCGTAAGGCGGCTCATTGCACAGCATGTTGGTCAACGGCAGCATCAATGGGATGGTCTCGATGCCGTAAGGCGTGTCTTCCTGGGCGCCGTTGCCCTCTACGCCTGGACCGTTCGGGTTGAACTTGGGATTGTCCATCGCGTAGATGCCCTTAGCCTCGAGTTCGGCACGGGGCACCAGACGCTCACGCAGCGGAGTATTGCTGTAGTTGCCGACCATGATCCCGCGCGCCGGATCGTAGGCCACGCTGCCCCAGTCGTTGCCGCCGTTGTAGCCTGGGAACACCAGCCAGTGATCGCCCACGCCCGGCGGAGTGAACTCACCGACATAACGGGTATTGCGGAACTTGATGCGGCAGTACAGCTGATCCAGCGGGGTGATGCCCCACATGGTTTTTTCGGTCAGGTCAGGAGCACTCATGCGCGGCATGTCGACCGACCACGGTTGGGTCGGCGCACGCGGATCGCCAGGCACGTTGCCTGCCGGAGCAGGACGCTCTTCGACCTTGGTCAGTGACTTGCCGGTTGCGCGGTCGAGGATGAAGGTCTGGCCGCGCTTGGTCGGCACAATCATCGCCGGAACAATTTTGCCGCTCTGGTCCGGGTAATCCAGCAACGTGACCTGCGAGCCCATGTCGTAGTCCCAGGCGTCCTTGTGGACCGTCTGGTAGACCCAACGCGGATTGCCGGTCTGCACATCCAGCGCCACCACCGAAGTGGATACGGCATTTTCTTCCGGGGTGCGCATGGCCGTGTAGTAGTCCACCGTGGAGTTACCCATCGGCAGATAGACCAGGCCCATCTTTGCGTCGGCGGTCAGCGTGGTCCAGGAGTTCGGCGTGCCCTTGCTGTAGGACTCGCCCGGGCCGGGTTCGCCACGGTCATTGGGCCGGTTGACGTCCCACGCCCAGCGGAAAGCACCAGTTTCAGCATCCCAGCCGCGAATCACGCCAGACGGTGCCCAGCGGCGCTGGCCGTCCATGACCTGGTGGTTTTCGATGATCACACCATTGACGACCGGCGGAGGTGAGGTCATGGCAGCCATGCCCGGCACCGTCTTGCCCAGACCGGCGAACAGGTCCACGCGTCCGTTGTTGCCAAACTGCGGGCAGGCCTTGCCTGTCTCGGCATCCACCGCGATCAACTTCATGTTGAGCGTGCCTTCAAGGATGCGCGTGTGGCACACCTCACCGGCAGGGGTCTGTGTGGACTGGTAATAGGTAACGCCACGACATGCGGCGGTGTAGGGAATATCACCCTCGACCACGCCGGATTTGTAGCGCCAGACTTCTTTGCCCGTCGCCGGGTCCAGGCGCAGGATGTCGTTGGTGGCGGTGCACATATAGATGGCATCGCCGACCTTGATAGGCGTGGTTTGAGGCGCCCACTTATTGTGCGCCGGGTCCTTCGGCAGGTCTCCGGTGCGCATGACCCATGCGCGCTTGAGTCCACTCACGTTGCTAGCGTCAATCTGCTTGAGCGGGCTGTAGCGGGTGGCGTGGCTGTCGCGACCATAGTGCGACCAATCGCCATCGGGGAGGCCAGCATCGATATCCGAATCGGCGCCGGCAATGGGGCTGTTCGGCAGAGGGCCAGTGGGTGCGACATAGCCGTGGGTGACGAACGACAGACCGAAGAAGGTCGCGAAGATCGCCACGCCCGCGCCGGTGTAGCCCAGCGATACCTTCCGCGACGTGCGACGGTCAAGGTTGGGAAGCACCAGACTCAAGATCAGGCCCAGCACGGTCAGCAGGCTTAGGCGCGGAATCCAGCCCCAGTAGTCGGCGCCAGTTTCCCAGATCGTCCATAGGATGGTGGCCGCATACAGCGCCCCGAAACACCACGCGCCGGAAGTGCGATAGCGCCACAACTGGACGGCCGAGGCCAGCAGCAACATGGCGGCAAGGACGTAGTACCAAGATCCGCCGGCAGCGATGAGCATGCCGCCGCCAATGAAGAACCAGATTGATAAAAAAAGAATCAAGACGGCCAACGGGCGTACAAGCCACGTCGACCATGCTTTACGAGGTTGTTCCAAAGACATTTCAATCTCCACAATGTTGCTGGAAGCGTAATGGCGGCAAACGGAGTGACGGCCGGGGCCACCCGAAGTGGCCCAGGAAATCTCGTCAGTCACGCGGATGTGCGCCTGTTCGATTGACCTAGCGCCCTGCCCGGCAGCTCGCACCCAGGCATTTGACGCGTATCCATCAAGCGATATTCTTCGCCTCGTCCCTTATCTCGTCCAAGACCAAAACTGCCTTGGAACTATTCCTTTTTAGTTATAGCGGGGCCAGGCGGAGATCCGGCGCCGCAGCCGATGCGCCCAAAGCTCGTCCAGCGACTTGTATCGTGGCCGCGCAGCGACGCATTGCCTATGATGTGCACTTATTCCCACACACCGCCGCCAACAGCAGTGGGCGCCAATGTCGGTTCGGCGGCATGCCTTCTTGCAAGCGGGTCGACCCATGATCGAGTTGAAACAGCTTCGCAAGTTCGTTGTCGTCGCAGAACAGCGCAACTTCACTCGTGCCGCGGAGCTCTTGCACGTTGCACAGCCGGCGCTCAGCAAGCAGATTGCGCGTCTGGAAGATCAGCTTGAGGCCCTTCTTTTCCATCGTGACGCACGCCCACTTCAGCTCACTAAGGCAGGAAGGCGACTCTACGATGAGGCAGTCATCCTCTTGGAGCGTGCCGATCGAATGCAGGAGTCAGTAAAAAAGATCGCTCGCGACCATCGCAGGGTCGTGACGGTCGGCTTTTCGCCGACTATCGTCTACGGCGGAATCTCGGAAATCATCAAACGCATTGGACTTGCCATGCCGCAATTCGAGGTGCGCTGGCAGGAAATGCTCTCGGCTGATCAAGCCGACGCACTTCGCAAGGGCACCATCGACATTTCCTTCGGAAGGTCAGACTTGGTCGAACGGGACATCGTTAAAGTGCTGACACGCGACGAACGATTGTTCATTGCGCTTCCGCGTGAAGATGGCTTGGCCAAGTCCGACGAGCCAATGTCCATCGGCATGCTGGAAGGGCATGACCTGATCGTCTATCCGGTTGGCGCGACCACCGACGGATTCGCCAACAAAACACTCTCCATGTTTCGCGCCTTCGGAGTAGCCCCTCCCCAAGTGCATGAGGTCAAGGAGATCGATACCGCATTGGCCTTTGTGGCAGCGGGCGTAGGCGTCTGCCTGATTCCTGCGACGTCGCGCCACCTCAGACCCGATATTGTTTATCGCCTGGCAGATCCGGATGCAACGCTGCCGGTCTTCATGTGTTTTCGAACCCAGGAAGATCAGGTGCTCGTCGACTCGATGAGGGTGATCGTGCGTAACTTCTTGCGAGAGGGCCACGAATCACTCGACCCCGCCTACAACGTGTTCTACGAGGTCTAGAGCGCCCTCTCAGCTGTCCTGCTGGGCGTGAAACAGTCCACTGAACTGGCCCAGGTTTTCCTTCGTCACGATATGAAACCTGGTAGGGGGCACCGGCACTGCGGGCAGCTCGCTGCATTGCTGGAGAATGATGCGGATGGCATTGGAGGCCTGCGTCGTCTCGTCCTGGTCTACGACAAGCGACAGCACGCCCTCCTCCAGCATCTCGGCGTGCTCTTCGTCCAGACCAAATCCCGCCCAGACAGGAAGATGATGTCCTGCCTTGGTGCGCAGCGCGTCCAGGATGCCCTGCGAACCTCCACCAGTGTTGTAGAGGCCCACGATATCGCCATGCTTGGCAAGGTCCCGGCTCAACGCTTGCCGCCCCACCCTCGCAATGCCCCGTGTCAGAACAGGCGCCATCAGTTCCAAGTGCGGGGCCAGCTCGCCGGCCGCCTGGCGGAATCCCTCGTAGCGATCATGATGTAGCCGCTCTTCCAAGTTAGGGACAGCAATCCAGACCTTTCCAGAGCGGTGAATGAACTGTCCCATGAGCCCGGCGAGCGTGCGTGCAGCCTTGAGGCTATCGATCCCCGCAAAGTGCGCACCGTCGACCACGGGCCTGGCGGCTGCGAGCGCAACAACAGGACATCCACCCTCAATAAGCACAGACAACTCACGGGAAATAGCCTCCTCATCCCGCTCCAGGATGATCAATCCACGACGCCGCTTCGATTTCCTTCTCAAAAATGCGATCAGCTTGGGGGTTTCGTCAGTGGTGAACTGATGGAGATTGATGTCTAACGGCACCCTGAAGCGTTCAGACTCGACCGAAAGCGCTCGTCGAAACGCCTCGATTCCGGGCAAAGACTCCGCGGGCAGCACGACATCAATCTGGAGGCTTGAACGACTGACGGTTGGCAGGACCCTTGGCACACCGAGCTCGCGAGCGGCGGCAATGACCTTGAGTCTAAGCTTGTAGGAGACACCCGCCCTGCCATTGAGCACGCGATCGACGGTGCTCGCGCTGACCCCCGCATGGAGCGCGATATCGCAGAAGTTTGATTTCTTGTCTTTCATAAGGGTCGCTGGCGATAAGCGCTAGTCAATCGAGAAGAGAGCGATTGGTCTTCAACGGCAACGCCGCCAAAGCCCTCGGTCATGTTCGTTCAAGAAGGCGGCCTGCCCGACCGATGCTCACCGTGGAGCCGTGAAAACCTTGGGAGTCTGCAGAAACTCCATCCCTGGACTACTCATGCCCGCGACGGGACCAATGAGTGTATGGACATCAAACGTGTTGTAAAGCGCACTACACGCTGTTCACGAGTGCAAAGCCGCGCCAGCACTGTTGCAATGCGCATTCAAAACTTCCAGCGACAAATGTTGAATCAGATTTAGCACTAATCCTCGCCGCCAATAATGCCATAGGCATGGCCCCAAGCGGGCCACGCCAGAACATCGTCATTCTGTCGACGCCGCGCGCAGCGGAGCATGCGCACGGTCCCGCCACGCGCCAAGCCAGCGCAGCGTGACGCGCAGGATCATCGCCAGCACGATACCAGCGCCTAAGAGGCTGACTGCCTTGAAGTATTCAATGCCGGCAAGCAAGGTTGCTTGGCGCGCAACCTCCTGCCCAAGGCTGGCCAGTGCCACACGGCTGGCGTTGGCATCAGCGCCGTTGCCTGACACAACCGTTCCAATGGCCTGTAGATATTCCATGTAAGGCGTCGAACCGGGATAAATACGAACGGCAATATGGTCGTACTGCACCGTCGAGCGCCACTGCAGGACAAGCGTCGCCAGTGCGGTTCCCAATGCAGTAGCGATCTGGGCGAGCATGGTTTTGAGCTGATAGCCATGGGCGAACAAGTGGTCCTTGCCCTGCATGTCCCGAAAGGTGTGCAGCGCTGCCGTTGCAAGGGTCAGGATGACGAAGCTCCCGTTGAGCAGTAGCGCGGGCAACACCGAGGTCTGGACGTCCGAGGCCGGGGATACTCGCGTCATCTGGAAGGCGAAGATGGCAAGGCAGCTCATTCCGGTGATGAGATACTTAGGCAGCGCTGGCGACTTGGGCAGCAACCTGGTCATGACCATCCAGGTCAGCAGCGCCGCTGCCAACCCTGCTCCTTGGACCATTCCCGTAGTCTCCCAAGAAAAGCCGAGACCACGCTGCAGGAATACCGGGATCATGTAGTTGTTGGCGCCAAGCAGCACATAGCCTGTCGCGAACAGCGCCATGCCGGCAAGATATCGTCGTGAGACCAGCTCTCGTATCTTGAGCAGCGGCGCATGGTGGCGGTACTGCAGATGGACGAACGTGTAGATGCCAACGGCCGAAAGTGCGATGAACGCAATCAGGATCCAAGTGTCGCTGTAGAAGTCGTAGTAGGTACGCTGCAGCAGATACAACATGAAGAATGTACTGGAGGCAAGGAGCAGAACCCTCCCTCCCCCCCCCTGGCTGTGCAGGACTTCGGGAGGCACATGCGCCGGCACCGCGAGCGCGGCAAGCAAGCTTCCCACGATCATCACCACGCACAGCAGATAGAAGATGAGGGAGCGATCACTGCTGGTGATCACCAGCGCAGCCAACAGCGGCGCCAACGCCATGCCAAATCCCAGCCCGCTGGCAAAGACCTTGATGCCAGTGAAACGGCCAGGCCCCGGCGGCTTGAAATTGACCAGCAAACGCGCGGAAGTCATCAGCCCTCCGCCGCCAAGACCCATCAAGACCCGGCCAATGGCAAATGGAGCAAGTCGATCTCCATGGGCGCACATCAGCGCGCCCAGGCAGAAGAGCAATGTCGTGGCCGCTAGGTAAGAGCGCCAGCCAATCCGTTCGATCACCCATTGCTGCTTTGCAATGGCCACTACGGCTACGCAGGCATACAGCGAGGCAATGACACTGAATTCCTCGGGTCCGGCACCGATCTCGCCCATGATCGGGCCTGCGCCGAAAGCAATCATGCCCGACTGTAGGAACTCGACTGCGTTGAGCAGGAAGATCGCAGGAAGCAATGCGCGTGGACGTGACATGGTCAGAGCGCTGCAGGGTCCTGGTCGGTCGCCGATCCGCTGTTCTTCTTGACGATCGACTGGACAAGCGCGTCGGCGTCATGCAGCTCCTGCTCGAAAGCGGTCGTGCCAAGGCCGCGGGTCGTAGATACCGGAGTGACAGAATGATCGGTATAACCCTTGGTATCGACGCTGGCGTGTACAGACAGCCCGATCTGCAGCGGATGGCGCTTGAGATCTGCAGGATCCAGCTCGATGCGCACCGGAACGCGCTGGGTGACTTTGATCCAATTACCGGTCGCATTCTGCGCGGGAAGCAGCGAGAACGCGCTTCCCGTACCTGCGTTGAGCCCACTGACCTTGCCATGCAGGATCACACCTCCGCCGAGTAGATCGGTGGTCAAGGTCACCGACTGACCCACCCGGATATGTTGCAGCTGCGACTCCTTGAAATTGGCGTCCACCCAGATCTGGTCCAGAGGCACGATCGACATCAGCGACGCGCCAGGGGCGATGTGCTGGCCCACCTGGACGGTACGTCGGCTCACCATGCCCGATACCGGAGCCGGCACGGTCGTGCGATGCAGGGCAATGAAGGCGTCCTTGACCCGGCTACTGGCGGCCAGCACGTCCGGGTGGGTGGAAACCGTCAGGCCATCGGTCATCGCCAAGCGTTGCTGGAGCTGTTGACTGCTTGCCTCCAGCGCCTCGCGCGCATTGTTCAGTACGTCCTGCGTGTGTTGCATTTCCTCACCGGAAACCGCACCGCTATCGGCGACCTGCGCGCGTCGATGCTGGTCCTCGCGCGCCTTGGTCAGATCGTTTTGTCGCTGCCGCACTTCGGCGCGCAGCTGGTCAGCCTGATGGAACTGCACCCGGGCCTGGCGCGTTGCTGTGGCCAGGGCTGCTTCCGCCCTTTCCAACTCAACCTGATAGTCGACGGGGTTGAGCTTGACCAGGGACTGCCCGGCTTTGACAGCGTTGGTGTCATCAGCGCCGATGGAGACCACCGTGCCTCCAATCTGGGAGGTCACCTGCACGATGTTGCCTTGAACGTAGGCATCCTGGGTCCGTTCCAGTCCTGCTGTGCTGATGAAATATATGGCGAGGCAGACCAGCACCACGACAAGCAGGGCCGCCCAGATCAGGAAGCGCTTTTGGGACAACAAGGAAGGAGAGGGTTCAGTGGCCATGGGCTTTGGAAGATGAAGGAGTGGAGCCAACGGCCGTAGATGGGTCGGATGTGGCACTTGGTGTTGCTGCAGGCAGCTGCCCGCCGCCGAGCGCTCGATGCAGGCCCGCGTCCAATGACAAAGCGCGCGCCTGAAGGTCGACTAGTGCTCGCTCCTGCTGCAGCACCGCCGATTCGGCGATCAAGACCTGCACCTGGCTGGACAATCCCACTGCGTAACGGCGCTTGGCAAGGTCCAGCGCCTGGTCGGCCGTGGCCACTGCGTCCTGCTGCTGGGCCATGCGCTCGCGCAGCCACCGCAACGAGGTCAGCTGGTCTGCGACGTCACGAAAGGCGCCAAGTACAGTACTGTTGTAGGTCTCCACTGCTGCGTCGTAGTTGGCGTTTTGCAGCGCTAGACCTGCGCGAAGGCGCCCACCTTCGAAGATGGGCAGGTTGATTGCCGGACCGATGCCGAAGACTCGGTTACCAATGTCGGTTACGTCATCCAGGCCCCGACTCTGCAGGCCCATCGATCCGACCAGGTTGATGTTGGGATAAAAGCTTGCCTTGGCTACTTCAATATCGTGCCCGGCTGCTTCAACCCGCCAGCGTTGAGCCACCACGTCAGGTCGGTTTCCAACCAGTTCGGCGGGGACTACGCTTGGCAGCGCCACTTGTTGCGGTCGCTTCATTGTCGGCCGGGTGAGGGCCCCCAGACTTCCGGCCGGCGCGCCGGTCAGCATCGCCAGTTCGTTGCACAGCAGTTCGCGACGCTCCTTGAGCGCGGCGATGGATGATCGGCGTACGGGGATCTGTGACTGTGCCAGCTTAAGGTCGACCTGCGAATCTAGCCCCACCCTCACCCGGTTCGCCGTCAGCGAAAGGATGTCCAGCTGCCGGTCGAGCTGACGTTGCTCGACATCCACCTGATCATCGGTGTTCTGCAGGGCGATGTAGCCCTGAACCACCGATGTGATCAGGATCAGGCGTGCAGCAGCCTGATCGACTTCCACCGCATGCTGGCGGCCAACTGCACCCGCCAGCGCAGCGCGGTTTTTCCCCCAGAAATCCAGCTCGTACTGCACACCTAGGCCAACCTGGGTCACGTAGTCCCAGGTTCCGGCCACAGGAGGCGGAGTGGTGCCGTGATCACTGAAGCGCTGTCGCATCATGCTGCCAGTGCCATCGATCCGCGGCTCCAGCGAGGCACCCGCCAGTCCACTGACTGCAGTGGCTTGATCAACCCTTGCCTGTGCCAATTGCAGGCTGGGATTTCCAACAAGCGCCCGCTCGACCAGCGCGTCAAGCTGGGAATCATTGAAGGACTTGAACCAATCCGCCGTGGGCCAGGCTGCCGAAGACAGCACCACGCCGGCCGGCAATTCGACATTGGCATGCCCCTCGAGTTGGAGCAGGTGCGACTTGGTGGTCAGGCCGCCGGTGCTACAGGCGGCCACAGACAACGCCAGGAACGAAATAACAAGGCTGCGCACGGGGCGCAGCCGTTGACGAATGAAATTCATGTTGAAGCGCGGACGCACCCGTGATCAGAACGGATACGGCTGGGCCGGGTCCTCCAAGGTAATCCACTTGATCTCGGTGAATTCATCGATCACCGCGCGCCCGTCGAAACGGCCATAGCCGCTATTCTTCATGCCGCCATACGGCGCCTGCGCCTCGTTCTGCACCGTGGCTCCATTGACGTGCACGCAACCGAACTGCAGCTGAGAAGCGACCTTCATTGCGCGATTGATGTTGCTACTGAAGACCGCCGACGAGAGACCATAATCGGTGTCGTTGGCGACCTTGATGGCCTCCTCGTCACCGTGGACCCGCACGATCGTGGTGATCGGTCCGAAGGTCTCTTCGTCATAGATCACCATGCCAGGCTTGACGTGATCGATGATCGTTGCGGGCATGCTGGCACCTTGGGCCTTGTGCCCCGCGACGACGACCGCCCCTTTGTTCACCGCATCCAGGAGCATCTCGTTGAGACGCTCACCCGAGGAGGCGCTGACCATTGGCCCGATGACGGTACCCGGATTGTCGCGCGGGTCGTTTGCGACCAGCGCCTTGGCACGTTCAGCGAATCGGCTGACGAAGGCGTCTGCGATCTTATCGTCGACGACGAAGCGCTCGGTCGACATGCAGATCTGGCCTTGGTAGAGGAATGCCCCGAAGATCGCGGCATTCACAGCCCCGTCCAGGTCCGCATCATCCAGCACCACGAACGGAGCCTTGCCGCCCAGCTCGAGCAGGCTGCGCTTGAGATAGCGCGCCGACGTCTCGGCAATAATGCGACCCACGCGCGTGGAGCCGGTGAAGTTCACACGACGTACGGCCGGATGTGCGATCAGCGCCTCGGTGACCTCGCCCGCCTCACTTGGCGCGGAAGTAATGAAGTTCAGCACACCCGGCGGCAGGCCTGCGGCGTTGACGCACTCGACCAGCAGCTCGTGGGTCCGGGGGCTGCTTTCCGAGGCCTTGAAGATCACCGGGTTGCCGCAGACCAGCGGATATGCAATGGCGCGCGCGCCCAGAAGCACAGGGCCATTCCAAGGCACAATGCTCAGCACAACCCCTGCGGCCTGGCGAATGGTCATCGACAGCGTGCCGGGCTTGTCAGTGGGGATGGTTTCGCCTTGGATCTGCGTGGCAAGGCCAGCGGCCTCTCGGAACAGCGCAGCAGAACCGCGAACGTTGAAAGTGGCCCACAGCGCTGAGGCCCCTACTTCGGCGGCCATCACCTCGCAGAACTCCGGGATCTTTTCCTCTAGCAGGTCGGCTGCCTTAAGCAGGATGGCTCGACGCGTGGATGGCCCGGTCACAGACCACGCAGCGAAAGCAGCACCAGCAGAATCGGCAGCGGCGATGGCATCGCGTACCGTTGCCGCCGCTCCAGTGGTAACCACCTCGTTAGTGACCGGGTGACGTCGTTCGAATGTCGCGCCGCCATTGGCCTGGCAGGCGACGTTATCGATGTGCAATTTGGTTTTCATGGCTTTTTTCCGTGAAGCGAATCTGGATGGGGTCAGGCAGCTGCGGGGAAGCGCAGGATCGGCTTGATCGTGATGCCGCTTTCGCTGTCTGCCATGGCCTGGTTGAGCTGTTCGAAGTCGTAGAACTTGACCAGCCTGTCAAAGGGAAACCTGCCTTGGCGATAGAGCTCGACAAGCTCGGGAATGAAGGTGCGTGAGACCACGTCACCCTGGACGATGCCGATGATGCGACGGCCCGGAATCATTACGTCGTTGACGTTGAACGAGGCCTCGGTGCCTTCACGGGTCGCGCCGACGATGCCGCAGCTGCCCAGGATGCCGAGACTGTCGATGCACTGGCGCAGCACCTCAGGACGGCCACTGCATTCGAGGGTGAAGTCGGCGCCGCCGTTGGTCAGCTCGCGAATTCTCGCGACGGGGTCGGTTTCACGGCTATTGATGACGTGGGTCGCACCCAGCTCGAGAGCCATGGCCAGTCGTTCGGCGTTGATGTCCACCGCGATGATCGTGGTTGCGCCAGCCACCCGAGCCGCCATCACCGCCGCCAGGCCCACAGCACCGGTGCCAAAGGCAACGAACGAGGAACCAGCGTGCACCTTCAGGGCGTTGAGCACTGCACCCGAGCCGGTCTGAATGCCACATCCAAGCGGCCCCAGCAGCTCCAGGGGAACATCCTTGCGAACCTTGACGACATTGAGCTCGCTGACAACCGAGTGGGTGGAGAACGATGACTGTCCGAAGAAATGATCATGAAGCTCACCGCCGTGCGCATCACACGCCGCCGACGTGCCGTCTAGGCGTCCACCGGCGAAGTTGAGCTCACCCATGTGCTGGCAGTGGGCCGGATGGCCGGTCGCACAGGGACCGCACAAGCCGCAGTAGGCATAGGTGATCACCACATGGTCACCGACCTCAATCGTGGTGACATCCGAACCAATCTTCTCCACCACGCCTGCGCCTTCATGGCCCAGGATCATGGGTAGCGCTGTCTGGTAAAGCTGATCGCGCACGACCATGTCGGTGTGACACACACCGGTAGCCACCATCCGGACCAGGACTTCGTTGGCGCGAGGTGCTTCTAGCGAAGCGTCTTCAAACACCAGCGGTGTCTTGGCGACACGAAGAACGGCGGCGCGTATGGGCTTCCGCTCGCTCGAAATCTGTTGGCTCATCTTGATGCTCCTGCAGCCTAAAGGTCGGGGGCCGCCGGACAGCGATACTAGGAACAGCGCGATGGGAAGCGAAACACCGTTTCAGTCCTGTGTATATCAAGACGGTATATAGTAAGAAAGTTAATCGGAAAAAACGCCCCCGAGCCCTCCATCAACGGCATTTTTTGATATGGATTTGAAGCGACTTCGCTACTTTGTCACGGTGGCCCGGCGACGCAGTTTCGTGAAGGCAGCGGAGGAGCTGCACATCTCCCAACCTCCGTTGAGCCAGCGGATTCAAGAACTGGAAATGGAGGTCGGCGCCAAGCTGATCGACCGTGATTCTCGCCCCTTGAGCCTCACTGCCGCCGGTCAGTTGTTGTACGACCAGGCCGTGGAGTTGCTGCAGAGGGCAGAGGCCATGACCGCAAGCATGCAGCGCATGCTCAGCAGTCAACGGCCAACTTTCACCTTCGGTGTGGTCCCGGCTAACTTCCACGGCAGCTTTGCCACGATTATCCGGCTGTTTCGACAGGCCCTGCCGCTGATGACGGTGCGGCTGCTTGAGCTCAACAGCCTGGAACAGATCGACGCATTGCGGGAAGGCCGCATCGATGCTGGCATCAGCCGGGTCGACATCCAGGCTGAAGGCGTGCACCGAATCGTGCTGCGCCATGAACCGATGGTGGCTGCACTGCCAAGCGATCATCCGCTGGCAAACCAGGAGGAAGTCATGTCCCTGGAGGATATCCGGGACGAGCCTTTCCTCATTTACACCAGCCACCCCCGTCCGAGCCTGGCCGATCACGTCCTCTCGCAGCTATCTAAGCGCGGCGTAGAACTGACCAACACGCAAGAAGTAGATCAGTACGATTCGGCGCTGATCATGATCGCCGCGGGATGCGGGGTTTCCATCGTCCCTTCATCAGCTCGCCTGGTAGCAGTCCCCGACGTCACCTATCGTCCCCTCGCCGAGTTGATCACCTCACCGATCGTGCTGTGCCACAGGCAGGACGACCGCTCGACTGAAATTGAGGCTCTGTACTTTGTCATCGCACGTTTTCTAGCCGAGCGCGGCCATGAGGTTCCGCAGGAACTTCTGCGACATCGTGATGAATTGGCACGAGCCGAAAGCTGAAGCTGCAGGATTTGATCGTTGGGCGCAGCGTCGATTGGCGCGCGAAGGACACCATTGATCAGGTTATTGATTGCAAACATGCCCGTAGGCGCCATTGCAATCGATTCGATTCAGATCATGAGCTGGATTGTCAATTTATCTTGTCCGCACGCAGTCCTAGAGTGGCCTCACGCACACTTCCCAACTGACTTGATTGGATTGCACAGACCCTTTTCAGGGTGGATCCAAGGTCAGGGCCTTACTCAAAGGAATCAAAATGAACACTTCGCAGAAAATCGCGCTGGTTACTGGCGCAACCCGTGGCATTGGACTGGAAACCTGTCGGCAGCTGGCAAAGGCCGGCGCCTTGGTCCTGCTGGCAGGCCGCAGCTTGGAGCGCGCTACCGAAGCGGCCGACCAGCTGAACACCGAAGGCCTCGCTGTCGAGCCGATCGCGCTGGACGTGACCAAAACCGAGAGCATCCAGGCGGCCGTTGCTGATATCACCTCGCGTTTTGGCAAGCTCGACATCTTGGTCAACAACGCGGGTGTTCTGTTGGATGCCGGCGATAAAAAGCCCTCTGAGCAGACGCTGGACACGTGGCGCGCAACCTTTGATACCAACGTCTTCGCCGTGGTCGAAGTGACCCAGGCCTTCCTACCTCTGCTCAAGGCAGCTCCGGCCGCGCGCATCGTCAGCCTTTCCAGCCAGCTGGGCTCGTTCGGTCTGCATACCGATCCGAACTCGGGCATCTATGACTTCAAAATCCCCGCTTACAACGCCTCCAAGAGCGTGGTCAATTCCTGGACCGTGCACCTGGCCTATGAGCTGCGCGACACCCCAATCAAGGTCAACGCCGTGCATCCGGGCTACGTGCAGACTGACATGAATGGTGGCCAGGGTGAGATCGACATCCCCACCGGCGCCAAGAGCAGCGTGGAGATGGCCTTGCTGGATGCGAACGGCCCGACCGGCACCTTCACCCACCTCGGCAAGACCCTGCCCTGGTAATCCGGTGGCCGGAGACTGGATGTCAGGCTCCGGCCATGTTCACCCGCACCTCGCACGGTGATCCATGACCGCAACACAACGGGCGGCCTCGCTGCTGCTCCTGCTAGGCACTCTCGCGTGCTCGCACGCAATTGCCGCCACGACACTGCACGTGGCGCAGGGCGACCTGCAAGGCACCGTGTCCAAGGGCGTCGAAACCTATTTGGGCATCCCCTACGCAGCCCCGCCCATTGGCACCAACCGCTGGCGCATGCCCCAGCCGGCCTCGACATGGGTCGGAACTCGCCAAGCCACCGCTTTCAGTGCGAGTTGCCAGCAATCATTATCTGGGGCCTTTGGTCCTTGGTCGGTCGAGTACCAGGTCAGCGGCAAGGTCAGCGAGGACTGCCTCTACCTTAACGTGTGGCGCCCCTCAGCGATCCGCCCGGAAAAGCTGCCGATCATGGTCTGGATCCACGGCGGCGGTTTCAGCTCAGGCTCCGGTTCAGTGCCGATCTATGACGGCGCAGCGATGGCAGCCAAGGGCGTGGTCTTCATCAATCTTAATTATCGCGTTGGCCTATTCGGCTTCTTGGCCCATCCGGCGTTAGTGCAGGAAAGTGTCGGCGCCGGCAACTATGGCTTAGGCGACATCGTGGCTGCGCTCACATGGGTGCGAGATAACGCAGCGGCGCTGGGCGGCGATCCAGAGCAGGTGACCATTGCCGGCCAGTCGGCCGGCTCGATGGCTATCCACGACCTGATGGTCAGCCCCGCGGCCAAAGGCCTGTTCGCCCGCGCCATCTCCGAGAGCGGCCCCGGCATGGGCCGGCCGCCCGCCTCGATCAGCAAGGCCCAGGAAGTGGGCCTGCAGCTGGCCAAGGCCGCCGGCGTTGCAGACATCGATCAGCTACGCGCCCTGCCGGCGCAATCGCTGATGGAGGCCGAACAGAAGCTTGGCCCGGGCATGCTGCGCTTTGCACCGGTGATCGATGGCACCTTCGTTCCGGTTGATCCGTATGGAAGCGCGGCCGGCACCTATATCGACACACCCATCCTGGCGGGCATGAATGCCAACGAGGCTTTCAGTCTTCCAGCAGATACGGTGCAGGAACTTGCTTCGGATATCGACCAGCTGTTTGGCCCGATGGCGCCGGAGGCCAGGACGCTGTATCGAGTCAGCCAGGCAAGCGACCTCAAGACGCTGGATCGACTGGTTCGTCGCGAGCGTGGCATTGCCTCCACTTGGAACTGGTCCCGGCAACGCGCCGCGACGAGCCACAATGCCAGCTACATGTACTTGTTCGATCACGTCCAGCCGGGCGCCGGAGAATGGGGAAGTTTCCATACCTCCGAGGTTCCCTATGCGCTGGCCACGCTCGATCATGCGCCAGGCCGTGCGTTCACCGCTATCGACACCGCGCTTTCCACGCAAATGTCCAACTATTGGATTAACTTCGTGAAACACGGCGATCCCAACGGCGATGGGCTGCCGCCATGGGAGCGCTACGATGACATGGCGCCATCGATGATGGTGTTGGGCAGCAGACCGCATATGGCGCCGATGCTCACTAAGGAGCACCGCGCGTTCTATCAGGACGTACTTAATCATGGCATCGCGCTGACACTGTTTTGAGCTGCTACTGACCGTGTGCCTGGAATAGCGCGCTTGGCCCTTTTCACTGACTCCATCAGGATCTGCCTGCGCGGCGCGGATCTGCACTATCACCCTGCCCCGGACTTGGGAATGTCCGCAGACGCTCTGCTGGCACGACTGCGCCATGAGATCCCTTGGCAGCAGCACCACGTCAATATCGCGTCCAAGGTCATTGCCCAGCCCCGCCTGAGCAGTTGGCATGGCGATGTAGTCCATCGCTATTCGACCCTGGCCCATGATCTGCACCCAGCGCCTTGGAACCAGACCTTGTTGGTTGTGCGCGAACAGGTCGAACGCATCACTGGTGCGCGTTTCAACTCCGTGTTGGCCAACCTATATCGGGACGGCAACGACGCCATCGGCTGGCACGCCGACGATGAGCCCGAGCTGGGTCCCGCGCCGGTGATCGCCTCGATCAGCCTAGGCGCCGAACGCCGCTTCGACCTACGAAGACGCGATGATCATGCTGAAGTGGTTCACCTACCGCTGGCGCACGGCAGCATGCTGGTCATGTCCGGTAGCACCCAGCGTTTCTGGCAGCACGCCATGATGCGTTGCAGGCTTTCCAAAGCGCGAATCAACCTTACGTTCCGATTTACCCAGCCGTCGCGACGTTGAGCCAGGCTATAAGCAGGATGCTTGCGCAGCCACCCATTGCCGCTCCCTTTCGTCTCACGGCACCCTTGATCGCAGCGTACCCGATCCAAGAGAACCGCGCGGAGTTAACCAAGCCCATTTCCTACGCAACGTGTCCCTTAAAAGCGCGAGGTGAGAGGCACCACGCCAGCAGCGCGATCGCCGCTAGGGCGGCACCCACCACGCCAGTCGATTCCCAACCCAATCCAGCCGAAACCGCAACTCCGCCAGCCCAGGGGCCAAGCGCGTTGGCGACGTTGAAGGCCGCCTGGTTTGATGCAGATGCCAAAGCTTGCGCTCCTCGGGAGACATCCATCAGATGGATCTGCATGATCGGGACCAACGTCCCCATCGTGCCCACCAGCACGATGGCGGGGATAATCAACAGACTGGACTTGGCAGCCAGTGTGTAGATCACCAGCACCGCGATTGCACCGAGCAGACTGAAGGGAATGGCGCGCTGCTTAAGCCGGTCGGTCATCCAGCCGCCAAACTGGGCGCCGAGCAGCGAGCCCACGCCAAAAGCCCCGATGGCAAATGGAATCCAACGCTCGGAGACATGGGTGACCTGCAGCATGGTCGTGGCCATGTAGCTGAAGACGCAGAACATGCCCGCAAAGCCCAATGCGCCGGTGAACAGCGACAGCCATACCGGCGCGCTGTTGAAATCGCGGAGTTCATCAAGCGGATTGGTATTGTTCTCATCCTTGGTCTGGGGCAACGCAATGGCCAGGCAAGCCGCAGTGGCCAATGCGCCGATGGCAACTACGACGAAGGCATAGCGCCAACTCAACGCCTGGCCCAGCGCAACGGCCAGGGGATTACCGATCACCAGGGCCAGTGTGATGCCCATCATCACGCGCGCGACCGCTGCGCCTCGCCTGTCAGCTCGACTGACCGATGCCGCGACCAGTGCCGCAACGCCGAAGAACGCGCCATGTGGAAGACCTGAGATGAAGCGGAACGCCATCATCCAGTGATAGGTCGGGGCAAGTGCGCTGAGCAGGTTGGCTAGCGCATAGAGCGCCATCAATCCCATCAACAACGTCTTGCGCCTTAAACGGCCGCCAAGGATCGCCAACAATGGAGCGCCTACCACCACGCCCAATGCGTAAGCACTGATCAGGTGGCCGACGGCTTGCTCGCTGACATGGAAGTCGTGAGCCACGTTGGGCATCAGCCCCATGATGGCGAATTCGCTCAATCCGATAACGAATCCACCGGTCGCCAATGCTCCGATGATGGCCGCGTATCGACCCTTACTGGCCGGCGCCGCTAGGCGGCCGCTACGCATAGCCAAACATCTTGATCCTTCGACCGCCGATGGATGCATGCAGACAGCGGACTGACAGCCGATCCATGAGTGTCACTTAGAGAATGAACTTGAACCCTGAAGGCCAACCGGCGTGTGATCAAGCATGAAAATTGATGGACACTTGAAAGCAGCCGGCGCAAATCACAATTGGGCGCACGGCCACTTCAACTCGATGCAGGCTGAGGAAACAAACGTTGCTAGATGAGTTCGAACTCCCACCGCATGGCTAATCAGGCGAAGCTCAACACTTCGAGCACGGCCTTGCGCGGCTTCTGCGGCCAGTTGCCCGCGCCAGCCTTGCCGACCGTAACCAGCATCACCGGTACATCCGTCGCACCAAGATTGAAAGCAGCGGACAGCTCGTCGGCGTTGAAACCAATCATCGGGGTTGATGCCAGGCCCATCTCCTGAGCAGCCAGCATCAAGGTCATTGCGGCGAGCGAACCCGAACGAATGGCCTCATCTCGCTGGAAACGCGGATTGGAACCGTACATTGCTTCCGCGGCGCCGACCCAGCCGGCGAAAGTCGCCTCGTCCAAGATGCCGGCCTCCACCGCAGGTTTTAGTGCCGCTGGCAAGCCTAGGTGGGGCTCGAGCGTGCCGCAGATGATGAAGGTCACAGCGGAATCGACGACTTTCTGCTGGCCGTAGGCGATCGGCAGCAACTTGGCCTTGCCCGCCTCGCTCTGCACGGCGATGAAGCGCCAATTCTGTAGATTGAAGGCTGATGGCGCCAACGTGGCTGAGTGGACGAGAGCAATGATGTCGTCTTTCTTTAGCGCATGGCTACTATCGTAGACACTTGCCGAGGTGCGCTTGTTGAGAACGTCGAGCATGTTGGTCACTGAGTTTTTGATAGGAATTAATGGTGGCGGCGAGCACCACACTGCGAGTGAAGCCACAAAGGCAGGACTCGCAGCCCTGGCAGCGTTAGGAAGCTGCGTCCGGGTCGCTACCAAACAGCTGGCCGGATCCGGCCCAGTCAGACGCCTTGACGTCCTCGAAGATCACATAGATGTACTTGGGATCAGTACCAGTGTGCTTGACGATGCTTTCTGTGACATCGGCTGCGACGGCTGCCTTGGCCTTGTGATCCTTGCCTTCAAACCAAGTAATGCGTGCGACGGGCATAGCGTTGACTCCTGTTGATAAAACTTGGGAAATGCAGCTGGTGGCTCAGTGATCCGGCGACTAAAGCGAGTCGCCCCGACTCATTGCTCCAAGAATGCGCGCAGATCCGAGGTGAACTTGATCGGATTCTTGAACATAAGGAAATGGTCGCCCTGCTCCTCCTTCGTATAGACGAACAGCTTGGCGCCAGGAACGGTCTTCTGGATCCAGCGCTGGCTGGGCAGGTTGTTGCTGTAGTCACCAGAGAAGATCGCGACCGGCACGTCGATTTTGTGCTGGATCACGTCGCGCCAATCATTGGTGACATGATCGAATAGAACTCGCGAGATCGCATCCGGATCGGTCTTGACGAAAGCGCTGGCGAAGGCTTCGGAGTTGACGAAGTACGGTGAGTCCTTGGCCATGGCTCGCTCCCAGGGGCGCAGGTCGGTCACCAGCGCGTTGAGAGGCGCACCCTTGGTGAAGCCGGCCACCATGCGCTCTGCCGAGGTCGTAGTTCCACCGGCATCGAGCCGCTCCTGCTCGGACCAGTCGTCATGCGAATAGATCGACACCGGCTCGTCGACAAAAACAGCCTTGTCAATGCCTGCCGTACCGAACAGGTCGATATAACTCCAGATCACCGATGCGCCCATCGACCAACCCGCGTAAGTCGCCTTCTTCAGCTTCAGATGGTCACCGAGCTCTTTGAGGTCCATACCGAAGCGGGATATGCGGCCGCCGTACTCGACATGCTGGGACAGTCCTTGGTTACGTGGATCCAGCACGATGACGCGGTAATGCTGGCTGAGCAGATACATAACGTTGATGTACTCAGCGCCATTGGCTGACCAGCCCGGCACGAACACTAGCGGCTTGCCCTTGCCCGCCTCCCAGTAGGTCAGCTTGACGTGATCTGAGGTGGTAAAGCTGTTAATCGACAGCCCAGGGAAATCGGAGAGCTTGGACGGAAATCCTTCGAGTTTGTTGGGAAATGTATAGTCGTGCCCAAGCGCGACCAAGGCTGTTTCGGCATGGCTGGCGCCGGAGATCCCCAATGCACCAAGGGCAATCACCGCTGAGGCGAGAAGTCTGTTCATCTAAGTTCTTGAAAGGGTCTGTTGTTGATGGATGGATGCGATTGTCAGGTCAGGCGTGCGACCAAGCCGGTGCCGTGGCAGTCCCGGCTCCCAGGAAAAAGGCGAACTGGATATTCATCATCCCTACCGACTCCAGGTATCGACTGTTGCGCAGCGGACCGGCATCGACAGCCCTGAAGTCCAACGCCGTGGCTAGCGCTGCCACTTGACGCCTGGCGCCGTCGTCGTCGGACGCAAGGAAGACCTGCAGCTGCCTGCCAACGCGCGCCTCTGGCGGAACCAACTGGGCCAGGATCGTGTTGAAAGCCTTGACCACCACGGTGCCGGGCAAGTCGGCTTGCAATGCTTCGGCGGCCGAGGTGTGTGGTCCGACCTGCAAGTCCTGGTAATCGGGCGTGACCGGATTGCTTATGTCGACAAGGATCTTCCCGGCCAGGTCGATCTGGTCGCTGGCCTTGCGCATCGCGTCCCGTGTGGCCGGATAAGGCAATGCAATGAGAATCACATCGGCGAGCTTGACCGCGGCGCAGATGCCGCCGCCCTCCACCTCGCCGCCCAGCGTCTTCGCTAGGGCAGCTGAGTGCGATGGATCACGTGCGCCAATAACGAGGTCAAGCCCGGCCTGGGCAATGGCAGTCGCGTAGGTAGTCCCCAATTTTCCGGTGCCGATGACCGCGTACTTCATTTCTCGCCTCCGAGTTGCTGGGGCGAACTTTGAACCTGTACTGGCAGGCGATAAATAACTAGAATTGATCATCATTTGAATCGATGGGATTGCAATGGATCGCCTGACCAGCCTCAGCGTGTTCGTCAAAGCAGTCGATTTGGGATCTTTCAGCGCCGCAGGAGCGGCGCTGCAGATGTCATCGCAGCAGGTCGGTAAGCATGTGCAGGGCTTGGAAGCCCGCTTGGGCGTGCGGCTGTTGTCACGCACGACGCGCAGACAAAGCCTGACCGACTTCGGTAGGGCTTTTTACGAACGGGCACGCATCATCCTGGCCGAGGTTGATGCGGCAGAAAATCTTGCGGAAGAGACCAGGGCGGTGCCGACCGGCAAGTTGCGCATCAACGCGCCGGTGAGTTTCGGCATGCGCACTTTGGCAGCAAAGCTACCCGACTACATGAAAGCCTTCCCCAAGGTGGAAGTCGAACTGACCTTGAGCAACCGTTCGATCGACTTGGTCGATGAGGGATACGACGCGGTCTTCAGGGTAGGCAGACTGTCCGACAGCGGACTCATTGCACGCCCGCTCGCCCCATACAGGCTGGTGCTTTGTGCGGCGCCTTCCTACCTTGCCGGCCATCCGCCGATCACGTCCCCGTGGGACTTGCAGGCCCACGATTGCCTGGGTTTCACCCATACAGAATTGCGAACCCACTGGAGCTTTGATGGCCCAGAAGGAAAAGTGGTCGTGCCCGTGACCAGCCGTCTGATGGTCGACCATGGGGAACCCCTGCTCTGCGCGGCAATGGCGGGGCTTGGCATCCTGCTGCAACCTCTGGAGCTGGTAAGAGAGGCAATCGCTGACGGCAGACTCGTCGAGCTTTTGCCCGATTACAAGGTCCCTTCCCGGCCCATGCATCTTCTGTATGCGCCAGACCGGCGGGTCACGCCCAAGTTAAGAAGTTTTCTGGATTTTTCCGTCAAAGCATTTGGCTAAGCTGGTCTCCAACAAAGTGCAACACCGATTAGAAGCCCATTGATTCCAATGATGGTTCATCTCGAGCATTTATCAATGCTCAAAGCTGGTCTAGTGTTGCCGGCTTCTCGCCAATTCCTTGGCGCAGCACGGGATGGAACAATCGCAATGACTGATCGAATCACCTGCGTCTTCGAGCTGGAGATCATCGAGGGCAAGCTGGAGGGCTTCAAGGAAATCATCCGTGGTGCCGTGGAAGCCACTTCGACAGAACTCACCACCCTGCTCTACGAGTACAGCATCAGTGATGACGGTAAGTCGGCCCATATCATCGAGCGCTACCTCGCCAGCGGCGTTGTGTCGCACGTCGACCAGACCTTCGCACCTTTCGCCCAGCCATTCATTGATCACGTCCGCTTCGCCAAGTTGACTGTCTATGGCGAACCCGATGCAGAAATCCGCAAGCGCCTTGATCCGTTTGGTGCGATCTACATGAAGCCGTTCAAGGGGTTTGATCGCTTCCAAGCCTGACGCATCGGCGCCCGCGGATGAGAGCCGCATGCGTGCATTCGAGACCCCCGCCGAGCATCAGATGGAGCCTGTTGAAAGCCTAACGCTGGTCACTCCCTGTCACTGCGCGCCTCCTGCATCGACTGATTACAGACAACATTTGCACGTGAGATGACCCAAATCCGCGCCATCCAGATCGAACGATATGGGCCACCAGAGGTGCTCGTCTGCAGGGATGTGGCCCTTGCACCTGTTGGCCATGATGACATCAGGATTCGCACTGTCGCCGCCGCGATCAACCACACGGACCTGAAGATCAGGGCCGGAATTTGGCCCGTGCACAAGAGCCAGCCATTTCCCTACACACCAGGGGTCGAGGTTGTTGGCACGGTCACCGAAGTAGGCGCTGGCGTCACCACTTGGAAGCCGGGTGACCAAGCCATCACGATGATGCAGGGCTTGGGCGGGGTGCGCGCAGAACGCAGTGGCGGATACGCGGATTTTGTCACCGTGGCCGCCGCAGCGGCAGCAGCCATTCCCCTGGGCTACAGCCTCTTCGATATCGCCGCTCTCGGATTGCCAGCAGTAACCGCACACCAAGCGCTTGTGCGCATGGGGCCGTTGTCAGGGAAACGCCTGTTGGTTACTGGCGCTGCGGGCCAGGTAGGCAGTGCAGCGATCGCCCTCGGTGACGCACTTGGCGCGACAGTGACAGCAGTGGTCTCCAAGCTCGAAGATGTTGACCACGTGCTGAGAAAGGGAGCGGACCACGTCGTGGTCGTTGCCAAAGAGCAAAAGGCCAATTTTCCCGCTGAGGCTTTCGACGCGGTGCTTGAGACCGCCGCCGGTCATTCGTTCAAATCCAGCGTTGAAGCCTTGGCGGCCGACGGAACCCTCTGCCTGGTCGGTGCCGTCGCCGGTGCCGACATCGGCTTTGACGCGTGGCAATTGATCCGCCCGGTTCGATTGACCGGCTACTCAACAGAGAGCCTGAGCGGAGCGGATCTAGCACATACACTGGAGGCATTGCTGGGCTGGTTGGACATCCAGACCCTCTCGGCTCCGCGCTATCGATTGATCCCTATGGAGGAGGCAGGACATGCGCACGCCCTGCTTGAGCACGGCAATATCAAGGAGCGCCTATTACTGGCGCCCTGAATGCCGCGACACGGGCGCTGCTTTCCGAAAAACGGCACCTAACCTGCTTGAACAGCCCCCTCTAGTCGCAGCCCGCTGATCTTCAGGTGATGCAAAGCCTCTCGCACGATCAGCAGCCTTGCGGCGAATTCGGGATCATCAGGAACCCCTTGCTGTGAGGGCGGGCTGCCCGCAACCACGGCGACCAGCCGGTTGAACCAGCGTTCGACCTCGTCAAGCGCCATCGCAATCGGGGCATCGTGGTGTGCTCGCTCAATCGCAACGTTGTCATGAAGCCCCGCGTCAAAGAGCACCAACTCTCGCGCTTGCCCAGGAGGCAACCAAGGCTTGGTGACTTCGTCCTCGACCGTCGCGATAGCGTTCTCCAGCTGCAGCAGTCCAGGAAAGCGACCATTAAACTGCTCGCGCACCACGCGCACGGCACCGACCTGGAGTGCCAGCGTCACAGCAGGATGCAGTCCGGTTCCATGCACCAGCTCAGTGGACTCATCATTAATTCGCATCAGCACCAGCAGCTCGCCGGGCGCAGCGCTCGTGCGGGCAGTCTCGTAAGCGCTGGTGAGATCGAGAGAATACATATTGCGAGGATACTCGCTGCCAAGCCCGCACAACGTACAAGCTCGCATGCCAGAACTGACGCATGTTGTCATGCCGCGGCTCCGGCAGGACCGGCCAGCGTGTTTGCCAGGGCACCAGCCGGTCCAAAGCGGTTGGCCATGAACTCCACGAAAACCTTGAGCTTGGGAGGCGACTGGCGACTGGCCGGCCACAACATGCAAAAGTTGCGCTGATCCTCGACGTATTGGTCAAGCACCACAGTCAAGCGTCCCGCACCGACTTGGTCCTTGATGATGAAATCCGGCAGCAGCGCGATGCCAAGGCCGGCCTCGGCCATGCGCATCAATGGATCAATCGCATTGGCGATCGAGGTTTCAGGAATATCCAGGACCGCCTCATGCGTGGGCACCTTCAACGGCCATGGCGCCAGCTTTCCGCTGGTTGGATAGCGGTACCTCAGGCAAGCGTGCGCGGCCAGCTCCGCTGGATGCATGGGCTGCCCACGTCGGGCCAAATATTGCGGCGATGCCACGAGCCGGTGCCGGTATCCATCAAGCCGGCGCATGGTCAACCTGGAATCATCGATTTCGCCGATGCGCATGACGGCATCAAAGCCCTCTTCGATCACATTGACCAACCTGTCGCTGAAGTCCAGCTCCAGTTCAATGCTGGGGTAGCGCTGCTGGAAGGCAATGAGATCTGGCATCAGATGGATCCCCAGATGCGGTAGCCCCACCCGCAGCCGACCGCTCGGTTTTCCTGCCGCATGGCTCAGCTGTTCCCTTGCCAGTTCGAACTCTGCTGAGATCCGGTAACAGTGATCCAGGAACAGGTGGCCTTCGGCCGTCAGGGTGATGGCACGAGTCGAGCGATGGAACAAGCGTACCTCTAGCTCCTGCTCAAGTCGCGAGATAGACCTGCCCACGGCAGAGGAGGACACACCAAGGCGTCGACCCGCCTCAGTGAAACTACGGGTTTCGGCGGCTTGGACGAAGGTTTCGATTGCTGCGAAGCGGTCCATGGTCAGTTTTGCGTTTCGGTCCGATATGTTCGGAAAATTAACCCATTTTTCTTCGCAATACGCTTGCTTAGAGTGAGGTCCTGCTTGGCGGCCTGACGCCGCCGATGGATACCCCAATGACTGAGCAGCACGCACCCACCCACCTTCCCCCTGCGCTTGCATCGCACCCTGGCTATGCCCGCGTCTTCCAGCCCGGTCACCTGACCTTTGGGTTCATCGCACCGCTTGAAAGCTATCCAAATACCGTTGGCCCGCATCTCCTTGACCACGCTGAGATGGCACAGAAGGTCGACCAAGCCGGCTTCGCCGCAATCTGGCTGCGCGACGTGCCTTTCTACGATCCGAACTTCGGTGACGTCGGGCAGGTACTGGATCCGCTGGTCTATGCCGGCTACTTGGCCGCGGTGACCTCGGACATCGCCATTGGCACCGCAGGCATCGTGTTGCCACTGCGTGATCCGGTGATCGTGGCCAAGCAGGCGGCGACCATCGACCAACTGCTCGGAGGACGCTTCATCCTGGGCCTGGCCACCGGCGACCGGCCTGTTGAATACCCGGCCTTCGGCGTCAATTTCGAGAACCGGGCTGAGCGGTTCCGCGACGCGCTTGGCGTCATCCGGGCTACAACTGAGCGGTCCTGGCCTGTCCACACCTCAAGCTTCTACGGTCGTCTCGATGGCGGGCTAGATCTGGTACCCAAGCCAGTGATGCCGCGACTGCCTACCGTTGTGATCGGCCATGCCGGCCAAAGCACTGAATGGACCGTGCGCAACACCGACGGCATTCTGTCCTACATCGCAGACCCGATGCGCATCCCTCAGATTCTGGCCCAATGGCGCGCGGCCGGCGAGCAAGGGGTATTCACGCCATATGGCTACGGCACCATGTTTGACCTCGACCGCGACCCGCATGCGCCGATCATTCCAGGCAGGGTGCTACGCGGCGGCCGCAATGCGTTACGCGAGCTGTGGCTACGCCAGCAGGAACAGGGCGTGTCGCACGTGGCCCTGCACTTCAAGCCGACCCGTCGACCGGCTGCCGATGTCATTGACGAGCTGGGTCAGTACTTGCTGCCCGTGTTCCCCAGCCTTGCGCCTGCCGTGGCAGTGGAAGCGGCGGCATGAGCCATCCGCTGCACCACATGGATTTCATCTTCCAGACCAAGCTAGGCACCTACCCGCTCCAAGCCCAGTGCCAGATGCTGGCCGAGCTGGGTTACCAGGGCCTAACCGTGTCGGGTTGGAGCAAGGAGCTGTCCAGCCTGCAGACAGTCAAGCGCGACTGGGGATTGGATATCGGTGCGCTCTACCTGATCTATCGGCCGGGTTTGGAAGGCTTCGTCACGAATATCCTCGAGTCGCTGGAGGGCAGCACCAGCATCGAGCTGGCGCTGCACTCAGGCGACAGGGTTCAGGACGGCGATCGGCGCATGCTGGAACGCCTGCTCCCGATCGCCGAGCGCCGCGGCATTGACATCGCGCTTTACCCGCACGTGCGCTATGGCATGCAGACCACCACCGAAGCGGTGGCGCTGTGCCGGCAGTTCGACCATCCCAACCTGGGCATCGTGTTCAACGCATACCACTGGTACGCGACGCAGGAAAAACAGCTCGAGCAGCGCCTGGATGCACTATGGCCGTACCTGCGTCAGGTCAACATCGCCGGCACCCGACTCTCGCCGTTGGGCTGGGGCGGAGTCGCCACGATCGAGCCGCTGGACGAAGGCGAGCTGGACAACTTCGTGGTCATGGGAGCGCTGGCACGGCGCGGCTACACCGGCCGCTACGCTGCGATGGGCTGGGAAAGCATGGGCGGCGATGTCTACGGCAACCTGCAGCGCTCGCAGAAGGCCTTCCGCGCCATGGAGCAGCGCCTGGCCGACCATCCGCAGTGGGCCGTGATGAGCGGCGCGCCCGCGTGACCCTGGAGCAGACCGCCTTGCCGCACCCCATCCACGCGCTGGATTCGTTCTTCTACACCTCGATGGGCGTGTATGCCTTCCAGTCGCAGTGCGAGATGCTGGCTGAGCTGGGCTACAACGGCATCACCGTCTCGGCCTGGGGCGGCCAGCCTTATACCGACCTGTCGCTGTTGCCCACGGTCAAGGCGCGCCATGGCCTGGATGTGGCCGCGCTGTATTGCGTGCTGCATGAAGGCCGCAACGACGCGCTGCTGCGCCGGATCCTGGAGACGGTCGACGGCGTCGAGCTGATAGAGCTGGCCGTGCAGACCTCGCGCAACGGCCAGGCCGCGATCCTGCGCAGCATCGCCTCGCTGCTGCGCGTGGCCGAACGTCGCGGCCTGCGCATCGCGCTGTATCCGCACTTCCACCACGTCACCCAGACCACCACCGAGGTCGTGCAGATCTGCGCGCAGTTCGACCACCCCCAGCTCGGCGCCTCCTTCAACGGCTACCACTGGTATGCCGCGCAGGAAGGCGAGCTGGACCAGCGCCTGGCGGCGATGCAGCCGTGGCTGATGCACGCGGTGCTGTCCGGCAGCGCGGTCTCGCCGCTGGGCTGGGGACAGGTCGCGACGATGGAGCCACCTGATCGCGGCGAGCTGGACAACTTCGCCGTGGTTGCCGCGCTGAACCGGGCCGGCTATACCGGCAGCATCGGCGTGCTGGGCTGGGACTATGCCGGCGATGTCTACGCCAAGCTGGAGCGCAGCCTCCAGGCCATGCGCGGCATCGACCAGCGCCTGGGCACGGCATCGCCCGACATGCTCAGGCTGCTGAGCCTCTGACGGCAGCGGCGGCGCCGACCAGCGCGACGCTGCCCTGGCGAAGGCCATGCCTGCGCATCGCACCTGCTCCTGGCCAGCGCAGACCTTCGCGCAACACTGGTGTTTTGTTATTGGCGCCGAAGCTGGCGGTCACGTGCATGGCATGTCGTGTTGATGGCTGATGCCTGATGCCTTTCCATCAGTACGGACGAAGTGTTACGCCATCTCCACATGAAAATGGACGAGCGCTAGACAACCTGCTTCCTACAGTGTTGGCAACGGTCTGCATGACCGATCGCTTCCATCACTGCAGGAGAATCCCATGGACTTCAAAGACAAAGTCGTCTTGATTACCGGCGCCGCATCCGGCATCGGCGAGGGCACCGCCAGGCTGTTTTCGCAGCACAACGCCACGGTTGTCCTGGCAGACCAGAACGTCGCGCTGCTGGAGCAGGTGGCCGCAAGCCTGCCGGCGGAGCGCACCTGGGCCAAGCAGGTGGACGTCTCCGATGCGCAGGCCATGAAGACCCTGGTCCAGGAAGTGGTCGACAGGTTCGGCGGGCTGGACGTGCTCTACAACAACGCCGGCATCCATCACCAGGGCGATGTCACCCGGACCGCGCTGGAGGACTGGAACCGGGTCATGGCCGTCGATGTCACCGGCGTGTTCAACGGCTGCAAGGCCGCGATCCCGGAACTGGCCAAGCGCAAGGGCTGCATCATCAATACCTCGTCGGTGTCCGGCGTCGGCGGTGACATCAGCATGGCGGCTTACAACGCCGCCAAGGGCGCGATCACCAACCTCACCCGCGCGATGGCCATCGACCATGGTCGCCAGGGCATCCGGGTCAACGCGGTCTGTCCCACCATGACCGCCAGCGGCATGACCAAAGACATGCTGGCCGACGACGCCACGGTCAAGCACCAGCTGGATCGCGTGCCCTTGGGGCGCATCGCCACGCCAGAGGACATCGGCAAGGCCGTCCTGTTTTTGGCCAGCGATTACGCGGGCTTCGTGACGGGCGTGAACCTAGCGGTGGATGGCGGTGTCACCGCAGCCAACGGCCAGCCGCTGTACGAAGGCTGATGACGTGACGAGCGAACGGGCGCCGCGGTCATCGCGCGCGCCCACGTCAAACGAAGAGAAACAGCCGGGCGGATCAGAGCGAAAGGCACGGTTTTCTTTCCTGCCGCTATGGCTGCTTTGCTACGCAACGCAAGCGCGGCCAAGCGCGGCAACGCCGACAGCACGCGCAGGTGATATCAGCCAGCGGGCTGCATCGCCGCCTTGAGGAACGGCGCGGTCCGGCTTGCCCTGGAAGCGGCCACCTTGGCAGGCGAACCCGCGGCGACCACTCTGCCGCCCTTGTCACCGGCGCCCGGGCCCATGTCGATGATCCAGTCGCTGCCGGCGGCCACGCGCATGTCGTGTTCGACCAGGATTACGGTATTGCCGGCATCGACCAGTCCCTGCAGCTGGATCATCAGCGTGTCCACGTCGGACGGATGAAGCCCGGTGGTGGGTTCGTCCAGCACGTACACGGTGTCGCGACGCTGGGCGCGCTGCAGTTCGGTCGCCAGCTTGATGCGCTGGGTTTCGCCACCGGACAGCTCGGTCGCCGGCTGGCCCAGGCGCAGATAGCCCAGCCCCACTTCGATCAGCACCTGCAGCGGCCGGGCGATGGTGGCGTCCTGGGCAAAGAATGCCGCCGCCTGGGCCACGGTCATGCGCAATACTTGGGCGATATTGTGCCCATGCAGCTGGATCTCAAGCGTTCTGGCGTTGTAGCGCGCGCCATGGCAGGTGGGGCAAGGCGCGTACACGCTGGGCATGAACAACAACTCCACGCTCACCGCGCCCTCGCCTTCGCAGGTCTCGCAGCGACCCTTGGCCACGTTGAAGGAGAACCGCCCCGCGTCGAAGCGTCGTTTCCTCGCCGCCGGGGTATCGGCAAAGCGCTTGCGCACGTGATCGAACAGGCCCGTGTACGTGGCCAGGTTTGAGCGCGGCGTGCGGCCGATGGCTTTCTGGTCCACGCGCACCAGCCGACGCACCTGTTCAAGCCCCAAGACGATATGGCCACCGATGGGCGCCTCGGCGCCGCGCTCCAGCGGATCGAGGTCTTCCTCGGCCTCGCCGCGCGGCTGGCCCAGGTGCCGGGTCAGCAGTTCCACCAACGCCTGGCTGACCAGCGAGGACTTGCCAGAACCGCTGACCCCGGTGACCGAGGTGAACACCCCCAGCGGAATGTCAACGTCGAGTCCTTCCACGTTGTTGCGGGTGATGCCGCGCAGCTGCAGCCAGGCGCCCGGCACGCGCGCGCGGCTGGTCACCGGCTCCTGCCCGCCAAACAGATAACGCCGCGTCGCCGAAGCCTTGATCTGTTCCAGCCCGGCCGGCGGACCGCTATAGAGCACCTGGCCACCCTGCTCGCCCGCGGCCGGACCGACATCCACGATCCAGTCGGCATGGCGGATCACGTCGATCTCGTGTTCGACCACGAAGATGGAATTGCCCGCCGCCTTCAGCTGATCCAGCGCCCGCAGCAGCGCCTGCGCATCGGCCGGATGCAGTCCGGCTGAAGGCTCGTCCATGACGTAAACCACGCCGAACAGCTGCGAACGGATTTGGGTGGCCAGGCGCAGGCGTTGCAGCTCGCCGGGCGAGAGCGTCGGGGTACTGCGCTCCAGTGTGAGATAGCCCAGCCCCAGGTCCTGCAGGATCGCGATGCGCGCCAGCAGGTCGCTGGCGATGCGCTGGGCGGCGACGACTTGCTCGGGATGGGCCGCATTGCGTCGGGATTTACCCTGCGCGGCCGGCGCCAGCAGCGCCTCCACCTCGGCCAGCGGTCGTTGCGACAGCGCGCCGATGTCCAGCCCGGCGAAGGTCACCGACAGCGCTTCGCGCCGCAGCCGCTTGCCGTCGCAGGTGGGGCACAGCGTGCTGACCAGATACTGCGACGCGCGCTTTTTCTGCTGCGGGCTCTGGGTCGTGGCGAAGGTATGCAGCACGTAGCGGCGCGCGCTGGTGAAGGTGCCCATGTAGCTGGGTTCGGTCTTGAGCTTGAGCGCGTTGCGGGCTTCGTCCAGATCGAAACCCGGATAGACCGGCACCACGGGTTGCTCATCGGTGAACAGGATCCAGTCGCGGGTTTTCCTGGGCAACTTGGACCAGGGCATATCCACGTCGATGCCCAGGGTGGTGAGGATGTCGCGCTGGTTCTGCCCGTGCCAGGCACCAGGCCACGCGGCGATTGCACGCTCGCGGATGGTCAGGTTGCGATCCAGCACCATCGAGGCCTCGGTGGCGTCATAGACGCGGCCCAGGCCATGGCAGGTCGGACAGGCGCCGGCGGGCGTGTTCGGCGAGAACCCATCGGCGTAGATGATCTCCTGGCCCTTGGGATAGTCACCGGCACGCGAATACAGCATGCGCAGCGAGTTGGAGATGGTGGTGATGCTGCCCACCGACGAGCGCGTGGTCGGCGCGCCGCGCTGCTGATGCAGGGCCACCGCAGGCGGCAGGCCTTCGACGCTATCGACTTCCGGCACGCCTGCCTGGTCGATCAGCCGCCGTGCGTACGGCGAGATCGAATCCAGGTAGCGACGCTGCGCCTCGGCGAACAGGGTGCCGAAGGCCAGCGACGACTTGCCCGATCCGGAGACCCCGGTGAACACCACCAGCGCATCGCGCGGAATGTCGACGTCGACATCCTTGAGGTTGTGTTCGCGCGCACCGCGGACCCGGACAAAGCCGTCGGCCGCAGGATTGGAAGGATGGGTCATGGCGTGGGGACGCTTCGCGCTCGGCAAGTACTGCATTATCCGGTCTGGAGCGGATGAGCATGCGAAGGCCCTCGCCTGCACGTTCCGCCAGGCACTGTGGACCTGAAGTCGCTACTGCGTCTCCGCGCCAGTCGTTTATCGGGGCACGCGCGCGATCTACGATGCAAGCCCTGCAACAAGACCGGGCGGTTGACGTCCCGTCCCACGCCGTCGATCGAACAGCGGCTTCCTGCGACCTGCACCGGCAGTCCTGTCCCGTTTGCGCCGCCGACCGCTCCGCATGCGAACAATCCCTGGATGGACCAAGCATCAATATGTCCAAAGATGACCACGAGCATGCCCCGCCCACCCGCGACGAGATCGTGTCGCAGGGGACGTGCGCATGGAATGGCAAGCCCTACGACGCCTATCCCCCGGGCACGCCGGAGCTGACGGTCAAACGCATGACCATTCCACCCAGGACCAAGCTGGCCTGGCATACCCATCCGATGCCCAACGCCTCCTACATCCTGTCAGGCCAGCTGACGGTCGAAGACCGTGCGACGGGACAGACCCATGTCGTGCGCGCCGGGCAATCCTTCAACGAGCAGGTCGGCGCCGAACACCGCGGCTTCACCGGTGACGAGCCGTGCGTGGTGGTGATCACCTATGCCGGCACGCCAGGCATGCCGCTCTCGGTGCCGGCGCCCGACCGCGGCGACGCCAATCCCTAGTTCACCCACGGGTTGGCGCAGTGTGTTGCGCCTGGCCCATCGTTACTCCCCATCAACGAGAGGAATCTCCAATGCCCGTCGTACGCGTGAGCTGGTTTGAAGGAAAAGACACCAAGGCCAAGGCCGCCGTTGCCGCCGAGATCACCGAGAGCATCGTCAAGAACACCGGTACCGATGCCAGTTACGTTTACGTGATCTTCGAAGACGTCAAGCCGTCGGACTGGGCCGGCGCCGGCAAGCTGTTCGGCGAAGGGCCGGCGTCGGCCTCCTGACCGCGCCCCACCCGCGCCCGATGGCCTGCAGGTCCGTGACCTGCGGGCCTGCGGGCCATCGACGCACGTTGGTCTAGACCAGCCTGCGTGCCACATCACTGGAGCCATATCGCCCATGAAAGACCACATCACCAACGTCTTCCAGATGGAAATCCTGCCCGGCAAGCTCGAGAGCTTCAAGGAGATCGTCAAGGCCGCCGTCGCAGCGACCCAGAAGGAACCGGGAACCCTGATCTACGAATACAGCTTCAGCGATGACGGCAAGACCGCGCACATCGTCGAGCGTTACCAGGCCGACACTGTCGTCTCGCACGTGGACGAAACCTTCGCCCCATTCGCGCAGCCCTTCAACGACCACGTGCGCTTTGTGGGTCTGACCGTCTACGGCAATCCCGATGCGGAAACCCGCAAGCGGCTCGATCCGTTCGGCGCGGTCTACCTGAAGCCCTTCGACGGCTTCGACCGCCTGCCTGACTGACCTTTCGCAGCGCCCACCATCACGGTGGCCCTGCAGAGCAAGATGGCGACCTGCCCGCTCCCTTCAGGAGCAGGCAGGTCGCCATTTTTCTTTGCAGCTCAGTGGTCCGCAATCACGTGTGGCATCGCCCCGTCAAAGCGCCAGGACCAGTTTGAGGCTGGCGGCCAGGATGTCGCCGCGGTCGCGCTGGCCACCCGGATTACGCACGAACTGCAGGCCGGGCCGGATCGTGGCCGCCGGGGTGATCCTAAAGCCATAGTTGAGCTCGGCGGCCACTTCGTTCTTTTGCGGGTCCAGCAGGCGCAGGCCGGTATCGTGCTGCGCACGCTGGGCGCGGGTGACGTGGTTGTTGACCGTGACCTGGCCGATGCCGAAGGTCACATCATCCCGGGGCCGGCCCGGAATGGGACCGGTGTAGCTCAGGATCATCGCCATCTTGCTGCGCAGCTTGTTGCTGGCCCGGTCGGTCACGGCCAGATTGGCCACCACGTTCAGGCCATGGGAGCCATCGGCGCGCGGGGCTACCAGCTGCTGCACGACGTTGCCGTGGAAGCCGACATGATGGCTTTCGCGCGCCGCAGGTAGGCCGCTCAGCAGCGTGTAATTGCCATGGATGTCGTAGGCGACGTTGTCCGAGTTGCTGGTGTCGTACCAGCCGCCGATCTTGTAGGTGCCCGGCAGGTTGCCCGCGGCGCCCAAGCTTGGCGTCCACTGCAGTTCGGTGGCGTAGATCGTCCCGGTGGCACCGCTGGTGCCCAGGTAGAACCCACGGTCCTCGCGCAGGTTGACCGGGTTGGATTCAATGACGCCGACATTGAGGTGCAGGTTGGTCGCCAGCTGCTGGCGCAGGCGCATGCCCCACGAACTGACCGGCAGGTTGTACAGGTAGCCGCTGACGATCTGGCTCGAGGCCGGACCGCAGAGCACGACGTTGGAGACGTTGCCGCAAGGCGTGGCGCCGAAGTCCTCGCCGTGGGTGACCCGCCCCACTTTCAGCGCGGTGGTGCCATCGTTGAAGGTCTGCTCGTACCAGAAGTCGGCCAGGCGCCAGATCTCACCGCGCCCGTAGATGGACTGCATCGGCTGCAGCAGGCCCAGGTTGGCATCGTTGGAGAGATTGCGGCCGTGGCGGTTGGTGACGGTCATCTGCACCTTGCCGCCCGGATGGCCCCAGGCCTTGTCCGTATCGATGGTCAGACCGAACAGGAACTGGCCCGCGGCGCGGCTCATCTCACGATCGCCGCCGGTGTAGTTATGGGCCGAGTCGACGACCTCGCTGCCGGTCACGGTATAGCCCGCGTCCGCCAAGCGGGTCCGCAGCCCATCCCATGAGCCGGTCAGCAAGGCGCGCTGGCTGAGGCTGTCGGTGGAGGGGGCAACATGCTGCTGTTGCGCATCGGCCCCGGCCGCGAGCGAGGCCAGCGCCGAGCCGCACAACAGGGCGAGCGTGTTCTTGGAGGGCATGCAGGGTTCCTTTCGAGACCATGTCGAGCGCGGGTGCACACAGCGCCTCGCGCGGGCTTCGGTACGCCATGGACATGGCGCGTTGACGGAGGGAAAGCTAAGGCGGGCACGGCAAAGCGCAGCCAGCAGGCTGCGCTTTGCTTGCCCCGCAGGCTCAATGCTGGGTCGGCGTGGTCTTAGGCAATGCGTAGGCGATGATGTAATCGCCGTGGTCCGGCGCCGAGCGCGAACCGCCGGCCGTCACCACCACGTACTGCCGGCCGTCCTCGGGCGAGGTGAACACCAGCGGCGTGGCGCCACCACCGACCGGCAGACGGCTCTTCCACACGACCTTGCCGGTCATCACGTCGAGCGCGCGCAGGTAGTAGTCCGAGGTCGCCGAGAAAAACACCAGGCCCGAGCCGGTGGTCACCGCCCCGCCCAGGGTCGGCATGCCCAGCTCTATCGGCAAGTGGGTCTTGGTGCCCAGCGGGCCGAACTGCTCGGGCGTGCCCAGCGAGCGGTGCCACAGCACCTGCTGGGTGGTCATGTCGATGGCGGCCATGGTGCCGAACGGCGGGTCGGTGCACGGCACGCCCAGGAAGGACTGGACCATGCCGCGCTCGGCACCGTAAGGCGTGTTGGACATCGGGATCACGCCGCCGACGCCTTCGGACGACTTGGCCGCCAGCATGCCGTTGGTTTCCCCGCGCGACATCAGCCGGCCCTTCATCATGATCCGCATGTCGTTGACGATCATGACGTCGTGCTGCTTGTCGATGGACTGGCCACCCCAGTTGGTGGTGCCGTACCAGGAGGGATTCTCCAGGTACCAGCTCAGCTGCGGCGGCGTGTAGTCGCCCTTGTAATACAGCTGCTTGAACTGGATGCGGCAGTTGAGCTGGTCGATCGGGGTGATGCCCCACATCTTGGCTTCGCTCAGCACGCCATCGCGCATGGCCGGCATGCCCACCGAATACGGCTGGGTCGGCGAGAGCGTCTCGCCGGGCACGCCGTTGGTGGGCACCGGCTTTTCGACCACCTGGGTGATCGGCTTGCCGGTGCGGCGGTCAAGCACGTAGATCTGCCCGTTCTTGCCCGCCTGGACCAGCGCCGGGATGCGACCGCCCTTGCCGTCGGGCATGTCGTAGAGCACCGGCTTGGACGGCAGATCGTAGTCCCACACGTCGTGGTGGACCAGCTGGAAGGTCCAGCGCTCCTGGCCCGTGGTGGCATCCAGCGCGACCACCGACTGCGAGACCCGGTCGGTGGCGGCCGAACGCTGCCCGCCGAACAGATCCGGGGTTCCACCACCGGTGGGCAGGTAGACCATGTTGAGCTTGGGATCGTAGCTGGGCGTGGCCCACATGTTGGGCGTGCCACGGGTATAGGACGCGCCGTTGGCCGGCGCCTGCATCTGGCCTGGACGACCCACGTCCCAGGCCCAGGCCAGTTCGCCGGTGACCGCGTTGAACGCACGCACCACGCCTGAAGGCTCATCGGTGGACTGGTTGTCCATCACCCAGCCGCCGACCAGCAGGTTGCTGCCGGCCAGCAGTGGACCGGAGGTCGGGTTGTAGAAGCCCGGGCGCAGCTCGCCCATGTTGCTGGCCAGGGCCACCGTGCCGCCGTTGCCGAACGCGGCCACCGGCGTGCCGGTGGTGGCGTCCAGCGCGATCAGGCGCATGTCGCCGGTGGTCAGGTAGATGCGCTTCTTGCCCGGCGCGCCGTCCGGCAGCGACGGGACCTCGTAATAGGCCAGCGAACGGCAGCGCAGCCAGTTGGCCGCGGACTTGGCGGTGACCTTGGGATCGAAATGCCAGAGCTTCTCGCCGGTGGTGCCGCGCACGGCGAATACCCGCCCGGACTGCGTGCACGGATACAGCGTGTTGCCGATCTGCAGGGGCGTGTTCTGGTTCTCGCTGCCCGGGATGGTCATGTCACCGGTATGCATCGTCCAGGCCACCTGCAGCTGGGCAACGTTGTCCTTGTTGATCTGCTTGTCAGGGGAGAACTGCTCGCCCGTGGTACTGCGGCCGAATCCGACCCAGTCCTTGGGTTCGCGCGCGGCATCGTAATCCTGCGCAGCCGCCACGGCCTTGCCGGGCTTGACCAGCCAGATCGGGCTGAACGCCCCGATGAAGGTGGCCACCAGTGCCGCGAAGGTCAGTCCGGCAATGCCATAGGACACCGCGCGGACATGCCTGGTGCTTCGGCTTGCTGGTAGCGAGGGCACGCACAGGGCGAGCAGCACGCCCAGCACCGCGAACAGGCCAAGCCGGGCCGCCAATGGCCAGAACGCGAGCCCCACTTCCCACAACGCCCACACCGCAGTCACGGCAAAGAACGCCGAATACAGCGCCGCCGCGCTCCTGCGCAGCCGTGCCAGTAGCACGGCGCTGGCGATCAGGGTGAGGCCAGCGGGCAGGTAATACAGCGATCCACCCAGCGAGAGGAGCTGGATTCCGCCATAGACCAGATAGGCACCCACCAGCGCGATCACGGCGCCAAGGATGTAGACATAGAGCCTCAAGCCGACGGAAACATCCCGACGTTTGGGCTCGGAAACGAACGACATGGAGAGTCTCCCGGGAGCCGGGTTATCCGGCCCGTTGGATGCACGTCAACGCGTGCGAAGCAGGCGCACTCGCGCCACCGGCACAGGCAAAGGTCCTGCTCCACCAGCGCATGTGTGTCTTGTCCCGGCCTTGGAGACGGACCAGCGCGGCGATGCCGCGTCCTTCAGAACGCAGGCACCGTCTCATGGCGCCTGCAGCAATACCGCGCATGCCGTTGCGATTACGGACAATCAGCCGGCGCCACCGTTCCAAGCCGGTCGGCACTATAGGAGGCGCGGCGGCTGCGATAAACAGACCGCATGTCGCCAGATTGTTGACGGGATGTCGCCAGTTGAGCGTTCCGCGCCACAGACCGCCGCCCTCGCACCGTGGGCACACCCGTGCCGCTAGTTGAAGGCGCCTTGTTCGGCATATTCGACCAAGCGGTCGACCAGATAGCGCACGCGCGGCGCCAGCTCCGCCTGGCGCAACCACAGCAGGTGGATATCCACGTCCACGTCGGCATAGCCCGACAGCACCGGCACCAGCGCCCCGAGCTCGATCCGCGAGCGCAGCAGCGACAGCGGCATCTGGCACAACCCGAATCCCGCCGCGCAAGCCTCCACGATCGACTCGCCATCGCTGATCTGGTGGGTGGCCGGCGGCGTGACCAAGCGCGAACGCCCTTCCTCGCGGATGTTCCAGTGTTGGGGGGGGCCGTGCTCGGTGCCGACAATGCAGCGATGCTCTGCCAGGTCGTCCGGGGTCTGGGGCGTACCATGCGTCTCCAAGTAGGCCGGCGCCGCGCAGATGACCCGCGGCTGGCGCCCTAGCCTGCGCGCGACCAGGTGGCTGCTGTCCTGGAGCTTGCCGAACCGCACCACCAGATCCGCATCGACGGTCATTGGATCGATGACGCCGTCGTTCAAGGTCATCGTCAGGTGCAGGTGCGGATGCCCGGAGGTCACCTTGAACAGGATCGGCATCAGCAGGCTGCGGCCGAAGGCGATCGGCATGTCGATGTGTACCCGACCACGCAGGCCGCGGTCCTGGCTGCTGATCATTGACTCGGCCGTGACGATGCTCTCCAGCGCCGCCTCGCAGGCCTTGAAGTAGGCCTCGCCTTCGTAGGTCAGGCGCAGCCGCCGGGTCGTGCGATGGAGCAGTTGCACGCCCAGCCGCGTCTCCAGTCGCTTGATGCTCTTGCCGACGGCAGACTTGGTGATGCCCAGGCGATCGGCGGCGGCGGTGAAGCTTCCGGCCTGGACAACCGAGACGAAGGCGCTGAGCCCTGAAAGCGAATCGGGAAGGATCTCCAAGACATGCCTCCCAAATACGCCGATTGTAGAACGCAGGTCCAAACCAATGGGCAAACCGCACGGTGAACAGCCTGGACTTTCCGCGCTGTGGTGAGCACTGCCAGCCCATGATCAACCATGATGAGTGCCATGCAGCAACGAATCGAAGAACCGCATGGATCGTGGGCGTCGAAGAATCAGGATCTAATCATCAATTTCAAAAATAAACTCAATCGGTGAGCGACTTCAAATGCAGTACCTCGACGATTGCATTCATCGTGTGCCGCACAAGGACGTCTTTGCGGCGATCCGGATGCAGCGCCAACCAGATGCCCAGCTCCAGCATCGTCTGCTCGGTCGTCAGCCTCAGCAGACGTGAATCGCCATCGCCTATGAAGCGTGGAAGGCCTGCTACCCCAATGCCAGAACAGGCTGCCTCGTATTGATTACTCAAGTCAGTGACTTCGCAAACGACCCGGCGGTTGGCGATTGTCTTGTATAGCCAGCGTTTATGCTCAAAATCCGGTTGTCGCCGCGTATAGCCGATGAACTCCCACTCGGCAGGATGATCAATTTTTGGGTAGCTCGTATGCGCGTACATTGCAAAATTCATGCGCCCTACTTTTTTGACGATTTCACCATCGTCCGTACCTCGCGTCAGGCGTAGCGCCAGATCCGCCTCCATGCGGGCGAGAGAGGCCAAATGAGGCTCACTCAGGATCGTAATCTTCGGTGCACCCAAGCGCTTGGACAGATCTTGAAGATGTGGCGCAAGCAGATGGCGTGCAAGCACCGGCGGTGCGGAAACAGCGATCTCCCGCTGCTTGTCGTTGCGTGAGGACTTCAGAACTCGCTCGATCTCAAATGCTTTGGACTGCATTTCCAGCACGCGTTCCACAATGTCCGCACCGACCTTGGTAAAGCGCGCCTCTTTAGGCAAACGATCGACCAAACGCACGCCCAAGGCAGCCTCAAGCGCCTGCAGCCGCCTGCTGACGGTGGCTTGATCGACCGCAAGTTCTCGCGCTGCACCGGATATCGTGCCGCTTGATCGAATGGCCAAGAGAAAACGCAGATCTTCCCAGTTCACGATGCATGCATATCCGCATTGATGTCATGCAAATATTATCATTTACGCATGGCTGGCAAGCGCCTAACGTGATCATCCCTTCTTCGGATAGACAACCGTGGTCAAGCGCGCAAGTTCAACAGCGGTCTTAATTGCTTCGTGCTTGGGCTTCTTGGTTGTCCAGCTTGATGTCAGCGTCGTAAATGTGGGGCTAGGAGCCCTACAACAGGCTTTCAACACCGGCTTGAACGGCATGCAATGGGTCATCAATAGCTACGCACTGCTGTTTTCGGCACTCCTCATCCTCGCAGGGGGGCTTGGCGACAAATGGGGCGCCAAGCCAGTATTCGCACTGGGCTTCGGCATCTTTACCCTCGCCTCGGTCGGTTGCGGCATTGCGTCGTCCATGTCGATGTTGATTGCAATGCGCTGCGTCCAGGGTCTCGGGGCGGCGCTGCTCATACCGACCTCCCTCACGCTGATCCGGCTCAACTTTGCCGACGCTCGCAAGCGGCAGTCGGCCGTCGCACTCTGGGGGGCGTGCGGTGGCATTGCGCTCGCAGCAGGACCTGTGATCGGCGGATTTCTCATCGAACACGTGGGTTGGAGAAGCGTGTTCTTGGTAAATATTCCGATCGGCCTGCTGGCGATTGGATTGACGGTGATGTACACGCCCAAAGCGCCTGGCGTCGAGAAGAAGCTGGATCTTGGTGGCCAAGCAACCATTGCTATCGCGCTTGCTCTGATGACCTATGGACTGACTGCAATCGCAGGAGAAGGCTGGACGCTTATTCCCAAGGCGTGCCTGATCTTGGCGGCGATTTTTGTTGCCATCTTTTTCATGGTTGAGCGCCGAACCTCTTCACCAATGCTTCCCGCACGGTTGGCCCGCAATCACATTCTGGTCGCCACGATGATGACCGGATCGGTCATCAATCTGACCTTCTACGGTGTGGTGTTCGTACTGAGCATCTATTTCCAGACGCTGTTGCACTACGATCCTGTGAGGACAGGCTTGGCATTTATCCCGCTGACTGCAGTAATGACGATCTCCTCGCTGCTCTCGGCGCGACTTGCCCAACGGGCAAGCCCCCTCTCAGTCATGACAGCCGGCTTGTTGATACAGGTCGTCGGGTTTGGACTGCTCTCAGTTGCCGACCCATCCAGTTCCGCTTGGCTTCTCAATGGAGCGCTGATCATCGTGGGCATCGGAAGCGCCTCAACGGTGCCGTCGATGAACAACTCGATGTTGGCCGCGGTAAGTCAACATGATGCGGGTATAGCTGCGGGTCTTATGTCATCAGCCAGACAAGCCGGTGGGATCATTGGTGTGGCCGTATTCGGCATCCTGATTTCCTCAACGAATCGCATGGCTTTCACCGCTGGAATGTCAGCGTCGATGTTGATCTGCGTCGCGGCCGTTGGCGCATGCGCACTCCTGAACCTGCTTTTGTTCCGTCACGCCGCGAAGACTCCAGCGCAGGCGAACACTGTCGCCCAGACGGCGGAATAGAGCTCGGCCCTCAGCTTTCGCAGGCCTTCAAAAGTAAACACATTCTTTCAAAGTAAGAGGTAATTATGGGCCAGACCCAAAATGAAGATACAAGAAACTCCCAACAGGGCCACGATTCGAAATCAGAGGTCAACAAAAGCAAGCCGCGAGCCGAAACTGTCCTGCAAAGCGAGTCGGCGTGGAACGGCAAGCCATATGCAGAGTATCCAACGGGGCGCGCTCAACTCACCGTCCTGAGAATCACGATCCCGCCTCATACCACCCTCCCCTGGCACTCACATGTGGTTCCAAACGCTGCATATGTCATCAAGGGACAGATGACGCTTGAAGACAAGGAAACAGGGGAAAAACACACGATCAAGGAAGGCCAAGCATGCTGCGAATCAACCGGCGTTGTTCATCGCGGCCTCACCGGTGACGAGGCCGTTGAAGTGATCGTGACATATGCTGGGACGAAGGCAACCCCGCTCTCGGTGCCAGAAGATCCAAACGCACCGGAGTTTGACTGAGGCTGATCATTGCCGTGCCTTGCTCAGGTGACGATCGATCTTGTCTAGAAGTATTGCCAAATCAAGAGCGATCATGGCGGCGCTTTCGCCGCTTTCGAATCAGTCGTTGCACACTAATAAATGTACAGAGGCAAGGCGTACAGTCGCACTACCCCTTAGAAAAGGGAACTTTTAACCGCGCCACCGTGCGTGCGTCGGGCCGCCACGATCATCGGCCGTGAGCATGAACACCTGCGAGCCGCGCGCTCACAGGGTGGCACGCACGAAAATGTCTACAAACTGCACACCGGTCCACGCGCAGACTAAATCGCAGACCGCCGCCCTGGCGCCGGAGCAGCCGTGCTTGTAGTGCCCTGTGCCCGCCAACTGGCGGGCAAGGCCATGCCTCAGAACGTGTACTTAACCGTGGTCTGCAGCCGGTTCAATTCACCCTCGGCATCGTTGGCAAGCTGGCGCTTGGCCCAGCTCACTTCCGCACCGACGTCCAGGCGCGGGAACGGCGAATAGATCAGGTTCAGGCGCCAGGACTGGGTGCGCTCGGTCGCCAGTTGACCCACGGCTGATTCGTCAGTGGAAATGTAGGCGGCCGAATACGCCAACGTGCTGCGTAGGTTGCCCGTCCAGTTGTGGCGCCATGCCGCAAAGCCCGCGTAGCCGTCCTGCGCCTTCAGCCCGCCATCGCGCTCAATATAGGCATCCGGGATGAGCCCGAAGCCGATATAGCGGCCCAGGCCCGGGCCACCGCTGACGGTGTACTGCAGCAGGTCGGTGTCGCTGAGCTTGAACGAGCCGGCCACGCTGAGCGCATAGCCTGCGGTGCTGTCGTCGGCGGTGCGCAGCTGGCGCGCCAGCCCGGCCACGCTGAAGTGGCCCCAGTTGCCCTTGGTGGTCCAGCGCGCGGTCACGTCGGGGATGTTGTTCTCGCCCGAGCTGACCTGCGCCGGGCTGCCGGCCTGGTACCAGGTCTGCGGATTTTCCAGCGAAAAAGACCAGTTGCCGGTGCTGTAGCGGATCTGCGCCTGGCGTGCGAACAACGTGCCGTCGACGATGCCCACGAAATCCACCGTTTCCGGCAGCGAGCCCAGGTCCATTGCGTTGGTCCAGGTCTGGCCGGCCAGCCAGTGGTTCCACTGCACGTAGGCGTGGCGCAGGGTCGGCGGATAGCCGTTGGAGAACTTCTCGTTGCCGACATTGCCGTTGCCGCCGCCGAAGAAATCGAACTCCACATAGCCCTTGAGCTTGTCACCCGCATCGGTCACGCGGTCCACGCCAAACCAGATACGCGAGAACTGCGCGTGGAAGTCGGTGTAGCTCTTGCCCGGACCTGCATCGACAGGCGTGGCCGCGGGGAAATAGAACAGCCGGCCCGGCGTGCTGTCGGCGATGGCGCCGTCGCTGGTGTAGGTGGACATCATGTCCAGCTTGATGAAGCCGCCGTAGGTGAAGTGGCTGTCACCGCCAGCGACGATGGCCGTGTTCTGAATCGGCGCGCGCGAGGGCGCACCGGCACCCAGCGCGGGCGAGGCCTGTGCCGGAGGCGCGGTGACGATGGCGCCACTGCTCTGCATGCCCGGGCCGCGCAGCAGCGGCGCGCCCGGCGGCTGGGTGGCGGCATCCAGGCGCGTGCGCGCATCGACCAGCTGGGTCTGCTGCTGTTCGACCATCTGCTTGAGCGCCAGCACTTCGGTTTCCAACTGCGCGATGCGCTTGTCCTGTGCGACGTCGCTGGCGGCCTGTGCCGAGGCGATTCCCGGTGCGAACAGGGCGATGGCGATGGCGCACGTCAGCGAAGTGCGCCGGGTGGCGGCGGCGAATGAATCCATGTGTTCCCTCCCAGGAATAACCGTGATCGATGCCGCGCCTGTCCCCGATGGTCAGGCCGTGGCGATGTGGTGGCTCAACGTGCCGGCAGGCCGTGCTGGCTCTCCGGTTCCCCTTTGCAACAACCGCCTCAGCGCGGCACTTGTCCCGCAGGTGCCGCGACGCGGACCTGACGCCACTGCAGCAGCAGGTGGGTGGCCACGCCGAATAACAAACTCCAGAACGCCGCACCCAGCCCGAATAGCGACATCCCCGACGCGCAGACGATGAAGGTCACCAGCGCCGCATCGCGGTCACTGGCATCAGCGACCGCCGTGGTCAGCGACGCGGCAATGCTGGGGAACAGCGCCAGACCGGCAAGCGTGGCGATCAACTCTTTGGGCAGCGTGCCGAACAGCGCCAGCACCGTGCCGGCAAAACAGCCCAGCACCAGATAGGCCACGCCACCAGACGCGCCGGCCACGTAGCGCCGCCGTGGATCCGGGTGCGCCTCGACCCCGGTGCAGATCGCCGCGGTGACCGCGGCTGGGTTCAACCCATGGCAACCAAACGGCGCCAGCAGCGCCGAGCCCGCCGCCGACCAGGCCAGCAGCGGCCCGGCGGCCGGGCGCGGATAACCGCTGGTGCGCAGCAGCGCGATGCCCGGCATGAACTGTCCGGTCAATGCCACCAGCACCAGCGGAATGCTGATGCTCACGATCGCCTGCCAGTCAAAGCGCGGGCTCACCCACACTGGCAGCGTCACCGCCAGCGTCGGCCTCGGCCCACCTACCTGACCTGTGGCCAGCGCTACCGCCACGCCGCTCAGCAGCACCGCTACCACCGCATAGCGCGGAAACCAGCGACGACCGATGAAGAACGCTACGAACATCACCAGCACCAGCGGCAGCTGCGCGGCCATGCCGACGAAGAGCTTCGTGGCAAAACCAAACAAGATGCCGGCCAGCATCGCCGCGGTGATCGCCGGTGGCAGGCGCGCCACGATGCGGTCGAACGCACCGGACAGGCCCACCGCCAGCAACACCGCACTGGCCACCACGTACGCACCGACGGCCACCGCGAAGTCCACCGTCGGCAACAGGCTGACCAGCAGCACCGAGCCAGGAATCGACCACGCGATCACCACCGGCACGCGATAGCACAGGCTCAGTCCAAGCCCCAGCACGCCGCTGCCGATCGAGATTGCCCACACCCACGAAGCTAGTACCGCAGGCGGCAGTCCCGAGGCGGCCTGGAACACGATCACCAGCGGGCCGGCGAAGGAGATCAGCGTGGCGATCACCCCGGCCAGGATGGCCGGGAGTGATGCGTCCCTGATCAGCTGGCGGGCGTAGCCCATCGGCTCAGGGCGCCTGGGTTGCCGTCAGCAGCGGTGCCGCGGCACCGGCGCGCTGCTGGGAAATGGCGAAGATCAGCATCGCCACAGCGGACACGGCAGCCGGGATGGCGAAGATCAGGAAGCTCTGCTGTAGCGGCATCTCCTTGGCCAGCAAGACGCCACCCAGGGTCGGCCCGACAATGGCACCGACACGGCCTACGCCCGAGGCCCAGCCCAGGCCGGTCGACCGCACCGACATCGTGTACAGCTGGGCAACGCTGGCGTACAGCAGGATCTGGGTGCCGATCGTCGTGGCGCCGGCGATGAACACCAGGGTGAACAGCACCGGCACCGACGGGATGTAGCCGATCAAGGCGATGGAGGCCATCGCGGCAATGAAGAAAACCACCACCACCTTGGGCAGGCCGAAGCGATCGCCCAGCCAGCCGCCCGCGATGGCACCGGCCATGCCACCAAAGTTCAGCGAGAACAGGGTCAGCATGCTGGCCTTCTGCGCGTAGCCCGCTTCCTGCATGACCTTGGGCAGCCAGGAGCTGAGCAGGAACACCAGCAGCAGGCAGCAGAAGAACGATACCCACAGCATCAGCGTGCGTACCGTGCGGTTGTGGCGGAACAGCTCGACCACCGACGAGGCCGGCCCCTTGGCTTCGGAGCAGACCAGCACGTCCAGCGCCTCGAGCGCGCTGCTGGTGTCGAGCTTGGCGTAGATCGCCTGCGCTTCCTGCTGTCGCCCCTGGCGGATCAGGAAACCCAGCGACTCGGGCAACTTCCAAAGGATCAACGGCAACGCCAGCAGCGGCACCGCGGCAGCCCAGAACATCGGCTGCCAGCCCATCGTCGGGATGACCCAGATGGCCAGCATCGCCGCCACCATGCCGCCCACCGAGTAACCGCTGAACATCAGCGCCACCATCGTGCCGCGCATGCGCTTGGGCGCGTACTCATTCACCAGTGCCACTGCGTTGGGCATCAGCCCGCCACAGCCCAGGCCGGCGACGAAGCGCAGCGCCTTGAACTGCTCGGGGTTCGCGGCAAAGCCCGTACAGAGCGTTGCGAGGGTGAACAGCATGAAGCTGATGGTCACGCCTTTCTTGCGGCCGATCTTGTCCGCCAGTGGCCCCAGCACCAGCGCACCGAACATCATGCCGAACAGCGCCCAGGCCTGCAGGATGCCAGCCTCCGGCTTGGTCAATCCCCATTCCTTGATCAGCGTGGGCAGCACCGTGCCCGCGACAAACACGTCGTAGCCGTCCACGACGAGCAACAGCCCGCACATGACCACGACCGACCACTGGAACCTGCTGAATCGACCTGAGTCGATCGCTTCACTGACATCGATGCTGCGCATGACCTCTCCCTCCCAGGATGCATTGCGTTTGGATAGACGCGGCCGCCAACAACGGGCGCGTTGAAAATCAGCCTGTATCGCCACCCGCCACGGGCAGGATCGATCCGGTGATGTAGGAGGCCTCGTCGGAGGCCAGGAACAGGATCGGCGCGACCTGTTCGTCGATGGTGCCGTAGCGCTTGAGGAACGTGGAACTGGTGACCTGCTCGACCACCTCGCCCATCCAGGCCTGTTCCTGCGCGGTGTCTCCCTGCGCATTGCGGGCGACGCGGCGCGGCGGCGCCGAGGTGCCGCCTGGCGCGGTGGCGACCACGCGGATGTTGCGATCGGCGTATTCCATCGCCAGCGACTGGGTGATCGCGTTGACGCCCCCCTTGGCCGCCGAATACGGCACCCGGTAGATCCCGCGCGTGGCGTTGGAGGACACGTTGACGATGGTGCCGCCACCACGCGCGATCAGGTGCGGCAGCACCGCGTGGCAGCCGTACAGGGTGGGCATCAGCGAGCGGCGGATCTCGGCATCGATCTGCGCCGGTTCGAACTCGGCAAATGGCCGCATCCGGATCGCGCCCCCGACGTTGTTGATGAGGATGTCGATGCCGCCGAAAGTCTGCGCGGCGAAGTCCATCGCCGCCTGCGCGCCGGCATGGGTTTCAAGATCGGCCACGAAGGACGCGGCCACGCCATCGGCTTCGTTGGCCACGTCGCCAACGAACTCGGCGCGATCCACTAGCACGACCTTGCCGCCCTCGGCCGCGGCCCGCAGCGCGACGCTGCGGCCGATGCCCTGGGCGGCGCCGGTCACCACGATCACCTTGCCGGCGAAGCGAGAGCTCACGCGGCCAGGTCCTGCGGCGTGCTGGCCGGCGCGTTGGGCGTGAACTTCTCGTAATAAAAGCTGGCCGGGGTCACGCCGGTTTCGGTGAAGTGTTTACGCACCGCATCGACCATCGGCGGCGGGCCGCACAGGTACACGTCCACCTTGCCGTCGTGCAGCGCCTCGGGCATCAAGTGCTGGGTGACGTAGCCGATCTTCGGGTGGCGCGAGGCGGGCTCGACCACGCACGTATCGAAGCTGAAGAAGTCCAGGCGCTCGGCGAACTTCTGCAGTTCATCCACCAGCACCAGGTCCGCGCCACGGGTGACGCCGTACATCAGGTACACCGGATGCCCGCTGCCGTGTTCTTCCAGCCAAGCGAGCATCGACAGGAACGGCGCCAGGCCCGTACCACCGGCGAGCATCAGCACGGGGCGCTTCACTTCGCGCAGGTAGAAGCTGCCCAGCGGGCCAGTCATGTCCAGCACCTGGCCGGGGCTGGCGCTATCCAGGTAGCCGCTCATCAGGCCGCCGGGCACGCGCTTGATCAGGAAGCTCGGCTCGTGCGAGCCGGGCTTGGAGCTGAAGGAATACGAGCGCGTCTGGCCGCTGCCCGGTACCGCGATGTTGACGTACTGGCCCGGCAGGAACCCCGGCGCGTCGCCGGTGACTTCCAGCTTCAATTCCAGTGCGGCGTCCTCGTGCGGGACCACGTCCACCACCGCGGCCTTGAACCTGGTGCTGCCGGTCTTGCAGGCGGTGGAGGTGACCGGCACGGCCAGCGTGCAGTCGCTGGAGGGCACCATTTGGCATGTCAGCACCAGGCCGGCCTGCGCTTCGTCCTCGGTCAAGGCATCGTCGATGTATTCGTCGCCCAGGTCGTAGGCACCGGCTTCGGCGCGGCACTTGCAGGTGCCGCACACGCCGTCGGAACAGTCCATCGGCAGGTTGACCTTGTTGCGGTAGGCGGCATCCAGCACGTTCTCGCCTGCGTTGCAGTCGATGAAGCGGGTGACGCCGTCTTCGAAGTTCAGGGCGATGCGATAGCTCATGGCGGTCCTCCTCTCGCGCGGGTCAGATGTGGTAGACGTCGATGACCTGGCGGATGTAGTCGTTCTTCAGCACGATCTTCTTGTGGCTGATCAGGTAGCCGGCGCCGTCGCGGCGCAGCGTCACGAAGCAGGTGCCGAAGAAGTGGTCGGTGGTCTTGTAGCGATGGTTGAGCGTGTGGAAGTTGTAGCGGACGTCAATTTCTTCACCGCGCGTGTCCACCACCTCGATGTTGTTGACATTGTGGCTGGTGCGCGGCTCGGGCGTGGACGCACCGGAGCGTTCGGTCTTGATCCGGAACACGCGGTCTTCCAGCCCGTCGCGGCTGGGGTAATAGATCAGCGAAATCTGCGAATGCGGGTCTTCTGTGAGCTGGTCGTCATCGTCCCAGGCCGGCATCCAGTAGGTGACGTCGGTGGCGTACAGCTCCAGCCATTCGTCCCACTGGCGATCATCCAGCAGGCGGGCTTCGCGATACAGGAACGCGGCAACCGCAGGCAGGTCGTGGCTCACGCAGCGTCTCCAGCCTGTTCGCGCGCGAGCGCATCGCGCATGGCCTTGGCCCAGTATTCGTGCTGGCGTACGAACAGACCCTCGTCCTCGCTGCGGCCGCCGCTGAGCAGCGGCTTGATGCCCATCTTCTGTGCGTTTTCGTCCGGGCCCTCCACCCACAGCGGGGCTCCGCGGCTGAGGTCGTTCCACGCGGCCGAGGTGCCGGCGTAACCCTGCTGGCACGCGCGGAATTCCTCCAGGTCATCGGCGGTGCCCATGCCCGAGACGTTGAAGAAATCCTCGTACTGGCGGATGCGGGTGGCGCGGTCCTCAGCGCTCTCGCCCTTGATGCCGAAGCAGTAGATGGTGATCTCGGTCTTGTCCACGTCGATCGGGCGGGTCACGCGGATCTGGGTGGAGAACTGGTCCATCAGGTACACGTTCGGATACAGGCACAGGTTGCGGGTCTGGCGGGTGATGAAGTCCGCCTTGTCCTCGCCCACCCGCGCGGCGATCTCGGCGCGGCGGTTCCACACCGGACGCACTTCTGGGTTGAGCGAGTTGGTCCACAGCAGGATGTGGCCGTGCTCGAAGCCGTACACGCCGCCGACGCTCTTGCTCCAGCCGTTGGCGTCCACGGCCTTGGTGCCGGTTTCCTTGCGGCGGCCCATGGTGGCCGAGTAATTCCAGTGCACGGAGCTGACGTGGTAACCGTCGCAGCCGTTCTCCATCTG
>NZ_FOAX01000009.1 GCF_900109775.1 Pseudoxanthomonas sp. GM95
TAGTGATAGAACGACCCCTTGGGTACGCCAGCGGACGTCAGTACTTCGTTCAAACCGACCGCCGAAAAGCCCTTGCCGCCCATGATCCGTTGGCCAGTCGCCAGGATCTTTTCGCGAACGCCGAAAGTTTCGGGGGCGGTGAAAGAGTTCATGGGTCGCAATCTACTACAGATTAGACTGGTCGTCTAGTCCCCCGGTTCTTGAATTTTCATTGCTAGAAGACACAAGTCAGGACCTTGGACCTACGGAGAAAGCACCAATGGGCCATCGCGTCAGGAAACATTCGTGAGCTAGGCGTTGATTCAATAAAAAAGGGAAATAGCGCGCCTTCCTATCTCAAATAGCTTTTGAGAATAGCTGCCACATCGTCGATCGCGTGCAGGCGATCTTCTAGCAAGTCGCGCTCGGCCACGTGATGCCTCAGGTGGTCGGCGAGCAACTCAATCAGCAATCCCTGCGATGCACCGCGTACGGCTGCCACCTGGGTCAGCAGCGCCGCACAATCGACATCACTGGCCAGGGCTTTTTCGATTGCATCGACCTGTCCCCGGATCCTTCGCACCCGCGACAGCAGCTTTGACTTGTCCTTGCTCAGATGAGACATGCATACCCCTCGGGGGTAAAAATATGTACCATGGGGGGGTATCCTAGTTAGTGTTGCCAACGATGTCGATTGCAACCACCGCGGCCCAGCGTAGCCATTCTCATGCCTTCGCCGCTGGCAATCCTCTGGCAGAGCGCGGCACGCGCCGTGCGGTGGTCCTCACCGCCGTCATGATGGTGATAGAGATTGTCGGGGGTTGGACACTCAATTCCATGGCGTTGCTGGCCGACGGCTGGCATATGAGCTCGCACGCGCTGGCGCTTGGATTGGCATTGTTTGCTTACGCTTTTGCGCGCCGCCATGCGGACAATGCGCGCTTCACTTTTGGCACTTGGAAGGTCGAAGTACTAGGTGGCTACACCAGCGCGATTCTGCTGCTGGGCGTGGCTGCCCTGATGGCCTTCCAGTCAATCGAGCGGCTCTTTACGCCTAAACCTATCCATTACCAAGAAGCGATCTTCATCGCGGTAATTGGCCTGTTGGTCAACCTGGTGTGCGCTTGGTGGCTGCGTGATTCGCATGGACATGACCATCATAGCCACGGGCATGATCACCACGGCCACGCTCACGGTCATGACAAGGATCTCAACTTGCGCGCGGCCTATCTGCATGTCCTGGCCGATGCGGCGACCTCGGTGCTAGCGATCGTTGCGCTGCTGGTCGGGATGTTCTGGGGCGCCGGATGGTTGGACCCGGTGATGGGAATGGTAGGCGCCGTGCTGGTCACGGTGTGGGCATGGGGATTGCTTCGCAGTACAAGCCGGGTGCTGCTTGACGCGGAGATGGACGCGCCGGTCGTTGCGGAGATCCACGAGGTCATCCAGCATCTGCCTTTCGACGCCGCCATCAGCGATCTACATGTCTGGCGTGTTGGCGGGGACACCTACGCCTGCGTCATTAGCCTGGTGACAGACGCCGAGGTGGACGCAGATCAGATCCGGGCTGCGATTGGCATCCACGAAGAGCTCGTACACATTACGGTGGAGTTGAATCGCACCGGCTTTGCATCCAATACCCAGTTCCTGTCATAAGCAGTGGCGCATTCCCCTGTCAGTTAACGACCGTGAGCGCGGAACGCTGGATCAGGTGACAGCAATCGCCAAGTTCTACGGCGTGTGTAGACGGTTGTAGGAGATGTCCAGCCATGAAGGTCGTTCTTCATACATTTCGCGGATCAGCTGCTTGAGCAGTCTGATCAACGTTTCGTCCTCATTGTGGCGATAGCTCATGATGATCGGCGAGGTGGCATGCTCGTCATCGATCAAGCGGTAGTGCAGGTCGGAGCGCTGCAGCCGTGCCGAGGCAGGGATCACGCAGATGCCGGTTTCGGCGGCCACCAAACCCAGCGCCGTCTGCATTTCGCGCACTTCCTGCACTTCGGAGGGGCGCACGCCGTGATCGCGCAGCAGCGACAGCACCTGATCGGCGAAGCTAGGTCTGGGCTCGCTGGGATAGACCACTAGCTTCTGACCTTTCAGCTCTGCTGGGGCAATGGGTGTGTCATCAGCTGCGAGTGCGAACGACGGCGGTATGGCCACCACTAGGCGTTCCTCGCGCAGCACCAAACGCTCAACGCTTGTGTCGCTGGTGCGGATGCGGCCAAAGCCTATGTCGATACGGCCGCTTTTGAGTCCTTCGGCCTGCTGCAAGGACATCATCTCCACCATGCGCACTTCGGCATCGGGCATGGCTTGCCTCAGGCGCCGTACGACTGTGGGCAATCCCCCATACCAAGTGGAAGCGACAAACCCGATGCTGATCACCCGGCGCTCGCCGTGGCCGACCCGGCGAGCGGCATCTTTCATCTGTTCCACGCGCCCCAGCACCTGTTGGGCTTCTTCGTAGAACAGGCGGCCGGCGTCAGTAAGCCGGATCGGCCGGCTGCTGCGTACCAGCAGCCGAACGCCCAGCTCTTCTTCCATCTGCTGGATCTGCCTGCTCAGTGGCGGCTGGGCCATGTGCAGCTGCTCGGCGGCACGGGTGAAATTGCGCTCTCTGGCGACGGTGACAAAGTACTTGAGCTGGCGAAGATCCATGGGATTAGACCAAAGTCGTAACTATGTAATGTAGCTATGTTGCAGCGCATTAAAATAAGCAAAAACGGGGTTTAAGAGGCCAACTATACGCGCAAGGTATTTTGCCAGACCGAACTCGTCTTGGACGCCGGCGTGTATCGGTCCCAAGAATCGAAAGCATGGAACGCACCCTCTCTCCCGTCCCCAATGCGGCCCCGACGATCGAACGCGTCGAGACCTTCCTGCTGGACCTGCCCACCATCCGCCCGCACCGCCTGTCGGTGGCCACGATGAGCGGGCAGACGCTGATGATCGTGCGCCTGCACTGCAGCGACGGCACGGTCGGCATCGGCGAGGGCACCACGATCGCGGGCCTGGCCTACGGCGCCGAGAGCCCGGAAGGCATGAAGTTGGCGATCGACACCTACTTCGCGCCGGTGCTGGTCGGCAGCGATGCGACCCGCGTGCAGGCGCTGATGGCGCGCGTGGGCAAGCTGGTCAAGGGCAACCATTTCGCCAAGTGCGCGGTGGAGACCGCGCTGCTGGACGCGCAGGGCAAGCGCTGTGGCCTGCCGCTGTCCGAGCTGCTGGGCGGCCGGGTGCGCGATCGCCTGGGCGTGGCCTGGACGCTGGCCTCGGGCGACACGTCCAAGGACATCGCTGAAGCCGAGGCGATGCTGTCCGCGCGCCGGCACAACGTGTTCAAGCTCAAGATCGGGCGCAAGTCGGTGGCCGAGGACGTGGCGCACGTGGCCGCGATCAAGCGCGCCGTCGGCGACCGTGCCGCGGTGCGCGTGGACATCAACATGGCCTGGAGTGAGACCGACGCGCTGCGTGGCCTGCCGGCGCTGGCCGATGCCGGTTGCGAGCTGGCCGAGCAGCCGGTGGCCACCGCCGCGGCGATGACGCGCCTGATGCGCCGTTTCCCGATCGCGCTGATGGCCGATGAAGTGCTGCAGGGCCCGGAGAGCGCCTACGAGCTGGCCAAGGTGTCCGGCGCCGATGTGTTCGCGGTCAAGACCGAGCAGTCCGGCGGCCTGTTTGCCGCACTGAAGGTTGGCGCGATCGCCGATGCGGCAGGGATCGAACTCTACGGCGGCACGATGCTGGAAGGCGCGCTGGGCACAATTGCTTCGGCGCATGTGTTTGCGACCTTCCCGCACCTGCAGTGGGGCACCGAGCTGTTCGGGCCGCTGCTGTTGACCGAAGAGATCCTGGAGCAGCCGCTGGTCTATCGCGACTTCCACCTGGAAGTGCCGAACGCGCCGGGCCTGGGCATCGCCCTGGACGAGGACCGCGTCAACGCCTTCCGCCGCGACCGCAGCCGCACCACGGTCGCCACCACCGGCACGGAGGGCTGAGGCCATGTTGTTCCACGTACGCATGGACGTGAAGCTGCCGCTGGACATGGATCCGGCCAAGGCGGCCGACCTCAAGGCCACCGAGAAAGCGCGCTTCCAGGAGCTGCAGCAATCGGGCCAGTGGCGCCACATCTGGCGCATCGTCGGCCAGTACTCGAACGTCTCGATCTTCGATGTCGACAGCCCCAGCGAACTGCACGACCTGCTGCTGTCGCTGCCGCTGTTCCCGTACATGGACATTGCGGTCATGCCGCTGTGCCGGCATCCCTCGTCCCTGCATGGGGACGACCGCTAAGCCGTTTCCCCACATCCATCCGATGCGCTCCTGGGGAGGGAACGCGTCAAGGCAGCATTCGCCACCAAGAGGAGCAGTACGATGAGCGTGACCATTTTCGCCAAGCCCGAGGTGCAAGCTTTCCTGCAGACCCTGAGCGGCCTGGACAAGCCCGAAGGCAATCCCCGGGTCAAGCAGATCATCCATCGCCTGATGTCGGACCTGTTCAAGGCCATTGACGATCTGGACATCACACCGGACGAGTACTGGACTGGCATTGCTTGGCTCAACGCGCTGGGCGCGGCCGGCCAAGCCGGCCTAATCTCGCCCGGCCTGGGTCTGGACCACTACCTGGACCTGCGCATGGATGCCGAAGACGAAGCGCTCGGCATCCAGAACGATACCCCGCGCACGATCGAAGGTCCCCTCTACGTGGCCGGTGCACCGGTGGAGCAAGGTCATGCACGTCTTGACGACGGCCGCGATACCAATGGCCAGCTACTGCGTATGCACGGCACGGTCTATGGCAGCAACGGCCAGCCGTTACCCGGTGCGAGCGTGGAGGTGTGGCACTGCGACACGCGCGGATTTTATTCGCACTTCGATCCCACCGGCGAGCAGGCGCCGTTCAACATGCGTCGCACGATCATCGCCGACGACACGGGCCAGTACAGCTTCCACAGCATCCTCCCAAAAGGCTACGGCGTGCCGCCGGGCAGCCCGACCGAGCAGCTGTTGTTCGCCCTGGGCCGTCATGGCCAGCGCCCGGCGCACATCCACTTCTTCGTCGGTGCCGACGAGCATCGCAAGTTGACCACGCAAATCAACATTGCCGGCGATCCGTTGGTCAATGACGACTTCGCCTACGCCACCCGAGACGGGCTGGTGCCGGAGATCGTCGAGCACACTGACGCAGCTGCCATCCAGGCCGCCGGTCTGGATGGTCCGTTCGCCGAAATCACCTTCGACTTCCATCTCACGCCACTGGTGGCCGGGCAGGACAACCAGCTGGTCGAGCGCCTCCGCGTCGCTGCTTGATTCACGATCGAACGGTGCAACGCGCCGTCGTCCGCACCACACCATCATCGCTGCAGCGCGTCTGACGCGTTGCAGCCATCCCCACCGGGAGAGGTCCCCATGTCCGCGATCATCGAAAACAAGACCGACATCGCGCAGCTGCTGGCCACCGCGCTGCAGGACGATCCGGAGGCGGGCATATACCGCTGCCGCCGCGACATCTTCACCGACTCCGAGCTGTTCGAGCTGGAGATGAAACACATCTTCGAGGCCAACTGGGTCTACCTGGCGCATGAGAGCCAGATCCCCAACAACAACGATTACTTCACTACCTACATCGGCCGCCAGCCGGTGGTGATTACCCGCGACAAGACCGGCGAGCTGCACGCGGTGATCAACGCCTGCGCGCACCGCGGCGCGATGCTGTGCCGGCGCAAGCACGGCAACAAGGGCAGCTT
>NZ_FOAX01000004.1 GCF_900109775.1 Pseudoxanthomonas sp. GM95
TCAACCTCACCAGCAGTGCCGGAGCCGTCGAAGCGGGCCGCGAATTATGCGGACTTCCCGTGATTCGTCAAGTACTTCCGAAGAAGTCTTTTCAAACCACTTCAACTGTCGCGTCGGACTTGCCGACACCACCGAAGCGGGGCGCGAATTATGGGCATGACCCACACGTTTGTGAAGGGGTCGTGACAAATTTTTTGAGATTCGATGTCGCCAGAAAGCGCAAAGCCCGCTGTGGCGGGCTTTGCGCTTCGGAACTTCAGCCCACTAGCAGCCGGACGCGGGCGAAATTGCGCTTGCCGACCTGCAATACGCCTTCGAAGCCGGGCTGGAACTGCAGCTGCGGATCTTCCACCACCACGCCATCGACCTTGACCGCACGCTCCTTGAGCTTGCGACTGGCTTCGGAATTACTGGGCGTCACGCCGGCAGCGGTCAGCAATGCGCCGATCCGCAGGCCTTCGGCCGGGACGACGACATCCTGCAGCGGCAACAGCGAGGTATCGCCTTCGCCACGCACGACGGCATTCCAGCCGGCAACGGCCTGATCGGCCTGCGCGGCATCATGGAAGCGCGCGGCCAGCTCGCGCGCCAGACGCAACTTGACGTCGCGCGGATTCAAAGCGCCGGACTCGACCTCGGCGCGCAGCGTCTTGGCCTCTTCCACGCCGATCTCGAAGCTGAGCAGATCGATCCAGCGCCACATCAAGGTGTCGTCCACCTTCATGGTCTTGGTGACGATGTCGATGGCCGGCTCGCTGATGCCGATGTAATTGCCCAGCGACTTGGACATCTTGTTGACGCCGTCCAGGCCTTCCAACAGCGGCATGGTCAGCACTACTTGCGGCTTCTGGCCGAAGTGCTCCTGCAGGCCGCGGCCCATCAACAGATTGAACTTCTGGTCGGTGCCGCCCAGTTCGACATCGGCTTCCAGGGCGACCGAGTCGTAGCCCTGCACCAAGGGATACAGGAACTCGTGGATGGCGATGGACTGCTGGGCGGCGTAGCGCTTGGCGAAGTCGTCGCGCTCGAGCATGCGGGCCACGGTGTGCTGGCCGGCCAGACGGATCATGTCGGCCGCGCTCATCTTGCCGAACCACTCACTATTGAAGCGGACCTCGGTCTTGTCGCGGTCCAGCACCTTGAAGACCTGGTCTTCATAGGTCTTGGCATTGACCAGCACGTCCTCGCGGGTCAGCGGCTTGCGGGTGACGTTCTTGCCGGTCGGGTCGCCGATCATTCCGGTGAAGTCGCCGATCAGGAAGATCACCTGGTGCCCCAGGTCCTGGAACTGCCGCATCTTGTTGAGCAGCACGGTGTGGCCGATATGCAGGTCCGGTGCGGTCGGGTCGAAGCCGGCCTTGATCCGCAGCGGGCGGCCGAGCTGCAGGCGCTCTTCCAGTTCTTCGATCTTGAGGATTTCGTCGGCACCGCGGCCGATCAGTTGCAGTGCTTCTGCCTGTGACACGTGACTTCCCGAAAAAATGAACACGGCGGTGCCGTGATGACAAAGTTGAACACTCAGTTAAAGCCAGGTTAACGGCCCGCCGCATGAAAAAACCAATCGGCTCAAAGGTTTGACCTGTACTTATTGCCTGACTATGGTAGCCCGATTGGGCCTTCCACTTGGGCCCCAGGGTGAAGACATCGATGCAGACACACGGGGATGGCAGCCGCCGCAACAAGCAACGGTTCCGCGAACGACTGGACGTCCTTCGAGAGTCAGCACTCCATCAGCACGTCACCCGGCACCTGCCCAAGGGCAGCTGGACGCGCCGGCAATGGATCCACGCCTCGCTGTTCACCACCATCGGCATCATGGTGGCCACGATCGTGCCGGGCTTCTCCACCGCGATGAAGCCGGAGATCAAGCCGCTGGCCACCGTGCCGCTGGCGCTGCCGGACATGGAAGCCCACAAGCTGGTCGCCCGTCCCGGCGACAACTGGCAGTCGGTGAGCGTGCGCCCGGGCCAGACCCTGAGCGCGATCTTCGAAGACATGGGCGTGCCGGCCAACACCCTGCACCGCATCCTCGATAACAAGGATGCCGCGGCGGCGCTGCGTCGCCTGCATCCGGGCGATGAGATCGCCTTCGACCTGCCTGAAGGCGGATCGCTGCGCGCCCTGCGCTATGACCGCGACATGGCGACGCGGATCCAGCTCAACGTCACCGACGATTCGGTCGAAGAAAAGATCATCAAGCGCGACGTCAGCGTGCGCACCGCGGTGCTGAGCGGCAAGGTCGGCAATTCGCTCAACCGCGCCGCGCGCAAGGCCGGCCTGACCGCGGCCAACATCAATGCGCTGACCGACGACATCTTCAAATACGACATCGACTTCAACTCGGACCTGGAGCCGAACGACCGCTTCAGCGTGGTGGTCGAGCAGACCTGGCGCGAAGGCCAGCTGGTGGCCACCGGCCCGGTGCAGGCCGCGACCTTCACCGTGGACGGCAAGCTGCACTCGGGCTTCCGCTTCGCCCGGCCGGGCGGGCAGCCGGAATATTTCACCGCCAGCGGCAAGCCGCTGAAGAAGAGCTTCATCCGCATGCCGATCCCGTACGCGCGGCTGAGCTCGCGTTTCGGTGCGCGCAACCACCCGATCCTGGGCAAGATGCGCATGCACAAGGGCGTGGACTACGCCGCCGCGACCGGCACGCCGATCATGGCCGCCGGCGATGCGCGCGTGCAGTTCGTCGGCCAGCAGAACGGCTACGGCAACGTGGTGATCCTGGACCACGGCCAGGGCCGCACCACGCTGTACGGGCATATGTCGCGCTTCGCCAAGATCCATCGCGGCGACCGCATCGCCCAGGGCACGCTGATCGGCTACGTCGGCTCGACCGGCATGGCCACCGGCCCGCACCTGCATTACGAATTCCGTGTCAACGGCGTGCACCGCAACCCGCTGCAGGTCACCCTGCCGCCGCCCGAGCCGCTGGGCGGACCGGTGCTGGCGCAGTTCAAGACCCAGACCTCCAGCGCGCTGGCGCGCATCCGCACGGTGGAAAGTGCGATCTACGCCGATGCGGCGCCGGCCCCGGCCAGCACCAAGACCCTGGCCGAAGCCCTGGAAGCTTCGTCCGGGCGCAGCAAGCAGTGACGCCCCCGGCCGCGCCGCGTGCCGGCGGACCGCTGGCGCGCAAGCCGGCGCTGGGCGACCTGTACCTGGGGATGATCTCCGGCACCAGCGCCGATGGCATCGACGTGGCGCTGGTGCGCTTCGATCCCGAGCCGCAGCTGCTGATGGGCCGCACCTATCGCTGGGATGACGATCTGCGCACCCGCCTGATCGAGCTGGGCCAGGGCGGCGAAGCGACCTCGCTGGACGAGCTGGGCGAACTGGACGTCCAGGTCGCCCAGGCCTTCGCCCACGCCGCTGGCCGGCTGATCACCCAGTCTGGGCTGGACCGCGCGCAGGTGCGGGCGATCGGCTCGCACGGCCAGACCGTGCGCCACCGGCCCGATGGCACCTTTCCTTTCACCTGGCAGATGGGCGACGGCAACGTGATCGCCGAGCGCACGGGCATCCCGACCGTGGCCGACTTCCGTCGCCGCGATGTCGCTGCCGGCGGTCACGGCGCGCCGCTGATGCCGGCCTTCCATGCCGCGATGGTCCACAGCCCGGCCGAGGATCGCGCCGTGCTCAACCTGGGCGGCATCGGCAACCTGACCCTGCTGCCTGCGTCCGGCGCGGTGCGCGGCTTCGATACCGGCCCCGCCAATGCGCTGCTGGACGCCTGGTGCGAGCGGCATACCGGCATGGCCTTCGATGCGGGTGGTGCGTTCGCGGCCAGCGGCAAGATCGACACCAAGCTGCTGGACAAGCTGCTGGACGAGCCGTGGTTCGCCCTGGCGCCGCCCAAGAGCACCGGGCGCGAGCAGTTCCACCTGGCCTGGGTCGAAGCCAAGCTCGGCAAGTCCAAGGCCAAGCCGGCCGACGTGCAGGCCACATTGCTGGAGCTGAGCGCGGTCACCGTGGCCGATGCGTTGCGCGCGACCCAGCCCGACACCAAGCGGGTCATGGTCTGCGGCGGTGGCGTGCACAACCCGCTGCTGATGGAGCGCTTGGCGGTGCACCTGAGCGGGATGACGGTCGAATCGACCGAGGCCCACGGCATGCATCCGGACTATGTGGAAGCGATGGGCTTTGCCTGGCTTGCCCGTGAAACCCTCGCCGGCCGTCCCGGCAACCTGCCCAGCGTCAGCGGCGCCAAGGGCCTGCGCGTACTGGGCGCGCTGTATCCGGCCTGATCGGTCGGCGTGCGCGCCGGGCGATCAGGCCCAGTCGCGCAGCTTCGAGGTCTTGCCGACGCCGGGATTGAAAGCGTTGTGCGGATCGAGCTGGCGGAAGAAGTCCACCTGCGCGTCCGGTGCGTGATAGAGGTGGCCGACATTGTGCTCGGCCGGATAGCGCGCGCCGCGCGTATCCAGCACCTCCAGCATCGCCTCCTCCAGCGCGTGGCAATCGGTGCCCGGCTTGACGATGTAGTCCTGGTGCATCACGTGGCAGAAGAAATGCCCGTAATAGAGCTTGTGCAGCACTGGTGCATTCAGCTCCGCCGGCAGGCGTTCGAACCACTCGCGGTCGTTGCGGCGCAGCGCAATATCCAACGCGACGATGTCTTCGACTTCGCGCGGATGCACGGCGCGATAGCGCACCGCGGCGCCGGCGACGGCGAAGCGCAGCAGGAAGGCCTTGGCGCCCTCATCCGGCGTGCAGCCGAAATAGTCGCCATCGGCTTGCGCGAAGAAGGTTTTCAGGTACGCCGCCGCCTCGTCGATCCCCGCGCCTGACATCTTCAGCAGCAGGTGGTGCTCGTAGCGCTGGCGATAGTCGCGCATGCGCGCAGGCAGGTGATCGGGGAAGCGCTCGGACAGCCACTGCAGCGCGCGGTCGCTGAAATGCTTCGGGAAAATACCCAGCCGTTCCAGGAACGCATCGACGCGCGACTTGGCCGCGAAGAACGCCGGCAGGCGCCGCGTGCCCAGTTTCTGGATGGTGAGGAAGGTGTCCTTGCCGTAACGGTCGCCGATATCGAAGGCATCGCGATGCAGGTATTCGCCGGCCACGGGCAACGACTGGAACCCGGAAAGAACGTCGCGACGGATCCGGGTCAGTTCATCGGGATCGTTGCTGCCGATGTAGAACACCGCGGTCTTGTCGTGCTTGGGGAAGGTATCCAGGCGCACGGCGAACACCGCCAGATGCCCGGCCGAACCGGCGGCCTCGTGCAGGCGGCGCGTATCGGCGTTGAAGCGCGCGGGCGTATCGGCATCGACATCGCGCACGTGGGTGGCGTAGTCGTGATCCGAGGCGCAGCCACCGATACTGACATCGCTGGCGCGGTAATCGCCGCGATCGAGTTTGGCCAGCGCCACTTCCGGATCGTCGCCCAGGGCAATGCCGAGATGGTTGACCAGCTCCAGCGCGCCATCGGCGTTGATGCGCGCGAACAGCGCCATCTCGGTATACGCCGGCCCGCGATGGATCAGCGAGCCGCCGGAGTTGTTGCAGATGCCGCCCAGCACCGAGGCGCCCAGGCAGGACGAGCCGATCACCGAATGCGGCTCGCGCCCCAGCGGGGCCAGCAATTGCTCCAGCTGGTCGAGCGTCGCGCCGGGCAGGCACAGCACCTGGCGGCCTTCGTCGAGCAGCTGCACGTGGCGCATGCGCAGCGTGTTGATGAGTACCACCGGCCGGTCGTAATCGGCGCCATCGGGCGTCGAGCCGCCGGTCAGGCCGGTGTTGGCGGCCTGCATGATCACGATGACGTTGGCCGCCACGCAGGCGGCCAGCACGCGCCACTGTTCGACCAGCGAGCCCGGCCGCACCACCGCCAGCACCGGACCGCCGCCGAAGCGAAAGCCGCTGCGGAAGCGTCGCGTCGGCGCATCGCCGGTCAGCAGATGGCGCCGGCCGACCACGCCGCGCAGCGTCTCCAGCAGCATGGCGGAATCGAACGGCACGACAGGCGCGTGGCGCAGGACATTCATCGGCAGAACCGGGCAGCGGTGTCGCGCAGGATTATCGCCCCAGGTTGGCGTTGAGGTCCGGCTGCACGATCTCGATCCAGTAGCCGTCCGGATCCTTCACGAAGGCGACGTTTTTCATCTTGCCCTGCTCCGGGCGCTTCACGTACTCGACGCCATTGCTGTCGAACCACGCCACCGCCTTGACCAGGTCCGGCACGGCGAAACAGATGTGGCCGAAGCCCTGCGGCTGCGCGTTGCCGTTGTGGTACGCAAAATCGGCCTGGGTTTCGGTGCCCCAGTTGTGAGTGAACTCCAGGATGCCGCGCTGGGCGAAAGTCCAGCTGGTGCGCGCGCCGATCTCTTCGGGCACTTCATCGCGCGCATCGAGCTTGGCCAGGAAGAACAGCGAGAACTGCATCTCCGGGAAATCGAGCTTGCGCAGCAGGCTCATGCCGAACACATGCGTGTAGAAGGCCAGCGACACGGCCGGGTCCTTCACCCGCAGCATCGAATGGTTGAAGACGAAGCCGTCGGTGTCGGCGGTGGGCGGCTTGACGCCAGGCTGCTGTTCGGAGGTAAAGGTCATGGAGGCCTCGAGGATGTGCATGGAAGGGCGCTGCGATCACGCAGCGCCCGCGTGGGGAGGACGTGGCGCGAGGCGATCAGGAGAACTGGATGCCGCCGTCGATCATCACCGACTGGCCGGTCATGTAATCCGAATCCGGCGAGGCCAGGTAGGACACGAATTGTGCGACATCTTCCGGCACCGACACACGGCCCAGGGCGATGGCTTCGGAATACTTCTTGATCGCCTGGCCCTGCGGGATGCCTTCTTCCTTGGCCAGCTTCTCGTCGATCAGCTCCCACATGTCGGTGCCGACGATGCCGGGGCAATACGCGTTGACGGTGATCTTGTGCTTGGCCCATTCCATGGCCGCGGCCTGGGTCAGGCCACGCACGCCCCACTTGGACGCCGAGTACGGACCCAGTAGCGCGAACGGGCGATAGGCCACGATCGAGGCCGCGCCGATGATCTTGCCGCCACCGCCCTGCTTGATCATCTGCCGTGCGGCGGCCGTGTAGCAGAGGAAGGCGCCGCGCAGATTGACCGACATGATGCGGTCCCAGGTGTCCACGTCGACTTCCAGCAACGAGGTGACGTTGGCGATGCCGGCGTTGGCGATCATCACGTCCAGCTTGCCCAGGTCCTTGGCCACGGCGTCGACCATCGCGGCCACCTCACTTTCCTTCGAAACATCGGCCAGCGCGACGGTGCTGCGCACGCCCTTGGCGCGGACTTCTTCGGCGGTCTGTTCGGCAATGGCCTGGTTGGCCGGGATGTCGTTGATGGCCACGTCCAGGCCATCAGCGGCCAGGCGCAGCGCGATGGCCTTGCCGATGCCACGACCGGCACCGGTCACCAGGGCCACGCGATTGGAGGTTGCTGCACTCATTGGAACAATTCCTTGCTCAGCTACGGGGGAAAAGCGTCCGCTTCCCGCCAGGCAGGACACGGCTTGCAACATCGGGCTGCCATGGCCTGCGCACCGGGCGCAGGCCACCGGTGGCGGTTACACGGTGCGCGCCTGCATCTGCGCGGCGATGTATTCGGCCTGGCGGATAGCCAGGGTGACGATGGTCAGCGTCGGGTTTTCCTGCGCCGAGGTGGTGAACTGGCTGCCATCGGAGACGAACAGGTTCTTGATGTCGTGGCTCTGGCCGTGCGCGTTGACCACGCCGTCTTTCGGCTTGGCACTCATGCGGCAGGTGCCCAAGTTGTGCGTGGACGGATACGGCGGCGTGCGATAGGTGCGCGTGGCACCCGCGGCGGTATAGATCTTCTCGCCGGTCTTGAATGCGTGCTCGCGCATCGCCGCATCGTTGGGATGGTCGTCGTAATGCACGTTGGCGACCGGGATGCCCAGCTGGTCCTTGAGGTCGTTATTGATGGTCACGCGGTTGGTGGCGCGCGGCATGTCCTCGCCGACGATCCACATGCCAGCCATGTGCGCGTAGCTGTCCATGGCCTCGGTGAACTCAGCGCCCCAGCCGCCCGGATCGAAGAACGCGGCCATGAACGCCGGCCCGAGCGAGATGGTCTCCAGCTCGTAACCGCCGACGAAACCGCGCGAGGGATCGTGGCGCGCTTCGTCGCGCACGATGCCGGCCATCGTGGTGCCGCGGAACATGTGCACCGGCTCGGCGAACACGCCCCACACGCTGCCGGTGGTGTGGCGCATGTAGTTGCGGCCGACCTGGTCGGAGCTGTTGCCCAGGCCCGTATCAAAGGTGCTGGACGCCGAGTTCAACAGCAGGCGCGGGGTCTCGATGGAGTTGCCGGCGACCGCGACGATGCGCGCCTTCTGCCGCTGCTCCTTGCCGTCCTTGTCGAAATACACCACGGCGCTGACCTTGCCCTTGGCATCGTGCTCGATGCGCGAGACATGTGCGCCGCTGCGCAGCTCCAGGTGCCCGGTGGCGATGCCGCGCGGGATCTCGGTGTACAGCGTCGACCACTTGGCGCTGTAGCGGCAGCCCTGGAAACAGAAGCCGCGCTGCATGCAGTGCGTGCGGCCGTCGCGCACCACCGGATTGATCGCCATGCGGCCGGTGCTGCACTGGGTGTAGCCGGCCTTGGTCGCGCCGGCGTACATCGCCTTGAAGTTGTTGTTGCCCGGCAGGCCCGGCAGGCCCTCGGTGCGGGTGATGCCCATCTTCTGCTCGGCGCGGGTGTAGAACGGCGCCATCTCGTCCAGCGTCACCGGCCAGTCGAGCAGCTGCGCGTCCTTGAGTTCGCCATAGGTGCTGCGCGCGCGGAACTCATGTTCCTCGAAACGCAGGCTCGCGCCGGCCCAATGCACCGAGGTGCCGCCGACGGTCTTGCAGATCCACGCCGGCAGGTTCGGGAAGTCGCGCGCCACGCGCCAGTCGCCGGTGACGGTGCGCATGTCGGTCCACGCCAACTGCTGGAACGAGGGCCATTCGTCGGCGATGAAATCGCCCGGCTCGTGCAGGCCACCGGCCTCCAGCAGCACCACGTCCACGCCCTTCTGGGCCAGCTCGTTGGCCAGGGTGCCGCCGCCGGCACCGGAGCCGATGATCACCACCACGCTGTCATCGGTGGCGGCAAAGGTCTTCTTGTTGTCGTAATCGCCCATCGCGAGTGCTCCTGGATCTATGTCTGGGTGCGCGTGAAGTTCAGACCGTGGGGACCGGTCCGCTGGCACTGGCCGGTGGATCCGGCAACCAGGTCAGATCGTTGAAGCCATTGAAGATGTAGCCGGCATCGCCCTGTCCGCCGCCGTAGCCGAAGTACGCATAGGCCATGTCATTGCTGTAGAGCGACACCACCGCGGTGGCGCGCACCTTCTCGAAGAACGGCTTGCCGGCCAGCGCCTTGACCGTTTCCAGCTGCGCTTCGGGCGACTGGGTCAGCCAGCCGGCCTTGGTCAGTTCGGCCACGCCGTCGACGAGCAATTTTTTCACTGCCGGGTCTTTGGCCGCGGCGGCATCCAGGTCCTTGACCACCAGCGCATAGACCGCGTCTTCCAGGCCCTTGTGCGGATACAGATGGCGACTGAACACCAGCAGCGTCTTGCCCTGGATGTCGTCGAAGGCCTGCATCGGCAGCGCCCAGCTCTTGGTGGGCGACAGCAGCGCGATGGGCCCTGCGGCGAACAGCAACGTGCCGGCCAGCATGCCGCCGGTATTGCGCAGGAAACGGCGACGCGTGAGTTGAATGACGGACATCTGGCAACCCCTCCCGAGGTGATGTTCCATCGCGGCCGTGCGATCGCTGTGGCCGCGTCATGACAGGGCGGAAGCAGCGACGTTCCGCGATGCCGGCCAAGCTATGCCCCGCACCGCAGTAACGGGTAACAGTGACGTACTACAGCGACTTAGGTCGCATACGCCGACCTCACGGCCCGGTGCTAAGGTTCGGCCACGGCGGCGCAGCCTGCTGCGTTGCGGCATCGCGAGCACAGCGTCAGATCAAGCCAGGAGTTTTCGATGTGTCACGTCTATGCGTCGACGGAACCGTCGCGCTATGAAAGCACCACCCGTTCGGTCCGCCTGCAGGGCTATGTCACCAGCGTGCGGTTGGAAAACGAGTTCTGGGGCATCCTCGATCTGCTCGCCGCGGACCAGGCCATGACCACCGCGCGCTTCATCAGCAAGCTCTACGACGAAGTCACCGCCGACAAGGGCGACGTGCCCAATCTCGCCTCGATGCTACGGGTGGCCTGTGCGGTCTACCTGCATGGCCAGGCCGAACTGGCCAAGACGCCCGAGCCGGTGCGCGCCCGCGCCTGAACGGTCTTGCGTCCCCATCGCGCAGCGGCGCGAAGGGGATCTGCCGGTGTTAGAACTTCGCGCCCTGCGGCACTGCGCGCAACGCAGCGATGGCATCGGACAGCGCCGTGACTTCCGGGTCGCTGAATCCGCCGCGCACCTCGGCCTCCATCGCGAACAGGCCGTGTTCGATCAAGCGCGAGATGGTCTCGTCCACGCTCCAGCCGCGGGCGACCGACACGCGCTGGATGCGGTCGGTCAGGATCGGATCGAGGTCACGGATGAGCAGGTCGGTCATGGGCGTCGGGGGAGCCGGTCCGGGAGGCGGGTTCCTTGATACGACGCCACAGCCAGGCAAGCAAGCCCAGGGTCGGGATCACGGTCAGCGCGCTCAGGGTGAAGAATGCCGAATACGACGTGGCTTCCACGATATAGCCCGACACGCCGCCGACGAACTTGCCCGGCAGGTTGGCCAGCGACACCAGCAGCCCGTACTGGGTCGCGGTGAAATTGCGATCGGTCAGCGACGACATGAACGCCACCAGCACGGTGCCGGCAAAACCCTGCGAGAAGTTGTCCGCGCTCAACGCCGCGTAGAACGCCCACAGCTGGCCGGGATTGTTCGCCATCAGCAGGAACGCCAGGTTGGACAGCGCCACCGCCAGCGCCGCCACCAGCAGCATGCGGCGGAAGCCGAACGCGGCAATCGCCACGCCGCCGCCGAACGCGCCCAGGATGCTCATCCAGATACCGAACAGCTTGGACACGGTGGCGATGTCGGCCTTGGTGAAGCCCGAATCGAGGTAGAACGGCCCGGCCATCACCCCGATCACCTGGTCGGGGAACTTGAACAGCCCCACGAACAACAGCAGTCCCAGCGCCAGCTTCCAGCCGTTGGTGGTGAAGAAGCTCACGATCGGCTGCCAGAACGCGCCGAAGAAGTCGATCCGGCGCACCACCGTGGCCTCAGGCCGGGCCGGTTCGCGACTGAGCAGCGTGGTCACGATCGGCACCAGCATCAGCGCCGCCATGCAGAAGTAGGAGATCGTCCAGGTTTCGAACTGGGCCAGGTACAGCGCGCCGGCGCCGGCGACGATCAGGGCGATGCGATAACCCAGGATGTAGGTCGCGGCCAGCGCGGCCTGGGCGCTCTCCGGCGCGATCTCGATGCGATACGCATCCACTACCGAATCCTGCGTGGCCCCGGCGAAGGAGCCGATCAGCACCCAGGTCACCAGCCCGGCCACGCCCAGCTCCGGGCGCATGCTGCCCAGCGCGAACAGGCTCACCGCCACCAGCACCTGCGCGGCCAGCAACCACGAGCGCCGCCGACCCAGCCAGGCCAGGCCCGGCAGCGCGTAACGGTCGATCAACGGCGCCCAGACGAACTTGAGCAGGTAGAAGAAGCTCGCCAGGCTGATCAGGCCGATCTCGCCCAGCTGCAGGCCGACATCGCGCAGGCGCGTGGACAGGGTCTGCGAGGCGATCAGCAGGAACGGCAGGCCGCTGCCGAAGCCCAGCAGCGCCATCGTCAGCGCCGAAGGCGTGGCGAACGCGGCGCGGATGCCGCGCCAGCCTTTGTACGAGACCTTCTTCCGCTCCGCCGGCGCCTCGCTCATCCGGCGTAATCCACGACGAACGGCGCGTGGTCGGAGAAGCGCTGTTCGCGATAGATCGAGCACGCCTGCAGCCGCGCGCGCAGGCCCGGCGTCACCAGCTGGTAGTCGATCCGCCAACCCACGTTGTTGGCGCGCGCCGCGCCGCGGTTGCTCCACCAGGTGTAGTCCTCACCGCTGGGATGCAGTGCGCGGTAGGCATCGACCCAGCCGCGGCCGTTGGCCGGATCGGCGTCCTCGGCCACATCGGCGCATAGGCCGTTGAGCCAGTCGCGCTCGGGCGGCAGGCAGCCGGAGTTCTTCTGGTTGGATTTCCAGTTCTTGATGTCCAGCGACGAGCGCACGATGTTCCAGTCGCCGCACAGCACGTATTCGCGGCCGCTGGCCAGCCACTGGTCCAGGATCGGCTTGAGCCAGGCCATCGTGTCGAACTTGTAGCCCTGGCGGAGCTCGCCCGACGAGCCGGAGGGGATATAGAACGACACCACGCTCAAGTTGCCGAAGCGCGCCTCGATGTAACGGCCCTCCTCATCGAACTCCGGCCGGCCCAGCGCGGTGCGCACTTCGTCGGGTTCGCGCCTGGCGTAGATCGCCACGCCGCTGTAGCCCTTCTTGGTGCTGGCATCGCGGAAGTAGGCCTTGTAGCCGGCGGGCAGGAATTCGGGCCCGGCAAGTTGGTGCTCCTGGGCCTTGGTCTCCTGCACGCACAGCACGTCGGCGTCCTGGGCGATGAACCACGGAAAGAAACCCTTGGAGGCGGCCGAACGCAGGCCGTTGGCGTTGAAGCTGATGATGCGCATGGAGATCGACAGGTCTTGGAGCGGACAAGCGCCCAGCATACCGCCCGGGCCCACTTGCGCCGCCTGCTACCCTTTCCGTACCCCCACCCGCCCACAAGCCCTTGCCATGTCCGACTACCGCGCACGTTTCCTGCAGCTGGCCCTGCACGCCAATGCACTGCGCTTTGGTGAATTCACCCTCAAGTCCGGCCGCCTGAGTCCGTATTTCTTCAACGCCGGGCGCTTCGACAGTGGCAAGGCGATGGCCGAGCTGGCGGTCTGCTACGCCGATGCGATCGAAGCCTCGGGCGTGGAATTCGACCTGCTGTTCGGCCCGGCCTACAAGGGCATCCCGCTGGCCACGGCGCTGGGCGTGGAGTTCGCCCGCCGCGGCCGCGACCTGCCGCTGGCCTTCAACCGCAAGGAGGCCAAGGACCACGGCGAAGGCGGGACCCTGATCGGCGCGCCGCTGGACGACCGCCGGGTGCTGATCGTCGATGACGTGATCACCGCCGGCACCGCCATCCGCGAGGCGCTGGGCATGATCGCCACCGCTGGCGGCCGCCCGGCCGGGATCGTGGTGGCGCTGGATCGCCAGGAAATCCTGGGCGAAGGCGCGCAGCGCCAGTCGGCCGCCCAGCGCGTGTCCGAGGAGACCGGCGTGCCGGTCACCGCCGTGGCGACCCTGCATGACCTGCTTGCATTCGCCGGGGAAAACGCCGAACTTGTCGGCCACCGCGAGCAATTGCTGGCCTATCGGGCCCGCTACGGCTGCGCGGCGACCTAACCGGCAGCAGGGGGCTGTCCATGGCCGCATCGACCTTCAAATGGCTGCTCGTCCCGCTCGCCGCCGTGGCCCTGACCGCGACGGCGCAGGACGCGCCGAAAGCCAAAAAGCTCTATTGCTGGAATGACCCCAAGAGCGGGCGCACCTGCAGTGACGCCCTGCCCCCGGACCAGGTCAACGCCGCACGCGACGAATTCAGCGTCAACAGCGGTGCCCGCGTGGGCGCGGTCCATGCCGCCCAGACCGCCGAAGAACGCGCCGATGCCGCGGCCGCCGCGGCGCAGGCCCAGGCCGATCAGGCCGCTGCCGACACCCGCAAGCGCACCGAGCAGGCCATGCTGCTGTCCTACAACAGCGAGGACGATCTCAAGCGCGTGTTCACCGAGCGCACCGCACTGGTGGACAACAGCGTCGAGACCGCCCAGTACAACCTGAGCAGCATGCGCGATGCGCTGGTGACCAAGCTGCAACAGGCCGGCAATGCCGAACTGGCCGGTCGCCCGATCGATGCCAAACTCGCCGACGAGATCCGCCAGCGCCATGTCGAGCTGGTCCGCCAGCAAGGCCTGTTGACCGGCTTCCAGCAGCAGCGCGCGCAGTTGAGCGGTGAAGTGGAAGACACCCTGCAGCGCTATCGCGCCATGAAGACCGCCGCGCAATCGCCCAACGGCTGATCCTGCGCCGGCCAGCGCGCGTGCTGCGCGCCGGCCATATCCTCGCTTAGAACGTCAGCTTCAGATCCGGCGCCACAGCCTGGAGCTGGGTGCGGAAGTCATCGCGCACGCGATCCAGCGCGGCGCTGTTGTCCGCCTCGAAGCGCAGCACCAGCACCGGCGTGGTGTTGGACGCGCGCAGCAGGCCCCAACCGTCGTCCCAGTCCGCGCGCAGGCCATCGATGGTCGACAGGCGCGCGCCCTCGAACCGAGCCACCTCGACGAACTCCTGCACGATCGCGTGCGCCAGGCCGTCGGGCACCGGGACCTTGATCTCCGGCGTGGACACGCCGTTGGGCAGCGCATCGAGGATCTCGCTGGGCGTTTCATCGCGCAGCGCCAGGATCTCCAGCAGGCGCGCGGCGGCGTAGAGGCCGTCGTCGAAGCCGTACCAGCGCTCCATGAAGAAGAAATGCCCGCTCATCTCGCCGGCCAGCTCGGCGCCGGTCTCGCGCATCTTGCCCTTGATCAGCGAATGCCCGGTCTGCCACATCAGCGGCGTGCCGCCGTTGCGCAGGGTCCAGCCCTGCAGCTTGCCGGTGCACTTGACGTCGTAGATCACCATCGCGCCGGGGTTGCGCTCCAGCACGTCGGCAGCGAACAGCATCAGCAGGCGGTCGGCGAAGATGACCTTGCCTTCCTTGGTCACCACGCCCAGGCGGTCGCCATCGCCGTCGAAGGCCACGCCCAGATCCGCATCGAAACGCTTGACCGTCGAGGCCAGGTCCAGGAGGTTGTCCGGTTCGCTGGGATCGGGATGGTGGTTGGGGAAGGTGCCGTCGATGTCGCAATACAGCGGCACCACTTCGGCGCCGATGGCTTCCAGCAACTGGGGCCCGAGTTCGCCCGCCACGCCGTTGCCGGCATCGACCACGACCTTGAGCGGCCGCGCCAGCTGCACGTCGTCGGCGATCTTCTGGATGTAGTCCTCGGCGATCTCGCGGGTCTGCAGGTTGCCGCGCTCGGCGCTGTGCAGGCGCGACTCGCTGATGCGCGTGTAGAGGTCGGTGATGGTGGCGCCGGAGAGCGTCTCGCCGCCGACCACGATCTTGAAGCCGTTGTAGTCCGGCGGGTTGTGGCTGCCGGTCACCGCCACGCAGGTGCCGGTGCGCAGGTGGAAGGCGGCGAAATACGCCACCGGCGTGGGCACCATGCCGATATCGATCACATCGCGGCCGGCCTTGCGCAGGCCTTCGATCAGGCCGGCAGACATCTCCGGGCCGGACAGGCGGCCGTCGCGGGCCACGACCACTTCGGTCAGGCCCTGCTCGGCCATCACCGAGCCGATCGCCTGGCCGATCAGTTCGGCCACCGGCACGCTCAGGGTTTTGCCGACCACGCCGCGGATGTCATAGGCGCGGAAGATGCCCGGATCGACCGTCGTACTGCGGGCCGCGCGCGCGACCACGGCAGCCTCGGCGTTGCGCACCGGCGCGGGTTCGTCGGCGTCTTCACCGGTCACAGGCGACGGCGCAGCGACGGCGGCAGACGCAGTGGCAGGCGTGGCGCGCAGGGTCTGGCCCAGCGTCAGGCCGTCATCGACCACGTCTCCGCCGCCCTTGCGCGGCAGGGTCGGCATCTTCAGACGACCGATCGACAGCAGGCCGACCAGCACCGCCAGCACCACCAGCAGCACGGCCACGATCAGGCACGGCAGGAAGCCCAGGCCCAGCGGGCCCTCGGTGTTGTCGGGAACGCCCGCAACCACGCGCAAGCCGGTCTCGCCGACCGGGCGCGACAGCGCATCGGCCACGCTGGACAGCGAGGTCTCGCCGACCTCACGCAGGGTGTAGCCACCCTGGCGCAGGCCCAGGTAGGTGCCGGACACCTGCGCCTGGTCCATCGGACCGGTCAGCAGGCTTACCGGCAGGCGCACGAACAGCAGCCGCGACTGCACCGGCACCGCCATGCCCAGCCCGGACACCTTGCCATCGCGGACCGCGCGCACGACCGCGCCCTTGGCCTGCATGGCCGCTTCGAGCAGGGCCAGCTTGCTGTAGCCGAAGGTCGCCGCGTTGGCGTAAGGATCGGAGAGGTCGACCGAGAGCAGGTCGACGTTTTCCACTTCAGGCCAGCCGGCCTTGACCGCTGCGCCGACGGCCGCGGTGTCGTCGGCGGTGACAGCGGCCTGCATCGCCGGCTCGGCCACGCGCTTGTTGAGCTTGGCGATCTGGCCCTGGATGTTCTGTTGCAGGCCGGCGACGGCAGCGTCGCGGGCCTCGATCAGCGCATCACGCCGCGCGTCCTGGCTGTGCTGGACCCAGCCACCCCAGGCGAACCATGCGGCGATCACCACCAACAAGGCCGACAGCAACAGGATCTTCTGTGCCGAATCCTGCTTGCCTTTCCCCAGTTTCAATCCGGCCATGCGTGGTCTTGCCCCTGTCAGCGGACGCCCGTGTGGCCAAAGCCCCCCTCGCCACGCGCGCTTTCTATAAAAGTATCCACGATCTTCAACTGAACGCGTGCGATGGGCAACACCACCAGTTGCGCGACCCGGTCACCGGGCTGGATCACGAAGGCCTCGCTGCTGCGATTCCACAGGCTGATCAGCAGCGGCCCCTGGTAGTCGGCGTCGATCAGGCCGGTGCCGTTGCCGAGCACGATGCCGTGACGATGGCCCAGGCCCGAGCGCGGCAACACCACCGCGCACAGGTTGGGATCGGCGACGTGGATCGATATGCCGCTGGGCACCAGCGCCGACTCGCCCGCGCCCAAAGTCAGCGGAGTTTCCAGCGCCGCGCGCAGGTCCAGCCCGGCGGAGGACTCGGTGGCATAAGCCGGCAGCGGCCAGCTGTCGCCAAAGCGCGGGTCCAGCAGCTTCACTTCCAGTGGCAGGCTCATGCGCTCAGACGCTCCCCGATCAGTTGGACCAGCGCGTCGGCCAGTTCGGTCTTGGGCGCGGAGGGAAACTCGCGCTGCCCGTCTTTCCAGAACGCGGTCATCGCGTTGCTGTCGCTTTCGAAGCCGCCGCCGGGAATGCCGACGCGGTTGGCGATGATCATGTCCAGGCGCTTGGCGATGAGCTTGCCGCGCGCGTACTCGGCCACGTTCTCGGTCTCGGCAGCGAAGCCGACCACCAGCTTGAGCGGCTGCTCGGACACGGCCACCTCGGCCAGGATGTCCGGCGTGCGCACTAGGTCCAGCGCCAGCGATTCACTGGATTTCTTGATCTTGTTGGGCGCCGGCACGCGCGGGGTGTAGTCGGCCACCGCGGCCGCACCGATGTAGATATCGGCCGGGAACGCGCCGAACACGGCCGCGCGCATCTGCGCGGCCGAACGCACGTCCACACGGGTGACGCCCGGCGGGGTCTTCAGGTTCACCGGTCCGGCGACCAGGGTGACGGTGGCGCCGCGGCGGGCGGCGGCCTGGGCCACGGCAAAGCCCATCTTGCCGCTGCTGCGGTTGCCCAGGTACCGAACCGGGTCCAGGTCCTCATAGGTCGGGCCAGCGCTGACCACCACGTGCAGGCCGGCGAGCGGGCCATCCAATGGGATCGCGGCCTGCGCCTCGGCGGCCAGGGCCGCGACGATGGCATCCGGTTCGGACAGGCGCCCGGGGCCGGACTCGCCCTCGGCCAGCGGGCCGTCTTCCGGGCCGATCACCTGCACGCCGCGGGCGCGCAGCGTGGCCAGGTTGGCCTGGGTCGCGGCGTGCTTCCACATGATGTGGTTCATCGCCGGGCACACGGTGATCGGCGCGGTGGTGGCCAGCGCCAGCGTGGTCACCAGGTCGTCGGCCAGGCCGTGCGCCAAGTGGGCCAGCAGGTCGGCGGTGGCCGGGGCAATCACGACCCGGTCAGCCCAGCGCGCCAGCTCGATATGGCCCATCGAGGCTTCGGCGGCGCTGTCCCAAAGCGTGGTGCGGGTCGGCTGACCCGACAGCGCCTGGAAGCTGAGCGGGGTGACGAACTGCTGGGCGCCGGCGGTCATCGCGACCTGCACCTGCGCCCCGGCGTCGCGCAGACGGCGCACCAGTTCCAACGATTTGTAGGCGGCGATGCCACCCCCAACGCACAACAGGATGCGTTGTCCTTCCAGGGCCTGGGCCACGTCAGACATTTCCGAACCAAAACAGGGCGACAGCTTACCCGACGGGCCGGGATCGCCTGATAGCGGGCGGGCATGACGCTCACGCAGAGTGGGCATGACGCCGCAAGGACGCGGCCCGCCCCGCCAAGGAAGGCAGATGCACATCCGTGACTGGCCCGCCGACGAACGTCCCCACGAGAAGCTGCTGGCCCGCGGCGCCGGCGCGCTGTCCGATGCCGAACTGCTGGCGATCTTCCTCGGCTCGGGTCTGCCCGGGCGCGATGCGGTCCAGACCGCGCGCGAACTCCTGCACGGCCACGGCCCGCTGCGCGGCCTGCTCGATCGGAGCCCCAAGGCGATGGCGCAGCTGCCCGGGCTGGGCCCGGCGCGGGCCTGCCAGCTCGCTGCAGCACTGGAACTGGGCCAGCGCCACCTCGCCGCCGGCCTGGAACGCGGCGAGGCGATGACCGATCCGCACGCGGCCGGCCGCTATTTCGCGCTGAAGCTGCGCAGCCAGCCGCGTGAGGTGTTCGCCGCGCTGTTCCTGGACACCCGGCATCGGGCGCTGGCCTACGAGGAGCTCTTCGCCGGCAGCGTGGATGCCTCGGAAGTCCACCCGCGCGAAGTGGTCCGCCGCGCCTTGGCCCATAACGCGGCCGCGGTCCTGGTGGCACATAACCATCCTTCAGGCAACCCGGAGCCGTCCGCCGCCGACCGCGCCGTCACCGTGCGCCTCAAGCAGGCGCTGGAGCTGGTGGACGTGCGCCTGCTCGACCATTTTGTGATCGGCGACGGGCCGCCGGTGTCACTGGCCGCGTGCGGCTGGGTCTGATCCAGCGGCATCGATCCGAAAACGCACGTTCAGCCCAAGCCCGGCGCGGCCCACGGTCTGCGCTAAAATGTGCGGTCACCCGATCGCCGCAGTGACCTCCCACGTGAAATCCGAACTCCGCGCCCTCATCAGCCAGGGCATCGACGCCCTGCGTCAGGCCGGCACCCTGCCCGCCGAGACCGCCATCCCGGATTTCACCGTCGAGCGTCCCAAGACGCGCGAACACGGCGATTTCGCCACCAACGCCGCGATGCTGCTGGCCAAGCCGGCGCGCAGCAATCCGCGCGCCCTGGCCCAGGCGCTGGTCGACGCGCTGCCGGCCAGCGCCGATATCGCCAAGGTCGAGATCGCCGGACCCGGCTTTATCAACTTCCACCTGGCCAACGCCGCCTACCAGCGCGAAGCCGTTGCCGCGCTGACCCAGGGCGCCGACTACGGCCGCAACACCTCCGGCGCCGGCAAGACCGTGGGCGTGGAATACGTCTCGGCCAACCCGACCGGCCCGCTGCACGTCGGCCACGGCCGCGCGGCGGTGATTGGTGACTGCCTGGGCCGCGTGCTGGCCGCCAACGGCTGGGCCACCAAGCGCGAGTTCTATTACAACGACGCCGGCGTGCAGATCGAGAACCTGGCCAAGTCCACCTTCGCGCGCCTGCACGGCTTCAAGCCCGGCGATGCGCAGTGGCCGGAGACCGCCTACAACGGCGACTACATCCAGGACGTGGCCGACGCCTACCTGCGCGGCGACAGCGTGGAGATCGAAGGCCACACCGTCACCGGCGCCAAGGACATCGAAGACCTCGAAGCAATCCGCCGTTTCTCGGTGGCCTACCTGCGCCGCGAGCAGAACGCCGACCTGGCCGCCTTCGGCGTAGGTTTCGACGTCTATTTCCTTGAAAGCTCGCTGTACAACGACGGCAAGGTCGAGGAGACCGTCGGCACGCTGGTCGCCTCCGGCCACACCTACGAGGAAGGCGGCGCACTGTGGCTCAAGTCGACCGACTACGGTGACGACAAGGACCGCGTGATGCGCAAGTCCGACGGCACCTATACCTACTTCGTGCCGGACGTGGCCTACCACCTGTCCAAGTGGCAGCGCGGCTACGAGCGCGCGATCACCGAGCTGGGCGCCGACCACCACGGCTCGCTGGCACGCGTGCGCGCCGGCCTGCAGGCGCTGGATGTCGGCATCCCCAAGGGCTGGCCCGAGTACGTGCTGCACCAGATGGTCACGGTGATGCGCGGCGGCGAGGAAGTGAAGCTCTCCAAGCGCGCCGGCAGCTACCTGACCCTGCGCGACCTGATCGAGGAAGCCGGCGCCGATGCCACCCGCTGGTTCCTGATTGCGCGCAAGCCCGATTCGCAGCTGACCTTCGACATCGACCTGGCCCGCGAGCAGAGCAAGGACAACCCGGTCTTCTACGTGCAGTACGCCCATGCGCGCGTGTGCAGCCTGCTGCGTCGCGTGGAAGAGAAGGGCTTTGCCGCCTACGACCAGGCCGCCGGCATCGCCGCGCTGCCGACGCTGGTGGATGACGCCTCGCTGACGTTGATGGTGGAGCTGTCGCGCTACCCGGAAGTGGTCGAGGCCGCCGGCATCGCGCTGGAGCCGCATGCCATCGCGCAATACCTGCGAGAACTGGCCTATGCTTTCCAGGCTTGGTACGACGGCGCGCCGATCCTGGTGGACGACGCCGATGCGCGCAACGCGCGCCTGGCGCTGGCCTGCGCGGTGCGCCAGGGCCTGGCCAACGGCCTGGACCTGCTGGGCGTTTCCGCGCCCGAGCGCATGTAACACGACGACTTCAAAGAGATCAGTAGACAGATGCCGGCACGACGCGGGAAATCACAGGCCAAGCGCAACACCAGCAACGGCACGCCCGGTTGGGTGTGGCTGATCGCAGGACTGGTGCTTGGCGCGGCGGCGTTCTTCATCGTGCCGGACCTGATGAAGAAGGACGGCGACAACTTCCTGCGGCCCAAGCCCAACCCCGAGGCGCGCCCGGCCGCGGCCAGCAACGAGGACGACGGCGCCAACGCACCGGTCGCCAGCGAAGGCGGCGACGTGCCGCGTCCGGCCGATGCGCCGAAGAAGCCGCCGGAGAAGCCGACCCAGTACGACTTCTACACGCTGCTGCCGGGCCGCGAAGTGCAGATGTCCGATGCCGAGCTGGCCGCCAGCGCCAAGGCCGAGGCCGACCGCAAGGCCAAACTGGCCGCGCAACAGGCCAAGGACGAGGCCGCCAAGGCACCGGCCACCGCGCAGCCGCAGCCGATCGCCGACGCCCAGCAGCCCACGCCGCTGGACGAGATGACCAAGATGCCATCGGCCACGCCGACCCAGACCAGCGTGGCCGCGGCCGCGGCCTCCAACGCGGTGGCCAGCGCCGCCGGCGATGTCGCCTACATCCTGCAGGCCGGCAGCTTCAGCGCCTCCGGCGATGCCGAGGCGGTCAAGGCCAAGATCGCGATGCTGGGCCTGAGCGCCCGGGTCGAATCCGGCGACTCGGCCGGCAAGACGGTCTACCGCGTGCGCATGGGTCCGTATGGCACCGCCAGCGAGCTGGCCGAGGCCAAGCAGAAGCTCACCGGCGGCGGCCTGCCCGCCATGGCGATCAAGGCCCGGTGATCCGTCCGGCGACCCTGCGGCAGCGCCTGATCCTGGCGTCGGCCGTGGCGTTCGTCCTGAACTTCGCCCTGCAGTTCATCAGCACCAGGCTGCTGCCGGCGCCGTGGCAGCTCCTCACCCTGCACGACAACAGCTTCGTCTCGCCGGTGGCCTGCGTGCTGGTGGCGATCAGCCTGTGCGCGGGCGGCTGGATCGGCGGCCGCCGTTTTCTGCCGATCGGCGTGGCGCTGGTGCTGTTGCTGCAAGTGGTATCGCTGCTGGTCCTGACACAGATCGCACACGGGGCCATGCCGCGGCGCGACCTATCCTTGATCCTGTCCTCGGTGCTGGCCAGCAATGCGCTGGGCTTCGGCCTGCAGCTGCTGGCGGCCGCCATTGGCGCGCTCGCCGGTGCGTCGCTGTCACGACGCCGACCGCTTTTCCCGCTTCCCCCGTAAGGAGTCCCCCATGACCCAGACCGTCCTCATCACTGGCGCCACCTCCGGCTTTGGCGCGGCCGCCGTCCGCAAGTTCGCCGCCGCTGGCTGGAAAGTGATCGCCACTGGCCGCCGTGCCGAGCGCCTGGCGCCGTTCGTCGCCGAATTCGGCGCCGACGTGGTCCATACCGCCGCCTTCGACATCCGCGATGCCGCCGCGCTGGAAGCGGCCATCGCCGGATTGCCGGCCGCCTTCGCCGACATCGACGTGCTGGTCAACAACGCGGGCCTGGCCCTGGGCACCGCGCCGGCGCAGAGCGCCGACCTGCTGCAGTGGCAGCAGATGATCGACACCAACATCACCGCGCTGGTCACCCTGACCCACCGCGTACTGCCCACGCTGATCGCGCGCAAGGGCGCGGTGATCAACATCAGCTCGGTCGCGGCGACCTATCCCTACACCGGCGGCAACGTGTACGGCGGCACCAAGGCCTTCGTGCGCCAGTTCTCGCTGGGCCTGCGCAGCGACCTGCACGGCACCGGCGTGCGCGTGACCAGCATCGAGCCGGGCATGGCCGAAACCGAGTTCACCCTGGTCCGCACCGGCGGCGACCAGGCCGCCTCGGACAAGCTCTACGGCGGCGCCACGCCAATGACCGGCGAAGACATCGCCGAGCAGATCTTCTACGTGGCCACGCTGCCGGCGCACCTCAACATCAACCGCATCGAGATCATGCCGGTGACGCAGTCCTTCGCCGGCTTCCAGGTCGCGCGCGGCTGATTGATCGAGCACTGGCACGTCGCCGCATCGCGGCGGCGTGCTGGGCTCAGGCGCGTTCGGCCGCCGCTGCGCCGGGCGCGCGGTGCGGGGTCAGCACGCGACCGCGCAGCTTCAGGAACGGACGCTCCACCGCGTAATGCAGTAGCGCGGCGATCAGCAGCGACGCCACGCCGTAGACCAGCACCTGGGCGACGCCCAGCGGCGCAATCGTCTCGCCCAGCTGCACCTGCACGCCGTTGAACACGGCCTTGTGCACCAGGTACAGGCTGTAGGAAATCCCCGCCAGCCACCCCGCACCCGGCACGGGCCAGCGGCCGATCACGCTGCGCTTCCCCGCACCGGCGAAGACCAGCAGCGCGAGCCCGAGCGACAGCACCGGCCAGCCGATCGCGTTACCCAGCAACCCGGCGCGTGCGCGGAACAGCCACAGCGACAGCGCCACCACCGCCATGCCTGCAACCAGCACCGCGTTGGCGTGCTGCTGCAGGCGATGCCAGAGCGGCAGGCGGAACACCTTCAGCGTCGCCAGCAGCACACCGAAGAGCAGGCCGTCGAGCCGGTTCCAGGTCGGGTAATACAGGTCCTCGATGAACCAGTTGCGTTCCGGCGCGCCGGCCGCTTCGGCCGCGGTGTCGTGCAGCCAGATCCCGGCGCGCAGCGCGATCCCGCCCAGCACGACGACCGCCGCCAGCGCGATGACCTTCCACGCCGCGGGCCGGCACATCAGCGCCCAGGCCAGCAGCGGAAACACCAGGTAGAAGTGCTCCTCCACGCACAGCGACCAGGCGTGCGAGAACGCCGGATTGCTGTAGTCGTTGCCCAGGTTCATCATCATCAGGACGAACTTCCACAGCGGCTCGATCCCCGGCAGTTCGCGCCAGGCCGGCAGCAGCATGTAGATCGCCAGCACCACCCAGTACGCCGGCAGGATGCGGAACGCACGCCGCAGGTAGAAATCGCCGAACCGCAGCGGCAACCCGCGCGACAGCGGCAGCAGCACCTGCTGGCCGATCAGGAAGCCGCTGAGCACGAAGAACAGGTCCACGCCCATCCAACCATAACGCGACAGCCAGCTCCAGTCCGGCCCGAGCCCGCCGACCACCCATGAATGGAAGAACATCACCCAGACGATGGCCAGTGCACGCAGCAGGTCGAGTCCGGGGTAACGCATCGGGTCTTTCATGGAGATCGTTGGAGGTGTGTGTGGGAGAGGCGCGCGCTCAATCAGCACGCGGCGATGCTGCCCCGGGGGACACGGCGGCAGCGGGAGTGGACGGCGCCGCGCGCGAACGCAGCCAACGATCCCGCAGCTTCAGGCCCGGCCGCTCCACCGCATAATGCAGCGTCGCGCCGGCGAGCAGGGTCACCGCAGCGTAGGCCGCGAACGTGGCCAGTCCATGGCCATCCAGCCATGCACCAGCCTGTCGATGCAGCACACCAGACGCAGCGGTGTGGGTGAGATACAGGCTGTAGGACACCGCCGCCAGCCAGGCCGCACCGGGCAGCGCGCGCGCGCCGATCCAGCTGCGCGGGGAGGCGCCGGCGAACACCAGCAGCGCCATCGCCGCCGACAGCAGCGGCCAGCCGATGCTGTTGCCGACCGGGCTCAATCGCGACCAGAAGCACGCCAGCGACGCGCCCAGCAGCACCAGTCCCAGCAGCAACGCGCCATTCGCATGGCGCTGCAGCGCCGCCCAGCGCGCCGGGCGATACACGCGCAATGCCGCCAGGCACACCCCGGCCAGCAGGCCATCCAGGCGATTCCAAGTGGGGTAATACAGATCCTGGCCGAACCAGTCCGCGCGGTCGCTGCCGCGGTTGACCTGCTCCATCGCATCGTGGATCCAGATGCCCGCGCGCAGGACCACGCCGCCGGCCACCAGCACCGCGCAGAGCGTGACAAAGCCACGCACCGTCAGCCGGCCGCTCAGCGCCCAGGCCAGCAGCGGGAACACCAGATAGAAATGCTCCTCCACGCACAGCGACCACACCTGGGCGAACGCGTCATTGCCATTGGTGTGCAGCACGTTGAACAGGAAGAACACGAACTTCCACCACGGCTCCATCAGCGGTTGCTCGCGGATGCCCGGCCACAGCAGGTACAGCGCCAGCATCACCCAGAACGCCGGCAGGATGCGCAGCGCGCGGCGCAGGTAGAAATCGCCAAAGCGCAGCGGCTCACCACGCGACAGCGGCGCCAGCACCTGCTGGCCGATCAGGAAGCCGCTCAGCACGAAGAACAGGTCCACGCCCATCCAGCCATGGCGGGCGAACGCGTCGCCCCACGGCCCCAATCCACCGACCATGTAGCTGTGGAACAGCATCACCCAGACGATGGCAATGGCACGCAGCAGATCGAGCCCGGGGTAGCGCACATCGCATCCTGCGAAGAGTGAACCGCGATTAGAAACCATGCCCGCGGCCCGATCCAGCACCGCCGGCAAGGTGCCGGCGGGCGGGTGACGCGAAGCGGCCGCGTTACTGCAGCGGCTCGTCGCTCAGATAGGTATAACCGGTCAGACCGGCTTCCAGCGCGTCGGACAGCTCCTGCGCGCGCTCGGGCGACAGGTTGGCGGCGGCCACGCGCTCGGCGTAGGCGCTGCGCAGGTCGGCCAGCGCATAGCCCACGTAGTCGAGCATCACGTCGGTGGTGTCGCCCCGACGCTGCTGGGTGAGCTGGTAACCGTCACCATCGCAGGCCACTTCCACCGCATCGGTATCGCCGAACAGATTGTGGATGTCGCCCAGGATTTCCTGGTACGCACCGACCAGGAAAAAGCCGATGCGATAGCTCTCGCCGTGCTTCAACGGATGCAGCGGCAGCGAGGTATCCAGGCTCTCGTTCTCGACGTAGGTCTTGACCATGCCGTCTGAGTCGCAAGTCATGTCGCAGATGATGCCGCGGCGCTCGGGTGCTTCATTGAGGCGCTCGATCGGCAGGATCGGGAACACCTGGTCGATCGCCCACACGTCCGGGATCGACTCGAACACGCTGAAGTTGACGAAGTACTTGTCCACCAGGCGGTCGTTGAGCTCGTCCAGGATCGGGCGATGGCTCTTTTCCTCGTGGCTCAGGCGTGCGCGCACGCCGTGGGCGATGGCGTAGAACAGGTCGTCGATGCGCGCGCGCGAGGTCAGGTCGATCTGGCCCAGCGCATAGGCGCTGAGGCCCTCGGCGTGGAAATGCTGCGCTTCCTGGAACAGCTCCACCGCCGGACGCACGTCCAGCTCTTCGTGAATCTCGCGCAGGTGGCGCACCGCGGCCGGTTCGTCGTCGTGCGCGTCGGGCACGCGGCCTTCCGGCGCTTCCTCGACCTCGGACACGTTGGCGATCAGCACCGCGTGGTGCGCGGTCATCGCGCGGCCGCATTCGGTGACGATCCGCGGCGGCGTCAGGCCGTGTTCTTCGCAGGCCTCGGCCAGCGGCTGGACGATGTTGCCGGCGTAGGAATTCAGCCCGTAGTTGATTGAGTAGTAGCTGCGTGAGCGCGTGCCTTCATAGTCGATGCCGAGGCCACCGCCGACATCGACGTGGCTGATCTTGGCGCCCAGGCGCGAGAGCTCGACGAAGTAACGCACCGCCTCGCGCATGCCGTTGGCGATGTCGCGCACGTTGGAGATCTGCGAGCCCATGTGGAAGTGCAGCAGGCTCAGGCACTCGGCGTACTCGGTGTCGCGCAGGCTCTTCCACAGGTCCAGCACCTGACGCGGGGACAGGCCGAACTTGGCCTTGTCGCCGCCGCTGTTCTGCCACTTGCCCGCGCCCAGCGAGGCCAGGCGCATGCGCACGCCCAGGCCCGGCTTGACGTCCAGCGCCCTGGATTCCTCCAGCACCAGCTTCAGCTCGGAGGGCTTCTCGATGACGATGAAGGTCTGCAGGCCCAGCTTGCGGCCGATCAGGGCCAGGCGGATGTATTCGCGGTCCTTGTAGCCGTTGCAGACGATCAGCCCGCCCGGGCGCGACAGCGCCAGCACGGCCATCAGCTCGGGCTTGCTGCCCGCTTCCAGGCCGAAGCCTTCGCCATGGTGGCTGGCCAGGGTGCCGGCCACGCCGCGGTGCTGGTTGACCTTGATCGGATACACGGCCGTGTAGCCACCGCCGTAGTTCCAGTCGGCCTGCGCCTGGGCGAAGGCGGCCTGCAGCTTGCCAAGGCGCTGGCCCAGGATGTCCGGGAAACGCACCAGCAGCGGCAGCTTGGCGCCATTGGCGCGCGCGGCATCGACCACCTCGGGCAGCGCCACGGTCGGGCCATCCTGCCCCTGCGGGCGCACGGTGATGCGGCCGGTCGCGTCCACGTCGAAATACCCGTCGGCCCAGTGCGGGATCGAATAGGTCTTGCGTGCCTGGTCGGTGGACCACTCGCTCATCGGGGTGAAGGCCTGTGTGCTTGGAAAATGGCCGCGGATTGTAACGTCTGGGGTGTTTCGCTTCGTTACAATGCGCCCCGCCGCTCAAAGCCCCTCTCCCCACGGGAGAGGGGTTGGGGTGAGGGTCCGGAGGCGAAGCCCATGCGCCGCCTGGCTGCACGAGGCTTTGCTCGGACCCTCATCCGCCCCTTCGGGGCACCTTCTCCCGAGGGGAGAAGGGTCTCGCTACTCTCATTGTTCTCTAAGGCTTATCCCCATGACCGACAACGCTTCCTGGTTCATCGAACACTTCCAGCCCACCGGCTCGGCGATCGGCTTCCGCCTGAAGGGCAAGCTGGACGAAGTGCAGTCTCCGTTCCAGAAAATCGAGATCTACGACAGCACCGACTGGGGCAAGTTGATGGTGATCGACGGCGCGATGATGCTGACCACCAAGGACAACTTCTTCTATCACGAGATGATCAGCCACCCGGTGCTGTTCACCCACCCGGCGCCCAAGCGCGTGGTGATCATCGGCGGCGGCGACTGCGGCACGCTGCGCGAAGTGCTCAAGCACCCGGGCGTTGAAAGCGCCACCCAGTGCGACATCGACGAGCAGGTCACGCGCATGGCCGAGAAGTATTTCCCCGAGTTGTGCGAGTCCAACGGCGACGCACGCGCCGAGCTGCTGTTCGACGACGGCGTGGCCTACATGGCCAATTGCCCGGCCGGCAGCGTGGACGTGGTGATCGTGGACTCCACCGATCCGGTCGGCCCGGCCGAAGGCCTGTTCAACAAGGCGTTCTTCGAGAGCTGCTTCAAGGCGCTCAAGCCCGACGGCCTGCTGGTGCAGCAGTCCGAATCGCCGCTGGCCCTGTTGGACCTGATCAAGGACATGCGCGCGGAAATGGGCAAGGCCGGCTTCCAGTCGTTCAAGACCCTGCCCTTCCCGCAGCCGTGCTACCCGACCGGCTGGTGGAGCGTGACCATCGCCTCGAAGGACGCGGGCAAGGATTTCGCGTTCCGCCAGGCAGACTCGGCCGCCAAGGGCTTCGACACGCTGTACTACACCGCGCCGCTGCACACCGGCGTGCTGGTGTCGCCGCCGTTCGTGGCCAAGGCGCTGGGCGAAGCCTGACGCTGCGGCCTTCACGGGCCAGCCTGAAACCAAAGCCGCGCGGGTCATGCCGCGCGGCTTTTTTCATGGCGCACGTCCCTGTGCGCCACCCTACGGGCGGCTTGGCCGTGAAAAACGGCTGTCCTGCCGTTTTTTCATGCCTGCAGATTCGGCACGGTCAGCCGCGGCCGCGATGTCATGCCCTTGCCTTCGGCCCGCGCGAGACTGCAAGGTCATGAAGGTGCCGTCCGGCATGGATGGCACCCGTTTTGAGGAGACTGCATGATCCGTTCGACCTTGTTGCTGGTGGCCTGCATGGGCGCGACTTTTTCTACCACGACTTCGGCGCAGGACCTGCGCCCGCTGCCGAGCGACACGCCGCTGGTGATCGGCCATCGCGGCGCCAGCGCGCTGCGCCCCGAGCACACGCTGGCCTCCTATGCGAAAGCCATCGAAGACGGCGCCGACTTCATCGAGCCCGACCTGGTCTCCACCAAGGACGGCGCGCTGGTGTCGCGCCACGAGAACGAGATCGGCGGCACCACCGATGTGGCCGCGCATCCTGAGTTCGCTGCGCGCAAGACCACCAAGACCATCGACGGCCATGCCATCGAAGGCTGGTTCACCGAAGACTTCACCCTGGCCGAGCTGAAGACGCTGCGCGCCCGCGAGCGCCTGCCCGAGCTGCGCGGCACGGCGTTCGACGGCCAGTTCCAGATCGTGACGCTGGACGAGATCATCGACTTTGCCGCCGCCGAGGCCGCCGCGCGCGGCCGCGTCATCGGGATCATTCCCGAGATCAAGCATCCGACCTACTTCCAGCAGCACGGTCTGGCGATGGAAGCCAAGGTACTGGCCACGCTGCAGGCGCACGCCTACACGCGCACCGCGCCGGTGGTGATCCAGTCCTTCGAGGTGGCCAACCTCAAGCAGCTGCACACGCTGCTGGGCACCACACATCCCAACATCAAACTGCTGCAGCTCACCAGCGCGCCGGATGAAAAGCCCGGCGACGTGCTCGCGGCCGGCGGCAGCCAGACCTACGCCCAGATCCTCAGCGCCAAGGGCCTGCGCGAGGTCGCCACCTACGCGCAGATCCTGGGGCCGAGCCTCCGCAGCATCATTCCGCTCGATGCCCAGCAGCAGCTCGGCAAGCCCACTGCGGTGGTGCGCGATGCACATGCGGCTGGCCTGCAGGTGCAGCCTTACACCTTCCGCCCCGAGAACTATTTTCTGCCCAAGGACAAGCGCGAGGGCGACGCGCCGGCCACGCGCCATGAGGCTGGCAGCATCGCCGAGATGCGTGCGTTCCTTGATGCCGGCGTCGATGGCTTCTTCACCGATGACCCGGCGCTGGGCCGTGCCGCAGTGGATGGCTGGCGCAAGCCCTGATCCACTGCGTGTCGCATCGCGCGTGCTGGGTGCAGGCAGCACGCGCGATCTGCAGGGTTCTCATCAGGAATCGATACATCGTGCGCGCGAAATCGACATCGCGTCACGCGATGTGACATTGCCGCGCATTTCGTAAAGAACCTTTCATCTTTCGTGGTCATGGTGTGGCCGCGCGCAACGCATCTGCGAGGTCGTGCGCGCCTTCCCCCATTCACCACGGAACACCATGCACATCCGCACCCTCACGGTCGCGGTGTCGCTCGCCCTGTGCGCAGCGAACGCCCACGCCGGCAACGCCCTCGACGACACCACGGCCGCTGTGCCGGCCGACGCCGCCAGCAGCACCGCCACCACGCTCGATAGCGTCTCGGTCATCGGCGCCGGTGAAACCCGCCAGGTGCAGCGCATCAGCGAGGTGGACAAGCAGGTGCTGCCGCCAGGCACCAGCGGCCAGAAGATCCTCAATCGCCTGCCGGGCGTGTCCGTGCAGTCCAACGATGCGTTCGGAGCCAATGAGGAATCGCAGACCATCAGCCTGCGAGGCTTCGACAAGAGCCGCCTGGGCTACACGATGGATGGCATCCCGCTGGGCGATAACAGCTACGGCAATTACAACGGCCTGAGCATTGCCCGTGCGCTGATCCCGGAGAACCTGGCCGGCGCCGAACTGTCCGAAGGCATCGGTTCGCTGGGCGTGGCCTCGACCAGCAACCTGGGCGGCACGATCCAGTATTTCTCGCAGGACCCGGCCACCGAATTCGGCGGCCGCGTGCAGCAGACCATCGGCAGCGACCACGAGAACCGCACCTTCGTCCGCGTGGACACCGGCGACCACAACGGCTTTGCCGCCTATGTGTCCGGCGTGCACCAGGACGCGGACATGTGGACCGCGCCCCGCCAGAACCAGACCACCAAGCAGTTCAACGCCAAGGCGGTGTGGAACGTGGGCGACAACCGCTTCGGCGCATTCGTCGCGACCTCGCGCGTGAGCCAGGCCAACTACGCCTCGCTGTCCAAGAGCGGGCTGGCGCGCGGGCTGGGCTGGGACTGGAATCTGTATGCACCGGACTGGGACCGCGCCGTGGCCGCGGCCTATTGCGCGCCGGCGACCTACGATGCGGCGCAGTGCGCCTTCACCGGCGGCGTCAACAGCATCGACGATGCGTACTACCAGTCGCGCGCCCTGCGTGACGACAACCTGTACTCACTCGATGGCGACATCGCCCTGGGCGACGCGCGCCTGAAAGTGATGGCCTACCACCACGAGAACCGCGGCCAAGGCCACTGGTGGGCGCCGGGCCAGGCCTCCAACCCGGGCACTGATGAAGCACTGCCGATCTCGATCCGCTCCACCAACTACACCATCAACCGCACCGGCATGACCGCCGCGCTGACCTGGCAGTGGGGCATCCACGCGCTGGAGGCGGGCTTCTGGTACGAGTACAACGACCACAACGTCGAGCGCAATTTCTACTACGTCACCGGCCCGTTCGTGGACGACTTCTATGTCAACAACCCGGACCGCCGCCTGTTCGACCAGGATTTCGCCATTCACACGCGCCAGTTCTACGTGCAGGATCGGATGAAGTTTCTCGATGACCGCCTGACCGTGGACGTGGGCTTCAAGAGCCCGCGCACCGAAATGGAAGCAGCGTCCAAGGCCGGCACCGAAACCTCGCTGGCCAGCGGCACGCTGGTGGCCAAGGAATCGATCCTGCCGCAGGCCGGCGTGGGCTTCAGCATCAACAAGGCCAACGAAGTCTTTGCCTCGTATGCCGAGAACATCGCGGCCTTCGTCGGCGGCGGCAGCGGTGGCCCGCTGCAGGTCTCGCCGGAGTCCTTCGCTGCCGCGGCCGGGCTCGAGCCGGAGAAGTCACGCACACTGGAAGCGGGCTGGCGTAACTTCGGCGAGAAATACCAGGCCTCGCTCGCCGTGTACCACGTGATCTTCAACAACCGCCTGCTCTCGCTCAATCCGTGTTCGAGCATCGAAGTGGGCACGCGGCCGGAGTGCGTGACCCAGTTCGTCAACGTCGGCTCGGTCAAGAGCAACGGTGCCGAGCTGACCCTGATCCTCAAGCCGGTCGAAGGCCTGGAGTGGTACAACGCGCTGTCCTGGAACAGGACCACCTACGAGGACAACTACATCGCCGGCGGCGTCGAAGTGCCGGTGGCCGGCAAGATCACCGTCGATACGCCGCAGCAGATGGCGTCGAGTGAACTCACCTGGCGCCGCGACAACTTCAACGTGAGCCTGCGCGGCAAGTACACCGGCAAGCGCTACTACACCTACACCAATGACCAGTCGGTGCCGGGCGTGACCACGTTCGATTTCGGCGCCGGCTACGACTTCGGTGAAGGCCTGGGCCTGCGCAACGTCAACGTCGCCTTGAACGTGACCAACCTCACCGACAAGCGTTACGCCGCTCAGATCAGTTCCACCGCCGCAGCCGATCCCAACGGCACGCTGTATGCGATCCACGCCAGCGCGCCGCGCCAGATCTTCCTGACCTTCGGCGCCGAGTTCTAAGCGTCATCGCCATGCGAAACACGCAACGGGGCGCGGAACTACCGCGCCCCGTTGTCGTTTCGGGCGCGTGCTTACATGCGGCCGAGCACTTCGGCCTTCTTCGCGTCGTATTCGCCCTGGCTGATCAGGCCCGCATCGAGCAGCTGCTTGAGCTTGCCGAGCACCTGCATCGGGTCGTCCGCCGCCGACGCGGCAGGCGCGGGCGGTGTACCGGGCGCGGGCGCATGCAGCACCACGCCACCGGCCGAGGCGCGAAGCTTTTCCAGCTCGACCTGGCGGCGCTTTTCGTAGGCCTGCTCCTCCACCCCTTGTGCATAGGCGTAGACCCGGCGCGCCTGGCGCTTGGGCAGGCTGTCGACCTGGATCGCCTGGCCATCGACGGTCTTGCAGACGATGGTCGCGCCGACCATCTGCTCGCTCATATGCACGTCGGCCACTTCCCGCCAGGGGAAGTCCTGGAAATCCATCCCCATCAACCGCGGCCGCACGATGATCAGCCGACGGCTGGTCAACACGATCGCGTCGGGCGAGATGTTCACCACCAGCTTCTTCTGCACGGCGATGTAGTCCACCGTTTCGTCCGCGGACAGCAGTTGCTGGATCTTGGGCAACAGCTTGGTGACGGCGGCTTCGTCCTGCTCGTCACTGAGCAGTTCGGCGATCGGGCGCATGGGCAGCTCCAGTAGGCAAACCTCGACCCTAGACCAACGGCGCCCGCGATCGCCATGGGCCGGCTGAATGGCTGCGCCAAGGTGGCGAATAACAAGAGTTACCGCCCGAGCGACGATCAGCACGGCTGGCGGAACACTCTGTACGGGGTCGGCAGGTACCCCATGTCGGAAATTCGTTACATCCTGATGTCGGAAAGACGTTAGAATTGTTTGCCGATACAACAAGTTCAGTAATTGAGTGCCGCCCTTGCTGCCGTGCTTCACCCGGACCCGCAACCGCCGCACGCCTGCTCTCCCATGAATACCGCCCTGCTCCCCTTTCATCCCGGCGCCCGTCTGCCGGCCACGGCCAAGCTGCTCAAGCGCGGCGAGCGTGTGCTCGAGCCCGACGTCTACGTCACCCCGTACGAGGGCCGCCCGGTCGTGGTGAAGGACTACCGCCGCTACGCCGGCACGCCGATGGCGCTGCTGGCGCGCCTGCTGGTCTGGCGTGAGGCCAAGATGCTCAAGCACCTGCAGGGCTGGCGCCACGCGCCGATGCTGCTGGGCACGGCCGGCGGCCTGCTGTTGGGCATGGAGTTCATTTCCGGCACCGCACTCGGTGGCGAAGCCGTGGATACCGGCAAGGCCGTGTTCCGCCAGCTGCGCGCCCTGATCGCCCAGCTGCACGCAGCAGGCATCACCCACAACGACCTGCACAGCTCCAACCTGATGGTCAGCGGCGGCACCCTGGTGCTGCTGGACTACGCCTCGGCCATGCGCCTGCCGCGCTGGATGATGCGCCTGCCGCTGCTGCGCGAGCTGCGTCGTTCGGACCTGGCCAATGCGCTGAAGATCCAGGCACGCCTGACCGGTCGCAAGATCACCGGCCGCCGCGCCGACGTGGTCGCCCAGCGCGGCTGGGTCACCACGGTCCGCACCGGCTGGAAGCGCTTCTACGCCTGGAGCAAGGCCTGATCGTCCCCGCGCCGGCCACACGCCGGCGTTGCGCCGCATGGCGTGCATCCGTTCCAATGTGACCCTTGCGCCGCGCGCGGCTTCGGAATTTTCCGAGGGTCCGACGCGGATTCCGCCGATGGCCGCGCCGCAACCTGCGTGCGAGCCTTGCGGTCACCCACGGGAGACGCCCGATGATCGATTTGAACCCCATTGACGACCTGGCGCGCCGCCTGAGCGAACTGGTGCCGCCGGGCCTGCGCGAATCGCGCGAGGACCTGCAGCGCACCTTCAAGAGCGCCCTGCAGTCCGGTCTGTCGCGGCTGGACCTGGTCACGCGCGAGGAGTTCGACGTGCAGCGCGCCGTGCTGCTGCGCACCCGCGAGAAGCTCGACGCGCTGGAGCGCGAGCTGGCCGCCCTGGAAGCGCGCACCACCCCGCGCAGCTAATCCCTCGCCCATCGGCGGACAAGGAGTGTCCCCATGAGTCTTGCCCTGGTGCACAGCCGTGCGCGGGCCGGCGTCCACGCGCCAGGCGTGCAGGTCGAAGTCCATCTGTCCGGCGGCCTGCCGTCGACCCAGATCGTCGGCCTGCCCGAAGCCGCCGTGCGCGAAAGCCGCGACCGCGTGCGTGCCGCGATCCTGTGCGCGCAGTTCGAATTCCCCGCGCGTCGCATCACCGTCAACCTGGCCCCGGCCGACCTGCCCAAGGACGGCGGGCGTTTCGACCTGCCGATTGCGCTCGGCATCCTGGCCGCCAGTGGACAGATCGATCGCCAGGCGCTGGCCGACTGGGAATTCCTCGGCGAACTCGGTCTGACCGGCGAGCTGCGCCCGGTCGATGGCGTGCTGCCGGCGGTGCTGGCCGCAGCCGCCAACGGGCGCCGGCTGGTGGTGCCGCTGGCCAATGGCGGCGAAGCGGCGCTGGTCCGCGACGGCGGCGCCTGCACCGCACGGACCCTGCTGGAGGTCTGCGCGATGCTCTCCGGCGCCCGCGCGCCAACGCCCGCCGAAGCGGGCGACACGACCGAAGCGCCGATGCCCGACCTGTGCGATGTGCGCGGCCAGCTGCATGCGCGGCGTGCGCTGGAGGTGGCGGCAGCGGGCGGGCATCACCTGCTTTTTGTCGGGAGCCCTGGCTGTGGCAAGACGCTGCTCGCCTCGCGCCTGCCCGGCATCCTGCCGCTTTCGACCGAGGCAGAAGCGCTGGAAAGCGCGGCCGTTGCCTCGGTCAGCGGGCGCGGCCTGGATCCTGCGCGCTGGCGCCAGCGGCCGTTTCGCTCGCCGCACCACACCGCCAGCGCCGTGGCGCTGGTGGGCGGTGGCGCGCAGCCGCGGCCCGGCGAAATTTCCTTGGCGCACAACGGTGTGCTGTTCCTCGATGAACTCACCGAGTGGGATCGCCGTGCGCTGGAAGTGCTGCGCGAGCCGCTGGAGTCCGGCGCAGTGACCGTGTCGCGTGCGGCGCGCAGCGCGGAATTTCCGGCGCGCTTCCAATTGGTCGCCGCGATGAATCCTTGCCCCTGCGGCTGGGCCGGCGATGTCAGCGGGCGCTGCCGCTGCAGCGCCGACGTGGTGACGCGTTATCGCAATAAGATTTCTGGACCGCTGCTGGATCGCATCGACCTGCAGATCGAGGTGCCGCGCGTGCCGCCGCAGGACCTGCGTCCCGATGCGCCCGCCGGCGAATCCAGCGCCGCGGTCCGCGCGCGGGTCGAGGCGGCGCGGCAGCGCCAGATCGCGCGCAGCGGCCTGCTCAATGCGCGCCTCGGGCACGCGCAGACCTTCGCCTGCTGCCGGCTCACGGCGCAGGACCAGGCGCTGCTGGAACGGGCCATCGACAAGCTGCAGCTGTCCGCGCGTGCGATGCAGCGCACCCTGCGTGTGGCGCGCACGATCGCCGACCTGGCCGGCGCCGATGACATCGCCACCGCGCATCTCACTGAAGCCCTGGGCTACCGGCGCATGGAACCACGCAGCGCCGCACACGCGGCCTGACGCCTCGCGCGGCGTAGCATCGAACGCAGCGCATCCCGCACGAGGCCCGCCATGTCATCGCCGTCCTTCGATCCACATGCCACGACCGTGCACGCGCAGTGCCTGTGCGGTGCCGTGCAGCTCGATGCGAAGCTGCCGAGCCTGTGGCTGTCGCACTGCCATTGCCAACGCTGCCAGCGCGCGCACGGTTCGGCGTTCGTCACCTGGGTCGGCCTGGAGGCCGCGCACTGCGAGGTGCGCGATCCGCAGGGTTTTCTGCGCTGGTACCTGGCCGAAACGCAGGCCGAGCGCGGCTTCTGCACGCACTGCGGCTCGACGCTGTTCTTCCGCTCGCCGCGCTGGCCGGGCGAACTGCACGTGGTCGTCGCCAACCTCACCACGCGGCTGGATCGCGCGCCGCAGGTGCACACGCACTGGGAAACGCACGTGGACTGGTGCGCGATCGACCCGAACGATGGCCTGCCGCGCAGGCGCTCCGAAGACGCCTGACGCGATGGCGGTCAGGCCGGGGCGAGCACGCGGCCGGTCTTGAAGTAGTGCAGCAGGTTGTCCAGCACCAGGTCTTCCATCGCCTTGCGGGTTTCGTGCGTGCCGCTGCCGACGTGCGGCGCCAGGACCACGTTGTCCAATGCGCGCAAGGCTTCGGGCACCTGCGGCTCGGCGGCGAAGACATCCAGCCCGGCGCCGGCGATGCGGCCTTCCACCAGGGCGGCGATCAGCGCGTCCTGATCGACCACGCTGCCGCGCGCGACGTTGACCAGATAGCTGTGCGGACCGAGCGCATCGAGCACGCCCGCATCAATGATGTGCCGGGTGGCCGCGCCACCGGGCAGGATCAGCACCAGCACGTCGCACCAGCGCGCCAGCGCGTGCAGGTCGGCCTCGTGCTGCGCCTCATGGCCGGCGACCGGGCGACGGCTGTGATAGCGCACCGGCATGTCGAAGCCGCTCGCGCGCTTGGCGATCACCTGGCCGATCTGTCCGAAGCCGACCAGGCCCAGGCGCTTGCCGCTCACGCGTGTAGTCAGCGGATAGCCGCCCTGCGTCCAGCGCCCGGCGCGCACGAAGCGATCCGAGGCCGAGACCTGGCGCATCACATCGATCACCAGGCCCATCGCCAGGTCTGCGACGCAGTCATCCAGCGTGCCGAAGCTGCCGGCCACCGCGATGCCGCGCGCTTTGGCTTCGGCCAGGTCGACCCTGTCCATGCCGACGCCGCGACTGGAGATCACTTTGAGGTCGGGCAAGGCCGCCATGAGTTCAGGCGCGACGCCGACGTTGGCGCTGGTCACCACGCCGGCGATGCCGGCGCCCGAGGCGACGAGGAAGCCGGCCGGATCGTCCTGCGTCCACCAGGTGGATACGTCCAACTGCTCGGCCAGCGCGGCGTCCAGCGCCGGCGAGAGCGGAAGCAGTTGCAGGATGCGGGGACGGTCCATCAGCAAAGTTCCTCACGTGCTGCATCGATCCGTGATCGACGCGAGATTGGATACAGCGCCGCTCAGGTGATCGGCGCGGGATTGAACAAGGCCAGGTCGTTGTGCAGGTGGTGTTTCTCGGCCCAGGTCTGCGTGCCGCTGGCGACGTCCAGGTACAGCTGGAAGATCTCCCAGCCCATTTCGTCCAGGGTCTTGTCGCCGGTGGCGACCACGCCAGCATCGACGTCCATCAGGTCCGACCAGCGTCGCGCCAGTTCGCTGCGGGTGGCGACCTTGATCACCGGCACCATCCCCAGGCCATACGGCGTGCCGCGGCCGGTGGTGAAGATGTGCAGGTTCATGCCGGCGGCGGTCTGCAGCGTGCCGCAGACGAAATCGCTGGCCGGCGTGGCGCAGTACTGCAGGCCACGGCCCTTGACGCGCTCGCCCGGCGGCACGACGCCGCTGATGGTCGAGGTGCCGGACTTGGCGATCGAGCCCATCGCCTTCTCGACGATGTTGGAGAGGCCGCCCTTCTTGTTGCCGGGCGTGGTGTTGGCGCTGCGGTCGGCCTGGCCGCGTGCGAGGTAGTTGTCGTACCAGGCCATCTCGCGCACCAGCGCCTTGGCCACGTCTTCATTGGCCGCGCGCGGCACCAGCAGCTGGATGCCGTCGCGCACCTCGGTGTTCTCGGAGAACATCACCGTCGCCCCGGCGCGCACCAGCAGGTCGGCCGCCACGCCCAATGCGGGATTGGCGGTGATGCCGGAAAACGCATCGCTGCCGCCGCACTGCATGCCCACCACCAGCTCGGAGGCCGGGACGGTTTCGCGCTGGCGGGCGTTGAGGTGCTGCAGGCGCGTTTCGGCCAGGTCCATGATGCTCTTGATCATGTCCTGGAAGCCCATCGTGGCTTCCTGCAGGCGATAGACCGCGCTGTCGTCCGCGTCGGCATCGTCCTGAAGGAGCTTTTCCGGCACCAGCTTTTCGCAGCCCAGGCCGACGATCAGCGCCTGGCCGCCGAAGTTGGGATTGCGCCCGATGTTGCGCAGGGTGCGGATCGGAATTATGGCCTCCGGCGCGGTGATCGCCACGCCACAGCCGTAGACGTGGTTGATCGCGACCACGTCATCGACGTTGGGATACTTGGGCAGCAGCTCGGTGCGGATGCGCTCCACCGCGTGGCCCAGCACGCCGACCACGCACTGCACGCTGGTCATGATGCCCAGGATGTTGCGCGTGCCCACGCTGCCATCGCGGTTGCGGTAGCCCTGGAAGGTGTAGCCCTCCAGCGGCTGCACGTCGCGCGGGGTTTGCAGGCTCAGGTCCAGCGCGTCCAGCTCCGGCGCGGCCGGCATGTCCAGCAGGCTTTCCTGTACCCAAGTCCCCACCGCGATGTCGGCATTGGCATAGCCGATCGGCGTGCCGTAGCGCATCACCGCCGCGCCCTTGGCGATCGGCACCAAAGCCACCTTGTGGCCCTGCGGGACCGCCTCGATGGTGGTGACGCCGTCCTGGAAGGTCGCACCTTCCGGCGCGCCCCCGTCGTTGACCACGACGGCGACGTTGTCTTCGGGGCGCAGCTGGATGCTGCGCCATTGCGGCTGGGTGGGGACTGCGGACATCAGGTTCACCTTGCTTGCGGCCTTGTCTTCAATGCTGGGTGGCGGGCACCTGGCGCGCGGCACCATTGTGCGGCGGTTCGCGCAGCTCGATGCGTTCGATCTTGCCGACGATCACCAGGTAGCTGACCACCACCAGCGCGCCGTTGGCGGCCACGAAGGCCAGCGCCGAGGCGAACGAGCCGCTGCTGCCGACCAGGTAACCGATCACGATCGGCGTGGTGATCGAGGCGATGTTGCCGAACATGTTGAACATGCCGCCGGCCAGGCCAATGATCTGCTTGGGCGCGGTATCGGACACCACCGCCCAGCCCAGCGCGCCGATGCCCTTGCCGAAGAAGGCCATCGCCATCACCGCCACCACGATCCACTCGGTGGACACGTAGTTAGCCACCACGATCACCGACGACAGGCCCATGCCCAGCACGATCGGCAGCTTGCGGGCGAAGGTCAGCGAGTGCCCGCGGCGTAGCAGCCAGTCGGAGAACACGCCGCCCAGCACGCCACCGGCGAAACCGCACAGCGCCGGCAGCGAGGCGATGAAGCCCGCCTTGAGGATCGACATGCCGCGCTCCTGCACCAGGTACACCGGGAACCAGGTCAGGAAGAAGTAGGTCACGCCGTTGACGCCGTACTGGCCCAGGTACACGCCGATCATCATGCGCTTCTTGAGCAGCTGCTTGACGTAGAACCACTGGTTGCCCGACTTCTTCTCGCCCGGCTTGTCCATGTCCACCAGCGCACCGCCGGCGGTGATGTAGTCGATCTCGGCCTTGTTGGCGCGGGGATGTTCACGCGGGTTGTAGATCACCACGCGCCACACCAGTGCCGCCAACACGCCCACGACGCCCATGACCAGGAACACGTGGTGCCAGCCCAGCGTCGCCACCATCCAGCCCATGATCGGGGCGAAGATCACCGTGGCGAAGTACTGCGCCGAATTGAAGAACGCCGAGGCCGAACCACGCTCGTTGGCCGGGAACCAGGCCGCGGTGATGCGGCTGTTGCCGGGGAACGACGGGGCTTCGGCCACGCCCACCAGGAAGCGCAGCAGGAACAGCGCCGGCACCATCATCCCGCCCGGCAGGATGTGGATCGCGCCCTGCAGCGCGGTGAACACCGACCACAGCGCGATGCCCCAGCCGTAGACCTTCTTGGCGCCGAAACGGTCCAGCAGCCAGCCACCCGGAATCTGGCAGGTCACATACGCCCAGCCAAACGCCGAGAAGATGAAGCCCAGTTCCTCGGCACTGATGCCCAGTTCCTTCTGCATCGAGGAACCGGCGATGGACAGGGTGGCCCGATCGGCGTAGTTGATCGTCGTGACGATGAACAGGAACAGCACGATCCACAACCGCATCCGCGTTCTTTTTTCAGTCGTTGCATTCATCTGAAGCGTGCTCCGAGGTCAGTGCGATCAGAACGCGATCTGCATGCGGCCAGTAATGGCGTTGGTCTTGTCCAGCGTGGCGTGGGCCAGATTGTCCTGCGCGTCGCTATGGATGTAGTTCAGGCGGAACATCACGTTCTTGTTGGCGTAGTAGTTCACGCCCAACGTGGTCGCCTTGACCTCGATATCGCGGTTGACCTGCTCACCATGCGCGGTGTCGTAGCGCAGCGCCACTTCCCACGCACCATGCTCACCAATGCCATCGGGACGGGTGAAGCGGGCCTTCTTGAAGTCGTAGCCGCGGGTCTGGCCGGTGATGAACCAGCCGACCGTGGCGTAACCGGTCTTCAGGTCGCCATCTTGAGCGCCATCTTCGTAATGCGCCTTGCCGGCCTCGGACTGCACGTAGAACGGGCCGCGAGAATAAGCGACTTCGCCCAAGTACTTGTTGATGTCCACCTTGCTGCCGTCGTTGAGCGAGATCAGGGTGAAGCGCGACTGGTCGGACAGGTGGCCGGCGGCGCGCACCGAAGCGCTGGTACCGGTGTAGACGTCGTTCTGGTTGCGGCCGATCTCGTCGTGGCCGCCGCTCACGCCCAGGTGCAGCAGGCCGTTTTCCTTGGCCAGCGGCAACCAGACCAGGCGGGCCGACTCGCCCAGGCCGCTGTTGCGATCGGTGTCGGTGTTGGCCTCGTTGTAGACGTTGATGCCGTAGATCCACTGCTTGTCTTTGGTATTTCCCACCCACGAGGCGCCGTAGCGGTAGCCCAGTGCCTGCGTGTCGGCCACCCACGAGCGCTCCTGCATCGAAGCCCAGAGATCGTCGGTGGTGTATTCCAGCGAATAGAACGGCTTGATCTGGCCGATGGCAATCGAACCCGGGCCCAGGTCATGCGAGATGGCGATGGTCTGGCCAACCGGCTTGTCGTTGGCGAAGTCGTAATCGACCACGTAACCCCAGTCGCCGAACTTGCCCGACACCGCCAGGCGCACGCGGCGCAGCTCGGTGCCGTTGGCGTTGTCGGTGCGCAGGTCATCGTTGTCGAACCAGCCGCCGTCGAACTGCACGCGGCCGTGGATGCCGAAGGTGTATTGCCCATCATCGGACGAGGCGTTGAAGCCATTGCTGTCCAGCTTGGTCTCGGCCTGCGCCAGCGGTGCGGCCAGCGCCGTCGCAACAGCCAGGGTGAGCAATGCGGTGGTGCGGTAGTGCTTGGAGTTCATCATCCCCTCTCTTGACGATGTAGGGCCGTGCAAGGACGCGCCCGGTTGATCGATCTGTGCGTGTGATCCAGCCGGCGCGTGCTGCTGGCCCTCCCGGCCTGCGCTGCTGGCGATGTCGCGGGCCTTCAGGCCGCGGCGTGTTCGGTGTTGCAAAAGCAAGACCGCGCCAGGACCAGAAGGCCCTGACGCGGGGTGTGGATCAGTCCTTGCCCAGCACGCCGTCGGTGCGGCGCCAGATGGCCAGCGGGTTGCCGTTGGCCAGCGATTCGGGCAGCAGTTCGGCGAACAGGTCCTGGTAGCAGACCGGGCGCAGGAAGCGCTTGATCGCCAGGGTGCCCACCGAGGTGCTGCGCGCGTCGGAGGTGGCCGGGTACGGGCCGCCGTGGACCATCGCGTGGCAGACCTCCACGCCGGTCGGCCAGCCGTTGGCCAGGATGCGGCCGGCCTTGCGCTCCAGCACCGGCAGCAGCGCCTTGGCGAGGGCGATGTCGCCCTGGTCCATGTGCAGGGTCGCGGTGAGCTGGCCTTCCAGGTGTTCGCTCAGCGCGATCAGCTGGGCCTGGTCCTTGCAGCGGATCAGCATGGACGAGGCGCCGAAGACTTCGGCCTGCAGCGCTTCATCGGCCAGGAACGCATCGGCGTCGGTGGTGAACCACGCCGCTTCGCAGCGGTTGGGGCCTTCCGCCGGCAGGCCGCGCGCCAGCGTGGTGACCTTGTCGTGGCCGACCAGTGCAGCAACGCCGTCGGCGTAGGCCTTGCCGATGCCCGGGGTCAGCATGACGCTGGCGGCCGAGGCCTTGAGCGCGTCGACCGCAGCGGTGACGAAGGTGTCCAGCGCCGGCGAATCGATCGCCAGCAGCAGGCCCGGATTGGTGCAGAACTGGCCGGCGCCCATCGTCAGCGAACCGACGAAGGCCTTGCCCAGCGCCTCGGCACGCGCATTGAGCGCTTCGGGCATCAGATAGACCGGGTTGATGCTGCTCATCTCGGCGTAGACCGGGATCGGTTCGGCGCGCGCGGTGGCGACCTGCATGAGTGCCGTGCCGCCACCGCGCGAGCCGGTGAAGCCCACGGCCTTGATGCGCGGGTCGGCCACCAGCGCGCTACCGATCTTGGTACCAGCGCCGTAGAGCATGGAGAACACGCCTTCGGGCAGGCCGCACTTGGCCACCGCCTTCTGGATCGCCACGCCGACCAGCTCGGACGTGCCGGGATGCGCGTTGTGCGCCTTGACCACCACCGGGCAACCGGCGGCCAGCGCCGAAGCGGTATCGCCACCGGCCACCGAGAAGGCCAGCGGGAAGTTGCTGGCGCCGAACACGGCGACCGGGCCCAGCGCGATGTGGCGCTGGCGCAGGTCACTGCGCGGCAGCGGCGCACGGTCCGGCAGGGCCGGATCCAGGCGCGCTTCCAGCCAGCTGCCTTCGCGCACGACCGAGGCGAACAGCTTGAGCTGGCCGACGGTGCGGCCACGCTCGCCTTCCAGGCGTGCACGCGGCAGGCCGGACTCGGCCATCGCACGCACGATCAGGTCATCGCCGATGGCGAGGATCTCGTCGGCGCAGGTTTCCAGGAACGTGGCGCGCGCTTCGAGCGAAGTCTCGCGATAGGTGTCAAACGCCGCCGCGGCCAGCGCGCAAGCGCGCTCCAGGTCGGCGGCGCTGGCCAGGCCGTAATCGGGGGCGAGGTGTTCGCCCGTGGACGGATCCAGGCCCTGCACGGTGCCGTCAGCACCGAAGGTGGCGGTGGAACCGATCAGCATCTTTCCGGTGAGGGTGCCCATTACTTGCGGTCTCCGATCAGCTTCTTGAGGATGTCCAGCTCTTCGCCGGTCAGGTCGGCCAGCGGCGTGCGCACGGGACCGGCGCTGCGGCCGACCGCGGTCATGCCGGCCTTGACGATGGACACGGCGTAGCCGGCGCGGCGGTTGCGCAGCTCGGTGTAAGGCAGGACGAAGTCGTTGAGTTCGCGATACACATGCGCCACGTCGCGGGCACGCACGGCCTTGTAGAACTCCAGCGCCCACTCGGGCAGGAAGTTGAAGATCGCCGAGGAATACGTGGTCACGCCCATTTCCAGGTACGGCAGGGCGAAGGTCTCGGCGGTCGGCAGGCCACCGACATACAGCAGGCGATCGCCCAGGCGGGCGAAGATGCGGGTCATGCGATCCACGTCACCCACGCCGTCCTTGAAGCCGACCAGGTTCGGGCAGCGCTCGGCGATGCGCTCGACGGCGTTGGCGTCCAGCTTGCCGTTGGCCCGGCTGTAGACGATCACGCCCAGCTTGGTGGACTTGCACACGCGCTCGACGTGGTCGGCCACACCGGCGGCGTCGCATTCGGTCAGGTAGGGCGGGAACAGCAGGATGCCGTCGGCGCCGTTGGCTTCGGCCGCCTGCGCCATCTCGATGGCGATCGCGGTGCCGTAGCCGGCCGGGGCGATGATCGGGGTGCTGGCGCCGGCTTCTTCCACTGCGGCTTTGACCGCCTGGTTCACTTCGGCCAGGGTCAGCGAGAACAGCTCGCCGGTGCCGCCGGCGGCGAACAGACCCGAGGCCGGGTAGCCGGACAGCCACTGCAGGTTGCTGCGGTAGGCCGCTTCGTCGAAGGCGTGGTCGTCGGCCTTGAAGTGCGTGACCGGGAACGACAGCAGGCCGGCGCCCAGCGCCTTGGCCACTTCCTGCGGGGTGTATTTGCTCATGGGATCTGGGGAGGGCTCGGTGGAGTTCGGCGCCGATCCTAGGAGCCGGTTCCATTCCCGTCCAAGCCAAATCCAGCATGGAATGATGCCGATTCTGTATTGTTTAGACTTTGGTCTGACAGGTTCGTTCAGCCGAAAAGGGCAAATCTCGCCAACCCAAATCATTGATTTAAAAACGATAGTCGCTTGCCATCGCGTCAAAGCACCGGACTCTGCATTCGATCCGCCGACGCGAAGCCCCCGTCGGAGAAATCGCCCGGCAGGCTTGCCGCCACGATGCGCGAAGCCCACGATTCGCGCAGTGCACCATCCAGGAGCGGTATCAATGTTCGACCTCAACCAGCTCCGCTGCTTCGTCACCGTCGCCGAGGAGCTGCACTTCAGCCGTGCCGCTGCGCGCCTGCACATGACCCAGCCGCCGCTGAGCCGGCAGATCCAGCTGCTGGAGCACAGCATCGGCACGACGTTGTTCACCCGCAGCAACCGCGTGGTGCGGCTGACGCCCGCCGGGCGCACCCTGCTGCCCGAGGCGCGCACGATCCTGCGCCTGGCCGAAAGCGCCAGCCTGTCCGCAAGGCGCGTGGGCCTGGGCGAAGCCGGCAGCGCCAGCATCGGCTTCACCGCGGCGGCCGGCTATCACTTCCTGCCCGAGGCCATCGCGCACCTGCGCACCGAATTGCCCGACATCGACCTGCAGCTCAAGGAGATGGTCAGCCACTCGCAGCTGGAAGCCCTGGACAACGGCCGCCTGGACCTGGGCCTGCTGCGTCCGCCGATCACCCGCGACGGCATGCGCAGCCGCTGCGTGGTGCGCGAGACGCTGATCGCCGCCCTGCCCCAGGACCATCCGCTGGCGCAGCAGCCGACGCTGAAGCTGCGCGACTTCGACCGCCAGCCGCTGGTGATGTATTCGCCCGACGAGGCGCGCTACTTCTATGAGCTGGTCGGCCGCATCTTCAGCCGCGTCGGCGTGGCGCCGCATTACGAGCAGCACGTCAGCCAGGTGCACTCGGTGCTGTCGCTGGTGCGCGCCGGCCTGGGCGTGGCCCTGGTGCCCGAAGCGGCCAGCAGCCTGCGCTACGAAGGCATCGTCTACCGCAACGTCACCGGCCTGGCGCCGGCGCGCCCGGTAGAGCTGCACCTGGTGTGGAAGGACGGCAACGACAATCCCGCGCTGCCACAACTGCTGGAAAAGATCGGCGCACCGCTGCCAGCGCCTGAAGACCGGGAGTAAGCATTGAAGCCGCAAGCAGGCATCGCCTGCTTGCGGCTTCAGCACGACACGTCGATCGATCAGCTAGTCAAGCAACCCACCGGCCGTTTGCCAGCCAGTCCGTCGGCCAGGCTGGCCAGGACCATCTCGCCCATGCGGGTGCGTGTCTGCACGGTCGCGCTGGCGCGGTGCGGCTGCAGGACGACATCCTCACGATCGAACAGCGCTTCGGGCACGCGGGGTTCATCGGCGAAGACATCCAGCCCGGCGCCAGCGATGGTGCCGGCTTCCAGCGCGGCCAGCAGGTCGGGCTCGTTGACCAGGCTGCCGCGGGCCACGTTGATCAGATAGCCCTGCGCGCCCAAGGCTTCGAGCACGGCGCGATTGATGATGCCCGCGGCCTTGTCGGCCGCGGCGGCGACGATCAACGCATCGCTCTGCTGGGCCAGTTCGATCAGCTCCGGCACGAAGGTATAGGGCACATCGTCCATGGCCTGCAGATCGGTATAGCTGATTGGACAGCCGAAGGCCGCCGCACGCGTGGCCACCGCGCGGCCAACCCGACCCAGGCCGATGATCCCGATGCGCATCCCGCTGAACTGGCGCGCCAGCGGAAACGGCGCCAGCGGCGTCGGACTCTTGCTCCAGTGTCCAGCGCGAATGAAGCGATCGCCCGCACAGATGCCACGGCAGGCCGCCATCAGCAGCCCGATGGCCAGATCGGCCACGTCTTCGGTCAGCGCACCGATGGTGGCCGACACTTGAATCCCGCGCTCGCGGGCGTACGCGAGATCGACCGCGTCGGTGCCTACGCCATTGATGGCCACGATCTCCAGCTTGGGCAGCTGGGCCATGAGTTCGCGCGTGATGCCGGTGTGCCCGCCGGTCACCACGCCGCGGATGCTGGCGCCATGCTCGCTCAGGAAGGCCGGCTTGTCGGCCTGCTCGAAGTAGCGATACACGGTGTACTGCGCTTCCAGCCGCGCGAGGATGTCTGGAATCAGGATCGGGTTGAGCTGAAGCACGACAGGTTTCATGGGGTCATCTCACTGTTGATCTGCAGCCGGGCTCAGCCGCGGCCGACGAACGGCATGTTGGTCGCCATCACGGTCATGTTCAGCACGTTGGCCGACAGCGGCAACGACGCGACATAGCGCACGGCATCGGCGACATGCTGGACATCGACCATCGGCTCGACGGCGATCGTGCCATTGGCCTGGCGCACGCCCTTGGTCATGCGCACCGACAGATCCGTCAGTGCGTTGCCGATGTCGATCTGGCTGCAGGCAATGCTGTATTCGCGGCCATCCAGCGCCAGGCTCTTGGTGATGCCCGCCACCGCGTGCTTGCTGGCGGTGTACGGCGCAGTGAACGGGCGCGGCGTGTGCGCCGAGATCGACCCGTTGTTGATGATGCGTCCGCCTTGCGGCACCTGCCTGCGCATCAGCCCGAACGCGGCACGCGCGCAGAGGAACACACCGGTGACATTGGTGTTGATGACGTTCATCCAGTGGCTCAGATCCAGCTCGTCCACCGGCACGGCCGGCGCATTGATGCCGGCATTGTTGAAGACCAGGTCGAGTCGACCGTAGGTCGCTTCGATGGTGGCAAACAGCGCGTCCACGCTGGCCGGGTCGGTGACGTCGGTCGAAACGGCCAGGGCCTGCTGGCCGTTGGCCTTGGCTTCGTCGGCCACCGCCTGCAACGGTTCCAGCCGACGGCCTGCCAGGACGACCGTGAAACCGTCGGCCAGCAAGCTGTTGGCGACCGCGCGGCCAATGCCGCTACCTGCGCCAGTGACCAGCGCGACCCTGAGGGAGTCGGGAGTTGTCATGGGTGTTGCTCCTTATCTGTGGGAGAGGATCAGGCGCGTGCGCCGACCCGCACTTCGATCTCGCCGATGCCTTCGATGGCCGCGGTGATCAGGTCGCCCGGCTGCAGGGCATCCACGCCCGGTGGGGTACCGGTCATGATCAGATCGCCAGGACGCAGGGTGATGTACTCGGACACGAGCGCGACGACTTCGGCCGCCGACCAGATCTGCTGATCAAGGTCAGAACGCTGACGTTCGACCCCATTGACGCTCAACCAGATCGCGCCCTGTTCGGCATGCCCGAAGGGCTCGACCGGGACGATGGGCGTCATCGGCGCCGCACCGTCGAAGGCCTTGGCCGCCTCCCAGGGTTGGCCGATCGCCTTGGCCGCCTTTTGCAGGTCGCGCCGGGTCAAATCCAGTCCCGCGGCGTAGCCCCAGACGTGGCTTAAGGCCTGCTCGGGCGCGATGTTCGCACCACCGTTGCCGATGGCGATCACCAGTTCGATCTCGTGACAGAACTCGTCGGTCATCGGCGGGAACGCGATCTCACCCAGCGCGTCGATCACCGCACTGGCCGGCTTCATGAAATACAGCGGCTTCTCGCGCACGGCATCCGGCGTGCCCCAGTGATAGTTGCGCCCCAGGCAGAACACGCGCCCGACGGGAAAGCGCTGGTCGCTGCCCTTGATCGGCAGCGTGGTGTCTTGCGGTGCGTGCGGTACGGACATCGTCATCTCTTCCTGATTGATTCAAGCGTGGGGTGTTTCCGCGTGGGCGCCGCGCCTTCGCTGCCGATCGCGCAGGCCGGCATCGACGGCCTTACGGCGTCTTCAATTCGATCCGGTGCAGGCGACCGAGCAGGAACGAATACGACAGCGTCCCCATCAGCGCCAGGCAGCCGATGAACCAGAAGGCATAGGCGAAGTTGTGCGTGGACTGGACGATGGCGCCGATGACGAGCGGGGTCACGATGCCGCCGATGTTCGCCGCCAGGCTGGTCACCGAACCGGTGAGGCCGAGCAGCTGGCGCGGCGCCACTTCGGAGACCGCGGCCCACGATGCCGAGGCAATGCCTTGGGCGAAGAACGCACAGGTCAGGATCACGATGCACAGCACGTTGGAGTCGGTGAAATTGACCAGCACGATCGACATGCCCAGCGCCGAGCCCACCACCAGCGGCAGCTTGCGCGCGAAGGAGAGCGAGGTACCGCGACGAATCAACAGATCGGAGATAAAGCCAGCCAGCAGGATGCCCACAGTTGCGCCGATGAACGGCATGACCGCGAAGATGCCCACCTTGACCGTGCTCATCTTCCGTTCCTCCATCAGGTAGGTGGGGAACCAGGTCAGGAAGAAATACAGCACCGAGGTATTGGCGAACTTGCCGATGCAGATCGACCAGACCTGTCGGTAGCGCAGCAGCGTGAACACCTGTCGCCAGTTGAACGGGGTCAGCTGTTTTCCGGCCTTGATCAGGCCGCCGCCTTCTTCGATGTAGTTCAGTTCTTCCTTGCTGACTTTCTTGCACGACATCGGATCGCGGTAGGCCATCATCCAGACGATGCCGAACACGATGCCGACCGCGCCGGTCGCATAGAACACGTGGCGCCAGCCGAACGTGGTGGCCATCCACAGCAGCAGGCCAGTGAACAGCGCAGTGCCCAGATACTGGCCGCAGACGTAGACGCTGCTGGCAAACCCGCGTTCGCGGGCCGGGAACCACGCCGTCACGGCACGCATGTTCGAGGGGAAGGCCGGCGTCTCAGCGGCGCCCACCACCAGACGCAAGCCAAACAACGAAGCGAAGCCGGTGGCCAGGCCCTGGAAGACCGTGGCGATGGACCAGGTGATGAGCGACACGCCATAGGTCATGCGCGAACCGAAGCGATCTGCGATGAAGCCCGCGGGAATCAGCGCGATGGCGTACGTCCATGCGAATGCAGAAAAGATCATCCCCATATGGATCTTGTCCAGGCCCAGATCCTTGGCCATGAAGGGCGCGATGATGGAGATGTTGACCCGGTCGACGTAGTTGATGACCGTGGCGATCAACAACAGGACCAGCATGAACCAGCGGCGCCGGGTCGGTAAGCCGCGCGCGGTGGCCGCCGCGCTGATCGGTGCGGTCTGGCTATCGGGAGTGAGCGACATGGGAAGCCTCGTTGATTGCTGAAAGTGATGGAGCGAACCGCCGCGCGCAGTGGCTGCGTCGCCGCGTAACCGGCCCAGCGCGGGCCGTCTTTCAGTCGTCGTGATGAGGTCGATGTCGTGGCAGGCGTGAGGTGCCGAGGCTACGGCCTCGCGCGCACGTGATGCCTGCGCAGTCCGCGGCGTTGAGGCTGTTGCATGCCTGCCAGGCGCCCGGCATCTGCCGTCCGGCCTGCTTGATGGTGTCGCGACGCCTGGGCGCGCGGTGAGTCGGATGCATCATTCCCTCTCCTGATGATGAGTTGCCGCAAGATCGATGGAGCTGCGGCGGTGTTGACGTGGTGTGTCGGCTGCATGCCCTGCCCTCCCAGGCCGCATGCAACCGGTCTGCTTATGCGCTGTCCCTTTCCTGGCCAGCACCGGGCGCGCGGCATGCGCGCGAGGCCTTCGACTCCGCCAGCCTCGTTGCGATAAAGGCGCTCATTACTTGCGGTCTCCGATCAGCTTCTTGAGGATGTCCAGCTCTTCACCGGTCAGGTCGGCCAGCGGCGTGCGCACGGGACCGGCGCTGCGACCGACCGCGGTCATGCCGGCCTTGACGATGGACACGGCGTAGCCGGCGCGGCGGTTGCGCAGCTCGGTGTACGGCAGGACGAAGTCGTTGAGCTCGCGGTATACATGCGCCACGTCGCGGGCACGCACGGCCTTGTAGAACTCAAGCGCCCACTCGGGCAGGAAGTTGAAGATCGCCGAGGAATACGTGGTCACGCCCATTTCCAGGTACGGCAGGGCGAAGGTCTCGGCGGTCGGCAGGCCGCCGACATACAGCAGGCGATCGCCCAGGCGGGCGTAGATGCGGGTCATGCGATCCACGTCGCCCACGCCGTCCTTGAAACCGATCAGGTTGGGGCAGCGATCGGCGATGCGCTCGACGGCGTTGGCGTCCAGCTTGCCGTTGGCACGGCTGTAGACGATCACGCCCAGCTTGGTGGCCTTGCACACGCGCTCGACGTGGTCGGCCACACCGGCAGCGTCGCACTCGGTCAGGTAGGGCGGGAACAGCAGGATGCCGTCGGCGCCGTTGGCTTCGGCGGCCTGTGCCATCTCGATGGCGATCGCGGTGCCGTAGCCGGCCGGGGCGATGATCGGGGTCGTGGCGCCGGCTTCTTCCACTGCGGCTTTGACCGCCTGGTTCACTTCGGTCAGGGTCAGCGAGAACAGCTCGCCGGTGCCGCCGGCAGCAAACAGGCCCGAGGCCGGGTAGCCGGACAGCCACTGCAGGTTGCTGCGGTAGGCCGCTTCGTCGAAGGCGTGGTCGTCGGCCTTGAAGTGCGTGACCGGGAACGACAGCAGGCCGGCGCCCAGCGCCTTGGCCACTTCCTGCGGGGTGTATTTGCTCATCGACGGGATCAGGTCAGCGGGGTCGGCGCCGACTCTAGGAGCCGGTTTTGATTCCCGTCCAAGCCAAATACGGCATCGAATGATGCTCAAGCTGGATTAATTAGACTTTCGTCTCACGCACATGCGTGTTGAAAATCAAGCGGATTAACCCTTTCAACCCGTTGTTTTATCTCGCCATTATCTCCGCTCGCACTGGACCTGACAGCAGCGACAGACGCGGCATGGCGTGGTGCCGGAAGAAACAAAGATTCATCCCCCGACATGCGCGCTACGCGCTCCCACGCGCTGATTCGTGCAGTGCAGCATTCAGAACGGCACCGCGCGCGCTGATCTCGGCCAGCTGAAAAGCCTCATCGGCACGATCGCGCGAAAGTTCCGCTGTAGACGCGCGCAACAAGCACTTCAGTTCGAGCAAAAGCCCTCACTGCTGCATCCGCGCGCAGCCACGCAAAAAACGCCGGCCGCATCCCTGCGACCAACGTCCCGCGCGTGGCGTCGCGCCCAGCAAGGGCGCGATCACCGATGGAAGATCCGCGTGCTGCGGTGTGGCGTCAGGCGTCTTCGCCGACCGCCAGCACCAGCTGCAGGTCGTCGCGTTCGCCGCGGATACGCAGCTGCGCGCTCGCTTCGCACGCGAGCGCACCGAGGCGCGCGCCGCAGTCGCCCAGGTCGGCCCATTTGAGCTGCCAGACGAAGGGCGTGGCGCAGGCGCTGTCCAGCACCAGCCGCGACACCGAATCGGTGACCTCCAGGCTGACGTTGTTGACGCCGGGGATGGGATGGCGACGACCGACCGCATCCAGCCGTGGGCTGGACGCGAGGTGGTCGAGCATGGAGGCCAACATCGCGATGCCGGGGCGATCGCCGCGGAACATCAACGCATCCTGGCCGTGGAAGCTATTGGCATGACGGGCTCGAAGCATGGTTGCACCATTCTCAGTGGGTGAACGACGCTGGGTGGGACTGCGTGCAGCGGTACAGCGCGCGCCTGGCGACGTCGCCAGGCGCGGTGTTGCTCAGGCCGCCTTGGTGGCGGTGAACTGTTCTTCCTCGGTCGAGCCGGTCAGCGCAGTGGTCGAGGACTTGCCCTGCTGGATCGCCTGGGTCACCTGGTCGAAGTAGCCGGTGCCGACTTCGCGCTGGTGCTTGACCGCCGTGAAGCCCTTGGGCGCAGCGGCGAACTCGGCCTCCTGCAGCTCCACGAACGCCTTCATCTGCTCGCGTGCATAGCCGTGGGCCAGGTTGAACATCGAGTAGTTCAAGCTGTGGAAACCGGCCAGGGTGATGAACTGGAACTTGTAACCGTAGGAGGCGATTTCCTTCTGGAACCTGGCGATGGTCGCGTCGTCCAGGTTCTTCTTCCAGTTGAAGCTTGGCGAGCAGTTGTAGGCCAGCATCTTGCCGGGGAACTTGGCGTGGATCGCATCGGCAAAGGCCTTGGCAAATGCCAGGTCCGGCTTGCCGGTCTCGCACCACACCAGGTCGGCGTACGGCGCATAGGCCAGGCCGCGACTGATGGCCTGATCCAGTCCCTTGTTCGTCTTGTAGAAGCCTTCGACCGTGCGCTCGCCGGTGGTGAACGGCGCATCGATCGGATCGACATCGCTGGTCAGCAGGTCAGCGGCCTCCGCATCGGTACGCGCGACCAGCAGCGTGGGCACGCCCATGACGTCGGCGGCCAGGCGCGCGGCGTTCAACTTCTCGATTGCCTCGCGGGTGGGCACCAGCACCTTTCCGCCCATGTGGCCGCACTTCTTGACCGACGCCAGCTGGTCTTCGAAATGCACGCCGGCTGCGCCAGCTTCGATCATCGCCTTCATCAGCTCGAAGGCATTCAGCACGCCACCGAAGCCGGCTTCGGCATCGGCCACGATCGGCTGCAGGAAGTCGATGCTGTCATCGCCTTCTGCGTGATACAGCTGGTCGGCGCGCAGCAGTGTGTTGTTGATGCGCTTGACCACCGCCGGCACCGAATCGGCCGGGTACAGCGACTGGTCCGGATACATCTGCCCAGCCAGGTTGGCATCGGCCGCCACCTGCCAGCCCGACAGATAGATCGCCTTCAAGCCCGCTTTGACCTGCTGCATCGCCTGGTTGCCGGTGAGCGCGCCCAGCGCGTTGACGAAGTCCTCGGTGTGCAGGTGCTTCCACAGCTTTTCCGCGCCCAGCTTGGCGATCGAGTATTCGATCGGCACCGTGCCGCGCAGGCGCACCACGTCGGCTGCGGTGTAGTCGCGGGTGATGCCTTCCCAACGCGGATTGGTATCCCAGTCCTGTTGGATCTCTTCGGCAGTGCGCAGCTTGCTCATGACGTCGTCCTCGTGTGGATCAGCGGGTGTTCGAAGGGTGCAGCGGTCCGTGGCCGCTTGTGGAAAGCGGTCTTCCAGTGATGCGTGGAGCGGCGCGCCAGATGCGACGCGCGATGGATCAGTCGATCAGCGCATAGGCCGGCAGCGTCAGGAACTCGGCCAGCGTGTCGCTGCGCGAGAGTTCATCCAGCAACGCGGTGGCCTGTTCGACCTTGGCCGCGCCCGGCATCGCCGCGGTGTCGCCCAAGAGCGCAGGCAGCCGCTTGAGCGTGGCCTGCAGCAGCGCGGTGTCGATGGCGGTGCCGTCGTCCAGGTGCAGGCTGGCGGTGTGCAGCCACTGCCACAGCTGGGTGCGCGAGATCTCGGCGGTGGCGGCGTCTTCCATCAGCCAGTGGATCGGCACGCAGCCGTTGCCATCCAGCCACGCGGCCAGGTAGCGCACGCAGACCTCGACGTTGCCCTCGAACCCGGCGCGGCTGATCGTGCCGGTCGACGGCCGGATCAAGTCATCGCGGCTCACGTGCACATCGGCGCGGGCCACATCGTGCTGGTTGGGCTGCGGCATGTGCTCGTCGAAGATCGCTTTGGCGACCGGGATCAGCGCCGGATGCGCCACCCAGGTGCCGTCGTGGCCGGCGGTGACTTCGCGCAGCTTGTCGGCACGCACGCGGGCCATCGCCTGCTCGTTGGCGGCCGCATCGTGGTTGATCGGGATCTGCGCGGCCATGCCGCCCATCGCATGCGCGCCGCGCTTGTGGCAGGTCTGGATCAGCAGTTCCGAATACGCCTTCAAAAACGGCTGGGTCATGGTGACCTGGCCGCGCTCTGGCAGCACGCGATCGGCGTGGGTGCGGAAGGTCTTGATGTAGGAAAAGATGTAATCCCAGCGGCCGCAGTTCAGGCCGACGATGCGGCTACGCAGCGCGTGCAGGATCTCGTGCATCTCGAACACCGCCGGCAGCGTCTCGATCAGCACCGTCACCTTCATCTGGCCCTGCGGCAGGCCCAGCACCGCCTCGATGTGCGACAGCGCGGTCTCCCACAGCGCCGCTTCTTCCATCGACTGCAGCTTGGGCAGGTAGAAGTACGGGCCGCGGTCCCGGGCCTGCAGCGCGCGGGCGTTGTGGAAGGCGAAGGTCGCCACGTCGAACAGGCCGCCGGCCATCGGCGCGCCATCGATCAGCACGTGCTTCTCATCCAGATGCCAGCCGCGCGGACGCACGATCAGCACCGCCTGTTCGGCATACGGCTTCAGCGCGTACTGCTTGCCCGGCTTGCCGCCACTGGCGGGCGCGGCGAACTGCAGGTCGCCGACAACCGCGCCGATCAGCGCACGCTGGCCGGTCAGCAGGTTGCTCCAGGTCGGCGAGGTCGAGTCCTCGAAATCGGCCATGAACACCTTGGCGCCGGAGTTCAGTGCGTTGATGACCATCTTCGGATCGGTCGGCCCGGTGATCTCGACGCGGCGGTCGGCCAGCGCGGCCGGGATCGGCGCCACGGTCCAGTCGTCGTGGCGGATGGCGGCAGTGTCGGCACGGAAGTCCGGCAGCGCGCCCGCATCGAACTGGGCCTGGCGCACCTGGCGCTGGGCCAGGCGGGCCTGGCGGCTGGGCTCGATCGCACGATGCAGCGAGACCAGCAGCGCCAGCAGGCCCGGCGGCAGCAGCGCATCCTGGCCCGCGTCCTGGCGAGTCAGCGCCAAACCGGGCGTGGCACCGGCAATGGCCGGATCACGGGGCGGCAGGGCGAAGGCAGTGGCGGACATGGCGACCTCGTCGTCGTGTTGACTGGGCCGCCACCGTGCTCCCGGGGTTACTATTTGACAACTTAGTTTTATCAATCATTTTCATAAGATCAACTCATAGTTACAGGCAACCATTCCATGGCCGCTCCCGTAACCCCGCGTTTTTCCTACAAATCCGATCGCCTCAAGCCGCTACGCGCCTTCTGCCAGGTGGTGCGACTGGGGTCGGTTTCGCGCGCGGCGGAGGCGCTTTACGTCAGCCAGCCGGCCATTTCGCTGCAGCTGCAGGCGCTGGAACGCGAGTACGGCGCCCATCTCTTCGAGCGCAGCGGCCGGCGCCTGTCGCCCACCCGCGAGGGCCAGCTGCTGTTCGAAATGGCTCAGCCGCTGGTCGAGGGCGTGGACGGTCTGGCGGCCGTGTTCAAGGAAAAGGTCAGCGGGCTGGACGCGGGCGAGCTGAACATCGCCGCCAACAGCTCGACCATCCTGTACCTGCTGCCGCGGATCGTGGACGCCTTCCGCCGCGCACACCCCGACGTGCGCCTGACCCTGCACAACGCGATCAGCGCCGACGGCACCGACCTGCTGCGCGAGGACGCGGTGGACCTGGCGGTGGGTTCGATGGTCGATGTCCCGGCCGACCTGAGCTACGAGCCGGTGTATCGCTTCGAGCCCATGCTGATCACCCCGCACGACCATCCGTTGGCCAAGAAGGCCAAGGTCACCCTGGAAGACATCTCGCCCTACGGCCTGATCCTGCCGCCGCGCCGGCAGATCACCTACCGGCTGGTGGACCTGACCTTCCAGCAGGCGCGCGTGCCCTACAACGTGGTGCTGGAAGTCGGCGGCTGGGAGGTGATCAAGCAGTACGTGGCGATGGGCATGGGCCTGTCGATCGTCAGCTCGATCTGCATCGGCGAGGCCGACCGCGGCCGGATCGCGGCACGCTCGCTTAGCGCGTATTTCCCTTCGCGCAGCTATGGCGTGGTGGTGCGCAAGGGCAAGTACCTGTCGCCGCAGGCGCGTGCCTTCATCGCCTTGATCCGGCCGGATCTGTTCCATCCGCGCGACCACGACGAGTCCGGGCATTCGGAACGCTGAGCCGGCGTTCGCGGCCGCCCTGCACCAGCAGCATCGCCACCAGCAGCACGGCCAGCACCAAGGAGGCGCCGCCAGTACCCAGTTCCAGCCCGCCGTGCGACACCGGTTTGGTCAGCAGGTCGCCGAAGGTCGCGCCGAACGGCCGCGTGGTCACGAACGCCACCCAGAACAGCAGCACCCGGTCGATCCGGGTGAAGCGATACGCCAGCGCGGTGGCGGCGATCACCGCACCCGTCAGCGACGCGCTGGCGGCAAAGCCCAGCCCGGAGGCATCGGCCAGGAAATCGCCCAGCGCCGTACCTAGCGTGTTGCTGACCAGGATCGCGGCCCAGTAGAAGACCTCGGCACGGCGCGTGCGGATCTGCGCGACCGACAGGCTGCCTTCGACCAGGCGCCAGGCCGCCAGCACCAACGCCAGCAAGGTGACCAACACCAGCGCGCCGCGCAAATAACCCAGCCCCAGCGTGCGATCCATGAAGTCGGACATCGCCGTGCCGGCCGTGCTGGTGGACAGGATCACCGACCAGTACAGCCAGCGATGGAAGCGTTCGACCCGCAGCTGCGCCACCAGCGTGGCGGCGAAGATCCCCAGCAATAGCAGCGAACCGGCCCCGTAGCCCAGGCCGAGGGTCATGGTCAGCCAGTCGCCGCCGGTTTCGCCCAGCGTGGTGGCCAGGATTTTGATGATCCAGAAGCCCAGCGTGACCGCGGCGACCTTGCCGGCGGCGCCAGATTGCGAATGCGGGTGATGCGACATGGCCTGCGCCCTGCGTGTGGAAGCAGGGCCACCGTGCCGGGGCCGACGTCGGATTTCGGTCCCAGCGCCTCAGCGCCGGCCGGGACGTCCCGCCGGGCGCCGGCCCGGACCCTTGCCGGCGTTCTCGGCCACGCGCTTGGCCAGCTTGGCCGCGGCGGCGGCGACTTCGTCCTGCAGCTTCATGTAGTTGGCCACGCGGCCCGGGTCGATTTCATCGCGCTCGATCGCCGCTTCCACGGCGCAGCCGGGCTCGCCCTGGTGGGCGCAATCGCGGAACCGGCACTGCGCCGCCAGCGCCTCGATGTCGGCGAAACCACCTTCGGCCAGGTCTTCCTCACCGGTGGGCTTGAGCTCGCGCATGCCGGGCGTGTCGATCAGGCAGGCGCCGGACGGCAGTGGAATCAGCGCGCGATAGGTCGTGGTGTGGCGGCCGCGCGAGTCGTTCTCGCGCACCGCATTGGTCTTCATCTTCTGCACGCCCAGCAGGGTGTTGGTCAGCGTGGACTTGCCCGCGCCGGACGAACCCACCAGCACCGCGGTGCGGCCCGGGCCAAGCCAGCCATGCAGCTGGGCGACGCTGGCGGCGTCCTTGGCGTTGACCGTGCGCAGCGGGATGTCCTGCGCGGCCAGGTCGGCCAGCACGTCCAGCGCATCCTGGGCGTATTCGGTGCGGTCGGCCTTGGTCAGGATGACCACCGGTTGGGCGCCACCGCCGCCGACCAGCATCAGGTAACGCTCGATCCGGCGCGGATTGAAGTCCGCATCCAGCCCACAGACGATGAACACGGTATCGACGTTGGCCGCGATCACCTGCTGGTGATAGTGCTCGCCGGCCGCCGCGCGCTTGATCGCGGTGTGGCGCGGCAGCAGGGCCACGATGCGCTTGTCGTCCTCCACCAGCACCCAGTCGCCCACTGCAGGGCGCTCGTGGGCCGGGAAGCGCGGCCGCTGCCATTCGGGCAGGGATTCGGGCTTGAGGGTCTGTTCGGCCTCCGGGCCATGCGCCACCACGTAGCCGGAGCGGTGCTGCTCCACCACGCGGGCCGGGCGGGCCTGTGGATGGGCATCGAACAGGGCCTGCCAGGCCGGAGCGGGGGCGTCGCCGGTGTCCAGCGGCCAGCCGATCAGGCGCAGCGCGGACAGGTCTTGGGGAGATGACATGCGCAGATTCTAGACGGGGCGGACCTGTACCGCTGGCAGCGCGGCCCGGCTGTACCGTTGGCAGCACGCGCCGAAGGCGTATGCTTGGCCCGTTTTTCGCCCTCATTCCCACGCGCCATGTCCTCCACGCCCAGCAAGCCCCTGCCCACCCGTGAACGCCTGTCCGAAGTCCGCTATGAAATCCGCGGCGACCTGGCCCGGCGAGCGCGTGAGCTGGAAGGCCAGGGCCGCAAGCTGATCAAGCTCAACATCGGCAACCCGGGCGCGTTCGGCTTCCGTGCGCCCGAGCACCTGCAACGCGCGATCGCCGACGACATGGGCCGCACCGATCCGTATACCCACCAGCAGGGCCTGCCGGCCGCGCGTGAAGCCGTCGCCGCGTATTACGCCGCGCGCAACACGCCCGACGCGCACCCGGACCGGGTATTCATCGGCAATGGCGTGTCCGAGCTGATCGACCTGTCGCTGCGCGCCCTGCTCAATCCCGGCGACGAAGTCCTGGTGCCCTCGCCCGACTACCCGCTGTGGTCGGCCGCGACGATCCTCAACGACGGCCGCCCGGTGTACTACCAGTGCAACGCGAGCAACGGCTTCCTGCCCGATCCATCGGAGATGGAAACGCTGGTCTCCAGCCGCACCCGCGCGATCGTACTGATCAACCCGAACAACCCGACCGGCGCGACCTATCCGCGCGAGTTGCTCAAGCGCATCGTGGCCATTGCCGCCAAGCATCGCCTGCTGCTGCTGGTCGATGAGATCTACGACCAGATCCTGTACGACGGCGCCACGTTCGAGCCGCTCGCGCCGCTGGCCGGCGAGGTCCCGTGCATCACCTTCTCCGGCCTGTCCAAGGTGCATCGCGCCTGCGGCTGGCGCGTGGGCTGGGCGCTGCTGTCCGGCAGTGCCGAGCTGGTCACCCCGTTGCAGCACGCCATGGACCTGCTGGGCGCGCTGCGCCTGTGCGCCAACGTGCCCGGCCAGTACGCGGTGGAAGCCGCGCTCAACGGCCCGGACACGATCAGCGCGCTGTGCAAGGCTGGCGGCCGCCTGTACGAAACCCGCCGCGCCGTGGTCGAGGCCTGCGCCGTCAGCGAACACCTGCAGCTGTCGGCACCGGGCGGCGCGCTGTACGCGTTCCCGGCCGTGGTCGGCGATGCGGCCAAGGGCTTCGATGACTACGCCTTCGCCCTGGAACTGATGGAAGACGAAGGCGTGCTGGTCGTGCCCGGCTCCAGCTTCAACGTGCCGTATCGCAACCACTTCCGCGTGACCCTGCTGCCCGATGCGGTGGCCATGCGTGATGTGTTCGCCCGCATCGACCGCGCCCTGGCGCGGCGCGCCGAAGCCAACACCAAGGTCGTGCCGCTCAAGCCCAAGTCACGCATCGCCGCGGCCTGAGCACGCCCGTGACCGCGGCCCACCTGGTGGCCGGCACCATCGCCCCGCACGGCCTGCGCTATCTGGCGCTCGGCGATTCCTACACCATCGGGGAAGGCGTCGCCGTCGAAGATCGATGGCCGTTGCAACTCGCGCGCGCCCTGCGCGCCGACGGCATCGGACTGGATGATCCGCAGATCATCGCCACCACCGGCTGGACCACCGACGAGCTGCAGGCCGCCATCGACCAGGCCGCGCCCGCGCCGGGCTTCGATCTGGTGACGCTGCTGATCGGCGTGAACAACCAATATCGCGGGCGATCGCTGGACGAGTACCTGCAGCAGTTCCAGGCACTGCTGGCGCGCAGCATCGCCCTGGCTGGCGCGCGGCCGCAGCGCGTGATCGTGCTGTCGATCCCGGACTGGGGCGTGACGCCGTTCGCGGCCACCTCCGGGCGCGATCCCAACCGCATCGCGCGCGAGATCGATGCGTTCAACCAGGAAGCACGCATCGCCTGCCGGCGCGGCGGCGTGGCCTTTGTCGATGTCACGCCTGTCAGTCGCCAGCACGGGGCCGAGCCTGCGATGCTGGTCGCCGACGGCCTGCATCCTTCCGGCGCGATGTACGCGTTGTGGACCGCATTGGCCTCCCCCGCGGCGCGCAATGCGCTAGCCTGACCCCTCCCCGCCGATCGCCGAAGGAACGACGTGAGCGAAGCCATCCGACCCATGCCCCCGCAGCAAGCGCTGGCCATTGCCCGCGCCTTCCTGCCCAAGCGGCCGTGGGGCAACCGCTACGACTACTACTACACGCGCGCCAAGCTGCGCACCGACCCGCTCTATCCGGGCGTGCTGGCGACGCTGCGCGACACGCCCGGCCCGATCCTCGACTTGGGCTGCGGCCTGGGCCTGCTGGCCCATGCGCTGCACGCCGATGGCCAACCGCGTGGCTATTACGGCGTGGACATCGACGCCAACAAGATCGAACGCGCGCGCCAGATCGCCCGCCGCACCGGCCTGAAGGATGCGCGCTTCGAAGTCGTCGACCTCGGCGCACGCTGGCCCGAGCACACCGGCAACGTCGCGATCCTGGACATGCTGCAGTACCTGCCCGACCACGTGCAGGCCGGCATGCTGGCCCACGTCTCGCGCATGCTGATGCCCGGCAACAAGCTGGTGATCCGCAGCGCGCTCGGCGATGACAGCAGCCGCGGCCGCACCTCGAAGGTCACCGACCTGATGGCCCACTTCGCCGGCTGGATGCAGGAAGTACCCAAGAGCTATCCGACGCGCGAAATCCTGGAAGGCCATCTTTCCAACGCCGGCCTAAGCGCGACGTTTGCGCCGCTGTATGGCAATACGCCCTTCAACAACTGGCTGATCGTGGCGGAGCGGCGCTGAAGGCAGTTTTCGACCTGAGTACGTGGGCTGGCAAACGCAGCCCAATCGTCATTCGTCCGCTTGACGCTCGGTGAGCACGGTCACGACAACCGCACTGCATCGTGCGCAACGCCCTTCGACGAAGACACGTCCGTCCTCCTCGTATTCCACAGGATCGATCAGGCCAAGATCGGCCTGGACGCAACGATCACACCACGTGTCCTCGCAAACCGCTTCTTGAATCAAGCGATCCCGGACAAAGAAATCCCGTTTGGTCTTCATGCGCTGCCCGACGCTTGAGGAGGCAGCTGGGCGCTCAGACCGCGCTGCTCCACTGCCACCAGCACCCGCCGCAGAATCTCCACGTTGTGTCCATGCGCCGCGCCTTCGTGCAGCAGCACGATGGCGCCGGGTTTGAGGTCGGGTTCGATCCGCGCCAGCACCTGGTCGGGCGTGCACGACACACCGTCGAAGCCGCGCGCGCTCCAAGCCACGCGGGTCAGGCCGTGACGGGCCAGGACCGGGCCGATGAAAGGATTGGTGTGGCCGACCACCGAACGGAACCAGCGCGGCGCCGCACCTGCCACCTTGGCCAGGGTGCGCTGGTTGGCGGCGATCTCGGCTTCCAGCGTGCCTGGACCCAGCCGCCAGAACGCGGTTTGCGGGTGGCTGTCGCTGTGGTTGCCCACGCCGTGACCGCGGCGGACGATCTCGCGCACCAGCTCCGGCCGGGCGCGGACGCGCTCGCCGACCAGGAAAAACGTCGCCTTGGCGGCGTGGGCGTCCAGCAGGTCCAGGATCGGACGCGTGTCGTCGGAGGGGCCGTCATCGATGGTCAGCCAGACCCGCTCCGTCTCGCCCGGCAGGCGCACCAGCGCCGGGCAGAACAGCTGCGAGCGCGGGTTGAAGGTGGACCACAGCACCGCGCCATGGGTCAAAACCAGCGCCATCAGGCCGAGTTTCCAGCCCGCCAGCCACCACAGCGCGACCACCGCCACTTGCGATAGGCCCAACAGCCCCAACCTCAGTCGAGGCATCCGTGGCCCATGATGCTGCGTTGCGCGCGCTTCCATGCCGCACATCATGGCACGCGCGTAAAATTCCCTTCCTCGCTCACCCGCCGGTACCTGACATGTCCCTCGATCCCGCCCTGCGTTCGCGCATCGATTCCCTGCTGCAGTCCAACCGCGTGGTGCTGTTCATGAAGGGACAGCCGACCATGCCGCAGTGCGGCTTCTCGGCCAAGGCGGTCGGCGCGCTGTCCTCGCTGGGCGTGGACTACGCCCACGTCAACGTGCTGGCCGACCAGGAGATCCGCGAAGGCATCAAGGTCTACGGCGACTGGCCAACCATCCCGCAGCTGTACATCGACGGCGAGCTGGTCGGCGGCAGCGACATCATCGAGCAGATGACCAACTCCGGCGAACTGGCCTCGGTGCTGGGCGTCGCCGCGCCGGACCGCACCCCGCCGTCGATCACCGTCACCCCGGCCGCGGCTGAAATGCTGGCCAACGCGATCGAGGACGCCGGCGCCGGCGCGGCGCTGATCCTGTCGATCGACGCGCAGTTCCAGCCGAACTTCCAGCTGGGCGCGTTTGACGCCAAGGCGATCGCGACCGAATCCAACGGCGTGCGCATCCAGTTCGACCTGGCCAGCGCGCGCCGCGCCGAAGGCGTCACCATCGACTGGGTCGACGACATCCGCGGCAAGGGCCTGGCCATCGACAACCCCAACGCGCCGCGCGCGGTGAACCAGATGCCGGTCACCGAGGCCGCGACTAAGGTCGCCATGGGCGAACTGCTGCTGGTGGACGTGCGCCCGGCCGACGAGCGCGCCATCGCCTCGGTCAACATGCCGTTCAAGACCTTCGACGGCGACGGCCGCGCCGAACTGGAAGCCCTGCCCAAGGACACCCAGATCGCGTTCCTGTGCCACGCCGGCGGCCGCAGCCATCAGGCGGCCGAGCAGTTCCGCGTGCTGGGCTTCACCAACGTGCACAACGTCGCCGGCGGCATCGACGCCTGGTCCACCGACGTGGACCCCAACGTCGCCCGCTACTGAGCGAAGCACGTCCCGCAGGAATGAAAAAGCCGGCCCGATGGCCGGCTTTTTCGTGGGGCGGCCTGCAGCCTAGAAGCCGCCGCCGGCGTCCAGCCAGGACTGCTCGTCCGGCGTGTTGACGCGGCCCAGCGAGGCGTTGCGATGCGGGAAGCGGCCGAAGCGGGTGATCACCTGCTGGTGGGCCAGCGCGTACTTCAGCGTCTCCGGATCACCCAGCGCGGCGAACAGCTCCACCGAGCGCGCCTGTTCGGCCGCGTCTTCGGCGTGTTCGAATGGCAGGTACAGGAACGGCCGCAGCGTGGCCTCAGTGGCCTGGTCGTGGCCGGCGTCGAGTGACTGCAGCGCGTAGCGCAAGGCCAGCCCGTCGGTCGCCCAGGCGTGGCCGGTGTCGCGGAAGCAGTTGCGCGGAAACTGGTCCAACAACAGCAGCAAGGCCAGCGCGCCTTCGGCCGTCTCCAGCCAGTCCGCGTGTTCGCCGCGTGCGGCGGCGTAGTGATCGGCCAGGAACTGGCTGCGGAAATTGGCATCGAACGACTCGTTCCGGGCGAACCAGCGCTCAGGCCCGGCCTGGCGCCAGAAGTCCACCACGTCCTGCGGGCGGCTGCGCTTGGGCTTGGCCGTCATGCGCGCACCCTCGGCGTGTTGGCACTGCGGTTGCGGTGGGCTTGCCAAGGCATTGGCATGTCGCAAGTCTCCTGTCGCCAAAGAGCGGCGAGCATAAGTGGCCGGCATGAACAGCACGTGCAAGCGCAACGCGGCCGCGCGCAGCGGCGCCTGCGCATGACCGAATCGTCAGCCGGCGCATACGCCTGCGCATGGCGTTTACACGATCTGCGGCTGCGTTTCTGCCGTGGCGGATCGGTGACAATGCCCGTGGGGAACCACGCGTTGCAGTGCGGTTCGACGCCAGACCGCGGCACGTGCTACACAGCGCGCGCCAATCAGTAACGCGCACATGCCTGGAGGGGACGCATGCGTATCGGAATCGTGGTGGACTCGGCCTGCGACCTGCCCGCCGACTTCATCGAAAAGAACAACATCGTCGTGCTGCCCATCACCGTGCGCATCGGCGAGGCGGTGCTGGCCGACCATCGCGACGAGGAAGCGACGCTGGAATTCCTGCGCGCCCACGTGGCCGAGCGTGGCCATGAGGCCGAGACCACGCCGTTTTCGGTGGCGCAGATCCGCGATCTGTTCCTGCAGCGGCTGGTGATCGATTACGACCACGTGTTCTGCCTGACCATCTCCAAGCTTCGCAGCCAGATCCACGACAACGCGATGCAGGCCAGCTTCGCGATCCTCAACGACTACAAGCCGATCCGCCACGCGGCCGGGCACACCTCGCCATTCGCGCTGCGCGTGATCGACACGCTCAACCTGTTCGCCGGCCAGGGCATCACCGCGGTGGAAGCGGTGCGCCTGCGGGATGCCGGCGAGCACGTGGCCAAGATCCGCACCACGCTGGAATCGCTGGCCGAGAACACCTACGGCTACATGATTCCGCGCGACCTGTATTACTTGCGCGCCCGCGCCCGCACCAAGGGCGACCGCAGCGTGGGCCTGATCGGCGCGGCGTTGGGCAGTGCGCTGGACATCAAGCCGGTGCTGCGCGCCTACCGCGGCGTGACCGAGCCGGTGGCCAAGCTCAAGGGCTTCGAGCCCTCGGCGCAGAAGCTGTTCGAGTTCACCGGCAAGAAGGTGCGCGAAGGCCTGCTCACGCCGGTGGTCAACCTGGGCTACGGCGGCGAGCTGTCCGAACTGCGCGCCCTGCCCGGCTACACGCGCCTGCGCGAGATCTGCGCCGAGCACGGCGTGACGGTGCACGAATCGGTGATGAGCCTGACCGGCATGGTCAACGTCGGCAAGGGCGCGCTGGGCGTGGGTTTCGCCGCGCCGCCGCATACGTTCGCGGTCTGAACACGGCCCGCTGACACGCCCGCCACTAGGCTGGCCCTCTTCGAAACTGTGGAGGGTTTGCCATGACGCGTTACTACATCGCCCTGCCTGATCCAGCCCAGGCCCGCGGGCCGGAACCGGCCTTCAGCTTCAATGCCAGTGGCGCCGAGGGCTTTGCCATGCAGCTTCAGGATGCGCTGCGCACCGATGGGCTGTTTGCGCGCTGGCGCGATGCACAGTCTGATCCGGACCAGGTGCCCGAAACGCTGGGCGCGGTCGATCCGGCGGCGATCGTCACCGGCCAGGTCGACGATCTGCACATCGATCTGGTGGCCGAGACCACCATTTCCGGGGAGGTGCTCAAGCATCGTCTGCGCCTGCTGGCCGGCAGCGGTTGGCAGTTGCGCGACGTGCGCTGAGATTCAGCGCATCAGCGGGAAGAAAGGCCGCGCACTGCGCGGCCTTTCGCTTTTCAGGATGTCGCATCCAGGCGCGCAGCGCGGCGTGGTATCAGCCGCCATTTCAGGTTGACGCCCAGGGTGCCGACCACGATCAGCGCCAGGCCCGCCAGCTGCACCGCATCCAGGCGATGGCCGTACAGCGCGTAGTCCAGCACCAGCGTGACCAGCGGATAGACGAACGCCACCACCGCGATCGTCGCCACCGGCAGGTGCCGGTACGACGAATAGAACAGCACGTAGACGATCCCGCTATGGATCACGCCCAGGCCGATCAACCAGATCCAATGCGGCCCCGGATGCAGGGCCGCCGGCGAGGCGAACGCGCCCAGCATCAGCACGCCGACGCAGCATTGCACCGTGACCACCGCGAACGGCCGCTGCCGGCCGACGCTGCGCGACATCAGCAGCGACGCACCGCACAGCAACGCCGCCAGCAAGGTCAGGCCGATGCCCGACAGATAGCCGATATCGGCCTGGCGCAGCAGCCGCAGCGGATCGGCCGAACCGATCACGCCGACGAACGCCAACGCGGTCCAGCCCCAATCCGCCGGCCGCGTGCGTTCGCCCAGGACCAGCGCGGCCAGGATCAGCATCACGAACGGGAAGAAGTGATAGACCATCGTCGCCACGCCGATCGACGAGCGCACCATCCCGGCGAACAACGCCACCCAGTTGAGCACCAGCAGCACGCCGGAGATCACCGCGCCGCGCAGCAGCACGCGATCCTGCCAGAGCCCGCGCAGGTGGCCGCGCGCCAGGCCCCAGGCGATCAGGAACAGCGCACCGAACAGGCAGCGATAGAACACGGCGGTCACCGGATCCTGGCCGCTTTCGTGGACGAATACGCCGACCGAACCGATCAGCACCTCGCCCACCAGCAGTTGCCAGAGCGCGGCGCGCGACGTGGCGGGATCGACGGCGGGAGACGACATGGCACGGGTTCCTGCGAAGTGGGAACCACAGGCTAGGCCGGGCTGCGCGCGCAATACAGATTCAGATATCCTGAAATCGCACCAGTACAGATGCGAACCCGCGCCATGCTGCTTTACGAGACCATCGCCACCGGCCTGCGCCGGCAGATCGCCCAGGGCACGCTGCGTGCCGGCGAGCGCTTGCCTTCCGTGCGGCAGCTCGCCCAGGCCCACCAGATCAGCCCCGCCACGGCGGTGCAGGCCTGCCTGCAGCTGGAGCGCGAAGGCCTGGTGCAGGCGCGGCCGCGTTCGGGCTACTTCGTCCATGCCGCGCCGTCGGTCGCGCCGCGTGCCTCCGCGCCGCGTCGGCGCGCGCCGGGCATGGTCAGCAACCCCGCGCTGCAGGAGCTGCTGGAACTGCCCGAGCGTCCTGGCCTGCTGCCGTTGCACGCGGCGGTCGCCGATCCCTCGCTGCTGCCGCACGCCGCATTGAGCGCGGCGCTGGCACGTTCGCTACGGCGACGCCCGACCGCGGCGTTCGACTACGCGCCGCCGCAGGGTGATCCGGCGCTGCGCCGGCAGGTCGCGTTGCGCTGCGAGCAGATCGGCACGCCGATGACGGCAGACGAAGTCGTGGTCACTGCCGGGGCGATGGAGGCGATCAGCCTGGCGCTGCGCACGGTCACCGCGCCGGGCGACGTGGTGCTGGTGGAAACGCCGACCTATTACGGGATCCTGCAGGCGGTGGCCGCGCTGCGCCTGAAGGTGCTGGAGGTGCCGAGCCGGCTGGGCGATGGCATCGACGTGGCGCGCCTGGATCGCCTGCTGCAGCAGACGCCGGTGCGCGCGGCGGTGCTGGTGCCCAACTTCAGCAATCCCACCGGCGGCCTGACGTCCGATGCCGACAAGCAGGCAATCGTTGAAAGCTGCGCGCGCCACGGCACGGTGGTGATCGAGGACGACATCTATGGCGAGCTGGCGTGGTCGGGCCAGCGGCCGCTGCCGCTTCGCCATTGGGACACCACCGGCAACGTGATCACCTGCGGCTCGTTCTCCAAGACGCTGGCGCCGGGCCTGCGCGTGGGCTGGCTGGCCGGCGCGGGCTGGACCGAGGCGCTAACGCGCGCCAAGTATTTTTCCAGCTGCAGCAGCGCCAGCCTGCCGCAGCTGGCGGTGGCCGATTACCTCACCCGCCACGGGCTGGAGCGGCATCTGCGCAAACTGCGCCGCACCGTGGCCGACAACGGCCAACGCATGCGCGATGCCATCGCCCGCCACTGGCCCGACGGCACGCGCTGCAGCGCGCCGAGCGGCGGCCTGTCGCTGTGGCTGCAGCTGCCGCCGGGCGGCGACGGGCAGGCGCTGTTCGAAGCCGCGCTGGCCGAGAACATCGGGATTTCGCCTGGCACGCTGTTCTCCAGTCGTGGCGACTACGGCGACTGCGTGCGCCTGAGCTGCGGCCTGCCCTGGGATGCGCGCCTGGATGCCGCGCTACGCCGCCTGGGCGCGCTGGCCAGCGCCCAGCTCTGATCTTGATGCGAGTGATGCCATGACCGACAAGACCCAACTCATCCTGGCCTGGAGTGGCGGCAAGGATTCGGCGTGGACGCTGCATGCGCTGCGCCAGCGGGATGACGTGGAGGTCGTCGCGCTGTTGACCACGATCACCGCGGACTACGACCGCTCCTCGATGCAGGGCGTGCGCCGCGAGGTGATCCGTGCGCAGGCCGCGGCGGCCGATCTGCCACTGATCGAACAGGACATCGCCGCGCGCGGCGACAACGCGGGCTACGACACGGCGATGGCCCACGCGCTGCAGCGCGCACAGACGCGTTGGCCGGCGCTGCGCACCGCGGCGTTCGGCGATCTGTTCCTGCAGGACATCCGCGACTATCGCGTGCAACGGCTCTCGGCGATCGGCTGGGACGTGATGACGCCGCTGTTCGATGCCGACACGGCGGCGCTCGCGCGGCAGATGCTCGCAGGCGGCTTGCGCGCCGGGCTGTGCTGCGTGGATACGACGCAGCTTGATGCCGGGTTTGCCGGGCGCGACTTCGATCATGCTTTGCTGGCGGCGTTGCCGACGTCGATCGATCCCTGCGGCGAGCGCGGCGAGTTCCATACCTGCGTGTGGGATGGGCCGATGTTCCGTGCGCCGCTCGCCCTGCAGCGCGGGCAGACGGTGCTGCGCGAAGGGCGCTTTGCCTACACCGACTGGGTGCTATCGACGTTGGCACGCGCCTGACCCGGTTGTCGGCAAGCCGGCGCTTGCGCTAGGCTGCGCGCCCTTCGGAACCGGTGCATCGGTTCCGCGTAAGCGTTCACGTCAACCAACGCGCTTCCACGTCGGCCGGCTTTTCCCGGTCCGGACGCAGGTCGCGCATGGGCAACACCCTGCGGCAGACCGGCATCCCCGGCCGACCCCATCGAGGTCCGTTGTCCATGTCGTCTTCTCCTGCCATTGCTGCTTCCACCGCCACCTGGCGCCTGGCGCGCCTGTGCCTGGCCACCTTCGGCGCGTATCTGGCCATCGCGCTCCCGCTGCCGGTACTGCCGGTCTTCGTGCGCGACACGATGCATCAGGCCAACGTAATGGTCGGCGCGGTGATCGGCGTGCAGTTCGTCGCTACCGTGCTGACCCGCGGCCTGGCCGGCCGCATCGCCGACACGGCCGGTCCAGCCAAGGCCATGCGTCGCGGCTGCGTGCTGCTCGCCGTTTCCGGCGTGACCTATCTTGCCGCCGGCCTGCTGCCCGGCGCCGCCCTGGGCCTGTTGATCGCCGGGCGCCTGGCGGCCGGCGTGGGCGAAAGCCTGCTGGTCACCGGCATGCTCGCCTGGGGCATCGGCACCGTCGGCCAGCCGCGCGCCGGCCGGGTCATGACCTGGGTCGGCCTGGCGATCTTCGCCTCGCTGGCGGTCGGCGCGCCGATCGGCGTGACCCTGGCTGACCACTTCGGCTTCGCTGCAGTCGCAGTCGCCTGCCTGCTGGTGCCGCTGGTCGCGCTGGCGCTGACCGGCAGCGTGCCGGCGACCACGCCGGTTGCCGGCGCACGCCTGCCCCTGCGCGACGTGCTCGGCCGGATCGCGCTGCCCGCGCTGGGCCTGGCCTTGCAGGGCATGGGCTTCGCTTCGATCAGCGCGTTCGCGGTGCTGTATTTCAACGACCAGCACTGGAGCGGCGCGGCGCTGGCGCTGAGTGCGTTTGGCGGTGGCTTCGTGCTGTCGCGGCTGCTGCTGGCGCGCACGCTGGACCGCTTCGGCGGCGCGCGCGTGGCGATGGTGTCGATGATCGGCGAATGCGTTGGCCTGGCCCTGCTGGCCATGGCCACCACACCGACGCTGGCGCTGGTCGGCGCCTTCGTCGCTGGCATGGGCTGCTCGTTGGTGTTCCCGGCGCTGGGCGTGGTGGTGGTGCAGCGCGTGCCACCGCAGATGCGCGCCACCGCGCTGGGCGGCTACGCGGCGTTCCAGGACATCGCCTATGCGATCACCGGCCCGGTGGCCGGGATCGTCGCCACGCACTTCGGCTATGCGGCGATCTTTGCGATGGCGGCCGCCTCGGCGGCCTGCGGCGTGGGCGTCGCGCTCAGCCTGCAGCGCCGCACGGTGGTGGCGGCCGCAAGCTGAGGCTCCCGTGCACTGCGCGCGTCAGGCGCGCAGTGCAGCCGCAGCGTGGGCGATGTGCTCGCCGATGAAGCTGGCCATGAAGTAGTAGCTGTGGTCGTAACCGGGCTGCATCCGCAGCGTGATCGGATAGCCGGCCTGCGCGGCCGCGGCTTCGAACAGCTGCGGCTTGAGCTGGTTCGCCAGGAATTCATCGCCTTCGCCCTGGTCGATCAGCAGCGGCAGCGCGGGCGTCGAGGTCTTCACCAGGTCGGTCGCGTCATACGCCGCCCAGGCGGCGCGGTCGTCGCCCAGATACGCGGTGAAGGCCTTCTCGCCCCACGGTACCTGCGAGGGCGCCACGATCGGCGAGAACGCCGACACGCTGCGATAGCGCTGCGGATTCTTCAGCGCGATCACCAGTGCGCCGTGCCCGCCCATCGAATGACCGGAGATCGCACGCGCGTCGGTGACCGGGAAGTTCGCTTCGATCAGCGCGGGCAGCTCGTCGACGATGTAGTCGTACATGCGGTAGTGCGCGGCCCACGGCTGCTGGGTCGCGTTGACGTAGAAGCCTGCGCCCTTGCCCAGGTCGTAGCCGTCCGCATCGGCGACGTCATCGCCGCGCGGGCTGGTGTCCGGCGCGACGATGATCACGCCGTGTTCGGCCGCATAGCGCTGCGCGCCGGCCTTGGTGATGAAGTTCTGCTCGGTGCAGGTCAGGCCGGAGAGCCAGTACAGCACCGGCAGCTTCTGTGTTTCGGCCTGCGGTGGCAGGTAGATGGCAAAGGTCATGTCGCAGGCCAGCACGTCGGAGTGATGGCGATAGACGTCCTGCCAACCGCCGCTGACGGCGCGGTGTTCGATGCGTTCCATTGGAGTTCCTTGAAGGACGTGGCGGCCCGCGCCGCCACGCCGGATGACGCGTGATTGCAGCAAATTTATTGAAGCACGCCGTTGCGCTTGGCGATGTGCGTGGCGATGGCATCCATCAGCGGCGGATTGAGGCTGTCGTACGGCGGCAGGTTCAACTCGGTCAGGCGCGCGCGCACGCCGTCCATCTGCTCCGGACGCGCACCGCCACCTTCGATGATCGAGGAGACGAAGGCCGCGAAACGCGGCTCCTCCCAGCCGGACTGCGGCGAGAGTTCGACGTGGATGAAGTCCAGGCCGTAGAACGGATGGTCCTTGTTCTCGATGCGGCCATACATGTGCGTGCCGCAGGCCTTGCAGGCGTGGCGCTGGATGGCGGCTTTCTCGTCGACGATGGACAGCTTGTCCTCGTTGGCGGTGACGGCCAGCTTGTCGCGCGAGACCACGCCCACGACCGAGAACGCCGCGCCATCCGGCTTCCAGCACTTGGTGCAGCCACAGGCGTGGTTATGCGCCACGTTGGAATCGACCTTCACTTCCACCTTGTCGCTGCTGCACTTGCATTGCAGGGTCCCGCCCGCGAAACCGCCTGCACCTTGCTTGACGCCCTGATCCACACTTGGATGTATCGATAAAGCGCTCATCTGCTTCCTCCCGTTTCCACGACAGATAAAGCGTGCGAAGGATTCCGCACGCCCAAGCGCACGGCGATGCCTCAGTACGAAATCACCGTACGAATCGATTTGCCTTCGTGCATCAGGTCGAAGGCTTCGTTGATCTCATCCAGCGGCAAGGTGTGGGTGACGAACGGCGCGAGTTCGATCTCGCCCTTCATCGCATCCTCGACCATGCCCGGCAGCTGGCTGCGGCCCTTCACACCACCGAAGGCGGTACCCAGCCAGCGACGGCCGGTGACCAGCTGGAACGGACGCGTGGAGATTTCCTGGCCCGCGCCGGCCACGCCGATGATCACGCTCTGACCCCAGCCGCGGTGCGCGCATTCCAGCGCCGCGCGCATCACGTTGACGTTGCCGATGCACTCGAAGGTGTGATCCACGCCCCAGGTGGTCATCTCGACGATGACCTGCTGGATCGGCTTGTCGTAGTCCTTGGGGTTGATGCAGTCGGTGGCGCCGAACTGCTTGGCCAGCTCGAACTTGGACGGATTGGTGTCGATCGCGAAGATCCGCCCGGCCTTGGCCTGGCGCGCGCCCTGGATCACCGCCAGGCCGATGCCGCCCAGGCCGAAGACGGCAACCGAATCGCCCGGCTGCACCTTGGCGGTGTTGTGGACCGCGCCAATGCCAGTGGTGACGCCGCAACCGAGCAGGCAGACCTGCTCCGGGTTGGCTTCCGGGTTGATCTTGGCCAGCGAGACCTCGGCTACCACGGTGTACTCGCTGAAGGTCGAGCAGCCCATGTAGTGGTAGATCGGCTCGCCGTTGTAGGAGAAGCGCGTGGTGCCGTCGGGCATCACGCCCTTGCCCTGGGTGGCGCGCACCGAGGTACACAGGTTGGTCTTGCCCGACTTGCAGAACAGGCACTGGCCGCATTCGGCCGTATAGAGCGGGATGACGTGGTCGCCCGGCGCCACGCTGGTCACGCCCTCGCCCACCTCGACCACGATGCCGGCGCCTTCATGGCCCAGCACGGCCGGGAACAGGCCTTCCGGATCGTCGCCGCTCAGGGTGAAGGCGTCGGTGTGGCAGACGCCGGTATGGGTGATCTTGACCAGCACTTCGCCGGCCTTGGGCGGAGCGACGTCGATCTCGACGATCTCCAGCGGCTTGCCGGGGCCGAATGCAACGGCGGCACGGGATTTCATGATGGTGGACTCCTGTTTGCGAATGGGGGAATAGGAAAAGCGCGCGATGGAGGCGCGCTATTTGAGGTAGGACCGCACCAGCCCGGTCATCTCGGCCAGGCGCGACTCACGCTGGGCATCGCTGTCGGCGGCATGGCCGAAGGTCTCGCGCATGTGGGCTTCCATCACCTCCGACATCAGGCCGTTGACCGCGCCGCGGATGGCGGCGATCTGCTGCAGGACCGGGCCGCAATCGGCACCGGCTTCCAGCGCGCGGGCCAGTGCTTCGGCCTGGCCCTGGATGCGACGCACGCGCGCCAGGACACGCTTCTTTTCTTGGGGCGAATGCGGCATTGGGACCCAGGCAGGCAGATACTGGGGGATAGTATCCGCACGCGATTTGGCAATCGCAAGTCGGACTGCAGCAATTGCCGAATCGCAGGCAAAAAAAGACCCGCAGGTGCCAGGGCACATGCGGGCCGGAGCCGTCCCAGGGGGGAGGGCGGCAATCAAACCATCGTCAGTTGGCGCCACCACCGCCGCCATCGGCCTCGCCTTCCGGCGGCGGGCCCGGGGGACCCGGAGGACCGTGCGGATGCGGCGGGCGCTTGAAGCCCTTGGCCGTCATGCACGCTTCCATCCTGGAAAAGTCCGGGCGCTTGCCATCGGCCGGCGGCTTGCGGTCTTCGCCCGGCTTGGGCGGCGGCGGCAGGCCCAGCTCGGCCGCGCAGGCATCCAGGGCGGCCTTGAATTTCGGGTCGTGCGGCGGTGGTGGACCGGGCGGGCCCGGCGGTGGCGGCGGCATGTCCGCCTCGGCCTGCGTATCGGCGACCGCGGACTGATCCACTGCAAAGGCGGAACCTGCGCTCAGCAATGCAGCCAGCGTTGCAGCAGCGAGGCGATGGGAGCGGATGAAGCGCATATCGAATCTCCTTGGCGTGAGCGGTGCGCCGCAGGACGCAAGCGCACCGGACCAGCCGGTTCCTGTTGGGGCGCGATCGAGCCGAGCGCGCCGCGGTTGAACACACTGACAAGCGATGAAGCGCACCGGGCATGTAGCCAGGCGCACGGCCCACGGCGACCATGACGGACGCAGCGGTACGACGACAGACTGACAAGCCCCGATGCCCCGGCGATGCCGGCCATTGGCGGTGCAGGACACCGCCCTTCTCCCAACTGCGCGTGCCGCCATCAACGCGCCACGCACAGCCCCCTGTGTTGCACTGGCCAAGCCCCCCGGTCACGCCGGACATACGGCCGCACCGACGCAGCGCGTCCCGGAAAAACCCCCACCAAGGCGCCCCGCCACCACCCCTTTCTCGGCGCGGAGGAACCCACCGCCACAATGCCGACATGACATGGCAGCCGGTTGCCAGCCCGTGCCAACGGGCGACACGGGGCGCATGCCCTGCCGCTGGCTGAATATCACGGGGTTTGTGTCGGCAATTTTGTCAGCTTGACAAACGACGCCTACACTGGCGGGGTATTTCTTGCCGCCATGAACGCCATCCTCGCCGATATGGAACCCGAATTCCGCATTCTTGTGGTCGATGACGACCCGGATTTGCGCCGTCTCACCGTCGATTTCCTGATCGGCCACGGCTATGTCGTGGACGAGGCCGAAAGCGCCAAGGACATGTGGGAAACCCTGGAACAGGGCCGCCCCGACCTGATCATCCTGGACGTGATGATGCCTGGCGAAGATGGCCTGAGCGTCGCCCGTCGCCTCAACTCGGGCAATGGCCCGGCCGTCCTGATGCTCAGCGCCCTGGGCAACGACACCGACCGCATCGTCGGCCTTGAAGTCGGCGCGGACGATTACCTCGCCAAGCCTTGCAATCCCCGTGAACTGCTCGCCCGCGTGCGTGCCCTGCTCCGTCGCCAGAAGGCTTTTGGCGCCGCCCCGGAAGTGCGTGGCAGCCAATACGAATTCGGTGGCTGGCGCCTGGATGCGGTCCGCCGCGACCTGCGCGATCCGGGGGGCAACTACATCACCCTGTCCGACGGCGAGTTCTCGCTACTGCGCACCTTCGTCGAACATCCCCAGCGCGTGCTGAGCCGTGACCAGTTGCTGGACCTGGCCCGCGGCCGCGGCACCGAAGTCTTTGATCGCGCCATCGACAGCCAGGTCAGCCGCCTGCGTCGCAAGATCAACGGCCGCGGCCATGCCGAGCTGATCCGCACCGTGCGCAACGAAGGCTACATGCTCCTGCCGGCCGTCACCCGCCTGTGACCGACGCGGCCGGAGGCCGCTCCGGCCGCTCCATCTTCACCCGGACCTTCGTGCTGCTTGCGGCAGCACTGGTCCTGGCGCAATGCATCGGCCTGGCGCTGCTGTTCATGCGCACGCCGGTGTGGAACCGCCCGGTCGACCTGCCGGAAGTGGTCGCACTCCTTTCAACGCGCATGCCGGCCTCCAACAAGGAGGTCTCGGTCACCGACGAGCCGCAGGCGCCCACCGGCGCCGGCGCGATGACGGTCGAAGACCCGCGCATGCGCGCCATCCTGGCCGAGTGGATGCGCCAGCCGACCGCGCAGGTGCACTTCTTCCGCGCCAAGCGCAGTGAGATGTCCGATCCGGGCATGACCGAGAGCGGGGGTGGCATGCTGCCGCCACGTCCGCGCAGCGGTCCGCCGTGGGTGCGACAGACGCCCAGCGGCGAGCCCGATGGCGCCAATGCCGGCGCCAACACCGGCAACGGCAACACGCGTCTGCCGCCAGGCGAGTTCCGTCCGCCTGGCCAGATGATGCCGCCGCCCAATCAGGGCGGCGATCCGTTCAATGACGAGCGTGGCTTTGGTTTTGGCCCGCGCGCACTGGTGGCCAATGGCTTCATCGCCGGTGCCCAGCAGGCCGATGGCAGCTGGCGCGTGGTGCGCTACAACGGCCTGACCCTGTCCAATGCGTTCAAGACCCAGCTGGCCGTGCTGTTCGCGCTGGGCCTGCTGCTGATGCTGCCGCTGGCGTGGTGGTTCTCGCGCCAGCTGTCCGCGCCGATCCGCGAGTTCGCCGCGGCTGCCGACCGCCTGGGCCGCGATCCGGATGCGCCGCCGCTGGAACGCCGCGGCCCGGCCGAGATCGTCCAGGCCACCGATTCGTTCAACGCCATGCAGTCGCGCCTGAGCCGCATGGTGGCCGAACGCACGCACATGGTCGGCGCGATCGCGCACGACCTGCGCACGCCACTGGCGCGCCTGGCCTTCCGCCTCAACGACATCGACTCACCGCTGCGCGAACGCGCCGCCGCCGATATCGACGAGATGAAGCACATGATCACCGTGGCGCTTGAGTTCCTGCGCGACCAGTCGCGCAGCGGGCCGCGCGAGCGCCTGGATTTCCAGCTCCTGGTGGAAAGCGTGGTCGACGATGCGGCCGACATCGGCCAGGACGTGACCCTGGAAGCCGGCGACAGCGTGATGCTCGACGGCGATCCGCTGGCGCTGCGGCGCGTGGTCGGCAACCTGATCGGCAACGCGGTCAAGTACGGCAAGCGCGCGCGGGTGCGCGTGCGCCAGGTCGATGGCCACGCGCGGATGGAAATCGACGACGACGGCCCCGGCATCGATCCGGAGCTGGGCGACAAGCTGTTCATGCCGTTCTTCCGTGGCGAGAACTCGCGCAACAAGGAAACCGGCGGCATCGGCCTGGGCCTGTCGGCCGCGCGCGCGATCGTGCTGGCCCACGGCGGCGAGATCGGCCTGACCAACCTGGAAACCGGCGGCCTGCGCGCTTGGGTCGTCCTGCCGCGCGCCAAGATCGAGCGGTAAGCACGCTTCGCGGCGTCGGCCGTGGCTTGATCGCTTCATTACTTCGCCCGCGCCAAGCAGGCGCTCGCAGCATTCGCATCAAGCGGTGCGCGCACAGCGCGCGCACCCTGCACAAACTCAGTACGCGAACTCGCTGAAGACCGGGTCCACGTTGCCGTTCCAGGCGCCGTGGAAGCGCTCGAGCTTGCGCTCGGCGGCGGTGGTGCCCGAATCGGCGATCTCGGCCAGCACGTCGAGGAAGGCCGATTCGTCCGCGCCGCGATCGTTGAGGAAAGCGCGCCGGCGCAGGCCGGCCTGGGCGATGTTCACCGCCTCGATCGCCAGTTCGCGCACGGTGCCGTTGCGGAACGGCAGCTTCAGCGCCTGGCGCGGCACGCCATCGCGCAGGGCGTGGCGCTCTTCCAGGGTGAAATCCTTGACCAGGTCCCAGGCCGCATCCAGCGCGGCATCGTCATAGAGCAGGCCGACCCAGAACGCCGGCAACGCACACAGGCGCGCCCACGGGCCGGCATCGGCGCCGCGCATTTCCAGGAATTTCTTCATGCGCACTTCGGGGAAGGCGGTGGTCATGTGATCGGACCAGTCGCGCAGCGTCGGCAGCGCGCCCGGCAAGGCCGGCAGCTTGCCCTTGAGGAAGTCGCGGAAGCTCTGCCCGCTGGCGTCGTGGTAGATGCCATCGCGGTAGGAGAAGTACATCGGCACGTCGAGCAGGTAATCGACATAGCGCTCAAAGCCGAAGCCCTCCTCGAACACGAAATCCAGCATGCCGGTGCGGTCCGGATCGGTGTCGGTCCAGATGTGCGAGCGATAGCTCAGGTAGCCGTTGGGCTTGCCTTCGGTGAAGGGCGAATCAGCGAACAGCGCGGTCGCAATCGGCTGCAGCGCCAGCGACACGCGGAACTTCTTCACCATGTCCGCTTCGCTGCCGTAATCCAGGTTGACCTGCACCGTGCAGGTGCGGGTCATCATGTCCAGGCCGAGCTGGCCGACCTTCGGCATGTAGGACTGCATGATCTTGTAGCGGCCCTTGGGCATCCACGGCATCTCGTCGCGGCGCCACTTGGGCTGGAAACCCATGCCCAGGAAGCCAAGCTGCAACTGGTCGGCGACCTGGCGCACCTCGTTGAGGTGGCTGCCCACTTCCACGCAGGTCTGGTGGATGGTTTCCAGCGGCGCGCCGGAAAGCTCCAACTGGCCGGCCGGCTCCAGCGTGACCGAGGCGCCGTCGCGCAGCAGGGCGATGGTGCGGCCGTTTTCCGGCGCCGCTTCCCAACCGAACTGGGTCAGCCCGTTGAGCAGCGCCTCGATGCCGCGCTCGCCGTCGAAGGTCGGCGGGCGCAGGTCGTCGGCGCGGAAGCCGAACTTCTCGTGCTCGGTGCCGATGCGCCAGTCCTGGCGCGGACGCGCGCCCGACGCGGAATAGTCCACCAGCTGCGACAGGTCGGTGATGGGCGTATCGGCAACGTGGCTGGGGCTCGACAAGGGCAACTCGCTTCGGATCGTGGGTCGAGGCCGGACAGGCCGAACTCGCAAGGGCCGCACTATACCGGGCCGGATGTGCAGCATCGTTGCCCCAGATTGGCTTCTGCATTCCATCGCCGTGGCCGGCAGCAACGGGCTACTACATCGGCGGCGATCGCGTCATCGCGGGCGGCTCGCATTCGCACCAGGGCTCGCAGTTCGCCGTGCAGGCGCGGCAATGGCTAGGCTGGGGTCCACCGCCCCCCTTTCGATCATCGCCATGCGCAAGCGTCATTCCGAAGCCCATCGCAGCAACCGCACCGGCTGGCTGCGCGCCGCAGTGCTGGGTGCCAACGACGGCATCGTCTCGGTGGCCGGGTTGATGGTCGGCGTGGCCGCCGGCGGTGCCAGCACGCAGACCCTGATCGCCACCGGCGTGGCCGGGCTGGTTGCGGGCGCGATGTCGATGGCCGCGGGTGAGTACGTGTCGGTCAGCTCGCAGGCCGATACCGAACACGCCGACCTGACCCTGGAAAAACGCGAGCTGGCCGAAGATCCGCACAGCGAGCTGATCGAGCTGGCCCACATCTACGAGCAGCGCGGCCTGCAGCCGGCCCTGGCCCGCCAAGTGGCCGAACAGCTCACCGCACACGACGCACTGGAAGCCCATGCCCGCGACGAACTGGGCATCACCGAGACCTTGCGCGCGCGGCCGGTGCAAGCGGCGCTGGCCTCGGCGGCGGCGTTCTCCATCGGCGCGCTGCTACCGCTGCTGTCGGCAGTGGCGTTCAAGGCGCAGGCCAGCGTGGCGGTGATCGGCGCGACCCTGCTGGCGCTGGTGGCCTCGGGCGCATTGGCAGCACGCGCCGGCGGCGCGCCAGTGCTGCGCGGCGCGGCGCGCGTGGTGTTCTGGGGCGCGTTGGCGATGGCGGCCGCGCACGGCGTCGGCCTGCTGTTCCACGTCTCTGTCTGAAGCCGCGGCGGCGCGATCCAAGGGTTCCTCTGACGCCGACCAGCTGGAGCGGTGGCTGCACGCTTCAACGCCGCCAGCGCAATCCGCTGAGAAACTCTCGGCGGGTGACGTCTCGACCCAGCCGCGCACGCTGTAGCGTTGAGCGCGGCGGTCTCACGCCGGACTTAAGCCGGCTGCGGCGCGGGCGTCGGCAGCAGTCCCAGCCACTGCTGGACCACGGTGCGGGCCTGGTCCACGCCGAGCTTGGATTCGGACGAGAACACCTGCACGCCAACGCTGTCACCGTAGGCCGAGTGCAGTTCCTTCTTCACCGCGGCCATGGTCTGCATCTGCTGGCCGCGGCCGAGCTTGTCGGCCTTGGTCAGCAGCGCGTGGGCGGGGATGCCGCGCTGCACGGCGTAGCCGAGCATCTGTTTGTCGTAATCCTTGAGCGGATGGCGGATGTCCATCACCACCACCAGCCCGCGCAGCGCCTGGCGGCTGGCGAAGTACTGGTCGATGAAGGCCTGCCAGTGCGCCTGCAGGTCCATCGGCACTTTGGCGTAGCCGTAGCCGGGCAGGTCGACCAGGCAGCGCTGCGGCTTCACTTCGAAGAACACCAGCTGCTGGGTGCGGCCCGGGGTCTTGGACACGCGCGCCAGGGCGTTGTGCCCGGCCAGCGCATTGAGCGCACTGGACTTGCCGGCGTTGGAGCGGCCGGCAAAGGCCACTTCCAGGCCCTCGTCGGGCGGCAGCTGGCGGGTGTTGTGGGCCGACAGCAGGTAATGCGCGGCATTGAGATAGTTGGAAACGGCCATGTGCATAGGATCGCACGGGCGCGGGGCCACTGGCCGCCGAACATGCTGCAGCGCGCCATGTTTTTCGGAGATCTGCCCGGGATTTCCGGCCAAAGCGGCAGATCGCCCGCACCCGACCGGGGTCGCATTGACCACCTGAGCGGGCCATGACGATAATCGGCCGGCTTCGCGCCACCTGACCCTGGAGTGCGCGATCCAAAGGAACCACGGAGCTCCAGCTAATGCGCCACGCTCGTGTCTTGGGACTGTCCAGCTTTGCCATTCTTGCCGTCGGCGCCATCGCCTACGCGCAGACCAGCGTGACCCCGCTGCCCGATAACGCTCCGGTGGAAGCCCAGCCGCTGGAGATCGATCTCACCAAGACCCATTGGGGCGACGCCAAGGCCGGCGCGGCCAAGGCGGCGACCTGTGCGGCCTGCCACGGCGCCGACGGCAACCCGGCCGCGCCGATCTATCCGCGCCTGGCCGGCCAGGGCGAGCGCTACATCGCCCAGCAGCTGTCGCTGTTCGCCACCGGCCAGCGCACCACCGGCATGGCCGCAGTGATGATGCCCTTCGCCCAGACCCTGAGCGCGCAGGACATGCGCGATGTCGGCGCCTACTTCGCCACGCAGAAGGCCGGCGCCGGCGTGGCCGACGACAGCCCGATCACCGAAGGCCCCTACAAGGGCATGAAGTTCTACGAGGCCGGCCAGCAGCTGTTCCGCGGCGGCGATGCCAAGCGCGGCATCCCGGCCTGCATGTCCTGCCACGGCCCCAGCGGCGCCGGCAACCCGGGCCCACCGTATCCGCACATCGGCGGCCAACCGCAGGACTACGTCGCCCGTCGCCTGCAGGAGTACCAGGCCGGCACGACCACCTACAAGGATCCGGGCCACTTCCAGATCATGGCGCAGGTGGCCAAGCCGCTGACCGAGCAGGAGATCCAGTCGCTGGCCAGCTACATCCAGGGCCTGCACGACAGCGCCGCCGATGCCGCCGCAGCCAAGGCCGGCCCCGCGCCGGCACCGGCCGCCGCGCCTGCGCCCGCTCCGGCAGAAGCCGCTCCGGCGCCGGAACCAACCCAGCAGTCCTAGGGTCATAGCCTTCCGGCAGCGGGCCGGCTGTCGCCTTCGTCATCCACGCTACGCCGGCCGCACCATGGCCGGCGTTGTCGTTTTTGCCGGACAATCCCCCTCCCCACGCCCTTTGGAAGGACGCCTCCCACATGAAATTGCGCCTGCACCTGTTTGCCGCCCTGCTTGCCCTGCTGCCCCTGGCCGCCTGCGCCTCGCCCACCAACCCCACCGAGGGCGACGATTACGAGGTCATCGCCGGCGGCAAGCCCTTCGCCCCGCTCACCGGTGGCCAGAAGGTCGAGGTGGTCGAAGTGTTCGGCTATGTCTGCATCCACTGCGCGCACTTCGAGCCGCAGTTCGAGGCCTGGCAGAAGAAGCAGCCGGCCAGCGTGCGCGTGACTTCGGTGCCGGCGGCCTTCGGCGGCTTCTGGATTCCCTACGCCAAGGCCTATTACGCGGCCCAGTCGATGGGCGTGCTCAAGCAGAGCCACGCGGCGGTCTTCAAGGCGCTGCACGAGACCGGCGAGCTGCCGATCCAGAATGCCGGCGACGACGAGATCGGCCGCTTCTACGCCAAGTACGGCGTCGATCCGGCCAAGTTCGCCGCCACCATGGAATCACCGCAGGTCGCCGCGCAACTGGACAAGGCCCGCGCCTTCGGCATGGGCAGCGGCATCACCGGCACCCCGACCCTGGTGGTCAACGGCAAGTACCGCATCAAGGTCGCCAGCCCGGACGACGTGCTGAAGGTGGCCGACTTCCTGATCAAGCGCGAACTGGCCGCGGCCAAGTAAGCATCCACATCTGAAATAAACAGGTGGGCCGGCATGATGCCGGCCTGCGTCCCGCACAACGCTTAGATTCGAGGAGTGTGTTGCACATGAAGACCCGTTACATCCTGGCCCTGGTGGCCCTGTTGCCCGTGCTGGCCGCCTGCTCCAAGCCCGAGACCGCCGCGCCCGCCGCCGATGCCGCCCCAGCCACCAGCGCCCCGGCCGCGAGCACGCCCGCCGCCGGCGATGCCGCCGCTGCTGCGCCTGCCCAGGCCGCCGCCGAAGCGCCTAACAACAATCCGCCGGTCGTGCCCGATGGCCCGGCGCCGGTGGAAGGCACCGACTACACGGTGATCGCCGATGGCCAGCCCTTCGAGCCAGCCGACGGCAAGATCGAAGTGGCCGAAGCGTTCAACTACATCTGCCCGGCCTGCGCGCAGTTCGAGCCGCTGTTCAACCAGTGGAAGGCCAAGGAGCCCTCGGACGTGCGCGTGGTCTACGTGCCGGCGCAGTTCCGCCCGGACTTCCGCGACTACGCCAAGGTGTACTACGCCGCCCAGGCCCTGGGCATCGACAAGCAGAGCCACGACGCGATCTTCAAGGCGATCCACCAGGACAAGACGCTGCCGGGTGAAGGCCAGAGCATCGACCTGGACAAGATCGCCCAGTGGTACACCCAGTACGGCGTGACCGCTGATCAGTTCAAGCAGACCATGGGCAGCTTTGCCGTGGCCGGCAAGATGAGCAAGGCCAACCAGTTCCTGATGCGTGCCCAGATCGGCGGCACGCCGTCGGTGATCGTGGCCGGCAAGTACCTGGTCAAGGGCAAGAGCTATTCGGACTTCCTGCGCATCACCGACCACCTGATCGCGCGCGAGCGCCAGGCGGCCGGCGCCAAGTAAGGCGTCGCTGATGTCCGAGTCTGCCGCTTCGCCACGCCGGTTGCGGATGTTGAGTGCCAACATCCAGGCCGGCTCCAGCACCCGCCGCTACAGCGACTACTTCACCCGGAGCTGGTCGCATGCGCTGCCGGTGGGCGCCAAGCGCACCAGCCTGGATGCGATCGCCGAACTGGCCGGCGGGCACGACATCGTCGGGCTGCAGGAGGCCGATCCCGGCAGCCTGCGGTCCGGTTTCACCAACCAGACCCATTACGTGGCGCAGCGGGCCGGCTTCGAATACTGGAGCCACCAGCCCAACCGCAACGTGGCCCGCGTGGCCGGCAGCGCCAACGGCCTGCTGAGCAAGCTGGAGCCGGTCAAGATTGCCATGCATCCGCTGCCCGGCCGCATCGCCGGGCGCGGCGTGCTGCTGGCACATTTTGGCGAAGGCGACGATGGACTGGTGGTGGCTGTGGCGCACCTGTCGCTGGGCAACGGCTCGCGCCGGATGCAGCTGGGTTTCATCGCCGAGCTGCTGGCCCCGCACAAGCATTCGGTACTGATGGGCGACTTCAACTGCGTGCCCGACGTGCCGGAAATGGATTTGCTGTATTCGCGCACGCACCTGCGTCCGCCGAGTTTCTGCGTGCCGACGTTCCCTTCTTGGCGCCCGCAGCGCGCGATCGACCACATCCTGGTCACCGACCATCTGGTCCATGCCAACGCACGGGCGATGCCGGCCGCATTTTCCGATCATCTGGCGCTGGCGCTGGAGATCGACGTGCCCGCGCAAGCCTTGCAGCAGTAGGGCTTTCCACTGTGGGAGTCGGTTCAGCGGCTGGCCCATGCAAAATCCGATTCATGCGGGCCTGCTTATCATCACGGGCATGATCCGCATTGCCCTGCTCACGACCCTGACCGCGCTGTGCTGCGCGGCCCCGCTGGCCCACGCACAGGACCTGGACGCACAACGTCCGCTGGTGCGCGATGCCCTGCAGGCGGCCGAACGCGGCCAGCTCTCGCCGCTGCAGAATCCGACGCTGGATAACAGCCCGGTGCGCGGCTGGATCGAGTTCGCCCAGCTCAAGTACGCCATCGACACGGTGGGCAACGCGCAGGCGCAGGATTTCCTCAAGCGCTATGCGAACCAGCCGGTCGCCACCGCGTTCCGCAGTGCCTGGCTGCCGGCGCTGGCGCGCCGCAAGGACTGGAACGCGCTGCTGGCTAACTGGCAGCCCACCGACAACACCGGCCTGCGCTGCGCGCGCCTGCAGGCGCTGTGGGTACAGGGCAAGGGCGACGCAGCCTGGACCAAGGACGCACAAGACTTGTGGCGCGCGGCGGCCAAGCCGCTGCCCGATGGCTGCGATCCGGTGTTCGCCGCGCTCACCGCGGAAGGCCAGCTCAGCGATGCGTTGCGCTGGGAGCGCATCGACGCGGCCGCGGCTGCAGGCCAGACCGCGGTGATGCGCGCGGCGGCCAATGGCCTGTCCAGTGGCGATCGCAGCCAGGCGATCGCCTATGCGGGCTTTCTTGATGCGCCGGCCACGCAGGGCCTGGGCTGGGACAAGTCCGACCGCAGCCGGCAGATGGCGAGCGATGGCCTGGAACTGCTCGCGCGCAAGGACCCGGATACCGCCGAGCGCCTGCTGCCGCAGTACACGCAAAGCCTGGGCCTGACGGCAGAACAGCAGGGCCAGGTGCGTTACCAGATCGCGCTGTGGACGGTGGCGTCGTATCTGCCCGATTCGGCGCGACGCCTGGCCGCGGTGCCCGATGGCGCCTTCGACGAGCGCTTGCACGAGTGGCAGGCGCGCGAAGCGCTCTCGCGTGGCGACTGGGCCTCGGCCCTCAAGGCGATCCGCGAGATGCCGCCGACGCAGCGCGGCGATGCGCGCTGGGAATGGTTCGAGGCGCGCATGCTCGACAAGACCGGCCAGCCGGGCCAGGCCCGCACGCTATACGCCGAGGCCGCCAAGACGGCGACCTTCCACGGCTTCATGGCTGCCGACAAGCTCGGCCAGCCCTACGCGCTTTGTGCGCGCGAGCCGCAGGACACGCCGCAGGCCGAAGCCGCGGTCGCACGCGATCCGGCGCTGATCCGCGCGATGGAACTGTGGAAGCTGGACCGCGCCACCTGGGCCACGGCCGAGTGGAACGACGCCCTGAGCCGCTTCAACGACGACCAGCGCCGGATCGCGGTGGAAGTCGCGCGCGACAACGGCTGGTTCGATCGCGCGGTGTTCTCGCTGGGCAAGAAGCCGGACGAGTTGCAGCTCTACAGCCTGCGTTTCCCGCTGCACCACGATGCGAGCATCCGCCGCGAAGCGACGAAGAACGCGATCGATCCGGCCTGGGTCGCGGCCGAGATCCGCGCCGAAAGCATCTTCAATCCCAACGCGCGCTCGCCGGCCAACGCGATGGGCCTGATGCAGGTCCTGCCCGGCACCGGCGCCGGCGTGGCCCAGCGCAACGGCATCGCCTACGCCGGCGCGCCGAGCCTGTACGACTCCGACACCAACATCGCCATCGGCACCGCCTATCTGCGCGAACTGCTCAACAAGTACGGCACGCCGTACGTGACCATCGCCGCCTACAACGCCGGGCCGACGCCGACGGCACGCTGGCAATCGCAGCGTCCAGGCTTCGATCCGGACGTGTGGATCGAGACCATCAGCTACAAGGAAACACGCGAGTACGTGGCGCGCGTGCTGGCCTTCAGCGTGATCTACGACTGGCGCCTCAACAAGGACGCGCTGTCGTTAAGCGATCGCATGAACGGCCGCCTCGACGGCAAGCGCAAGTCGTTTGTCTGCACCGGCGCGCAGGGCGTGGCGAACTGATCAAGCCGCTCAGGCATCATGGTGCGATGAAGACCTATCTCGTCGGCGGCGCGGTCCGCGATGCCCTGCTTGGCCTGCCCGCAGGCGATCGCGACTGGGTCGTGGTTGGCGCCACGCAGGCGGAGATGGAAGCGCAGGGATTTCGCGCGGTCGGCAAGGATTTCCCGGTGTTCCTGCACCCGGAGACGCAGGAGGAATACGCGCTGGCGCGGACCGAGCGCAAGTCCGGGCGCGGCTATCGCGGCTTCGTGGTCGATGCCGATCCGTCGGTGACGCTGGAAGAAGACCTGCAGCGGCGCGACTTCACCCTCAATGCCATCGCCCGCGATGCGGACGGCACGCTGGTCGACCCTTACGGCGGCGCGCGCGATCTCGAGGCGCGCGTGCTGCGCCATGTCGGACCGGCGTTCTCCGAAGATCCGCTGCGCGTGCTGCGTGCAGCACGCTTCATGGCGCGCTTCGCGCCGCTGGGCTTCACCGTCGCGCCGGACACGCTGGCGCTGATGCGGCAGATGGCCGACAGCGGCGAGCTGTCCACGCTGGTGCCCGAACGCGTCTGGCAGGAGCTGCGGCGTGCACTGGGATACGCCCAGCCCAGCGCGTTCCTGCGCACCCTGCACGACGCCGGCGCGCTGCGCCATGTGCTGCCAGAACTGGACGCGCTGTATGGCGTGCCGCAGCGCGCCGAGTTCCATCCGGAAATCGACACCGGCGTGCACCAGGAACTGGTCAGCGACATGGCCGCGCGCCTGGCGCCGGGCGATGACGTGATCGGTTTCGCTGCGCTCACGCACGATCTCGGCAAGGCGCTGACACCGGCGGACGTGTTGCCGCGCCATCTCGGCCACGAGCATGCCGGCCTCAAGCCGCTGCAGGCGCTGTGCGAACGGCTGAAGGTGCCCAGCGAACATCGCGAGCTGGCGACGATGGCCTGTCGCGAACACCTCAACGTGCATCGCCTGTTCGAGCTGCGCGACAGCACCGTGCACGACCTACTGGCCCGCTGCGATGCTTTTCGCAAACCCGCGCGCATCGCCCAGCTGGCCCTGGTCTGCGAATGCGACAAGCGCGGCCGTGCCGGCAGCGCCGAGGACGACTATCCGCAGGGCCGCGAACTGGTTCGCCTGCACGCCGCGGCCTGCGCCATCAACGCGCGCGATGTCGCCAGGGACGGGCTCAGCGGCCCGCAGATCGGCGAAGCCGTGCGCAACGCGCGGATCGACGCGATTGCGCAGGCACGCGCCGCATCGCGCTGAGTCCTCCGCGCGACCGCAGTGATGGCCTGACCGCCGCCGGTCACACGCGGCGCCGTATGCTGGCCGCTCCGAACCGCGCAGGGAGCGATGCGATGTCTCGATGGATCTTCGGGTTGATGTTGATGCTTGGCGCCGGCCAGGCGCTGGCCGACAGCTGTACGGATCAAGCGCCCAAGGCGCTGCGCACGCGGCTGGAGAGCCAGTTCCCCGACTTCACCTTCCCGCGCGAATACGACAACGCACCCGCCGACGTGGCCAATACCCGCGATCGCGGCGGCTCGTCCTGCCTGGGCGTGGCCACAGGCGATTTCGATGGCGACGACAAGGATGACCTGATCGTGGCGCTGACCGCGCTGGATGGCGAAGGGGCGATGATCGTGGCGATCCGCGACGCACAAGGCGCGGCGACCGTCCGCATGCTGGACCAGCAGCGTCGCGGACGCCGCGCGCTCACGCTGGGCCGCGGCAATCCCGGCTTGTACGAGCGCACGCGGGCCGGTGCCAATGGTCTGCGTCGCTGGTATGCCGATGGCGAAGTGGAGCGACTGGACTGCCCGAACGAGGTCGCCATCATCGGCGTGTCCGAGTCCTCGGCCCGCGCCTACTGCAGCGGCCGCGCCGGCTGGCAGTGGGTGCAGATCGCCGATTGAGAGGCGGGGTCAGTCTGACTCGCCCAGCTGGGCGAAGAAGCCGCTCAGGGCCGGCGAACGCGGGCGATTGATCAGTTCCAGGCGATAGAGCGGCCGCTGCATCGGTGGGCCATCGGGCAGTGTCAGCGCGCGCAGCTTGCCGACCGAGATCAGGTCGGCGACCACGGCCGCGGGCAGGATCGCCACGCCATCGCCGGCCGCCACGGCGCGGGCGATGGCCTCGTTGCTGCCGATCTCCAGCGTGCGCGCCGTCGCGATGCCACGTGCTTCCAGCAGGGTCTGCGCAACTTCGCGCGTGCCCGAGCCGGGCTCGCGCACCAGCCAGCGCTGCGCCGCCAGCTGCTTTGCGCTGGCGCGTCGCGACGCGCCCAAGGACGAGGACGCTGCCACCACCGCCTGCAACGGTTCGTCGCGCCAGCGCGTGGCGACGATGCGTTCGTCATGCGGCGGGCCTTCGACGAAGCCGGCGTCGATCCGGCAATCGACCAGCGCATTGGCGATCTCGCCGGTGTTGCCCACCACAAGCGCGCTGTCCAGCTGCGGGTACTGCGCCACGTGCCGGGCGAATACGTCCGACAGCCAGTACGCGGCGACGGTGGTGCTGGCGCCGATGCGCAGGCCGCCGCGACGCAGGCCAACGCGTTCGCGCACTTCTTCCAGCGCCGCGCGCTCCATCGCGAAGATGCCGCGCGCATGGCGATACAGCGCCTGGCCGCCGTCGGTCAGGCGCACGCCGCGGCCGCCGGACCGGTCGATCAGCGGCAGGTCGAGCTGGCTTTCCAGCTCGCGCAGCGCCTTGGACACCGCCGACTGGCTGACGAACAGCGCCTCGGCCGCGCGGGAAAACCCGTTGTGCTCCACCACCGCGGAGAACACGCGCAACAGGTGCAGGTTCAAGCCATGAGTTGAATTCATGGAAAGTTGAAAATGATGTATTGGACGCATTCTAGCCGCAGGCGGAGCATGGCCGCATCTCCTCGCTACCCGGACGCCGCCGCCATGTCCAGCACTGCCGCCCCTGCGCACACCACCCTGCTCCGCCGCCCCGGCTTCTGGCCCGGGCTGCTGCTGGTGCTGCTGATCGCGCTGGCCGGCATCGGCCTGTCCAACCTGGCGTGGGCCAAGACCGCCGGCCTGAGCGCGCTGACCCTGGCGATCGTGATGGGCATCGTGCTGGGCAACAGCGTCTTCCCCAGTATCGCCGCGCAGACCGGCACCGGCGTGGACTACGCCAAGGCGATGCTGCTGCGCGCCGGCATCGTGCTGTACGGCTTCCGCGTGACCTTTCAGGACGTGCTGGGCGTGGGCGTGGCCGGCCTGGTGATCGACTTGGTGGTGGTAGCCGGCGTGTTCTGTTCGGCCACCTGGATCGGCACGCGCATCCTGAAGCTGGACCGCGAGTCGGCCATGCTGATCGGCGCCGGCAGTGCCATCTGCGGCGCCGCCGCGGTGCTGGCCGCCGAGCCGGTGATCAAGGCACCCGCGCACAAGGTCTCGGTCGCCGTGGCCACGGTGGTGGTGTTCGGCACGCTGGCGATGTTTCTGTATCCCTGGATGTACCCGCTGCTGGGTCTGGACGCGCATGCCTATGGCGTGTACGCAGGTTCGACCATCCATGAGGTCGCCCAGGTCGTGGTCGCCGGGCGCGGCGTCAGCGAGGAAGCCGGCGCAGCTGCGGTGATCGAGAAGATGCTGCGGGTGATGATGCTGGCGCCGTTCCTGCTGGCCCTGGGCGCCTGGCTGCGCCGCGGCAGCAAGACCAGCGAAGGCGGCAGCACGCCGCTGACGATCCCGTGGTTTGCGCTGCTGTTCGTGCTGGTCGCCGGCTTCAACTCGCTGCACCTGCTGTCCAAGCCGGTGGTCGACGCGATCCTGATGCTGGACACGCTGCTGCTGGCGATGGCGATGGCCGCCCTCGGCCTGCGCACGCACTGGGGCTCGATCAAGCAGGCCGGCACCAAGCCGCTGCTGCTGGCGGCAATCCTGTGGGTGCTGTTGATCGGTGGGGGGTATGGGTTGAATCGGGTGGTGATGGCGCTGTTGGGGTGAAGCTTGGCGCTGTTGCTATTGCCTCTGCTTGCGCCTTCGCTGTTGCCTTGGACCTTCGCTTCAACTGACCGAGCCGTCAAAGCACGTCGAGCACCGGAGCCTGAGCAGGCCGAAGAGGCGCGGGTGTTTGAGCGAAGCGAGTTCCCGCGCCGTGCCTGAGCAGGCGAGGAGCGCAGGGGACCGATGCGGAGCATCGGCGTGCGTCCGGCGAGAAGCGGTTTTGCTTCCTTTTGCCGCGACAAAAGGAAGTCGCGCCCATCGGGCGTGAAAGCTTTTGATCCTGCTTGCGGCTTCAAGCTCGCTCGGCAGGAGAGAAACTTCAGAACAACGGAAAGTGCAAAGCTTTCGCGCCGCTTCGCGGCACGAGTGACTTTTGTCGCGGCAAAAGTCACCAAAACCGCTTCTCGCCGGACACTCGCCGCCGCTGCGCGGCGGTGCCCTGCGCTTCTCGAAGAAGACGGCACGTCGCCCAAACTCGCTTCGCTCAGACAGGGCGACTCCGCGGCCGTCTCCTTCTCCGATGCTCGGCTCGCTTTACGGCTCAGACAGGGGAAGCAAAGAGCCAAAACAAAGCAGATCAACGACAACGGCGCAAATTCTGCCGGCACCGTCATTCGTCACGATGCCGGCACCCCCGCCACAACATCACTCCCACCCAACGCCTGATACAGCGTCACATCCGCCACCAGCTGATTCAGCCGCACCTGCGCCAGCGAGAGCTCCGAACTGCGCAGCGTCTGCTGCGCATCCAGCCAGGTGCGCAGGTCGGTGGCGCCGACCTGGTAGCGGACCTGGTACATGCGCGCCACGTCCTGCGCCGCTTCGAACGACTTGCGCGAGGACGCGACCTGCTGGGCCAGTTGCTCGCGGGAGGACAGTGCGTTGTCCACTTCGCTCAGCGCGGTATAGAGCGTCGTGCGGAAATCGCTGGCGGCGATCTCATACGAGGTGCCCGCGATCTCAGTGTTGAGCTGGGCCTGGCGCACGTTGAGGAACGGCAGGCTCAGGCCCGCGCCGAGCGTGCCGATCGGGTTCTTGACCACATCGGCCAGCGAGGTGCTGCTGCCGCTGACCGAGCCGGTCAGCGAGAACGCCGGGTAGTAGCTGCGCGCGGTGGCCTTGATGCTCGCCAGCGATTCGCGCAAGCGCAGCTCGGCCGCGCGCAGGTCGGGGCGACGGCCCAGTAGGTCGGCGGGCACGCCTTCGGCCAATGCGGGGCTGGTCGCGGCGTCGAGGTTCTGCGGTTCGTCGGCCTGCGGCCACGGCGTGCCGTCCAGCAGCACGGTGAGGGCGTTGCGCACTTCCACGCGCTGCTGCACCAGCTGGCTCTGTGCGGTGCGCTGGCTTTCCAGGTTCTGTTCGGCCTCGCGCACTTCCAGGCGCGAGACGTTGCCGGCGTCGAACTGCACGCGCACCAGGTCCAGCGCCTGCTGCAGGTAATCCAGGTTGGCCTGGCCGGCCACGATGCTCTGGTTGAGATAGGCTAGCGTCCAGTACTGCTGGCAGACTTCGCCGACCAGCGCGAGCGCGGTGTTCTCGCGGTCTTCGGCCGTGGCCTTGGCTTCCCACGCGGCCACATCGCGCTCGGCGCGCAGGCGGCCCCACAGGTCGACCTCCCAGCTCAGGCCAACGCTGGCGCTGGACGACTTCTGCAGGCTGCCGTGCGTGTCGAGCTGGCGCGAGCCGCCGCTGCTGAGGTTGCTGGTCACCGAAGGCCACAGATCGGTCTCGGCCAGCCCAGCCTGCAGCCGCGCCTGGCGCAGAGTCAGTCCAGCCGAGGCGAGGTTGGCGTTGACCTGCAGTGCCTGGCTGACCATCCGATCAAGCCGCGCATCGCCGAAGCCCCGCCACCAGGCGTCGTCGCCGATGTTGCGCGCCGGCCAGGTGACGTCGGTTTCCAGCGGCTGGCTGGGCGCGTTGATCGCGGCATCGCCGCGGCCGAAGTGGTCGGCCACAGCCAGCGGAGCGGCGCGGTAGTCGCCGATGCTGGCGCAGGCCGAGAGCGTGGCGGCGATCGCCAGCGACAGGCCGGCGGTCCGCAGGAAAGAGAATGTCTTCATGTTCATTCGCGCGCCAGCGCCTCCACGGGGTCGAGTTGCGCGGCATTGCGCGCGGGCAGGAAGCCGAACACCACGCCGATCAGCGATGAGCAGGCAAACGCCGCCACGATCGAGCCGGTGGAAAAGATCATGCTGAAGGAACCGCCCGCCGCAGCGAACACCTGGCCCAGGCCCAGCGCCAGCGCCACGCCCAGCACGCCGCCGAACAGGCACACCAGCACCGCCTCGATCAGGAACTGCTGGAGGATGTCGCCCTGGCGCGCGCCGACGGCCATGCGCACGCCGATCTCGCGGGTCCGCTCGGTCACCGAGACCAGCATGATGTTCATCACGCCGATGCCGCCGACCACCAGCGCGATGGCGGCGATCGCGCCGATCATCAGGGTCATGGTCTGGGTGGTCTTCTCGATGGTCTCGCGAATCTCGGCACTGTTGCTGAGGAAGAAATCCTCGGTGCCGTGGCGCAGCTTGAGCAGGCGGGTGAGCGCCTGTTCGGCCGCGTCCATCGGCGTGTCGTCGGACACGCGCACGGTGATCGACGAGACGTAGCTCTGGCCCAGCATGCGCGACATCGCCGTGGTGTACGGCACCCACACGCTCAAGGACGAGCTGCTCCCGAAGCCGGTGGTCTGCTTCTGCACCACGCCGACCACGCGCACCGGCACGTTGCTGAGCAGGATGATCTTGCCGATCGGACTCTCGCGCGAGGTGCCGAAGAATTGCTTGCGCGTGTTCTGGTCGATCACCGCGACCTGGGTAATGCCCTTGACCGCATCGGCATCGAACAGCGCGCCCTCGGCCAGCTTCAGCCCCTTGACCCGGAAATACTGCTCGCCCACGCCGCTGACCGACGCCGTCGCCGCGGTGTTGCCGTAGCGCGCGGTCACCGACGTGGAGACATTGGGCGTGGCGCTGTCCACGTAGCTCTGCTGCGATAGCGCGGTGGCATCGGTGGCCTTGAGCGTCTGCACGCGCCCGGAGCGCATGTCGCCGAAGCCGCTGCCCGGATACACCTCGATGGTGTTGGTGCCCAGCGCGGAGATGTTGGACAGGATCTGCTGCTGCGAGCCGTTGCCCAGCGCCACCACCGACACCACCGAGGCGATGCCGATAATGATGCCGAGCATGGTCAGGAAGGTGCGCAGGCGATGGGCGTTCATCGCCAGCAGCGCCATGCGGAAAGCCTCGACGAAGCGGTCGCGCAGCGCCTGGAAGCGGCTGCCGCCATCGGCATGCGCCGGCAGTACACGCATGGCGCGATGGGTGTCGACCGCGTCGTTGGGGTGGTCGCCGATCACCGCGCCATCGCGCAGCTCGATGATGCGCTGGGCATGGCGCGCCACCGACATGTCGTGGGTGACGATGATGATGGTGTGGCCTTCGGCATGCAGCTCGGCAAGGATCTTCATCACCTCCTCGCCCGAGGCCGTGTCCAGTGCACCGGTGGGTTCATCGGCCAGGATCACCTGGCCACCGTTCATCAACGCGCGCGCGATCGACACGCGCTGCTGCTGGCCGCCGGAGAGCTGGCCGGGTTTGTGTCCCGTGCGATCGGTCAGGCCAAGCCGGCCCAGCAACGCCGCCGCACGTGCCAGTCGCGGCGCGCTGGGCGTGCCGGCGTAGATAGCCGGCACCGCGACATTGCCGGTCGCATCCAGGTCGCCCAGTAAGTGATAGCGCTGGAAGATGAAGCCGAAGTGCTCGCGGCGCAGCTGGGCCAGTTCGTCCGGCAGCATCGCGCCGGTCTCGCGGCCGGCCACGCGGTAGCTGCCGGTGGTGGGCCGGTCCAGGCAACCCAGGATGTTCATCAGCGTGGACTTGCCCGAACCGGACTGGCCGACGATGGCGACCATCTCGCCCGCGGCGATATCCAGGTTGACGTCCTTGAGCACGGCGATGGTGTCTTCGCCGGAGGGAAATTCGCGGCGCAGGTCGCGCAGCTGCAGCAGTGCCTCATTCATCGCGTGGCCCTCCTTACATTATCGGCGGCGGGCCGCCCGGGCCGCGCCGTTGCTGGCGGTTGGCACTGGCGGCGGCGCTGGCGGCCTGGGTGGCGGAAGTGACTTCGCCCACGACGACGCGCTCGCCTTCGCGCAGGCCACTTTTCACTTCGGCATTGGCGTTGTTGTTGAGGCCGATCACCACCTTGCGCGGCTGCGGGCGGCCGTCGGCGCCGACCACCTGCACCAGGTAGCCGCCGTCGCGACCCTTGTCGCCCAGCGCCGCCGAAGGAATCAGCAGCACGTCGCTGGCCTTGCCCAGCACGATGCTCACCTGCGCGGTCATGTAGGTGCGCAAGGACCGGTCAGTGTTGGCCACGTCCAGCAGGCCGTTGTAGTAGATCGCCGTACTGGAAGTGGAGCTGGACGAGGACGACGAGCTGGACGAGGTGCTGTCCTCGCTGGTCACCGAATCCGGCGCCGGCGCGATATCGCGCAGCGAGGTCGCATAGCGCTTGTCGGCGTTGCCCAGGATGGTGAAGTACGCCGCCTGCCCTTCCTTGGCCTTGACCACGTCGGCTTCGGAGATGTCGGCATAGACGGTCATCGTGTCCAGGTTGCCCAGCATCACGATGGTCGGCGCGCTCTGGTTGGCGTTCACCGTCTGGCCCTGCTTGGACACCACTGCGACTACGGTGCCGTCGATGGGCGCGGTGATCTTGGTGTAGCCCAGGTTGGTCTGCGCAGTGGCGACGGTGGTTTCCTGCGAGGTGATGGTCGCGTCCAGCGCGGCGATCTGCGCCTTGGTCGATTCCAGCTGCGCACGCGCGGTGTCGTAGTCGGCCTGCGAAGTCGCCTGCGCGGCCAGCATCGTCTCCTGGCGCTTGAAGGCCAGTTCGTACTGGCGCAGGTTGGCGACCTGCACCTGGCGGTTGGCGCGGGCGTTCTTGAGCGAGGCCTGCGCACTTTCCAGCGTGTTGAGCTGGGTGCGCGAATCGATCTCGGCGATCAGGTCGCCGGCTTTGACCTCATCCCCCAGCTTGACCTTGAGCACCTCGATGCGGCCGGACACCTGCGCGCCGACGCTGACCAGCTGCGAGGGCTTGATGGTGCCGGTGGCTTCGACGGTCTGTTCGATATCGCCCTTGGTCACCGGCGAGGTCGCGAGCGTGGGCATCGGCGGCGGCTTCAGCAGCCACCAGCCCACCAGCGCCATTACGATCAACAGCAGGGCGCCCGCGAGCAGGCGTCCGCGGCGGGTTCGGGGAATCAGCTTCACGTCGGCAGCGCCTTGTGCATTGGGTCGACGCCAGCATGGAAACCCCGCCCCGCCGCGACAACGCACGGCCTGTACCGCTGCGTATCAGGTTCAGCCGGACATGTATCGTGATGTATCAGCAGCGCCTGGCGATACCTGCGGACAGGAACCGGCCGCGCGCGGCGCTCCGATACCATGGACACTTCCTTCCCATGAGCGAGCCCGCTTCCATGCACCGCCTGCTGGTGGTCGACGACGACGCCGACATCCGGACCCTGCTGGCCGAACAGCTGGGCCGCGCTGGCTACCAGGTCAGCACGGCCGAGGACGGCGTGGCCATGCGCAAGGTCCTGGAGCGCGAACACGTCGACCTGATCGTGCTGGACCTCAACCTGCCACGCGAGGACGGTCTCACCCTGTGCCGCGACCTGCGCGCCAGATCGACCACGCCGGTGATCATGCTGACCGCGCGCGCCGAGCCGATCGACCGCGTGCTCGGCTTGGAAATGGGCGCCGACGATTATCTGGCCAAGCCGTTCGAGCCGCGCGAGCTGCTGGCGCGCGTGCGCAACGTGCTGCGCCGGACAGAAGCGCTGCCGGCCAACCTGGAGCCGCTGTCGGTGCGGCGCGCGCGCTTTTCCAACTGGATGCTGGATGTGGAGCATCGCCATTTGGTCGATCCCAACGGCCGCGTGGTGATGCTGTCCGGCGCCGAGTTCCGGCTGCTGCGCGTGTTCGTCGGCCACGCCAACAAGGTGCTGACGCGCGAACAGCTGGTCACGCTGAGCAGCGGCCGCGCGCACGAGCCGGAAGGCCGCGCGATCGACCTGGCCATCAGCCGCCTGCGCAGCAAGCTGGGCGAGGAAGGCGGAAACGGCCTGATCAAGACCGTGCGCAACGAGGGCTATGTGCTGGCCACCACGGTGGCGCTGGAATGAAGTCTTTCACGCAGGGCATCGTGCGATGAAGCGCCTGCGCGGCTTCTTCGGCTCGCTGGCGGGACGGCTGTTCCTGATCCTTGTGCTGGGCATGTCGGCGGCGGCGATCGGCGCGACCCTGATCGCCAATGCGCGGCGCACGCAGGACTTCGACCGCCAGCTCACCGAGCGCACCGCCGAGCGCGTGCAGGGCTATGTCGAGCTGCTGGACGGCAGCGAGGGCGACCTTCGTCGCAACCTGCTACGCGTGGGCGGCCCCAGCATGCGCCTGCTCGATACGACGCCGGAGAGCCGCGTCGACGATCCGGCGTTCGCCGCGCTGCTGCAAGCGCGCGGCGGCGTGCTGGCCGGCGCCAGCAGTGCACAGGTCTCGCGCCGGTTGTGCATGCCGGATTTCCCGCGCATCCCCGGGCTGTCGCGCGGCGGGCGCGGCAACAGCAATGGCGACCGCGATGACGATGCGCGCGACACCGGCAGTCCCGGCGATCGCGGTGGCTTCGTGCGGCCCTCGTGCCGGCTGGTCACGCTGCAGCTCAGTGATGGCACGCCACTGCGCCTGGCGGTGGACACGCCGCCGCTGATCCGCGATTCGGCGCTGGCCTTCGACCCGGTGTTCCTGGGCCTGTTGGCGCTGGCAATCGTGGCCCTGTCCTATTTCGCCGCGCGCATGGCCAGCGCACCGGTGCGACGCCTCGGCCAGGCCGCGGCCGAACTTGGCCAGGACCTGCAGCGCCCGCCGATGGCGCTCACCGGCTCGTCCGAAGTGCAGCGCGCGGCCAGCCGCTTCAATGCGATGCAAGCACGCCTGCAGCGCCACCTGGCCGAGCGCACCCACATGCTCGCCGCGATCACCCACGACCTGCAGACGCCGCTCACGCGCCTGCGCCTGCGCCTGGAGAACGTCGACGAGCCCGCCCTGCGCGACAAGCTCATCGGCGACCTGGCCGCGATGCAGGCGCTGATCCGCGAGGGTCTGGAACTGGCGCGCAGCGCCGAGAGTGCGGAGGAAGCCGCGCCGCTGGATATGGATTCGCTGCTGGAAAGTCTCGTGGAAGACGCGGTCGACGCCGGCGATGACGCGACGTTCGAGCATCGCTGCGATGCCACGCTGACCCTGCGCCCGCTGGCGATGCGGCGCCTGTTCTCCAACCTGATCGACAACGCGCTCAAGTACGGCCACAGCGCGCACGTGGCTGCACACGCCGATGCGCACGCAGTCACCGTTACCGTGCGCGACCGCGGCCCCGGCCTGCGCGAGGACGAACGCGAGACCGTGTTCGATCCCTTCGTGCGCCTGGAAACCTCGCGCTCGCGCGAAACCGGCGGCGCCGGCCTGGGTCTTACCATCGCCCGCGCGCTTGCAGAGAAGGACGGCGCCACGCTGACCCTGCACGAAGCCCCCGGCGGCGGACTGGAAGCGCGTGTGGTGTTCCAGCGCGCACCGTAATCTCGCGCGAGAAAAATCAGCGCAGCAGTGTCGGATCCAGCATGACGTGCGTGATCTGCCGGCGTTTCCAGGTGTAGCTGATGTGCACCTGGCCGTCGCGGGTCTGGATGACGGCGGGATAGGAGAACTCCTGGCCAGGCTCGTCTTCCAGGGTCAGCACGCGGCGCCAGTGTTCGCCGTCGTCCGAGAGCGCCACGGCGAGCACGCCGCGGCCGTCCCACCAGTCCTTGCCGCTCGGCGTCGGGTTGTAGACCAGCAGCGAACGTCCGTCGGCCAACTGCACCGCATCGATTCCGGAATTGGGGTTCTCCAGTGCCAACAGCGTTGGCGTGGACCAGTGCTCGCCACGATCACTGGACCAGCTGCTGGCGACGCGGTTCTGCTGGGTGCGCGCCAAGGCCTGCACGCGGCCATCGGCGTGCACCAGCAGCGAAGGCTGGATTGCGCCGAGCTGCTTGGGATCATTGAGCGCGTCGGTACGCTGCCAGTGCGCGCCGTCGTCGTCCGACCATTCCATGTGCATGCGCCAGCCGGCGTCTTCGGTACTCGATGGGCTGAGGATGCGGCCGCTGGAGAGTTGCACGGGCTTGTTCTTGATCGCACCCAGCGCGCCCTCGGGTAGACGTCGCGGCGCGCTCCAGTGGCGGCCGTCATCCATCGAGGACGCCATCAGGCCCCACCATTGCCGCGGGTTGGGGCCGAGCTTGTAGTAGAGCTGCAGCGCGCCGTCCGCGGGCTGGAACAGCACCGGATTCCACGCCGGCACCGCATGGCCATTCGCATCGACACCACTGGCGATGCGTTGCGCGGGCGCCCAGGTCTTGCCTTCGCGTCGCGCCAACCAGATGCCGACATCGTTGGCGCCTTCGTGATCGCCGCCGAACCAGGCCAGCAGCAACGTGCCATCGCGCGTCTCGACCAGCGTGGAGGCGTGGCATTGCGGCGTCGGGCACGCGACCTGTTCGCGCGCCACGATCGGCGTCGGTGTGGCCGCCCATGCCGGCACTGAAAAGCACAGCCCCGCCAGCGCCATTCCCAGCGCGCGATGCGAGAAAAATCTATTTGTGATCACTTGAATACCTAACCAGAACCATTTAGAAGTAACGCTCTTGATTGAAGGAGCTTCCATGTCGCGCCCCACTCCCTTGCGCTTGGCGCTGTCGCTGCTGTGCGCGTTGGTCGCGCCGCTGGCCTGCGCCAACGACAACTTTTCCGACGTCAAACCCGCGCCGCAGCAGCTGGCCTGGCAGGACCTGGAATTCGGCGTGATCGTTCACTTCGGCACCAACACGTTCCTGGATCGCGAATGGGGCGACGGCACGGCGAGTCCGTCGGTGTTCAAGCCCGATCGCGTGGACCCGGCGCAGTGGGCGCGCGCAGTCAAGGCGGCGGGCGCCAAGTACATGATCCTGGTGGCCAAGCACCACGATGGCTTTGCGCTGTGGCCAACCGACCAGAGCGATTACTCGGTCAAGGCCAGCCCGTGGCTGGACGGCAAGGGCGACCTGGTGCGCATGACCAGCGATGCGGCGCGCGATGCGGGCCTGGGCTTCGGCGTGTACCTGTCGCCGTGGGATCGCCATGAGCCCAAGTACGCCGACCCGAAGGCCTACGACAAGTTCTACGCCGCGCAGCTGGTGGATCTGTCGCTGCACTACGGTCGGCTGACCGAATGGTGGCTGGATGGCGCTGGTAGTGCCGGCCATGTCTACGACTTCGACAAGTATCTGGAAGAGCTGCGCACCTACCAGCCCAACGCGATGGTGTTCGCCGATACGGCGCTGTTCAAATACGGCGACATCCGCTGGGTTGGCAACGAGGCCGGCGCGGTGCAGGGCGAAAACTGGAACGTCATCGATCGCCACGGCGACCTGCGCTGGCGGCCAGTGGAAGTGGATACGCCACTGCACGAGCTGCAGTGGTTCTGGCATCCCAACAGCGACACCACACTGAAGTCGGTCGACAAGCTGGTGCAGATCTGGGAAGAGAGCGTGGGCCGCGGCGGCCAGCTGGTGCTGGGCATCGCGCCGGATACGCATGGCCTGCTGCCGCAGGCCGACGTCACGCGATTGAAGGAACTCGGCGAGGCGCTGCAGGCGCGCTATGGCGCCGTCCATAACCTTGCCTTGCACCAAGCGGGCGGCGAGGCGTTCAAGGCGGCCGACGGCGATCGCAGCACGTTCTGGTCGGCGCCCGATCCGCACCACGCCACGCTGGAACTGAACTTCAAGCAGCCGATCACCTTCGACCGCAGCCTGACGATGGAATGGCTCAACGCCGGCCAGCACGTGCAGCAGTACGCGATCGAAGTGTGGCGCAAAGACCACTGGGAAGCCGTGGCGCAAGCCCAGGCGATTGGCCACATGAAGATCGACACCTTCCCCGCCGTCACTGCCTCGCGCGTGCGCCTGAACATCCAGTCCAGCGTGGACACCGCGCGCATCCGCGAGTTCCAGCTGTTCAACGTGGACACGCCGGTCGCGCGTTGACTCGACGGCCGGCGGATTCATCGTCCGCCGGCCAGGGCGATGTCGAGCTGCTGCCAACGCGCGTGGGCAGGCACACGCAAGCGCAGCAGGCCGTTGCGATAGACCGCGTGTGTCTTGTCGAGTGGCTTGCCCTCCAGCGTGACCGCATGCGGCGCCTCCGGCAGCGCCAGCACCACGCTCGCCGCATCGTCGGCGCCGCGCCCTTCGATGCCATCGAGCGCAAAGCGCAGGTGGTCGTTCGCGCGTTCCAATGCGGTGGTGCGGCCACCGGCGGCGAGCAGGCGCGGACTCGCATCGTGCGTTGCATCGAGATCGAGCAGCAGGCGATGGTCGCCCGGCTGCAGCACCACGCGCTGCAGTTCCGGCAGGTCGGATTGCAGCAGGTCGAGATAACGGCCGTTCAACACCGTCGGCGCGATGGCGTCTTCCTGCGGGACCTGCAAGCCGGCTGCGATGACGTACGGTCCGCGCTGCATCACCAGTGCCGAGGCGGTCTGCCACGGAAGCGCGATACGCGCGGCCGCTTGCTGGACGAATGTACGCAAGCGATCCGCCCCATCCGACGCATGGCTCAACGCCACAGGCGTTGCCCGCAGCCAGCCCACGACACCGCGCCCCACCGGCGCCAGCGTGCCGGCCTCTGGCGTTACCCCGAGTGCTTCGAACAACGCGTCGTGCACTGCATCGCCCAGCGTCGCTGCGTCATCCACGCGCAGCAGCGCGCCACCGGTGCGAACCCAGTCGGCAAGCCGCGCTGCGGTCTTCGCCTCCAGCGCGCCCTGCCCTTGCTGGCTCCACAGCAGCACGCGCTGCTGCGCCAAAGTATCGGCATGTTGCGCAAGCTGCTCCACCGACACCGGCTGCACCGGCATGCCGTGCAGCAGCAGCGGCAATGCAAGCCCATGCACTTCGCCCAGCAAGGGATCGGACGTGGCCGGCGCGGCGCGCTGGGCCATCAGGCCGTCGCTCGTCAGCACGCCAAGGCCGCGCGTGCCGGCGACCTGCCACTGGCCCGTGCCCGGCATCGCGTCGAGCGCATGGAACACGGTCTGCAGCACGCGCTGATAGGCGGCCGGGATTGCATGGCGTCCGCCGTGTTCGTCCGGATAGGTCGCGGTGAGATCGAAGATGCGGTTGGGCCACGGCAGCACTTCGAAGCCGGCATTGCCCGGCCACATCAGCGAGGCCACCAGCGTGGCCTGCCAGTTGTCACGATAGTCGCGCCAGATGTGGGCGGGATTGTCCTCTACCGGATCGGCCAGCCACCACGCCGGCACGTCCAGCGTGCGCGCGAGGTCATGCAGCGCGCCGAATTCAAGGAAGGCGGTGGCGAACGGCCGCTCGCCCTGCACGCCGCGATAGGTGTTGGGTGCTCGCGCGGTGCCCGTCCACACCTGGCCGACCACGCCATCCACGCCCGCATCGACGAACGCATGTTGCGGCGACACGATCCGCCACTGCGCGTAATTGAGCAGCGAGTGCGTGGCGACATTGCAGGCCACCGCGCGGCCATGCGCCTGGCCCCAGGCGTGCACCTGCGCGCAGGCCTGGGCCACGGCATCGCGATACAGCGCGACCTTCAACTGCGACGCGTGCGCCTGCGCCGGCAGCGACGCGTCGGGCGGCTGCCACGGCGTGCCGAAGTGCGTAAGCCAGGCCTGCTTGAATGCAGGCGACCAGCCGGCGTCGGCCCAGAACTCGGGTTCTTCCAGATAGACCGATTCGGCGCCCGCTTCCAACGCCTCACGCACGCCATCGGCGAGGAAGGCGACATAACGCGGCGTCGGCACGAAGTACGGCACCTGCGGGCCGTCATGCAGCAGCGCGCGGCCGCCGGCGGCCTGCTGGGTTTCATCGCCCAGCGCATCACCGGCCTGGGCGAGATAGCGCGGATAGCGGCCCCACGCCAGCGCGGTCATGACGCCGACGCGATAGCCGTGCGCGCGCCAGTCGGCGATGCGCGCGGGCAGCGTGCTGTCCAGCCCGTAGGCCAGCACGGTATCGGCCGGCACGTTGACCCGCGGCGACCAGCCCTGGTCGGTCTGGAACATCAGCTTCGGTGGTGCCTGTGCGTTGACCGCCGATGACAGCGCCAGTAGCACCGCGCTGATGAGCGCCTTCAAGGTGCTGCCCCCGGCGTGATCCAGATCGGATCGCGCACGCCTTGCACGCGTGGCGACGCCACATCGTCCAGATCGAACACAACAACACGGTTGTCACCGCGACGCTGCCACGCGCCCGGCCAGTACAGCGCACGCGCCGGACCCAGATCCCAATGCCGACCGAGATTGATGCGATCGGCCCAGACAAAGCCACGCCCGAACGCACGCAGGTCCAGGTAGGTATCGGCCGGCGTGTCGATGCGCAGCGTGCCGCGATGGAATGCCGGTCCCGCCACCGGCCCGCGCGTCCAGCCGCGCAACGTATCCGGCGTGGTCATCGGCAGCGGATACACCTGCCAGCCCTTCAATGGCGTTTGATCGAGCAGCACCGTGCCGAGCAGGCCCGCACGTCCATCGGCCAGATGCGGCCCGTAGTTCACGCGTCCGCTGTTTTCCACCAGCACGTCGAGCGTGTGGGTGCCAGCTGACACGTCCAGCACGACCGAGACCTGCTTGAGGCGACGCTCTGCGCTGCCGGCAAGGCGCTGGTCGAGATAAACGCGCGCCGCATCATGCACGTCGCCCAGATACAGGTCGCCACGAAACGGCCCCTGCACCTGCGTGCGATACAGGATGTAGCCGGTGGCCTGGCCGTAATGCTCCATCGGCAGCGGATCGTCGCTGGCGATTGGCGTCGGCAGGTTGTCCCATAGCGAAGTGGATTCGGCCAGCGTCACCGGCGCGATCACTTGCAACAGCGCCTGCTTGGGCAACGCAGGCGGCGTGACGCCGGTGGCCTTGGCGATCACGTCGCGGAACAACGCGAACTTCGCCGTCGGCCGGCCGGCTTCGTCGAGCACTGCGTCGTAGTCGTAGCCGGTGGTGTCCGGCGCGTAGTGGTCGGACGGATTGCCCTGGAAGTTCGCGCCATTCATGAAGCCGAAACTGGTGCCGCCGGTGAACATGTAAAGATTCACCGAGATGCCCTGCCCCAGCATCCACGCCAGCTCGTCGGCCTGCTGCTGCGCATCGGTGTGCGCATGCGGCTCGCCCCAGTGATCGAACCAGCCGGCCCAGTATTCGCCGGCCATGCGCGGCTGGCCGGGACGGAACTTGGCCAGCTTGTCGAACGCGCTACGCGCCTCGCCGGGGGCGAAGTTCACCACCGCCAGCGTGTCCGGCAGCGTGCCGTTGGCCAGCATGTCGGCGCCATCGGCGGTGAACAGCAGCGTGGCGTCCAGGCCGGCGTGCACCAGCGCGGCGCGCGCGGCCTGCATGTAGGCGTGGTCGTTGTCGTAGGAGCCGTATTCGTTCTCGACCTGCACCGCGATGATCGGCCCGCCATGGCCGTTGAGCAGCGGCTTGACCTGCGCACCGACGGCATCTAGATAGCGCTGCGCCGCGGCCAGATAGCGCGGATCGCGCGAGCGCACCTTCACCGCGGGATCGGCGAACAGCCACCCCGGATAACCGCCGGCTTCCCACTCGGCGCAGGCATACGGGCCCACGCGCAGGATCACGCTGAGCCCTTGCGCCGCGGCCGCGCGCACGAACGCGGCCACGTCGTTGTTGCCGGTGAAGTCGAACTGCCCCGGCTGCGGCTCCACCGCATTCCAGAACACGTAGGTCTCCACCGTGTTGAGGCCCAAAGCGCGCGCCTTGCGCAGGCGGTCGTCCCAGTCCGCGCGGGCAATGCGCTGGAAGTGCAGCGCGCCAGAGATCACCTGGTACGGCTGGCCATCGCGGGCGAAATGATCGCCCTGCGGGGTCAAGCGTGGCCACGCCTGTTCGGCGGCGAACGCGCTGCCGGACCAAGCTGACGCGATCAGCGCCAGTCCCAGCAAGCCAAAGACCAATCGCGCTCCGAGGCCCTGCAGCACACGGCCCATCAGGCGAACGACGGTGGCAGGTCGTCCGCGCCGGCGCCGAAGGCAACGTTCGGCGACGGCCCCATCACGAATTCCAGCGTGCCGCCGGCGGCGATGTCCGCATGCTTCAACCAGCTACGCGTGGTCGGCACGCCGTTCCAGGTCAGCGACTGCACGTAGACGTTGCGGTCGCTGTTGCGCTTGGCGACCACGCGCAGCGTGCGGCCCTGGCCGACCTCCAGCGTGACCTCGTCGAACAGCGGGCTGCCGATCACGTAGTTGCCGCTGACCGGATCGACCGGATAGAAGCCGATCGCGCCCAGCACGAACCACGCGCTCATCTGCCCGCAGTCCTCGTTGCCGGACAGGCCGTTGCGCGCATCGTGGTACTGCTGGCGCAACAGGCGGCGCACCATCTGCTGGGTCTTGTACGGCTGGCCGCCGTATGCATAGAGGTAGGCCACGTGATGGCTGGGCTCGTTGCCGTGCGCGTACTGGCCGACCATGCCATCGATATCCGGCGGCGCATCGGCCGGCAGCTCGGAACTGGTCGAGAACAGTTCGTCCAGTTTGGCGATGAAGGCCTCGCGCCCACCGAACAGCTCCATGTAGCCGTAGATGTCGTGTTGGTTGAGGAAGGTCGCCTGCCAGGCGTTGGACTCGGTGAAGTCGCGCCATTGCTTGGAATGGCCCATCGCGCGCGGATCGAACGGCGTGATCCAGCCGCCGGCTTCATCGCGCGGCCGCATGAAGCCGCTGTCGCGATTGAACAGGTTGCGATAGTTGCGCGAGCGCGCCTGCAGCGCCTTCGCCTCGTCCGTCTTGCCGGCGGCGCGCGCCAGCTCGGCCGCGGCCCAGTCGTCGTAGGCGTATTCCAGCGTGCGGCTGACCGCTTCATCGACCTTGTCGCTGGGGATGTAGCCGAGCTTGCGGTAATACGGCAGGCCGTGGAAATCGTCTTCCATCAGGCGCTTGCGATACGGTTCCCAGGCCGCGTCGAAATCGATCCCGCCGAAGCCCTTGGCGTGCGCCTCGGCCAGCACCACCGCCGAGTGATAGCCGCTCATGCAGCCGGTCTCCACGCCCTGCAGCGGCCAGATCGCCACTCCGTCCGGGCACTGCGCGTTGCCGCGCACCAGGCATTGCATCAGGTCGGGCACGCGCTCGGGCTGGACCAGCGTCATCAGCGGATGCGCGGCGCGATAGGTGTCCCACAGCGAGTAGGTGCTGTAATTGTTGTGGCCGGCCGGCAGCGTGTGGACCTTGAGGTCCATGCCGCGATACCGGCCGTCCACGTCACTGAACAACGTGGGCGCGACCATCGTGTGATACAGCGCGGTGTAGAAGATGCGCTGCTGCGCGTCGTCGCCGCCCTTGACCCTTACGCGGCCCAGTTCCTTCTCCCATTCGGCCACTGCGGCGGCATGCACGCGCGGGAAATCGAAATCGTCCAGCTCCGCATCCAGGTTGGCCAGCGCGTTCTCGGCGCTCACCGCCGAGATGCCCACCTTGACCAGCAGCGGCGCATGGCCGGCGTCGGGATACTGCAGCGCCACCTGCAGGCGCTCGCCGTGCGCATCCTGCGCTTCCGCACCCAGCGGCAAGCCCTCGGCGAACAGCTCGGCGCGCTGGAACGGCCGCGACAGGCGCATGGCGAAAAACACATAGCGGCCAGCCGCCCACTCGTGCACGCGACGGCCGCCGGTGATGGTCTGCGGATCCACCACGCGCACCTGCGCATCGCTCACGCGCGAGGCGGTGTGCGGGTTGTCCTGCATCGCATGGAACAGGTCCAGCAGCAGGTGCCCGCGCGCGCCCTTGGGGAAGGTGTAGCGATGCAGGCCCGCGCGATGGGTCGCGGTGAGTTCGGCCTGGATGCCGGTCTCCTTCAGCTTGACCCGGTAATAGCCCGGCGATGCGGCTTCGTCGGCATGGTCGTAGCGCTGGCGATAGCCGGCATCGGGATCGTCCAGCGGGCCCGGCACGAGTTGCACCTTGCCAGTGGAGGGCATCACCAGGAAATCGAGCATGTCGCCGATGCCGGTGCCGGACAGGTGCGTGTGCGAGAAGCCCATGATCGAGCCATCGGACTCGTGGTAGCCGCCGCAGGAATCCCACACCGCGTTGTAGGTATCCGGACTCAGCTGGACCATGCCGAACGGCAATGTCGCGCCCGGGAACGTGTGGCCGTGTCCGCCGGTGCCGATGAACACATCCACGTGCTTGGTCAGCTTCGGCTTGGCATGTGCGTCCAGCGGCAGCGCATAGCGCCCGGCGCGCGCCTGGGCCAGCCGTGGCAGGCCGGCACTGCTGGCCAGGGACAGGGCGATGGCGCCTTGCAGGAAGCTGCGTCGTGTTGCCATGGGGTTCTCCTTGATGCGGGTGCGGTGGCGCGCCGGTGTGTGGAAAGAAGCTTGGAATGCGGGAGCCACTTCAGCGGCGATGGGGCTCGACCGGTGAAGCCCCATCGCTGTTGAAGCAGCTCCTACGAGATCTGGATCAGCGCAGCAGCTGCGGCTTGCGTGCGGCCAGGTCGAGGATCAGTTCGCCGAACAAGGTGTTGGCCCAGGCAAACCAATCGCGGGTGAAGCTGGACGGATCGTCCTGGTTGAACGCCTCGTGCATGAAGCCGGTGCCGGCGTGCGTGGTCTTGAGCCACTGCAGGCACTGGCGGATCTGCGCGTCGTCGTCGCTGGTCATCGCGTACTGCACGATCGCCATCGGCCAGATCGTGCCCATCCCGGTGTGCGGACTGCCGACGCCCGAGGCCGCGCGGCCCGCGCAGAAGTACGGATTGCGCGGGCTCCACGCCAGATCGCGCGTGCGCCGGAACACCGGGTCCTCGCGATCGCAGCAGTCCAGGTAGGCCAGGCTCAGCAGGCCCGGCGCGTTGGCGTCATCAATGAACAGTTGGTTGCCGAAGCCATCGACCTCGAACGCCCAGAACGCCTGCCCATCGGCATCGCGCATCTGGCCGAACTGGCGCGTCGCTGCTTCGACCTGATCGCCCAGCGCGGTGCATTCGCCCGCGAAGTCCGCGTCGTGATGGATCGCCGCGCTCATCGCCGCCAGCTGGCGTAGCGACGTCACCGCGAACAGGTTGGCCGGCACGAACAGCGGATACACGCACGCATCGTCCGAGGGCCGGAACATCGAATGGATCATGCCGTTGGGCCTGGTCGGCTGGCCGTAGCCCTCCAGCACCAAGGTCTCGGTCGCCAGTGGCGAAGGCCGCTGGAAGGTGTACGGGCCGCGGTCGTGCAGGCGCTGCTGTTCGCGGAAGGTCTTGACCACCGTGTGCATCGCAGCGCGCCAGTCGTCATCGAACGGCGCGGTGTCGCCGCTGGCTTTCCAGTAGCCGTGTGCCAGGCGGATCGGATAGCACAGCGAGTCGATTTCCCACTTGCGCTCGCCAACGCCGGGTTTCATCTCGGTGATGTCGTTGAGCGACCATTTCAGGCGTTGGCTGGTGCCATCGGGCAGGAAGGCATTGGCATACGGATCGAGCCGGATGCACGCGGCCTGGCGACGGATCAGGCCGTGCACCATGCGCCGCAGCGCAGCGTCTTCGCGCAACAGCGGCAGGTAAGGCTGCACCTGCGCGGAGGAATCGCGCAGCCACAGCGCGTGGATGTCGCCGGTGATGACGAACGTATCCGGCTTGCCGTCGCGCGTGCCGGCTTCGATCGTAGTGTCCAGCGTATTGGGATAGCAGTTCTCGAACAGCCAGGCCAGTTCGGGATCGGCGATCTGCGCCTTGGTCTTGCGCAGCTGGCGCTCGACCGCCTGGCTGGTGAAGTTGCGCTGGGCCACCGGCGGGCGATGGCTGGTGAACGCCGTGGCAGAGCTGGAGGCCGCCATCGCCGGCAGCGCGCTGGCGAGCAGGCCTGCGCTGGCGCCTGCGCCAAGCAGATGGAGGACGTCGCGACGGGTAGGCATGGCGAAAACTCCTGGTGTCTGGTTGAACCGCACAAGGCGGCGAGGCGCACGTCGTCGCGATCACGCCGACGTGCCGAGGCAACTCATTTGGGCAAGGGCGCGCGGCCAGTAATGGTGAAGCGCGCTTCTGCACCCGGTGCATCGGTGCCGGGCTGACCACCGCCGACGAACACGCTGTACGCACCGGCTTCGACCGCGCGCGTGCCATCGCGCGCGACCGTGCTCAGGGCGCGCGGATCGAGCGTGAACTCCAGCGTGCGCGCCTGGCCCGGCTGCAGCGTGACGCGCTGGTAGCCGACCAGGCTGCGAAGCGGCGTGCCATCACCCGTCGGTGGCAGCAGGTAGACCTGCGCGACTTCATCGCCTGCGCGTGCACCGGTATTGCGCACCGTGACGGTCACGCGCAGCGGCTGTCCGGCGGCGAGCGTGGCCGCCGAGACGCTCGGCGCGTTGTAGCCGAACTGCGTGTAGCTGAGGCCATAGCCGAACGGATACAGCGGCGTGCCGGTGAAGTAGCGATAGGTGCGGCCCTTCATGTCGTAGCTGATGTACGGCGGCAGATCGCGCGTGGTGCGGTAGAACGTCACCGGCAGGCGCCCGCCCGGGCTGACATCGCCGGCCAGCGCCTGGGCGAGCGCAGTGCCCCCGGACTGGCCCGGATACCACGCCGCGATCACCGCATCGGCATGCTGCTTGGCCCAGTTGAGCGCGACCGCGCCGCCACTCATCAGGACCACCACCAAAGGTTTGCCGCTGGCCTTGGCGCGTTCCAGCAGCGCCTGCTGCGGCGCGGGCAGGTCCAGGCTGGTGCGATCGCCGCCGTCGAAGCCGGGCACGTCGATCTGCAGCTCTTCGCCTTCCACATCGGGCGAGAGCCCAACGAAGGCGACGACCGCATCGGATTGGGCGATGGCCGCATCGGCCTTGGCCAGCTGCGCATCGGCCGGGGCCAGCCATTCCAGGCGCAGGCCCTGGTCCTGGCCGCGGTGTTCGATTTCCAGACGAATATTGCGCGGGCGCGTGTCGTCGAAGTGCAGCACCGCCTCGACGTTGCGTCCATCGGCGTTGTGCACGCCCGCAGCCACGCGCTTGTCTTCGGCGTTGCCTGCAACCACCAACTGGTCGTCCACGTACAGCCGCACCGGATCGTGGCCACTGCAGTCGAAGCAGCGGGCCACGCGCACGGCCAGCGTGTAGTCGCCCTGGCCCGGCGGCAGCAGCTGTCCGGTCCAGCGCACCGAATAGCGCTGCGGGTCCACGCCCGGCGCCGGCGCTACGTGGTCCCAGTTGAAGCCGACCACGCGATCCTGGCGCACGGCACGCGGCTTGCCGGCCAGGTCGAGGTTGTCGAAGTACTCGCCCTTCAGGCCGGGCTGACCGTCGCTGCGCAGCGCGGTCTCGGGGATCGTGCTTGGTACGCCGAGCGCCAGTGCCGCGCCCTGCGCGTAGGCGATGTGCTCAGCACCGAAGCGCGCGCGCAGCCCGAGCAGTGGCGTCACGGGCAGCGAGGACGTGCCCTGGTAGTTGGCTTCCAGCGCGGCCAGCGCATCCGCATCGGGGCCGAGTACCGCCAGGCGCAGGCCGGGCTTGAACGGCAGCGTGTTCGCGTCGTTCTTCAGCAGCACCAGCGACTGCTGCGCGGCCTTGAGCGCCAGCGCGGCATGGGCGGCGCTGTCGATGTCCTTGGCACCCAGCTTGGCGTACGGGTCGCGCTTGGGCGGGTCCAGTTCGCCCAGCCGATAGCGCGCGGTGAATAGGCGCACCAATGCGTGATCTAGCGTGGCTTCGTCCGCATCGCCACGCGCGATCGCCTGCGCCAAGCCGGCGTTGGCATAGCCGCAGTTGAGATCGTGGCCGGCCTTCAGCGCGGCCGCAGCCGAGCCGGCGTTGTCCAACGCGAGGTGATGGAAGTGGGTCATGTCGTCGATCGCATCGCAATCGGACACCACGAAGCCTTTGAAGCCCCAGTCGCCGCGCAGGCGGCCGTTGAGCAGCCAGTCGGCCGCACACACCGGCGTGCCGTGCAGCGCGTTGTAGGCGCACATCACCGAAGCGGCGTGGCCATCGACCACCGCCGCGCGAAACGCCGGCGTGTAGCTGGCCTCGATGTCCTGCGGCGAAGGATCGGCATCGAACCCGTGCCGGCCCGGCTCCGGCCCGCTGTGGGCGATCATGTGCTTGGGCGTGCCGATGGTGCGCGGATGGTTCAGGTCATCGCCCTGCAGGCCGCGGATGAAGCCCATCGCCAGCGTGCCGCTGAGCACCGGGTCCTCGCCGTAAGTTTCCATGCCGCGGCCCCAGCGCGGATCGCGGAACAGGTTGATGTTGGGCGACCAGATGGTCAGGCCCTGGTAGCGCGTGTGGTCGTGGCCGGCGCCACCGGCGAGGTTGAACTTGGCGCGCGCCTCGGTGGAGACCACCGTGCCGACCTCTTCCAGCAGCGCGGGATTCCAGCTCGCGGCCAGGCCGATCGCCTGCGGGAACACCGTTGCAGTGCCGTTGCGGGCGATGCCATGCAGGCCTTCGCTCCACCAGTCGTAGGCCGGTACGCCCAGGCGCGGAATCGCCGGCGCCGCGCTCATGCTCTGCGCGACCTTTTCCTGCAGCGTCATTTTGGCCACCAGCGCGGTGGCCTTGTCCTGCGCCTGGTCGGCGCGGGCCGGGGCCATCGTCACCAACATCGCTGCCACCAAGGCGACGTAACCACCGATCACTCTGCGCGTCACTTCGCGTCCGCCGGTTCGGCCGGTGCGCCCTGCAGGGTCGAGGCGACATCGCGCAGCTGCAGCGCTGCCTGCAGCTGCGCCAGCGACGCGGCGCTACGCACATGCACGGTTACCGGCTCGCCCGGAAGCACATCGAATGCGTTGTCCGACAGGGTCGCATCGAGGTCGCCGAACGACAGCCACAGCTCGCGCACGAACGCATCGCTGGCCAGCGTCAGCGCATAGCCATCGCCCTCGGCCTTCCAGCCCGGCGTGACCTGCGCAACCGGCAGCGCCAGCGCCTTGGCCGCATCGAACAGCACGGCCTGCTGCGACACGACTTTGCCGCCCTCGATCAGGTCGAACACCGCGAACGTGTGCTTCGGGTCAGCACCCTTCAGTAGCGTCGCATCGTCGAACTGGGCCACCTCGATGCTGCTCAGCGCTGGCAGCTGCGCGTCCTGCGTGCGATCGCTCAACACCTTGCCGCCGAAGTCCATCACCCGCACGCGCCACTGCGCCGACAGCGGCGTGGTGCGATCGGAGACCAGCGCGACGTAAGTCTTGCCGTCCTTGCGCAGCGCAGAGACCAGCTCCGGCGCGAAGAAACGGCGCGCGTGGTACTGCAGCGCCTTCCAGCGGCCGTAGTAATCCACGCTCGACCACGAGGCCACCGGCCACACGTCGTTGAGCTGCCAGAACAGTGTGCCCATCGTGCGCGGGCGCGAGGTGCGGTGGTGCTCGGCGGCGATCTCGATGCCTTCGGCCTGCATCAGCTGGCTCAGGTAGACGAAGCTCTCGAAATCCTTCGGCTCGCCGAACTCGCGGCGGATATACAGCAGCTGGCGCGCGTTGCCGCGGCCCTTGTCCCACTTCTGGTGCGCCTTCACCGCCGGCAGCTCCAGGCTCAGCGGACCATCGCCGGCAAACGCGCGCACGGTACGGATATCGGGGAACGACTGCAGCCCGTACTCGGACATGAAGCGCGGGGTGATCTCCATGTATTTGGTCACCGGATAGGCCGGGCCGCCCCAGACCTGCCAGTAGTGCATGTCGCCATCGTCGGTGCGATTGGCCTCGGTGTCGTAGTCGGTGCCGGGCGAGCTTGCCCAGTACGGTGTCTCCGGCGACTGCTGGCTCACTGCCTCGCGTAGCACGGTGCCGAACAGGTTCTGCATGCCGCGCTCGATGCGGCTGCGCTCGTCCGGGGTGATCGACTTCTGCAACTTGAGGCTGTCGTCCATGCCTTCCCAGCCGACCTGCACCTCGTTGTTGCCGCACCATAGGACGATGCTGGGATGGTCGCGCAGGCGCTTGACCTGCTCGATGGCTTCCTGGCGCGTGTTCTCGCGGAAGGCCGCGTCATACGGCGGGATCGCACCGCCAAACATGAAGTCCTGCCAGACCATGATGCCGAGTTCATCGGCGGCCTCGTAGAAGCGATCGTCCTGGTAGATGCCGCCGCCCCAGATGCGCACCATGTTCATGTTGGCGTCGCGCGCATCCTGCAGCGAGCGCCGCATCGTCGCTTCGCTCACGCGGCTGGAAAAGCTGTCCAGCGGGATCATATTGGCGCCCTTTGCGAAGATCGGGATGCCGTTGACCACGAAGGCCATGCCGCGGCCCCACTGGTCCTTGTCACGGCGCAGCTCGACGCTGCGCAGCCCGGTCACGCGCTTGAAGGTCTGCGTATCGCCATCGGCATCGCGCACGGTGGCGACGAACGTGTAGCGATCCTGCGCGCCATAGCCGGCCGGGAACCAGCGCCGCGGATGGGCGATGCGCAGCGGCAGGTCCACGCGATTGCTGCCGGGATCGACGATGCGTTGTTCTTCGAACTGCGCGACCTGCTTGCCGTCCGGATCGAGCACCTGCAGCTGCACCTGCACCGGGCCGCTGCGCGCGGCCTCGACGGTGAGCTGGGCTTCCAGCTGCGCGGCGTCCGCATCCACGCGCGGCTGGGCGATGTGCAAGTCATCCACGCGGGTGGCATCCCAGGCCTTGAGCGCAACGCCTTTCCACAGGCCAGCGGTGACCAGGCGCGGGCCCCAGTCCCAACTGAAGTGGTACGGCGCCTTGCGCAGGTAGATGGAACTGTTACGCCCGGACGGCTCATCGCCGAAGGCCGAGTCGTAGGCGCCCGGCAACCCGTACGGCTGCTTGGCCAGCCACGGGCGCATCGCCTCGATCGGCGAGCGGAAGGTGATCTCCAGCGTGTTGGCGCCGCGCTTGAGCAGCGGCTTCACGTCCACGGTCCAGCGCCGGAACATGTTGTCGGCATCGAGGATCTTCTGCCCGTTGAGCGTCACCTGCGCCAGCGTGTCCAGACCTTCGAATACCAGCTCCACATGGCCGCGCGCCAGCGTGGCGGCATCGACTTCAAACGTGGTCTGGTACTGCCAGTCGGACAGGCCGACCCACTGCACCTGGGCCTCGTTGTCGGCCTTGAACGGATCGACCAGCAGGCCGGCGGCCATCAGGTCGGTCTGCACCGCGCCGGGCACCTGCGCCGGCAGCCACGCGGCGGCCTTCGGATGCGCCTTGGCCTTGGCCTGCGCCTGACCCGGGGCAATCCGCAGCTGCCAGCCCGCGTCCAGCGACTGCGTGGTCGGCGCCGCGGCACCGGCCTGGCCGAACGCCGCCAGCAGGCCCAAGGTCAGCGCCAGGCGCGGCAGGGCGCGGGGGAACGGAAGGCGGCGGATCAGCATGGTCGAAAGCTCCTTGGAATCAGTGCGCGCCGGCAGGCGATGGCGTGGCGGCGGGAATCAGGTGGACGGCACCGACCGCGGGCAGCGGCCCGGTGATCGGAGCGGTATAGCGCAGACACAGGTCGTGGGTCCCGCTGCGTGGCGTCATGGATGCCTGCAGCTCGAACTGTTCGCCCAGCGTGTCGCCGGCCGGCAGCGGCACGCGCGCCAGCAGCGGGCCGCTGCACTGATCCAGATGCACTTCCAGCTCGCCGTGCGCGGTCTTGGCCGGGTACCCGACCACCTTGGACTGGTCATGCGCTAGGCCGTAGTTGCGCGCCAGGCGCGACGCTTCCACGCGCAGGCCCGCGATGCCGTCCAGGTGCGCGGCCGGCACGATCCAGCAGGCATGGAACAGGTCCACGTCGAACAGCGGCGTATCGGCGGCGGTCATGTCCGGCAGCAGCGGCGTGCGCAGGCCAAGCCCGCCATCGGGGCACTTGCGCAGATCGTGGGTGCCGTAACGGCGCAGCGTGGCGTCGTCGAAACGCTGCGTGCGCGTGGCCGCCAGCGGCAGGCCATCGTCGGCGAACACCGCCGCGCTGACCGTGACCGGCAGCGTGATCGCAAACGGCGCGCTGTAGCGGGGCGAGGCGAACGTCGGCGCGCTGCCATCGGTGGTGTAGTGGATCTGGCCGGCCTTGAGCTGGTTGCCCAGCACCACCTTGCCCGGCTGGCCATCCAGCACCGCGTTGCGACCGCCATCGAGCGTGATGTCGGCGGCGAATGCCGTATCGCTGGCGTCGATGCCCAACGCCCGATAGCGCTGCAGCTGCGCCGGCAGGCGCGCCAGGAAGCCGTCCCAACCACGCGCCTGCATCGACGACCACGCCACTTCGGCCACGGCGGCCAGGCGCGGGAACAGCGCATGGTCCACATGCCACGGCGAGGTCACGTATTCGGTCCACAGCGCGCCCTGCACGCCGAGCACATGCTTGCCCTGCTCGGCCGTGAGCGCGGCCGGCACCGGATCGAGTTCGTACACGCGCGACAGCGGCAGCGCGTCGTAAGGACCGGCGGGCTCGTCGGCACGCGCGGTCTGCGGATAGTTGAGATACATCCAGCCGGCCGGCGCCAGGACCACATCGTGGCCCTTCTGCGCGGCGCTCACCGCACCTTCGATCCCGCGCCAGGACATCACCGAGGCATTGGCCGGCAGGCCACCTTCGAGGATCTCATCCCAGCCGATCAGGCGCCGGCCCTTGGCGGTGAGGTATTGCGCAAGCTGTTCGTTGAACCAGCCCTGCATCGCGTGCGCGTCCTTGACCCCGAGCTGCTTCATCTGCGCGCGGATCGTCGGCGAGGCTTCCCACTGGTCCTTGATCGCCTCGTCACCGCCGATGTGGATGTAGGTCGAAGGAAACAGCGCCAGCACTTCATCCAGCACGTTGCGGATGAACTGCAGGCTGCGCGGGCTGGTGTCGAACAGATACGGGTCCACGCCCCAGTTGGTGCCGACTTCGGTGCGGACGCCATCGACACCCACCTCGTCCGGATACGCCGCCACCGCCGCGCGCGCGTGGCCGGGCATGTCGATCTCCGGCAGCACGGTGATGTGGCGTTCTGCCGCATAGGCGACGATGTCGCGGATCTCGTCCTGGGTGTAGAAGCCGCCGACGCGCTGCGGCACGCCGTGTGTACCTGCGCCAGGCGGCGTGCGCCACGCACCGATCTCGGTGAGCTTGGGGTACTGCTTGATCTCGATGCGCCAGCCCTGGTCGTCGCTCAGGTGCCAATGGAAGACGTTGAGCTTGTGCAGCGCCATCGCATCGAGCACGTGCTTGACCGTGTCCACGTCGAGGAAATGCCGGGCCACATCCAGGTGCTGGCCACGCCAGCCGAAGCGCGGCCAGTCGCGGATCTGCACGATCGGGACCTGCACCTCGCCACGCGCGGCATCGGGCGTCATCAGCTGCCACGCGGTCATCGCACCGTAGTACACGCCGGCCGCATCGCGCGCGCGCACTTCAAGCCCCTGCGCACTGACGTCCAGCGCATAGCCTTCGGCCTGTTCGACCGGCGCCTGCGGATCGGGCTGCAGGCGCACGCTGCCCGGTGTTGCCTCCGCTTCGGCGCGCACCGGCAGCACCAGCCCGCGCGTGCGCTGCACCAGCGCTGCCAGCTGCGTGGCGGCCTGCAGCGTGTCGGCATCGTTCACCGGGATCGAGATCACCGTGCCCGCGCCGATCCGCAGCGTGCCCGCGCGACGCGTCACCTGCACCGGCGCCGGGATCAGGGACAGCGGCGCCTGTGCCTCGGCCGCGTCACGGCCGACCTGGACCGGTCCCGGCGCGGGCTCCGGCACGCGACTGCAGGCGGCCAGCGCCAGCCCGAGCAGCACGGCCGAACACCACGACAGGGAGCACTTCACACCAGCAGAAACGGACATCCACGCTTCCTTCAAGAACAAAAAAGCGCCCCGGCCGATCACCGGGACGCCCACTTCAACTCAGCGCTGCGCGTTCGGCAGCAGGTCCCACACCTTCGGATCTTCGGCGCCGAGCACCCAGCTGCTGAAGCCTTCCAGGCCGTATTGCTTGACCAAGTCGTAGCGGGTCTGGAAGGACTTGGCATCCGGCATGAACACCCACTCGCGCATGTCGTCGCGGTAGAAGTAGTACCAGCTCTCCTGCTCGCGCGCGTCCCACTGGATGTCGGCCTGCTGCTCGATCGCCAGCGGCATCGATTCGTCGAAGTCGATGTAGGTGCCGACGATATTCGAGGCCTCGGTGCCGTCGTCCTTGACCGGATTGCCGGTGTACCAGCGGTAGCCGTAGGTGGCGATGCCCAGCGACAGCTTATCCTTCGGGATCTGGGTCAGCGCGTAGTCCAGGTGCATCTTCATCCAGGGCATGCCATCAACCGGGCCGGGCGCCGTCCAGCGCGTGTGCTGGTCGTAGGTCATCAGGCTCACCAGGTCGGTGGCCTTGCCCAGCGCGGCCAGGTCATACGCACCGCGCCAGTATTCCCACATCCACTTGGAGAACTGGCCCCGGCCGGAATGCCCCGGCCCGTTGGGCACCACCGCGATCGACAGCTTCAGGCCCGCCTTGTGCAGGGCATCGGCGGTCTGCTTGGTCATCAGGGTGAAGGCATCGCGGTCGGTCCAGGCGATGTTCTCGAAATCGAACTGGAAGCCGTAGTAGCCGTGCTCGCGTCCGGCCTGCAACAGCGAGGCGATCATCCGCTGCTTGGCGTCCTCGTCGTGCATCAGCTGGTGGAAGCCGTCGCGCGTGGTAGTCATCGAGAGGATCGGCATCACCGGTACGCGGTGCTGCTTGGCGATCGCATACACGTAGTCGTTGGGCGCGCCGTTGACCAGGCCGCGCTGGTCCACGCCGTACCAGGTGGGCACCAACATGTCGATCTTGTCGGCATGGGCGACGAAGGCATTGACCGACTTCTGCGTTTCCATCAGGTAGAACAGCGCGGTCGGCGTCTTGGCCAGCGCGGGCGCGCCCAACAGCACGCAGCCGAGCAACAGCCAGGCGAGTTTCTTCATCAGCGGGTTCCTTGGGGAAGGGAAGCAAGTTCGATGCGGTACACGTAGGCGTGCTGGCCCTTGGGCTTGGCCGGCACGCTCAGGTGCATGCCGTCGGCCGCCTGGTGCCAGCGCACCGGCTTGCCGTCGACCAGCGCGGTGACCGCGCGCACGCCGTCCTCGGGTTTGAGCGAGGTGATCACGGCTTCCCCGTTGGACGGCCACGCCAGCTCGATCGCATACAGCGCGCCATCGTGCACGGTGAAGCGGAAATCCTGCGCCGTGTACGGCTTGGTCTTGGTGTCGTTGAAGGTGCCGCCTTCCACTTCGGTCGGGCCTTCGCCGTACGCGCGCCACGGCGTGCTGCCGTAAATCGCCGCGCCATTGGTCTTCAGCCAGCGGCCGATCTCCAGCAGGATGTCGCGCTCGGCCTCGGGGATGGTGCCGTCGGCGCGCGGGCCGACGTTGAGCATGAGGTTGCCGCTCTTGGACACCACGTCGACGAGCATCTGGATGATGAAGGTCGGCGTCTTGAAGGTGTCGTGCTCGATATAGCCCCACGAGACGTTGCTGATCGAGGTATCGGTCTGCCAGTGCGTGGGATGGATGCCGGTGAGCTGGCCGCGTTCGATATCCAGCGTGCCGGCGCCTTCCGGGAAAGCCCCGAGCTTGTAATCGACCACCACGCCATCGCGGCGCGCGCCGTCGTTGTAGTAGTAGGACAGCAGGGTCGGCAGCGTATTGCGGAAGGTCGGGTGCGCGATCCACCAGTCGAAATAGATCAGGTCCGGGTGGTAGCGGTCGACCAGCTCGGTGGTGCGCGCCAGCCAGTCGTCGAGCCAGGCCTGCGACACGAAGGTCCAGTCATGTGCGACCTCGCCATCGTCCTTGCCCGCCTCCAGCCCACGCGGCAGCGCCGGGCCATACAGCGCGGCGTAGCGCGGGTCATTGACGTCCGAATCGAACGTGCGGCCGCCGTCGAAGAACCAGTCATGCTCGGCGCGATGCGAGGACAGACCGAAGTGCAGGCCTTGCGCGCGGATCGCCTTGGACAGGTCGCCCAGCAGATCGCGATGCGGGCCCATCTTCACCGCAGTCCAGTCCGAGAGCTGCGAGTCGTACAGCGCGAAGCCATCGTGGTGTTCGGCCACCGGCACCACGTAACGCGCGCCGGCCTGCTTGAACAACGCCGCCCACGCGGCCGGGTCGAACTGCTCGGCCTTGAACAGCGGCACCAGGTCCTTGTAGCCGAACTTGGCCTGCGGCCCGTAGGTGGCGATGTGGTGCTCGTAATCCTTGGTGCCCGGTAGGTACATGTTGCGCGAGTACCACTCGCTACCGAAGGCCGGCACCGAGAACACACCCCAGTGCACGAAGATGCCGAACTTCGCATCGTCGTACCACGCCGGGGATTTGTACTGCTTCAGCGCAGCCCAGTCGGGCCGGAACGGGCCGCTGCGTGCGCCGCGTCCGGCTTCCTGCACCAGGCGTGCACGTTCTGGCGCGTACTTCGCCGTGGCCTGCTGCCACTGCGCATCCAGTTGCTCCGGCGACACCGTGGCGGCGGTGGGTGCCGTCGGCGAGGTGGCATCGGCCGCCAACGCCAGGCTGGAGGCCAGCACACCACCGGCGATCAAGCTGGCCGACAGGCCAAAGTGCAGGGCGCGCTGGCGACCCGCAGCGAAGACAGCATCGAAATCTCTGGTCATGCATTCCCCCGTCGCCGCGCTCTTCCCCACGCGGCGATGTCCAATTACAAGGGCGGACCGCACGGCGCGGCCATCGCCAGGTCCAGCGTTCACGACAAAAGCCGACCGGCCCGTGCCCCGATGAACCTGGGCAACGGGCCGATCGGCCGTGTGCGGTTACAGCTTGAAGTTCAGCGTCAGCATGTAGGAGCGGCCGTTCTTGTAGACGTAGTACGGCTGGTCCTTGGTGCTGATGTAGCTGTAGTACTTCTCGTCCAGCAGGTTGGACGCGTTGAAGCTCAGCGTCAGATTCTCGTTGATCTTGTAGCCCACCGACGCACCCAGGTCGGTGAACTCATCGGTCATCTGGTCGCCGTTGAGGCGGCCGATCTGGGTGAAGTACTCGGAGCGGTAGCCCAGGTTCAGGCGTGCGTTCCAGGTGTCGTTCTCGAAGTACGGGCTGATGTTGTACGAGTTGCGGGAGTTGTAAGGCAGGCTGAAGTCCTGGTCGGTCTTGGAGTCCGAATAGGTGTAGTTCGCCACCAGGCCAAACCCGTGGCCGAAGCTGGTGGTGTACGCCACTGCCACGCCCTGCACCTTCGCATTGCCGCCGTTGATCGGCATCGAGGTGGAATACGTACTGGTGCCGCCGGTGGTCTGGTTGTAGAAGTCCCGGTCCTCGGTCAGGGTGAGGATGTAGTTGGAGATGTCGCGGTAGAACAGCTCACCGCTCAGCACGCTGGTCGGGCTGAAGTACCACTCCAGCGAGGCGTCATAGTTGGTCGACGCGTAGGGCTTGAGCGAGGGATTGCCGGTCGACGCGGTCAACACGTTGTCCGAGGTCGACACGTACGGGGTCATGTTGCCGTAGCGCGGACGGGCGATCACCTTGGCCACCGAGAAGCGGCCGACCAGGTCGTCGGTCAGGTCGTAGGCGAAGTTGAACGACGGCAACCACTTCCCGTAGCTGTTCGCATACGCCACTGGCGAGTAGCCACCGTTGGTGTCGTAGCTGTAGCCGGTGGTGTCGTCCTCGGTATGCACGTAGCGCACGCCGAAGTTGCCGCGATAGCGCTCACCTTCGTAATCGGACTGCAGGTACCAGGCGCGGTTGTATTCCTTGATCTCGAAGGTGCCGCTGTAGCTGATGTCCAGGTCATCGGCGCCGGTCAGTCCATCGATGTAGTTCTCCAGCGCGCTGCGGTTGATCTGCGACCAGCTCTGCATGTCGCTGCTGGCGGAGATGCCGTTGAGGTAATCCGACGGCGTGGTGCCGCCGTTGAACGCGCCCAGCGTGGTGCCGTCGTTGACCGTCCAGCTGGTGCTGAAGGAACGCTGGCCGGAGACGTGGTTGGTCGCCTTGATACCGGTGCGGATCTTGCTGAGCGGGCCGAACTCCAGCGAATGATCGAAGTCCAGCTGCAGGTACTTCTCGCGGTCGTAGGTCGGATTCTGGGTCTTGGAGACCGTGGCCAGGCTCATGTTTTCCGGATCGGTGGGATCCTTGTCGTAGTTGATGACGGCATTGCTGCCATCAATGGCGTAGTTGTAGCCGCCGTACGAGGTGAAGGTCGCGCCATAGATGTTGTCGCCACCGCCCGACGAGCTGGTGTAGCCGATCGCGCTGGACAGGTTCCAGTCGTAGCCGTGCCAATCGGTCTGCAGGTTGAGGCTCTTGGTCTCGACGGTGCTGTGGCGTGAATAACCATCAAGGTAGGTCGGCGCGGTATCGTCGAAGCTGCCGGTGGTGGCCACACCGTTATCGAAGCCCAGCGAAGTTGCCGAACTCGGCGTGCCCTGCCAGTAGGCGTAACGGCTCTGGTTGTAGTTGTCGAAGTTTTCCTTGATGTACAAGCCGGTCAGGTTCAGCTCGAAGCTTTCATCCGGCTTCCACTGCAGCGCGCTGGTCAGCGCATTGCGCTCGCGGGTCTGGCGGAACAGCGCGGTGTTGAGCGAGGTCGGCACGTTGCCGCTGGCGCCGCCGGTGGCGCTGTCCGGATACTCCGACGCATCGGTATAGCCGAACAGCTCCAGGCCATCGCGGCGCAGGACCTTGGTCGAGCGCGAGGCCGAGACCAGGAAGCCCAGGGTGTCTTCCTTGTTTTTCCAGTTGTACAGCACAGACGCATTGGGCTTGGCTTCGGCCGAACGGTCGTTGTAGCCGTAGCCGACGCTGCCACTGACCGAATTGCGGTCAAGATCCAGCGGCTTACGGGTGTGCACGATCACCGTGCCACCGATCGAGCCTTCGTCGATGCGCGGCTCGGGCGACTTGTAGACCTCCATCAGGCCGACGATCTCGGACGGCAGGATGCTGTAGTTGAACGAACGGCTGTCGCCATCGTTCGGGTCGCCGCCCCAGCTGGTCGAGGCGATGGTCTGGCCGTTGAGCAGCACGCGGTTGAGCGCCGGATCGGTGCCGAGGATGCCGACCTTTTCACCTTCGCCAAACTGGCGATCCACCGTGATGCCCGGCAGGTGCGAGAGCGATTCGGCCACGTTGGTGTCGGGGAACTTGCCGATGTCTTCGGCGCTGATCGCATCGACGATCGCGTCGGCATTGCGCTTGACGTTCAGCGCCTTGCCCAGGCTGGCGCGGTAGCCGGACACCTTGACGGCGTCGACGTTGACCACGCCCTTGTCCTGCTTCTTGTCCTCCTGCTCCTGGTCGGCCGCGAGCGCGGAACCGGAGAAGTACAGTGCTGCGACGATACCGAGTGCCAACTTCGTGGTGCGGCTATGCATGGCTCAACCTATGGTGGCTAGGACAAGGGATATCAGCTGGACCGGGCGTTGCATCGCCGGTCAAACCGATCAACATGGGAATCGAAGCAGCACTTCTCCCTGGCGCGCGTAAACGCACCACATGCCATTCGAAACCTGCAAAGAAGGCCTGGCAGACTGACCGGGCCCGACTGCGAAGAACACACCGAAGCGGTGGACTGACGCCTCAATCAAAAGCACGAAGCCTTCGATCACGCCCTGCGTGCAACCCCGTGCTGCACACCATCGCGCCACTTCGATTTGACTCGAGTCTGTAATAGCGCTGACAGCGTTGTCAACGAAATTACACATCTTTTTTTTGATCCAACGTGCGGATTCGTGACGGAGTGAGTCATCAATTGGATCGATTGAAACCAGTCTTTTTCGCTCATGCCGCGTTTTGCGCAGTTTGGAAGCATGCAACGCACGCATGTGCCATGGACGGCACGAAATTGACGTTGACATCGTTGTCTAAGACGCCGGACACTCGAGGCATGGCGTGTGCTCTCCCGCCATTCCCCAGGAGCTTCCGTGTCCGCAAGTCTCTCGATGCCTGCGTCCGCGCAGTCGCGCGTGCAACCGTTTCTTTCCGCCGATGTCGGCGGCACCCATGTCCGCGTCGGCCTGGTCAGCGCTCGCGATGCACATGACGCGCCCGAGCTGCTCGACTACCGCAAATATCGCTGCGCCGACTATCCCTCGCTGGACGAGATCCTGGCCGAGTTCCTGCAGCAGTCGGGCCATCCGCAGGTGCGCCACGGCATCATCGCCAGCGCCGGTTATGCGCTGGAAGACGGCAGCGTGATCGCCAGCAACCTGCCCTGGCCGCTGGTGATGCAGCAGATGCAGCGTCGGCTGTCGCTGCAATCGCTGCATCTGGTCAACGACTTCGAAGCCGTCGCCTACGCAGCGCCGCAGATGCAAGCCAACGAAGTGCTTCATGTGTGCGGCCCGAAGCAATCCAATCGCGCGGGTCCCGCGCTCATTCTCGGGCCCGGCACGGGACTTGGCGCGGCCGTGTGGATTCCGACCCAGAGCGGCGAAGTGGTGCTCGCCACCGAGGCCGGCCAGGCCGCGCTGTCGGCCACCACCGAGATCGAACTCGCGGTCCTGCAGGAGCTGCGCCTGCTGCACGATCACGTTTCGGTCGAGCGACTGATTTCAGGGCCGGGATTGCTGACGCTGTATCGAATCCTGGCGCGCCTGCGCGGCGCCGAGGCCACATTGAAGACGCCGGCCGAGGTCAGCGCGGCCGCGGTCGCCCACACCGATCCGGTCGCGCGCGAAACCGTGCTGGTGTTCGCCGGCCTGCTCGGCAGCGTGCTGGGCGACATGGCCCTGCTGTACGGCGTGCAGCAGGGCATCTATCTGGCGGGCGGCTTTCTGCCGCAGCTGGGCGACCTGCTGCTGGAAAGCAGCTTCGCCGAACGCTTCCTGTCCAAGGGCAACATGCGCCCGGCGCTGGAGCAGATCCCGGTCAAGGTGGTCGAACACGGCCAGCTCGGTGTGATCGGCGCGGCCATCTGGCTGATGCGCAACACGCTGCAGTGACAGGCACGACGGCGCACGCAGACCGCGCGTGCGCCGCTAGACCTTGATCACGATCCCGCGCTTCTCCATCCACTTGGCGATCGCCCACCAGATGGCGGTGAACACCAGGCCGAAGGCCAGCGACGGCACATAGGGCCCGAACAACGGCGTCATCCAGCTCGTGTAGCCGATGCGATAGATCGCTTCCCACGCGCCTAGCGCATACAGCAGCAGGAACATCACCGCCGAGCCCGCGTACACGGTGATCGCATTGATCCCGAGCGAACGTCCGATCGCGGGCCAGTGCCAACGATCGACCAGCTGATGGAACAGCCACAGCAGCGCCATCGCCCAGCCCGCCGTCCACAGCACGAAGGACGGCGTCCACAGATTCTTGTTCCACGGCAGCGCGGCCGACCACAGCCAGCCGACCAGCAGGCAACCGAGCGCACCGGGCAGCAGGCGATGCACGCGCCCGCGGCGCAACCAGCCACCGGCATGCAGGCCGAGCAAGGTGGTGGCGATCGCCGGCAGCGTGCTGAGCAGGCCTTCGGGATCATGGCCGCGCCCGCTGGCCGGATCGAACTCGTAGACCAGCGGCCCCAGCAGCGCGGTATCGACGCGACTGGCGAGATTGCTCCACGGCTCGAAGCCGCCACCGAAGCCCAGCAGTGCCCAGTAGCCCAGCAGCAACACCGCGATCAGCGTGCCCTGCACGCGTGGCGCCGGCCGCGTGGCGATGTAGCCGACGACGAGGAAACACAGGCCGATGCGCTGCAGCACGCCCCACGGACGGAAGTGCGGCTTGTCCAGCAGCCACCAGCCCAGCAGGTTGATCGCCAGGCCGATGCCGATGATGCGCAGCGCGCGCACCCATAGCGCGCGTCGCACCGGCGCGGGATCGGCGCCGGCTTCGATCCGCGGCACCACACCCAGCGCAATCGACACACCGACGATGAAGAGGAAGAACGGAAACACCAGGTCCGTCGGCGTGCAGCCGGCCCATTCCGAATGCAGCAGCGGCGCGAACACATGCGCCCAGTCGCCCGGATCGTTGACCAGCAGCATCGCCGCCACGGTCAAGCCGCGCAGCGCGTCAACAGAAGCAAAGCGGCGGGCAGCGACTTGAACCATGGCGTCAGGCGGCCGAGGCGACTCCGCCGATCCAGGTCTCGACGACGTTCAACGCATCGTCCAGCGCGACCAGGTCGGCACGCAGGCCCGGCGCGATGCTGCCTCGCTCGTGTTCCAGCTTGAGGAACTGCGCCGGATACAGCGCGGCCATGCGCACGGCTTCTTCCAGCGGCAGCCCCAGCAGCTGCACGGTGTTGCGCACGGCGCTGGCCATGTCCAACGCCGAGCCAGCCAGCGAACCGGCCGCATTGCGGACCACACCGTCGACTGCGGTGATCGTCTCGCCATACAGGTCGAAGCTGGGGCTGTCGGCGCCGACCATCGGCATCGCATCGGTCACCAGCAGCAGCTTGCCCTGCGGCTTGGCGGCCAGCGCCACGCGCAGGGACGCCGGATGCACGTGCACGCCGTCGGCGATGATGCCGCACCAGCTGTCGCGGTCTTCCAGCGCCGCGCCGACCGCGCCGGGGCTGCGCCCTTGCAGCGGCGACATCGCATTGAACAGATGGGTGAAGCCGCGCAGGCCCACATCCAGGCCCGCGCGGATCTGCTCGTAGTTGCCGGCAGTGTGGCCCGCCACCACGATCGCCCCGCGCGCGATCAGCGCGGCGATGCGTTCGGGGCCGACCTGTTCCGGCGCTACGGTCAACAGCGTGATGCCGTTGTCTAGCGCGGTGGCCATCGCGATCTCGTCGGCTTCCGGGATACGGAACTGGCCGGCGTCGTGCGTGCCCTTGCGGTCCTTGGCCAGATACGGGCCTTCCAGATGGATACCGAGCACGCCATCGGTCTCGCGCGCGATGGCCTCGCGCGTGGCATCGATGGCCGCGCGCATGGTCGCGGCGTCATCGCTGATCAACGTGGGCAGGAACGCGGTGGTGCCGAACTTGCGGTGCGCCCTGCCGATCGCGTCGATGCCTTCGGCCGTGGGCGTGTTGTTGAACAGCACGCCGCCACCGCCGTTGACCTGCACGTCGATGAAGCCCGGCGCCAGCCAGGCACCGCCCAGGTCGCGCAGGTCGTCGGTGCGCGCACGCGCGCCGGCGGTGTCGGTGATGGCGGCGATGCGGCCGTCTTCCACCAGCACCGCGCCGTTGTCGATCACGCCCTGCGCGCTCAGCACGCGGGCATTGACCAGGGCAAAGCTGTTGCTCATACGGTTTCGGTCACTTTGTTGAGATGCGGCGGCACGTCGGGATTGTGGCCGCGCGCCAATGCCAGTGCATTGATCGCCTTGTAGAAACTCTGGATGGTCAGCAGCGGTGCGCAGGCCGGATGCGGTGCGGCGACCAGCGGCAGGTCCCCGTGCGCCGAGGCCACCCAGACCTGTGCGCCGCGGCCGCGGAATTCTTCGGCCAGGGCCAGCGTGCCGGCTTCGGTGCCATCGGGCTGGGCGAAGCACAGCACCGGGAAGCCCGGGCCGACCAGCGCCATCGGGCCGTGCTTCACTTCGGCCGAGCTGTAGGCCTCGGCATGCAGGCCGCAGGTTTCCTTGAACTTGAGCGCCGCTTCCTGCGCCGCGCCCAGGCCCAGGCCGCGGCCGAGCACGAACAGGTTATGTGCGCCAGTCAGGCCGTCGGTCACCGGCGACCAGTCGGCAGCCCACGCCTGGCGCAGCGCTCCCGGCAGCGCATCGAGCGCGGCCAGTAACTTTTCATCCTGCGACCAGTGCGCGGCCAGCTGCAGCAGCGCGGCCAGCGAAGCGAGATAGCTCTTGGTGGCGGCGACGGATTTCTCCGGGCCGGCGCACAGCGGAATCACCACGTCGGCCAACTGCGCCAGCGGCGAATCTTCCACGTTGACCAGCGCCACCACGCGCGCGCCAGCGGCCTTGGCGGCTTCGGCATTGCGCAGCAGGTCCGGGCTCTTGCCCGACTGCGAGATCACGATGAACAACGCGTCCTTCAACTTCAGCGGCGCGGCGTAGACCGAGCCGATCGACGGCGAGGCCGACGCGGTGACCACGCCCACCTGGGTCTCGAACAGGTACTTGCCGAAGGTGCAGGCATGGTCGGAACTGCCACGCGCGCAGGTCGCCACGAACGGCGGCGGAGTTTCGCGTAATGACGCGGCCAGCGCGACGATCGCCTCGTGGTTGCGCGCGAACTGCGCGGCGACCACGTCGGCCGTCGAAGCGGCCTCGTTGAACATCAGGGTGTCGGCTGCCACGGGCAGCGGTGCTACAGAAGTCATGGCGTCGGGGTCTTGGGTTCTGCGCGAGCGGGACGCATCGGCGCGGTGGAACCACGCACCACCAGCTGCGGCGTGAAGCCCTGGTTGTGCATGGCGATGGGAGCGTCGTCGTAGGCGTCCTGCCGCAGCCGCGCGATCAGCAGGCGCGCGGCATGCTTGGCGATGTCCTCGGTGGCCTGCTTGGCGGTGGTCAGCGGCGGCCAGGACTGCTTGGAAAACGGGCTGTCCTCGAAACCGGCGATGGACAGGTCGTAGGGCACGTTCATGCCGGTCGACTTGGCCGCAGCCAGCACCCCGGCGGCGATCTCGTCGTTGGAGCCGAAGATCGCGGTCGGCGGTTCGCGCAACGCCAGCAAGCGCCGCGCACCACGGAAGCCGTCGTCGAAGGTGTAGTCGCCGGGAATCACCAGGTGCTTGTCCAGGGTGATGCCGTAATCCTTCAGCGCCTGCTCGTAACCGGCGTAGCGCTCGGTGCTGGAGCGATGCGCCAGGCCGCCCATCAGGAAGCCGATGCGCTGGTGGCCAAGCTGTATCAGATGCTCGGTGATCTCGTAGGCCGCATCCTTGTCGTCCACGTAGACGCAGGGCGGGCCTTCGCCCGGATCTTCGGTGGCCGCGATGATGCGCACCACCTGGATGCTGCGTGCGGTGAGTGCGGCGATCAGCTCGGGGCGCTCGGACATCGGCGCAGTCAGCACCAGGCCGGCCAGGCGCGAGCGCTGGACGAACTCGGCGAGCTCCTCGGCCAGCATCGGCGAAGTCGAATCGCAGGGCTGGATCTGCAGGCCGAAACCCGTCTCCCGGCACGCGGCCAGCACGCCGTTCTGCACGCCGATGATGTGGTACGGATTGGGGTTGTCGTACACCAGCCCGATCACGAACGGCGTGCCGCTGCGCAGGTTGCGCGCGGACGGATCGGGCTCGTAATCCAGCTCGGCGATGGCACGCAGCACGCGCGCACGCGTGCCCTGCATCACCGAGGGCTCGTTGTTGATCACGCGCGAGACGGTCTTCAACGAGACCTTGGCGCGTTCGGCAACATCCTTGATGGTCGGTCTACGCATGGGAACGAGTCTGCCTGTCGGAGTGGAAACCGCGCGTCAGCGCGCGGCGCCCTGGCCCACGCGATGACCACGCAGGGCGAAGAAGAGGATGTACAGGTAGCAGGGCACGGCCAGGCCGGCGAACACCCACTGGAAGTCGAAGTGCTGCTTGAGGATCGCAAAGCTCTGCGACACCACCGCACCACCGGCGATGCCCATCACCAGCAGCGCCGAGCCGGTTTCGGTGAAACGGCCCAGGCTCTTGATCGCCAGCGGAAAGATCGCCGGCCACATCATCGCGTTGGCAAAGCCCAGCGCGGCCACGAAGCCCACCGACACATAGCCATGGGTGAACAGCGCGCCCAGCGCGAACAGCACGCCCAGCGTGGCCGACAGTGCCAGGTAAGCCTGCTGCGACAGCAGGCGCGGGATCGCCACCAGGCCGGCCAGGTACCCCAGCAGCATCGCGCCCAGGGTGAAGGAGGTGAAGAACTTGGTCTCGTCCAGCGGCAGGCCGAAGCCGTTGCCGTAGGTGCCGATGGCGTCGCCGGCCAGCACTTCCACGCCCACGTAGACGAACAGGCACATCACGCCCAGCCACAGGTGCGGGAACTGGAAGATGCTGCCGCGCGCGGCGCTGTCGCTGCGCTCGGCATTGGCTTCGCTGGGCTTCAACTCGGGCAACGGCGAGAACAGGATGCCGATCGCCACCAGCACCAGCACGCCGGCCATCACCAGGTACGGGCCGTGGATCTTGGCGGCGAAGGTGTTGAGCAGTTGCTCCTTGGTCGCCGCATCGGCAGCGGCGACCTGAGCCGACAGATCACCGATGCCGTGCAGCACCAGCGAGCCGATCAGGATCGGCGCCAGGATGCCGGCGATCTTGTTGCAGATGCCCATCAGCGCGATGCGGCGCGCGGCAGTCTCGATCGGGCCGAGGATGGAGATGTAGGGATTGACCGCGGTCTGCAGCAGCGCCAGGCCGCCGCCGATCACGAACAGGCCCGACAGCGCGCCGGCATACCAGCGCTGGGTCGAGAACTGGCCGAACATCGCCGCGCCCACCGCCATCACCACCAGGCTCAGCGCCAGGCCCTTCTTCATGCCGGTCAGCTTGAGCGCGGCCGCGGCCGGCAGCGCCAGCACGAAGTAGGAGATATAGAACACGAACACCACGAAGAACGCCTTCACCTCATCCAGGTCGAAGGCGAGCTTGACGAAGGTGATCAGCGGCCCGTTGATCCACGTAAAGAAGCCGATGATGAAAAACAGCAGACCGGTGACGGCGAGGGAGCCGACGAAGCTCTTTGGCTGATCTGACGACATGAAGCGCTTACTCCAAACGGACTGCGGTGGACATGGGTGCAGCGCCGCCCGGCGACGGGCCGCGCCAGGATCGGGTCAGCGTCGCAACTCCGCGACGAAATCGTAGAAGTCGTTGTGGCAATAGGTGTCGGTCAACTCGATCGCACTGCCATCGCGCGCGTAGCCCACGCGCACCACGTGCAGGATCGCGTCGCCCTCGTCCATGCCCAGGTAATCGGCCATGCGCGCGGTCAGGTTGATCGCGCGGAAGTACTGCAGCGCGCGCACGACCGGGGCGCCGTGTTCATCCAGCCAGGCGTAGAGCGATTCGCCGACTTCAGTGGGATCGGGCAGCACGCGCTGCGGGATCACCGCGTGTTCGTAGGCCATCACCCGATCGTCGGCGCGGCGCAGGCGGGTCAACGAGGCCACGCGCGACTCGGGCGACAGGCCCAGGCGCAGGATTTCCTCGCCGTGCGCCGGGCGGATGCGGCGATCCAGCCACTGGCTGCCGGGCTGATAGCCCTTCATCCGCAGCGTCTCGCTGAAGCTGGTCAGCCCGGTCAGCGGATGGGTGATCTGCGAAGTCACGAAAGTGCCCGCGCCCTGGCGGCGGGTCACCAGGCCCTGCTCCACCAGCGCATCCATCGCCTGGCGCAGCGTCACCCGAGAGACCTGCAGCTGCTCGCACAGCACGCGCTCGGCCGGCAGGGCTTCGCCCGGCTTCCACTTGTGCCCGTTGATCGCCTCGACCAGCTGCGCGGTGAGCTGCAAGTACAGCGGCGTCGGCGCGGAGGCATCCAGCGCAATCGCGTCCAGGCGGGGGTCGACCGCGGACTTGGCGCGCGTCATCGGACAACCCCAGGTGGCAGTGGGATGAAATTCATTGGGTCCAATTTAAAACCAATTTTTTGCCGGTGCGCAAGCCACGCCACCTGACTTGTTCGCCGCTCAAACCAGAGAATCGCGAAAATTCGCTTGATTCCAGCCTGATTGACGATTGGCGTGTCGTGATTTCCCTCGGAAAACTTGCTGCGTTGCGGCAATACCAGCTGTCCGTAAAATTTCGATGACACCTGTTGACATCGTTGTCATCCGCATTGGAGACTCGCTGCAACGGCGACGGTGGTCCGTGAAACCGCCGTGACTTCCAGGGGAGCGATGTGCATGCCAATGCAGGACATCCAGGAGCACCGGTCTTGAGTGGCCAGACGCCCTTCATCGCGGCCGATGTGGGCGGCACCCATGTCCGCCTGGGCCTGGTGCGTCCGACCGGCCAGGACCTGCAGCCGGTCGAGATCCTCAGCTATCGCAAGTACGCCTGCGCGGCGTATCCGGGGCTTTCGCACATCATCGGCGACTTCATTGGTGGTCTCGACGGCGCACGTGTCAGCCGCGGCGTGATTGCCAGCGCAGGCTTTCCGATGGAAGACGGCACGGTCATCACCGCCAACCTACCCTGGCGCCTGTCGCCGCGCGAGATCCAGGGCGAACTCGGCCTGGACGACCTGCGCTTGGTCAACGATTTCGAAGCCGTGGCTTACGCCGCAGCGCTGGTCGGCGACCAAGAAGTGCTGCGCCTGACCGGCCCGGCGCACGTGTCCGAACGCGGCCCGACCCTCGTGCTTGGCCCGGGCACCGGCCTGGGTGGCGCGGTGTGGATTCCTACCGGCCGCAGCGCCACCGTGCTGGCCACCGAAGCCGGCCAGGCCGCCTTGAGCGTGGGCACCGAGCTGGAGCTGGCCCTGCTGGCGCAGATGCTGAAGAAGCGCGCGCACGTGCCGGTCGAACACGCGCTGTCCGGCCCCGGCCTGCTCAACCTCTACACCGCCCTGTGCGAAGTGCGCGGCGTCACGCCGGTGCATGCCGCGCCCGATGCGATCACCGCCGCTGCCACGGCCGGCGATGACCCGCTGGCGCGCGAGGCGCTGGACGTGTTCTGCGGGCTGCTGGGCAGCACCGTGGGCGACATGGCCCTGCTGTACGGCATCACCGGCAGTGTCTACCTGGCTGGCGGCATCCTGCCGCGCATCCGCGAGTTTCTGCTGCAGAGCAGCTTCGTCGAACGCTTCCTCAACAAGGGGCCGATGCGAGCTGCGCTGGAGCGCATCCCTGTGCGACTGGTCGAGCACGGGCAGTTGGGCGTCCTGGGCGCCGCCAACTGGTATCTGGGCCAGACCGCAACGCACTGAAGTCATCGCAAGGCCGCCCGCGGCTTTTGCTGGTCGGGACATTCGGCACCGCAGCACGCAACAAGTTTGTTTCGACATTGCAGGACCGCAACGACGTACAGGCCTGGCAGCCCACTGCCACAACCCAACAAACTCTTCGGGGAAGCACCATGAACTGCAAGAAATCCCTCCTCAGCGTGGCCATCCTGACAAGCCTGAGCTTCGCGGCACAGGCGCAGCAGGCAGACAGCAGCCAGTCCTCCAGCAACGCCACCGACCTGGACACGATTACCGTCGTGGGCATCCGTGGCAGCCTTGAGAAGTCGCTCAACACCAAGCGCGATGCCAGCTCGCACGTCGAGGCCGTCAGCGCCGAAGACATCGGCAAGCTGCCGGCCAAGAACGTGGCCGACACCCTACGCGAACTGCCGGGCGTCAACATCGCCTCGTCCTCCGCCAGCGAAGGCGCGTTCGACGAAGCCGACCGCGTCAGCCTGCGCGGCACCAGCCCCAGCCTGACCCAAACCACCCTCAACGGCCACGGCATCGCCACCGGTGACTGGTTCGTGCTCTCGCAGGTGCAGACCGTGGGCCGCAGCGTCAGCTACTCGCTGCTGCCGTCGGAAATCGTCGACCAGGTCGTCGTGCACAAGGCGTCGGAAGCCAAGCTGCTTGAAGGCGGCGCCGCCGGTTCGGTCGACATCATCACCCGCAAGCCGCTCAACTTCGACAAGCCGCTGACCCTGGAAGGCTCGTTCGGCGCGGTCTATTCCGACCTGCCCGGCGACACCAAGCCGCAGTTCAGCGGCCTGCTCAACTGGAAGAACGATGCCGACACCTTCGGCATCCTGGTCCAGCCGTTCTACGAGAAGCGCAGCCTGCGCCGCGATGGCCAGGAAGTGGTCGGCGGCTACGGCACGGCGACCGTCGCCGGCCAGAGCGTGCTGTATCCCAACCTGCTCGGCGCCACGCTCTTCACCCAGGAGCGCGAGCGCTCCGGCGGCACGGTCGACCTGCAGTTCAAGGCCTCCGATGACCTGACCTTCAACCTCGAAGGCTTCTACTCGAAGATGAAGGCGGACAACTACAACCGCAACTTCATGATCTGGGGCAGCCAGTTCGTCGGTGCGCAGACGCCGGACAGCTACACCATCAACAATGGCGTGCTGACCAGCGCCAGCTACACGCCCAACGGCACCACCCCGTATGGCGTGTACGACATGATCTCGCGCCCGGGCGCCGAATCCTCGACCAACTACGTTGCGTTGAATGCCGACTGGCACGTCAACGACAGCGTTGCGGTGAAGTTCGAAGCCGGCAGCAGCCACGGCGTGGGCAAGAGCCCGAACCAGGACGTGCTGGAAACCGGCCTCTCGCCCACCGGCGGCACCGTCGGCTGGCAGATGAACGGCATCGGCCACGTCATCGACGCCTCGCTGGGCACCGGCAACACGCCGACCACCCAGGTGCCGTCGGCCGGCTGGATCTTCGGCGACCAGGGCATCGAGGTGAAGGACAAGGAAAACTGGTTCGCCGCCGACAGCAGCTGGACCAACAGCGATGGCGTGCTCAGCTCGCTGGACTTCGGCGTGCGCTATACCGAGCACGAGCGCCACAACGATTTCGATATTGGCCAAGGCCCGCTCAACGGCATGCCGCCGCTGTCGGCGCTGCCCACCACCGGTGGCAGCTATCCGAGCGACTTCGGTGACGGGATCGGGGGCAGCCTGCCCACCGGCATCTGGTACTACACGCCGGGCCAGCTCGCGGCGATCGACGCGGCCTACGCCAACCGCGATCCGATCACCCGCTTCAACTGGCAGAACGTCTATGGCGTGAAGGAAGACAACGGCGCGGTGTACCTGCAGGCCAACTTCCAGGGCGAGCGCTGGAGCGGCAACGTCGGCGTGCGCTACGTCAACACCTCCACCACGATCAACTACAACCAGGGCGTGGCTGCCACGATTCCTGGCGCGGTCACCGGCTCGGCCTTCGGCGCTTACCTGCCGATCCAGGTCAAGAACGACTACAACAAGCTGCTGCCCAGCGCGAACTTCAAGTTCGACTTCACCGATGACCTGGTTGGTCGCCTGTCCGCGTCCAAGACGCTGACCCGTCCTGACTACTCCGCCCTCGCCGGCTCGCTGTCGCTGGACGACCTGACCCACACCGGCAGCGGCGGCAATCCGTTCCTCAAGCCGCTGGTGTCGACCAACTTCGATGCCTCGCTGGAATGGTATTTCGCCCCGCGCGCCCTGCTGGCGGCCAGCGCCTTCTACATGAAGATGAAGGACTACATCGACGTGGGCGGCTCGCAGGTCATCCAGTACAAGGACCAGCAGGCCAGCTTCGACCAGGGCGTCGATGTCTACGCCGACTACCAGGTCACTGTGCCGGTCAATACCAACGCCAAGGTCAAGGGCGTGGAGCTGACCTACCAGCAGCCGATCGGCGAGCACTTCGGCACCAGCGTCAACTACACCTACACCGATGGCGAGACCGACACCGGCACGCCGATGTTCGGCACCTCGAAGAACACTTACAACGTGGCAGCCTTCTTCGAGAACGACGTCTTCAGCGCACGTGTGTCCTACAGCTATCGCGACAGCTTCTACGCCGGTGCCAGCCGCGCCACGCCGTTCTACCAGGACGACTTCGGCACGATCGGGGCCTCGCTGGGCTACAAGATCAACGACCACCTGTCGGTGAGCCTGGACGGCCTGAACCTCAACAACCCAAAGTCCAAGTACTACACCGATTCGACCGTCGGCTTCCTGCCGTATGCCGTGTACTCCAACGGTCGCCAGTACTACCTGAACCTGCGCGCGAAGTTCTGATTCACGCCAACATGCTGCATGCTTGACCCTAGGCGGGCCCGGACACTCCGGGCCCGTCTGCGTTTTGACGATGCGCGCGCCGGCTGCCGGCGTGCTTTACCGCAAGAGGTGTCCGATGCGTCTGCCTGCCTGTTTCCGTCCCGTCCTGCATGCCGCGCTGGCTGTGCTCTCGCTGGCCTGCGTGCCCGCGCTGGCCGCCACGCTGCCGCTGATCCCGATGCCGCAGTCGGCCACGCCGGGCGAAGGTCAATTCACCGTCCAGCCGGGCATGACCGTCGGCGCCCAGGGCGAAGGCGCGCGCAAGACCGCCGAACAGTTCATCGACCTGCTGCACGACAGCGGCGGCCCATCGCTGGTGCTGGCCGAAGATGACGCCGCCAAGGACGCGCCGATCCAGTTCACCGTCGCGCCCGGCACCGGCGGCCCGGAAACCTACACGCTGCAGGTCACGCCCGAGCGCATCCAGCTCAACGCGACCGCCTCGGCCGGATTGTTCTATGGCGCGATGAGCTTGTGGCAGCTGCTGCCATCGGGCAACGCGCAGGCCGGCGCCACGCTTGATGCGGTGACGATCAACGATGGCCCGCGCATGGCCTGGCGCGGCCTGATGCTCGATTCGGTGCGCCACTTCCAGAGCGTGGAAGAAGTCGAGCGCCTGCTCGATGCGATGGCCGTGCACAAGCTCAATGTCTTCCACTGGCACCTGGCCGACGACCAGGGCTGGCGCATCCAGATCGACCAGTACCCGCTGCTGACCGAAGTCGGCGGCTGCCGCGTGCCGCTGGGCGATGGCGGCATCGGCGAGGACGGCCAGCCGATCCAGGAATGCGCCTTCTACACCAAGGACCAGATCCGCGAGGTGGTGCGTTACGCCGCCGAGCGCCACATCACCGTGGTGCCGGAGATCGACATCCCCGGCCACGCCACCGCCGCTATAGCGGCGTATCCAGAGCTGGGCGTGGATCGCCCGCAGCTGCAGGTGGCCAATGGCGCCGGCGTGTTCCCGAACCTGTTCAACGCCGACGAATCGACGATGACCTTCCTGGAGAACGTGCTGGGCGAAGTGCTGCCGCTGTTCCCGGGCCAGTTCTTCGACATCGGCGGCGACGAGGCGGTCAAGGACCGCTGGAAGGCCTCCAAGCACATGCAGGCGCGCATCAAGCAGCTTGGCCTGAAGGACGAGGAAGCCCTGCAGGGCTGGATGGTCAATCGCCTGGGCACCTACCTGGCCCAGCACGGCAAGCGCATCATCGGCTGGGATGAGATCCTGATGGGCGGCCCGCTGCCCGATGGCGCGGCGGTGATGTCCTGGCGCGGCACCGAGGGCGGTATCGAGGCCGCGCGCAAGGGCCACGACGTGGTGATGACGCCGGTGACACACCTGTACTTCGATTACCTGCAGACCGCCTCGCCGGCCGAGCCGCCGGGCCGGCCCAGCCTGATCCCGCTGGAAAAGGTCTACGGCTTCGAGCCGGTACCGGCCGAACTGGACGCCGCGCAGCGCCAGCACATCATCGGCGTGCAGGCCAACGTGTTCACCGAGCACATGCACAGCTTCGATCGCGTCGAGCACAACGTGTTCCCGCGCATCGCCGCGCTGGCCGAAGTGGCGTGGTCGCCGCAGGCCAGCCGCGACCTGGCCAGCTTCAAGCAGCGCCTGCCCAACCTGCTGGCGCATTACCGCGCCCTGCACATCCGCTACGCGCGCACGCCGTTCCAGGTGCTGTTCGCCACCACGCCGTCGGCCGATGGCAAGCAGGCCAGCGTGGCGCTCAGTGATCCGCTGGACTACGCCGACATCCGCTACACCACCGATGGCAGTGCGCCCAAGGCCGATTCGCCGCGCTACAGCGCGCCGCTGACGCTCACCGTGCCGACCACGCTGCAGGCGGCGGTGTTCTTCAACGACAAGCCGCTGGCGCCGCCGACCGTGCTGGGCCTGACCACCGACGCCCTGCGCACGCGCAGTGACGAACAGTTGGCCATGTGCACCGGCGCGCTGATGCTGCGTCTGGAAGACGACGGCCCGCGCGCCGGTCCGCGCGCGGTCTACAACGTGGACATCTTCAATCCGTGCTGGGAATGGAAGGCCGCGCCGCTATCGGGAATTGCGTCCGTGCAGATCCGCGCCGGGCGCATTCCGTACTTCTTCGAGCTGGCCCACGACGAGTACCTGCGCACCTTCAAGAAGGCCAAGACCGCCTACGGCGAACTGGAGCTGCGCGACGGCTGCGATGGCGCGGTGTTGGGCAGCGTGCCGCTGCCGAAGGACCCGGGCGCCGATGGCTTCCAGACGCTGGACATCCCGCTCAAAGCCGCGCCCAGCCAGGCCAACCTGTGCGTGTATTTCACCGGCGACACGCGCCCGAACATGTGGGTGCTGGACCGCATGACCCTGATACCGGCAGGCAACTGATGGCGCACGCCCTTTCGCAAGGCGAAGGGGCGTGTTGGGACCGGTGTGATTTGCAGCGTCGTCCCAACCCAACCAAAAACCTGTGGGAGCCGCTTCAGCGGCGATGACGCTTTATCGCGAACGCCCCATCGCCGCTGAAGCGGCTTCCACGCTTGATCATGTTCCACCCGGCTTGCGTGGGAACCAGCGCAACAGCAGATTGCTGGCGCGGGTCCTGGCGATGGCCAGCCCCAGCAGCACGCCAGTGCTGTCGGCCAGCGCGTCCATCGGATCGGGCGTGCGGTCGGCGGTGAACCAGCCCTGCATGAACTCGATCAGCACGCCCAGCACCACCAGCCAGGCCGCCGCGCGCAGCAGCGCGCGACGCGTGGCGAAGAGCTGCACCGCGCACACCATCAGCACGAAGAACGAACCGGCGTGCTCGATCTTGTCCACGCCTTCGGCCACGCGCGGGATGTCGTCGCCCGGCAGCAGGCAGGTGGTTACCACCACCGCCATCGCCAGCCCCCACAGGCCGACCCACAGCGCCGGCCAGCGCAGCGGCTTCAACGCGCCGCTGCTCACAGCCGCCACGTCAGGTCACCGGACAGGAAGGCCGCGTCGAAATTGCAGTCGCGCGCAAAGCCCATGAACTGTAAACGCTCGCCCATCTCGTTGGGCAGGGTGAGCTTCTTGAACTCGTTGCGCAGGCGCAGCGTGGTCGCCTCGTCCGGCGCGCGCGCCTCCGCTTCGCCCAGGCGATCGATCAAGCCGTTGCCGACCAGGAAGCCCGCCTGCGTCGCGTAACCCGCCAGGGCGAAGCCCGCGCCGGTACCGGCCTCGGCCAGCGCGGTGAAATCCACCGAGGCGGTGATGTCCTGCAGCCCCGGCCAGCGATAGACATCGTTGTGCATGCGATGCCGGTAGAAGGCGCGCATGGTGCCGCCATCGCGTTGTTCCAGGTAGTACTCCTTGCGCGGGTAGCCGTAGTCGCAGAACAGCAGCGCGCCGGCGTCGAGCTTGCCGATCACCGCTTGCACCCAGTACGGCAGCTGCGGCAGCAGCTCGCTGCGATAGCCATCCTCGAACAGCACGTCGCGCGACCGCTCGACATGGCGCACGGCCGCGGCCAGCAGCGGATCGGCGGGGCGATCGGTGGCGACGAAGCGGCCTTCGCCATCCAGCGCGACATGCTCCTCGAACACCTCACCTTCGCGCAGCACGAAGCGCGGCGTCGGCAGCGCATCGATCACCTCGTTGGCGAACACCACGCCGTTCCAGGTGTCCTGCGGCGGGGTGTCCAGCCATTCCACGCAGTCGAACACCGGTGGGATCAGGCGCCGGCCCAGGCGCTCGCGCTGGCGTTCGCGCAGGTCCGCGCTGGGTTCCAGGATCCAGTACTTGGCCGGCATCGCATCCAGCTGCAGCAGGCGCTTGAGCATGACCTCGGCAAAGGCGCCGCTGCCGCCGCCGATCTCCAGGAAACACGCCTCCGGCCCCAGCTCCTGCAGCACCGGCGCCACCGCCTGCGAGACCGCACTGGCGAACAGCGGGCCGATTTCCGGCGCGGTGACGAAATCGCCGGCCTCGCCGAACTTGGTCGCCCCGGCGCTGTAATAGCCCAGCCCCGGCGTGTACAGGCAGCGCTCCATGAAGCGCGAAAACGGCAGCGATCCGCCGGACGCGGCGATTTCGCCCCGGATCATCGCGGCCAGGCGGTCACTGTGGGCCAGGGCATCGGCATCGGGAAGCGGCAGGTCGTTCATGCAGGTCAAGGCGTGACGGCAAAGAAGTCCATGTTACGCGGCGCCTGGCGACCTTGCGGTGCGGATCAGGTGAATTCCAGTCGCACCAGCCCTAGCCAGCACCGGAGGGCGCCCCTATGATCGTGGTGCCCTCTTCCCCGGTTGTGACATGACTTATTGCGTCGGCATCGAAGTGGACGAAGGCCTGGTCTTCGCCGCGGATACCCGGACCAGCGCGTCGTTTGACGACGTGCGCGTCTACCGCAAGATGCACATCTTCGAGTACCCGGGCGACCGGGTCTTCGTGATTCTGTCTGCCGGTAACCTGGCCACCACCCAGCTCACCATGTCGCGACTCAAACGCGATGCGGAAGATCCCTCGTGCACGCGCAGCCTGCGCACGTTCAAGCACCTGTTCGAGGTGGCCGAATACGTGGGCGAGGTGCTGGTGGCCAGCCAGTCGGCGGTCAACGACCAGGCCCAGCAGAGCGGCGTCAGCGTGCAGTCCACCCTGGTGCTGGGCGGCCAGATCGCCGGCGAGCGGCCGGGCCTGTACATGGTCTACCCGCTGGGCAACTGCATCGCGACCTCGCCCGAAACGCCCTACCTGCAGATCGGCGAATCCAAGTACGGCAAGCCGATCCTGGACCGCATCCTGCGCCCCGGCACCACGCTGGAAGACGCGGCGCGTTGCGCGCTGGTGTCGCTGGATTCGACCATCCGCTCCAACCTGTCGGTCGGCATGCCGCTGGACATGGCGCTGATCCGCGCCGGTGACCTCAAGGTGACCCAGCAGATGCGCCTGGAAGGCGACACGCCGCTCTACGCCGAAATCCACGACACCTGGTCGCGCAAGCTGGAAAACGCCGTGCGCACCCTGCCCCGCTTCCCCTGGGAACCGGCGCGCGAAGGTGAGGAACACGAAGAGCGCCCAAGCCGCCAGGTGGTCGCGCCACCGCGCCGCATCGCTTCGCGCCAGGATCCGGGCGACGACGCCGGCCAGCAGTAAGACGCGCGTGGATCAGGCAAAGAAAAAGCCGGGCACTGCCCGGCTTTTTCATGTGCGCTCCAGACCACGGTCAGTTGTAGAAATACCCTTCCACCACCGCGTTGTGCAGGTTGCTCAGGTGGACCTGGATCTCGTCCATGAACGCGGCCGGATTCTGCGCCGCCAGCCACACCGGATCGGCGTTGCGAATCATCCCGACCACGCGATTGAGGTGGCGGTCCACGCCCGGGCGCGGCGGCATCGTCGGCAGCACGTGCTGGGCGCGGGTCAGGCAGAACTGCACGCTGCGCGGGAACTCGGTGTTCTGCAGCAAAAAGCGCAGCGCGTGCTCGCCGGTCACGCGCTGGCGGATGTGGCGCCGGTACATCTGGTACGCCGCCAGTGAACGCAGCACCGCCATCCACTGCATGTTGCGGAACGCCTCGCGATCTTCCTCGCTGCGCGGGGTGATCAGGCCCGAGGCGCCGGCATCGATGATGCGCGTGGTCATGTCGGCCTGTTCGATGCCGGTGCCCAGGCGCAGGAACTGGTAGCCGATGTCGCGGCTCACGTTCGCCGAGAGCAGGCCGGAAACCTTCAGGCAGCCATCGACGATGCGGGTGATGAACTCCAGCCGATAACGCCGCTGCAACGCACGCTCGCCGCTGGCGGCCACGTACAGGTGCAGGTCGTTGACCGCTTCCCACACTTCCTGCGGCAGCGTGTCGCGGATGCTGCGCAGGATCTCGCGGGCGCTGGTGATCGAGACGGTCAGCGAGGCGGGATTGGCTTCGTCCAGCAGCAGGAACCGGATGACCTCCGCGTCGGCCACGTCGGTGCCGGCATCGGGATGCAGCGCGGTGAACAGGTCGCCCGAGCCGACCGTGTCGATCATCGGCCGCCAGGTGAAGCGCACCGAGCGCGGCAGGTCCAGCTGCAGCATGCTGCCCACGCCGACCAGGCGCGCGGTGTTTTCCGCGCGACGGATATAGCGGCTGAACCAGTAGAGATTGTCTGCGACGCGCGAGAGCATCAGGTGCCCTCCTCGTCGGTATCCACCACCCAGGTGTCCTTGGCGCCGCCGCCCTGCGAGGAATTGACCACCAGCGAGCCGGGCGTCATCGCCACGCGGGTCAGGCCACCGGTGGTGACGTAGGTGTCCTCGCGCGAGAGGATGAAAGGCCGCAGGTCCAGGTGGCGCGGCGACGGACCTTCGTCGGTGACGATCGGCGCGGTCGAGAGATTCAACGTCGGCTGGGCCATGTAGTTGCGCGGATCGGCCTGGATCAGGCCGCGGAACTTCTCGATCTCCTCCTTGCTCGCGCGCGGTCCGATCAGCATGCCGTAGCCGCCCGATTCGTTGGCCGGCTTGACCACCAGCTTGTCCAGGTTGGCCAGCACGTGCTTGAGGTCCTTGTCGTCGTGGCACAGGAAACTGGGCACGTTGGGCAGGATCGCGTCCTCGCCCAGGTAGTACTTGATCATCTTGGGCACGTAGGCGAACACGACCTTGTCGTCGGCAACGCCCGCGCCCGGCGCATTGGCCAGCGCCACCTTGCCCGCGCGCCAGCTGCGGATCAGGCCCGGCACGCCGAGCATCGAATCGGGATGGAACACCTCCGGATCGATGAACAGGTCATCCACGCGGCGATAGATCACGTCCACGCGCTGCGGGCCGTAGACGGTGCGCATGTAGGTGCAGTCGTCGTCGGCAACGAACAGGTCCGAGCCTTCGACCAGCTCGATGCCCATCGCCTGGGCCAGGTACGCATGTTCGAAATAGGCGCTGTTGAACACGCCTGGCGTCAGCAGCGCGATCACCGGCGCATCGCCCGGACGCGGCGACAGCGCCGCCAGGGTGTCGTAGAGCTGGCTCGGGTATTCGTCCACCGGCAGGATCGAGCTGGTCTCGAACAGCTCCGGGAACACGCGCTTGGCGACCATGCGGTTTTCCAGCATGTAGCTCACGCCGGAAGGAATGCGCAGGTTGTCTTCCAGCGCGTACAGCGTGCCGTCGCCGTCGCGCACCAGGTCCGAACCGCAGATGTGCGCCCACACGCCCAGCGGCGGGGTGATGCCCACGCACTGCGGGCGGAAGTTGACCGAATCCTTCAGCAGCATCGCCGGGAACACCTTGTCCTTGACGATCTGCTGCTTGCCGTAGACGTCGCCGATGAACAGGTTCAGCGCGCGCATGCGCTGCTTGAGGCCGGCCTCGGTGACTTCCCATTCCTTGCGCGGGATCACGCGCGGGATCAGGTCGAACGGCAGCGTGCGGTCGACGTTGCGACCGTCCGAGTACACCGTGAAGGTGATGCCCATGACGCGGGCGACGACATCGGCGGCGACCTGGCGCTCGGCGATCTCGCGGCCCGACAGGCCACCGAGGTATTCGACCAGCCTGCGCGCGGCAGGACGGGCCTGGCCGTCTGCCTGGATCAGCTCATCAAACGTGGAACTCCGGTACTTCTCCCAGTCCATTCGCTCCGTTCCGTTGGCCCTTGCAGCCAGCGAAACGCGGTGCGAAAGGGGATGCAGGCAACATGCCCGCAAACCATGATGGGCGTCAAGCAATCCACGGGATGTGATGCGCGCGATGCGGGCGTGCCATCGTCCGCGTCCGCACGGGCGATGACATGCGGGGATGCCACAATCGCGTCATCTTTCCCGGCAGAGCCTTCCATGTCCGAGTTTCCCCGCGTCGCCCTGGTCACCGGTGCCGCCAAGCGGATCGGTGCGGCCATCGCCCGCGCCCTGCATGCCGATGGCTACGCGCTGGCCCTGCACTACCGCGGCTCGGCCGACGAGATGCAGGCACTCGCTGCCGAGCTGGAAGCCGCGCGCCCGGGCAGCACGCTGGTGCTGCAGGCCGAGCTGGCGCAGGTCGAACAGTTGCCACTGCTGGTGAGCCGCACGGTCGAGCGCTTCGGCCGGCTCGACGCGCTGATCAACAACGCCTCGGCCTACTACGCCACGCCGGTCGGCACGGCGACGCCGCAGCAGTGGGATGCGCTGTTCGCCTCCAACGCGCGCGCGCCGTTCTTCCTGTCGCAGGCCGCCGCGCCGCACCTGAAGGCCAGCCGTGGTGCCATCGTCAGCATCGCCGACATCTACGCTCAGCGTCCGCTGCCAGAGCACACCCTCTACTGCATGGCCAAGGCCGCGCTGGTGATGATGACCCAGTCGCTCGCGCGCGAACTCGGCCCGCACGTGCGCGTCAACGCGATCGCGCCCGGCAACATCCTGTGGTCGGAGAATCCGGTCAAGGCCGAGACCGAGCAGGTCCTGCGTGATCGGGTGCCGCTGCAGCGCCAGGGCGCGCCCGAGGACATCGTCTCGACGGTGCGCTGGCTGATCGATGGCAATACCTACGTCAACGGCCAGATCATCGCGATCGATGGCGGTCGTTCGGTCTTTATCTGACCAAGGTTTGTCGTGTGGGAGCCACTTCAGCGGCGATGGGCTTTCGCGGGAGGATTTCATCGCCGCTGAAGCGGCTCCCACAAAGACCAGACTTGCTCAGGCCAGCGTCGGCCCACGCAGCTGGTTGAGCACGTCCTGCATCAAGCCGACGAACAGTGGATGCCCCAGCTTGGTGTCGTCGCGCCACAGCACGATGCCGTGCGCATCGCACTCGCAGGCCAGGTCGATATCGATCACGCACTGCGCATCGCCAGGCACGCGGCCCAGCTCGGTTTCGATCTTCTTCAGCGAGACCACCAGTGCATCGTTGGCCAGGCCGCTGGCGAAGACGATCGCCTGGTTGTGGAAGCGGCGCGCGTCGCCGCTGACACTCGGCCCTTCGACGCAACGCGAAGTCGCTTCGACCAGCCCTTGCGCGGACAGCGTTTCGATCGCCAGCCGCAGCACCTGCGGCGAGTCCAGGCTGCTGCCCAGCAGCAGCACGTAGCGGCGCGTCTTCATGCGGACTCCTTGCGACGGACGATGCGCACACCCACGCCGCGCGCGGCCGGCACGGCCTGCGGCTTGGTCACGCGCAAGCTGAGCTGCTGGATTGGGAAATCGCGCAGCAACTGCGTGGCGATGGTGTCGGCCAGTGCTTCGACCAGGGCGAAGCCTGACTGCGTACAGATCGCCTCGATGGTCTGCGCGATCACCGCGTAATCGACGGTGTCGGCCAGCGCATCGCTGCTGCCGGCGCTGCGCGTGTCGACGGTCATCTCCACGTCGAACACCAGCGGCTGGGTCGCGTCGCGCTCGAAGTCGTAGACGCCGATCAAGGCCTGCACCTGCAGGCCATCGATGAAGATCACATCGTCCATCGGCGTGTCTCAATCGTCCTGGCGCGGGCCGGCCATGCGGGCCAGGCGCAGCTGGAACAGCACCTTGGTCACCAGCAGGCGTTCTTCGATCGGCTTGAGCACCAGATCGTTGGCGCCCTGCTGCAGCAGTTCGGCCTGGTTGTCGCGGTTGCTGTCGCCGGTCATCACCAGGATCGGCAGGCGCCGCTTGCCGTAGGCGAAGTCCACGCGCACGCGCTGAATGATGTCCATGCCGCTCAGCTCGCCCTTCAGGGTCACGTCGGTCAGCACCACGTCGAACTGGTGCTTGGACATGCCCAGCGATTCGGCCGTCAGCAGCGCGAAGGCGTCTTCGGCACGCAGCACGTGCACCACATTCAGGTCGTGGCGCTCCAGCATGCGCTTGGTGGTCTCGGCGACCACGCGGCTGTCTTCCACGTACAGCACCGTTGAGCCGGGCAGCGGCTCGGGCTGCACATAGCCGTGGATGAAGGCCGCCAGCGCCTCGTGGCCCAGCGCCTTGTCGAAATAATCGGTGACGAACTCGGTGAAGCGGCGCTCCTCAAGATGCGCCTGGGCTTCGCCAGAGACCACGATCACCGGCACGTAGGCCTGGCCGGCCGTTTCGCGCACGGCGCGGGCCACTTCCAAGCCGCTGCCGCTCTTGAGCGACAGCGCCGTGGTGACCAGGTCGACCGGGCCCTCGGCCAGCGCCTTGCGCGCTTCGGCCAGGGTCGCGCACCCAATCACCTCGACCTGCGGCAGATCGCGCTTGAGGACGTCGGCGATGAGCTTGCGCACCATCTTGGAGCCATCCACCACCATGACGCGGGGTGTTTCGCTGATCAGGTGCCGCAGGTCTTGTGGGGGCATGAAGGGCCAGAAAGGGTCAGGTGTCGGTCGGACGGGTCTGGCGCAGGTAGTGACCGGTCACCCACCACGCTCCGAGCCAACCGATGATCAAGGCCGCCACTAATACCAGCCCGGCGCGCGCCGGGTCCAGCCCGTCCAGGGCGAAGCTGCTGCCGTAGCTCTTGGCCAGCGCATCCAGCGGCGCGCGCAGGGCGATACCAGCGCCGATGACCAGGGCCAGCGCCAGCACGCCGGCGCCCAGGCCGTACCACGCGCCCAAATAGATGAAGGGCCGGCGGATGAAGCCATCGGTGGCGCCCAGCAGCTGCAGCACGCCGATTTCCTCGCGCCGCGACTGAATGTCCAGGCGCACGGTATTGCCCACGACCAGCAGCGCGCCCAGGCCGAACAACGCCGCCAGCACCCAGGCCAGGCGCGTGCCGAAGTGCAGCCAGCCATCCAGGCGCTGGCGCCAGACCGCGTCGTGCTGGACCGTGTCGGCTTCGGGCAGCTGCTTGAGCGCGTCGGCCAGGGCGGCATCGTCGCCGCTGGGGATCACGATCAGCTGCGCGGGCAGCGGATTGTCGTCCAGTGCATCGATCGCCGCATCCAGGCCGCTGAGCTTGCGGAAATCGGCCAGCCCTTGCTCCGGCGTGCGCAGCTCGACGCTGGCCACGTCACTGCGGCCGCGGACCTGCTCGGCCAGCGCCTGCGCGCGCTCGGCCGGCGTGTCCAGCTTCAGGAAGACATCCACCTGGCGCGAGGCCTGCACGTTGCCGGCGAAGTGCTGCACGTTGCCCAGCGCCAGCCACAGGCCCAGCGGTAGCGCGAAGGCCACCGCCATCACGCCGATGGTCAGCGCGGTCGACCACGGCCGGCGCACGGCGCGACCCAGGCTGGAGACAAAGCTGTAGAGATGCTGGTCCAGCCAGATCCCCACGCCCGAACGCGGGCCGGGCGCGCGGCGGTTGGGCTCGATCTTCGGGGTCGGCGCGGTGTCGTTCATGCGCGGCTCCCGGCATGCAGTGCGTAAATCATCAGGTCAGTCCGCCAGGTCGTCCGGCGAGATGTCGTCCATCAGCCGGCCGTGGTCCAGGATCAGGGCGCGCTTGCGCATGCGCTTGATCAGCGCCAGGTCATGGCTGACCACCAGCACCGAGGTGCCGCGCTCGGGCATGGAGGCGAACAGCGACATGATCTCGGCCGCCAGGGTCGGATCGAGGTTGCCGGTGGGCTCGTCGGCGACCAGCAGCTGCGGCTCGGAGACGATCGCCCGGGCGATGCCCACGCGCTGCTGTTCACCGGCCGACAGCTGGGTCGGCAGCGCGCGCTCGCGATGGCCCAGCCCGAGCCGGGTCAGCACCTCGCGCACGCGCTTGCCGATGTCGCCGCGACGCTCGCCGCGCAGGATCAGCGGCAGGGCGACGTTCTCGGCCACGGTGCGGTCGGTCAGCAGGCGATGGTCCTGGTAGACCGCGCCCACGTGGCGGCGGTGCAGGGCGACGTTGCCGCCGCGCACCTTGAGCAGGTTGCGGCCGCCGAACACCACCGCGCCTCGGCTGGGCCGTTCGCTGAGGTGGATCAGCTTGAGCAGGGTGCTCTTGCCGGCGCCGGAGTGGCCGGTGACGAACAGCATCTCGCCTTCGGCCACCTCGAAGCTCACATCGGACAGGGCCTCGTGGCCACCGGGATACTGCTTGCTGACGTTTTCAAAGCGCAGGACGGTCATGGGCGGCGATTATGCCTATCGCGACGTGAGCGGTGGGCACCGTGCAGACCGACATCGCGCATCAGGCCGCCAAAACGAAAACGGGCCGCCTGCTGGCGACCCGTTCTTTAAGCTTCAACGCGAGGCGATCAGCCGCCGACCAGCGACTTGATCTTGCGCCCCAGGCGGGTCAGGAACGAGTCGTTGGCACGAGCGGCGGCCGGCGCTTCGGCCGCGCGCGGCTTGGCAGCCGGGCCAGCGTTGGCGCGCGGCGGACGCGGCGCACCCTCGCCGTTGGTCGCGGCGTTGCCCGCCTGCTGGCCTTCGCCACCTTCCACCGGACGGCCATGACGACGGCGACGGCGCTTGCGGGCCGGCTTGTCGCCCTGCGGCGCCTGCGGATCGATCACCGCGCCCGTGCCCGGCGCAGCCGCCTGGGCAGGACCCGTCGCCGCAGCGACCAGCGGATCGCCCGCCGGCGGCGCGGTCGTGCCGGACGCATCGACCGGCTCGCTGCGCGGACGGCGCGGCGGACGCGGGCCGCGGCTGCCCGCGCCTTCGCCCGAACGCCCACCGCTGCGGCTACCTTCGCGCGGACCGCCACTGCGACCGCCCGGACCACTGGACGAACGCCCGCCGCCACGGCGCGCCTCGTCGGCGGCCTTCTGCTCGCGGGCTTCGCGGAAGATCGCGCTGACGCTTTCGGCTTCCTCGCCTTCCTCGGCCGCCGGCAGCGGCGCGCGCTCGGGGCGCGGAAGTGCGGTCAGCAGTTCGGCGGTGATCGGCTCGACCGGGATCTTCTGCTCGATGTAGGCCTCGATGTCCGGCAGGCTCTGCGCATAGCGCTCGCAGGCGAAGCTGATCGCGTCGCCCTCGGCGCCCAGGCGCGCGGTGCGGCCGATGCGGTGCACGTAGTCCTCGGCATCGAACGGCAGGTCGTAGTTGTAGACGTGGCTGACGCCGTCGATGTGCAGGCCACGCGCGGCCACGTCGGTGGCCACCAGCAGTTCAAGCCGGCCGGCCTGGAATTGCTTGAGCAGGGTTTCGCGCTTCTTCTGCGGCACGTCGCCCGACAGCACGCCGACGCGGTAGCCGGCGCGTTCCAGCGCCCGGGCCACGCGTTCGACGAAGGCCTTGGTGTTGACGAACACCATCGTGCGCGCGCCTTCGCTGCGCGAGAGCAGGCCGATCAGCAGCGGGATCTTCTCGTCGTCGGCCGGCAGGTACATGCGCTGGCGCACGCGCGCGGCGGTGATGGTCTCGGCCTCGACGACGAGCTTCTCCGGCTCGTTCATGTGCTCGTAGGCCAGCTCCAGCACGCGATGGCTCAGCGTGGCCGAGAACAGCAGCGTCTGGCGGGTACCGCGCTCGGGCATGCGGCGCAGCAGGAAGCGGATGTCTTTGATGAAGCCCAGATCGAACATGCGATCGGCTTCGTCCATCACGCACATCTCGCAGGCGTGCAGGGACACCACCTTGTGCTGCTTGACGTAGTCGATCAGGCGGCCCGGGGTGGCGATGATCACGTCCACGCCCTGCTGCAGCAGTTCGCGCTGCTTGTCGTAGTCCACGCCGCCGTAGATCAGGGCAAAGCGCAGGCCGAGCTGCTCGCCGAACTTCATCGCATCCTTGTGGATCTGGATGGCCAGTTCGCGGGTCGGCGCCATGATCAGCGCGCGCGGGTCTTCCGGCTTGCGGTCGGCCAGCGCCGGGCGGGTCAACAGGCGGTTCATCACCGCGACCAGGAACGCCAGGGTCTTGCCGGTGCCGGTCTGGGCCTGGCCGGCGACATCGCGCCCGGCCAGTGCCACCGGCAGGGTCAGCGCCTGGATCGGGGTGCAGCGGGAAAAGCCTGCCGCTTCCAGGCCCGCCAGGAGGTCCGGATGCAGCTCGAACGTGTTGAAGGTGACGTCAGTAAGGGGCTTGTCGCTCATGAATTCTCTTTGCGCCGCGGCGCAGGGGCGACGGCAGGCTGAAGGGGCGGAGGCGTCCGCTTGCATCGCCGGCACCCCGGTCGCAAACTGGCGACTCGATGCCGGGTGGTGCGACCTTGCCCTTGCATGTCAGGGCTTGATCAGGCCGCGAAACGCCCCATTTTACCGCATCCGGCGGCCATCTTCGGCCCCGCACCGCGAAAACTCCCTCGGAGACCTTAGATGAGCGACAAGGTGACCCACGTCGGCGATGCCGATTTCGATGCTGCTGTCCTGCAGTCCAGCGAGCCCGTGCTGGTGGATTTCTGGGCCGAATGGTGCGGCCCGTGCAAGATGATCGCCCCGGTCCTGGACGAACTGGCCGACAGCTACAACGGCCGCCTGAAGGTCGTGAAGCTGAACGTGGACGACAACCGCGCGACGGCCATCAAGTACCACGTGCGCAACATCCCGCTGCTGCTGCTGTTCAAGGACGGCCAGGTCCAGGCGACCCAGGTCGGCGCCGTGGGCAAGGGCCAGCTGACCCAGATGATCGACAAGGCCATCGGCGCCGCAGCCGCCTGATCCGGCCGTTCCGGCGCGCCGCCCACGGCGCGCGCCGCCGCCTGAATCCGTTGCAACCCGCTGCCGGGCGTGCTTGAAGCCGTCCCGGCGCGGTGATAGTGTCCACCCCATCCGGCGCAGGGGATCCAAGCGCCGCACCCCTTCTGCAGTACCACTTCCCAGTCACTCCAGCCGCCCGCGCCTTTCGCCGCCGGCCGCTCGCAACCTCTCAGTGAGGAATCGCACTTTGTCCGACAGCAACGAAACCGGCGCAGCAACGGCCGAGAAGCGCGTGCGCAAGCCGCGCGTGGCCAAGACCGCCGCCACCAAGGGCGACGCTGGCGCACCGCAGGCCAACCTGGCCCTGGACACCGCGCCCCCGGCCGCGCCCGCCGCGCCGAAGCCCGCTCCCGAATCTCCCGCGCCCGCGCCTGCACCCGTTGCAGCTGCGCCGCAGCCGCAGTCGCAGCCCGCGCCGTCGGCCGAAGCCCCGGCCCCGCGCAATGAAGGCGGCGACGCTGGCCCGTCTTCCGAGTCGCGCCAACAGCACACCAACGGCGGCGGTAACGAAGGCGGCAACGCCCAGCGTCCGCAGCACAACAACGGCCCGCAAGGTCAGGGCCAGGGCCAGAACGCCGGCGGCGGCAACAATCGCCGCGAGCGCTTCCGCAACCGCCGCGACCGCGACCGCGAGCGCAATGGCGGCGGCGGCGGCGGCGGTGGCGGCGGCAACAACAACCGCGGCTTCGGCGGCGGTGGCGATGGCTTCCCGGCCGACGGCGCCAACGAGAATTTCGTCCCGCGCCCGCATCCGCAGGTGCCGGAAGGCTTCCCGCAGTATTCGCTGAGCGACCTCAAGCGCATGCCGGCGTTCAAGCTGCTGGACATCGCCGACCAGCTGCAGATCCACGAAGGCGTGGCCCGCGCCCGCAAGCAGGACGTGATCTTCGCCCTGCTCAAGGTGCTGACCCGCCACGGCGAAGGCGTCGCCGCCGACGGCGTGCTGGAAATCCTGCCCGACGGCTTCGGCTTCCTGCGCGCGGCGGAAGCCAGCTACTTGGCCGGCCCGGATGACACCTACATCTCGCCCAGCCAGATCCGCCGCTTCAACCTGCGCACCGGCGATCACCTGGCCGGACGCATCCGCTTCCCGAAGGACGGCGAGCGCTATTTCGCGCTGTCGATCGTGGACACCATCAACGGTGAGCCGATCGAAGCCAGCAAGGGCAAGGTGCTGTTCGAGAACCTGACCGCCCTGTTCCCGCGCAAGCGCTTCACCCTGGAGCGCGGCAACGGTTCGTCGGAAGACATTTCCGGCCGCATCCTCGACCTGATGGCACCGCAGGGCAAAGGCCAGCGCGCGCTGATCGTCTCCCCGCCCAAGGCCGGTAAGACGATGATGATGCAGCAGGTGGCCACGGCCATCACGACCAATCATCCGGACGTGCACCTGATCGTGCTGCTGATCGACGAGCGCCCGGAAGAAGTGACCGAAATGCAGCGCACCGTGCGCGGCGAGGTCATCTCCTCCACCTTCGACGAGCCGGCCGCACGCCACGTGCAGGTCGCCGAGATGGTGATCGAGCGGGCCAAGCGCCTGGTCGAGCACAAGAAGGACGTGGTGATCATGCTGGACTCGATCACCCGCCTGGCCCGCGCCTACAACAACGTGGTGCCGAGCTCGGGCAAGGTGCTCAGCGGCGGCGTAGACGCCAACGCCCTGCACCGCCCGAAGCGCTTCTTCGGCGCGGCGCGTAACGTGGAAGAAGGCGGCTCGCTGACCATCATCGCCACCGCGCTGGTCGAGACCGGCTCGAAGATGGACGAGGTGATCTACGAAGAATTCAAGGGCACCGGCAACAGCGAAGTGCATTTGAATCGTCGCATCACCGAGAAGCGCGTCTATCCGGCGATCGACATCAACCGTTCGGGCACCCGCCGCGAAGACCTGCTGATCGAACCGGAGCTGCTGCAGAAGATCTGGATCCTGCGCAAGCTGCTACACCCGATGGACGAAATCGCCGCGATGGAATTCATGCTCGACAAGATGAAGAACACCAAGTCGAACGACGAGTTCTTCAGCTCGATGAAGCGCTGAGTTTCCAGCGCTTCCATCGGCCAACAAAAAGCCCCGCATTGCGGGGCTTTTTGTCTATCGCGAGATTGCGGGATCAGCTCGCGCCCAGCGGCGTCTTCAGCTGCAGGCCGGCGCCGACCTGGCTGACGTGGCCATCGATGCCCGCGTCTACACCGGTATCGGCTGCCACATTCGGCTTGGCCCAGGGAATGAGGTTGCGAGGGCCAGGCACGTAGGCGCGCCACTTCACTTCTTCCAGTTTTCGAGGCTCACCCATGCTGTAACTGACCGGCACGCGCACCTGCCAGTAAGCATCGCCGACCGACTCGCCCCTGGTGGGCGGCACGAAGGTCCAGCCACGCGCGGCATCCATCGCGGATTTTTCGAACATCGCGCGCCACTTCTCCATGTTGCGCTCGCGGTCCACGACCTGCAGGTTGGTCTGCTCGGCGGCAACATCCTCCACGGTGCCATCACGGCCCACGCGCACCAGCAGATAGACGTCGCCGGCCACGCCATTCTGTGCGGCCGTCTGCGGGTAACGCGGCGGTGTCATCTTCGCGCTGCCAACGACTTCGCCCGGCTGCGGATCGCCTTCGAACTGTGCGCTGCGCACCGCCATTTCGTACCGATCGTTGTCCAGCTTACGTGCGACCAGTCGCAGGCTCATCTTCGAACGCGCACCGACCGCGTGGCCATCGCGCTCCACCGGATGGAACACCCAGGAAGGAATCGCCTGGTCCAGCAACTGCCGCGCTTCCGGCGGCAGGTCTTCCGGGTGATCGAAGCGATACGTCTCGACTTTGCCTTGCGGCGTGATCTCGATATCGCCGCTGACCAGCATGCTGGCCTCGATCGTCTTGCGCACCGCGCTGGCTGTCTGCGCCTGCGCGCCTGCGGTCAACATCGACAGGGCGACCACCCATGCACCCATGTGCCAGATCCGTGCCATCACCGCGACTCCTTCGCATTCCAGAATGCGCCGAGCCTATGCCAGTGCCGCACGGGCGGCAACCCAAGTCCCGCCGCCCGCGCATCCATGCCGTTGCCACACGCGCAGCACGGGACGTAACGCAGTGGCCCAGCGGCAGGCGCGGGAAGCTGTCACGGGCGCCGCATAATGAACGACGTTTTCCGGAGAATCCCCCATGCACGGCGGTGGTCTGCAAATAGCCTTGGTGTTCCTGTTGGCCGGCGTGATCGCCGTGCCGATCTTCAAGCGTTTCGGGCTGGGCGCGGTGCTGGCGTATCTGGTGGCAGGGGCGGTGCTGGGGCCGGACGGATTCGGCGTCGTGCGCGATGCCGAGCGCATCCTCAACGCGTCGGAGATCGGCGTGGTGATGCTGCTGTTCGTGATCGGGCTGGAGCTCTCGCCCTCGCGCCTGAAGGTGATGCGCAAGCCGGTGTTCGGCACCGGCGGGCTGCAGGTGCTGCTGACCACGCTGATCCTGGGTGCAGTGTGCATGGGCCTGGGGCTGGGCTGGAAGGCGGCGTTGATCGTCGGCATGGGCCTGGCGCTGTCCTCGACCGCGGTGAGCCTGCAGCTGCTGGCCGAGCGCAAGGCGCTGACCAGCGATTACGGTCGTACCGGATTTGCGGTACTGCTGTTCCAGGACCTGGCGGCGATCCCGCTGCTGGCCGCGATCCCGCTGCTGGGCGGCGCCAAGAACCAGACCCTGACCTGGTCGGCCGCTGTGAACGCAGTCGGCGCGATCGTGATCGTGGTGCTGTGCGGGCGGCTGTTGCTGCGGCATCTGTTCCGCACGGTCGCGCGCACGCGCATGCCGGAGGTGTTCACCGCCAGCGCGCTGCTGGTGGTGCTGGGCACCGCGTGGTTCATGGAGCTGGCCGGCTTGAGCGCGGGCCTGGGCGCGTTCCTGGCCGGCGTGCTGCTATCCGATTCGGAATTCCGCCACGAGCTGGAATCGCAGATCGAGCCGTTCAAGAGCCTGCTGCTGGGCTTGTTCTTCATCGCGGTGGGGATGAGCATCGACCTGGATCGCATCCGCGCCGAGCCGCAGATCATCGCCGCCGGCGTGGTCGCGCTGCTGCTGGTGAAGGTGGGCGTGCTGTTCGTGCTCGGCCGCTGGCAGCAGCAGATGAGCTGGCGCTCGGCGCTCAAGCTGGGCGGCGTGCTGTGGCTGGGCGGTGAGTTCGCCTTCGTCGTGTTCAACCAAGCCGTGCAGGCCAACCTGCTCAGCGTCGAACACCACGACCGCCTTGTGGCGATGGTCGGCCTGTCGATGGCGGCCACCCCGTTGCTGCTGATCGCCGCCAGCCGCTGGCTGGACCATGCGCCGGCGCCGGTGCAGACCCGCGCATTCGATGAGGTGGACGACCAGCAGCCGCAGGTGCTCATTGCCGGCATGGGTCGTTTCGGCCAGATCGTGGCGCGGCTGCTGACGGCGCAGCGGCTGCCCTTCATCGCGCTGGAGCACAGCCCGGAGCAGGTCGACAACCTGCGCCGCTTCGGCACCGCACGCCTGTTCTACGGCGATCCCACGCGGCCAGATCTGCTGCGGGCGGCCGGCGCGCAGCACTGCAAGGTGTTCGTGGTGGCGATGGACGACCCGGATACCAACATCAAGGCCACACGCCTGATCCGCCGCATGTATCCCAAGGCCACCGTGCTGTCGCGCGCGCGCAACCGCCAGCACGCGTGGCGGCTGATGGATCTCAGCGCCGAGCCGTTCCGCGAGACCTTCGGTTCCAGCCTGGAGATGGGCGAACGCGTCCTGACCGCGCTGGGCGTTCCCGAAGGCACCGCGGCTGAGCAGGCGCGCCGGTTCCGCGCCCATGACGAGAAGCTGCTGCGCGAGCAGCACCTGGTCTACGACGACGAAGCCGCGCTGCTGCAGACCGCGCGCGATGCACGTCGCGACCTGGAAAAACTCGTCGCCGCCGACCTGACCGACAACGCCACGCCCGGCAGCATCGATCCGGGCCCAGCGGCCAATCCCGCGCCGCACTGAAGTCCCCTGCCCTTCGTGGCCTGCGCGCAAGCAACTGCGCGCGTTGGAGTCGCAGGCCACGCTGCAAGTGCGCTGGCGCTTCCAGCGCAGCTGACCGCTTGCGCGCTGGGGCGCGAACTCAGCCCAGCCGCGCGCCGTTGGGCACGGGGCGCTCCAGCGTGGTCACCACCACGCCTTCGTCGGTGTAGGCACCGGTCAGCAGGAACTGCGACTTGAACGGACCGATCTGCTTCTCGGGGAAGTTGATCACCGCCACGATCTGCTTGCCCACCAGGTCTTCAGGCGCATAGAGGTTGGTGATCTGCGCGCTGGTCTTGCGCTCGCCATACGGCCCGAAATCGGCCCACACCTTGTAGGCCGGATGGCGCGCTTCGGGGAACGGCTCGACCTTGAGGATGGTGCCGGCCACCAGCAGGACTTTTTCGAAATCGGACCAGCTGATCGGGGCCAGCTCGACGGGAGCAACTGCAGACATCGGGGAAATCCGTGGGGAGGAAGAGAGGCGCGATCAGCCCGGATCGCGCAGGTAGCGCGCGATCGGTGCACCGCTGCCCGGACGCATGCCGGGCGAGAGTTCGCTGGCGACATCGACGAAGCCGCGCATGATCGCCACCTCGCGCGGACTGCGATTCAGCCCATCGCGCAGCTCCGGATCGGCGCCCGCCCGCAGCAGGCGCTGGGCCACGCGCAGCAGGCCATGCAACGCGGCCAGGTGCAGCGGGCCGAAGCCGCGCGGATCGCGGGCGTCCAGCGCCACGTCTTCGTCCAGCAGGCGCTCCAGGCCGGCCAGGATCGCGTCTTCGTCGCAGGCGGTGCCCGGCTCGGCGCGCGCGCCCAGCAACAGCAGCAGCGGCGTGACCATGCCCGGGGCCTGGCCGTCGGGTTCGGCGCCGGCCAGCAGCAAGGTGTCCAACAGCGCCAGCAGGCGTGAGCTATCGCGGGCGATGAAGCCGAACAGGCCGGCGCAATGCAGTGCGGTCAGGCCCTGCGCATCGACGGCGTGCACGTTGGCACCGGCGGTGAGCAGGCGCGCGGCGATGTCCGGCAGGCCCAGCGCGGCGGCCAGCATCAGCACGCTGACCTCGCCCGGCAGGCGGTATTCGATCTCGGCGCCGGCGGCGAGCAGCGCATCGACGATCGCGGTCTGGCGCATGCTCACCGCGGCCGACAGCGGCGTGGCACCGGTGCGCGCGGCATGCTGCGGATTGGCGCGGCGCGCCAGCAGCAGGTCCACCACCAACCCGTGACCGCCACCGGCAGCACGCAACAACGCGGTGCAACCCTGCGCGTCGGGCGCGTCGACGTCGAAACCCAGTTCCAGCAGACGACGCACGGCATCGACGTCACCGACGATCGCCGCCAGCGGCAGGTCGCCACTGCGCAGCGGACGTCGCGGCAGCGGCCACACGCGCCAGTCCAGCCAGTCGGCCAGGTCGCGCCGGCCACTGGACAGCGCGACACCGAGCGGCGTCTGGCCATCGGCGGCGCGGGCATCGGGCGCGGCACCGCCGGCGATCAGGCGGCGCACCATCGGCACGTTGCCCAGCGCGGTGGCCAGGTGCAGGGCCGACATGCCGCGCGCGTCACGGGCTTCGCGGTCCACGCCCAGCGCCAGCAGCGCTTCGACCAGCGGATTCCAGTCCAGGCGCACCGCCAGCGTCAGCGGGCGATCCCCGGCCGCGTTGGCGGCGAACGGATCGGCGCCCCGCTGCAGCAGTTCCAGCGCCAGCGCGTGCGCGGCGGCGTGATCGCGGGCGCCGGCCTGCACGCACGCGCCCAAGAAACGCGCCAGCCCCGCGCCGCCGGCCGGCGACAGGCCGGCATCGAGCAGGACGCGAATCGCCGGCAGCACGGCCGGGCCGCGCGCCAGGCAGGCGATCAGCGGCACGTCGCCGTAGACATCGCGCGATTCGCCAATGGCCCCATGACGCAGCAGCCAGTGCAGCGCCGGCGCGGTGGTCGACAAGGCCGGCGCATGCAACAGGCTGCCCAGTTCGGTCGGCGAGCAGAGCTGGGCCAGCCCGTCCAGGCCGGCGTAGGTGCCGCGCTCCAGCGCTTCGCGCAGCAGGCCCAGCGGCGCCTGGTCCGGCGGCGGCTGGCTGCTGTCGGCGCTCGATACCGCGTTGGGCAGCGGATAGTCCGGGTCCAGCTGCGAGACCAGCGTCCAGCGCCCGGCGGCGGCGGCAACATCGACTGCACGCAGGCCGGCCACATCGCGCTGGGCCGGGTCCAGACCCAGGTCGAGCAGGCGCCGGACCAGCGTCGAAGACACCTGCTCGCTGGCGCTGGCCAGCATCAGCGCGTTGCGGCCCTGCGCATCGACCGCGGCCACGTCCGCGCCGGCGTTGGCCAGCAGATCGATGGCGGTGAGATGGCTGCCGCGGGCCGCTTCCAGCCAGGGCGTGGTGCCGGCCTCGTCGCGCGCCTCGACCGAGGCGCCGGCTGCCAGCAGCGCAGTGATGATCTCGCCGTGGCCGGCCAGCGCCGCCGCATGCAGCGCGCTGCGCCCATGCGCGCCACGGGTATCGACCTTGGCCTTGTGCTTGAGCAGCAGCTGCACGCCGGCGGCGTCGTCTTCCTCGGTCGCCGCGGCGGCCAGCAGCACCGGCTGGCCACCGGCCGGCTCGGGCTTGGCGCCGCGCTCCAGCAGGAACTTGGCCAGCCGCCAGTTGCCGGCGATGCAGGCGATGCCCAGCGGGGTGACGCCTTCGGCGTTGCGGGCGTCGAGTTCGGCCGCGGCATCGCGCAGCAGCGCGACCACGCCGGGATCGGAACTGCGCGCGGCATGGTGCAGCGGCGTGTTGCCGTCGGCGTCGGCCTGGCGCGGATCGGCGCCGTTGGTCAGCAGCGTGGTCACCGCGTCGGGACGGCCGTGCCAGCTGTCGCGCGTGGCGGCCAGCAGCGGGGTCATGCCGGCGTGGGCCTGGTTGAGGTCGATGCCCTTGCCGATCAGCAGGCGTAGCAGGCGCAGATCCGGCAGCACCGCCGCCAGCACGGCCAGGCTGCGCTGGTCGCGTGCGCCGGGCGCCGGCAGGGCGCGCGGGTTGGCGCCGGCTTCGATCAATTGCAGTGCGCGTTCCACGCGGCCGCCGCGGGCGGCTTCGTAAAGCTCGGCATCCAGCGAAGGCGCGCGTACCGGCGCCGGACGCGCGGGTTCGACCTTGTTCGGTGCCGCCGGTGCGGCTTTGGGCGCAGGCGCTGCGGGGGCGATCGTCGGGGCGACCTTGGCGGCCGGCGCGCGCGAGGGCATCTCCATCACCGGCAGGCCGCCGGCGCGCACGGTGCGCTGCAAACCCCAGTGCAGCAGCGGCAGGGCGATCACGTAGACGCCGGTGCCGATGCCGCGCGCCGTGCTGGGCCACAGCGCCGGCCAGGCCAGGCTCAGGCCTACGCCGATGACCACCGCCACCGCAGCCGCCACGGCCAGGCCATGCCAATCGCCGGCATCGCGGCCGGCCATCGCCCGCCACTGCCGCGACAGCGTGCCGCCGCCGCATTCCACCGCCTGCCACAGCGGCCAGGTCCGCCACAGGCCGATCAGGCTGGCGCCTGCAACCGCGCTCAGGCCGACCGCGGCGGCCAGGCTGCCGCCGCTGCGCAAGGCCTGCAGCGGCCACGCCAGCAGCACCGCGACGATGGCAAAGCCCAGCGCCCACAGCAGCAGCAGCGCGGCCAGGTCCCGCTTGAAGAAGTCGCGCCCCGCTGGCGCGCGCGTGCGCGCGTGCCAGGACACCGCCAGCGCCAGCGCCGGTTGCGCCAGTACCGCACCAGCGGCGGCGATCCAGCCGCCAAGAAAGGTCACCCCCGCCAAGGCCAGGCCCACCACCAGGGCCAGCCAGGCTGCGGGCATTGGGCGACGCGCGGGCTCAGGCATCCGGCATGGTGTCCAGCTGGGTGGGCGGGAACTGGATATGGAAGCCCTGCGTGGCCAGGTTCTGCCGCACCACGGCCACGTTGTCGCGAGCCAGCTTGCGCTCCGGCGTCAGCGTCACCTCCAGCACGAAGGTCAGCTCACCCATCTGCGTGCGCAGCGGCGCGGGCAGCCGCGCGAAGTCATCGCGGGCCGTCAGGTACACATAGGTGTCGGCCTTGCGCAGGCTCTTGTAAACGAACGCATGCATACAGGCGCGTACGGCAGCTAGTTGAAGGAAAGTGTCACGATTGTGCGGGAAATGCCGCAGGGGCGAAACCCGAAACCCGCGCTTTCGGAGATTCTCCTGACAGCGGGACTGCGCCCATCGCGTCAGACTGGCCGGCATCGGCCAAGCTCGCGGGTGCCTCACGAGGCCTCGCTATACTCGCCCGTCACCCGCTGACACACCGGACATAGATGTCGCCAAAGCCTCGCATGACGCCCCTGGCGATCACGGCCTACACCGCCACCACCGCGCTGGGCGCCGGCCGCCAGGCCCAGGCCGAGGCGCTGGACCAGCGCCGCAGCGGCCTGCGGCCCAACGATTTCGGCGATGCGCCGCGCCTGGACTGCTGGATCGGCCGGGTCGAGGGCGTGGAAGCCGTGCAGCTGCCGGCCGAACTGGCCCAGTGGGATTGCCGCAACAACCGCCTGGCTTGGCTGGCCCTGCAGCAGGACGGCCTGCTCGACGCCGCCCGCGCGGCGGGCGAACGCTATGGCGCGGCGCGCGTGGCGGTGGTGATGGGCACCTCGACCTCCAGCATCGGCGCCAGCGAGGAGGCCTACAACCGGCTTGAGACCGACGCCGGCGGCGAGCGCTTCCCCGACGACCTGCAACGCCCGATCGTGCACACCCCGCATTCGATCGGCGATTTCGTCCAGCACGCCACCGGCCTGGCCGGGCCATGCATGACCGTGGCCACTGCGTGTTCGTCCAGCGCCAAGGTCTTCGCCCAGGCCGCGCGCCTGATCCAGGCCGGGCTGGTCGATGCGGCCCTGGTCGGCGGCGTGGACACCTTGTGCGGCAGCGTGCTGTACGGCTTCAACTCGCTGCAGCTGGTCTCGCAGAACAAATGCATGCCGTTCGATGCGCGCCGCGATGGCCTGTCGCTGGGCGAGGCCGGCGGCTTTGCCCTGGTCGAACGTACCGAGGCCGCCAGCAGCACCGTGCAGCTGCGCGGCTATGGCGAATCCAGCGATGCCCACCACATGTCCGCCCCGCATCCGGAAGGCCTGGGCGCGCAGTTGGCGATGCGCGATGCGCTGGCCCGCGCCGGCATCGACGCGGCGCAGCTGGATTACCTCAACCTGCATGGCACCTCGACCCCGGCCAACGATTCGGTCGAGGCGATCGCGGTCGCCGCGATGTTCCCCGATTCGCTGCATGCCGCTTCGACCAAGGCCTGGACCGGGCATACGCTCGGCGCGGCCGGCATCGTCGAATCGGTGTTCGCCCTGATCGCGCTCGAATCGGGCCAGCTGCCCGGCACGCTCAATTCCAGTCTTCCCGACCCGGTCTGCGGCCCGCAGATCCGCTTCGCGCCCGAGCGGCGCACGGTGCAGTACGCGATGAACAATTCCTTTGGCTTCGGCGGCAACAACTGCGCACTGGTGTTCGGCCGCGCATGAGCCAGATCGTCCTGTCGGCCCGCATCGCGGGCATTGGGTTCTGGTGCCGTGGCCTGCCGTCCTGGGACGCCGCGCTGGCCCATGCGCAAGGCGGCAACCTGCCGGCCGACGCGCCCAACAAGCCCTCACCGCAACTGCTGGCGCCCAACGAGCGCCGCCGCGCGCCGGAGACCGTCGCCGTCGCGCTTGAAGTCGCGCTGGCCGCGTGCAGCGCGGCGCAGCGCGATCCCAGGACGCTGCCCTCGGTGTTCACTTCCACCCATGGCGACCTGGCGATCACCGACTACATGTGCCGCCAGCTGGCCGACGATCCGGCCGGCATCTCGCCGATCCGTTTCCACAACTCGGTCCACAACGCCGCGGCCGGCTACTGGACCATCGGCGCCGAAACCCATGCGCCGGCGACCGCGCTCAGCGCCTTCCACGGCAGTTTCGCGCAAGGCTTGCTGGAAGCGCTGACCCAGCTGGCCACCGATACCGACGAACTGCTGCTGGTCGGCTACGACAGCCAGTCGACCGGGCCGCTGGGCCGCGTTTCGCACAGCCAGGGCCTGCTCGGTGGCGCGCTGGTGCTGACCACGCAAGGCGACGGCCCGCTGCTGCGCATCAGCGTCGGCACCGGCGGCCAGGACCGCGCGCCGGCCGGACGCCTGGAACACCACGCCGCCGGCAACGCGATGGCGCCCATGCTGCCGCTGTTCGACGCGTTGGCCAGCGGCGCGGCGCAGTGCCATCTCGATGCCGGCAACGGCGCGCAGCTGCACGTGGAGATCGTGCGGTGAGCACACCGCTGACGATGCAGGACGTGGCGGTGCTGATCCCGGCGCTCAACGAGAAGCTGCGCATCCGCGAAGTGGTCAGCGATGCGCTGGCGGTGTGCCCGCACGTGATCGTGGTCGATGACGGCTCCGACGACGGCACCAGCGATTGCATTGCCGGCCTGCCGGTCACGTTGATCCGCCACCCGCAGCGCCGCGGCAAGGGCGCGGCCTTGCGCAGCGGCTTCGCGCAGGCCGAACGCATGGGCCTGCAGGGCGTGCTGACGATGGACGGCGACGGCCAGCACAAGGCCAGCGATTTCCCGCGCATGCTCGATGCGGCCAACGCCTATCCGGGCTGGGTGGTCAACGGCGCGCGCCTGCGCAAGCGCGCCAGCCAGCCGACCATCCGCCGCATCGGCAATGACTTCGGCGATTGGGGCATCGCGTGGGCCTGCGGTTTCCGCCTGGTGGATACGCAGAGCGGCCAGCGCTTCTACCCGCGCAGCGTGTTCACGCTTGCGGATGTGGCCGGCGAAGGTTTCGTGTTCGAGGCGCAGATGCTGATCAGCGCCGCGCGCCGCGCCAACGCGCGCCTGGTCTCTGTGCCGGTTGAAACGCGCTACCTGCACCTGGAAGGCGGCGAGTTCCGCGCCAGCCATTTCCGCCTGGTCCACGACCTGGTCAAGATCACCACCCATGTGATCGCCCAGGTTCTCGCCTACGGCCATGTGCTGCGCGAGTACCGCAACGCGCGCCGGCATGCGCCGGTGATCCATGATCCCAGTGGCGAATTTGTTACCGTGCCGGCTTCCTCATCAGCCACGGATGTCTAGATGAACACACGCACCGATGTCGCGATCCTCGGCGGCGGCCTGGCCGGGCTGACGCTCGCGCTGCAGCTCAAGCGCCAGGACCCGGCGATTGACGTGCGCGTGATCGAGCGCCGCGCCCATCCGGTGCGCGAGGCCGCGTTCAAGGTCGGCGAATCGACCGTGGAAATCGGCGCGCATTACTTCGCCCAGGTGCTGGGCCTGCGCGAGCACCTGGATGCGGAGCAGATCCGCAAGTTCGGCTTCCGCTTCTTCTTTTCCGAGGGCCAGCAGCACATCGACCAGTGCACCGAGCTGGGCGTGAGCCAGCTGCTGCCGACGCCATCGTGGCAGATCGATCGCGGCCGTTTCGAGAACTTCCTCGGCGAACAGGCGCGTGCGCTGGGCGTGGACTTCATCGATGGCGCCAGCGTGCGCGGCGTGGACCTGGCCAGCGGCCAGGACGACCACGGCGTGCGCTACGAGCGCGGCGGTGAAGCGCTGCAGCTGGATGCGCGCTGGGTGGTCGATGCCAGCGGCCGCGCCGGCCTGCTCAAGCGCAAGCTGGACCTGGCCCAGCCCAACGACCACAACGCCAACGCGGTGTGGTGGCGCGTGGATGGCTTCGTCGATCCCAACGACTGGTCCGACGATCCGGCATGGCTGTCGCGCTGCACGCCACCGGATCGATGGCGCTCGACCAACCACATGTGCGGGCCAGGCTACTGGTTCTGGCTGATCCCGCTGTCCTCGGGCGCGCATTCGCTGGGCATCGTCTGCGATGCGGACCTGCATCCGATGGACACGATGAACACCCACGCCAAGGCGATGGACTGGCTGCGCGTGCACCAGCCGCGCGTGGCGGCGTCGCTGGAAAAAAGCGAACACACGCTGCAGGACTTCCTGTTCCTCAAGCACTTTTCCTACGGCTGCAAGCAGGTGTTCTCCGGCGACCGCTGGGCGCTGACCGGCGAGGCCGGCGTGTTCCTGGATCCGTTCTATTCGCCGGGCAGCGACTTCATCGCGATTTCCAACACCTACATCGCCGACCTGATCGCGCGCGACCGCGCGCACGAATCGTTCGCGCCCTACGCCAGCATCTTCAACCAGCTGTACTTCAGCTTCTACGAAAACACGCTGACGCTCTACCAGGACCAGTACGCGCTGTTCGGCGATGCGCAGGTGATGCCGGTCAAGGTGATCTGGGACTACACGTATTACTGGGCGCTGCTGGCCCCGCTGTTCTTCGCCAATCGCCTGACCGATGTGTCGCTGCTGGGCCGGCTGCGACCGCTGTTCCAGCGCGGTCGCGCGCTCAACTTAGGCATGCAGGCGCTGCTCGCCGAATGGGGCCGGCGCAATGCCGACGCGCCGGCGCCGCTCACCGATGGTCGCCTGCTGGACCAGTACGTGATCGGCTGGTTCCACGAACTCAACCGCGCGCTCAACGACGTGCTGGACACCGATGCATTGACCGCGCGCCTGCACGGCAACATCGCCCGCATGGAATGGCTGGCCGGCGAGATCCTGGCGCGTGCGCGCCAGCACCATGCCGACATCGACGACCACGGCCTGCAGCTGCTGCTGGCCGGCGTGGCGCTGCGCGACGAATCGCTGGACGCGGCCTGGTACGCCGACGCTGCCTGAGCGCGTCAGTGCCGGGCGCGCATCGCGCGCGCTTTGCAGAACCATGACTGGCGCGCCTGCCGCACTGTTGAGGCCCGACCCTCGCATCGACTGAATCCGGTCGCTACAGTGCTGCGCCATCAGCGGAGGGCACGATGACCAGCAAGCGAAGCGGACGGGGTCAGGCAGGCCGCGCGGGCAAGCAGCCGACGCTGATAGACGTGGCCAGCGTCGCCGGCGTTTCGCCGATCACCGTGTCGCGCGCACTCAACACACCGGAGATCGTGCGCCCCGAACTGCGCGAGAAGGTCTTCCGCGCCGTGCAGAAGCTTGGCTACGTTCCCTCGATGCTTACCCAGCGCGGCAGCGAGGAACGCAGCCGGCTCGTCGCGGTGCTGGTGCCGACCGTGGCCAACTCGATCTTCTCCGAAACGCTGCAGGCCGCGATCGACGTACTGACCGAGGCCGGTTACGAAACGCTGATCGGCCTCACCAACTATTCGGCCGAGCGCGAGGAACAGGTGCTCGATGCGATCCTGCGGCGTCGCCCCGACGGCATCATCCTCACCGGCACGCTGCACACCGCGGCCAGCAAGATACGGCTGTCGCGCTCGGGCATTCCCATCGTCGAGACCTGGGACAGCGCGCGCAAGCCGCTGGACATGCTGGTCGGGTTCTCGCATGAGGCCATCGGCCAGGCCGTGGCCGCGCAACTCCTGGCGAAGGGCTATCGGCGCTTCGCCGCAGTGATGCTGGACGATGCGCGCGCACGGCAGCGCAAGGACAGCCTGGTGCGTGAAATCGGCGAACACGGCATCACCGAGGTGCCCTGCGTGGTGCTGCCACCGCCGGCCACCGTCGCACTGGGCCGTGCCGGACTGACAACTTTGCTCGAACGCGGCGCCTCTCCTGACGTGGTGGTGTGCAGCTCGGACACGCTGGCCCACGGCGTGCTGGAGGAAGCGGCCGAACGCGGTATCAACGTGCCTCGCGCGCTTGCGGTGATGGGCTTCGGCGATCTCAGCCACGCCGCGCATCTGCATCCGGCGCTGTCCAGCGTGAACATCAATGGCGCACGCATCGGCCAGCGCGCGGCCGAAGCCTTGCTGGCACGGCTGGACGATCCGGACGACCTGTCCACGGCCAAATTGCGCGTGGATGTCGGCTTCGACGTGGTGCTGCGCGGCAGCACCTGAAGCGACCGCCGCGGTTGCTTGAATGATTGCGCAATCAGCCTAGTGTCCCTGCCACGCCGCGCTCCGGAGGGGGATGCGGCGATCCACGCGCGGCGGCTTGCCGGCCGCGGACATCGGACGCTGAGGAGGCCAGCTACAGATGCGCAACACCCCGACGACCGGGCAGACCCGGATTCGCTATCTCGTCCTGGCGATGATCTTCATCGTCACCACCTTAAGACGCCGCACCGCCTTCCTTTCGCAACACAGAGAGTTGAACCATGCAGACTTCCCCCGCTCCGCAATCCTGCGGCGATGACGACCGCATCAGCTGGATTCGCATCGCCTCGACCTTCCTGCCGCTGGCCACGCCGATCAGCGACGCCAAGGTGCTCACCGGCCGGCAGAAGCCGATGACCGAGATCGCGATCCTGTTCGTCGAGCTCGAAACCAGGGACGGACATCGCGGCCTGGGCTTCACCTATTCCAAGCGCGCCGGCGGTCCCGGTCAGTTCGCCCATGCGAAAGAGATCGCCGCGACACTGCTGGACGAAAACCCCAGCGACATCCAGAAGCTGTGGACCAAGCTGTGCTGGGCCGGTGCGTCGGTCGGGCGCAGCGGCCTGGCGACGCAGGCGATTGGTGCGTTCGACGTGGCGTTGTGGGACCTGAAGGCCAAGCGCGCGAATCTCTCGCTCGCGCGGCTGCTCGGCGCGCAGCATGATTCGGTGCGTTGCTACAACACCTCCGGTGGCTTCCTGCATACGCCGCTGGACGAGTTGCTGGTCAACACCGACAAGTCGCGAGAGAAGGGCATCGGCGGCATCAAGCTCAAGGTCGGACAGCCCGATAGTGCGATCGACCTGAAGCGCGTCAGCACGGTGCGCAAGCATCTGGGCGACGACTTCCCGCTGATGGTCGATGCCAACCAGCAATGGGATCGCCCGACCGCGCAGCGCATGTGCCGGCGCTTCGAGGAATTCAACCTGATCTGGATCGAGGAGCCGCTGGATTGCTACGACGCCGAAGGCCACGCCGCGCTCGCGGCCGCCTTCGATACGCCGATCGCCACCGGCGAGATGCTGACCAGCGTGGCCGAGCACAATGAGTTCATCAAACTGCGCGGCGCCGACTTCCTGATGCCCGATGCACCGCGCGTCGGCGGTATCACGCCGTACCTGAAAGTCGCCGCGCTGGCCGAGCACGCCGGGCTGATGATCGCGCCGCATTTTGCGATGGAGCTGCACGTGCACCTGGCGGCGGCGTATCCGACCCAGCCGTGGGTGGAGCATTTCGAGTGGCTGGAGCCACTGTTCAACGAGCGCCTGGAAACCCGCGACGGCCGGATGCTGGTGCCGACGCGTCCGGGCCTTGGCCTGAGCCTGAGCGAACGCGTGGCCGGCTGGACCGCGGCCGAAGCCGAGCTCGGCAAGCGCGGTTGACGTCGATCGCGCAGCCCACCCGGTCCGCCCGATGTGCCTGCGCGCTCAGGACAGCAGGACGGTCCTGATCACCAGCGACGCCAGCAACACCGGGACGACCACGCGCCACAACCACTTGCGGCGCGCGGTCGGCCTGCGCTTGGCCAGCCGGTATTCGTCCTGGTAGATCCGGGCCAGCGCTTCGGCCTCGTCTTCGACGGACGCCGGCGCCGGATCGATGCCCGACAGCGCCGCCACCTGCGTCATGTACTGGTCGGCGAAGGCATGCATTTGCGCCTCGGGTAGCTTGCCCGCGGCGGCTTCCAGTTCACGTGCGAAGATCCGCGTCTGCTCGGCGTCGATCACGATGCCGTTGCCGAATTTCAGGCCGCGCCGGTGATGGTCGTCCGCCAGCCGAACCGCGCCGGCCCGGGCCTGTTCGATCCCCTGTTCCATGGATGAGGTCCCCTTGTCCTCAATTCCCTGCACGCCCCCTGCGTGGCAGCCACCATACCGCGATTGCCCTCAGCCCATGCCGCCATTGATGCCGATCACCTGACCGTTGATGTAGCCAGACGCATCCGAGCACAGGAAGGCCACCAGCGCGGCGACTTCTTCGGGCTTGCCGGCACGTGCGGCCGGGACGATCTGCTTGAGCATCTCCGGCGGGAACTGCTCGCCGACCATCGCGCCTTCGATCACGCCGGGCGCCACGACATTGGCGGTGATGCCGCGGCTGGCCATTTCGCGCGCCAGCGATTTGGTGGCGCCATGCAGCGCGGACTTGGCCGCAGCATAGTTGGTCTGGCCGCGGTTGCCGGTGACTGCGGCCACCGACGACACGCACACCACCCGGCCCCAGCGCGTGCGCGCCATCGGCAGCAGCAGCGGCTGGGTCACGTTGAAGAAGCCATGCAGCGAGACATCGATGACGCGGTGCCATTGCTGCGCGCTCATGCCCGCCATCGGCGCGTCGTCGTGGATGCCGGCGTTGTTGACCACGACTTGGATCGGGCCGCCTTCCAGCAGCGTGGCGATGCCCTGCGTGCTGGCGGCGTCATCGGCCACGTCGAAGGCCACGGCCTGCGCGCTGCCACCTGCATTGAGGATCTGCTGGACCACGTCCTCGGCGCGGGCGATGCCGCGATTGGCATGCACGATCACATGGAACCCACCCGCGGCCAGCGCGGTGCAGATGGCGCCGCCAAGGTCGCCGCTGCCGCCGGTGACCAGTGCGCGACGTGGCGCTTTCATCGTCTTGTCTGAAGTCATGCGCGCCATGCTAGCAGCCGCATCGCACACACGATCGGCGAGGCGGTTGTGGGCGCTACTTCAGCAGCGATGTGGCTTCAATGGGGAAGCCAGATCGCCGATGCATCGGCGCCCACAGATGCCACTTCGCAAAGGCGATGACTAAGCGGCTGGCCCCAGCACGACCGATGCACGACCCTCTGCAAGCAAGGTGCCGGCATGTTCGATGCGGAACACGTACTGCTGGCTGTCCTCGCCCTGCATCAGCACTTCGGCCTGCGCTTCCAGCGCGCCTTCCAACTCGTCGAGCGTGTCCACATACAGTTGCACGTTGCGCAGTGCGACCAGCACGCCCGGGCGCACCGGCGCGCCGCTGGCCTGGCCGAGCAGGCCGCCATGCACGGCCATCGCCTGCGCGCCGTATTCGCACAGGTGCACCGCGCGCAGGCAGCCGTGCGAACGCAGCGGATGCGCGGCATCGCGATGGCCGTGGCTGCGCAGCACGATGCGCGTGTCGTCCCACTGCATCACGTCTTCCCACAGGCACATCAGGCCCTGGTGCGGCACCAGCGCGGCGATGGCCTCACGCGTGTGCATCGGCCACCGGCTTGGCATGCGGCTGGCGCGAGACCAGCAGCGCCAGGACGAAGTTGAACACCACGCCCATCGCCACGGTCGCGCCGATCGCGCGCAGCACCGGGATGCTGGACAGGGCCAGCAGCACGAACACCAGCAGTGTCATCAGGCTGCACACGATCAGCGCGTGCAGGGTGCGGCGCTGATCGGCCGGATCGTCGCCGGCGTGGTCGAAGAACAGCGCGTAATCCAGGCCCAGTCCGGCGCCCAGGATCATCGAGATCAGGTGGAACAGGTTGAGCTCCACGCCACAACCGCGCAGCACCGCCAGGATCAGCAGTACGCTCAGGCCCATCGGCAGCAGCACGCGCACGATGCGGCGGCGATCGCGCAGGGCGATGCTCACCGCGATGGCCAACAGCACCGCGGCCACGCCCATCGCCACCAGCACGCGGTGGTAGGTGTTGACCAAAGTGCGCGAGGCTTCGCGCAGGTCCATCCACTGCGCGCCGCTGCCCTGCAGTGCGGCCGCCAGCGCTTGCGGATCGCGGATGCCGCTCATCGACACCAATGCGGTGGTGTGGTCGCCGCCGTCCAGCAACAGGCCCTGCACCATCGACGCCAAGGGCGTGTCGGCCAGGTCGTCTTCGCTGAGCGGCTTGGCCGTGCGCGCCTGCTCCAGGTCGGCCAGGAACGGGGCAAACACCTCGCTGCGGAACGGCGATCCCACCAGCGCCGATTCCAGCATCGCCTTGGCTTGCGCCGGCGCCGGCAGCTGCTGCTGGCGATGCCGTTGCACGGCCAGGCTGGGCAGGTAACGCGCGGCCATGTCGTAGGCGCTGAGTTCACCCTTGGCCACCTGTGCATCCAGGCGCGGGCGCAGGGCTTCGGAGGCGGCCAGGGCGCCTTCCTTGGTCGGCGCCTGCACGGCCAGCACGTAGAGCACGTCGGGCGCGCCCAGTTCCTGGCGCAGGTCCTGGTCCTGCAGCAGCGATTCGATCGGCACCGGGGTGAGCTTGGACAGGTCGTTCTGCCAGAACGGCGTCGGCATCGCCACGATCACCACCGCGGCGATCACCGCCAGCGCGGCCAGCGACCAGCGCGGCCGCGGCAGGCGTTCGATCGCATTGCCCAGGCGCGCCATCAGTTTCGAATCGGCGAAGTCGCGCGAGGCCGGGTCCAGCAGCTCGGGCATCACCAGGCGCGTGAGCAGCGCAGCGGTGCCCAGGCCGCTGATGGTGAACACCGCGAGCTGGCGCAGGCCTTCCACGCCGGAGAAGAAGAAGGTGATGTAGGCGATGCAGGTGGAGACCACGCCGGTGGCCAAGGTCGGCCACAGGTGGCGCGCGTTGGCGCGCGGGTCCAGCCCGGGACGCTGGTGGCTGAAAAGATGGATCGGATAATCCTGGACCACGCCGATCAGGGTGAAGCCGAACGCCAGGGTGATGCCATGCACCTGGTCGAAGCACAGCATCACCGCGACCATGCCGGCCAGGCCGGCGCTGGCCAGCGGCAGCACGCCCAGCAGCGGGATCTTCCAGCTGCGATAGGCCACTAGCAGCAACACGATCAGCCCGACGGTGTCGAACACGCCGATCCACTGCGTCTCGGCCTGCGTGCGCGTGCTGATCTCCACCGAGAACGCGCCCGGCCCGGTCAGCAACAGCTTGCTCTGGGTGCCCTTGGCAATCTCATCGAAGGCCGTATTGATCTCGGCCACGGCCTGCTGCTGGCCGTTGGGATCGAAGCCGCCGGAGATGGTCTGGGCGACCAGCAGCGCGCGCTTGCCGGCCTTGTCGAACCACACGCCTTCGATCTGCTGCGGGGTCTTGGTCGGCTGCAGGCTTTCGGCCACGTGCAGCAGTTCCAGCGTGGGGTCGCGCGGCAGCAGCGGCTCGATCATCCCGGCCGCGGGCGAGCCCAGGTCCTGCACGCGCTCGGCCAGTTCGGCCTTGAGCGTGGCCGCGTCCAGCGGGTGGGTGTCGTAGCGGTCGCTCAGCAGGAAGCGGTACGGCAGCCACTTGGCCGGGATCGCATCGGCGGCCGATTCGCCGCCGTTGGTGATCATGGCGAAGGCGTCGTTGTCCGCGTCCAGCTTGGCGCGCAGCGCCTGCGACTGTTTCGCCAGCGTGGCCGGATCGCTGCCGGAGATCGCCATCAGCAGCAGGCGCGAGCCGGGGCCTTCGCCCAGTTCGTCCAGCAGCAGCTTCTGCGCGGGCGTGCGCGCCTCGGGCATGAACTTGCGCAGGTCGCCGGATAGCTTGATCGTGTTGCCCAGCCACGCGCCCAGGCCGAGCAGCGCCGCCAGCCAGAGCACCGCCAGGCCGGTTCGCGCGTAAGCGGGAAGCCTCACCCTGCGTGGCCGCGGCAGAGCGCGGTCAGGGCATCGCCCTCGGTGAGCTTGGCGGCCGCCTGGGCGGCGCCGGCCAGCAGGGTGCGCTGCACTTCACCCTTGTCGCTGGTGGTCTCGATGCAGCGCAGTTCGGCGCCCTTGCCGTAGAGCTGCAGGTCGCGCACCGGCGCCTTGGCCGCGGCGGCGTCCTTGGGATCGAGCTTGAGCTGCCAGGCCTGGCGGGTGCCGCCGGCGGTCAGCGTGTAGTGCTGCTCCAATTGGCTGGCATCGCCGGACAGCAGCGCGCCGAAACCCTTCTGCAGGTCGGCCAGCTCCGGCGCGCGCGACAGCGAGAACGTGCGCGGCTTCTTGCCGTCGCGCTCCAGCGTGGCGGTGTCGCCCTTGAGCGTGATCTTCTCGTGGTACGGCGCGGTGACTTCGCGCACCAGGGTCGCGTCGGCATCGCGTGCGTAGCGGCCTTCCACGCGCAGCGGCGTCTTCAGCAGGGCCGAGCCGCGCAGTTCGACGAACTGGGTGGTGATGGCGCCGGGCCGGGCGATCTTGGACAGGATCCAGGCCGGATCGACCTGGGCGGAAGCCGGCTCAGGCGATGCGGCGCACAGCGGTCCGGCGCTGCACAGCAGCGTCAGCATCAGCGCCCAGGTCCGCGTGGATGTTGCCCTCGACATGCTTGGCATTCCAGAAATCATAGAAGTTGAACCAGTTGTAGGGCGCGCGCCGGGCGTAATGCTCCAGCCGTTCGGCATAACCGCGGATGAGCGCGCCCAGGCAGGCGGCGCGATTGCGGCGCGAGACTTCCAGGCCATCGCTGTAGGTTTCGAATGCCAGCGAATAATGCGCCTTGCCGTGGTACAGGCCGAAGGCCAGCACCACCGGCACCTTGAGCACCGCGGCGATCAGCCACGGCGAGGTCGGGAACTGCGCCTGCGCGCCGAGGAACTGGGCAGGCAGATATGGATCTTCCGGCCGGGTGCGGTCCACCAGCAAAGCGACCAGGTTGCCTTCGTCGGTGGCCTGCTTGATCGCCATGACGATCGAGGTGCTGTCCATGCTGGCATCGATGATGCAGTCGGCCAGGCGTGGATTCAGCGCGCCCAGCAGCTCGGTCATCGCCGGCGCCTGGGCCTTGTCCAGGACCACCTTGACCTGCACGTCGGGCCGTTCCTGGGCCAGCACGCGCAGCGCGTCGAAGCTGCCCAGGTGCGAGCCGAAGATCAGCACGCCGCGGCCCTTGTCCATCTGCGCGTGCAGGTCTTCCAGGCCGGTCACATCGACCCGGAACTGCTCCATCCGCCCGCTCAGCAGGAACACGCGGTCCAGGATCACAGAGGCGAAGGTGTGGATGTGGCGGGCGGTATCGCGCCAGCGCACCGGCCGGCCCAGCACGCGGCCCAGATAGGCCTGCGAGGCGCGGCGTTCGGGCCCGCGCACCAGCATGAAGTAGGCGGTGATCGGCACCAGCAGCAGCCGCGCCACGCCGCGCCCGCCGTGGCAGGCGATGCCGCGCAGCAGCCACATCGCAAACTTGTTGCCGCCTTCCGGCCGCTGTTTCCAGGTGCTGTTCATGCGTCGCCCTCTTCCACCGCGACGACTTCGCCACTGGCCAACAGGATATCGCCGCGCAGCACTTTGAAGCGCCAGCGCGGTGCGTCGCCGTTCAACTCGATCCGGGCGCGTTCACCGGGCAGCAGCGGCTGGACGAACTTGACCTGCGGCAGGCGCAGGCCGCCACGCAGCGGGCCGCAGGTCGCTTCGACCGCTTCCAGCACGTGGTCCAGCACGACCACGCCCGGCACGATCGGACGGCCGGGAAAGTGGCCCGGCAAGGCGGGATGGTCATGCGGGACTGCGAATTCCATACGCGCGGTGCTTAGATCCGCGGTTCCAGCAGGGTGCGCACCGTGTCATGGGCGCGCTGGGTCAGGGCCTGGCGGTCCAGCAGTACGCCGTCTTCGCCCCGGGTCGGGATCGGCGCGCCGATCCGCACCCGGATCGTGCCCGGACGCGCGCGGAACAGGCCCTGCACCGGCAGCACCTTGCCGCAGCCGTCGATGGCGACCGGCACCACCGGCACTTCGGCATCGATCGCCGCCTGCAGCAGCCCGGCCTTGAACGGCGCCAGCGCGCCGGTGCGACTGCGGGTGCCTTCGGGGAACAGGCACAGATTCTGGCCCTGGGCCAGCAACGCGGCGGCCTTGCGCCGGACCAGCGCGCCGGCGCGGCGGCTGTCGCGATCCAGGAACAGCATGCCGGTGGCCTGGGCGTACCAGTTCACGAACGGCACCTTGAGCATCTCGGCCTTGAGCAGGAAGCGCAGCGGCGCCGGCACGGCCATGTACAGCACGCAGATGTCGATCACCGACTGGTGGTTGGACACCAGCAGGTGCGGCCGGGTCCAGTCGATGCCCTCCCCGCCTTCGATCACCAGGTTGATCTTGCCGCCGGCCAGCAGGCCCGGCGCCCAGCAGCGCGCGGCCATGCGCAGGACCCGCTCGCTCCTCACGCCCAGCGCGCGCAGCAGCAGCGCCAGGGTGATCCAGCCGGCCGTCCAGGCCAGGGTGTAGACCAGTTGCAGGACGTTGAGGACGGTCCAGGCGAGGTTGCCGGAGGTCCGCGACGACTGCACATCCATGTTGTCGGTCGAGGTGCTCATGTGGGACAGGATACCCGGCCACTGCCCGCTTGGGCGGCTTGGTTTTGCGATTTTTTAACGGTGAATGCCGCTGCTGGCGTGAACGGTGCTCGCCTGCCGCGCGCGGGGTTCAGCGCAGCACGTCGCGCCAGAAGCCCGGCCCCAGCCGCGCCAGCTGGCGCACGAAATCGACGAAGTTCCGGTACGGCCGCACCGGGAACCAGCGCGCGCGCAGCAGGTATTCGCCCAGGAAGAATCCGCCGATCACCCCGTAGCCCAGCAGGTTGGCGAACAGCGACGCCTGTTCATCGGGGATCGCCAGCGGCGGCACCCGGCCCAGCTGGGCCAGCACCCCGCCGGGCACGGCCCACAGCCCCAGCAGCAGGTTGACCACCGTCATCGCTGTCAGCAGCCCGGTCCAGCACTGCGTGAGTCGCCGCGTATAGGTCAGCTGCGCGGCGCTCAGCGCCTGACCGGCCTGGGCGTACAGGCCGGAGACGATCCGGGTGATCAGCGGCACGCGTCCGGCGCGCAGGCTGCGGCCGAAGAACCACGCCACCCAGCCGGTGAACACCACCGGCGGCGCAGTCAGCAGCAGCAGCGCATGCGGCGAATGCCACAGCGGCAGCAGCAGCGCCAGCAGCACCACGGCCAACGCCCAGGCCCACCAGCGCCGGCAGGCCATCGGTTCGATCAGCAGCATCAGGACCAGGGCCACGCCGGCCAGCACGGCCAGGTCGCTACGGCCGGAGGCGTTAGCCCAGTGGGCCAGCGGCGAATAGGCGATCGCCAGCAGCAGCGCCACGCCCATCGCCCACGGGGCGCCGGCGTCGGCCTGCGGAGCGGGCGCCGAAGCGGGGATCTCAGGTGGTCTTGTTGGCCTGGACATGCGCCGACAGCGCACGCAGCGAGGCGAAGATGCGCTGGTTGTCCTCGCTGTCCGAGCGCAGCTGGAAGCCGTATTTCTTGCCGATGGCCAGCGCCAGTTCCAGCGCGTCGATCGAATCCAGGCCCAGGCCGGTGTTGAACAGCGGGGCTTCGGGATCGATCTCGCCGGCGTTCACGTCTTCCAGATTCAGGCTCTCGACCAGCAGCTCGGCCAGCGCGTGTTCTTCGGCGGTTTGGGCGGACATACGACGGTGCTTCCAGTGCGTTGAAGGTGCGACACGATGGTGCATCGGGCGCGCCCGCGCAACCGTGGGCCGGCCGCGGGGCGCAGGCTATGATGACCACCTTGTCAGGACTTGCCACACGCGAAGGTTCGCACGCATGACCCCCGCTGAAGCCGTGATCGCCCCGCCCGCTGTCGATGCCGCCGCCCCGGTGGCCACGCCGCCAGCCCGCGCGCCACAGGCTTCGCCGGACGTACTGATCATCGGCGGCGGCCCGGCCGGCAGCACCGCGGCGATCCTGCTGGCCCGCGCCGGCTGGCAGGTCACCCTGCTGGAAAAGGACCACCACCCGCGCTTCCATATCGGCGAGTCGCTGCTGCCGATGACCATGCCGCTGCTGGAAAAACTCGGCGTGCTCGACGAGATGCGCGCCATCGGCACGCTCAAGCTGGGCGCCGATTTCCCCAAGGACGGCGGCGGCTACAACACCTTCCGGTTCTCCAAGGCGCTGGGCGCCAAAAGCGACTTCGCCCTGCAGGTGCCGCGCGCAGACTTCGACCGGATCCTGTTCGCCAAGGCGCGCAGCGAGGGCGTGGACGCGCACGAAGGCGCCGCCGTCACCGCGGTGAACTTCGAAGGCGAGCAGCCGGTGGTGCAGGTGCGCCAGGGCGGCGCCAGCCACACCCTGCGCCCGCAGTGGCTGCTCGACGCCAGCGGCCGCGATGCCTTCCTGGGCAGCAAGCTCAAGCTCAAGCGCAAGAACCCACAGCACCAGTCGGCGGCGGTGTTCAGCCACTACACCGGCGTGGCGCGGCGGCCGGGCGAGGACGCCGGCAACATCAGCATCTACCGCCATCCGCACGGCTGGATGTGGCTGATCCCGCTGCCGGGCGATGTGATGAGCGTGGGGGCGGTGTGCTTCCCCGATTACCTCAAGACCCGCAGCGGCGATCTTGAAACCTTCCTGCTCGACACACTCAAGCTCAACGATGAAGTGACCGAACGCATGGCCGGCGCGGTGCGCTGCGCGCCGGTCCACGCCACCGGCAACTACGCCTACGAATGCACGCAGATGAGCGGCCCGTGCTGGCTGCTGCTGGGCGATGCGTATGCCTTCGTCGATCCGATGTTTTCCTCCGGCGTGTTCCTGGCCATGCACAGCGCCGAGAAGGGCGCGGCGATGGTCGATGCCGCGCTGCGCGCGCCGCAACAGGCCCCGCGGCTGCGGCGTGGACTGCATCGTCATCTCGATGCGGGGCTGGATGAGTTCAAATGGTTCATCTATCGCTTTACTTCACCGACCATGCGTTTGCTGTTTGCCAATCCCCGTGACGTGCTGCAGGTCGAATCGGCCGTGGTGGCGATGCTGGCGGGCGATGTCTTCGATGCGCCGCGCGTGACCCGCCGGCTGCGGGTGTTCCGCCTGATCTACGGCGCGCACGTGCTGTCGATGGTGCCGCAGGCCTTCCAGGCCTGGCGCCGGCGCCGGCGCCAGCGGGCCGAAGGCTTCAGCGGCGAAACCCTGCACGGAGACCAGGCATGAGCCGTCCGCAGGAAGCCTTCGTCGACGCCACCCAGCTGGCCGTGGACTACGTGCCGGCCGAGACGCTGGACGCGCTGCTGGCCGATGACCACGTGTTGGCGGTGTTCGGCTTCGGGCCGGACGCGCCGGGCAGCGACGATCCGCGCTACCTGCGCGTGCCACTGTCGCCCTATGGCGCGGCGCCGCTGGAAGTCTGGCGCAGCACCCGGCCGGTCGTGCGTGGCCGCGATGGCGCCGTGGCCTGGGCCAGCGACGGCACGCTGCAGTTCGGCGCGATCGAGATCGACGAAGTCGACGGCGACATCGAGACCGCCGGCGCGCAGGCCTACGCGCTGCTCTCGCAGTTTCTGCCCAATAGCGCCACGCCGCACCTGCTACGCGTGTGGAACTACCTGGACGGCATCACCGAGGGCGAAGGCGACGACGAGCGCTATCGCCAGTTCTGCGTCGGCCGCGCGCGCGGGCTGGGCCAGTTCGACGCCACGCACCTGCCCGCCGCCACCGGCATCGGCCGTGTCGATGGCGTGCGCACGCTGCAGGTGTACTGGCTGGCCTGCAATCGCCCCGGCACGCCGGTGGAAAATCCGCGCCAGGTCAGCGCGTATCGCTACCCGCGCCAGTACGGCCCGCAGTCGCCGAGCTTCGCCCGCGCGATGCTGCCGCCGGCCGGCGTGCACACGCCGCTGCTGCTGTCGGGCACCGCGGCGGTGGTTGGGCATCAGACCCTGCATCCCGAATCGACCCAGGCGCAGCTGGACGAAACCTTCGCCAACTTCGATGCGCTGATCGCCAGCGCGCACCGCCACGCACCCGCGCTGCCGGCGCACTTCAACGCCGACAGCCGCTTGAAGGTCTACGTGCGCGATGCCGATGAATTGCCGCTGGTCGCCGCGCTGCTGGACGCGCGCCTGCCGGCCGAGGTGCCGCGCGTGCTGCTGCATGCCACGGTCTGCCGACGCGACCTGCGCATCGAAATCGACGGCGTGCACGGCGCCTGAGCGATGCGTTTTGTGGGAGCTGCTTCAGCAGCGGCAGGGCTTTACCGGTGAAGCCCCCCTCGCTGCTGAAGCCGCTCCCACAACAACCCTGCAGCGCACTCAGTCGCTGCAGGCCTGCGGCTCGATATCCGACGTGCCGCCATCGGGCGAGAAACTGCCGCCGGTCGTGTCCTGTGCGGTCCAGCCCTGTTTGAGCTGCCCGGCCTGCGCCTCGGCCTGGGCGATCTGGTCGGCACTCAGGGTCTTGCGCAGCGCATCGATATTGCGATTGACGAAGCCCAGCCGCATCGGCGGCGTGCCTGAGGCGTTGCCCTGCGCGGTGAACGCGCTTTGCGCCTGCAGGTAGAACGCCAGCGACTTGCCGGCATCGCTGTTCACCACCTGCGCCAAGTACGTGCGGCGGCCGGTATCGCGGTTCGGCGAATACGCCGCAGCCAGCGCCAGGGTCGCCTTGAGGCTGCCGCGCTGGGCGGCCTGCAACGCCAGGCTCTCGGCCTCGTTGCGATAGACCTGCAGCTGCGGCAGCAGGTCCAGCGTGTCGCGGGTGCGGAACGCATTGCCGACCGCGTACTGGGTCAGCGCCGGCAGGCTGCCGCCCAGCGCCGCCGCACGCCACAACGTGGCGCGCTCGGCCGGCGAGACATACGGCGCGCCATCACACTGTTCTGAATCCTGCAGCAGCTGCTGGCCGCGCCCGCCGGTGAAGCGGTCCATGCCCTGCTGCATGCGGGCCCGCTGCTGCGGATCGGTTTCCCGCTCCATCCGCTCCTGCTGGAAGCCGAGCTGATCGTCGAACTGCGCCAGCTGTGTGCGCACGCGCTCGCACTTCTCCAGCTCGGCGGCCAGGCGACAGGCCGCGCGCGCGTCGCCGCCATTGGCGCGCTGCTTCAACCCGTCGAACACCAGCCGTAGCGGCGTGCCGTCATCGGGCAGCGGCGTCTGCGCCGCGCCGAGGCTGGCGACCTTGGGCGCGGACACCGCAGGCGCAACGGCCACACCGGTCGCCACGACGGGCGCAGCCGACGGCGCCTGGCCGCGTTGCCACCACCACACGCCCGCCGCGATCCCGGCGCACGCCAGCACGCCCAGCGCGATGCCCTGCGCGCGCTTCATCGCCCCCGCTCCGTCATGTCGTTTCCCCCAGCAGCCGCATCAAGTCCGCGCGCGGCAGTTTGCCGGTGTCGGTGCGCGGCAGTGTGTCGACGAAGCGAATCTTGCGCGGCAGGAACACCGGGTCCATGGCCTCGCGCAGGCTGGACAGCACATCGCTCTCGGACAGTCCCAGCGCGACCACCAGCGCGGCGATGCGGCGTACCTTGCCTGGCCTGTCGATCTGCACCATCACCCCGTCCCGCACGCCGGGCACGGCCAGCAGGCGGCGGGTGAGATCGCCCAGCGATGCCCGCTTGCCGGCAATCTCCAGCAGGTCGGCCTGGCGGCCGCGCAGGTGGAAGCGGCCCTCGGCGTCGACCTCCATCAGGTCGGCCAGCACGACGGGCGCGGACAGGTGCGGCGCATCGATCAGGGTGCCGTCCGGCTGCGGCTGCACGCTCACGCCGGGCAGCGGCGTCCATGCGGATTCCATCGCGGTACGGCGGGTGGCGAAGATGCAGGTTTCGGTCGAGCCGAAAATCTCGCGCACCTGGCCGCCGAAGCGCGCCTCGGCCTGGCATGCCAGTGCCTGTTCCAGCGGCGCGGTGGCCGAGACGCAGCCGGCGATGGCCGGCAGCGCGATGCCCGATTCGATCAGTGCGCGCAGGTGCACCGGCGTGGTGATCAGCATGCGCGGCGCGGGCATCTGCGCCAGCGCGCGCGCCACGTCCTGCGGGAAGAACGGCCGGCCGCCGTGCGCGGTCGCCTCGGCCAGCAGCGGCACCATCACCGACTGCTCCAGGCCGAACATGTGCTGGGCCGGCACGGTCGCCACGATGCTCGGCGCGCGCCCGTCCCACAGTTCGGCCATCGACGCGACCAGCTGCGCGGTGCTCGTGCGGAACTGCGCCAGCGTCTTGGGAAAGGCCTTCGGCGCGCCCGTGCTGCCGGAGGTGAAGGCCACCGCCATCACCGCATCCTCGTCGATCTCCGGCACCTCGCCGTCGGCTTCGCCGAGCACGTCGGGCATGCGCCAGTAGTGGGCCGGCGCCGGGTGTAGTGCTTCGTCGCCGATCGCATAGGTCGCCGGTTGGCGTGCCATGACATCGTCCACCACCGCCGGGGCGCGCGAGGGCGGCAGCAGCGTGACCTGGCCGCGCAGCGCCACCGCGCACAGCGCGACCATGAAGCGATAGCGGTCCTCGCACAGGTTCACCGCGTGCTGGCCAGCGGGCAGCTGCGCGGCCAGCGCGCGCACCTGCGCATGGAAGGTGGACAGAGTGATGTCGCGGCCGCCGGCGTGGGCGATCACCCGCGCCGGCGCGCCGGTGCCCAGCGCGCAGCGTCCTGCCGGGCGGGGCGATGTGTCGATGACGGCCGACATGGCGTGGTGTGGAATCCTCATGCGTGACGCGTGCAGCGTGACGCGGATGGCCTGATGCGTCCTTGAATCAGTGTTCCAGCAGGCGCAGCGCGGCATCGCGCGGCAGTTTGCCGGTTTCGCCGCGCGGCAGCGACGCGACGAAGCGAATCCTGCGCGGCAGGAACACCGGGTCCATCGCCCCGCGCAGCGCATCCAGCAGGTCGGCTTCGGCCAGGTCCGGCGCCACCACCAGCGCGGCGATGCGACGCACGCCCATGTCGTCCGGCTCCAGCTGCATCACCGCGCCGTCGCGCACGCCGGGCACGGCCAGCAGGCGACGGGTGAGATCGCCCAGCGATGCCCGCTTGCCGGCGATCTCCAGCAGATCGGCCTGGCGGCCGCGCAGGTGGAAGCGGCCATCGGCTTCGACTTCCATCAGATCGGCCAGCGGTACCGGTTGCGGCAGGTGGCGCGCGTGCACCAGGGTGCCGTCGGGCTGCGGCTGCACCCACACGCCGGGCAGTGGCGTCCAGGCGGTTTCCAGCGCGGTGCGGCGACGGGCGAAGATGCAGGTCTCGGTCGAGCCGAAGGTCTCACGCAGTTCGCCGCCGAAGCGCGCCTCGGTGGCCTGGGCCAGCGCCTGCTCCAGCGGCGCGGTGGCCGAGACGTAGCCGGCGATGGGCGGCAGCGACACGCCCGATTCCACCAGCGCGCGCAGGTGCACCGGCGTGGTCACCAGCAGGCGCGGCTCGGGCATCTGCGCCAGCGCGCGGGCCACGTCCTCGGGGAAGAACGGCTTGCCGCCGTGCACGGTGGCGTCGCTAAGCAGCGGCATCACCACCGACATCTCCATGCCGTACATGTGCTGCGGCGGCACGGTCGCCACCAGGCTGGGCGTGGCGCAGCCCCACAGGTCGGCCACCGCGCTGAGGTTCTGCGCGTTGCTGGTGCGGAAGGCCGCCAGCGTCTTGGGAAAAGGCTTTGGCGCGCCGGTGCTGCCAGAAGTGAAGCCGATCACCACCACCGCATCGTCGGCCACTTCCGGCACCGGGCCGTCGGCTTCTTCCAACACCGCAGGCATGCGCCAGTAATCCGGTGTGGCCGGATCGGCGGCCGCATCGCCCAGCGCGTAGCTCTCGCTGTGGCGCTGCATCACATCCAGCACCACCGCCGGCGCGCGCGAGGGCGGCAGCAGCGTGATCTGCCCACGCAGGGCCACCGCGCAGAACGCCACCAGGAAGCGGTAGCGGTCCTCGCACAGGTTGACCGCATGGCGGCCGGCCGGCAGCTGCGCGGCCAGGGCGCGCACGTGTGCGTGGAAGGTGCCCAGCGCGATCGGCTGGCCGCCGCTGTAGGCGACGATGCGGTCGAGCGCGCCGACGCCCAAGGCGCACAGGCCGGGCGCCGAGGGCGCGGGATGGATGACGGCTGACATAGAAGGTCCTGCTTCCCTGATGCGATCCGGCGCGACGATTGCCGGATGTCCGGCCGTACTGTGGCGGCTGGGCGCCGGGCGGGCAAGCCGCGCGGGCCCAAATCCAGTGATGGCGGCCTCGGCGGCCATGACCTTGGGCCGGTGCGACCGCCGCGGAGCGGCTGCTACCCTTTCCTGTCTTGCCCGACTTTCCGGATCGATCCTGCCGATGCGCCTGTCCGCCGCCGTGTTGTCCTGCCTGCTGGTTTCGCCTGCCGCCTTCGCCCAGGCGCCCGCCAGCCCGCCGCTGACCATCGAACAGGTGATGGCCGACCTGGACTGGATCGGCCCGCCGGTCGAGGACGCCCGCTGGACCTGGGACAGCCGCGGCGTGGAATACGACCTCAAGCGCAACGGCTCGCCGATCCGCGACACCTTCCGCCAGGATGCCAATGGCGGCGGCGCGGCCACGCGCGTGGCCGACGACGCCCGCGACACCTTGAACGCCACCGGCGCGGTCTACGACGCCAAGCGCCAGCACCAGGCCTTCGTGCGCAATGGCGACATCTTCGTGCGCAACCTGCGCAGCGGCGCGCTGACCCAGCTGACCCGCACGCTTGAGCAGGAAGCCGCGCCGCAGTTCGGCAGCGACGGCGCCCTGGTCTGGCGCGTGGGCAACCAGTGGTTCCGCTGGAACGGCACCAGCGTGGCCCAGGCCGCGCAGGCCAAGGCCGAGGACGATCCGGCCAAGGCCCCGGCCGAAGACCTGCTGCGCGACCAGCAGCTGCGCACCCTGTCCACCCTGGCCCACGACAAGCAGATGCGCGAGGCCCTGCGCGCCCAGCAGGACAGCTGGCGCAAGGCCGACCCCAGCCGCGCGCCCGCGCCGGTCTACCTGGGTACCAAGGTCCAGATCGAGCAGACCGCGCTGTCGCCCGACGGCCAGTGGCTGTTGATCGTCACCCAGGAAAAGAGCGCCGACGCCGGCGACGCGGGCAAGGTCCCGCATTACGTGACCGAATCCGGCTACGCCGAGGAACAGGAAGCCCGCACCCTGGTTGGCCGCAACTCGCCAGTGCCGCAGGCGCTGTGGCTGGCCGACATGCGCACCGGCACGGTCAAGCCGCTGGCCTTCGACGCCCTGCCGGGCATCGCCACCGATCCGCTGGCCGACCTGCGCAAGGCCGCCGGCAAGCCGCCGCTGAAGGGCGACCGCGCCGTGCGCGTGGAAAGCGATGGCGACGGCAGCGGCGCGGCGATCCACTGGAGCAGCGACTCACGCAACGTCGCCGTGCTGCTGCGCGCCACCGACAACAAGGACCGCTGGATCGCCGGCGTGGACCTGGCCAACGCGCGCCTGCAGGTGCGCGACCGCCTGACCGACCCGGGCTGGATCAACTGGGCGTTCAACGAATTCGGTTGGATGCCCGACAACCAGACGCTGTGGCTGCTGTCGGAAAGCGGCGGCCATTCGCAGCTCTACACCCAGCGTGGCAGCGAGAAGGCCAAGGCGCTGACCTCGGGCCAGTGGGAAGTCTCCGCGCCGGTGCTGTCGGCCGATGGCAATGGCTTTTACTTCCTCTGCAACCGAGCTGCGCCGGGCCGCTACGAGGTCTGCCAGGTCGACGCGAAGACCGGCAAGCTGGCCGAAGTCACCGCGCTGGACGGCGGCGTGGAAGGCTTCACCCAGTCGCCGGACGGGCGCGCGCTGCTGATCCAGTATTCGGCCAGCTACCTGCCGACCCAGTTGGCCGTGGTGCCGGCGGGCGGCGGCGCGGCCAAGGTTCTGACCGATACGCGCACCGCCGCGTTCAAGGCGCAGGCGTGGATCCAGCCGCAGCTGGTGCAGGTGCCGTCCAAGCATGGCGCCGGCACGGTCTGGGGCAAGTACTACGCGCCGGCGCAGATGGTGCCGGGCAAGCAGTATCCGATCGTGATGTTCGTGCACGGTGCCGGCTACCTGCAGAACGCCATCGCCGGCTATCCGCCGTATCCGCGCGAGCAGATGTTCCACAACCTACTGGTCCAGCAGGGCTACATCGTGCTGGACCTGGATTACCGCGGCAGCGCCGGTTACGGCCGCGACTGGCGCACGGCGATCTACCGCAACATGGGCCACCCGGAACTGGACGATTACCTGGACGGCCTGGACTGGCTGGTCGCCAATCATCAGGGCGACCGCGCGCGCGCCGGCATCTACGGCGGCAGCTACGGCGGCTTCATGACCTACATGGCGCTGTTCCGCAGCCCGGGCACCTTCAAGGCCGGCGCGGCGCTGCGCCCGGTGGCCGACTGGACGCAGTACAACCACGAGTACACGTCCAACATCCTCAACACACCAGACATCGATCCGCAGGCCTACAAGACCTCCTCGCCGATCGAATACGCCGACGGCCTGCAGGACCGCCTGCTGATCGCACACGGCATGATCGATGACAACGTGTTCTTCAAGGACTCGGTCGACATGACCCAGAAACTGATCGAACTGCACAAGGAAAACTGGTCCATCGCGCCGTATCCGCTGGAGCGCCACGGCTTCACCCGCGCCGACTCGTGGCTGGACGAATACAAGCGCGTGCTGAACCTGTTCAACGACACGCTCAAGCCGACGCCGTAAGCGGGCCACGCGACGGGCACGGCGATTGTCGTGCCCGCCCCTGCGGCCCACACTGACGCCATGACCGCCCCGCCACCGCTGCCCGCTTCGTCCGTCCGCACGGCCCCGCCGCGCGATGCGGCGCAGGGCTTCGTCACCGGGCTGGCCTGGCTCACCATCGCGCTGGGCGGGCTGGGCGTAGCCACCGGGCTGCTGCAGCTGCTGCCGGCCTCGGCCCCAAGCGATCCCAACCTGCAGCTGATGCTGGACGCCCTGCGCGGCGGCACGCTGCCTCTGCCACCGATGCTGCGCTGGACCCTTGCCCACGCCGTGGAGATCAGCCTGGTCAGCATCGTCCTCTCGGCGCTGCTGCTGTGGCTGGGCTGGGGCCTGCTGAAGCGGCTGGAATGGGCGCGCCTGGGCTTCATCGCGTATTTGCTGGTGGGCACGGTGCTGACCTTCGGCATCGTCTGGCTGGTACCGGCCGTGATTGAACAGATGGTCGCGATGCAGCCGGGCCTGTCCTCGCCTGACCAGCCGCTGCCGCCGGAACTGACCGGGCTGAAGACCATGGCCACGGCCTTCAGCGCCGGCATCGCCGTGGTCTTCGCCGCCCTGCACGGCGCCATCGCCTGGAAGCTATGCACGGCCGCGGTGCGCCGCCAGTTCAAGCCGCTCGTCTGAACACCCCACGATTGATCGCAATCAATGCCGCCCCGCAGGCGGCCCTTAAACTGCACGCATGAACAACAGCATCGACCCCGTCCGCGATTACCTCACCGGACTGCAGGACCGCATCTGTGCGGCCATCGAAGCCGCCGACGGCAGCGCCCGCTTCGTCGAAGACGCCTGGACCCGTGCCGGCGCGCCCGATCCCGTCGCGCGCGATGCCGCACCGCTGCTGGGCGGTGGTGGCCGCACCCGCATCCTGCGCGACGGCGCGGTGTTCGAGCAGGCCGGCATCGGGTTTTCCGATGTCTCGGGCAACAAGCTGCCGCCCTCGGCCACCGCCGCGCGGCCGGAGCTGGCCGGCGCCTCGTGGCGCGCGGTCGGCGTGTCGCTGGTGTTCCATCCGCGCAACCCGCACCTGCCCACCACCCATGCCAACGTGCGCCACTTCCGCGCCGAGCGCGACGGGGAGACGGTGGCTTGGTGGTTCGGCGGCGGCTTCGACCTGACCCCGTTCTATCCGGTCGACGAAGACGTTTTGCACTGGCACCGCACCGCGCGCGACCTGTGCGCGCCGTTCGGCGGACAGGCGCGCTACGACGCCCACAAGAAGTGGTGCGACGAATATTTCTTCATCAAGCACCGCAACGAGACACGCGGCGTCGGCGGGCTGTTCTTCGACGACCTGCACGGCGATTTCGAGCGCGACTTCGGCTACATGCAGGCGGTAGGCGATGGCTTCCTCGACGCGTACCTGCCGATCGTGGCCGCGCGCAAGGACACGCCGTACAGCGCGGCCGAGCGCGACTTCCAGCTGTATCGCCGCGGCCGCTACGTCGAATTCAACCTGGTCTACGACCGCGGCACGCTGTTCGGCCTGCAGAGCGGCGGCCGCGCCGAATCGATCCTGATGAGCCTGCCGCCCAACGTGCGCTGGGAGTATGGCTATACGCCCGAGGCCGATAGTGCTGAGGCGCGCCTGGCGGACTATCTGGTTCCGCGTGACTGGCTATCGGAACTGATCGTGCCGTAGCCGCTGAAGCGCCGCTTGTATCAGAGGCGTTGTGCGCTTTCGATCTGATTTCTGAATCCGTACACCGCGCAGTGGAGCCGCGTGCTCCGCTGTAGATGCGCTTGCCGATCAAGCCGCGCAAGCGCGCGATGCGCACGCTTCGATCAAGACACCACGGCCGACGTCGGGACATAAAAAAGCCCCGCTGAGCAGGGGGAGCTCGGCGGGGCCAGGGTACGGGGACCTGGGGAGGGGCCCTTCGTACCAGGAGACCGGCCCCCCAGGGGATGGGGAGGGCGATCCGCGACAGACCTTGCATCTGTCGAGGGCTATGAAAGCACTCTCAACATGGATGGATCGTGAAGAATCCAGTTAAAAACCCGTTGGATTTAGGGGTTATTCAGATCATAAACTGATCAGTACTGAAATTATTTTTTCGTTAGTTGCGGCGCCTCTATGTAACTGCTTGTTACATGGTCCGGATTAAACGAAAAACATACGAAGTGGTATGCGCTTGGCATACAGGCAACGTGACTTGCGGACGCGTCATCTGCACGTCGCGTGGGGTGAATGCGTTGTCACACCGAAGCGCATTCGGTGGCAAGCCGAGGCCCACCTGTTAGTGGGCTGGAGGTCTCACGCGTCAGTGCGCCAAGGCGCACGTGCAAGTGCGCTGAAGCTCATCGGTCAATGAGCCGAGACCCACTTATCAGTGGGCTGAAGCTCATTCGTCAATGAGCCGAGACCCACTTATCAGTGGGCCTCATCCCAGTTGTCGCCGACGCCGCAATCCACTTCCAGCGGCACGGCCAGCGTCGCCGCGCCAGACATCAGTTCGCGCGCCTTGGCGGTCAGCGTGTCGACGAAGTCGATATCGGCTTCGAACACCAGTTCGTCGTGCACCTGCAGGATCATCAGCGCCCGGTCGGCATGATCGGCCAGCCAGCCGTCCACGCTGACCATCGCGCGCTTGATGATGTCCGCGGCGGTGCCCTGCATCGGCGCGTTGATCGCCGCACGCTCGGCGCCGGCGCGCTGGCCCTGGGTGCCGCCGTTGATGTAATCCAGATACAGGCGGCGGCCGAACACGGTCTCCACGTAGCCCTTCTCGCGTGCCTGCTGGCGGGTGGACTCCATGTAGTCACGCACGCCCGGATAGCGGCTGAAGTACAACGCGATGTAGTCCTGCGCCTCGCCGCGGCCGATCGAGAGCTGGCGGGCCAGGCCGAAGGCGCTCATGCCGTACATCAGGCCGAAATTGATCGCCTTGGCGGCGCGGCGCTCGTTGCTGGTGACCTCGTCGATCTTGCGGCCGAAGACTTCAGCGGCGGTGGCCTTGTGCACGTCGGCGCCGGATTCGAACGCGCCCACCAGGCCCGGATCGCCAGACAGGTGCGCCATGATCCGCAGCTCGATCTGCGAGTAGTCGCAGGCCACCAGCTTGCGGCCCGCAGGCGCGACGAAGGCGCGGCGGATGCGGCGGCCGTCGTCGGTGCGGATCGGGATGTTCTGCAGGTTCGGGTCGGAGGAGGACAGCCGCCCGGTCGCCGCGCCCGCTTGGTGGTAGCTGGTGTGCACGCGGCCGGTCTCGGGATGGATCATGTCCGGCAGCTTGTCGGTGTAGGTGCTGCGCAGCTTGGCCAGGCCGCGGTATTCCAGGATCACGCGCGGCAGCTCGTGCTGGTCGGCGATGGCCTCCAGCGCTTCCTCATTGGTCGAAGGCTGACCCTTGGGCGTCTTGACCACGGCCGGCAGGCCCAGCTCGTCGAACAGCAGCGCCTGCAGCTGCTTGGGCGAATCCAGGTTGAAGGTGCGGCCGGCCAGCTCGGTGGCCTTCTGCTGGGCGGCGAGCATGCGCTTGGACAGGTCGGCGCTCTGCCGGCGCAGTTCGTCGGCGTCCACGCGCACGCCGTTGGCCTCGATCCGCGCCAGCACCGGCACCAGCGGCATCTCGATGTCGCGGTAGACCGTTTCCAGCGCGGGCTCGGCGGCCAGCTTCGGCGCCAGCACCTGATGCAGGCGCAAAGTGATGTCGGCGTCCTCGGCGGCGTAGCGGGTCGCATCGTCCAGCGCGACTTGCGAGAACGCGATCTGCTTGGCGCCCTTGCCGCACACGTCCTCGTACTTGACCGTGTCGTAGCCCAGGTAGCGCTTGGCCAGGCTGTCCATATCGTGGCGGGCGCTGCCGGAGTTCAGCACGAAGCTCTCCAGCAGCGTGTCCTGCGTGTAGCCGGCCACGTCCACGCCATGGCGGCGCATCACGTGCAGGTCGTACTTGCCGTGCTGGCCGATCTTTTCAATCGCCGGATCAGTCAGCAGCGGGCGCAGCGCCTCCAGCACCGCCGCACGATCCAGCTGCGCCGGCGCGCCCGGATAGTCGTGGCCGAACGGCACATACGCTGCCTTGCCCGCCTCGGCAGCGAAGCTCAGGCCGACCAGGTTGGCCTGCATCGGGTCCAGGCTGTCGGTCTCGGTATCGAAGGCGAAGCGGCCGGCGCTTCTCAGCGTGGCGATCCAGGCGTCGAGCTGTTCGGTGGTCAGCACGGTCTCGTAGTCGCCGGCGGCCGACAGCGCCGGATCCAGATCCGACGACGCCGTTGCCGCAGGCGCAGCGCTGAAGCCGGTGCCACGCGCCTTGCCGGGCTCCTTCTCCGACACCGGCGCAGAAACACTGCCGCCGTCCAGGTCCTTCAGCGCCTGGTTGAAGCCATAGCGCGCATACAGTTCGCGCAGTTCATCCACGTGCTGGTCGCGCAGCGCCAGGTCCTGCGCGGCCACCTCCAGCGCCACGTCGGTCTTGATCGTGACCAGCGTGCGGTTGAGCGGCAGGCGCTCCAGTGCGGCGCGCAGGTTGTCGCCGATCTTGCCCTTGATGTTGCCGGCGTTGGCGATGACGTTGTCCAGCGTGCCGTATTCGCCCAGCCACTTGGCCGCGGTCTTGGGGCCGCACTTCTCCACGCCGGGCACGTTGTCCACGGTGTCGCCCATCAGCGAGAGCAGGTCGATGATCTGGTCGGCGCGCACGCCGAACTTGTCCATCACCGCCGCATCCGAATCCATGCGGCTACCGCTCATCGTGTTGACCAGCTCCACGCCCGGGCGCACCAGCTGGGCGAAGTCCTTGTCACCGGTGGAGATCGTCACCTGCAGGCCGTCGGTGTTGCCCTGCAGCGCCAGCGTGCCGATCACATCGTCGGCCTCCACGCCGTCCACGCGCAGGATGTCGATGCCCAGCGCATGCACGATCCGGCACATCGGCTCGATCTGCGCGCGCAGGTCATCGGGCATCGCGGCGCGATTGGCCTTGTACTCGGGATAGAGGTCGTCGCGGAAGGTCTTGCCCGGCGCGTCGACCACGAAGGCGACGTACTCGGGCTTTTCCTTCAGCGTGGCGCGCAGCATGTTGACCACGCCGAACAGCGCGCCGGTCGGCTCGCCCTCGGCGTTGGTCAGCGGCGGCAGCGCATGGAAGGCGCGGTAGAGGTAGCTGGAGCCGTCGATCAATACGAGTCTTGTCATGGGCCAATTCTACGCCGCGGCTTTTCGCCGGATGCCGTCACGCATTGTGGGCGCCGGCGGCGGATAATCCGCGCTTCGTCCTTCGCCGCGAGCGCCGCCATGAAAGCCCTGTCCTGTTTGACCCCGTTGCTGCTGGCTGGCGTGCTGCTGATGGCCGGCTGCGCGTCGACCCGCGGCGATGGCGATGCAGCCCGCGCCGTCAGCGAGATGGACCTGGACAACCCCGACGTGGCCGTACGCACCGAGGACAACGGCGATGTGATCCAGGAGTTCCGCGTCGCAGGTGCGCTGCGCATGGTCAAGATCACCCCGACCCGCGGCCCGGCCTATTACCTGTACGACGACAACGGCGACGGCAAGCTGGACCACAGCAGCGCGCCCAACCGCGGCGACATCTCCCCGGTGTACTGGAAGCTCTACGGCTGGTGAGCGCAGTTGCCCACGCGGCCGCATTCAGCTTCAATGTCCGTTAACGCCGGCCACGCGGCGCTGCTGCAGGAAAAGGACGTGCCCGACCAACGCCGAGAACGCCGGATCTCCGATGGCCCGCTGGCCACCGCGCTGCGTGCCGGGCTCAACGAGGCCCAGCTCAAGACCCTGCGCACGATGGAGCAGTTCCAGTGGAAACTGGGCTTCATCCGCCGGCCGATGTTCGGCGAGCCGGTGCCGGTGATCTTCGACCGCGACGGCAAGCGTTTCGTCACCCTCGAGCGCGACGGTCGCATCAACGAACGCCCGGGTTTCAGCGTCCGCCGCTGAGGCCTTACAGCTGGCGCCAACCGAGCCCGTCGCCGCGCCGCCAGTACACCGCTACCGCACGTCCATACAGCGCCCGCGCCGGCACCAGCCCGAAATAACGGCCATCGGCACTGTTGCCGCGATGATCGCCCAGCATCAGCACCTGCCCAGCCGGCACGACCAGCGCGTCGATATCCGGGCCGCCGCCTTCATCCAGATCCAGCCGCACCTGGCGCGCGTCGAAGCGCTCCAGCGCGGCATCGTCGTCGGCCAGCGCGCGCCCGTTGATCCACAGATGGCCGTCGTGCAGCTGCACGCGGTCGCCGCCGACCGCGGCGACGCGCTTGATCAGGCGCGTGCCATCCAACGGCGAATCGAACACCGCCACATCGCCGCGCTGCGGCGTGCCGGTCGGCCATAGGACCGTATCGGTGACCGGCAGACGCAGGCCGTAGGCGCGCATGTCGACCACGACCCGGTCGCCGATCTCCAACGTGTGCTGCATCGAGCCGGACGGCACCACGTAATGGTTGGCGAACGAGCTGCGCGCCACGAACAGCAGGCACACCATCAGCGCCAGGCGCGGCAGTTCGCTACGCCAGCCGGCTGACCGGGCGGATTTCGAGGCGGACGTGGACGAGACGGACATGGCGCGTTCCCGAGGTGGTGAGTGGCCAGCATCACGCCAACGGACAGGCGCGCCCCAGTGCTGGCGGTCACTGTGACCGACGGCAGGGAGCGAGCGGCTGGCCTGATCGCGTTGCAGGCGGCCGGAAAGCGAAGGACGTAAACGCGTCAACGTCGCCAGCCTGAACAGGAAACCTGTCTGACCTGTCAGCAAACAGGCCCGCGTTGTAAAACAAGTGTGACGCCGATGCCCGTTCTGGGCCCGACGCCATCTCCCGCCGTGCCCGCAAAGGATCTGTTCGCCATGTTCGTCGATGCCAAAGCCCTGCCCCCCGATTCCGTGATCCGCGCCGACATCTGCATCGTCGGCGCCGGACCGGCCGGCATCGCCCTGGCGACCGAACTGCGCCACTGCGGGCTGCGCGTGATCCTGCTGGAAAGCGGCGGCTTGAACGAAGACCTCGCCGACCGTGGCCAGCCGGCCAGCACCTCGGTGTTCGAAGGCCATCGCGGGCTGTGGACCACGCGGCGCTTCGGCGGCAACGCCAATCGCTGGCTGGTCGACGCCGGCCTGGGCGCCAATCACCTGCGCCTGGTGCCGCTGAGCGCGGCCGATTTCGAGGCGCGCGTGTGGATGCCCAACAGCGGCTGGCCGCTGACCCTGGACGAGCTCAACCCGTTCTATGCGCGCGCCCAGACCTGGTTCGAGCTGCCGCAGTGGGATTACGGCCCCGCTTACTGGGAAGGCCAGGACGCGCCACGCCTGCCACTGCAGGGCAGCGGGCTGCGCACCAGCATGTTCCAGTTCGCCGACAAGGACGTGGTGCTGACCAAGAACCGTGAACTGATCGGCGCGTCCGGCGACGTGAACTGTTACTACAACGCCACCGCCACGCGCCTGCAGATGGACGAGGCCGGCGTGCGCGTCACCGCTGTGCACGTGGCGCCGCAGCCGGGGCACGCGGCGGTGTTCGAAGCCGACACCATCGTGCTGGCGCAGGGCGGACTGGCCACGCCGCAGCTGCTGCTGGCGTCCAACGATTGCCATGCCAACGGCATCGGCAATACGCACGACCTGGTCGGGCGATACTTCATGGACCACCCGCTGATCTTCGGCGGCACGCTGACGCCGGCCTCGCGCAAGCAGATCGACTGCATGGCCCTGTACGACCTGCGTCGCCTGGACGGCACGTCGGGCATGGGCCACCTGCAGCTCACCGATGCCACGCTGCGCGGCGAACCCTGCGTCAACCTGAGCACGATCCTGTTCCCCCGTCGCAGCATGTCGCGGCGGCGCGAGATCGGCTTCCGCGCCTCGCAGCGCGTGCGCGATGCCCTGCAGAAGCGCGGCCGCCTGCGCAAGCGCGACCTGCTGGCCACGCTCTACGGCCTCGATGGCGTGGCCCAGCAGTACAACGACCGCAAGCGCAATCCGATCTCGCACCTGGGCGTGGGTGGCTGGTCGAAGACCGGCAATCCCAGCCATCGCCTGGATCATTTCGAAGTGCTGCACCAGGCCGAACAACCGCCGCGCTACGACAACCGCGTGCGCCTGGGCGAAGAGCGCGACGACCTGGGCAATCGCCGCATCGAGATCCAGTGGCGCTGGCACGACCAGGACATCGCCCTGGTCCACAAGACCCAGGACATCTTCGCGCGCGAACTGGCGCGCAGTGGCGTGGGCACCTTCGAGATCCGCCGGCCGTTCGAGGTCAAGACCACCTCGACCACGCACTTCCTGGGCACCACGCGCATGCATGACGATCCGCGCAGCGGCGTGGTCGATCGCGACGGCCGCGTGCATGGCGTGGACAACCTGTTCGTCACCGGCTCGGCGGTGTTCCCCAGTGGCGGCTATGCCAATCCCACCCTGACCATCGTGGCGCTGTCGCTGCGCTTGGCCGACCGCATCCGCCGGCAGTCCCAGCGCGACGCACGCGACGTCATCAGCCGCGCGCATCCGGTCCGCTGAAACGCGCGCCGCAGGGCGCGCTGACGTTGCACGCGGCGATTGGCTAAAGTCACCGGCCCTCCATCGCGACAGGATTCTTTCGCATGCAGATCGCCGTCATGGGCGCCGGTGCCGTGGGCTGCTACTACGGCGCCCTGCTCGCACGCGCTGGTCACGCCGTCACCTTGATCGGCCGGCAACCGCTGGTCGACGCGGTCCAGGCCCACGGGCTGTGGCTGGAGTCGGCCGCGTTCGATGGCCAGGTCGCGCTGGCGGCTAGCGTCGATCCGGCGGCGGTGCGCGACGCCGACGTGGTGCTGTTCTGCGTCAAGTCCGGCGCGACCGAGGATGCAGGCGCGCAAATCGCGCCGCACCTGTCGTCCCACGCCCAAGTGCTGAGCCTGCAGAACGGCGTGGACAACGCCGCCCGCCTGGCGCAGGTGCTGGGCCGCGACGTGATCCCGACCGTGGTCTATGTCGCCACGGAAATGGCCGGCCCTGGCCACGTGCGCCACCACGGTCGCGGCGATCTGGTGATCGGGCCATCGCCGGGCAGCGCGACGCTGGCCGATGCGCTTGCGGCGGCCGGCATTCCCACGCAGGTCTCGGACACGGTGTTCGCTGCGCTGTGGTCCAAGCTGGTCATCAACTGCGTCTACAACGCGCTGTCGGCCATCGCCCAGCAGCCTTATGGCGTGTTGGTGCAGCAGACAGGCGTGGAACGGGCGATGCGCGATGCGTTCGACGAATGCGCCGCTGTCGCCGCGGCCGAAGGCATCGCCCTGCCCGGTGATCTCTGGACCCAGGCGCGCGCCATCGCCGACACCATGGCCGGGCAGCGTTCCTCCACCGCGCAGGACCTGGCCCGCGGCAAGCCCAGCGAGATCGATCACCTCAACGGCGCCATCGTCTGCCTCGGCGCCGCGCGCGGCATCGCCACGCCGGTCAACCACACGCTGTGGTGCCTGGTGAAGCTGCTGGAATCGACCGCGCGCTAACGCGCGCTCAAACGCGGGTTCCGGCAGTCAGGCGTTTGAGGCGCGGCGGCAGGAAGTCGAAACCGCGCATGCGTCGATCGGCCAGACGCGCAGGCATCGCCACGCCCTGGTGCCGCCGCGGCACGCACAGCAGCAGGCACGGGCTCTCGGACAACACTGCGTCGAAGGTGTGACGGCCGAAGCGCCGACGCAGCACTGCATCGTGCTGCACCACCAGCACATCGGCCCGCGCGCGCTTGAGCAGCCCGGCGATCTGCCGACGCGGATTGCCCGTGCCCAGGTGGAGGCGGATACGCAGCTGCGGGTCCTGCACGCTGGCGGCCAGATCGGCCAGCCAACGCGAGACCGCCGGCTCGGCCAGCGGACGATCATCGAACAGGCTGTCGACCAGCAGGCCTTCGCTGGCTTCGGGCATCACATGCAGCAGGTGCAGGTCGGCGCCGCGACGCCGCGCCAAGTTGGCCGCATCGCGCACCAGGTCCTGCGCCGAAGCCCGGTCGCTGATCCAGCACGCCACCTGCCCGCCGATCTGGCCGTCGCGCGGCAACGCATCGGCGTACGGCAGGGTCAGCATCGGCGTGGACACGCGCTGCAGCACCTGCGCGCGCAGCGAGACATGCAGCGGCCGCGGCAGGCCGGTCCGTTCGGACGGCGGCATGATCAGCAGCGCCTCGGGATGGCTGCGGCAATACGCGGCAATGCCGGCCGCCGCCGGGCCGCCGTACAGCGCCCGCTCGCAGCCCGGATAGTGGGAGGCTTCGGCGAAGAACGAATCCAACGCCTGCTGCGCGTGGCCGCGCTGGCCCTTGGCATGCACGTGCAGCAGCGTGAGCTTGGCGCGCAGGCGATCGACCAGCTGCGCCAGCGTCGGGATCGCCGCGTGGCAGGTTTCGGAAAAATTGGTGGCGAACACCAGGTGCGAGGGGGCGGTGTACATGCGGTGCGCTCCTGTCGTTGGACTCAGTAGATGAAGCCGTCGATGGCCTGTACGTTGCGCAGTGGCACGCGCTGGCCAAGCATCTCGCGCAGCGTGAGTTCGATGCCCCGCGACAGCGCGGTCATCGGCGTGTCGTTGACGGTGTTCTCGAACGGATCCTCGATGCCGCTGGCGGCCGAATCGACCGCGATCAGGGTGAAGCTGATCATCACCGAGGCGATCGGCATCGCCAGGCCCATGCCACCGACCAGGCCCAGCGGCACCAGCCAGCAGTACAGGTTGACCAGCGCGCGCGGCAGCGAAGAGAACTGGCGCGGCAGCGGCGTGTTCTTGATGCGCTCGCACGCGCCCTGGATGTTGGCTAGCGTGGTGAGGCTGGTGTCCAGTGCGGTCCAGCGCATCGAATCGATCATGCCCAGCGCACGCGCATCCTGCAGCAGGCTGCCGATCTGCAGGGTCAGCACGTTGGGCACGTTGGCGTAGCCACGCAGCCCATCGGCGCGCGCTTCGCCGAGCAGGCCGGTGAGCTCGGGAAACGGGTTCTGCTTGCGCAGGTGGCAGCGCAACGCATGCACGAACGCGACCTGATGCACCACGATGTCGTCGCGCAGCGCGAGCTGGCGCGGATCGGCCGGATCGACATCCAGCGCGGTCATCGCCTGGCGCGCGATCGCCCGCGAGGTGTTGACCAGCGAGCCCCACAGCTGGCGCGCTTCCCACCAGCGCCCATAGGCGGCGTTGGCGCGAAACGCCAGGAAGATCGCCAGCGCCGAGCCCAACTGCGCCAGCGGCACGGCCTCTAGCGAGAGCCAGTCCCAGCCGGCAAAGGTGTATAGCACCGCCACCGCGCAATCGAAGGCCAGCAGCACCAGCAGGCGCTTGTAGGTGCGCGGCCAGATGCGGCGCAGGGGAAATCGGTCGGCGATGATCATGGCGGCCTCGTCTGCGGCAATGGCTGCATTACAGCGCCGGCGCTGACGCTTGGTCTGCCATCGAAGCGCCAACCGGCGACGCGCGTTCACCCATCTGTTGCAGTGCAGCAACTATCTTTCGATGGGTGGCGCTCCTGCTGCGATGTCGGATCCTCCTGCGCATGCGGAACACACGATGGACCGATTGAGGCTGCCGCTGCGCTGGCGCGGCCAGCTGGTGAAATTGAACCGCGCGCCCACGTTGTGGAGCGCGTTGGCGATGCTGGTGCTGCTGGCCTGCATCGAGGCGGCGTGGGCGTCGGAGGTGTCGCTGGGCGTGCTGTATGTGCTGCCGGTCACGCTGGCTGCCACGGTGCTCAGGCGGCGGCAGATCGTAGTGGTCGCGATCGCGTGCGCGGCACTGCGCGGGATGTTCGTGCTGGACGAGGCCTGGATCGAACAGGCGCTGCGCTTCGCGATGGCCAGCGTGGCCTACGCCGGCTGCGGCCTGCTGGTGGCCGAGGTCAGCCGCACACGCCGCGTGGTCCTGCGCCATTACGTGCAGCTGCGCGCCGAACAACGCCTGCGCCGGCGCGTGGAGCGCCAGCTGCGGCTGCTGGCCGACAGCAGCCCGGCCGCGATCCTGACCGTGGCCGGCGACGGCCGCATCGTGGCCGGCAACCGCGCCGCGCACGAAATCCTGGAACTGCCCGACGGCCAGGCGCTGGAAGGACGCCAAGTCCGCGATTTCCTGCCGGTGCTGGACGATGCGCTGCACCTGAGCGCCAGCGTCGAGGGCCTGCGTACCTCGGCCTCGACCTGGGGCCGGCGCGCCGATGGCAGCGCGTTCCCGGCAACCACCTGGTTCTCCGCCTACCAGGACAGCGAGACCCGCCACCTGGCCGCGATCCTGGTCGATACCACCGAGGACGTGCGGGCGCGCGCGTCGGCGCATTTCGAAGATTTGCTGCAGAACAACCGCCTGCTGGCCGGCGCGGTCTCGCACGAGATCCGCAACCTCTGTTCGGCCGCGGGCATGGTCAGCGCCAACCTGGCGCGCCATCCGGCGCTGCGCGAGGACCCGGACCTGGCTGCGCTGCGCGACCTGGTGCAGGCGTTGATGGAACTGGCGTCCTTCAACCTGCATAAGGCGTCCGCGCGCGATGGCGGCGAAACCAGCGTCTACGCGCTATGCAACGAACTGGCGCTGATCGTCCAGCCGGACTGGGACGACATCGATGGTCAGGTGCAGGTGGAGATTGAACGTGATTTCCCGCGCGTGCGCGGCGATCGCCACGCGCTGCTGCAGGTGCTGTTGAACCTTGCGCGCAATGCCCTGCGCGCGGTGGCGACGCAGCCGGCGTCGCAACGCCAGCTCTGGCTGACCGCACGCGTCGAAAGCGAACACGCGGTGCTGAGCGTGCGCGACAGCGGGCCCGGCCTGGCCCGGCCCGAGCGACTGTTCCAACCCTTTCACCGCGACAGCGACGGCACCGGTCTGGGCCTGTATGTCTCGCGGGCGCTGATGCACAACCAGCACGGCCAGCTGCGCCACGTGCCGGACGGGCCGGGCTGCTGCTTCGAACTCCACCTGCCGCTGGCGCGCGCGCCGGTCACGGAGACCCTCGATGGATGACGCCCCGCGCCGGCCGGTGCGCCTGTACCTGCTGGACGACCACACCCTGTTCCGCGAAGGCCTGCGCCGCCTGCTCGATGCCGATCCTCGCTTCGACGTCGTTGGCCAGTCCGGCGTGCTGGCCGAGGCGCTGGCCCAGATCGCCACGCTGGCGCCGGACGTGGTGATCCTTGATTACGACCTGGGCGACGCCACTGCACTGGACTACATGCGCCAGCGCGCGACCCAGCCGGCAGGCGTGGCCACGCTGGTGGTCACTGCCGGGGTCTCCGAGCGTGACGCGCTGGAGCTGATCCGGCTGGGCGTGTCCGGCCTGTGCCGCAAGGATGTCTCCACCGATGCGCTCATCGACAGCATCGATGCGGTGGCGATGGGTCGGGTGCTGATCGAGCAGCGCTACCTGCAATCGCTGGTGGCCAGCAGTGCCCGGCAGGACCGGGCCAGCTTCACCGACAAGGAGCGCGAGGTGCTCAAGGGCCTGCTGCGCGGCCAGCCCAACAAGCAGATCGCGCGCGAGCTGGGCAGCTCGGAAAGCGCGATCAAGGCGACCTTCCAGCAGCTGTTCAACAAGCTGGACGTGCGCTCGCGCAGCCAGCTGGTGATGGTGATCCTGCAGGACTACCGCGACCTGGTCTGAGCGGCCTCAGAGCGCGGCGGGTTCAAGTTTGGCCCGCAGCGGCCGTTGACGTGGGCGGGACCGTGAACACGGATGCACACCGCGTCGCCGCTTCGCTCTATCGTGCCCCTCCATGCCGCTTGTGACACCGACATCGTCCACGCCTGCCGCTGCCCGGACCGGCGCCGCCCGCTGGCGGACGCCGTGCGTGGCGTGGCTGCTGCTGGTGTGCGGCTGGATCGCACCGGGCCAGGCGCAGCCGCTGGACAGCCTGCGCTGGTCCGCGCTGACCGAGCCGGTCTTCCACCCGCTGGACAGCACCGGCGGCAGTGACATCCCCGCCAACAGCGGCGCGATGGCGATGGCCCAGGACGGGCTGGGCTTCCTGTGGATGACCTCCTACAACGGCCTCTCGCGCTGGGATGGCTACCAGCTGCGGACCTACAGGCTGGCGCCGGGCCAGATCAATTCACTGCCGCAGAGCTATGTGCAGGCGCTGGCGGTGGACCACGAGGGCCAGCTGTGGATCGGCGCGACCGCCGGCGCGCTGGCACGCTATGACCGCCAGCGCGACCAGTTCGTCCCGGTGCCACTGGTGCTGGACGGCAAGGCGCCCAGCCAGGCGTCGATCAACCGGATCGTCGGCGATGGCGGCACCGGCCTGTGGCTTGCCACCGACGAAGGCCTGGTCCATGTCGATCCCGATACCGGCAAGGCGCGGCTGGAATTTCCGACGACTTCGCCGGCGGTGGCGGTGTTCGTCGGCCGCGATGGCGGGCTGTGGCTGTCCACGCGCGGCGGGCTGCTGCGCCGACCTGCGGACGCCGCCCGCTTCGAACCGGTGAGCCTGCCGATGCGCCAGGAACGCCGGGCCACGGTGATCTCCCTGATGCAGGACCGCAGCGGCCGGCTGTGGGTGGGCACCGATGGCGCTGGCGCGTTCGTGTCCTCGCGCCAGCAGGACCGCTTCGCCCGGGTCAACGGGCCGGACGGGCGCGCGCCGGACGTGGTGCCGACCCTGATCGAGGTGCGCCCCGGCGTGGTCTGGCTGGGCACCGATACCCACGGCATCCTGCAGGCCAGCGCCGAGGCCCCGCACCTGCGCTACATCGAACACAACCCGATGCTGGCCACCAGCCTGGGCGAAGGCTCGGTGTTCTCGCTGCTGCGCGACCACAGCGGGATGCTGTGGGTGGGCACCGATCGCGCGGTCGCCCGCATGGACACCAATGGCGCGGCCTTCCAGACGCTGTTCGGCGTGGCCGGCAGCGACCACGGCCTGGGCGCGTCCGATGCCTCGGCCCTGGCCCAGGACGACCGCAGCCGCATCTGGATCGGCACCAGCGATGCCGGCGTGCTGATCGTCGACCCCGATTCCGGCGCCAGCCAGCGCATCGTGCCCGACCCGGACGCGCCCGAGCGCGCCCTCCCCGGCAAGTTCGTCACCGCCTTCGCCCGCGCACCGGACGGCGGCATGTTCATCGGCACCACCCAGGGGCTATACCGCGCAGATGCGCAGGGCCGCGGCGTGCAGCGCGTGACCGTGCCGGGCCGCAGTGTGATCGCGCGGATCAACCGGTTGTTCCGCGATGCCGATGGCGTGGTGTGGGTCGGCGGCAACGATGGCCTGCAGGCGCTGCCCAACCCCGATCGCCTGCATCCGCATCCCGATCCGCATAACCCCGACCTGGCCGACCAGCGCATCGCGATGCTGGCCCAGCGCGATGCCGATTCGCTATGGGTGGGCACCAACAACGGCCTGGCCTGGCTGGACCTGCGCAGTGGCCACATGACGTCGGTGGCCCAGTCCAACAGCGCGATGGGCATGGTCACCTCGCTGCTGAAGGACGGCCCGGACCGCCTGTGGCTGGGCACGCTGGGCCACGGCCTGCACGTGCTGGACCGCCAGGGTGAGCAATGGGTCACGCGCGCCATCATCGATGGCCAGCGCGGCCTGCCCAACAACAACATCAACATGATCCTGCGCGCCGACGATGGCGCGTTGTGGGTCAGCACCGACGACGGTCTGGCGCGCGTCGATCCGACGCAGATGCAGGCGCAGGCCTTCGGCACTACCGATGGCGTGCCGATCAGCACCTACTGGACCCATTCCGGGCTCACGCCCAACCGCGACGAACTGCTGTTCGGCGGCCTGGGCGGCATCACCATCATCAGGCCGTCGCTGGTCAAACCCTGGAGCTACCAGCCGCAGGTGGTGATCACCGACCTGCGCGTGGGCAGCGAGCCGCAGTGGGTTTCGCCCGATGCCGGCACCGTGCCGGTCAGCGTACCGGCCGAGGACAACAGCCTGTCGGTGAGCTTCGCCGCGCTGGACCTGTCGGTGCCGCAGCAGAACCGCTACGCCTACCAGCTGGAGGGCTTCGACAAGAAGTGGACCCAGGTCACCGCCAGCAGCCGCCACGCCAGCTACACCAACCTGCCGCCCGGCCATTACGTGCTGCGCGTGCGCGGCTCCAACCACACCGGCCGCTTCAGCCCGCACCAGATCGCGCTGCAGGTGGACGTGCAGCCGCGCTGGTACCAGACCACGCTGGCCCGCGCCGCGCAGTGGCTGCTGGCCGGCCTGCTGGTGCTGGCGATCCTGCAGTGGCGCACGGTGCGCCTGCGCCAGCAGACCGCGCGCCTGGAGCGCCTGGTCGAACAGCGCACCGTGGAACTGCGCGCCAGCCGCCAGCACATGCAGCACCTGGCCTACGTGGATTCGTTGACCGGCCTGCCCAACCGACGCGAATTCAACGAGCGCATGGCCACGCTGACCGCGCGCGGCGCCCCGGCGGCTTTCGCATTGCTGCTGATCGACCTGGACCACTTCAAGTCGGTCAACGACACCCTGGGCCACGACGCCGGCGACGCCCTGCTCAAGACCGTGGCCGACCGCATCGCCGGCATCCTGCGCGATGGCGATGCGCTGGTGCGACTGGGCGGCGATGAGTTCGCGCTGGTGCTGGACCCGGCGCCGGCCTCGACCGCGGCGATCGATGCGCTATGCGCGCGCATCGTCGCCGCCGTGGCCCGGCCGATGACCCACCAGGGCCAGGAGATGCTGACTTCGGCCAGCATCGGCGTGGCGTGCTTCCCGGCTGATGGCCTGACCAGCGACACGCTCTACAAGGCCGCCGACACCGCGCTCTACGCGGCCAAGGATGGCGGCCGCGGCACCTGGCGGTTTGCTTCCAACTAGCTGCGGCGATACACCGCCGCGTTGATGCACGACAGCACGCTGATGATGAACCAGCCGAACGGCAGCAGCGACAGCGTCAGCAGCCAGGTGATGACGAAGGCGATGCAGGCCACCACGAACCACAGCACTGCCGAAATCAGCCGTCCCTGGAACAGCTGCCCCAGGCCGGGGATGAAGAAACTGCAGATGGCGGCGATCACGTTGCCGCTGGAACCCTGTCCTTCGCTCATAACGGTATTCCCTGGGTGATGGATGGCCGCGATGCTGGATCAGGCCCGGCGTTGCGCACAGTGCAGGAGGTCATGACGCGCGCTCAAGCCTTCTTCGGGATCTCCAGCCCGCGCTGCACGGCCGGGCGCTGCAGGCCGCGCTCCAGCCAGGCACTTACGTGCTTGAAGTCGTCGAAGCCGACCAGCTCGCGCGCCTGGTAGAAGGTGATCAGGTTGCGCACCCAGCCCAGGTGGGCGATGTCGGCGATGGTGTAGTCGGTGCCGACGATCCAGTCGCGGCCCTGCAGCTGGGTGTCCAGCACGCCGAGCAGGCGCCGCGATTCGTCCACGTAGCGCTTGAGCGGGCGCTTGTCCTCGTAGTCCTTGCCGGCAAATTTATTGAAGAACCCCACCTGCCCGAACATCGGCCCGATGCCCGCGGCCTGGAAGAACACCCACTGCAGCGTCTGCCAGCGCAGCTGCGGATCGTCGGGGATGAAGCGGCTGGTCTTGTCGGCCAGGTAGACCAGGATCGCGCCGGATTCGAACAGGCCGATCGGCCGCCCGCCCGGCCCGATCGGGTCGATGATCGCCGGGATCTTGCCGTTGGGATTGAGCGAGAGGAATTCGGGCAGGTGGCTTTCGTTGTTGCCGATGTCCACCAGGTGCGCCTCGTAGGGCAGCCCGGTTTCCTCCAGCATGATCGAGGCCTTCACCCCGTTGGGCGTGTTGAGCGAATACAGCTGGATGCGATCGGGATCGCGCGCGGGCCAGCGGCTGGTGATGGGGAACTCGGACAACGCGCTCATGGTTCGGCTCCAGCAGGACAGGCGACGCACGCTACACGCCCACCGCGTAACGCGTCGTCTTCGCTCAGGCGCTGCGCGGCGCCCACGCCGCGATGAAGCGCGCGCCGAACACGTTGACCAGCAGCCCCAGCATCACCACCGCACCGCCGACCCACTGCAGCATGCCCAGGCGTTCGCCCAGTAGCCACGCCGACGAACTCAACCCCACCACCGGCACCAGCAGTGAGAACGGCGCGACCTTGCCGGCCGGGTAACGCGACAGCAGTCGGCTCCACAGGCCATAGCCCAGCAGCGTCGCGCCAAAGGCCAGATACACCAGCGCCCACACCGAGTGGGCATTGATGTGGCGTAGCGCGCTTGCGATCTGCGCCGGGCCTTCCCACCACAGCGACAGCGCCAGGAACGGCAGCGGCGGCACCAGCGCGCCCCACACCACCAGGCTCAGCTGGTCCACCTGGCCGAAGCGCCGCGTGATGATGTTGCCCGCGCCCCACATTGCGCCGCCGCACAGGGTCAGCAGCACCGCCAGCAGCGGCGTGGCGTGGCCGTTCTCCAGGCCGATCAACAGCAGGCCCAAGGCGGCGATCAACAGCCCGACCACGCTGGCAGGGCGCATCCGTTCGCGCAGGAAAGCCGCGGCGAACACCAGGGTGAAGATCGCCTGCGACTGCAGCACCAGCGACGCCAGTCCCGGCGGCATGCCGTGGGCCATGGCCTGGAACAGAAACACGAACTGGCCCAGCGAGATCGTCGCGCCATAGGCCAGCAGCCAGCGCCAGGGCACGGCAGGCCGACGCACGAACAGCACCGCCGGGAACGCTGCCAGCACGAACCGCAGCGCGCCCAGCAGCATCGGCGGCAAGCCATCCAGGCCGACCCGGATCACCACGAAGTTCAGGCCCCACACCACGATCACCACTAGCGCCAGCAGCAGGTCGCGCGGCGCCATGCCAGCCTCGGGCGAAGCGGTCATTCGACCGCGGCGATGCGCATGCCGTAGGGCGCCAGCATCGCGTTGATGCGTGGCAGCAGGCTGTCGTTGTCGTCGGCGGCGCTGTCTTCGATCGGATCGACGCGTCGCATGAAGGCATCCCAGAAATCGCCGGGCGAAGGATGCGCGGCGACCAGCTCGGGCAGGTCGTGTTCCAGCGCGCCCAACATGGCGTCGAGCTGTTGCGGTGTCGCGTATTGGCTGGCCATCGGTTTCAAGACAGTCATCAAGGGGGTTCGCGGCGCCGCACACCGGAACCTCATGGTAAACGCTGGGCCACGCTCACGCCGAGCCGATGCAACGGAAAGGCCGGTTCCAGCGTTGCGACGGCCCTGTCGACTTCAGTGCTGCATGCAGCGTTGCCAGCGCGTGTTGACCCGATCGGCGAACCACGCGGTGGTCAGTTGCCGGGTGATCTTGGGACTTTCGAGCACGATGCCTGGCAACACCGCACGTGGCAGCGGTTTGCCGGCGGCCGCATCGGCCAGCGCGAAGACCTGCGTGTATAGCGCGGTCTCCTCGAACTCCAGCCGGTCGCCGCGCTGCAGGGCACGACGGATCTGCGCATCGTCCAGGCCCAGGCGCGTGCCCAGCGCGCGCACCGCGCGTTCGGTGCTGCCGGGATTGTCGAGGCTGGCGCCGGGCAGCAGCAGGTCGCCATCCAGCGCCAGCTTGATGCCCGAGGCCTTGCTGACCGCGTTCTGGAAAGCCGCATTGCGGCTGGCGTACCAGCCGGCGTTGAAATCGGCGAAGCGATACAGCATCGCGTCGTAATGCGCCGGATAGCCCAGTAAATGCGTCGTGCCGAAATACAGCCCGCCGCGACGGGTGAACACTTCATGCCGCACGCCTGCATCCAGCGCATACGGATAGCCGCGTGCGTGCGCCTGGGCGAAGTCGATGCTGACCTGCATCGGCCCGCCGGTGTGCACCGGGTTGAGCCCGCCGAACAGCTTGCCGCCCAGTGGCACCATGCCGATGAAGTCCTCGTACAGCTCGCTCATGTCGCGCTCGGTGCGCACGCCTTCCAGCCGCTGCGCGTAGCTGCGGCCATCGGGCGAATCGATCCGCAGCGCGGCGTCGACCAGCAGGTTGGGCAAGTGCAGCGCATCGGCGCGACGGTCGATCTCGGCACGCGCGATCCTGGGCAGGCCGGGCACGGGCGGATCGGCGTTGTAGGTGCTTTCCTGCTCGGCCACGGCCAGCACCGCGCACAGGTTGGCGGTGCTGGGCTCGATATCCTGCGCGGTCAGTGCCACGTAAACATCGGCGGCCCAGCCCTGGCGATCGTCCAGCTTGGCCGGCAGCTTGCGCACGATCTCGGCACGCACCTCGGTTGGCGTGCGCTGGGCCTGCACGGCGGGTTGGGTGGCGCAGCCGGCCAGGAGCAGCAACAGCGTCAGGCAACACAGGCGTTGGATCATGGGAGCGAAGCTGGCGGTGGAAGCCGCATCGTGCCACGCGCCCGCCCTGCTAGGCCGCCCGACGCCGGTGCTAGGCTGCGCGCGGGCCGATTTCGACCTGTGCTTGGGAGCCGTGCGATGCCACACAACCCGGTGGGCTGGTTCGAGATCTACGTGCAGGACATGGCCCGGGCGCGCGCCTTCTACGAGGCCGTGCTGGAGATCCGCCTGGAACAGTTGCCGGGCACCGGCGTGGAGATGTGGGCCTTCCCGATGCTGCCCGAAACCGCCGGCGCACCCGGCGCGCTGGTGCGTTTTGAGGGCATGCCCTCGGGCGGCAACAGCACGGTGGTGTACTTCGTCTGCGCCGATTGCGCGGTGCCTGCCGCGCGCGTGGCCGCGGCTGGCGGGAGCGTGTTCAAGGAGAAGTTCGCGATCGGGCCATACGGCTTCATCGCCCTGGTCAAGGACAGCGAAGGCAACCTGATCGGCCTGCATTCGATGCAGTGAGCGCCGGTCAGCTGCGGATGCGCCAGGCGATGTGCGACAGCACGCGCTCGGCCGGCACGTTGGGCAGCAGCCACACGGCCAGTCCCGCGGCCATCGCCGCGCCGATCACCACCGGCGTGGCGCGCACCGGGATCGCCAGCGCGCCGTGCCAGCGCCGCAGCATCAGCCACGCCACCACCAGTCCGACCGCCAGGCCGGTGACGATTTCCACCGGCGTGTGCCGATACGTCAGCACGCGCGAAACGGCGATCGCCAGCGCCAGCGCGCCGCCCAGCACCACCGCGGCATGCCGCACTCGCGGCGATGCACCGGCGCCAGCCACCAGGGCATAGCAGAGCAGCGGATACAGCGCCGCGGCCAATGCGCTATGCCCGCTGACAGTGAAGAATCCAATCGTGCGCCAGTCCACGCCGAAGGCCTTGTAGGCAATCTTGGAGGCCACCACCGTCGCCGCCAGTAGGCCCAGCACTGCCGCCCATTCGTAGGCCACGCGCGGATGGCGGCGCCACCACAGCAGGCCCAGCGCAGCCATTACCGGCAGCACCAGCCGGCTGTCGCCCATCCAGGTCAGCAGCGTGTCGAGGGCATGGGGCATGCGGCGGTCCTGCGTGGCGGGGGTCTTGGATTGAACGCGAACCACGCCTTCAACAGGTCTTGCGCCCTGTGGCGCGAGGCACGACGTTCACGTCCCGCGCGACACAGAATTTGCGTACTCAACATCGAACACCGCGTCGATGTGCGACGGTGTCGACCAGGTCAGTGCCGCAACCGGCAGCGAGGACGAGCATGGAGCGTGTGGACTGTGTGGTGATCGGTGCTGGCGTGGTGGGCCTGGCGATCGCCCGTGCGCTGGCGATGGCCGGCCGCGAGGTGCTGATCCTGGAGGCGGAAAGCGCCATCGGCACCGGCACCAGCGCGCGCAACAGCGAGGTGATCCACGCCGGCATCTACTATCCGCGCGGCTCGCTCAAGGCGCGCCTGTGCGTGCAGGGCAAGCAGCAGCTGTATGCCTTCTGCGAACGTTTCGGTGTCGAGCATCGCCGCTGCGGCAAGCTGATCGTGGCCACCGACAATGACCAGCGCGATGGCCTGGCGCAGATCCGCGCGCATGCGCTGGCCAACGGCGTCAACGACCTGCGCTATCTCGACGCCTCGCAGGTGCACGCGCTGGAGCCCGACCTGCACGCGGTCGCCGCGCTGCTCTCGCCCAGCACCGGCATCATCGACAGCCACGGCCTGATGCTGGCGCTGCAGGGCGATGCGGAACACCACGGCGCGCTGCTCGCGCTGCGCGCGCCGGTCACCGCGCTGCGCTGCGAGGAGGAGGGCTTCGTCATCGAGGTCGGCGGCGATGCGCCCATGCGCCTGCACGCGCAGACGCTGGTCAACAGCGCCGGGCACGGCGCGCCGCTGTTGGCCGCGCAGATGCAGGGCCTGCCGGCCCGCGCCGTGCCGCGCCATTGGTACGCCAAGGGCAGCTACTTCAGCCTGGCCGGACGCACGCCGTTCTCGCACCTGGTCTATCCGCTGCCCGAGCCCGGCGGCCTGGGTACGCATCTCACCCTGGACCTGGCCGGGCGCGCGCGCTTCGGTCCGGACGTGGAATGGGTCGACGGCCTGGACTACGCGCTGGACCCGACCCGCGGTGAGCGTTTCTACGCGGCGATCCGTCGCTACTGGCCCGCCCTACCCGACCATGCGCTGCAGCCGGCCTATACCGGCATCCGTCCCAAAATCAGCGGCCCCGGCGAACCCAACGCCGATTTCCGCATCGACGGACCGGCCGAACACGGCATCGCCGGGCTGGTGAACCTGTTCGGCATCGAGTCGCCCGGCCTGACCTCGTCATTGGCCATCGCCGACCACGTCTGCGCCCTGCTGGAACTGACCGAGCCAGTCGCCGCCTGAGCGCACCTGCACGCCCGTGCGACTCCGCGCGGACCATGATGCGATTCCCTTGCCTCGGGTCGCCCGCATGTCCATCGAACTGAAGATGCTCGCCTGGTCCATCCTGCTCGGCCTGGCGTATGTGCTGGTCGCCGGCGCGCTGGTCACCGCCAAGCGCGGCCTCGCGTGGAATGCCGGCAACCGCGATGCGCCGGTCGAGCCCCTGACCGGACCACCGGCCCGCGCGCAGCGGGCGAGTGCGAACTTCCTGGAGACCTTTCCATTCTTTGCCGCCGCGGCGCTGGCCGTGGTGGTGCTGGAACGGGCCACGCCGCATACGGCCTTCGCCGCGCAGCTCTACTTCTGGGCGCGCCTGGCGTATTTGCCGGTGTACATCGTGGGCATTCCCTATCTGCGCACGGCGATCTGGGCCTGCTCGCTGTGGGCGATCCTGCAGCTGGTATGGGCGCTGCTCTGAGCGCGGCCCGCGGGCGATGACTCAGTCGTCGCCCAGCTGGGGGAACGCACGCAATACGGCCGCTTCCTCGCCACTCCCGGCAAGATCCTGCGCGACCGCGCGGTACTGGCTGGCCATCGCGGTATAGATCGCCGCCTCGGGCCGGTGGTGGCCGATGAAATCGGCGATCTGCTCCATCTCCGGCGCCCAGCGCCAGGCCTTGGGCAGCAGGTCCGGCAGGCCGCGATCCAGCAGGGCAAGCAGGCCCGGACGCGTCTCGGCCAGCGCTGCCCGCAACGCCTCGCCGGCGCCGTGGCGTTCGGCCGCCAGCACCATCGCCACGCCGAGCGCGGCCACGCCCTTGCTCAGGCCGGCGTAGGCCATCTTCAGCGCACTGGCCGCGCCGACGCCGCCGTCCAGTAGCTGCGTCACCACGCCGTGCGCGTTGAGCGCCTCGGCCAGGTCGGCCGCATCGCGCGAGACATAGAGCGTCGGGCCGATCTCATCACCCTTGGGCGGGAAGCCGACGATGCAGCCATCCACGAACGTCGCGCCGGCCGCTTCGATCACCGCCTGCACCTCGTGCACGGTGTCGGGATTGACGGCATTGAGATCCACATAGCGCGGCGGCTGGTCGACACCGACGCACCAGCTGGCGAACTGGCGCGCCATCGCCAGCGCTTCGGCCGGTGGCACCACCGACAGGAACACCGGTGCCTGCATCAGCGCAGCCGGTGCGACATCGGTCATGCCGGCGGCCTGCGCACGGGCACGGCTGGCGTCGCTGCGCCCCTCGAGCGTGGTCAACACCTGCGCGCCGCGCGCAACCAGCCTCGCAGACAAACCGGCGCCCATCGCACCCGGGCCGACCAGTGCAAACGTGGTGGACATCGATCACCTCCAGTGAAGGAAAGCGCCATCGTGCGCTTCAAACGGGCGCGCGATGTGTCGAGGGACAACCCCGCACCGCGCGATGTCCCGTCAGGAGGAACGCGCGCCGATCAACGTGTGCGCGACGTCATCCCGCGCGCTGCACGCGCCGCCCGAGCCAGCGCGCGATCACCGGGCCCAGCGCCAGCACCACCAGCAGGCGCGCGGTCTGCATCGCCATGACGAAGGCCACGTCCACCTGCGCGGACGACGCCGCGATGATCGCCACCGAATCGGCACCGCCGGGGCTCGTCGCCAGATACGCGGTCAGCGGATCGACGCCGGCAAACCGCACCAGCGCGTAGGCGATGCCGCCGCACAGCGCGATCAAGGCCACGATCGCGCCGAGCACGCGCGGCAAGGCCTTGAACGCGCTGCGCAGGATCGCGGGCGTGAAACGCAGGCCGATGCTCCAGCCCAGCAGCGCGTAGCAGGCCGCCAGCAGCAACGGCGGCAAGTTGATCTGCAGCAGGCCGGCGTTCTGGGCGACCACGCCCAGCACCAGCGGCAGCAGCAACGGGCCGGCGGGAATCTTCATCCGAACCGCGGCCACCGTGCACGCAACGATCAGCACGGCGGTCAGCAGCAGGTCGCGCGGCGCGCCCAGCGCCAGCCACTGCACCGCCGCGCTGCCGCCCTGCACGTGCCACAGCCGCGCCATCACCGAAGCGGCCACCGCCACCAGCACCACGCGCAGGTATTGCATGAAGGCCACCAGCCGCATGTCGCCGCCGAACGCGCTGGACATCAGCGCCATCGCAGAGGCCGCGCCCGGGAACGTGCCCCATAGCGCGGTCGTGCCCGGCAGGATCCGCCAGCGCTGCAGCAGCAAGCCCAGCAGCACCGCGATCACGATCACCGCCAGCACGCAGCCGACGAACAGCGGCGCGTTGCGGCCGACTTCGGCCAGGACGCTGGCCGGCATGCCGCGCGCGATCATCGCGCCGACCACGCCCTGGGCCAGCGCGAACGGCCACGGCGCCACCTTCACCGGCGCGCCACCGACGGCCAGCACGATCGCCGCGACCATCGGCCCCAGCAGCAGCGCGGCCGATAGGTGCAGCGCTTCGAACACGCCGACCAGCGCCAGCGAGGCCATGGCCAGCACGCCCCAGCGCAGCCACGCCGGGCGCCGGGCCAACGCGCGCAGGAAGCCGGTTTCCGCTGGCGCCTCGCCCATCACGTCAGGCCTGCAGCAGCAGCGTGCCGCTGTCGGCGATGCGGGCCACGCGCAGCAGCACGTGCTTGAGCGTCATCTCGTGCAGTTCGGTCGAAACGCTGGCGCACAGGTCCGGCGCGATCACCACCGCAAAGCCGAGCTCCCAGGCGTGGCGCGCGGTGGATTCCACGCCGAAGTTGGTGGCGATGCCGCCCAGCACGATCGTGTCGATGCCGCGGCGGCGCAGCTGCTGTTCCAGCCCGGTGCCGGTGAAGGCGCCCCACTGGCGCTTGGTCACGCGCAGGTCGCCGGGCTGTTCCAGGCCATCGACCAGCTGCGCCCAGTCGGCCGGCAGCGGGCCGCGCTGGCTGGCGGCGTCGACCGGCTGCTTTGGCGCATCGATGAAGTCCGGGCCGAAGTCCACGTTGACCAGCACCACCGGCGCGCCGGCCGCGCGGAACCTGGCCGCGACGGCCTTGGCCCGCTCAACGAGTTCGACGCCGGCGATGGGCTGCAGCGGCATGGCAGTGATGCCGTGCTGCAGGTCGATCAGGACCAGGGCGGTGGTGGCGGGGGACAGGGTCGGCATGGCGGGGATTCCTTGGGCAGGCGAGGCGGCTAATATGCGAGGATCGATTCGCATAGAGAATTGTGAGGATGCCCTCGCAAAAGTCAAATGAAGCCGTCGCGCCCAAGCGCCAGCGTGGACGCGAACGCGTCGCCGCGATCTTGGACACGGCCGCGCAGCTGTTCGTCGAACAGGGCCACGCCGTGACCATGACCGAGATCGCCGCGCGCTCGGGCACGGCGATCGGCTCGCTGTACCGGTTCTTCCCCACCCGCGACGCGCTGGCCGACGTACTGCTGCAGCGCTATGCCGAGCATCTAGGCGCGGCGCTGGAGGCCCTGGTCGCCCGCGCCGACGCGCTGTCACCGGCCGAGCTGGCCGACGCCCTGCTCGCCCTGGTGCTGGACCTGCGCACCGAACGCGCCGCCGCGCTGGTGCTGGTGGACCTGCGCGATACCGGCCACCAGCGCCTGCAGCTGCGCGACACCATGCGCACCGGCGTGACCCGAATCCTGGTCAATGCGGGCGTGGTGCCGGAGGCGCGCGCGGGCGATGCCGCCATCGCGGTGATCAGCGTCATCAAGTCCGCCGCAACCCTGGCCGCCCAGCCGGACAAGGCCGGCGCAGTGGACGAACTGCGCCTGGTGCTGCGCCGCTATCTGGCGGGCTGATCCCGCGCGCGGCCCGCGCACTTGCGCGCGCACGATGACGGCGACACACGACTGTCGCCGGGCGGCAACATCTTTTTAATGCAGCGCCGGGTATCCATGCCCGCTTGCACAGGGCCTCGCACCCTTCCCCCGGAGTCTTCATGAAGCATCTGTTTGCCGTCGCCGCCCTGGGGCTGGCCTGCGCCGCCTGCCAGCCGACCACGCCGTCGGCCACCCCCGAGCCCGTGGCCGCAACCCCGCCGCCGCCGGGCGCGCCGGGTGCCGCCGCGCCGAGCCCCACCACCGGCGAAGGCGCACAGGCCTCCGCGCCGCCGCCCGGCCAGTCGGCCATGGCCGAAGCCGGCGATCTGGTGCCCGGCATTCCCGCCTGCAAGGCCGGCGACAACCGCACGCCGATCCCGGTGTGGAAACCGACCATCGATGCCGACGACAACGTCAACAGCGCCCCGCCGCAGCAGGAAGGCCAGGTCGTGGTGCTGGAGCTGGAATCGCACCACGAGCCCAAGTGCAACGACACCGATCTCAACACCTTCACCCTGGCCAACACCAACGGCGAACCCGGCGGCCTGGAGATCAGCGTGCGCGGCAACTCGCAGGAAGTGGACGGCGTCTGCCACCTGAGCGGCCTGTATCGCAACGAAGCCGTCGCCGGCACGCACCAGGGCTGGACCACCACGCACTTCACGGCCGCCGATGCCTCGGAAATCGCCTCGGCCAACATGCACTGCGTGCAGATGCCCTGAGTCCGTTACACGCCGCGTGGACATGCCCGGCACGCTGACACGCGGCGACACGCACCGCCATCGCCGACAAGAACACCGCACGCGCGACACCGCGTGCTCACTGCCCGCTGGCAAAGCTGCATCGCAGCCGCGCGATGCCACGCCAGCAGGCTGCGCTGTTCACATGCCGCGCCCTAGCGTGGAGACACGGACGGATGACCGCCGTCCGGCTTCCACACAAGGACACCGACATGAAACTGCTTTCCACCCTGATCGTCTCCGCCACCCTGTGCTTTTCCGGCGCCGCCCTGGCCCAGCAGCACCACGACGACCACGGCGATGCGCACAACGCACCCAACTCACACGCGCAGCCGCACGGCAATCCGCACAAGAAGGGCGACCGCCTGGCCTCCGGCGCACGCGGCGACCGCGTGCCGGACTACCGCAAGCACGGCCTGAAGGCGCCGCCGAAGGGCCACGAATGGCGCAAGGTCGATAACGACTACGTCCTGATCGCCGTCACCACCGGCATCATCAGCAGCGTGATCGCCGCCAGCCGCTAAGGCGCGTGTCAGGCGGGGCGCTGCGCACGCGGCGCCCCGTTTTTCTTGAGCGCGAGGGCTACTTTTCGTATTTCCAGTTGCGATGCTTGCCTTCAGCAAGCCATTCCAGCGCCTGCGCGATGCGCTTGTCGCGTGTGGCCTCGGTCTTCGCGTCACCGATCCATTCCAGGTAATCGCGCTGGTAGCCGGCGCTGAAGCCGTCGTAGTGTTTTTTCGCCTGCGCATGCCCGGCCAGCGCCTGGGCGAACGCCGGCACCATTGTCACGGGCGCACGCGGCTTGACCACGCGTTGCGGCGCGCCGGCTTCGATCCGGGCCATCGCCTCTTTCACCTTCGCCGCAAATTCGCGCTTGCCCGGCAGGTCCTTGACCTGGGTCAGCTTGCCGAACTCGCCCATCGCCTCGCCGACCTTCTCTGGCTTGGCCACACCTTCATCGCGGCGCCAGAACGCCAGCGTCGCATGCGCCTTGAACGCCGCGGTCACGCACAGGATCTTCCCGCGATACAGGAACGCGGGCATGCCCCACTTGATCGCCTCTTCCAGCTCGCCGCAGCTGGCATGCAGCCGCTGGCGGATCTCGCGCAGGATCGGCTGGGCAAACGGCGCGGCCTGTTCGATATAGGCATCGATGCGCGGCTCAGATGTGCTCATGGACGACGACTCCCATCGGCGAAGCCGCAGCGTGCGCCGCCGCGGCGCGGCCGGCAAGCCGCGCCTGCCGCTTCAGCGGATCAGGTCAACACGTGGACGACGAAGGCGCCCGCGGCAAGGAGGAATCCCGCCAGCCCCAGGCCAAACGCGCCCCGCGAGAACGTCTGCCCCAGCGCACGCGCCAGGAACGGCCCCTGCGCACCGTTGCGATACACGCTGTAGAGGATCAGCAGGAAGCCGATCGCCTTCAACACCTTGTACGTCGACCAGCCGTAGAGGCAGTCGATCACACTGAAGGCCGCGATCAGGCCAAAACACCACAGCATCGTGCGCCGGTGCGGATCGGCACGCCCGCTGTCCATGACCTTGATGACCTGCATTCGCCCACTCCATGTCGGGAAATCCGGATCATCCTGCACGCTTCCACCGGCGCGCAAGCGCAGCCCGGACGCGCCCGGCGCTACACTGCGCGCCCGTCACGTCGTCGTGTTTCGTCATGCGTAATCCCCTGCAGGAACAGCTGCTCAAGGCCGGCCTGGTCAAGAAGGGCAAGGCCGATCAGATCGCCCGCGACCAGGTCAAGGCACGCCTGGCCAAGGGCGGCGCCAAGCCGCCGGTCGTGGAAGAAAAAGTCGACGCCGCCAGGCTGCAGGCCGAACGCGCCGAGCGCGACCGCGCCCTGGCCGCCGAGCGCAACGCCCAGGCCAAGCGCCAGGAGCTGCAGGCGCAGGTGCGCCAGATCGTGGACACCCACAAGGTCAAGCGCGGCGGCGAACTCGAATACCGCTTCAACGACGGCGCGGTGATCCGCACGGTGCTGGTCAACGCTGCGCTGCGTGCCCAGTTGGCCAGCGGCGCGCTGCTGATCGTGCGCCACGGCGACGGCGTCGAGCTGATCCCGCGCAGCGTCGCGGAAAAGATCTACGAGCGCGATGCGTCCTTCGTGCTGCTCGACCACGGCCGCGACAAAGATGCCGCTGCGTCTTTGCCCAGCGAAGGCGACGACTTCTACGACCAGGACCAGTTCAAGGTGCCGGACGACCTGATGTGGTGAAGCGCCGGCGTTCCGTGGCGGCGGAACGCATCGCGCGCGACGTCAGCGGACGCGCACGCCTTTGGTCGCGTCCCACTTCAGCGGCTTGTCCGAGCGCGGCAACGGCGCATCGCGGCGCGGATCGGCGACCACGCCATGCGGCCAGTCCGGCGGGCAGATCGCGGTGAAGCTGGCATAGCCGCCGGTGCCGCCCCGGAAACGCGGAAATCCGATCGACACCAGCGCGCCCACTTCCGGCACCTGATCCAGGTTGGCCACGCCCTCAGCCTGCGCATAGCCGTGATGCATCAACCAGGCCTCGCCTTCCAGATTGGGACTGTCGTCCGTGTCCAACGGCTCGTGGCCGTGCAGCAGGATGTGGCGCTGCTCATGCAGGAATTTCAGCGCCGGTAGCGACACGCCCGGAAAGTGCTCCAGCGCGGCCAACGCCGGATCGGGCCAACGCTTGGACCAGTCCGAGCGCACGAACACCACCGATCCTTCCGGGATGCGGCCGTGCTGTTTTTCCCAGGCTTCGATATCGGCCACGCTCAGCGAATAGCCCGGCGTCTTCTTCACTTGCTCGACGATGGAAATCACCACCAGCGGGCGCAGCGTGTAGCTGGCCGGCAACTCATCGATGGACGGATATTCCGGCGCCCAATGTGCTGGCGGATCGAGCTGCGTGCCCAGCTGGTCGGTCGCCAGCGTGTAGCGCGTGGCCTCGAACCCATCCTTGGCGTAGGTGTAGGCGTGGCCATCGGCCGGATCGATCGCCGGCTCGAATTTCGATGGACCAAAGCCATGCCAGACCGGGATGTTCGGCGCGATCACGTGCGAGAGCGACACGTACTTCACGCCCTTGAGCTGCTGCGCGTAGACGTCCCAGAGGCGGGTGTTGTCGGCGGCGTAGGCAGGCAGAACGCACACGAGGGACACAAGAAGCGACAACGCGATGAGCGGACGGCGCATGGGGGCGAAACTCCTGCGAACGGGTCATCCGATCATAGACCGCCGTTGTGAGAGCTGCTTTAGTAGCGATGAGGCTTCCTCTGTAGAGCCTCATCGCTGCTAAAGCAGCTCCCACAAGAAGAATCAGCGCTTTCTGACAGCAGTTCGCGCTCGCGTCCGCTGGTGAGTCACTCAGCCACACGACATCCTGCTGCCATGGGCAAGCCGCACTCGCATGCACTGCGCTTGGGACGCTGGTCAACGCCAGGTAGCATCTATCTGGTGACGTTCACCACTGATCAGCGGAAGCCTGTCTTCCACACTTGGTTTGACGCTTCCTGCGTGGCGCGCGCACTCGCTTCGCCCGCGACCTGGCCGCAGGCGCAACTCCTGTGTTGGGTCCTGATGCCAGATCACTGGCATGGATTGATCGAACTCGGCGATGAACCCTTATCACGCGCTGTTGCCCGCGCAAAAGCCGTTGCCTCGCGCGATTGGCGCCGAGGCTGCGGCAGCACGGCGAGGCTCTGGGCGCACGGCTTCCATGACCACGCGCTGCGTAAGGAAGAGAATCAGCTGCACGTCGCACGCTACATCATCGCCAACCCGCTGCGTGCGGGTTTGGTCAAGCGAGTTGGTGATTATCCCTACTGGGATGCAGTCTGGCTTTGAGCAGGAAATGCAGATCTGGGTATTTGTGGGAGCTGCTTCAGCAGCGATGTGGCTTTCTCGGTGAAGCCCGATCGCCGCTGAAGCGGCTCCCACAACAGCGCACCATCAACCGTCCAGCAGCGCCTTGTCGCGCACCGCGCCCTTGTCGGCGCTGGTCGCCAGCAAGGCGTACGCCTTCAATGCCGTGGTGACCTTGCGCGGACGCGGTTCGGCCGGTTTCCAGCCCTTGGCGTCCTGGTCGGCGCGACGTGCGGCCAGTTCGGCATCGTCGATCAGCAGGTTGATCGCGCGGTTGGGGATGTCGATCAGGATCTTGTCGCCATCGCGCACCAGGCCGATGGCGCCACCGCCGGCCGCTTCCGGCGAGGCGTGGCCGATGGACAGACCCGAAGTGCCGCCGGAGAAACGTCCGTCGGTGAGCAATGCGCATTGCTTGCCGAGGCCTTTGGACTTCAGGTACGAGGTCGGGTACAGCATTTCCTGCATGCCCGGGCCGCCCTTGGGGCCTTCGTAGCGGATCACGACGACATCGCCGGCCACGACTTCGTTGGCGAGGATGCCCTTGACCGCGGCGTCCTGGCTTTCGAACACCTTGGCATTGCCTTCGAACACGTGGATGGATTCGTCCACGCCGGCGGTCTTGACCACGCATCCGTCCAACGCGAGGTTGCCGTACAGCACGGCCAGGCCGCCTTCCTGCGAGTAGGCGTGTTCGACGCTGCGGATGCAGCCGCCGGCGCGGTCGATGTCCAGGCTCTGCCAGCGCGTGGCCTGGCTGAAGGCCACCTGCGTCGGCACGCCGCCCGGACCGGCCTTGAAGAAGGTGTGCACCGCTTCGTCGTCAGTCTGGGTGACGTCCCACTTGGCGATGCCCTCTGCCAGCGTCTTGCTGTGCACGGTCGGCACGTCGGTGTGCAGCAGGCCGCCGCGCGCCAGTTCGCCCAGGATCGAAAAGATACCACCGGCGCGGTGCACGTCTTCCATGTGGTACTTCTGGATGTTCGGCGCAACCTTGCACAGCTGCGGCACCTTGCGCGAGAGGCGATCGATATCGCGCAGGTCGAACGGCACTTCGCCTTCCTGCGCCGCGGCGAGCAGGTGCAGGATGGTGTTGGTCGAGCCGCCCATCGCGATGTCCAGCGTCATCGCGTTCTCGAACGCCTCGAACGTGGCGATGCCACGCGGCAGCGCGGTCGGGTCTTCGCCGCCGTACCAGCGATGGCACAGCTCCACCGCCAGGCGGCCGGCGCGCAGGAACAGCTGCTCGCGGTCGGCGTGCGTGGCCAGGGTCGAGCCGTTGCCCGGCAGGGCCAGGCCGAGCGCTTCGGTCAGGCAGTTCATCGAGTTGGCGGTGAACATGCCGCTGCACGAGCCGCAGGTCGGACAGGCGCTGCGCTCGTAGGCGGCGACCTTCTCGTCCGAGGCGCTGTCGTCGGCGGCCACCACCATCGCATCGACCAGGTCCAGGCCGTGCTCGGAGAGCTTGGTTTTGCCCGCTTCCATCGGCCCGCCGGAGACGAACACCACCGGGATGTTCAGCCGCAGGGCGGCCATCAGCATGCCGGGCGTGATCTTGTCGCAGTTGGAGATGCACACCAGCGCGTCGGCGCAGTGCGCGTTGACCATGTACTCGACCGAGTCGGCGATGATTTCGCGGCTGGGCAGCGAGTACAGCATGCCGTCGTGACCCATCGCGATGCCGTCGTCCACGGCGATCGTATTGAACTCCTTGGCCACGCCGCCGACGCGTTCGATCTCGCGCGCGACCAGCTGGCCGAGGTCCTTCAGATGGACGTGGCCGGGCACGAACTGGGTGAACGAATTGGCGATCGCGATGATCGGCTTGTGGAAGTCGTCATCCTTCATGCCGGTGGCGCGCCACAGCGCGCGGGCGCCGGCCATGTTGCGGCCGTGGGTGGAGGTCTTGGAGCGATAGTCGGGCATGGCGTGGATTCTTCGGCGAGCACAAGGCTGGCGTGGCGTTCGAGGCGTGCATTTTCGCCCCTTTGCTCGGTTGCTGCTGCAACTGACGATTCAGCCATGTGGAACCGGCCGTTGGCGCCGGCAGGCATCATGGGCCATCGCATGACATCGACCGAACGCCTGATGAAACGCTCCAGAACCACGTCCCTGCTGCTGATGGGCGCCGCGCCCCTGCTGTTCAGCGCCTGCCAGCGCGAACCGGAAGTCCAGGAAGGCCTCTACACCTCGGTGGAAACCTGCGCCCGCGAAACCGGCGACAAGGCCAGCTGCCAGGAAGCCTTCGCCAGCGCCCAGAAGCAGGCCAGCGAGCAGGCCCCGCGCTATGCCTCGCAGGAACAGTGCAAGACCGACTGGGGCGACGAGCGCTGCGTGGAACAGCGCGACAGCCAGGGCCACTCGTTCATTGGCCCGCTGATGGCGGGTTTCTTCATGTCGCAGATGCTCAACAACCGGGCCGGTTTCAACAGCGCGCCGGCCTTCCAGGACCGCAACAGCGGCTGGCAGCGGCCGACGCCGGGCGCGCGCCCGGACACCTCCAACGCCTTCCGCACCGGCAATACCGGCATGACCCCGGTCAACGCCACGCCCAACAAGGCGGTGACGGTCAGCCGCGGCGGCTTCGGCAGCCGCAGCTCCAGCCGCGCAAGCTTCGGCGGCTGATGCGCCGCGTCCGCATCACCGAGCGCGGCGACTGGCGCGCGCAGGCGGCCGCGTGTGGCTTCGATTTCCACACCATCGATGGCGCGCCGTACTGGGATGAAACGGCGTACTACGCCTTCACCCTGCGGCAGATCGAAGACGACCTGGAAGACCCCAGCGCCGAGCTGCACGCGATGGCGCTGGACCTGGTCGACGAGGTGGTGCGGGACGAGGCCAAACTGCAGCGCCTGGCCATTCCGCAGGCCTACTGGCAGTGGATCGCCGACAGCTGGCAACAGCGCCAACCGCATCTGTACGGACGCCTGGATTTCGCCTACGACGGGAGTGGGCCGGCCAAGCTGTACGAGCTGAATTACGACACGCCGACGTCTTTGTTCGAGGCGTCGTTCTTCCAGTGGCAATGGCTGGAAGACCAGCGCGCGGCGCAGCGCCTGCCTGCGCATGCCGACCAGTTCAATTCGCTGCATGAAGCGCTGGTGGCGCGCTTCGGCGAGATCGCCAACGCGCTGCCGCGTCCGCTGATGTTCGCTGCGGTGCAGGGTTCAAATGAAGACCAGGGCACGGTCGCTTACCTGCGTGACTGCGCGGCGCAGGCACAGCTGCAGGGCGCATTCATCGCGATGGAGGACCTGGGCCTGTCCGAGGATGGCCGCTTCACCAACCTCGATGACGAGGTGATCGGCACGCTGTTCAAGCTGTATCCGCTGGAGGATCTGTTCGGCGAGGACTTCGGTCGCGCCCTGCCCGGCTCCGGCCTGCAACTGCTGGAACCGGCGTGGAAGGCGGTGCTCAGCAACAAGGGCATCCTGCCGCTGCTGTGGGAACGCTATCGCGGCCACCCCAACCTGCTGCCCGCGCATTTCGACGACGGCACGCCGCTCAAGGCCGGCTGGGTGCGCAAGCCGCTGCATTCGCGCGAAGGCGCCAACGTCGCCCTGCACCTGGCCGACGGCAGGTGGCAGGAGAGCGAAGGCCCCTACGCCGGCCCCTGCATCGTGCAGGCGGCCCAGCCGCTGACCGCGTTCGACGGCCATTACCCGCTGGTCGGCAGCTGGGTCGTCGGCGACACCGCCTGCGGCATCGGCATCCGCGAAGACGACAGCCGCATCACCCGCGACAGCGCCCGCTTCGTCCCGCACGCGATCATCGATGACGCGCCGGGCGTGTTCTACGCCTGAGTCGGCGTTGGCACGCGCGGCCAATGTGGGAGCCGCTTCAGCGGCGACGGGGCTCGACCAACGAAGCCACCTCGCCGCTGAGGCATCTCCCACAAAAACTGCGCATCAAGCCCCTGGTTGACGCAATCGTCTTTTCTGGCCGCAGGCGTTCGCTGCACAACGGCAGCAACGAGCCCGCCAAGACGCTGGCGCCCGCCAACTTCCAGCACATGCAGGACTTCCGGTTGGATGGGACAAGACAACGGGCCTATGTGGCCTACATGTACGCTCCTGCCTGTTAGCCAACTCCTCACGGATGATCCCCATGCATCGGATTGCATTGCTGCCCTGCCTCCTGTTCGCCGCACTGGCCACAATTGCGCACGCACGCGAAAAGATTCCCACCGATTACGAGGCCGGGCATTTCTTCGCACGTCTCAGTGCGCAGGATGGCCATTCGCTGCGGCTCGTCGTCGATACTGGAGGCCCGGGCGGAAGCGGCCTGTACGTCGTTGATCCCAACGCGGCAACGCGCGCCGGACTGAAAATTCGAAGGTGCGATGTAGATGGAGAAGCGCTTCCCGTCGTCGAACTTCGATCGCCACTGTGGAAAGGTGTACCAGATGCTCCCGGGCGCCTTTGTGGCGCATCCGCGCTTCTTGCAAAAGGTGTTGGGATAGGCGCGGACGATGGGAATCTTGGCGCAGGCTATTTATCGCACTTCATCTGGACATTCGACTATCCGAACCAAGCCCTGTGGCTTGAGTCAGCCGGCTGGAAACCTGGAGTCGGAACCCGCAGCATCCCAATGTCGTTTCCCCGTAACAGCGATGGTGAAAAGGCATCTGGCCTCCCCAGAATCCAACTCAAAATCGCTGGTGAATCTCTGGATTTTCTGCTCGATACCGGCGCTACGGCCGCCCCGACGCGGGCCGGACAGAAAGCCATGACGCTGCAGACCGAGAAGGGCATCGGCGTCACTTCTTACATCGACAAAGCCGTTCTGGATCGCTGGCATCAAGAACATCCGGACTGGATCGTGATCGATGACGGCGACGAACTTCTCCCGGTACAGGGCGACATGCGGGTTATCCGAGTTCCAAACGTGATGGTTGCGGGTTGGTCGGTCGGTCCAGTGTGGTTTACCGAGCGCCCCGAAGGCACATTTGGCCCTAAGGGGATGGGCGCCCACATGGATGCTCCCGTCGTGGGCGCCGCCGGCGCCAACCTCTGGCAGCATTTTGTGATGACGCTGGACTATCCGCACGATGCCGCGTGGTTGACCTGCGCGGATTGCAAGGATGCGCAACGCTAAGTCAGGGGAGTCACTGTGGGAGCCGCTTCAGCGGCGATCTGGCGTTACTGCGAAAGCCCCATCGCCGCTGAAGCGGCTCCCACAAAAAGCTGGGTGTCAGAGCAGGCCTTCGCGTTTGACGGCGAGGTAGCGTTCGACCAGGGCGGCGGGCAGTTGGGCGGTGGTGACGTCGAGCACCATCACGCCGTGGCCGCTCAGGGCGTCGTGGGCGGCGGCGCGTTGGTCGAGATAGCGGGCCACGGCGCCGGCGTGGATGGCGCCAGTGAGGTCGGTGACTTCCGCTGACAGTGCGTGATCGAGGTCGGCCTCGCGCAGGCTGGCCACGCAGACCAGGTGCTTGCGGCGCAGCAGGTGCACGGCGGCCAGCAGGTCCTCGATGTCCTCGTCGCGCACGTTGGTGACCAGCATCACCAGCGCGCGGCGACGCTGGCGCGCGGAGAGTTCGGTCGCCATTGCCAGGTAATCGCTGGCCAGCGGCTGCGGCTGCAGGTCGTAGGACGCGCGCAGCAGCGTATCGATGCCGGCCATGCCGCGCCGCGGCGGCACCCAGCGCGGCTGTTCGCCCGTGGACAGCAGGCCTGCGGCATCGCCCTGACGCAGGGCCAGGTACGACACCACCAGCGCGGCATTGAGTGCGTGGTCGAAATGGGCCAGGCCGTCCTCGCGCGCCAGCATGCGGCGGCCGGTATCCAGCAGCAGGACGAGTTGCTGGTTCTTCTCGTCCTGGTATTCGCGCGAGATCAGCTTGCGCGCGCGCGAGGTCGCCTTCCAGTCGATCTGGCGCAGGCTGTCGCCGACGCGGTACTCGCGCATCTGGTGGAAGTCAGTGCCTTCACCACGACGGCGCTTGATGTGCGCGCCGACCAGGCGCGAGGCCTGGTCGGCACTGAACAGCGCCAGCCGCGCTAGCGGTGCGAAGTCCGGATACACGCGTACGCTCTGCGGCACTGGCGCGATCCGCGCATGGCGCCACAGCCGCAGCGGTGACATCAGGCGCAGCTGCACGCCGCTGAAGTGCGCATCGCCGCGTTCGACCGGACGCAGCGTGTAAGTGAATTCCATCGCGCCATCGCGCGGCACGGCCAGCGTGCGCGGCAGGCCCTGCGACGGCCAGTGGCCCGGGTGCAGGTCGAACACGTCCACGCGCTGCGCGCGGCCGGGCGATTCGATCCGCAGCAGCACCTCGCGTTCCAGGTCCAGCGCCAGCGCCTCGGGCACGCGCCGCCGCGCGACCGGCGTCGGCCGGCGCCACAGCAGCCAGGCATCGGCCAGGGCCAGGCCTGCGATCACGCCGCCGCCCAGCTGCCAGCCCACCAGCGGCAGACCGAAGAACAGCACACCCAGCCCGGACAGGCCCCAAGCGCACAGCAGCGCGAGCAGTGGCGACGCGGGCCTCATTGCGGATCTGCTGATGTGGCGGCCGCGCTGCATGACATGGGGCCGGCAGCGGCGATGCGGCGTTCCCGATCACAGCCATCGCTGCTGGAGCAGCTGCCACAGAAGCAGTTTCCGCCGTGCATGGTGCACCACGCACTCACTTGCGCGGCGCCTCCACCTTGACCAGCAGCGCACGCAGCACGTCGTCGGGCGACTGGCCTTCGATCTGCAGCTCCGGCGCCAGCGCGATGCGATGGCGCAGCGCGGGTACGGCGATATCGCGCACGTCATCGGGGGTAACGAAGTCGCGGCCGTTCAACACCGCCTGCGCCCGCGCGGCGCGCACCAGCGCAATGCTGCCGCGCGGGCCGGCCCCCAGCGCGATGCCCGGCCATTGGCGCGTGGCGGCGACCAAGCGCACGGCGTAGTCGATCACCTGCGCATCCACCTGCACCGCGGAGGTGGCCTGCTGCAGCGCCAGCACCTCGGCCGCGCCGGCCACGCACTGCACCTGCGAGAGGTCGAAGTCGGCCGCAGTGCGCCCGGTGGTAATCGCCTCGACCATGCGCTTCTCTTCGTCCAGCGCCGGATAGCCGATCAGGATCTTCAGCAGGAAGCGATCCAGCTGCGCCTCGGGCAGCGGATAGGTGCCTTCCTGCTCGACCGGGTTCTGCGTGGCCAGTGCGAGGAACGGCGGCGCCAGCGGAAAGGACTGGCCTTCGATGGTGACCTGGCCTTCCTGCATCGCTTCCAGCAGCGCCGACTGGGTCTTGGCCGGCGCGCGGTTGATCTCGTCGGCCAGCAGCAGGTGGGTGAATACCGGACCGCGGCGGATCTCGAAGCGCTGGCTGCCCGGGTCGAACACCGCATGGCCGGAGACGTCCGAAGGCATCAGGTCCGGCGTGAACTGCACGCGCGCGAAATCCAGCGACAGCGCCTGCGACAGCGCGCGCACCAGCAGCGTCTTGCCCAGGCCGGGCACGCCTTCGATCAGCACGTGGCCGCCGGCCAGCAGCGCGATCAGGATCTGGTCCAGGACCTCGGGCTGGCCGATGAAGGCCTTGGCCACCTGTTCGCGCACCAGGGCCACGCGCTCGGCCACGCTGCTGGACAGCACGCCGTCGGCAGGCACGGAAGGGTCATGGGGAAGCTCGCTCATAGTCGGTTTCTCATGTGCATCAACAGGGAAATGCGGTCGGCGAAATCGCGACGCTCGCGCGAGGACGGCACCTGCAGCGCGCGTTGCAGGCGCGCGGCGGGCAGGCCGAAGCGCTCGGCCAGGGCGGCAGCCTGCGCTTCGCCGGTGAGGGCGGCCGCGACCGGATCGCGCCGGCGCAAGCGGGCGAGGAAGGCCTGGCGCGCGGCGGCGTACAACAGCGCGCCCTTGCCGTAGCGATAAAGGTGCTCGCCGCTGGCGCGCACGTGTTCCAGCAGCGAACGCCGCGCTGCGGCCGGGGCAGGCTGCAATGGACCGAAACGCTGCGCGCTGGCCCACAGCCCGCCAAACAGTGCCAGCAATAGCGGCGCCCACACCGGCCAGCCGCGTTCGACCAGGGTGCGCCACAGCGACGGCATCTGCACCGCGTAGACCAGATGCACCGTGCCCTTGCCGTAGTTGGGCGCCAGGATCTGCCGCGCCAGCACCTGGTGGGGCACATCGCGCAGGCCATCGCGCGCGGGCATCTCGGCCAGCGCAGGTCGGCCATTGCCGAGGAAGTCGACATCCGCCAGCACGTCCACGTGGCCGCGGCCGTGCTTCAGCCGCGCATACACGTAGCCATCGCGCAGGTTGCCCCACGACAGCTCCGGTTCCACCTCGGCGAACACGAACCGGCGATCGCCGCAGAACTCCACGTGTTCGTCCTCGCCCGGCACCTGGAATTTTTCGCACTCGCCCTGGTCCATCGCTTCCAGGCCCAGCGCATCGAGCAACGGCAGGCTTTCGTGCTTGCTCAGCTGCGCGCCCGGCGGCGTACGCACGACCAGATGGCCACCGCGTTCAACCCAGCCCAGCAGTTCATCCGCGCGCGCGGCATTGAGATAGCGCGGGTCGTCCAGCAGCACCAGCGTGTCGTGCGGGCCCAGCGCAGACACCGGCTGGTTGAAGCGCGGGCGCGACTCGGCCTTGATGCCATCGGCGTGCAGCGTCTGCTTGAGCAGGTACAGCGGATTCCACGCGGCCTCGCCGATCGGCGGCAGCGCGACGGTGCGTTCAACCCGCTCGAAGTTGTGCACGAACCAGGCGATGAAGACGAACACGAACAATCCGCCGCCCAGCAGGATCGAGCCCCATTTCGCGCCGCGCGTGCTCTCGCTCATGCGCTCCACCGGTAGCGCGCCTGCAGTTCGCCCAGCAGCGCATCGAACTCCGCGTCTTCGGGCAGGCGCTGGGCGTAGGCGGCGTATTGCCAGGTACGCACCATGCGTGCGAACAGGCCACGGTCGACCTCTTCCGGCTGGCGACGCGAGAAACGCAGGCATTCCGATTCGGTCGCGCCCGGCGGCAGCACCACGCCAGCGCGCTGGGCCATCGCCTCGACGCTGGCGCGATACAGCAAGGCCAGGGCGTGGCGATGTTCGCCCTGCGCCCACAGCCGGCGCGCACTGGCGGCGATGTCTTCGGGCAGGCGTTCGGGCAAGGCCATCGCGGTGACCGTGGCCTCAACGACGACCGGCCGCGGCGCGCGCACGCCGCGCATCCACGGCCACCAGTGCCGCGCGGTGAACGCCAGCAGGCCGAGCAGCATGGCCAGCAGGATCCACAGGCCCCATTCGCCGATGAAGGCGAGCGCCCCTTCCAGCTTGCGCAGCCAGGACAGGTCCAGCTCGGGTTGCTTGTCCGGCGGCGCATCCTGGGGTTTGCGCTGCCAGCTGCGATCGGTGCGATGGCGGTCCAGCAGCGGATCGTGCATCGCCTGCGTGGCCGCCTTGCGGAAGGCATGGTCATCCACGCGCGCCTGGCCGAACACCTGCTCCACGCCCGGCGGCTTGGGCACGCCCTCGGTGTCGTCGTCATCCGCGTCGGCAGGCCTTTCGATCTGCGGCGGGGTCTGGTCCTGCGCCTGAGCCGGCGTCGCGGATAGACCGGCGCCAATCAACACGCAGACCAGCAGCACTGGCGCGGCCGCATCGAGCAGGCGCTGGCGCATGCGACGGAAGGCGATCTCCACATCCCAGGCTTCGATCTGGGTGCGCCGGTTGAGGTACAGGCCAAAGCCGGCGCCGACGAAGAACGGTTCGACCAGCCCAACGCCGATCCAGAAGCATGCGTTGAAGCCCAGCTGCGCCCACAGCGGCGGGCTGCCCATCATTGCCAGGCCGGCGCGCGCGGCTTCGGGCAGGTAGTCCAGCGGGATGAAGATGAAGACCAGCGCCACGCACGCCAGCGTTACCGCCAGCTGGAACGCCAGGAACACGCCACTCAGCGCCGCGGCGTTGCCGTAGATGGTTGCGCCCAGCACCCTGCGCCGCGTGCGCAGGCGCGCGCCGGTGTCACCTTCCAGCAGCTCGACCGGCAGGAACAGGCTGCGCGCCGGGCTGAAACGCCGCCAGGTCAGGTAACCCAGCATCGGCCGCCAGCCCCAGCGCAGCTGCGCGGCCAGCGTCTGGCGCGGCGTGGGTTCGTTGCCGAACACGCCGCGTGAGATCACGAACAACGGGATGCGGTCGAACACCGGCTTGATCCACCACAGCACCAGGCACGACGCCAACGGCATCGACAGCGCCCACGCTGACGCGTTGACCAGCACGAACACCGGCAGCGCCAGCCACAGCCACGGCCGCCAGATCGCGCGCGCATGGCGGCGCACCAGCGCGGTGCCCAGCTCGACCGCCTCCCAGGGCGAACGCGCGCGCAGTTCGACAGTGAGGTGTTCAGCGCGCATCGCGCCCCTTCGTTTCGCCACGACCGCCGCGCCACAGCCACGCGCACACGCCGCTCCACAGCACCGCGGCCACGGCGTACTTCACCGGATACGGCACGCTGGCGATCGAGGACCAGAAGGCTTCGATGAAGGCCGCCACCAGCAGCATGAACACCACGCCCAGGCACAGCCGCGCGCCCTTCGTCCCCGCCTCGACCAGCGCCTGCCCGCGCGTGCGCCGGCCCGGCGCCAGCCAGTGCAGGCCCAGCTGCAAGCCGGCGCCGCCGGCGATGACGATCGCGGTGAGTTCGAACGCGCCATGCCCACACACGAAACTCCACAGCGGCCCGCCCGAACCGATCTGGGTCAGGTGCCCGAACACCGCGCCGATGGTGAGCCCGTTGCTGACCAGCACCACGATGCTGCCCACGCCCACCAGCAGGCCGCTGGCGAAGGTGCGCAGGCCAATGCTGATGTTGTTCATGATGTACACGCCAAACATGTACCAGTCGCTGCCGCTGTCGCGGCCGATGCGCGGATTGGCCGGGTCGTACATCGACTCCATCTGCGCGACCTGCATCGGGTCCATGAAGGCGTGGATCAACTCGGGCCGGTATTGCAGCAGCACGGTGATCACCACTAACGGCAGCGCGAACAGCACCAGCGCCGCGCCCATGCACCATGCCTCGCTGCGCACCAGCCGCGGGAAATCGGCCATCAGGAAGGTCAGCATCGCGCGCCAGCGCACCGGCGCGGTCCGGTAGAGCACCTGGTGGCCGTGTTCCAGCATCTCCTGCAGGCGCGCGGTGACCTGCGGGCTGTAGCCGCGCCGCCGCGCCAGCGACAGCTGCTGGGCGATGCGCCGATAACGCTGCGGCATGGCGTCATCGCCGAGCGCGCCGGTGTTGCGTTCGTCCTGCGCGCGGCGCGTCTCGGCGCGGGTCCGCAGCCAGATCTCGAACTCGACCCACTCGCGCTGGTGCCGGGCGACGAACTGCTCCTGCTTCATCGGCGCCCCAGCAGCCAGTTGGCCATGCCGAACAGGCGCAGTACGCCGGCCGGCCCGCGCGCGGCGGTGAGCGGTTCGGCCAGGTCAGCCAGCTCGGCCTGGCGCTCGGGCGTGAGCCGCGGCGCGCGCTCGCCGAAGGCGACGATGGCCGCCTGTTCCTGCGGACGCAGCATCGTCGGCGGCACGAACACCGCATTGACCGGCGCATGGCCGGCGCGCTCGCCGCGTTCGGCATGGACCACCAGCGTGCCGGCAGCCAGGTCGCCCAGGCGCCGCGCGGAAGGATCGACCAGGCTCACCACCAGGCCGGTGGCGTAGGCGAAGGGCAGCATGTCCACCACCCGCAGCAGGTTGCGGGTGATCGCCGCCGGCCAGCCGATCGGCGCACCGTTGGCCAGCACCACGCGCAGGCCCATCGTGCGCTTGCCCAGGGTCTGGCCGTGCCACAGCGCTTCGAGCAGGATCATGTAGCCCCACTGGATCACGAACGCGGCAATCAGGGTCAATCCGCCCCCCAGCTTGCCCAGCACGCCCAGCAGCAGCGAGGCGGTGAACATCAGCGCGATCCGCACCACGGCATCGATCGCCCAGGCCAGCGCGCGCGGCACCGGGCCGGCCGCCGGCAGCTGCAGCGCCACGCCCTCGGGCGTGATGACTTCGCGGTAGGTATCCAGCACCGGCGCATGCACCGCCTGCGGCACTGCCGTCATTGCGATCCCCGGTTGCTGCCTGCCTGCTGCTGGCGACTGTCCATGCCTGACTTCATCCCTGGCGTTCCGCGCCAGACTGTAGCGGCCCACGCCGGGCTTGCCCACCCGTGTCGGCCGCCGTGCGCGCCGCACGCGGATAAACTGGCGTCATGTCCCCGTCGTCCTCCCTGGCCTGCCGCAGCGGCTGCGCCGCGTGCTGCACCGCGCCTTCGATCAGCTCGCCGATCCCCGGCATGCCGCAAGGCAAGCCAGCCGGTGTCGCTTGCGTGCAGCTGGACGGGGCGCTGCGCTGCCGGATCTTCGGCCACCCCGAACGCCCGGCCGTGTGCGCCAGCCTGCGCCCGGACGCGTCCATGTGCGGCGCCTCGCGCAGCGAGGCGATGGCCTATCTGGACCGGCTGGAAGCAGCCACGCGTCCATAAGCACCGGACACGTAGTGGTTGTTCAGCGCACCGTGCCTGACGCGCGATCGCGCCGCGCGCTGAAGAACTTCTTGATCCCCGCCACCAGCGCGATCGCGCCGACGAACAGCAGCTTGCCCAGCTTGGCCAGGATCAGGCCGAGCTTGGCCAGCAGCCCGGTCTTGGCCGCCAGGCCGCCGCCGATCAACGCGGCCACGCCATAGGCGGCGACCTTGTCGGTGGACGGGTTGTGGTCGGCATAGCGCGCGCCTGCGTTGAAGTCGGTCATCGGCAGCAGCTGCTGCATGCCGGTCTGCACCTGCGGCAGTTCGTCCATGCCCGAGACCGCATTGAGGCTCAGATAGCCGTGGCGACCCAGCACGCGGATGTCGTAGTTCAGCGTGTGCGAAGGCTGCCCGCTGAAGGCCAGTTCCTTGGCCCAGTACAGCTTCTTGTTGCTGGCGTCGTAGCGCGGCGGCACCGCCCAGCCGACCAGGTCGACGCGGCCGTAGCCGGCCTTCTCGCGCTCGGCGTTGGCCTCCTGCGTGCCTTCCTTCATGTTCTTGAGCAGGGCGTCGTAATCGATCTTGGCCGCATCGGCATCGGACACGTAGCCCTCGGCCTCGTAGGTCACCACCACCGCCCAGCTACCGTCCTCTTCCAGCGACGGATGCGTGGGCACGACCATGCCCAGCACGGTGTCGTCCTCGGGATTGCCCCACAGCTGTTCCAGCACCTTGCGGGTGTCGGCCTTGTCCAGGTAGCGGAACTGCGAGCCCAGGTTGAAGTGCGCGCCGGCTTCGGCCACCTCGACCTCGCCGCTGCGGAAATGCAGGCCGTCGATCAGCGCCTTGGCCGATCCGTCACTGTCCTGGGCCAGCGCCGGCAGTGCGAGCGCCAGCGTGCACGCGGCCAGCAGGCCGCCGAATGCGTATTTCATCGTGTATCCCCATCATCCTTGAAGGGCATCCCCATGCCCGGCGCGGCGGAGTGTCGCGCGGGTCGGGGCTTGCTGACAATAGGGTTAGCTTTCGTCCTGGGCCAGGTACTGGTCCTTCATGCGCACGTAGTGCTGGGCCGAGTACAGCAGGCCCTCGATGTCCTTGTCCGAGAGCGTGCGCGCCGGCCGCGCGGGGTTGCCGACCCACAGTTCGCCGCTGCCTACGCGCTTGCCCGGACCGACCACGGCGCCGGCACCGATGAAGGCGTTCTTCTCGATCACCGCACCATCCAGGATGCAGGCGCCCATGCCGATCAGGCAGGCATCGCCGATGGTGCAGGCATGGATGATGGTGCCGTGGCCGACGGTCACGTCCTCGCCGATCAGGGTCGGATAGCCGCCCTTGTTGTACGGGCTTTCGTGGCTGACGTGGATCACCGTGCCGTCCTGCACGTTGGTGCGCGCGCCAATGCGGATGTGGTTGACGTCGCCACGGATCACCGTGCCCGGCCACACCGACACGTCATCGCCCAGCACCACGTCGCCAATGATCGTGCACGCCTGGTCGACATACACGCGTTGCCCCAGCACGGGGCGCTTGTCCAGATAGGGGCGCAGGCTCTTCATGCCCGCCAGTGTACCCGCGCCTCGCGGCCGGTCCGGCTGGGTTAGGCTGTGCCGCCTTTTCTCCCTCGCCTTCGCATCGCCATGAAGATCGCCAGCTGGAACGTCAACTCGCTTAACGTGCGCCTGCCGCACCTGGAACAGTGGCTGCGCGATTTCGGCCCGGACGTGGTCGGCATCCAGGAAACCAAGCTGGAAGACCACAAGTTCCCGGATGCGGCGCTGGTCGGCGCCGGCTATCGCAGCGTGTTCGCCGGGCAGAAGACCTACAACGGAGTCGCGCTGCTGGCGCGCACGCCGATCGAGGACGTGCAGATCGGCATCCCCGAGTTTGAGGACGAGCAGAAGCGCGCCATCGCCGGCACCATCAACGGGATCCGCGTGATCAACCTTTACGTGGTCAACGGCCAGGACGTGGGCACCGACAAGTACGCCTACAAGCTGCGCTGGCTGGCCGCGGTCCATGACTGGATCAAGGCCGAGCTGGCGGTGCATCCGCAGCTGGTGGTGCTCGGTGATTTCAACATCGCGCCCGATGCGCGCGACGTGCACGATCCGGCGGTGTGGAACGAGGACCACATCCTCACCTCCACCGCCGAGCGCGCCGCGCTGCAGGGCCTGCTCGACCTGGGCCTGCACGATGCTTTCCGCCTGCACCACGACGATGCCGGCATCTTCAGCTGGTGGGACTATCGGATGGCCGGCTTCCGCCGCAATCTGGGCCTGCGCATCGACCTGACCCTGGTGTCCGATGCATTGAAGTCACGCGCCGCGGCCGCCGGCATTGATCGTGAGCCGCGCACCCTGGAACGCCCCAGCGACCATGCGCCGGCCTGGGTGCAGATCGACTGACGCGCCAAACAGGCGGACAAGAAAAAGCCCGGGACCAGCCCGGGCTTTCTCACCTCGTCGTTTGCAACCGCTGAGGGCGCGTTAACGCACGCTCTTGCGGGTAAACAGATTGACGATGGCCAGCAGGACCACCGCGCCGAGCAGCGACCACAGGAACGTGCCGACGGTAATGGCCTGATTGATGCTGCCGCCGCCCAGGAAACCGGCGATGGCGGCACCGACGATGCCGACCACGATGTTGAGGATGATGCCCTGCTGGGCGTCACGACGCATGATGATGCTGGCCAGCCAGCCCACGACGCCACCGACGATCAACCAGATGATGATGCCCATAGCCGTTCTCCTTGATTCGATGAAGGGATGCCCCGCGCTGTGGGGTGCAGGACGATTTGGCGGGCCTGGCCGTGAAACCGTCGTGTACGTCAGGTGCGGCAGAAGCCCTGAAAACAAGGGGATTCATGCATTTCCGACCGGCGGTGCGCGACAGTCTTCACGCACAGGGGCAGGCAGGGCAGCGCAATTGCGTGCAGCACGTGCGGCGCTTGCACATGCCTGAACCGAACGAAATCTTTTTCGCCGAGCACCACATCGGCCCGCTGCAGGTGTGGTGGACGTCGCATCCTGCGCGCCTGTCGGGCGAACCGACGGCCCGTCCGCTGCTGGAAAGCTGGTTCCACCTGCCACCCGGCGCACTGCCGCTGCGCCGCGATATGCGTGGCAAGCCGCGTCTGGAAGGCGCGCTGCAGCACCATGACGTGAGCTGGAGTCATAGCGGCGATGCCCTGCTATTGGCCACCGGCCCGGAGGTCGAAGTCGGTGCGGACATCGAGCGCCTGCGCCCACGTCCGCGCGCGCTGGAGCTGGCCACGCGCTTCTTCACCCAAGCCGAGACCGACGCGCTGCAGGCGCTGCCGGAGGGCGATCGCCACCTGGCGTTCCTGCGCCTGTGGTGCGCCAAGGAAGCGGTGCTGAAGGCGCATGGGCATGGCATTTCCTTTGGCCTGCAGCGACTGGAATTCGCGCCGCTCGGCGCCGACACCGCGCTGCAGCTGATCGCCTGCGACCCGCAGCTCGGCGCGCCCAACGACTGGATGCTGCACCAGTGGCAGCCGCATCCGCAGTACCTGGCCGCGGTGGCCTGGCGCGCCCGCCCCGCAGGCTGAGGTCGCAAGCGCCCCTGGCGCCGGCCTGCGATAATCCCCGCCGATGACCCACGATTCCCTGCCCCCTGGCCTGGACACGCCGCTGCGCGACGGGCTGGCCGATCTCGGCCTGTCTCCCGACCTGGCGCCGCCGCTGCTGGCTTACCTGGCCCTGCTGGTGCGCTGGAACGGCACCTACAACCTCACCGCCGTGCGCGACCCGCGGCAGATGGTCACCCGCCACCTGCTCGATTCGCTGGCGATGCACCGCTTCGTGTCCACAGGCACGCTGGCCGATCTGGGCACCGGTCCCGGCCTGCCCGGCATCCCGCTTGCCATCGCCCATCCGCAGCTGCAGGTCACGCTGGTGGAGAGCAACGGCAAGAAGGCCCGCTTCCTGCGCGAGGCCGTGCGCCAGCTCAAGCTGCCCAATGCCACCGTGGCCGAAAGCCGCGCCGAAGCGCTGGATCGCCCGGCCGCCTACGACCACCTCACCGCCCGCGCCCTGGACACCCTGGCCGGCATCATTGAGGTCGGTGGACACCTGCTCAAACCCGGCGGGACCCTGCTGGCGATGAAAGGCGTGATGCCGCATGACGAAATTGCGGCACTGCCGGCGGGCTGGTCGCTGGTGGAGGCCGTGCCCTTGTCCGTCCCGGGCCAGGACGGCGAGCGTCACCTGGTCACGGTGGGACGCGCCGCCTGAAACCCGCATAATCCCCGGTTCCACCCTTTTCCCCAAAGAGCCGATCGCATGGCCCGCATCATCGCCATCGCCAACCAGAAGGGCGGCGTCGGCAAGACCACCACCGCCGTCAACCTGGCCGCCGCGCTCGCCCGCACGCCCCAGCGCGTGCTGCTGGTGGACCTGGATGCCCAGGGCAATGCCACCATGGGCAGCGGGGTGGACAAGCGCGAGATCGAGGCCTCGACCTTCGAAGTGCTGCTGCAGGAAAGCGAGCCGCGCGCGGCCATCGTGCGCACCGGCGAAGACTTCGACCTGATGCCGGCCAACATCGACCTGACCGCCGCCGAGATCCAGCTGATGGATGCCCATGCACGCGAGCAGCGCCTCAAGACCGCGCTGGATCCACTGCGCCCGGACTACGACTGGATCATCATCGACTGCCCGCCGGCGCTGTCGGTGATGACCCTCAATGCCTTGACCGCCGCCGACTCGGTGCTGGTGCCGATGCAGTGCGAGTACTACGCGCTGGAAGGCCTCAGCGCGCTGATGGACACCATCGCCGCCATCCGCAGCCGGCTCAACCCGAAGCTGGAGATCGAAGGCGTGCTGCGCACCATGTTCGACGTGCGCAACAACCTGGCCAACGCGGTCTCGGCCGAGCTGACCGAGCACTTCGGCGACAAGGTCTTCCGCACCATCGTGCCGCGCAACGTGCGCGTGGCCGAAGCGCCCAGCCACGGCCAGAGCATCGTCGGCTACGACCGCACCTCGCGTGGCGGCGTCGCCTATCTGGGCCTGGCCGGCGAAGTCCTGCGCCGGCAGAAGGAACGCAGCCGGCCCGCGCCCCCGCCCATGGAGACCTATTGATGTCCGCCCCGAAGAAGCGCGGCCTCGGCCGCGGCCTGGAAGCGCTGCTCGGCCCCAAGGGCGCCGAGACCCCGCCGACCGAAGCCCAGCCAGGCGAAGCCCTGCGCAACGTGCCGGTGGGCCAGCTGCAGCCGGGCCGCTACCAGCCGCGCATGGCGATGGACCCGTCCAAGCTCGACGAGCTGGCCGACTCGATCCGCGCCCAGGGCGTCATCCAGCCGATCGTCGTGCGCCAGCAAGCCGACGGCAGCTACGAGATCGTCGCCGGCGAACGCCGCTGGCGCGCCTCGCAGCTCGCTGGCCTGGCCGAAGTGCCGGTGGTGGTACGCGAACTCGACGACCGCACCGTCATCGCGATGGCGCTCATCGAGAACATCCAGCGCGAAGACCTCAACCCGCTGGAAGAAGCGCAGTCGCTGCAGCGCCTGATCAACGAATTCTCGCTGACCCACGGCCAGGCGGCCGAAGCGGTCGGCCGTTCGCGCGCGGCGGTGTCCAACCTGCTGCGCCTGCTGGAACTGCCGCCCGCGATCCGTGCGCTGCTGGAAGCGCGCCGCCTGGAAATGGGCCACGCCCGCGCCCTGCTGACGCTCTCGCCCGAGCTGGCCAGCAAGCTGGCTGCCGAAGCCGCCGACGAGGGCTGGTCGGTGCGCGAAGTCGAACACCGCGCCTCGCAGTTCGCCGCCGGCCGCGTCCCGGTCAACGGCAAGAAGAAACCCGCCAAGGCCACTCCGCAGGCCGACATCGCCTCGCTGCAGACCGAGCTGTCCGAGTCCCTGGGCACCAAGGTGGACATCGCCCACGGCCGCAACGGCAAGGGCAAGCTGGTGATCCATTACACCGATCTGGATACGCTGGATGGGGTGTTGGAGCGGTTGCGGGGCAAGCGGGAGTAATTTCCGCTGAGGCGGAGGTTGCTCCGCCGCTCTGTGCCAGATTTTTTTGCGCAGATTCTTTGTTGAGCGCCTTCTCGCATCTTCTTTCCAAGCAGAGCTTTCACGCCGCTTCGCGGCGCGAGCTACTTTTGTGCTTGGCAAAAGTAGCCAAAACCGCCAGCGCCTGACACTCGCCGATGCTTCGCATCGGTGCCCTGTGCTCCTCGTCTGATCGGGCACGGCGCCCAAACTCGCTTCGCTCAAACAGGGCGCCTCTGCGGCCCAATCAGCCTGCGGTGCTCGGCTCGATTTGAAGGCGCTGAAGATCAAGAGCAGAGCAACAGCAAGAGTAAAAGCAGCCGAGCAAAGCTCGGCTCTAGCCCTGCGATTTCCTATGAGAAATCAGCGAAGCGGATCAAGCTTCACCGCTCTTCGCTTTGGCTTGGCTTTGGCTTTGGCTTTTGTTTTGCTTTTGGTTTTTGCTCACGCTCTTAACCCCTCCGTGAGGCACGGCGAAGGGACGAGGCCAAGACCCGCAGGGCGACGTGCATGGATGCACGTCGTTTTTGGAAGGGACAAGGATGTCCCTTCCAAAAATCCCTCGTCCCGTAGCGAACCTGCGGAGCAGGCGTGCCGCCCGGAGTGTGTTTCTTTGCCTAGCTTTCTTTGCACAAGCAAAGAAAGTAGGTCGGGCGGCGAAGCCGCACGAAAGCTCTTGCTCTAAGAAAATTCAAACAACGCACGAAGACGGAAACGGAAATCGCGAGCCGCAGTGAAACGCTACCGCGTCATCCCATCCGCCACCGCATGCGTCGAAGCCGACGATGAGGAAGATGATGACGAGGCAGACGACTGCCCATCGCGCACCCGCTTCCGTTCCGCCACCTTCTCCCGCGCCGCATGCTCGCGAGCACCCACCACCATCTCAGTCAGCCATTTCACCAGCACCGTGGTGTAGGTGCGCTGCACCGGCTTTTCGGAAAACCCGTGGTCGGCACCGGCAATCACACGCGAGGTCCGCGAGCGCGCGCGGGTAAACGCCGACATGTAGTTCTCGATCACCTGATGCGGAATGATCTGGTCCAGCTCTGCCTCGACGATCAGCGCATCGCCCTGGAATTCGGCGCAGGCGCGCAGCGCGCGGTTGTCCTGCCACGCCACTTGGCGATGGCGGAACGGAATCAGGTCCGGGTCCTGGTGCAGCTGGCGCTTGGGCAGCTCCCAGCCTTCGTCCTTGTAGAGGGCTGGCGTGCGTAGCGCGAGCCAGCGCACCGGGCGCAACGACGAGAGGATCGTCGCCAGGTAGGCGCCATAGCTGATGCCGACCACGGTGATGGCGTTCTCGTCCACGTTGGGCTGGCGCACGAACCAGTCGTAGGCCGCCAACAAGTCGTCCAGGTTCTGCTGGCGCGTCACCCGCTCCAGCATCTTGGCGTCGCCCTCATGGCCACGCAGGTCGAAGGTCAGGCAGACACAGCCCAAGCCGGCGGCATCGCGAGCGCGTGCCAGATCGTGATCCTGGCTACCGCCCCAGCCGTGCACGAACAGCACGCCGGGCAATGCTCGCGCCGGCGCGAGCAGCGTGCCGGAGAGCTTGTCGCTGTCGACGGGAAAACCGATGTGTTCAAGGGTCACGTCCATCACGCATGACCCTAGCGTATTTGGTCAGGTGGCCGAGTGAAGCCACCTCGCCCTGGAAGTACACGACCGCATCGCCAGGCACCGGTTCGTCGTCCCAGGTCTCGTAGGTCATCGCGTCCAGCCACGGCAGATCAGGTTCGTCCAGCAGCGTTTCCAGCGCGAGGATTTCGGCCGGGCTGGCGCCACCGAAGCGCCACGATTGCTCCAGTACGCCGCAGCGTTCGATCCCATGCGCATCGACGCCATGGACCACGTCGTAGTTGCGGCGCGAGGCGAAAAAGCCCGGATACGCCGCGGCAATCTGCGCCTCGTAGTGCTGCACCTTGGCGATCGCCGCCGCGGCCTCCGCGGGCAACGGCACGTGCTGCAGCAGGTCCAGCCCGCCGCGCGCCACGCGCAGCACCGAGCCGCCGTAGACCGTGTCGCCCTTGGGCGTTTCGATCGTGCGCTGGGTGCCGAAGTAGGCAATCGTGTGCCGACCCACGTCCACGCAACCGATGCTGAAAGTGGTGGCCGATTCCAGGTTGGTCTCGGCGACCACGCCATCGGCCACCTCGTCATCGGACACGCCGGCCAGCCACGCCTGCAATGCCTCGATCGACGCGACGACCTTCTGCCCGTTGCCACCGCGCGCATTGGCCAACTTGCAGCGCACCTTGCCCAGCGGCAGCAGCTGCGTCACCGCCGCCTGCAGATCCGCGCGGGTGAACACCGAATAGCCGGGCAGCACCGCATCGCCCATCGCTGCGCCGAGATCATGCTGCCAGCCCTCGGGCGCGCCCTGTCCGCCTTCGACCAGGCCGTGGGTCACCAGCTTGCTGGCGACGAAGGCCAGCGGCACCACGCCGCCGAACAGGTCCTGCGCGCAGGTGATGCCGCGCATCGCCGCGTCCTCGCGGGTCAGGGTTTCCATCGGGATGAAGTAGCCGGGCAACCCGGGCAGCGCCTGATCGCGGAAGCCACGCCCCATCAGCGCGGCCAGGCGACGGCCGAAGCAGTCGACGCTGGCCCGTTCATGCGGCGCGCGTGCGAGATCGGTGAACAGCGGCGTGACCGCTGGCGGTGCGTGCAGGATCGGCGCGGGTGCGGCAACCGTGCGCAGCGGCTGGATGTCGATGATGGCGAGCATGTCTTTCCCCTTGCCTGCGGTGGGAACTTCAGTCCGGGCACGCGCAAGGCGGCCCGAGGCGGAGCGTTCGGTGGACGAACGCGAAGGATCGCGGGACTGCGTAAAGCGCTTTGCAGGTGGTTGCCGGAGGGCCCAGCACGGGAACGGCGGATTGCGCGTGCGTTACAACGCCATGCGGGAACGCTGGATCGACCAACAGGTGCTGCCTTGCCTCACAAGCAACTGATCGACGGCAATCTCCAATGCGATGGGATTGCACAACTGCGCTTCAAGTTCCATGAACAGGCGAGCGAATCCCTGCCACCAGCGATCCTCGCTGACATAGCGGTGCTGGGTTGCCCGCAGGTAAGCCTGGACCCGCGTCAGCGCGGCGGCCAGATCGCTGGCCGCGTGCGTGACATCGGATACAGGCGTGTCCTGCGCGGGGGAATGCAGGGGTCCATCAGCCATGGCGGAGTGATAGCACGCCTGCGTGAATCCGGTGCGAAGCAAATGTTGTCCATGCGATCACAAGCGGCCAACGCGCCCAATCGCATCGTTCGCTGGCGTTCGGTGCTGATGCCCTCTGGTCATGAGTGACCGTGCGTGAAGTGTGCGGCGCATTCCACAGGCGCCGCAGTGAAGCCGGGCAATCTTCCAGGCGTTCTTCCATCCATCGTGGTGCACACCGAGGGCATGCCGCCATGCATCAGGACTTCTTGGATCAACAGCTGGACCAGCTCCACGACAAGGTCACCGCCGGTGCGGACGCACCGCTGGAGCAGGCGTTCTTCGATGACTGCGCGGCCGATGCCGCGGCGATCCTGGAACATGTCGGCGATGCCGAACAGGCCCGCCATGCGATCGAGCGCATCGGCGAAATCTTCGATGAGGTCGGCGTCGATGCGCAGCGCTTGCTGTCGGCAGGGCAGCGCGGGCCGCTCGCGGTGCGCTGAGCGCGATGGGGCAGCGTCACGCCGATCGGCATGACGCTCATGTCATCACTTCAGGCTCAGTCGCTCTGCAGTTCGGCGACGAAGTCGTAAGCGTCGCCGCGATAGAACGAGCGGGTGAACTCCACCACCCGGCCATCGGCCAGGAATGCACGCCGCTCGACCAGCAGGCCGGGCGCGCCTGATTCCAGATGCAGCAGCTGCGCCGGCTCGGCATCCAGGGCGACCGCGCGCAGGCGCTGCAGCGCGCGGCGCGGGCGATGGCCGTAGGTGTCCAGCGCTTCGTAGAGCGAAGCGCCGATGCGCTGCGGTTCAGGCAGCAGGCTGTGCGGCACCAGGGTGCGCTCGGCCGCGATTGGCGCGCCATCGACATGGCGCAGGCGATACAGCCGCACCACGCCGCTGCCGGGCGAAAGATTCAGCGCCATGGCTTCTTCCGGCGTGACTTCGCCGATGCCGCGTTCCAGGAAGGTCACCTGCGGGTTGAGCCCGCGCTCGCGCAGGTCGTCGGTGAAGCTGGTCAGGCGCGAGAAGCTGCGCACGATCCGCTCGGAGACGAAGGTGCCCGCGCCCTGGCGTTGGCTCAGCAGGCCCTGGTCGATCAGACCAGACAGCGCCTTGCGCACGGTCACCCGCGACAGCTGCAGGCCCGCGGCCAGGTCGCGCTCGCTGGGCAGGCCGTGGCCGGGCCCGAGTACGCCGGTATCGATCAGGTGCTGGATGGCGCGGCGCAGGCGCAGATAGGCCAGCGTGCGGCTGGTCTCGGCCGATTGCAGGCGCAGATATTCGGTGGCGATGGCGGGAAGCATGCCGGAAAAGTACCAATGCGATACCAAGGTTTCAATCTTTACTGATTTCTTCACGCGCCCGAGGGTGGGGCTGGGCCGCGTGGTAGCGCGGTGGTATCGTCTTGCCCGCTCCTTTCCGCTTCCGACAAGGCTTCAGCCGTGACCGCCAAGACCGTACCCGTGGACAGCTTCGACCTGGTGATTTTCGGCGGCACCGGCGACCTGGCCCTGCGCAAGCTGCTGCCCGGCCTGCTGCGCCGCTATGCCGATGGCCAGATCCCGCAGGACAGCCGCATCGTCGGCGTGGCCCGCGACCCGCAGGACAGCGCCGAATACCGCGCCAGGGTCGGCGAAGCGCTGGCCAAGGTCGCCGAGGGCGAGGCGCTGCTGGCTGCGCGCATCCCCGCGTTCCTGCAGCTGCTGGACTACCGCCCGCTGGACGCGACCAAGGACGAAGGCTGGGAAGAATTCGCCGAGCTGCTCAAGGCCACCGGCGATGAGCGCATCCGGGTGTTCTACCTGTCCACCAGCCCAAGCCTGTTCGTGGACCTGTGCTCGCGCCTGCGCGATGCCGGGCTGAACAACGGCAATGCCCGCGTCGTGCTGGAAAAGCCGATCGGCAAGGATTCGGCCAGCGCCGCGGCGATCAACGACGCGGTCGGCGCGGTGTTCAACGAGCACCAGACCTTCCGCATCGACCATTACCTGGGCAAGGAGACGGTGCAGAACCTGCTGGCGCTGCGCTTTGCCAACATCCTGTTCGAGCCGCTGTGGAACGCCAACCGCATCGACCACGTGCAGATCACCGTGGCCGAGACCGTCGGCCTGGAAAAGCGCGCCGGCTACTACGACACCTCAGGCGCGCTGCGCGACATGGTCCAGAACCACCTGCTGCAGCTGCTGTGCATGGTGGCGATGGAACCGCCGGCCACGCTGCAGGCCAACGCGCTGCGCGATGAAAAGCTGAAAGTCCTGCGTTCGCTCAAGCCGATCACCAGGGAAGACGTCAGCCACGTCACCGTGCGCGGCCAATACCGCGCCGGTGCCTCGGGCGGACAGGCCGTGCCGGGTTACCTGGACGAATTGGGCCGCAATGACTCCCGCACCGAGACCTTCGTGGCGATCAAGGCCGAAGTGGCCAACTGGCGCTGGGCCGGGGTGCCGTTCTACCTGCGTACCGGCAAGCGTTTGCCCGAGCGCGTGTCGGAGATCGTGGTGGCGTTCCGCCCGGTGCCGCATTCGCTGTTCGATTCCAGCGCCGGCCCGGCCCAGCCCAACCGTCTGGTCCTGCGCCTGCAGCCCGATGAAGGCGTGAAGCTGTGGCTGATGATCAAGGATCCGGGTCCGGGCGGCCTGCGCATGAAGTATGTGCCGCTGGACATGAGCTTCGCCGAGGCCTTCGGCGTTCACCAGCCCGAAGCCTATGAGCGCCTGCTGATGGACGTGGTGCGCGGCAACCAGTCGCTGTTCATGCGCCGCGACGAGGTCGAGGCGGCATGGGCGTGGATCGATCCGATCCTGGAAGCCTGGGAGCAGCTGCCCGAGGCACCCAAGTCGTACACGGCCGGTTCCTGGGGCCCCAACGCCGCCGTGGCGCTGATCGAGCGCGACGGCCGCACCTGGCACGAGGACGCCGGCACATGAGCCTGACCCTTCCCGCCGACCTTGCGCAGGTCCACGCCTGCGCCGACCACGACGCCTTGGCCGAAGCCCTGGCCGCCGCCGTCGCCGACGACCTGCGCGCGGCCCTGGCCGAACGCGGCCGCGCCGTGCTGGCCCTGTCCGGCGGGACCACGCCGGTGCGCTTCTTCCAGGCGCTGTCGGTGCAGCCGCTGCCGTGGAAGCAGATCCACGTCACCCTGGTCGACGAGCGCTGGGTCGATGAAACCCACGCCCGCTCCAACGCCGCGCTGGTGCGCCAGCACCTGATGTATGGCGCCGCCGCGGTGGCCAGCTTCCTGCCGCTGTACCGCGACTACGGCGACGGCCCGGAACAGGCCCTGGCCGAGCTGGAGACCGAACTGGCCGACCTGCCGCTGCCGCTGGACGTGGCCGTGCTTGGCATGGGCACCGACGGGCATACGGCCTCGTTCTTTCCCGGCGGCGATTGGCTCGAACGCGCCCTGGACCCGGCCGGCAGCGCGCGGATCGTGCCGATGCACGCCCCGGCCGCTGGCGAGCCGCGCATCACTCTGACCCTGCCGGTGTTGGCCGCCGCGCGCCGCCTGTACCTGCATATCGAAGGCGAACAGAAGGCCGACGTGCTGCAGCAGGCGTTGGCTGCGGCCGACGGCCCGCCGATCGCCGCGGTCCTGCATGCGACCAAAGCACCGGTCCAGACCTACTGGTGTCCTTGAGGCCGGACCGTCAGGCCTGCTTATAATGCGGACAGCTGCCTCCCTGAACGGATGCGGCGACCGGGCGCCCCCACGACCGGAACATTCGTAGACCCCGAGTGTTTTCAGCCACGCCGCTCACGCGGCGCTGCCAAAGGTGGACTGTGCGCAATTACGACCTGGAGTTTCTCAAGCGCTTCTCGATGGTGATCGGCTTCCTGATGCTGGTCACGGTCGGGCTGATGATCGGGGCGTTCTTCCTTTCCAAGACCATTCCGCCGGAAGTCTCGCCGGTGGCCGCCAAGCAGACCGCGGCCCGGATCACGCCAGTTGGCGCGGTCTATGCCGGCAGTACTGGCGCCGCCGCCCAGGCCGCGGCCGCTGCGGCCGCCGCTGCGGCGCAGGCCGCGCAAGGCGCTTACGGCGGCACGCTCGACGGGAAGACGATCTTCGACCAGCTGTGCACCGCCTGCCATACCGCCGGGGTCGGCAACGCGCCGATGCTCAACGCCGCCGGCTTCGGCGCGCGTCTGGCCAAGGGCAAGGACACGCTCTACAAGCATGCCATCGAAGGCTTCACCGGCCCCGATGGCGGCGTGATGCCGCCCAAGGGTGGCAACGCCGGCCTGAGCGAAGCGCAGATCCACGCCACCGTGGACTGGATGCTCGATCAGTCGAAGTAATCGCAGGGCACAATCGCGTGTTCCGACGCCGCCTTCGGGCGGCGTCGCTGTTTGTGCCGATTCGTTCCGCCCGTCCTTCGCATTTCGCTTTCTGGAATCTTCATGTCGCCGATCCGCCCGCTGTTGCTGTCCGCTTCCCTCGCCGCCCTATGCGCCTGCGCCAGCGCGCCCAGCCAGGCCGAGGCCGTGCTGAAGATCGGCCAGGTGCAGGGCAGCGGCGCGCGCAGTCCGCTGGAAGGCAGGACGGTGACGGTCGAAGGCACGGTCACCGGCGATTTCCGCGAAGGCCTGGCCGGCTTTTTCCTGCAGGACGACGGCGATGGCGACGAAGCCACTTCCGACGCGGTCTTCGTCAGCGCCGCCGCGGGCGCCACGCTGCCCGACGTCCATGCCGGCCAGCGCTGGCAGATCACCGGTGCGGTCGCTGAAACCGGCAAGGACGACGACACCCTGACCACCGTGCAGCTGGCCAAGGCGCAGATGCTCGGCCCGGCACTGATCTCGCCGCTGCCCAAGGTGCTGACCGCGCCGCCTGCCAGCTGGGAAGCGCTGGAAGGTATGCGCGTGCGGATCGACGAGCCACTGACCCTGGACGGCACCGACACGCGCTACGGGCAGACCATCGCCAGCTTCGACGGACGCATGTGGACGCCCTCGGAGAAAGCCGTCGCCGGCACGCCGGAAATGGCCGCGCTGATCGCCGACAACGCGCGCCGCCGCGTGCTGCTGGACGACGCCAGCGACCGGCGCGATCCCAAGACCCTTCCCTACCTGCCCAATGGCCCGGTGCGCACCGGCTCGATCGCCACCGGCGTCAACGGCATCGTCGATTTCCGCCACGGCGCCTGGCGCCTGCAGGTCACCCAACCGCTCAGGGTCGAGGTCGCCGCGCGTCCGGCCGCGCCGGCCGTACCGGGCAACCTGAAGGTGGCCGTGTTCAACCTGGAAAACCTGTTCAACGGCGACGGCCAGGGCGGCGGCTTCCCGACCGAGCGCGGCGCCAAGACGCTGGAAGAATGGAAGGCGCAGGTGGCCAAGCTGGTCGCCACCCTGACCCCGCTCAACGCCGATATCGCCGCGCTGATGGAGCTGGAAAACGACGGTTACGGGCCGCAGTCCTCGCTGGCCCAGTTCGTCGATGCGCTCAACGCCACGGGCAGCGACTGGAAATACGTCGATGCTGGCACCGGCCCGGGCGACAACGCGATCCGGGTCGGCCTGATCTATCGCGCGTCCAGGGTCACGCCGGTCGGCAAGCCGGCGGTGCTGGAAGGCGGCCCGTTCGTCGAGCACAGCCGCGTGCCGCTGGCGCAGGCGTTCCGGCGCGGCAAGGGGCCGGTGTTCGTGGTGGCCGCCAACCACTTCAAGTCCAAGGGCTGCGGCCAGGCCAGCGGCGCCGATGCCGACCAGCACGACGGCGCCAGCTGCTGGAACGCCACCCGCACCGACTCCGCACGCCGCATCGACGCCTGGCTCAAGGCCGACCCGACCGGGCAGAAGGCCACCCGCAGCCTGATCGTCGGCGACCTCAACGCCTACGCGCACGAAGCCCCGCTGGTCACCCTGCGCGCGGCCGGCTGGGCCGATGCCTTCGCCGTGGCCAAGGTCGAAGCGCCTTACAGCTATGTCTACGACGGCCAGACCGGCCGCCTGGACCACGCGCTACTGTCATCGGCGCTGGCCAAGCACCTCAAGGGTGCCGCCGAATGGCACGCCAACGCCGACGAACCTTTCGACGACGGCTACGAAGGCGCCGACGTCACCGGCCCGTGGCGCAGCTCCGACCACGACCCGATGGTGCTTGGGTTCGATCTCTGAAAGCCATGGAAGCCACGCGCGAAGACGGATAACCTTCTGGGCACATTGAGGAGAATGACGAAAATGGATTTTCGGATTTTGGCCTTGGCCAGCCTGCTGTTGGCCGCTGTATCTGGATTAAGTTCTCAGGCGGAGGCAACCGAGTTCTGCGACAACGTCATGGTGGGCCAAACCGGCGGCGGAAACGGTACAGCGCCTACTCCCATCTTCCAGCGGCAATGCAGTTCGGTCGCGGGCGCGGTGGCATTCGATGTCTCCACGCGGGGATTCAGCTCGGCCTGGAGTGACCCAGATCCCGGGCATGCCTTGCGTGCCGCCGTCAGCCAATGCGGCGGTCATTGCATCGCTCAATCGTTCTGGTCAGATTATTTCTACGTCGCCATTGCTGATAACGATCGAGCATGGGGTTTCAGCGAAAGAAGCGACAAGGAGGCCGTCCAGCAGTGCCAGAACAACGGTGGGCAAGGCTGTGTCGTAGTCCTCGTGGGCAGCAGCACGGGCCCAGCGAGTTATTTCGGATTTTCCGCCCTCGCCTACGACGCAAGCACCGGCGCACAAGGCAAGGCCGTCGAGCTGGCGCGGGAGCGGGACGCGAAGGCCGCCGCCATCCAGCAATGTGGCACGCCTGCATGCTGGGCGTATGCGTTTCAAGGAAGCGGCTCGGCCGCCATCGCGCGCAGCAAGGATGGGCAGCTCGTTGCGGCCTGGGTCGCCAGCGAAGGACTCCTGTCCAATCCATCGCGCAAGGCAAAGAGTGCCTGCAAAAAGCAGACTGGTGATGGCGACTGCGAGGTGGTGGCCACGCTGACCAGCAAAGAACGCGCCGTCGAAACCAGGAAACAGACTGACCAGCTGCTGGATGAGGTACAGCGTTTCATGGACAGTTCGCCAGCCAATCCAAATCGCAAAACCCAATAAGTAGGCGGGCGCGACCTAGCTACGTTCAGGGCAGGGTGACGAGCACCGGGGCGATCACGTGATGGTGCTCTGAGCGGTCTGTTGGGGCTTACGGTGTTTCGCAGTCCGCGTGCGGACGGCGGCGCCAGTTCCAGACATGCGCGCTGGCCAGCAGCAGGCTGCCGACGACGGTGACCGGGGTTTCCCAGGCGTGCGTCGGGAAGCCGAACGCACCAGCGACCAAGCCGGTCAGGCCGAGCCCAGCCAGGGCGACCAGCGGCAACGGCAGCGGCCGCAACAAGTGCGCGCGCCACAGCGCCGCACCGGCCAGCGGCAGCGCGATGCAGGCGAACAGCAGGTGGACCCATTCGGCCTGCGCCCAGGCGCCGAACACCGGCAGCAGGGCCGCCAGCACAGGCAGCAACAGGCAATGCGCCAGGCACAGCGCGGACAGGCCGATGGCCGAGGCGTCGCACACTTCGTGTGCGTTGGGGGAGAACTTCATGGGGGCTTCCAGATAAATGTTACTTAGTAACAATACACCCCCTGTCAACCCGGGCCGATGTCAGCCCATGCCATGCCCGATCAGGACGATGGCCAGCACCGCCAGCGGGATCGCCAGCAGGTTGAGCCGGCCCAGCCGTTCGCGGAACACCGCCACGCCCACGAGCGCGCCGACCACGACCACGCCGATGTTCATCGTGGCAAACACGGTCGCCGGCGCATGTGGCAGCGCGCGGTGCGCCGCCAGGTACAGGCCGATGTTGGAAAAATTCAGCGCGCCCAGCGCCAGCCCGCCAATGAAACTGCGCAGCTGCAGCCGCGCCGTCCCGCGCACGTGGCGCCACAGCTGCCAGGCCAGCATCGGCACGAAGGCGATGGCGAAGGTCGCCAGCAGCGACACCGACAGCGGCGCGCCATCGGCGGCGATCCGCTTGAACAGCACGTCGGTGGTCGCCCAACCCACCAGCACGATCAGTGGCAGGCGCCAGTCGACAGCCTCGGGCGAACCTTCCGCGCGCGGCCGAGCAAGCAGGCACGGGATGGCGACCAGGCCCAGCACCAACCCGGCCACCTGCCCGTTGCCCGCGTGTTGGCCGAACAGGGTGAAGGCCGCGATCAGCGACAGCAGCAGCGACAGCCGCTGGGCGATGTCGGTGCGCACGATGCCGGCGCGTCGCACCGACGCGGCCAACACCAGGAACAGGCCCGGCAGCAACAGGCCCAGCGGCAACCACCAGCGCCACGGCGCGTGTTCGCCGTGCAGGGCCGCCAGCGGCGGGTCCAGCAGCGCGAGAGCCAGCAGCGCGCCGGTCAGGTAATTCCAGGTCACCGCCTGCGGCACGTCCAGTTTCAGACGCGGCGCCAGGCGGAACAGGACCGATACCGCCACGCTGCACAGCACGGCCAGGGCAAGCAACCACATCGGACAGCCACCGCAGCGTTTCAGGGGCGCGCATTATCGCCGCGCGCCGGCAGGCCCGCTTGGGCGCGTTGCCGTCAAACCCTCTGGACCGTTGAAACGGCTACTGCGGCGGTGAAGCCAGTTCCTTCGCGTCAAGGAACCCATCGTGGTTGCGGTCCTGCTTGGCGAAGCGCTGGCGCAGCTGCGCCACCAGCGTGGTCCGGGCGATCGGCTTGCCGCGGCTGCCGGGCAGCTCGGCGCCTTCCAGTACGCCGTTGTGGTCGGCGTCGCGCTCATCGAAGGCGTAGGTCATCCACGACACGTATTCGTCGATGCTGACGCGGCCATCGTGGTCGCTGTCCATGCGCGCGAGGTAGTCCGAGGTGCCGGTCGGCACCTGGGCCATCACCGGCAGTGCAAAGCTCAACGAAACCAGCAGGATCAGGATGCGCATGCGCCTAGTGTGCCGCAGTGGCGCGGGCCTGAAATGACGCGCCCCGGTTGGACCGGGGCGTGTGTTCGATCAGGGCATCGGCATTCAGTGCGCCAACGCGTAGCCCTTGAGCCGCTGCGAATAGGCCTGCAGCGAGGCGATGCCGCTTTCCTCGGCTTCCTTACACCAGGCCTGCAGCTGGCGCAGGCGCTCGGCCGCATCGTGCGAACGGGCTTCCAGCAGGACGGCCAGGCGCTTGCGATGTTCCACCAGAGCCTGCATACGCGGCCGCTGCGCGACCCAGTTGTTGAGCGCATCGCGGGCGTCGGGCTTGAGCCAGCGACCGTCGTCCACCAGGCCGCGGCGCATCCGGCGCGGCAGCAGCTGGCGCAGCTTCTGCCCGGCCAGCGCGGCTTCTTCGGCCAGCACCGGCTTGAACACGTTGCGCTGGTAATCGGTCATGGCCTGGAAGCGATGCGACAGCAGCGCCTTCAAGGTGTCGGCATCGGGCACGGAAATGTTCGGGCGGATGTCCAGGCGCGGCGCCACGCGCAGCACCTTGGCCAGGCCGACCGCCTCCAGGCCCTTGATCGCGGCCCAGCCGATGTCGAATTCCCAGCGGCGCATCGCAAAGCGCGCAGAACTCGGGAAGGCGTGATGGTTGTTGTGCAGCTCTTCGCCACCGATCCAGAACGCCCACGGCGTCAGGTTGGTCGAGGTGTCGGCCGATTCGAAATTGCGATAGCCCCACCAGTGGCCCAGGCCGTTGACCACGCCGGCCGCCCAGAACGGGATCCACGCCATCTGAATCGCCCACAGCGCGATACCCGGCAGGCCGAACAGCACCACGTTGATCACGCCCAGCGCGATCGGGCCGAGGTTGGCGTGCGGCGTGTACAGCCGACGCTCGATCCAGTCTTCCGGCGCGCCGCGGCCGTACTGCTCGATGTCGGCGCGGTTCCAGCGGGCTTCGCGGTACAGCTCCACGCCTTCCCAGAACACCTTGCCGATGCCCTTGGCCTGCGGGCTGTGCGGGTCTTCGTCGGTCTCCACCTTGGCGTGGTGCTTGCGGTGGATGGCCACCCATTCCTTGGTGATCATGGAGGTGGTCAGCCACGTCCAGAACCGGAAGAAATGGTTGAGCACCGGGTGGAAATCCACGCCGCGATGCGCCTGACTGCGATGCAGGTACAAGGTGACCGAGAAGATCGTCGCCTGGGTAAAGACCAGCAGCACCAGCACCAGCTCCCACCAGGTGAACTGCAGCAGGCCGCCGGTGAGGATGTCGATCAGGGTTGGGTGCATGTTTCCCCCTCCAGGGAACGCCGCGTACGGGCAACGGCCCGACGCACCCGGCCATAATGGCGCCTGCCCCCCCAACTTTCACCCGTCGCGTCCGTATGGTGTTCAGCCGGAGGCGACCGGCTCAGGAAACCATGCTGTCCGTCACTTCCGCACCTGCCGAAACCCTGCCCCTGATCGAATTGGACCGCGCCACCGTGGTGCGCGGCAACACCGCCATCCTCGATGCGCTGAGCCTGCGCATCGTGCTCGGCCAGCACACCGTGCTGCTGGGGCCCAACGGCTGCGGCAAATCCACCTTCATCAAGCTGATCAACCGCGAGCTGTACCCGCTGGCGCGCGAGGGCGAGGCGCCGGTGAAGGTGTTCGGCCTGAACCGCTGGAACGTGGCCCAACTACGCACTCGCCTGGGGCTGGTCACCAGCGACGCAACGCGCGACCTGCAGGAGATGCCGCACCTGAGCGTGGATGACGCGATTGTCACCGGCTTCTTTGCCAGTTTCGTCCTGCCCATCGACCAGGAGGTCACCGCGGAGATGCGCGCCAAAGCCGCCGAGGCGCTGGCGCGCGTCGGTGCGCAGGCGCTGTCCGGGCGCCTGGTGGCCGAACTGTCCACCGGCCAGATGCGCCGCGTGCTGATCGCCCGCGCCCTGGTTCACCAGCCCGATGCGCTGCTGCTGGACGAACCCACCGCCGGCCTGGACCTGGTCGCGCAGCAACAGTTCTGCACGCTGATGCGCGAGCTGGCCGGCCAGGGCATCACACTGGTGCTGGTCACCCATCACCTGGAGGAAATCGTGCCGGAGATCGACCGCGTGCTGCTGATGCGCGACGGCCAGATCGTGGCCGATGGCCCGCGCGCGCAGACACTGACCGCGCCGCTGCTGTCGCAGGTCTACGGCGGCACCTTGAGCGTGCGCTGCGAAGGCGGCATCTACCGCGCCGCGGCCAGCTGACGGCGCGCGGCGCACGTCACACCGGCGGCGCTTGGACGCGCGCACCATCGCACCCATCTCTTGCTGTCCTGCTGACCTTCGCCAGGCGTCGCCATGCCCGAACTTCCCGAAGTCGAAACCACGCGCCGCGGCCTGGCCCCGCACCTGGAAGGCGCGGTGGTGCGCGCCGTGCTGCAGCGGCGCGACGATCTGCGCTGGCCGATCCCGCCGGAGGTGCGCGCGCACCTGCCCGGCGCGCGGATCGATGCGGTCCGCCGCCGCGCCAAGTACCTGCTGCTGGACACCCACGCCGGCAGCGCGCTGCTGCACCTGGGAATGAGCGGCAGCCTGCGCGTGCTGCCCGCGGCGACGCCGGTGAAGACCCACGACCACGTCGACCTGGCGCTGGATGGCGGCCGGGTGCTGCGCTTCAACGACCCGCGCCGGTTCGGCAGCCTGCTGTGGCAGGCGCCGGGCACCACCCACGCGCTGCTGCAGGGACTGGGGCCGGAGCCGCTGTCGGAAGACTTCGACGGTGAATTCCTGTTCGAGCGCAGCCGCGGCCGCAGTGCCTCGGTCAAGACCTTCCTGATGGACCAGCGGATCGTGGTCGGCGTGGGCAACATCTACGCGGCCGAAAGCCTGTTCAAGGCCGGCATCCATCCGCTGCGCGCGGCCGGCAGGGTCTCGCGCGAGCGCTATGTGGCGCTGGCGGCGGCGGTGAAGGAAATCCTGGCCTACGCCATCCAGCGTGGCGGGACGACCCTGCGCGACTTCATCAGCCCGGACGGCGCCCCGGGCTACTTCGAACAGGAGCTGTGGGTCTACGGCCGCGGCGGCCTGCCGTGCAAAAGCTGCGCAAGAACGCTGAAAGAAGAACAGATAGGACAGCGCACCACCGTCTGGTGCCCACACTGTCAGCGCTGACAGAAAAACAGGGCGGCGCGTCGGCAGCTGATACACCCGTCACGTTTCCACCGGCTATAGTCCCGCCTGCAGTCATGCAGGGAACGGGATCATGGACGGCAGTGCCGATATCACTTTCTGGCTCGACTCCGCGCGCTCGGGCGACCGCGCGGCGCTGGACCGCGTGCTGTCCACGCTCTATCAGGAGCTGCACTCGATGGCCCGCCGCCAACTGGCAGGGCACCAGGGCCATACCCTCGATGCCACCGCGCTGGTCCACGAGTCCTACCTGAAGCTGCTGGGCGCGCAGGGCGGGGCGAAGTTCGACGACCGTGCACATTTCTTCGCCTACGCCGCATCCTCGATGCGCTCGGTGGTGGTGGATTACGCGCGCAGCCGCCTGGCGCGCAAACGCGGCGGTGATCTCAAGCGCGTGGCCGAGATTCCTGAGGACGTCGAGAGCAACCTGCTGCGCCTGGACGAGACCACGCTGGCGCTCAACACCGCATTGGACAAGCTCTTCGAAGCCGATCCGCGCCTGGCCAAGGTCGTTGAGATGCGCTACTTCGCCGGCCTGTCCGAGCTGGAAATCGCCGACCTGATGCAGCGTTCCGAACGCAGCGTGCGACGCGACTGGCAGAAGGCGCGGCTGTTCCTGCTGGCGGCGATGCAGGACGAGTAGTCCGAAGGCGTAGACGCGATGGACGCCGCCCAATGGCAACGCCTGTCGCCGCTGCTGGACTTGCTGCTGGACATGAATGGGCCCCAGCGCGCGCAGCAGCTGGCCCTGATCCGCCGCGAGGACGCCACGCTCGCCGATGAACTCGACGCGCTGCTCGCGCTGGAAGAAGACACCGAGGGCGCCTGGCCGCCGCCGCTGCACGAATCCCAGCCGCACCTGCAGGAAGGCGCCCGCCTGGGGCCTTACAAGCTCGAACGGCTGCTGGGCGAAGGCGGCATGGGGATGGTCTGGTCGGCCAAGCGCGCCGACAACGGCTTCCAGCGGCGGGTGGCGCTCAAGCTGCTGCATCCGGGCATCGCCGACCATCGCCTGCGCATGCGCTTCTCACGCGAGCGCGACATCCTGGCGCGGCTGGAGCATCCCAACATCGCGCGCCTGCTCGACGCCGGCGTCGGCGAACAGGGCCAACCTTACCTCGCGCTGGAATACGTCGAAGGGATCTCGATCACCGACTACTGCCAGCAGCACATGCTGGGCGTGGAAGCGCGCCTGGCCCTGTTCCGCCAGGTCTGCCTGGCCGTCAGCCACGCGCATGCCAACCTGATCGTCCACCGTGACCTCAAGCCGTCCAACATCCTGGTCACCGCCAACGGCGACACGCGGCTGCTGGATTTCGGCATCGCCAAACTGCTCGATTCACCCGACGGCGGCGCACGCACCGAGCTGCGCGCGTTCACCCTGCACTACGCCGCGCCCGAGCAGGTCCGCGGCGAGCCGGTGACCACGCGCACCGATGTGTATTCGCTGGGGGTGGTTCTGTACGAACTGCTGGCCGGCACCAAGCCGTATCGGCTGCGTGGCGACAACCCGATGGAATGGGAGCAGGCCATCGTCGCGGTCGAACCGTTGCGGCCTTCGCAGGCGCTGCTGAGTTCTGCCCAGGGCAAGGAACTGCGGCTGGACCTGATGCGCCAGTCGCGGCGTCTGCGCGGTGACCTGGACCGCATCACGCTCAAGGCGCTGGCCAAGAAGCCCGAGCACCGCTACCCCTCGGTGGAGGCACTGTCGGCCGACCTGCGCCGATACCTCGATGGCATGCCGGTGCTCGCGCAACGCCAGAGCGTGGGCTATCGCCTGGGCAAGTACATCCTGCGCCAGCGCTGGTGGCTGCTGGCCGCGTCCATGACCACCTTCATCCTGCTCGGCGCCGCGGCGATCAGCCTGCGCCAGGCGCGCGATGCCGTACACGAAGCGCAGCGTGCGCAGGCGATGCAGGATTTCGTGATCGGCCTGTTCGACGGCACCGGCGCCTCGCCGCGTGGCGATGCGTTCGATACACGCAAGATGCTCGATGCCGGCGTGGCGCGCGGCGAACGTGAGCTGTCCGGTCAGCCGCTGGCGCATGCAGAGCTGCTGGGCGTGGTGGGGCGGCTGCGGATCGGCCTGGGTGATTACGACCAGGCGCTGGTGCTGCTCGAACGTGCGCAGGCATTGCTCAAGGACCGCGGCGATGTGTCACCGCAGCTGCTGCTGCAGATCACCGCCCAACACGGCCGCGCGCTGCGCATGCTCGATCGCAGCGATGCCTGCATCAGCCAGATGGCGCCATTCGAACCGATGACACGCACCCTGCCCGGTCACGATGCGGAGGTGGCCGAATTCCTCTCCCAGTACGCGCGCTGCCTGCGGCCGCGTGGCGATCGCACGCTCACCCGCGCGCTGTTCGACCATGCGCTGCAGCGCCGGCAGGCGCTGCGCGACGAAGCCGGCGTGGCCGAGAACATGCTGGACCTGGCCCTGCTCGACACCGACATGGCGCGCGAGCGCGAGGCGCTGGCCGGCTATCGCGCTGCGCTGGACCATCTGTATCGCCACGCGGGCCATGACCATCCGCTGGCAGTCGAGATCCTGCGCGCGCTCGGCGCGTCACAGCGCGTGCGCGGCGATACCGTGCAGGCCCAGCAGAGTTACGGCGAGGCGATGCGGCTCTCCGAGCAGATCAACGGTCCCAACCACCCGATCACACTGGGACTGCAGCGCCAGCTGGTTGCCCTGCAGGTCGACCAGGGGCAGTACGTGGCGGCGCAGCAGCAGATGCGCAAGCTGCTGGCGCAGACCGCGAAGATCATGGGCGAGCACCATCGCGAGACCGGGCTGGCCTGGAACACGCTGGGCATCATCGCCTGGCAGCGCGGCGACCTGGACGAGGCGCGTCGCGATATCGAATACGCCGTGGACATCTGGCGTCGCCCGGAAGGCACGCGCCAGCTGGCCGGGGGGCTGTTCAATTACGGCATGGTCCTACAGAGCGCCGGGCGCAACGACGAAGCGCTGGCCGCGCTGCGCGAGGCGCGTGCGATGCGCGTGGCCAACTTCGGCGAGCAGCATCCGCTGGTCGGCGACACCGATCGCATGATCGGCCAGGTGCTGTCCGAACGCGGCGATGCTGCTGCGGCCAAACCGTGGCTGGAAAGCGCGGTGATGCTGGCCCGCAAGGGCTATCCAGCCGATCATCCGCGCCGGCTGTTCGCCGAACTCTCGCTGGCCCGCAACCAGGCGCTACTGGGCCAAAACGAGAAAGCGCTGGCGGTGCTGGACAGCCTGGCCAGCACGCGCGGCGACGGCAGCGAGTTCGCGCGCCTGCGCTGGAGCGCCAGCGCCTACGCGGCCGAAGCGCGCTGCAGCAGCGGCGCGCCGGAAGCAGCGGTGCGCACGCTCAACGGCCTGCTGGAAACCCTGCAACAGGCCCAGCCCGACGGCGGCGTGATCCCGCGCGAAGTGGCCGAAATCCGCACGCGCTGCGTACGCCTGGCTGGCGTCAAAGGGGCAAGGCGGCCTGCAGTGGCTGCATTGCCGATTCGCCGCGGGTGATTTTCTTGTACTCGGCGCGGCTGACCGACACATAGGACTCGTTGCCGCCGATCTCGACCTGCGGCCCGTCGTGCACCACGCGCCCGTTGGCGTCCACGCGCACGGTCATCGTGGCCTTGGCGCCGGTGTGGCAGATGGTCTTGATCTCGGTGAGCTCATCAGCCCAGGCCAGCAGCGCCTGGCTGCCTTCGAACAGCTCGCCGCGGAAATCCGTCCGCAGGCCGTAGCACAGCACCGGAATGCGGCGCTCATCGACCACGTCGCTGAGCTGCCACACCTGCGAACGCGTGAGGAACTGCGCTTCGTCCACCAACACGCAATGCAGCGGTCCGTGCGCCGCGATATCCGCATCCACCGTCTGCAGCAGGTCGTCGTCGCTGGTAAAAGCCGTGCCTTCGGCGCGCAGGCCAATGCGCGAGGCGACCACGCCGGTGCCGGCGCGATGGTCCAGCCGCGGCGTCAGGATCAGCACCCGCATCCCGCGCTCACGATAGTTGTGCGCCGACTGCAACAGTGTGGTGGTCTTGCCGGCGTTCATCGCCGAATAATAGAAATAGAGCTTGGCCATGGCGGTAATTCTAGCGGCTGACCAAGCGCTAAAAATCCGCGCATCCCGTGCTCTAGGCGGAATGCTCGTGGGTTCAGGGATTCGCCGGCGCTGAATTTGGCGCTGAGTGATCCTCTGGAACTTCCAGCGGGATACCCTCGACATCACCGACAGTCACGATGCCCGGATTTTCTTTTGCCCACAGTCGATCTTGCATCGACCAATACTGCGTCGGCTGCCAGAACTGTGGCGCGTAAAAGCGCTGGGCGTCGATGCCGCCTCCACGCGGGGAGTTGATGACAAGCGCGGAAGCGCCAGTGCCACCAAGCAAGCTCCCCGTGCTCCGCCGCGCTTCTCGCTTCAACACGGCTTCCCAGCGCGGCTTGGCGACTTCATCCCCGTAATCGGCGAGCATTTTCTTGTCTTGGCGAACTGCGCGCTTGCGCTCGTCTTCGGTGAGCTGACGCCAATAATCCATCTTGTGCGCGGTAAAACTCTCGTAGCCTCGCTCAGCCGCTAATGCCATGAACAGGAAGCCCATCACCCGGTCCTGCGTACCGCCTTCCCCGTTCCAATACATCTCACCCAAGCGCGCCTGCGAGGGCTTATCGGCATATCGCGCGGCGAGTCGATATTGCTTGCGTGCCTCGCTGAAGTCGCGGTCCTTGTCCGCACGCATCCCGGCGCGGCGATAAAAAAGATCCAGATGACCCTGAAAAAAGCCATCGGTCATCACATCTGCAGGAACGTCGTAGAAGGTTGCCTTCTTCGAGGCCGCATCGGCCGTCGCCGTAAACCCCGTCGCGGCAAGTACCAGAGACAATCCAATGATTCCTTTCTTGATGCGCATTGCAGCTCCTCCTTGGGCTTGTGTAGCGATGATTCTAGATCGGCCCGCGCGCGCTTTTCTATAAACTAAAGACCTACTGCAAGGCCTCCGTTCATGGATTTCCTCAACCCCCCACAGCGCGCGGCGGTGCTGCACGTGCACGGTCCGCTGCTGGTGCTGGCTGGCGCCGGCAGCGGCAAGACGCGCGTGATCATCGAAAAGATCGCGCATCTGATCGCGTCCAAACGCATGCCCGCCAAGCGCATCGCGGCGATCACCTTCACCAACAAGTCGGCCAAGGAAATGCGCGAGCGCCTGGCCAAGCGGATCAAGGGCGATGCGGCCGAAGGCCTGACCATCTGCACCTTCCACGCACTGGGGTTGAAGTTCCTGCAGATCGAGCACGCCGCGGCGGGGCTGAAGCGCAACTTTTCCATCTTCGATGCCGACGATGCAAACGCGCAGATCAAGGACCTGATGCCGGGCGCCAAGCCCGACGCGGTCGAGCTGATGAAAAGCCTGATCTCGCGCGCCAAGAATGCCGGCCTGTCGCCCGAGCAGACCGCCGAGCTGGCGCGCAGCCCGCGCGAGGTGGAAGCCGCCGCGCTGTACGCGCGCTACCAGGCGCGCCTGGCCAGCTTCAACGCGGTGGATTTCGATGACCTGATCCGCCTGCCGGTGCAGATCCTGGAGGCCAACCCGGAGATCACCGCCGGCTGGCGCGAGCGCATCGGCTATCTGCTGGTGGACGAGTGCCAGGACACCAACGACGCGCAGTACCGCCTGCTCAAAGCGATCGCCGGGCCGCGCGGCGACTTCACCTGCGTGGGCGACGACGACCAGAGCATCTACGCGTGGCGTGGTGCCAACCCGGAAAACCTGCTGCAGATGGGCCGCGACTATCCGCAGCTGGAGATCATCAAGCTGGAGCAGAACTATCGCTGCTCCAACCGCGTGCTGCGCGCGGCCAATGCGCTGATCGCGCACAACCCGCACGAGCATCTCAAGCAGCTGTGGTCCGACCAGGCCGACGGCGAGCGTATCCGCGTGTGGGAATGCCGCGACAACGACCACGAGGCGGAAAAGGTCGCCGCGGAAATCTCGTACCTGCAGACCGCCAAGCAGGTGCCGTGGAACGAGTTCTGCATTTTGTTCCGCGGCAATTTCCAGTCGCGCGTGATCGAAAAGGCGCTGCAGCTGCTGCGCATTCCGTATCACCTGACTGGCGGCACGGCGTTCCTGGAACGGCAGGAAGTGAAGGATTCGCTGAGCTGGCTGCGGCTGGTGGCCAATCCGGATGACGACGCGGCCTTCCTGCGCGCGGTGCAGTCGCCCAAGCGCGAAGTCGGTGCGACCTCGCTGGCCAAGCTGGCCGAGATGGCGCAGGCGCGACACCTGCCGATGGCGCGCACGGCCGAGATCACTGGCGCGCTGCAGGCGCTGCCGCCACGCGCCGCCAACGGCCTGGCCGCCTTCAACGACGTGCTGCACGAGCTGCGCGCGCAGGCGCCCAAGCTGCCGGCGGCCGACTTGGTGCGCCTGCTGGCCGAGCGTTCGGGCCTGCTGGCCGATTTGCGCGTGCAATCCAAGGACGAGCCGTCCTTCCAGCGCCGCAAGGCCAACCTGGAGGAACTGGCCGACTGGTTCGGTGGCGGCCCGCGCGGCGCCACGGCCGGCGACCTGGCCGCGCAGCTGGCGCTGCTGTCGCGCAACGACAAGGACGACGGCGGCAACCAGGTGCGGATGATGACCCTGCACGCGGCCAAGGGCCTGGAGTTCCGCTACGTGTTCATCGTCGGCTGCGAGGACGGCGTGCTGCCGCACGAAGCCGCACTGGAAGAAGGCTCGCTGGAGGAAGAGCGCCGGCTGATGTACGTGGGCATCACCCGCGCCAAGCAGGGCCTGTACCTCAGCCACAGCCGCACCACGCGCAAGTTCCGCGAGCTGATGCGGCTGCAGCCGAGCCGCTTCCTCGACGAACTGCCGCAGGCCGAATTGCAGCGCGATGGAGCGGATCCCGTGCTGGATGCGGCCAGCAAGCAGGAGCGCGCGAAGGCCGGCATGGCGGCGATCCAGGCGCTGTTCGACGACTGATCCGGTCCACGCATTTGCGGTAGTAGGGCGCGACGCCGAAGCGCCTCGCCTACTCCCTCGCGAAACGCGCTACGGCTTGGCGTCGGCCGGCACCGTCATCGCCGGCACCTCGGCCGGAACGACCATCGGGGCGGGCGCCAAGGGCGCGCCGGACAGCACGGCGACCGGTGCTTCGGCCGCTGGCTTGGGCTGGGCCGAGGCGGACTGGACTTCCATCAGCACCTGCTGGACCAGCGCATCGGTGGCTTCGGCAGCGGTCATCTTTTTCCGGCGCGTGGGCGGCATCGCGCGGGCGGGCGCCTGTGGTGGCACCCGCACCGACGGCGGAACGGCGACCGGCGGTGGCGCCGAGGCCATCGACACGCCGGGCATCATCTGACGGATCAGCGCGGCGGTGGCTTCCGCGGCGGCGGCGTTCACCGCGGCGCGGCTGGGGGCGGGGGCTGAAGGTGCGATCACCGGTGCGGGCGCTAGCGGCTCGGCGGCGGGAACCTGCGCGACACGCGGGACTGCAGCGACCGGCGGCGCTTTCGCAATCGATGCGGTGGACGGCGTCGGTGCCGCCACGGGCGGCGGCGTGATCGACCTGGCCACGGCTGGCGTCGATGACGCAACGGGCGTCACGGTCGGCGTTCTGGCCGAATTGGCAGGACGCGACGGCTGGGCTGATGCCGGTGGTGCCGAAACGGGTGATGGCGTGACCAGACGGGCTTGCGTCGTCGGGGGCGGCGTGACCGCGGCGATCACGGCTGGCGACTTGGTGGGCACAGGCGTGGAAGGCGCAGGGGCCTGCGCAGCGGGCGCGACCGGTTTGGTCGAGGCGGCAGCCACTGTCATCGACGGCGCCTTGGCAGCGCCGGACGTAGCGGTCGGCGCGGGGGGCTTCGAAGCGACAGGCGCAGCAGGGGCGGCTTGCACACTGGGCGCGCGAACCGGCTGCGGAGCCGCCGCGACGGCGGTTGGCTTAGGCGCTGATGACAACACTGCCGGCGGCGGCGCGGCGGCGACCGCAGACGCCGTCGAACGAGATGGCGTTGGTGCAGGCACGGCCGGCGCGACGACGGGCGCCTGTGCAACGCGCGGCGGGGCGACGACCGGCGGCGTTGGCGCAGCAACAGCCGGGGCCGGCACAGCAGCAGCAACCCTTTCAGGCGCGGGCGCCGCAGTGACTTCAGTTGCAACGGGCGCTGTCGCTTCTGGCTCGGCAGCCGCCGCCACCGCCGGCGTCGCCGCTTCCAGCCAGTGCGAGGACGGCAGCACGCAGGATAGCGTGCGCCCGTACAGCTCGGCCTTCACCCGGCCCTGGTGGACGAAGATGTTCGCGCCGGTGCGCTGGTATTTGAGGCCGCCATTGGTGGGCTGCAGGAACACGATTGCCTGCTGGCGACCGAAGCCCAGCACCGCGAACGGCGGGTCGAGCTTGCTGTAGAACGCCGCGGTCAGCGGCGTGCCGGTGCCCGTGCAGGAAAACGCCACCTGGGTGCGCGCGACGTTGCTCGGGTCCTGCAGCGCCAGTTCGGCCAGGCGGGTGCGGCTGGCCTCGGCCACGCAGTCGCGCGGGTCGGCGGCCTTGAGGCAGGTTTCGCGACTGGCTTCCCAGGCCTGTTCGGCCTTGGACAGCTGCGCGCGATCCGCACCGCTGCGCAGGCGCGTGGCGAGGTAGGCGTCGTGGGCCTGGCGATCGAGCATCGCCAACTCGGGCTCGGCGCAGATCAGCTGCTGCAGTTCGGTCAGCGGTGCATCCAGCGGCAAGGTGGGCCCGCCTTCGATCAGCGGGCCGGGACACGGAAACGAGGCCTTGATCGCGATCTGTGGCGCCGGCCTGTCGGGCATGGCCTCCAGCGTGGAAGGCGCGGCGGCCGGTGCAGCGGCTGCGACCGGCGGCTTGCGGTCACAGCCGGCGAGCGCAACGAACAACACAACGCCTGCCGGCAGGATCATGCGCATGAAACGGGTTCCGCTTAGGCGCTTGCGCGCGTCATTTCGTTTCACGCCGAAGGCGGCGCGCTCAGGACAGTTGCGGCGCTTCGGGCGCGGCGCTGTCGCCTTCGAGTCGCGCCAGGCGCGCTTCGAGTTCGGCGATGCGCGCTTCGAGTTCGGCGACGCGATGATCCAGTTCGCTGCTGCCGCCACCGGAAGACGACGCCGCCACGCGCGCGCTGATCGCTTCCACGTCCACTACGCCGGACAGCAGGTGCATCCAGCGATCCTCGCGCTGGCCTGGGCCGCGCGGGATCTGCACCACCAGCGCGGGCTCGCGATGGGCCATTCGCTCCAGATGGTGGCGCGCGTCTTCGGCGTCGGCGAACTTCACCAGCCGCTCGGCGCGGGCCAGCAGTTCGTTGACCGTCTGCGGTCCACGCAGCAGCAGCAGGCCCAGCAACGCGATCTGCTGGTTGGGCAGGCTGAAGACCTTGCCGGTCAGGTGCTCGTAGCGGTCGGCGCGCGAGGAGAACTGCTGGCGCGCCAGGCCCAGCGTTTCCAGCGTGCGCAGGGCGTGCTGCACGGCGCCGGATTGCAGGTTCATTACCGGGTCGCGCGCGGTCTTCTGGTTGGCAGCCGAGACCGCGGCGTTGACCGTCAGCGGATAGACGTCGGGCGTGGTGGCCTCTTTCTCGATCAGGCAGCCCAGCAGACGCGCCTGGGCAGCGTCGAGCACGGGCAGGTCGGCGGAATCGGACATGGGGCGGCACCTGTTGCAGCGATCGGAGCCGGCAAGCATAGCCGCCGCTTGCGACCGGCAGGGTACGAGATCCTGCGCATCGCGCCCTAGTCCGCGGGATGGCAACCAGCAGACCCTGAAGTCCAGCCGTCACCGGCAGCCGCTAAACTAGCGCGTCCCTTCCGCGTCGATCTTTTCCCACGTGACCGCAACCCGAACGCTGCTCCTGAGCTGCTGCACCGTGCTGGCCCTGGCCGCCTGCAAGCGCACCGAACCCGCCGCCCCGGCCGCCTCGGCCGAAGCCAAGCCGGCAATCCAGCCGGTGCCGACCACGCCCACCGCGGCGGCCGACGACAACCTCAACGCGGTCCTGTGGGTGCAGCGTTCGGCCGAATACAAGGCGCTGTCCGAGCAGACCTACCGCGCCGCCGCCGACCACCTGGATGCCGCGCTCAAAGAGAAGCACTGGGACGCGCTGGTGCCCGACGAACGCGGCAACGCCACCACCGGCCTCAAGCCGGCGGTGATCCTGGACGTGGACGAGACCGTGCTGGACAACTCGCCCTATCAGGCACGCCTGATCGCCGACCACGCCCAGTACGACGAAGTCACCTGGGACCAGTGGGTCGCCGAGAAGAAGGCCAAGGCCGTGCCGGGCGTGGTCGAGTTCGCCAAGGCCGCCAACGCCAAGGGCGTGACCCTGCTGTACATCTCCAACCGCGCCGTGCACCTGAAGGAGGCGACCCTGGCCAACCTGCGCCAGGCCGGCCTGCCGGTGGCAGATGACAGCGTGTTCCTGGGCCTGGGCACCAACGTGCCGGGCTGCGAGCAGAACGGCACCGAGAAGAACTGCCGCCGCAAGCTGGCCGGGCAGCAGTACCGCGTGCTGATGCAGTTCGGCGACCAGCTGGGCGACTTCACCCAGGTCATCGCCAACACTGAGGACGGCCGCCAGCAGCTGCTGGACAAGTACGACGACTGGTTCGGCGAGCGCTGGTGGATGCTGGCCGGCCCGACCTACGGGTCGTGGGAGCCGGCGCTGTTCAACAACGACTGGGAACAGCCGGTCGACGCTCGTCGCGCCGCCAAGCGCGCCGCGCTGGACCTGGCCCGATGAGCCCGCGCGCACCGTTGGCCCTGGGCCCGCGCGAGCGGCTGATCGTGGCCCTGGACGAACCCACCGGCGCGCAGGCGCTGGAATGGGTGGACCGGCTGGGCGATGCGGTGTCGTTCTACAAGATCGGCATGGAGCTGCTGGCCTCGGGCGACTATTTCACCGTGCTCGACGCGCTGGCCAAGCGGGACAAGAAGATCTTCGTCGACCTGAAATTCTTCGACATCCCGGCCACCATCGCCGGGGTGATCGGCGGGCTGTCGCGCTGGCCGGTGACCTTCGCCACCATCCACGGCTGGCACGCCGGGATGATGGAAGCCGCCGCGCAGGCGCGCAGCGGCGACCTGCGCCTGCTGGCGGTGACCGTGCTGACCTCGATGGACCGCACCGACCTGGCCGCGATGGGCATCGATCACGAGCCGCGCGAGGTGGTCGTCCAGCGCGCGCTGGCCGCCCAGGCCGCCGGCATCGACGGGGTGATCTGCTCGGGCCAGGAAGCCGCGCCGGTGCGCGCGGCCACCGGTGCGGGCTTCGACATCGTCTGCCCGGGCATCCGCCCGGCCGGCAGTGCTGTCGGCGACCAGAAGCGCACCTTGGGCGTGGCCGAGGCCTTCGCCGCCGGCGCCAACGCCATCGTGGTCGGCCGGCCGATTCGGCAGGCGCCCGATCCGCGTGTCGCGGCCGAAGCCATGCAGGCAGAAATCGCAGAACTCGTCAAATAAAACAATCACTTGCATTGCAATACTTCAAGTATTGCTTCGCATACGTTCAGACGTTAGGCTGTGCGCGTCCGGCTCAGGCCGGAGTTGTTGCCACATCCGATGTCCTCCGGGCCCGACCCGGATTTATCAGGCCCGACGTCGTCACCGACCGGGCCTTTTTTTTGCCCGTGTCACGCCAGTGCCTTGCCGATGTCCGCAGACACCGGCCAAGATGGCCTGCTCCACAGGGGGACCCCCCATGCTTCTGGCCCAGCGCATCCTCGCCGCCGTTCTCGCCTGTGCCCTGTTGGCGCTGGTCGCCTGCACCCCTGGCCAGCCGCCGGCGGTGGCCGACACGCCCGACGGCCCGGCCGCCACCGTGCGCCAGCTGGCCGACCTGCTGCGCCAGCACGACCTGTCCGGCTTCGCCCGCGCCGCGGTGCCACCGCAGGACTACCGGACCTTCGCCGACGCCTGGCAGCAGGACCTGAGCCGCTGGCCGCTGAGCGAACTGCCGCTGCCGGAGAAGATCGTGCCGATGCTAGGCGCGCTGTCGGCCAACGATGCCGAACGCCAGCTCGGCCAGGACTACGACCGCCAGCTGGCCGGGCAGGCAGCCGACCTGCGCAACGCGGCGCAGACGCTGGGCCTGTTCGTCGGCCAGTACGTGAAGACCCAGGGCGACTTCAGCCCCAGCCAGCGCGCGCACTTCGGCCAGGTCATCCCGGTGCTGGCCACCTGGGCGCAGGGCGCACCGCTGGCCGATGCGCCGCGCGCCCATACCGCGCTGCGCACCCTGGTCGCCGCCGCGCGCGCCACCCGGATCGACAGCGACGCCGACCTCAAGGCGGCCGGCATGGAAGCCGCGCTGGCGCAGCTGGATCCTTTCCTGGCCGCCTTCACCGGCGTGCTCTCCGATTACGGCCTGGACCTGGATGACAGCCTGGCCAAGTTGCAGACCGGCACGGTCACCACCAAGGACAACCTGGCCATGGTCGCGGTGACCTATCCACTGGCCAGCAAGCCGATCCAGCTGACCGTCACCCTGCGCCAGCAGGCCGGGCACTGGTACGTGGCCGATTACATGGACCAGGCCGCCGAACTGCGCGAAGCGCTGCAGAAAGCCACCCCGCCGGCGCCGGAACCCGAGCCGCCCGTGACCACGCCACCGCCAAGTGACGGCAAGGTCGCCCAGCGCGTGGGGACGGCCGTCAGGGGCCATTGGGCATAATGACGCCGATGCCTGAACAGAATCCCCTGCCTTTCCCCGCCGGCAAAGGCCCGGAAGACCCGCGACCGGACGCGGCCGACACCCCGGCCACGCCCGCGCCACCCGTCGCGCCAGAAGGCGCCGAACCGGCCCCGGCGCAGCTGCCGATCCCGGTGTCCGCGCCGATCGGCCGGCCCGGCAAGACCCCGCTGTGGGCGCGGCTTATGCACAAGCTGGTCGATCCCTGGGTCAACCTGGACATCGAGCCCGAAGCCCCCGGGGCGCTGATCGACAGCCGCCCGGTCTGCTACGTGCTGGAGGACTATGGCCTGTCCAACGCACTGATCCTGGACCGCGCCTGCCAGGCCGCCGGCCTGCCCTCGCCGCTACTGCCGCTGCCGGGCGACCCGATCCGGCGCAAGCGCGCCTACCTGGCCCTGTCGCGCCGCAACGCCAGCACGCTCATCCCTGAAGCCGGCAGCACCAAGACCCATTCGGACTCGCTGGCCAAACTGCTGCAGGCGCACCGCAACAACCTCGCACTGGACGTGCAGCTGGTGCCGGTGTCGATCTTCGTTGGCCGCGCGCCGGACAAGGCCAGCGGCTGGTTCTCGGTGCTGTTCTCGGAGAACTGGGCCATCGTCGGCCGCTTCCGCCGGCTGCTGGCGATCCTGCTCAACGGCCGCAGCACCATCGTGCGGTTCTCGCCGCCGGTCTCGATCCGCGACTCGGTCGAGGAAGCGCTGCCGCCCGAGCGCACCGTGCGCAAGCTCTCGCGCGTGCTGCGCACGCACTTCCACCGCATCCGCGAATCGGTGATCGGTCCCGACCTGTCCACCCGCCGCCTGCTGGTGGACCAGGTGCTGGCCGCCGAATCGGTCAAGGACGCCATCGCCGACCAGGCCCGCCGCGACAATTCCAAGCCCGAAGACGCGTGGAAGAAAGCCCACGCCGCCGCCTGGGAAATCGCTGCCGACTATTCCAATCCGGTGGTGCGCTCGGCCAGCTTCCTGCTGACCCACGTCTGGAACCGCATCTACGCCGGCGTGCTGGTCCACCACCTGGACAAGTTCAAGGACGCCGCGCCCGGGCACGAGATCGTCTACGTGCCCAGCCACCGCAGCCACATGGACTACCTGCTGCTGTCCTACCTGCTGTACGAACGCGGCATCGTGCCGCCGCACATCGCCGCGGGCATCAACCTCAACCTGCCGGTGATCGGCACGCTGCTGCGCAAGGGCGGCGCGTTCTTCATGCGCCGTAGTTTCCGCGGCAACCCGCTGTATTCGGCGGTGTTCACCGAGTACGTGGCGCAGCTGGTGTCGGGCGGGTATTCGCTGGAGTACTTCATCGAAGGCGGGCGCTCGCGCACCGGCCGGCTGGTGCCGCCCAAGGGCGGCATGATCTCGATGACCGTGCGCGCCTACCTGCGCCAGCCGCGCAAGCCGGTGCTGTTCCAGCCGGTGTACATCGGCTACGAGAAGCTGATCGAAGGCAACAGTTACCTGGACGAGCTCTCCGGCCGGCCCAAGCAGAAGGAATCGATCTGGGTCCTGCTGTGGAACATCCCGCAGATCCTGCGCCGCAACTACGGCCAGGTGGTGGTGAACTTCGGCGAGCCCATCGCATTGAACGACGTGCTGGCCGCGCGCGCGCCGGAGTGGAACGGCGAGCCGCTCAAAGAGGATGAAAAGCCCGCGTGGCTGGGCAATGTCGTCGATACGCTGGCCACCGACATCCACACCCGCATCAACGGCGCGGCCGACGTCAATCCGATCAACCTGCTGGCGCTGGCCCTGCTGTCCACGCCCAAGCACGCGATGGCCGAGGCCGACCTGATTGCGCAGATCGAGCTGTCCAAGACGCTTCTGGCGCGCCTGCCGTATTCGGACCGCGTCACCGTCTCTCCGCACAGCCCCGAGCGGATCATCGCCCACGGCCTGGAGATCAACGTCCTGCGCCGCATCCGCCATCCGCTGGGCGACGTGCTGGACGTGGTCGACGAAGACACCGCGGTGCTGCTGAGCTATTACCGCAACAACGTGCTGCACCTGTTCACGGCCGCGTCGTGGATCGCCTGCTGCTTCCAGAACAACCGCCGCATGTCGCGCCAGCGCCTGGTCGGGCTGGGCGTGCAGCTGTATCCGTTCCTGCAGGCCGAACTGTTCCTGCCGTGGACGCAGGAAGAATTCGCCGAGCGCATCGCGCGCACCATCGATGTCTTCATCGAAGCCCACCTGCTGGAGCAAGTCGGCGAGGAAGACGGCGGCATCCTGGCCCGCAACGCCGGCCAGACCGACGAGGTGTTCCGCCTGCGCGCGATCGGCCACTCCTTGCAGCAGGCCTTCGAGCGCTATTACATCGCCATCAGCGTGCTGGTGAAGAACGGCCCCGGCGTGCTCGGCACCGCCGAACTGGAAAGCCTGTGCCAGCAGGCCGCCCAGCGCCTGAGCCTGCTGTACGCACCGGCCGCGCCGGAGTTCTTCGATAAGACGCTGTTCCGCGGCTTCATCCAGAAGCTGCGCGAGCTTAAGCTGGTGTGGCCGGACGAAAACAGCAAGCTGCTGTTCGACGCGCGCCTGGATGCCTGGGCGCGCGACGCCAAGATCATCCTGGGCCGCGAACTGCGCCACACCATCGAACGCGTCAGCCCCGAGGCCGCGCGCCCCGTGCCGGCTCCTGATCTTTCAGAATGAACGACACGAAAAAGGCGCCTTCAAGGCGCCTTTTTTCCGTCCGTGGGAGGAGTGGCCTCAGCCCAGCATCGGGAAGGCCTGGGCGAGCCAGGCATGGGCCGACTCGCCGATCTCCGGCTGCCGCACCAGGTCCAGCAGCGGCGACTGGCTGGCCAGCAGGTCGGCCTGGTATTCGCAGACCAGGGCCATGCGCAGGGTCGCGGTGCCACCGGGCAGGATCGCCGGCGGCAAATACTCGCGGAAGCCGTAGAAGGCGAACAACGCGTGCAGCTCCGGCGCGCAGCTGATCAGGCCGAACCGCACGCCCGAGTCGCGCACCAGCCGGTAGGTCTCGCGCATCAGCAGGTCGATGACCGGCCGGGTGCGGTAATCGGCCAGCACCGACAGGCGCGAACCGACCACGATGCTCTCCGCTGGCCAGCTGCCGGCGAAGCGCTCCAGCCGCAGCAAGGCGCCCATCTCGCGACGCAGCTGCGGGGTGTCGGCCGCGTGGATGCGCAGCGCCGCCACCAGCTCCTCGCCATGCGAGATCGCCACGGTGGTGCCGCTCTGTTCCAGGCCGTCCTGTTCCAGCGACTCGCCATGCTCGTCGTGCAGGCGTTGGCGCAGGCCGGCCAGGGCCAGCCCAGCGTGGCCCGGACCGAAGCGGACCGGCTGGAGGACAGCCCCCTCGCGCGGAAGGGACGGGATGTAAGACGCACTGGAAGCAACGGAGTACATGGAGCCCGGAGCACCGCTAAAGCCCGGAAGGTCCGGGTCGAGTTCCAGGTGTCAAGCAAACATCGGGCCAAGCGACCCGGGCCGGCGCCAAGTGCCCGTCATGCAATGCAATCGACCGATCCGCCCTGGCCCGGCGCCCCCTCCTCGCGGGTGACGCCTTGTGTCACAAGCCGCCAAGCGCGGCCCGAATTGCCCCGATCGGCCGCTGCGGCCTTACGCCGGCTCGTCCGGGATCAGCGCGCTCTCCAGCCGGGCGATGCAGTCCTTGAGCCAGAGCTTGCGCTTCTTCAGGCGCTTGACGGTCAGCTCGTCGGCCTGCAGCTCGGCCACGCGCTCGGCGATCTCCACGTCCAGGTCGCGGTGCTCGCGCCGCAAGGCGGACAGGCGGGAAACGACCTCGGGGGTGGGAATGGCGTTGTCCATCGATCCAGCATACCGCCGCACTGTGTCGGTGCGGCAGGCACCCGGATGCCGGGGCCATCGCCCCGGCGGGACGGACACATCTGCTGACAATTGCGCGCCCCCGTTCACCCGACGTGCCCGGCAGCGGCCCGCTAAACTCACCGCCAATGCCCGCCGCCCTGCCCCTGCAGCTGTTGCACGACCCTGCGCCGCCGCGCGCGGATGCGCCGCGTGCGTCCGGCGATCAGGCACGCCTGGCCAAGGCGCTGCGCCGCCAGGTCGGCCAGGCCATCGCCGATTACGGGATGATCGAAGCCGGCGACAAGGTGATGGTCTGCCTGTCCGGCGGCAAGGACAGCTACACCCTGCTGGACCTGCTGCTGCAGCTACAGAAGAAGGCGCCGGTGCCGTTCGAGCTGGTCGCGGTCAACCTGGACCAGAAGCAGCCGGGCTTCCCCGAGCACGTCCTGCCGGAGTACCTGCGCGCGCTAGGCGTGCCTTACCAGATCATCGAGCAGGACACCTATTCGGTCGTGACCCGGGTCGTACCCGAGGGCAAGACGATGTGTTCGCTGTGCTCGCGGCTGCGGCGCGGCGCGCTGTATGCCCACGCAGCCAAGCACGGCTTCACCAAGATCGCGCTGGGCCACCATCGCGACGATGCGGTGGCCACGTTCTTCATGAACCTGTTCCACCACGCCAAGCTGGCCGCGATGCCGCCCAAGCTACTCTCCGACGACGGCCGCCACGTGGTGATCCGGCCGCTGATCACCGTGCGCGAGGCGGACATCGTGCAGTACGCCGAGGCGCGCCGGTTCCCGATCATTCCCTGCACCCTGTGTGGCAGCCAGGAGAATCTGCAGCGTCGCCAGGTCGGCCAGCTGCTGCAGCAATGGGACCGCGACCATCCCGGCCGCGTCGACCAGATCGCCCGCGCCCTGGCCGATGTGCGCCCGGCGCAGCTGGCCGACCCGGCCCTGTTCGATTTCGCTGCGCTGGTGGCGCAGGCCGCGCCGGCGTGTAGCGAGAAGGACGCCACCGACTGACAGGATTTCCCCCGCTCGATCCCCCGCGCTGATCCGTGCCCGCGTTGGCCGGCAGCGTCTTCAAGAAAAGGAGTTTTTGCGTGATCAAGCCCCTCGTTGTCCCCGCCTGCGTGTTGCTGGCCTCCACCCTGGTCCTGTCGGCCTGCAAGAAGCCCGAGCCCCCCAGCGAGACCACGCCCGCGGCCGCGCCGGCGGCAACCACGCCACCTGCCAGCGCACCGGCTGAAACGCCTCCGGCCGAACCCACCGCCGAACAGCGCGAAGCGGCCCAGAAACAGGCCAAGATCCAGCGCGCGCTGGACAACCAGAAGATCCTCGACGACCCCCAGGGCCAGTGGGCCACCGGCGCCACCGCCAGCAGCACCTACGCCACGGCGATCCCGACCAGCGAGCAGAGCTGGGCCGCGACCCAGGCCACCGGCGCGCCCGATGCGGAGAACACCAGCGGCGACAAACAGGGCTGGTCGCCTGAAAAAGCCAACGCCGGCATCGAATGGCTGGACCTGACCTACGACAAGCCGGTTTCGGCCAGCGCCGTGCGCGTGCGCCAGACCTACGGACCTGGCGCCATCATCAAGGTCGAGCTGGTCGACGAGGCCGGCGCGCGCCACACCGTCTGGGAAGGCGCCGACAACGACGCCTACGACGGCGGCGAGATCAACTGGTTCCAGCGCAGCTTCGATCCCACCACCTACAAGGCCAAGGGCGTGCGCCTGACCCTGGCAACCAATGCCATCAGCAACCGGGTGTCGATCGACGCGGTCCAGCTGGTCGGCCAGTAAGCGTGCAATCCGGGACCGCCGCCGGACCAGCCTGTCAAGGCTGTCCGGCACGGCCCCAACGGCGATAATCGGGGGCCATCTTCCGCGTCGGGCGCTGCTTTTCAGCCGCGCCGCGCCTCCCACACGGTCCCCCGCATGTTCTTTCGCAACCTGACGCTGTTCCGCTTCCCCACTTCGCTGGATTTTTCCGAACTCGACGCTCAGGTGGCGACCGCCCCGCTCAAGCCGGTCGGCCCGCTGGAGATGAACTCGCGCGGCTTCATCAATCCCTTCAGCCGCAGCGAGGACGTGGCCACCCACCGGGTGGAAGACGCGATCTGGGTGAGCGTCGGCGGCGAGGACAAGATCCTGCCCGGTGCGGTGGTCAACGACCTGCTGACCCGCAAACTGGACGAAATCGAAGCCAAGGAAGGGCGCCGCCCCGGCGGCAAGACCCGCAAGCGGCTCAAGGACGACCTGCTGCACGAGCTGCTGCCGCGCGCCTTCGTCAAACCCTCGCGCATCGACGCGCTGCTGGACCTCAAGTGCGGCTTCATTGCCGTGGACGCCTCATCGCGCAAGAGCGCAGAGAACGTCGTGTCCGAGCTGCGCGGCGTCATGGGCAGCTTCCCCGCGATGCCGATCAACGCCGAGGTCGCGCCGCGCTCCATCCTCACCGGCTGGATCGCCGGCGAGCCCCTGCCCGAAGGCATCAGCCTGGGCGAAGAATGCGAGATGAAGGACCCCATCGACGGCGGCGCGGTGGTCAAGTGCCAGCACCAGGAACTGCGCTGCGAGGAAATCGACAAGCACCTGGAAGCCGGCAAGCAGGTCACCAAGCTGGCACTGATCCTGGACGACCACATCTCCTTCGTCCTGGGCGACGACCTGATCGTGCGCAAGCTCAAGTTCCTGGAAGGCGCCGTGGACGAACTGGAAAACAGCCAGGGCGACGACCTGCGCGCCGAACTCGACGCCCGCTTCGTCCTGATGAGCGCCGAAGTGCGCCGCCTGTTCGTGATCCTCGAAGGCGCGCTGAAGCTGAGCAAGGTCGAGTAAGCGCGCGCCGCGTGCGGGGCTGTCAAACGACAGTCCCATGCGCTTCCGTACAATGCCGGCATGTTGCTGCGCCGGCTCATCGCCAAACCGACCCGCAGTGTCGAACGCGACACCGTGCTGGTGCCTGCCGAAGATGGCAGTGCGCCGATCGTGGTGCAGCGCGTACGCGATCCGCGGGCGCGTCGCATCCGCCTGAGCGTGGACGAGCGCGGCGCGCGCCTGACCCTGCCACTGCGCGCAAGCCTGATTGCCGGCGACCGCTTCCTGGAACTGCATCGCGACTGGCTGCACGAACAGCTGGCGCGCAGCGCGGTGCCCGACTCGGTGCAACCGCTGCAGCCGGGCATCACCGCGACGCTGCCCCTGCGCGGCCAGGCCGTGCCGTTGCACTGGCAGCCCGGGCGCTACACGCGCCTGCAGCTGGAAGACGATGGCCTGCACCTGCAATGGCCCGAGCGGGCGAGCGCAGCGATGCTGTCGCGTGCGCTGCGCGAGTTCTACGAAGCGCAGGGCCGCGCCGACATCGGCCGCTGGATGCCGCGCCACCTGGCCGGCCTGCCGCGCGCGCCGGGGCGGATCCGTTTCAAGCTGATGTCTTCGCAGTGGGGCTCACTGAGCCCGGATGGCTCGATGGCGCTGGACCTGTCGCTGGTACTGGCCCGGCCGAGCGCGTTCAAATACGTGCTGGTCCACGAGCTGTGCCATCTGGCCCAGCCGAACCATTCGGCCGCGTTCTGGCATGAGGTGGAGCAGCGCTTCCCCGACTGGCGCGCCGAGCGGGCGTACTTCCACGAGGAAGGCCGCGTGCTGAAGGCACAGCTGCGGGCGCTTCTGCAAAGCTGATTGCTTTCACTCCTGCCACGAGCTGCAACGGCTCAGTCTTCGCCGAGGAACCCGCCGATCACGCCGGCCACCGCGGCCGCGTTGTCCATGTGCAGGTGGTGGCTGCCGGGCAGGATGAAGGTCCGCCCATTGCGCAGGCGTGCGGCGCGCTCGCTGCGCAGCGGCTCGGGGAAATACGGCTGCGCCTGTTCGGCCAGGATCACCTGCGCCGGGCAATCGATGGCGTCGACGATCGCATCGACCTGCGCATGCGTGGCGCGATACAGCGAGGGCAGCGTCAGGCGCTGATCGGTACTCCACACCCAGCCGTTGTCCAGCCCGCGCACGCCGCGTTCGACCAGCAGGCGGGCGCTGGCTTCGGTCAGGCCGTTGACCTGCATGCGGGCGCGGATCGGCGCGGCCAACGACGGAAACACGCGCAGCCCGCGCCGCGACTTGGCGCGTGCGGCGCCCATCGCATCGCGCATGCGCTCGGGCGCCTGCGCCGGGTCTTCGCCCAAGCCGCCCAGCGCTTCGATGCACACCAATCGACGCACGCGCTGCGGGCAGGCGGCGGCGGTCAAACTCGAAATCGCCGCGCCCATCGAATGCCCGAGCAGCGCAAAACGCTCCCAGCCCAGCGCGTCGGCGGCATCCAGCACCGCGTTGATCGCCACGTACGGCGAATACTCCGCACCCGGACCCAGGTGCGCGCTGCGGCCGTGGCCGGGCAGATCCAGCGCCACGATCTCCAGCGGCTGCGGCAACAGGCCCAGCAGCGGCAGCCAGCTGGCGGCGTTGTCCAGCCAGCCGTGCAGCGCGATCACCTTGGGGCCTTGCGGATCGCCACCGCGCAGCGCGTGCAACTCGCCCAGCGCTGCGGGCAGGACGCATTCGGTCAGCTGCATCAGCGCATCGATCCCAGCTGACGCTCCAGCATCGCGACCAGGGCGCGTGCGTGATCGGTGGTGTCGTTGAGGCAGGGGATATAGCGCAGCGTGCCGCCGTCGTGGGCGAAGCCCTCGGCGAATTGCATGCCCACTTCCTCCAGCGTTTCCAGGCAATCCACCGCGAACCCCGGACAGACCACGTCCACCATGCGCAGGCCGCGCGCGGCCATCGCCTTGAGTTCGACATCGGTGGCCGGCTCCAGCCAGCGCTCCTTGCCGAAGCGCGACTGGTAGGTAAGCGTCCAGTCGCCTTCGCCCAGGCCCAGCGCCTGCGCGATCAGCGCGGCACTGCGCTCGCAGCGCTGCGGATACGGGTCGCCGTTGTTGGCCACGCGCTGCGGCAGGCCGTGGAAGGAAAACAGCAGGTGTTCGCCGCTGCCGTTGGCCTGGCGCCACTGCGCGATCGAGGCGGCGACGGCGGCGATCCAGTCCGGGTCTTCGGCGTAATCCTCGACCGAAACCGCCTGCGGCAGTTCTGCAGTCACCACGTCCTGCACCGAGGCGGTGGTAGTGGTCGAATACTGCGGATACAGCGGCAGCACGCGCACCGGCATGCCTTCGCCCTTGAGCCGCTGCAGCAGCGCGCGCAGCGCCGGCTGGCCGTAGCGCATCGCCGGCAGCACCCGCCACTGCGGCAGCAAGGTTTGCAGCTGTGCGGCCAAACCCGTGGTGTAGACCGCCAGCGGCGAGCCGCCGTCCAGCCAGACCTTGGCGTATTTCTCCGCCGATTTCGGGCTGCGCAGCGGCAGGATCACCCCGCGCAGCAGCGGCTTCCAAATCCAGCCGGGGATCGAGACCACGCGCGGATCGCTGAGGAATTCATCCAGGTAGCGGCGCACGGCCGGCGCGGTCGGCGCCTCGGGCGTGCCCAGGTTGACCAGCACCAGGGTGCCTGCGATGGCGGCGGAAGGCGGTTCGTGCGCGGACACATCGCGCGCAGCGGGAAGGACGGGGGGCATGTGCGTCATGATGACAGATGCCCTTGCCGCGGCGGGCCCAACTCATGGCCGATTCACCCTGCCATGACTAGGCTCGCGCCGTTGCATGGCGGGCGATGTCATCGCCGCGCACATCGGTTACAACGCCTCATTCCTCCACGGAGTCGACCTGCATGTCCCTGTCCCGTTTCGCACCGCGCCGCGGTCTGGCCCGCCTGGGCATCCTGATGCTGGCCAGCCTGGCCGCCACGCAGGCCTTCGCCGGGACCGAGGAAGACGAGCGCGCCGCCAATGCCACGCGCGTGCTGGCCGATATCCAGCGCATCCCCGAGGAGTCCATCCCCGAGAAACTGCTGGACGAAGGCCGCGCGATCATCGTCATCCCCGACTCGCTCAAGGTCGGCCTGGTGTTCGGCGGCCGCAGCGGCCACGGCCTGATGTCGGTCAAGAACCCCGACGGCACCTGGTCGCAGCCGGTGTTCGTCAAGCTCACCGGCGGCAGCATCGGCTTCCAGGCCGGCGTGCAGTCCTCGGACATCATCCTGGTGTTCCGCAACGACCGCTCGCTCAACAACATCGTCAACGGCAAGTTCACCCTCGGCGCCGATGCCGGCGTGGCCGCTGGTCCGGTCGGCCGCAACGCTTCGGCCGCCACCGATGGCCAGCTGAAGGCCGAGATCTGGTCGTGGTCGCGCGCGCGCGGCCTGTTCGCGGGCATCGCGCTGGACGGCGCGGTCCTGTCGATCGACAAGGACGCCAACGCCAACGCCTACGGCGCGACCGCCACGCCGCGCGCGATCTTCGAAAGCCGCGCCGGCCGCCCGACCGCGCAGGTGGTCTCTTTCCGCGACGAGCTGGAAGAAGCCACCGCCAATGCCCGCGCCAACCGCGGCACCGACGCGCGCGGCACCGTCACCACCGGCACGCCCAGCGCGCCGCCGCCGGTCGAAGCCCCGCGTCCGGGCGCCGAAACCGCGCCGATCGGCGGCCAGCCGGCCACCACGCAGCCGGCGCCGCAGCAGGGTTTCCAGCCGGTGGGCGAAGGTGAAGTCCGCACCGAACAGCTGAACTGACGGCTTTGTCGTCGTGTTTCTGCGCCTGCAGCACATGATGACCGACGCCACTGCTGTGCAGCTGCGGTATCCTCAACCCTCACTTTTTCCATCGAGTCCATCATGGGCGGCTTAAGCATCTGGCACTGGATCATCGTTCTGGCCATCGTTCTGCTGGTGTTCGGCACCAAGCGGCTGACCAGCGGCGCCAAGGACCTCGGCAGCGCGGTGAAGGAATTCAAGAAGGGCATGCGTGACGAAGACAAGCCGGTTGCCCGGCTGTCCGACGAAGCGCGCGGCGCCGAGGAAGCGGCCGCCAAGGAACGCGAGCGCGAACGCAGCGGCGACGCCCGCTGATCGCGAGGCAGGTCGTGTCGTCGTCTTTTGCGCCCGCCTGACGGGCGCCTGCTGCCATGTTTGATGTCGGCTTCCCCGAACTGATCGTCATTGCGATCGTCGCTTTGGTCGTGCTCGGTCCCGAGCGCCTGCCCAAGGCCGCACGCTTCGCAGGCCTGTGGGTGCGCCGCGCGCGCAACCAGTGGGATTCGGTCAAGAGCGAGCTGGAGCGCGAACTGGCCGCCGACGAGCTCAAGCGCAACCTGCACGACGCGCAGGAAGCGTTGCGCCGCACTGACGAAGCCATGCGCCGCAGTCACAACGAGGCCCAGCGCGAGTTCAACGAGGTGCGCGACGAAGTCCGCAGCACGAAGGCCGACGACACCGCCACCGATGTCGCCGCGGCCGCCGCGCCGGACGCGGGCGTGACGCCGCAGGCCGACGCCGCCGCATCGGCCGAAGCCGCGCCGGCCCCACGCAAAGAGCCGGGCGATGACCGACCACACGCCTGACCACGAGGCCGAAAGCAGCCTGATGGAGCACCTGATCGAGCTGCGCACGCGGCTGATCCGGGGCATCGCGGGCGTGGCGATCGTGCTGGTGGTGGCGGTGCCGTTCGCCAAGCGCCTGTTCGATCATCTCGCGATGCCGCTGCTGGCGGCGCTGCCAACGGACCAGGCGCAGAAGATGATCGCAGCCGACCCGACCTCAGGCTTCTTCGCGCCGATCAAGCTGGCCTTTTACCTGTCGCTGTTTGTGGCCTCGCCCTGGCTGATCTACCAGGCGTGGTCGTTCGTCGCACCGGGCCTGTACAAGCACGAGAAGCGCCTGGCGGTGCCGCTGCTGGTGTCCTCGATCCTGCTGTTCTTCGCCGGCTGTGCGTTCGCGTATTTTGCGGTGCTGCCGGCGGTGTTCCATGCGCTGACCGTGTTCACCCCGGACGTGGTGACGCTGGCGCCGGACCCGGCCAAGTACCTGGATTTTGTGGCCGTGATCTTCCTGGCGTTCGGAGTGAGCTTCGAGCTGCCGGTGGCGATGGTGATCGTGGTGGCGCTGGGCCTGGTGACGCCGGCGCAGCTCAAGGAATCGCGCGGCTACGCCATCGTCGGCGTGTTCGTGATCGCTGCGGTGATCACCCCGCCGGACGTGGTCTCGCAGCTGATGCTGGCCCTGCCGATGTGCTTGCTCTACGAGCTGGGCATCATTGCCTGCCGCTGGGTCATCCCGCGCAAACGCGCCGAGGCGTGAGCCTCGCCTTGCTGGTGTGTGGGCGCCGCTTCAGCGGCGATGTGGCTTTACCGGAAGAGTAGCGTCGCCGCTGAAGCAGCTCCCGCAACAGCGCAGCAGCAAGCGCGAGTGCGTGGGATGGATGCGTCCAGCGGCATCGCAAATCTGGACGTCGGAATCAGCGCCACGGCCGATGCCAGCACCAACGAAAACGGCCCGCTTGCGCGGGCCGTTGCTGCATTGAGCGATCAAACCTCTGCCAATCAGGCGGCGAAGGTGCCCGGGCTGCTCGGCGGCGGCGGCGGGGCGGCGGATTCACCGGTCGCCGAACCCTGCGCATGGCCCAGCAGCTGGCGCCAAGCGCTGGTCACGCAGCCGCCCAGCAGCGGCAGCATCACGCCCATCAACAGCACGTTGGTCAGCAGCACGCCCAGGCCCTGCCCGGCCACCATCGACACGGCCAGGCCCAGCAGCTGCACGATCACCATCAGCGGCACCAACACGATGAACAGCAGCAGGTAGAACACCACCACCGCCGGCAGGTTGTGCAGGCAGGCGCGCAGGCTGTTGGACATTGCTTCGCCGCCCTTGCGACCGGCAAAGGTCACGTCCGGCACCGCCACGAACACCAGCAGGCTGGCCACCAGCGCACCGACGATCAGCAGCAGCAGCCACAGCAGCAGGCGTCCGGCCGGCAGCTGGGCGACCAGCGCCGGATCGGGCTGGCCGCCGCTGGCGGCCTGTTCTTCCAGGTGGGCGATGACGGTCTGCAGCTGCTGCACGCCTTCGCTGCCCAGCAGCGCCATCAGCAGCAGGCCGGCGAACAGCGCCAGCATCACCTGCGGCAGCAGGGTCGCCACCAGGCTCGGCACGTGGCCGGTGCGGAACCCGCCGAACAGGTCGCCCAGGCGCACCGGCTGGGCGGCCGCGGCCTTGCGCACCGCGCCCAGCACACCGGCGAACAGCACCGGCGAGGCCAGCCCCAGCAGCAGCTGCAGGAACAGCCCCGGCACGGTGGCCAGCAGCATCAGCTGGGTGGCCAGCAGCGACAGCAGCGCCCACAGCGCGCCCAGCATGCCCAGCTGCAGCGGCGCCTGGCGCAGCGTGGCCAGTCCGTCCAGCAGCCATTGCGCGCCGGCGCTGGCCGGCACCTTGTTGATCATCGACATCGAAGAAATCCGGAAAAAACCTGCGGGGGAAGCTCTTGGACCAACCGCGGGGCGGTCAGTTCAGCGCGCACGCGCCTGGCGGGCGTGACGCACGAATCGGCGCAACAGTGTGCGCGCCTGCGGGGCGGCCGTCACCTCGCGATTGATCTGAACCGGGCACTGGCCGGTGCTGCGCAGATGCTCGGCCCGGGCGGCCACGTAGCCGCGCATGTGGTGGGTGGCAAATTCCGGGTGGAACTGCATCCCCCAGGCACGCTCGCCCCAGCGGAAGGCCTGGCAGTCGTCGCGCTGCGAGCGGGCCAGCACGGTCGCCCCTTCCGGCGCGCGCAGCACGGTCTGGACGTGGCTGGTGTGGGCCACGAAATCGCCCGGCAGGTGGGCAAACAGCGGGTCCTCGAACGCCGGCGGGTGCAAATCGATCCGCACCGTGCCCGATTCGCGCCCGGCCGGGTTGTAAGCCACCTCGCCGCCCAGGGCATGGGCCAGCAGCTGGTGGCCGTAGCAGATGCCCAACAACGACTCGCCTTCGTGGGCGGCCTCGCGTAGCCAGCCGGCGGCGTGTTCGCTCCAGTCAGCGCGGTCGGTGACCATGGCCGAGGAGCCGGAGACGATGATCCCGGCAAAGCCGGCGCGCTCGGGCAGCGCATCGCCGCGCTCGACGTTGGCGACGACGGTTTCGTGGGCTTCAAGCCCGGCGGCGACGCGGATCCAGTGCGAAAAACCGCCGTGGCGCTTCAGCGAGCGCAGTGGCTGGCCGGTTTCAACGATCAAAAATGGGGCGTTCATTCCCGTGGGGGCAGGACCGAGACAACTTCCTCGATTGTCGTCAGACCACGCGCCACCATGTCAAGGCCCGCGTCGCGCAGGGTGCGCATGCCCTGAATGCGCGCCGCGCGGGTGAACGCGGCCAGATCCATGTCGGCGCGGATCATCGCGCGCAGCTGCGGGGTCATCGGCATCAGCTCGTAAAGGCCGACGCGGCCCATGTAGCCGGTGCGCCGGCATTCCAGGCAGCCGACCGGGCCATGCGGGTTGGCGTCTTCGGGCACGCGACGGCCGGTTTCCAGCAGGATCTCCCAGGCATGCGGCGGCACCGCGGTGGGCGCCTTGCAGTGCGGGCACAGGGTGCGCACCAAGCGCTGGGCCAGCACGCCAGTCAGGGTCGAGGCGACCAGGTAATGGGCCACGCCCAGGTCCAGCAGGCGGGTAATGGCCGAGGGCGCGTCGTTGGTGTGCAGCGTGGACAGCACCAGGTGGCCGGTGAGCGAGGCCTGGACTGCCATCTGCGCGGTTTCCAGGTCGCGGATCTCGCCGATCATGATGATGTCCGGATCCTGGCGCAGCAGCGTGCGCACGCCGGAGGCGAAGTCCAGGTCGATGTTGGTCTGGACCTGCATCTGGTTGAACTCCGGCGAGATCATCTCGATCGGGTCCTCGACGCTGCACACGTTCACATCGGCCGTGGCCAGCTTGCGCAGGGTCGAATACAGCGTGGTGGTCTTGCCCGAACCAGTCGGCCCGGTGACCAGCACGATGCCGTGCGGCTGCTCGACCAGGCCGTTCCAGCCGGCTGCTTCGGTCGGGCTGAAGCCCAGCTCGGAGATCGGCTTGAACGCCGTATCCGGGTCGAAGATGCGCATCACGCACTTCTCGCCGAAGGCGGTCGGCATGGTCGACAGGCGCATTTCCACCTCGCGCCCGCCCGGCGAACGGGTCTTGATGCGGCCGTCCTGCGGGCGCCGGCGCTCGGCCAGGTCCATGCGGCCGAGCACCTTGATGCGGCTGACCACCGCGGTCATCACCGGCGGCGGCAGTTCGAACACCTTGTGCAGCACACCGTCGATGCGGAAGCGGATGCGGCCCAGCTCGCGGCGCGGCTCCAGGTGGATATCGGAGGCGCGCTGCTCGTAGGCGTACTGCAGCATCCAGTCTACGATCTGCACCACGTGGTGATCGTCTGCGCCCACTTCACCGCTGCTGCCCAAATCCACCAGCTGCTCGAAGCTGGGCATGGCGGTGTTCTGCTCGCGGTCGCGCATGTCCTTGGCGCCGCGCACCGAGCGCGTCACGCCGAAGAACTCCATCGTGTAGCGATGCAGGTCCAGCGGGTTGATCAGGACCAGCTCGATATTGCGCCGGGTCAGATGGGTCAGGTCCGGCTTCCAGGCGGTATCCAGCGGCTCGCTGGTGGCGATCAGCACCCGGTCAGGCTCGACGGCGATGGGCAGGATCCGGTGCCGGCGCGCATAGGCCTGGCTGACCACCGCGGTGACCTCGGCCACGTCGACCCGGGTCGGGTCGATGCGCAGGTAGCGCACGCCCACGCGCTTGGCCAGCCATTCGGTCAGGCGCTCCAGGCTGAGTTCGCCGCCGCGGGCATCGGCCAGTTTGAGGTTGGCCAGCAGCACCAGCGGATGGACCTCGCTGGCGCTGCGCGCGCCAGCGGCCGACATCTGGATGCGGCCCTTGTCGGCCTCGGCCACCAGTCCATCGGCCAGCAACGCGCGGGTGACCTGGGCGAAGTCCAGCCGGCCCGAGCCCAGCACGGTGGAATCGGGAGAGAAATCGGCCTTGCGCTGCTGCTCCATCAAAAGATCCCGGCCCCTGGCAACGGCTTGTGCGGCCAAGGTGGCCGCAGCACGCCCGTATACTAGCCCACCCCTTTTTCCGCCCTTCGCCGCATGACTGCCACGACGGCCACACCCATCACATTCCAGCGCCTGACCTTCCAAGGTTTGATCCAGACGCTCAACCAGTACTGGGCCGACCAGGGCTGCGTGCTGATCCAGCCGCTGGACCTGGAAGTCGGCGCCGGCACCTTCCACCCGGCGACCTTCCTGCGCGCGCTGGGCCCGGAGCCGTGGAACGCGGCCTACGTGCAGCCCTCGCGCCGTCCCACCGACGGCCGCTACGGCGACAACCCCAACCGCCTGCAGCGCTACTACCAGTACCAGGTGGCGATGAAGCCCAACCCGGACAATATCCAGCAGCTGTACCTGGATTCGCTCAAGGCGCTTGGCATCGATCCGCTGGTGCACGATCTGCGCTTTGTCGAGGACAACTGGGAATCGCCGACGCTCGGCGCCTGGGGCCTGGGCTGGGAAGTCTGGTTGAACGGCATGGAAGTCACCCAGTTCACCTACTTCCAGCAGGCCGGCGGCATCGAGTGCAAGCCGGTGCTGGGCGAGATCACCTACGGCCTCGAACGCCTGTGCATGTACCTGCAGGACTGCGACAACGTCTATGACCTGGTCTGGACCTACGGCCCGGACGGCACGCCGGTGACCTACGGCGACGTCTACCACCAGAACGAAGTCGAGCAGAGCACCTACAACTTCGAATACGCCGACGTGGCCGAGCTGTTCCACCGCTTCGACGCCTGCGAGAAGGAAGCCCAGACCCTGGTCGAAGCCGGCCTGCCGCTGCCCGCCTACGAGCAGGTCACCAAGGCCAGCCACAGCTTCAACCTGCTCGACGCGCGCCGCGCGATCAGCGTGACCGAGCGCCAGCGCTACATCCTGCGCGTACGGGCGCTGGCCCAGGCCGTGGCCAAGGCCTATTACGCCCAGCGCGAGAAGCTCGGCTTCCCGGGCCTCAAGCGCAACAAGACCGGGGAAGCAGCGTGATCCTGATCGGCATGTTCGATTCACCGTTCGTGCGCCGCGTTGCGGTGAGCATGGCGGCGCTCGGCCTGCCGTTCGACCATCGCAACTGGTCCACCGGCCGCGATGCGCAGCAGATCCGCGCCTACAACCCGCTGGGCCGCGTGCCGACCCTGGTGCTGGACGATGACGCGGTGCTGTTCGAATCGTCGGCGGTGCTCGACCACCTGGACGAAACCGTCGGTGCGCAGCGCGCGCTGCTGCCCGCCAGCGGTGCCGCGCGACGCGAGGCATTGCAACTGATCGCACTGGCCACCGGTGCGGCCGACAAGGCCGTGGCGATGGTCTACGAGCGCGTGTACCGCCCCGAAGACAAGCGCCATGGCCCATGGCTGGACCGCTGCCGCGTGCAGATCGACAGCGCGCTGACCGCGCTGGAGCTGCACTGCATCGCGCGCCAGGGCCAGGACTGGCTGCTTGGCGATCGCATGACGCAGGCCGATATCACCCTGGCCTGCTGCTGCACCTTCACCGCCGACGCGGTGCCGTTCGATCTTTCCCCCTACCCGGCGCTGGCCGCGCGCGTGGCGCGCTACGAAGCCCTGCCGGTGTTCCAGCAATTCCACGTGGCCTTCGACGCGCCCACGACCTAACGCGGATTTCTTCATGGATTCACAGACGCAACCCCTCCTGATCGAACTGGGCACCGAAGAGCTGCCGGTCAAGGCGCTGCCGGGCCTGGCCGATGCGCTGTTCGATGGCATCAAGGCCGGGCTGGAAAAGCGCGGCGTGGCCGTCGATGCCACTGACGCGCGGCCGCTGTTCACCCCGCGCCGCCTGGCGGTGCTGCTGCCGGGCGTGTCGACCGAGCAGCCCGAGCAGGCCAGCGAAGTGTTCGGCCCCTACGTCAACATCGCGCTCGATGCCGATGGCCAGCCGACCAAGGCGCTGAGCGGTTTCGCCGCCAAGGCCGGCGTGGAGTGGACGCAGCTTGAACGCGCCACCGATGCCAAGGGCGAGCGCTTCGTGCTGCGCGCCACCAAGCCAGGCGCGCGCACCGCCGACCTGCTGCCGGAGGTGATCGCCGAAGCCATCGCCGCGATGCCGATCCCCAAGCCGATGCGCTGGGGCGACCACGACTACGCTTTCGCCCGTCCGGTGCAGTGGCTGGTGGTACTGCTGGGCGATGCGGTGATCGAGATGCCGCTGATGGGCATCACCTCCGACCGCATGAGCCGCGGCCATCGCTTCGAACACGACAAGCCGGTGTGGATCGGCACGCCGGGCGACTACATCGACGCACTGGCCGCCGCGCGCGTGCTGGTCGATCCGCAGGCGCGCCGCGCGCGCATCGTCGAACAGGTGCAGGCCGCCGCGCGCAGCGTGGACGGCGATGCCCGCGTCACCGACGACAACCTGGAACAGGTCGTCTGCCTGACCGAGTGGCCCAACGCGATCGCCTGCAGCTTCGAGGCCGACTTCCTGGCGGTGCCGCAGGAAGCGCTGATCGAGACGATGGAGATCAACCAGAAGTTCTTCCCGGTGCTGCGCGACGGCAAGCTGACCGAGCATTTCATCGGCATCGCCAATATCGAATCGCGCGATCCGGCCCAGGTGCGCGCTGGCTACGAGCGTGTGATCCGTCCGCGCTTTGCCGATGCCAAGTTCTTCTTCGACGAGGACCTCAAGCAGGGCCTGGTGTCGATGGGCGATGGCCTCAAGACGGTCACCTACCAGGCCAAGCTGGGCAGCGTCGCCGACAAGGTCGCGCGCGTGGCGGCGCTGGCCGAGGTGATCGCGACGCAGGTCGGCGCCGATGCAGGCGCCGCGCGCCGCGCCGCGCAGCTGGCCAAGAACGACCTGCAGTCGCGCATGGTCGGCGAGTTCCCCGAACTGCAGGGCATCGCCGGTCGCCACTACGCGGTTGCCGCGGGCGAACCGTCCGAGGTTGCGCTGGCCATCGACGAGAGCTACCAGCCGCGCTTCGCTGGTGACGACATCGCGCTGTCGCCGCTGGGCAAGGTGCTGGCCATTGCCGAACGCCTGGACACGCTGGCCGGCGGCTTTGCCGCGGGTCTGAAGCCGACCGGCAACAAGGACCCGTTTGCGCTGCGGCGTAATGCGCTGGGGCTGGCGCGGACGATCATTGAGAGTGGGTTTGATCTGGATATCAAGTGGCTTGCTTGGCTTGCCGGAGTGCTTGCTCAGAGCGCGATGAAGACAGGTGCGTCGCAAGCGCTTCTCAGCGACATCCAGAATTTGACCGCACGCGCTGAGGCTTCTGGTGTCGCTGTCTCTCGTGATATCACCGAGCTCTTCGCAGATAAGCAAGTCAGCGCCGAAGCTGCTGAATCCGGCGACGCGCTCTACGACTTCATCCTTGACCGCCTGCGCGGCTACTACGCCGACAAGGGCGTGACCACCGTGCAGTTCAACGCCGTGGCCGAACTCAAGCCCGCGTCGCTGTACGACTTCGACCGTCGCATCGAGGCCATCGGCAACTTTGCCGCACTGCCCGAGGCCGCGACGCTGGCCGCGGCCAACAAGCGCATCGGCAACATCCTCAAGAAGGCCGAGGCCGAGGGCTTCAAGATCCCCGACCACATCAACCGTGGCCTGATCGAGCATCCGGCCGAGGCCGCGCTGGCCGAAGCGGTCGAAGCGGCCATCGGCGACACCGACACCGCCCTGCACCAGCACGATTACGTCCAGGTGCTCTCGCGCCTGGCGCTGGTGCGCGAGGCCGTGGATATGTTCTTCGACGGGGTGATGGTCAACGCCGAGGACGCGGCCGTGCGGGCCAACCGCCTGGCGCTACTGCAGCGCCTGCATGGCCGTTTCGGCGCGGTGGCCGACATCGCGCAGCTGTCGGCGTGACAAAGCCGGGCGCCTGCGCGCGCCCTCGTCATGACGCCTTAACCCGATCCAGCGGGGTCGCCGGGTATGCTTCGGGCATGCGCGTCCTTCCCCCGCTCGCCATCGCCGTGGTGCTGATCCTGATGCCCGCGGTATCAATGGCCGCGGCCATCGTCGACAAAGTCCAGATCAAGGGACTCAACGAAGACGACGACACCCAGCGCGCCATGGCCGAGAACATCCGCGTGGCGCTGACGCTCAACGATGCGTTGGGCACGCGCCTGGGCGAGGCGCGCCTGGAATACCTGATGGAGCAGACCAAGGACGAAGCGGCCGGCGCGCTGGAACCGTTCGGCTATTACTCGCCCACGATCGAAGTGACCTCCGAGCGGCTCAGTGCCGCCGATGCGGCCCGGATCGAGAAGGAAAAGAAGGGCGGCAAGGACAAAGCAAAAGACAAGGACGACCAGGACGACGACGACACCGGCGATAACGCCAGTGCTCCGGCCGGCGATGTCCAGCGCGACAGCAGCGATGCAGACGGCAAGGTGACCACCTCCACTGCGCCGGCCAATGCCGCGGGCGGCGAAGGCGCCGTCGCCCAGCAGGCCACAGATGGCACGTCATCCGGCACCGCCAGCGCCACGCCGCGCCAGCGCGCGCCGGCCGACCATATGAGCGTCACCATCACCGTGACCCCGGGCGAGCCGGTGCGCGTGCGCGATGCAGATATCCGCATCGATGGCGAAGGCGGCAGCGACCGCTATCTGGCCCAGGACCTGAAGGACTTCGCGCCGGCCAAGGGCGCGGCGTTCGACCACCAGACCTACGAAGCCAGCAAGCTCAAGATCGTGCGTCGCCTTGCCGAGCGCGGTTACCTGGATGCGGACTTCGAGACGCGCAAGGTGGAAGTGACCCGCGCGCAGCACGCGGCCGACATCGACCTGTCCTGGGTCAGCGGCATCCGCTACGACATGGGCCCGACCCACTTCAACCAGAGCTATTTCCGCCCTGGCCTGCTGGACCGGCTGGTGTACTGGGACGAAGGCAGCTACTACCACCAGGGCAAGCTCGATCGCCTGCGCCAGTCGCTGGTGGCGCTGGATTACTTCAGCAACATCGACATCCAGCCCGACGTGGACAACGCTGTCGATGGACGCGTGCCGATCGAGGTCAACCTCAAGCTGGCGCCGCGCACCATCTACCAGTACGGCCTGAGCTACGGCACCGAGTACGGCGCGGGCTTCCTGGCCGGCGTGGAGCGGCGCTACGTCAACTCGCGCGGGCACAAGCTCAAGACGCTGCTGGACTACGCGCAGAACCGCAAGGCGCTGACCACGACCTATCGCATCCCCGCGTTCAAGTGGCTCGACGGCTGGTACGCGGCCACCGCACAGCTCTACGACGAGCAGACCGACTACATCGACACGCGCCGGATCGAACTGATCGGCAGCCGCAGCGGCCAGCTCAACGAGAACTGGACGATTACCGCCTCGATCCACGCATTGCGCGAGCGCTGGCTGTTCCAGCTGGCCGACGACGATAGCGACGGTGCCGAGGCCGTCGCGCCGTATCGCTACGCCACCTACGTGTATCCGCAGCTGGAAGCCAAGTACGTCAACGTCGACGACCGCCTGTTCCCGCGCAGCGGCATCACCGCCACCGCCACGCTGCGTGGCGGCCTGGAAGGCGCCGGCTCGGACACCAACTTCGGCCAGCTGCTGATCGGCGGGCGCTGGTACAAGGGCTTCGGCCTCAACGACCGGTTGATCGTGCGCGGCGAAGTCGGCCAGACCTCGGTTGCCTCGCAGGATGCGCTGCCGCCGAGCCTGCGTTTCTACGCCGGTGGCGACAACAGCATCCGCGGCTACCAGTACCGCGAAGTCGGTCCGCGCGTGCGCACCGATGGCGGCGAGTATTCGGTCGGCGGCAACAAGCTGATCACCGGCAGCGTCGAGTACGAGCACTACTACAAGGGTGGGCCATTCGGCGGCGCGGTGTTCGTCGATTCGGGCACGGCCTACAACGACTCGCCGGACTTCAAGACCGGCGTGGGCTTTGGCGTGCGCTACAAGTCGCCGATCGGGCCGGTGCGCGTGGACATCGCCCATGGCCTGAATGATCCCGACTCGGTCGTGCAGCTGTACCTGAGCATCGGGGCCAGCCTGTGAGCCGCATGCCGGAAGACATCACGCCGGAGGAGCGCGAAGCGCGCATCGCCGAGCTGCGCGCGCGGCGCAAGGCGCGCGTGCGCAAGCTGGCGATCCGCAGCGGCATCGGCATCGGCGTGCTGGTGGTCGGCCTGCTGGTGGCGCTCTACTGGCTGCTGCAGACCGTGGCCGGGCGCGATGTGCTGCTGGCGCAGATCACCGCGCGCCTGCCGGCCGGTTCCACCTTCACCTACAGCAGTGCCGAAGGCCCGGTCGCCGGCCCATTGACGCTGCGCGATGTGCACTTCCACCTAGACACCATCGACTTCACCGCCAAGCGCGTGACGCTGGATCCGGACCTGCGCCCGCTATTGGGTAAGCGCCTGCGCCTGGATACGCTGGAGATCGAGGACGCGGTGCTGGACATGCCGCCCAGCCCGGACGAGCCGTTCAAGCTGCCGCGCTGGCCCGACGTGATGCCGCAGATCGAACTGCCGCTCAACATCCAGGCCGACACGCTGGTGATCGATGGCTTCCGCTACACCTCGGCCGGCGAGACGGTGGTGGATGTGTCCAGCGCGCGCGGCGGCATCGACGTGGGCGACGGCTATACCGAAGTCACCGGCGTCAAGGTGCGCAGCAACCTGGGCAATTTTTCGCTGGATGGGCATTACCGCCCGGGCGACAACTACGAGACCGACCTGACCGTGTCGGCCGGCTTCCCCGCCCCGCGCGGCAAGACGCCGGCACGCCTGGGCCTGGTCGCGCGTGGCGACGTGCGCCATATGGAGGTCGCCGTCGGCGGCAACGCGCCGGCGCCGGTGAAGGTGCACCTGGACGTGCGCGGCGCGACCAAGCCGGACTGGGCGCTGCATGCGGTGAGCAAGCAGCTGGACCTGGCCCTGTTCGGCGTGGGCGCGGCCGATGCGCCGCCGCTGGCGTTCGACCTGCAGGCCAGCGGCACCGATGGCGGCGCGGCGATCAGCGGCGAAGCCAAGCAGGGCGACAACCTGGTGGTGATCGAGCCTTCGCACGTGCGCATCGATGGCACCACGCTCACGGTGCAGCCGCTGGCGGTGCAGCTGCTGGGCGGCCGCATCACCTTGCGCGGCCACGCCGATTTCAAGGACACCGAAGATCCGACCTTCAAGTTCGCGGTCAACGCGCGCGACCTGGCCTGGGGCGAGGCCGACCAGCGCATCGACGCCAACGCCGACCTGGGCGTGGCCGGGCGCAAGGCGCGCTGGGTCGCGATCGGGAAGGCCGACCTAGCGCGCGGCAAGGACACGGCCAAGGTCGAGTTCGACGGCCGCGGCGATCTCGAAAAAGTCCTGCTGAAAACCCTGCGTGCGACCACGCCGGCCGGTGCGCTGGATGTCACCGGCCAGGTCGGCTGGGCGCCGCAGCTGGCCTGGGATGTGGAAGCCAACCTCAAGGAGTTCGACCCGGGCTACTTCGCCGCCGGCTGGGACGGCGCGGTCACCGGCAAGCTGGCCAGCAAGGGCGCGCAGCGCGATCCGGCAGCCAATGCCGGCACCGGCTTCGACGCCACGCTGGACATCCCGCAGCTCGGCGGCCGCCTGCGCGAACGCAAGCTGGCCGGCAGCGGCAACTTCAACCTGCACGGCGACAACGGCGACGGCAAGCTCGACCTCACCCTGGGCGCCAGCCACGTACAGGCGCAGGGCAAGGTCGCCGACACGCTGGACATCGACGCGCAGCTGACGCCGCTGCAGCTGGCCGACCTGCTGCCGCAGGCCACCGGCAGCCTGTCCGGCACGGTCAAGCTGACCGGCCCGCGTGCCACGCCCACCATCGATGCGGACCTGTCCGGCAACGGCCTCAAGTACGACACCTACGGCGCCGACGCGATCAGCCTCAAGGGTCGCCTGCCGTGGACTGGTAGCGGCGGCGAACTGGCCGTGCGCGGCACTGCGGTGCAGGCCGGGCTGCTGCTGGACAAGCTCAGCGTGGACGCGCGCGGCGCCGTGCAGAACCTGCAGCTCAACGTGCAGGCCGACAACCCGATGGCCTCGCTCACCCTGGCCGGCACCGCCCAGCAGAAGGGCGACGCCTGGTCCGGCGCGCTGGAGACGCTGCGCATCGTGCCGTCCAAGGGCGATGCCTGGGCGTTGACTCAGGCCGCGCGCTTCACCCAGTCCGGCAATGCCTTCACCCTGTCCGACAGCTGCCTGGCCGGCGGCGATGGCGGCACGCTGTGCGTGTCGGCCGACTGGCCGCGCAATGGCGTCAGCGCGCATTCGGACAAGCTGCCGCTGACGCTGATCCAGCCGTGGCTGCCGCCCGATGACGGCCGCCCGCTGACCCTGCGCGGTGACCTCACCCTGGACGCCAACCTCAAGCCGCAGGGCAACGCCTGGCAGGGCAAGGTGCACCTGGCCTCGATGGATGGCGGCCTGCGCATGGGCAAGAACACGCGCGGCGAGATCGTCCACTACGACCACTTCAGCATCGACGTGGACATGACCCCGCAGCAGATCCAGGCGCGCCTGGGCACCGGCTTTGCGGGCAACGGCTTCATCGATGCCAAGTTCACCACCGGCTGGGATGACTTCGCTCCGCTCAAGGGCGATGTGTATCTCTACAACGATCGCCTGTTCTGGCTGGAGCTGTTCTCGCCGGACTTGGTGCGCCCGCAGGGCAAGCTGAAGGGCCACATCGGCATCGCCGGCACGCGCGGTACGCCGCTGCTCAGCGGCGAGGCCGACCTGGCCGACTTCACCGGCGACCTGCCAGCGCTGGGCATCACCCTGATCGAGGGCAAGGCCTCGCTGACCGCATTGTCCGACGGCAGCGCCAAGATCGCCGGCAGCATGAAGTCGCAGTCGGCCACCGGCGGTAGGGGCACCGGCGGCACGCTCAACATCGATGGCGCGCTGGGCTGGCAGGGCCAGAACGAGCCGCTGCTGTTCAAGGTGCGCGGCGACAACTTCCTGGCCTCGGACACCACCGAGCTGCGCGCGGTGATCGCGCCGGACATGACCATCGCCCTGCAGGGCAACGTGCTGGGCGTGGGCGGCCAGGTCACGGTGCCATCGGCCAATATCAATCTGGAAAAACTCAGCGAGGGCGTGTCCACGTCGGAGGACGTGGTGGTGCTGGACCCGGCCGACCCGAAGAAAGGCGGCAGCTCGCTGCTCAAGCTGGACCTGGCGATCAACCTCGGCAACCAGGTCAAGCTCAACGGCTTCGGCCTGGAAGGCGGACTGCAGGGCGAGATGAGCGTGCACTCGCGCGCCGGCCGCGCGATGTCGGCCACAGGCCAGCTCGACGTGGACGGCCGCTACACCGCCTATGGACAAAAACTCACCATCTCGCGCGGCCAGCTGAGCTGGAGCAACGACGATGTGTCCGATCCCAACATCAACATCCGCGCCGAACGCGAAGTGATCAGCGCCGGTGTGACCGCGGGCATCGACGTCACCGGCCGCGCCAGCGCGCCGCGCGCCAGCGTCTGGTCCAACCCGGAAACCTCCGAGTCCGACGCGCTCGCGTACCTGGTGCTGGGCCGCAGCTTGAGCACGGCCAGCAGCGAGGAAACCCAGCAGGTCAGCGCGGCCTCTTCCGCGCTCTCCGCCGGCGCCGGCCTGCTCGCTTCGCAGCTGGGCGCCAAGATCGGCCTGGACGATGCCGGCGTGCTCGAATCGCGCACGATGGGCGGCTCGGTGTTCGGCGTCGGCAAGTACCTCTCGCCCAAGCTCTACGTCAGCTACGGCGTGTCGATGATCGGCTCCGGCTCGGTGGTCACGCTCAAGTACCTCCTGCGCAAGGGCTTCAACGCCGAGGTCGAGTCGTCCACGGTGGAAACGCGCGGGTCGATTAATTGGCGGAAGGAAAAGTAGGCCAGTTCCCGGGTTGGTTGCACTCGCTAGAGTGGCATTTTAGTATCACTCCATGCGCACCGAACTGGTTACCACCCTCAAACGCCAGGCCACCGAGTTGCTCTCGGACATCGAGCGCGATCGCGAGCCGATCCTGATCACTCAGCATGGTCTGCCGAGCGCGTACCTGGTCGATGTCGAAACCTATCAGGCACTGCAGCAGCGTCTGGGGATTCTGGAAGGCATTGCGCGCGGCGAGCAGGCGCTCGCGGAAGGCCGCTCGGTCTCGCATGCGCAAGCCAAGCAGCGCATGGGTCGATGGCTGAAATAATCTGGTCCGAGCCTGCACTGGCCGACCTCGACGCCATCGCGGACTACATCGCGCTTGAAAGCCCAGCCGCTGCCGCCGCCCTGGTGCAGCGCGTTTTTATCCATGTCGAGCAGCTGGCAGACCATCCCAATAGCGGCAGCCGCCCCAAAGAGCTTGGCAAGTCGCGCTATCGACAGATCATCGAGCCGCCTTGCCGCGTGTTCTATCGCGTCGATGGCACGCGGGTCGTGATCCTGCATGTGATGCGGACGGAACGTCTGCTTCGCAGAAGCGCGTTGAACGCACCAGTCAAACCCGCCAAGCGGTAGCTGTCCGACATCGGCGACGATCTTTCGCCTCTTCTTCGCGACAAGCGACAAATGCCCGGCCGAACACTGCCGATGCCGTTGAAGATCCATGTGCGACCCAACGCGCAGTAACATTTGATGCGCTTGTCTCCGAGACCACAGGCCACATGTCATCGCTGAAGGCCATTGGACTTGGCCGCGAGGATCGCTGACATGCTGTCGTTTCTCCCTCCTCGCTGGCGACGCCACGTGCGTTGGGTCGTGGTGCTGCTGGTCATGCTGCTGTTCGCCTCGCATCCGGAGGTGCGGCTGATGGTGCCGGTGCTGGATGCCATCGGCTTGGACCTGCTGCTGATGCTGTTCGGCGCGCAGGTGCTGTCGACCTATGCCGATGTGCTGTTGCCGATGCTGCGTGGCCTGCGTTACGCCGTCCTCGCACCGTCGCTGCAATGGCTGGGCGCGGGCACAAAGCGCTGGCCGATGTGTCGCACGGCGCGTGCCTGGTGCTCGCACACCTTGCGCCGCGCGCGGCGGGGACGCGCGCTCTGGTTGCGGCTGCACGTGGCGTGGTGGACGCTGGTGCGACGCGCGGCGCCGGTGGTCCCGCAGCTGTCGAACACGCCCATGACCGAACCGTCATGCACCCGGTATTTGCCGCCTGCGCGGCGCGGGGCTACTGTCGCCGCCACGTTTCGAATCGCATCGTAGGCCCGCATGACCCGCACCCTGCCCCTGGCCGCCTCGCTGGCGCTGCTGCTCTCTTCCACCGCCCGTGCCGACGAAGGCATGTGGATGCCGTCGCAGTTGCCGGGCCTGGCCGACCAACTGCGCGAGGCCGGCTTCCGCGGCAACCCGCAGGACCTCGCCGACGTCACGCAGGCGCCGCTGAGCGCGGTGGTGAAGATCGGCGGTGGCACCGGCTCGTTCGTCTCGCACGATGGTCTGCTGGTTACCAATCACCACGTCGCCTACGGCGTGATCCAGTACAACACCAAGGCCGGCGCCAACCTGATCGACGATGGCTTCGTCTCGCATGCGCGCGGCGAGGAATTGCCAGCCAACCCGGACTTCCGCGTGCTGGTGACCACCGCCTTCGACAACGTCACCGAGCAGGTGCTGGCCGGCGCCAAGGGCAAGACCGGCCGCGCCTATTACGACGCGGTGGACAATGCGACCAAGCGCCTGGTCGCGGCGTGCGAAGCGCCGGGCGGCGTGCGCTGCAGCGTGGCGACGATGAACTACGGCGCTGACTTCTACCGCATGACCCAGCTGGAACTGCGCGACATCCGCCTGGTCTATGCACCGCCGCGCGCGATCGGCAATTACGGCGACGAGATCGACAACTTCATGTGGCCGCGCCACGCCGGCGACTTCACGTTCCTGCGCGCCTACGTCGGCAAGGACGGCAAGCCGGCCGATTACAGCACCGACAACGTGCCTTATCAGGCGCCGGCGTTCCTCAAGGTCGCGCTCGACGGGCCGAAGGAAGGCGACTTCGCCATGCTCGCCGGCTATCCCGGCACGACGTATCGCAACCGCACCGCGGCCGAGTTCAAGGCGCAGGTCGGCCATGTGTTGCCGGCACGCGTGACGGTGCTGGATGCGTTGATCGACACCATCGAGCAGGCCGGCAAGGCCAATGCCGAGGCGCGCACGCGCTACGCCTCGCAGCTGCAGTCGCTGAAGAACAACCGCAAGCGCGCCGCCGGCGAACTGAAAGGCCTGCTGCGCAGCGAAGCCGCGCATCTGCGCGACCAGGATGAGCAGGGCATGCTCGCCGCCACGCGCGGCACGCAGTCCCAGCGCATCACCGAGCTGCGAACGCTGCTGGCCGAAGGCCAGTCCCAGGGCGACCGCGAACTGCTGCTGGGCCTGATCGCCACCCAGACGCAGCTGATGCGTTCGGCACTGACCCTGGAGCGCCTGCGGATCGAGTCGGCCAAGCCCGACGCGCAGCGCGAGACCGGTTACCAGCAGCGCGACCAGGCGCTGATCGAAGGCGTGCTTAAGCAGGTGCAGCGGCGCTACGACCCGGCCACCGAAAAAGCCTTGCTGACCATCCTGCTGGGCCGCTACCAGCAGCTGCCCGATGCGCAGCGCGTGCCGGCGTTCGATGCCGCGTTCGGCCGCACGCCTGCGGAACTGGCCAAGGCGCTGGATGCGCTGTATGGCGCCACCGCGCTGGGCACCGAAGACGAGCGCCTGTCGCGCTTCGCCGCTGCACGCGAAGGCAAGCCGCTGGCCGATGATGCGCTGATCGCGCTGGCGGCCAGGCTGGTGCCGGCACAGCTGCAGCTGGAGAACGCGCGCAAGACCCGCGAAGGCGACCTGCTGCGCCTGCGCCCGGCCTACATGCAGGCACTGGCCGCATGGCGCACCAAGCAGGACCGTGCCAGCTATCCCGATGCCAACAGCACGCTGCGCGTGAGCTTCGGCAAGGTGGCGCCGCTGGCGCCGCGCGATGCGGTGGCCTACGCGCCGGTGACCACCGTGGCCGGCATCGTGGAGAAGAACACCGGCGTGGTGCCGTTCGATGCGCCGCGGCCGCTGTTGGAGGCGATCGCCAAGGGCGATTTCGGCAGCACCGCCGATCCCGTGCTGAAGACCCAGACGGTGGATTTCCTGACCAACCTGGACACCACCGGCGGCAACTCCGGCTCGCCCGTGCTCAACGCCAAGGGCGAGCTGATGGGCCTGAACTTCGACAGCAACTGGGAAGCGGTCAGCGCCAGCTGGTGGTACGACCCGCGCTACAAGCGGGCGATCCACGTCGACACGCGCTACATCCGCTGGCTGCTGGCCAAGGTGTATCCGGCGCCGGAACTGCTGAAGGAAATAGGCCTGCCGGCGGAGTAAAAGAAAAGGGCGACGTCACCGTCGCCCTTTTTCGTGCGCTTGACGCAGTAAAGCGTCAGGTGACCTTCTTGAAGATCGTCACGCCCAGCACCAGCAGGATCAAGGCGATGATGATGAAGGCCCAGAACAGGAACTTGGCGATGGCGAACGCGCCGCCGGCGATGCCGCCGAAGCCAAGCACGCCGGCAATCACACCGATGATGGCGAAGATCAATGCCCACTTGAGCATGGGTCGGGTCCTTTGACGTTGAGATGGCGCGCACCCTAGCCAGCGCCCGGTGCGCGCGGAGTGACGACGCCCGCACGCCGCGCTCACCCCGGCAAAAGATCAGCGGAAGAACTGGCTCGGCGACTGGCCGAAGCGGCGCTTGAACATGGTCGCGAACGCGCTGGGGCTGTCGTAGCCCAGCGACAGGGCCACGTCGATCACCTTCTCGCCGACGGCCAGGCGTTCCAGCGCGCGCAGCAGGCGCGACTGCTGCCGCCACTGGCCGAAGGTCATGCCGAGGTCGCGCGCGCACAGGCGCTGGATCGTCTTGACGTCCACCTGCAGGCGCGCGGCCCAGTCCTGCAGCGTGGAGGGATCTTCCGGCGCGCGTTCCAGCTGCTGGCTGATGATCCGCAGGCGCGGGTCGGCCGGCTCGGGCAGGTGCAGTGGAAGGACCGGCAAGGTCTGCAGTTCGTCCAGCACCAGGCGCATCAACCGGCCGTCACGCGAGTCCGCGGCGTAAGGCTGCGGCACGTCAACCGCGGCGTGGATCAGCGCAGCCAACAGCGGCGTGATCGAGACGGTCGACGGCCCGGCCGGTGGCTGGGCGATGGCCTCGGGCAGCACGTACAGGCTGCGCATGCGCACCAGGCCGATACAGTGGACCTCGTGGCCCATGCCGGCCGGCATCCACAGCGCACGCGTGCTGGGCACCACCCAGCGCCCGCTGCCCGCGCGCACGACCAGCACGCCGCCTTCGGCATAGACCAGCTGGTGGCGATCGGGATGGTGGTGCAATGGAATCAGCGTGCCGGGCGCGTAATCGCGTGCCTTGCAGTACACCGCGGCGCCCGGGTCGGCTGGCAGGGTCAGGCCGGGACCGGCGGCGGCTTCGATGCCATGCTTTGGAATGTCCTTTTCAGAAAGGGTCATGACCAGATCGCGCAGGAAGGGCGGCGGCCCGCACCCTACCATGTGCCCACTCCGCGCTGCATCGCGCCTTTCCGCCCCGATCGCCATGTCCACGACCGCACCGCCTTTGACCGCTTCCGCCTCGACCCGACGCCCGGTGGCCGTCGGCATCCTCGCGGCGATCACCAGCTCGCACCTGGTCAACGACATGATGCAGTCGCTGATCCTGGCGCTGTATCCGATCCTCAAGGGGCAGTTCCAGCTCAGCTTCGCCCAGGTCGGCCTGATCACGCTGACCTACCAGCTGACCGCCTCGCTGTTCCAGCCGCTGATCGGCCTGCGCACCGACCGCAAGCCGGCGCCGTACTCGCTGCCGATGGGCATGTGCTCGACGCTGTGCGGGCTGGTGCTGCTGGCGTACGCACCCAACTTCGCGATGGTGCTGGGCGCGGCGATGCTGGTCGGCATCGGCTCGGCGATCTTCCACCCCGAGTCCTCGCGCATCGCGCGGCTGGCGTCGGGCGGCCGGCATGGCTTGTCGCAGTCGGTGTTCCAGGTCGGCGGCAACACCGGTACCGCGATCGGCCCGCTGATCGCCGCGGCGGTGATCGTGCCCAACGGCCGCACCAGCGTGGCGTGGTTCGCCGGCGCGGCGCTGATCGGCATCGGCCTGCTGAGCTATGTCGGCCGCTGGTACCAGCAGCACCTGGTGCTGGCCGCGAGCGCGCCCAAGCGTGCGGCCGTGCTCGAAGTCGCGCCGCTGCCACGCCGCACCGTGGCCTGGGTGATCGCGATCCTGCTGGTGCTGATCTTCAGCAAGTATTTCTACATCGCCGGCCTGAGCAGCTACTACACCTTCTACCTGATCCAGAAGTTCCAGCTGTCGGTGCAGAGCGCGCAGCTGCATCTGTTTGGCTTCCTGCTGGCCTCGGCCGCCGGCACGCTGATCGGCGGCCCTGTCGGCGATCGCATCGGCCGCAAGCCGGTGATCTGGGCCTCGATCCTGGGCGTGGCGCCGTTCGCGCTGGTGCTGCCCTATGCCAGCCTGGGCTGGACCACGGTACTGACGATGATCATCGGCTTCGTGCTGTCCTCGGCGTTCTCGGCCATCCTGGTCTATGCGCAGGAACTGATGCCCAGCCGCATCGGCACGGTTTCGGGGTTGTTCTTCGGCTTCGCCTTCGGCATGGGCGGCTTGGGCGCAGCGGTACTCGGCGTGCTGGCCGACCACACCAGCATCTTCTGGGTGTACCAGGTGATCTCGTTCCTGCCGCTGCTGGGGATCGTGGCGGCGTTCCTGCCCAATCGCCGGCACGCCTGAAACGCGGCGCCAACCCCGCGCGGGCGGGGATGTCAACGCCTTGGATCACCCGGGCAACGGGGCCACAATCGCCGGCCCTGTAGTCCGGTTGAACCCAACGCAATGGCAGAACTCTCCGCGGCGCTTGCGCGCCAGATCGCCCAGACCATCGCCGACGAGATCGGCGCCCAGGCCGCACAGGCCTTGGCCGCCATCGCGCTGCTGGATGAAGGCGCGACCGTGCCGTTCATCGCGCGCTACCGCAAGGAAGTCACCGGTGGCCTGGACGATACCCAGCTGCGCAACCTGGAAACGCGCCTGGTCTACCTGCGCGAACTGGAAGACCGCCGCGCCGCGATCCTGTCCAGCATCGACGAGCAGGGCAAGCTCACCGACAAACTGCGCAGCGACATCCTGGGCGCCGACAGCAAGTCGCGGCTGGAAGACCTTTACCTGCCGTACAAGCCAAAGCGCCGCACGCGTGCGCAGATCGCGCGCGAAGCCGGCCTGGAGCCGCTGGCCGATGGCCTGCTGGAAGATCCCACGCGCGTGCCGGAAGAATTTGCCGCCGGCTTCGTCGATGCCGAAAAGGGCGTCGCCGACGCCAAGGCCGCACTGGAAGGCGCACGCGCGATCCTGATGGAGCGCTGGGGCGAAGACGCCAAGCTGCTGGGCGAGCTGCGCAGCTGGCTCGACAGCGAGGGCGTGATCCGCGCCAAGGTGATCGAAGGCAAGGAAGACGCCGGCGCCAAGTACCGCGACTACTTCGACCACAGCGAAGCGCTGGCGAAAATCCCCTCGCATCGTCTGCTGGCGCTGTTCCGCGCACGCCGCGAGGAATTCATCCAGCTCGAACTTGATCCGGGCGCCGATCTCGACGCCGGCAACGCCTATGCCGAAGGCCGCATCGCGCTGGCCGCCGGCATCCGCGTGCAAGGCCGCGCGGCCGATGCATGGTTGTCGCAGGCTTGCCGCCTCACCTGGCGCGCGAAGCTGCACCTGCACCTGATGCTCGACCTGTTCAACCAGGCGCGCGAGAAGGCTGAAGGCGAGGCCATCGACGTGTTCGGCGACAACCTCAAGGACTTGCTGCTGGCGGCGCCGGCCGGCCCGCACGCGGTGCTGGGCCTGGACCCGGGCATCCGCACCGGCTGCAAGATCGCCGTGGTCGATGCCACCGGCAAGCTGGTCGCCACCGACACGATCTACCCGCACGAACCCAAGCGTCAGTGGGACCAGTCGCTGCACACGATCAAGCGCCTGTGCGAACAGCACAACGTGGCGTTGATCGCGATCGGCAACGGCACCGCCAGCCGCGAGACCGACAAGCTGGCCGGCGAAGTCATCAAGGCCTGCAACAACCCGAAGCTGCAGAAGATCGTGGTCAGCGAAGCCGGTGCGTCGGTGTATTCGGCCTCGGAAACGGCGGCCAAGGAATTCCCGAACCTGGACGTCTCGATCCGCGGCGCGGTGTCGATTGCACGCCGCCTGCAGGATCCGCTGGCTGAGCTGGTGAAGATCGAGCCGAAGGCCATTGGTGTCGGCCAGTACCAGCATGACGTCGACCAGTTCCGCCTCGCACGCGCCCTGGATGCGAAGGTCGAGGACTGCGTGAATGCCGTGGGCGTAGACGTGAATACCGCCTCGGCCGCACTGCTGACGCGCGTCTCCGGCCTGTCCTCGACGGTAGCGGAAAACATCGTGGTGTATCGCGACCAGAACGGTCCGTTTGCTTCGCGCAAATCGCTGCTTAAGGTGCCGCGCCTTGGTGAGAAGACCTTCGAGCAGTGCGCCGGCTTCCTGCGCATCGCCGATGGCGAGCAGCCGCTGGACGCGTCCTCGGTACACCCGGAAGCCTATCCGGTGGTCGAGCGCATCCTCGCCACGGCACAGGGCAAGGGCGTCAAGCAGATCATCGGCGACACCGCGTTCCTGCGCAGCCTCAAGGCCGAAAGCCTGACCGACGAGAAGTTCGGCGTGCCCACGGTGCGCGACATCCTCAAGGAACTGGAAAAGCCGGGCCGCGACCCGCGCCCCGAGTTCAAGGCCGCGCGCTTTGCCGACGGCGTGGAAGACATCAAGGACCTGCGCGAAGGCATGATCCTGGAAGGCGTGGTGAGCAACGTGGCTGCGTTCGGTGCGTTCGTCGACATCGGCGTGCACCAGGACGGCTTGGTCCACATCTCGGCGCTGTCGGACACGTATGTGAAAGACCCGCGCGACGTGGTCAAGGCCGGCGACATCGTCAAGGTGAAGGTGCTGGAAGTGGACGTGGCGCGCAAACGCATCGCCCTGACCCGTCGCCTGGACGACGTGCCGGGCGCGCCTTCGGCCCGCGACGAACGCAACGCCGGCCCACGCGGCAACGGCCCGCGCAACGACCGCGGCGGTCGTCCCGGCGGCAGTAATGCCCGCCCGCCCAAGCCCACCGCGCCCCCAGCCGACAACGCCCTCGCCGCCGCCTTTGCCAAGGCCCGCGGCAACTGAGGACCCGAAGGGCCGCGCATAGCGGCCCTTTTCTTTTGCTTCGAACACGCCGACTTCTACGGGCAATGCGCCCACGAATGTCCGTGCCTCGGGGCCGGCGCCATTCGACTCACGCCACGCGCATTGGACGAAGGTCTTAGATGTTTTGTCCGAATATCGCCCCTACAAGCGATATTCGAACTTGAATGCTGCACTGCGGAGAACCTAGCGTGTGCACCCATGCAGTGGTGCCGGCTGGAAGCCGTCTTCGCGGAAGGTCCGCGACACGTCTGCCCTACCTTCGCGCCGCCGCTGGCGGCCTGACCCTGATCGCACCCGGAGAGCTTCATGCGTCGTCCCGAATTCAAGGCCAGCCCGTTGTTGTTGGTCCTGCTGGCCTGCCTGCCGGGCGCCGCAAGTGCCCATCAGGCCGAGCCCGTGCCGGCCCCGCGCGAGGTGCTCAAGGTCGACCGCTACGCCGATGACGAAGCACCGGGTTCGCTGCGCTGGGCGATCACCACCGCCAACCAGGCGCCGGGCAAGTACCGCATCGAGATTGCCGCGGTCGGCGCCGCGCCGTACGTGATCAAGCCCACCCGGGCGCTGCCGGAGATCAAGGGCCCGGTCGCCATCGTTGGCCTGCCCTGGCAGCAGGCCGGCCAGCACGTGGCCATCGACGGCTCGGCCTATGTCACCGGCGAAGGCACCAAGGCCTGTCCCGGCGCGGTCGAAGGCCAGTACGGCACCAATGTGCGCACCACCACCCTGCCCGGCCTGGTCCTGCGCGATACGCAGGGCGTGGAACTGGCCGGGCTGGAAGTGCGCAACTTCTGCATCGGCGTGCTGGTCAACCGCACCAGCGGCAGCGAGATCCATGACAACCGCATCGTCGCCAACAAGGGCGGCGCAGGCGTGATGCTGACCGGCGACGACGGCACCGGCCAGTCCACCGCCACCACCACGGTCCACAACCGCATCGTGCGCAACGAATTCCTGGACAACGGCGACGGCCTGGAGCTGACCCGCGGCGCGGCCTGGAACCTGGTGGCCGACAACGTGTTCCGCTCCACCGATGCCAATCCCGAGCCCTCGCAGGGCATCGAGATCCTGTGGGGCAACGACAACACGGTGGCGCGCAACCGCTTCGAGAATTACTCCGACGGTCTGCAGATCAACTGGGGCAATCGCAACTTCATCAGCGCCAACACCTTCACCGGCAACTCCATCGGCGTAAGCCTCACCGGCCGCGACAACGTGGTCGATGGCAACACCATCACCGGCAACGGGATCGGCGTGGCGGTGCGCCCGCAGCCGACCTCGCTGCCCAACCGCATCAGCGCCAATGCCATCACCGGCAACGGCCTGAAGATCGAGCGTTGCCAGGCCGGCGGCGCCTGCGTGCCCGGCCAGCAGCGCGGTGCGATCGTGTTCGGCGTGCCGGGCCTGGAGCACGCGATCTTCGTCGGTTCGCGCGGCATCGGCGTCGATCAGGATCCTGCGAAGAAGGCAGGAATCTGCAGCGATCGCGTCAACGACAACTGCCAGCCCGCGCCCAACGGGGGTATCGTCGCGCCCGTCATCGACAGCGCACGCCACAGCGGCAACAGCCTGTCCATCGACGGTCATTTCCGCGGTGTCGCAAACACCGTGCATCGCATCGAGGTCTTCGGCAATGCCAAGGCCCGCGATGACGAAGCGGCGCAGTACCTGGGCAGCGTCTCGGTCGCCACCGACGCGCAAGGCCAAGGCGTTTTCCGCTTCACCACTGACGACGCGGCCGGCATCGGCGGCGTCACCAGCACCGTGACCGCCCTGGATGGTGCGACCTCGCCCCTGTCGGCCCCGCACGCCGTCGGACGCTGACCTTCCCTGCCGCGCGCCTGTCGCGACGCGCTGCATTTCTTCGCATTCCTTCCAAGGCACCCACGCTCATGTCGTACCGTCACGCTTCGTTCCGCACTCCGTTCGCCCTGGCGCCGCTGGCCGCCGCGCTGCTGGCCCTGCCGGGCCTGGCCGCCGCGGCGGACACCTATGACACCAGCACGCTGCTGGGCGGCTTCAACGGCGGCCGCGCCTCGCTGGTGGACCAGGGCATCACCTTCCGCGGCGACTACGTCAGCGAGACGATGGGCATCGTCGACGGCGGCCTGGACACCGGCACGCGCTACACGCAGCAGATCCGCGCAGGCTTCGACCTGGACATGGGCAAGCTGGCCGGCTGGGACGGCGGCACCTTCCGCTTCACCCTCAACGACCGTCGCGGCCGCAGCACCTCGGCCGATCTGGTGGGCAACCGCTTCCCGATCCAGGAAGCCTACGGCGGCCAGTACACGCGCCTGAGCGAGTTCAGCTACGACCAGAAATTCAACGAGGGCAAGTCGTACTTCAAGCTGGGCTTCTACGCGATGGGCAACCAGTTCGGTTCGCACACGCTGCTGACCAACTTCGTCAACGCCGCCTTCTGCGCGCATCCGCTGGCGATGAGCGGCAACAGCGGCTGGTACAACTATCCGACGGCGCGCTGGGGCGGTGAATTCGCCGAGCAGCTGACCAAGGAAGTGAACCTGCGCGCCGGCTGGTTCCAGGTGAACCCCAACCTGGCCGGCAACAACGTGCACAACGCGTTCCGTCCCGGCGTGTCGGGCACCACCGGCTCGCTGTTCCCGGTCGAGCTGACCTGGAAGCCGGGCGCCGGCACGTTGTATCCGGGCGTGTACAAGTTCGGCGCGTACTACGACACCTCGCGCGTGGCCAAGAAGGGCCTGGACACCAGCCCGGTGACCGGCCGCGACGGCGCCTACGTGCTGGTCGAACAGAAGGCCTACACCCCGGGCACCAATGCCGACATCGGCCTGGTCGCCTTCGCCCAGTACATGGAATCGGACACCGATACCGCCCAGCTCAAGCGCTGGTACGCGATCGGCGGCGTGTGGCAGGGCGTGGGCCATCGCACGAAGGACCGCATCGCGCTGGGCTACGTGGGCGCGGACATCAACAACCGCCTGGTCGATGCGCGTCGCGCCACCCTGGCCAATGCCGGCGTGCCGACCGATTCGCCGCTGTATGCGCTCACCGGTGCCGAGGAGCTGTACGAGCTGTCCTACAGCTTCCAGGTCAACCCGTGGCTGATGCTGCGCCCGGACGTGCAGTACATCACCAACCCCGGCACCTTCGCCTACACCCAGACCGACAACGCGCTGGCGGTGGGTCTGCAGGCCAAGGTCACCTTCTAAGTCGCCCTTCGGCGCAACAACATCCACCTGGGAGGGATTCAGATGAAGCTTCGCCGTACTACCCTAGCCGCCCGCGTGCTGCTGGCCGTCTCGATGACGGCCGGCATCACCACCGCTGCCTTTGCTGCCGACATGACCAACAACGCTGCTTCCGCCGTCGCCACCAAGACCATCGCCGTGAAAGGCGTGGTGATCGGCGAAGGCGCGCCCAAGACCATCGTGCCGATCACCGCCAAGACCGCGGCCGAGCAGCTGGTCCAGGCGCAGAAGATCGGCGCCAACGCCGATACCGACGTGGTCGAGTGGCGCATCGATTACCTGGACATCGCCAGCGATGCCAAGGCGCTGATCAAGCTGGCCCCGCAGATCGCCACCGCGGTCAACGGCAAGCCGGTGATCCTGACCTTCCGCACCAAGAACGAAGGCGGCGCCACCGCGATCAGCGATGCCGACTACGGCAAGCTCTACGCGGCGCTGATCAAGGCCAAGGCGGCGGACCTGTACGACGTGGAGATGTTCCGCGACGAGGCGGTGGTCAAGCAGATCGTGGCCAACGCACACAAGGCCGGCGCCTACATCGTGATGTCCAACCACGACTTCCATGCCACCCCGGACACGGCCGAGATCGTGTCGCGCCTGCAGAAGCAGCAGGCGTTGGGCGCGGACGTGCTGAAGATCGCGGTGATGCCGCAGAACCCGGGCGATGTGCTCAAGCTGCTGGATGCGACCTGGCAGCTGCGCCAAACCAGCGACCGGCCGCTGCTGACCATGTCGATGGGCCCGACCGGCGTGGTCTCGCGCCTGGCGGGCGAGACCTTCGGCCAGGCGTTGACCTTCGGCATGATCGGCACCGCCTCGGCGCCGGGCCAGATCGAGGTCGGCACCCTGCGCGGCATCCTGACCACGCTCGACAACGCCACCAAGAAGCCGCAGTAACCCGCGCGGCGCAAGCCCGCATCCGCGCCGCTGATCTTCAGCGGCGCGGTCGTCTGCAACGCGCGTGATGCGCGTTGCGCAAGGCGCATCGGTCCCACCAGCGGACCACCGGGCCTGAGCCCGTCACGCAACACCCAAGGAGACGCCATGGCCCACGCCAACGCCACATCCGCCGCTGTCACGTTGAACCGCATGAGTCGCTTCCAGTGGCTGGCCATCGCCATCTGCGTGCTGCTCAACATGCTCGACGGCTTCGACGTGATGGTCATGGCCTTCGCCGCGCCGCACGTGTCGGCCGACTGGGGCTTGAGTGGCAAGGAACTGGGCCTGATGCTCAGCGCCGGCCTGGTGGGCATGGCGCTGGGCTCGCTGGTGCTGGCGCCGCTGGCGGACAAGCATGGCCGGCGCGCGATGATCCTGTGGTGCCTGGTGATCCTGACCGTGGGCATGCTGGCCTCGGCGTTCGCCCAGAACGCCTGGCAGCTGGCCGCGCTGCGCGTGCTCACCGGCATCGGCATCGGCGGCATGCTGGCCGGCGTGGGCGTGATCACCGCCGAATACGCCAGCCCGAAGTGGCGCAGCACCGCGGTGGCGCTGCAGGCCACCGGTTATCCGATCGGCGCGACCATCGGTGGCCTGATCGCCGCGGCCATGCTGGAACACTGGGGCTGGCACTCGGTGTTCGTGTTCGGCGCGGCGGCCTCGCTGCTGTGCATCCCGGTGGTGCTGGTGCTGCTGCCGGAGTCGCTCGACTTCCTGGTCAGCCGTCGTCCCGCAGGCGCGCTGGAGCGCCTCAACGCCCTGCTGGCGCGCATGCAGCAGCCGGCGCTTGCTGCGCTGCCCGCGCCGCCGGCCACGCCGCCCAAGGCCGGCTACGCGGCGTTGTTCACGCCGGGCCTGCGCCGCAACTCGGTGCTGATCGCGCTGGGCTTCTTCATGCACATGTTCGCGTTCTACTTCGTGCTGAGCTGGACGCCCAAGCTGCTGGTCCAGGCCGGCATGTCGGCCGAACAGGGCATCACCGGCGGCGTGCTGCTCAACCTGGGCGGCATCGTCGGCGGCGCGCTGTTCGGCTGGCTGGCGTCGCGCTTTCTGATCACGCGCCTGACCGCGGGCAGCTTTGTCATCGCCGCGGTCGGCATGGTGGTCTTCGCCGCGCTGGGCACGCAGTTGAACCTGGCCTTCCCGGTCGCATTCGTGATCGGCGCAGCATTGTTCGGCTCGATGGCCGGCCTGTATGCGGTGGCGCCGATCGTGTTCGACGCCTCGGTGCGCACCACCGGCCTGGGTTGGGCGATCGGCATCGGCCGCATCGGCGCGATCCTCTCGCCGATGACCGTCGGCGTGCTGGTCGACGCGGGCTGGCAGCCGGCCAACCTGTATTACGTGCTGGCCCTGCCGCTGCTGGTGGCGGTGGTGGCGGTGCTGTCGATGCGCCTGCTGGCGCAGCGCTGAGGCGCGGCATTTGAAGGCAATGCGAGCGGATTAGACCTTGGTCTAATTTGTGCGAATAACGCACATAACTCCGATATTCGGATTGACGCTGTTTTGCTCCAGGTTCACCGTTGCCTCTCGCGCGCGCGTGGTGCGCGCTGGTTGGCCAAGCCGAGGATGTGCTTTCGATGTCCCTGATCCGTTCCCCGCGCGTTGCCGCGCATCGCCCGCTCACCTTGCCGCGTCGTGATCGCGGCCAGGGCGTGGCGCCATGATCGACAAGACCCTTGCCTCCTGCGCCGCGGCCGTGGCTGATATCCGCGACGGCGCGACGGTGATGATCGGTGGCTTCGGCACCGCGGGCATGCCGGATCAGCTGATCGATGCGCTGATCGAACACGGCGCGCGCGAACTCACCATCGTCAACAACAACGCCGGCAACGGCGAGACCGGGCTGGCCGCGCTGATCAAGCACAAGCGCGTGCGCAAGATCGTGTGCTCGTTTCCGCGCCAGAGCGACTCGCAGCATTTCGATGCGGCCTATCGCGCTGGTGAAGTCGAGCTGGAGCTTGTCCCGCAGGGCAACCTCGCCGCGCGCATCCACGCCGCCGGCAATGGCCTGGGCGCGATCTTCACCCCGACCGGCTACGGCACCGAACTGGCCGCCGGCAAGGAGACTCGCGAGATCGACGGCAAGCACTACGTCCTCGAATATCCGATCCACGCCGATGTGGCGCTGATCAAGGCGCATCGCGGCGACCGCTGGGGCAACCTGGTGTATCGCAAGACCGCGCGCAACTTCGGCCCGCTGATGGCGATGGCCGCCAAGTGCACGATCGCGCAGGTGCATGAAATCGTCGAGCTCGGCGCGCTCGATCCGGAAACCGTCGTCACGCCCGGCATCTTCGTCCAGCGCGTGATTGCGGTCGGCCACAAGGAGGCACTCGCATGAGCGGCTACCAGCGACTGACCCGCGAGCAGATGGCCGAGCGCGTGGCGCGCGACATCCCCGAAGGCGCGTACGTGAACCTGGGCATCGGCCTGCCCACGCAGGTGGCCAACTACTTGCCGGCGGACAAGGAAATCTTCCTGCAGAGCGAGAACGGCCTGCTCGGCATGGGGCCGGCGCCGGCGAAGGGCGAAGAAGATCCTGACCTCATCAACGCCGGCAAGCAGCCGGTGACGCTGCTCACCGGCGGCTGCTATTTCCACCACGCCGACTCCTTCGCGATGATGCGCGGTGGCCATCTGGATATCTGCGTGCTGGGCGCGTTCCAGGTCTCGCAGCATGGCGACCTGGCCAACTGGAGCACCGGCGCGCCCGACGCGATTCCCGCCGTGGGCGGCGCGATGGACCTGGCGATCGGCGCCAAGCAGACCTACGTGATGATGGACCTGCTGACCAAGACCGGCGAGAGCAAGCTTGTGGCCGACTGCACGTATCCGCTGACCGGCTTGCGCTGCGTCAGCCGCGTGTACAGCGACTTGGGCGTGTTCGATCTCGGCACCGAGGGCGCGCGCGTGGTCGAGCTGGTCGAGGGTCTTTCGATCGACGAACTGCAGCGCCTGACCGGCCTGACGCTGGCGCACTGAACGGAGTGAAGCAATGAGCGACGTTTTCATCATCGATGGCATCCGCACGCCGGTGGGCCGCTATGGCGGCGCGCTGAGCGGCGTGCGCGCAGACGACCTGGGCGCAGTGCCGCTCAAGGCGCTGCTAGCACGCAACCCCGACCTCGATCCGGCTCTGATCGAGGACGTGTACCTGGGCTGCGCCAACCAGGCCGGCGAAGACAACCGCAACGTCGCGCGCATGAGCCTGCTGCTGGCCGGCTTGCCGTACACGGTGCCGGGCAGCACGCTCAATCGTCTGTGTGGCTCGGGCCTGGATGCGATCGGCACGGTGGCACGCGGCATTCGTGCGGGTGAGCTGGGCCTGGCCATCGCCGGCGGCGTCGAATCGATGTCGCGCGCGCCGTGGGTGATGGGCAAGGCCGAGAGCGCCTTCGCCCGCAACCAGCAGATCGAAGACACCACGATGGGCTGGCGCTTCATCAACCCGAAGATGAAGGCCGACTACGGCGTGGACCTGATGGGCGAAACTGCCGAAAACGTGGCCGCCCGCTACGGCATCTCGCGCGAGGACCAGGACGCCTTCGCCCTGCGCAGCCAGCAGCGCGCCGCCGCCGCGCAGGCCGCCGGTTTCTTCGACGACGAGATCACCGCCGTCACCACGCCGGGCAAGAAGCGCGGCGAGACGATCGAGGTGACGCGCGATGAACATCCACGCGCCGATACCACGCTCGAGGGCCTCGCCAAGCTCAAGCCGATCTTCCGCCAGCCCGGCACCGTCACCGCCGGCAATGCCTCGGGCATCAACGACGGCGCCGCCGCGCTGCTCCTTGCATCGGGCGAACAGGTGCAGGCCCTCGGCCTGAAGCCACGCGCCCGCGTGCTCGGCTTTGCCAGCGCCGGCGTGGAGCCGGCCTACATGGGCATTGGTCCGATCCCGGCCACGCGCAAGCTGATGGCGCGCCTGGGCCTTGCGATCACCGACTTCGACGCGATCGAACTCAACGAAGCCTTCGCCGCGCAGGGCCTGGCCTGCATGCGCGAACTGGGCATCGCCGACGATGCCGCGCACGTGAATGCCAACGGCGGCGCCATCGCCATCGGCCATCCGCTGGGCATGAGCGGCGCGCGCATCACCTTGACGCTGTTGCGGCAACTGGAAGCGACCGGTGGCCGGCGTGGTCTTGCGACCATGTGCATCGGCGTCGGCCAGGGCGTGGCGCTGGCGATCGAGCGCGTCTGATCGCCACCTCACGCTCGCCGTCCCACAGTTAACTTCAGCAAGCCCGCGGCGCTTAAAGCGCCGCTTCGCCAACGGAGCCCGCCATGCGCGAATCCAAGCCGCTTTCCGGTTACCGCAAGCCCTACCCCGGCTCGCAGCCGCCGTACATCCATCCCTCGTACGCCTCCACCGTGCTGCGTGGCGTCGGCAGCGAGCCGATCGCGATCCCGGTGACGCTGTCGGAAGTCACCGGCCCCACGCTGGACCGCCTGACCCTGGGCGAACACGCCGCCGACATGACCGCCGGCTTTCCCGGCCAGCCGCTGGGCGAGCGCATCATCGTCTCCGGTCGCGTGCTGGACGAGAACGGCAAGCCGGTGCGCAACACCGTGGTCGAGGTCTGGCAGTGCAACGCCGCCGGCCGTTACCTGCACAAGGGCGACCAGCACGATGCGCCGCTGGACCCCAACTTCAAAGGCACCGGCCAGGTGCTGACCGACGAACACGGCCGCTACCGCTTCAAGACGGTCAAGCCCGGCGCGTATCCGTGGCGCAACCACTACAACGCGTGGCGTCCGGCGCACATCCACTTCTCGCTGCACGGCGGCGGCATCGGCCAACGCCTGGTGACGCAGATGTATTTCCCCAACGACCCGCTGCTGGCGTTCGACCCGATCTACAACTGCGTGCCCGACCCGAAGGCCGCCGAGCGCATGGTGTCTTCGTTCGACTGGGAAACCACCGAGAACGAGTACGCACTGGGCTACCGTTTCGACATCGTATTGCGCGGTCGCAAGCAGACCGTGTGGGAGTAAGCAGATGAGTTTCCAGGCAACCCCGTGGCAGACCGTGGGCCCGTACTACCGCCTCGGCCTTGAGCCGCTGTACCACACCGATATCGCCCCGGCCGACGCCAAGGGTGAGCGCATCACCATCACCGGCACCGTGTATGACGGCATCGGCAACCCGGTCAGCGATGCCGTGCTGGAGCTGTGGCAGGCCGACGCCGATGGCATCTACGACCACGCGGAAGACCCGCGCCACGACGCACACGACCCGACCTTCCACGGCTGGGGCCGCGTGCCCACCGACGATGCGGGCCGCTTCTCCTTCACCACAATCAAGCCGGGCCGCGTGCCGGGCCTGAAGGACTTGCCGCAGGCGCCGCATCTGGTCGCGTTGGTGTTCATGCGCGGCCTGCTCAAGGCTGCGCCGACGCGCATCTACTTCTCCGATGAAGCCAGCAACGGCGAAGACGGCATCCTGGCGCTGGTCCCGGCCGAGCGCCGCGGCACGCTGGTCGCGCAGCAGACCGCGCCCGGCCAGTACGCCTGGAACGTGAAGATGCAGGGCGAAGGCGAAACGGTGTTCTTCAGATATTGAATCAAGGGGCCGCCGAAAGGCGGTCTTGTTTTTGCGGTTGCGGTTGCGGTTGCGGTTGCGGTTGCTCGGATTTTGATCTTGATTTTCAGCGCCTTAAAGCAAGCCGAGCACCGGAGCTGAAAGCGGCCGAAGAGGCGCCCTTGTTTGAGCGAAGCGAGTTTGGGCGCCGTGCCGTTTTCAGCGAGGAGCACAGGGAACCGGCAAGGCCGGCTTGCGTCGGCGCTGGCGGTTTTGGCTACTTTTGCCAAGACAAAAGTGGCTCGCGTCGCGAAGCGACGTGAAAGCTCTGCTTTCGCTCCTGCTTCGAAGAAGACAGAAGGCAAGATCAAGTGCAGAGCTTTCGCGCCGCTTCGCGGCACGCCTTCCTTTTGTCGCGGCAAAAGGAAGCAAAACCGCCTTCGCCGGACACTCGCCGCCGCGTTGCGGCGGTTCCCTGTGCTCCTCAGCCGAAATGGCACGGCGCGGGAACTCGCTACGCTCAAACACCCGCGCCTCTTCGGCCATTTCAGCTTGCGGTGCTCGGCTCGCTTTACGGCTCGACAAGATCAAAAGCAGAAACAGAGCAAAAGAAGAGCTAAGCGACAGCAACAGCAACAGCAACAACGGAATGCTGACACCACCCTTGCACCAACCGGCGCAGCATAATCCCCACCTCCAACGTCGCCTTCGAGATCCGGATCGATGACCTCCTCCCTGCTTGCCCCGCTGTTCGGCGATCCCGACGTGGATGTCCTGTTCGACGACACCGCGCGCCTGCAAGGGATGCTGGATTTCGAAGCCGCGCTGGCACGTGCCGAAGCTGCCACCGGGGTGATTCCAGATACAGCGATCGCGACCATCATTGCCGCCTGCGACGCCACGCAGTTCGACATCGCTGCGCTGGGTGCAGCCACTGCACTGTCCGGCAATCCGGCGATCCCGCTGGTCAAGGCGCTGACCGCCAAGGTCAAGGCGCACGACGAAGACGCCTCGCGCTGGGTGCACTGGGGCGCGACCAGCCAGGACGTGATCGACACCGGCACCGTGCTGCAACTGCGCAACGCACTGGATGCGATCGAACCGAAGCTGGCGCATGTGTGCACGACACTACGCGCACTCGCCGATGCAGAGCGCGACACCGGGCTACCGGGCCGCACGCTGCTGCAGCAGGCCGTGCCCGTCACCTTCGGGCTGAAGGCGGCCGGCTGGCTGGATGCCTTGCAGCGCGCGCAGCGTCGCCTGCATGCGCTGCGCGAAGATGCACTCGTGCTGCAGTTCGGCGGTGCCGCCGGCACGCTGGCGTCGCTGCAGGATCGCGGGCTCGATGTTGCGCAGGCACTCGCCGACGAGCTCAAGCTGCCGCTGCCTGCCGTGCCGTGGCACACCTCACGCGACCGCATCGTCGAAGTCGGCACCGCATTCGCGCTGCTCGCCGGCTCGCTCGGCAAGATCGCCAGCGACATCGTGCTGCTGATGCAGTCGGAAGTGGCCGAAGCGTTCGAGCCGTCCGGCGCCGGCAAGGGCGGCTCCTCGGCGATGCCGCACAAGCGCAATCCGGTCGGCTGCGTCGGCACGATCGCGGCGGCCACACGCGTGCCTGGGTTGGTGTCCACGCTGTTCGCGGCGATGAACCAGCCGCACGAACGCGCGCCCGGCCAGTGGCATGCCGAATGGGAAACGCTGCCCGAGATCATCCGCCTCACCGGCGGCAGCCTGGCGCAGATGACCATCGTGCTCGATGGCCTGCAGCTCGACCGTGCGCGCATGGCCGCGCACCTGGACAGCTTCGGCGGGCTGCTCTACGCCGAGGCCGTGTCGGTCACGCTCGCCGGCACGCTGGGCAAGGCCGCCGCGCACGCGCTGGTCGAAGCCGCGGCCACGCGCGCGGTCAACGAAGGCCGCCACCTGCGTGAGGTGTTGAGTGAGGACCCGCAGGTCGGCGCGGTGCTCGGCAGCCAGCAACTCGATGCCTTGTTCGCCGCGGACAGCTGGCGCGGCATGAGCGATACCTGGATCGACCGCGTACTCGCGGCCGACTGATCTTTCAAGAAAGCAACGGAGCCACGCACCATGCCTTTCCTCGACCTGCCCACCCATCGCCTGCACTACCGCATCGACGGCGCCGAAGGCGCGCCCTGGCTGACCTTCTGCAATTCGTTGGGCACCGACCTGACCATGTGGGATCTGCAGGTAGCCGAACTGGCCAAGGACTTCCGCATCCTGCGTTATGACCGGCGCGGCCACGGCCAGTCCACTGCCGCCGATGGCCTGTACACCGTCGACCAGCTCGGTGGCGATGTCGTCGCGCTGTGGGACGCGCTGCAGATCGACCGCACGCATTTCTGCGGCCTGTCGATCGGCGGCCTCACCGGCCAGTGGCTCGGGCTCAACGCTGCTGAACGCCTGGACAAGCTCATCGTGTGCGCCACCGCCGCCAAGATCGGCACCGCCGAAAGCTGGGCCCAGCGCATCGCCGGCGTGCAGGAAAGCGGCATGAAGCCGTTGGCCGAAGGCACGGTGACGCGCTGGTTCACCGAGCACTTCACCGACACGCACGAGGAACAGGTCAAGGACATCATCGACGTGTTCCTGGCGACCACGCCGGAAGGCTATGCCGGCTGCTGCAGCGCGGTGGCGCAGGCGGATTTCCGCGATGCACTGGCGAAGATCACCGTGCCGCTGCTGGCCATCGCCGGTGACGATGATCCGGTGTGCCCGCCCGCAGACCTGCAGCACATCGCCGACAGCGTGGCCGATGGCCGCTTCGTACAGGTAGCCGGCCGCCATATCTGCAACGTGGAATCGCCGGCCGCGCTCACCACGGCGCTGCGCGATTTCCTCACCGCCTGACCTTCACTGACGAGAGATCCCACAATGGACGAACAAGCCCGTTACGAGGCCGGCCTGACCGTGCGCAAGGCCGTGCTGGGCGAGCCGCATGTGCAGCGCTCGCTCGATGCCCGCACCGACTTCACCACTGAGTTCCAGCACTTCATCACCCGCGCCGCCTGGGGCGAGGTGTGGACGCGCGATGGTCTGCCGCGCCACACGCGCTCGCTGCTGACGATTTCGATGATGGTCGCGCTGGGCCATGACGAAGAGTTCAAGCTGCACATCCGCGCCGCGCGCAACAACGGCGTGACCGCGGACGAGATCAAGGAAGTGCTGTTGCAGACCGCGATCTACTGCGGCGTGCCGGCGGCCAACCACGCGTTCGCCCTGGCCAAGCCGATCCTGGAAGAACAGGCCGCCGAAGGCTGATCGCCGCGCCATGCGCCGCCGGCATGAAGGCATCATCGCAGGTCATGAAAACCGTCCGGCGAATCAGGCGATGATGAAGCCCGGCCGATGCCGGGCCTTTCCTCACTGACGAGACGCTGCGCGATGAAGCTTCGAAACGCCTGTCTGGCCCTGTTGCTGTTGTTGCCCGCCTTCGCACTGCAGGCGCGTCCGCTGCCCGGGCCTGGCACCAAGCAGGAGCAGGTCAAGGCGGATGACGGCCTGAAGCTCGCGGTATGGTCGCGCGTGCCGGCGCAGCCGCGCGGCACGATCCTGCTGGTGCATGGGCGCACTTGGAGTTCGCTGCCGAACTTCGACCTGCAGGTGCCGGGCGAAGCGGCCGATTCGCGCTCGGTGCTGGCGGCGCTGGCCAAGGCCGGCTACGCGGCCTACGCGCTCGACCTGCGCGGCTACGGCGCCACGCCGCGCGATCGCGACGGTTGGAACACGCCCACGCGCGCGGTTGCCGATGTGCAGCAGATCCTGGCCTGGATTGCCGCACGCCATCCGCAACTGCCGCCGCCGGCCTTGCTCGGCTATTCCAACGGCGCGCGCGTCGCCCTGCTGGTCGCGCAGGCACAACCCGAGGCGCTGTCGGGCCTGGTGCTATACGGCTTCCCCAACGATGTCGATGCGCCCGAACCCGCGGCTCCCGAGCCGACCGGCAAGCCACCACGCGAACGCACCACTGCCGAAGGCGCGGCTTCGGACTTCATCACCGCTGGCGCGATGCCCGACGCCGTGCGCGACGCCTACGTTGCCCTGGCCCTCGCTGCCGATCCCGTCCGCACCGACTGGCGCGCAAACGCGCAATTCGATTTCCGCCCCGAGCAAGTCACCGGCGTGCCCGTCCTGCTGCTACGCGGCGTCAACGACCCGCTGGCCACGCAGACCGAAAACGCCCACCTCTACGCGCGTTTGGGCAGCGAAGACCGCAGCTGGATCACCCTTCCGCACGCCGACCACGTCGCCCACGTGGAAGACACCCACGCCGCCTGGGTCAGCGCCGTCGTCGACTTCCTCCAGCGCCCGCGCTGAGCGCTGTTGCGGTTGCGGTTGCGGTTGCGGTTGCGGTTGCGGTTGCGGTTGCGGTTGCTCAGCTTTTGATCTTCAGCGCCTTCAAAGCGAGCCGAGCACCGCAGGCTGATCGGGCCGAAGAGGCGCCCTGTTTGAGCGAAGCGAGTTTGGGCGCCGTGCCCGATCAGACGAGGAGCACAGGGCACCGATGCGCAGCATCGGCGAGTGTTTTCAATCCCCTCTTGGGGACAGGCGCTGGCGGTTTTGCTTCCTTTTGCCAAGACAAAAGGAAGACGCGCCGCGTAGCGGGGCGGAAGCTCTGCTTCAAACTGCTTGCTTCAACCCAAACGCAACGGTGCGTAAAAAAGCAGCAGCAAGAAAGCTCAACTCAACACCGCCCCCAACCGCAACGCCGCCTCCCGCAGTGGCGGCAACAGCTGCGTATGCATCGTCTGCAAACTGATGCGCCCGGCCTGCGTGCCGATGTTCAACGCCGCCACGGTCTCGCCCGTGCGGTTGCGCACCGGCACCGCGATCGAACGCAGGCCGATCTCCAGCTCCTGGTCGGTCAGCGACATGTCATCACGGCGCACCTTGGCCAGCAGCTCCAGCAGATCGGTCGCACTGGTGACCGTGCGCTCGGTGCGCGGGCGCAGCGGATTGCGCTCCAGGTAGCCTTCCAGCGTGTCCTCGGGCAAGGCGGCCAGCAGCACGCGGCCCATCGAGGTGCAGTACGCCGGCAGGCGGCTGCCCGAGCGCAGGCCGATCGACATGATCCGTACGGTTTCGGCACGCGCGATGTAGAGCAGGTCGTCGCCATCGAGCACGCCCAGCGAGCACGACTCGTGCACCGCATCGCGCAGCGCATCCAGCACCGGCTGGGCCGCCACCGCCATCGAGGCCGAAGCCACGTACGCGCCGCCAATGCCCAGCACGCGCGGCAGCAGCACATAGCCGCGGCCGTGTTCGCCCACGTAGCCCAGCTTGGCCAGCGTATACAGCGCGCGCCGCACGGCCGCGCGCGGGATGCCGGTATCGGCGCTGATCTGCGACATGGTTACCTCGCGCCCGTGCTGGGCGAACACGCTCAGCACCGCCATGCCGCGCGCCAGCGAGGTCATAAAGTCTGGATCGCCCTGGGCACTGTCGATCTGGCGCATGATCTCGCGCGCCAGGCCACGCTCGCTGGGGGCGGATGCCGCTGCCGCGGGGCGCCGGGCGCGGGGAACCTTGGGGGATTCGGTCATTGCGGGGCGGGCGTGCTGGACGAAGCGGGCGGGCCGCCATGGTAAGCGCATGCCGCCGATCATGTGGCGGGCGCTCTTGTGAGAGCTGCTTCAGCGGCGATGGGGCCTTATCGGAAAGCCGCATCGCCGCTGAAGCGGCTCCCACAAGATCACCAAAAAGAAAACGGGCGGACCGCAGTGCGGTCCGCCCGTCGTCAGGCGCGATGACGCTGGCGCTTACTTCTGGTCGGGCAGCGCGTAAGCGATCACGTCGTCGCCGCGGTCGGGCGACTGGCGCGCGCCGCTGGCGGTGATGACGATGTACTGCTTGCCGTTGGCCGTATAGGTCATCGGGCCACCCTGGCTGCCCACGGGCAGGCGACCCTTCCAGATCTCCTTGCCGTTGGCGGTGTCGAAGGCGCGCAGGTAGTAGTCCTGGGTGCCGGCGATGAACAGCAGGCCGCCCTGCGTGACCAGCGTGCCGCCCAGGGTCGGCATGCCGATCGGCATGGCCATGTGCATCTTGATGCCCATCGGGCCGGTGTCTTCCACCGTGCCGACCGGCACCTGCCAGGCGATCTGCTGGGTCTTGAGGTTGATCGCGGTCAGGGTGCCGTACGGCGGCTCCTGGCAGGGGATGCCCAGCGCCGACAGGAAGCGGTTCTTGTTGACCGCATACGGCGTGCCCTTCAGCGGGACCGCGCCCATGCCGGTGTTGACCGCTTCACCGCCGTTGGAGGCTGCCCCGGTGTCGGCCTTCTGCGGGATCATCTGCACCCACAGGCCCAGGCGCATGTCGTTGGCGAAGATGTAGCCGTTGACCGGGTCGGTCGACAGGCCGCCCCAGTTCATGCCACCCAGCGAACCGGGGAAGCTCAGCGACTTGTCGGTGCCCGGCGCGGTGTACAGGCCTTCATAACGCATGGACTTGAAGGCGATGCGGCACAGCATCTGGTCGATCGGGGTGGCGCCCCACATGCTCGACTCGGTCAGTTTCTGGTTGCCGATCTGCGGCATGCCCACCGAGCGCGGCTGGGTGAACGAATACTGCTCGCCGGAGATATCCGAGCCCTTGACCGGCACGTCCTTCACTTCGGTCAGCGGCTTGCCGGTGGCGCGATCCAGCACGTAGATCTGGCCGGCCTTGGTGCCGATCACCACGGCCGGGGTGCTGCTGCCATCCTTGTTCGGGAAGTCGATCAGGCTCGGCTGCATCGGCAGGTCGAAGTCCCACAGGTCGTTGTGGACGGTCTGGTAGACCCACTTCTCGTTACCGGTGCTGGCATCCAGCGCCAGGACCGACGCGCCGTACTTGTGATCCAGCGCGTTGCGCTTGGCGCCGTACAGGTCGGTCGACGGGCTGCCCATCGGCAGGAACACGGTGTTCATCGACGCGTCGTAGGACATCGGCGCCCACGAGTTGGGCGTGCTGCGCACGTAGGTCTTGCCGTCGGCCGGGGCCTGCTTGTCTTCCGGGTTGCCCGGGTCGAAGGCCCAACGCTGCGCGCCGGTGACCACGTCGAAGCCGCGGATCACGCCGCCGGGCATGTCGGCCTGCACGTTGTCGGCCACGCGGCCGCCCACCACCACGGTGGTGCCGGCCAGCAGCGGCGGCGAGGTCAGCTGGTAGAACGGGTCCGGCGCATCGCCCAGGCCCGGCAGCAGGTTGACCTGGCCGTTGTCGCCGAAGCCCTGGCAGAACTCGCCCGTGTCGGCGTCGACCGCGATCAGGCGGGCATCGATCGTATTGGTGATGATGCGGCGCTGGCAGTTGGCGCCATCGGCCAGCGCGACCGGGGCGACCGGCACGGCGCCAGCGGCAGTCGGCTGGACCAGCGGCTTGGTTGCATCGAAATAGGCCAGGCCGCGGCAACGCTGCCACACCGAGGACTTGGCGTTGATCTCGCGCTTCCACAGCTGCTTGCCGGTGGCCGCTTCCAGCGCGATCAGGTTGTTGTGCGGCGTGCAGATGAAGACCTTGTCGCCCACCTGCAGCGGGGTCAGCTGGTCTTCGGCACCGTTACCGGTGCTCTCGGCGATCTCGCCGGTGTGGTAGGTCCAGGCGACCTGCAGGTTCTTCACGTTGCTGCGGTTGATCTGGTCCAGCGCGGCGAAGCGGCTGCCGCCATCGGTGTTGCCGTAGGCCGACCAGTCCTTCTGTGCATGGGCCGGATCCACCGGCGTCACACCCGGACCGTCCGCCGTCGCGGCCACCGTCGGGTGCGGGGCGAACATCCCGGCAAAGCCAGCGATGAAGGCCACGGCCACCAGGCCAGCCAACGCGTAGGCGCCACGGCCACCGGTCTTGCCGGCCAGGCGCTTCAGGGTCGGGTAGGCCAGCGCCACCAGCACGGCGAAACCGGCCGGCATCATCAGGCGCGAGATCAGCGGCCAGAACGCCAGGCCCACGTCCACCAGCGACCACACGATGGTCAGTGCGAACGCAGCCAGGTACAGCAGCGCACCGGCCGGCTTGCGCGCGATCACCAGCACGCCGGCAACCAGCGTGGCCGCACCCATCAATCCGAAATACAGGCTGCCACCCAGGGTGGCCAGCTTCACGCCGCCGGCCAGCAGCACGCCGCCCAGCAGGACCAGGAACACGCCCAGCAACACCAACGCGCCTCGGCATAGCACCGAAACACCAGTTTGAGTCTTCACGACATCGTCCTTCGTTATTCAAGGCCATGGGAGGGCCGCACGGGCCATCCCGTCATCCCGCACGCGCGGGCGCTTGATGAAGGGCGCGGGCGCATCGCAGGTCCAATCGGTCCGAAGAACGCGCAAAGGGGGGCGGCCTCCTGCCGCTGCGCATCCGGGACGTCCGCTCGGCCCACCGGCGACCAACACACACCGGCAAACGGGACGTCCGCTATTCGAACGATGGGCGCGATTATCGCGCCGCGCGTGCGCGCTCCGCACACCGCGTCGGACAAACGGCAGCCGGACTGAACGGACCGCTCAAAGCCGTCAAATCGATGAAGAGATCTCTTCAGATTCCATGCCGCGACGCAGCAACCACGGCACCCGGCGCGCGCCGAGTGCGCAAAAACAAGGGCGCCTTGCGGCGCCCTCAGGGTCGATCCGATGACGGAGACGTCAGGCCACGGCCGCGCGGCGCGCGCGCTCCAGGTGGACCAGCAGCAGCGAGATCGCCGCCGGGGTCATGCCGGGGATGCGCTGGGCCTGGCCGATGGTCTGCGGCTGGACGCGTTCGAGCTTCTGCGCCACTTCCAGCGACAGGCCGCGCACGCCGGCGTAGTCGAAGCCAGCCGGGATCGGCGTGCCTTCGTTGCGCTGCTGGCGTTCGATCTCGGTGCGCTGGCGATCCAGGTAGCCGGCGTACTTGACGCTGATCTCCACCTGCTCGGCGACCTGCGCATCGTCCACGCCCGGCCCTAGCGCCGGCACCTGCATCAGCTTGGCGTAGTCCAGCTCGGGGCGCTTGATCAGGTCCAGCGCATTGGTCTCGCGGGTCAGCGCCACGCCGAGCGTGGCGTCCAGTTCGCGGCCCACGTGGTTGCCGGGCGAGGCCCACAGTGCACGCAGGCGCGTGACCTCCTGTTCGACCGCCTCGCGCTTGGTCTCGAAGCGCGACCAGCGCGCGTCACCGACCAGGCCCAGCTCGCGCCCGACCGGCGTCAGGCGCGCGTCGGCGTTGTCTTCGCGCAGCTGCAGGCGGTACTCGGCGCGGCTGGTGAACATGCGGTACGGCTCGGTGGTGCCGTGGGTGATCAGGTCGTCGACCAGCACGCCCAGGTAGGCCTCGTCGCGTCGCGGCGACCAGGCGTCCTTTTCCTGGGTAAAGCGCGCGGCGTTGACGCCGGCCAGCAGGCCCTGCGCGGCCGCCTCCTCGTAGCCGGTGGTGCCGTTGATCTGACCGGCGAAAAACAACCCGGCGACCTGCTTGGTCTCCAGCGAGGTCTTCAGCCCGCGCGGATCGAAGAAGTCGTATTCGATCGCATACCCAGGACGGGTGATGTGCGCGTTTTCAAACCCACGGATCGAACGCACCAGGTCCAGCTGCACGTCGAACGGCAGCGAGGTGGAAATCCCGTTCGGGTAGATCTCGATGACATCCAGGCCTTCGGGTTCGACGAAGATCTGGTGGCTGGCCTTCTCGGCAAAGCGCACCACCTTGTCCTCGATCGACGGGCAGTAGCGCGGGCCGATGCCCTCGATCTGGCCGCTGTACAGCGGCGAGCGGTGCAGCGCGGCGCGGATGATCTCGTGGGTGCGCTCGGTGGTGTGGGTGATCCAGCAGCTGACCTGGGCCGGGTGCTCGGCCACGTGGCCCATGAACGACATCACCGGCAGCGGATCGTCGCCCGGCTGCTCGTCCATGACGCCGTAGTCCAGGGTGCGGCCGTCGATGCGCGGCGGCGTGCCGGTCTTCAGTCGGTCGATGGCGAAGGGCCGCTCGCGCAGGCGCGCAGCCAGCGTGGTCGCCGGCGGGTCGCCCATGCGCCCGGCGGCGTACTGGGTTTCGCCCACGTGGATCTTGCCGGCCAGGAAGGTCCCGGCGGTCAGGACCACGGCCGGGGCGTCGAAACGCAGGCCGGTCTGTGTCACAACCCCGCGCACCGCGTCACCTTCGATCACAAGATCGTCCACGGCGGCCTGGAACAGGGTCAGGTTGGGCTGGGATTCGACGATCCGGCGGATCGCGCTGCGGTACAGCGCGCGGTCGGCCTGGCAGCGGGTGGCGCGCACGGCCGGGCCCTTGGAGGCATTGAGCGTGCGCCACTGGATGCCGGCCAGGTCGGCGGCATGGGCCATCGCCCCGCCCAGTGCGTCGATTTCCTTGACCAGATGGCCCTTGCCGATCCCGCCGATGGCCGGGTTGCAGCTCATTGCGCCCACGGTTTCGATGTTGTGGGTCAACAGCAGCGTGCGCGCGCCGGCACGGGCGGCCGCCAGCGCGGCCTCGGTGCCGGCGTGGCCGCCGCCGATCACGATGACGTCGTAGGAATGGAAGGAAGCGCTCATGACGCGGATTTTCTCATGCGGTGGCGCGGCCGTGGCGGCGAGGGCGCGCGGCTGCGTAAAAGTTGGCACGGCTTCTGCTTAGTACTTCTCGCACCCATCGTGGCAAGCGACTTCGGGCGCCTAAGGCTGGTATTGGAACAGGGGCCAGCCGCTAGCGCACGTTGGGGACGCCGGGGCCGGCAGTCGGGGGACTGTCGGCCCCACTTTTTTCTTCGGGACGATCCGGTGGGATCCCCTGTCGAAATCCATGACGCAAACAACAACGCCCGGCAATGCCGGGCGTTGTTGTTTTTGGGCGCCGACGACCGGCAAGGGCCGGAACAGGGGGGATCCAGATTTCCCCACCGGACGTCGGCATAGAGCTTTGAATGCCTATGCCCGTGTTACGTCATAAAACGACGCAACCGGTCAACGAACGCTAGCTTGCGTGGCACGCACCGCGCGCGCAAGCGTTCAACGCTCGTTGCGGATGGGCCGATTGCGAAAGTGAGACTCCCTTGGCACTGCTGCAGGTGCCGACTGCTGGCGCGGCTGCGACTGCTGGACCGGACGCACCGGTTGCCCACTGCCCTGCACGCGCGGCGACATCGGTCGCGCCGTCGGTGTCGAACGTTCGCCTGGCGGACGGAGACGATCGGGCAGCTGTGGACGCTGACCGTTCTCGCCGCCCACGAACGGCGGACGCGGTCGTCCATCGCCGGGACGACCGGGACGCGGACCACCAGGCGACGGACGGTTCCCACCGCCACCGGCCACCGGCGGCGGACGATGGCCATGGTCGCCATCGTGGCCGTGATCGTGATCGCCACGCGGCGGACGCGGCTGCGGCCGGATCACGTAATAAGGCCGGTTGTAGTAGCCGTAGTAGCCCGGCGAATAGCCGTAGCTGCCATAGCCGCCGTAGTAGCCATACCCGTAGCCGCCGCCAAAACCCGCGCCGTAGCCACCGTAGTAGCCATCGGGATAGGAATATTCATAGGCAGGGCTGCCGCTGTAATAGCCGCCCGGCGCACTGCCGCCGGCGTAGTCGTACGTCGCGCAGCCACCCAGCCCGGTCAGGGCGATGGCGGAAATCAAGAAACGCTTCATGGTGGACCCCCCGGTCTGCACCGACTGATAGTGCACCAGCCTGGGCCCAAGGCATTGAACCCGTGATTAATTCTTGCCCTGGGCTGCATTGGTGTGTCGCCTTTATGCCATGCACGTCGTGAAGGGCATCGGTTAATCTTGGGCCATGCCTGCCCTGCCCTGTTTCGACGACGTCCTCGACGCCGCCGCCCGGATCGCGCCGCACGCGCGCGTGACGCCCGTCCTGACCTCCCGCTCGCTCGATGCGCTGACCGGCGCGCAGCTGTTCTTCAAGGCCGAACACCTGCAACGCAGCGGCGCCTTCAAGTTCCGCGGCGCCTGCAACGCGGTGTTCGCCCTGGATGAAGCCGACGCCGCGCGCGGCGTGGTCACCCATTCCTCCGGCAACCACGGCGGCGCGCTGGCGCTAGCCGCGCGGACCCGTGGGATTCCCTGCCACGTGGTGGTGCCGGAGAACGCGGTCGAGACCAAGCTCGCCGGCATCCGCCGCAACGGCGCCGTCGTGCACCTGTGTGCGCCGACCATCGCCGCGCGTGAGGCGGTCTGCGCCCAGGTCCAGGCCGAGACCGGCGCACACCTGATCCATCCCTACACCAACACCTTCGTCATCGCCGGCCAGGGCACGGCTGCGCTGGAGCTGCTGGGCGAGACCGGCCCGCTGGACGTGGTGATCACGCCAGTCGGCGGCGGTGGCCTGGCCTCGGGCACCACGCTGGCGGTGCGCGCGAAGGCGCCGCAAGCCCAGCTCTGGTTTGCCGAACCCGAGGGCGCGCCCGATACCGCGCGCTCGCTGGCTGCGGGCCGCCTGGAGCTGGACTTCACCCCGGACACGGTCTGCGACGGCCTGCGTGGCACCTTGGGCGAACCCAACTTCGACCTGCTGCGCGACAACGACGTCCGGGTGACGACCGTGTCCGATGCCGACACGCTGGCCGCCATGCGCCTGTTCTGGCAGATCACCAAGCAGACCATCGAGCCCTCCTCGGCGATCGCCCTGGCGCTGGTCCTGGCGCGGCCGCAGGACTTCGCCGGCAAGCGCGTAGGCATCGTGCTGTCGGGCGGCAACGTGGACCTGGCCGCCCTGCCCTGGATGGCGGCCTGAGCCGACGCCGCCGTCGCTGGGGACTATGGGGCTGGTGCTGGCGACTGGCCGCCCTGGTGCTGCTGTGGCTGGCCGGCGTCTCGGCCTACATCATCGGGATCGGCGCGCGTGACCAGGCCGCACCGGCCGACGTGATCATCGTGCTGGGCGCGGCGGCCTATGACGCGCGCCCTTCACCCGTGTTCGAAGAGCGCCTGCGCCACGGCATCGACCTGTACGAACAAGGCCTGGCCACGCGGCTGCTGTTCACCGGCGGCTTCGGCGGCGCCGGTGCGCGCTTTTCCGAATCGCAGGTCGGCCGGCGCTACGCGCTCAAGGAAGGCGTGCCCGAGCGCGCGATCCTGATCGAGACCGTCTCGCGCACCACCCGCCAGAACCTGCAGCAGGCCGCCCTGCTGATGCAGGCCCACGACCTGCACCGGGCGATCATCGTCAGCGACCCGCTGCACATGGCCCGCGCCATGCGTCTGGCGCGCGAGGAAGGCATCGATGCGCTGGCCTCGGCCACGCCGACCAGCCGCTTCCGCACCTTCAGCACGCGCTGGAGGTTCTTCCTGCAGGAGCTGTACTTCTTCCATCGCGACCTGTTCCTGGAAGCGGTCTGACCTGAGCGCTGGTCAGGAAGCATCACGCCGGCGGCGCTATGATCCAGACTCGCCTCCGCTCCTTTCCCAGACGTGCCCATGAAGATCGACGGTACCCGGCGCCAGGATCGCGCCACCGAACTGGTCCTGGCTTATTACACGGCGTTCAACCGCGGCGACCGCAGCGCCATGCTGTCGTTGCTGACCGAGGACGTGGCCCACGATCTGAACCAGGGCCCGCGCGAAACCGGCCGCGAGGCGTTCGTGGCCTTCATGCAGCGCATGGATGGCAGCTACCGCGAGCAGCTGCGCGACATCGTGGTGATGGTCTCGCCCGATGGCGCCCGCGCCAGCGCCGAGTACGTGGTGCATGGCACCTACCTGAAGAGCGACGAGGGCCTGCCCGAAGCCACCGGCCAGACCTACGTGCTGCCCGGCGGGGCGTTCTTCGAGATCCGCGGCGACCAGATCGCGCGCGTGAGCAACTACTACAACCTGCAGGACTGGATCGCGCAGGTCTCGGCCGGCTGATCGCGCCCTGCTGCACTGCACCCGGGCCTCACGCACCGGCATGCGATGCTCGCGCTCCCCGCGCGGCATCCCATCCTTCAGGAGTGTGTTCGATGATCAAGGTCAGCGTGATGTATCCGTACCAGGCCGGCGCGCGGTTCAACCACGAGTACTACGCCAACACACACATGCCGCTGCTCAAGGCGCGCATGGGAGATGCCTGCCTGTACTACACGGTGGACAAAGGCCTGTCCGGCGGCATGCCCGGCAGTGATCCGGCCTACGTGGGCATGTGCCACATCTTCTGCGAGTCGGTGGACAGCTTCAGCGCCGGCTTCGGCCCGCATGCGCAGGAAATCCTGGGCGACATCCCCAACTACACCGACCTTGAGCCGGTGATGCAGATCAGCGAGATCGTGATCGGCCATCCCGGCGCGTGATGTATCCGCGCCGCGGCAGCCCTAACTGCCGCGGCGCCGGATCGGAATGCGGGTCAGCGGCACCGAGGCCACGTCGTGGCCGCCCTGGCGGATCGGGGTGCCGGCTTCCGGTGCCCAGGCGTGCGCATAGATGACTTCCCAGGTGCTGGGCAATTTTCCTTCGGCATTGCGCATCTCCGCGTAGGCCTGCGCGGCGGCGGCGAAGCGGCCTTTGCCGGTCAGCGTCGCGCGGCGCTGGCTGAGGCCGTTGGTGGCGCCGGTGGCCTGCAGGTCGCGCATCAGCGCCGGCAGGTCCGCGTAGGTCAGGACGAACTGGTCGCGATCCAGCACCGGATCGCGAAAACCCGACATCATCAAGGCATCGCCGAACTGCGCGATCTGCGCGAACGGGCTCACGTGCGGCGCGTCATCCACCGCACCGAGCGCTTCGCGCAATTCCACCAGCGTCTGCGGCCCGTAGGTCGAACACAGCAGCAGGCCGCCGGGCTTGAGCACGCGGCGAAACCCCGCGAACACGGCCGGCAGATCTTCCACCCACGGCAGGCACAGGTTGCAGAACAGCACGTCGGCACCGTTATCGGCCAGCGGCAGCGCGCGCGCATCGGCGCCGACGCGGGCGAAGGGCTTCCACCAGCCGGCCTGCTTCTTGGCCTCGCGCAGCATCGGCAACGACACATCCAGCGCGATCACCTGCGCTTTGGGCCAGCGCTTGCGCATCGCCGCGGCGGCGGTGGCCGGGCCGCTGCCCACGTCGAGCACGACCTGCGGGACGCGGTCTTCCAGGTAGTCCAGCGATTCCAGCAGGCGGGTCTCGACCTCGTGCTGGAGCACGGCGGCGCTGGCGTAGGTGTCGGCGGCACGCGAAAACGCGCGACGAATCTGGCGGGAGTCGAACATCGGCATGACGCTATTGTCCGCCAGCGCGCCCGGCGCGGCGACCGCCAGGGCTCAGTCCGCGCGGAACACCGTGTCCAGGAATGGCACCAGCGCCGCTTCGACCTGATCCAGATGCGCCAGGAATGGCGCGTGGCCGCCGCCAGCAATCTCGACGAACCGCGCCTGTGGCACCTGCGCGGCCGCCGCTTCCATCCCGCGCGGATGCACCAGCCGATCGCGCGCGCCGGCGATCCACAGCGACGGCAGGTCCAGGCCCGGCAGCGTGTAGCGCAGGTCGCTGCGCTCCAGCAGCGCCAGCCCGGCCTGCAGCGCGGCCGTGGTCGGCTCGCCGCGGGCGTAGAGCATGCTGCGCAGCGCGCGCAGGGCTTCGCGGCTTTCGGGCGTGCCCAACGTATCCAGGGCGATGAAGCGCTCCAGCGTGCCGCGATAGTCCTGTGCCAGGTCGCGGCCGAACTGGGCGAACACCGCCGGCGCCACCGCATGCGGCCAGTCCGGCGCGGTGGTGAAGCGCGGCACCGATGACACCATCGCCAGCCCGCGCACCTGGCCGGACACCGCCGCGGCTTTCAGCGCGAATAACCCGCCCAGCGACCAGCCCAGCCACGCGGCCGGCGGCGTGACTTCGCAGATCGCCTCGACGCAGGCCTGCAACGTGAGCGGCACCGCGCTGTCGCGGCTGTGCCCATGCCCGGGCAGGTCGACTACATGCAGGGTGAAGCGGTCGGACAGGCGTTCGACCAATGGCCTGAACACACCCCCATGCAGCGCCCAGCCGTGGACGAGTACCAGCGGCGGACCGCGGCCGATCCGTTCGATGGACAGGCTCATGGGACGCTCGGGATGCGACAACACTGCAAGGCCGCGCGCGTGCCGTTCAAGCCACGTCGGCCGCCTGCAGCTGCGGTTCGCGCGCACGGACCAGCGCGTCGACCAGGCCGTCGATTTCCTCGGGCGAGTGCAGCGCCGACAGGGTCACGCGCAGGCGCGCCTTGCCTTCGGGCACGGTCGGCGGGCGGATCGCCGGCACCCAGTAGCCCGATTCCTCCAGCGCCGCCGACCAGGCCAGCGCCTGCGCATCGGCGCCGCACAGCACCGGCTGGATCGGCGTGTCCGAGGCCATCAGGTCCAGCCCGGCGGCGCTGGCGCGGGTGCGGAAGCGTTCGATCAGGCCGGCGAGTTTTTCGCGGCGCCAGTCGTCGCGACGCGCCTGGCGGATCGCCTCGCTGCTGGCCGCGGCCAGGGCCGGCGGCAGCGCGGTGCTGTGCAGGTAGGGACGCGCGGTTTCGGCCAGGTGCTGGATCAGCGCGGCATCGCCCACCACGGCGGCGCCGTAACCGCCCAGCGCCTTGCCCAGCGAGATGACCTGCAGCGGCACTTCCTCCACGCCCAGCCGCGCCTCGGCCACGCTGCCGCGCCCGTTGGGCCCGCGCACGCCGATGCCGTGCGCGTCGTCCACGTACAGCAGCGCCTTCTGCACGCGCGCGACCAGGGCCAGCGCGCGCAGCGGAGCGATGTCGCCGTCCATGCTGAAGACCGCATCGGTAGCCAGCATCGCCGCACCTTCGGGCACGTTGCGCAACTGGCGGATGGCGCCTTCGGCATCGCCGTGCGGATAGCGGCGCAGGCGGCAGCCGGCCAGGCGCGAGGCATCGAGCAGGCTGGCGTGGTTGAAGCGGTCCTGCACGCAGGCATCGCCTTCCTCGCCCAGCAGCGCCTGCTGCACGGCCAGATTGGCCAGGAAGCCATTGCCGAACAGCAGCGCGGCCGGCGCCTGCAGCCAGTCGGCCAACTCGTGCTCCAGCGCCACGTGCGCGGCGTGGTAGCCGCTGACCAGCGCCGAGGCCCCGGCGCCGACGCCATCGCGTCCGGCGGCGTCCTGCAACGCGGTGGTCACCTGGAACTGCTGCGACAGGCCCAGGTAGTCGTTGCTGCAGCACTCGACCAGCCAGCGGCCGTCCACTTCCACGCGCACGCCGTCGCGCCGGGTGACGGTGCGGCGCACGCGCACGCGGTCCTGCGCCACCCGCAGCTTGCGCAGCGACGCGATACGGTCGTGGAGATCGGGGCGGGCCATGGAACGTCCTGTGCATTGGCGAGCGCGCTAGCGTAATTCAGCGCGCGTGGCAGATGACGACCGGCTGGGCGTCTTTTTCATGCCGCATGTCCGCGCGGAAGCGACGGCGCGAATGAAGTTCTGCCGAGGCGGCCTGTTCAGCGGTGCGGCACGGCGCCGCAAGCGCATCCACGCGGCGTGCAGGCGGTAGAGTTGGATCAGGCCAAGGGAATGGACGAGGGCGATCGATCGCATGGAAGCGAAGCGGGTGGACCACTGGTTGCGTCGGGCCGGCCAGCTGCTGCTGGCGCCGCGCTGCCTGGCCTGCGGCGAACCCGGGGCGGACGGACTGGACCTGTGCCGCGCCTGCACCGAGGCCCTGCCCTGGAACCGCGCCGCCTGCCCGCGCTGCGCGCTGCCGACCCCGCACGGCGACCGCTGCGGCGCCTGCCTGCAAGCGCCAACGCCGATGACCGCCACTTACGCCGCATGCGTCTACGGCCTGCCGCTGGATCGGCTGGTGCCGCGCTTCAAGTTCCATCAGGACCTGGCCTGCGGCCGCTTGCTGGCCGAGCTGATGACACGCAGCCTGGCGACGGTCGAACGCCCCGACGCGCTGATCCCCATCCCGCTTCACGCCAGCCGTCTGCGCCAGCGCGGCTACGACCAGGCGCTGGAACTCGCCCGACCGCTGGGGCGTGCGCTGGACTTGCCGCTGCTGGAGCGCGTCCTGATCCGCCAGCGCGAAACCGCGCCGCAGTCCGAACTGGATGCCGCAGCGCGACGCCGCAACCTGCGCGGCGCATTCGCCGTTCAAGCCCGTGACATGCTGCCGGCGCATGTCGCACTGGTGGACGATGTCATGACCACCGGCGCGACGCTCCAGGCGGCCGCACAGGTGTTGTTGCGCGCTGGCGTGCAACGCGTGGATGCCTGGGTCTGCGCGCGATCGCCTTGAAAGCGGATCGATGCGGGCGCGGCTTCATCAGCGGACGGCTTCAGCCGTGAGTCCACATCGACGCCCAATCAGCTCCCACCTTCGCAAGAACTGGATCAGCCCGCAGGCGCCGGCATCACCGGAGGCACGTACGGCAGGGTCAGGCCCAACAGCCACAGCAGGCCGATCACCAGCGGGATGTGCACCAGCAGCTGGATGAAGGTGAAGCCGACGATGTCGCGCGCCTTCAGCCCCAGCACGCCCAGCAGCGGCAGCATCCAGAACGGATTGATCAGGTTGGGCAGCGCTTCGGCCGCGTTGTAGACCTGCACCGCCCAGCCCAGGTGCGACTGCAGTTCGTTCGCCGCCTGCATCACGTACGGCGCTTCGATCAGCCATTTGCCGCCGCCGGAGGGCACGAAGAAGCCCAGCACCGCCGAGTACACGCCCATCACCGCCGGGAACGTGTCCTGCGTAGCCACGTGCACGAACAGCTGCGAAAGGTGGTGCGCCAGCGTGTCGCCATCGGCGCCCTTGGCGCCGGTGAGGATCATCGCGATGCCACCGTACAGCGGGAACTGGATCAGCACGCCGGTGGTACTGGGCACGGCCTTGGCCACCGCGTTGAGGAAGCTGCGCGGCCGCCAGTGCAGCAGCAGGCCCAGCGCCAGGAACAGGAAGTTGTAGGTGTTGAGGTTGGCGATCGCGGTGATCACCGGCTTGGCCGCGAACTCGCTCGCCAGCCAGCCGAAGGCCAGCAGCGAGAGCAGCACGGTCAGCAGCGGGCTGTATTCCAGCCACTCGCCCGGACGGGTACGCGGCGGCAGCTCGGCCTTGGCCTCGGAGGCCACGGCCTCGTCGAAATCGGCCACGGTGCGCGCGGCCGTGCCGGTCGGCGCGGTGAACCAGCAGATCAGCAGCGACACCCCGATCAGCACCGCGGTCAGCACGATCGACTGCCACAGGAAGATGGTTTCGGTGAAGGGCAGCACGCCGGTGATTTCCAGCAGGCCCGGCGGCATGGAGGCCGGGTTGGCCTGCAGCTGCGCGGCCGAGGAACTCAGGCCCATCGCCCACACCGCGCCCAGGCCCAGATAAGCTGCGGCACCGGCAGCGCGATAGTCCATCTTCAGATCGGTGCGCCGCGCCAGCGCGCGCACCAGCAGGCCGCCGAACACCAGCGAGAAGCCCCAGCTCAGCAGCGAGGCCAGCATGCTGACCAAGCCGACATAGACGATCGCCCCGCGCCCGCTGCGCGGCACTTTCGCCAGCTGGTCGATGAAGCGCGCCACGATCGGCGCGGTCGCCACCGCGTAGCCGCCGATGACCACGAAGGCCATCTGCATGGTGAAGGGAATCAGGCTCCAGAAGCCGCCGCCGAAGGCCTCAGCCGTCGCCTTTGGCGTGGCGCCGGCCAGCATCGCGGCGATCGCCACGATGACCACGCCCAGCACCGCGAACACATACGCGTCAGGGAACCACTTCTCTGCCCAGGCCGCGCTGCGCAACGCCGCGCGCGCCATCACCCCCTGCTTGCCCGCTTGCGTCGCTGCCATGGCCCGTCTCCCTGTGCGGTCTCAGCCGCATTGTGGGAACGCAGGCCACGCGGGTCTGCTGGACCTTGGTCTAGGCTGGAATCGAGCGATGCCGGCCGGAACTGCAACCGTTGGGGCCCCATTCCGGTGTGGGAGCTGCAACTTGCGCGGCTGTGCTTGTGGGAGCTGCTTCAGCAGTGATGAGGCTTTATCAGGAAAGCCATCGCTGCTGAAGCAGACTCACACATCCAGACGATCAGGGCTTCAGCAGCTGATCAACCACGATGCCGACGAACACCGCCGCGCCCACCCAGTTGTTGTGCAGGAACGCGCGGAAACACGGCCCGCGTTCGCGACCGCGGCACAGCCAGAATTCGTACACCACCAGCAGCACGCCAACCGCCAACGCGAGGTCGTAATACAGCCCCAATCCGGCCTGCCGTCCGACCAGCCACAGCGTGACGAACACCAGCGCGTACAGCACGCCCTGGATCACCAGATCCAGATCGCCGAACAGGATCGCGGTGGACTTGGAACCGGCGCGGATGTCGTCCTCGCGATCGACCATCGCATACCAGGTGTCGTACGCCGTGGCCCACAGGATGTTGGCCGCATACAGCAGCCAGGCCAGCGGCGGCACTTCGCCCTGCACGGCCGCGAAGGCCATCGGAATCCCGAAGCCGAACGCCAGGCCCAGATAGACCTGCGGCAGGTAGGTATAGCGCTTCAGATACGGATAGCTGGCCGCCAGGAACGCCGCGATCACGCTCAGGCCCAGGGTCAGCCGATTCATCGTCGCCACCAGCGCCAGCGCGACCAGCATCAGCACCACGAACACCCACAGCGCTTCGCGCCCGGTCACCTGCCCGGACGCCAACGGCCGGTCCTTGGTGCGCTCCACCTTCGGATCCAGCCAGCGGTCGGCGTAATCGTTGATCACGCAGCCCGCCGAACGCGTCAGCCACACGCCCAGCGTGAACACCACCAGCGTCCACCAAGGCGGCATGCCGCCGGCCGCCAGCCACAGCGCCCACCAGGTCGGCCACAGCAGCAGCAGCACGCCGATCGGCCGGTCACCACGGACCAGCTTCCAGTACAGCTGCAGGCGCCCGGGCGGCTGCACCAGCGGCGCGTCGAATCGTTCGTAACTCATGCAGGAAAGGGTAGCAGGCGGACCGCAGTCCGAGATGCCTGTGGGAGCCGTTTCAGCGGCGATGAGGCTTTACCGATAAGACCCATCGCCGCTGAAGCGGCTCCCACAAGACTTCTCTAGCTTCAAAGAAAAACGGCGCCTCCCGGCGCCGTTTTCTGCGTGTCCTGCTAGCAACAGGATCAGGCGTTCGCGCCGCCCGACTTGTACTCGTAGTACCCGTAGCTGTAATAGCCGGTGGCGCGCTTTTCGACCGCGTTGAAGATCGCACCCTTGATGTGCACGCCGTTCTGCTCGAAGCGCTTCTTGGTCAGCATCAACTCCTTGGGCTGGTTCAGGCCGAAGCGCGTCACCAGCAGCGACGAACCTGCCTGCTGCCCGACGATGGCCGCATCGGTCACTGCCAGGATCGGCGGCGTATCGATGATGACCAGGTCGTACTGCGAGGCCAGCGATTCCAGCAGCTGGGTGAAACGCGGGTGCATCAACAGCTCGGACGGATTCGGCGGGATCTCGCCGCGGGTCATGTAGTGCATGTTCGGCACGCGATCCATGATGTGGATCGCCGAGGCAGCGTCGGCCTTGCCGACCAGCACGTCGGACAGGCCATTGCCCGGCACCACGCCCAGTACCTTGTGCAGCGTGCCCTTGCGCATGTCCGCGTCGATGACCAGCACCTTCTGCCCGGCCTGGGCGATCACCGCCGCCAGGTTGGCCGAAACGAAGGTCTTACCGACGCCCGGACGCGGTCCGGAAATCATCAGCACATTGTTCTTCGCTTCCAGCATCGCGAAATGCAGGCTGGTACGCAGGCTGCGCATGGCCTCGACCGCAAGATCCGCCGGTGCGTTCACTGCAAGCAGGTGGTGGCGTCCGGTGCCGCCCGTACGACGGCTGCGCTTGGCGATGTCCTGCACATCCTTGGAATCGCTGAGCGGGATCGCCGCGTACACCGGCAAGCCCAGTTCTTCGATCTGCGAGGGCTCCTCGATGCCCGGATTCATGATCCGGCGCAGGAACACCAGGCCCACGGCCAGGAAGCCACCGAGCAGCGTGCCCACCAGCACGATCAGCGGACGGCGCGGTTTGACCGGGCTGGTCACGTCCACGGCGGCCGGATCGATGATGCGCACGTTGCCGACCGTGCCGGCACGGGCCACGTCCAGCTGCTGGGCCTGGTTGAGCAGCGCGGTGTACAGCTCGTTGCTGACCTGCAGGTCACGGGTCAGGCGCAGCAGTTCCTGCTGGGTGTCCGGCAGCTCGCCCACTTGCTTGTTGAAGCCGGCCTTGCGCGATTCCAGTTCACCGATCTGCTTCATCAGCGCGCGGTAGGCCGGGTGCTCCCTGGTGAAGCTGCGGTCCATCTCGGCCTGCTGCATGTGCAGCTGCTGGATGCTGGTTTCCACCGCGACCTGCTGCTCCAGCAGGCCTTTGGTCTGCATGGTGATGTCAACCGACTTGGCCTTGGTCTGGTAGGCGTTCATCGCCGCCTGTGCCGCCTCGACCTGCTTGCGCACTTCCAGCAGCTGGTCCTTGACGAACTTCAGCTGCGAGGACACTTCGGCGGAGTTGCGGTCCACCTTCCGGCGACCATAAGCCTCCACTACATCCTAAAGAAACTGTCCAGAAAATTCCGTGCTATTACTTTCGTAAATTAGTTTCAGTATGCTGGACTCTTTGCCCTTTTTAGAAGACTTGATCGAACCTTGCAAAGGTGCCACCACATTCAACCAACGCTGCTTGCTCGCGCTGGATCGACTACCGGATTGGCGACAAGCGACGCGAGCAGGATGCTTACATGACAATCATAACAATGAAGCTCGCTTTCAACAGAACGAGCGCTCCAGGAGGCAAATTCCCGAAGGCCGACTCTATCAGCGGGACGCTATCGCGCAACGCGCCACCACGTCATGTATTTGAAGCTTTTCGGAGCCTTAGCGAAGCGATGAATGCTTAGTTAATGAGACCTATGCCATTGACGGGCGTCTTTCGGAAACCTGATTTCGGCTGCACGGGAATTGGTAGATACAGGGCTTAGCTTCCCAACATTTCACCCGTTAGACTTATGGATCAATGTTCGGTCACGGCCGGACTCCTCATATCTGGAAGTTGATACATGCCAACATGGCTCGTCACCGGCGGCGCCGGTTTCATTGGTGGGAATTTCGTGCTTGAGGCCGTCGGCCAGGGCGTCCGTGTCATCACGCTGGATGCGCTGACCTACGCGGGCAACCTGGACACGCTGGCCTCGCTTGAGGGCAATCCGAACCACGTGTTCGCACAGGGCGATATCGGCGACAGCGCGCTGGTCAGCGAGCTGCTGGCCAAGTACAGGCCGGACGCAGTCCTGAATTTTGCGGCCGAAAGCCACGTGGATCGCTCGATCGACGGGCCCGGCGCGTTCATCCAGACCAATGTCGTCGGCACGCTGGGCCTGCTGGAAGCGGTACGCGACTACTGGAAGGCGCTGCCCGAGCCGGCCAAGTCCGCGTTCCGCTTCCTGCACGTGTCCACCGATGAGGTCTACGGCTCGCTGGGCGACACCGGCAAGTTCACCGAAGAAACGCCGTATGCGCCCAACTCGCCGTATTCGGCGTCCAAGGCGGCTTCTGACCATCTGGTGCGCGCGTTCCACCACACCTACGGGTTGCCGGTGCTGACCACCAACTGCTCGAACAATTACGGCCCGTACCACTTCCCGGAAAAGCTCATCCCGCTGGTGATCGCCAAGGCGCTGGCCGGCGAGCCGCTGCCGGTGTACGGCGATGGCAAGAACGTGCGCGACTGGCTGTTCGTTAGCGACCACTGCAGCGCGATCCGCACGGTGCTGGCCAAGGGCCAGGTCGGCGAGACCTACAACGTCGGTGGCAATGCCGAGCGTCAGAACATCGAAGTCGTGCAGGCCATCTGCGCGCTGCTGGACCAGCGTCGTCCGCGCGAGGATGGCCAGCCGCGCAGCAACCAGATCACCTATGTCACCGATCGCCCGGGTCACGATCGCCGCTATGCGATCGATGCGACCAAGCTGAAGGAACAACTGGGCTGGGAGCCGCAGCACACCTTCGAAGAAGGCATCGCCACCACCGTCGACTGGTACTTGGACAACCAGGCCTGGGTGCAGCGCGTGCTGGACGGCAGCTATCGCATGGAACGTATCGGCACCTCGGCCTGAGCACGGGAGCAATCACATGAAGCAACGCAAGGGCATCATCCTGGCCGGCGGCTCGGGCACGCGCCTGTATCCATTGACCCAGGCGATCAGCAAGCAGCTGCTGCCGGTCTACGACAAGCCGATGATCTACTACCCGCTCAGCGTGCTGATGCTGGCGGGCATCCGCGAGGTGTTGATCATCAACACGCCGCACGAGCAGGCGCTGTTCAAAGCGCTGCTGGGCGATGGTTCGCAGTGGGGCATGAAGATCGAATATGCCGTGCAGCCGAGCCCGGACGGGCTGGCGCAGGCGTTCCTGATCGGGCGTGAGTTCCTCGACGGGGCGCCGAGCTGCCTGGTGCTGGGCGACAACATCTTCCACGGCCACGGCCTGACCGAGCTGCTGGCGCGCGCCGATGCGCGCGAACACGGTGCGACGGTGTTCGGCTATTACGTGCGCGATCCGGAGCGCTACGGCGTGGCCGAATTCGATGCGCAGAACCGTGTGATCGGCCTGGAAGAAAAGCCTGCGAAGCCGCGCTCCAACTACGCAGTGACCGGCCTGTACTTCTACGACGAGAAGGTCTGCGACTACGCTGCCAGCCTGCAGCCCTCGCCGCGTGGTGAGTTGGAGATCACCGATCTCAACAAGCTGTATCTGGACCAGGGCGACCTGCATCTGGAGCCGCTGGGCCGCGGCTATGCGTGGCTGGACACCGGCACGCACCGTTCGCTGCTGGAGGCTTGCACCTTTATCGAGACGGTCGAGGCCCGCCAGGGCCTGCGCGTGTGCTGCCCGGAGGAGATCGCCTACGTCAGCGGCTGGATCGACGACGCGCAGCTTGAAGCGCTGGCCGCGCCGCTGGTCAAGAGTGGCTATGGCGAGTACCTGCTGTCCCTGCGCGAGCGAAAGGTCATCCTGTGAAAGTCATTGAAACCGCCCTGCCCGGCTGCACCATCCTTGAGCCGGCGGTGTTCGGCGACGAGCGCGGGTTCTTCATGGAGACCTGGAACGCGGCGCGCTTTGGCGAGCTCGGCCTGCCGGATCGCTTCGTGCAGAGCAACGTCTCGTCCTCGTCCAAGGGCGTGCTGCGTGGCCTGCATTACCAGTGGCCCAATCCGCAGGGCAAGCTGGTCAGCGTGCTGGAAGGCGAGGTCTACGATGTGGCCGTCGACGTCCGTCGTGACTCACCGCATTTCGGCCAGTGGACTGCAGTGGTGCTGAGCGCGGAGAACAAGCGCCAGTTCTGGATTCCTGAAGGGTTCGCGCACGGGTTTGCGGTGCTCTCCGAGCGCGCGCTTTTCAGCTACATGTGCACGAACGTCTACGACAAGGCCGCCGACGCCAGCGTGCGTTGGGATGACCCGGCCATCGGCATCGATTGGCCGATCGGCAACCCGAACCTGTCGGAAAAGGATGCAAAGGCGCCACTGCTGGCGGAAGTCGCTGCCGAACGCCTGCCGGTCTACACCGCATGAAGCTGCTGGTCCTGGGAGGCAACGGCCAGGTCGGCTTTGAGTTGCTGCGTGCGTTGAAGCCGCTGGGCGAGGTCGTCGCGACCACACGCACCGGCGTGCTGGAAGACGGCACGCCCTGCGAGGTCGCTGACTTCGATCAGCCGCAGACGTTGGCCGCGCTGGTCGATCGCATCGCACCGGACGTGGTGGTCAACGCCGCAGCCTGGACTGCGGTGGACAAGGCCGAAACCGAGCAGGCCGCTGCAGCCCGCGCCAACGCCGAGGCACCGGCTGTGTTGGCCCGGGCCTGTGCCGCGCGCGGTGCGCTGCTGGTGCACTACTCGACGGACTACGTGTTCCCGGGCGATGGCAGCGTGCCGTATCGCGAGGACGATGCCACCGCGCCGCTGGGCGTGTATGGCGCCACCAAGCTGGCCGGTGAGGACGCGATCCGCGCTTCCGGCGCGCGCCACATGATCTTCCGCACCGCGTGGGTGTATGCGGCGCGTGGCGGCAACTTCCTGCGCACGATGCTGCGCGTGGGCGCACAGCGTGACCAGCTGGGCGTGGTAGCCGATCAGGTCGGCACGCCGACACCGGCATGGCTGATCGCCGATGCCACGGCCGCGGCCATCGCCAACACGGGAGGCAAGTCCGGCACCTGGCATCTGACCGCCAGCGGTGTCACCAGCTGGCACGGATTCGCCGAGGCGATCTTTGCCGATGCCGTGCAGCGCGGGCTGCTGGAGCGCGCGCCACACGTGGCCGCAATCACCACGGCAGAATACCCGACCCCCGCCAAGCGTCCGGCCTATTCCTGCCTGGACAATACGCGCTTCCAGCATGATTTCGGCTTCAAACTCCCGCAATGGGAAGCCGGGCTGCAGCACGTGATGGGCGAACTGTCGGCGTAAGTCGCCCTTTGTTGGAGCGCTGGTCTGCCTCGCACAGATCAGCCGATCTGTGCGAGTAGCGTTTTCCAGCGTGTGGGCCTTGGCTTCCGCGCGTCGACATCAGCGCTGGCGCCTGAACAGCACGGCGAGCCACGTTGGATAGGCGGCGTTCGGCCATGCTTCTAGACTATGGGTCCGTGCCTTGGGCGATGCCTGCATGACGGATGCGCGATGTCATGCAGGCCCGGCCTCGGGACGCGCCCTCTTTTTCCAGTGAGTCTTCGCCATGACCCTGCCTTCCACGACCGCCGCCATTGCGATCAACGACACCGTCTCCATCGGCAACAACGCGCCGTTCGTGCTGTTCGGTGGGCTCAACGTGCTGGAGGATCTGGATTCCACGCTGTTCGCCGCCGAGGCGTACAAGCGGGTGACCGACAAGCTGGGCATTCCGTATGTGTTCAAGGCCTCGTTCGACAAGGCCAACCGGTCGTCGATCAATTCCTATCGCGGTGTCGGGCTGGAAGAAGGCATCCGCATCTTTGAGGAAGTGAAGCGCCAGCTGGGCGTGCCGCTGATCACCGACGTGCACGAGGTCGCGCAGGCCGCGCCGGTGGCCGAAGTCGTGGATGTGCTGCAGATCCCGGCGTTCCTGGCGCGGCAGACTGACCTGGTGGCAGCGATCGGCCGCACTGGCGCTGCGGTGAACATCAAGAAGCCGCAGTTCATGAGCCCCACGCAGATCAAGCACATCGTCAGCAAGCTGCGCGAGACTGGTAACGAACGCATCATCCTGTGCGAGCGTGGCGCGCAGTTCGGCTACGACAACCTGGTGGTGGACATGCTGGGCTTCCGCGAGATGGCCGAATCCACCGGCGGCTTGCCGGTGATCTTCGACGTGACCCACAGCCTGCAACGCCGCGATGCCGGTAGCGAAGCATCGGGCGGCCGTCGTCGCCAGGTGCTGGAACTCGCTCGTGCGGGCATGGCCGTGGGCCTGGGCGGCTTGTTCTTGGAGGCGCATCCGGATCCGGACCACGCACGTTGCGATGGTCCGAGCGCGTTGCCGCTGGCGGCGTTGGAGCCGTTCCTGACGCAGATCAAGGCAATCGACGATCTGGTGAAGGGCTTCGCGCCGCTCGAGATCCACTGAGATTTGGTGCTCAGACGCGATGCACCGATTGATTGGTCCATTGCATGTCGCCTGATGGCATGGAGTTGGGGCACCTGCAGCTGCGGTAAGGATTCAGTTTCCAATCCTCCACCAAGGCGACGATGCAGTCCGGGTCGGGTCGATAGCATCGACGCCGGTTCAGCATTTTCTCCGAGAACAAGAACGGCGCCTCGGGCGCCGTCCTTGTAACGCAATGCCAGGCTGGCTCAGCTTGCGCCACTAGGCTTGTACTCGTAATAGCCATAGCTATAAAAGCCGGTCGCCCGTTTCTCGACCGCGTTGAAAATCGCCCCCTTCAGGTAGACGCCGCTCTGCTGGAAGCGCTTCTTGGTCAGCAGCACTTCCTTGGGCTGATTGAGGCCAAAGCGCGTGACCAACAACGACGAACCTGCGTGCTGGCCCACGATGCCCGCGTCGGTGACCGCAAGGATCGGCGGGGTGTCGATGATCACCAGATCGTACTGCGAGGACAGCGAGTTCATCAGCTCGGTGAAACGCGGATGCATGAGCAGCTCGGACGGATTCGGAGGAATGTCGCCGCGGGTCATGTAGTACATGTTCGGAACGTTCTGCAGGGGCCGGATGACCGCGATCGCCTGGGCTTTGCCCACCAGCACATCAGACAAGCCGACACCCGGCACGACGTCCAGCACCTTGTGCAGGGCGCCCTTGCGCATGTCGGCGTCGATTACCAGCACACGTTGGCCCGCCTGCGCCACCACCGCAGCAAGGTTCGCGGAGACGAAGGTCTTGCCGACACCTGGTCGCGGTCCTGAGATCATCAGGATGTTGTTCTTCGCTTCCAGCATGGCGAAATGCAGGCTGGTGCGCAGGCTGCGAATGGCTTCGACCGCCAGATCTGTCGGCGCATTGACCGCCAAGAGGTGGTGGCGCGAACCGCCGCCGGTGCGTCGCCGGCGTTTGCTGTTTGCGAAATCCTGCACCTCCTTGACATCGCTCAGCGGGATCGCCGCATAGACCGGCAGGCCCAGATCCTCCAGCTGCGAAGGTTCCTCGATGCCCGGATTCAGCACCCGGCGCAGGAACACCAGGCCCACGGCCACCAGGCCGCCGAACAGTGTCCCGGCCATCACGATCAGCAACCGCCGCGGCTTGACCGGGCTGGTCGAATCGACGGCGGCGGCATCGATGATGCGCACGTTGCCCACGGTGCCCGCACGGGCCACGTCCAACTGCTGAGCCTGGTTGAGCAGCGCGGTGTACAGCTCGTTGCTGACCTGCAGGTCGCGGGTCAGGCGCAGCAGTTCCTGCTGAGTATCGGGCAGCTCGCCGACCTGCTTGTTGAAACCGGCCTTGCGCCCCTCCAGCTCGCCGATCTGGCGCATCAACGCCCGGTAGGCCGGGTGTTCCTTGGTAAAGCTGCGATCCATCTCGGCCTGCTGCATGTGCAGCTGCTGGATGCTGGTCTCCACCGCCACCTGCTGCTCCAGCAGGCCTTTGGTCTGCAGGGTGATGTCGACCGAATTGGCCTTGGTCTGGTAAGCATTCATCTTGGCCTGAGCGGCCTCGACCTGCTTGCGCACCTCAGGCAGCTGGTCCCTCACGAATTGCAGCTGCGAGGATGCCTCGGCCGAGTTGCGGTCCACGTTCTGGCGCACGTAGGCCTCGGCCACGTCCTGCAGGAAGGCGCCGGCAAACGCAGGATCCCTGTTCTCGTAGGTGAGCTGCAGGATTCCGGACTCCTTGCCCTGCTCCAGTACCTTGACCTGGCCCTGCATCGAGGTGACCACATTCAGGCGGCGCCGTTGGGTCACGTTAAACTGGGTGCCCGGATTGGCGGCCAGCGCGGCCACCAGCAGGTTTACGCCATGGCCCGACGCGGGTTCGCCGACCTTGCCGCGCAGCAGCAGCCGCCCTACGCCATCCTGCAAGATGAAACTGCCGGGCGCGGTACCCACCTCCAGTCGCATCCTGGCATCGCGCATGGCATCAGGCACGGTGAGCCGCTCGATCTCGATCCGCTCGCCGCCCCAGCCGTACTGGCGCAGGCCGAACACCGGCGCGGCCAGCGCACCCTCGGTGGCCGGCTTGAAGCGGCGGGCCAGGAAGTCGCCCAAGACCGGAAAACGCTTGGCATCGGCCTGGGTCTCCAGCTTGAGCTTGTCCACCGCAGTGCCCACGACCGCGCGCGAGGTGATCAGCGCAATCTCGGTGGTGGCCTGCGAACTGCTGGTCTCCACGCCCAGGGAGGACAGGTCCGACAGGCCCGGGATGGTGGGCGCGGTGGACTCGACCTGGACCATCGCCTGGGCCCGAAAGATCGGCGTGGCGATCACCGCATAGGCCACGCTTGCCAAGAAGAACATCGCGATAATGCCAACGATCCACCACTTGTGGTCCACCAATACGCCCAGCAGCTGGCGCAGATCGATTTCGTCCTCGTCCCGGGACATGCCGGCGGTGGGGTCATTGCTCATGTGATGCGTCTCTCGGCAGTTCGGTCAACGTGGGGCGCGCATCAGCGCAGGTAAGGCAACCAGCTGGCGACGCTGGCGTCGAGCTCGCTATAGACATGTTCGAAGGCGGCGCGCGACTTGCGATAAGGGTCGGGGATCTCGCAAGATCCGCGCCACTTACCGGCCAGAAAGGTCTTGCCGCTGAATTGCGGCGCCTCGCGCAGGATCTGCTCGTGGTGGTGGCGCTCCATCACCAGTATCAGGTCGGCGGCGGCCAGCAGGTCGGGGGTCAGCTGGCGGGCACGGTGCGCGCTGCCGTCCAGCCCATGCATGCCGAGCAGCTCGGCAGCCTTGGCGTCCAGTGGGTGGTCCACCAGCGCGTGCAGGCCCGCAGACCCGACCTTGAGCTCGGGTCGGGCATGGCGCAGCAACACCTCAGCGGTCGGGCTCCGGCAGATGTTGCCGACGCACACGAACAAGACCTTCCGGAACACGTGCCGATTTACTCCCCCTGCTACCCGTCGCACATCGCAAGACAGGCATCGATGTCAAGCATACTTCAGACCTGCAAGGACAAAAGCGCTTTCGAAGCAATTCGCCTTTGGGTATTTTGTGATCAAAAGCACTTGACACCCGTGCCTTCGCCACATAAATTCACACTTTATTAAGGAAATAGCGATGACTGGGAGAAGCCCAATAAAGCTTGCGTTGCCATTAATCGCCATCGCGACCTTGGTGGGCTTTTCCTCGAAATCCCTTGCTCAGCAGTCTCAGGCTGCGGGCACTGCCGCTGCGCGCGCAGGCGCCCAGACGGCACGCGTTGCCAGTTCGGCAGCAGCCGGTGGCAGCACCGCCGGGACCGCCAGCGCGCTGGGGACTGGCATCGGCACGGCGGCGACGCTAGGGCCTGTCGCCACTTCCATGGCCGTGGTCGCTGCGGCGGCGGCCAACGCCGGCGGCAGCAACGGGACCGGCGGGACAGGCGGCACCAATGGGACCGGCGGCACGACCGGCACCACCCAGTAAGCCGCACCCTCCAGAACCACCTCAGTGCATAAGTCTGCCCGTTGGGGCTCCCCGGCGGGCTTTGTGTGTGGCATCAACAAATCAATAGGTCTGCGCGACATGGCGTTTGCAACAGGGTTGGCACGTCTTGGGGTGGTCACTTGCGTGACCGCTTTCGGCTTGAGCGGTTGTGTCTGGGCACCCGGGCAGCACATGAGCCGCCCGGACGCGGGTCCCGACGGCACCGCGGTGGTCGGCAACGACCACATCGAGCTGACGCCCATCACGCCCAAGCTGCTGGCCATGGACGCCGCCGCGCGCAGCGCCCCTGTGATGCCCGCCGCGCTGGCCAACTACCGGCCCGGCGATTACCAAGTCGGCGCAGGCGACCTGCTCTATATCACCGTCTGGGACCACCCGGAACTGACCGTGCCGGCCGGCTCGCAGCAGCAGCTCGGTGCCGCCGGGCGTCTGGTGCAGTCGGATGGGACCCTGTTCTATCCCTACATCGGCAAGCTGCAGGCCGCCGGCCTCAACCTGGGCCAGCTGCGTGACGTAATCACCAGCAAGCTGGCGCGCTTCGTCGAATCGCCGCAGGTTGACGTCTCGGTGCTGACCTATGCCAGCCAGCGCGTCTGGATCACCGGCGCGGTCCGCACCTCGGCCGCGGTGCCGCTGACGGTGGTGCCACTCACCCTGAGCGACGCCATCAGCCAGGCCGGATTCGATCCAGTCAATGCCGACCTGTCCGGGCTTCAGCTGACCCGCGATGGCGTCACCTACACCATCGATCTGAGCCAGCCCAGCCTGGGCACGGTCTACCTGAAGAACGACGACCGCCTGTACGTGCCGTTCCTGGACACCAAGGAGCTGTTCGTTATGGGTGAGGTCAACGAGCCGGGCGCGCAGAGCTTCAAGATCGGCTCAAGTACGTTGAGCCAAGCCTTGGGCCGCGCCCGCGGGCTGATCCAGACCACCTCCAACGGCAAGGCGGTCTACGTAATCCGCGGGGCCAAGGACCTGCAGGAGAAGCCTTCGGCCGTCTACCAGCTTGACGCCGATTCGCCCGCCGCCTTCGCGCTGGCCAGCCAGTTCCAGTTGCTGCCAGGCGACGTGGTCTTCGTGGGCGCCGCCGGGGTCACGCGCTGGAGCCGCTTCGTGAACCAGCTGCTGCCCTTCACCGGCATCATCAGCAACGCCGCCAGTGCGCGCAGCGATCTGTCCAACTCCAACTGATCCGGGAACTGGCAGGCAGCGGAAGACCAGCATGTGCGCGAATCTGGGACGCGCCGGGACCCTCATCGGCCTTGGCCTGACGGCCCTGTTGCTGGCCCTGGCCGGCTGCAGTTCGGCGCCCGGCCCGCGCTTGGGCGGGCTGTTGCCAGCCCATCGCTTTCAGCCCACAGCCGAGCAGGTGGCCAGCACGCCGTATGCGCAGATCCTGGTGGAAGGCCCGCTTGGAAACGCACTGATGGTGCTGGGCAACGACGATGCCGGGCTCACTTCCTGGTACAGCAACGACCGCCGCGCGATCTTTCTGCGCGACGAACTGCTGGTCGGCACAGAAGGTCAGCCGCAGGACGCGATGGACATGCGCATCGAAGGCGCGAATCCGTTCCGTCAATTGTCCACCCTGAAAGGGCCGGCCACGGTGCAGCGCCGCTATGACTGGCGGCCCGGCTATCGCTACGGAGTGCCGGTGACCGGCACCCTGCGTCGCATGGGGACACGGCAGATCACGGTCCTGGGCCAGGCACTCAGCCTGGATTATTTCGAAGAAGCGCTGCGTGGTGACGGGGTCAATGCTGTGAACGCCTACTGGGCCGAGCCTGGTACCGGGCAGATCGTCCGCAGCCGGCAGCTGGTGGCGCCCGGAATCAGCCTGCAGATCACCATGCTCAAGGCCTATCGGCCGCTGGTGCAGCCTTGAGCCGGGGTTTGCGCGCATTGCTGCTGACCACGCTGGCAATCGCCCCGACCTTGGCATGCGCGCAGGTGCTGCACGTCCAGGTGGACGGCGCCGTGGCCGCGCCCGGCGCGCGCGTGCTGCCCGCAGACACCCGACGCGCCGAGTTGCTCTTGGAGGCTGCGCCCAGGCCCGATGCCTACATGGTCGGCGCAGCACTGTTGCAGACCGGCAACGTACTGGAACAGACCCGGCTCAAGGCCGGCCTCCTCTACGACCTGCAGGCCATCGCACAGCTGGATGACCCGGCGCTATCCATGGCCGCCACCGCGCTGCAGGCCTGGCTGGTCGGACTGCCTGTGTCCGGCCGCGCCGTCGGCGTGCAACTGGAGCCGCGCCGCGTGGAACTAGTGGAAGGCGCCAACCAGAAGCTCCAGGACGGTGACCGGTTCGTCTATCCGACCCGCCCGGACAGCATCCAGGTGGTGGGCGCGGTGGCCCAGCCCTGCGCCCTGCCCCACGTGCCGCAGCAGGACGCCGCGCGCTACCTGCGCGATTGCCCTGCCGGCGCCGGGGCGGATCCGGACACCGTCTTCGCCATCCAACCCGACGGCGTGGTGCAGACGTTGGGCGTGGCCGCCTGGAACCGCAGCAATCCTCAACCGCTGGCGCCCGGGGCGGTCCTTTTCGTGCCACTGGTGCAGCAACGGGTGTCTAAGATCGATCCGCTCTTCAACGCGCAGGTTGCCCAGTTCCTGGCCACCCAAGTGCTGCCCGCCCCCGGGGCCGGCACGCCATGAGGCGACTGGCCACCACCCGCCTGCACCGCCAGCTGCTGCTGGCCCTCGGCCTGGCCGGCAGCGGTGCGGCGCACGCCCAGTTGGCCCCCTCGCCGACCCAGAGCGACTGGGGCGGCACCGGCCTGCTGCAGATGCCGGGTGCACACATGGCCGAGCAGGGCGAGCTGAGCTTCAGTGCCAGCCACGTCTCGCCCTACAGCCGTTACAACGTCGCCCTGCAGCCGTTTCCATGGCTGGAGGGAACCTTCCGCTACACCTCGATCTCCAACCGCGGCTACGGCCCGGCCGACACCAGTGGCACCCACCACTACAAGGACAAATCGATCGATGTGAAGCTGCGCCTGTGGCAGGAAAGCCACTGGCTGCCGGAAGTCGCGCTCGGGATCCGCGATATCGGCGGCACCGGACTGTTCGCAGGCGAATACCTGGTGGCCAGCAAGCGCATCGGGCCGTTCGACGTGACCGTCGGCGCTGCCACCGGCTACATGGGCAACCGCGGCGACATCGGCAATCCACTGGGCGTACTCGACGACCGCTTCAAGACTCGACCAGATTCAGGAACGGCGACGGGCAATTTCAGCGGGTCCTCGATGTTCCGTGGACGCGTAGGCCTGTTCGGCGGCATCGCCTACCAGACACCCTGGGCGCCCCTGCAGCTGAAGCTCGAGGTCGACGGCAACGATTACCAGCATGAGCCGCAAGACAACAACCAGCGCCAGAGCACGCCGATCAATGCGGGCCTGGTGTACTCACTCAATCGCGGCGTGCAGATCGGACTAGGCTGGGAGCGCGGTCAGGAAGTGATGGCCAGCATCACTTTCCACAGCAACCTAGGCACTGCACGCGCCTATCCCAAGCTACTCGATCCGCCGCCCGTGCCGATGGCCGCCCCACGCGCAGCGGATGCGCGAGGGCAGGTGCAGGCGGGCCGTTATCGCGACGCCGCCGAACAAGTCCAAGCCCAGCGCGCCCAGACGTTGGAAGCCATGTCGGCCATTGACTGGAGCGGGGTCGCCCAACGCCTGCATGACAACGCCGGAATCGACGTCCAGCAGATCGCGGTGCGTGGGCGTGAACTAGTGGTCACTGGCGAACAAAACCGCTTCTTCTATCCAGCGACCGGGTTGGGGCGCGCTGCGCGCGTACTGGACAGCCGGTCCAATGGCCAGGTCGACTGGTTCACCGTGGTCAACACTCGCGTCGGCTTACCCTTGGGCGAGCTCAGCATCGGCCGCGACGCGCTGCAGTCCTACCTGCAGCACGACGCTGACTTGAAGACCTTGGCGCTGTCGACCGAGGCGACCGACGTAAGCAGCCAGCAACGCGACGTGCTGTATCGCGCTCCCATTAATCGCTTCCAGAACAGTCTGTCACCAGGATTCAAGCAGGTACTGGGCGGACCCAATGGCTTCCTCCTCTATCAGATCAGCGCTGACTACGACGCGACTTTTTTCTTTACACGCAGCATCTGGCTCTCTGGCACCGTTAGCGCCAACCTGCTGAACAACTTCGACAGGTTCACTTACGACGCGCCAAGCAATCTGCCGCGAGTGCGCAGCTACATGCGGCAGTATCTGACCACCTCGGACATCACCCTGCCCAACCTGCAGCTGACTGCGGCGCATCGGCTGAGCAATAGCTGGTACGGGATGGCCTACGGCGGCCTGCTGGAATCGATGTTCGCAGGTGTTGGCGGGGAAGTGCTCTATCGTCCATACGGCGAACGTTGGGCCGTCGGTGCCGAGCTCAACCAGGTAACGCAACGCGGATTCGATCAGCGCTTTGACATGCGCGGGTATCACATCGCCACAGGACATCTTTCCGGCTACTACGCCTTTGGCGATACCCAGCGCACGGTCGTCTCGCTCAGCGCCGGGCGCTACCTGGCTGGCGATCTTGGCGCCACGCTCAACATCGGCCGGGTGTTCGCCAACGGCGTGACGATGGGTGCCTACGCGACCAAGACCAATGTTTCTTCGGCAGAGTACGGCGAAGGCAGTTTCGACAAGGGCATCTATTTTTCCGTGCCGATGGACCTTCTGCTACCCCGCTCGACGCGTGGACGAGCGACGGTGGTGTGGGCGCCATTGACCCGCGACGGCGGTGCAAAACTGAACCGTCAATACTCGCTGTATCAGCTCACCAGCGAGCGGGACACGGACCTCCTGTGGGACAACCTGGATCAGGTGGGGCAGTAGATCGCGAGCAGCCGCCCGAATTCCGCTACAGAAGCTGGACTACGCTCGAGCGATCCGTCGGGTCCTAGCATCCTTTGGTATAAAAAATTCAGCGGAAGTTAGTTTCTTAATAGGGGCTCACCGTTGAACCGGTCACACTTTATGGTTAGTGTTGCGATCAGGATTTGCTGCACTGCGGCATGGCCCTCGATCCCGCATCGACGTCATCCGTGTTCTGGTTGCGCGCCGATCCAATTGAGATGTAAGGCCGACTGAGCTCTCATCCCCGAATCAATTCGGCAGGGGCTGGGCAACGGTGAAACAAGGAAGACAGACATCCTTTTGGATATCTGAACAGGGGGAAGGGCTTTGTTTATTCCATTTGGCCGAGAGTCCAGCTTCGGCGGAAGGACGGTGACCACGTCCACAGCGATGTTCGAGTTTCTGCTTCGACTGGCAGACCTCGTCTGTTTGTCAGTGGGCGGTGTAATCGCGTACCGATGGCAGTTTGGAAGTTTCGATCTCGACCAGCCCTTTTACTGGCCTGCGATTCTGTGCTCGCTGCTGTTCGGCATGATCCTGCTCAATGGCTCGACCCTGTATCACCAATGGCGGGGGCGCGCGTTGCGTAATGACGTTGCGCGTGTGGTCATCCTGTGGGTGGTGATGTTCATCGGCATGGCCCTGTATCGGTTTGCACTTGGACAGCTTGATGACCTGGCTTTCGGCTGGTGGTGCACTTGGTTCGTCCTGAGTCTGGGAACTGCGTGCACCACCCGTGTCTGGGTCCGGCATACCGGGACTTGGCTGCGCGCCAAAGGCGTCGATCGCACGACAGCCGTGATTGTGGGCGGGGGTCGCGACGCGGAGCGGCTGGTCCGCGCGCTTTCGCGTGAACGCTGGGCGGGCATCGACATCCTGGGCTGGTTCGACTCTCCGGGCGGATATCGCTACTTGGAGGATGTTCCGAAGCTAGGCGATGTCGAGGCTTTGGTGGAGTATGTCGACGCCCATCAGATCGATCAGGTCTGGATCGCGCTGCCCATGACCGCGCAGGCCGAAATCACCTCGGTCCTGAATCAGCTGCGCCATTCCACGGCCGACATCAAGTGCATCCCCGATTTCTTCGATGTCCGGATGCTTAATCACTCCGTAGAGAAGGTCGCTGGGCTCGCGGTGATCAACCTGCAGCAATCCCCTCACCAAGGGGCCGCGCGCCTGTTGAAGGACGTTGAAGACCGAGTACTGTCCGGCGCGATCCTGCTGATGATCTCTCCGCTGATGCTGATGATCGCAGCAGCGGTGAAGCTGTCTTCGCCAGGCCCGGTGTTCTACCGGCAGGAGCGCGTCAGCTGGAATGGGCGCAGCTTCAAGATGCTCAAGTTCCGTTCCATGCCTGTGGATGCGGAGTCCTCGACGGGCGCGGTATGGGCACGCTCGGGCGAGAGCCGGGCAACGGCTGTTGGCGCGTTCCTGCGCAAGACCAGCCTGGACGAGCTGCCACAGTTCATCAACGTGCTCAAAGGCGACATGTCCATCGTCGGCCCCCGGCCGGAACGGCCGATGTTCGTCGAGAAATTTCGCGAGGAAATCCCGGCATACATGCAGAAGCACATGGTGAAAGCCGGCATCACAGGATGGGCGCAAATCAATGGCTGGCGTGGCTCGACCGACCTGCAGCGTCGCATCGAGTGCGACCTCTATTACATCGAGAACTGGTCGCTCGCTCTCGATATCCGGATCATCTTCCTGACCCTGTTCAAGGGCTTCGTCCACCGCAATGCCTATTGATTCGCTCGCGCCATCAGTGCGCGCACAGGCAAGCCGATGAAAGTCGCCTTGGTCCATTACTGGCTGGTCGGCATGCGTGGGGGCGAGAAAGTCCTCGAGGCCCTCTGCGATCTCTACCCGCAGGCCGACATTTTCACACTGGTCGCTGATCGCTCGGCCTTGTCGGAGAAGCTGCTCCGGCATCGCATCACCACCTCGTTCCTGCAGAAGCTTGGCGGCGTGAAGCACTACCAGAAGATGCTGCCGCTGATGCCCTTCGCGCTGGAGTCCTTCGACCTGACCGGCTACGACCTGGTCATTTCCAGCGAGGCCGGTCCGGCCAAGGGCATCGTGCCCGGGCCCGGCGCGACCCACGTGTGCTATTGCCATTCCCCGATGCGCTACATCTGGGACCTCTACCCGGAATACCGCCGCGCCTCCGGTGCGCTGACCCGCGCGGCCATGTCGGTCACCGCGCCGATCCTGCGCCAGTGGGATGTCACCACCTCGCACCGGGTCGACCATTTCATCGCCAACTCGCGCTACGTTGCCCAGCGCATCAACAAGTACTACCGGCGCGAGGCCAGCGTCATCCACCCGCCGGTGGACCTTGCCAGATTCAAGGCCAGCGATACGCTGGGCGACTATTACCTGTGCGCCGGCCAGATCACGCCCTACAAACGGGTGGAGATCGCCGTGGAGGCCTGTACCCGCCTGGGCCGCAAGCTGGTGGTGCTGGGCTCGGGCGCGAGCGAGCAGCTCAAGCGGATGGCCGGGCCGACGGTGAGCTTCGTCGGACGGGTCAGCGATGCGGAGATGGCCCGGCATTTCTCCGAATGCAAGGCGCTGCTGTTCCCCGGCGTGGAGGACTTCGGGATCATCCCGCTGGAAGTCATGGCCAGTGGCCGCCCGGTCATCGCCTATGCGCGTGGCGGGGCAACTGAAACGGTCATCGACGGCAAGACCGGCATCCTGTTCGAGGCCCAGACCGCCGATTCGCTGATGGCCGCCATCGAGCGCTTCGAGGGCGAAGCCGCGTTTTCACCGCAGGCGCTACAGGACCATGCGCGGCAATTCGACACCTCGGTGTTCCTGCGCTGCCTGGCCGCGTTTTTCGACGGCATCGGCCGGCCCGGCGCGGCGACCCTGTCGCCAGAACCAGAGGGCGCCGCGCGGCCGGCCGCCTGATGGAACTGCTCCCCATCTTGATCTTCTGGGCGTGTGCGGCGTGGGGCTTGGTCTCCCGGCGTCCTGTCCTGCTGTACATGTTCTTCGCGACGATGCCGCTTGGCGCGTTCGCGGCGATCCCGCCGGGGATGAGCGGCGGCATGAACTTCACCCCGTCGCCGCTGGTGGCGCTGCTGCTAACCGCGCGGGTGTTTTCCGGCCAGAAGGAGATCGCCTCGGCACTGGTCATGGGCGCGCGCCCGGCCGGAATGCTGCTGCTGACGCTGTTCTGGATCGTGGCCGGGTTCGCCACCCTGCTCATGCCGACCTTGTTCGCCGGCACCCGGATCGTGCCGGTACGCATCACCGGGTTCATGCAGACCGAGCCGCTAATGGCCAACATGCAGAACGTCTCGCAGTTCGCCTACCTGTCGATCTCGATCATCACGGTGTTCTGCTTCGCGCGCCTGCTGTCCTCCGAACAGCGCCGCGTTCAGGCCGTACGCGGAGTCTGGGTCGGCGCGGCCGCCACCGCCGTGACCGGGCTGCTGGACCTGGCCGGCACCTACGTGCCGCTGGAGCCGGTGCTGGGGCTGTTCCGCACCGCCGGCTATTCGCTGCTGACCGATGCGGCCACCGTTGGCGGCGGCAAGCGCATCGTCGGCCTGATGCCGGAGGCCTCGTCCTTCGGCGCGCTGTGCGTGCTGCTCCTGAGCCTGCTGTACTTCCTGCGCGGCACGCTGCCGGTCGGCAGGATGCGCCGGTGGACGCCGGCCCTGCTGCTGGTCCTGCTGGCCATGACCTGGCTGTCGACCTCGTCCTCCGCTTACGTCGGCCTGGGTGTGCTGGCCGTGGCAGCGGGCGCCGAATGGGCCTGGCGTGCATTCGGCCAGGCCTGGAACCACCGCATCTCGCGCGCCACTCGCCGCGAGTTCGCGATGTGCGTGCTGCTGGTGGTGGCCTGCATCGGCGGGCTGCTACTGATGCCCTCAGTGCAGGCCTCGATCTGGCAGCTGATCGACGCCAGCATCTTCCAGAAGAGCACCTCCAGCAGTTACGAGGAACGCAGCATGTGGACCGCCGTGTCCTGGGAGGCGCTGCTGACCACGCACGGGCTCGGGGTGGGCGTGGGTGGCACCCGCGCCTCCAACTTCCTGGTCGCACTGGCCAGCAATACCGGCTTCCTTGGTGCAGCGCTATACCTGGTCTTCGTGGCCACCACCCTGGCCCGACGCGGCCGTGCCGACGATCCGACCGGCAGGGCGATCCTGCGCGGGCTACGCTGGTCTTATGTACCAGCCTTCGCCTGCGCGATCCTGGCCGGGACCGCGGCTGACTTCGGCCTGGCCAATGCCTTCATCTACGGTCTTGCGTACGCGGCTGCGCGCGCGAACAGCAGCTCATTGAATCGTCTTGCGCCTGATGGACGGGAATATTCCGCATTAGTGGTACCCCTTCATGGGCGCTGAGCGACAAGGCAGCCACGGCAGGACCGTCAGCGCTGGCGCATGGACGGTGGGATCTCGCCTGACGGCAAAGTTGATCGACATGGTGACGCTGCTTTGTCTTGCGCGCTTTCTCGGTCCTGCCGATTTCGGCCTGGTCGCCATGGCCATGGCCTTGATTTCCATCATCGAGGCGATCCTCGAACTTCCACTTTCCACGGCCCTGATCCGATCAGAGGCGATCGATCGCACATTGCTCAACACCGCCTTCACCTTGGGGCTGGTGCGCGGCTTGGCCATCACTGCGTTGCTGTGCTGCGTCGCCTGGCCGTTGGCCAGCTTCTACGGCGAACCCAGGTTGGCGCTGTTGGTCTGCGCGCTGGCACTGGCACCGACGATGCGGGGCATTGCCAGTCCGCGGATGGTGGAGTTCGCGCGCAACTACGACTTCCGCCGCGATGCGGTCATCGAAGTCAGTGGGAAACTGATCGCTGCAATTGTGGCGATCGTCGTCGCACTGACTGCCGACAGCTACTGGGCCATCGCCCTCAACACCATTCTCGCGCCCACCGTCACCACCTTGCTGTCCTACGTGCTGGTTCCCATGCGACCAAGACTGTCCCTGGCGGCCTGGTCCCACTTCGCCAACTTGATCGGGTGGAACTTCATCTCTCAGATTGGTAGCGCGATCAGCTGGCAGCTCGACAGGCTGCTGCTCCCGCGCTTCATGGATACCCGGCAGTTTGGCCAGTACAGCATGGCGGTCAACCTCAACGCTCTGCCACAACAATCGCTGGTTGTCCCATTGCAGAGCCCATTGATGGTGACGTTCTCCAAGAGTGCACCTGGGGAGCAGGTCGCCCGGACCTACCTCACCACGATCAGTGCATTGATGCTCGTCATGGCACCGGTGTTCGTGATGATGAGCGTCTGGGCGGAGCCGATCGTCAGGATCGTGCTGGGACCCCAATGGCAACACGCTGCTGAACTGCTTCGATGGCTGGCAGTGATCCAGCTGCTGTCTGTCCCGACCATTCCTCTGGCCGCCCTGGCCGTGGTTCGAGACCGTACGAAGCTGGTCGCACTGAGGACCTTCACCGAGTTGGCCGTCAAGCTCCCCGTGATGCTCATCGGTATTCACTATCTTGGCGTCATGGGCGCCGTGCTGGGCAATGCATGCGGGCTGCTGACTGCCATGCTGGTCTGCATGGTGCTTGCTCGAAAGCTTGCGTCCACTGGCATGCTGGCTCAACTGGGTGCTTGCCTGCCCGCGCTGATCGCCGTACTGCTGGCGTCATCGGCGCTGTTTCTGGGCGCGGCAACGCTAAAGACGCACAGCGAAGTGGCAACAATCGCCCTGATGTCCACCTTCGGCTTGGCCTACCTCGGCATCTACCTGACCATCATCTATCTCATCTGGTGGCGAGCCGGTAAGCCTCTCGGACCTTCTTCCTTCCTCTTCGAACAGCTTGGACGCATGATCGAACACTTTATCCGCTTTGGACGCCAGCTCATGGCGGGGAGAACCGCATGAACCTGCAGGGCACCACACAGGGATCGGCGCGACGGATCAGCTTCAACGGTAAGTTTCTAACCAGTACGCATGCGTCCACGGGCGTGCAGCGTGTCGCCCAGCAGCTGATCGTAGCCTTGGATCAACTACTCGTTGAAAACCAACACCTTGCGAGCAAGCTCGATGTGCAGCTCATCGTTCCCGGCGACGAAACACGCGCCATCACGCTTGGCGCGATCCGAATCTCCGGCTCCAGCCGTTTCAGCCGTTGGTTCAAGAGCATCCCGTGGGAGCACTTGGTGCTGCCCATCCGAGCGCGTGGTTCGACGCTCATCAACCTCTGCAACCTCGGTCCAGTCGCTAAATTCAATGCGTACACGATGATGCACGATGCGCAGGTCCACTCTTCGCCAGCTTCATATTCGTGGAAGTTCGCCACTTGGTATAGGCTGATTCAGCCGATGCTCGGCCGTGCCAACCGCCGCATCCTGACTGTCTCGCACTTTTCGAAGAAGCAGCTGGTCCAGTACCGGGTCGCCGACGCTGACCGAATCTCGGTAATCCACAACGGCTGCGACCACGTGCTGGAAATCCAGCAAGATACAGACATCCTCCAGCGCCTCGCACTACAGCCAGGGCGCTACGTCGTGGCCCTGTCGACGTTGCAGGCTCACAAGAACATCCCGGTGCTGCTGCGCGCTTTCGCCGACCCTCGTCTGGCAGAGATCACACTGGTACTCTTCGGCTCCATCTCGCGCACCGATTTCGAGCGCAGTGGCCATGCGGTCCCGCCCAGCACGGTGTTCCCAGGTCGCCTGACCGATGAGCAGATGACGGGCCTGATCGCCAACGCCGGCGCCTTCGCTTTCCCGTCGCTGACCGAAGGATTTGGATTGCCCCCGTTGGAAGCCATGGCCTTGGGCTGCCCGGTAGTCGCAGCGCCCTGCGGGGCGCTGCCGGAAACGTGTGGCGATGCCGCCGTTTATGCCGATGCAGGCCGTGCTGATGCCTGGGTTGACGCTCTCGCAAGCATAATCTCCGACCCAGCTCTGGCTGATGGCCTGCGTGCGAAGGGACGGGCTCATGCCAGCGATTTCAGCTGGCGGCGGGCTGCCTACGCACTCCTTGAACTCATCCTGCCCGAATCCCGCCTGTGTGTAGCTGACCACGCCGCCCATGTTGGCGGCGCGATTCATCCGCAAGCGACTTCCCCGCAATGAACCGGGCCTCCCTCTTGAACAACGAAGGACCACGCGCGTGACCCAACCGCACCTCACCATCGCCGTGGGCATCGCCACCGCGGGCCGCCGCGAGGTCCTGGCCGAAGTCATCGAATGGCTTGGCAAGCAAGACACGCTGCCTGACGAATTCCTGATCTGCCCGGCGTCAGAAGCCGACGTGGACTTAGAGGGCCTGGCCCATTACCCCAAGCCGATCCGCGTCGTCCCCGGCCCGACTGGTCTTCCCGCACAACGCAACACGCTGTTAGCGGCCACCCAAGCCGATGTCATCGTGTTCTTCGACGACGACTATGTGCCCAAAACCGATTTTATCGAGGAGACCCGTCGCTTTTTCCAGGCCCATCCTCGCGCAGTGGTGGCTACTGGCTATGTTCTGGCCGACGGCATCCTCGGCCCGGGCCTGAGCCTGGACGAGTCGCTCGCGATCCTCCGCGCCGACAAGGATTTCGACGCGACCGAGGTTTTGGACGACACCTATAATGCCTACGGGTGCAACATGGCGCTGCGCATGGCACCAGTGCGCGAGCACGCCCTGCGCTTCGACGAGATGTTGCCGTTCTATGCCTGGCTCGAAGACGTGGACTTCTGCCGACAGCTTGCACCCCATGGCGCCATCCTGAAGACCAACCGGCTGCGCGGCGTGCACATGGGCACGAAGCGTTCTGGGCGCAGCTCGGGGCGACGCCTCGGCTACTCGCAGGTCGCCAACCCGGTCTACTTGGCCCGTAAGGGCACGATGGAATGGCAGCGCGCTACCTCGCAGATCTGCCGCAACATCGCTGCCAACGCGCTCAAGAGCTTCCGGGCCGAACCCTGGATTGACCGCAAGGGCAGGTTGCAAGGCAACCTTCAAGCACTGCGCGACCTGCTGACCTCCAGAATCTCGCCGATGAACATCACCAAGTTCTGAGGCGCGCCACCCACAACTTGATGCTCCAGGAAGTTACCGGCCCTGCCCTTTCAGCCCCCCGGCGTGCGGACCATGCAGCGATAGTTTGACCGCGATGCGCCACGAATTGGCATCAATCCGCAAGGCTCCAGATCGTGAGAGACCCATGGCCGCACTCTGCAAACGCGAACACCTGCTCATGATGGCCGCAAAGGACCGTCCGTGCGCTCCGCAAGCCAAGGACGCCACGCGATGGACAGCCCACGCATGAACCACTCAGACACGGTCGTTGCCGTTCAGGCACCCGCGCGGGTGCGGGCCGCGGTCCTGGTGGCACGCGGCTTCGGCATCGGCGGCTGGGATGTGAAGTACGCGTCTGGTGCCCTGGTCGGCACCAACGAGCGTATGGCTTATGGCTATTTCCATGCCGAGGCGTTCGGCATCGACGTCCACTATTCGGTCGATGCGCCCGAGAACGCCCTTGTCAAGTTGGCTCGCCTGGGCCTGCGCGCGATCCTGGGTTTCGACCTGGTCCACGCCTGGCGCAACCGCGCCCTGCTGCTGGCGGCGGACGTGATCTGGACGCACACCGAATCGCAGAGCCTGGCCGTCTGCGCGCTGCTGGCCCTGCTGCGGCCGGCGCGCCCGCCCAGGCTGCTGCTCCAGCAGGTCTGGCTGATCGACCGTTGGCCGCGGCTGACGCCACTGCATCGCTGGCTGTACCAGCGGCTTTTGCGGCGCGCGGACCTGCTCACTTTCCACTCCGAGATGAACCTGGCCAAGGCACGCACGCTGTTCCCCGGCCAGCGCTGCGAGCTGGTCCGCTTCGGCATCAACGCGAGTAACCCGGTCGCGCCCTCAGCCACGCCGTGGTCAGGGTCACTGCGGGTGCTATCGCTGGGCAACGACAGGCATCGCGACTGGCCGACCCTGCTGCAGGCCGTGGCTGATACGCCTGGGGCAGAGCTGCGGATTTTGTCCGGCTCGCTCCCGCCCAAGGCGGCCGGCGGCATGGCCAACGTCCAGATCGGCGCGGCCCGCACCCAACAAGCGCTGGAAGAAACCTATGCCTGGGCCGACCTGGTGGTGGTGCCACTGAAGGCCAACCTGCATGCCTCGGGTATCACCGTCATCCAGGAGGCCGTACTCAAGGGCCTCCCAGTGATCACAGCCGATGCCGGTGGCCTGGAGGCCTATTTCGGCGATGACTGCATCTGGTACTACCGCACCGGCGACGCCAACGCATTGCGCGAGACCATCGCACAGGTCCGCGCGCAGGCGCAGCGCCGCCTGGAGATGGCGCAGCGGGCGCAGGCGCACATGGGCGATGCAGGGCTCGGTTCGGTGGCGTACGCACGCCGCCACGCCGAGCTGTCGCGGGAGCTGCTGGAACAGCCGGCGCTGGTTTAAACAGGTGGCCCGGCCAGACGGCTGGGCCTGTACCGCATCACTTCGATACGACAGGACGTGGATCCAACATGCATATTCTCGTTTGCGGCGGCGCAGGTTATGTCGGAGCACACGCCGCGCTGGCTGCCACGCGCGCCGGCCACGACATTACCGTGCTGGACAATTTCAGCACCGGGCACCGCCCCGCGGTGCGCTGGGGACGCCTGGTGGAGGCGGACATCCTCAAGCCGGAGACACTCGATGCGGCCTTTGAACGGCCGGTAGATGCGGTCATGCATTTCTGCGCGCGTTCGCTGGTTGGCGAGTCCGTGCAAGAGCCGTATGCCTATTACGAGAACAACGTCATGGGCACGCTCAACCTGCTCCAGGCCATGCGCCAGCATGACGTGGGCAAGCTGGTGTTCTCCTCGACCGCTGCGATCTTTGGCAACCCCGTCAGCGCGCTGATCGACGAAGACCATCCAAAGGCGCCGATCAATCCCTACGGCGCCAGCAAGCTGATGGTGGAGCGCATCCTGGCCGACGCGGCGAGTGCCTACGGACTGCGTTCGACCTGCCTGCGCTACTTCAACGCCGCCGGCGCGGCCCCGGAGGAGGGCATCGGCGAATCGCACCAACCCGAGACCCACCTGATCCCCAACGTGCTGCGCGCGGCCTTGGGAACGGGGCCAGAGCTGAGGATCTTCGGCGACGACTACGACACCGTCGATGGCACCTGCGTGCGCGACTACGTGCATGTGCTCGACCTGGCCGACGCCCACCTGCGTGCGCTGGGACTGATGTCAGACGTGGACGGGGCGCATGCCTTCAACCTCGGCAACGGCCAAGGCTTCAGCGTCCGCCAAGTGCTCGAGGCCGGCCGTCAGGTCAGTGGACGCGAGATCCCCCACGTCCAGGCTGCCCGCCGCGACGGCGACCCCGCGGTACTGGTGGCCTCCAGCAGCAAGGCACGCTCGGTGCTGGGCTGGAACCCGGTCCATACCCAACTGGAAAGCATCATCGACAGCGCCTGGCGCTGGCACCAGGCGCAGGCGTATTGAGCCTGCGCTGCCCGGCCCTGCCAACATGACCGGCCGAGGTTGCCGCAAGCCCACCGCGACAGTGCGCAACACCGCTCCAGCATTCCCCCACGGAGACCGCCACCTTGAACGTCGCCCCGCCCACGCCATGCCACCATGCCGTCGTCTACTGCACCGACGCCGGCTTCCTGGTCCCCACGCTGGTATCGGCCCAGCAGGTCGCCAGGCAGGTCATGCCGGAGGGGATTGCCGACGTGATCATCATGATCAACGGCTTCACACCGGGCCAAGCCGAAGCGGTACTGGACCAGATCCAGCGGCTGGGACTGATCGGCATCGCGATGCCGGCTGTCGAACTGCCCGACACGGTGTCGTTCAACAAGACTCACGTGCCCCGGTCGGCGCTGGCCAGATTCTTGATTCCCGAGCACCTGCCGGCGCAGTACACGCACATCACTTACATCGATGGCGACACCCAGATCGTGGGCGACATCAGGCCCCTGGCCGTGCTGGAAGTGCCCGATGGGCGCATCGCCGCAGCGGGGGACAAGGCCTGGCTGGGCTACCACCTGCATGACCGCAGCCTGGGCCCGTACCTGCATGGACTGGGCCTGGAAAGCCAGGACGACTACTTCAACTCGGGCGTGTTCTCCATCTCCCGGGTGACGATGGAAACCCTGTTCCCGCAGGCGATGGCGTTCTTCCTCGCGCACTCCACCCTGTGCCGGTACCACGACCAGAGCGCGCTGAACGCCGTCTTCAAGGGGCGGCGGGACGTGCTGTCACCGCGCTACAACTGGATCAGCGACTACGCGCCGCTGGACATGGCCGGGCGCTTCAAGCCGGCCATCCTCCACTTCACCGGTGGCGGCAAGCCCTGGCAATACGCAGGCGCGCCGTGGAACGGCGTCTTCATGCCGCAGTACGCAGCGCTGGTGGACCAGTGGCCGGTGCTGAAACCGTTCGCGCCGCCCGCCTGGACCGAAGCGCAGAACCAGGAGGCCCGCGCCTCCAACGACCGCCGACTGCGTCTTTACCGAATCGCCTTTCCGATCAAGATCGCTCGCAAGTGGCGCTTCGTACGCCGCATGACCGCGGCGGACTTCATCCTCTCCTGAAATCCACCAGGGCCAGGCCCGTAGCGCGCCTGCCGGCAAACCTGCGCCGATCAGACGGGATCCCCACGGGGGCGCAATGCCTGGAAACTCGCCTTGCCGGGTGAGGCATCCACTGGCGGCCGGCTTTTAGTGCGCCACTCGAACCGTGAGACGGCTTGCCCGGCACCGGACAGCGCGGCGCCAAAGCGCGCCATCCACTGCTCGCTCGGCATCTGGGCAAAGGGCGAGGCCGTCACCGCCAGCGCCACGGCGAAGATCGGCACTAGGACCAGGCGCCGGGCAGGCGCCAGTGTGCAGTCACGTAAGGCCCAAAGTGCGTAAGCCGACACCATCCCCCCAAGCAGCGCTCCGGCGATCACTTCCGACGCCGGGTGCGCGCCGGTGCGGACCCGCGCCCAGCCCACCAGCACCGCCAGGATCGCGCCCAGCATCGCCGCCAGCGCGCGCACCGGGCGCCAGCGGCTAGGGAAGAACATCAAGGCCGCGAGCATCGGCCAGCACGACATCGCCAGCATGGTGTGGCCGCTGAAGCAGGTCAGGTCCCAGGCAGCGATGCCAGTGCCCCAGCCATAGAACGCCACCTTGCTGACCGCCACCAGGCCAATGCCCAGTCCCAACGCGGCCAACCAATGCAGCACTGGCCGACGTGCATCACGTTGGCCCCAAGCCAATAGCCCCGCCGCGCTGAAGATCAGCGGCAGCACCAAGGGAATGCCGCCCAGCTGCGTCAGCCATTGCCAGAGCAGCTGGAGAAGCGGCGACGTTACGGTCTGCATGCAGGACTCGGATCGAACTGGTCACCACGATATCAGCGAACTGCGCAGTTGCAGCGCTGCAGAACACACTCTCCGCAAACGCATCAAGTAGAAAGTCCAGCGGCTGCCGAACGGCTTCTATTTCATAAGCGACGGAAGCGACCGCAGCCCCGAGACGAAACGGCAGCACCTCCCTCTGGCTGGCATTGCCACATCGAATTGGGCATGCAATCGCCGCACTGAACGCGGCGGCGTCATGCTTTCCTGGCAGCAGGCCGGTCGCAATCGAAGCCCTGCAGACAGCGCGTGGTTCGCGTCTTGCAACGCTTTCAGTGATAATGCCGCGCTGTCGCCGGCCCAGCCGCGGCAGCACGCAGTCCCAAGCGCCTGTAGCTCAGCCGGATAGAGTAGTGGCTTCCGAAGCCATTGGTCGGGGGTTCGAATCCCTCCAGGCGCGCCAATTCCCCTCGTTTTCCAGCCGTTGCCTGCCGATGCCGCGGGCGATCTTTGCCTGTTCATCCGTGCCGTCACGTACTGCGCACGGCGGCGGGGCGAGGCTGGGGTCCCGGGGATGCTGGGTGTGTGTGATGCGACTGCTTTCGTCCACGCTGTATTTCTCGCTGGGACTGGCCATCGGTACGGTGATCAGCGATCTGGGTGCGGGCCATGCTTCAAGCGCTGACGTAGACACCAGCATGGGTGAGACCGTCGGCGGCCCGGTGCAGGCCGCGTCAGCGACGGCGAATCCCGCGCCCCTATCAGCCGATGGCCTTTCCGCGCCACGCCCGCGCGCGTCGACCGAGAGCTGCTACGGCCCGGCGCCGCGCTGCAGCCCGGAGGCAGGGCAGGCTGCCAAAAGCTGAGGCACGCGGCCGGCCCAACCCTGCTGGCCGCAAACCGGCCGGAGCATGGTCGCAAGGCGACCTGAGTGCTTGCGCAGACAGGGAAAGCTCCGCATAATGCGCGGCTCACTGCGTCCGGCACCTGCCGGATCAGGGTTGGGAAGCGCGATTCCCGGGCCGCCGGTAGTGGTTTCAACTCCCGCATCGCATGGCCTGGCCCGGTTTTCCGGGGTTGGCCGGGGCCGCCATCTCCCAGGCTATGGGCGATCAAAAATCATATCGAGGTGCACAGATGTCCCGTGTATGCCAAGTGTCCGGCAAGCGCGTGATGACGGGTAACAACGTCTCCCACGCCAACAACAAGACCCGTCGTCGTTTCCTGCCTAACCTGCATGAGCGCCGTTTCTGGGTGGCCAGCGAGAACCGCTGGGTCAAGCTGAAGGTTTCCGCGCACTCCCTGCGCACCATCGACAAGAACGGCATCGACTCCGTTCTGGCTGAGCTGCGTGCGCGCGGCGAAAAGATCTGAGGAGATAAGTCATGGCAGGCAAGCGCGACAAGATCCGTCTGATTTCGACAGCCGGTACCGGTCATTTCTATACGACCGACAAGAACAAGAAGAACACCCCGGGCAAGATGGAAATGAGCAAGTACGACCCGGTCGTGCGTAAGCACGTGCCTTACAAGGAAGGCAAGATCAAGTAATCGCAAGGCCTGCCCGCAGGCTCGCGTTACTCAAGAAGCCCGCCGCAAGGCGGGCTTTTTCGTGGGTGCCGGTCGTGGATCGGAATCGACCGCACCCGCTGCGGCCTGGCATCTCCTGAAGCCGACCGCTGGGCGGCGTGGTGCCCTCCCGTCGACACGAAAGACCGGTCATCATGCGTTTCCTCATTCCGTTGCCGTCTTATGCGCACATGTCGGCCTCCGGCCAAGCCCTCGCGCCATCGATCGTGAACGTGCTCGGCGTGGCTGACCTCCACCGCAGCGCACGCACGGCGGCGCGGATCGGCCGAAATCGGCAAGGCACGCGCACATGAGCTTCCGATTCCGCCTGGCCTCGTTCTTCATCGCCGCGCTGGTGGTGACCCAGCTGGCGACGGCTTTGCTGGTCTACCAGGTCACTCGGCGCGAGCTGGTGGGTGAAGGCCAGCGCCAGCTCGGCGCGGCCGCGCAGGCTTTTGCCGCGCAGCTGCAGGACATTTCCGGGCGGGTCGCGGGCAGCGTGCAGATCCTGTCGCTGGATTACGCGCTGCGCGCGGCCATCGCCCAACACGACGAGGACACGTTGCTGTCGGCGCTGCGCAACCACGGCCGGCGCGTGGGTGCATCGCAGATGCTGGTGGTGGACCTCGATGGCAAGATCGAAGCGGACACGCTGGGCGTCGCCACTACCGGCACGATGTTCCCGCATCCGGACCTGCTGGCCGACGCGCTCGAAAAGCCTGCCTCGGCGGTGGTGGCCATGCGCGGCCACGCCTATTGGATGGTGGTGGTGCCGATGCTGGCGCCTGACCTGGTGGGCTTCATCGCCGCAGCCATTCCCATCGACGACGCCACGCTCGCCAAGCTTCAACACCAGTCCGCCCTGCCCCGCAGCGTCGAGCTGGCCGTGTCCGACCACGCCGGGCGCTGGATCGTGGTCGCCCGCGGCATGGACCAGACCGCGCTGGCCGAACGCCTGCTGGAACAGGCGCCCACGCTGCCGAAGGAATCGCGTCTGCTCACCGTCGGCGGGCGCGAATACGTGGCACGCGCAGTGTGGCTGGATCGCGCCCGCAGCGGCAAGCCGGTGGCGGCGGTGCTGGGATATTCGGTGGACGAGGCGCTCAGCCCATACCGACGCGTGGCGCTGGCCTGGGGCGCGCTGCTCGCGCTGGGTCTGGCGGCAGGCCTGGCCGGTGCATGGCTGGTGGCACGCAGCGTGTCTCGCCCGGTCGAGGACCTGGCGGCCGCAGCACGGCGCATCGCCGGCGGCGATTACGATCTGCCGCCGCCCAGCGTCCGCCGCGACGAGATCGGCCAGCTGGCCGGCGCGTTCTCGACCATGGCCAATGCGCTGCGCGAACGCGAGGCACGCATCCTGCACCAAGCCGGCCACGACCCGATCACAGGCTTGGCTAATCGCATGGCCGCCGAAACCGCCATCGCGCGCGTACTGGACACCCGGCCGCTGCAGGAGCACGCGCTGCTGATCATCGGCTTGAAGCACCTGCCGGAGATCGTACGCACGCTGGGCCACGAAGTGTCCGACCGCGTCATGCGCGAGGCCGGACGACGCCTGCTGGTGCCGGCCGGCAAGGCGCTGCTGGCGCGGGTGGCCGATGACGAATTCTGCGTGCTGCTGGCCCAGGCCACGCGCGCAGAGGCCGCCGCGCTGGCGATGCGCATGGTCGACACGCTGGTCGAGCCCTACCACGAGGACGACCTGACACTGGACCTGGCGCCTGTGGTCGGCATCGCCTTGGCCCCGGCGCACGGGGAAGACGCCGGCACCCTACTGCGCCATGCCGGCGTGGCGCGCATGGCTGCGGTGCGGGGCGAGGATGCGGTCGCCGTCTACCAGCCCGACACCGATCCACATCGCCCCGAGCGCTTGTCGCTGATGAGCGAAATGCGCCAGGCCATCGACCACGATGCGCTGCACCTGCATTTCCAGCCCAAGCTGGCCCTGGCCAGCGGCCGCATCGACGGCGCCGAAGGCCTGGTGCGCTGGTCGCATCCGCAGCGCGGGGCGATCACGCCGGACACCTTCATCCCGCTGGCCGAGGAGACCGGCAACATCCGCCGTCTGACCCGTTGGGCGCTGGCCGCCGGCGTGGCCCAGGCCGGCCGCTGGGAGGCCGCCGGCCACGACATCCGCGTGGCGATCAACGTCTCGGCGCGCGACCTGGAAGACCGCCAGCTGCCGCGCCGCGTGGCCGACCTGCTGGCGCTGCACCGCTTACCGGCACAGCGGCTTCAGCTGGAGATCACCGAGAGCGCGATCATGCATCGCCCGGACACCGCGCTGGACGTGCTCGGCGCGCTGGCCGCGCAGGGCATTGACCTGGCCATTGATGACTTCGGCGTGGGCCAGTCCTCGTTGTCCTACCTGCGCCGGCTGCCGGTGCGCGAGCTGAAGATCGACCGCAGCTTCATCACCAGCCTGGCCCACGTGCGGGAAGACCGCACCATCGTGCGGTCGATCGTCGAACTCGGCCACCAGCTCGGCTATCGCGTCACCGCCGAGGGCGTGGAGGACGCCGCCGCGCTGGTCTATCTCACCCAGATCGGCTGCGACCACGCACAGGGCTACTACGTGTCTGCAGCGCTCGACACGGCGCGCTTCGAAGCACTTTTGCAGGGCCCGGCACCGACGGCGCGCGAACCCCGTACCCCATCCTGAGACGCGCCCGGCCCGATGCGGGCGAAGGCGCGTTCCCCCGCGATACCGGCCTGCATCGATGACAGGGCCATCACTATCGCGTTCACCGCGCGAGCGGCATCATCAGGCCATGACCCGATCACCGAGCCATCGATGACCGAGCCCTCTTCCATCGGCAGCTGGCTGCTCATCCTGGACTGGGTGATCCGCCTGGCCGCGCTGGCGTGGATTCCCTCTCGCACCACGCCGGCGGCGGCGCGTAGCTGGCTGCTGCTGGTGTTCTTCGTGCCGCTGGCCGGCCTGCCGCTGTATCTGCTGTTCGGCCACCCGTGGCTGTCGCGCGAACGCGTGCGCCGCCAGGCCGAAGCCTCGCTGCTGATCCGCGAGGAGCAAAAACCCTTGGGCGAACTGCGCTGGCAGCCCGAAGGTGATGGCGCGGATACCGAAATGGTGCCGCTGGTCGAGCGGCTGGGCGACTTCATGCCCACCCACGGCAACGCAGTGGCGCTGCTGGACGATTACGACGCCTCGCTGCGTGCGCTGCTGGAGGACATCGCCGGCGCGCGCGATCGCGTGCACCTGTTGTATTACCTGATGTTCCAGGATCAGGTGGGCGACATGGTGTGCGAGGCGCTGCTGCAGGCCTCGGCGCGCGGCGTGGAGTGCCGGCTGATGCTGGATGCGGTGGGCGCCAAGCCCGGCATGCGCGCCTATGCCGCGCGCCTGCGCGCCGGTGGCGTGCAGGTGCAGGAGCTGCTGCCGGGTGGATTGCGCTGGCGCCGCAGCGGCCGCATCGACCTGCGCAACCACCGCAAGATCGCGGTAATCGACAACCGCGCCGGCTACGTGGGTTCGCAGAACCTGGCCGATGCCGGCGCCTTCGTGCGCGGCTATCCCAACCGCGAGCTGGTCGCACGTGTCGAAGGCCCAGCGGTGTCGCACCTGGAAGCGGTGTTCGCCAGCGACTGGTACCTGGAAACCGGCGAGCGGCTGGAAGTGATCGCCACCACGCCGGTCAACGACGCCAACGTCGCCGCGCAGCTACTGCCCAGTGGGCCGGCGTACCCGTTCTCCAACGCGCGCGACGTGGTCTGCGCACTGATCCACCTGGCGCAGAAGAAGCTGGTGCTGACCACGCCGTACTTCGTCCCCGACGACGGCACCTTGAGCGCGCTGCGCATCGCCGCACTCTCGGGCGTGGACGTGCAGCTGATCCTCTCGCGCAGCAACAACCAGCAGCTCACCGCGTGGGCGCAGGAGTCGTACTACAGCGACCTGCTGCAGTCCGGCGTCAAGATCGCCCACTACCGTCCGCACTTCCTGCACGCCAAGCATCTGAGCGTGGATGATTCGATGGCGCTGGTGGGTTCGATGAATCTGGACATCCGCTCGTTCGCGCTCAATGCCGAGGTCGGCATGATCTGCTACGACGCCGGCGTGGTCGCGCGGATGCGACAGATCGAAGGCGAGTATCTGGCCGAGAGTGATGCGTTGACGTTGGCGGAGTGGAATCGGCGACCGGCTTGGAAGCGAAGTCGGGAGGGGATTGCGCGGCTGGCGGACTCCTTCATCTAGCGTCCCGCGGCGCCGCTTGTACCGCCTCCGGTGCAGGCGCATCCTGCGGCCACAGACGCCCACAAGGAATTGCACCATGTGCCGGACCGCCGTGCTGTTGCTGCTGCTGTGTAGTGGGCCGGCCTTCGCCGCCACCGACGATTCACCCGCCACCACCGTCCAGCGCATCCTCGAGCGAATGGATCGCAACGTTGATGGCAGCGTCTCATTCGAGGAGTGCCGCAATACGCTGATGCGCCATTTCGTGCTGGCCGACGTCAACCACGATGGGACGTTGCAGGCCGATGAGATTCCGCCGGAATGGACCGCCACCGGCCAGCTGACCCTGAAGAATGGCGCGTTGCCGCTGAAGGACTTTGCCGATTCGCTCAGGCCCACTTTCGACAGCTTCGATACCAACCACGACGGCCAACTGGACACCGACGAGTTGACCGCATTCGCCAACGCACACCCGATGCACCTGGAGGCCATGCCATGAATGCCATCCTCCGCGCCCTGGCGCTGCCCTGTCTTGCAGCAGCGGGACTGATCGCGCTCCCCGCCCAGGCCGAAACGGTCACCTGCGAGTCCCGCAGCGGCAGCTACGTGAGTTGTCCGATCAGCAACGGCGGCCGGGTGACGCTCAGCCGGCAACTGAGTTCGCAAGGCTGCTGGGAGAACGATACCTGGGGCCACGACCGCAACCGTGTGTGGGTGACCAATGGCTGCCGGGCCGAGTTCGACGTCGGCAGCACGAGCCGTTCGGACAACAAGGATGCCGCCGTTGGCGCCGCAGTTGCGATCGGGCTGATCGGCGCGGCGATCCTGGCCAGCAAGCACGACCGCGACAAGGATCGCGACCGTGATCGCGAAGACGACCGCTACGACGGGGGGCGTCCCCGCCAGACGTTCGATTGCGGATCAAGCGACAACCGCTTCACCTACTGCGACGCAGGCCGGGTGCGCGGCCACGTGGAGGTCTACCGACAGCAGAGCAAGAGTGCCTGCCGCTACGGCGATTCGTGGGGCATGGAGGGCAACCGGGTCTGGGTGGATCGCGGCTGCCGGGCGACGTTCGCGGTGTACTGAGGCGCGCGGTCCGTCGCAGCAGGCCGCGGGTCAGGCTGCTTTTGCAACCGGCAGCCGCTGCGCGGCCCACGCACCAAAGTCCTTCCGCATCTGCGGCGTCAACTCATGATCGGCGTCGTACGCCTTCAGCGCATGCGCCACGCCCAGCTGCTGCAGCAATTGCTGCGCACGCTCGGCGAAGAAGTAACCCAGCTTCGAATCACGCACGCCATGCAGCACCAATCCGTGCAAGCCGTGCGCAGCGATATCAACTGGGATCAGCGGCGCGATCTCCGCCAGGATCCGCCCGCTCAACACGCCAAACCCCGCCACCGTTGCAGGCGCGGTCAACGCCACGCTGGCGCTCATGATCCCGCCCTGGCTGAAGCCGGCCACCAGGGTACGCGCCGGGGCAATCCCCAGACGCGCCTGCTGGTCAGCGATGAACTCGATCAACGCACGGCGGCTCGCTTCGGCCTGGGCCGGATCGATCTGCGGGCCTTGCGGGGTGAAGCGCACCGGGAACCAGGCGTGCATGCCCGGCCCCATTGCCAGCGGCGCGCGCGCCAGCACCACGTGCAGGTCGGCGGGCAGTTCCAGCGAGAGCGGCCACAGGCTGCCTTCGTTGGCGCCCACGCCGTGCAGCAGCACCAACAGGCCGCGCGGGTTGCCGGTGGCGGGACGCTCGATGAAATGCAGCGTGCTCATGCCGCCGCCTGCGCCGGCAGGGCGTCGTCGAAGCGATAGATATCCATCGCCAGGAAGCCCATGTCGATGCCCGCGTCGATCCGGGTGGCGCGGAAATTGTCTCCGGCTGCGCCCATGGCGACGTAGATCGGCTGCCAGTGTTCGTCGGTGGGATGGGCGCGCTCGGCATCGGGTGCCTGGCGGCGGTAGTCGAGCATCGCGGCCACGTCGCCGGCGGCGAGCTGGTGCTCGACCCAGTCGATGTAAGGCTGCACGTACGGCGCCTGCTTGCCTTCGCTATAGCTGCGCCAGTCGTGCAGGTTGTGGGTGATGCTGCCCGAGCCGATCACCAGCACGCCTTCGTCGCGCAGCGGCGCCAGCGCACGGCCCACGGCCAGCTGGTGGGCGGGGCCGGCCATGGGCTGGATCGAGACCGGCACGACCGGGATGTCCGCATCCGGATACAGCAGGCGCAGCGGCACCCACACGCCGTGGTCCAGGCCACGTTGCGGATCGATGTGCGGGTCCAGGCCGGCGGCGTGCAGCAGCTGGGCCGCGCGCAGGGCGACGTCCGGCGCACCCGGCGCCGGGTACTGGATGTCGAACAAGGCCTGCGGGAAGCCGCCGAAGTCATGGATCGTCTCCGGCTGCGCCGCGCCGCCCACCAGCGGCGCACGCGCCAGCCAATGCGCCGAGGCCACCACGATCGCCTTGGGCCGCGGCAGGTCGCGCGCCAGCTCGGCCAGGCGCACGCCGACCAGCTTGGGATCCAGCGCGGTCATCGGCGAGCCGTGGGAGATGTAGAGCGAAGGCAGGCGGGCGGCAGTGTTCATGGCAAGACCTGTTTGCGGCAGAAGAGAACGCAGCGGTCAGACTATTGCGTCACGCTTAACGGATAAACTCCGTGGCAAGCCAGAATTTGTTACGGGGCAAGAAACAATGGACACGATCGAAGCCATGCGGGTGTTCGCCGCGGTGGTCGAGCGCAGCGGGTTTTCCGCCGCCGCCGACGCGCTGGACATGTCCACGCCCAGCGTCACCCGCCATGTGGCCTGGCTGGAGCAGCGCCTGGGCACGCGCCTGCTCAATCGCACCACCCGCCACGTCAGCCTGACCAGCGCCGGCGCGGCCTACCACGAGCGCTGCCTGAAGCTGCTGGCCGAGTTTTCGGCCACCGAGGCCGCCGTCACCGCACAGTCGCTGGAACCCTCGGGCACGCTGCGGGTCAATGCCCCGGTGAGTTTCGGCATTGCCCGCCTGGGAGACCTGATGGCCCGCTTCAGCCAGCTGCATCCGCAGGTCACCGTGGACCTGGACCTGTCCGACCGCCTGGTGGATCTGGTAGAGGAAGGCTACGACGTGGCCATCCGCATCACCCGCCAGCCGGCCGGCTCGCTGATCGCCCGGCCGCTGGCCGAATCGGCGATGGCCCTTTGCGCTTCGCCCGGCTACCTCAAGCGCGCCGGCACGCCGCAGTCGCTGGCCGCCCTGGCCGAACACGACGTGCTGGGCTACCGCTACTGGGCCGGCGGCGACGAATGGCGCCTGGAAGGCCCGGACGGCGAGGAATCGGTGCGCGTGCGCGAACGCCTGCGCGCCAACAACGGCGACGTGCTGCGCGAGGCCGCCATCGCCGACATGGGCATCACCCTGCAGCCGGATTTCATCGTCGGCGAAGCCATCGCCGATGGTCGCCTGGTCCAGCTGCTGCCCGCCTACAGCATCCCGCCGGTGAAGATCTTCGCGGTGTACGCCAGCCGCAGCCACCTGGCGCCGAAGGTGCGCAGCTTCATCGATTTCCTGGTGGAAGCCTTTGCCGACGGCTGTCCCCGCACCAAGCCGGCCACCGACCTGACGGCGGCCGCGTAGGAATCCCGTGATGTTCGCTTCAACGCCCCACTACGACCTGGCCATCATCGGCGGCGGTGCCGCCGGCACGCTGCTGGCGATCCACCTGCTGCGCAGCGCGACCGCGCCGCTGCGCATCGCCATCCTGGAACCGCGCGCCCAGCTGGGCCGCGGCGGCGCCCATGCCACGCGCCATGCCGAACACCTGCTCAACGTGCGCGCCGGCGGCATGAGTGCCTTCAACGCCGCGCCGGGCGATTTCGTCGATTGGCTGCAGCTTGGCGAACCGGACATCGCGCGTGCAGAGCTGGCCGCGCGCTTCGTGCCGCGCCGGGCGTTCGCCGATTACCTGGCCCAGCGCTTGCAGGACGCGCGCGACGCCAGCTGCGCCAGCCTGGTCCACGTGCAGACCCGCGCGATCGGGATCGAACACCAAGGCGCCAAGCTGCTGCTCGCGTTGGAAGACGGCAGCGCGCTGTCAGCCGCGCACCTGGTGCTGGCCACCGGCAATGCGCCGCGCCCCTTGCCGGCGCGCGGCGCCTCCGCCTTGCCCGCAGGCCGCCGGATCGAAGCCTGGGACACCGTGGCGGTGGACAGCATCGCCGCCGATGCCGAGGTCTGCATCATCGGTTCGGGCCTCAGCATGGTCGACACCGCAATGGCGCTGCTCACCGCCGGCCATCGCGGCACGCTGCACGTGCTCTCGCGCCACGGCCTGATGCCACTGCCGCATGCCGATGGGCAGCCGGCCTACGCGCTGGACGTGGATGCCTTCGCCGCCCTGCCCTTGCGTGGCCGCATGCATGCCTTGCGCGCTGAAGCGGCGAGCGCCGCCACGCGCGGCATCGCCTGGCAGGCGGTGGTCGATGCGCTGCGCCCGCATGTGCAGCACCTGTGGACGACGTTGTCGTGCGCGGACCAGCGCCGCTTCCTGCGCCACGTGGTGCGCTTGTGGGACGTGCATCGCCACCGCATCGCTCCAGCCGTGCACGCACGCCTGCAGCAGGCGCTCGACGCCGGCCAACTCAAGCGCCATCGCGCGCGCCTGGACACCGCCGTGGCCGGCGAGCGCTGCGTGCAACTGCAGGCGCACGGATTGCACGGCCGGCCGCTGTCGCTGGAAGCGGCCTGCGTGGTCAATGCCACCGGCGTGGAACTGCGCGTGCAGGCGATGCGCAATCCGCTGCTGACCGAACTGGCCGGCCGCGGCCTGGCCCAGCCGGGTCCGCATGGCATTGGCCTGGCTACTTGCTCACGCGGCCGGGTGCTGGATGCCGACGGGGTCGCGCAGGCGGCGGTGTTTGCGTTGGGGAGCCTGCGGATTGGATCGCTGTGGGAAAGCTTGGCGATCCCGGAGTTGCGGGGGCAGGCGGAGGAGATCGCGATGGCGGTGGTGTCTGGCGAAGGCGCTGTTCGCCATTGACTCAATGGGTTTTATCCTGAGCCTGTAGCGCTAAAGCGCATAGCTTTCGTGCGGCTCCACCACTCGACTTACTTTCTTTGCTTGTGCAAAGAAAGCTAGGCAAAGAAGCGTTTTTCCACAGACGCATGTCTGGTCAACACACTGCGGGCGGCACGCCTGCGCTTTGCGCAGGTTCGCTACTGGGCGAGGGAGTTTGGAAGGGGCATCCCTGTCCCTTCCAAAAACGACATGCATCCATGCACGTCGCCCTGCGGGTTTGTCCTCGTCCGTTCGCCGTGCCTCGCGGAGGTTTTGGAGCAGCAAAGCAAAGAAACGTCCCTGGATTCCCGCTTTCGCGGGAATGACGAAATGGGCGATGTCGTGCACTGCTGTTGCTGTTGCTCAGCTGTTGATCTTCAGCGCCTTCAAAGCGAGCCGAGCACCGCAGGCTGAAATGGCCGAAGAGGCGCGGGTGTTTGAGCGTAGCGAGTTCCCGCGCCATGCCATTTCAGGCGAGGAGCGCAGGGGACCGGCGCAACGCGCCGGTGAGCGTCAGGCGCTGGCGGTTTTGGCTACTTTTGCCAAGACAAAAGTGGCTCGCGCCGCGAAGCGGCGTGAAAGCTTTGCACTTGCTTACAAAGAGAGAAGCACGCCAAAACGAACCGACACCCATCAAGCAAACACCCGCTGCCACATCTCCCTCACCGCCAACCCACCCCCACCAATCAACACCGAGAAATACACGATGCTGACGGCATTCATCAGATGCCCCAGCAACACCGCCACGCCATCGCGCTGCATCAGTCCGATCGCCAGCAGCAGCAATGCCAACCCGGGCAAGGTGTTGCTGAAAGGCACGAAGCCGAACGGCGCCATCAGCAGCAGCGCGCCCAGCACCAAGCCCGCATCGTTGAGCGTCTCGGCCAGGCGGCGATCCACCAGCGCCGGCAGCCGATGCGGCCGGCTGACCTTCTGCAGGCGCGCGACCCACACCATGCCGCGGCCCAGTGCGCCGCGCAGTTTGTCGGCGGGCAGCTGGCGCGCGCGTAGCGTCGACGGCAGCCACAACGGACGTCGCAGCAGGCGACTAATGCCGACCAGCAAAATGCCTGCGCCGAACACCGTGCTGACGCCGGGGATCGAGACCGGGATCAGGAACACCAGCGTCAGCAGCGCGGTGAGCAGCAACAGGCCTTGCGGGCCGAATTGCTCCAGCAACGCATCCAGGCTCAGGTGATCGGGCGGCAGGCCGTCGATGGCCTGTTGCAACTGGTCGCCCAGCGAAGCGGGCGTCTCGGCAAGCGTCGTCATGCAGCGCGGCAAATGCAGGGGAAGCGCGAGCCTAGCCCGGTGACGCATGTCGGCGCTGTCAGATGACGCACGCGACAGCCGCGTGCGTCATCCGCATTCATCCCGCGCTTTGGCTGCGATCACTGTGCGCGGCCAGGAACGAACGCAGCGAGGCGGGCTTCACCGGCTTGGTCAGCAGGCGATAGCCACGATCGCGTGCCTCGACCTTCAGTTCATCGCGGCCGTCAGCGGTGAGCAGGGCGCCGGCGATCGGGCCGGGGCTGGCCTCGCGCAGCGCATCGAGCGTGTCCAGGCCTTCCAGGCGATCGTGCAGGTGGTAATCCACCAGCATCACCGCCGGGCCCTCGGCCACGCGTTCGAGCGCGGCATCGACGGTGCTGGCGGTGATCACGTCCACGCCCCAGCGGCTGAGCAGCACGCGCATGCCGTCGAGGATTTCCTGATCGTTGTCCACGCACAGCACCTTGAGGCCGGCGAGCGAATCGCTGGCCGGTGCGCGACGCGGGCGCACCACCGGCTCGCTGATCCCGGCCGCGCGCGGCACGGTGATCGAGAACATGCTGCCCTTGCCAACATTGCTGCGCGCATCCAGCGGCGCGTTCAACACGCGCGAGATGCGCTGGCAGATCGACAGGCCCAGGCCCAGGCCCTGCTCGCCCCAGTCGAAGGGCTGCTGGTAGCGCTGGAACTCATCGAAGATCTGGCGCATGTGCTGCGGCGGGATGCCCGGGCCGGTGTCCCACACCTGCAACTCCAGCAGGTCGCCGCGCCCGCGCATGCCCAGCACGATCCGGCCCGAGCGCGTGTAGCGCAGCGCATTGGCGATGAAGTTCTGCAGCACCCGGCGCAGCAGGCGGCGATCGCTGCGCACCGGCGCGGTGCCACGCGCATGGATGCGCAGCTGCAGGCCGCGGCCACCAGCGACCGGCGCGTACTGCGCGGCGAGTTCGCGCAGGATCTCGGCCGCATCGAAATCAGTCAGCTCCGCGCGCAGGCGATTGGCGTCCATGCGCGAAACATCCAGCAGGCCGTCCAGCAGTTCTTCGGCCGCACGCAGCGAGGCATCGACGCGCTCGGCCAGGCGCACCTGTTCGGCCGCATCGCCGCCGCTTTCGCGCAGGGCCGAGGTGAACAGCCGCGCGGCGTTCAACGGCTGCAGCACGTCGTGGCTGATCGCCGCGAGGAAGCGCGTCTTGGACTGCTGCGCGGACTCGGCTTCCTGGCTGCGCTCGGCCACGCGCTGCTCCAGGTGTTCGTTGACTTCCAGCAGCGCCAGTTCGACGCGCTTGAACTCGGTGACGTCGTTATAGCTCGTCACGTAGCCGCCGCCGGGCAGCGGCTGGCCGCGCATCTCGATCACCTGGCCGTCGCTGCGCACGCGCTCGAACACATGCGGCGAGCCGGCGCGCATGTAGCTGATGCGCTTGTTGACCTGTTCTTCGACCTGGCCATCGCCCAGCTCGCCTTTTTCGGCGTTGTAGCGGATCAGGTCGGCGACCGGACGGCCGACATAGAGCATGCCTTCGGGATAACCGAACATGGTCTGGTAGCGGCGATTCCACGCCACCAGGCGCATCTCCGGATCGACCACGCTCACCCCGGAGCTGATGTTTTCCAGCGTGCTGGACAGGATCTCGCGGTTGAAGCGCAGCTCCTGGCCGGCCTCATCCAACACCGCGACCACTTCGCCCAGCTCCATGCCCGAGCCACGCAGCACGCTGGTCAACACCAGCCGCGCCGAGGCCGCGCCGATCGCCGAGGCCAGCAGACGCTCGGTGAACTGCACCCAGGCGCGGTCGGCGTTGGCGTCGAGCTTGAGCTCGCGGCCGAGTTCGCGTGCTTGTTCGGTGAAGGCACGCGAGGCGTGGCGCTCGCCGACCACGCGCTGGGCCAGCGACATCAGGTCAGCCACGTGCACGTTGCCCGGCCACTCGCTGGCGATCAGCGCGCGCCGCTGCGCATACGGATCCAGGAACGGCACGATCCGCAGGCGCTCGTCCAGGTTGGGCCGCCAGCGCGCGGAGACGATCATCATCGTGCCGGCGTTGAGCAGCAGCGACCAGAACGTGCCGTGGGTCAGCGGGTCCCAGCCGCTCAGGTTGAACAGCTGCTGCGGGCGCAGCCACGACAGGCCGAACGGCCCGGTCTGCAGCCACGCCGGTCCCAGCCAGCCCGAGGCCGACAACGTCGGCAGCAGCAGCGTGTAACCCCACACCGCAAAGCCCACCGCCATGCCCAGCTCCACGCCGCGCTTGCTGGCACCGCGCCAGTACAGGCCGCCGATCAGTGCCGGCGCGAACTGCGCCACCGCGGCGAAGGCGATCAGGCCGTAGCTGGCCAGCGTGCTGTCGCCGTTGCTGCCGCGGTGGTAGGCGTAGGCGCACAGCGCCAGCAGCAGGATGGTGAAGCGGCGGATCCACAGCACGCGCGTGGCCATGTCGGCCGCGTCGTGGCGCTCGCCCCAGCCGCGGCGCAGCAGGATCGGCATCACCAGGTCGTTGCTGATCATGGTCGCCAGCGCGATGCTGGCCACGATCACCATGCCGGTCGCGGCCGAGAAGCCGCCGATGTAGGCCACCATCGCCAGCGTGTCCTGGCCCATCGCCAGCGGCAGCGCCAACACGAAGGTGTCGCCGGCCTGCGCACCATGCCCGCCGAACAGCTCCACGCCCGCGGTGGCGATCGGCACCACCATCAGCGAAATGATCAGCAGGTAGGCGCCGAACATCCAGCGCGCGCGCCGCACGTCGCCAACGTCGCCGCATTCGACCACCGCCACCTGGAACTGGCGCGGCAGGCAGATGATCGCCAGGAAGCCCAGCAGCGTCTGGGTGAAGAAGCCCACCGGCGGCTGGCTTTCGAACAGCGTGCGCGCGGCCTCGCCCAGCGGATGCTCGCGCGCGCCCAGCCACTGCCACGACACCAGGCCCACGGCCACCAGTGCGACCAGCTTGATCACCGACTCGAATGCCAACGCCGCCATCATGCCGTGGTGGTGTTCGGTCGCATCGACCTGGCGCGTGCCGAACAACGCGGCAAACAGCGCCATCAGCAGCGCCACGTACAGCGCCGGATCGTGGAAGAAGCCGGTGGCCTCCGGATTGTGCCCGGTCAGCACGCCCAGGCTCATCGCCACCGCCTTGTACTGCAGGGCGAGGTAGGGGATCACGCCGAACAGCGCGATCAGCGTCACCAGCGCCGCCAGCCGGCGCGAGCGCCCATAGCGCGAGGAGATGAAGTCGGCGATGGAGACGATGTTGTGGCTGCGCGCCACCAGCGCCAGGCGCTCGATGATCCGCCAGCCGAACAGCATCAGCAGCAGCGGTCCCAGGTAGATCGGCAGGTAGCTCACGCCGTGGCGCACCGCAGTGCCGACCGCGCCGTAGAACGTCCACGACGAGCAGTACACCGCCAGCGCCGCCGAATAGATCACCGGCCGCAGCCAGCGGCGATTGGGATACAGCGGATAGCGATCGCCCAGCCAGGCCACGCCGAACAACACCGCGGCATAGCCGATCGAAATCCCCAGCAGCACCCAACCTGAAATCATCCACGTCCCCGGCACGATCCGCGCAACGCGGCAACCGGCCGCGTCTTGCCCAAGCGCACAGTGTAAGCGGCGTCACACCGCAGGGGCCGCGTACCGCCCGAGGGATCAGGCGGTGGCCGGCGCCGGGGCGAAGCTCAGGCGGGCGACGGTGCCGCGGCCGGGGTCGGAATCGATCTGCAGGCGCCAGCCCAGGTGTTCGCACAGGCGAGCGATCAGGTCCAGGCCGATGCCGCCGCCATCGCGGCCGCCGCCGCCGCGGGCCATGCGCCCGTAGACGGCGCTGATTTCCTCCGGCGACATGCCGTGGCCGGGGTCGCGGATGACCACGGTGGCATCGGGCTCCAGGCCGACTTCGATCCGGCCGCGGTCGCTGTTTTCCACCGCGTTGCGCAGCAGGTTGCCGATCGCGGCCTGGACGATGGCCAGCGGCGCGCGGATCACGCATTCCTGCATCGGCGCCAGCACCAGCTCCAGGTCGCGGCCTTCGGTGAGGTGGCGATGGTCGTTGACCACTTCCGGCAGCAGGTCTTCCAGCGCGACCACGTCGGCGCTTCGCGCCAGGCGCGAGGGATCCTTGGCCAGCACCAGCAGCAGCGAGATCAGCTGCTCGACGTTGCGCGCGGTGCGGCGCACGCGCAGCAGCGGCTGGCGCGCACCGGGCGGCAGGTTGGGCTGCTCCAGGGCGAGTTCGTTGGCGCCGGCGATCACCGCCACCGGCGTGCGCAGTTCGTGGCTGGCGCTGTCGATGAAGACGCGCTCGCGCTCGACAAAGCGCGCGTTGCGCTCCAGGTAATCGTTGAACGCCTGGCCGATCACGCGCAGCTCCTCGCTGGCATCGTCAGCCACGTGGATGCGCGCGTTGGGCACGTCCGGGCGCAAGCCCGCGATCTCGCCGGCCATCAGGCTCAACGGCCGCACCGCCAGGCCCAGGCCCCAAGCCATCAGCAGGCCGAACACGGTAATGGCCACCGCCGCGGTGCCGATCGTGCTGGCGGTCACCCAGCCTTCCACGCCTTCGAACTGGGTCAGGTCCAGCGCCAGCGCCAGCCGGCCAAAGCGCGTGTCCTCGACCAGCACCACGTGCTTGACCCCGTTGATGGGGAAACTGTCGTGCAGGCCGGGCTTGAGCGTGACCAGGTCGGCCGGCAGGCCCGGGTCGGTCTGCAGGAAATACATGCGCTCGGCCGGGTCGTCGATCCAGTTATAGCCCGGATCGGCCTGGCGGCGTTCGACGAAGTGCTGCAGGTCCGAGCGCATCAGCGAGCGCCACACCTGGCGCTCGGCGTGCTCGTTGACCACGTCGCCACCCATCAGCACCGCGGCGGTGACCACCACCAGATACACCAGCGCCCAGCGCAGCAGGCGCGTGCGCAGCGAGGTCCTACGCGCCATCGGCGGCCTTCTCTTCGCTGCCGCCGGCATGCAGGCGGTAACCCACGCGCGGCAGGGTCTGGATCAGCTTGGTTTCGAACGGCCCGTCGACGCTGCGGCGCAGCTCATAGATGTGCGAGCGGAGCATGTCGCCATCCGGCGGCTCCTCGCCCCACAGCGCGTATTCCAGCCGCTGGCGGGTGACCGCGGCCGGGCTGGCCTGCATCAGCACTTCCAGCAGTTTGCGGCAGGCCGGATACAGGTGCAGCGGCTGGCCGGCGCGGCTGGCTTCCAGGGTGGACAGGTCCAGGCTGAGGTCGGCCACCTGCAGCACGCGGCGGCGGTTGCGGCCATTGGCGCGCGCCAGCAGCGCTTCGAGGCGGACCTCCAGCTCCTGCATGGCGAAGGGCTTGGTCAGGTAATCGTCGGCGCCGGTGCGGAAGCCATCGACCTTGTCGGGCAGCTCGTCGCGCGCGGTCAGCATGATCACCGGCACCGCGTTGGCGTGCTCGGTGCGCAGGCGACGCAGCACTTCGCGCCCGTCCATGCGCGGCAGCATCCAGTCCAGCAGCACCGCGTCGAAGGTCTGGGTGGTGGCCAGGTGCAGGCCGGTGACGCCGTCGGGCGCGGCATCCAGCGCATGGCCGCGCGGTTCGAAGTAATCGAACAGGTTGGCCACCAGATTGCGGTTGTCCTCGATCACCAGCAGCCGCATTGCCTTCACTTCCTCAAGTCGTCGATGACCGCGGCGTACGACACCACGGCCGCGCATGGTTGGCACGCCGATGTCGGAATTGCGTTGGAACCGGCGCGCACCGGGATTCTCCCATAGCCACCGGCGGCTGAATGGTTAAACGCGGCCAACGGGCTTCCGACGAAGCTCCGACAAACGCGGACACACCATCGTCCCCGATCCTTCCGCGACACCGTGCGCTTGCCATGCAGATTCCCGCCCTTGCCCGTTCGCGCACGCTTGCCGCGCCGCGCCTTCGCTTCGATCCTCTGCTTTGGGGCCCGCTGTGTGCGATGGCCGCGGCCATCGCGCTGCTGCAGGGCGCCGGCGGGGATCTGTGGCTGGCCGATCGCCTGTATGCAGCCGAAGGCGGCCGCTGGGCGCTGGAACACCACTGGGTCACCGAGACCCTGGTCCACCAGTGGGGCAAGCACTTGGACATCGTGGCCTGGGTCGCGATGGCCATCGCCCGCATCGTCCTGTCGCGTTATCCGGCCGCACGCGCGTGGTGGAAGCCGCTGAACTATCTGCTGGTGGCCACTCTGGCCGGGCCGCTGCTGGTGTCGTGGATGAAGTCCTGGACCGATGTCGACTGCCCGTGGGACCTGACCCGTTACGGCGGCCTGCATCCGTATGTGGAGCTGTTCCAGCATCGTCCCTCGGGTTACGGACCTGGGCAGTGCTTCCCAGCAGGGCATTCCAGCGCCGGGTATGGTTGGGTCGCCCTGTTCTTCGGACTGGGCACGATCAAGCCGCGCTGGGGCTGGATCGGCTTGGGCGCCGGGATTTCAGTGGGCCTGGTGTTCGGCATCAGCCAGCAGCTGCGCGGGGCGCACTTCCTGTCCCATGACGTGGCCTCGGTGGCGGTGTGCTGGTGTGCGGCGTGGTGTGTACAGCGCTTGATGTTGTCGGGCCAGGGGGAGGATCGGGCATGAGTGCCCACGTGCCAATGCCGCGCAAGCAGCCCACCGAAAGCGGGATCCACCTGCCGGCCTGGATCCAGCGCCGGCCGCAGCTCACCAGCGAAGCGCTGGTGCTGCTGGTCAGCCTGTACTTCGCCATCTTCAGCAATGCGCGCTTCTGGGGCGCGGCGATCGTCGATCCGGGCCGCCAGTGGCCGATGGCCATCGCCCTGTTCGTGCTGCTGGTCGCCCTGCACGTGCTGCTGCTGGGCCTGATCGTCAACCGCTGGACGGCCAAGCCGCTGCTGAGCGTGATCATCATGGTCACCGCGGCGGCTTCGCACTTCATGGTGTCCTTCGGCCTGTACCTGGATGCGGACATGATCCGCAACGTGCTGGCCACCGACCGGCGCGAGTCTTCCGAACTGCTGACCTGGGCGCTGCTGATGCCGCTGCTGCTGGGCGCAGTGCCGGTCGTGCTGCTGTGGCGGGTCGAGCTGATCCGCCGGCCGATGAAGAAGGCCCTCGGCGCGCGCGCCCTGCTGCTGGGCAGCGCGATCGCCGCCAGCGCCATCGCCGCGATGGCCGGCTACCAGCCGCTGGCCGCGCTGATGCGCAACCAGCACGACCTGCGTTACCTGGCCACGCCGGGCAACTGGATGATCTCGCTGGGCAATGTCGCCTTCGCCAGTCCGCCGGGCACCAAGAAGCCCAAACTGCCGATCGGCACCGACGCGGTCCAGATCGCCTCGCGCCCGGCCGGCGCGCGCCCGCGCCTGCTGGTGATCGTGGTGGGCGAAACCGCGCGCGCGCAGAACTGGGGTCTGGACGGCTACGCCCGCGACACCACGCCCGAGCTGCGCCAGGCCGGCGTCATCAACTTCACCGACACCAGCTCCTGCGGCACGGCCACCGAAGTCTCGCTGCCGTGCATGTTCTCGCCGTGGGGCCGCCACGATTACGACGAGAAGAAGATCCGCGCGCACCAGTCGCTGCTGCACGTGCTGGACCATGCCGGCGTCGGCGTGGTGTGGCGCGACAACCAGGCCGGCTGCAAGGGCGTGTGCGAAGGCCTGCCGCTGCAGTCGGTCACCGATTCGAAGGACCCCGAGCTGTGCAACGGCGAGCGCTGCTGGGACGGCATCCTGCTCAAGGACCTGGACGGCGCGCTGGCGATGGCCAAGACCAAGGGCGGCGACAAGGTGCTGATCCTGCACATGCTGGGCAACCACGGCCCGAGCTACTTCGACCGCTATCCACCGCAGTTCGCCCGTTTCACGCCCGCCTGCCAGGTGCCCGACCTGGGCAGCTGCTCGCGCGAGGAGATCGTCAACGCCTACGACAACGCGCTGTCCTACACCGACCACGTGCTGGCCTCGGCGATTGGCAAGCTGGCCGCGCGCACCGACGTGGACACCGCGCTGATGTACATGTCCGACCACGGCGAATCGCTGGGCGAGAAGGGCCTGTACTTGCACGGCGTGCCCTACGCGATCGCTCCGCGCGAGCAGACCCACGTGCCGATGATCATGTGGTTCGGCGACCGCTTCGCCCGCGACGAAGGCCTGGACCTGCAGTGCCTGCGCCAGCGCGCCACCCAGCCGTCCAGCCACGACAACCTGTTCCCGTCGGTGCTGGGACTGCTGGACGTGAAGACCTCGGTGTATGACACATCTCGGGATCTGTTTGCGCCGTGTCGGACGGCGGAGGTTGCCGCCGCGGCGGTGGCGCGCTAAGCCTTTGGCTTTTGCTTAACTCAGAGGTTGCCGTTGCCGTTGTCGTAACTTTGATCTGGCCGTGGCTTCTGCCCGGCTCTTGATCTTCAGCGCCTTCAAAGCGAGCCGAGCACCGCAGCCGGAAACGGCCGAAGAGGCGCGCGTGTCTGAGCGCAGCGAGTTTGCGCGCCGTGCCGTTTCCGGCGAGGAGCGGAGGGAACCGGCGAAACGCGCCGGTGAGCGTCAGGCGCTGGCGGTTTTGGCTACTTTTGCCAAGACAAAAGTGGCTCGCGTCGCGAAGCGACGTGAAAGCTCTGCTTTCGCTCCTGCCTGTGCACCTGCTTGGTGATAGGAGGCCCGAAGCAAGGCCAAGACAAGATCAGTTGCAGAGCTCTCGCGCCGCTTCGCGGCACGACTTCCTTTTGTCGCGGCAAAAGGAAGCAAAACCGCTTCTCGCCGGACGCACGCCGATGCTGCGCATCGGTCCCCTGCGCTCCTCCCCTGCTCAGGCACGGCGCGGGAACTCGCTTCGCTCAGACACCCGCGCCTCTGCGGCCTGATCAGGCTCCGGTGCTCGGCGCGCTTTGACGGCTCGGTCAGGTAAAGCGAACAGCCAGAGCAAGAGCGCCGAAGCAACAGCAAGCCGCACTTTGCGCCGCGTCACCCGCGATGCGGCGTCCCCAGGTATTCCGCGCTCTGCATCTCGATCAACCGCGACGCCGTACGCTCGAACGCGCCAGCCAACCGCGTGCCGGTATACAACTCCACCGGCGATGCATCGGCGCTGCAGACGAACTTGACGTGGCGGTCATAGACCTCGTCGATCAGGTTGACCAAGCGGCGTGCGGCGTCTTCGTTGGTGCGGTCGAAGCGCGGGATGCCGCCCAGCAGCAGCGTGTGGAACTCGCGCGACAGTTCGATGTAGTCGTTGGCCGAGCGCGGGCCTTCGCAAAGCTGGGCGAAGTCGAACCAGGCAATATCCTTGCCGCGACCGCGCAGGTCGATGCTGCGGCCTTCGATCTCGATCTGGCCGGCCTGCGCCGGGATGCCGGCCAGTTCCTCCCAGCGCTGCGCCAGCCAGGCGTCGGCACCGTCGTCCAGCGGCGTGCGATACACCGGCGAACGGGTCAGCGCGCGCAGGCGGTAATCCTGCTCGCCTTCGGCATACAGCACGGTGCAGTGCTTCATCAGCGCGGCGATCGCCGGCAGGAAGCGGTCGCGCTGCAGGCCGTCCTTGTAGAGGTTTTCCGGCGCGGTGTTGGAGGTCGTCACCAGGGTCACGCCCTGGGCGAACAGGCGCTCGGTCAGGCGGCCCAACAGCATCGCATCGCCGATATCGGTGACGAAGAACTCATCCAGCACCAGCACGCGCAGCGAGTCCTTCCACTCCTGGGCGATGCGCGCCAGCGGATCGCTCTGGCCGGCGTGCTCGCGCAGCTGCTCGTGGATGTCGCGCATGAAGCGGTGGAAGTGCGTGCGGCGCTTCTGCTTGACCGGCAGGCCGTCGTAGAACAGGTCCACCAGGAAGGTCTTGCCGCGGCCCACGCCGCCCCAGAAGTACAGGCCCTTGACCGGCTGCGGCTTCTTCCAGAACGCCGACAGGCGATCCAGGAACCCATCCTGATCGTCATCGCACAGCGCGGCGTGGATGCGGTCCAGTTCTGCCAGCGCGGCGTGCTGGGCGCGATCGTCGCTCCACTTGCCCTCGGCCACGCCCTGGGCGTAGCGCTGCGAGGGCAGCAGCTCGGCCTGCGCGGGCGCGCTCACGCGCTGGCCGCCGGCAGCCAGCCCTTGACCGCATGCTGGATGGCGCCGCGCAGGTCGATCAGCTTGCGATGGAAGAAGTGACTGGTGTCGGGCATCCGCACCAGCGTGTGCGGCACGTCGATCGATTCAAGCCAGTCAAAGACGCTTTGCGGATCGACGATCTCGTCGCTTTCGCCCTGCACCACCAGCCAGCGCGGCGGCGGCTGCACGCCGTCGAAATCCCAGCCGCGCCCGGTCGGCGGCGCGATCGACACTAGCACCTGCGGCTGCAACGCCTCACTGGCCTTGAGCGAGACATACGCGCCGAAGCTGAAACCCACCAGCCACAGCACCGCCTCCGGTTGCTGGCTGCGCACCCAGGCCACCACGGCGGCCAGGTCGTCCCCTTCGCCCACGCCGTTGTCGAAGTCGCCCTGCGACTGGCCGACGCTGCGGAAGTTGAAGCGCACCGTGGCCACGCCCAGCTCGCGCACCGCGCGTGCGGCCATAGTCACGACCTTGTTGTGCAGGCTGCCGCCATCGGTGGACAGCGGGTGGCAAACCACGGCGATGGCCGGGACGGCAGGCACCTCGGCGTCGGGCAGGTCGACGGCCACTTCAAGTGCGCCGGCCGGGCCGTCCAGCAGGAAGGTGGTCGATTCGGTGGGGAAGGCGGGCGTGGGCATGGCGCCATGATAACCGGCGCTTCGTTTCCGGCCCTGCATGCGAGCGCCCAAGCCCGGAAACAGCGACGCCGGCCCACGGAGGGCCGGCGTCGGTGTGGGCCGGCATACTTCGCCCCGGCCCGTGGCGCCCCTCCCAGGGATGTCTTACTGGGTGATGTCCACGCCCTTGGTCTCGCGCAGGAAGATCGCACCCAGGATCAGCGTCATCACCGCGATGCCGATCGGATACCACAGACCGTAATACATGTTGCCCGTGGCGGCGACTAGACCAAAGGAGATGGTCGGCAGGAAGCCACCGAACCAGCCGTTGCCGATGTGGTACGGCAGCGACATGGAGGTGTAGCGGATGCGGGTCGGGAACAGCTCGACCAGCCAGGCCGCGATCGGCGCGTACACCATGGTCACGAAGATCGCCAGGACGAACAGCACCGCGATCACCATCGGCTTGTTGATGCGGGCCGGGTCGGCCTTTTCCGGATAGCCGGCGGTGGTCAGGGCGCCCTTGAGTTCCTTGACGAAGGCATCGCCCTTGGCCTTGCCTTCTTCCTTGGACAGGCCGCCGCCTTCATACGAGCTGATCTGCGCATCGCCCACGTTGACCGTGGCCACGCCGCCGGCCGGGGCCGCCTTGACCGAGTACGGCACGCCGGCCTTGGTCAGCGCGGTGGCGACGATGTCGCACGAGCTGGTGAAGGTCTTCTTGCCGACCGGGTCGAACTGGAAGCTGCAGGTGTCCGGATCGGCGTTGATCACCACCGGGGAACTGGTGCGGGCTTCTTCGATCGCCGGGTTGGCGTAGTGGGTCAGCGCCTTGAACAGCGGGATGTAGCACAGCGCCGCCAGCAGGCAGCCGCCCAGCACGATGCCCTTGCGACCGATCTTGTCCGACAGCCAGCCGAAGAACAGGAAGAACGGCGTGGCCAGGGCCAGCGCGCCGGCGATCAGCAGCGCGCCGGTGGTGGCATCGACCTTGAGCGCCTGGGTCAGGAAGAACAGCGCGTAGAACTGGCCGCCGTACCACACCACGGCCTGGCCGGCGGTGGCGCCCAGCAGCACCATCAGCATCAGCTTGAAGTTGCCGCCCTTGAGGCTGTCGCGGAACGGGGTCTTGGAGCCTTTACCTTCCGCCTTCATCTGCTGGAACAGCGGCGATTCGCTCAGCTGCATGCGGATCCACACCGACACACCCAGCAGCACGATCGACACCAGGAACGGAATGCGCCAGCCCCAGGCTTCGAACGCCTCGTTACCGAGCGTGCTGCGGCACGCCAAGATGATCAGCAGCGACAGGAACAGGCCGATGGTGGCCGTGCACTGGATGAAGCTGGTGTAGAACCCGCGGCGGTGGGCCGGTGCGTGTTCGGCCACGTAGGTCGCCGCGCCGCCGTATTCGCCGCCCATCGCCAGGCCCTGCAACAGGCGCAGCAGGATCAGGATCACCGGGGCGGCCACGCCGATCTGCGCGTAGCCCGGCAGCACGCCCACCAGGAAGGTGGACAGGCCCATGATCAGGATCGTCACCAGGAAGGTGTACTTGCGGCCGATGCGATCGCCCAGGCTGCCGAAGAAGGCCGCGCCGAAGGGCCGCACGAAGAAGCCGGCGGCGAAGGCCAGCAGCGCAAAGATGAAGGCCGTGGTTTCGTTGACGCCCGCGAAGAACTGCTTGGCGATGATCGCCGCCAGTGAGCCGTACAGGAAGAAGTCGTACCACTCGAACACGGTGCCCAGACTGGACGCGAGGATCACGCGCTTGTGTCCGGAGGTCAGCGTGCCCGAGGCGGGCTGCGAGGAAGCGGTGGTGGCCATGGTGGTCTCCGGGGTTAGAAGCTGTACTTCACGGATGTCTGGATACGCTTGAGATCGCCGGACCGGTCGTCTTCCAGTTCACGACGTCCCCAGGTCAGCTCGGCGCCCAGATCGAGCTTGGGGAACGGGGAATAGATCAGGTTGGCGTGCCACGACTCCGAGCGCTCGGTCACGCCGAAGCCGGTGTACTCGGTGTCGTTGTCCAGCACGGCCAGCGCGTAGTACAGGTTGGTGCGCAGCTTGGGCGAGAACAGGTGGCGCCACGCCACCCAGCCGCCGTAGGCGTTCTCTGCATGCAGGCCGCCGGTGGCGTCGAGCACCGTATCCGGCGCAAGCCCGAGCGCCATGTAGCGGCCGATGCCCTTGCCGCCGTTGACCTGGTAGCGGATGTCGTCGGTCTTGCCCAAGTTGAACTTGCCGGCCACGCTGAAGGCCGCGCCGGTCTCGTCTTCGTCCAGGTACTTGAACTGCCGCAGCAGCATCGAAGCGCTGAAGATGCCCCAGTCGCCCTTGGTCTGCCATTTGGCGGTGATGTCCGGCAACGCGTTGTCGCCGGAGTTGGAACGCACGCCGGTCTGGTAGGCGCTCATCGTGGTCTGCGGGTTTTCCGCCGACACCGAGAAGCCGCCGTTGGTGTAGCGCAACTGCGCCTGGCGCACGAAGGCGATGCCGTCGACCGGGCCAAGGAAATCCACCGAGTCAGGCAGCACATCGGCATTCATGAAGTTGGACCAGGTCTGGCCTGCCAGCCAGTGGTTCCAGCTCACGTACGCGTGGCGCAGCGACAGCGCGTAGGTGTTGGTCGCCGTCTCGTTGCCAGCGAAGGCGTTGCTGCCGCCGCCGAACATGTCGGCCTCGATGAAGGCTTTGATCTTGTCGCCGTTCTCGGTGACGGTGTCGGCCGAGAAGTTGAAGCGCGAGAACTGCGCGTGGAAGTCGGTGTAGCCATCGCCCCCATCGGCGCCCGCGCCGCCCACCGGCGTTGCGCTGGGCACGTAGAACAGGCGGCCCGAGGACCCGTCGGCGATGCGGCCATCCGAGGTCTCGGTGTACATGCCGTCCATCTTGATGAAGCCACCGAAGGTGAAGGTGGTGTTGGGCATCGAGTTGGCCATCACCGACTGCGCCTGGATCGGCTGCTTGCCGGCCGGCACCTTGGCCACGGTGGTGCGCACTTCATCCAGCTGCGTCTGCGCCTGGGTCACTTGGCCCTGCGTCTGGGTGATCTGCGTGGCCTGTTGCTGCTGCGAGCTGAGTAGCGCCTGCACCTGCGCTTCGAGCTGCGCGACGCGTGCTTCGAGTTCCTTTTCCTTCTTCGTGTCGGCCAGTGCCGCACCCGGCGCCAGCAATGCGAAGACCATGGCAACGGCCAGTGGGCGACGCGACAACGATGCAATGCGTGTGGTCATTCCCCTCTCCCAAGAAGTCCCTGATATGCACGCGTTGCGCCTCCCCCTTACGAAGCGCGACCGCCGCAGATTGGGCGTGCGTGACAGTGCTCACCATTCACCTTTGGTCGAAACGCGAATGCTTTAAGACCAAGGTCTAACGGGGTTGTTGCGTTGCGCAAACAGTGGATCGGTCAAACTTCAAGTCCCCGCGTCGCAGCCGGTTTTTTTGGCCGGTCCTCTACTTCGCAATACGTTCCAACGAGGAGGTTCCATGTCCGATCTGTACCCCGTCGATCCCGCCTTCGCCAAGCAGGCACTGGTCGACGCCGACGCTTACGCCCGCGATTACAAGGCCTCCATCGAACAGCCCGAGGCGTTCTGGAAGCAGGCGGCGCAGCGACTGGACTGGATGAAGGCGCCGACCCGGATCAAGGACGTAAGCTTCGATGTGGATGATTTCCGCATCAGGTGGTTCGACGATGGCGAGCTCAACGTCAGCGTCAACTGTCTCGATCGTCAGCTGGACAAGCGCGGCGACAAGATCGCGCTGCTGTTCGAGCCTGACAGCCCCGACAGCAAGAGCTACGGCGTCACCTATCGCGAACTGCACGAACGCGTGTGCAAGCTGGCCAACGCGCTGCGCAGCCTGGGCGTGGTCAAGGGCGACCGCGTCACCATCTACCTGCCGATGATCCCCGACGCCGCCGTGGCGATGCTGGCCTGCGCGCGCATCGGCGCGGTGCACTCGGTGGTGTTCGGCGGCTTTGCGCCCAACTCGATCGCCGACCGCGTCAGCGACTGCGGCAGCAAGCTGATCATCACCGCCGACGAAGGCCTGCGCGGCTCCAAGAAGATCCCGCTCAAGGCCAACGTCGATGCGGCGCTCAAACTGCCGGGCACCAACTCGGTGGAGACCGTGCTGGTGGTGCGCCACACCGGTGGCGCCGTCGACATGCAGGCCCCGCGAGACCGCTGGTTCCATGACGTGGTCGATGCGCAGCCGTCGACTTGCGAACCCGAGCGCATGAATGCGGAAGACCCGCTCTTCATCCTCTACACCTCCGGTTCGACCGGTAAGCCCAAGGGCGTGCTGCACACCACCGCCGGCTACCTGCTGTGGTCGGCGTATACGCACGAGGTGGTGTTCGACCTGAAGGAAGACGACATCTACTGGTGCACGGCCGACGTGGGCTGGGTCACCGGCCACAGCTACATCGTGTACGGGCCGCTGGCCAACGGCGCGACCTCGCTGATTTTCGAAGGCGTGCCCAACTACCCGTCCAACTCGCGCTTCTGGGAAGTGGTCGACAAGCATCAGGTCACCCTGTTCTACACCGCGCCCACCGCGATCCGCGCGCTCATGCGCGATGGCGACGCCCCGGTGAAGAAGACCTCGCGCAAGTCGCTGCGCCTGCTGGGCACGGTCGGCGAGCCGATCAACCCCGAAGCCTGGCGCTGGTATTACGAGGTCATCGGCGACAGCCGCTGCCCGATCGTGGACACCTGGTGGCAGACCGAAACCGGCGGCCACCTGATCACGCCGATCCCCGGCGCGACCGCGCTCAAGCCGGGCTCGGCCACGGTGCCGTTCTTCGGCGTGCAGCCGGCGGTGGTCGATGCCAATGGCGCGATCCTGGAAGGCGAGGCCGAGGGCAACCTGGTCATCACCGATTCCTGGCCGGGCCAGATGCGCACCGTCTACGGCGACCATCAGCGCTTCATCGACACCTACTTCCGCACCTATCCGGGCAGCTACTTCACCGGCGACGGCTGCCGCCGCGATGCCGATGGCTACTACTGGATCACCGGGCGCGTCGATGACGTCATCAACGTCTCGGGCCATCGCATCGGCACGGCCGAGGTGGAAAGCGCGCTGGTCTCGCACCCCAAGGTGGCCGAGGCGGCGGTGGTCGGCTTCCCGCACGACATCAAGGGCCAGGGCATCTATGCCTACGTCACCCTGGTGGCCGGCGAGGCGCAGAGCGACGAGTTGCTCAAGGAGCTGGTGGCCCACGTGCGCAAGGAGATCGGCCCGATTGCTTCGCCCGATCATCTGCAGTGGGCGCCAGGCCTGCCCAAGACCCGCTCGGGCAAGATCATGCGCCGCATCCTGCGCAAGATCGCCGAGAACGCCCCGGACCAGCTGGGCGACACCTCGACCCTGGCCGATCCGTCCGTGGTGGACTCGCTGGTGTCCGAGCGCAAGGTCAAATAAGGGAGTGATGCGGCTGTGAGCAGCGAATCGTCGAAAGCCGATCGCGTGGTCTGGCACTATGCCAACCGTGCCAGCCTGGAATCGTCGTCGCATGACCGCGATGGCGATCCTGCGCACGACCCCACTCCCACGGCCCCCGCATCCATGACCACACTGCTCATCGCTGACGATCACCCCTTGTTCCGTGAGGCCCTGCGCGGCGCCGTGCAGCGGGTGCTGCCGGGGGTGAACCTGCATGAGGCCGACAGCGTCGATGCGCTGTACACGCTGGTCGAGGCCAATCCGGATGCGGACCTGCTGCTGCTGGACCTCAACATGCCCGGCGCGCACGGCTTCAACGCGCTGGTGCACCTGCGCGCCCTGCATCCGCAGCTGCCGGTGATCGTGGTGTCCGCGCGCGAGGAGCCGGCGGTGATGCGTCGTGCCCTGGACCACGGCGCGATGGGCTTCATTCCGAAGTCGGTCGATTCGGACACCATCGGCGAGGCCATCGGCTCGGTGCTCGATGGCGAGCGCTGGGCGCCGGAAGAAGCCCACAACGCCCCGGCCATCGGCCGTGACGAGCACGAGGTCGCCCAGCGCCTGCGCGATTTGACGCCGCAGCAGTTCCGCGTGCTGCAGATGCTCGGCGCCGGCCGCCTCAACAAGCAGATCGCCTACGACCTGGGCGTGTCCGAAGCCACCATCAAGGCCCACGTCACCGCGATCCTGCGCAAGCTGGGCGTCACCAACCGCACCCAAGCCGTGCTGATGGCCGGGCGCCTGTCGGTCGACCCGGACGGCCTGATCCCGCCGCCGGAAGACCAGGAATAACCCCGGCCCCGGTGGCCATCCCTGCATGGATGACGCTGCCGCCTTTGCCTCGCTGATCGGCGAGGCCTTCGCCGACTACCACGCCCAGTTCGCGGCGATCACCCAGCGCGCGCGACGCCGCTTCGAACAGCGCGACTGGCCCGCCGCCCGCGCCGATGCGGTCGAGCGCATCGCCCTGTACGACGCCTGCGTGGACGAGTGCCGCCTGCGGCTGCAGGCCGTCCTCGGACAGCGCGCCTTCGACCGCACGCTGTGGCAGGCCATCCGTGACCGCTACGCCAAGCTGATCGACGCGCAGATCGACCGCGAGCTCTACAAGACCTTCTACAACACGCTGAGCCGGCGCTTCTTCAAGACCCACGGCGTGGATGCGCAGGTCGAATTCGTCGCGCTGGATATCGCGCCCACCGATGCCATCACCCATCCCGTCGCGCGCCACAGCTATGCGGTCTCGCTGAAACAGCCGACCGAGACCTTCGAGCGCGTGCTGGGCAACTACGCCTTCGACGTGCCCTACGCGCATCGCACCCGCTGCGCGGCGGCCGTGGCGGTGCGCCTGCAGGACGATCTTGCCCACTGGGGCCAGGACCCGGTGCGGGCGATCGAGCTGCTGGACACGGTGTTCTATCGCGAACGCCGCGCGTACCTGGTCGGCCGCGTGCTGGGCGAATCGCGCTTCTCGCCGTGCGTGATCGCGCTGATCCATGACGAAGCCGGCCTGCGCGTGGACGCGGTGCTGACCCGGCGCGCGGATGTGGCCCAGCTGTTCGGTATCTCGCGCAGCTATTTCCAGGCCGACCTGCCGACGGTGGGCGATGCGGTGGTGTTCCTGCGCACGCTGCTGCCGCACAAGCCGATCGATGAGCTCTACACCGTGCTGGGCCGCGCCAAGCAGGGCAAGACCGAGCGCTTCCGCACCTTCTACAGCCACTTCAACGAGCGGCCCAACGAGCAGCTGACCCAGGCCGACGGCACGCCCGGCATGGTCATGGCGGTGTTCACCCTGCCCAGCTATCCGCTGGTGTTCAAGCTGATCCGCGATCGCTTTGCCGAGAGCAAGCAGGTGACCCGCCAGGACGTGCTGGAGCGCTATGCGCTGGTGTTCAACCGCGACCGCGTCGGCCGCCTGCTGGACGCACAGCCGTATCGCTCGCTGCGGTTTCCACTGGCACGGTTCGCGCCGGGATTACTGGAGGAACTGCGCAGCACCTGCGCCAACAGCCTGGTGTTCGAAGGCGACGATGTGATCATCGCGCTGTGCTACGTGCAGCGTCGATTGCGCCCGCTCAATCTCTACCTGCGCGAGCAGCCGGCCGAGGCCGCGCGCGCCGCCGCGCTGGAATACGGCCAGGCCATCGTCGACATGGCGCGCAACAACATCTTCCCCGGCGACATGCTGCTGAAGAACTTCGGCGTGTCGCGGCATGGGCGCGTGGTGTTCTACGACTACGACGAAGTGCGGCTGATCACCGACTGCGCTTTTCGCGACTGGCCAAAGGCGCAGAACGAGGAGGACCAGATGTCGGCCGAGCCCTGGTTCCATGTCGCACCGGGCGATGTCTTCCCCGAGCGCTTCGCCCAATTCATGGGCCTGCCGCAAGCGCTGGCCAAGACGGTGCAGGCGGTGCACGGGCAGCTGTTCGACGCGGGCTGGTGGCGGGCGCTGCAGGCCGACCTGGCGCAAGGACGTTACCCCGACACCCCGCCGTATCTGCCTTCGCTGCGAGTGGCCTGAACTGCGCGCATCGCGACGCGTGCGTGACGCCAAAACTTGATTGACGGTCTTCAGATGCGGGCAGAAAATGCGCGCACCTGACGCGCGGCCAGCTCACGCGTCGGCCTCTCACCGCAGGACTTTCCTTCCATGCCCAGCGACCCTTCCAGTCGATCTCGCCTGCCGTCAACGGTGGCCGTGCGCTGAGCCTTCGCTGGTTCGGCGGGGCTGCCGTTGCGGCAGGCCCCAACAGGCCGTTCCAGATGAACCTGACGCGTTTCTCCTTCAAGGCTGCCGACCAAGCGGCACTGCACTTGCAAGCCTTCCGTTCCCTCAACACCGCAGACGTGGTCGAGCGGCTCAACCGGCTCAAGCCGGCCGTGGCGGGCGCGGCATTCACCGGCCTGGCCGACGACCGTGCCATCAACGTCCTGGAGCAGCCGGAGCTGCAGCGCGCGCCGCAGCTGCTGCAGGCGCTGGCGCCCGCGCGCCAGGCAGCGCTACTGGAAGGCATGGCCGACGATCGCGCCGCCGACCTGGTCCAGGCCTTGGAACCGCAGGCCCAGGCCATCGTGCTCTCCGACCTGGCGGCGCTGGCGCCGGCCAGTGCGCACGCGGTGCAGAAGCTCATGCGCTATCGCCCGCGCACCGCCGGCAGCCTGATGACCACCGAGTACGTCGCCGTGCCCGCCGACTGGAGCGTGGCCCAGGTGCTGGACCATGTGCGTGAAGTCGAGCGCAAGCGCGAAACCGTCTACGCCATCCACGTACTGCGCCCCGGCAGCGACGTGCTGCAGCAGGTGGTCACCCTGCGCCGGCTGATCACCGGCCAGGCCGGCGACAACGTGCTCACCGTGGCCCAGGTCAATCCGCCGGTGACCGTGTCGCCACTGACTGACCAGCAGGAGGTCGCGCGCCTGATCCGCCGCCACGACCTGCTTTCGATCGCGGTGGTCGACGAGCAGCAGCGGATGCTCGGCATCGTCACCGTGGACGACATCATCGACACGATGATGGCCGAGGGCACCGAGGACGCGCACAAGTTCGGCGGCATGGAAGCACTGGACGCGCCGTACATGCAGATCGGCTTCTGGCAGATGATCCGCAAGCGCGCCGGCTGGCTGTGCGCGCTGTTCGTCGGCGAGATGCTGACCGCCTCGGCCATGCAGCACTTCGAGGGCGAGCTGGACAAGGCGCTGGTGCTGACCTTGTTCATCCCGCTGATCATGAGCTCGGGCGGCAACTCCGGTTCGCAGGCGACGTCGCTGCTGATCCGCTCGCTGGCCCTGCGCGAACTCACTTTGCGCGATTGGTGGCGGGTGGGGCTGCGCGAGCTGCCGACCGGCATGCTGCTGGGCGCGATCCTGGGCGTGATCGCGATCGTGCGCGTGGCGGTGTGGCAGACCGCGGGCATCTACGACTACGGCCCGCACTGGATGCTGGTGGCGCTGACCGTGGGCGCGGCGCTGGTCGGGATCGTGACCTTCGGTTCGCTGTCTGGGTCGCTGCTGCCGTTCCTGCTGCAGCGGTTGCGGTTCGATCCGGCCAGTGCGTCGGCGCCGTTCGTGGCGACGCTGGTGGATGTCACGGGGTTGGTGATTTATTTCAGTATTGCGTTGGCGATTTTGTCGGGGACGTTGTTGTAGCACTGGCTTGTTCTTGGGTGCTTTCGAAGCGAAAGCTTTCGTGCGGCTTCGCCGCCCGACCTACTTTCTTGCTCGTGCAAGAAAGATAGGCAAAGAACACGCCTCCAGGCGGCGCGCCCTCGCTTCGCGAGGGTCCGCTGCGGGGTGAGGGATTTTTGGAAGGGACATCCTTGTCCCTTCCAAAAACACCGTGCATCCATGCACGGTGCCCTGCGGGTCTTTCCTCGTCCCTTCGCCGTGCCTCATGGAGGTTGTAAGCAAGAGCGCGAGCAAAAGCTGAGGCAAAGGCAAAAGCGCTTGACCTGTTGCTTCCGGGAATGCGGCCGCCTTCATGCAGCGCGTCATGCGGTGCACGCGTCGGGCCGTGTAACGTGTCGGGCGACGCCACGTTGGCATGTCGTACGCATCGCATGAGCACCTATCGCCTCAAGTCCGTGTTCGCCCCGCAGTCGATCGCCATCATCGGCGGCAGTCCGCGCGAGCGTTCGGCGGGGCGGGCGGTGGTGCGCAACCTGCGGGCGGCGGGCTTCCCGGGCAAGATCGCCTGGGTCAATGCGCGCTACGGGCAGATCGATGGCATGGCCACGGTGCGCGAGCTGGCCGACCTGGATTACGTGCCGGACCTGGTGATCGTCACCGCGCCGGCGCCGATCGTGCCGCAGGTGGTGGCCACCGCCGCGCAGCGCGGCGTGGCCGCAGCGATCATCCTCACCGCCGGCCTGGGCGAAGGGCCCGGCTCGCTGGCCGAAGCCACCGAACGGGCCGCGCGCGTGCACGGCCTGCGTATTCTCGGCCCGCACTGCCTGGGCGTGATCGCCCCGCACGCCAAGCTCAATGCCAGCATCGCCGCGCACACGCCGCTGCCGGGCGATCTCGCACTGATCTCCGAGTCCTCGGCCATCGCCGCGGCGCTGGTGGAATGGGGCGTGCAGCACCAGGTCGGGTTCTCGGCGGTGGTCTCGCTGGGCGATGCGCTGGACGTGGATTTCAGCGACCTGCTCGACCACTTCGCGACCGACTACCGCACCCGCGCGATCCTGCTCTATGTCGAGTCGATCCAGGACGCGCGCAAGTTCATGTCGGCCGCGCGCGCCGCCGCGCGCGCCAAGCCCGTGGTGGTGGTGAAGTCCGGCCGCGGTCGCAGCGCCGGCGGCGCCACCCACACCCAGACCCTGGCGCGCCCCGATGCGGTCTACGACGCGGCCTTCCGCCGCGCCGGGCTGCTGCGCGTCGGCGCGCTGGACGAGCTGTTCGCCGCCGCGCAGACGCTGGGCCGGCTGGGCACCTTCCCCGGCCGGCGGCTGGCGATCCTGTCCAACGGTGGCGGCGTGGGCCAGCTCGCACGCGACCAGCTCGGCACACTCGGTGGCACGTTGGCCAACCTTTCCGGCGCGACCGTGGACCGGCTCGACCGCGCCCTGCCCGACTGGTCGCGCGACAACCCGGTGGACATCGTGGTCGACGCCGACGGCGAGCGCTACGCCGCAGCGATCGAGGCGCTGCTGGCCGATGCCGAGAACGACGCGGTGTTGGTGGTCAACGTGCCCACCGCCTTCACCTCCTCGGCCGATGCAGCGCGCGCCTTGACCCGCAGCGTCGGCGAGCGGTCCCGCCACAGCCGCGCCAAACCGGTGTTCGCGGTCTGGCTGGGCGGCGGCGAGGCCGCACTGTCGGCGCTCAACGCCGCGCACATCCCCAACTACGCGACCGAGTCCGATGCGATCGCCGGCTTCATGCATCTGGTGCGCTACCGCGAGGCGCAGGCGGCGCTGATGGAAACGCCGCCCAGCCTGCCGGAAGATTTCGTCGTCGACACCGCCGCCGCGCGTGCGATCGTCGAAGCCGCATTGGCCGACGGCCGCCAGTGGCTGGATCCGATTGCGGCGACGAATGTGCTGCGCGCCTATGGCATTCCGACCGCACGCATCTGGGCGGCGGCCGATGCCGATGCGGCGGTCAAGCTGGCCCAGCCGCTGCTGGACGAAGGCCTGCCGGTGGCGGTGAAAGTGCTCTCGGCCGACATCACCCACAAATCCGATGTCGATGGCGTGCGCCTGAACCTGGTCTCGGCCGAGGCCGTGCACGCAGCCACTTCGGCCCTGATCGAACGCGCGCGCCGCTTGCGTCCGGATGCACGCATCGATGGCGTGGTGGTGCAGCCGACGGTGCTGCGGCCCAAGTCGCGTGAGCTGATCGCCGGCATCGCCGACGATGCGGTGTTCGGCCCGGTGATCGTGTTTGGCCGCGGCGGCACCGCGGTCGAAGTCATCGACGATGTCGCGCTCGCCTTGCCGCCGCTGGACCTGCGCCTGGCCCATGAGCTGATCGGCCGCACCCGCGTCTCGCGCATCCTCAAGGCCTATCGCGACGTGCCCGCGGCTGACGAGCGCGCGGTGGCGCTGGTGCTGGTCAAGCTGGCGCAGCTGGCCGCCGACATCCCGGAGATCCGCGAGCTGGACATCAACCCGCTGCTGGCCGACCGCGATGGCGTGGTGGCAGTGGACGCGCGCATCGCCGTGGCCCGCTCGCGCCAGCTGCACAAGGGACGCGGCCATCCGCGCCTGTCGATCTTTCCCTACCCGAAGGAATGGGAGCGCCGGATCGCGCTGGGCGATGGCAGCAGCGCATTCGTGCGGCCGGTGCGGCCGGAGGACGATGCGCTGTTCCGTGCGTTCTTCGCGCGCGTCACCGACGAGGACCTGCGGCTGCGCTTCTTCCAGTCGGTCAAGCATTTCAGCCACGAGTTCATCGCGCGCCTGACCCAGCTGGATTACGCGCGCTCGATCGCCCTGGTGGCGATCGAACCGAACAGCGGTGAGATGCTCGGCGCGGTCCGGCTGCTGGCCGATGCCGATTACGACCGCGGCGAGTACGGCATCCTGATCCGCTCCGACCTCAAGGGCGCGGGGTTGGGCTGGCAGCTGATGCGGATCATGATCGAGTACGCGCACTGGCAGGGCCTGCGCATGGTCGAAGGCCAAGTGCTGCGCGAGAACCGCACCATGCTGGCCATGTGCCAACAGCTGGGCTTCACCCTGAAGCCCGATCCGGACGATCCTTCGATCACCAACGTCACCCTGCCGGTCGGCACGCAGGCGCGTCCCGCCTGACGCAACGCGGCGCGAAGCGCGTGTGACTTCACGCTCCTGCGTGTTGCCCCTGTCGCCTGTCATGGTGTGCGCGGTAGGCTGCAGGTTGAGACGTCCCCTGCCCCGCGCGGCGCAGGGACGCGGGGCGTGAGAGGGGTGTGTGTGATCCGGGTTTCGATCATGGGGTCTGATGTCCAGACCGAAGTGGCGCTGATGCGTCGTCTGCAGCGCATTGCCGCCTTGCCGGCCGAAGGCCTGTCCATGGGTTACGAGGTGGAGGCCTGCGACCTGCTGATCGTGCAGGACACGCCGGCCTTGCGTGCCTCCGGCCAACGCTTGCGGCAAGCCAAGCCTGCGCGCCCGGTGTGGCTGATGGCGCTCGGCGGGCGCCTGTCCGATCCGACCCAAGGCCCGGCGCCACTGAGCGAGGACGCGATCCGGCAGGCGCTGCAGGCGCTGTACGCGCCGCATGCGGCCGAAGCGATGCCGGCGGCTTCGCTGCGCACGCGGCCGCCGTTCGCCGACCAGTTGCGTGCTTTGCTGGCCGCGCACGAGGGCCAGGCCGTGCTCTCACTCGATGGCGTGGACGTGCTGCGGCTGGATTTCGCCCAGTCCACCGCGCAGCCGCTGCATAGCGCGCGCGCGGCGGCCGACAACCTGCCTGGACTGCTGGGGCCGGGGTTCGAACGTCTGGTCCTGCGCGTCGGTGACACTGCCGCGCCCGGCGGCGATGCACCGCGCCTGCCGCTGACGCCACTGCTGTGGCAGACCGCGCTGCGCATGCGCATGGTGCCCACGCCGATCGCGCCGCTGACCGAGGCCACCGCGCTGCGCATGACCCAGTGGCCGGACTTCCGCGTGCTGGCGCATCGGCACGACGACTTCCGCCTGTGCACGCTGCTGCTCAAGCAGGCCTGCACAGCCACCGCCGCGGCCGCGCTGCTGGAGATCGATGCGGGCGCGGCCTGCGCCTTCTTCAACGCCGCCTACCTGAGCGGCTATGCCACGGTCGAAGCCATCGAGACGCCATTGCCTGCACCGGCTGAGGCCCGCCCGCGTTCGCGCCTGGCCCGCCTGTGGCGCGGCATGCGCGGCGGTGGCCGGAGGCGTGGCGATGACTGAGACCCGGATCGTGGTGGTCGGTGAACGCGGCAGCGGCAAGCAGGCGCTGCTGGACGGCTTGTGCGGCCAGGCCGGTGGCGCGGCGCTGGATGCCAACACGGCCGAAGTCGTGCTGGCCGGCGGCGATCGCCTGCACGTGCGCTGCCTGGCCAGCGTCCCGGATGCCACGGCGCTGGAAGGCGTCGATGGCCTGATCGCCCTGGTCGATGCGGCGGCCGTCGAAGCCGAAGCCCAGCTTGCCATCTGCATGACGCTGCTCGCCGGACCGGCCGCGGCGCTGCCGGCGGTGCTGGGGATCTCGCGGGTGGACCTGCATCCGGACTGGGACATGGCCGCGACCCTGGCCACGCTGGCCCGGGCCGGTCACGCGCTGCCGGTGGTGCCCTTCGATGCGCGCGATCCGGCCCAGGGACTGATGCTGCTGGACGTGCTGGTCAGCCAGATCGAAACCGACGGCCTGGTTACCGGCGCGCGTTGAGACCGCCGCCGTGGCGGGGCATGACGCGACCGTCATGCCCTGGCATCGTCCCGGCCAGCGTGGGTTTAACGCGCGGCTGGTAGCTTGGCGCTGTGTCTTGGGGCGATGCCGCCCGCCGGCACGCCACGCGCAGCCGCTGCGCTCTTTCGAAGGTCGTCCCGCATGAACGCCGCCACCGTCCTGTCCCTGTTGCTGCTGGCCACCCCGCTCACCGCACTCGCCCAGACCAGCCCGCTGGACCTGAAGCTCAAGGACAACACCACCACCTCCGGCGATCCGCCCGGCACCTATTACGGTGACCACAGCGGTCCGGTGGTGAAGGACACCAGCACGCCGCGCTCGGAGCTGGACGACGGCAAGGCCCACCTCCATGGCAGCTTCACCACCGGCATGGGCTACTCCAAGGGCTACGGCAGCAGCACCTACAACGCGGCCGACATCAACATCAGCAAGGCCTTCACCAGCGACTCCGGTCGCACCAGTGTCATGAGCATGGACATCCATGTCAGCAAGAGCGATGGCCCCGGCTATGGCCCGTACGGGTACGGCGGCTACGGTGGTTACTACGACCGGCCGGGACCGCGCACCGCCGGCGGCGCGTCCATGCGCTGGTCGCAGGACGCCGCGGAGTGACAATGCCGTCACTCCAGGGAGTTTCTGAACCCCTGGCCCGGCTTTTCCATTGACCCAGCGCGGCTGCGGCCGCGACAATCCCCCACAGAAGGGGAGTAGCTCCCACGCGCTGTGATCGTCACTACGGGCCTTGTGCCCCGGTCCAGCGGCAACCGGCCTGAATCCATCAGCCGGCTGTGAGCGAGACCTTCGCCGCAACGGCGAAGGTATGTGCCCCGGATCTCCCCCAAGAAGATTCCTTCCGCGCAGACTGGACTCCGTCGCTCCCGTCCTTTGGCTTATGCGTGGAGAAACGTGATGCAGACAATTGCAAACCCCTGGTTGTGGGGTGGATTCGTGGTGGTGGTGATCGCCGCCCTGCTGGCCGACCTGGTGTTGATGCGCCACGGCGGCCCGCACAAGGTCACCTTCAAGGAAGCGGTGTGGTGGTCGATCGGCTGGGTTGCCCTGGCGCTGGCCTTCAACGGCGGCCTGTGGTGGTACCTGCGCGAGACGATGGACATCGCCAGCGCCAACCGCATCGGCCTGGAATTCCTGACCGGTTACCTGGTCGAGAAGTCGCTGGCGGTGGACAACATCTTCGTCTTCCTGATGGTGATGACCTATTTCGCCGTGCCCGAGGAACAGCGCCAGCGCGTGCTGGTGATCGGCGTGCTGGGCGCGATCTTCCTGCGCGCCATCATGATCTTCGCCGGTGCAGCGCTGCTGACCCAGTTCCATTGGCTGCTGTACGTGTTCGGCGCGTTCCTGCTGTTCACCGGCATCAAGATGTGGTTCTCGGCCGGCGCCGAGCCCGACCTTGAATCCAATCCGGCGCTGAAGTTCATGCGCAAGCACCTGCGCCTGACCGACGGCTATGAAGGCAATGCGCTGTCGGTCAAGCGCGACGGCAAGCGCTGGTACACGCCGATGTTCATGGTGCTGATCCTGATCGCGGTGACCGACGTGATCTTCGCGGTCGACTCGATCCCGGCGATCTTCGCCATCACCACCGACCCGTTCGTCGTGCTGACCTCGAACGTGTTCGCGGTGCTGGGCCTGCGCGCGATGTTCTTCCTGCTGGCCGGCATGGCCGACCGCTTCCACCTGCTGCCCTACGGCCTGGCGGTGATCCTGGTCTACATCGGTACCAAGATGCTGGTGATCGACTTCATCAAGATCCCGGTGCTGGTCTCGCTGGGCGTGGTGTTCGGCATCCTGGCCATCACCGTGTGGCTGAGCCTGGCCCGCCCGCCGAAGCCGGAAACGCACGCCTGATCGTGTTTCAAGCTGAGTGACCGCGCGCCGCGGCGTTCCACACACGGAACGTCGCGGCGCGCTTGTTTTTGCCCCACGGTGGCGCCATCGAAGCGTGCATGGACGCCCATCATCCCGACGACCCGCGTTTCGATGCCACCGCGCAAGGCCAGGCGGATCGACGCCGGCTGCTGCGCGCGTTCAACCTGTCGCTGGGCTTCATCCTGCTGCTGGTGCTGGCGTACTCGGCGCAGGGCAGTTTCGACTGGCGCCCCTTCGCGATTGCACCGCATGCGGCCGAAGGCCTGGTCGGCATCCTCACCGCGCCGCTGCTGCATGGCTCGATCGAGCACATCGCCTCCAATGCCATCGCCTTGCTGATGCTGGGCACGCTGGCCGGCAGCGTCTATCCGAAGGCGACCGTGCGCGCGTTGCCGGTGCTGTGGATCGGCTCGGGCCTGGGCGCGTGGTGGCTGGGCGACGTGGGCACACGCCATCTGGGGGCGAGCGGCCTCGGCCACGGCTTGATGTTCCTGGTGATCGGGCTGGGCGTGCTGCGGCGGGATCGCGCTGCGATCGCCACCGGCTTCATCGCCTTCCTGTTCTACGGCGGCATGCTGCTGACGGTGCTGCCGCGCGAGCCCGGCGTGTCGTGGCAGGCGCACCTGGGCGGCGCAGTCGCCGGACTGATCGCGGCATGGTGGTTCCGGCGCAGCGATCCGCTACTGCCGCGCAAGCGCTACAGCTGGGAGCTGGAGGAAGAACAGGCCGCGCCGGCCTTCGACGACGAGGCCGACACGCTCGAACCGCCCTCGCCGCGCGAGGTGCCGGTACTGTGGGACCGGCCCGCGGCGACGCCCGGCGTGGTCCTGCCCTTCCCCACGCGCCCGGCGTCCATCCTCGAACCGGATGACAAACCGCAGCGGCTAGACTGACCGCGTCCCCCGCTCATTCGTTGCCGCATGCCTGTTGTCGCTGGTCGCCTGACCCTGTCCTGCCTGCTGCTGGCCCTCGCCGGCTGTATCGCCACTCCCGCCCCCCGCGCGCCCACCACGGCCACCGCCGAGGTCAGCCAAGCCAAGGCCGTCGGCTATCTGGCCAAGGACGCCTTGCCTGACAGCCTGAAGCTGCTGCCGGCGCCGCCCGCGCCAGGCTCGGCTGCCTTCGCCCTGGACCAGGCCGTGATGCAGCAGGCGCTGGCCCTGCACGACAGCCCGCGCCTCGCCCAGGCCCATGCCGATGCGGACCTGAGCTTTCCGGTCGGCGCCAACCAGTTCGCCTGCGCGCTGGGGCTGGACGTCACCCAGGCCGCCACGCCGCACCTTTACCACCTGCTCGAACGCAGCCGGATCGACGTCAGCGCCGCCACGCGCGCAGCCAAGGACGCCTACAAGCGGCCGCGTCCATTCCTGTCCAACCAGGCGCCGACCTGCACGCCGGAAGACGACCAGCACCTGCGCAGCAGCGGTTCGTATCCGTCCGGCCACAGCGCCATCGGCTGGGCCTGGGCGCTGATCCTGGGCGAACTCGATCCGGCCCGTGCCGACGCGCTGGCCGTGCGCGGGCGCAACTATGGCGAGAGCCGGCTGGTGTGCAACGTGCACTGGAACAGCGACGTCAGCGAAGGCCGCGTGCTGGCGTCGGCCGTGGTCGCGCGCCTGCATGACGATGCCGGCTTCCGCGATGACCTGGCCGGCGCACGGCTCGAACTGCAGCAGGCCCAGCGCCAGCCGCATCCGGTGACCTCGCGCGACTGCGCCAGCGAAGCCGCCCTGCTGCCCATCAAACCCGAGGATGCCCGATGAACGTATTGCGCCTGATCCTGTCCGCCGCGGTGCTGTCGCTGGGCGCCTGCGCGAGCGCGGGCCAACCGCTGGCCGATCCGCCACCGCCGCCGGCCTTGAAGCTGATCGGCTACGTCACCAACGGCAGCAGCCTGCCGCCGATCAGCGCGCGCAAGCTGGACGTCATCAACTTCGCCTTTGCCGTGGTCAATCCGCAGCACCGCGTCTATCTGCCCGACGCCGATGGCCCGCGCACGCTCGACGGCCTGGTGAAGCTGCGCAAGGACAACCCGGAACTGAAGATCGTGCTGTCCATCGGCGGCTGGAGCGCGGGCAATTTCTCCGAAGCCGCGGCCACGCCTGAAGCACGCACCGCGTTCACCGACAGCGCGATGGCGCTGCTGCGCGCGCATGACCTGGACGGCCTGGACATCGACTGGGAATACCCGACCCTGGACGACGCCGGCATCAGCGCCAGCCCGGACGACAAGGCCAACTTCACTGCACTGCTCAGCCAACTGCGCACCGCGCTGGACGCCGAAGGCACCACGAGCCATCGGCAGTACCTGCTGAGCATCGCCGCCGCCGAAGGCCGCTTCGCCTCCGGCCTGGACCTGCCGCGGATCGCGCCGCTGCTGGACTGGATCAACCTGATGACCTACGACTTCCACGGCAGCCTGACCCCGACCACGGGCCACGCCGCCGGGCTGGGGGCATCGAAGCTGGACCCCGACCACGCACGCAACGGTATCGCCGCGGCCCAGTACTTCCTCGATGCCGGCGTGCCAGCCAAGAAGATCAACCTCGGCATGGCGTTCTACGGGCGCCGCTTCGGCGATGTCACCGACGCGCAGCACGGCCTGTACCAGCGCTTCGACAGCGATGGCGGCTTCATTTCCTACGGCGAGATCGTGCAAGGCGGGCTGCTGCAGCATGGCTTCACCCGCTACTGGGATGCCGATGCGCAGTCGGCGTGGCTGTGGAATCCGACCACCCGCCAGATGATCAGCTACGACGATCCGCAGGCGCTGCAGGCCAAGGTGCGCTTCGTACGCGAACACGGCCTGGGCGGGGTTATGTACTGGGAATACCGCCAGGACGATGGCGAGGCGCTGCTGGACGTGGTGCGCGAGGCGATCGACGCCGGGCCTTAAGCCTCACGCGCCACTGAGCGCGCGCTGCGTAGGGTGGGGCGCCCCTGCCCTCCATCGGAAGCCTCGCTTGGCGCTGTTCGAGACCCTGGTCGTGCTGCTGCTGGCCGCCGCGCTGCTCTCGCAGCTAGCGCGACGCATCGGCCTGCCCTATCCCACCGTCGTCGCCGTCGCCGGCACTGCCGCGGCGGTGCTGCCGTGGGTGCCGCAGGTGGGCATCGATCCCAAGCTGGCCATGGCCTTGTTCATCGCGCCGGCGCTGCTGTCGGCCGCGTTCGACACCTCGCCCTACGAACTCAAGCACAACTGGCTGCCGCTGCTGGCGCTGGCGGTGTTCGCGGTGCTGCTGACCACCGCCGCGGTGGCCTGGCTGGGGGTCACGATGGGCGGGCTGCCGATCGCCGCGGCCATCGCGCTGGGGGCGGTGGTCGCACCGCCTGATGCCGCGGCGGCGCAGGCGGTCCTGAGCCGGCTGGACCTGCCGCGGCGGACCATGGTGATCCTGCAGGGCGAGAGCCTGTTCAACGATGCCATCGCGCTGGTGCTGTTCGGCGCGGCAGTGGCCGCGGCCGGCGGTGAGGATCATCCCCTGCTGTCCGGCAGCCTGCTGTTGCTGGAAGTGCCCGGCGGCGTGCTGCTGGGACTGGCGGTGGGCTGGGTCTATGCGCGTGCCGGCGCGCTGTGGTCGGGCAGCCAGAGCGCGGTGATCTTCGAGTTCACCGGCACGTTCCTGGTCTGGATGGCGGCCGAACGCGCGCATGTTTCGCCGGTGCTGGCGGTGGTGGCCTACGCGATGCTGCTGGCACGCTCGGCACCGCAGCGCCAGCACGTGCGCGACCGCATCCATGCGTATTCGATCTGGGATTCGGCGGTGTTCGTGCTCAACGTGATCGCCTTCCTGATGATCGGCCTGCAGGCGCGCGACATCGTCACCAACCTGCCCGGGCCGCAGCTGTGGAAGGCGCTGGGTTTTGCCGTCACGGTGCTGGCCGCGGTGGTGCTGGTCAGGATCGTGTGGGTGATGCTCTATCCGCTGCTGTTGCGGCTGCTGATGCCCGGCCATGCGCCCGAGGTGCACGGCAAGACGCGGATGCGGCTGGTGGTGGCGTGGTCGGGCATGCGCGGCGTGCTGACCCTGGCCACGGCGCTGTCGCTACCGGCTGACTTCCCGGGGCGCGACCTGATCGTGCTGTGCGCGCTCACCGTCGTGCTTGGCACCGTCGTGCTGCAGGGCGCGACCCTGGGCGTGCTGATCCGCTGGCTGCGCCTGCCCAGCGATACCACCACCGCCAAAGCCATCGACGGTGCGCGCGAACAGATCGAAGCCGCCGGCCGCGACGAGCTTGATCGCCTGCTTGCCGACCATGCGCATCCGGAAACCCTGCAGCGCGTGCGCGACTGGTATCGCAGCAAGCCCGCGCCCGGCGAGATCGAGGCCAAGCGCGCCCTGGTCCAGGCCGAACGCCGCGAGCTCAACGCCCTGCATACGCGCGGCGACCTGCCCGAAGACGCCTTCCAGATTCTTCAGGAGGAGCTGGACCTGCGCGAACTGAGCCTGTCCGAACCAGGCGCGCGCAGCATCGAAGAGGTCTGAAGGCGCCGCGATGTCAGGGCGCAAGCAGGCGCACTGCATCGCGGAACTGCGCCGCCGATGTGTGCTGCACGCCAACGCGTCAAAGCATTGAGTCCTTCAACCCAACGCGCGTTGCGTGCGCAGGCCCTTGACCGCCAGCCACAGCGCAGAAATCAGGAAGTAGACCGCGCCCACCATGGCGTAACCGGCCACGTTGGCGATCGATGGCATCGTCGGCTGCAGCGACTGGAAGATGAAGAAACCGCCCGCCAGCGCGGACTGTCCGCCGCTCAGCATCATCGCCCACTGCGCGCCGAACCTGCGCCGCTGCACGGCGGCGCCAAACTGCAGCAGGCCGGCCAGGATCGCCCACGCGCCATAGACCGCGAGCACGCCGTGCATGCTGCGCGACAGGGCGATCAGCACCGCGATCGTCGTGGCGACACTGACCGCGCCATTGATCGCCTGCGCGCGGTTGCGCCGCAGTCCGCCGCTGCGCTGCGCATCGAGCCCGTTGGCGAAGGCATCCCAGGCCGGGTAGACGATCAGCAGGACGCTGGCGATCGCCGGTGCGCGCGGCGCCAGCAGAAAGGCCGCGGCGACCCAGGCAAAGGAGAACGCGGCACGCAGGGCGTAGTAACGCGTCAGCCAGCGCTGCGGATCGCGGCTGGAACCAGGGGCGGTATCGGTGTGCATGTGAGCCTCACTTTTTTTCAGGGTGCAAAAGGCCGCTGGCGGGCCATGCGGCCGCCAGGGATGTCGAAGTGCGATGGGATTACCCGGCGGTCGTAAAGCGCGCCAGGACGCGTTGCAGGATCAGGCCGAAGATTTCCGGTTCGCCGTAAGCGCGCGCGGAAAGCATCGCGCCGTGGACGGTGGCCATGAAGGCCTCGGCTTCGACGCGCGGTGGATGGAGCAACTGGAAGCTGCCCTGCTGCGCGCCGCGCTCGAACACCGCGGCCAGCCACGCGGACAGATCGCGGAAATGGCCTTTGACTTCCTCGGCCACTGGCTCGGGCAACAGCGGCAGCTCACTGGCCAGCAGCGCGCACACGCAGATCGGCGCGCTCGCATCGGCGATGCAGCGCTCCCAGTAGCCCACGTAGCTCTGCAGCTGGGCGAGCGGATCGGGCACGTTGCGCGCAAGCGCGGCCAGGCCCTCGCGCGCCTCGGCGCGGTAGCGCGCGATCAGCACTTGGACCAGCTCGGCCTTGGTCGGGAAATGGTGGTGGATGCTGGGCTTGCGGATGCCGATCTGGCTGGCGATATCGGCATAGCTGAAGCCGCCGTAGCCGCCCACCATGATCAGGGCGCGGGCCTGGCCGAGAATCGCATCGGCGGTCGAAAGCGGGCTGGTCGTTGTCATGTCGCGCAATCTACCTACTAGTAGGTAGATTGTCAAAACCGGCAACGCGCGCCGTGTTGGTGGTCGTCAGAACGCCGCAAGATCCGGCTGCGCGAGCGTGGGTTCAGGACTCGGAGGCCATCCGAACCTCGCCGGGACTCAGGCCTTCGGCAGCGCCGGGGCTGCGGTCGGTCGGCCCAGCGGATCCAGCGCGATCATCACGAAGCGGCCACGCGTGCACAGCTTGCGCTCGCCGGTCAGCAGGTCCTCGGTGATCACTTCGACATCGACATTCATCGAGCTGCGGCCGACCTTGACGATGGTGGCGATGACTTCGACCAGGTCGCCCTTGCGGATCGGCTGGTTGAAATCGACCTGCTCCGAGCGTGCGGTGACCACCGTGGTGCGGGCATAGCGCGAGGCGACGATGAAGGCCGCCATGTCCATCCACGCCAGCGCCTGACCGCCGAACAGCGTGCCCAGGTGGTTGGTGTGGTCGGGAAAGACCATGTGCAGCAGGCGGGCTTCGACCGGGCGCAGCTCGGCGGCGGGGACTTCAGACATCACAGGCACTCCAGGGGGAAGGACGACACGCAGCGCGCGTGCAGGCCGGCATTGTCGCCTGCCGGCGATCCGGATGGGGTCACGCCAGGACCGGCGTGCCGTCGCTGGCCGCGTCGTGGACGCCATCGACGACCACGCGGTCGCGGCCTTCGCGCTTGGCCCGGTACAGGCCGTCGTCGGCGCGGCGCAGCAGGTCGGTCGGGGTTTCGTCGTCGCGCAGCCAGGCCACGCCGATCGAGCAGGTCACCACCAGGCTCAGGCCGTCCACGTTCAACGGGCGCGCGCCGACCGCATCGTGCAGCGCCTGCAGGCGCTGCATCGCCGGCGGCAGCAGGCCGGGCATCACCGCCAGCAGCTCCTCGCCACCGTAGCGGCCGATGGTGTCCGAGCCGCGCATGTTGTGCGCCAGGCGGTCGGCCACGCCGGACAGCACCGCATCGCCGACCAGATGGCCGTGGGTGTCGTTGACCTGCTTGAAGTGATCCAGGTCCAGCAGCGCGATCGCCAGCGTGGTGCCTTGGGTGCGGGCGCGATGGGCCTCTTTTTCCAGCAGTTCCATGATGCTGGTGCGGTTGCGCAGGCCGGTCAGGCCGTCGTGGGTGGCCTGCACCTGCAGCGCGGTGCGGGCCAGTTCCAGCGCGCGCTTGTCTGCTTCCAGCTCGGCGGTGCGGGCGGCGACCAGGCGCTCCAGCTCGCGCTTGCGCGCGACGATCGCGCCCACGCGCCAGCGCCACACGCCGGTCACCACGGCCATCGCCAGCAGCGTCCACAGCACCAGCGCGGGCACGCTGCGCCACCACGGCGGCTGCAGTTCGAAGCTGAAGCTCATCACGTCCGACTGCGCGCGGCGCGCCAGGTCGATGGCCTGCACTTCCACCACCTGCTCGCCCGAGCCCAGCGCGGGGAAGTCCAGCACCCGCGAGCTGGTTTCGATCCACGCATCCTGGCGGCCGCGCAGGCGATAGCGGAAGCGCAGCATGTCCGGCCCGGCGATGCTGCCCGGGGTGTTGAGGGTCACGCGCACCGGCAGCTGTTCCCACGGCAGGATCGCGCCGGGCGCGATGCGCTTGCCGCCGCGCTCGACCCGCTCGATCCGCAGCGCCACCGGCGCCTTGGCCAGCAGCCGGTCCGGGTGCAGCACGTGGCTGATGCCACGCGAGCTGCCGACCCACACCGAGCCATCGGGATCTTCGAAGAACGCGCCTTCGGAGATGTCCTCGCTGATCAGGCCGTTGGTCTCGTTGAGACGCGTCCACTGGGTGCCCTGCAGCACGTCCACGCCCATGCTGCCGCCGACCCACAGCCGCCCTTGGCGGTCGTGGCGGATGAAGTACGGCAGCGAGTCGCGGATCAGCGGATCGTCCACGGCCTTGAGCGTCAGCGTGTCGCCCGCCTCGACCGGGCCGCGGAACAGGCCGGCGTCGTCCACGCTCACCCAGACCGTGCCGTCGGTGCCGATGGAGAGCTTGTCGAACAGCTGGTTGGGTACGTCGCCCTGGATCTTGATCGGGGTGACCGTGCTGCCGTCCAGCCGCATCATCGCCCCCTTGCCGGCGAACCACAGCCGGCCCTGCGCGTCCTCTTCCACGTCGCCGAAGCTGACGCTGGGCAGCGCGGTGAAGCGGTGCGCGACCGGATGGGCCGGGTCGTCGATGACGTAGACGCCTTCGGTCGTGCACAGCCACAGGCGGCCGCGCCGGTCGAAATAGATCCGGCGCAGGCGGTGCGGCAGCGTAGTCACCAGCGTGGTCTGGCCGTCGGCCACGCGCAGCAGATCGCCGCGATACAGGCCGACCCACACCGCCTTGTCCGGGCCGAGCGTCAGCGCGAACACATCGCGGATCGGCGCATCGGTGTTGAAGGTCATGCGCGCGACCCTGTCGCCGCCCGGCGCCAGGCGGAACACGTCGCGCTCGTTGCCGAACAGCATCCCGCCCTGCGCATCGCGCGCCAGTGCCCAGTTCGGCAGGCCGGCCAGGCCGTTGGCCGGGCCCCAGTTCTGCACGCTGGAATAGCCGCGCCAGCGCATCACGCCGACGCCGCCGTAGGACATCCACAGCTCGCCCTTGCTGTCGGCGATCATCGCGTTGGGCGGCACGTCCGGCAGGCCATTGCGCGTGTCCAGGCGTTCCCACGCACCATCCCAGCGCAGCATGCCGCCGTCGCTGCGGGTCAGCACGCGTCCCTGGGTGTCCTGGGTCAGGTCCAGGTGGCGGGTGGTGGTGGCCAGCACCGAAGGCGGCGGCACCGGGCGCTCGACGAAGCGCACCGCGCCCGGCGTCAGCACCAGGATGTGCTGCGGGCTGCGCGCCCACAGCACGCCGTGGCTGTCGCGCAGGAAGCTGGTCCAGGCATCGGCCGGAACGCCGTCCTCTTCGGTGTAGACGCGCACCTGGCCATCGGCCTGGCGCCGGCAGATGGTCTGCCCGCAGCCGAACCACAGCAGCGACTGGTCGCGATAGACCGCGCCCAGGTCCTGCAGCTCGCGGTGGGTGGCCTCGGTCGGTGCGTCGAACAGGCGCTGGACCTGCCACTGCCCGTTGCGACCGCTGACCCGCAGCGCGTGGCCCTTGCTGACCGCGATGGCGCCATCGTCCAGCGCCGCGACGTTGTGACCCACGGTGAACGGAATGCCGGCGCCCTGGCCATCGAGAACGCGGGCGGCGGTGTCGCCGTTCCAGAAATACAGGTTGCCCGCCGTGGCGACCCACAGGCCGCGGCCATCGGCCGTGGGCGAGACGTTCATGACGTAGGCATCGGACAGGCCGGCGCTGGCGCCGACGCGCTCGAAGCGCTCGCCCTCGTAGCGGTACAGGCCGCCGTAGGTGCAGGCCCACAGGTTGGTCTGGGCGTCCTCGACCAGGCAATCCGCGCCCAGGCTGCGCAGGCCATCGGCCGTGCCGTAGGTCCGCAGCGAAGCCACCTGGGCCAGTGCCGGGGCGCCGATCAGCAGCAACAGTCCAGCCACCACGCAGCGCGCGCGGCGGGACAGGCTTCGAGCGGGAACACGCGCAAGGAGCGCGCGCTTGTGAGCCATGGCGGGGTCAACGGAGACGGACGTCTCCAAGACTAACGGCAAATGGCCCCAAAACTTAAGTTGTCGTTAACAGGAATTTCCTGAACTGGCCCCGTGCCGCCCGTTGTTGCGCGCCGACCCGGCCAGGCGCCCGGCGCGATGCCGGGCGCGCACCTCAGAACGCGTGGTCGAAGCCCACTTCGCCCTGCACGCCGACCTGGTAAGACGACACGCGGCGCTCGAAGAAGTTGGTCAGCTCCTGCACGTCCTGCAGTTCCATGAAGGGCAGCGGATTGCGCACGTTGTACTTGCGCTCCATGCCCAGCTTGGCGAAGTGGTTGTCGGCGCAGTGCTGCAGGTACTGGCGCATGTCGCGGGTGGAGATGCCGGCCACGCCGCCGGACAGCACGTCCTCGGCGAACTGCAGCTCGCACTCGATCGCCTCTTCCAGCATCGCGTAGACCTGCTGCTTCATTTCATCGTCGAACAGGTCCGGCTCTTCCTCGCGGACCACGCGCACGCCTTCGAAGGCGAAATTCATGTGGCAGCTTTCGTCGCGGAACACCCAGTTGGTGCCCGAGGCCAGGCCCGGCAGCAGGCCACGCGAGCGGAAGTAGTACACATAGGCAAACGCTGCGAAGAAGAACAGCCCTTCGATGCACGCGGCGAAACAGATCTGGTTGAGCAGGAACTGGCGGCGATGCGCGCGCGTTTCCAGGCGGCTCAAGTCCTGGATGGTGTCCATCCACTTGAAGCAGAACTCGGCCTTCTTCTTGATCGACGGGATGTTCTCCACCGCGGCAAACGCCTTGATGCGCTCGCCCGGGTCCGGCAGATAGTTGTCCAGCAGGGTCAGGTAGAACTGCACGTGCAGCGCTTCTTCGTAGAGCTGGCGCGACAAATACATGCGCGCTTCGGGCGCGTTGATGTGCTGGTACAGGTTGAGCACCAGGTTGTTGGACACGATCGAATCGCCGGTGGCGAAGAAGGCGACCAGCCGGTGGATCAGGTGGCGGTCGGCCGGCGACATCTTGGTGTGCAGATCGGTGATGTCGATCTGGAAGTTGATCTCGTCCACCGTCCAGCTGTTCTTGATGGCGTCGCGGTACATGTCATAGAACTGCGGATAGCGCATCGGGCGCAGGGTCAGTTCAAAACCGGGATCGAGCAGCATCTGGCGGGGTTGGGCGGACATGGGTTTCTCGCTGTTGATTCTGTCCTTCTCTCTTCGGGAGAAGGTGCCCGAAGGGCGGATATCGGAGCCGCATACCTGCGGCGGAGGTTCGGCGAAGGCAATGCTGTCGGAGCCATCAACGACTCCGCCACACCCTCACCCCAACCCCTCTCCCACTGGGAGAGGGGCTTTACGCATTACTGGCAGGCTTCGCAGGCTTCCGGGTTTTCCAGCGAGCAGCTCACCGCTTCGGTCGGGGTGAACGCCGGCTTCGGGGCGGGGGCTTCGCTGGCGCCGTGGCTGATGGTGGCCTTGGCGATGCGGGTGGCCGGACGCGAACGCAGGTAGTAGGTGGTCTTGATGCCCTGCTTCCACGCGTACATGTACATGGATGACAGCGCGCCGATGTTCGGGCTTTCCATGAACAGGTTGAGCGAGGCCGACTGGTCGATGAAGGCGCCACGGCCGGCGGCCATGTCGATCAGCGAACGCATCGGGATTTCCCAGGTGGTGCGATAGATCTGGCGCAGCGTCTCGGGGATCTGGGCGATGCCCTGGATCGAGCCTTCGGCCATCTTGATGGCGTCGCGCATTTCCGGCGTCCACTGGCCGAGCTTCTTCAGCTCGTCCACCAGGTAGCGGTTGATCTGCAGGAAGTCACCCGACAGCGTCTCGCGCTTGAACAGGTTGGACACCTGCGGCTCCACGCACTCATAGCAGCCGGCGATCGAAGCGATGGTCGCGGTCGGGGCGATGGCGATCAGCAGCGAGTTGCGCAGGCCGTGCTGCTTGATGCGCTCGCGCAGGGCGTCCCAGCGCGCGGCGTCTTCAGGCACCACGTTCCAGGCATCGAACTGCAGCTCGCCGTTGGCCGCGCGGGTGTCGGCGAAGGACGGATGCTTGCCACGTTCCTGGGCCAGTTCGCACGAGGTTTCCAGCGCGTGGAAGTAGATGGTCTCGGCGATCTTGTTGGAGATCGCACGCGCCTCGGCGCTGTCGAAGGCCAGGCGCTTCTTGAAGAACACATCCTGCAGGCCCATGCAGCCCAGGCCGACCGGACGCCAGCGCAGGTTGCCGCGACGCGCGGTTTCGATCGGGTAGAAGTTCAGGTCGATCACGCGGTCCAGCTGGCGCACGGCCAGGCGCACGGTCTCGGCCAGCTTGTCGAAATCGAAATCGCCGTGCGCGTCGAAATGACGGCCCAGGTTGATCGAGCCCAGGTTGCACACCGCGGTTTCATCGTTGGAGGTGACCTCCAGGATCTCGGTGCACAGGTTGGACAGGTGGATCACGTTGCCGGCGCGCAGGGTCTGGTTGCTGGCGACGTTGCACTTGTCCTTGAACGTCATCCAGCCGTTGCCGGTCTCGGCCAGGGTGCGCATCATGCGGGCGTAGAGCTTGCGCGCCGGAATGGTCTTGGTCGCCTTGCCCTGTGCTTCGGCTTGGGTGTAGGCGCGCTCGAAAGCCTCGCCGTACAGGTCGGTCAGTTCCGGGGTGGCCTTGGGGTCGAACATCGACCACTCGGCGTCGGCCTCGACCCGCTTCATGAACAGGTCCGGCACCCAGTTGGCCAGGTTGAGGTTGTGGGTGCGGCGCGCGTCGTCACCGGCGTTGTCGCGCAGCTCAAGGAAGTCTTCCAGGTCGGCGTGCCAGGTTTCCAGGTACACGCAGGCCGCGCCCTTGCGCTTGCCGCCCTGGTTGACCGCGGCGACCGAGGAATCGAGCGTCTTCAGCCACGGCACGATGCCGTTGGAGTGGCCGTTGGTCGACTTGATCAGCGAGCCGCGCGCACGCACGCGGGTGTAGCTGACGCCGATGCCGCCGGAGAACTTGGACAGCTGGGCGATGTCGCCGTACTTGGAGTAGATCGACTCCAGCGAGTCCTGCGGCGAGTCCAGCAGGAAGCAGCTGGACAGCTGCTCGTGCGTGGTGCCGGAGTTGAACAGCGTCGGCGAGGACGGCAGGTAGTCCAGGTTGCCCATGCGCTGGTACAGCGCCAGGGCTTCAGGCACGTCTTCGGAGAGCGCGCTGGCGATGCGCAGGAAGAACTGCTGCGGGGTCTCGATCACCTTGCGGGTGTGCGGATGGCGCAGCAGGTAGCGGTCGTACAGGGTGCGCAGGCCGAAGTATTCGAACTGCATGTCCAGGTTGATGTCGATCGCATCGTTGAGCTTGCGCGCATTGGTCTGCACGAAGTTCAGCAGGCGGTCGTTGATCAGGCCGACCTCGTGGCCGCGGCCGATGGACTGCGAGAAGGCGTGGATCTCCTGGCCGGAGACTTCCTTGGCGATGAAGTTGGCCAGCAGGCGCGCGGCCAGGCGGCCGTATTCGGGTTCTTCGCCGATCAGCAGGGCGGCGGTGCGGATGGACAGTTCGTCCAGTTCCTGGGTGGTGGCGCCGTCATACAGACCAGAGATGGTGCGGGTGGCCACGCGCATCGGATCGACCGCGTGCAGGCCCTCGGCGCAGCGCTGGATGGCGCGCACGATCTTGTTCAGGTCCACGGCCTCGCTGCCGCCGTTGCGCTTCTTCACGCGCATCGCGGTGGCGGTGGGCGGCGGAGTCAGCAGGAATTCTGCGTCGGCCGGGCGCGCTGCCACGGCGGTATCGGTCTGGGTCACGGTGTTGGGTCTCCATGCGTGATGCACCTCCCGCGCCTGTCCCTAAGAAGGCGTGGAACGGCGTTGGATTCGAAGTGTGGAAAGGCGGCGTCGCAACAGTCGCGACGCGCGGACGGGCCGGCGGCGACTCGATGCTTCACCAGCCAATCCCCCCTTCGGAGATTCCGCGGCCGGCACCGCGCGATGTGCTTGCGCGCGGTTGTCGGCAGGTCTTCGGGCTCATGGGCACGAAGGCAGCGCCTTCTCCTCCTCCGCCGCTTCCCGGGCCGTGGGGACCCAGTGCTGGTGTGACGGATTCGTTCCCAATTACCGCTGCGGGGCAGCGTCGGAGTTGGCCTGCACAGGCCGCACCGACTTCCCTTTTCATCCGCGACGAGCAAGCCCGCGGAACCGACGACCCCCAAGATAGTGGGGTCACCTGGCCCCGTCAACGCTAAATGTAGGGCGATTTTTGGAACCCAGCGATGACAGGCGTTTCACGGGTTTGGCCCGTGGAGCATGGCCGCAGGCGTTGCCACGCCCTGCCCTGTTGACGCGCTGTAGCCGGCTGGTGTCCGATCGTGGGCAGGCACCTTCCGCTTCACCGGCGGCGACGGCACCCATCGCGCCGCACGCGCGTCCCGTCCCATGAAGAGCTTGCCCATGCACGACAACACCTTTTCCCCCGGTCATTCCGCCTTGCGCCGCGCCGCGCCGTTCCTGCTGGCGGCGCTCGCTGCGCTGCTTGGTGCGTGGCTGGTGCAGGCCGTGGCCGTGCACTGGCACGCCCAGCCCGGGCTGCGCCAGGCGATGCGCGATGGGCTGATCTGCGCCGGCGCCACTGCGCTGGGCGCGCTGCCGGTGCTGGCCGTGCGCCGGCTACCGCAGCGCCTGGCCGACTGCCTGATGGGCTTCGGCGCGGGCGTGATGCTGGCGGCCACGGCCTTCTCGCTGATCGTGCCGGGGCTGCAGGCGGCCAAGGACCAGGGCTTCGGCGGCCTGCAGGCCGGCTGTGTCATCAGCGTGGGCATCTGCCTGGGCGTGGGCATGATGTTGCTGATGGACCGCGCGGTGCCGCACGCGCACCTGGACCAGGAGGGCCACACCACCCGGCGCGTTCCCGGCCAGCTGGCCGAATGGCTGCCGCCGCAGGTGATGCTGTTCGTCCTGGCCATCACCCTGCACAACATCCCCGAAGGCATGGCCGTGGGCGTGGCCTCTGGTTCGGGCATGGCCAATGCCACGCCCTTCAGCCTGGCCATCGCACTGCAGGACATTCCCGAAGGGCTGGTGATCGCCCTGTCGCTGGCCACAGCGGGCGTGAAGCGCAGCCGCGCGGTGCTGATCGGCGTGCTCTCGGGCCTGGTCGAACCGGTCGGCGCCCTGGTCGCGGCCTTGGCCGTCGGCGCGTTCTCCACCCTGCTGCCGTGGGGCCTGGCCTTTGCCGCCGGGGCGATGCTGTTCGCCGTCAGCCACGAGGTCATCCCCGAGTCGCACCGCAACGGCCACGAGACCTCGGCCACCATCGGTCTGACCCTGGGCTTCTGCCTGATGATGGTGATGGATACCGGTTTGGGTTGAAGGCCGCGCGTCAGCCGGGCCTGTAACCCGGCGGGCCGAAGACGGTCAGCCACACCTGCTTCGGCGAACGCGCGCGGCGCAGGTCAGCACACATCCCGATCCAGCCGTGGAAGGCGATCCGCACCGGGTTGTAGCTGCGGATCGGTTCGACCAGGCCGTAGCGGATCGGCACGCCGGGCAGTTCATGGCGGAAGGTGCCGAACAGGCGATCAAACACGATCAGCACGCCGCCGTAGTTGCAGTCCAGATACTCGGGATTGCTGCCGTGGTGCACGCGATGGTGCGCAGGCGTGTTGAAGGTCCATTCGAACCAGCGCGGCAGCGTGCCGATCAGCTCGGTGTGCAGCCAGAACTGGTAGGTCAGGTTGAGCGCCAGCGCGCCGACCACCATCGGCACCGGAAAGCCCAGCCACACCAGCGGCGCGAAGCACACCGCCGCCGCGGTGATCTGCCCGGTCCAGCCCAAGCGGTACGCCGAGGCCAGCGTGTACTGATTGGGCGAGTGATGCACCGAATGGTTCAACCAGAACCAGCGCACGCGATGGTCGGCGCGATGCATCACGTAGTAGCACAGCTCCACGCCGAAGAAGAGCGCGATCCATTGCCACCACGCGTCCATCGACAGCGTGGTGATCCGCCACTGGGCAACGCCGTACAGCAGCACCGCGACCAGGCCGCCCTGCAGCACGCGGTTGACCACGCCACGCACCAGCGCATCGGCCAGCGAGGCCCAATAGGCCTTCCAGTCATAGGCGTGTCCACGACGCAGGCGCAGCCAGGCTTCAATCGCGGCCAGCAGCGGCAACACCAGGGGGATGATCAGCAACCAGGGCTGGGGAACCAGGCTCAGCATGACGCGGACTCGGGAAACGGATGAGGGGCGCGCGTCCCTGCGCGGATGCAGCGTTTACTGGCCGGCCTGGCGCTGCTTGAGCTGCTGGCCGACCGCCTGCAGTTCGGCCCTGGACAGACGGCCGTCCTTGTCGGTGTCGATGCGATCAAAGCCACGCTTGAGCCGCGGCATGTCAGCTACTTCGCTGCGATCCAGATAGCCGTCGTGGTTGGCGTCGGCCTGGGCCAGGCGCTGGGCCACCTGCTCGGCGCTGGGCGCGGTCTGCGCCTGGGCTTGGGCCAGCACGGCGCCGGCGGTGAGCAGCGCGGCGAGCGCGGTGCGGGCGAGGAAGGATCTGGGTTTCATCGGTGACTCCAATCAGGCACAACAAAAGGACGTCGTCGCGTGCTGGCCAAAGCGCGGGCACGCGACGGCAGCGGCGATCAGCGACAGGCGATCACCTCACCGGCCGCATTGGTGCAGGTGCCGCTATGGGTGAGCTGACCATTGCTGTAGTCGGTGCTGCCGACGTAACTGTTGCCGTTGGCGCCGGTCGCGGTGGTGTCGCGGCCACCCGAATAGCTGCCGTTGGCGTCTTTACTGAAACCACCATTGCTGTTGGCTGTGCCGCCGTTGGCGCCGGTGACCGATGCCTGGCGGCTGGCCTGCGCATTGCCCTGGCCATCGCGCGAGGCACTCGCGCTGCGGCTGGCGCTGTTGCCGTACGCGCCCTGCACCTGGGCGCTGCGCGCGGCGCCGGCACTGCCGTCGGCGTTGCGATAAACGTCGGCCTGGTAGTTACCGCTGCGGCCGTAGGCGCCGCTTGCGCTGCCGGAGCGGCTGGCCGTGCCGTTGCCCGCGCCATCGGCGCTGACATCGCGGGCCCGCGCATAACTGCCGCGGATGCCGCTGCCGGAAGCGGCGGTATGCGCCTGGCGGGCGCCATCGAGGTTGCTGGTCGAACGCGTGCGGCTGCGTTCGCGCGCACCAGCGTCATCGACGCAGGTGGCGCAGACCAGGGCGGCGGCCATCGCGGCCAGCACGGTGTTGCGAAGCGACATAGACATGGCAGGACACCTCGTATGGGAAGTCGCGCCCCGGGGGAAGCGCGGTGTGGCCATGCTGGACCGTGCCAGCGCGCGAGGTGTTTCGGCCTTGCCAGCAACTGTGTCGAATCGGGTCCCGCGAAACATCTGCTTACAAAGCGCGTTGTCGCCACCCGCGGCGGGGCGCGATCATGCGGGCCATGAACGAGATCACCGCCAAGCTGCTGCTGGTCGACGACGACGTGCGCCTGCGCGACCTGCTGCAGCGCTACCTGGAAGGCCAGGGCTTAGCGGTCAAGGGCGTGGGCGACGGCGCGCAGCTGCGCCAGGCGCTGGATCGCGGCCACTTTGATCTGATCGTGCTGGACCTGATGCTGCCCGGTGAAAGCGGCCTGGAGCTGTGCCGGCGCCTGCGCGGCCAGGGCGATAACACGCCCGTGGTGATGCTCACCGCCAAGGGCGATGAGATCGACCGCATCGTCGGCCTGGAGATCGGCGCCGACGATTACCTGCCCAAGCCGGTCAATCCGCGCGAGCTGCTGGCGCGGATCCGCTCGGTCCTGCGTCGCACCCAGGCGATGCCCGGCGCGCCGCAGGCCGAGGGCGGCACGGTCGATTTCGGCCCGTGGCGGCTGGAGCTGGGCACGCGCCAGCTCAGCCGCGAGGGCGTGCCGGTGAAGCTGACCAGTGGTGAGTTCGCGGTGCTGGCGGTGCTGGTGCGGCATCCGCGCCAGCCGCTCTCGCGCGACCGGCTGATGAGCCTGGCGCGCGGGCGCGAGCACGACGCCTTCGAACGCAGCATGGACGTGACCATCGCGCGCCTGCGCAAGTTGCTGGAAGACGATCCGCGCAATCCGGCCATCGTGCAGACGGTGTGGGGCGTGGGCTATGTGTTCGTGCCGCCGGACGCGCCGGCATGACCCAGGCGCGCAGCATGTTCGCCCAGCTGGTGCTGGTGATCACGCTGGTGCTGGCCGGCGCCGGCGTGCTGGCCGTGGCGCTGGGCCGTGAACTGGCCATCGGCCCGGCCACCGATCAATTGGCGCGGGCGATGCGCGGGTTCGCCGGCATCGCCGAGGGGCTGGATCGCACCGGCGGACACGCCGCCACGCTGCGCTACCTGCGCGACGCCGGCCTGGACGTGCGCAGCGACGCGCCGGCCGCACGTGCGCCCGGGCTGGCGCCATTCCTGCGCACGCTGCGCCAGCGCGCGGCGCAGGCACTGGGGCCGGAGCGCGCCGTGGTGCTCGCGCGTGACGCCGGCGGCGACCGGCTGTGGATGCAGCTGCGCACCACGCCGAAGCTGTGGATCTCGTTCGGGGCCAATCCGATGCGTGGCAGCCGGCGGTTTTCGATCGCGCTGCTGCTGGGCTGCGTCGGCCTGACCTGGCTGGCGGCGGCGTACTTCGCGCGGCGATTGGTGACACCACTGCGCACGCTGGCACGCGCGGCGCCCGGCTTGGTCCAGGGCGATGCGCCACCGCTGCGGCACGTGGGCGGCCCGCGCGAAGTGCGCGAACTGGCCAGCGCGCTCGAACGCGCCAGCCATGACGTCCGCGCCGCCGCGGACGAACGCGCGCTGATGCTGGCCGGCATCTCGCATGACCTGCGCACGCCACTGACCCGCGTGCAGTTCGCCACCGAGCTGCTGCCCGACACCGATCCGGCCTTGCGCGCCGGCATCAGCCGCGACATCGCCGAGATCGACGCGATCCTGTCGCAGTTCATTGCCTATGCGCGCGACGGGCGCGACGAGGCGGTCGAGTCGATGGACCTGGCCGAAGTCTGTCGCAGCGTGCTCGATGCCGCGACGGGCGACTGGGACGTGCAATGCCCCGACACGGCACCGGTACGTGGCCGACCGATCGCCTTGCGCCGCGCGGTGGAGAACCTGGTGGTCAACGCGCAGCGCCATGGCGCCGCGCCGTTCTCGCTGCGCCTGGTCGATGCCGGTGGCGCGTGGCAGATCACCGTGTGCGACCACGGCAGCGGCATGACACCGGAACAGGCCCAGCGCGCGTTGCGCCCCTTCGTGCATGACGCCAACGCCGGCGGCAGCGGCCTGGGGCTGGCCATCATCGAACGCGTCGCGCGCCAGCACGGCGGCACGCTGCAGCTGTTGCCCAACACCCCGCACGGCCTGCGTGCGGTCCTGCGCCTACGCGGTGCGTGAGTTAAACGAGACCTTCGCCATGCGTGTCCTGCGCCTTGCCTGCTGTGCGCTGATGCTGTCCCTGCCGCTGCTGGTTGTGGCCCAGACCCGCGGCGAACGCCTGCGCCACCTGCTCGGCCAGCGCCAGGCCGATGCAGCGGAAACCCAGGCGCTGCCCGCCGGCACGCGTGTGCTGCGCGACATCGCCTATGGACAAGATCCCGCGCAGCGCTACGACGTCTACGCGCCGGCCGAGGCGCACGGCCTGCCGATCATCGCGATGGTCCACGGCGGCGGCTGGAGCAATGGCGACAAGGACAATCCCGGCCTGGCCACGCCCAAGGCCGCGTACTGGCTGCCGCGCCGCTACGTGCTGGTGTCGATCAACTACCGGATGCTGCCCGACGCCGATCCCGCGCAGCAGGCGCGCGATATCGCCGCCGCGATCGCGCACCTGCAACAGCACGCCAAGGACTGGGGCGGCGACGCATCACGCACCATGCTGATGGGCCATTCGGCCGGCGCGCATCTGGTGGCGTTGCTCGGCGCCGATGTCGAGGCGCTGACCAAGGCCGGTGCATCACGTCCGCGCGCCGTGGTCGCGTTGGACAGCGCGGCGATGAACGTCGAGCAGATCATGCAGGCGCGCCACTTCCCGCTGTACGACCGCGCCTTCGGTGCCGATCCGAGCGCGTGGGTCGCCGTCTCGCCGTGGCATCACCTGTCCAGGGCCTCGCTGCCGATGCTGGCGGTGTGTTCCTCGCGGCGCGACGACAGCTGCGCGCAGGCGCGTGGCCTGGCCCAGCGCGCGCAGACTTTTGGCGTCGCGATCCAGGTGCTGCCGGAAGACCTGTCGCACATGCAGATCAATCGCACGCTGGGCGAGGCTTCGGACTACACCAGTGCAGTGGATCGCTTCATCGCCAACGCGGTGAAGTAAGCCGCGCGGATTTCGCCCGCCGCACGCGGTCGAACCCCACCGCGCGCCAGCCCATCCATCGCGCCATGTGGCGCCATGTGCCTTGTGCGTCATTTGCGAATCATTTACATTTGCGCGCCGCAGGCGTCCCCGCTGACGCCTGCCTTCATGGTCACCGGACGACCATCGCCAGCCCGCTCCAGGGCAAGCCTCCCAACCCGTTGCTCGTCGTGCGCTCGCCATCGCAGCGCGCGTCGTGCCTGCCTGCGCCTTTGAGGAATGCCATGTCCACCGTTGCCGTTTCGCGCGCGTCTGTCGCGCTGCCCCGTTCCCCGCTGTCCTGCGCGCTGCTGCTGGTGCTGGGCCTGTGCGCGCCGCTTGCACACGCGGCCGATGAGGACGCCGAGTCCGAAGCCAAGCGCAACACGCCCAAGACCCTGGACAACGTGCAGGTCACCGGCACCCAGGCGCCGCCGGCCACCACCACGCGCCTGCCGATCAGCATCCAGGACACGCCGCAGTCGGTCAGCGTGATCGGCCTGCAGCGGCTCGAAGACGAGTCGATGTTCAGCATCAACGATGTGATGCGCAACGTCACCGGCGTCAACGTGTCCTTCTACGACACCCAGCGTCCGCTGTACTTCGCGCGCGGCTTCCAGATCACCGATTTCCAGGTGGACAGCCTGCCGACCTACAGCGGCTCGACCAACCAGGAATACGACACCGCCTTCTACGACCGCATCGAAGTCATCCGCGGTGCCAACGGCCTGCTCAGTGGCGCCGGTATTCCCTCGGCCACGGTCAACCTGCTGCGCAAGCGTCCGGGCCGCGATTTCGATGCGTCGGTGACCGCCAGCCTCGGCAGCTGGGACTTCCGCCGCACCCAGGCCGACATCAACCTGCCGCTGACCGCCGATGGCCGATTCCGCAGTCGCTTCGTGGGCGCGTGGACCGATCGCGACTACTACTACGACCGCTACAACGAGAACAAAAAGGCCGGCATGGCCGTGCTGGAAGGCGACCTGACCGACAGCACCACGGTCACCGTCGGCTACCAGATCCAGGACAACAACCCGACCGGGTCGACCTGGGGCACGGTGCCGTTCTTCGCCGCCGATGGCAGCAGCGCCAACGTCTCGCGCTCGACCAATTTCTCACCAAGCTGGACCCGCTGGCAGCGCAAGACCAGCACCGCGTTCGCCAACCTGGAGCAGCGCTTCGGCGAGGACTGGCTGCTGAAGGTCAATTACGCACACACCAAGGGCGACGTGCAGAGCCTGCGCGTGTACGGCAGCGGCTATCCCGATCCGGTGACCGGCGCGGGCACCTACCTGCAGGCCAGCGCGGGCGAGACCAACGACGCGCGCGATGCGGTCGATGTGTACCTGTCGGGCAAGTTCTCGCTGTTCGGCCAGACCCACGATGTCGTGGTCGGCGGCAGCTGGCAGGACCTGCAATCCACCACGCCGGGTACGGCGCTGGTGTATCCGTCCGACTGGGGCACGATCGCCACGGATTTCGGTCCGGCCACCGGCTTCAATGTGCCCAACCTGTATGACTGGGACGGCAACGCGGGCGCAGTGAGCTATACGCATACCGGGTCCTGGCGCCAGGCGCGCACGACCCAGCGTGGCGTGTATGCCTCCGCCCGTTTGCACCTGGCCGAACCGCTGTCGCTGATCGCCGGCGCGCGCTTGAGTTCGTGGGAAACGCGCACCCGCGCTTACAACACCGCTGGCACCTACACCGCCACCAGCGGCCGGTATGAGGTCAGCGATGAAGTCACGCCGTACGTGGGCCTGGTCTACGACCTCGTCCCGGACGTGTCGGTCTACGCCAGCTACACCGAGATCTTCAATCCGCAGAACTACAAGGACAAGGACAACAACCTGCTGGCGCCGGTGGAAGGCTCCAACCTGGAAGCCGGCCTGAAGGCGCAGCTGTTCGACGGCAAGGCGATGGCCACCGCGGCGGTGTTCGAAGCCAAGCAGGACAACTACGCGATGCTGGACACGACCCAGGCGCCGAACTCGCTGCCCGACGGCAGCTCGGCCTACGTGGGCGTCAACGGCACCAAGAGCCGCGGTTGGGAAGTGGACTTCAACGGCGAGCTGCTGCCGGGCTGGACACTCAACGCCGGCTACACCCACGTCAAGGTCACGCGCGCGCCGACCGATGCGATCTACGCCAACCTGCCCGAGGACTACCTGCAGCTGTCTACGCAGTGGCGCCTGCCGGGCACCTGGGACCGCCTGAGCATCGGCGGCGGCCTGAGCTGGCAGAGCAAGGTGCAGGGCTTCAACATCGAGCGGCCGAACGGCGATGGCACCACCACGCCGGTCACCGTGACCCAGGGCGCGTACGCACTGGTGCACTTCAACGCGAACTACCGCATCAACGACCAGTGGACGGCCACGCTGTCGGTGCGCAACGCGCTGGACAAGACCTACTGGGCCAACCTGGATTACCAGAACTACGGCGAGCCGCGCTTCGTCTCGGCGAGCGTGCGCTGGCGGTTCTGAGTTCTTTCGCTACGATGCGTCGCTCGCCCCAGGGATGCGGCGGTGGCGCGTCGTCTTTATGCGCGTCCAAGCACGTCCAACTCAGGTGGTCAGCGCAGCCTGCAGCAACGGCAAGCCCTCGGCCGCCGTCACCGGCCAATGCAGGTCCACTGCATCGCTCAACGCACTGCGCGCCGGATTGAGTTCGACCACATAAGCGCCGTGTCGCCTGGCCAGCAGCGGCAGCGACGCCGCCGGCTGCACCAGCCCGGACGTGCCCACCACCAGCATCACCGCGCAGTGCGTCGTGGCGACAGCGCGTTGCCAGGCGTCTTCCGGCAGCGCTTCGCCGAACCACACCACGCCCGGCCGCACGTCGCCATCGCAGTACGCGCAAAACGGCGGCGCAGCGCGCAGCGGGGCGGCCTGCGGTTCCATCGCGTCCAGCGGTGCTTCGTGCGCGCGACCACATTCGAAACAGCGCAGCGCGAACAGGCTGCCGTGCACATGTGCATCCACCACGCTGCCGGCGCGTTCGTGCAGGTCGTCGACATTCTGCGTGGCGATGCGTACATCGACGTGCTGCGCCAGCGCGGCCAGCGCGCGATGGCCCGCATTGGGCGGCGCTTGGGCCACCAGCGCCATGCGCCAGCGATACCAGCCCCAGACCAGGTCGCGATCGGTGCGCCACGCGGTTTCGGTCGCCAGCGCCATCGGATCGAACGTCGACCACAGGCTGTCGTGGGTGCCGCGAAAGGTCGGGATGCCGCTTTCGGCCGACATGCCCGCGCCGGTCAGCACGCTCACCGCACCGGCATCGGCAATGCGCCGGGCGAGGTCAGCGGCAACACTCATTTGGTCGGGCAAGGCTCACCGCGGAAGGTCAGCCGCTGCAGGCGCGTGGGCTCGACGCACGGTGGCGTCTTCGGCTTGGCCGCGGCGGCGGCCGCAGCGGCGCGTTCGTGCTGCAGCTGGGCCAGGCGCGCCTTGATCTGCGGCATCACCGCCAGCGCGGCCTTCTCGCCTTCCAGGATCGCGGCGTTGCGCTGGGTGAAATCGGCCGCGCCGATGTCGTTGACCTTGGGCCGCACCACCACGTCGGCGCGCGCCAGCTCCTGCTGGCCGGCACGCTGGCCCATGATCGCGATCGACTGGTTGACGATGCCCAGCATGCCCGCCGGCGTGGTGCCGCTGGCCTTGCTGGAGATGTCCACGGCGATCACGAAATCCGCGCCCAGCTGCTTGGCGGCATCCACCGGCACGGGGCTGACCACGCCGCCATCGACGTAGTGGTACTTGCCGATGCTCACCGGCTCGAACACCCCGGGCACGCTGGACGAGGCGCGCACGGCCTGGCCGGTGTCGCCCTTGTTGAACAGCGTGCGCTCGCCGTCTTCCAGGCGCGTGGCCACGGCGACGAAGGGCTTCTTCAACTTCTGCATCGGCGTGTTGCCCACCTGCGCGTCCACGTAATCCTGCAGCGCGCGGCCCTGGACCAGGCCGCCGGAGAACAGGCGCACGTCGCGGATCGAGGATTCGTCCAGGGCGACGGCGTTCTTCTGCATCTGGAACGCGTCCATGCCGCTGGCGTAGAGCGCACCGACCACGCTGCCGGCGCTGGTGCCGGCGACCACGTCGGGCTTGATGCCGTTGGCCTCCAGCATCTTGATCACGCCGATGTGGGCAAAACCCTTGGCCGCACCGCCGCCCAGCGCGATGCCGATCACCACCGGCCGCGTATTGGCCACCGGCACCGGCGGCGGCACCACGGTGGTGGCCGGCGGCGGGGTCTTCACTGCTTCGCCGCCACAGGCGATCAGCAGGGTCACGCAAGCGGTCAGCAGCAGGCAGGTCAGGCGTGGAGCGGGCATGGGGCGATGGATGACGGTGGGAAAGTGCGCAGCTTAGCCAGCCAATGCCAAACCGTGTCCAACCCGGCGACAGCGCGCCTTACTCGTCGGCGTTGCGGCTGCGCGCCTTGCCCGGGCCGATGCCTTCGAGCCGCTTGAAGAACCGACGGAACGCGGCCTCGCTGCGGTACCCCAGCATCTCGGCCACCGCGGCGACGGACAGGCGCCGATTGCCGAGCAGGCGGCGCGCTTCGGTCGCGCGCCACTGCGACATGTACTGCATCGGCGGCGCGCCCACGGTGGCGGTGAACAGTTCGGCGAAGGCAGTGCGCGACATGCCGGCCACCTGCGCCAGCGACTGGATGGTCCAGTCCTCGCCGGGCTGGGCGTGCATGGCCGACAGCGCCAGCGACAGCCGCGCATCGGTCATCGCCGCCAGCAGGCCGCGCGGACGCTCGGCACTGCGCACGTACTCGCACACAGCCATGGTGAACAGCGAATCGGCCAGCTTGTTCTGCACCATCTGCCGGCCCCAGCGGCGGTCGCGGCTGGTGGCGGTGAGCATCTGCGCCAGCTGGCGGAACGCTTCGCTGCTCTGCTCCGAGCGCACCACGAAGCACGCCGGCAGCGCGTTGAAGATGGGGTTGTTGTTGCCCGAGACGAACTCCAGCTCGCCGCACAGCATGGTGGTGTCGCCGGGCTCTTCTTCCGGCGGCTGGTGCGGATCGGGCGAGGAGGACAGCAGGTGGCGCACGCCGCCGGGGAACACGATCAGGTCGCCGCGGCGCAGGTGCAGCGCGCACTCCAGCGCCTCGCCGCTGACCCAGCACTCGCCTTCGGTCATCAGGTGGAACTGGCCGAAGCGCGTGGCCGGTTCACGATCGAACCAGGTGCCGCAGTACTTCACGTCGGCCGTGATCTCCACGCGCATGCGATAGGCGCCCAGCACCGTTTCCAGCACGGCATCGCGGGCGTCTTCGAGGGCGGCGGTCCGGGGCAGGTCCATGCCGCGCATCGTACGGCGCCCGGCGTGCAGGTGGACATGACCGGATAACGGCCGCGCCATGCCCGATCGTCCGGCCAGGCTGAACGCTTCGCCGCGCCCGGACGTTCGGGCATATCCGTGGAACGCACGGGGATGGTTCGCCCACCGCGTCGCGCGCCCAATGCCTGCACCGGCCCACACCGCGCCGGCTACTTCATCCAACACCACAAGGATCCACACATGAACAGCAAGTCCGTCACCGCTTCCGGCCTGTCGATGGCCATCGCCGCTGCTGCCCTGTTCATGGGCGCGCCCATGGCCCAGGCCGCCGACCAGGGCAAGACCGAGATGGGCCACTGCGTCGGGGCAAACGCCTGCAAAGGCCAGGGCGCCTGCAAGAGCGCGGCCAACGCCTGTAAAGGACAGAACGCCTGCAAGGGCCAGGGCTTCACCGAAGCCACCGCCAGCACCTGCAAGACCGTCGGCGGCAAGTTCGAAATGCCGGCCCCGGCCAAGAAGGCCGAGAAAGCCAACAGCTGATCCACGCCGGCCCCGCCGCCCGCGCGGGCGGTGGGGCTTCTTCCCTTCTTCCGCAGGACATCGCCATGCACGCCTTGCAGGGATTCGGACTGGGCCTGCGCCCGCAGCACTACGACGCGCTGTTGAACGGCACGCCGGACGTCGATTGGCTGGAGCTTCTCAGCGAGAACTATTTCGTCGAGGGCGGCCGCCCGCTGCACATGCTCGACCGCATCGCCGAACGCTGGCCGCTGGCCATGCATGGCGTGTCGATGAACATCGGCGGCAGCGATCCGCTGGATCGCGATTACCTCAAGCAGCTGCGCATGCTGGCGCGCCGCGTGCGCCCGCGGCTGATTTCCGATCACCTGTGCTGGACCCGCCATGAAGGCCTCCAGCTGCACGACCTGCTGCCGTTGCCGCAGGACGCCGCCGTGGTGCGCCATGTCGCCGCGCGCGTGCGCCAGGTGCAGGACACCTTGAATACCCAGCTGGTGCTGGAGAACGTCTCCAGCTACCTGCAGTTTTCCGACGACACGCTGGACGAAGCGCACTTCCTCGCCGCGATTGTCGAGGCCTCCGGCTGCGGTTTGCTGCTGGACGTCAACAACGTCTACGTCAACGCGCACAACCACGGCTTCGATGCGCGCGCCTTCCTGGATGCATTGCCGGCCCACGCGGTGCGCCAGATCCATCTCGCCGGCCACGAACCCGATGCGCTGGGCAGCGGCCTGCTGATCGATACCCACGACGCACCGGTCTGCGACGGCGTGTGGTCGCTGTATGCGTATGCGGTCCGTCGCTTCGGCGGCGTACCGACCATGATCGAACGCGACGACCACATCCCACCGCTGCAGGACCTGTTGGAGGAACTCGACATCGCCCGCGCCGTCGCCGCCGGTGCACGGCTGGAGCAGGCCGCATGAGCGCCGTGCTCGCGCGCCGGCAGACCGCGCTGCAGGCCTGGTTGCGCAGCGGCGATGCAGCGGTCCGCACGCACGTGGCCACGCCGCCCCAGGTGCAGGCCGATGCCGCCACGCGCCTGCGCATCTATGCCGATGGGTATCGGCTGCGATTGATCGAGGTGCTGGCCGATGATTTCCCGGTGCTGGCGCAGCGACTCGGTGCGGAACGTTTCCATGCGCTGGCAGGCGATTACCTGGAGGACCATCCGTCCACGCAGCCATCGGTGCGCCATCTGGGGCACGCGTTCGCCGATTGGCTATCGCAGCAGCACGGCAGCGAGGTCGAGGTGTGGGAGCTTGCGCGGTTCGAATGGGCCCAGGGCGAGGTCTTCGACGCCGCCGATGCGCAGGCCATCGCCCTGGCCGAGGTCGCCGCACTGCCAGTCGAGGCATGGCCGACGCTGCAGCTGTCCTTCCAGCCTGCACTGCGCGCCCTACATCTGCACACCGCGGTGCCAGCCCTGGTGATGGCCCACGCGGCAGATGCGCCCTTGCCCGATCGCCTCGCTCCCGATCCCGCCCACTGGCTGCTGTGGCGGCAGGATTTCGACGTGCACTGGCGCCGCCTGCCCGAGGACGAAGCCCACGCACTCCAGCACATGCGAGACGGCGGCCACTTCGAAGCGCTCTGCGCGCAGCTTGAAGCCGCACACGGCCCCGACGCGCCGCTGCGCGCGGTCGGCCTGTTCAAGCGCTGGATCCACGACGGCCTGGTGACGGCGCTGCAGGCCGCACCGCCAACCACTTCCGAACACTGACGCTGCACCCGACAGGAGCTCTCCCATGCAACCCACATCCGTGCGTCTGCACGCCTCTGCGCTGTCTTTCCTGGCCCGCATCGACTGGCTGGGCCCGCTGCTGGTGCGGCTGGTGTTCGGCTATTTCTGGGCCGAAACCGGCTGGGCCAAGCTGCATAACCTGGACTTCTTCACTGCACGCTTCGTCGAGTGGGGCATTCCCCTCCCCGCCTTCAGCGCCGCGCTATGCGCCGGCACCGAGTTCATCGGGGGCGTGCTGATCCTGATCGGCCTGGCCACGCGCCTGACCATGATCCCGATGCTCATCAACATGCTGGTCGCGCTGATCGTCGTCGTGCTGCCAGGCATCTCCACGCTGGACGAATTCGTCGAGCTGGACGAAGTGCTGTACGTGACGCTGTTCGTCTGGCTGTTGATCGCCGGCCCGGGCCGGGCGAGTGTCGATCATCTGATCGCGCGCGCCTGGCGCGGCGGCACGCCACTGCCCGGCACGGCGCTGCCGACGCGCTGAAGCCTGCAAACGACAAAGCCGCATCGCTGCGGCTTTGTCGTGGAATCGGCTGCGAGGCCGGGTCAGAAATTGTTGTCGCCATCCAGGATCCGGCCCAGCCCGCCCAGCACCGAGCCTTCGCCGCGCGAACCGCCGTTCTGCGGCGCGGCCTGCAGCATGCGCCCGGCCATGCGCGAGAACGGCAGCGACTGCAGCCACACCTTGCCCGGGCCGGTCAGCGTCGCCAGGAACACGCCTTCGCCACCGAAGAACATGCTCTTGATGCCGGCGACGCGGCGGATGTCCATGTCCACGCCACCGTGATAGGCCACGACGCAGCCGGTATCGACATCGATGCGTTCGCCCGCGGCCAGCTCGCGCTCGACCACGGTGCCGCCGGCATGCACGAACACCCAGCCGTCGCCTTCCAGCTTCTGCATGATGAAGCCCTCGCCGCCGAACAGGCCGGTCAGGATCTTGCGCTGGAAGGCGATGCCGAGCTGCACGCCGCGCGCGCCCGCCAGGAAGCTGTCCTTCTGGCAGATCAGGCGGCCGCCGTGTTCGGACAGTTTCAGCGCGATCACTGTGCCTGGATACGGCGCGGCAAACGCCACCTTGGCCTTGCCGCTGCCGGTGTGCGTGTAGACGGTGGTGAACAGGCTTTCGCCGGTGACCACGCGCTTGCCGGCCGAGAGCAGCTTGTCCATGAAGCCGCCGCCGGCGCCACTGGTGCGGCCGTCGCCGAACACCGTGTCCATCTGCACGCTCGAGTCCTTGAACATCAGCGCGCCCGCCTCGGCCACCGCGCTTTCGCCCGGATCCAGCTCCACTTCGACGAACTGCATGTCGTGGCCGACGATGCGGAAATCGATGTCGTCCGCGCGCATGCCTGCACCCGGCGGTGGCGGCATGTAGGACGGCGCAGCGCTGCCCCCAAGCTCGGCGATGGAGGCCGCTGGCTGCCAACCGGCCTGGCCTTCGCGCCAGGCCAACGCGCCAGCGTTACGGCGCGCAAAGTCCTGCGCGGCGGTCGTGTCGAACGGGCCCGAGCGGGTCTGCTCGGTGCCGGTGAGGAAATACCACTGGCTCATGGCGGCAACACCTGTGTGGAGAAGTGAGCCGAGTCTAGCCCGCGACCGTGACCACCACGCCCGTGCCCAAGGTCATGCCGCTGCGCGGCCAGCGCACCTGGGTACAGCGATGCGAAACCCCGCAACGCAAACGGCCGCCCGAAGGCGGCCGCTGCGTGCAACACGTACTGCTTTGAGCTTAGAAGCCGGCGCGGAACGAGGCGCCGATGATGCGCGGATCGTTGATGAAGCCGGTGAGGTTGTCGAAGTCGATCGCACCGGTGGCGCGGATCTGGTTGGTGCAGTTACGGCAGAACACCGAGGCCTCGTACTTGCCGGCGTTCCAGCTGTAGCCCAACTTCAGGCCGCCTTCGAAGAGCGGCTGGCCGACGAACTCCTTGGACTCGTACAGGAAGAAGTTCACTTCGCTGCGATACGACCAGTCGGTGTAGACGAACAGCTCGCCGTCGTCGCCCATCGGGATCCCGTAGCGCAGGTTGACGTTGCCGATCCACTTGGCGGCCTGCGGCAGCGGATTGCCGTTGATGTTGGCAAAGCCGTTGGCGTCGACCGGATCGGTCACCGTGCACACCCACGCCGAGCAGGTCGAGGTGGACAGGCCCGGGTCCTTGATCTCGGTGTGGTTGTAGCTGCCGTTGAGGCCGAAGCGCAGGTTCTCGGTCAGCAGCACGTCGAAGTCCAGCTCGGCGCCGTAGGCCTCGCTCTTCTTGGCGTTGATCAGCTGCACCGAATTGGACACGCCGCCCACCGCGGTGAGCTGCTGGTCCTTGATGTCCATGCTGTAGACGTCGAAGGCCAGGCGGCCACGGCGGTCCCACAGGTCGGACTTGATGCCCAGCTCGAACGAATCCACGGTCTCCGGACGGGCCACGGTCACCGGCACGCCGGTCGACGGCGGGCCGAAGCTGGCGCCGCGGTAGCCGCGGGCCGCACGCGCGTACAGGTTGACCGTATCGCTGACGGCGTAGGTTGCCGCGATGTCGCCGGTCACCTTGGAGCCGCTGGTTTCACCACCGATCGGCGGGGTCGTGGTGCGATCCCAGTCGATGATGTCGAAGGTCTTGCGGTCATGCGTGTAGCGGATACCGGCGCGCAGGTTCAGCGCATCGGTGGCCTGGTAGTTGAGCGAGGCGAAGGCCGCCCACGAGGTGGTCTTCTGCTTGGTCAGGTCGTAGCCGGTCAGGCCACCACCACCGATGGTGTCGTAGTCGTACGACTCGCCTTCGATGTTGTCGTAGAAGTAGTACAGGCCACCCTGCCAGTTGAGCGGGCCTGCGTAGTTGGACTCGGCACGCAGCTCCTGGGTGAACTGGTCCAGGCCCTTGATGCCGCCGGCGGTTTCCACCGAGAACGGGATGAAGCCCGGGCCGTAGGGCTGGGTCGGGTCGACGAACGCGCCGGCGCCGTAGCCGCCGTCGATGTCGCCGCGGCTGTAGTACTTGGAGATGCCTTCGTAGCCGGTGATCGAGTGGAAGGTGATGTCGCCGGAGCTGAAGGTCAGGTTGGCGCTGCCGCCGTAGGTGGTCAGCTCCTGCGCGTTGTGGCCGTCGATGTAGGCCTTGTCTTCATCGAAGCCGTCGATCAGCTGGTTGCTGCCGGTGTTGAAGATGTTGGCGCGGAACAGGCGCGCGGTGCCGTTGAGCTTGCGTGCGTGCGCGTTGAACAGCGCGCTGAAGTCATCGCCCGGCTGGAACAGCAGCTGCAGGCGCAGCGCCGAGTCGTCATAGCCTTCCAGTTTCTGGCCGGTGACCTGGCTGGTCACCCAGTCGTCGCGGTGCTGCTGCAGCAGCGAGATGCGCGCGGCCCAGTCGGTGCCCATCGGCAGGTTGAGCGCGCCTTCGACCGAGCTGGTGGCGTGGGTGCCGTAGGAGACGCTGGCGTAGCCGTTGGTTTCGCCCAGGACAGGCTTGGCCGAGTTGAACTTGACCACGCCGCCGGGCGTGTTCCGGCCGAACTGGGTGCCCTGCGGGCCGCGCAGCACTTCGACGCTGGCCAGGTCGAACATCGGGAAGCCCTTGATGAAGGCGTTCTCGTAGACCACGTCGTCATACACCAGGGACACCGGCTGCGAGGCGTAGGTGGTGAAGTCGGTGTTGCCGTAGCCGCGGATGTAGAAGCGCGGGAACACGCGGCCGTTGGACGATTCCACGTTCAGGCTGGGGGTCTTGCCGGCCAGCACGCGCACGTCCGAAGCGCTGGTGGAGATCGCGTCCAGGAATTCGGGGCGCAGCACCGTGGCCGAGACCGGCACGTCCTTGGCGTCCTCGGCACGGCGATCGGCGGTGACCTGGACCGAATCCAGCTGGGCCACCGAGGCCTGCTGGGCAAAGGCGCCGGTGACGACGACGGCATTGATGGCGATGGCGAGCGCGGTGGTGCGCAACGACCGGGTGGCGGACATGGGAGGACTCCGGGGGGACTGAGATGGGGGTTCGCGCATGCTGGCGTGCAGCACAATTAACGCAAAATACACACTCTTGCCCGCCGATTGTCAAATCCGGCATCCACCGACATCGCGTATCGCCCGCGCGGCCAACGCCCGCCGGCCTCCACGCCTTTAGACGATCACGATCCCGGCGTCCTGCAGTGCCGCGCGGGTCGGCGCATCGCCCTCGGGCGTGACTGGCCGAGTGAGGTCCCAAAGGAACGACACGCGAAAGCCCTCTTCGCGCGCGTCCTGCGCGGTCCACAGCACGCAGACATCGCGCGCCAACCCGCAAACGTGCACCTCGGCGATGCCGCGCCCACGCAGCCAGCCAGCCAGGCCGGTGCTGGGCCGCGCGCCGTCGGGGCCGTGGTTCTCGCGGAAGGCGCTGTAGGAATCCACCTGCGCGTGGCTGCCCTTGCGCAGGATCAGGTCGGCCGGCGCCCAGTCCACGCGCGGGTCGAGTTCGGCGCCCGGCGTGCCCTGCACGCAGTGATCGGGCCACAGCATCTGCGGCTGGCCGTGCAGGTCGATCACTTCGAACGGCGCGTGGCCGGTGTGCTGCGCGGCGAAGGACGCATGCGTGGCTGGATGCCAGTCCTGGGTGGCCACCACCGTGCCGTAATGGCGCGCGGCCAGTAGCTGGGCGATGCCCGGCACGATCGCATCGCCTTCGAAACAGGCCAGCGCACCGCCGGGCATGAAGTCCGGCTGCAGGTCGATGACGATCAGCGCGGTATCGGCGGAAGCAACAGTCATGGGCAACTCTCTACGAATGAGCAGGGAGCCTAGCGACTGCATTCCGCTGCCTCAAGCGATGCTTTGCGCGTACAGCGATGCGGGCGCGTCTTCGTAAGCTGCCTGCGTCTTCATCACTGCACGAAAACAGGGGCGCGCAACGCCCAAAACAAAAGGCCCCGCGCGAGCGGGGCCTTCTTCATGCGACTGCTGAAACGATCAGGCGATCGACGCACGGTAGATCGACTCGATCGTGGCATCGAGCGTCTCGTTGAACTGCGCATCGCTCTGCTGCGCGCTCAGCCCTTCGGTCAACGCGCGGCTGAAGCTGGCGATGATGCCGGGGTTCTTGGCCAGCTTGGCATTGGCGTCCTCGCGGCTGTAGCCGCCGGACAGCGCCACCACCTTGAGCACGCTCGGGTGGTCGACCAGTTCCTTGAAGAACCCATCGACGCTCGGCAGCGTGAGCTTGAGGATCACCGGCGTGGCCGCGTCCACCTTGTCCAGGCGCGCAAGCAGGCCGGCCTTCATGGTCGCTTCGATCTCGGCCTTGTCGGCCGAATTGATGTCCACTTCCGGCTCGATGATCGGCACCAGGCCGGCGGCCAGCACCTGTTGGCCCAACTCAAACTGCTGGTTCAGCACCGCGGCGATGCCGGCGGCGTTGTTGGCCTTGATGACCGAGCGCTCCTTGGTACCGAACACGCCCTTGGCCTTGGCCTTGGCCAGCAGCGCATCCAGGCCCGGGATCGGCTTGAGCAGCTGCACGCCATTGGCCTCATCTTCCAGGCCCTTGTCGATCTTCAGGAACGGCACGACCTGCTTGGTGTTCCACAGGTAATGGGCCGCTTCCTGGCCGACGAAACTGTCATCCAGCGTGCGCTCGAACAGGATCGCGCCCAGCACGCGCGCGCCGGTAAAGGCCGGGCTGCTGACGATGCGCTCGCGCATCTGGTGCACCTGAGCAAACATTTCCGCATCGCCCGAGTACGCCGATTCGTCCACGCCGTAGAGCTTGAGTGCCTTGGGCGTGCTGCCGCCGCTCTGGTCGAGCGCCGCGATGAAACCCTGGCCGGAAGCAATCTTGTCCCGCTGTTCCTGGTTGATTGACACGTTCGGCAAGTCCTGTGGTGAATGGGGGAGCCCGAGTGTACGCAACCCCTCCACGCCTCGCAGCCGTGTAAACGTTACCGGCTCAGATCGGCTTCACCCGCGTGTAGGTTGCGTATCCACGGTGCGGGACAAGCCATGCGCCGGGGCTGGCCGCTTCCAGGTTAAGGATGTCCTGAAGCAGCGCCAATGCATCCTTCGGCAGGCCTGCGATCGCGCTGGGTCATCGCGCACGCACGAGCACTGCAGCACCCCTTAGCCGAACCGGTCGGGATCTCCTTCCCCGGCTTCGTCAGCGTCATACAGCGCGAACCGTGGTGCCGTACTCAGACCAGTCTGATGGAAGCAGTCCTTCGAGCTAGTCGCGGAAGTGTTCGCCCGTGTCGCCGCGCCCGAACTCGTCGTAATCCGATATGAGCGTGCGCCGGCGTGGCGGTTCAACACGCGGATCTGCAACCATGCAGGGATCTGTTGCCCAGGTGTCTGCGATGTCCTTGCTGTTTCTCGCTCTCGGCGTGCTGCTGACCGCGTTGCTCTATCGCCTGCGCAGCCGCTGGCCCGCGCGCGTGCTGGGGCTGTGCTGGCTCGTCACGTTCTGGCTGCTGGGCAACGGCGTGCTGACCGGCTGGATCGTCGATTTCACCCAGCGCAGCCCCGCGCCGCGGCCGATCGCCTGGCAGCCCGGTTCGGTGATCATCGTGCTTGGCATGGGCATGCAGAAGCTGCCGCATGAAGGCGGTATCGAGCCGCAATCCCTCGCCTACAGCCGCATCCTGCGCGCGGTGCAGCTCTACGACCGCTGCGCCCAGGCCACGACGGGCTGCAGGATCCTGCTCTCCGGCGGCGACCCGGCCGGCCTGGGCAAGACCGAGGCCGAGCTCTACGGCTCACTGCTGGAAGAAGCCGGCGTTCCCGCCAGCGCCGTGCTCCATGAAACGGCCTCGCGCAACACCTGGGAGAACGCCCGCTATACCGCACGCTTGCTCGCCACCAAGCCGCACGGCCCGTTGGTGCTGGTCACGTCCGGCCTGCACATGCGCCGCAGCCTGCTCTACTTCGCCCATTTCGGCCTGCAGCCCGCGCCCGCGCGCAGCGACTACACCGCGCCGTTCTCCTCCTGGCTGCCCAACAGCTACAACCTGCTGATCGGCGATCTCGCCACGGTCGAATGGCTCGGGATCGCCCGCTACCACTGGTACAACTGGCTCGGAAAGAACGAACCGCCGGTGAACTCGGAGCCTGCGCCAGATGCCTCTTCGATGCGAGAGCGTCCGGTGACATTGCCGACCGCGCGTTGACTGATTCCTTGCTGATGCGAGCACGTTCAATGCGTGTTGCCGCCTGATCTCGCGTGACTCAGGCATTCCTGTTGCCCCAGTGAGCATCATCGTTGCCGCAGTCTGAGGAAAGCACGACAGCGTCAGGCCGACGGAGGCCCTAGGCTCGCGCTGTAGAAATGGCTTCAACGCTGTGCTTTTCTTACGCCTGATACAGGCTTATCCACACTCCGCAACGCCTGCCCAAGAATGCATACGCAACGTCAGCACGCGGCTCGCGAAATCAGCTGCGCGTGAACACGGAATAGGCTGTTCTCAAAGGATTCAAGACCAACGCGTAGTCGCGTTGAGCCTTCCAAGGCCATTAATCGATCGAGCGTTCCGTGCCAGCTCGATCGGAATTCCGTCGCGAGCGACAGCAGGTGCATTTGATAAACGAAGCTCGCAGAGCGCGAGGTCTTGGAGCGAGAGGCGTCCGGGAAATCTCTGCCGATTGTCTTCCGGGAAGTCCGCGACGCGGGCATCGATTAAGTCGATTAACTCCACGCTTTTGGCTTTCGTGAGGATCCGCAACACGTTCCCGCTAAGCCTTTCACTTTTCTTCGGCGCAAAGAAGAACCCCGCAGATCTTTCGATCTACGGGGTTCTGGGGTAAGGCCCTGGCGATGACCTACTCTTGCATGGCTTAAGCCACACTACC
>NZ_FOAX01000003.1 GCF_900109775.1 Pseudoxanthomonas sp. GM95
AAGCTGCCCTTGTTGCCGTGCTTGCGCCGGCACAGCATCGCGCCGCGGTGCGCGCAGGCGTTGATCACCGCGTGCAGCTCGCCGGTCTTGTCGCGCGTGATCACCACCGGCTGACGGCCGATGTAGGTGGTGAAGTAGTCGTTGTTGTTGGGGATCTGGCTCTCATGCGCCAGGTAGACCCAGTTGGCCTCGAAGATGTGCTTCATCTCCAACTCGAACAGGTCGGCGTCGGTGAAGATGTCGCGCCGGCAGCGGTAGATGCCCGCTGCCGGATCGTCCTGCAGCGCGGTGGCCAGCAGCTGTTCGATGTCGGTCTTGTTTTCGATGATCGCGGACATGGAAACCTCTCCCGGTGGGGATGGTGGGCACGCGCACACGGCGCGGTTGAATCGGAACGATGTGAAAGCGGACGGCGCGTGGGGCGCCGTCCGGGGGAGACGGTCAGGCAGCCGCGCGTAGGCGGTAGACCAGCTGGTTGTCCTTGCCGGCTTCCAGCGGGATCAGGCCGAAGTTGAACTCGATGGCCTTGTACGCATCGGCCTCGAAGCCGAACGCCTTGCCGCCACCGCTGATGTCCTTGACCGGCGGCACCAGGCCGTCACGCGTGGCATAGGCGAAGTCGTCCCACAGCAGCGGGTCGCCATCGATGTTGAACTGCGTGGTCAGCTTGCGGTAGCTGTCGGTGGTCACGAAGAAGTGCACGTGCGCCGGGCGGTTGCCGTGGCGAGCCAGGCGATTGAGCAGCTGCTGGGTCGCGCCCTGCGGCGGGCAGCCGTAGCCGACCGGCATCTTGGTCAGGAACTCGTAGCTGCCGTCGGCGCCGGTGGTCACCGCACCACGCAGGTTGAAATCAGTCTGCGCGCCGGTGGGATCGAAGTGCGAGTAGAAGCCCTTGGAGTTGGCGTGCCAGCACTCGACCAGCGCACCGGCGACTGGCTGGCCGTCTTCGTCCTTGACCACGCCATGGATGCGCAGCGGGCCGGCATCGGGATCGGCGTCGTGGTCGATCTTGGCACTGCCCTGGCTGACCGGCGCGCCGGCCACGTACAGCGGGCCTTCGATGGTGCGCGGCGTACCGCCGGTGATGCCGGCGATGCGGTCTTCCTCGTCCAGGCGCATGTCCAGGTAATGCTCAAGGCCGATGCCAGCGGCCAGCAGCGCCGCCTCGCCATCCTGGCCGAGCTTGTTGAGGTAGTTGATGCCCGCCCAGATCTCGTCCGGGGTCAGGTCCAGATCCTCGATCGCCTTGAACAGGTCGGACAGGATGCGGTGCAGGACTTGCTTGGTCCGGGCGTCGCCGTCGGCGCCGTCCAGGTTGCTCACGGTGCGCAGGAAGTCCTGGACTTCCTTACCGGCGAAAATGCTGACACTCATCGGGTTGCTCCTCTTGGTGGCGAATGCTGCCTTGACGCGTTCCCTCCCCAGGAGCGCATCGGATGGATGTGGGGAAACGGCTTAGCGGTCGTCCTCATGCAGGGACGAGGGATGCCGGCACAGCGGCATGACCGCGATGTCCATGTACGGGAACAGCGGCAGCGACAGCAGCAGGTCGTGCAGTTCACTGGGGCTGTCGACATCGAAGATCGAGACGTTCGAGTACTGGCCGACGATGCGCCAGATGTGGCGCCACTTGCCCGACTGCTGCAGCTCCTGGAAGCGCGCTTTCTCGGTGGCCTTGAGGTCGGCCACCTTGGCTGGATCCATGTCCAGCGGCAGCTTCACGTCCATACGTACGTGGAACAACATGGCGTTAGCCCTCCGTGCCGGTGGTGGCGACCGTGGTGCGGCTGCGGTCGCGGCGGAAGGCGTTGACGCGGTCCTCGTCCAGGGCGATGCCCAGGCCAGGTGCGTTCGGCACTTCCAGGTGGAAGTCGCGGTAGACCAGCGGCTGCTCCAGGATTTCTTCGGTCAGCAGCAGCGGCCCGAACAGTTCGGTGCCCCACTGCAGGTGCGGGAAGGTCGCGAACACATGCGCCGAGGCGATCGTGCCCAGCGCGCCTTCCAGCATCGTGCCGCCATAGAGCTCGATCCCGGCCGCATCGGCGATCGCACCGACTTTCAGCGCGGCGAACAGGCCGCCGGACTGCTCGGTCTTGACCGCGAACACATCGGCGCCGGACACCTTGGCCAGCTCATAGGCGCTTTCCGGGCCCTGCAGCACTTCATCGGCCATCAGCGCGATCGGGAAGCGACGCATCAGGCGCGTCATCGCCGCGGCGGTGGCCACCGGCTGCTCGGCCAGTTCGCAGCCGGCATCGGCCAGCGCCGGCAGGCCGCGCAGCGCGTCGGTCTCGCTCCAGGCCATGTTGATGTCCACGCGCACCGCGGCGCGCTCGCCCACGGCGCGCTTGATCGCCGCCACGTGCGCCACGTCCTCGGCCACCGACTTGCGCCCGATCTTGAGCTTGAACACGTTGTGCCGGCGCGCGGACAGCATCGCCTCGGCTTCGGCGATGTCCTTGGACGTATCGCCCGAGGCCAGCGTCCAGGCCACGCCCAGGCGATCGCGTACCCGGCCGCCCAACAGCTCGGACAGCGGCAGGCCGCAGCGCTTGCCCTGCGCGTCCAGCAAGGCGGTCTCCACGGCGCACTTGGCGAAGTGATTACCCTTAACCAGCTTGCCCACGCGCGCCATCAGCGCCTGCACGCGGGTCGCATCGCTGCCGACCAGCACCGGCGCGAAGTAGGTGTCGATCGCCAACTTCATGCCTTCCGGGCTCTCGGCGCCGTAGGCCAGGCCCGCGATCGTGGTGCCCTCGCCGATGCCGACCGTGCCGTCGCTGCAGTGCAGGCGCACGATCATCAGCGTCTGCCCGCTCATCGTGGCCACCGACAGGCGGTGCGGGCGGATGGTGGGCAGGTCCAGCAGGAAGGTCTCGACGCGTTCGATCGTCGGGGCCGCGTTGGGGACGGGGGAGAGAGTGCGTTCCATGGACCCGATTCTTGGGACACAGGCCCGGTCGCGTCCAAGACAATCTGGGTCTCTCAAAATACCTTCAGGGTATTCTTGGCTTCCCAGACCCTTGTGCAGCTGCATTTAATGCGCTGCAACATCGGTCGATCGCATAGTTTAAGACTTTGGTCTAAGCCCATGGATCTGCGCCAGCTCAAATACTTCGTCACCGTCGCCCGCGAGCGCAATTTCACCCGCGCCGCCGAGTTGTTGCACATCGCCCAGCCGCCGCTGAGCCGGCAGATCCAGCAGATGGAGGAAGAGTTGGGCGTGCAGCTGCTGGTGCGCAGCAGCCGGCCGATCCGGCTCACTGACGCCGGCCGGCTGTTCTACGAAGAATCCCAGCAGGTGCTGGGCCGCGTGGAACAGATGAAGGACGCCGCTCGCCGCGTCGGCCACGGCGAGCGCCGGGTGATCAGCATCGGCTTCGTCGCCTCCACGCTGTACGGCGGCCTGCCCACGGTCGTGCGACGGCTACGCCAGGCGCGGCCCGAGGCCGACGTGCGCCTGGTCGAGATGATGTCCGGCCAACAGGTCGAAGGCCTGAAGAACGGCCGCATCGACATCGGCTTCGGCCGCATCCGCACCGCCGACCTCAGCGTCGAACGCCAGGTGCTGCGCGAAGAGCGCCTAGTGGTGGCGATCCCGCCGGGCTTCGCCTTGGCCGCCGAGGACACGCCCTTGAAGCCTGCCGAGCTGAAGGGCCAGAAGCTGGTCGTCTACCCCAGCGAGCCGCGACCCAGCTTCGCCGACCAGGTGCTGTCGCTGCTGCGCGACCACGGCGTGCGCCCGCCCGAGGTGCAGGAGGTGCGCGAGCTGCAGACCGCGCTCGGCCTGGTGGCGGCCGAAACCGGCGTGTGCCTGATCCCGGCCTCGGCACGGCTGCAGCGTTCAGACCTGAAGTACCGGCTGATCGACGACGAGCACGCGACCTCGCCGATCATCATGAGCTACCGCCGCAACGAGGACGAAGCGCTGATCGCGCTGCTCAAGCAGCTGATCCGCGAGATGTACGCGGAAAACCCGCCGTGGCTGGACACCTCCTACAATCGCCTGCATTCGCCGTAGGAAGCCGCAACCCATGCACGCCACCGACCACGACAGCGCCGCCACCGACGCGCTGCACGACCCCATTGCCGACACCCGCCGCTGGCTGGAGAAGGCCGTGATCGGCCTGAACCTGTGCCCGTTCGCCAAGGCGGTGTACGTCAAGGACCAGGTGCGCTTCGTCCTGAGCGATGCGACCACGCCCGAGGCGCTGCTGGAGCAGCTCGCAGAGGAACTACTGGTGCTGCGCGACACGCCGGTCGAAGTGGTGGACACCACCTTGATCGTGCATCCGGACGTACTGGGCGACTTCATCGACTACAACGATTTCCTCGATAACGCCGATGCCGCGGTCGAGGCGCTGGATCTGCAAGGCATCCTGCAGGTGGCCAGCTTCCACCCCGATTACCAGTTCGCTGGCACCGCGCCGGACGATGCCTCCAACTACACCAACCGCTCGCCCTGGCCGACCCTGCACCTGTTGCGCGAGGACAGCGTGGAACGCGCGGTGGCGGCGTTCCCGGACCCGGATGTCATCGTCGACCGCAACATCGCCACGCTGGACAAGCTGGGCGTGGACGGCTGGCGCCGGCTGATGGCCGACTGATACCTGCGTTGCCAGCGCGTGCAGGCGCGCCCGCGCCACTGCACGCGCCGCACATGCCCGCTGCGGCAGACTCGCCGGCCCGCCCGATGCCGGACCTTGCTGCATGTCGCTGACGCCGCCCATTTCGCCCTGGAATCCCGAACCGCTGGCCCGCCGCGTGGTGATGATCACCGGCGGCGCGCAGGGCATCGGCCGCGGCATCGCCCAGGCGGTGCTGGGCGCGGGCGGCTGCGTGGCGATCGGCGACCTGGACGTGGACGCAGGCAAGGCCTGCCTGGCCGAATGGAACCGCGGCGGCGATGCGTTCTTCAAACGCCTGGACGTGGCCAGCGAACGCAGCGTGGCGGCGTTCGTGGCCGCCGCGCACAAACACTTCGGCCAGCTGCACGGACTGGTCAACAACGCCGGCCCGCCAGGACCGCACGTGCCGCCGCTGGAGGAACTGGATTTCGCCACCTGGAATGCGCGCCTGGCCAGCCTGCATGGCGCCTTCCTGTGCAGCCGGCACGCCCTGCCTGCGCTGCGCGAAGACGCCGGGGCAATCGTCAACATCGCCTCGACCCGCGCGCATCAGTCCGAGCCGCGCAGCGAGGCCTACGCGGCGGCCAAGGGCGGGCTGGTCGCCTTCACCCACGCGCTGGCGCTGAGCGAAGGCCCGCAGGTGCGGGTCAACGTGATCAGCCCCGGCTGGATCGCCACCGATGCCTGGCGCGCGCCGGCGCGGCGCCGCACGCCCAAGCTCTCCAAGGCCGACCACGCCCAGCATCCGGTCGGCCGCGTCGGCACGCCCGAAGACATCGCCCATCTCGCGGTGCAGCTGCTGGCGCCGTCGCTATCCGGCTTCGTCACCGGACAGGAATTCATCGTCGATGGCGGGATGACGCGGAAGATGCAGTACGTGTGAAGCGCCTGCGCCCAAGCAGGCGCGGACGGGTTTACCAGGCCGGTTTTTCGGCTGCTTCCATCTCGGCGATGCGGGCCTTCAGGCGCGCGACTTCCTGCTGCAGCTGATCCAGGCGCAGGCGCAGCTGCGGCAAGGTTTCCTCGACCGGCGCGGCGGCGGCTTCGGTTGCGGCGTCAGGCGTTCGCTCGGGCTTGGCGCGCTTCTTCGACTCGCGCACGCGCTTGACCGCTTCCTTCAGCTCGGCCACGCCGCCTTGCGCGGCGGCCTGCTGTTCTTCGGCCGAGAGCGTGGCGACCACGGCGGCGGCGTTGATCGACAGTTCGCCCGAGCGCACGGCGGCGATGACTTCCGGCGCAGCCTGCTTCTGGATCTTCTCGATCGCCGCGACCTGGCTGTTGCTGAGCTTGGCGGCGCGGGCCAGCTCCTCGCGCGTGGGCGGCATCGTGTTCGGCGCGCTGGTGTCCCACGGCGGCGCGCCATCGTCGCTGGCCTCGGCGCTGGGCGCGTCGGCCGGCGCGGGCGTGCTGCGGGTGCGCTCCAGCAGGATGTCGCGGCGGCGCAGTGCCAGCACGCCGCGCTGGAAATCCGACACGCTGCGTCGGCCCAGGTGCTGGTCGATCATCCACAGGTGCACGTCGTCCATCGACTTGAAGCGCGTGTTCTGCACGGTGTTGAACGGCAGGTCGTGCTTCTGGCAGATGCCGTAGCGGTTGTGGCCGTCGATCAGCACCTCGCCCCACAGCACCAGCGCGTCGCGGCAGCCTTCGGCCAGGATGCTCTGCTCCAGCGACGCGTATTCGTCAGCGGTGAGCGGGTCAATGTAGGCCTTGAGGTCCGGGTTGACGACGATATTCATGGGGCGAGGCCTGCGTGCGGGGGGCGGCATTGTAGGCGCCCGGTCCGCGTACGTCGCCGTTGCATCTGGGCGCGTTTTCGTGCCCGGTTCCGGCGCGCCGACGCCGTGCGAATCAGGCCTCGCGCAGGCGCGCTTCCAGCAGTTCGCGCGCCTGGTGCAGCGAGGCGACGATGCGATGGCCGCGCGCACGCAGCGCCTCGTCGGGCACCACCAGGTCAGGCACCTGGATGACGGTCAGCCCGGCCGCCAGCGCGGCGGTGACGCCGGCCGGCGAATCCTCCAGCGCAAGACAGCGCGACGGATGAGCGCCCAGGCGCTGGGCCGCGAGCAGGTAGATGTCCGGCGCAGGCTTGGGATGTTCGACATCGTTGCCGGCGGTGACGGACTGGAAATACGGCAGCAGGCCGGCGGTTTCCAGCTTGTGTGGCGCCAGCGGCCGACGCGTGGACGTTGCCACGCCGCAGGGAATACCGTGCTGCGCGAGGAACTGCAGGATTTCATGGATACCCGGCCGCAGCGGCACGCCCGCCTCGACTTCAGCGTGGTACAGCGCGTAGCAGCGCTCCAGCAGTGCGGCGATCTGCGCCTCGTCCATGCGCTCGCGCAGGATCGTCTGGCACGCGGCCATGCTGTGACCGACCAGGCGCAGCCAGTAGTCGTCTTCGATCTCCAGGCCCAGCTCGCGCGCGCCGCGGCTCCAGCTGCGCAGCGAGGCGCGCTCGCTGTCCAGCATCAGCCCATCCATGTCGAAGATCACCGCCTCGGGGACGAACGGCAGCGCCGCAACCTCCACGTCGCTCATGCCGCGTCCGTGCCGAACAGCCGCGCCAGGTCGGCCGCATCGAGCAGGCGCCATTGACCTTCCGGCAAGTCGTCCAGTGCCAGCCCACCGATGCGGCTGCGGTACAGCGCGCTCACATGGTTGCCGACTGCGGCAAACATGCGCCGCACTTGGTGATAGCGGCCTTCGTGCAGGGTGAGGCGCACGCGCAGGGGCTCGATCACTTCGAGCTCGGCCGGCAGCAGCGGCTTGGTTTCACTTTCCAGCAGCAGCGTGCCGCTGGCGAAGGTCGCCGCCTCGTCGCCACGCAGCGGTTGGGCCAGCGTCGCTTCGTAGACCTTGGGCAGCTGTGCCTTCGGCGAGATGATCCGGTGCAGCAGGCCGCCATCGTCGGTCAGCAGCAGCAAGCCGCTGGTCTCGCGGTCCAGGCGGCCGACGGTGGACAGCACCGGATCGCGCTGGCGCCAGCGCGTGGGCAGCAGGTCATAGACCAGCCGGCCGGTGTCCTTGGTCGAGCACGTGTAACCGACCGGCTTGTGCAGCAGCACGCACAGACCCGGCGCGGGATCGAGCGCCTCGCCATCGATGCGGATCGCGTCGTGGTCGACCGGATCGTCGGTGTAGAGCACCTCGCCGGCCGCATCGGTGACCCGGCCTTCGCGGAACAGCGCCTGCACCTGCTTGCGGCTGCCATACCCCAGGTTGGCGATGTGGCGCACGATCTTCATGCGCGCGCGCCGGTCGCCGCGATCACCTTGAAACCACCGCCTTCGGCCACCGCGCGCACGTCGGCGAAGCGCGAGGTCAATGCCGCTTCGTACGGCAGATGCTTGTTGGCCACCAGCCACAGCTGGCCGTTGCGGTTGAGCGCACTGGCGGCGGTTTCGATGAAACGCCGGCCGATGTCGGGGCGCTCGCCGCGTGCGAGCGCATGGAACGGCGGATTGCTGACGATCACGTCGTACTTTTTCGGCAGGCCGGCCACCACGTCGTGCCAATGGAAGGCCAGCGCGGCACGGCCTGCATGCGCGGCCAGGTTGTCACGCGCCAGGTCCAGCGCGCGTGCCTCGGCTTCATACAGGTCCAGCGCGGTGATGCCCGCACAGCGCCCGAGCAGCGCATCGGACAGAAAGCCCCAGCCTGCGCCTAGGTCGGCCGCCGTGCCGCGCAAGGTGGTCGGCAGCGCCTCGACCAGCAACTGCGACGCCGCATCGACGCGATCCCAGGCAAACACGCCAGGCCGGCTCTTGAAGCGCCCACCCAGGATCGGCCGCACGCGATCGGCTTGCGCCCACTGCGCGGCGAGTTCGGCATTGTGCTGGCCCTCCAGTGGCGGGCTCCAGAACACACGGCAATGGTGCTTGGTGATCGATCCACCCAGGCCGGTGAGCTGGTTCAGGTCCTTCTCCACCGAGCGTGCGCCCTCGTCGTTGGCCACGCTGGCCACGATCCGTCCGCCCGGCGCGCAGTGCGCCACCATGCGCGCCAGCAGCGCGCGGGTTTCTTCCTTCTGTCGCGGCGGCAGCGCCAGCACCAGTGGCGCTGTCTCGCCGGCCTCGCACTGCTGCTCGACCGCGTAGCCTTCCCGATGCAGCGCATCGAACGCCGGCCGGAAGCTCTGCTCGCAACGCAGCGTCAGCCCCTGCAACGCGCGCAGGGCCACGCCGGGCCGCGCACGCAGGAACAGCGCTTCCTTCGAAGAAATGAACTGCGATGATTGCTCGAGCGCATACACCAATGCGTCGAGCGCAGGATCGGATCTAGACACCTGAAACCAGGAAGCGGAAAAGGGACGCGATTCTATCGCGTCCCTGTCAGGTCCATGATTCAGATGCTTAGCTCTTAGTGGATAACGGGGACCTTGTCTGGCTGGCCGCTGCCGATCCATTTCCCGTCTTTGTGAGCCGCAGGGCACACGGGAACCCGATTCTGGAGATAGTCATTGTAGTCCCGCTGAGACCACGGCCTCAGAATGCAGTAACTATCACAGCATTGAGTTGTCGGGTATGGGCAATAACCCACCGAGGGCCTGTAGGCGACACTCGCGTAAGGCGTGTAAGGCTTCCAGGCTTTTGTTTCCTTACATCCTTCGGTGCAATACACAAAAGGGTCATCACTCCTGCAAACTTCCTGATAGATCGCTTCATCAGCACACGCCAATGAAGAAAAAAACATCAGCAAAGCGATCGAAAAATAACGTTTCATAAAGATCCTTCTTTATAAGCCATCGACATTTCGGCACCCCATAGCCGCCACTATCCGACAATCACTCACCTCGACGGCGATCGAACTCTTCGCGACTTATCTTTCCATCGCCATTGCGGTCCATTCTCTTGAAAAGTACGGCTTGTCCTTCGCGATATTCGGCTTTGGACACAGAGCCATCCTGGTTGTGATCAAGCATCTGCAACTGCTGTCGCGCAGCCGGTCGGATGACGTCCGAAACGACCTGGGACGTTACTTTAGCGCCCGAACGGCGCGCTTCTTGCACCATTGCTTGCTCGAAATCCGACAACGTCAACCACCCATCCTGATCGACGTCACGATCAGAGAAATCAACATCAACATGAGCGTCCGCTTCGAAGGAGTCAATTACGCCGTCTTCATTGCGATCAATACTCAAGAAAGCATCCGTCTGCTGGGCATAAGACGCACATGTGACCAGCACCGTGCCTGCTATGCCGAAGAAAACTCTCAGCAAGAAGCGGCTCCTCCTTATCCGCCACAAAGGATTTAGCTGTCTCATTTTTGGCTATCCCTGTCCAAACATCTCTCGGTGGAGTACACCACCGAGAGATGTCAGCTGCAACTCAAGCGATCAACAGCCCCCTGCTTTTGCCCCTTTCGGAACTACCGACTCTTGACCTTCCGGTCCCCCAGCAACGCGCTGATCACGATGCTGGCGCCCAAGGCGGCGCCGATGAAGAACAGGATCAGGGCGACGGTGGGATAGCCGAACAGGGTGCTGGCGGTGGGGATGCGCATCATCAGGGCCGAGGCCAGGATCAGGGCCGCGGTGACCACGCCGGCGGCGACGCGGTTGGCGATCTTCTGCAGGCTCTCCATCAGGTGCGATTCTTCCAGCCCGGAGATGCGGATCTGGAGCTTGTTTTCCGAAAGCAACCCGAGGATGTCGGACAGCTTGCGCGGGCCTTCGCGGGCCAGCGACTGCAGGTCCATCAGCTCGCTGGCCATGTTGGGCGAGGAGAACGACTGGCGCAGGCGCGCGCGCATCACGTGCTGGAGGTGGCCTTCGACCACGGCCTTGGCGTCCAGCTCGGGCGAGAGCGCGCGGCACACGGTGTCCAGGTTCAGCAGCGCCTTGCCCAGCAGCGACAGTTCCGGCGGCGTGCGCAGGCCGCTGGCCATCGCAGTGCGCACCAGGTCCAGCACCACGCGCCCTTCGGAGGTGGTGCCGCTGTGCGCGGAATAGCGACTGATCAGCTGGCCGATCTCGCGGCTGAAGCGCTCGCCGTCGAAGTCCTCCAGCTGTGTGCCCAGCGCCAGCATTTCGCGCGCGACCGATTCGCCGCGCCCGTCCACGGCGGCGAACAGCAGCTTGAGCAGGCACTCGCGCTGGCCCGGCGGCACGTTGGCGACCATGCCGAGGTCGAAGATCGCCAGCCGGTTGTCAGGCGTCACCCGCAGGTTGCCAGGATGCGGATCGGCGTGGATCTCGCCGAAGATGAAGATCTGGTCCAGGTAGCCGCGCAGCAGCGCCGAGGACAGCGGCAGCATCGGCTGCTCGATCCGCCGCACCGCCGGCACCTGGTCCACGCGCACGCCGTCGACCAGTTCCATGGTCAGCACGCGGCGACGGGTCAGGTCCCACACCGGGCGCGGCACCATCAGCTCGGGATAGGCCTTCAGGTGCGAGGCGAAACGTTCGAGGTTCTCCGCTTCGGCGACGTAGTCGAGTTCGGCCACCAGGGTGCGGCCGAATTCCTCCAGCCAGTCGGTGAAGCGCAGGTTGCGGCCGACCTTGGTCAGCTTGTCGGCGGCGCCGGCGATCGAACGCAGCATCGACAGGTCCGACAGCAGACGCTGGGCCACGCCGGGCTTCTGCACCTTGACTGCCACCGGCGTGCCGTCGCGCAGCACCGCGCGATGCACCTGCGCCAGCGAGGCGGTGCCCAGCGGCACCGGATCAAACTCGATGAAGACCTTGCTCAGGCGCACGCCCAGGTCGGCTTCCAGCGCCTCGCGGATCGCCTCGACCGGCACCGGCGAGACATCCTCCTGCATGCGCTCCAGCGCCGTGGCGTAGCTGGGCGGTACGATGTCCGGGCGCGTGGACAGCATCTGTCCGAGCTTGATAAAAGTCGGCCCCAGCGCTTCGAGATCGCGACTGAACTCGGCCGGCGTGCCGTCGTCGATGATCACGTCGTCCAGCAGCGAGTCCTGCCCCAGCCCGGAAAACACCCCGGAGTGCCGGTAACGGAACAGGAACTTCATGATCTGCTTGCGGCGCTCCATCGCCCCTTCACCGTGCACGGGGACGGGCACGGTGGCATCGGGTGAGGCAAGCGTGCCGTCGTGGGTCATGCGGTCGGGTTCCGGAGCGATCTGGGCCCCGATTGTGTGAACGGGACGGTCACAGGGCGGTGAAGCCTTCCCTGACACTCGCCCCGGCAGTCGCGATTCAGCGAGAAACGGCCTGCTTTTGCGGAAGTCGTTGAGTGACTTCGCCTTTGTCATCCAGGAATTCAAGCGAAGGCGTGCCATCGGGCTCGACCAGCATCATGATTCGCGGCTGACCTTTTGCATCAGCAAGCATTACGGCCGAGGATTTGCCGCGGGTTTTCCCGACGAACACGCGCGGTGTCTGCTGACCGCCCGCGGCGATCCACTGCTGCCTCAGACGCTCCTTTTCCGGCCCCTCCTTGGCCTTGTCGTAGGCGTCCCATAGCGGCTCGTAATCTTTTGCCATCCCCCGATCGTAGACATTGAGCCCGGTCTCCATCGCGCCGCCGGATTCGTAATGTCCCAACGCCAACTGCTGGTCCCCCCCGAAGCGGTCCATGGAAAAGTGCATGCCTGCGCTTGGCGCTCCGTCCTTGCCGAGCTTGCCATCGAAGATCAAGCCACCGCTCTCGTCGCCAGCTGCGTTGTAGAAAATGATGCCGGGCATGCCTCGATCGTCTTCGACCTCCCTGCCATCGATCACGGCCCTTGGCAATCGGTTGCGATTTGCCAGGACCAGCTCACGCTTGCCATCGGGCATGACGATATTGATGCGCTCGGCGTCGATCTCGGTGAACTTCGCCTTCGTCTCCGGAGACTTGGCTGCCACCAGCCCTAACGCCGCCAGTCCGATACACGTCGTTGCCAATAACGCCTTCAACAACCGATTCTGTCGCGCAAGTTGCGCGATCAATGCCTGCTGATCCTTCACGTGATGCTTCCTTTATCCGTCTTGATGACGTCGCGAACGCAAGGCCCCGACGTCATCGGATACTGCTTATTCCAAAACGTGTTGTCGAGTCAGCCCTGCAGCTCGCGCAACGTCACCGACGGCGGTGCGTCGAGCACCTTGCGGGTGGCGAACAGGCCGGCGATCAGCGCCGCGGCCACACCGGCGATGCCGCCAACTGCGGCCAGGGTCCAGTTCGGTTCCCATGGCAGGTCGAACACCTTCACCGCGACCACGCCGGACAGGATCGACGCGGCAATCGCAGCAACGAGCCCGGACAACAGCCCGATCGCGGCGAACTCCGAGGCCTGCGCCGCGCGCAGCTGGCGCCGGCTGCCGCCGAGCACGCGCATCACGCCGCCTTCCAGCAGGCGCTCGTCCTGGCTGGCGCTCACCGCCGCCATCAGCACCAGCAGGCCGGCGGCGAGCGAAAACCAGAACACCACCTGCACCACTGTGCTGACCTGGTCGGCGGTGCTGCGCACCTGTTTGAGCACCTGATCGATGTCGATCACCGAAAGATTCGGAAAAGCCTGCACCAGCTGCGCGGTGAAGCGCGGATGGTCGGCCGGCACGTTGACCGCGGTGATGTGGCTGGCCGGGAAATCCTGCAGCACGCCCGGCGACACCATCACGAAGAAATTGGGCTTGAAGCTTTCCCAATCCACCTTGCGCAGGCTGGTGATCCTGCCGGTCAGCGTCTGCCCGGCGATGTCGAAGCTGACGGTGTCGCCGAGCTTCCAGCGCAACTGTTCGGCAAAGCCCTCTTCCACCGACAGCTCGGTGGTCGCGGTCGGTTGCGGCCCCCAGAAGGCGCCGGCGGTGACCTTGTTGTCGTCGCGCAGCGTCGTGGCAGTGGAGAGGTTGAACTCGCGCTCAGCGCGGCGACGCGCTTCGTCATCGGTGTAATCGGCGCCGCTGGAGGCCTTGCCGTTGAGGCTCTGCAGGCGGCCGCGCACCATCGGGAACAGCGTCGGCGCGCCCAGCCCCTGCTTCGCGATGAAGTCGGCGACCGGCTGCACCTGGTCGTCCTGCACGTTGATGATGAAGCGGTTCGGTGCATCGGCCTGAAGCGCCAGCTGCCAGCGATCCAGCAGGTCGGTGCGCACGAAGGTCAGCAGCAGCAGCGCCATGAGCCCTAAGCCCAGTGCCGAGATCTGCGCCACGCTGGTACCGGCCCGGCGGCTGACATTGGCCAATCCATACCGCAGCGAACCGCGCAGCCGCGACCGCAGTTTGCGCACCGCCAGGATCAGCAGCCAGGCGAACCCGGCCAGCACCAGCAGCGTGGCCGCAATGCCGCCGAGCATCGCAAAGCCCAATGCGGGCGAACCGGCTTTCCACCACAGCAGTGCGGCCAGGCCGGCAAAGGCGGTCACCGCGACCAGCACCGCGCTTGGTTCGGTCGGGTCCAGGTCACGACGCAGCACGCGCAAGGCCGGCACCCGGCGCAGCGCCAGCACCGGCGGCGCGCCGAAGGCCAGCAACACGATCAGGCCAACGCCATAGCCCTGCGCGACTGGTCCCCACCCCGCAGGCGGAATCGCAACCTTGAGTGCAGACGCCAACCAGCCGCCGATCGCCCATTGCAGCGCAAAGGCGATCACCACGCCCACGGTGCAGGCGATCAGGCCCAGCAGCACCAGTTCGCCCACGTGGATGCCGACCAGCCGCGACTGCTGCGCGCCGAGGCAGCGCATCACCGCCACGCCGGACAAATGCCGTTCGCTATGCCGGCGCGCGGCCATCGCCACGGCCACCGCGGCCAGGATCACCGAGACCAGCGCGGCAAGGCCGAGGAAGCGCCCGGCGCGATCCAGCGCCGAACGCACCTCCGGGCGCGCGTCCTGGATGGTCTCCATGCGCTGGCCGCGGCCGAGCGCTTCACGCGCGGTGGCAGTAAAGCGTTCGACCGCGCCCGCCTCGCCGGCAACCACCAGGCGATAGCCGATGCGGCTGCCCAGCTGCACCAGGCCGGTGGACGGCAGGTCAGCCGCGTTGAGGAACACTTTCGGCGCAACGTTGAAGTAGTCCAGCGCCGCGTCCGGCTCCTGCGTCACCAGCGCCGCCAGGGTCAGCGTCGCATCACCGAGCGACACCTTGTCGCCCAGCTGGGCGCCGAGCGTGTCGGCGCCGGCGCGGGTCATCCACAGCGTGCCCGGCGCGGGGATCCCGTCGGCGGCGTGTTCGGCCGGGGTCTTCGCATCGGTGAGGGTGAAGCTGCCGCGCAGCGGAAAGCCCTCGCCCAGCGCGCGCAGATCGCCCAGGCGCAGCTGCGCATCGTCACCATCGCCGACGCGGATCATCGTGTTGAGCTCGGTGGTCTGTGTGCTGCGCAGGCCGCTGGCCTTGGACGCATCGAGGATCGCACCGGTGATCGGTGCATCGCCGCGTACCACCACGTCGCCGCCGAGCAGGCGGTTGGCTTCGATCGCCAGCGCGCGCTCGGCGCGATCGGTCACGAAGCCCACCGAGGTCACCGCCACCACCGCCAGCACCAGCGCCGCCAGCAGGATGCGGACTTCGCCAGCGACCAGATCACGCCGCAGCTGGCGCCAGGCCAGGCGCAGGGTGTTCATGCGCCGCCCACCAGCTTGCCGCTGTCCAGGCGCAGCACGCGGGTGCAGCGCGCGGCGAGGGCTTCGTCATGGGTCACCAGTACAAGCGTGGTGCCGGCCTGCGCGTTGAGTGCGAACAGCAATTCCTCGATCGCATGGCCGGTGCGCTGGTCGAGGTTGCCGGTGGGCTCGTCGGCGAACAGCAGCGCCGGCCGGGTCACGAACGCACGCGCCAGGGCCACGCGCTGCTGTTCGCCACCGGAGAGCTGGCGCGGGTAATGGGACAAGCGAACGGACAGGCCGACGTCTTCCAGGATCTTTTCGGCCGGCGCCTGCGGATCGGCATCGCCGCGCAGCTCCAAGGGCAGCATCACGTTTTCCAGCGCGGTCAGCGAGGGCAGCAGCTGGAAATTCTGGAAGACGAAGCCGACCTTCTCGCCGCGCACGCGCGCACGGCCGTCTTCGTCCAGCGTCGACAGCACCGCACCATCCAGCGTCACGGTGCCGCTGGTGGGCGTGTCCAGCCCGGCCAGCAGCGACAGCAAGGTGCTCTTGCCCGAGCCCGACGCACCGACGATGGCCACCGTGTCGCCCTGGCCGATGGTGAAGGACACGCCATCGAGGATGGTCAGCGTGCTGCCGGGCAGGGTCACCTGCTTGCCGAGCGAGGCGACCTGCAGGACCGGCGTGGTGGAAGGGGACGTGATCGGCTTGTCAGCGTGCAGCAGGGGGGAGTCGGCCATGATGGGGGCGTCTTGGAAACCGGAAAGAAGAAGATGCCCTCAGGTTATGCGGTCGCGCGACGCCCCGTGCAATGGTGGCTGGCGCTGGTGCTGATGACATTCATGCAAGCGCTGCAGGCCCAGCCCGCACCCAAGGCGGCTCCGGCCGCGACCACCAAGACGGTGCTGGTGATGGGCGATTCGCTTTCGGCCGGCTACGGCCTGGGGCCGAGCGAAGGCTGGGTGCCGCTGACCACGGCCAAGATCACCAAGGAAAAGCCGGGCTGGAAAGTGGTCAACGCCAGCATCAGCGGCGAGACCAGCGCCGGCGGCGCCTCGCGTATCGGCGCGCAGCTGCAACGGCTCAAGCCGGCCGTGGTGGTGATCGAACTGGGCGCCAACGACGGCCTGCGCGGCCTGCCGCTGGCCCAGACCCGGACCAACCTGGAGAAGATGATCACCGCGTCCCAGACCGCCGGCGCCAAGGTGCTGCTGCTGGGCATGCAGATGCCGCCGAACCTCGGCCGCGCCTATACCGAAGGCTTCGCCGGCAACTTCAGCGCGCTGGCCAAGCAGTACGACACGGCGTTCATTCCGTTTTTCCTGCAGCCCATTGCCAGCGATCGCGCCAATTTCCAGCCGGACAACCTGCATCCCACCGCCGCGGTACAGCCGGCGATCCGCGACTTCGTCTGGCCCAAGCTGGGGCCGCTGCTGAAATAGCCGCCGCGACGTTTCGCGCACTCCATCAACGAAGGCCTCGCCTGTTCAGCACGGCCTTTGCATTTATGCAATGCGCGCTTCATGCATGGGCAACACCGGCGCCACCATGATCGACCGGGCCTTCCCACACCGGAGATCGACATGTTGCGTGCCCTGTTCGTTGGTGGCGTCGTGGATAACAGCGAGATGGACATGGACGGCCCGCAGCCGCCGGTCCATTACCCCGAAAACGGCCACACCGGCCGCCCGCGCTACAAGCTGCACCTGGTGGGCCGCAACGACGGCGACGTGGTCTACGCCGTGTACGGCGCGCCTGAGCTGGCAGATGAAGAGATCGAGCGCGTCACTGAAGAACGTGGCTATGCGCGCCGCTTCGAGACCGAGCCGGAAGTCGCGGCCTCGTAACGCACCCGACGCTGGCTTTCAATGCGATCTCAGCGGGATCACCTTGCGGATCTGGTCCAGCCAGATGTGGTGTTGCCTGGCCGGATCGGCGAGGTCCTCCAGGCGCAGGAGGCCGTTGATGCCTTCGCGTTGTTCGGCATCGCGGAAGGTCTGCACCGTGGGCTGCACGGGCACAACACCCTGCAGCTCACTGCCATCATCCAGCGTGATCGCCACGCGGGCCTCGGAAGGAAGCTGGGTCACCCAGGCTTCCAGCTGCGCAATCTGGGTCGCATCGGTGTAAACGCGCTCGGCGTACTTGCTCATGACATCGCCCTGTCGTGAAAGACCCCCGATGCTGGGGATACCGGGCGTAAGGCCATGTCGAGACCATCGTCCTACCGAGGGATCGGACTTTTCCTACAGGCGCGGGCGGCGATGCCCGACTGCGCCACCCCCGTTGCGCGGGCCACCCTAGCGGCCTGATGTCCATCAGTCCCGGGGCAGGATCATGCAGCGAGTTCTCTTCACCATCAGCGCACGCGACCAGGGGTGGCAGTTATATGAAGGCGAGCAAGGCCGCTTCTGGTTCAACGACCGGGCCGAGGCCCTGCATACCGCCGGCGTGATCGCCAACAACCTGCACCTGCAACACGGCATCCGTAGCGCCGTGATCATGGACATGGCCGGCCGCGAGGCCGTCCTGGTCTCTCGCCACGGCTGATGCCGCGGCGATGTGCCTTCGTCTGATCGCGCCGGTCAGGCCGCCGCGATCCCCGACAGCTGGCGCAGCGCCTGTTCGAAGGTCTCCACCGGCTGGCCGCCCTGCAACAGGTGCTGCTGGTTGAACACCACCGACGGCACCGCGGTGATCCCGGCCTGACGCCAGCGCGCTTCGTCCTGGCGGACCTGCTCCACGTACTGATCGCTTTCCAGCACGGTCTGCGCCTGCGCGGCTTCCAGGCCGGCCGTGGCCACGATCGCCACCAGCTGCGCGTGGTCGGAGACATCCAGTCCTTCGGTGAAATAAGCCTCCAGCAACGCCCGCTTCAGGCGTAGCTGCGCGGGCGCGCCGAGCTCGCCGGCCCAGTGCAGCAGGCGATGCGCATTGAAGGTGTTGAAGCTGCGCGTGCGCTTGTCTAGGTCGAAGGTGAAACCCAGCTCGGCACCGCGCGCGCGGATGGTCTCGCCGCTGGCCTTGTACTGGGCCGCGCTCATGCCGTACTTGCGCATCAGGCGCTGCTGCAGGTCTTCACCGCCCGCGCCCAGCTCCGGGTCGAGTTCGAACGGCTGGAAATGCAGGTCCAGCTGCAGGCCTTCGATCCGCTCGGCCGCGGTCAGCAGCGATTGCAGGCCAATGGCGCACCACGGGCAGACCACGTCGGAGACGAAATCCACGCGCACCGGCTGTCCGGCGGAAGGAGAAGTTGAAAGATCGCCCATCGGGACAGTCCTGGCTGCAATGCGGGCGGCCATTGCAGCGCGCCGTGGCCGCCCGCTCAACCATCCCGATAGGATGCTCCGTCTTGGCTTGCCTGAATTCGCCTCGTGCCGGTACAGCACCTTGCGCGGGGAGACTGGCCGCGACGATCGCGGTCAGCGGCCACACGGCGAGCAGCCCCGCGATCAGGCGCCGCCCGGTGCTCAGTACGGGCTGGCCGTGGGCCGCACGATGATCTCGCTCACATCCACTGTGTCGGGCTGGCCGATGGCGTAGGCGATCGCATTGGCGATGGCGTCGGCGGGCATGGCCAGCGCGCGGAAGTCATCCATGTAGGCGCGGGTGCCCGCATCGCTGATGTCGTGGCCCAGTTCGGAGGTGGTCACACCCGGCGAGATGACCGTGACGCGCAGGTCGGTGTGTTCCTGGCGCAGGCCTTCGGAGATGGCTAGCACCGCGAACTTGGTCGCGCAGTACACCGCGCTGGTCGGGAACACCGCGTGCCCGCCGATCGACGAGACATTGATGAACTGGCCGCTGCCCTGCGCCTGCATCACCGGCAGGCCGGCGGAGATGCCATGCAGCACGCCGCGGATGTTGACGTCGATCATGCGGTTCCATTCGTCGACCTTGCCGGCATCCAGGCGCGAGAGCGGCATGACGCCGGCGTTGTTGATGACCACGTCGACGCGGCCGTGTTCGGCCTTGGCCTGGGCGACCAGCGCCTGGACATCCTCCAACTGGGTCACGTCGATCGCGCGCCAGCTGGCGCGGCCGCCGGCGGCGGTGAGTTCGTCGGCCAGCGCCTGCAGGCGCTCGGCGCGACGCGCGCCCAGCACGACGTTGGCGCCCTGCGCGGCCAGCACGCGGGCGGTGGCTTGCCCGATGCCGCTGCTGGCACCGGTGATGACGACGGTCTTGCCTGAAATATTGGACATCGGAATCTCCACTTGCGTGAGGCCAGGCGACATGCCCGGCGGGTGGAGATCACGATGCGGCGGCCGGGCGTCGCGGCGGTATCCGGTTCCTGCAGGCCGATTGCCTGATCCTCCGAGATGCAGCCAAGCCCACGCCAGCACCGGCAGCGCCTGCTTAGACTGGCCACCATGGACCCACGCCCTGTTTCATCGCCTGACGACGCCACCGGCCACGCCACCGCGGTGGCCGCGTCCCTGGCCGAACTGGCCCAGCGGATTGAACGATCCACCGGCCACAGCGGCGTGCACGCCACCGCCTGGGCGCCCATGACGCTGGCGCGCGCCGACGTGCCGGCGGCGATGCCGACCGTGGCGGTCCAGGAGCCGTCGCTGTGCCTGGTTGCGCAGGGCGGCAAGCAGGTGCTGCTGGGCAGCGAGGTGTTCGAGTACGACGCCTCGCACCACCTGCTTGCTTCGGTCGACCTGCCGGTGACGGGCCGGGTGACGGTGGCCAGCCCGCAGCGGCCTTACCTGTGCCTGATCCTGCGCATGGACCCGGTGCAGATCGCCGCGCTGCTGGGCGAACTGCAGCTCACCGACACCGACCTGCCGCCGCCCACGCGCGGCCTGAACCTGGGGCCAGCCGATCCGGCCTTGATCGACGTGGCGGTGCGGATGATGCGGCTGCTGGACACGCCCGACGATCTGCCCGCGCTCGCCCCGCTGCTGATGCGCGAGCTGCTGTATCGCCTGCTGCGCAGCGACCAGGGCGGCATGCTGCGCCATATCGCCGTGGCCGATTCACCGGGCCAGCGCATCACCCGCGCGATCGGCTGGCTGCGCGAGCACTACCGCCAACCGCTGCGGATCGACACCATCGCCCGCCACGCGCACATGAGCCCGTCTTCGCTGCACCAGCACTTCAAGGCGATCACCGCGATGAGCCCGCTGCAATACCAGAAGCAGCTGCGCCTGCAGGAAGCCCGCCGCCTGCTGCTGGCCGGCGCCCCCGACGCCGCCAGCGCCGGGCATGAAGTGGGCTACGAAAGCCCCTCGCAGTTCAGTCGCGAATACAGCCGCCTGTTCGGCGCGCCGCCGCTGCGCGATATCGCGCGGTTAAGGGCGATGTAAAGACGCCGATCGGGCGCCTCAGGTCTGCGGCAACTTCTGCTTCAAGATGGCCATGTCCTTCCACGGATCAGCCTTCAATCGCGCTGCCCGCTGCAACGCCTTGTCCAGGGTGAACTGGCCGGGCCCGGTGATCCGGCCCAGGTCGTCCCAGCGCAGCGGCACCGCGACGGTGGCGTGCTCGCGGGCGCGCAGCGACCAGCTGCACACGCTGGTGCTGCCACGCCCGTTGCGCAGCCAGTCGATGAAGATCTTCCGCTCGCGCTTGGCCTTGCTCATCGTGGCGATGTAGCGCTCGGGCCGGTGCTCGGCCATGGCATTGGCGAAGGCCTCGCAGAAGGCCTTGACCGTGTCCCAGCTGGGGCCGCGATCAATCGGCACCACCACGTGCAGGCCCTTGCCGCCGGACAGGCGCACAAAACTCTCCAGCCCGGTCTTGCGCAGGTTGCTGCGGATTTCGCGCGCCGCCTGTTTGACCTGCGCCCAAGACACGCCGGGACCGGGGTCCAGATCGAACACCAGCCGGTCCGGCTGTTCCGGTGCGTCCACAGTCGAGCCCCAGGGATGCAGCTCCAAGGTGTTCATCTGCACCAGGGCCAGCACGCCCTCGATGTCTTCCACGTACAGGTAATCCTCGGTGCCGCTTTTCTGTTTCAGCGGCACCGCATGCACACCCTTGCCCAGCGATGGTGCATGGTGTTTCTGGAAGAAACATTCATTGCCTGCGCCATCTGGACAGCGCAGCAGCGACAGCGGCCGCCCGGCCAGTTCCGGCAGCAGCAGGGACGCGATCCGACGGTAGTAATCGGCCACCTGCCCCTTGGTGATCTTGTCCTTGGGATACACCACGCGGTCGGGATGGGTGATGATGATCGCGCCGTCGGCAGTGTTGTGGAGTGCGGCCATGTCCTTATCCTCCCGCAGGCGTTTGAACGCGGCCTGGCGCAGCAAGCCTTCCTTGCCCCAACCACGGAAGGCCACCTCGGCTAGCAGCTGCGGCTTGACCCAATGCACGCTGCGCGCATTGAACGGCACGTGCGCGGGCAGCTCGATCGAGGCGCGCTCACTGTGCAGAAGCTTTAGCCGCGCCAGCAGCGCCTTGAGCGTGGCGTCATCGTAGCCAGTGCCGACGCGGCCGGCGTAGACCAGCGCGCCATGTTCCACGCGCGCCATCAACAGCGAACCGAAGCCGGTGCGTGCTCCCTTGGGCGGGGTGTAGCCGACGATGACGAATTCATCGGTCTGCTCGTGCTTGACCTTGACCCAGGCGTCCGAGCGCGCGCCGGTGTAGGCCGAGTCCGCGCGCTTGCTGACGATGCCTTCCAGGCCCGCCTTGGCACTCGCCGAAAACACCTCGCTACCGTGACCCAGCACGTGATCGCTGAAGGCGATCAGGCCCGGCGCATCGCCCAACAGCGCCTTCAACAACGCCTTGCGCGCCACCAGCGGCGCGCGGCTGATATCCACGCCGGCCACGCCCGGCAGGTCGAACACCAGATAGCGCAGCTGCGCTTTGACCGTGCCGTCGATGGTCCGCTGCAACGCGGAGAAGTCACTGCGTCCCTGCGCGTCGATCACCACCAGTTCGCCATCCAGGCGCGCGTCGCGGACCGGTAGCGCGCGCACGGCGGCGACGATCTCCGGGAAGGTGTCGTTCCAGTCCAGGCCGTTGCGCGAGCGCAGCTTCACCTCGCCATCGACCAGGTCAGCCAGCAGGCGATAGCCGTCCCACTTGATCTCGTGCAGCCAGTCTTCGCCCGCCGGCGCGACCGCGCGCAGCTTGCAGAGCTGGGCGGCATACCCGGCCGGATACGGCGTGTCGCGTGCGCCCTCCAACGCCAGCACGCGACGCTTCCAGGCGGCCTCGGCCTTGGTGCGCTTGCGCGGGGCGGCAGGCGCCTTGCGCGGCGTTGCGCGCTTCGTCGTCGTGGGAGCACGTTTCCTCGCCTTCGCAGCGGTCGCAGGTGCGTCCAGCAGATCATCCGCTTCCTGGTCGGTGGCGAACGCGTCGTCGCGCTTGATCAGCAGCCACTGTTTCTGCCGGCCCTTCATCTGCGTGCGGACCAGCTTCCAGGCGCCGCCAAGCTTGTCGCCGCTGAGGATGAAATCCAGCTTGCCGGCAGCGATCGCCGCCAACGGTTCGCCATCACTGGTCCAGTGCCCGTGGTCGAACACATCGACATGCCCGGCGCCGTAATGCCCCTTGGGGATATCGCCTTCGAAACTGGCGTAATCCAGCGGATGGTCTTCCACCTCGACCGCCAGGCGTTTTTCGCCCGCGCGCAGCGAGGGCCCTTTCGGCACGGCCCAGCTCTTGAGCACGCCATCGGCCTCCAGGCGGAAGTCGTAATGCCGCGAGGAAGCGTGATGCAGCTGCACGATGAAGATCGGCCGATGGCCGGCGCGACCGCCCTGCCCGCCGCGCGGTTCGGGCGTCTGACCGAAGCGGCGCTTGCGGTCGTACTCGTGCAGCGACATGGTTCAGCCCGCCTTGCGCAGCGGCGCCTTTTTCGCGGCCTTTTTGGTCGCTGATTTCTTGGTGGCCTTCTTCGCGGGAGATTTCTTGGCCGCCTTCTTGGCGGGCGCTTTCTTCGCGCCGGCCTTGCCCGCGGTTTTTTTTGCGGGCGTGCGCTTGTTCTCGCCTAGCGACTTCTGCAGCAGCGCCATGAAGTCGACCACGTTGGTCGCCTCGCCTTCGCGCTCGTGCGCCGGCTCTTCTACCCGCGCAGTCGCACCCTTGGCCTTGATCCGCTTGCTGATGATGGCCTGCAGGCGCTCGCGGAATTCGTCGTGGTAATCCTCCGGATTCCAGTCACCGCGCATGGACTGGATCAGCTTGCGCGCCATCTCCTTTTCCTTGGCCGTGACCCGGTAATCGCCGGTATTGCCGGCCGGCAGCTTGTATTCGTCGGGCGCGACCAGCTCCTGCGGATAGCGCAGCAGCATCAGCACCAGCGCATCGCCCTGCGGCATCACCGCGCACAGGTACTGGCGCGTGCGGATCACCACACGCGCGATGCCGACCTGGCCGGTGTCTCGCAGGGTTTCGCGCAGCAGCACATAGCCTTTTTCGGCCTTCTTGCCGGGCACCAGAATGTAGGGCTTTTCGTAGTAGCGGATGTCGATCTCGGCCGCATCGACAAAGGTCTCCACCTCGACCGACTCATGGCTCTCCGGCGCAGCGGACTTGATGTCCTCCTCCTCGACCACGACGTAGTTGCCCTTGTCGTACTCGAACGCCTTGACGATGTCCTTCCACGGCACTTCCTCGCCGGTCTCGGCGTTGACGCGCTCGAAGCGGATCGGCGACTTGTCGCGCGAATCCAGCATGCGGAAATGCAGGTCCACCTTGCGCTCGCCCGACATCAGCGACACCGGCACGTTGAGCAGGCCGAAGGTGAGAGTTCCGGTCCAGATGGGACGGGCCATGGCAGGCGCTCCGCACGTGCCGCGCGGGATGCGCCGCTGGGCCTGCGAGTGTGCGAAGCGACCGCGTTGAGGCGCCGTGACGGGCGCCGGCGCGTTTACGGCGCTGCGGGCAGCGTGTAATCCAGGTCGTAGTAGTGCTTGCCGCCTTCGATGCGGATGCCGAGCTTGCCGGCAATGCCGGCCAGGGCGCCGGTGCCCGATTCTGGCGAAATAGTCACTTCCAGCTGCTGGGTCTCGCCGCGCATCACGCCGCGGTGGACCAGGACGAAGGTCCCGGCCTTGCCGTCGAGGGTGCCGGTCACCCGTTCGATCGCCACGTACGACGCCGAGGTGGGCACGGAGGAACGCGCGGCCAGCATCTCGCCACTGCCGGTGCCGACCAGGTCGCCGCTGAAGGTCTTGTCCAGCGACATCCGGCCAAGACTGTTGCCGTCGCTGCCGGCCTGGCCGACCTCGCCCTGGGGCTGCATCTTCACTTCGAACGTGCCGGTGGCGTGGTGCATGACGGGTTCCTTGGGGGCGGCATGGGCCTGCATGGCCGGGCCCACACAGGCCGTCAGCATCAGGGCGAAAGCGGCACGCTGGACGAAAAGACGCATCGTGACGCTCGATGGGAAATGGTGCCCGCATCGTAGCGCACCGACACCGCGTGTCACGCCTGCCCCAACCGCGCCGAAACGCCGCCAACGCGCGCAGTGCGCATTCACCGGGGCGGGCGTAGCATCGACGCCATCACTCCTCACAGACGGGGAAACCGCCATGCAACGCACCCATCTCGCTCTCATCGCCGTGCTCGCGCTGGCCAGCGCGCCGGCCCTGGCCGCGGTCCGCAACGTCACCGATCCCAACCTGCCGCGGGCGTTGCCCAGCGACGGCCCGGTGTCGGTCTCGTGGACCGATCCGGCCCAGTTCAGCGACATCCGCAACAGCACCAACCGCTGGGAGGCCCAGCGCGGCAACTGGGTCTACGACCTGGCCGCCTACATGCGCAAGGAAGCCACCAAGGACCTGCAGCCCGGCCAGACCCTGGACGTGCGCTTCACCGACATGGACCGCGCTGGCGAGTACGAGCCCTGGCATGGCCCGTCGGCCGACCATATCCGGATCATGAAAGACATCTATCCGCCGCGGATGACCTTCGACTACACCCTGCGCGATGCCGATGGCCGCGTGGTCGACGAAGGCCAGCGCAAGCTCACCGACATGAGCTACCTGATGGGCGCGCGCCCGATGGACAGCGACCCGCTGCGTTTCGAGAAGCGGATGATCGACGACTGGACCCACCGCGAGCTCAACAAGCGCGCACTCAGCAGCAATCCGTAACGCCTGCCCAGGCGCTGCATGACCGGGGCGCGCCCGGCCGTTGAACCCGGCCCGGCGCGCCCCGATCTTTTTCGCATCCCCTTCCTTGCCCAGGACGACGCCATGAGCCAGTTCGACCTCTCCCCGCCCGACACCGCCCAGCGCGCCGCGCTCATCGCCGGCCTCAGCGACGAAGAACGCCACGTGCTGCTGCAGCACGGGACCGAGGCGCCGTTCTGCGGGGCGTTCCTGGACAACAAGCTGGAGGGCGTCTACACCTGCCGTCTGTGCGGGCTGCCGCTGTTCGCTTCGAGTGCCAAGTTCGAATCCGGCACCGGCTGGCCGAGCTTCTTCAAGCCGGTCGATGCCGCGCACGTGCGCACCATCCGCGATACCAGCTACGGCATGATCCGCACCGAGATCACCTGCGCCCGCTGCGACAGCCATCTGGGCCACGTGTTCCCCGACGGCCCGCCGCCGACCTACGAACGCCATTGCCTCAATTCGGTCTCGTTGTCCTTCACCGAAGCGGGCAAGGCCCTGCCGGATCCACTGCATCGCGGCGGCGCCGAAGCGCAGCTTGCCCAGGCCGCCTAAACGCGCGTGGGGGCCGCGCTCAGCGCGGCCCAAAGTCGTCGCTGGTGAGGCGACCGTCGCCGTTCTTGTCGTAGCTGGATTTGGACTGGTTGGCGAAGGCGACGAACTCGTCTTCGCTGATCAGGTTGTCGTAGTTGAGGTCCATCGTGGCCAGCTGCTTGCGCGCCAGGCCATCGGCGCCGATCCCGCCCGCGTTGGGGTCCTGCGCGGCGCGCAGTTCGTCCAGCGTCACCCAGCCATCGTGATTGGTGTCCAACAGCGCGAAGGATGCCCGTGCGCCGGCATCGTATTCGTCGTCATCCACCAGCCCATCGTTGTTGGTGTCGAGCTTGCGGAACCTGTCCTGCGAACTCTGCGCCCACGCCGCGCCTGCGACCAGCGTCAGGACAAGTGCAGAGAGAACGACACGGCAGGCTTGGGGCATGAGGCGAAGACCAGTCGAAGGGCGCATTCGATCCGATACGCCAGTACCCCATCATCGCTCAGAACGCCGCGAGCCTGACAGTCGCCGGGTTACGGTCGTTGCGCGCGAGCCTCCACGAACGCCGCGCATGGCATGTCTCTCTAGTTCGCCGCCGGGCCTGCCGCCTGCTGCAGCTCATCCTCGGTCACGAAGCCATCGGCGTTGGCGTCGGCGCGCTTGAACAGCGCGTCGGCCGCGGCCAGGTGTTCTTCAGCATCCACCTTGCCGTCGCCGTTGCGATCCATCGCCGCGATCGCCTGGCGCGCTTCTTCTTCGCTGGCCGGTTCCTCCATGGCCTTGCGGGTCAGGCGCATCTCTTCGACGGTGACGCGGCCATCCAGGTCGACATCGAGCTGCTTGAACATCTTCTGCGCCGCAGCAGTGTGTTCCTCGGCGCTGACGCGTCCGTCGTGGTTGGAATCCATGCTGCGGAAACGGTCCTGGATCGATTCGGCGGCGAACGCGCCGAGCGGCGCGGCCAGGGCCAGGGTGGCGGCCAGCAGGCGTAGCTGAAGCATGGAGTCCTCCCGCGGCAGGATGCCGCTGCAATCACGCACCGTGGCGACTGCGCGGTTAGCCACACGTCAATGATTCGCGCAGCGCGCGTAAAGCTGCAGGTTCGGTCACAGCCAAGACCGGAAGGTCGCGCGCAGGCCCTTGCATTGGCCGGCGCCTTACGCGCTGCGCGATACTCGCGCTTCTGGTTCAACCGGCGAGCTGCGATGGCGGTGTATGTGGACGATGCGGTGATCGCCTGGCGCGGGCAGCGCTGGGCGCACCTGATGGCCGATACGCTGGACGAACTGCACGCGTTCGCCGCGCGCCTGGGCCTGCCGCGCCGCGCCTTCCAGGACAAGACCAGCGGTGCGCACTACGACGTCACGACCGACATGCGCCTGCAGGCGCTGGCATTGGGCGCAGTCGGCATTTCGCGGCATCGCGACCGCGCCCAGGTGCGCGCGGTGATCGCGGTGGCCAAGGCGCAGGGTCGCGGCCTGGCGCCTTGAGCGGCGCGCGCCGTTGCGCTCAGCTGGCTTCGTTGCCCGGACGCAGCTCGAAGCCCAGGACCTGCGACAGCGCGCGCATGCCGTCATCGTCGCGGCGCAGCGCCATCCAGCCGCCGTAGCCGTCCGAATCGGCGTTCCAGCACCACAGCGTGTAGCCGTGCGGACGCAGGCTGTCGTAAGCGATGGACAGCACCGAAGGCACATCCAGCGCGCCCATGAAATCATCGTCGTCGCGGTCGCCGCCCCACTCGACCTGCAGGCCGAAGCGCGCAGCCAGTTCGTCCATCGCCTCCAGTGCGCCGTCGACATCGTCAGGCATGACGAAGAACCCCGAGGTCCAGTCCACGATGTCGCGCAGCATCCACGGCAGCGGCTCGTCGGTACCGGCCGCCAGGCGCTCGCGCAGCAAGTCGAACTGGCGCAGCGCGGTTTCCTCGTCGCCGGGATTGATCATCACCAGCAGGTTCCAGGCCAGCGCCTCCGGCGCGTCGGTCTCGTCCGGGTCGAACGGATCGAAGTCGTCTTCGTAATCGGCAGTGTTGTCAGGCAGGGACATGACGGGGACACAGGCGCAGCAGAAAGAGGCGCAAAGCATGGCGTGCGATCACGCGGTTTGAAAGCGCCGCGCGCAAATCGTGAAAACCACGTGATGCATCTGCGCCCGCGCTTCGGGCGTAAGAGGGTCGATGGCGCAGCAGATGCGGTGCCGGAAGGCTTCCCCCGCACTCAACGCAACACCCTGAAGGAGTTCCACATGAAGATCACCAAGCTCGCCCTGTCCCTTTTGCTGGGCCTGTCGGCTGCCGCCGGCACCCAGGCCGCGATGGCCCAGGTCACGCAGAAAGCCCCCATGACCGACCACGGCATGGCCCAGCATGAGAACCCGATGGTCGGCGGCGCGCCCATGTACGCCAGCAAGGACATCATCGACAACGCGATGCAGTCCAAGGACCACACCACCCTGGTTGCGGCCGTCAAAGCCGCTGGACTGGTCGAAACCCTGAAAGGGCCCGGCCCGTTCACGGTCTTTGCACCCACCAATGCCGCGTTCGACAAGCTCCCCGCCGGGACGGTGGACAAGCTGCTGCAGCCCTCGATGAAAGCCGACCTGACCAAGGTGCTGACCTATCACGTGGTGGCGGGCAAGGTGGATTCCATGGCGCTGGCGGCCAAGATCAAGGCCGGTGGCGGCAAGGCCATGCTCAAGACCGTGCAGGGCGAGAACCTGACGGCGAGCATGCAAGGCCAGTCCATCGTATTGACCGACGCCAAGGGCGGCATGGCCAAGGTCACCACGGCCGATGTGATGCAGTCCAACGGTGTGATCCACGTGGTCGATACGGTCCTGATGCCGTAAGCGTGGGCTTGGCCGGCTGACGGCCCGCCCTGGCAACCCCGACAGGCAGCCGATGTGGCTGCCTGTTTTCGTTGGCCGGCACGGGCCAGGACGCGAGGCAGATGCATCCCGGCGATGCGGCCTTTATCCTGTGCGCCCTCGTATTTCCAGCAGATCCGCCACGATGAGCGATACCCCTCCCGACCGCCTGTCCGTCGATCCCGGCAACCGCTTCCACGACCAGGCCGCCCTGGATCGCGGCGTGGGCGTGCGTTTCAACGGCACCGAGCGCGACAACGTCGAGGAATACAGCGTCTCCGAAGGCTGGATCCGCGTGCAGGTGGGCAAGTCGCTGGACCGTCGCGGCCAGCCGATGACGATGAAGATCAAGGGCAACGTCGAGCCGTACTTCAAGACGCCGGCCGCCTGATCCCGGCCGGAGGCGGCGCGCAAGCCGCCGCCGCACTGATTATTTCGCGGTCTGGCCGCCCAGATGCGTGGCCAGGAACGCAAGCAAGCGGCGGTCATACTCGCGCCGGTGCGCATCGGCGAAGTAGCCATGGCCTTCGTCGGCGTAGTACAGGGTTTCGACCGGCACGCCGGCGCGCTTCAACGCTTTTTCCATCCGCTCGGTGTGTACCGGCGGTGCGCGCGTGTCCTTGCCGCCCGAGGCCAGGAACACCGGCACCTTGATGCGGTCGGCCAGGTTCACGGGTGAGACCTCCGCCAGCGCGTCCTTGTCGCCGACCCATTCGTGGAGCCAGGTCTTGATGGACGCGCCATCGCTGTTGCCGTCGCTGACCATGCGCGGCAGGTCGTAGACGCCGACATAGCCGACCGCGCAGCGATACAGCGCCGGTTCGCGCGCCACGCCCATCAGTGCGGCATAGCCGCCGTAGCTGGCGCCGTAGATGCAGATCCTGGCGGGATCGGCGATGCCCTGCGCGATCGCCCACTGGGTCGCGTCGGTGAGGTCGTCCTGCATCGCCCTGCCCCACTGCCGCGCGCCCGCCTGCTGGAACGCGCGGCCGTACTGGCCGGAGCCGCGATAGTTGACGCGCAGCACCGCGTAGCCCGCCGCGGCCAGCAGCTGGGTGTCGTCGTCGAAGTCCCAGGTGTCGGAGATCCCGAACGGCCCGCCATGCGGATTGATCACCAGCGGCAGGCCCTTGCCGCTGCTGCCGGCCGGCACGGTGAGATAGCCATGCAGTTCCAGCCCGTCGCGCGCCTTGAAGCTGATCTCGCGCATCGGCGGCACCTTGGCCGGGTCGAACCAGGTGCGCAGGCTGTAGATGCCGTCGGCCGCCTTGGTCTTGGTGTTGTAGAGGTAGAAGTCGCCGTTGTTGGTGTCGCTCCACGCCTGCACCACGGCCAGGCTGCCATCGCGCGTGGCCGAGGTGACCGCGATCGCCTCGTTGGGGAACGCCTTTTCCAGCGAGCGCTGGAACACCGCCGCCGGCTCGGCCGGCGTGAAGTAGCGGCTGACCGTGCGCGCCTGGGTGAAGCGCGCGCCGATCGGCCGGCGCACATCGGCCGTCCAGATCACGCCCGAGGGATCGACCACCGCATCACGCAAAAATTCGGTGCGCACGCCGGTATCGGCGTTCCAGGACACGATGCTGTCCGGACCCTCTGTGTGTTCACTGCGCAGGTAAGCGGTGCGACCGTCCTCGGCGAAGCCCAACGCGCTGACGACGACGTGGCTCTGCGCTTCGTCGTTGATCAGGCGCCAGTCCTGGCCGCGGCCTTCGCGGTAATAGAGCTTGCTCACGTTGTCGCGGCCGCTGCCCTGGGCAAAGCGCACCTGGCCCTGCACGTCGGTGGTGAAGCTGGCATTGCGCACCGGCGCGGTGGCGATCGTGGCGCGGCGCCGGTTGTAGACGTCCAGGCGTTCGACGCGGGTGATCGGGTCGCTCTGGTCGACCGGCGAGGTCGACACCAGCACGTTGCGATCATCGCCCGGAATGGTGTCAAACATATACACCGCGCTCTCGTACTGCAGGCGGATATGCCCGGCGCCGCTGGTGTCGTCGTTGATGCCGTACGGGCTGGACAGCAGGATGCCGCCGCTGCCGTCGGCATTGACCGCGTGCAGTTCGCCCGTGGCGTAGGGCTGGGCGCGGCTGCCCATTTGTTGATCCATCGCCACCACCACACGGGTGTCGTTGACCCACCAGAAGCCGCCGACGCGCGAGTTCTCCCCGCCCACGACCTTGGCGGTCGGCTGCTGGTCGCTGCGCCGGATGATCACCAGCACGGTGCGGTCTTCCAGCGGCATGGTCACCGCGTAGAACTCGCCGCTGAGCGAAATCTTGATCTGCTCATAGCGGTCGCGCTTGAGGAACGCGTCCACATCCACCTGTGCCAGCGCCGGCCACATCGCCAGCCACGCCAACAGCCCGGCCGCCAGCCGCATCCCTGTGTGCTTCATCCGTGGTCCCCCGTGCCCGTTGCGGGCGCGGCGAAACTAGCAGGGGCGCGCGGCGACTCGCAACGTGCGCTGCAACACGGCCGCAGCGCCTAGCGCTGGCGGGTTTCCAGCAGGTCCAGGTTGCGCACCAGCTTGCGCGAGACCTCATCGGAGATCTTGCGCTCGCGGGCCAGGCGGAACAGTTCGGCGCGTTCGGCGCGCAGGCCGGCCAGGCGCATCTGGCGTTCGACCTGTTCGATCCGGCGCGCCTGCTCCGGCGCGATATCGGCCTCACCGCCAAGGCGGTCCACATGGCGCTGGTAGAGCTGGCTGACGCGCTCGGCGCAGGCGGTGAACAGCTCACCGTCCTCGACCAGGTCGGAGGTGGCGGCCAGCTTCTGGCGCTCGCCTTCCACGGCTACCAGCGCAGCGCGCGCGGCGGATTTGCGGGCCAGGTCTTCCTCGTGCTGCTCGTCCGATTCCTCGGGCACGTGCAGGCCCTTGAGCAGGAACGGCAGGCCGATCGCCGCCACCAGCAACGACACCATGATCACCGCCGCGGCCAGGAAGATCGCCAGATCGCGCGCCGGGAACGGCGTGCCGTCGCTCAGCGCCAGCGGCAACGTCAGCACGCCGGCCAGGGTGATCGCGCCGCGCACGCCGGCCAGCGAGGTGGCCACGATGATCCGCCAGTTGGGGCTGGCCCGGGTCTCGCCGCGCGCGCGCGCCTTGAGGATGCTGAAACGCAGCGACACCCATACCCACAAAAAGCGCAGCAGCATCAGGCCCAGGCTGATCGCGCCGACGTAGATCGCCAGCCACCACGGGTCCAGGTGGCCCGACTCGTCCACGCTGCGCATCGCGTTGCGCAGGATGCCCGGCAGCTGCTCGCCCAGCAGGGTGAAGACGATGCCGTTGAGGGTGAACTGGACCATGTCCCACACCGCCGTGCGCTGGATGCGCACGCTGGCCGCGGCGCGGCCGGACAGCTCCACGTAGCTCATGGTGATGCCGGCGGCGACGGCGGCCAGGATGCCCGAGGCGTGCACCACTTCGGCCAGCACGTAGGCGGCGAACGGGATCAACAGGCTCACCAGGATCGACGAACCGCCCTCCTCACCGAAATGACGGGCGATCCAGCGCTGCAGGATATTGACCGCATAGGTCACGCCCACGCCGCAGGCCGCGCCGGCCAGCGCCACCCACAAGAAAGTCACCGACGCGTTGGCCAGCGAGAACGCGCCGGTCATCGCCGCGGCCACGGCGAACTGGAAGCAGACCAGGCCGGACGCGTCGTTGAGCAACGACTCGCCTTCCAGGATGTGCAGCAGGCGTTTGGGAATCGGCGCGCGCGCGGCGATCGAGGACACCGCCACCGGATCGGTCGGCGAGATAATCGCCGCCAGCGCGAAGGCCACCGCCAGCGGCATCGCCGGGATCATCCAGTGGATCAGGAAGCCGGCGCCGACCACGGTGAACACCACCAAGCCCAGCGCCAGTTCCAGGATCACGCCCTTGTCGCGGAACAGCCCCTGCTTGGGAATCCGCCAGCCATCGAGGAACAGCAGCGGCGGCAGGAACAGGAGGAAAAACAGCTCCGGGTCCAGGTCCACGCCGCGGTTGAAGATGGAGATCACCGCGCCCAGGCCGATCTGGACCAGCGGCAACGGCAGGGTGATGGGCAGGACGCGGACCAGGAAGCCGCTGGCGGCCACCGCCAGCAGCATGGCCAGGACGATTTCGATCGAATGCATACCGGGGAACTTACCAGACCGACATGGACCCCACGCTGATCGGACGGCCGCCTGGCCGATGCGATCGCGTCAGGTCTTGATCTTCCAGCCGGTGCGGAACATCGCCCAGATCACCACCAGGCACAGCAGCAGGAACCCAAGGATCGCCGCCAGGCTCACGCCCACGTCCACGTCGGCCAGCCCGAAGAAGCTCCAGCGGAAGCCGCTGATCAGGTACACCACCGGGTTGAACAGGGTGATCTTCTGCCACACCGGCGGCAGCATCGACACCGAGTAGAACGCGCCGCCCAGGAAGGTCAGCGGGGTGACCACCATCAGTGGGATCACCTGCAGTTTCTGGAAGTCGTCGGCCCACAGCCCGATGATGAAACCGAACAGCGAGAAGGTCAGCGCGGTCAGCAGCAGGAAGGCCACCATCCACACCGGATGCTGGATCTCGTACGGCACGAAGATCCGCGCCGTGACCAGGATCAACAGGCCGAGCATCAGCGACTTGCTCGCCGCCGCGCCCACGTAGCCCAGCACCACCTCCACGAACGACACCGGCGCCGACAGCAGTTCATAGATCGTGCCCGACCACTTGGGCATGTAGATGCCGAAGGACGCATTGGAAATGCTCTCGTTGAGCAACGACAGCATGATCAGGCCCGGGATGATGAAGGCGCCGTAGGACACGCCTTCCACATCGCCCATGCGCGAGCCGATGGCCGCGCCGAACACCACGAAATACAGCGAGGTCGACAACACCGGCGAGGCGATCGACTGGGTGATGGTGCGGAAGGTGCGCGCCATTTCGAAGCGGTAGATCGCGGCCACCGCATGCCAGTTCAGGCCGAGGTTCATGCGCGCGCCTCCCGCACCAGGTTGACGAAGATGTCTTCCAGCGAAGACTGCGAGGAATGCAGGTCCTTGAAGTCGATGCCCAGCTCGCCAAGGCGCTTGAGCAGCGCGGCGATGCCGGTTTCCTCGGCCTGCACGTCGAAGGTGTAGACCAGCTGGGTGCCGCCGGCCTGCAGCTCCAGGCTGAGGTCGGACAGTTCGGCCGGAATCGCCTGCAGCGGCTGTTGCAGCGTGAGCGCCAGCTGCTTCTTGCCCAGCTTGGTCATCAGCGTGGTCTTGTCCTCGACCAGCACCAGCTTGCCACCGGTGATCACGCCGATGCGGTCGGCCATTTCCTCGGCCTCCTCGATGTAGTGCGTGGTCAGCACGACGGTGGTGCCGCGGTCGCGCAGCGCGCGCACCAGGTTCCACATGTCATGGCGCAGTTCCACGTCGACGCCTGCGGTGGGTTCGTCCAGGAACAGCACCTTGGGTTCGTGCGCCAGCGCCTTGGCAATCAGCACGCGCCGCTTCATGCCACCGGACAGCGCCATGATCTTGCTGTCGCGCTTGTCCCACAGCGACAGGTCGCGCAGCACGCGCTCCAGCAGCGCCGGATCGGCCGGCTTGCCGAACAACCCGCGCGAAAAACGCACCGCGGCCCACACGGTCTCGAACGCTTCGGTCGCCAGCTCCTGCGGCACCAGCCCGACCTGGCTGCGCGCGGCGCGATAGTCGCGCACCACATCGCAACCTTCGATGGTCACCGTGCCCTCGCCCGGCCGCACGATGCCGCACAGGATGCTGATCAGCGTGGTCTTGCCCGCGCCGTTGGGCCCGAGCAGCGCGAAGATCTCGCCGCGCTGGATCTCCAGGTCTACGCCCTTGAGCGCTTGGAAACCTGAGTCGTAGGTCTTGGTGAGGCCTTTGACGGAAATGGCCGGGGTCATGCGAATTCCTCTGGACAACATGAAGTCGGGCGCGCCGCGCACGGCAGCGACGCACACAGGGTGACGCAGCGGCCGTAGGCGGGCGTCACGGCGCCGGCGCCAAGCGGCGGGCCATCAGGTCGAGCACGCGGGCGCGATCCACGTCCAGGCACACGCCAGCGTTGGGCTTGCCGGCCACTGGCCGGGTCATGCCGTCCTCGTCCACCGCCACGTGCAGCGGCTTGGGCGTGCACACGGCCGGGTCCAGCAGGCGCGCGACCGGCACCACGTCGAACAGCGTCGGCACCGTGCCCCACATGCTGCGCGGCGCCCATTCCCCGTACAGCTCACGCAGCGGCGTGGCATAGACGGTCCTGGCCGCGAACAGGCGTGCCTGCAACTCCGCCGGCAGCGCGACCTCGGTGGCATCCAGCGGCAGCAGGTCCACCGGCACGCCCGAAGCCAACAACGCACGCAGCGCGGCCGGATCACCGGCGGCATTGGTTTCCTTGCTGGGCGTGTCCTTGGTGGTGCCGGCGGTCGGGCCGTAGCCCTTGTAGATCGAGCCGGACATCAGCACCACGCGCTTGAGCCGCTTGAAGGCCTTGGGATCACGCTGGATCGCCGCACCGATGGTAGTCAGCGGGCCCAATGCGATCAGGGTGACCGTGCCTTCCGGCGCGGCCCTGAGCGCGGCGATGATCGCCGGCGCGGCATCGGGCAAAGGCGCTTCCGGCGCGGCGGACGGCGCCAGCCAGTCGGCCTGCGACATGCCGCTCCTGTCCGGCGTGGACGGGCCGACCACCAGCGGGATGCCGGCGTGACCGGTGCGCGCCAGGAACTGCTTCAACAGCTTGCCGCGCAGCACCGCATCGCCGGAGCTGGCGCTGATCAGCAGCGGCTTGAACTGCGGCGAGGCCAGCAACAGCGACATCGCGAAGGCATCATCGATATCCCCGCCGAAATCGCTGTCCACGATCACCGGGATCGGCGCCGAGGGCGCTTCCGCACGCGCATGGGATGACAGCGCAGCGCAGGACGCGACCAGCAGCAACAGCACAACGACGGGGCGGAACGGAATCACGGTGGCTCCTTCAAGGCGATACCTGCCGCGGCCCAGCCAGACAGGACGGCATAGCCTGAAGGACCCGGCAGCGCCCGGCAACGTCCCGGATGCGACGCTGCGTCCGCCTCGGTGTGAGCCCGCCGCGCAGGTGGAAGGAAGCGACCGAGCCACGGACTTCATCCCGACGGGTGCGTTGAACAGCGGCAGCCAGGCGGCCTCCGCGGTGTTGGAAGCGGCCGGCCATCCATCGACGCTGATCCGAGTGTGTGGCTGCGCCATGCCAGGGCGTATGGCCGTGCGCTTCCACCCTCCAGCAGACGATTTCAAGCGCCTTTCCGGGGCTGGCTCCCGCTGCGGGGGCGCGCCAAACTATGCCCGGATCGCCTGGGCTGAGATGGCCGGGATCGACCTGGATCCCCTCGATCCATCCGCCTGTATCGCGCGCTGTCCTGGCCAATCGAGCAACCACCCGATGAACGCTCCTCCCCTTTCGCTTTCTGAAGCCGGACAGGACGCCGATCGCGTCAGGCTTGCGCTTGCGGCCGGCGCGATCGTCGGAACGTGGATCTGGGACGTGGCCCGGGACAGCCTGACCATCGACCATGCGCTTGCCAAGGCTTTCGGGATCGATCCTGCGATCGCCAAGGGCGAGATGCGTGTCGAGCAGATCATGGCGGTCGTCCACCCAGACGACCGCCCCGGCCTGTCCCAGGCGATTGAAGCGGCGCTCGCGCGTGGTGGCCGCTACGCCCACGAGTACCGGGTGCGCGGCGCCGGTGGGACGTACCGCTGGTTTGAAGCGGTCGGCCGGGTCGACCTGGATCCGAGCGGTCGCGCGGTGGCGTTTCCTGGCGTCGTCATCGATATCGACGATCGTCGGCGTACCGAAGCAGAGCGCGACCAGGCGCAGGCGCTGCTGCGCTCCTTCATCGACGCGGCACCGGGCGTGGTCTACGCCAAGGACCGACAGGGGCGCCTGCTGATCGGGAACCGCGGCACCAGTGAGCTCATTGGCCTGCCACCAGAGGACTACGTCGGCCGCACCGATGCCGAACTGCTGGCCGATCCGGAGCAGGCTGCGGCGGTGATGGCGACCGACGAGCGCATCATGCGCAGCGGCCGGGCCGAGCAGCTTGAAGAGGAAGTCAGTTTCCCGGATGGACGGCATGCCTACTGGCTGTCCACCAAGGCCCCGCTGCGTGACGCCGAAGGTCAGGTCGTCGGCCTGATCGGGACCTCGCTGGATGTCACCGAGCGTCGGTTGGCCGAAGCCCGCCACCACGAGATCGAAGAGCGCTATCGACTCGCGGCCCATGCCACCAACGACGCCATCTGGGACTGGCGCATGGACGATGGCCATGTGATCTGGAACGAGGCACTGACCACCCTGTTCGGGCATGCCTTCACCAGCAGCACCGCGCAATGGTGGCTTGACCACATCCATCCCGATGATCGCGCACGTATCGAGACCGACATCCACGGCGTGATCGATGGCGCCGGCTCGGCCTGGCAAGGCGAGTATCGGTTCCGCCGCGAGGATGGCAGCTTCGCCACGGTGCTGGACCGCGGCACGGTGCTGCGCGACGGCAGCGGCGCGCCAGTGCGCATGATCGGCGCGATGCAGGATCTTTCCGCGCGCAAGGCGGCGGAAGCGGCACTTGCCGATCGGGAAGAGCGACTCCGCCTGGCCACCGACGCCGGCGACATGGGCTTCTGGGATGTCGACATGATCCAGGATGTCCTGATCTGGCCAGCCAGGACCAAGGCGATGTTCGGGATATCGCCGCACGTCGACGTGTCGATGCGCGATTTCTACAACGGCCTGCATCCCGACGACCGGGCGCACACCAGCGCCGCCTTCGCCGCGGCCGCAGATCCGGATCGACGCGCGCTCTACGACGTGGAGTATCGGACCGTCGGCAAGGAAGATGGCATCGTGCGCTGGGTTGCCGCCAAGGGCCGCGGCCTGTTCGAAGCCGGCGTGTGCACGCGGGTGCTCGGTGTTGCCGTGGATGTCACGACGCGGAAGGCGGACGAGGCGCGCCTGCGCGAACTGAACGAGCGCCTGGAAACCCGGGTGCGTGCCGAAGTCGCCGAACGCATCCGCATCGAGGAAGCGCTCCGGCAGAGCCAGAAGATGGAGGCCGTCGGCCAGCTCACCGGCGGCATCGCGCATGACTTCAACAACATGCTGACCACGATCATCGGCCCGCTGGACATGCTCGACATCAGCATCGGCGACAGCGATCCGCGCGCAAGGCGCTTCATCAACATGGCGCTGGAGGGCGCACGTCGCGCGGCGCAGCTGACGCAGCGCTTGCTGGCGTTTTCAAGGCAGCAGCCGCTCCAGCCCGCGCCGGTCGATGTGAACAGGCTGCTCGGCGACATGTCCGACCTTCTTACCCATTCGCTTGGGAAATCCGTCAGCCTGGAGATCATCCAGGCGCCCCACGCGTGGTGGGTGCATACCGATGCGAACCAGCTGGAAAATGCGGTGCTGAACTTGGCGGTCAATGCACGTGACGCCATGGAACATGGCGGGACGCTCACGATCCGGATCGCCAATGCCGATCTCCGCGGGGATGCGCACGTGGCGTCCTCGGAACTGCCCGCCGGGCAGTACGTCACGATCGAAGTGTCCGATACCGGCGCCGGCATGACGCCGGAGGTGATGGCCAAGGCCTTCGATCCGTTCTTCACGACCAAGAAGGTCGGCCAAGGCACGGGGCTTGGGCTGTCCCAGGTGTACGGGTTTGTCAGCCAGTGCGCGGGACACGTGCGCATCGCGTCCGAGCCCGGGCGCGGCACCACCGTCACGATCCACCTGCCGCGCCTGGCCCTGACGGTGGACCAGGTCGATCAACCCACGCTCCAAGCCGTTCACGCCAAGTCGACCCAGCAGGCCCTGATCCTGGTCGTGGATGACGAGCCTGTCGTCAGGGAATTCTCCTGCGAGGCGTTGCTCGCCCTCGGCTACCAGGTGATCGCCTGCGACGGTGCGGCATCGGCGCTGGAAACGCTGGACCAGCATCCGGACGTGGCGCTTCTGTTTACCGACGTGGTGATGCCCGACGTCAATGGACCGCAGCTCGCCGCAGAAGCCCGAAAGCGATACCCAGACCTCAAGGTGCTGTTCACCAGCGGCCATACACGCGACGACGTCCTGCTCAGCGGCGTGCTCCGGGATGACGTGCACCTGCTCGGCAAGCCCTTCACCTTCGAGCAATTGTCGAGGAAGATCCACGCACTTCTGGACACCGCCGATGTCCCACAGCAGAAGCGGTTGTAAAGCGGGCGAGCGATCTATCGAACTGCGCGGAAACGAGCTCAACCACACCGCGACTACGTCATGGCTTTTGACGGCTAGCGGCCAGGAACTGCCATGTCCAAGGTCTTCCGCACCGCGAACAGCGCCTACTCCTGATGCAGCTATAGACCCATTGAAGGCGCGTTGGCGATTGCTCGCTTGAAGGCCCACTATCCAGGTGCCGACATTTTTTCAGCCTGCAAGCGCTTCGCCGCGAGCACCTCTTCTCGATGCGCCTCTGCCCAGCCCATCAGGGCGCGCAAGTGCGGCTCAAGCGAACGGCCAAGTGGCGAGATTTCGTAGACCACAGCCACTGGCGAGGTGCTGACCACCGTCCGCAAGATGAAGCCACTTCCCTCCAACCTACGCAGGCACTGGGTCAGTGCTTTCTGCGTGGCACTTCCATTGGCGCGTCGCAATGCATTGAATCGCATCGGTCCGCTGCACAAGCAAGCCAATACGGGTAGCGACCACTTGGTCGTGATCTCTTCAAGCACCATCCTGTTGACTTCAAATGCCTGCTCATCGGGGTTGGACACGGAAGGGATACTCCAGGCTCCTTGGTAGCCTTAAGGTGCGTAATTGAATGCAGGGATACAATGTATACCATCGGAGACCCTTCAATCACGAGGTCTCCCATGCACGCTTCAGACACCATCCCTGAAATCAACGGCCCGGCAGTCCATGACAGGATCGTGCTGGTCTTCGGCGCGACCGGCCAACAAGGCGGCGCGGTCGCCCACGCGCTGGTCAACGCGGGCTGGAAGGTGCGTGCCTTGGTTCGCGACCCAAGCAGCAGCGGCGCTCAGGCGTTGGCTGCAACTGGCGTCGACGTGCGAGCCGGCGACCTCGCTGATGAGGAATCCATCGAGCGTGCAATGGAAGGCGCATATGGCGTATTCAGCGTACAGCCAAGCTCGGGACAGGGCGCGGCCTACAACGTGTCGGATGAGGACGAAATCCGCTACGGCTGTGCGATTGCCGACCTCGCTGTTGCTTCAGGAGTGCAGCACCTGGTGTACACCTCGGTCAATGCCGCCGGCGAACAGCAAACGGGCATGGGTCACTTCGATAGCAAGTCGAAGATCGAAGCGCATATCCGCGGCCTGCGCCTCAAGGCCACCATCATCCGACCCGCTGGATTCATGGAGCTCCTGATGCTGCCCGGGATGGGCCTGGACAAGGGCCACTACGTCTCGTTCGTTCGTCCCGAACAGGCTGCCCAGCTCATTGCAGTTCAGGACATCGGAAAGATCGTGGCAGGGATCTTCGCTGCGCCAGACCGGTACGCAGGTAAAACCTTTGAGATCGCTGGCGACACGATCACCGGTCACAGCCTGCAGCAAAGCCTCAGCGCCGCGATCGGCCATCCCATTCATTACAGCCGATTCCCGAATGCCTTGCTGCAAGAGAACGTGTTCCTCGGGCGCCTCGCCGAGCTATTCGACGACGGCCGTCTTTCGGGCCACGCTGACATTCAGGCGCTGCAAGCGGAGTTCGGTGCGCTCACATCCTTCGACGCCTGGCTGCAGGGCGCCGGTAAACCCTTGCTTGAAGCAGCGCTGCAAGCAGGCGACGCACCAATCGCACTGCGCTAGCGCGTGGCGACAGTGTCGGCGAGTGTTTAGAGCCGGGCGCTCAGCTGAAGCAAATGCGTGGTCGCCGCAGGAGACGGAGGCGAGCAGCTGATGGAAGACCGGATCGCATCATGGCCGCTCGCAGGAGCATTGCCCGCTTCTGGAGCGCTCACTTCCATTGCGATCCTCTGGTCACACGCCTTAGCGGCACTCGATGGTGAGATCCCGCCTCGATATCGCGGCCACGCGATTCTCATCGTGGTGGCTCACCTCCTCGAAGTGCATGGCCATGCACTTCGAGGTGCGCGAGCGTTCGCCTCGCAAGCCTTCAGGCGCGCCCTTCGTCTGCGCAGGCGGCGGCGCGCGCCTGCATCTGCGCGGCTTCGCGGGCGTTGCGGGTCAGGGTGGCGGCGTGTTCGAAACAGGCGCGGGCTTCGGCGCGGCGGCCGAGGCGTTCCAGCAGATCGCCGCGTACAGCTGGCAATGCGGGGTAATCGCGCAGGGCGGCTTCTTCGAGCAGCGTGTCGGCCAACGCCAGGCCGGCCTGGGCACCTTCGGCGCGGCCCAGCGCGACGGCGCGATTGAGCTGTACCACGGGCGAAGGCAGCACCCTCGCCAGCAAGCCGTAGAGCGCAGCGATGTGTCGCCAATCGGTGTCTTCGCTGCGCAGCGCGCGTGCATGGCAGGCAGCAATCGCGGCCTGCAGCGCATAGGGCTCGCTGCCGCCGCCCAGGCGTACGGCGCGTTCCAGTGCCGCCAGGCCGCGGCTGATCTGCAGCCGGTCCCAGCGGGCGCGTTGCTGCGCTTCCAGCAGGATCGGGCTGCCATCGGGTGCGGTACGCGCGGCGGTGCGCGAGGCCTGCAATTCCATCAGCGCCAGCAGTCCGAACACTTCGGGCTCGCCCGGCATCAGGCCCGCCAGCACGCGGCCCAAGCGCAGCGCTTCGGCACACAGCGCCGGACGCATCCAGTCCTCGCCGGCGGTGGCCGAGTAGCCTTCGTTGAAGATCAGGTAGATCACTTCCAGCACCGCATCCAGCCGCTCGGGCAGCTCCTCACGACGCGGCGCTTCGTAAGCGATCTGCTTCTGCGCCAGGGTGCGCTTGGCGCGGACGATGCGCTGGGCCACGGTGGCTTCGGGCTGGAGGAAGGCACGCGCGATCTCGTCGGTGGACAGGCCACCCAGCAGGCGCAGGGTCAACGCGACGCGCGACTCGGCCGGCAACACCGGATGGCAGGCGATGAACACCAGCCGCAGCAGGTCGTCGCCGATCGCATCGTCCAGCTGGCGATCACTGTCAGGCCCGGGCATGGCCTGGCCGTCCAGTTCGTAGGCGAGCTGTTCGTGCTTGCGCTGGTGCAGCTGCTGCTGGCGTAGGCGGTCGATGGCACGGCGTTTGGCGGTGGCCATCCACCAAGCGGCCGGATTGTCGGGCAGGCCATCGCGCGGCCAGTGTTCCAGCGCGGCAACGAGCGCGTCCTGGGCCAATTCCTCGGCCAGGTCCACGTCGCGCAGCATGCGCGTGAGCACGGCGATCACCTTGGGCGATTCCATCCGCCAGAGCGTGTCGATGGTGCGAGCGGTGTCGGCGGCCATGGTCGGCGATCAAACCACCGGCTCGCGACCGGCGCAACCACGCCGCAGCCGTGTCGCCGCGCGCACCAATCAGACCTGCGCGATCCACTGGCGCAGCACCGCGTTCAGCGCCAACTGCCTGGCCTGCAATTCCGCGAGCGTGACGAACTTCAGCGTCGCCCGCTCCGGCCCCAGCCAGGTCAGCAGGCTTTCGGGATCATCGACATGCAGCGCGTCGGCGCGGGCCTTCGCGCCGCGATGCAGGATCAGCTGCACCACGCTGGGATCGCGCAGGTGCAACGTGGCGAAATGCTCGCGCGTATGGAAGCTCGGCGCATTCCATTTGATCGCCTCGCCGACTGTCGGATCGAGCGCCTTGAGCTGCACTCGCAGCGCTTCGATCACGGCAAGCAGCGGATGCGTGCAGTTCGCCATGAAGGCGGCGACGTCATCGCCCGATCCGGCTGCACTGGCGCCGCGCGCGACCATCAGGCGCCTTCCAGCCCCAGCCGCCGCTGTAGTTCTTCCGGCGGCGGAGTTTCCAGCATGAAGGAACCGTAGCCGCGCGCTTCGCCCACCTTGTAATGCTGGAACACCACGCCCGTATCGAAGCGCAGCGTCTCCAGCAGTTCCAGCCCGGCCGGCACCGTACCCTCGGCAAACAGCTTGCGCCCCTGGCCCAACAGCACGGGAAACCACCACAGCCGTAGCTCGTCCACCAGCCCTGCCTGCAGCAGCGTTTGCACCAGGCCCAGGCTGCCGTGGACCTGCAGCTGCTGGCCCGGCTGCCCCTTGAGCGCGCGCACGGCTTCGACGACATCGCCTTCGATCCGCGATGCGCCTTGCCACGCAGGCGACAGGGCCGAACCACTGGCCACATGCTTGGGCACGCGGTTGAAGCGCGCGGCAATCGGATCGTCATCGCCGACATGCGGCCAGTGCGCGGCGAAGATGTCGTAGGTGCCGCGCCCCAACAACAGTGCACTCAACGAATCGATCCACGCGACCTGCACGTCGATCATCGTCTGGTCCCAGTACGGCACCGACCAGCCGCCATGTGCGAAGCCGCCGCGACGATCCTCCTCCGGACCGCCCGGCGCCTGGGCCACGCCATCCAGGGTGAGGAACGTGCCAACCACCAGCTTCATGCGCGTACCCTCATGCCTGCACCAGCGGCTTGAACCCGCCCCAGAACATGCGCTTGCCGTCGAAGGGCATGTTGTGCGGTCCCCACGCGCTCATGCGCGGGTCGTTCATGGCCAGCTTGTTGACCTTGTCGCGATGCGCGCGCGACTTGAACACGATGTAGGAAAACACCACCGTCTCGCCGGGCTTGGCCTTCACCGCCTGCGGGAACGAGGTGGTCTTGCCGGGTTTGACGTCGTCGGCGATGCACTCCATGTACTGCAGGGCGCCGTGTTCCATCCAAAGCTTGGCGCCCAGGCGCGCCATCTTGCGATAGGCGGCCAGGTTGGCGTTGGGCAGGGGGATCACATAAGCATCGACGTAAGCCATGGGGCTGTCCTCTTTCGTTGCGGAATGGGATCGAACGGGTGGATCAGTGCGGCGGCGCGCCGAGCATGCACATCACTTCCCAGTGATGGCCGTCCAGGTCAGTGAAGCTGCGCCCGTACATGAAACACAGGTCCTGGGTGGGCTTGGGTTCGGCGCCGCCGGCCTGCAGCGCACGGCCCACCAGCGCATCCACGCCGGCCTTGTCCTCGGCCGACAGGCACATAATTGCTTCTGTGTGCGTGGATGTGTCGCAGATCTCTTTCGGCGTGAACGTGCGGAAGAACGAATGCACCAGCAGCATCACGTAGATCGTGTCGCTCAGGACCACGCAGGCCGCGTCGTCGTTGGTGAACTGCGGATTGATCGTGTAGCCCAGCGCCGTGTAGAAGGCCTTGGCGGCCGACAGGTCGCGCACGGGCAGGTTGATGAAAATCTGGGGCGGCATCGTCGCGTCCTCAGGCCGGCTCGGCGTCGACGTTGATCATCCACGGTGTGCCGTAGCGATCGGTCAGCATGGCAAAGCGCTTGGACCAGAAGGTCTCGCCCAGCGGCATCTGCACCTGCGCGCCCTCGGCCAGCGCGGCATAGATACGTTCGGCATCTTCCACGCTGCCCGGGTGCAGGCTGACGGTCATGCCGTGCGGCGGCTTGTAATCCTGCGGCGGGCAGGCATCGGAAGCCATCAGCCGCACGTCGCCGGCCACCACCATCGCGTGCATCACCGCATCGTCGGGCATGCCCGGCATCTTCGCGTCCGGCGGCGCTTCGCCCACGGTGAACATCGCCACGACCTCGCCGCCGAGCGTCTTGGCGTAGAAGGCCATCGCCTCGCGGCAGTTGCCGTTGAAGAACAGGTACGGGGTCACGTGCATGTCATCGCTCCTTGGAAAGAAACACTCAGGGATTGCCGGTGGTGCGTTCGCGCAGGCGGGTTTCCTGCTCGCGCAGTTCAGGGGTCATGGCCTCGCCGAAATCCTCCATCTCGAAGACCGGGCGCAGCTCGACCTCGACGCCGCCATCGAAGGGCGCGCGCTTGAGCCATTCGATCGCCTCGTCCAGCGAGCGCACCTGCCACAGCCAGAAGCCGGCGATCAGCTCCTTGGTCTCGGCGAACGGGCCATCGATGACCCGGCGCTCCGTGCCGTCGAAGCGCACCCGCGCACCGCGGCTGGAGGGATGCAGGCCATCGCCGGCCAGCATGATCCCGGCATTGACCAGGTCTTCGTTGTAGCGGCCCATGGCGGTCAGCAGCTCGGTCGGCGGCATGACGCCGGCCTCGGACTCGGCACTGGCCTTGACGATCACCATCACTTTCATCGCAGGACTCCTGGCAGGCGGATGGCCGGTGAAGCGGATCTTCGCCGGTTTGCATGACCATGACGAACCGGCAGGGCGCGAATCGACACGTGCCTGAAAACTTTCCGACCTGTCATTGATCGAGGGGGCGCGCCATTGCGCAGTGTGTCAGGGCCTGAGACGGGTTCTGGGGCATGATGCGGCCCTGACCGAGGCCACGATGCGGGAGCCGCCATGCAGTTCTTGATACTCATCAACACCGACCAGGAACTGGTGGATGCCCTGCCCCCGGCCGAATACGACCGGCTGATGCGTGGCTGCTTCGAGCACGCCGACCAGCTCAAGCGCGAAGGCGTGCTATTGGGTTCGCAACAGCTGGAAGCGCCCAGCACCGGCCGCTCGATCCGCGTGCGCAACGGCCGCACCAGCGTGGTCGACGGGCCGTTCGCCGAGACCAAGGAGCTGCTGGCCGGCTTCAACCTGATCGAGGCCGCCGACCTGGACGAAGCCGAGGCCATCGCCCGCACGTTTCCGTGGGCCGCGGTGGGCTGTATTGAAGTGCGCCCGGTGCGCGACATGGGCCTAGTGCGCGCGCGCGTCGGCGCGCAGGCCGGTTCGCTGGAGCTGGTCCAGGCCGGGTGAATGCCACTGCTGCAGCGTCGCCCTGTGACGCTTGACGCCTGCTTCACCGCACCGGCTCCTACAGTGGACGCCACAGGGATTCTTGGGGCACGGGGACGCATGCACGCCAGCACGCCGACGACCGATAGCAGTGGCGCACGCGCCGTCGTGGTGGACATCACCCAGGAACTGCGCTGGTGGCGCACGTTCTACGCGCAGTATCCGCAGGGGCGGCCGGTGTTCTCGCAGGCCGAGCCGACGCTGAAGTTCGCTTACGACAGTTACCTGTTGCGCCCGCACGAGCGCCTGGACGCGCTGTGGCCGGACATCCACCAGCGTTATGGCCAGTTGCCCGCGCACGAACGCCTGGACTGGCCGCGCGCCGAGCAGGTCATCGGCGAAGTCTGGCGACGCATCCTGTCGCCCTGAACCGCGTTACTGCGGCAATGCGGCCGCCAACAACGCGAGATCATTCTTGAACAGGGCCAGCGCCGCCTGGCGCGCTTCGCCTTCCGGCTGACGCAACACCCACGACGGATGCAGCGTCGCCAGCGCACGCGCGCCTTCAGCCATCACGCGCCACTGGCCACGCTGCGCCATCAGCTGGAAGTCGCCGCCCAGCACCGTGCGTGCCGCATTGGCGCCCAGGCACACGATCAGCTGCGGGTCGATCCGCGCCAGTTCCTGCTGCAGCCACGGCCGGCAGGCCTGCACCTGCGTGCTGGTCGGGTTGCGATGCAGGCGCCGCTTGCCGCGCTGCTCGAAGCGGAAATGCTTCACCGCATTGGTCAGGTACAACGTGCGACGGTCAATGCCCAGTTCCGCCAGGACGCGGTCCAGCAGCTTGCCCGCCGGCCCGACGAACGGCCGCCCGCTCAGGTCTTCCTCATCGCCGGGCTGCTCGCCCATCAGCACCACGCGTGCGTCGTCCGGCCCCTCGCCGAACACGGTGCGCGTGGCCGGCTGCCACAGTTCGCAGCGCCGACAGGCGGCTGCCGCAGCGCGCACGGCATCGAGCGAATCGTCGGCGGTGAGCACGGGCTCGGCTGGCGCTTCGGGAATGCGGCGGCGCGGCAGTTCCGGGGCACGCTCGGCCATCTCGCGCACGCGCGCACCGGCGTTCTGGATCAGCTCGGGCAGCAGCTGCGTCTCGGGCAGGTGCTTCCAGTATTTCTGCGGCATCTCCGAGCGCATCATCGTGGGGTTGAGCCGCGCCGGATTGAAGATGTTGGCGTAGTAGGTGCGCCAAAGCGACTCGCGCGCGTCGTCCTCCGGCGCATCGGCGCGCACGCCGCCCGGCCCGAACGCCAGCGCATGGCCATCCCAGTGCGCACTGCGATACGGCGTCAGGATCGCCCAGCGCATGCCCGCAAAGCGCCGCGCGAAGAACGGCGCCACCCGATCGACGATGTAGTGTTCCGGCTCGAACCACGCCACGAACGCCTCGGTCTCGCCCGGCACCTCGCGAAACCGCACGAAGGCCTTCATCTTGTGTGTATCGCGCCGCACCGATTTGGCCAGCACCTCGGCGCGATGCACGTCCGCATCGGTGGCATGGTCCAGCAAGCCGCGCTCGCCCTGCCCCATCCGCCACAACAGCCGATACAACAGCGCATGCCGCTGCGGATCGCGATGGCACAGCACCGCATTGGCCAGCGCCATGAAGTCCGAAGACACCCGCGGCGCTTCGCGCACGGCCGGCAGCGCCGCCACGTCCTGCCCGCCGATCAGACTGCCCTGCGCATCACCATTCCACTCCACCGTCTCCGGCGGCACTTGCGCACACCATGCCGCCCGCGCCGCAACGCGCCATGCTTCCAATTCCCACGGCGGCTCGACGCGCGCAACGAACACGTCAGTGAGCCCGAGCCGCTACACCAGCACGCGGCCTGTTGCTGTTGCTGTTGCTGTTGCTGTTGCTCAGCTTGTGATCTACCCGAGCCGTAAAGCGAGCCGAGCACCGCTGGAAACGGCCGAAGAGGCGCGGGTGTCTGAGCGAAGCGAGTTCCCGCGCCGTGCCGTTTCCGGCGAGGAGCACAGGGCACCGGTGCGCAGCAACGGCGAGTGTCCGGCGAAGACGGTTTTGCTTCCTTTTGCCAAGACAAAAGGAAATCGCACCTTCAGGCGCGAAAGCTCTTGAGCTTCTACCTTTAGAGAAGCGGCGAACAGCAAGGTTCAAAACAACCCCATCTGCCTTGGCTTCGGCGCCAACACCGCCCGCAGCTTCATCGGATCATCCAGCGCCGCGCGCGGATGATGATCCACCACCTGCACGAACGGCAGCACGTTCTTCATCGGCAGCCGCAACCGCGCCAGGTCTTCCACCCGCAAGCGTGCGAACCGGCGCGAGGCGATGATCCGTTCCACATTGCGCGTGCCGAGCCCCGGCACGCGCAGCAGCAGTTCGCGCGGCGCCACGTTCACATCGACGGGGAAACGCTCGGGGTGGCGCAGCGCCCAGGCCAGTTTCGGATCGATATCCAGGTCCAGCATGCCGCTGGCGGCATTGGACGGCGCGATCTCGTCCACCGAGAAATCGTAGAAGCGCAGCAGCCAGTCGGCCTGGTACAGCCGATGCTCGCGCTGCAACGGTGGCGCCTGCAGCGGCAGCTTGCTCGACGCGTCGGGAATCGGGCTGAAGGCCGAGTAATACACGCGCCGCAGCCGGTAATTGCCGTAGAGGTTGGTGCTGGTCTGCAGGATCGCGCGATCGTCCGCGTCATCGGCGCCGACGATCATCTGCGTGCTCTGCCCGGCCGGCGCGAAACGCGGCGGCTTGGCGCGGAGCTTTTTTTCCTCGCGGCGCTGCTCCTTGTTCTCCTCGATGCGCCAGCGCAGCTCGCCCATCGCCGCGCGGATGCCGCCCGGCTTCTTCTCCGGTGCCAGTTGGGCCAGGCCGGATTCGGTCGGCAGCTCGACGTTGATGCTCAGGCGATCGGCATAGCGGCCGGCGGCGGCCAGCAATTCCGGCGCGGCATCGGGAATGGTCTTGAGATGGATGTAGCCGGCGAACTTGTGGTCCTGGCGCAAGCTGCGCGCCACTTCCACGAGCTGCTCCATCGTGTAGTCGCCATTGCGGATGATTCCGCTGGAGAGAAACAGGCCTTCGATGTAGTTGCGCTTGTAGAAATCCAGCGTCAGCTGCACCACCTCGGCCGGCGTGAAACGCGCGCGGCGCACGTTGCTGCTCACACGATTGACGCAGTAGGCGCAGTCGAACACGCAAAAATTGGTCAGCAGGATCTTCAGCAGCGACACGCAGCGGCCGTCGGGTGTGTACGAATGGCAGATGCCCATGCCTTCGGTGCTGCCGATCCCGCCAGTGCCCAGCGAATGCCGCTTGTCCGCGCCGGAAGAGGCGCAGGACGCGTCGTACTTTGCGGCATCGGCGAGGATCGCGAGTTTGTCGGTGACGTTCACCCGTCCAGCATGCCCAGCCCATGTCTCAATCCGTGAGACCGCGCCGTGCCGCCACGCTGAACACGGCAACGCTTTGCTGACATCGGCCACCGCACGCTGGTTTAGGATCGCCTGCGGCGACCGTCGATGGCGGCGCCAGGAACAGGATCGCCGCCACGCGCGGCCGGGTGGAAGGAACCTCCCGTTTGAATGGAGACCTCGCATGCCCCTCGACACCGATGCCCCGTCCACCACGCCGCGCCCCGATGATGCGCTCTATCAGCAGTGCGCCAACGGCGTGCGCCAGATGGAAGCGCAGCTGGGCCGGCCCTACGACGACAACAGCGAACGCCTGAGCGCGAGCCTGGCTGTGCTGGCGCATGAAAGCGGCCTGCAGCGCGTGGACCATGTGCTGCTGTCCGAGCGCAACGCCCAGGTCGGCCAGGGCGAACACGTGTTCATCGTGCAAGGCGCGTTGGGCGACCCGGCGCAACTGCGCGCGCACATGCGCACCGAGGATGCAGTGGCGCTGACCGTGCAGCAGTCCGTCGCCAAGCTGCAGAAGCTGCAGCAAGACCACCAGCTCGCCGCGTCCATCGCACCGGTGCAGCACGCAGAGACGCCGCAGCTGGACCCGCACCGCCTGCGCTAGGCGTGCCTCAGCTTCAGCGCGCGGCGACGCCCTGCACGCGCTGCAGGGCCAATTCCAGCGGCTGTGGCCGGCCCAGCAGGTAGCCCTGCACCTGGTCGCAGCCGTGGCGCTGCAGCCATTCCAGTTCTTCTGGCCGCTCGACGCCCTCGGCGATCATCACCAGGCCCAGGCTATGGCCCAGCTGCAGCAGCGCGCGGCAGATGCTGGCGTTGCGCGGGTCGCGGTCCACGTCGCAGACGAAGGTGCGGTCCAGCTTGATCGAACTCAGCGGCAGGTGGCGCAGGTAGGACATCGACGAGAACCCGGTGCCGAAGTCGTCCAGTGAGATGCACACGCCCGCATCGCGCAGGCGCTGCATGATCGCCATGCCCTGCTCGGGCCGGTTCATCAGCACCGTTTCGGTCAGCTCCATGTGCAGCGCCAGCGGTGAGATGCCGGCCTGTGTGCAGGCCAGTTCCAGCTCGCCGGCCAGGTCGGCCTGCAGCATCTGCACGGCCGAGACGTTGACCGCCACCGGCAGGTCGCCGCAACCCTGGCGCTTGAGCCAGGCCTGGGCCTGCGCGGCGCGGCGCAGGATCCAGCTACCCAGCGGCACGATCAGGCCGGTGTCCTCGCACAACGGGATGAACTCGTTGGGCGGGATGTCGGTGCCATCGCGCTGCGGCCAGCGCACCAGCGCTTCGAGCGCGGCGACGCTGCCGTCGGCCACGCGCACGATCGGCTGGAAGTGCAGCTCGAATTCGTTCTGCTCGATCGCAGTGCGCAGGCGCGCGGCCATGCGCAGGCGGTCGCTGTAACGCCGCGCCAGTGCGCCGTCGTAGCGTGCGATCTCGAAGGCCGCCGATTCAAGCGCATGCGCGGCCAGGGCGGCGTTGTCGATGATGCGTTCGGCGCGCTGGCCGCTGCCATCTTCCTCGGCCAGGCCGAAGCGCGCATCCAGGCGCTGCATCGAGCCGTCGCTGTCGCCGATCGGCTCGCGCACCGCTTCGATCGCCGCTTCGATCGCGGCGGCCGCGTGGTGCGGGTGGACGATGGCCAGCACAAAATCCTCGTCCGGCTGGTGCGCCGCCAGGCCGAAATCATCGGCCCACTGCTGCAGACGCGCGGCCAGCGTGCGCAACACGTTGTCGGCGGTCTCGCGCCCCAGCGAATCGCGGATCGGCTGCAGCCCGCGCAGCTGCAGGTAGACCACCTGGTAACCGGGATACACGCCCTGGTCGAGGCGGTCGCTCAGGGTCTGCACGTTGATCAGGCCAGTGGTCTGGTCATGGCGCGCGCGATAGGCGAGTTCCTTTTCGTACTCGATGCGCTCGGACACGTCTTCGGCCAGCACCAGCCGCGCGTCCTGCCCACCGAAGCGGATCTCGCTGCCGTGGATGCGCGCCTGCAGGGTCGAGCCATCCTTGCGCCGGTGCTGCGACACGTGCGCGTCGTCGAAGCCGGCGGCCGCGCCCTGGATCAGCTGACCGGGCTCGCGCAGGCCGCCCGGGCAGATGTCGCGCAGCTGCATGGTCAGGAATTCCTCGCGGCTGAAGCCGTACTGCAGCGAGGCGGCGCGATTGACTTCAAGGAAGCGCTGGGTACGCGCGTCGTGTACCCAGAACGGCAGCGGATTGCGGTCGAAGATCAGGCGGAACTGGCGCTCGGCATCGGTGACGCGCGACATCGCCTCCATGCGCTCGCTGATGTCCACCAGCGTGCCGGTCATGCGCAGGTGGCCGTGGTCGTCCTCGACCACGCCGCCGCGGGCCACGACCCAACGCTCGGTGCCGTCATCGGACACCAGTCTGAACTCGCTGGAGAACGCGCTGCGGCTGCGCCAGGCGCTAACGAAGCGCTGCCACAGCATGCCGCGATCCTGCAGATGCACGTGGCGACCGAAGCTGCGCAGCGACGAGGTCTCTTCGCCGCCGAGCCCGAACATACTGCTGATGTCGCCGCCCCAGGCCAGGTGCCCGCTGCCGTGTTCCAGCGCCCATGCGCCGACCTTGCCGGTGTGCTGGGCCAGGCGCAGGTGCTCGCTGTTGCGCTGGATGTGGTGCAGCAACTCACGCTGGTCGCGATCAGCGCGGCGCACCGCCCGCAGCATCACCAGCAGCATCGCCCAGTACAGCAGGTACAGCACCAGCGCCGCACCAACGAACTTGAACCATGGCACCAGCGCCTCGCGCGTGGACAGGCCGGCCCACACCTGCAGCGGATAGGGCTTGAGCAACCGCACCGCGACCACGCGCCGCAGCCCGTCGATCTCGCTGGTGCGCTCGGGGATCAGCGTGCCGTCGTTGTGCAGTTCTTCCGAGGACGGCCCGGCCACATGGCGGCCCACCACGTTGTTGGCGCTGGCCAGGCTGCGCGCCAGCAGCACGTCGCCCGGTCCGACCACGCTGGCCAGGCCGTCGCGACCGGTATCCAGGCCGTCGACCATGGCCTGCAGTTCGTCGGTGTAGAGGCGGGTCAGCAGCCAGTGCGATGGCGCTTCGTCGCCATCGGCCGGCATCGGCAGCGCGATCGGCAGCACCCAGCGCCCGCTGGCCAACGCATAAGGCTGCCCGAAGCGCAGCGGATTGCGATCGCCATGGGCCGCCGCATCGATCCAGCCGGCGAAGCCTGGATCGCCCTGGCCGGTGGTCAGCGCCGTGCCGTCGTGGTCGACCAGCACGATGCTCTGGATTTCATGGTGGCGCGAGACGACCCCGGCGATCGATTCGCTGATCAGCCGAGGCGCCTGGTCGGGCACGCTGGCCATGAGCTGGTGCGCATCGCTGCTGATGCCGCCCATCGCGCGCTCGATGTTGCGCAGTTCCAGGGTAATGACGCGTTCCAGCCCGGCGACGAGCGCCTGGCTCTGGCGCTCGGCGCCTTCAAGCCGGTTGCGGCGGTCGCTGACCACCCAATAGCCCAGGCCGATCGCCAGCGCCGCCGCCAGCAACAGGCCGAACCGCAGCACCGTGCGGGCCTGCACGACCGAGCGGAATGGACGATGGCGTGAATCAAGACGATCCATGTTGGCGCGCACTTGGACGGGTTCCCCGTTTCCCACTGTCAAGCAAGCCCGGACGCCGCCATGCCCCGCTCCCCGGGATACGACGGCTTGTCCGGAGCATACGCTGTTGATGAACGGAATTGGCACGCCCGGTATGGCCGCAGCGTGCCGTGGGTGCCGGCACCGCCACGCGGCCGCAATGAAGCCGGTCCGATGCCCGCCTCAGCCATGCGGCCAGTCCCGAAGATCGGCGACCGGCACGCCGACCCGCGCGCAGGCCCGCGACGCGACGCCATCGGTCAGGGCCATCCGGAACAGCGGCGCCATCCCGCGTAGCGTGGTCGAGGCCACGGCGGCCCTGGCGCGCTGGCCGGTACCGAACCCCAGCATCGGCGGCGCCCATGCGGGCAACAATGCCGTCGCCGCGCCCAGGAACAGATCGCGCGAGACACCCGCGACCGGCACCGGCAGCCGGATCCGGGCCAAGATCTCCATCACCTCGCGCGAGCGCGCATCGAACCGCAGCTGCGGCTGCATCGCGGCGAAGTACGCCTGGACCTGCGCCTGCGACGCCGGCACCTGGGTTGCGCCGAGCGCCTCGGCGACCCGGCGCACCTCGTCGTAGTAGCGGTCGGCCATCGGCTCGGGCACCGCCCGGCAGTAGCGCCGGTAGCCCTGCAGGAAGCCATGTGCCTCGGTCACGTGGACCCAGGTCAGCAGGTCCGGATCATCGGCCGCATAGGCCTGCCCATCGGCGGTGCTGCCGCGGATGTGCCGGTGGATCTCGCGGACCCGCGCGATCAGCTGCCCGGCCTGGGCGGTGGCCACGTAGGTGGTCCCGGCGACGAAGGCCGTGGTCCGGCGCAGCCGGCCGACCAGGTCCTCGCGAAAGTTGGAATGGTCGTAGACCCCGGCCAGCGCGCGCGGGTGCAGCGCCTGCAGCATCAGCGAGGACAGCCCGCCGGCCAGCATGCCCGGGAAGTCCCCGTGGATCCGCCAGGTCACGCTCTCAGGCCCGAACAGGCCCGGGTCTCCGGCCGGATGGTCGTAATCCAGCCCGGACTGGCCCCGTGGGAACGCCCCCAGCACCCAGCGGCGAATGGGCTGCGTGGCAGGCCGGACCAGCGTTCTCAGCATCGACATTTGGCTATCGTACCGATGACCCGGCCAACCCCGAAGCGCACCGGCGGGCGCCAACCCGAGCAGAAGCACACATGAGAAAGGCGCCCTCGCAGGCGCCTTCGCTCGTTTCAGGAGGGGCTCAAAAGCCCGGCCTTCAGCCCTTGATGCGCTGCCAGACCTCGGCGTAGATGGTGCGCGCCTCGTCCAGCGTCATACCGCGCGAACGCACGGCCTGGGAGTTGGCGTACAGCGCCGAGCCGGTGTCCTCGTCGGTGTGAGGATGATTGAGATACACGTCGTAGGCACTGGAGAGGGCGGGCCAATACAGCTCGAAGGAGCGGTGCTGCGAGGCACGGGGCATGCGCTCGTAATGCTGGCGCCAGTACTCACGCTCACGATCGATGTCGATGAGGATGGAACGGTCGTTGTCGTCCGGCTCGTAATTCATGCGCTTCCAAGTTCAAAGGGGGCGGGGATTCCCCATCCACAAAGGCTTGCAGCGCAGTTATAAATTCCAGGTTGAGAAATGCGTGAATTTTTAGTTAAAACGAGATAAGTAGATGACACAGTTCACACTTTCACGCACCGTGGCCGGTCGGACATCCGATGCACGGCCGCAACCAACGCGCCATCGCGCGTGCCGCGGAACCCTCAACTCAGGCCCGTAGCACGTGCGGGTATTCCAGGCGGGTGGTCGCGCGATGGATGCGGTCCATGACCCGGCTGAAGATCCGCCCGGCCATGGTCGATTCCAGCGACAGCGCCGTCACTTCCGGCGAGTTGGCATACATCACCGCCCCGACCTCGCGCCCGACGTTGGGATGGTGCAGGTAGATGTCGTAGGCGCGGACCAGCAGCGGCCAGCAGGCCTCGAACCCCTGCAGCATCTGCCCGCATGGCAGCTCGCTGTAATGGGTCTTCCAGAAGGCACGTTCGCGGTCGATGTTGACGATGATGCACGCGGCGTCTTCGCGCCGGTCGATTCGAGCATTCATGAGGGGAGCTTCCGTGGGGGAGGAGGCGCATTCGAATTTCGGATGGGGTGGCTTATTCCCGTGTGAAGAACGCTGCAACGCAACATTCACGGCCATGACTGAAGTCGTTCACCTTCGACCTTGGTCTCACGGAATGTTGCCGATCCACAGGCTTATGCTGCGCCCAAGCGAAGGCCGCCCCGCGGACTCCGCCCTCCCAGCCACTGCGAGGATCCGAACATGAGTGACCTGTTCAAGGGCTTGAATCTCCTCATCGCCGACAACGAGCTGCACCGCAAGCCGCTGGAACAGCAGGCGGCGTACTGGTTGAGCAAGACCGATCGCGGCATCGAACACGAAATTCACCTGCTCGACGTCGCCAAGGGCCAATGGCTCGCCGGCTCGGTGATGGTCTGGCTGGGCGCGTCGCTGACCGCACTGGCGATCATTGCCGACAACCTGTGGGAGCACAGCTACAACCCCAGCTTCGCCAAGATCGTCTTGGTGCTGCTGATCTGGGTGGCGATGCTGTTCGTGCTGTGGCTGATCGCGCAGGTGTTCGACCAGAAGGCGGGCTTCTCGCGCTGGGTGACGGCGTTCTCCAGCCGCGAACCGGTGACGGCGGAAAACGATTCGGTCGAGCAGATCCAGGAAGCACTTGACCTGGCCCGCACGTATCCGGAAATCCTCGAATACAAACAGCGCGTAGTGGCACGCCGCCCGCTGCGGCATGAGGACATCCGCATCATGCGCGAGATGGGTCGCCAGCGGCGGCACGCGGAAATCGCGCGCGAGCTGACCCAGCTGGGCACCATCAGCTGACGTCGCAACGCCTCGCTAGGTGATCGAAAACGCCGGGACCGTCCCGGCGTTTTCTTTTTGCAGAGCGCGTGACACTGCGCAGCACCTGGCCATGCCACGATGCGCCGATGCTGTCGCTGATCCTGCCCGCCCACGATGAAGCTTTAGTCCTGCCGCAGACGCTGTCGGTCCTGCAGCAGGCCGTGTTGGAAGCCGTCATCGACGCCGAGATCATCGTGGTCGATGACGCCTCATCCGATGACACGGCGGCCTTGGCGATCGCTGCCGGCGTGGAGGTCATACGCATCGAGGCGCGCCATATCGCCGCCGCGCGCAATGCTGGTGCGACGATCGCACGCGGCGACCAGCTCTGCTTCATCGATGCCGATACGCATGTCGATGCGCACCTGTTACGTGCAGCGATGCAGGCAATGGAAGGCGGTGCAATCGGCGGTGGCGCGCGGGTCAAGCTGCAGCGCCCGGTGGCCTGGCATGCCCGGGTCGGCGAGGTGTTCTTCGGCAGCCTGCTGCGGCTGGCCCGGATCGCACCGGGATGCTTCCTGTTCTGCACGCGCGAAGCCTTCAGCGATGTCGGTGGATTCGACCCGCGCTACTTCGCCGGCGAGGACGTGGCGATGAGCCGCGCGTTGGCACGGCGCGGGCACTTCGTATTGCTGCGCGAGATTGCCTGGACGTCGCCACGCAAACTGCACACCTTCAGCGCGTGGGAACACCTGAAGCTGTTTGCATTACTGGCACGTCACGGACGCGGCATGCTGCATTCGCGCGAGCGACTGGGCTTCTGGTACGGGAATCGCCGCACGCCGCGCTGAGTGAGGCACGTGGTGAACTGATCGGCAGATCTGCGCCCATCTAGCTGAATTGCTTTGCCCGAAAACGCGGCGTGATCTTCACATCCGTCGCGCGGCTGTCGCAACGCAGCATCGCAACCTGCGGATTTTTCACGCTTCGCTTGCCTGTCGTGTTCTACACGCTGGATTCCCCAAACCCGGGAACCACGCCATGCACAGCGACCAGATGCTGGCATCGGCCACCGAACTGGCCAACCGCAACCATTACCGCATGCCCAACGAGAGCGCCGAGTACCGCGCCGCGCGCAACCTGCTGCTGGCCGAGGAGATCGACCTGCGCCGGCACATCGAACGCGTGGCCCAGCAGCGTCGCGCGCTGCCACCTGGCGGGCCGGTGATCGGTGACTATCGCTTCGAAGGCGCGCAGGGCCTGGTGGATTTCGAAGGACTGTTCGGCGACAGGCAGACACTGGTGGTTTACAGCTACATGTTCGGCCCGCAACGGGAGCGGCCGTGCCCGATGTGTACCTCGCTGCTGTCGGCGTGGAATGGCGAGGCGCGGGACATCCAGCAGCGCGTGGCGCTGGCGGTGGTGGCGCGTTCGCCGCTGCCACGCCTGCAGGCCTTCGCGCGTGAGCGTGGCTGGCGCGACCTGCCGCTCTATTGCGATCTCACCGGCGACTACAGCCGCGACTATCACGCGCTGACCGACGACGGCGGCGACGATGCGGCCTTCCACGTCTTCACCCGGCGCGATGGCACCGTGCGCCATTTCTGGGCAGGCGAGATGGGCATGGAAACCGCGGATCCTGGCCAGGATCCACGCGGCGCGCCCGATCTGATGCCGTTATGGACGGTGTTGGACAGCACGCCCGAAGGCCGCGCGCCGGACTGGTATCCCAAGCTCGATTATTGAATCTGCGCCAGCCGCCTCGCCGCCGCGCCAATGCCTGGCCTAAGCTTGGGGCTCCCTCGCCAGGACTGCTCCCGGATGCGTGACCAAGACGATGTGACCCTGCCCGACGAAGCGACACGCCAGCGCGCGCTGGATCGCCTGCGCGTGGTGGACAGCCTGCCGGAAAGTGCCTACGACGACGTGGTGCGCGTGGCCGCTGCCGTCTGCGGCACGCCGATCGCGCTGGTCTCGCTGGTGGATCGCGATCGTCAGTGGTTCAAGGCGCGCATCGGCGTGGACGCGGAAGAAACAACCCGCGATATTGCCGTCTGCGATCACGCCATCCGCGCGCCCGAGTCGCTTTTCGAAGTCGCCGATCTGGCCGAAGACCCCCGTTTTGCCGACAACCCGCTGGTCACTGGCGACATGGGCGCGCGCTTCTACGCCGGCATGCCGCTGGTGACGCCAGAGGGCGCGCCGATCGGAACCGTGTGCGTGTTGGACAACAGCCCGCGAGCATTGAGCGAAGACCAGCGCGAGGCGCTCAAGGCGTTGGCCCGCATCACGATGGCGCTGCTGGAAGGCCGCGGCCAGGCGCACAGCCAGGCGGTGGCCGAGGTGCTTCACGCTGCGGTCGGCAATGCGCCGGCCGCGGGACCCGATGCCGGGTACACGGTCGCGATCCTGGAGATCCAGGATCTTGCCGGCGCGGCCGTCCGCCTGGGCGAACGGGCGCTCGACAAGGCCTTGTCGCAACTGGACCAGCAGCTGGCCACCGCGTTGCGCAGCGACCACGGCGACACGCTGGACCGCGTCACCGGCAGCGGCGAATTCATTACCGTGCTGCAGGGCCGCGACACGCAGCAGGCGTTGGCGCAGCTGCGTGAACAGGCGATCGACCAGGCTGCGCGCGTTGGCCTGACATTGCTGGTCGGCGCCGCCGATGCCGCCAGCGCCGACGAATCGCCCGACCGCGTGTTCCTGCGCGCCGATGCGGCGCTCAGCGCCGCCAAGGACGCGACGCGTCCGCTGCGCGACGCTGCCTGATCTCACTTCTTTGCAAGGACGCCTGATGCACCGTCGCCATTTCCTGCGCAGCGCCGGAGCGCTGGCCGCTGCCGCGTCCTCTGGCGCACTGCTTGCGCAAACATCGACACCAACGCCGAGCGCGAATGCCCTGCCCGGGCAGCTGCCGTTCGCACCTGCCCGGCCGCTTGCACCGATCATCGCCCGCGCCGATCGCGTGGTCGCCGTCACCGTGTGCACGCGGCCCTTCCGCGCGCAGGGGCCGCGGATCGAAGCCGAACGGATCGGCCGGCGCACCGTCGTCCATCAGTACGGCCACGGTGGCAGCGGCTGGTCGCTGTCGTGGGGCTCGGCGCAGCAGGCGGTGCGGCTGGCGCTGGCCACCGGCGAGACCGAGATCGCGGTGATCGGCTGTGGCGCGATCGGCATCACCACGGCGCGCGTGGCGCAGGACGCCGGCCTCAAGGTGCGCATCTACGCGAAGGAGACGCTACCGATGTCGCGCTCGTTCATGGCCACCGGCCAGTGGACGCCGGATTCGCGCATCTGCACGGCCGAACACGCCACGCCTGCCTTCGAGGCGCTGTGGACGCAGATGGCGAGCGCCTCGTTCCAGCAATACCAGCGCTTCCTTGGCCTGCCCGGCGATCCGATCGAGTGGCGCAACAGCTACGTGCTGTCCGACGTGCCGTTCAACCAGCCGGCCGGCGGTGGCGGCGAGGATGACGAACCGGACTATGCCGAACTGGAATCCAAGCTGCTGCATGGCATTCGCCCGCATGGCGTACCGCTGGACGCCAGCCAGCATCCGTTTCCGGTGCCGTATGCGTCGCGCTATCCCGGCCTGATCTTCAACATCAGCGCCTACGCCAAGATGCTGATGGACGATTTCCTGCAGGCCGGCGGCACGTTTCACGCGCGCGAATTCGAAAGCCCGCGCCAGTTCGCCGACCTGCGCGAGAAGACCCTGATCAACTGCACCGGCTACGGGGCGCGTGCGTTGCTGGGCGATGAGAGCGTGATTCCCGTGCGCGGCCAGACCGCGCGCCTGCTGCCGCAGCCGGAAGTCGACTACGGCCTCTATTGGCGCGGCCACAACCTCAACGTGGTGCCGCGCCGCGACGGCATCCTGGTGCAGGCGCAGCAGCCGGGCGATTACAACAACGCCGACACCACCATTGACCGCGCGGTGACCGACGCCGCGGTGGCGCAGCTGGCCAAGCTGTTTCCGGCAGCCTGACGCCAGGCGTTACTTCCCGCAGGCCGACAGGCGCTTGTCGGCGTACCACAGCGCGCGGCGCGACAGGTCGTAGGACGCGTCGATGGCCTGGGGCAGGTAGTACTGGGCGCGCTGCACGTCGGCACCGTGGGTGAGCGCGGTTTCGTTGCGCTCCAGGTCGGTGAGATTCTTGCGCACATCACCGAGCCACTTGTCCTTCTGTGGGTCCTTGCACATCAGAGCGCGGCCCTGCAGCGCATCGAGCTGGGCATGGATGGCCTTACTGGCCTCGCCGGTGGGCTGCGGGGCCTTCTCGAAACCGATCGGCGCGGCCTTGTAGGCATCACCGGTGGCCTCGCTGCCCATCGCGGCCTGGTTCTGGGCCAGGGCCGGGTTGAAGCGCGTGGCCGGCGGCGGGCGGGCCACGGCGCTGTTGCGGTCGCTCTTGAACATGTCCTTGATCGCGCCGTTGATCTTCTGCGCGGCCACATCCCCCAGGGTGCCGCTAGAGGTCCAGTCCTTCTCGAACCGGGTTTCCTCGTAATGGATCGGATTGGGCTTTTCCAGCACGTTCTTGGCCTTGGCCGCATCGCGCGCGTTGGCCATGCCGGGCGGCGAGCCTTCCGGCGTGGACGGCGGGGCGACCACCGTGCCCGGCGGCAGGCGTACCTGGCCCTGCTTGGTATAGATGGCGTTGGCGATGGATTCCTGCGGCGCCGGCGCGGCCTTGGGCGTGGTCACGACCAGGGTCTTGGGCGGTGCGGGCTGGGCCGCCTGCGCAGGCGCCCGGGGCGGCGTTGCCGGCTGCGGTTGCGGCGTGGCCTGCGCGGACGTGGCGTTGCGCGGCGTGTTGGGCTGGACCTGCGGCTGGGCGACCTGGGCCGGCGGCGGCACCTGGCGCGGGATGAATTCCAGCCGCATCGCACTGGGATCGGATGACCGCAGCGGCCCCAATCGCGCCAGCGGCGTCTTCAGCAGCACCGCGGCGAACAACACCATCAGCAACGCCGTCAGCACGGCCGCCGGAATCTGCAACCCGAGTTCGTCCCGCCAGCCTTCTTTCACCACTGCAGCCAAGTGTCGCAACCATCCTGTCGATAGCCGGCAAGTGTGCGGGAGCGGCTTCGGCGAGTTGATGCGGTTGTGTTACGCGGCGTGACCTCATGCGCGAAACGTTCAGGAAAGGCCGGCCCCGCGCGATGCTGCGTTGCGGCTCGCCAGCGGGCCGCGCCGCTGCCTACGATCCGCGGCCGGTCCTGCGGCGGCAATGCGAGGTGACGCCATGGCTTTCTGTCGATCTGCCCGGGCTGCGCGTCCGTTCTCCCTGCTGTTCCTGCTGGCTGGCGTGTTGCCCGCGCTGGCCTCGGCTGCCGACAACGGCCTGCCGCCACGCAGCCAGTGGAAGGCCAGCAGTTCGTCCACCGAAACGCCGGCGCTGGCCTCGCCGCTGGCCTTCGATGGCGACCTGACAACCCGCTGGGGCGGGGCGTTTTCGGCCGGGCACTGGCTGCAGGTGGACTTGGGCGCGCAAGCCGAGATCGGCGGCGTGCGGATCGCCTGGGATACCAGCCACGCCAATGCGTACTCGATCCAAGCCTCGGACGATGGCCAGGCCTGGCGCACCGTCTACCAGACCACCGACAGCCCGGGCCGCACCGAGTACGCGCTGTTTCCCGCGGTGAAGACGCGCTACCTGCGCCTGGCAGCCGCCGCGCGCACCGCCGACTGGGGCGTGGGCGTGCGCGAGTTCCAGCCCTTGTCCGCCGCCGATGCGCCGAAGATCCGCGGCGTCAGCGGCAAGGACGCGGCCACGCTGTGGAGCAGCGGTCCGGCGCGAGCGCTGAAGCCGCAGGGCCGCGCGGGTTACCAGCTCGACATCGCCCTGCCCCAGCCGCAGGAGGTCGCCGGCCTGGAGATTGCCTGGGGCAAGACCCCGGCCAGCGCCACGCTGGAAGCGCGCGATGCCGACGGCCGGTGGTCCGTGCTGGCCGATGCGCCCAACGCGTTCGGCGTATCGACCTATCTGGCCGCCGACGCACCGCGCACGGTCACCGCGCTGCGCCTCCAGACCCGCGCTGCCGGCCAGGATGCACCCAGCGTGACGCGCGTGCGCCCGCTCGGCCCGCAGGCGGTGATGACCCCGATGAAGCGCTACCAGCTGGCCGCGACCGGGCCGGACGCGGCACTGTTTCCTTCGTCGCTGAAGCTGCAGCAGGTGTACTGGACCGTGGTCGGTATTCCGGCCGGGCGGCAGAAGGCCGTCTTCGACGAGTACGGCAACCTGGAGGCCTTCAAGGGCGCGCCGCTGGTGCAGCCGGTCTGGCGCGATGCCAGCGGCCGCGCAGCCGCCGCGACGGCGGACACGCAGATCGAACATCGCCTGCGCGCTGGGTGGATGCCGATGCCCGAGGCGCAGTGGTCGCCACAGCCGGGGCTGGAACTGACCAGTAGCGCGATTGCGATCGAGCACGACGGCGCACCGGTGGTGCTGGTGCGGCATCGCCTGCGCAACACCGGTACGACACCGATCGAAGGCATGTTGTCGCTGCTGACCCGGCCGATGCAGGTCAGCCCGCCGTGGCAGAACGGCGGGCTGTCGCCGATCCGTCAGATCGCCGTGGAAGACGGCGGTGTGCGCGTCAACGGACGATTGCTGTTCCAAGGCGCCAGCGCGCCCGACGTGCATGGCGTGGCCGCGTTCGGCGCGCATGGCGAAGACGAAATTACCCGCTTTGCCGCTGCGGGTAGCGCGCCCAATGCGCAGCAAGCGGATGACCCAAGCGGCCTGGCCGCAGGCCTGCTCGGCTATCGCGTGCAGCTGGCGCCCGGCGCGCAGCGCGACATCGTGCTGGCGTTCGCGCTGGGCAACGAGGTCATCGATGCGAAGACCGTCGAAGCCGCGCGCTGGCCCGCTGCGCCCACGCTGGACGTGCACGCGCTGCTCGGCGATGGCGACCAGGCCGGCGCGAAATTCGATGCACTGGCCGACGCACTGGCCGCGCAATGGGAACAGCGGCTGGGCAGGATCGGCCTGTCGCTGCCCGATCCCTCGCTGGTGGACATGCTGCGCGCACAGGCCGCCTACATGCTGCTCAACCAGAGCGGCCCGGCGATGCAGCCCGGCCCGCGCAACTACAACCGCTCCTTCATCCGCGATGGCTCGGCCACCGCCGCGGTACTGCTGCGGATGGGCATGGCCAAGACCGCGCGCGATTACCTGCACTGGTACAGCACCCACGCCGTGCATGATAACGGCCTGGTGTCGCCGATCCTCAACGACGATGGCAGCGTCAACACCGGCTTCGGCTCGGACCTGGAATACGACGCGCAGGGGGAATACCTGTGGCTGGTGGCCGAGGTCGCGCGCCTGGATGGCGGCGCGCAGACTGTGCGCGACTACCAGCCGCAGGTGAATCGCGCGCTCAAGTTCCTGCAGGAGCTGCGCGAGCGCACCCTGGTGCCCGGCTACCAGGCCGATCGTCCGATGCCGGAGCGCTTCGCCGGACTGATCGCGCCATCAATCAGCCACGAAGGCTATTCGGTACCCACCCACAGCTACTGGGACAACTACTGGGCGCTGCGCGGCTGGCATGACGGCGCCTGGCTGGCCGATCAATGGGGAGACCACGCCACGGCCAAGTGGGCGCGCGAGCAGTATCAGTTGCTGCACGATTCCCTGGCCGCGTCGATCCGCGCGACGATGCAGTGGAAAGGCATCGACACCATTCCCGCCGATGCGGACCAGGGCGGCAGCGATCCCACCAGCGTCTCGATCGCGCTCGATCCCACCGGCGCGCAGGACGTGCTACCGGTCGATGCGCTGGCCAACACCTTCGATCGCTACCTGGCCGAAGTGCGCAAGCGCGACACGCCCGATGCGCTCTACGCCTACACGCCCTACGAGATGCGCAACGTGCTCACCTACGTGCATCTGGATCGCCCGGCCGATGCCGAGTTCATGCTGCAGCACGTGGCGGGTGATCGCCGTCCGGCCGCGTGGCAGGAGCTGGCCGAGGTGATCTATTCGGACAAGCGCCACGCGATCTACCTCGGCGACATGCCGCATACCTGGATCGGCGCCGAATATGCGCGCAGCGTGTTCGGCATGTTGATGTTCGAAGGCGACGACGCACTCTCGCTGCTGCCCGGCACGCCGCCCTCGTGGGTCGCCGGCCCGGGCCTGAAAGTCGATGGCCTGCCCACGGCCTACGGCACGCTGGCGATGCAGGCCCGGCAGGAGGGGCAGCGCCTGACCGTCACGCTGGGCAAGGAGCTGAAGGCTAGAAGCGCGTTGAAGGTCTACTGGCCCAATCGCATGGTGCCTAAGTCGGTCACCGTGGATGGCAAGGCCGTGCGCGATTTCGATGCGCAGGGCCTGCGCCTGCAGCGGCCGTTCAAGACGCTGGTGGCGCAGTGGTGAGCGCGATCAACGCGTGGCCAGTTCGGGCGCCGCCATGAGCTTGCCCAGCAGGGCGTGCAATTCCAGCAGGTAGCCACTGCTGCCCGACGGCTGGTCCGGATCGGAGGTCATCACCACCACCAGGTCCAGCGACGGCACCACGTACAGCATCTGCCCGCCGTAACCCCAGGCAAAGCGCACGTCGCGCGCGCCGATGCGCCGGGCAAACCAGCCATAGCCGTAGCCATCGCCGGTGAACACCGAATGCGTGCGCGGCGCCCAGGCCGCGTCGATCCAGCGCGGCGAGATCAACGCCTTGCCATCGCTTGAACGCCCGCCGTTACGGAACAGTTCGCCGAAGGCCCACAGCGAGCGTGGCGTCATCGACATCTGGTTGCCGCCGAAATACACGCCCTGCGGATCGCGCGCCCAGGCCGTGATCGCAAAGCCGGGTTGCGGACCAAGCCACTCCTTCGAGAGTTGCAGCGTCGACTTGCCGGTGGCGCGGGTGAGGATCGCCGAGAGCAGGTGCGTCGAACCGGTCGAATACAGCATGCCGCCGCCCGGATCGTCGACGAAGGGTTGCGCCAGCACATAGCGCACCCAGTTGCGGCTGCCGACCCAGCGGCCGTAGTTCGGGCCGGAAGTGCGCGCCAATCCCGCCTGCATCGACAGCAGTTGGCCGATCGTCACCTTGGCCAGGCGCGGATCGGGGTTCGGCGGCAGATCGCCCTTCAGCAGCGGCGCGATCGGCTGGTCCACGCCTTCCAGCACACCCTTGTCGATCGCGATCCCGACCAGCGCGGCCACCACCGTCTTCGACGCCGACTTGATGTTGGCCGGCCGATCGACCGCACCGCCGTGATAGCCGCGCTCGGCAATCATCTTGCCGTGCTGCGCGACGATCACGGTGCGCAGGTTGGGCAGCGTGGCGGCCCCATCAAGGGTTTGCGGCAAGGTCTGCGCAGCAGATGCCAGCGGCATCGCGACAGCCCAAAGCCAGCCCCATAGCAGCGTATGCAGAAGCGCCTTCATGTCTGCCAGTGTGACCGCGGCGCCTGCACAAAGGCCATGCACACGGCCTGATGACCATGCGGTAAGGTGCCGCACTGCCTCGCCACAGGGATCCGCATGCACTCGCGAACACCCGCGCCGCCACGCCTCAAGGTGCTGCCCTATCGCGCGCTGGCCGAGGGCAAGGACTACTGGATCATCGATGACCTGCTGCCGGATGCGGCCGCGGTGCGTGCGCGCTGCCTGCGGCGCGACGACTGGATCGAAGGCTATCCCCACAAGCCGGAAAGCTGGCCTGGTCTGCGCACCTTGCCGGGACTGGAGCCTGACGAGCTGGCGCTGGTCGAAGATCACGTGCGTCGGGCCACCGGCGCCAAGCGGCTATGGATGGCGACGCCGCCGGCAGGCGCAACGCCCAATCACAATTGCGTCCAGGTGGTGGGCGTCGATGAGAGCCAGGCGCGCCCTCACACCGATGCGCGCTCCCTCTGCAAATACGCTCCGTGCTCTATCTGAATCCCGACGTGCCAGCGCACTGCGGTACCAGCTTCTATCGGCAGCGCCTTCCTGGCGGCGCGCGCGGTGGCAATTTCGCACCCGCTTCCAAGAACAATCTGGTTGAAGCGCTCGGCACGCGCTTTGTACCGCCGGACAGCTTCGTTGAGGACCTGCGAATCGACCATCGCGTCAACCGGCTCCTGCTTTACCAGGCCAACCTGATCAATAGCGCGACGGGCTATTGGGGCCACACGCTGGAAGAGAAACGCATGGCCGCCGTGTTCTTCTGGATGGCCAACTGACGGCGCACACTTCGGTGCGCCGTCGCATCCGTCAGCCGACGCGGAAGCCCATCGTGGCCTTCACCGCCTGCTGCCAGCCGGCGTAGAGCGATTCGCGGTGGTCTTCGGGCATCTTTGGCTCGAAGCGACGATCCATCGCCCATTGCTTGGCGATTTCTTCGCGGCTTTCCCAGAAGCCCGTGGCCAGGCCGGCCAGGTAGGCCGCGCCGAGCGCGGTGGTTTCGGCCACCTTCGGACGCAGCAGCGGCACGTCGAGGATGTCGGCCTGGAACTGCGCCAGGAAATCGTTGTTGATCGCGCCGCCGTCGGCGCGCAGCTCCTTCAGCTTGAGGCCCGCGTCGGCCTCCATTGCCGAGAGCACGTCGCGGGTCTGGTAGGCCATCGATTCCAGCGTGGCGCGGATGAAGTGTTCCTTGGTGGTGCCGCGGCTCAGGCCGAAGATCGCGCCGCGCACGTCGCTCTCCCAGTACGGCGCACCCAGGCCGACGAAGGCCGGCACCATGTACACGCCATCGGTGGATTCCACGCGCTCGGCATAGGCCTGCGTATCGCGCGCCTTGCCGAACATGCGCAAGCCATCGCGCAGCCACTGCACGGCCGAGCCGGCGACGAAGATGCTGCCTTCCAGCGCGTACTCGACCTTGCCGTCGATGCCCCAGGCGATCGTGGTCAGCAAGCCGTTCTTGGATTTGACCGCCTTGTCGCCGGTGTTCATCAGGACGAAGCAACCGGTGCCATAGGTGTTCTTGGCCATGCCGGGCGTGTAGCAGGCCTGGCCGAACAGCGCGGCCTGCTGGTCGCCGGCGATGCCGGCGATCGGCACCTTCTGGCCGAAGAAATGGCGGCCGGCGGTGTGCGTATAGATCTCGCTGGACGAGCACACCTTGGGCAGCATCGACTTGGGCACGCCCAGGATCTCGAGCAGCTGGTCGTCCCACTGCAGCGCGTGGATGTCGTACATCAGCGTGCGACCGGCATTGGTCTGGTCGGTGACGTGGGCCTTGTCCTCGGACAGGTTCCAGATCAGCCAACTGTCGATGGTGCCGAACAGCAGGTCGCCCTTCTCTGCCTTTTCGCGTGCGCCTTCGACGTTGTCCAGGATCCACTTGACCTTGGTGCCGGCGAAATACGGATCGATCAGCAGGCCGGATTTGGCGCGGAACAGGTCGTCGTGCCCGGCCTCTCGCAGCTCCTTGCATACGCCCTGCGACTGGCGTGACTGCCACACAATCGCGTTATAGACCGCCTGACCGGTGCGTTTGTCCCACACCACCGTGGTCTCGCGCTGGTTGGTGATGCCGATTGCCGCGATCTGCGACGCTTCCACGCCGGCCTGCGTGAGCACATCGGTCATGGTGGTCAGCACGCTGGAGAGGATCTCGCGCGGGTTGTGCTCGACCCAGCCGGGCTGCGGGAAGATCTGGGTGAATTCGCGCTGCGCGATGCCCTTCACCGCGCCGGCGCGGTCGAACAGGATGGCGCGCGAACTGGTGGTGCCCTGGTCGATTGCCAGCACGTATTGCTTGTCCATCGAAAACTCCTGCATGTCATGGTCGGCAGCGCTGTCTGCGCCGGCCGGGGTCAAGGATGAAAGATGCGAACTGAAGCGCGCGTCAGGATTGCGCCTTCTGTGCAGCTTCCTGCAGCGCACGCTGGCGCGCGGGCAGGAACGGGTAGATCAGCCACTGATACGCCACGCCACCGACCACGCCACCGATCAGTGGGCCCACGATCGGCACCCACCAATAGTTGCCCGGCGAAGGGAACGCGGCCTCATTCCAGCCAGCGAAATAAGCAAACACACGCGGGCCGAAATCGCGCGCCGGGTTCAGCGCCCAGGCTTCCAGGTAGCCCATCGAGGCACCGATGGTGGCCACCAGCAGGCCGATCATCAGCGCGCCGGAGTTGGCCGTCGGCGCGGCTTCGTTGTAATGCTCGGTGATGGCGAAGATGCCGAAGATCAGGAACGCGGTGAGGATCACCTGGTTCTTCAGCGCATCCATCGGCGTGATGGCCAGGCCCGGATGGGTGAAGAACACGCCGGCCGCGCCGCCGCCTTCGCGGGTGAGCTGCTGGGCCTGGTTGAAATGGTCGATCACCGGCGCGTACAGCGTGTAGACGATGGCCGCGCCGATGAACGCGCCGATCACCTGCGCGCCCCAATACGGCAGCACCTTCTTCCAAGAGAAGCCGCGATAGAGCGCAAGCGCCAGCGTCACTGCCGGATTGCCGTGGCAGCCGGACACCGAGCCGGTGACATAGATCGACAGCGTCACCGCCAGGCCCCAGGCGATGCATACGCCCCAATAGGCGTTCTGGTACGGGCTGGGGTCATAGAGCGTGTACATCGCCGCGACCGAATCGCCGAAGGCGATGACGATCATCACCGCGACCGCTTCGGAGATCAGCTCCCCCACGAATTGCCGATTCATGCGGCGCACCCGCGTGCGTGGATGCGGCCCACACCGCGCCTTGAAACCTTGATCATGTCAGCGACCTCCCAGTGGTGACGTTGCGATGCCGCGCCGGCTGGCGGGCACGTTGAATGGATGCGGACTGTACTCAGCCGAGCGCGCGCGTCGCGTGCACTTGCCCCTGCTGCTGCAGGGATTCCGCCAGGCGCTGCTGCTGCGCGGGCGTCAGGCGCAGGCCGAGTTTGCTGCGCCGCCAGAGCAGATCGCGCGCATCGGTGACCCATTCGTTGGCGCGCAGGTAATCAACTTCGGCCTGGTAAAGATCGGCGCCGAAGTGTTCGCCCAGCTCCTGCAGCGACGTTGCGCTGCCCAGGATCGCGTCGACGCGCGTGCCGTAGTTGCGCACCAGGCGCCAGGCCATCTCGGCCGGCAGCCACGGCTTGGCGTTGCGTACTTCCGCCAGCAGCGCGTCGAAATCGCGGCGTTCGCCGCCAGGCAGCGGCGCCCCATCGGCGGTCCACGCCGGTGCCTTGCGGCCGAGCTGGGCGACCAGCTTGTCCACGGCCTGTTCGGCCAGCTTGCGATAGGTGGTGAGCTTGCCGCCGAAGACGCTCAGCAGCGGCGCGCCCTTGGCATCGAGTTCAAGCTGGTAATCGCGGGTGACTTCCGAGGCGTTGTCCTCTTCGTCCTCCAGCAGCGGGCGCACGCCGCTGTAGGTCCAGACCACATCGGCCGGCGTGATCGCCTGCTTGAAGTAACGGTTGGCCGCTTCGCACAGGTAGGCCACTTCGTCATCGTTGATGCGCGGGTTGGCCGGATCGGCGTGGTATTCCATGTCGGTGGTGCCGACCAAGGTGAAATCGCGCTCGTAGGGAATGGCAAACACGATGCGCCGGTCCGGCTGCTGGAAGATGTAGGCGTGGTCGTGGTCGAACATCTTCGGCACCACGATGTGGCTGCCCTTGACCAGGCGCAGCGCGTAGTCGTGCTTCACGCCGCTGGCAACTTCATCGAGGAAGTTCACCGCCCACGGCCCGGCCGCGTTGACCAGGGATGTGGCTTCTACAGTGAAGCGATCGCCTTGGGCGTTTTCAAGTTCGGCGATCCAGTGATCGGCCTGGCGGCGCGCGCTGACGCAGCGGGTGCGCACATGCACGGTGGCGCCGCGCGCCTGCGCGTCCATCGCGTTGAGCACCACCATGCGCGCGTCCTGCACCCAGGCATCGGAATAGGCGAAGCCGGTGGTCAGTTCATCGCGCAGCGGCTGGCCTACTGCGTGTGTGCGCAGCGAGAGCTTGCGCGAGCCTGCCAGCGTGCGCTTGCCGCCGCCAAGGTGGTCGTAGAGGAACATGCCGATCCGGATCATCCACGCCGGGCGCAGGTGCGGCTGGTGCGGCAGGACGAAGCGCAGCGGCCAGATAATGTGCGGCGCCATGCGCAGCAGCACTTCGCGCTCGGCCAGCGACTTGCCGACCAGGCGGAACTCGTACTGCTCCAGGTAGCGTAGGCCGCCGTGGATCAGCTTGGTGCTGGCGCTGGAGGTGTGGGCGGCCAGGTCGTCGCGTTCGCACAGGCAGACCTTCAGGCCACGACCCACCGCGTCGCGGGCGATGCCCACGCCGTTAATCCCGCCACCGACCACCAGTACGTCAAACCGCTCCGCCATGTCCTCGACTCCTTTGCGCGGGCAGCCGGCCAGACCGGACGCCCCAAAACACTCAGATCCGGACGGATTGAGCGAGAGGAATCTTAAACGAACATTTTCGAACATCGCGTGACGACGCAAAGAAAAGCCCATCTGACGGGCTATTTCGGTGGTCTAAGGCCGATAATCGAACAGAGATTTGGGCGGCATGCCCTGCGTACGCACAGTAACGTACACAAACGAACTTCACGATTCGCAGGCGCGCTGCGAGCGCCAGAAACCGCGCAGCACTCAGGCCGCGACGTGGACCCGGGTGCCGGCCTTGGCCAAGACTTCAGCCAACTCCTCGGGCGGGGCGCGGTCGGTGAACCAGTCGTCCACCAGCGAGATCGGCCCCAGCCGGCACAGCGCATTGCGACCCAGCTTGCTGGCATCGGCGGCCAGGAACACCTGCCGCGAGTGCTCGACAATGGCCTGGGCCACGCGCACTTCCTGGAAGTCGAAATCCAGCAGCGTCCCGTCCGGCTCGATGCCGGAGATGCCGATGATCCCGAAGTCCACGGTGAACTGCCGTACCAGGTCGATGGTCGGCTGGCCGGTCACGCCCTGGTCGCGCGCGCGGACCATGCCGCCGGCCACGATCACCTCGAAGCTGGGATTGGCGCTCATCGTCACCGCGACGTTGAGGTTGTTGGTGATCACCCGCAGCCCTTGGTGCTGCATCAGCGCGGCGGCCACGTCCTCATTCGTCGTGCCCAGGTTGATGAACAGCGAGGCCTGGTCCGGGATATGCCGCGCCAGCTCGGTGGCGATGCGGCGCTTCTGTTCGGCCAGCAGCGATTTGCGCGTGGTGTAGGCCACGTTCTCCACGCTGGAAGGCAGGCTCACGCCGCCGTGGTAACGCCGCAGCAGACCCGCCTCGCACAACAGCGCGAGGTCACGGCGGATCGTCTGCTGGGTGACCTCGAACTGCGTGGCCAGGCCATCGACCTCGGCATAGCCCTGCTGGCGCACCAGCGCCACCAGCTGTTCCTGCCGCCGGTTGAGGACCGGTTGTTCCATGCGTGCTGCCACCTCATGCGAGCTGCACGCATGATCGCCGATGTACGCGGCGATGCAAAACCTGCGGCTTGTCAGGCCTGCTGCCACCACGCGTGGCCGGGCTGCGGCTGCTGCAGGTCCAGACGCTCGCCAATGACGGGCGTGGCCAGCGACACGCCGCGCTCGGCGGCCAGCGCGCTGATGCGGTCGAACGGCTCGAACCACGGATGCATCGCCAAATCGAAGGTGCCGTTGTGGATCGGCATCATCCAGCGGCCGCGCACGTCGAGGTGCGCCTGCAGCGACTGCTCGGGCTGCATGTGCACGTGCGGCCACTGCGGGTCGTAGGCGCCGGTTTCCATGAAGGTCACGTCGAACGGCCCGAACCGCTCGCCGATCGCCTTGAAGCCCTCGAAGTAGCCGGTATCGCCACTGAAGAACACGCGCAGGTCGTCGTCGATCACTACCCACGAGGCCCACAGCGTCGCGTTGCTGTCGTGCAGCCCGCGCCCGGAAAAATGCTGCGCCGGCGTGGCAACCAGGCGCAAGCCATCGACCTGCGTGCCTTGCCACCAATCCAGCTGCTGCACCTTGTGCGCCGGCACACCCCAGCCGATCAACGTGTCGCCCACGCCCAGCGGGGTGAGGAAGTGCTCGGTCCGCTCGGCCAGCGCCAGCACCGTGGCCTTGTCGAGGTGGTCGTAATGATTGTGCGAGAGGATCACGCCCTTCAGCGCCGGCAGCGCGTCCAGCGCGATCGGCGGCGCGTGGAAGCGCTTGGGCCCCATCCACTGGAACGGCGAGGCGCGCTCTGCGAACACCGGATCGGTGATCCAGAAGTTGCCGCGCAGCTTCAACAGCACGGTCGAGTGACCAAGCCGGAACAGGCTGCGGTCCGGCGCGGCCAGCAGCTGCGCGCGGGTCAGCGGCGCGAGCTTGATCGGCGCGGCCGGCACGGTGGTACGCGGCTTGTGCAGCAGCATGTTCCAGATCAGCTTGAGCGACTTGCCCAGGCCGGTCGGCGGCGTCGGCACGACGTTGCGGAAGCGACCACCGCGATGCTGCGGCGAGTCCGTGTAATCGGGCTTGGGGGCGCAGGCGCGGCCACGCAGGGTGCAGACATTCATGGAAGCCATCCGGTTGAAATGAGGCGACGCCCAGCTTCGAAGTGGGCACCGCTAGAATTACACTACACAGTGTAGTTCCATTTCCGTAAAAGTAAACTGCACGGTGTAAAATCGCGGAATGCCCTCGCCTTCCGCCCCCAAGACCACTGCGCCCCAGCGCCTGACCGACCGCAAACGCCAGGCCATCGTCGAGTCCGCGATCGAGGCGTTTCGCACGCAGGGATTCGATGCAACCAGCATGGATCGCATCGCCGCCGACGCCGGCGTGTCCAAGCGCACGGTCTATAACCACTTCCCCAGCAAGGATGCGCTGTTCGCCGAAATCCTCGCCCAGCTCTGGGGCAAGGCCGCCGGCCTGGCCGAGCAGGCTTATGCCCAAGGCCAACCGCTACGCCCGCAGTTGCTGGCGCTGATGCAACAGAAGCTGCGCATGCTGGAGGACGAGCACTTCGTCGGCCTGGCACGCGTGGCGATCGCCGAGGCCATCCATGCGCCAGAACGCGCCCGCGAGATGGTCGCGCGCATGGGCGACAAGGACGAAGGCATCACCGTCTGGATCCGCGCCGCCATCGCCGACGGCGCGCTGAAGAAAGCCGACGCGCAGTTCGCCTCGCACCAGCTGCAGAGCCTGATCAAGGGTTTCGCGTTCTGGCCGCAACTGACCATGGGCCAGTCCACGCTGACCCGCGCGCAACAGCAGCAAGTGGCCGAGTCCGCGGTGGATATGTTCCTGGCGCATTACGCGACTAAATGCTGACTCGGCTGGATGCCGGCACCGCAGGACTGTCAGAATCACCCTGCGTTGATCCCACCAGACCAAGGACGTCCATGTACAAGCGCACGATAGCCCTGCTGTTCCTGCTGCACACCATCTCGCCTTCAGCAGCTGCTGCCCCAAGCGAGACAGAGCCGCTGGTGGTCGAATCGTCCAAGGTGAGCAGCTACTGGACAGCAGATCCTCGTCCTTTCAGTCCTGCCGGGGTCACGCAGCTGCGCGGCGTCAAGTCGACCGAAGTTGAGGTCGCCTACACCATCAACAAGAATGGCAAGGTCACTGATGTCGAAGTGCTCAGCGCCAAGCCTGAGAACACGAACGCGACCTGGGCCGTGCGCGCCATCAAGGCGAGCCGCTTCATCGCCAGCGCCTCCAATGCCGATCACACGCCTATTCGCTCGACGGCGACGGTCACGCTGAACGCAGAATCCGCCAACTGAGCGCGTTACCGACAGATCGCCTGTCGGCAACGCACTCTGGGCGCCTACTTGGCGACGCTGAAGCGGTACGCCGTGGTCTGCGTATAGGTCTGGCCCGGATCCAGGCGCGTGCTGGGGAACGCCGGCTGGTTGGGGCTGTCGGGGAAGTGCTGGGCTTCCAGCGCCAGCGCGCTCCAGTGCATGTAGGTCTTGCCGCCCTTGCCGCCGTCAATGCGGTCGATGAAGTTCGACGTGTACATCTGCATGCCCGGCTCGGTGGTGGTGACGGTCATGACGCGGCCGGTGGTCGGCTCGGACACCACCACCGCCGCCGGTGCATCCGCGCCGGCCCTGTCCAACACCCAGTTGAAGTCGTAGCCGCCCTGCTTGGGCTCGGCGTGCTTGAGGTCGGCGTTGTCTTCCTTGATGCGTGCGCCGATGGCGGTGGGCTTACGGAAGTCCAGCGGCGTGCCTTCCACCGACGCCAGCTTGCCGGTCGGGATCAGCTGCGCGTCGGCTGCGGTGTATTGGGCCGCGTTGATCTGCACGATGTGATCCAGCACCGATTCGGCACCGGCGCCGGCCAGGTTGAAGTAGGCGTGGCTGGTGAGGTTGAGCACCGTCGGCTTGTCGGTGGTGGCCTTGTAGTCCAGCTTCAGGCCATCGGCTTCCAGCGTATAGACCACGGTGACATCGAGGTTGCCGGGGAAGCCCATCTCGCCATCGACCGAGCGGTAGTGCAGGGCCACGGACGGCGTGCCGTCGGTGGCCGGCGTGGCCTCCCACAGTTTCGTCGCGAAGCCTTCCGGCCCACCGTGCAGCGCGTTGCCGTTGTTGTTGGGCGGGATCTGGTAGGCCTTGCCGTCGAGGGTGAACCTGCCCTTGGCGATGCGGTTGCCATAGCGGCCGATCAACGCGCCGAAGTTGGTGTTGACGCTCGCGCTGTCCTTCAGATAGCCGTCCAGCGTGTCGTAGCCCAGCACCACGTCATCGGGCTTACCGTTGCGGTCGGGCACGTTGAGCGACTGGATGATGCCGCCATAGGTGAGGATCGAAGCGGTCAGCCCGTGGCCGTTGTCTAGGGTAAATTTCTGCACCGCGCGACCATCGGGCAGCTTGCCGAACTCGCTGGACGCCACATGCGGCGTGTCCGCCGGCGCGCTGGTGGCCGGCGTCGCGGCCGTGCCATCGTGCAGGGCCGTCGCCTGCGGCGCATCTGCTGGCTTGCATCCACACACACCGGCAGCCACCACGGCCGCCATCACTGCACCACGCATCGCATTCTCCCCCTCCCAAGTCGAAGGAGCGAGTCTGCGCGAGCCGATGCAAAACATTGGTTAAGGCGCGACACCCGTCAGCGTCGCGGATCGGGCGGCGGCAGTTCATCGCGCACATGCAGGAAGCGGGCGAACCGCGGCAAACCCTTCGACGTCATCCCGTTGTAGCGATACGTCACCCACGCACCCACCGGCGGCGGCGCGGCGCGCTGCGCATCGGTGAAGCCGCCGCCGATGCGGAACTGGCGCCCATCCGGCAATTGCACCAGCAGCGCGCCCAGCATGCCGACGTACTTGCCCTTGCCCGGCGCGTGGCCGACCACGCGCGCTTCGGCATCCTCATACGGCTTGTACTTGAGCAGCGTATCGCTGCGCCCCACCGCATAACGCGCATCGCGTCGCTGCAGCATCAGCCCTTCGCCGCCGGCGCTGACGACGCGGGCCAGTTCGGCATCCAGCGCAGGCTTGTCGGCGAAGCGCCGCTGCGGCACCACGCGCAGCTGATCGTTGCCGCTCGTCTTGACCAAGGCCTGCAGCTTGGCCACGCGCGCCTCGAATGGCCCCGCATCGCCCGGCAGATCGAACAACATGAAATGCAGCGTGCGCCACGCGGGATCGGCCGGATTCCCCGCGCGGATCAGCCCGCTGGCCGCATCGAACTGCCCGCGCGCGATCCACAGCTCGCCATCCAGCGGCGCCTTCGGCCAGCCGCGAGTGAACCAGGCCGGCGCCGCGATCCGCGCCCCACCCCGCGTCCACAGCGCCTGCCCATCCCAGCGCCCGCGCACGCCATCGAGCTTCTCGCTGACCAGGTAATCGGCCACCGCCACTTGCCCGTGATAACGGGTGGCCAGCATCAGGCGTGGGGGTTCGGCGGCGTGCACGATCGCAACCGGACCCATCAGGCACATCGCCAACAGCAACCCTGCCAGTCCACGCATTGCCTTGCTCCTTCGGATTCCATTCCGGTCACCAGCATCGCGCCTTCCGCACAGCGCGGCCATCGGCATACGGCGCGCGGGCCTGTAGGACAACGCCGCGTCTTCCATCGGCCAGCACAGTCCGTATGATCGGCGGCGATCCGGGCCCGCAACGCGCGCGCCGGACACAGGGACGAACATCGGGGACAACATGAAGCGAATTTTTCTTGCACTGGCCGCCACGGCAAGCGTAACCGGCTGCACCGTGGTCAAGGTCGATCCGGGCCAGGAGGCTGTGCTGATCGACCGGCCGCGCGTATTCGGCGATGGCGGCATCCGTGATGAGACGATCAAGCCAGGCCTGGCCTACACGTGGCTGACCACCGATGCGATCGTGGTCGATGTCAGCCCGCAGGTTCTGTCGGTGTCCTTCGATGACTTTTCCTCGTCGGACAACATCCTGCTGGACTTCGAAACCACCATCCAATACCGGGTGACCAATGCACCCAAGCTGCTGCGTAAGTTCGGCCCGGACTGGTTCAAGAACAACATCCGCAGCCAGTACGCGGCGATCGTGCGCGACCAGGTCAAGCGCTTCGACATGACCAGCATGATGAGCGACGTGGCCACCGCGCAGCGCATCGATGACGCGGTCACCGACGCCATCCGCAAGGTGGTCAAGGACCAGGGCCTGGACGTGGAGATCATGAACATCACCCTGGGTCGGGCCAAGCCCAATCCGGACGTACTGCAGCAGATGAACCTCACCGCCGCCCAACAGCAGCGAGTTAAGACACTGATCGAGGCCACCAACGCCGAGCTGCAGCGCGCCAAGGAACAGAAGGCGATGGCCGATGCCGATAACGCCTACCGCAACGCGATGAATCTCTCGCCCGAGCAATACCTTGCCCGCCAGATCGCAGAGATCAATGCCGAAGCGTGCACCAAGGCTGCGGCCTGTTACGTGGTGCCCAACGGCACCAGCGTCGTCGCCAAGTAATGCAGATGCGCCAGGCGCGGATCAGACGATCCGCGTCTTGCGCCGCCAGCTGGTGACCTGGCCCCAGCGGATGAAAGTGACCAGGCCCGAGCCGAGGATCAGGGCGATGCCCACGCCGGTGATCCAGTCCAGCTTGCTGTGGAACAGCCAGGCGCCGAAGCCGATCGCCCACAGCATCTGGCTGTACTGGGTGGGCGCCACCGCGCTCACCGGCGCCAGCCGCGTGGAATACATCATCAGGATCGCGGCCAGCCCGGCCAACAGGCCGTAGCCGGCGATCATCAGCCACTGCCACGCGCTGGGCCAGACGAAGTACGGCAGCATCAGGATGCCGCCCATCACCAGCGGGCCGATCACGCCGGCGCCGTAGAGCGTGATGCGCTTTTCGTCCGGGCCGGCCATGCGCAGGCTGATTACCGAGACCGCGCCGGTCAGGCCGCAGATGATCGCAGCCACGTGGCCTTCGCTCAGCGTGCGGAAGCCCGGCCGCAGCACCACCAGCACGCCGATGAAGCCCACCACCACCGCCGTCCAGCGACGCCAGTGCACTTCCTCGCGCAGCAGCATCACCGACAGCACGGTGACGAAGATCGGCATCAGGAAGATCAGCGCGAACGCCTCGGCCATCGACAGGTGGGTGAAGGCAATCACCGAGGTCAGGTTGCCGGTGGCGCCGCAGAACGCGCGCAGCAGCCACACGGTCGGCTTCCTGGCGATCACCACGTCGCGCCAGCGGTCGTCGGGCTTCTTCAGGAACGGGATCGCGGTCAGCATCAGCAGCGCGCCGAAGAACACCAGCTCATAGGACGGCAGCGTGCCTTCCAGCAGTTTCACAAACGCATCGCTGATGGAATAGGCCGCGTAACACGCAAAGCCGAGCAGCACACCCTTGAGCATCTCGATTCCCGAACCGGCGCCAGCCCGCACGACGCGTGCAGGCCACAGCGGCACAGTATGCGGCGTGCCGCGATCTGCCTGGCAACTGCGCTGCGGGTTTTACAGCAGGCGCGCGGCGCTTAGGGCTGGCGCGGCGGCGCGGGCGCGGCATACAGATCCAGCAGCCGCAAGGTGACGCCGTTGGTCCAGCCAAAGCCATCCTGGTTGGGATACTCGCCACCGCCGCCACTGGCCGTGCCGGTGGCATCGACGTCGTACTTCTCGGTGAGCTTGTGCTCACGATCGAACACCGCCTGCACGCGCGACAGGAAACGGCGTCCAATGTTCTCGGCCAACGCGGCCTGCCCGTGGCGACGCAGGCCGGCGACCGCGACCCACTGCAACGGCGCCCAGCCGTTGGGCGCGTCCCATTGCTGGCCACTGTGGACCGCCGTGGTCGCCAGGCCGCCTGGCCGCAGCAGCTGCGCCTCGATGGCCTTGGCAGTTTGTGTCGCACGTGCGGGCGAAGCGATGCCGGCGAACAGCGGGAAGGCCGTGGCCGCGGTCACCTGCTTGCGCGGCGCCTGCGTGCGCAGATCGTAATCAGCGTAATAGCCGGCCGGATTCCAGAGATAACGCTCGATCGCGGCCTTGCGCTGCGTGGCCTTGCCGGCGTAATCGATCGTGCAGTCGGCCGGCGCGGTCTTGCAGGCCGCGGCCAGCGTGGTTTCCAGGTGATACAGCAGGCTGTTGAGGTCCACCGGCACGATCTGGGTGGTGTGGATGCTGGAGAGCTTCTGCGGATCGTCCAGCCAGCGGCTGGAAAAATCCCAGCCCGACTCGGCCGCCGCGCGCAGGTCGCGATAGACCTCGTCGGCCGGGCGCGTGTCGCGCGCCTCGGCTGCCGTCTTGAGGTCGTGCGCCCAGGCCTCCTGGCGCGGCGTGTCGCGATCGTCCCAGTAGCGGTTGAGCACGCTGCCGTCGGCCAGCTTCACCACGCGCGCCGATGCGGCGCCGGGCTTCAGGCCCTCGGCACCGCGCATCCAGTACGCGTACTCGGCCTGCAACTGCGGCAGGTAGCGGCGATAGACTGCCTCGCCACGGCGCGTGGCTTCGTCGCTGACCATCCAGGCGAAGAACGGCGGCTGCGAACGACTCAGGTAATAGCTGCGCGTGCCGTTGGGGATGTGGCCGTAGGTGTCGATCTGGTAGGCGAAGTTATCCAGCATCTGCCGCGCCAGATCGTCATGCCCGCTCTCAGCCAACCCCAGCATCGTGAAGTACGAATCCCAGTAGTACACCTCGCGGAAACGCCCGCCCGGCACCACCGTCGGCTCGGGCAGTGACAACGCACTGCTGTGCGGCGGCACGTCGGTGAAGCGGCGCGTCAGCACCGGCCATAGCCCGTCGATATGCGCGCGCAGCGTGGTGTCCTGGCGGATCGCCGGCACCTGGATCGGTGGATCCTCGGCGAAATTGTCGGCAACGAAGCGCTTCAGGTCGAAGCCCGGCGCGGCGCGCTGGGCCAGGTAGTCGGCTTCGATGCGGGCTGGATCGCGGCGCGCGGTCATGTCGACGAAATGCTTCTGGTCTTCGAACACCTGTGCGGTCTGCACCGCATCGAACAACTGCGGATACAGCTGGTCAGGCGTCGCGGGCGCAGCGGTTGAGGGCGATGCGACAGCGCCGGGCACTGCAACGGCCAACGCAGCCTCGCGCGGCGCACTGGCACAAGAAGCCAGCAGGCCGGACAACGTCAGGCTCAGGATCGAGAACGAACAACGCGACTGGGATGGCTTCATGCGACTCGCACGGCAGTGACCGGATGGGGAAGATGTACGTCGGCACGCGTGGCCCGGTTGTGATGGCCGGGCCACGCGTGGCGCCAGATCACCAGCGATAGGCCAGCGACATCTGGTACTGGCGCCCGGCGATGGGCCGACCCATGAATACGCCGTTAGTCGCCCCGCCCGGCACGCGCACGTTGCCTTCGGTCAGGCCCAGCGTGTTGGTGACGTTGCTGCCGCTGGCGGTGACTTCCCAGTGGTCGCCCACGTGCAGGCTCGCACCAAGATCGACCATGTCGTACGACGGCAGTTTCTGCGCATTGGCCAGATCGGCGAAGCGATCGCCCACGTACGAGTAGGTGGCAAACAGCTTGAGGTCACCGAACGGCAGCATCCAGTAATAGCTCGGCGTGAGGCGGAACTGCTTCTTGGGCTGGCGCATGACCTGGTTGCCGGTGAATTCCTGGTAGTTCTTGTACTTGCCGTCCAGCCATACGCCGGTGCCGGCCAGCTCGAAGCCGCCGAACGGCCGGATCGCGCCTTCCACTTCCACACCATAGGCACGCGAATCGCCGACCGTGGTGAAATTATCGCCATTGGCCAGGAAGGCCTGGAACGGCGAATTCTTGAACTTGTTGTAGAACGCGGTCAGGTACAGGTCGTAGAACTGGCTGCCGGACTTCAGGCCCAGCTCGTACTGATCCACTTCCTGCACCTTGTTGTTGCCGTCGCGCAGGTTGTCGAAGCCGGGAAACTTCAAGCCCGAGTTGGCGCGCCCGAACAGGCTGAACTGCTCGTTGAGCTTCAGGTTCATGCCCACCGTCCAAGAGAACTTCCGGTCGGTCTGGTCATAGTGGGTCATCTCGGGCAGCGAGATGGACGTGGCGTTGTCGTAAAGCGTGTCTGGATTGCCATCCAGGTCGATCGTGGCCGTGTCGTGCACATCGCCGGTGACCTGCTGCTGCTCGTAGCGCGCGCCCAGGTCCAGGCGCAGGCGCTCGTTAAGTTGCCATTCGTCGGCGACGAAGGCGGCAATGTTCTCGCCTTCGAAATCCTCGCGCAGGGCGAAGGTCGAGGTGCCGGACTGGCCATTCAGCGTGACCTGGCGGCCATCGTCCAGGGTCACGTCGACCAGTCGCGCGTTGTTCTCTGCCGTCATCAGCATGTTGTTGCCGAGGAACCACTGGTCGCGCGAGGAATACTTCGCGTAGTAGATGCCGAAGGTCAGCGTGTTGCCGCTGAACAGTTCGCGGCTCAGGCGCAGGTCGTTGGTGAACGAGGACAGGTGCTTGTCCACCACCCACCAGCCGGCTTCCAGCACCTGCTGGTTCGGATCGACCACGCCGCCGCCGTTGGTATAGGTGCCTACGCCGGTGCCACCTTTGCCGGCAATGAAGTCGGCCAACGTGGTCGGCGCATTGCCGGTGAACAGCGCATTGGTCGGCGCCTCGCCGCCCATCACGTTGAAGCGGTCAGCGATCGTCCAGTCGCCTACCTGCCAGTCCAGCGCGCCGCCGAACAGGTCGATGTTGACGCCGCGCCCATCGGCCAAGTCGCGGGTGATGGTCTGGCCGTTGGGGCCGATCGGCAGCGTGACGTGGCGCAGTTCGCGGCTCATCAGCGTGCCGGTCTGCGCGTCCAGGCCCGGGAAGCTGGACAGGTCACGCCCGTCGTTGCGCGACAGCAGCGGGATCGCGGTGTAGAACGCGTTGTTGTCGTCCAGATGGCGCGCGTAGAAGGTCATCGAGCCGCTGTCCCAGCGCTTGGCCAGCGTCGCGCTGAACTGCCCGCCCTTGTCGGCATCGAATTGCGGATCGCGCACGCCATCGGTCTTGCGGAAGAAGCCGCCGACGCTGCCGTACCAGCCATTGCCCAGCGGCCCGCCGGCATAGACATCCACGCGCTGCAGGTTGTCGCTGCCCGTGGTCAGGCGCACGCTGCCCTCGGGCGTGTCCTGGCCGGTTTTCTGGATGAAATTGACGGTGATGCCGGCCTGGCCGTTGGAGAAGATCGGGCTGGAGCCACCACGCAGCACTTCCATGCGCTCGATGGTGTCGTCGATGCGGAACAGCGTGGAGTTCTCCAGGAACGACAGCGTCGGCGGTGGATACAGCGGCGAGCCATCCAGCTGCATGGTCACGAACGGTGCATCGCCTTCCGAGGGCATGCCGCGCACGAAGATGTTGGCGCCGGTGCCACCGCCGCTGGGCTCGGCCCACACGCCTGGCGTGACCTTCAACAGGTCCGCGGTGCTCTGCGGCACCGCCTCGCGCATCTGCTCGGCGGTGGCGGTGGTGATGGAGAAGCTGGTATCGCGCTTGCGCAGCCCCTTGAACTGGGCCGTGCCGCTGACCACGACCGTGTCCAGATTGGTGGCCTCCTGCGAGGAGGACGATGGCGTCTGGGCAGGCGATTCCTGTGCATACACAAGCGGCGATGCGAGGGCGGCGGCGATGGCCAGGGACAGGTGCACGTGGCGCGTGGATGCAGTCATGAAGCTCTCCTTCTTCATTGGGTCCTGCCGCGACGGCACACGCCGATGCGGCCCGATGGCCTGCCCCCTGTGGCTTTCCAAAGCCAGCCTCGCTGCGCATTGCGGTTGCGCGTGATGCGCTGCGTATCACGCAGCGCGCATCGAGCGAGGCAGTCCGATCATTGACCAGATCGCCCGTGCGGTCATTGTGCGGCGCGCCACGCGCACAAAAAAAGCGTGGACTTCCTCCTGGAAACCCACGCTTGCACAAGTCCGCATGACCGGTACGTCAGCGGTCACCGATGGCCTTACCAGCCGATGGTGAAGGTCACATCCGTCGGCGCGTTGGTGTGGATCGACGGACTGAAGTCGCCGACATCGTCATACGAGAAACCATAGGACAGCGCATCGATGTTGTGGTCGTGCCAGAACTTCGCATACCAGTTGGCCGCCTGACCCGCCGGATAATGCGATGGCTGGTCGTACCACTGCGATGGGGTTTCCAGCACATGGCGATTGATCGCCGCCGAAATCTGCGCCTGGATCTGCAGCTGCACGCCCACGTCGCTGGCGCCAGTGGGATCGTTGAACAAACCGTTGCCCAGGAAGACTTCCGAAGTGCTCGGCACGCCGTTGATGTAGTAGGTGCCGTTCGCGTTGCCGCCGGTGAACACGAAGGTGTTGCCGTTGACGCGGCCGCGGAACGTGCCCAGGTTGTCCAGCGTGAACACCAGGTCCTCATTGCGATAGCGCGCCCAGATCGCGTCGATGTAGCCCTGCAGGTAATTGCCGTTGGCCTGGCCGGCGATGAAGCTCGCATGCGAGGGCGCCACGATCCGATACGGCGCGTAAGGCGCCTGTGCCAGGCCGGTGAACTGTGCAGGCACCGTGGCCTGGAACGCCGAGAAGATCGCATCGCGCGATTCGTTCAAGGTCTCGCCCACGCTCTGGTCGAAGCCGTCAAGGCCCTGCACGCGCAGCTTGAGCGGGAAGCCGAAGTGGTCCACGCGCGTGGTGTTGACGAAGATGCCCTGCTGCGCGTTGCCCGGCGGCAGGATTGCCATCTCGCCGAAGTCGAAGTAGACGTCGATGTTGGGATCCGAGGCGTTCTCGATGTTGGCACCGGCATAGCCGATGTTGCCGTTGCCATCGACGTTGACCTTGATGTACATCGGCGAGCCCACCGAAAGCAGGATGCGCGCCGAATCCAGTGGCGGGATCGTGACATCCCGCAGCTGGGCCAGGTTGTGGAAGTAGTTGGTGTAGCCCTCGCCGTTCTTGGTCAGGGCGCCGTTGTCGGCGGTGGACATCGGGACCAGGTTGCCGTTGGCATCCACGTGCACGAACTGCCCGGTATTCCAGTCCTTGCCGATGATGCTCCAGTACACGTCGGCATCGGCCCAGCGGCCGCCGGTCTGGTTGACGATGTGGAAGGTGGTCTGGCCGCTCCAGCTGCTGCCGTCGCCGCCGCCGGAGGCCGGCGGATCGGTGCCGCCACTGCCGCTGCCGACCACCGCGCTGTAGTGCGCGCTGTCGTAGGCGGCCTCGCCTTTGTTGTAGGTAAAGAAGTAATCGACCGCCGTGCCGTTGCTGGCCGGCGCGAACGTGGTTTCGTAGTGGCCGTTGCCGGCGTTGTAGCGCATGCGCAGGTTCTGCAGGTCGCCACCGGTGACGCTGTAGTGCGCATCCACCCACGAGGTACTGCTGCCGGCTGGTGCGAACCAGAGCGTGCCGGTGCCATTAGCGGCGGTGACGCCGTGGGTGTAGTCGCTGGCGCTTTGCGCAGCAGCGAAGGGAAGGATCGAGAACAGCAGCGCGGCGCTGGCCACGATCCATGAGGCGATGCGTTTCATGCAGGGTCTCCTTGTTTCCAGCCCGGGGGCGGAATCGCGTGCAGGAAGTGCTTGGCGTTGGGCCGCGCGTGCGGGCGATGCATCGCGATGCAAGGCTGCGGGGGATGCCGGCGGCGGCGCATCGTGGCATGGATGAAACCTGCGCAATCGGGCAGGCTGTCCCGTTACGCACCGTGCCGCAGGACAACACGATAGGACAGGTCAAGTCCCTGTAACCGATGCCAGCCGACATCGCGGGACAGCGCGTCGTGCGATGGCGGCGCGCAAAAAAAGACCGGCTTGCGCCGGTCTTCCTGCATTCCAGGCTCAACGATCGCGATACAGGATCACTTCTTCAAGAACGCAATCAACGCTTCGTTGAACGCCTCGGCATGACTGACATTGAAACCGTGCGGTGCGCCGGCGACCACCTTCAGCTCGCTGCCGGCGATGGCCTTGTGCGTGCGTGCGCCGGAACCGGCCAGCGGCACGACGCCATCAGCATCGCCATGCAGCACCAAGGTGGACACGGTGACCTTGGTCAGGTCGCCACGGAAATCCGTGGTGCCGAAGGCTTCCATGCAGCCCAGCGCAGCAGCCTGGTCAGACTGCTCGCACAGCGCAACTGCCTCTTCCAACTGTGCGTCGCTGACCTTCAGCTCGCTATTGGCGGTGAAGAAGCCCTTGCTGAAATCCTTGAAGAACGCATGGCGATCCGCCTTGAGATCTGATTCCATGCCCTGCGCCTGGGATTTGGTCAGCGGACCGTCGGGATTGTCCGGGGTCTGCATCATGTAAGGCGGCACGGCTGCCGCGAAGACCACGCTGTGCAGGCGTTCCTGGCCGTGTCGGCTGATGTAACGGGCGACTTCGCCGCCACCCATCGAGAACCCCACCAGCGTGGCATCACGCAGGTCCAGATCGTTGATCACGCCAGCGAGGTCATCGGCGAGGTGGTCATAGTCGAACCCGCTGGTGGGCTTGTCCGAGCGACCGAAGCCGCGGCGGTCATAGGCCACCACGCGATAGCCCGCCTCGCGCAACGGGCCGACCTGTTCGCTCCACGCTGCAGCGGACAGCGGCCAGCCGTGGATCAGCACCACCGGGCGACCGGTGCCACCACTGTCCTCCACGTGCAAGCGGACCGGATCGAGGGGATTGGGGAGAGCGGACATGGAGACTCCAGTGCGATGGGCAGAAGGAAGAAGGCGTGCACGGCCATGCTGGCCGGGCCGCCATCGCATCGGCATGAAATAAGCGCTAATGGCAGGTCAATACGGGCCGGTTCCGGCGCCTCGCATGCCGGTTTGGCAGTGAGGTTCAGCGCGCGGTCGTGGCGGTGACGGCGGCGTGTTCCTGCGGCAGCGTCTGTGCGATGCGCGCGATGAGATACGGATAGAAGGGATTGCAGTTCAGCCGCTGCAGCTGTTCGGCCTTGACCACCAGCGCGCCACGCTCGCCGTGCAGGGTCGCCGTGCCCAGGCGAATGCCGAAGTCCTCGTCCATGCGCGGCGTCAGGCCGTACAGCGCATCGTCCATCGGGAACGGCAAGGCCACGTGCGATAGCGAATAGACGCTGGACGGAAACTGCAGACCCAGCGGATGCGTCACCGCCTGGTGCTGGCCCGGCGCGGTGGTCGATGCACCGACATCCAATGTGTCGGGCCGCAGGTTGCTGACCAACGTGAGCGTGTATGCGCGCGGCCCATCGCCCCGCAGCGTGTCGGCCGCACCGGTCGCGGCCGGCGTGAGCAGCGGTGCCAGCAGGTTGGCGCGGTTGATGTCAAACAGCACCAGCTCGCTGCCATTGGCCGGCAGGTGATCGAACAAGGCATGCACCACCGCATCGGTGTTGACCGTGTTGTCCAGCACCGACTGGAACGCCAGGATCGGCGGCAGTCGCTGCAGGCGACCGGCCGCCTTGAGCTGCAGCACCTGCGCCTGTACGTGCGTGGTCAATTCATACGATTGAGCGGCAGCGTTGAACGGAAACGAGTTGTACTTGTACGGATTGAACTCGGGCAGGTTATCCAGCCAACGCGACTGCGCGAAGTACGGCAGCTTGCCGAACACCGGCAGCAGGCCGGCCAGCGCGGCGCCGCGACTGACGCCGATCATCGGCGAGAGCAGCACCAGGCGATCGACGCGTGGCCGTGCCGCGTCGTCGCGTGCAGCCGCGTCCAGTGCGTACTGCAGCGCCAGCGCCGCACCGTTGGAATAACCGACCACGTGGAGCGGTTTGTCACCGCCGATGCGCTGGCGCAGTTCGCGCGCAGCCAGATCGACCACCACCGACCAATCCTGCCAGCGCACGTCCAGCAGGCCGCTGGGCAAGGTACCGTGACCAGGCAGGCGCGGCGCAATCACCACGAAGCCGGCCCGTTCGTAACGCGCGGCCAGGTGGCGCAGGCTGTAGGGCGAATCGCTCAGACCATGCAGCAACAGCACGCCGCCGCGCACCTGCGCCGGCGTGGAGACGTACGAACGATTCCAGTCGCGCTGGCCAGGACGCGCGCCAAGTTGGCTTTGCGCTTCAAAGCGGTACGGGCCGGGCGTGGGATGCGCGGCCAGGGTGGTGTTGAGTTCTTCGAACAGCCGCGCTTCGGCCTGTTCGTACTGCGCCCAGGTGTAGCGCGGGCCGATCTGCTCGGCGCTCACTTCGCCATGCAGTTGCAGCGTATGCCAGGGCTTGAGCGCGGGTTGACTGCGCGCCTGGAACGCCCGCCCCAGCAACAGCACGAACACCAGCACGCCCACGCCGAGCAGCACCTTGAGCAGGACGTGCAACACATGGCGGAACGCGGCAGGCGACATCGGCGCATCGTAGCCGATGCCGCGCGGCCTCCAGCGGCTTACTGCTGGGCGATCACATCGACGAACACCAGCGGCACCGTGCCGGTATTGGCCAGGCCATGCGACTGGCCCTTGCGCACGATGGTGATGTCGCCGGCCTTGACCGGCGAGGTCTTGCCGTCGGTATCGGTGAAGGTGCCTTCGCCGGAAATGATGATGTAGGCGTCCTCGTTGTCGACGTGCTTGTGCACGCCGACCGCATCACCGGGCTGTAGGGTCAGGAAGCCGATCTCGCGCGTGGCCTGGTCCGGCGTGGCCTTGTCGCGGGTGAAGGCGTAGCGCGCCTGCACGGTGCCCTTGCCGAGCTGCTTCTGCATCGGGATCTGCTGGGCCTGCGGATAGACCTCGGCCTGCGCGGCGGCGCTGCACAACAGGGCCAGGCTCGCCACGGCGAGGAAGGGGCGCAACTTCATGGGGATTCTCCGGACGGCGGGGCCGCGGATGCGGCCGACCGGAAAATTCTAGGCCGCGGCCCCGCCACGCCCGTGCCGGCGTGGACGCGTTTGCACCAACGCACGCGACGCGGCCGCTTGCCTCAGCCGACAGGATCTTCCAGGCCGCCGTTCAACAGCTCGCGCGACTGCAGGCCGACCACGTTGACCGTGCAGCCGTAGTGGGCGAAACGCTCACGCACCTTGTCCAGTGCAGCCAGCGCGGTGATGTCCCAGAACCGCGCCGAAGACACATCGATCCTCACCTGCGCGCCCTCGACTTCGCGCGGATCGAACGCGTCGACGAAGGCATCGGCCGAGGCGAAGAACACCTGCCCGCGCACCCGATAGACATGCAGCACTGCGCCGTCGACACCGGGTTTTGGCACATGCGCGACGTGCAGCGCGGCCGCGGCCTTCCAGGCGAAGAACAGCGCGCTCAGCAGCACGCCCAGGCCCACGCCGATCGACAGGTCGTGCGAGACCAGGGTGGCCACGACCGTGGCGATCATCACCAGGGTGGACAGGCGCGGATGGGTCACCAGCTTGCGCAGCGAGCCCCAGTCGAAGGTCGAGGCCGAGACCATCACCATGATCGCCACCAGCGCCACCACCGGCACCTGCGACACCCACGGCTTGAGCAGCACCATCAGCACCAGCAGGAACACGCCGGCGAACAGCGTCGACAACCGCCCGCGCCCGCCGTATTTCACGTTGCCCACGGTCTGGCCGATCATGCCGCAGCCGGCGATGCCGCCGAACAGGCTGGCGCCGATGTTGGCCAGGCCCAGGCCCGCGCATTCGCGGCTCTTGCTGCTGGGACTGTCGGTGAGTTCATCGACCACGCGCGCGGTCATCATCGATTCGAGCAGGCCGACCATCGCGATGGCGATCGCCGGTCCGGCGATGATGCGCAGGGTGTCCATGTCCAGCGGCACCACGATCCCGTGCCAGCCCGGCAGGCTGGACGGCAGCTGGCCCAAGTCGGCCACGGTCTTCAGCGGCAGGCCCAGCCACGCCGTCAGCAGGGTCAGCGCGACGATGCAGATCAACGGCGAGGGGATCGCCTGCAGGCCCGGCAGCGGCACGCGCGGCAGGCCGTAGATGATCGCCAAACCCAGCGCCAGCATCACCCAGGTCGCGGGCGTGGCGCCGGCCAGCTGCGGCAGCTGCGCGCTGAAGATCAGGATCGCCAGCGCGTTGACGAAGCCAGTCCGCACCGACGAACTGACAAAGCGCATCAGCACCCCCAGCCGCAGCAGGCCGAACACGATCTGGATCAGCCCGGCCAGCACGCCCGCCGCGAGCAGGTAGTTCAGCCCGTGCGTGGCCACCAGCGGCGCGGCCACCAGCGCCACCGAGCCGGCCGCGGCCGAAATCATCGCCGGGCGCCCACCGGCGAAGGCGATCACGATCGAGATCACGAACGAGGCATACAGCCCCACCTGCGGATCGACCCCGGCGACGAACGAGAACGCGATGACCTCGGGGATCAGCGCAAAGGTGGCGACCGCGCCGGCGAGCAGCTCGCGCACGGGTTTGCGGCGCCACTGCGCCAGTTCGGAGGTAAGCAATGACATGGGCAACCTGCGGGTGAGATCTGCCGCGCCGGGGCGCGTGCACGGATGGCCGGACCCACATTCAGCGCGGGCCGGCCTGGCCGGGCGCGCATTGTGCCAGCCCGCGCGCGCCGGCGCCGTCCCCGCGTGGCGGCGATCCCACCAACGCGTCTTCGCGGGCTGCCACGCCGCCATCGCCGACGATGTCCACATGGCCAAGCACGACGATGACCCGCGCCCCACGCCGCCGGAACCACCCGCGCCCAGCGAATGCTGCGATAGCGGTTGCGATCCGTGCGTCTACGACCTGCACGCCGAGGCCGTGGAGCGGTATCGGCGCAAGCTGCGCAAGTGGCACAAGCGCCACCCGGACCAGGCCGACACGGCCTGATGGCGCCGTTTCAGCCGGCCGCGGCGCGGCGTTCGCCCGCGTCCACGGGCGCAAGCTGTCGCAGGTTGAGCGCGCGCGGGAACTCCAGCGTGCGCACCGGGAAGGCGAACGCGATGCCGGCCTCGCCGAAGCGGCGCACCAGCTCCAGGTTGATCGCCTGCTGGGTGTCCATGTAGGCGGTGTAGTCGGGCGTCTGCATGATGTAGACCACTTCGAAGTCGAACGCCGACTCGCCGAAGCCGCGGAAGTGCGCGCGATCAAACACCGCATTGTCGATCCCGTCCAGGATCTCCCGGACCATCGCCGGGATCGACGCCAACTGGTCATGCGGCGTGGACAGCGGCACGCGGAACTCGAACACGATCCGGCGCGTGTCCATCCGCTTGTAGTTGCGCAGCCGCGCGGCGAGCATGTCGCTGTTGGCGAACACCAACTGCTCGCCCGACAGGCTGCGCAGGCGCGTGGTCTTCAGCCCGACATGCTCGACGGTGCCAGCGAATTCGCCCACCACGACGAAATCGCCGACCACGAAGGGTTTGTCGATCACGATCGACAACGAGGCGAAGAGATCGCCCAGCACGTTCTGCACCGCCAGCGCCACCGCGATGCCGCCCACGCCCAGGCCGGCAATCAACGCGGTGATGTCCACGCCCAGGTTCTGCAGGACCACCAGCAGCACCACCGCCCACAGCACCGTGAGACCGACGAACTTGACCGCGCCCAGGCTGGTGGTCGCGCCCAGGTTGGTGTCTTCGGCCGCGCGCGCCTTGGAGTTGTCGATCCAGAAGCGGATCTGGCGGCTGCCCCACACGCCGATCTGCAGGAACAGCGCCACCGCCGCGGCCTTGCCGGCGATGCCGTAGGCGCGCTCGGGCAGGTGCAGGGCCTGCAGGCCGAAATGCAGCGCCGGGAACAGCAGCAACCACAGCCGCGTGCCACGCAGTGCGTATGCCAGCGATTCGAAAACCCGGTCGATCGTGGTGCCCTGCTTGGCGATCGCGCCCAGTCGCCCCACCACCACGCGCCGCGCGATGGCGAACGCGCACAGCGCCGCCAGCGTGATCCCGGTGGCGGTCAGCCAGGCCTGCACGCTGTTGCCCAGCACCTGGTATCCACTCAGCCAATTCATCTTGTCTCCTTCTCTTGGTGATCCAGCGTCGCGCGATGCGCGACACGCGTGGAGAACAGGCATCGCGCGGGCATGGCGATTGGCCTCCACGCAGTGCGCCGCCGATAATCACGCCATGTCCGAAGACGATCCCCGCCCCATCGCACCGGAAGCCCCGTTGCCCAGCGACTGCTGCGACAGTGGCTGCGACCCGTGCGTGTTCGACCTGTATGCCGAAGAGTGCGCGCGCTACCGCGTGCTGCTGGCGGCGTGGCGTGCGCGGCATCCGGAAGCGGATGCCTGATGCAACGCGCCTGATGCGTGCTGCCTTTTCAGGGTCGCAGCATTGGCCTGCGATGTGAACCCCTTGACGCACCGCGGACCGCGACACCACGCGCGCGGGCCGCGGATCTAAGGACGGCGGCGCGTTGCGCGCCGCGCCCGCTCAGACTTTGAAGGCGAGGAAGCCGTCGTCCACCGGCACGGTGGAGCCGTTCACCGCCTGCGCCGCATCGGTAAACAGGAAGGCGACCACGCTGGCGACCTTCTCCGGCTGGATCAGCGTGTTGTGCATGTGCTGGGCGGCCAGCGGCGGCTTGATGCTGGGGTCTTCGCCCATCATCGGCGTATCGATGAAGCCCGGCGCCACGGCGACCACGCGGATGCCGTGCTCGGCCAGTTCCAGCGCGCCGGTGCGCGTCATCGCCACCACCGCCGACTTGGCGGCGTTGTAGTTGAAGCTGCCGCGCGCGGCGACGTAGCCGAAGATCGAGGCGGTGTTGACAAAGGTGCCCTTCGCACCGAGTTCCACCATCTTGCGCGCGCCGTAATGCAGGCCGTAGTAGACGCTGTGCTGGTCCACGTCGATGACACGGTGGTAGGACGCCGGGTCCATCTCCAGCAGCGACTGCACCTTGGAGATGCCGGCGTTGTTGAAAATGCCGTTGAGCGTGCCGAGCTGGTCCACGGCGAAGTCGACCATCGCCTTGACCTCCGCGGCCTTGGAAACGTCGACCTTGAACGCCTTGGCGCGACGGCCCAGCGCCTGGACTTCGGCCGCGACCTGCTCGGCCCCGGCCAGGTTGAAGTCGGCCACCACCAGGTCGGCGCCCTTGGCGGCCAGCGCCAGGCAGGCCTCACGGCCGATGCCGCTGGCGCCGCCGGTGACGATGAGGACGTGGTCTTTCAGTTCCATGCTGCAACTCCAATGCCGGTGCGAATGGCCGGCATCGCCCGATGCGCGCCGGCGGGGATGCGCATTGTGGTCGCAAGATAATTACGATTACGCGAACACGTCCGGGCGCCTGTTCTCACGCGCCCGGACGTGTTCGCCACGCCCTCAGCCGGTGACCGGCGCCGCCGGGGTCGAATAGCGCACCGCGCGCCGCGCGGCATCGTTGTCCACCAGCTGGGCCAGCACCTGCAGACGCGCCAACCGCAGCCAGCCCAGCGCCAGCGTGGTGACCTGGGTGATGCCCAGCGCGAGGAAGAACGCGCCCCAGCCCGCGCCCGAGGCGCCGATCCGCAGCCAACCCAGCGCCGCCAGCAGCAGCGCGCCCAGCACGCCGATCAGCAGGCTGGTGCCCCAGGCCGCGAACGGCCGCCGCACGTACAGCTTCAGCGACCGCCACCAGTGCACCACCACCGAGCGGCTGTCATCGCGCGTGCCGATGCGTGCACGGGTCAGCTCGGTCAGCACGTACGGCAGCAGGAACAGCAGCACCGCGATGACCAGCGCGCCGCGTTCGGTCCAGTTGGCGGTGGAGGCGAGGATCGCGTCGATCCTGCGTTCGCGCGCCAGGTGCACCAGCCACACGCCCAATGCCACGAACGGCGCCAGCGGCAGCAGCGACCACAACACCAGACGCAGCTGGCGGCCGTACTCGCGCATGCCCTCGGCCGCCAGCACGAACAGCCGCGCGCCGCGTCCCAGCCGCACCGCCGCCACCATCACGCCGGTCAGCCACGGCCACAGCAACACGGTGAAGAACAGCCCCGCGACCATGCCCCAACGCGGCGCGCCATCCTTGCTGGCCGCGGCCATCACATCGCCCAGCGCGGTCAGGTCCAGCCCGTGCGCGTAGCGCGGCGCATCGAAGCTGTGGCTCAGCTGCGCATCGAGCAGCCCGTAGACCGGCAGCGCCGCGACCAGGGCCACCAGCGACAGGCTGGCCCACCACAGCAGCAGCGCACGCCAGTGCAGCGCGCGCAGCGCGCCGCGGACCACCACGCCCAGCCAGTTGAATCGGTTCATCGCGGTCCTCACAGGTTCACCAGCACGTTCTGCAGCGCCTGGAACAGCGCCACCACATCGGCACTCCAGCGCCGCGCGGCCGACGCATCGCCCTCGATGCGCTTGCCATCGTCGAGTTTGTTGGCATCCAGGTAATAGCGCTGCTGCGGATCGAGCTGCGCCGCCACCGCACGCCGCTTGTCGACGAAGCTGAAGCGCTTCCACAGTTGCGCGTCGTCCCACTCGAAGCGGCGCGTGCTGCCATCGGCAAAGGTCACCACCAGCACCTGCGGCACCGCCACGCCGCGACGGCGCACGGTCACCGTGGTGCGGTAGTCGAACGGACCATCGGCCTTGTCCGCCTTCGGATGCGCCTTGCGCCAGGCCTCAAGCTGCTGCTCGACCTGCGTCTCGATGTAGCCTTCGTCGTGGGTGACCGGCTTGCCGCCCTCGACCACGCGCCCGGCGAACGGCTGCACCGGCTCGCTGCTCAGGCCCTGGAGGCTGTCGTCCTGCTTGCCTGCTGCGTACACGTTCTGCGCGAACACGCGCTCGACCACGTCGCGTCGGCCGGTGGACACCGCCAGCGATTCGCGCAGGTCGGCGATGGACGGATGACGAAACTTCCAGCTGGCGTAGTAATCCTTGAAGCCCTTTTCGATCGCGGCTTTGCCCAGCGTCGCCTCCAAGTCGCGCATCACCGTGGCGGTGCGCGAATACACCGAGCCATAGCCGGCGCTGTCCAGGCGATTCCAGGCACTCGCACCTGCGGCATCGCTGGGATCGCGGACCATCGCGCTCAGGCGCTCGTACTTGAACGGGTCATCGACCGGCAGGTGGATGCCGAGTTTGTTCATCCACGGCGGCAGCATGTCGTAGTGGTTGGGCCCGTCGCGCAGCATGCGCTGGTCCCAGTATTCGTTGAGGCCTTCATCCAGCATCGGCTCTTCGAATTCGTTCGATGCTAATAGCCCGTAGAAATAGCCGTGGCCAAACTCATGGATGGTCACGAAGTCCAGCATCGCCGCGGTGAACGAGCCCTTGGGCACGTCGTCGTAGCCTTCGGCGGTGAAGAAGGTCGGGTATTCCATGCCACCGGCTTCGGCCGCGTTGTACGGCGGGATCACCACCGTCACCGTGCGATACGGATACGGCCCCAGCGTGCGCGAGAAATAGGTCAGCGAATCCTGCGTGGCCTTCAGCGCCGGTGCGGCGCTGGCTTCGTACTCGGGCGGATACAGCACCTGGATGTCGACCTTGGGGCTGCCCGCGCCAGTCCAGGTGCCACGCAGCGGTTCGGCGTAGCGCTTGTCGGCAGTCCAGGCGAAGTCATGCACGTCGTCCTGCACGTAGCGATACGTCGTACGGCCGTTGGCCTTGGCCGGCGTGCCCTGCAGCTGGCCGGTGGCGCCGACGCGATAGTCCGAGGGCACGTCCAGGGTCACGTCGTAGCTGCCGAAGTCGGCGTAGAACTCGCTGGTGAGGTGGAACTCGTGCGCGTTCCAGCGCGGCGCGGTGGCACCGCGTTCGCCGGGCAGTTCCAGCACCGCGATCTTGGGGAACCACTGGCCGACCAGATGGAACGTGCCGAACCAGCCGGTGCGCGCGATCACCCGCGGCAACTGCGCGTTGAAGTCGATGTCCAGCGTGGTGCTGGCGCCCGGCGCCACGGCCTGCGGCAGGTCCAGGCGCACCACGGTCATGTCGCTCTTGGGGCCGCCATCGGGCTGGACGAAGGTCTGCTTCACCGCCGCGCTGCCCTGCGCGACGCGGGTCATGTCGATCCAGCCCCAGCCGCCGTCGCGCACCGGCACATCGGTGCGGAAGTCGAAGCCCAGGTCGTTCTTCTCGTGGAAGAACGTGCTGCCTTCGTTGCGGAACGCGTTGAGGTACAGATGCAGGTAGACCGAGCTGACCGGCGCCGCGCTGCGGTTGCGCCAGGTCAGCTGTTCCTTGCCGTCCAGGGTGTGCTTGTCCGGGTCCAGCTTGGCCTGGATGCGATAGCCCACCACGCGGTCGGACAGGGTCGCCTCGCTGCCGGTGCGCACGCCGCCCCAGGCATTGGCCGCGCTGGGCGTGGCGACCGCACCGGCGTCGTAACCGGCCAGCGCGATCTCGCCGACGGCCTGCGGCGCCGACGGCGCAACGGCCGGCATCGGCGTGGTCTGGGCGATCGCCCAGGCCGCACAGCATCCCAGCGCCAGCCCCAGGCCCGGCGCCCACCTGCTCTTCTGCATGGATCTTCCCCAGCCGGCCCAAGGCGGGCCGGTTCGATGACGTGATGGTAAGGATTGGCCAGGCGCTGGCAACCCATCTCATGGCAGGGCCCGGGCCTGCTCACGGCGCGGCCACCGCAGCGCGCTTACGGTCGCGGCACAACCCGTCAAGGAGTGTCGCCATGCGCGTGTTCTCGCATCCCCGGTTCCTGCAGGTGTACTCGGCGGTGCTGACCGCCGTGCTGGTCATCGGCGTCACCACCGGCGCCACGCGCGGGCCGGACAAGACCCGCTTCGAGGAGATCACGGTGCAGAAGCTCACCCTGGTCGAACCGGACGGCACCACGCGCCTGGTGCTGGCCAACAATGCCAAGCTGCCCGGCGCGGTGTTCGGCGGGCGCGAGTACGCGCATGAAGGGCGCAAGGCCGATGGCACCGCGGGCATGATCTTCTACGACGCCGAAGGCACCGAAAGCGGCGGCCTGGTCTTCAGCGGGCTCAAGCGCCCGGACGGCACGATCAGCCGTGACGGGCACCTGTCCTTCGACGCCTACGGCCAGGACGAGCTGTCCACCTGGGTCTCCGCGCAGGAAGGCGGCAAGGTCAAGAATGGCATTCAGTTCAAGGACCAGCCGGACTGGCCGTTGGAGGACGCGCTCAAGGCGATGCAGGCCAGGCCGGGCACCAGCGAGGCCGAGCAGCAGGCCGCGCTGGAAACCTTCATGGCGAACCGCGCGCCGATGCATGTGCAGCGTGCATGGCTGGGGCGCAATCCCGATGCGTCGTCTTCGCTGGACCTGCGCGACCGCGACGGCAAGCTGCGGATCAGCGCGCGGGTGGCCGCCGACGGCACGCCGACCCTGCAATTCCTCGATGCGGAAGGCAAAGTCACCGCGACCTTCCCGCCCGCGGCGGCGCGCTGAGGACAAGATCACTCGGGTACGATGCCCGCCCCTTCCAGACAGCCGGCGCGCCACCTCCGTGGCCGCCGCGAGATCGCCCGCCGTGCCGCATTACGCAGGTCCCGTCCTCACCCTTCCCGTCGCCCAGGCGCTGGCCGCCGCCCGTGCGCGCGGCGCCAGCGAATGCAGCGCGACGTTCGACCTGGGCCGCAGCCAGACCACGGCGCAACTCGGCGCTGAGGACTGGACCTGGCGGGGCCAGCGCTATCCGTTCCCGGGCAAGCTCAAGGACCGCACGATCTATGTGTGGGACGGCGAGGACTTCGAACCGGTCTCGCGCTTCTCCGGCTCGCTGATCAAGCTGGTGCCGACCGAATGGGGCGCGCCGACCTTCGAGATCGACGGCATCAAGATGCTGCCGACCTCGAAGGAATCTCCGATGGACGATGCCCGCCGCAAGGTCGCGCTGGTCGCGCCGCGCGGCAAGGTCGTACTGGATACCTGCGGCGGGCTGGGCTACTTCGCCGCCTGCTGCCTGGAAGCCGGCGTGGCGCGCATCGTCTCGTTCGAGAAGAACGAAGATGTGCTGTGGCTGCGCACCTGCAATCCGTGGTCGCCCGATCCCGACGCGGCGCAAAGCGCGGGCCGCCTGCAGCTGACCCACGGCGATGTGTCGCAGCAGATCGGCTCACTGGGCGAGGCCTCGGTGGACGCGATCCTGCACGACCCGCCGCGTTTCGGCATTGCCGGCGAGCTGTATTCGCAGGCGTTCTACGACCAGCTCGCACGCGTGCTCAAGCGCGGCGGTCGCCTGTTCCACTACACCGGCAGCCCCAACAAGCTCACCAGCGGCCGCGACGTGCCACGCGAAGTGGCCAAGCGCCTGGAGAAGGCCGGCTTCAGCGCCGAGCTTGCGCTGGATGGCGTGCTGGCCACACGGCGCTGATGGCACAAGCGCGCGGCCACCTTACGGCGCCGCGCACGTGCATCACGCCTTGGCCAACGCCGGCCGCGCGCTCAACAGCCCCAGGTGGCGGAACCACAGTTCCAGCGGCACCGTCACCAGCGGCGGCAACGCCGCAAGCAGGCTCAGGATCCAGGCCCACCAAGGCCAACGCAGGCGCAACGCGGCGATCAGGCTGATCGCCACATAGAGCAGGAACGCCGCGCCATGCAGGCGCCCGAACAGCCACACCACCGCCTCGGTGGTGCCGGTGCCGTACTTGAGGAACATGCCGATCAGCAGGCCGGCCCAGGTCAGGCCTTCGAAGAACGCAGCGGCAGCAAACAGCTTGCCCATGGGCGACAGCGGCGGTGAACGCATGTTTCATTTCCAGTCGAACGAGGAAGATGCCGCGACACGATGGCGGCGGCGACGCACGCTGGCCGATGGAGTGTAAGGGATCGTGCGAAAGACACGATGGCTGCGACGCCATGTCGGCGTGCAGCTGACACGCATGTCATCTGCGTGGCGCTGCATGTACTCAATCGCGAGCTGGTGGCGGCGCATCGCCATGCGTCGGCAACGCCGATGCCACGATGTCGTGCAGCTGCAGGGCCAGCGTCTTGCGATCGGCGTCGGGGTCGATCTGGATCGGCGGGTGGAAGGTGAGGCGGACCGCGGCGCCCGAGAGATTGAGGAAGTGCTTCACGTGCGCGCCGGCGTCCATGTCGCCGTGGAAGGCATAGGCCGCGCGATCGCCGCCTGCGGACAGCGCGCGGCCGTCCACCGACACCAGTTCCTGGGTGAAGGGCTGCAGCGTCCACGCCTGCGCGCCCTGCCCCAGGAACAACGCGAACAGGCTGGACTTGAAGGGCGCCACGCGCTCGCCGGACGAGGTGGTGCCTTCCGGGAACAGCACCAGGTCGTGATCCGCGCGCAGCTGCGCGGCCAGCGCCGCGGCGACGGCGGCGGCATCGCGCTGGCGACGGCTGATGTAGACGGTCTGCGCCAGCTCGCCGACAAAGCCCATGCCCGGCCAGCGGGTCATGTCGTCCTTGGCGATAAAGCGCGCCTGCAGCACGCCGCCGAGCAGCACGATGTCGTAGTGCGAGACGTGGTTGCCGACGAACAACGTGCCGCCGCCGCTGCGTGGCATGCCGACCACCTCGACCCGGATGCCCAGCGCGCGACGCAGGCAGGCGAACCACCAGCGCGGCACCACGAACGCCGCGCGCCCACGGGTGAAGCGCATCAGCAGCCATTGCAGCGGCATCAGCACCGCGCTGGCCAGCAGGATGAAACCGAGCTTGCAAATGGCGCGCAGTGACAGCGCCTCCTGGACGACCGGGACATCGTTGGACATGAACAGGCAGGCCAGTGCGTTGCGGAAACCAGCGCCGATGGTCGCACCCTTGCCCGACGTGCAGAAGACGTCCCGCGCCAGGCCTTGGATATCAATGCGAACCCGTTCCACCCGGCACTGACACCCTGCGCAGTGCTCGGCATGGACGAGACCCCGCGCGCATTCCCGCTACGACCGGCTGCCGTGAAGGGCGGTGATTGTGTGATCCGCGCCGCCTTGTCGGGCAGCGGCGATGCACGGATCGCTATCGACTGCCGAAAAAGCGGATAGATCCGCTTACCTCCCCTCTGACGCGGTTTTGTTCTGGCCGATACTGAATCGGGGATGCGACAGGCGCGCCGCCTTCCGCGGCGCCGATCTGTTCGATCGTGCGTTGGCAGGGATCGCGTCGGGCAGAAAGAGGGGGACGTCTTGGGAGTGGTCAGCAGCTTGGGCAAAACGCGGCTCGGCCTGAGCGACGCGCGGCGCGGCGTGGCCTACCTGTACCAGGACGGCGGCCGCCAGGCAGCGCAGTGGCGGGCGGCGCACCTCAACAGCGTGCTCAGGCTCACCCCGTACACGATGAGCGCCAACATCGGCAGCTGCCTGCTGGTGCTGTGGGCCTTCCAGGACCAGGATGCCCATCCCGCCATCTGGGCGTGGGCCGCCTTCAGCCTGCTGCTCTCCGCCACCACATTGACCAACTGGTGGAACCGCCGCCATCAGGCCCTGCTGGTCGCCTCGCGCCAGGCCATGCGCCACGCCACCCTGCACGCGGCATTGCTGGCGTGCACGTGGGCGGCGATGACGGTGACCTGGTTCCCGCATGCCACGCCCAGCCAGCAACTGCTGATCAGCACCCTGGTCACCGGCATGCTCGGCGCCGGCGCGTTCGTGCTGAGCCCGCTGCCGCTGGCCTGCATGGCCTACACCGGCATCTACACGCTGGCGGCCATCGTCGCGCTGTGGCGCACCGGCCAGCCGGTGCTGGCCAGCGTGGCGCTGCTGCTGGTGCTGTACGCGTTGATCGTGGTGCTCAGTGCGCTCTCCAGCTGGCACAAGGCGACGCTGCAGCTGGAGGAGCAAGCCCAGACCCAGCGCCGCGAACGCCTGCTCGCGCTGCTGCTGCAGGACTTCGAGCAGTACGCCGATGAAGCTCTGTGGGAGACCAACGACGCGGGCGAACTGGTGCATCTGTCGCCACGCCTGGCCGAACTGCTGGCCGTGGACGAAGCCGATGCGCAGGGGCTTTCGTTCTCCCATCTCCTGCGTGAGCGCTGCCCGGAAGGCGCCGCGCCGCTGGACCAGGCGTTCCAGGCCGGACTGTCCTTCCACGATGTCGGCCTGACCCTGCAGCACGGGGACGTGATCCGCCACCTCAGCCTCAACGGCAAGTGCCTGTTCGATGAAGACGGACGGCGCATCGGCTGGCGCGGCGTGCTGGCCGATGTCACCGAGAAGATCGAGGGCGAGCGGCGCCTGGTGCAACTGGCCCACACCGATACGCTCACCGGTCTGGCCAATCGCTTCATGCTGCGCGAGGCGCTGGTCAGCCAGCTGCAGCAGAACGGCGTGTTCGCACTGCTCACGCTGGACCTGGATCACTTCAAGAGCGTCAACGACAGCCTGGGCCACCACGTCGGTGATGCGCTGCTGAAGGCCGTGGCCCAGCGCCTGACCACGCTGGTGCGGCCCGGCGATCTGGTTGCGCGCCTGGGGGGCGACGAGTTCGCCGTGGTGATGCTGCATCCGGCCACGCCGGCCCAGGCCGAAGCGATGGCGCTGTCGCTGGTCGAGGCGATGCAGGCGCCGATCATGGTCGACGGACGCGGCCTGCTGGCGCCGGTAAGCGTGGGGGTGGCGCTCTCGCACGGCGCGGGCGAATCGCCACAGACCCTGCTGCAGCAGGCCGACACCGCGTTGTACGACGCCAAGTTCGGCGGCCGTGGCCGGCATACCGTCTACACGGCCGTGCTGGGCGAACAGGCGCGCCGGCGCCTGCTGATCGAGGAAGGCCTGCGCCATGCCGTCGCCCAGGGCGAACTGGCGCTGCACTGGCAACCCAAGATCGACATCCGCAGCCAGCGCATGGTCGGCGCCGAGGCGCTGCTGCGCTGGGACCATCCACTGCTGGGCCGCATTTCGCCGACCGAGTTCATCCCCATCGCCGAACACAGCGGCCTGATCGATGGCCTGGGCACCTGGGCGCTGCGCGAGGCCTGCCGCGTGGGCGCCGGCCCGTTGTCCGGGCTGACGGTGTCGGTGAATGTCTCGACCATGCAGCTGCAGGGCGGCAAGGTGGTAGCACAGGTGCGGCGGGCGCTGGACGAGTTCCCGATCGCACCGGAACACCTGGAGATCGAGCTGACTGAGTCGGTGTTCCTGGGCGATTCGGACAACGCACTGGTCCAGCTGGAAGCAGTACGCGCCATTGGCGTGCGCGTGGCGCTGGATGACTTCGGCACCGGCTATTCGTCCCTGGCCTATCTGCGCCGGTTTCCCTTCAGCGTGCTCAAGATCGACCGGTCCTTCGTCACCGACATGCCCACCAGCGACGACGCGCGCCTGATCGTGGAGACCATCATCCTGATGGCCAATGCCCTGGGCATCCGCGCCATCTGCGAGGGCGTGGAAACGCTGGAGCAGCTCGATGCGGTGTCGCGCGCCGGGGCGGCCGAGTTCCAGGGCTACCTGGCCGCGCGGCCCTGCCCGCTGGAAGACTTCCTGCAGCTGCGCGCGCACTGGCATGGACTGGGCCCGGCGCCGGTGGCGATCGAAGCCTCGGGCCATACGACCGTGTGACTTCCGGTCCATGCGCGGCAGGGCGCCGCTGGACGATGCTGCAACCTTCACGCGAAGGAATCGCCATGCGCCACGCCCTGCTGCCCCTGCTGCTCTCCCTCTGCATGGTCTGCGCTGCACACGCAGATGAACCCACCGCGCAGCCCAATCAGGACAAGGCGCACCACAAGGTCAAGCTGTCCTCCGAGCAATGCGGCCTGTCCACGCCGTTCAACGTGCTGGTTGATGCCGGTGGCGTGTGGCTTTATCGCGATCAGGGCCTGCCGAAGGAGATCTTCTTCCACGGCGGCGAACTGAGCGTGGACCGCAAGGTGCGCCCGGTCAGCGCGGCCGATGCGCAGCGGCTGTGGCAGATGGAAAGCGAGGCCCGCACGCTGATGCCCAAGGTCACCGACCTGGCGCGCGGCATGGTCGATTTGACCTTCGATGCGCTGTCATCGGTGATCGACCAGATCACCGGCAGCCCGCGCAAGGCGCGCAAGGTCGAGCCGCATCGCAAGGCCGCCATGAAGTATGTGGATGACACGCTGGGCACCGGCCGTTGGGACCAGGAGATTTTCGACGAGGGCTTCGAGCAGCGCGTGGAATCGGCTGCCGAACAACTGAGCGGCATGCTCGCGCGCAGCGTGCTGTGGCAGGTGTTCACCGGCCGCGCCGATGCGATCGATGAACGTGCCGACCGCATGGACGCCGACCTGGATGCACGCATGGATGCACAGGGCGAAGTGCTGGAAGCCAAGGCCAAGGCCCTCTGCCCGCAGGTTGAAATGCTGTACGCGCTGCAAGACGCGCTGGAGTATCGCTACGAAGGCCAGCCGCTGCGCATGATCGAAGTCGACAAGAACGACACGCCGGAGATCGCCCAGGCTGCGCCCGCGCCGTCATCTGCGCCGGAGGATCATGGCGATCATCGCGATACCGCGATCAAGCTGGACAAGGCCAAGTGATGATGCTTGCGAGATCTATCGGATGCGCTTCATCCGTTTGACGCTTGATACGACCTGCGAGGTCCGCATGCGCCATGCAATCCTGATCTAAAGCGCGCAGCGCTTGCTCGAAGCGCCAATGCCCCAAAGAACAAGGCACGCCCGACGGCGTGCCTTGTTTCATCCAACCACGTGATGCGCTCAGCGCCCCATGCCCTGCGCCTGCGTCTGTGCCGGCTGCGCCTGCTCCTGCGCGAACTGCCGGTTGAAATCCCCCAGCTGCTGCGAGCTGGCCTCGACGCTCTGGCCGGTCGCCTGCGCACGATCCACGTAGACGCGTTGCGCAGCGGGATCACCCAGCTGGCCGTGCACGGCGAACACGCCGGCGCCATCCGGGCGCGCCACGATCGCATCGACCTGCGGCATGCCCGACACCTTGCTCTCGAACGTCACCTGCCCCGCGGCATTGGCCAGCTCCTGCGGGTTCTTGAACATCGGCTGCAAGCCCGCCTGCGCCCGCTGCGCTTCCAGGCCCTGCAGCTTCTCCATCACCTGCCCATAGCGGGCGTGGTCGGGATGCTCGGCATCGGCCAGCGTCGGCACCTTGGCCACCGAAGGTGATTGCGCCGCGGCACGCTCGGGCGCTGCCGTCTCCTGGCCCCTGGCCTTGAACGCGGCCTCCAGCGCTTCGAGTGTCTTCGGCCCGGCCTTGCCGTCGACCTCCAGCCCTTGCTGGCGCTGGAATTCCTCGACCGCATGCCTGGTGTTCTTGCCGAAATCCGCGTCGGGCACCAGCGGCTTGCCATCCGCGCCCGTGGCACCTAACCCCGCAAGCTTCTCCTGCATCGCCTGGACCGCCGCACCGCCCTCGCCCTGCTTGAGCACGCCGTCGGCCATGGCGTCGCGGGCCGGAGCGGGCGCACTGGTGCCCTGCGACGGCTTGACGCTATTGCTAGGCAAGCCCTGCTCGGCTTCTTGGGCGTAGTGGCTGTACTGGTCCATCTTCTGACCCATGGCCGCATACGAATCGGCGATGCTCCGGCTGCCGTCGCCATACAGCGAGGGATTGCCCGCGATCACCTTGGCGCTCAGCACGCTGTCCGCGCGGGCATTGGGGTTATCACGCAACGCCTGCAGGAAGTTCGGGCCATCACCGGTGCCCAGGTTATGCATGGCATACACATTGGCAGCGACGTCGCTGCCACCGTATTGCGCGGCGCGGTCCACGTTCTCGCGGGTGAATTCGGCCAGCATCGCCGCCTGCAGCCTGGTGTCCTGGCGCAACCCGGCGGCGTTGGCCTGATCACGGGTCATGTCGGCGGCACCCTGCACGCCGTACTTTTCCCCGTATTTGTTGATCATTTCCTGCCAGGTGCCGTTGAGGAACTGGCCATAGCCATAAGCCGAGGACACCGCCATCGTGCCGTCGAACTGGGTCACGGTGTTGTTCTCAGGATCGGTCACCGCAATCGGCCTGGCCGTCGGGTTGAAGCCCGATTCGAAGGCGGCGATCTTCACCATCACCCCCACATCCACGCCTGCTTCCTTGGCGGCGGCTTCCAGCTCCTGTCGGTGCTCACTCCAGCGCTCGTCGATCCTTGCCATCTGCATGTCTCCTTACATGTCGTGCCGTCGAATCACGGCGTCCAGGGGTAGACGCCCTTGCCGGCGTCGAAGGGAATGACCTTGCGATCCACCGCGGCCTTGCCGCCCGTCCGAGTTACCACCAGCGGATAGAACCCGGCCGTTGCCGCTGCCTGCGCATCGACTTGCAGCGCAAGTTTTCCGCCGTCGCTGCCCGTGTCGGGGATCGTTGCGACCTGTTTGAAGGTCTCGCCGACCGGCGCGGTCAAGGTCTCGCGTATCACCGCGACGCCTTGCCAAACGCCACCTTCGCTGGCCAGCCAGCCGTATAGCCCTGGGCCGACCTGCTGCAGCCGTGCGTCCCGGCAGCCGCAATCGCCGGCCTGTCCGGCATCGATCGCCGGGCTGGAAGCAATCGCCTTCCACTGGCCATCGGCACTGAGCGAAGCAGCCATCAGGCCCTTCAAGCCGGGATCGACCTGCGAATAGCTGTCGGCACTGGGATCGCTATAGGCCAGCAGATAAACCTGTGCGCCATCTGCGCCGGCGACCACCTGCGGTGCGGCTGGCTTCATGCAGTAGTCGAGCGTGTCGTTGGGCGTCTCGAAGGCGTGGGTCCAACATTGGCGAGCCGTGTCGTAATGGCTCGCGCCATAAGCGGCATCCATCAGGCCCTTGACCGTTGCCTGCACCACCTGCGAATCAGCAGTTGGCAGCGACGCGTTGGCCGCGGGCGCTGGCGGCACTGAATCCGCTGGCGCTGACGCGGCTGCCGGAGCGACCGGCTCGGACACCGCCGGTGCCGCAGCGGGTTGGCTGCACCCAACCAGGGGGACGAGCACGCACAGCGCAAGTGCCGAAGCCAGCCCGTGGTGTCCGCGTTGACCTGAGTGTTTCATTGCGACTCCTTTGTTATGTCTTGGTCCATGCTTTGAGAGCAGGCCTCACCTGCCCAGCGCATCAATGTCATTCAAGGGACGGCACCAGCGGAGGCGCCAATCGGATCAGGCTCCCACCATTTCACCCGCAGGCCTGCCGCCTGCCCGCTGGCGCGCCAACCGTCTATCGCGCCATACGTGGAGACAGCCAATGTCTGATCGTTGCGATGGAAGTGCATCAGGCAGTGCCCATCACCGCTGCACGCACTCAGCTCAGGCAGGTCCTCGCACACTTGGCAGCGATCCGGGCTGTCCTTGCACTGTTCGGCGAAGTCGGCGCCCACCACATTGGCCTTGCATTGCGCATCCACTTTCGGCAGCCAGCCTTGTGCGAGGACGATGCGGCGCAGTTCAGCGTAGGGCATCCCCTCGGTCAGACGCGCTTCGCGCTGCGTGGCCTGATCAGGCGCTGCTGGCGATGAAGCCTCGGATGTCGCTGGAGTCGGTGCTGGAGACGTGTGAGGCCCAGCGGGAGGCCCATGCGGATTGTCGGCCACAGGCCCCGGCGGCGCCGGCTGGCACCCGGCCATCAGCGACAGCACGCCTAGGATCAGCACGCCTGATCGCCGACTCATTGAAAACGCCCGCTCATTTCCATAGGCAGTACCCGCTCCTTGATTCCATGCGTTCCCGCCTGCAGGCGAGCCGCGCAATGGAAGGCGGACTTTAATCCACCTCGCGTTAAGCCATTCGTTGTGGAATACCAAACGAGCGCCATTCAGTGATGCATATCACGCCCTTACATGCGGTTATCGCGCGCCATGGTCGGTCGCGGTGTCAGGAGTTCTCGCGCCTGATCACGCCTGCCCCGCCAGGATATTCACTGTCACCGCGATGACGAACATGTTGAAGAAGAACGCGATCACGCTGTGCATCAGGGCGAGGCGGCGCAGGGTGCGGCTGGTGATCTGCACGTCGGAGACCTGGAAGGTCATGCCGATGACGATGGAGAAGTAGGCGAAGTCCCAGTAGTCCGGCGGCGCCTTGCCCGGGAAATCCAGGCCGCGGTGTTCCTGCCCGTAGTCGCCATAGAAGCCGTGCGCGTAGTGCAGCGCGAACATGAGGTTCATGAAAAGCCAGGACAGCACGATGCTGCTGCCGGCGATCGCGATCGAGGCAAGCCCACCGGACTTGCCGGCCATCAGTTCGGTGCCCAGCGCCAGCATGAGGATCGCGGTCAGCCCGATGGTGCTCCACAGGATCGCCCAGCGGCCGGCGTCCTGGCGCTGGGCGACTTCGCGCATCTGGTCCGGATCGGCTGGTTGAACAGCCAGCACAGGCCAATCAGGAACACCAGCGCGCCCGAATCGAAGCCAAGTAACAGAGCCCGCGGCCACGCCATGCCGGACCACAGCAGGCTGGCCCCCACCACGATGAAGACCAGCGCTGCCAGGCTCAGTCGCGGCCGCGCGGTGAAGGCCTGGACCGGACGCCAACGTCGCCGGCGCGGCGATCGGCCGTGGTGGTGCGCTTGGTCGTGCATCGCCGCCCTGCCTGTGCTCGCCTGTGGGTCAACGCGCGCCACTGACATCCAGCGGTCACGCGCCGCAGGCGATCATAAGCTGCCAAGGCGTCACAGATGCGGCTTGTCCTGCCGGTTTCAGGGCGCTCGCATTCTTGACAGCCGATGACACACAGGACAATGTTCGTGCCTGCAGTCAGGGGGCTGTTTTCCGGTGCGCATGGGGTTGCGGGCCGGGCATGTCAGGAGCGGCGCGTCGTAGGACGACGGCTCCTTCCGGGGAAACCACATGCAGCACCCTCTGATTGCGCGGGCGCCAGCGCCCAGCGTGCGTTTCTGTGCATGACGCAGGGATGCGGGACCAACGGATGATGCACACAGGGAACGCCATGAAGAAGACCGCAACACTGCTGCTGGCCTGCACCGCGCTGGGCCTGGCCTCGCAGGCCGCCGCGCAGTCGATTTCCCCGGCGTGGGACGCGTACCGCAAGCAGCAGAAGGAACGCCAGCAGCAAGCTGGCAACGTGCCGGCGCTGCCGCCGATGGCGCCCGTGCCGACCAAGCCGCGCGAAGGCTATGCCACGCCGCTGCCGCCCACGGCCGATGGCACCGCGCAGGTCGCCGCAGCCGCGCCGCAGCCGGCCTCGGTCACCGCCTTGCCACCGCCTGCGCCGGCGACCCCGGTTGCGCAGCAGGCCTCGGTTGCGCCAGCACCGCCTCCGCCGCCGTCCCGTCCGCGCAAAGAGAAGCCCCGCATCGACAGCGGCGCCTTCGTCGGCGTGCAGGGCGGCAAAGGCTGGGTGTACGAAGACATCGACCAGAGCATGTGGGGCCTCAACGGCGGCTATCGCTGGCGCGCGGGTGCGGTGACGCTGATCGGCATCGAAGCCGCCGCGGGCAAACTGGATCGCGTCAGCGACCACGACGGCTTCTATGCCCCAAAGGTGGACTTCTACAGTCTGGGCGGAACCGCACGCTTCAACTTCGGCCGCAACAGCCCCTGGTTCGCGGTCGCCCGCCTGGGTTACTGGAGTGGCGAAACAGATATCGAACGGGAAGCCTGCTGTCGTTCCTTCGGCGGCTATAACTACAGCTATTACGAGAGCAGCCGCGAGCGCGTCTACGGCGCCTACGCTGGTTTTGGCATCGGCGTCGATCTGGGCCGCCACGCAAGCCTCAACCTGAACTACACCGGGTACGTGTACTCCAATAGTTATTATGATGAGGATTACGAAGTGAACTACGCAGACACCGTCAGTTTTGGTGTTGAAGTCCGCTTCTGATTGATCCGCACGAACATAAGAAAGGCGGCCTTCGGGCCGCTTTTTTTTGTTGGGCACTTAGGAGGCGACCGCACCTACTCCCCCGGCCGATACACCCGCTCGGTGTGGCCGGTGAGCTGTTCGGGCCAGAAGTAGACCTCGCGCAGGTTGCCGGTGGTGTAACGCTCGGCCTGGTCGTTGAAGTGTGGTGAATCGAGATGGCCGCTTTCACCGCCGGCGGTGATGGCGCGGGCGCGGACCTTGGGGCCGAACTCGACCACGGCCACGAAGCTGTTGCCGCTGGTGCCGTAGTAGCGCTTGGTGCCCGGCCAGCGATGCGCGCCGAACGAGGCCAGCGAGCCCCAGCGCGAGGACACGAACGGCACCGGGAGGCTCGGCTTGGCATCGTCGAAAGGCTGCTTGATGTCGCCGTTGATGCGCTGGAAGCGGTTGATCTCGCCCCACGGCACGCCCCAGCTGCCGAAGTCCTGGGTCAGCCGGTTGGAGGCTTCCACCAGCGCGTTCAAGCGCATCGCGGGTCCGGCGCGCTGCGCCATCTTGTCGTAGATCGACAGGCCTTCGGCGGTGTCGGCCTTGCTGACTTCATCCCACAAGGTGTCGCCCCAGAACACCGCCAGCGAAGTCGGCATCGACGCCACGCCCCAGCGATAATCCCAGTCGCGCAACAGCTGGATCTGCCCGGCCAGCTGCGCACGCAGCGGATCATTGGCCGGCAGCGCGTCGTAGTCGGCGACCAGCACCGGGATCTGCCGTGCGAACGCCGGCAGATACGGATCGAACGCCGCGGTGATCAGCGATGGCAAGGTCACATTCGCAATCCCGGTGAGCAGGCGCGTGGCATGCAGGCCGCGCGGATTCTCGCCAAAGGTGTCCATGTAGCGCGGGAAATCGGCCTGCTTCGGGCTGTATTCGCCTGCGGCCGAGTACGGCCAGTCGTTGGTGTTGAACGCCCAGCCGTTGGGCGGATTCACCGCCTGCGGCAACTGCTCCAGCGGCGTCAAGCCCTGCCAGTCGGTGGCCGGGTCTGCACCATCGACCGGCTTGGTGTAATCGAAACGGTTGTCACGCCTGGGGATGAACTGTGGATGCAGGTAGGCGATCTCGCCCTTGTCATCGGCGAACAAAGTGTTGTTGGAGGAATTGGCCTTGAGCTGGGCGACCTTCATGTAGCTGGCGTAGTCGTCGGTCTTGGTGCGCAGCCAGCTCTGCTGCAGCGCCGGCACCGGGGTATTCATCAGCGCCATGGCGATCCACTTGTCGTCCAGCGTGCGCACGATCGGTCCGTGGTGGGTGAAGTAGGCGGTGAACGTGCGCTGCGCTATCGCGCCGTCGGCGCCCTTGTAGGGCACGGTGATCTGGCGCGTGCGCACCGGGCGCAGCGCAGTGCCGTAGCGATAGAACAGCTTGCCGTCCTGGCGCACGATGGTCTCGGCAAACTCATCCACCACGTCCGCGCCGGTCGAGGTGTGCATCCAGCCCGCGTGCCGGTTGAAGCCCTGGTAGACGAAGAACTGGCCCCAGGTCACCGCGCCATATGCATCCAGCCCCGCCTCGCTGGACATCTGCAATTCCGAGCGGAAGAAGAACGAGGTGTGCGGATTGATCAGCAGCAGCGCGTGGCCCTCGGCGGTGAGCTTGGGCGCGATGACGATGCCGTTGGAGCCGGTCGGCTCGATCCAGCTCGGGCGCAGGTCGGCCAGCGCCACCGGCGTGTCGTCGGGCTTGCCGTAGAAGGCCTGCAGGTCCTTGAGGTCGACGCGTTCGATATCGCCGCCGATGCTGCCTTCGGTGAAGGACAGCGCCATCCACGGCTCGAACTGCGTGATCACGCGTGGATGCACGTCCGGATGCGTGGCCAGGTAATAGTTGAGGCCATCGGCCCAGGCGTCCATCAGTGTCTTAAGCCAGCGCGGGCTCTTGGCGTACTGGGCCTTGAGATCGACCGGATCGATGAACAGTTTCTGGCGCAGGTCCAGCCACACCTGCGATTCGCCCTCGGCTTCGGCCAGGCGGCCGAGCGAGAGCAGGTAGTTGGTTTCGACGCGGTTGAAGTCGTCCTCGGCCTGCGCGTAGATCATGCCGAACACCGCATCGGCGTCGGTCTTGCCGCGTACGTGGGCGATGCCCCAGTCGTCGCGCGTGATCGTCACCGCCTGGGCCTGGCGCTGCCAGCGGGCCAGCTCGGGATCGGCGGCGCGGGCCTGCGCGACACCGGTCAACAACAAGGCGACGAACACGCTGCAAACAGCGCGATGGAGCCGTGCGCGGCGGACCGGCGCGTGCACGCCGGCAGACGAATGGACTGGCATCAACGAATTCCCCGTGGCGGTGAAGGCCCGCATGCGATCAGCATGGCGGGCGCCTTGGAGTGTTGCGCACCGGCGCGCGCACGCCAAGACCAAGGTCGCCGACAACACCGCATCAATGCGGCGCCGGCGCCTTGCAGATCAGTCGGACCAAAGGCCACCGATGCTGTACAGGTCTGGCCCGCACGGGGAAAGGATCACACCAGCGCGGCCGTACCATCCGGGCACGGAATGACGGGGGATGCATGCCGCAACCTGCGGGCGGGAGCCTTGGCAATGGATCCGCCGATGTGCGGCGGGCACGCCGTGCGCGACAGCTGCTGCTGGCCACCGGCGCGATCATGCTGGCGCTGGGGCTAGGCTGGGGCATGTTCTTCCTGCTGAAGGGCGTGCGCCTGGTCGCGTTGTGCGAACTGGCGCTGATGCTGCTGGGCGCGGCCGTGGTGGTGAGCGCGCTGCGCGAGCGGATCCGGTTGGCGGCATGGCTGGCCTTCATCGGCCTCTTCGTGTTCGTCTGCCTGTTCTCGGCGCTGCTGGACGTACAGACGGCGCAGATCCCGCGCAGCACGCATCTGTTCCTGCTGGTGCTGGCCGCCTGCGCGCATTACGTGTTCCGCAGCGAGGCGCCGTGGCTGCGCTATGGCCTGGTGGGCCTGTTCCTGGCCGCCTTCGTCGTGTTCGCCGCGATGCCGCAGGGCATCCCCGGCCACGACGCCATCGCCGACGACGTGCGCCGCATCGGCATCTGGGTGAATCTGCTGACGGTGGTGGCGAGCCTGCTGGTGGTGCTGCACCTGCAGGAAAGCGACAGCGCTGCCCATCGCGCCTTGCACCGCGCGTTGCGCGATGCCTTGGCCAGCCGACGCTTCGTGCTGTTCTACCAGCCGCAGCGCGATGCGCAGGGCCGCATCGTCGGCGCCGAGGCGCTGCTGCGCTGGCGCGATCCCAAACGCGGGCTGGTGGCGCCGGGCGACTTCATCCAGGCCGCGGAGGACACCGGCTTCATCCTGCCGCTGGGCCAGTGGGTGCTGGCCACGGCCTGCCAGCAACTGCGCCAGTGGCGCGCGCATCCGCGACTGGGCCAGCTGCAGCTGTCGATCAATGTCAGTGCGCTGCAGCTGCGCCAGCCGGACTTCGTGCCGCAGGTGCTCACCGCCCTGCAGCACGCCGGGATCGAAGGCCACCGCCTCACCCTGGAGCTGACCGAAAGCGTGCTGCTGGACGACCTGCAATCGGCCGTGGCCAAGATGCGGGCCCTGCGCGCGGCCGGCATCCAGCTCTCGCTGGATGATTTCGGCACGGGCTATTCGTCGCTGGCCTACCTGCGGCAGATGCCGCTGACGGAGCTGAAGATCGACCGCGCCTTCGTCGCCGGCATCGAGACCGATCCACACGCTGCCAGCATCGCGCGCAACCTGCTGCGGCTCGGCCACGACCTGGGCATCGACGTGATCGCCGAGGGCATCGAGGAACATGCGCAATACGCCTACCTGCGTGACCATGGTTGCACGCGCTTCCAGGGTTACCTGTTCGGGCGGCCGATGGAACGCACGGACTTCGAAGCCCTGGTGGACGCCGCGCCGCCATCGCCGATGGACTGAGCAAGACGGCGGCGCGCGCGATCTACTCCATCGCGATGGTGTTCGGCACATCGAGCGCGATGCGGGCCACGCTTTCGTTCTCGTCCATGCGCCTCGCCCGCGATGACGGAAGCAGTCCCGGTGTCCGATGAAACCACCCAGGACGCCAGGCATGCCGCGCACGCGTCATGGAAACGTGCCCCGGCGATCAGCGCCCTGCGCGCCACGGGGGCAGCGGATCGAACTGCTGCATCAGGCGATCCACGAACGCGCGCGTCTTGGCCGGCACCAGGCGGCCCGGTGGCAGCACGACCTGCACGCTGCCCTCGTGATCCAGCCGCCAGTCCGGAAGCACCCGCACCAGGCGGCCGTCGGCCAGCTCCTGGCCGACCAGCCATTCGGGCGCCGGGATGATGCCGGCTCCGTGCAGGCACATCACCAGCAGGCCTTCGCCTTCGTCGGACAGCACCGGCCCGCCGATGCGCTGGATCACCCGCGCCTTGCCCTTGCGCAATTTCCATTCGGGCCAGAAGCGCGCCTTGGGCATGCCCAGGCACACGTGACGGGCCAGATCTTCGGGCCGCTGCGGCGCCGCGTGTCGCGCCAGGTAAGCCGGCGCAGCACACAGGACCGTTTCGAACGTGGCCAGCTGGCGGCTGACCAGGCTGCTGTCCACCAGCGCGCCGATCCGCACCGCGGCGTCGAAGCCTTCGGCCACCAGATCGACATAGTGGTCGCTGTGCAGCAGCTCCAGCTGCAGCGCCGGATAGTCATCGAAGAATCCCGGCAGCCACGGCGCGATCCAGCGTTGAGCGAACTCGGCCGGCAGGGCCAGCCGCAGCACGCCCCGCGGCGCGGCCGCGGCCTCGGTGACTTCCACATCCGCTGCCGCCAGTTCGCCCAGGATCACCTGCACGCGCGCCAGATAGCTGGCACCGGCTTCAGTCAGGGTGACCTTGCGCGTGGTACGCGCGAGCAGACGCACGCCGAGGCGGCTTTCCAGCGCGTCCAGTCGCCGCGAGATCACCGAGGCGTCGCGCCCCAGCGCGCGCCCGGCCGCGGCGAAGCCGCCTTGCTCCACCACCGCGGCGAAGGCAGCGATCTGTTCCCACTGGGCGCCGCTTCTTTCCTGCATGAGCTGCATGAGTGATTTGGGTCTAAGCCGGATTATCGCCTGCCAGCGCAGCAACTAGAGTGAAGCCCATGCCGTCGGTGGTGCGCGATTCCCGCGTGCGCCTTCGGCGCTTTCCTCAATCGCTCAAGGAGTTCCCATGTCTGCACGTGACGTCGTGTTTCCTGCCGGTCGGCAGGACCTCTACAACATCAACCAGTACTCGCCGGCGATCCGCTCGGGCGATCTGCTGTTCGTCTCCGGCCAGGTCGGCAGTCGCGAAGACGGCTCGCCCGAGCCGGACTTCGCCAGGCAGGTGCAGTTGGCCTTCGACAACCTCGGCGCGATCCTCGCCGCGGCCGGCTGCAGCTTCGACGACATCGTGGATGTCACCAGCTTCCACACCGATCCGATGCAACAGTTCGAGACGGTCAACGCCGTGCGCACGCAGGTCTTCGGCCAGCCGCCATACCCCAACTGGACCGCGCTCGGCGTGACCTGGCTGGCGGGCTTCGACTTCGAGATCAAGGTGATCGTGCGGATTCCAGCGGCAGGCTGATCGCGCGGTGCGGCGTCGGCGTGGCGCACGCCTTCAGCGCGCGCGCCAGCCCTCCACTGAGGGCACGCCGAACACCATCTGCGGCGGCAGGTCGAAGATGAAGTAGGGATTGATTCCCGGCGGCTGGCTGGCCGCATCCAGGCGCTGCTGCTGGTCGGGCGTCAGCACGACATCGAGCGAGGCGATGTTCTGGGTGAGCTGTTCGATGCGACTGGCGCCGATCAACACCGAGGATACGCCGGGGCGCTGCGCGACCCAGGCCAGCGCGACCTGCGCCAACGTGTGGCCCGTCTCCTCGGCCACGCCGCGCAGCACGTCGACGATATCGAAGTTGTGCTCGGTGAAGAGCATCCCGCCGAACGGGTTGTCGCCATGCAGGCGTCCGTCGTCTTCGGCACGCGTGCTGTCGGCGGCCTGGCCTTCTGCGGGCAGGCCGGGCGAGCGTGCGGTGTGCGCCAGCATCTCGCGGCCGTACTTGCCGCTGAGCAGGCCGCCGCCCAGCGGGCTCCACGGCACCAGGCCCAGGCCGAGCGCATTGCCGGCCGGCAGCAGTTCCAGCTCCACGCCGCGATCGAGCAACGAATACTGGTACTGCAGGCCCACCGGCATCGGCAGGCCATGCGCCTGCGCCAGCGTCGCCACGCGCGCCACGTACCAGGCCGGCGTGTTGGAGAAGCCGTAGTGCAGCAGCTTGCCGGCGCGCACCGCGTCGGCCAGGGTCTGCAGCACGGCTTCGGGCGGGGTCACCCGGTCCCAGACGTGCATCCAGTACAGGTCGATGTAGTCGGTGCGCAGCCGCGTGAGCGATTGCTCCAGCGCCAGGCGGATGTTCTTGGCCCCGTTGCCGCCGGCATTGGGATTGCCCGGTGCGCGCGGGAAGCCGGACTTGGTCGCCACCACCAACCTGTCGCGCACGCCGGCATCGGCCATGAAAGCGCCCAGCAGTTCCTCGCTGCGCCCGCCGGCGTAGAGGTCGGCGCTATCGACGAAGTTGCCGCCAGCGTCCACGTAAGCATCGAACACCGCGCGCGAAGCGGCTTCGCCGGTGCCCCAGCGCTGCGCGCCGAAGGTCATCGTGCCCAGCGCCAGCGGGCTCACCAGCAGGCCGGAACGGCCCAGGCTGCGGTAGTGGGTCAGGTCCATGGGGATCTCCTTGGGATCAAGGCCGCGATTGAATGCGCGGCGGGTACATCCAAGGCTATGGCCCATCGACGCCCAGGATTAGCCGTTGCCGCGCGCATGGGCTTGTGAGCACACTGCAGCAATGGAGCGACGCGAACTCAATGATCTGCTGGCCTTCGCCACCGTCGCGCGCGAGCGCAGCTTCACCCGCGCCGCGGCCACGCTGGGTATGTCGCCCTCTGCCTTGAGCCATGCGATGCGCGGGCTGGAGGAGCGCCTGGGCGTGCGCCTGCTGGCCCGCACCACCCGCAGCGTGGCGCCCACCGATGCCGGCGAGCGCCTGCTGCAGTCGCTGGACCCGGCCCTGGCCGAGATCGAACACGGCCTGCTAGCGCTGGGCGAATGGCGCCAGGCGCTGACCGGCAGCGTGCGCCTGACCACCTTCTCCTATGCCGCACAGGCGGTGCTGGAACCCAAGCTGCCCGGCTTCCTGCTGGCTCATCCGGAGGTGCAGGTGGAGGTGGCCATCGACAACGGCCTGACCGACCTGGTGGCCGAGGGCTTCGATGCCGGGATCCGTTTTGGCGAGCACGTGGACAAGGACATGATCGCGGTGCGCGTCGGCCCGGACCTGCGCACGATCGTCGTGGGCACGCCCGGCTACTTCACCCGCCACCCGCCGCCGCAGACGCCGGCCGACCTGGAACGCCACGCCTGCATCGGCTACCGGCTCAAGAGCACCGGCGGCCTGCTGCCGTGGGAGTTCGAACACGAGGGCCGCGACCTCAACATGCGCGTGCGCGGGCCGCTGATCGCCGACGAAGCGCCGATGGCCCTGGCGGCCACCCGCGCCGGCGTCGGCTTGGGCTACGTGATGGAACACGAGGTCGCCGACGAACTCGCCGACGGCCGCCTGGTGCAGGTGCTGGATGCCTACTGCCCGCGCTTTGCCGGCTTCCACCTCTACCACCCCAGCCGCCGGCAGACCCCACCCGCGCTGCGCGCCTTGATCGACTGGCTGAAAGTGGACGCCTGAGCGCGATCGGGCCTTTGGGAACCGGCTGAATTTCCGCCGGGCCATCGACGAGGCGGCCCATGCCGAACCATCGGAAAAAAGCCGCGCTCGGCTACACTTTCGCGCTTGCCTCGAAGGTCATCCCCACGATGCTGCAGTCCGCGTCCCGTGAGCGCTTCATCCGCATCGCGAGCCTGGCCACACTGGCAATGACGATCCTGGCCGCCGGCATCGCCACGGCGATCCACTGGTCCAGCCCGCAGCGACGCCTGCTGGATCTGGTGGTGCCGCCTTCCATCTTCATCGTCTTCAGCGGCCTGCTGATCACCCTGCTGCGCCGGCCGCAGTGGGTCGGCGGGATCATGCGCTGCGCGCTGCTCGCCGGCCTGGTGGCGCTGGCCGCCCCGGCCTGGGTCTACACCTGGCAGGCCACGGTGACGCCGGGCCTGCGCCTGGTGGACATCTATCCGCCGGTCACCGCGCTGTTCATGGCGCTGCTGGTGATGGTGATGATCTACCTGCCGGCGCGCGCGGCGTGGATCGCGGTCGTGGCGTGCTGGCTGCTGGTGGCACTGCCGGTGCTGGCCTATCTGTTCACCCACACGCAGGAACTGCACACCCCGCGCGGCACCGACCTGCTGATGGCCTATGGCCCGGTGTTCGTCCTGCTGGCCGTACTGCTGCCGGTGCAGCGCGGCCTGACCGGCAGGATCCAGGCGCTGGTGTCCGAGCAGGCCAAGATGGAAGCCGTGGTCAATCGCGACCCGCTCACCCGCCTCTACAACCGGCGCTTCGGCGAACACGTATTGCAGGACATGCTCGCCGGCCAGGTGCCGGGCGGGGTGATCATGTTCGACATGGATCGCTTCAAGGCGATCAACGACACCCACGGCCATCCGGTGGGCGACGCGGTACTGCAGCGGGTCGCGCAGCGCTGCCAGGAGCTGATGCGCAAGGACGAATGCCTGGCGCGCTGGGGCGGCGAGGAATTCCTGATCGCCGTGCCGCGGATCGAGATCGGCGACCTCAAGCTGATGGCCGAACGCCTGCGCAGCGCCATCGCCGAGCTGTCCATCGCCCCGGTGGCGCACATCAGCGCGTCCATCGGTATCACCCCGCTGCATCGCGACGACACCTACGCCAGTCTGCTGCAGCGCGTGGACCAGGCGCTGTACCGCGCCAAGCAGCGCGGCGGCAACATCGTCATGTGGTGAGCGGGCCGCCACACGCGCTCTGCTTTACTGCGGTCTTTCCGCGCAAATTCTCGTCATGACGCCCACTTCGCTGTCCATCCCCCGCGGCACCCTGCAGCTGGCCGCGCACCTGTATCTGCCGACGGATTTCAATGCATCGCGTCGCTACGCGGCCATCGTGCTGGCCACGCCCGGCAGCAGCGTCAAGGAGCAGATCGGCGGCACCTACGCGCGCAAGCTGGCCGGCTGCGGCTTCGTCGCGCTGACTTTCGACCCGGCCTACCAGGGCCAGAGCAGTGGCACGCCGCGCGACCTGGAAAGCCCAGCCGAGCGCGTCGCCGACCTGTCCTATGCGATCGATTTCCTGGACACGCTGGACTACGTCGATGCCACGCGCATCGGCGCGCTTGGCCTCTGTGCCGGCGGCGGTTACGCGGTCAGCGCGAGCATGACCGATCATCGCATCCGGGCGCTGGGCACCGTGGTGCCGGTCAACATCGGCAACGCGCGCCGCCGGCCGCTGGCCAGTGCGCCGGACAAGGCGATCGAAACGCTGGACCGGATCGCCCAAGAGGTGACTGCCGAGGCACGCGGCGAACCCCCCGTGCGCCAGCCGTGGATTCCCGACACGCTGGAAGACGCCCAGGCCGCCCGCATCACCGATGTCGATCTGCTGCAGGCGGTGACCTATTACCGCACCGCGCGCGGGCACGATCCGCATTCCACCAATCGCCGCCACCCGCGCAGCGATGCGCTGATGCTGGGCTACGACGCGTTCCATCTGGCCGACCTGCTGCTCACCCAGCCGGTGCAGGTGATCGTGGGGGGCGCCTCGGCAGGCACCACGGGCTCGTTCGAGGATGGCCACACGCTGGCCGGGCACGCCCGCGCCTCCGAGCCGATTTTTACGGTGGAAGGTGCGCGCCATTACGAGATGTACGACGTGCCGGCCTATGTCGACCAGGCGATCCAGCAACTGGACGCATTCTTCGGCCAGCACCTGGGCCGTTGAGCACGGGCGATAATGCGCCGTCTTCCCGTGGTGCCTGCCTGATGCGCGTCCTCCTGCTGCTGTGTTCCCTGTTGCTCACCGTCGCGCTGCCGGCCGCGGCCAAGGCGCCGCACGTGCGCGATGGGGACCTGCTGTTCGTCACGGCCGCGCGCACCGGCCTGAGCGGGGCGATCGACGATGCCACCGGCAAGCAGGGCCAGGCGAGCTACGACCACGTCGCGCTGGTGGCCCATGACGCCCAGGGCAAGATCGTGCTGCATGCCGACGAGGAAGGATCGCGCCAGCAGACCCTGGCGGCATTCCTGGCCGAAGCGAAGGCCAAGCAGCGCCAGGTGGTGGTGTATCGGCTCAAGCCCGATACGCGCAAGGCGATCCCCGCTGCGATCGCCACCGCGCGCACGCTGCTGGGCAAGCCGTACAACTTCACCTACGTGCAGGCCGAGGACAGCTACTACTGCTCGGACTTCATCGAGCGCGCGTTCCGCGCCGACCATGTGTTCGCGTTGCAGCCGATGAATTTCAGGAACCCGCAGACCGGGCAGATCTCGCAGTACTGGATCGATTTCTACCGCGGCAAGGGCATGGACGTGCCGCAGGACAAGCCCGGCACCAATCCCAACGACATGGCCGCCTCGCCCGCGCTGGAACGCCTCGGCGCGCTGGACTGAGCGACCCGCAAAGTCCTTGCTGGGGCTGGCTTTGCGAAGCGGTCACGCCTGCATAACCGCGCCAACGCGACTCTGCGCCAGAGACCTAGAGAGGAGTACGGAATGCGACTGTTGCGAATCGTGGCCCTGGGTGCGGCCGGGGCGGTGGCTTACACGCTGTGGAAGCAGCGCCAGGCCAAGGCGGTCCCGGTGACGACCTACGAAATCGATTATGGCGATGTCGCCCCGCCGCACGGCGATCCGCTGCTGGGCACGCACGCGGCAGGCTGGGTGCCGGAGCCGCGCCTGCGCGCCGTTCCGAACCGTCGCCGTTACGGCACCTGATCGCGTTGAACCTGCTGTAGTGCGAACCAGGCGGCCCACGGCCGCCTTTTTGTTGCCCGCGGGTTTGAACTGGATACGCGACTACGCGCGCTCCAGCACCGCCACCTGCACTTCGCAGCGCAGCTGGAACCCCAGCGCCTCGTACAGCGCGATCGCGGCGGCGTTGTCTTTCCAGGAATGCAGGAACGCGGTCTCGCCGCGCGCGGCAATCGCCGCGGCCACGTGCCGCGATAGCTGCTTGGCGAGGCCATGTCCGCGGAAATCGGGATGCGTGCACACCCCGCTGACTTCGGTATAGCCGGGGAAGCGGAACCGCTCGCCCGCCATCGCCGCCAGCCGCCCATCCACCCGCACACCGACGAACTGGCCCATGCGATGGGTCTGCGACAGGAACGGCCCCGGCTCGGTCAGCGTCGCCAGCGCCAGCATGTCGACCGCGTCGTCCGGGCCCAGCGCGACAATGCGGTACGCGCGTGACTCCGGCGGCGCGACCGGCGCCTGCGCGACCAACTGCACGCCCAGCGCGCGACGCACCGCGACCAGGCCTTCGGGCACCGCAATGTCAGGCACCTGCAGCACGTAGACCTGTTCGCCCGGCTGCACCAGCGCGGCCAGTGCGATCTGTGCGTCGGGGGCGCCGTCGCGCGCCGAGGCGAAGCGATTGACCTGCGGGTCGTAGCGGCGGGCCCGTGCATCGCCCACGGACAGCGGCAGGTGCACCGAGTTCAGGGCATGCCAGGCGGGGCGGTCGAGCGGCGTTTCGGAAGGTGTCTTCATCGCCGCGATCGTATCGGCAAACCCCATCACGGGTCAGCGCGGCGTGGCCGCTGCGCGCGCCTTCCCGCGTCCGCAAAGCGAGGGCCGGCGGTTGCCGTTTCCCGCCATACACAAGGAGCTGCACATGAACACGATGCATCGCGTCAGCGTCATCCTGGTCACGGCCGTGCTGGCCATCGCCAGCGCCCACGCCGCCGACACCAAAGCCCCCGCGTTTCCGATCGGCAGCTACCAGAGCGGACCGAACATCGTGGTGTTCAACGCCGATGGCACCTTCGTCGGCACCACGCCCAAGGGCGAGGACTGGGTCAAGGGCACCTACACCCACACCGCCAAGGAGTTCACCGTGGTCGATACCTGGGAAGGCGCTGCCATTACCAAGGATGGCGAGGACTGCAAGGGCAAGCCCGGCCGCTACGCGTGGGTCAAGACTGGCAAAATCCTGACCGCGCACGTGGTCGAAGACCCCTGCGAAGGCCGCAAGCACGGCACCGATGGCGTGGCCTGGACCCAGATCAAGTAAGCCGCCGCGCCACCGCAATATCCCAGCGAGCAGGCCGCAAGGCCTGCTTTTTCCATGGCCGATGCCCTCCCATGACGCGCCCTGCGCCGCAGATGAACGGCCCGGCATTGGCGCCACTGCCCCCGGATCGGCGAAGATGGCGCCCGGCCAGGGACGTCCCGGCCCGTTCCAGCGTGATCCCGCGCCGCCGCGATCACCGCCCCGCCGTCCACGCCTACCGCCTTTGCCCGCCCGCCGCCTCTGCATGGGCGGCCGCCGCCCATCCCGGATCTGCCTTGAACACCGCCTCGCCCCCTGCCGCCGACGACCTGCCCCTGACCGACCGCCTGCGCGCCGCGCTGGACCTGCTGGAGGCCATCGACGCCGACCGCAGCGTGCTGGACACGCTGCCCGACGCCGACCGCGCGCGCCTGCACCAGGTGATCGCCAAGGTCTATCACCCCGAGCCGAAAGCGCGCCGGGCGATGCTCAAGCAGCGCGCCAAGCAGCAGCACCAGGAAAAGGTGCGCAAGGCCGAAGCACTGCTGGAGCAAACCGGCATCCGCACCCTGCGCCGCAAGCCGGTGTTCAGCACGCCCAACTACTTCCCGCCGCACGCCGCCGGCCTGCATGACGCCTCCAATGGCGAAGGCGCCGCGGCCGTGGAAGCACCGTTGCACTCGCCCGAGCTGCGCCACTGCTACGTGTGCAAGCAGAAGTTCACCCAGCTGCATCACTTCTACGACCAGATGTGCCCGGCCTGCGCGCAGCTGAACTACTTCAAGCGCACCGAGACCGCCGACCTCACCGGCCGCGTGGCGCTGCTGACCGGCGGCCGGGTCAAGATCGGTTACCAGGCCGGCCTGAAGCTGCTGCGCGCCGGCGCCGAGCTGATCGTCACCACGCGCTTTCCGCGCGACTCGGCCGCGCGCTATGCGGAAGAACCCGACTTCGGCGAGTGGGGCCATCGCTTGCAGGTCTACGGCCTGGACCTGCGCCACACGCCCAGCGTCGAGGCCTTCTGCAACGAGCTGCTGGCCACGCGCACGCGCCTGGACTTCATCATCAACAACGCCTGCCAGACCGTGCGCCGCCCGCCGCAGTTCTACGCACACATGATGGCCGGCGAGACCGCCGCGCTGCATGACTTGCCCGAGACCGTGCGCAAGCTGATCGGCAATTACGAAGGCCTGCGCAGTGTCGACCTGCTGCCGGGCGTCGCCGACGGCACGCTGCCAGTGGCGCAGGGCAACAGCCTCAGCAGCGCCGATGGCCTGGTGCGTGCCGCCGAGCTGTCGCAGGTGCCGCTCTTGGCCGATGAGCTGCTGGGCCAGCAGCATCTGTTCCCCGAAGGCCGCCTGGATCAGGACCTGCAGCAGATCGATCTGCGCGGGCGCAATTCCTGGCGCCTGCTGATGGCCGAGGTGCCGTCGGTGGAACTGCTGGAGACGCAGCTGGTCAACGCCATCGCGCCCTTCATCATCAACGCGCGGCTCAAGCCGCTGATGCTGGCCACGCCCGAGCGCGACAAGCACATCGTCAACGTCTCGGCGATGGAGGGGCAGTTCTACCGCAACTTCAAGACCACCCGGCATCCGCACACCAACATGGCCAAGGCCGCGTTGAACATGATGACGCGCACCTCGGCGGCCGATTACCAGAACGACGGCATCCACATGAACTCGGTCGACACCGGCTGGGTGACCGACGAGGATCCGGCGGAGATCGCGGCCAAGAAGGTGCTGGAAGAGCGCTTCCACCCGCCGCTGGACATCGTCGACGGCGCCGCGCGCATCGTCGATCCGATCATCCACGGCTTCAACACCGGCGAGCACGTCTGGGGCCAGTTCCTCAAGGACTACGCGCCGACCGACTGGTAAGTCGCCGCGCGCCGTTTTGCGCCTTCCTTCTTTCGATTCGAGTGTCCTGATGTCCGATCCCATCCGCCTGGATAAATGCGTCGCCGCGCTGGCCAACTGCTCGCGCCGCGATGCGCAGCAGTACATCGAGGGCGGCTGGGTCAGCGTGGACGGCGTGGTGGTCGAGGAACCGCAGGCCGCGGTGACGCCGGCGCAGGTGACGCTGTCGCCCGAGGCACAGCTGGGCGAGATCGCGCCGGCCACGCTGCTGCTGCACAAGCCGGCGGACATGACCGTCGAGGCCGCGATCGCCCTGGCGTCGCCGGACACGCGCAGCGCGCTGGACACGAGCGAGATCCGCCTGCTCAAGCGCCACCTGCGTCGCCTCAATCCGCTCATGCCGCTGGAAGCGGCCGCCAGCGGCCTGCTGGCACTGAGCCAGGACGGCCGCGTCATCCGCCGCTTGACCGAAGACGCCAACACCATCGAGCAGGAATACGTGGTCGAAGTCGAGGGCGAGCTGCTGCCCTACGGCATGGCGCGCCTGGCCGATGGCTTGAAGTACCAGCAGCGGATGCTGCCACCGTGCAAGGTCAGCTGGCAGAACGAGGAGCACCTGCGTTTTGCGATCAAGCACGTCCAGCCCGGCCAGCTGCAGTCCATGTGCGAACAGGTCGGCCTGCGCGTGATCAGCCTGCGTCGCCTGCGCATCGGCAGCGTCTCGCTGGGCAAGCTGGCGCCGGGGCAGTGGCGCTATCTGCCACCGGGCGCGCGCTTCTAGAAACCAGACGGACCTGCGCGACCCACGCTGCAGTGCAGCGTGCCCGTCGCCTCCGGCAACGCGGGCAACGCCTTCGCCAGCCGCCTTGCGGGTGCAGCATCCGCGCTTGCAGACACCGCCACAACCCGCGTGCTGGAATAGTCGCGGTTTGCTGACCCGCACAGGCGCCATCCATGTCTTCCAGCGTTTCCCTGCCCACCGCGGCGCCGGACAGCCAGGCCCACCGCCTGGTGCGCGACGCGGATTGGGAAACCTCGCCGCTGGGCGCGCGCGCGCAGTGGCCGGCCGGCTTCAAGCGGCTGTTGACCTTCATCCTGGAATCGCCCGAACCGATGTGGTTCGCCTGGGGGCCGCAGATGCGGTTCTTCTTCAACGATGCCTACCTGCCGATGCTGGGCAACAAGCTGACTGGCGCCATGGGCGAGCGATTGGACGTGGTGTGGCGCGATGTCTGGGACGATGTCAGCGCGGCGATCGCCAAGGGCTTCAACGGCGAGGCCTCGCGCTTCACCGACCTGCCGTTGCTGATGGACCGCGACGGCAACATGAAGCGCACCTTCTGGACGTTTTCCTACTCGCCGGTGCGCGGCGACGACAACCAGGTCGCCGCGCTGTTCTGCGTGGCCAGCGAACAGACCGAGCGCGTGCTCAGCGAGCTGGAGCACGCCAGCTACCGCGTCGCCATGTCCGACCAGGCGCGCGAGGCGCAGCGCCAGCTGATGAACGCTCGCGAGCAGCTGCGCCAGGCGCAGAAGCTGGAAGCCATCGGCCAACTCACCGGCGGCGTTGCGCACGACTTCAACAACCTGCTGCAGGTCATCACCGGTTCGGTCGAACTGCTGCGCCGCGACGATCTGCCGGCTGAAAAGCGTACGCGCTTCGTCGAGGCGATCGGCGGCGCCGCCCAGCGCGCGGCCAAGCTGACCAACCAGCTGCTCGCATTCTCGCGCCGGCAGACGCTGACCCCGGAAGTGTTCGACCTGGGCGCCAGCATGCGCGAGCTGGCCGACATCGTGCGCACCCTGGCCGGGTCGCGGATCGCGGTGACGGTCGAAGTGCCCGACGCGCCGATCTCGGTGTTGATCGACCGCAACCAACTGGATACGGCCATCATCAACCTGGCGGCGAATGCGCGCGATGCGATGAAGGGCGCCGGCGCGCTGTCGATCACCGTGCAGCGGGTCACGCAGATCCCGCCACTGCGCAACCATCCGACGCGCATCGGCGACTACGTCGCCATTACCGTGCGCGACCAGGGCCACGGCGTCGCGGTCGAGCATATGGAGCGCATCTTCGAGCCGTTCTTCACCACCAAGGGCGTGGGCGAAGGCACGGGCCTGGGCCTGAGCCAGGTGTTCGGCTTCGTCAAGCAATCGCATGGCGACATCGCGGTCAGCAGCCCGGTCGGCGAAGGCACGGCATTCACGCTGTACCTGCCGTGCGTGGATCGCGAGATCGCGAAGAGCGAAGCACCGGTCACCCCGGTGGTCGCACGCGATTCCGGGCAGACGCGGCTGCTGATCGTGGAGGACAACGCCAGCGTCGCCGAGTTCGTCACCTCGGCCCTGTCCGAGCTGGGCTATGCGGTCGTGCTGGCCCACACCGGCGAGCAGGCCGTCCACATGCTGGGCGAACGCGGCGCGCGCTTCGATGCAGTCTTCAGCGACGTGGTCATGCCCGGCATCAACGGCCTGGAACTGGGCCGCCACATCCGCCAGCACCATCCCGGCCTGCCGGTCCTGCTGACCAGCGGCTACAGCGACCTGCTGGCCAAGGACGCCGGCCACGGCTTCGAAGTGTTGAAGAAGCCGTATTCGATCGAGCAGTTGGCGCAGGCCCTGCGCGCCGCGACGCAGCGCTAACCGCGCGATCGCCTTGCTGCGATCTCGCTCGGCGCGCGATCAACCTCGATCTGGCGCGACACGCCGCAATGCAGGGCTCAGCCAGAGCCCGCATCCCGATCCACGCGCTGCACGCGCGTGCGATACGCGCCGACGTTGTCGCCGTCGATGCGGGTCTGGCGCGTGCCGGTGATCGTGTCGATGCGTGCATCGGACCCGGTGATCGGTTGGGCCGCCACCTCGGTCTCGCGCTCGAAGGCGTGCGACTTGTCGGTGTTGCGATAGAAGCGATACAGCGCCCAGTACAACGCCGCGCCGCCGGTGGGGCCCAGGGCCAGCAGCCAGAGTCCGCCGTCGTCGCTCATGCGGTGTGCGCCAGGATCCACAGCGCGATCCCTTCCAGGATCGTGCCGACGGTCAACGCCGTGGTGAGCAGCTTCCATTGCTGGATGGGCACGCTGCCCATGGTCTCTCCGGTGCGGCCGTTGACCGCGATGTAGTGCAGCAGGCCGCCGTTGCGGCCGGGCTGGTGGTAGGAATACAGCCACACCGGCAGGTACATCGCCACCCAGCGCGTGCCGTGCACGGCGATGCCCTCCTGCTCCCAGCGCACGCCGCGGTCGTAGCGGCGCACCGAGGACTCCACCTGCGCGCGCGCGATCGACAGCAACTGGTCTTCCAGGCGCGGGCGCAGCTGTTCCACGTCGCGGTCGCGCTTTTCCGAGGTGAAGCCGGACAGGTAGGACGCGTTCCACTTCACCGCGTTCTTGGTGTCGAACGGCAGGATCGTGTTGATGATGTTGTTGGTGTTGGCGCGCGTATCCAGGTTGCCGCGCGCGGCCGAGGATTCCAGCGGCAGGTCGTCCACGGTGAAATCCACGTGCCGCTCGACGCGGTACACGTCGGCGTCGTAATAGGTCTTCTTGTCGTTGCCGCTGCCGCGCGTGTACTGACGCGTCTTGATCTCGCCGCGCCCCGTCACATCGGCGCTGACTTTGCCGTCCACGATCATGTACGGCATGTAGACACCGACCACGTTGTCCGGCGTGAACTGCTCCTTGAACGCCTTGAGCGCGAACAGCTGGCGCTTGCCGACGAACTGGCGGATGCGCGCCACCGCATCGGCCTTCTTGATGTGGAACGGCAGCACCGCATCGGGCACCGCGCCGTTGGGCACCTGCTCGTTGATGCCGAACACATGCCGGCACCAGTGGCAGCGCGCGGTCATCGCGCTGTTGGTGTTGACCGTCACCTCGGCACCGCAGCCGCCGCACTTGAACGTCATCAGCGCCGCCGCATCGGCATCGATGTCGCGCGCACCCGAGGCGATCACCGTGCCGCTGAGCTGGTCGATGCCTTCGCCGAAACCGAACGCCTCTTCCACGCGTTCGCCGTGCCATTCGTGCCTGCAATACAGGCACACCAGCACGTCGGTGCCGGCGCGCTGGCGGATGTCGGTCGAGCCGCACTTCGGGCAGCGGTTGAGGCCGTCCTTCAGTTCATCGCTGGCCGTGTCGATGGCCAGCGGATCGGGCGCCTGCAGTTCGTCGCGGATCGGCGGCGGCAGCGTGGACGGATCGACGCCCAGCTCGCCGGGCAACGGCGGCACGTCCCGCGGCGAGCCGGGGCCGCTGACGCGCGGCGGCAACGGCGGAGGCAGCGGCGGCGGGTCCTTCGCGGTGGTCATGGCGCGGACCTGCGCTTACAAGCCCAGCGCCCTGGCCTTGGCCGCATCGTAATCGGCCTGCGTGATCAGGCCCAGGTCCAGCATTTCCTTGGCCTTCTTCAACTTGGCGATCGCATCGTCGGCGGCCGGCGCAGCCGGCGTGGCCGGCTGCTGCAGGCTGCCGATCCCGCCGGCCATGCCCGAGGCCATGCCCAGCCCGACCAGGCCGGCCGCGCCGCTGTGTTCGCCGGCCGACTGCATGCCCTGGGCCACGCTGGCCTGCAGGTTGGAATTGCCGCGCGACCCGGACAGCGCATCGGCGCGCTGCACGGTCTTGAGTAGCTCGCGCGTGTTGGCGTCGTACTCGATCGAGACGATCGCGGTCTTGACGATGGCCAGGCCGCGATCGGACTTCCACTGGTAGCCCGCTTCCACCGCCTCGGACAGGCTCTTGGCGAAGCCCAGAGAATCCTGCTGCAGCTTGGTGATGCGGTTGCCCTTGGATGGATCGTTGGAATACAGGCTGAAAGCCGGCGCCAGCGAGCCCACCACTTCGTTGAACAGCTGCGTGGCCGCGGCGTTGTCCAGGTCGGTGAAGTCGAACACCTGGCCCGGCTGCAAATACGCGGCCGGCACGAAATTCTTCACGAACAGGATCGGGTCGATGATCTTCAGGGTGTACGAGCCCCGCGTGACCGCGCCGACCTGCGTGTTGAGGAAGCCATCGTCCCAGTAGATTTCCGACTGGGTGCCGAAGCGGTTGTCCGGCAGTTCCTTCAACGAGACGAAGTATGCCGCCTGCTGCGATCCCGGCTGGCCGCCGAACTTGAAGCGCTCCCAGCTCTGCGTCACCAGCGAGGCCAGCAAGCCGTCGCCGGCGTAGATCGACTTGGAATTGGGATCGTCCGAGCGCCACTCGTAGCCGCCCGGCTCGGCGACAAAACCGGTGATCTTGCCGTCCTGGAACAGCAGCAGGCCGTAGCCCTCGGGCACGACGATCTTCGACCCGTTGCTGATGATGTTGGACGAACCGTGCGTGTTTGACCCCCGCCCGGCGTTGGTGCCCTGTGGCACCGCGGCGAACACCGCCGCCGTGGACGGCAGGCCGGCCGGCACGGTGTAGAAATCCTTCCACTGGTCGGCGAGCACGCCGCCGACCGCCCCTGCCACTGCCTGTATCAGACCCATGCCAGCTCTCCTTGATCCGGGACGGGCCGGTGCCCGCCATGCGCGCCGCACTATAGCGCCTCGGGTCGTGCGGTCTGCACCAACCAATGGCATAGGAACGGACGCGCATCGCCCGGCATTCCGGTCAGGCTCCGCAAACCGCGCACGGAACCTGACCTGTCGCGCTTAGCGGTTGCCGCCGCCGGCCTTGAGCAGCTCGCCGGTGAGCCAGCCGGCGTCATCGGAGGCCAGGAATACCGCGATCGAGGCGATGTCGCTCGGCACGCCGATGCGGCCCAATGGGGTCTGCGCGACGATCTGCGACTGGAAGTCCGAACCGATGAAGCCCGCCGTCTGCGCGCCCTCGGTATCGACCATGCCGGGGTTGATGCTGTTGACGCGGATGCCGCGCGGGCCCAGCTCACGCGAGAGTGAGCCGGTGATGGCGTCCAGCGCGCCCTTGGTGGCCGAATAGACCGCCATGCCCGGCGGCGTGACCCGGCTGACGATCGAGCCGATGTTGATGACGCTGGCGCCTTCGCCCAGATGCGGCGATGCGGCCTGGGTGACCTGCAGCGGGCCGAGCACGTTGATGTCGAACTGGCGATGGAAGTGCGCCGGCGTGATCTGTTCCAGCGGCGCCACTTCATACACGCCGGAGTTGTTGACCAGGATGTCGAGCTTGCCGAAGCGTTCCACCGCCGCGGCCACCAGCGCCTGCGCCTGTTCGGGCTGGGAGACATCGGCCTGCACCGCGATGGCCTGGCCGCCGGCCTGGGTGATGCGTGTCACCACCGCATCGGCGCCGCTGCGGCTGGACGCGTAGTTGACGACGATCGACGCGCCTTCGGCGGCCAGTGCCTGCGCGATGCCCGCGCCGATGCCCTTGGACGCGCCGGTGACGATGGCGACCTTACCTGCAAGCTTGCTCATGACGAATTCCTGATGAAGAGAGAGGGACACGCGCCGCGGCGATGCCGTGGCGGCGTGTGCTTCCTCAATGGGGCACAAGCGGGCCGCGCATAAGACGGGAAATCGGGGAGAGTCCATCCCGCGCACGGGATGGCAGCGCCTGTCGGCACGCTGCGTTCCGCAGGTCGCGCGCCGCCTGCGTGGCCACCGTGGCGATGCGTCGCGCGCGCTATCCTGTGCCGCCGCGTTCAGGCTGCTTGTCGTGATCCAACTGATCGCCATCGATATGGATGGCACGCTGCTCAATCCCGCCCACGAAATCACCCCGCGCGTGCGCAATGCCATCGCCGCTGCGCGCGCCAAGGGCATCCGCGTGGTGCTGGCGACCGGCCGGCCGTTTTCCGGCGCGCATCGCTACCTGCGCGAGCTGGGCATCGACGGGGAAGACGATTACTGCATCTGCTTCAACGGCACGGTGATGCAGACGGTGGGCGATGGCACGGTGATCGCCGAGTTCTCGCTGGGCTTCGACGATTACCTGGATTGCGAACAGCTGGCGCGCGGGTTGGGCGTGCATTTCCAGGCCATCGACGGCCACGGCATCTACACCGCCAACGCGGACATCAGCCCGTACACGGTGCTGGATGCGTATCTGTCCCACGCGCCGCTGCGCTATCGCACGGTGGCGGAGATGGATCGCGCCTTGCGCTTCCGCAAGCTGATGATGATCGACGCGCCCGAGACGCTGGACGCGATCATCCCGCAACTGCCCGCCTCGCTGACCGAGCGTTATGGCGTGCTGAAGAGCGCGCCGTTCTTCCTGGAGATCTTCCACAAGGACGCCGGCAAGGGGCCGATGCTGCAGCAACTCGCCGGCCGGCTTGGCCTGGCGCCGGAACAGATCATGGCCATCGGCGACCACGAGAACGACCTGACCATGCTCGCCTACGCTGGCGCCAGCGTGGCGATGGGCAATGCGATCCCGGCAGTGAAAGCCGCCGCGCGCTTTGAGACCGCCAGCAACCAGGAAGACGGCGTCGCGCTGGCGATCGAACGCTTCGCGCTTTGAGCCGCGTCAGCGCGATGAGATACGCGCGGCGCTGACTCTTCTTCGCGCCACGCCCTCGCTCAGGACGCCGGATCGAACATGAAGACCCGCAACTCCTGCGCGCAGCGGCAAGCGGCAGCGATGCGTGCGGCCCAGGCGATGGCGCCCGCGCGCGTGGGCACTTCCAGCACGGCAAAACCGCCATCCAACGTGGGCCCCAGGTGTAACCGCCTTCGGTCCACGTGCCATCGCCGACCACCAGCACCGGCGGCACCGCTTCATCAATGCCGCCGCCGAAGACATACACGCCGGCGGCCTTCGCCTCCTCGATGACCGCGTGCGATTCGCGGACGACGGTCTCGAATTCATCCTCCGGCACCACCATCGCCGCGCTGGGGAAGGAGATCAGGTACTTGGCCATGCGGGCACGCCTCTCGCGTCGGGGATTGCCCACATGACGAATGGGCGGCGCTGGATTCGACACGTGGCGCCGTGGCGGCCCCGCGCCCGCCGAATCCGCATCTGTCGTATTGTCGGACGAATATCGAGCCGCGATGACGCCCTGGGAGGGGAATGCGATGCGTGTGTTGATCCTGGCCTTGCTTGCGCTGTTGCCTGCCCTGCCCGCCGCGGCGCAATCGCCGGCGGCCGATCCCAGGCCCGGCTTCCACTTTGCGCCCGCGCGCAACTGGATGAACGACCCCAACGGGCTGGTCTATTACGACGGCGAGTACCACCTGTTCTACCAGTACAACCCGCATGGCGACCGCTGGGGGCACATGAGCTGGGGGCACGCGGTCAGCCGTGACCTGGTGACCTGGCAGCACCTGCCCATTGCCATCCCCGAGACCGAGGTGATGGCCTTCTCCGGCAGCGCGGTGATCGACTGGAAGAACACCGCCGGCTTCAACCGCGACGGCAAGCCGGCGATGGTGGCGGTCTATACCGGCTTCGACCCCAAGACGAAGAACCAGTCGCAGTACCTGGCCTACAGCAACGATCGCGGCCGCAGCTTCACCCGCTTCGGCAAGGTGCTGGACATCGGCTCGACCGAGTTCCGCGACCCCAAGGTGTTCTGGCATGCCGGCACGCGGCGCTGGGTGATGGTGGCGGTCAAGGCGGCGGAGAAGAAGGCGGCGATCTATTCCTCGCCCGACCTCAAGCACTGGACGCACGAGAGTGACTTCGGCCGGACGCCCTCGGCGCAGAGCATCAACTGGGAATGCCCGGATCTGTTCGAACTGCCGGTGCAAGGCGGCAAGCCCGGCGAGACGCGCTGGGTGCTGATGGTCAGCCAGGGCGACAAGGGCCCGGATGGTGGCTCGGGCGGGCAGTATTTCGTCGGGGCGTTCGACGGCAAGACCTTCACCCTGGAACCGGGCTGGGACGACGCGCCGCACTGGCAGGACCTGGGCGCTGACTTCTACGCCGCGCAATCGTGGAGCGAGATGCCCGATGGCCGCCGCATCTGGATCGGCTGGGCCACCGACCTGCGCTACGCCCACGCCATCCCCACCTATCCGGCGCGCGGGTTGATGACCGTGCCGCGCACGCTCGCCCTGCGCCGCGAAGGCAGCGACTGGCGGCTGGCGCAGGCGCCGGTGCGCGAGCTGGAGGCGCATCGCGGCACGCCCACGCAACTGCGCGATGTGCGCCTGAGCGAGACACCCACGCCACTGAAGCTGGGCGACAGCCTCGACATGCTGGTGACCTTCGATCCGCTGAAAGCGTCGCAGGTCGCGCTGACCCTGACCGATGCGCAGGGCTACGCGCTGCTGATCGGCTATACCCCGGCCACGCGCGAAGTCTTCATCGATCGCACCCGCGCCGGCCCGCACTTCCACGATGCTTTCCCCGACCGCAATATCGCTACGCTGCCGCCGGGCGATGGCCCGATCACGCTGCGCCTGCTGGTGGACCGCTCCATCGTGGAGCTGTACGCCGCCGATGGCACCCGCGTCATCACCGACCGCTTCTTCCGCGGTGGCGGCGCGCTCACGTGGAGCGCGAATGCGATGGACGGTGAAGCCGTGATCCGCACGCTGGAAGCGTGGCCGATCGAGTAGGCCGCGCCGGACACGCCCGCGCGCAACGACTCAGAACGCGCCGGACTCGGCGCGATTCCGGCCGTTGCGCTTGGCCTGGTACAGCAGCGCATCTACGCTTTCGATGAAGGCCAACGCCGGCGCGTCCGCGCTGGGCGTGATGGTGCCGACGCCGACGCTCAAGGTCAGCAGCGGCGACACGCCGGAGCGCTCGTGCGCGATCTGCTGCTGGCGCACCAGCTGCATGCATTTCTCCGCGACCTGGCGCGCCTTGGCGGCGGTGCTCTCCGGCAGCAGCCAGATGAACTCTTCGCCGCCGATGCGCGCCACGAAATCGCGCGGATTGTTGGCGGCCTGGGCCAGCGTGCTGGCCACAAGGCGCAGCGCCTCGTCGCCCTTGATGTGGCCGTAGTGGTCGTTGTACTGCTTGAAGGCATCGATATCCATCATCAGCAGCGACAGCGGCGTCTGGTCCTGCTGCGCGGCGGCCCACTCGCGCTCCAGCACCGTGTCGAACATGCGGCGGTTGGCGATGCCGGTCAGGCCATCCTGGTAGGACAGTTCCTCCAGCTGCTTCTGCAGGCGGATCAGGTGGTCCTCGGTCTTCTTGCGCTCGCTGATGTCGAACATGAAACCGACCAGCGCCTCGACCTCGCCGTTCTTGCGCACCACGTGCACCACGTCGCGGATCCAGACGTACTCGCCGTCCTTGGTCAGCGCGCGGTAGTCGGCCTCGTGGTCCACGCCGGCCTTGGACTGCGACACGCAAAAGTTGACCACGTAATCGCGGTCATCCGGATGCATGCGCTCGACCCAGTCGTTGATGCCGGCCCAGCTGTCCTGTGACCAGCCCAGCAGCGCCTCGATCTGCGGCCCGATGTAGCTGAAGGACATGCTCTGCCAATCGATCCGCCACGGGATCGCCCGGGTCGATTCGAGCAAGGTCTTGTAGACGTCGCTGTCGCCACCGGTTTCCAGGACTTCTTCAGACATCGGGGCCACGCTCAAGCTCGGGAAAAGAGGGCAATAGCATGTTGCCGTTGTCGTGACGCTGCAAGGACAAAAGCCAACTAACAGAGCAGGGCAACGCGCACTTCTCCTCTATCCCGGCCTTCTCCGGGAGTGCGGCGCCTGCGCTTGCTACAGCCGCGCCTGGACGTAGCCGGACAGCGCGTGCATCACCTCAGTCATGAGTGCTACTTCAGACTCGCCCAGTGGCGCATGGGCAGCCTGCGCGCTCGGCAGGTTCGACAACGCGTCGATCGCCGTGACCGCAAGCGCAAGCGAACCCAGCACGAGATCCATCTGCGGTGCGTCCTGCGCAAGCGTGACCAGCGCCGGATGCACGCTCCTGATGGCGTTGAACAGCATGCCGGTGGAGGCATTGGCCGTCATTGTCAGGCCTGCCTTCGCACATGCTGCAAGCAGGTCACGGCGCAACGCTGCGCGGGCAACGCCCAAGGGACTCGCGGTGACGGGCGGGTTCGACGTGTGGCCAGCCTCGTTTGGCGTGCCGCGTGCAATTTCGCCGGCCGATGGCCGTGCGGGTTCCGGCTGCACAACCTGCTCGCCAAGGGCCAACTCCCGCGCCGCATTGGGCGCATGTTGCTGCAGCCAGTCGCCAAGCGCCGGGCGCCCTGCAAGCGCACGCAGCGCGGCGCGATGGTCGCTTTCCAGCAGGGTGACGAACTGCGCGACCTGATAGCCAAAGTCGTCATCACCGTGACGCAGCGCCGTCTGGAAGCCCATCTCGGGATCACCCAGCGCGGGGATGTCCAGCTCGACCCCGAGCGCGGCCCAAGCAGCAGCATCGAAGCGTGCTTCCAGCGCTTCGACGATCGAAAGCAACGTGGTCTTGGACAGCGGAGGATGCGAGGACGATGCAGGGGCGTTCATGGCGACAAAGGTAAGCGCAAGTGGTCCCGCCTACCAGCTTCAAAACCAGCGCCAGCGTGCTTTTTCCTATTCCTGGAATGGACTCCGGCATGCCAGCGTATTAGTGCAACCCCAAACGCGAAATCTGGCAATCGCCGCTACTGACGCGCGCGCTGAGGCCTATCGACGCTTCTCACCAGATGCCATCGACCCATCGGGGTACTCATTCCGGGCTTTGTTGCTCCGGCTTCATTTCTTCTTATTGGCGGCTGCCAATTTTCTGGCAGCAGATATTTTGAAGCCTATAGGAAGCGGCTTAAAAAGATCTTTTCTTTTACCCCCTGAAGCATGAAACCGCTTGATTGCGAGAATATCTAGTGGAGCGACCACGAAGTAGTCATCATCTCCGCCTTTAATTCTGACCACGTCTCTTGAGTACCCCTCCTTTCCGGGATACCTAGTTCGACTGTCCCCATATTGACGGCTATTTACTTGCACTACGTAGGCATGCAGATCCTGCGAGGCCGCCTCCACGAGAGAGGAAAAACTTTCGATATCCTTGTTCCATTCCAAAACAAACAACGAATCTACCTGCCCTCTAAAATGCCGTCGGTTATCGATATTTGTCAAATCGCTGCAAATAACAACCCCAAAAAAATGATCCCCGTGGCGATATATGGGTCGCCCCGCTCTCGCACTCGGCTTCTTCATTATTCTCCCAACCTTCTTTAGCTGCGCGGACTCTGAATGAGCCGGCATCAATTTAGGCTGGATATAGGCAACACTAGTGGCATATCCAGGCCAACGGGTTGACAGCGAAATCAGAGCTTCATTCTTAAAAAATTTCGAGGAGGAGTTATTTTCCATTCCCGCCATAAATGATATCCCGTGCCGCGCCAGTTTGGCAGCAACACTAAAGGCCCATCTACGAGGGACAGACGCCTCTGGGAATATGATGTAGTCGATTCGCGACTCTGCTCTCAAAAGAGCATTTATGAGCGAATTAAACCTTTTGTAACGGGCCGCAGATTTATTAGGCGATCCATTGAAGGCATTTACCCAGTCGCCGTCCTCAGTCAAAAAGCTTACTAGCCCGACACGAACTCGATCTTTTACAGATGACGGGACATGTAAAATAGGCTGATTTGGTTGATTATTATCGTCATCATACGATGGCGCCGTTGAGTGCATAGTGCGCGCTCCCCTCAAAGAGAAAATTGCGCGCTGCAGTTGAAATTTCTTACCGAGCAACTTCGGAGCTACGGCACTGATCTCTGGGACAGTTAAAGGCCGGGTAGGAAATGCGATTGCAGGCCAATGAGGTGTAGGAAGCTGCTTATCAACCAACCTCCTGAACCGTCTGACTCCTGCCAATCGGAGCTCCCTCTGAATAGACCTGTCCTTTGGAATCTTCGGCACCGGATAATCGGAAGATTTTGTTGAAGAAATCCAGTATTCCTTGTACGGCCTCCTTCCAAGATCTGCCATCAAAAGATCCATCGCGAGATCCCGAAGTGAATCCGCTGAAAGCCGCTGCATCTGAATCCTAGAAATTTCCTTAATCTTTTTTAGTCCATTTACGAAACCAATGGTGTGCCTAAATCCTTTTACTGTAGAGGCTTGCATTGCAACCTGATAAAAATTCTTTGCATAAAGGGATTTGCACAAGAAAAATTTTTCAGACTCCGAGAGGCCTGCAGTTCTCTCGACAATATTACATACATCTTGGAATCTGGATAAAAATCTGGATAAAGAAGAAAAGTCACGACACGCGACCATGACCCCTACAACTCTCACGATGTAGGAAAAATAATCAAATATTCCTTTAGGCGTAATGACGTGCCGAGAGACCATTGAATAAAAACTCTCCCTTACCTCAATCCAAGCGCCCGGATCTAGATCGCGGGTGTATGCCTCCACGTCACTAAGAAGCATGGCGAAGCCCAATCTACGAACCGACACCGCTTCTGCCTTCCGAAGCGCATCTGTTTCCAGAGTCGCATCCGGAGAAGCTATTAAAGCCCTGTCAAGCATCTTTCCAGCGCTCGAAGGAAGCTCCGGCAGCATCCTGTACTCGCTGCTCTTTTTCTTTATCTGCTGCTCTATTTGATCTATCAGATCAAGTCCATGTGCCCCTGAAATGAGAAAAACCTTCTGCTTTTCCTGGGAGAATTCGACCTTGCTATCACGCAGATATGCTGGCTCAAAGAAGGTTGATCCGGCGCCAGGCCCCTCTGAAACGTATCTAACATCTCCACCAGCACTTGAGGCGAGCCAGCCAAAAAAATCTGAACTTGAGTCAATCCCCCCAGGGTTATTAACAACGATAAAAATATCATCGACATATCTCCCGTAGTAAACAAGCCCTTGTTGACGATTTAATTTTTTATCAAATTCAGCAAGTGCGACGTTAGATATTATTTTTGAACAAGCCAAGCCAACTGGCAAAGCGCCTTCCGGCCGATCATTTGCATCAGGAGTTCCCGAGTACCACAAATTTATGCTTGTAAGAAGCTGAGAGGTGAATTCCAATTGCACATTGGATAGCTTGATGCCAAGCCTCTCAAGGAAGGCTTCATTCACGATGAAGTTTGGCGAAACATTGTGGTAGAAGCGTTTTGCATCCATCGTTGCAGCAATTATTGAATCGCCAGCAACAATAGACCGTCTCATTGCCGTTAGGCCTACTTCTCTCCATGCTTGATATGCACTGAAGTAAGGCATAAACAATCCGAGCGAGTCCCTATTTATTTCGCCCACTTCTTCAGGACTCCACCACGCTGGATTTTTACGGCGCAGCCTATTCCCATAACTCAAGTTCTTATCAAGAACTTGTTCGTACAAATGTCCAACCTTGATTATCCATAATGCGTTGACCACTTGATAGTCAACGCTCGCTGAAATTATTAATCTAAAATCAGCCCGGGCGTTTTCACCAGTCCTGCTGGCATCTCTCAACCAGTCCTTGCAAGCGTCTGCTGTTGCAAAGTGACGATTTGAGGCAGCCCAAGAATCAGGCATGGAGATCGATTTAGGCGCGTACGAATATCGGCCTAGCCACGCACCATCCGTACACCAGTCACCTTTCTTAAGCCGCGACTGAAGCTTCTTTAGATTGTAGTGAAGCTTCTTTTCGTATCTCGAATATGCAATTGCGTCACAATGAATACTCTCGAAAAAGGCATCTGACTTTGCTTTTTTATAAGCCAAATAAAGATCAGAAATTTTAAAGAACGCGTCCTGCGGCATGTGCATAAAAAAGGGCAGCTGTTGCTGCCCTTTTTACTTCAAATGAAAACTTAATCAAGCCCCGTCAGGATTCACCTTCTCCACGTCGATCTTGTACTGCTTGATCGCGCGGGCGACGTCCTTGCCGGTCATCTTGCCTTCCTTCGCCAGGGCCGCGATCGCCGCGTGGGCGATGTAGTAGCGGTCCACCTCGAAGAAGCGACGCAGGTTGGCGCGCGTGTCCGAGCGGCCGAAGCCGTCGGTGCCCAGCACGGTGTAGTGGCCGGGGACGAACGCGCGGATCTGGTCGCTGTAGGCGCGCACGTAGTCGGTGGCGGCAATGGCCGGGCCCTGGCGGCCTTCCAGCAACTCGGTCACGTAGGCCTTGCGCTGCGGGGCTTCGGGGTTCATGCGGTTCCAGCGCTCGACATCGAAGCCGTTGCGACGCAGCTCGTTGAAGCTGGGGCAGGACCAGATATCGGCGGTGACGCCGAAATCCTTGTCCAGCAGTTCGGCCGCGGCGATGGCTTCGCGCAGGATGGTGCCGCTGCCCAGCAGCTGCACGCGCAGCTCGCCCTTCTTGGGCTTGCCAGCGTCGGTGAGCAGGTACATGCCCTTGATGATGCCGTCCTCCGCACCGGCCGGCATGTCCGGGTGTGCGTAGTTTTCGTTCATCAGGGTCAGGTAGTAGTACTCGTCCTTCTGGTCTTCCATCATCGCCTTCATGCCGTGCTGCAGGATGACGGTGACTTCGTAACCAAAGGTGGCGTCGTAGCTGCGCACGTTGGGGATGGAGCCGGCGATGACCAGGCTGAAGCCGTCCTCGTGCTGCAGGCCTTCACCGTTCAACGTGGTGCGGCCGGCGGTGCCACCCAGCAGGAAGCCGCGGGTGCGCATGTCGGCGGCCTGCCAGGCGATGTCGCCCACGCGCTGGAAGCCGAACATCGAGTAGTAGATGTAGAACGGCAGCATCGGCACGTTGGACACCGAGTAGCTGGTGCCGGCGGCCAGCCAGGACGAAATGGCGCCCGGCTCGCTGATGCCCTGCTGCAGCACCTGGCCGGACTGGTCCTCGCGGTAGTACATGAGCTGGTCGGCATCGACCGGTTTGTACTTCTGGCCGAACGGGGCATAGATGCCGATCTGGCGGAACAGGCCTTCCATACCGAAGGTGCGGGCTTCGTCGGCCACGATCGGCACGATGCGCGGGCCGAGTTCCTTGTCGCGCAGGGCGATGTTGAGCGTCTGCACGAACGCCATGGTGGTGGAGTAGGTGCGCTCGCCGCTGGACTTCAGCAGGCGCTCGTACTTGTCCAGGCCGGGCACGACGAAGGACTTGTCAGCCTTCTGGCGGCGCTGCGGCAGATAGCCGCCCAGGGCTTCGCGACGCGACTTGAGGTACTGCACTTCCGGCGAGTCCGGGCCGGGGTGGTAGAACGGCACCTGCTCGGCTTCGGCCAGCTGCTTGTCGCTGAGCGGGATGTTGAAGCGGTCGCGGAAATGGCGGACCGAATCGTCGTCCAGCTTCTTGGTCTGGTGGGTCGGGTTGAGCGACTCACCGGCCGAACCCATGCCGTAGCCCTTGACCGTCTTGGCCAGGATCACGGTGGGCATGCCCTTGGTCTTCACCGCTGCGTCGTAGGCCGCGTAGACCTTGTGCGGATCGTGGCCGCCGCGGTTGAGGCGCCAGATGTCGTCGTCGGACAGGTTGGCGACCATGGCGGCGGTCTCCGGGTACTTGCCGAAGAAATTCGCACGCGTGTAGGCGCCACCGAAGGCCTTGCAGTTCTGGTACTCGCCGTCGACGGTTTCCATCATCAGCTTGCGCAGGACGCCGTCGGTGTCGCGGGCAAGAAGCGGATCCCAGTACGAGCCCCACAGCAGCTTGATGACGTTCCAGCCGCCGCCACGGAAGACGCCTTCCAGTTCCTGGATGATCTTGCCGTTGCCGCGCACCGGGCCGTCCAGGCGCTGCAGGTTGCAGTTGACCACGAAGATCAGGTTGTCCAGGCCTTCGCGACCGGCCAGGGCAATGGCGCCCAGGGTTTCCGGCTCGTCCGATTCACCGTCGCCGATGAAGCACCACACCTTGCGGTCGGACTTCTCGATCAGGCCGCGGTGCTCCAGGTACTTCATGAACTGCGCCTGGTAGATGGCGCTGAGCGGGCCCAAGCCCATCGACACGGTCGGGGTCTGCCAGAAGTCCGGCATCAGCCACGGGTGCGGATAGGAGGAGATGCCCTTGCCGTCCACTTCCATGCGGAAGTTGTCCAGCTGGTTTTCGCTGATGCGGCCTTCCAGGAAGGCGCGGGCGTAGATGCCCGGCGCGCTGTGGCCCTGGATGTAGAGCAGGTCGCCGGGGTGGTTTTCCGACGGGGCGCGCCAGAAGTGGTTGAAGCCCACGTCATACAGCGTGGCGGCCGAGGCGAAAGAGGCGATGTGGCCGCCGAGGTCGCCGGGCTTGCGGTTGGCGCGCACGACGGTGGCCATGGCGTTCCAGCGGATGATCGAGCGGATCTTCCACTCCATCGCGCTGTCGCCCTCGGACTTGCCTTCCAGCGCCGGGGCGATGGTGTTGACGTACTCGGTGGTCGGCGAGAACGGCAGGTAGGCGCCGGAACGCCGGGTCAGTTCGACCAGGTCTTCCAGCAGCTGATGGGCACGCAGCGGGCCTTCGGCGTCGATGACCGCCTTGAGCGATTCGATCCACTCCTGGGTCTCTGCCGGGTCTGGATCGCTCTGCAGCATCTCGTTCAACCAGTTCATGCCATCTCCTCGCCTGTGAGCCGCGACGCGATCGCGGCATCTGATGTGTGTCTGAGCCGGCGATTGTAAGCCAGCGACCGGGCGCGCGTCGGTAAGACCATGGAGGTAGACGATGGCTGGCGGTTTTCTTGACGAAAAAACGTCCCGGAATGTTTCAGAACCGCATGGTTGTTAGGAATCCGTATGACGAAGAAGTGTCATCGGTTGGGCTGGCGTTGAATTTCGATATATCTTTTTCCAAAACTTCGATATATCGTTTGTCGCCAGGCGGGGGGCTGCGCGCGCATCATCGCGGCGCCCTCGCCCTTTCGGCACCTAAGGCGCCGCGCCCTTGTGGCAGCGCGCCGGTCGACGCCAGGCAGGCCATCTCGGCCCACCGCGCCCGGTGCCTCATTCGAGGACTTCTGATTCCCATGCACCCACGTACACGACACCACGGCCACGGCGGCCGACACGACGAACTCCACGGCTTCGGCCGCATGCACCGCGGCGAAGGCCACGGCCGTCCGGCCCGGGCCGAAGGCGCCGGCCGGCACGAAGGCGATGACGCGGCGCGCGCGCCTGAGGACCTGCTGCGTGGCCAACGCCGCGGCCATCACGGCCACGGCGAGCGCCACCACTCCGAAGGCCACGAGCGCGCCGAGGGCGAACGCGGCCACGGCCGTCGCGGCGGCGGGCGACGCGATGGCGGCGAGCGCCAGCGCACCCCGCGCGTGCTGGCCCACGGCGACCTGCGCCTGCTGCTGCTGGCCTTGCTGGACGCCCAGCCGCGCCACGGCTACGAGCTGATCCAGCTGATCGGCGAGATGTTCCATGGCCAGTACGCGCCCTCGGCCGGCGCGGTGTATCCGGCGCTGGCCCAGTTGCAGGAACTCGGCCTGGTGATCGCGACCGAAGACGGCGCCCGCCGCCTGCACGCGCTGACCGACGCCGGCCGCGCCTTCGCCCATGACAACGCCGATGCGTTGGTCCAGGCGCGCCTGCGCACCGAGCACAGCGCCCGCGTGCTGGTGAAGGCCGGCATGCCCGCACCGGTGCGGGCGGGCATGGGCGCGCTCAAGCGCGCCCTGGCCAGCCACCACGAGCAGTGGAAGGGCGACACCGGCGAGCAGGTCGCCGAGATCCTGCTGCGCGCCGCCGCCGACATCGCCAAGGTCGGTGGCCGTGACTGAGGCCGCCCTGGCCCACCGGATGCAGGCCGCCGGCCTGCGCATGACCGCACCGCGTCGCGCGCTGCTGGCCCTGCTGTCGCAGCAGCCGGCCGCGTGCGATGCCATCGAGCTCCACCGCCAGCTGCAGGCCACGTGCCCGCACGCCAGCCTCGGAACCGTCTACCGCCTGCTGCGCGAGCTGGAACGCCGGCAGCTGGCGGTGGCCATCGCCAGCCCGCACGGCCGCACCTTGTGGCGGCTGTGCACGCAAGCCCCTCCTTCGCCCAACGACGACGTCGCGACCAGCGCCTGGCTGCGCTCGCTCGCCGCGCAGTTGGGCTACCGCCTGGTGCGCGCGTCTTGAACGCCGCCTATCCCCATCGTTTTCCTGGAATCCATGCCATGACCCAACATGAAAGCCGCAGGCTTCAGCATCCCGTCGTCTTCCGCCGCCTGCAGGTGGTGGAGGTGCACGACCTCACCCCGCTGATGCGCCGCATCGTGGTCGGCGGCCCGGAGCTGGAAGGCTTCCACAGCGGCGCGCCGGACGACCACATCAAGGTGTTCTTCCCCAACCCCGATGGCGAGTACGTGACCATGAAGCTGGGCGCCAACGGACCGGAATACCCGGCCGGCAAGACGCCTTCGCCGATGCGCGACTACACCCCGCGCCTGTTCGACGCCGCCGCCGGCACGCTGGCGATCGACTTCGTCCTGCACGGTGACGGCCCGGCCAGCACCTGGGCGGCGCAGGCCAAGGTCGGCGATGCGTTCGCCATGGGCGGCCCGCGCGGCTCGTTCGTGCCAGCCGACGACTTCGATCATTACGTGCTGATCGGCGACGAAACCGCGCTGCCGGCCATCGGCCGCTGGCTGGGCGAGATGCCCGCCGGCCGCAAGGCCACGGTGCTGATCGAAGTGGCCAACGCGGCCGAGCAGCAGCCGCTGCCGACCCAAGCCGACGCCAGCGTGACGTGGCTGTTCCGCGATGGGCTGGCGCCGGAAAAGAGCGAACTGCTGGAGAACGCGCTGGACGATCTGGAGATCGCCGGCGATGCGTTCTGGTGGATCGCCTGCGAATCGCGCCGCTCGCGGATGATGCGCAAGTTTTTGGAGGGTCATCGCGCGGTGCCCAAGCAGTGGATTCGGTCCACGGGGTATTGGAAGCACGATGAGAGTGTTGAGGATGAGGACTGAGGGAGGGGCGGCTTAGGCCGCCCTTTTTCTTTGGTCCTGAGTTGTCTTGCTTGATGGGTTGGATGCGTGGCTTGTTTATTTTTTGAAGCAAGAGCTTTCGCGCGGCTTCGCCGCACGAGCTACTTTTGTCTTGGCAAAAGGTAGCCAAAACCGCCAGCGCCTGTCCCCAAGAGGGGGTTGAAAACACTCACCGGCGCGTTGCGGCGGCGCCCTGCGCTCCTCGCTGGAAACGGCACGGCGCGCAAACTCGCTTCGCTCAGACAAGCGCGCCTCTTCGGCCGTTTTCAGCTCCGGTGCTCGGCTCGCTTTGAAGTCGCTGAAAATCAAAATCTGAGCAACAGCAGGGCGTCGCCCATTTCGTCATTCCCGCGAAAGCGGGAATCCAGTGACGTTTCTTTGCTTTACGTTCGCTCGCTACAACTGAGGAAGCCGTCTAATTCATCGCTTTTCAGACTTTTCCTTTGCCCGCAGCCCGCAGCCCGCAGCCCGCAGCCCGCAGCCCGCAGCCCGCAGCCCGCAGCCCGCAGCCCGCAGCCCGCAGCCCGCAGCTCTAGCTTCGCTTTTCGCTTTTCGCTTTTTCCTTTTTTTCTTTTTTCTTTTTGCTCTGGCTCGTGCTCTAAACCCCTCCGTAAGGCACGGCGAAGGGGCGAGGCAAAGACCCAAAGGGCGACGTGCATGGATGCACGTCGTTTTTGGACGGGACAGGATGTCTCTTCCAAAAATCCCTCGCCCCGCAGCGAACCTGCGCGAAGCGCAGGCGTGCCGCCCGGAGTGTGTTGACCAGACATGCGTCTGTGGAAAAGCGCTTCTTTGCCTACTTTTCTTTGCACAAGCAAAGAAAGTAGGTCGTGGCGCGAAGCGCCGCGAAAGCTCTCGCTTCAAATCAAACCGCGCGCCGCATGATCCAAGCAGCAAGCAACCTCACCGCATCCGACAAGCCGCCTCAGGCTTCACCTTGGAGCCGGTCAACGCGTTGAACGCCACCGCCCCCATCGCCGCATACCCGCGATCATTCGGATGCACCCCCTCATCCACCACGCACACCGTCGCAATCCCCTGCGGCACCGGCGCGCCCGCCGGCAGTTTGGGCGTGTCGTAAGGCCCCTCAACAGCATCCGCAAAATCAATCACCCCATCGAACGCCCCCGAATCCTTCAACCACGCATTGACCTTGACCCGCGTCGCATCGCGCCGCGGCGAGTACCAGTTGGGATCATCGGAAAACGGCAGCACCGTGCCGGCCCAGATCTTCAAGCCGCGCTGGTGCGCGACATCGGCCAGCAGGCGATAGCTGGCGATGAGTTCACGTGCGTGCGCGCCGGTGGGCAGCAGCGCGCTGTCCGGGCCGCGGTTGATGTCGTTGGCGCCGAACAGCACCACCACGTCGGTGACGCCCGGACGATCGATCACGTCGCGGTAGTAACGCTTGAGCCCGGCGATGCCGGCGGCCGGTTGGTCGACCTGGTCGAAGGCGAGTTCGTCGGCGCTGATGCCCATGTTGGCCACGGCCAGCCCTGTCGCGCCGGGCGCGTTGCCCAGCTGGGCCAGCACCGCCGGCCACGGATGGACGGATGTGGTCGCACCGTAGCCATCGGTGATCGAATCGCCAAAGGTCACCACCGCACGCGTGCCGGGCGCAGCGGCCACTTCCACCGCGGTCATCGCGTAGATGTGATCGCCCGGCCAGGCCGACAGGCCTTTCTCTTCGGTACGGCCGTCGAAGTTCGCCGCCTCCACCGCATTGCCCTGCACGGCCCAGGTCACGCGGCCCTGCTGCAGCGGATGTGCATCGCTGAGCGCGGCCGCCCCCTTGAAATACAGACTGACACTGAGCGGCGTCAGCGCCGGCGCGTCGAAGGCGACCGGGTCGCTAAGCAGTTCGCCGCCCGCCGGCACCAGCGCCTGCGGCTTGCCGTGGAAGGTCAGGCGCACGCTGCTGCCGGGCAGGATCGCCGCGCCCTCGCCGGCTTTCGCCAACTGCACCTGGTCCACGCGCAGCGGCGTTTCGCCGAACACGTTGGACAGGCGCAGGCGTAGCTGCTTGCCGCCCAGGCTGAGCCGCACGCGCTGGCGCACGGTGACATCGCGCACGGTGGGCACCTGCTGCACCGGATCACCGCCGGCGTCGCGCTGCAGCTGGCCGTCGGGCGTGCGCGGCGTGGACACCTGCGAGGTCATCGCCTGGCCCCAGGACACGACCCAGTGCGCGTCCGGCTTGGCCGCGGCCGGGCCACGCGCGAATAGCAATCCAACGACGATCAAGGCCACCAGCACGGCGGTGCCGCGCCGGCCATACGAAGGCGAAGTCATGCAGGCTCCTTGTCGCCATGCAGGCGCGGGAAGGCGGTCACGCGCAGCTTGGCCGCGGCGTAGGGAATCAGGGTCAGTGGCACCGCAGGCTCGTCGCTGGCGGCCTGTGGCTTTGCCGGAATCGGCTCGGCCGCGCCTTCCAGCGCGTACCAGGCCGGCACCGGCCGACCTTCCACCGTGAGGCGCACGGCGGCGGACTGCGCGGCAAACGGCATCGGCCCGACCGGGTGCTCGCTGACCTGCGGCGGCTTGGCGGTGATGCCGTAGTTCCAGCGCGTGGTGGGATACACCTGCCAGTCGGTGGTGAGGCCGCGTTTGCGCCACGGCACCCAGGCCTCGCCCACCGGCAGCGAGAACAGCAGCGCGCCGCGCGAGAAACTCACCGCACCGTGCAGGCCCGCTTCGGCCACGACCTGCGCATCGAACGTCAGCTCGATCACATCGCCGGCCTGCCAGGTGCGGGTGATCGTGGTGAAACCCGCCGTGACCTTGATCGCCGCACCGTTGACGCGCAGCGTGGTGCCGCGCGACCACGCCGGAATGCGCAGCCGTAGCGGGAATTCCACCGCACGCGCCGGCCGCAGCACGATCCGCACCTGCTGGCGGAACGGATAATCGGTCACCTGCTCCAGCTCGACCGCCACGCCACGCACCTGCGTGCGCACGCGGCACGGCGCGTAGACCATCGCCGCCAGGCCATCGTCGTCGCTGGCCATCCACAACGCGTTGTTGAGCTTGGGCCAGCCCTGGTGGAAGTTGGCGGTGCAGCAACCGAAATGCGGATCCAGCCCGAACAGGTTCGACTCGGGCCCGTTGGTCGTCCACGGCTTGCGATGCAGGCTGCACTCGACCTGGTTGGGCTGCTGGTCGTACTGGTGCGCCCACATGTCATCGGTGAAGGTGCCCGGCAGCGCGTTGAACGCGATGCGCTCCAGCCGGTCGCCCAGCGCCGCGTCGCCGATGATCGCCAGGGCCAGCTCCAGCGAGTACATCGCCTCGACCACAGCGCACAGTTCGACGCCCTGCGCGGGTTCGAGCCCGGCCAGATGTTCGTCGGCGGAGAACATGCCGTTGGGCTGGCCGTGGTAGCGATCCAGCATCGCCAGCTGATGTGCGATGGCGTCGCGATCGGCCGCCTTGCCCGACACCAGCGACCACACTGGCGAGGCTTTCAACGCCTGCGCGTTGTTGACGCCGTGCACCTGCAGGCCGATATCTTCCATGAACACGTCATCGCCGTTGGCCTGTGCCTTGAGCTTGGCCGGATCGACTTTCTCCTTGAACGGGAAGTCCGCGAACATGCCCTGCCAGTCGTAGCCTTGCGCCTTCAACAACTGCGCCAGTTCGATCAGCTTGGGATCGTGCGTGCGCGCATGCAGCCACAGCACGCACACCACTTCGTCCTGCCAGCGCATGCGGCCCCAGTCGCGCAGCGGGCGTGTCGGCATCGCCTGCAATTGATGATGGAAGTAGCGCGTCATGAACGGCACCACGCGCGGATCGCCGGTGAGCTCCTGGTACTGGGTCAGCACCTTGAGCATCACCATGCGCGGCCACCAGTCATCGTTGCCACGCGGGCCGAACATGCCATCGCCCCAGTCGCTCTGCAGCGTCCAGTCGATGAAGCGTTGCGCCTTGGCTTTCAGCGCCGGCGAATCCAGCTGCCAGGCCATGGGCAGCAGGCCATCGACGAAGTACGGGCCGCGCTCCCACGACTCGCCCTTGCCACCGAGCCAGCCGCTGTCCGGGCCGACATCGGGCCAGGTTTCATCCAGATGCCCACCCAGGCCCGCGGCCTGGATTTCCAGCTGGCGGCGCAACCAACCCGATGGCGTGATCGTGCCGGTCGGCAGCAGCTGGAACGGCGGCTTGGCCAGTGGCGCAGCCGGGAACGGCGTTGTCAGCGCGGGACCGGCAGGTGGCGCATCTGCTGCCGCCGCACCCAGCGGCAGGCTGGCGGCGACACTGCCGGCGGCTGCAGCACGCAGCCAGTGACGACGGCCGAGGGAAACAGGATCGTCCTGCATGGAATCGACGCCTCCACGTCATGCCCGCCTGGCGCGGTGCAGCCGCATGCTACTCCGGTTGATCCAGATTTGTCCGACAATACGACCTGCGCGTCAGTGCGCCGCGTTTCGTCTTACTGATTACAGGTCGACCGAGAATTCGATCTGCGCCGAACGGCCATAAGCGTTGTAGACGCCGCTGTCGTAGAACGGCCAGCCACCATTGGTCACGTCGATCGGCGGACGCTTGTTGGTGAGGTTGTTGACCGAGAGCATCACACCGAACATGTCGCTGAAGCGATAGCTCACGCTGCCGTTGTACGTCGTCCACGGGCCGATGTTGCGGTCATCGCCGGCCTGGTTCCACGTGGGCGCGTTGCGCAGGCCGTAGAGGGTGGCGCCGATCGGCCCGCGGTTCCAGCTGAGCGTGGCGCTGGTGCGGTCGTGGATCTCGTTGGAGTTGGCGCAGCACAACTGGTCGTAGATCGGGTCGCCTTGCTTGTACTGGGTCTCGTGGGTCAGCGCGCGGTAGTGGCCCAGCTGGACGTCGAAGTTCCCCAGCGTCTCGGTCGCCCATTTGTATTCGACGTTGGCCTGCAGGCCGGTCTGCTTCTGCTTGGACAGGTTGATCGGATAGGTCTGGACTTCATCGATGCCGTTGGGATTGACCGGATCGCTCGCCGGCTTGCGCGTGACCTGGCCCAGCACGTCCTGGCAGGTCGGCGAGTTGATGTCGTAGGCGGTCGAGCCGTTCTCGGAGACGCCGAGGCGGCAGTTGGCCTCCAGGTCGAGGATGTCGCCCTGGCCGAGCAGCTGGACCTCGTTCTGGATCTCGATGTGGTTGAAGTCCAGCGACATCGTCAGCGCGTTGGCCAGCGCCGACCACACCGCGCCATAGGTGAAGGTCTTGGCGGTGATGTCCTTCAGCTCGCGATTGCCGGAGCTGACCGAGCGGATCGAGCCATCGGACTGGGCGCAGTCGTCGTAGTTGTCCGAGGTGTAGCCGGCCTGCCGGCACAGGTAATAGTCGGTGGCGGTGGTGAAGCCGCTGGACTCGGACGAATACAGGTAATACATGTCCGGCGAGCGGAACGCGGTGGCGTAGCTGCCGCGCAGCAACAGCGTGTCGATCGGGCGGAATTCCAGGCCGACCTTGTAGGTGAACTTGCCGTTGCCGCCACCGCCCTGCAGCGAATACTTGTCGTAGCGGCCGGACAGGTTGGCGTTGAAGTTGCTGGTCACCGGCACCTGGAATTCCATGCCGCCGGCGTACAGATCGCGCTGGCCCTGCGCGACGGTCGCGCCGCCGTTGCCACGGAAGATGTTCTCCGAGTTCGGCGCGGAGGAGCGGTTGTTGAAGTATTCGCGCTGGCCCTGGACGATCGCGGCGAAGCCAACGGCACCGGCCGGCAGGTCGAACAGCGAGGTGTTGGTGACGGTCAGCGTTTCGGACTGGGTCCAGGCCTGCGACTTGGCGCGGTTGGTGCCGCTCCACGCCTGGTACTGCTCGGCGGTGATCGGCTGGTACAGCAGGTCCGTGTCCGGCGCGTAGACCGGATAGCCGTTCATCTCGCCCAGCTGCGGGCCGAGGTAATACGCATCCACGCCGTCGTTCTTGAGGAAGTCGGTGGCCTTGCGGATCGCCTGGGTGCCGGAACGGTTGAGGTAGAAGTCGTAGTCGAAGCCGGTATCGCCCAGCGGGCCGCGGATGCCGGTGGCGATGTTGTAGCTGCGGGTGAAGACGCGCTGGTCCTTGGCCTTCAGGCCGACTTCTTCCGGCGCGTAGATGCGCTGCCAGCTCTCGTAGGTGCCGGTGGTCTGGTTGTAGAAGTCCTGGCTCCAGAACGGGCTACCGCCGGTATAGGTCGGCCGGCCGTAGCTCACCAGGATGTCGGCGTAGAGCTCAGTATCGGGCGTGAGGTGATAGCGCGCGAACAGGCTGCCGTTGACGTTCTCGGATTTGTTGAGCAGCGAGGCGGTGCCGACGTTCTCCAGGCTGCCGCAGTAGCGGCCGTTGCTGCCATCGCTGCGCGTGGCGTACTGGTTGCTGCCGCCGAAGAGATAATCCAACGGTGCGCAGGTGGCCGCGCCCGGATCGATGTAGTGGCTGCTGCCGGCGGTGATATCGCGCCGCAGGAAAACGCGCGAGGGATCGACCACATCGCCGGTGTGGCCATCGGCGGCGCTGTCCAGATAGCTGCGATCGAAGCCGTAGATCGGCTTCTGCTTGTCGTACTGCAGGCCGAAGCTCAGGTCGAGGTTGCCGATCGCGGTGCCGCTGCTCACTTCGAAACGCTGGTTGGCGCCGCCGCCATCGCTGTAGCCACCGGCGCGATATTTGAAGTGCGTGCCCTCGACATGATCCTTGAGGATGATGTTGACCACGCCGGCGATCGCCGAGGAGCCGTACACCGAGGACTGGCCGCCGGTAAGCACGTCGACGCGCTCGACCATGCCCATCGGGATGTTGGCGATGTCCACGATGGAGGTGTTGCCGTTGTAGGCCAGCGGATAGCTGGCCATCGGCCGGCCGTTGAGCAGGGTCAGCGTGTAGCTGGGGTCCAGGCCGAACAGGCTGATGGTCTTCGCGCCCGGCGTGTAGTTGCCGGTGCCCTGCGAGTCCTGCACCGAGCCGTTGGACTGCGGCAGCGAACGTAGCGCGTCGAACACGTTGGTGAAGCCCTGCTTCTCCATGTCCTCGGCGGTGACGGTGGTGACCGGCGACGGCCCTTCGATCTGCGCGCGCGGGATCAGCGAGCCGGTGACTTTCACCGCATCCAGGTCGCGCGCTTTCTTGCCGCTTTCAGGCTGCGGTGTGTCGCTGCTGGACGCGCTTGCCTCCTGCGGCGCGGTGGCCGCCTGTGCATGCGCAAGGGCCGGCAGCAGCGCGGCGGTGATCATCAACGACAACAGACTCGGCTTCACCTGGATCTCTCCCATCTCGATGACAAGGCCGCGCGGACCGGGGGATGTCGCGCGGCGTGGCGGTCACTGCGTAGTCACAACGTCACTGCGGGGCGCGATGCTGTCGCCGGTGCCGCATACACGACGCACGACGGGCGCAAAGCCGGCCTGAATCGCCTCGCCCAAGCGGCACGGCGGTGGCTGCCGGCGATACGTTGGCGCGGTGCAAGCGGGAGGCCGTACAGGCACTCCGGGCGATCAGGATTGCGTCATTTCTAAATCGTTTTAGAAGTTAATGTCAATGCCGTCACGCAAAGCGCGACTTCCGTCACTGCGCGTGTTGCACTGCAATATTCCAGCCGTAATCGCCAATGCGTTGCAACGTCTTGTCGCCTGATGGCGGATTGCCACGGTCATGAATTTTCTGCAGGATCGTGGGATTGACTAAAACGATTCAGAGACCATGACCGATCAAGACCAGCGCCGCCGACGCGTCACCCTGGCCGATATCGCCCGTGCTTGCGGCGTGTCGTCGGCGACGGTGTCGCTGGTGCTCAGCGGCAATCCCGCGGTGGCCGCCAAGACGCGACGGCTGGTGGAGATCGAGCTGCGCAAGCAGGGCTATGTGTACAACCGCAGCGCCGCCAATCTGCGTCGCAAGGTGTCCACCAGCGTGGCGCTGGTAATCAATGACCTGTCCAATCCCTTCGTCGCCGAGTTTGCTGCGGGCGTGGACGAAGCTTTGGCTGAAGCCGGCTGCGTGCTGCTGCTGGGCAGCTCGGGCGAATCGATCGAGCGCCAACGCGCGGTGCTGTCCTCGTTGCTGGAGCACAACCCCGCCGGCGTGATCCTCACGCCTGCCGAAGGCACCAGCGTGAGCGACCTGAGTCCGGTCGTGGGCCTGCACACGCCGCTGCTGCTGTTCAACCGCCAGGTGCCCGACTCCACATGGGATTACCTGGGCGCGGACAACGTGGAAGGCGCGCGCCTGGCCACCGAGCATCTGATCGCGCAGGGCCACACGCGCATTGCGTTCTTCGGCGGGCATCGCGATTCCAGCTCGTGCCGGCAGCGCCTGGAAGGCTATACCGCCGCGCTCACCGCGGCCGGCATCAAGCCCGAGCCGCGCTGGATGGTGGAATGCGCACCGACGCGCCTGCAGGCGGCCACGGCCACGGCCGCGCTGTTCGCACGCGATCCGGCGCCGACCGCCGCGGTCACCTACAACGACGGCGTGGCGCTGGGCCTGATGATGGGCCTGCGCGCGCGCAACCTGCTGCCGGGTCGCGACTTCGCCATCACCGGTTTCGACGACATTCCAGAAGCCGCCGCCACCGTGCCCGCGCTGACCACGCTGGCCACCGCACCGCGCGCCCTTGGCCGGCAGGCGGTGAGCATGGTGATGGACAGCGCCCGCGCGCCCGAGGCGCCGGCCCGCACCACCATCGCGCCGGTGCAGCTGGTGCCGCGCGACAGCTCGCTCACCTTCGCCCACGCCCTGGAACCGGCCGCGACGGCGGCCAGCAAGACCCCGCGCACCAAGCGCAGCACCCGCACACAAGGAACCCCGGCTTGAACACTTCGCCCGCCCGCCCGCGCATGACGCGGGCCCTGTTGTCCCTGGCCGTGTCCGCGGCCCTGTCGCTGCCCGCGGTCGCCTCCGCGCAGGTCGGCTTTTCCAGCTCGTTCGAGGAAGGCCAGCCACCGCTCGCCGCAGGCAAGGCCGATGGCCTGCAGCTGCGCGTGGGCAGCGGGCCGAAGGCGCCGTATGCCGCCAAGCCCGAGGCTGGCTACACCGGCACGCATGCGCTGGCGTACCAGGGCAGCGGCGGGCGCAGGGCGCTGTTCAAGGTCGATGCGACGATCGATGCCGACACCACGCTGTCGTGGCTGGTGCTGCCGGAGATCGTCGGCGAAGACACCGCGGCCTCGACGTACGTCTCGCTGGATGCGGTGCTGGACGACGGCACGCACGTGTCGGCCACGCCGGCGCGCGATCAGCACGGCTTTGCCATCGGCGCGCAGGCGCAGGGCGATTCCAAATCGCTCTATCCGCAGCAATGGGCGCGCAAGGCCGTGCGCCTGGGCGACGTGCCGGCGCTGCGCGGCAAGCGCGTGGTGGCGATCGAACTGGACGTGCAGCCGGGTGCGGGCAAGACCGCGCAGGGCTGGATCGACGATGTCGCATTGGGCGAGGTCGCGCCACGCAACGGCAAGACACCGACCGACTGGGTGCTGACCACGCGCGGCAGCCAGGCCAATGGTGCGTTCTCGCGCGGCAACAATTTCCCGGCGACCGCGGTCCCGCATGGCTTCAACTTCTGGACGCCGGTGACCGATGCCAGCTCACTGTCCTGGCTCTACAGCTGGAACGAGCAGAACGACGCTGCCAATCGCCCGCGCCTGCAGGCCTTCGCCCTGAGCCACGAGCCCAGCCCGTGGATGGGCGACCGCCAGACCTTCCAGGTGATGCCGTCGACCGACAGCGGCGTGCCCGAGGCCGATCGTGCCAAGCGCGCCCTGACCTTCTCGCACGAGCACGAGGTCGCGCAGCCGCAACGCTACAGCGTGCGCTTCGACAACGGCATCACCACCTCGCTGGCGCCGACCGATCATGCGGCGGTGTTCGCGTTCGAATTCCCGGACAAAGGCGATGCCAACCTGCTGTTCGACAACGTCGATGCGCGCGGCGGCCTGACCCTGGATGCCAAGACGCAGACGCTCTCCGGCTATACCGATGTGCGCAGCGGCCTGTCGACCGGCGCGACGCGCATGTACGTGGTCGCAAGCTTCGACGCGCCGTGGCAGCGCAGCGGTGAGATCGAAACCGGCCGAGCGACCGGCTACATCAAGTTCTCCGAGGGCACGCGCAAGGTCACCATGCGCATCGCCACCTCGCTGATCTCGCTCGACCAGGCCAAGCACAACCTCGCGCTGGAGGTGCAGGCCGGCGACACCGTCGACAGCGTCGCCGCACGCGCGCAGCAGCAGTGGGACGCGCTGCTGGGCAAGGTCGATGTGCAGGGCGCGAGCGAGGACCAGCGCATCACGCTGTACTCCAATCTCTATCGCCTGTTCCTGTATCCGAACTCCGGCTCGGAGAACGCCGGCACCGTCGCGCAACCCGACTGGCGCTACGCCAGCCAGAACAGCTGGTCCGATGACGCCACCGACGGCAGCGCGGCGCGCAGCTTCGCGCCGATCCGCGACGGCCAGGTCTACGTCAACAACGGCCTGTGGGACACCTTCCGCACCGCGTGGCCGGCCTATGGCCTGCTTGATCCCACGCACGCGGGCGGCCTGATCGACGGCTTCCTGGAGCAGTACCGCGCCGGCGGCTGGGTGGCGCGTTGGTCCTCGCCCGGTTACGCAGACCTGATGGTCGGCACCAGCTCGGACGTGGCTTTCGCCGATGCGTGGGCCAAGGGCATCGGCGGCTTCGACGCGCCGCTGGCCTATGAGGCCGCCTTGAAGAACGCCACCGTGGTGCCGCCGGACCGGCACGTGGGCCGCAAGGGCATGGCGCACTCGCTGTTCCGCGGCTACGCCGATACCGACACGCACGAAGGCATGTCCTGGACGCTGGAAGGCGCGCTCAACGATTACGGCATCGCCACGATGGCGCAGGGCCTGGCCAAGGAGGCGACGTCGGCCAAGGACAAGCAGCGCTACGCCGAGGAGGCCGAGTACTTCCGCTATCGCGCGGCTGACTACGCCAACATGTTCGACCGCGACGTGGACTTCTTCCAGGGCCGCAAGCCGGACGGCAGCTGGCGCCTCTCAAAGCAGGACTACGATCCGCGCGTGTGGGGCCACGACTACACCGAATCGGCAGGCTGGACCTTCGCCTTCACGGCCGCGCATGACGGCAACGGCCTGGCCGCGCTTTATGGCGGGCGCGATGCGCTGGCCAAGAAGCTCGACACCTTCTTCAGCACGCCGGAAACCGCAGGCGAGCAGTTCACCGGTTCCTACGGCGGCGTCATCCACGAGATGACCGAGGCGCGCGACGTGCGCCTGGGGATGTACGCGCACAGCAACCAGACCGCGCACCACATCGCCTGGATGTATCTCTACGCTGGCCAGCCTTGGAAGACCCAGGCGCTGACCCGCGAGATCCTCTCGCGCCTGTACCTGGGCAGCGACATCGGCCAGGGCTATCCCGGCGATGAGGACAACGGCGAGATGTCGGCGTGGTACGTGCTGGCGTCGATGGGCCTGTATCCGCTGCGCATGGGCTCGCCGGATTACGTGATCGGCTCGCCGCTGTTCAAGCAGTCCACGCTCGCCCTGCCCGGCGGCAAGCAGCTCACCGTGCGCGCGCAAAACAATTCCACCGAGAATGTCTATGTGCAGTCGCTCAAGGTCAACGGCAAGCCGTGGACCAAGACGTGGATCCCGCACGCACTGCTGATGCAGGGCGCGACGCTGGATTTCGTGATGGGGCCGACGCCGTCCAAGTGGGGCTCGCGCGTCGAGGACGCACCGCCGTCGCTGACGCCCGCCGGCCAGGCGCCGACCACGCTGGCCGACGTGATCGATCGCACTGCGCGCATCACCATTGGTGGCGACCGCAGCGGCAGTGCGCTGATCGACGACGACGCCGAGACCGGCGCGCCGGTGATGGGCAAGCAGGTCGATGTCGACATTACGCTGGGCAAGGCCGCAACGCCGACGTTCTACACGCTCACCAGCAGCGAGCGGCCGATCAAGGGCGCGAGCTGGACGCTGGAAGCGCGCAACGGCGATGGCGCGTGGAAGACGCTGGATACGCGCAGCGGCGAAGACTTCCGCTGGAGCCTGCAAACGCGGCCGTTCCGCATCGCCAAGCCAGCGTCGTTCGACGCCTATCGCATCCGCTTCACCGCGCCCGGCCGCATGCAGCTCTCCGAAGTGGAGCTGCTGGCCCCGCATATGCCGGTCCCGTTGAAGCAGGTTTCATCGAAGCAGAAGAAGGAATCCTGATGTCCCGTCGCTTTCCCCCGCTCGCCGCGTCCCTGCTGGCCACCGCACTGCTGCTCCCGTTGGCCGCACAGGCCCGCGAAGACGTCACCCGCACCCAGGACGGCGTGACCATCACGTACCGCGATGCCACCGGCGCGTTGGACGTGCCGATGCAGGAGAAGATCCTCAAGACCTTCTTCCATGCGTACGCGAAGGAGCGCGCCGACTTCAACACCGCCGCGCCGACCAAGGCGATCATCACCATCGATCCGTCCTACGACGGCATCGCCTATGTCGGCAGCGACGATTGGGCCAAGATGACGATCAACCCGGCCTGGCTGGTGAAGCATCCGGGCGATACCGATCTGGTCAGCCACGAGGCCATGCACATCGTTCAGGGCTACCCGGACTACGGCAACGACAAGGCGCCGACCTGGCTGGTGGAAGGCATCGCCGATTTCGCCCGCGACAAGTACGGCATCGACAACGCCGCCAGCAACTGGAAGCTGCCGGACGAGATCAAGGATAAGCAAAGCTACGAGAGCAGCTATCGTGTCACCGGTGCCTTCCTCAAGTGGAGCGAGGCGCAGCACCCGGGCCTGGTCAAGCAGATGGACGCCGCCCTGCGCACCGGCAAGTACACGCCGCAGCTATGGAACCAGCTGGCCGGCAAGGACGTGGACGCGCTCTGGTCCGACTACGTCGCTGCGCGTGGTGGCGTGAAGCCCGTCAAGGCTTGAGCTTGCTATGAAGCGATGAAGGCGCGGTGGGTTGCACGGCGCCTTCATCGAAGCCTGACCGCACGCGTTTCGCCCGCAGTCCGCAGGCGCAACGCGAGGCCCTCACGCCGGCCGGAACACCTGCGCCTGGAAGCCGCTCGGAAACACCTGCGTGCTGACCAGCGTCAACGGCCGCGGCGCCGGCAGGTCGGCAAAAATCGGCTGGCCCTGGCCCAACACGATCGGGTAGACGCCCAGGATGTATTCGTCGACCAGGTTGGCCGCGATCAGGCTGCGCGCGAACTGCGCGCCGCCGTGCGCGATGATCGGCTTGCCGTCCTGTGCCTTGAGGCGTTTCACCTCATCGATCAGATCCCCGCCGGCGACGTAGGCCTCGGCCCAGCTGCCGGCGCCCTCCTGCAACGCGCCGCCGCTGGCGTTGGCCGCATCGATGGCCTGCATGCCCAGCGCCTTGAAGATGGCCGGGTCCTGCTGCGAGAACACCGCCTTGGGGATCTGGTTCATCACCGGCGCGAACACCAGCGTGGAGGTCGGCCAGAATCCAGCCATGTTGCCGAAGGTCCTGCTGCCCATGATGTGCAGGCTGGCGTCCCACAGCGCCTGTACCTTCCATTCGATGGCCGCATGGTCGCCGTTGAACACCCACTGGATCTCGCCATTGGGCCCACTGACGAAGCCGTCGAGCGTCATGGACATGGCCAGCTTCAACTCGCGCATTGCATTCTCCTCATGGGTGCCCGGCACCAGCATGGTCCGGATCGCAGGCCGCCGGCAAGATCGCCGCACCGCCCTGTTGTCTTGATGACGAACGGGCGACCTGGGAATCGACATCCCCGGCGGGCATTCGCCGAACAACGTGCCATCACTGCGATGCCAAGCCCAACAAAGGTGCCAGGGCAAGCGCTCGGCCTAGCAAACACGTCCTTTCGCATCAGGGGCACCGCCAGCACCTCGCCATGTTGCGGTCTGCTTGACAGCAGAATGCGGGCGCCAGCTAATCTCCCAGCATGCCGGATCTCTGAGCGCTCGCAATCGTGCGAACCCACGGCAGCATCCAGGACTATTTGAATCGCAAGGAGCGAACGTTTGAAATCATCTCGCATCGTGATGCTGTGCCTGCTCATCTCCCTGCTGGCCGCCTGTTCTCAACCCGTCGCACAGGAAGCAAGTAGTGCGCTACCGGCCGCCCCTGCGTCGTCACCGACTGCCGATGCGACGCAACGCAAGACGCCACCCACCCAGGTACCCGACGCTGCCGGACCCGCGGAAGACACGCACCTCGCCAACGACAACAGGGTCACACCACCACAGGGGCCGGCGCCGATCGCCGGGACCGATTACATCGCCATTCCGGATGGTCAGCCTTTCGAGCCTGCGAACGGCAAGATCGAAGTCGTGGAATTCTTCAACTACATCTGCCCGTTCTGCTACCAGTACAGCCCGCGTTTTCTGGACTGGAAATCAAAACTTCCTTCCGACGTCCGGGTCACCTACGTGCCCGCCACCTTCCGGCCCGACTTTGCCGTTTACGCCCGCGCCTTTTACGCAGCCGAGGTGTTGGGGATCTCGGCGAAAACACATGAAGCTGCCTACAAAGCCGTCCATGTCGACGGCACGCTGCCCGGCGAAGGCCAGACGATCGATGAAAGCAAGATCGCGCAGTTCTACAGCCAGTACGGCGTTACGGCGGAACAGTTCAGCGCAACCATGAAGAGTTTCGCGGTGAGCGCACGCCTGCAGAAGGCAAGGCAGTTCGCGATCCAAAGCACGATGAATTCCACGCCATCCATCGTCGTCGACGGGAAATATCTAGTCAAAGGCAGAAGCTGGGATGACGTACTTCGGATTGCCGACCACCTCATTGCACAGGAGCGCGCAGCGCAGAAAACGCATTGAGCGCTGCGAGGGCTCAACGCAGGATCATGAACTTGATGCCAGCTTGCTGCGCTTTTGTTTCCGACTCGCAGGCAGCTAACGACCCAAAGCGGACCCACACCGAACGAATGCGGCTCGTTAGCGAGCGGAGTAGGTTGTTCTCCTGCCGCATCAGGCGAGCGCGAGCCCTTGTCTTGGCTCCACCGACCCGGCTACAGCAAATGACAACCAACTAGCACGTCGACCTTAAGCTAGCCTCTAAGGGCCGTCAGGTTTTGAGGCTCGAAGAAAGAGAGATGCCCCCAAGTTGCATCTCAAACAAAAATGTTGACATGTTGTTCGGTACCTACCAATATTGGTTCGGTAGCGAACCAAGGAGGATCTTTGAGCGGTTCTAACCACACTTCGGCCGGTGCATGGGCCAAGCGCTATCACCTCGCAAGCCGAGCTGCCATTGAACGCATCTTGCGCCCCTATGACCTGGGGTCAACGCAGTGGTACGTCCTGTATCAGCTAGCCAATTCAGGCCCAACGCCGCAACGCGAGTTCCCGAGCTTGCTGCAAATCGAGAAGCCAACACTGAGCGATGTTGTCAGTGCGTTGGTGAGGAAAGGCTTTGTCGAACAGACACCCGACCCAAATGATCAGCGACAGCGCGTGCTTGCTTTAACTGCCTCGGGTAAGAAGCTGTGGAAAGAACTTCCAGATCCGATCGCAATGATCTTGAGCATTGCATTCGAGGGTGTCGACGAGGAAACGCTCGAAACGGTCACCAAAGTACTTCAGGTCGCTACGGAGAGACTCAATGATTCCTAAAACCAAGATACCCAAACATGAAGATTCTTGTGACTGGTGGAACCGGACTGGTCGGTTCGAGGTTGCTTAAGCGCATTGTAGCGAGTGGCATTGATTGCCGAGCAATAGTGCGCGCGGGCAAGTCGCTACCTGAGGGCGTCACGCCCATTGAAGCGGATCTCGCTGATCCGTCCGCGTTGGCGTCGGCTGTTGAAGGAGCCTCCGCCATCATCCATCTGGCAGCTGTGTTGAGAACCCCGGTGCCAGAAGACATCTGGGAAGCCAACGTCGTTGGAACACGCAACTTGATTGCCGCAACTCGATCCGTTGCACCAGATGCTCGCTTCATCATGGCCAGCACTGGCCTGGTCTACAACGTCGACAGCGAACACCCAGCCCTGGAAAGCGACCCTGTCGAGCCCAAGATGGATTATCCGGCTAGCAAATTTGCCGCAGAGAAGGAGCTGCAAGAGAGTGGCTTGAATTGGTCGATTCAGCGGTTCGGATTCGTCTATGGAGACAAGGATGGTCACATCGACATGATTCCGAAGCTAGCAGGCATGTTCAAATGGCACCCTGCAAACAGGCTGAGCATGATTCACCACCGCGACATCTATACGAGCATGGAGCTTGCTCTGACGGGCGCGCTCGATGGCCGGATTGTCAATATTGTCGACGAGGCGCCGATGACCATCCATGAGCTATGCAAGATCGCAGGTGATCCTCTATCTGCTTCATCTGCGCCTCTGCAGAATCCGTGGTATGGCGTCATCGATGGCGGATTGGCGCGCACCTTGGGCTTCCAGCCGAAGGTGAGAACAACCTATCAAGCCGCTGCAGAAGAAGCACTCTAAGCGCAGCCTCCTGATCCGGGAGTGAGTTCGTCCACTTTCGTTGAGCCCCCCATCATTGCTATCCAGGCGCACCTTCTCAGGCTGAACGTTTATCAGCTTGCAGCGTCAGCGTAGCAACTGATGTGGGCGGCCATTATGGTTGCGCGCATCAAGGATTGCCCATGGCATCAATGAAAGGCCGGCTTTTCAGAATTTTCGCGGAATCACGTCTCAATCGATCAACCGTCGACTCCATAGAAGACATCGGTGGCTTCCGGCGCGTGGGGCTGCGGTGCCAGGATGAGCCGACACCGGCAGGCTCCAAGTTGCAGGTGTTACTGCCGTCAAATGATGTTCGAACTTATACGCCCATCCCCATTCCAGGAGGTTTCTTGCTCCTAGGCTGGAAGCATGCCGGTGGACCGGGCGCGCACTGGCTCTCCGAAATCGGTCCCGGAGACGAACTTCGATACGTCGGCCCGCAGCGCTCTTTAGAGATCCCGCTCGGCCCTGTCATTGTCATTGGTGACGAGACAAGCATCGCTCTCGCTGCTTCGTTTGAGCATGATCGACCGGGACAGATCAGAGCTGTGATTGCGTCTGACTCTGGAGAGGTCGCAGAAGCGTCAGAGTCAGTGGGCTTGAGCATGATTAGGACGGCTCCTCCCGTGGATACGGATCACATTGCTGATCTTGTTGAATCAGCAATGCAGGAACTGCCGGGCGCGGTCATTGCGATCACGGGTGGCTCAGAGCTTGTGTTGAGGGTGCGCAGCAGTCTGCGCGCCCGTGGTCTCGAGAAGATCAAGGCAAAGGCCTACTGGATCCCCGGTAAGACGGGACTGGACTAAGCCCTCCGTCCGTTCGGCTTAAGCCAGCTCACTGCAAGAATCACTCAGTGCTGATGGCGACGCACGCTCATTGTGCTTGATCTATTCGCTATGCAAGTGCACAGACCCAGAGCTATGTCGCTTCGCGACGAGCAGGAGAACCGCTATGTCTCTATTGGCAATGTTTAAATCAGTGGGGCCAACTGGCTTTGGGTATGGATCAACGGCAGAGACTGTCACCAAGGGGATTTCGCTTAAGGGACAAACAATTTTGGTGACTGGCTGCAACTCAGGCATCGGTGCAGAGACATGCCGGGTGCTGGCTCTTCGAGGTGCCGTGGTGTTAGGAGCGGCACGTACCCAGAAGAAAGCGGAGGCGGCCTGTGCTCGCTTTCCAGGCAGTGCCATTGGCTATGCCTGCGAGCTATCTGATCCCACCTCAGTGAGGGATTGCGTCGAGGCAATCAAGATGGACAAGCGCAGGCTTGACGCCATCATTTGCAACGCAGGAATCATGATGCTGCCGAAGCTCGAGAAGTCCAACGGATACGAACTTCAGTTCTTTACCAACCACATCGGACATTTCATGCTGGTAACGGGCCTGCTGGAACAGCTCACTGAAAGGGCGCGAGTGGTAATGATCAGTAGCGACTTGCACGCCCGCGCTCCAGTTGGCGCAATCGATTTTGACAACCTCTCTGGTGAGAAGGGGTATCAGCCGCTGACGGCTTATGGACAGTCCAAAATGGCCAATATGCTTTTTGCGAAAGAGCTGCAACGTCGCTTTTCAGGTACTGCAAAAGTGGCATATGCCGTTCATCCCGGGGTAGTTGACACCAACCTTGCACGTAACATGGGGCCGATTGTGAGCGTGCTAGTGAAAGCGATTGGCCCTCTCTTTCTGAAGTCGGTTGGTGAAGGCGCTGCAACTGGGGTGTTTGCAGCCGTGAGCCCGAAAGCATCGCGTTTGGGGGGCACCTACCTCGCCGACTCAAATGTCACGAGGCCACGCCTCGACGTTGAGAATCCTGAAATCGCCGGCAGACTGTGGGCAGAATCGGAAAAGATCGTCCGCTCGCTCTGAATCTCAGAATATGCGTGCGTGTCGGATTGAACACGGTGCTCCCACCGTCCGCTTATGGCCGCAAGTAGCCACCAGATCCGTCTTGGCAAAGATCAAAAGAAAAAGGCCCGGTCTGCACCGGGCCTTTCTCGTGACACAGGAAACAAGCGGACGCCTTAGCCTCAGCCTTCGCTCTTCTCCGCCAGCTGCCCGCGGATCTGTGCGTCGACGGCGGCAATGGCGGTCATGTTGAGCACGCGGCGCGGGGTGGCGCTGCTGGTGAGGATATGCACCGGCTTGGAGACGCCCATCAGGATCGGACCGATTGCCACGCCGTCGGTGAACACGCGCACCAGGTTGTAGGCGATGTTGGCCGCTTCCAGGTTGGGCAGCACGAACAGGTTCGCGCGGCCCTTGAGCGTGCTGTTGGGCATGATCTGCCTGCGCAGCGCCTCGTCCCACGCGGTGTCGCCCTGCATTTCGCCATCGACGTTGAGGTCGGGCTTGCGCTGCAGCAGCAGCTCGCGCACGCGGCGCATCTTCAGCGCGTCCTTGGAATCATGGCTGCCGAAGTTGGAATGCGACAGCAGCGCGATCTTCGGCTCGATGCCGAACAGCTTCAGGCGATACGCCGCCTGCAGCGTGGCCTCGGCGATCTGCTCGGCGCTGGGGTCTTCGTGCACGTGGGTGTCGACGAAGAAGAACGCGCCCTGCTGGTTGATCACGCCGGTCATGGCCGAGGTCGAGCTGACCTTGGGTTCCAGTGGGATCACGCTGCGCGCATAGCCCAGCTTCTTGTGGAAGCGGCCGACGATGCCGGTCAGCATCGCGTCGGCTTCGCCACGCGCAACCATCACCGCGGCGATCAGGGTCGGACGCGAGCGCATCAGCTCCTTGGCCGCGGCCACGGTGACGCCCTTGCGCTCGGTCAGCGCGTGGTAGGTCTGCCAGTACTCGTTGAAACGCGGGTCGTCATGGATGTTGGTGACTTCGTAGTGCTCGCCGGCGGTCAGGCGCAGGCCCATGCGCGCGATGCGCTGCTCGATCACGTCCGGGCGGCCGATCAGGATCGGGAAGGCCACGCCTTCGTCGACCACGGTCTGCACCGCGCGCAGCACCACTTCTTCCTCGCCTTCGGCATAGACCACGCGCTTGCGGTCCTTGCGCGCCTGGTCGTAGACCGGCTTCATCATCAGGCTGGTGCGGTAGACGAACTGGCTCAGCGTCTCGCGGTACGCCTCCATGTCCTCGATCGGGCGCTCGGCGATGCCCGAGTCCATCGCCGCCTGGGCCACGGCCGAGGACAGCTCCACCAGCAGGCGTGGGTCGAGCGGACGCGGGATCAAGTATTCCGGGCCGAAGCTCGGGGTCTCGCCGCCGTAAGCCGCTCCCAGATCCGAGGCTTCACGACGCGCAAGCGCGGCGATCGCCTTGACGCAGGCGACCTTCATCGCCTCGTTGATGCCGGTGGCGCCGCAGTCCAGCGCGCCGCGGAACAGGTAGGGGAAGCACAGGACGTTGTTGATCTGGTTGGCGTAGTCCGAGCGCCCCGTGCCGATGATCGCGTCCGCGCGTGCGGCCTTGGCGTCCTCGGGCATGATTTCCGGGTTCGGGTTCGCCAGGGCGAAGATGATCGGCTGGGCCGCCATCGACTTGACCATCTCGGAGGTCAGGATGCCCGGGGCCGACAGGCCCAGGAAGATGTCCGCGCCTTCGACGATTTCAGCCAGCGTGCGCTTGTCGGTATCGCGCGCGTAGCGCTGCTTGTCCGGGTCAAGATCGGTACGGCCGGTGTGGATCACGCCGTCGCGGTCCAAAGCCAGGATGTTCTCGGGCTTCAGGCCCAGCGAGACCAGCATGTTGACGCAGGAGATGCCCGCCGCGCCCATGCCGGTGGTGGCCAGCTTGACGTCCTCGATCTTCTTGCCGGTGACGAGCATCGCGTTGATGACCGCCGCGCCGACGATGATCGCGGTGCCGTGCTGGTCGTCATGGAACACCGGGATGTTCATCTTCTCGCGCAACGCGCGTTCGACGATGAAACACTCCGGCGCCTTGATGTCCTCCAGGTTGATGCCGCCGAAGGACGGCTCCAGCGAGGCGATGATCTCGACCAGCTTGTGCGGGTCCTTCTCGTTGATCTCGATGTCGAACACATCGATACCGGCGAACTTCTGGAACAGCACGCCCTTGCCTTCCATCACCGGCTTGGAGGCCAGCGGGCCGATGTCGCCCAGGCCCAGCACCGCGGTGCCGTTGGTGATCACCGCCACCAGGTTGCCGCGCGCGGTGTACTTGCTGGCGGCCTTGGGATCGGCGGCGATTTCCTCGCACGCATAGGCCACGCCCGGCGAATACGCCAGGGCCAGGTCGCGCTGGGTGATCATCGGCTTGGTCGCGGTGACCTTGATCTTTCCCGGCGGATGCTGGCTGTGGTAGTCCAGGGCGGCTTGTTTGAATTCTTCTTTGGACATCGGCGTCTTGGGCGTCTTGGGAAGCAGGCGAGGGACCGGATTCTAACGCCGCGTTCCTGACCGGGCCGGCAGCAGGCCTGCGTTCCTCCCATCCAGCGGGAGGCGGTCATCAGGGGCATCACTCCATGCGCGATGCGCATGGCCGGGAGTGAAAGAGGCCGGGCTGTTGGGCCCGGCCTCGTCGTTCAGTGGCGTGGCCGTGGATCAGGCCGGATTGGGCAGGCGGTCCGGATCTTCGACCAGCTTGCCGTCCAGCGCGGCGTTGAGCTTGTCGCGGTCCAGCGCGTTCTCCCAGCGCGAGACCACGATGGTGGCCACGGCATTGCCGGTGAAGTTGGTCAGCGAGCGGCACTCGGACATGAAGCGGTCCACGCCCAGGATCAGCGCCATGCCGGCGACCGGCACTTCCGGCACCACCGACAGCGTGGCGGCCAGGGTGATGAAGCCCGCGCCGGTGACGCCGGCGGCGCCCTTGGAGCTGAGCATCGCCACCAGCAGCAGCGTGATCTGGTGGCCCAGGGTCAGCTCGGTGTTGGTCGCCTGGGCGATGAACAGCGCCGCCAGGGTCATGTAGATGTTGGTGCCGTCCAGGTTGAACGAGTAGCCGGTCGGCACGACCAGGCCCACCACCGACTTCTTGCAGCCGGCCTGCTCCATCTTCTCCATCAGCGAGGGCAGCGCCGACTCGGACGAGGAGGTGCCCAGCACCAGCAGCAGCTCGGCCTTCAGGTAGCGGATCAGCTTGAGGATCGAGAACCCGCACAGGCGCGCCACGATGCCCAGGATCACCAGCACGAACAGCAGCGAGGTGAGGTAGAAGCTGCCCACCAGCCAGGCCAGGTTGGTCAGCACTTCCAGGCCGTATTTGCCGATGGTGAAGGCGATCGCACCGAAGGCACCGATCGGGGCGGCCTTCATCAGGATGTGGACCAGGCGGAACACCGGGGTGACCAGCGCGTTGAGGAAGTCCACGACCGGCTTGCCGCGCTCACCCACCATCGCCAGCGCGATGCCGAACAGCACCGCCACGAACAGCACCTGCAGGATGTTGTCGCCCACGAACGGGCTGATCAACGTCTTAGGGATGATGTCCATCAGGAAGCCGGTGACGGTCATGTCGTGCGTCTTGGACACGTACTCGTCGACCTTGCTGTGGTCCAGGTCGGCCACGTTGACGTTCATGCCCGCGCCGGGCTGCACGACGTGCGCCACCACCATGCCGACCACCAGGGCCAGCGTGGAGAAGAACAGGAAGTAGATCATCGCCTTGCCGAACACCCGGCCCACGCTCTTGAGCTGGGTCATGCCGGCGATGCCGGTGACGATGGTCAGGAAGATCACCGGGCCGATGATCATCTTCACCAGCTTGACGAACGCATCGCCCAGCGGCTTGAGCGATTCGCCCAGCTTGGGGTCGAAGTAGCCGACCAGCACGCCGATGACGATGGCCACGATCACCTGGAAGTACAGGTGCCGGTAGAACGGAAGCGGTTTGGCGGGCGACAGGCCCGAACTGGGAACGTGCATCTTCGGTGGACTCCCTGGTGATCTGGACGCAGGCGCAGGCGGGACAGCCTTCCCTACGGAACGTGGCGCAAAGTAGCCCCTGGGCCGGCCAACGCCGATAGCACATTGGTACTAGGGCGTTGCCGGGGCGTGACGATGGCGCCCTTCCCACTTCGCGGGACCGCGCCGCTGGGGGAGCCGCTTCAGCGGCGTGAGGCTCGACCGGGAAGGTCTCATCGCCGCTGAAGCGGCTCCCACAAGGACGTTGCTGGCCGCGCGAGCCGGGTATGCGACCATGCCGCGCCCGTCCCCTCGCCTTCGCTCGCGCGCATGTCTCCCCGCCTGATCCGCATTGCCGGCTGGTCGCTGCTGGCGGCCCTGATCACCATCACCGCCATCACCGGCGGCGTGCTCGCGCGCAACGCGACCCTGGCCAATGAGCAGCGGGCGCTGGAAGACCAGCTGCACCTGCGCGCGCAGTCGCTGCAGCGCCTGGTCGAGCGTTACCGCGTGCTGCCCACCGTGCTGGCGCTGGACCCGGAACTGCGCGCGGCCCTGCAGCGCGACCCGGCCGGCCTGGATGTCGATGCGCTCAACCACAAGCTGGTGGTCGCCAACGGCGCCACCCATGTCTCCACGCTGACCCTGATCGACCACAACGGGCTGGCCATCGCGGCCAGCAACTGGGACGAGCCAGCCAGCAATGTCGGCCAGAACTACGCCTTCCGCCCGTATTTCCGCGATGCGATGCGCGATGGCTCGGCCACCTTCTACGCTATCGGCGTGACCACCAACGTGGCCGGGTATTTCATCTCCGAAGCCATTCGCGACGCGCAGGGCCGCAAGCTGGGCGTGGTGGTGGTCAAGATCACCCTGGACACGCTGCAGACCGAATGGCGCGAGAGCCGCGACCTGCTGCTGCTCAGCGACGTACATGACATCGTGTTCCTGGCCAGCGCACCGCACTGGCGCTACAGCGAACTGCGCCCACTGACCGCGCGCGACGAGCAGGACCTGCGCGACACGCGCCAGTACGCCGGCCAGGCGCTGCATCTGGCGCGCATGCAGGCCGTCGATACGCTCGACGATGGCGATCGGCGCGTGCAGCTGCGCAACCCCAGCGCGCGTGGCCTGTGGCTGTGGAAATCGCTGCCGCTGAGCGAGCCGCACTGGACCCTGCACGCGCTGCGCCGCGATCGCAGCACCGCCGCCGGCTGGAGCGCGGCTGCGGTGGTGGTGGCGTGTTGGCTGCCGGTGATCCTGCTGGGTCTGTTCGTGCGCCAGCGCACGCGCCTGGCCGAACACCGCCGCCGCAGCCGCGAGGAACTCGAGCGCATGGTCGCCCACCATGCCGAGGCTTTGCGCTCGGCGCAGGACGGCCTGGTGGATGCCGCGCGCGCGGCCGCCTCAGGCCAGGGATCCAGCCTGGAGCACCTGCCGCAAGGCGTGAGCGTGGTCGATGCGCAGCTGCGCCTGGTGGCGTGGAATGCGCGCTACCAGGAGATGTTCCAGTTCCCCAACGACCTGATGCAGGTCGGCCGGCCGATCGAGGATTTCTTCCGTCACAACGCGCGCAAGGGCTGGCTCGGCCCGGGCCAGGTGGAAGAAGCGATCCAGCGCCGCCTGGACCACCTGCGCAGCGGCGGCGCGCACATGCACGAGCGCGAGCTGCCCAACGGCACCGTGCTGGAGATCCGCGGGAACCCGATGCCCGATGGCGGCTTCGTCACCAGCTTCGCCGACATCACCACCTACGTTGCTGCCGCGCGCGACCTGCGCACGCTGGCCAGCACGCTGGAGCGGCGTGTGGAAGACAGCACCGCCGATCTGCGCGCGGCCACCGTGCGCGCGGAGAACGCCAACCGCTACAAGGCGCGCTTCGTCGCCGCCGCCGTGCACGACCTGCTGCAGCCGCTCAACGCCGCGCGCATGTTCCTGGGCGTGCTGCGCGGCAAACTGGATGACGGCGAGACCCGTGATCTGATGCAGCGTGCGCAGACCGCGCTGTCGGCGCAGGACGACCTGCTGGCCAGCATGCTGGAGGTCTCGCGCCTGGAGGCCGGCGTGCTGCAGCCGCGTATCGAGGACATCGCGCTGGGGCCGCTGTTGAATGAACTGGCCGCGCAGTTCGGCATCCTTGCCCAGGCGCAGGGCCTGACGCTGACCGCGGTGCCGACCCGCACCCGGGTGCATACCGATCCGGGCCTGCTGCGCCGGGTGCTGCAGAACTTCCTCTCCAACGCGCTGCACAACACGCCGCGCGGACGCGTCCTGCTCGGCTGCCGGCGCGTGTCGGGCGCAGTGCGCGTGGAGGTCTGGGATACCGGCGTGGGCATTCCGGAAAACAAGCGCGGCGCGATCTTCGAGGAGTTCGAGCGGCTGGATAACGGCATCCGCCACGATCGTCGTAGTGCCGGACTAGGGCTGTCGATCGTCGAGCGCACCGCGCGCCTGCTGGAGCATCCGCTGGACCTGCGCTCGTGGCCGGGGCGCGGCAGCGTGTTCTCGATCACCGTGCCGCTGGCGACCGAGACCGCGCCCTCCGCTCCCGTGGTCGCGACAGCGCCTGCCACCGCCGCGCCGTTGCCGCTACAGGGCACGCAGGTCTGGTGCGTGGACGACGATGCGGCCACGCGCGAGGCGATGACGGTCTTGCTGGGCAGCTGGGGCTGCAGCGTGCAGGTGGCCCACGACGTGGCCAGCCTGACCGCGCTGGCTGAACAGCCCGCGCCGGATCTGGTGCTGCTGGACCTGCAGCTGGGCCAGGAACACGGCCCCAGCCTGCTCGAACGCCTGACCACGCACTGGACCCAGCCACCGCCGGTGGTGGTGATCTCCGGCCAGGCCGATCGCGCCACGCGCGAACAGGCCGCGGAAGCCGGCTACGGCTTCCTCGCCAAACCGGTCGCGCCGGCCGCGTTGCGCGCGGTGGTGACCCAGCGCCTGATGGCGACGGGCCGCTTGAACTAGCGGGCTTTTTGGACGCTGCACTTGTGGGGCTGATTCAGCAGCGATGGGCCTTCATCGGGAACGCTTCATCGCGGTCGAAGCAGCTCCCACAACACCACCGCCATCAAGGCAACGCGTCATCCGACGCCGGCACGTCATCCAGCTCCAGCGAACGCACCATCACCGCGGCCTGCGTGCGCGAGCGACAGTTGAGCTTGGACAGTACCGCGCCGACGTGGATCTTGACCGTATTCTCGGCCAGGCCCAGTGCGGCGGCGATCTGCTTGTTGAGCAGGCCTTCGGCCAGCAGCATCAGCACGCGGAACTGCTGCGGGGTGAGCTGGGCGAAACGCGCGGCTAGCTGCGCGTCTTCTTCCGAACGCGCGGCGGTCAACGGCGGGAACCAGGTGCCGCCGGCCAGTACCGTCTCCACCGCCTCGCCGATCGCATCGACCTGCGAGGATTTTGGAATGAAGCCGGCCGCGCCGAACTGCTGCGCGCGGCGGATCACGCGCGGATCGTCGTTGGAAGAAATCACCACCACCGGCAGGTCCGGGCGCTCGCCGCGCAGCAGGGCCAGCGCCGACAGGCCGCGCGCGCCAGGCATGGCCAGATCCAGCAGCACCAAGGCCACCTCCGGGTGTGCCTCCAGGGCCGCGCCCAGGGTCGAGACGCTGGACGCTTCGGCCGCCACGACGCCGGGAAACCGCGTGCTCAGCGCATGCAGCACCGCGGCACGGAACAGCGGGTGGTCATCGGCGACAAGGAGGGTGGGCGGCGTCATCGGCACAGTCTAGGACAGCCCGGGCGAAGCCGCCTCGCCGCCGCCCGGATGGCGGCCCTGTCAGGCGCGGGTTGCGCAAAGCGCGCGCAAATGTGGCGCTGGGTCACACCTTGCAATTTCGTCAATAACGCGTCAAAACAGCCGCCCTTTGCGAGGCACGTCGTGGCCATTTTTTCACCACGCCAGGCACCCCCAGACCAAGCGGGATCTGGCGAACACCCCGGCCGCGTCTTGTAAAAAACCCATAAAGCGCTTTTGTCCGAAACACGCGACACATCATGCGCTTGTCATGAAGTGTTCATGGAAAAGTTGTAGGCGAAAAACAGGTGTGGCTACTCTCGACCTTCCCCCACCACGGAAGTCGGGTTGCATGCACCAGTTGATGCTGACGGCCGCGTTGTTGGGGATGGTGGGCTTGCTGTTGGCGTCGGGCCGTTGGGCCTGGCTGAAAGCAGGCGTGCTGTCCTTGCTCGCAATGGCGCTGAGCAGCTGGTGGTTCATCGACCAGCTCAGTGGTGATGGCTTGAATGCCGCCACGCTCTACCACCTGAATGCCGGCATGGAAGGTGCTGGCGTGTCGGATTTCTCCGGCGATATCGCGGTCTACATCGCACTGCTGTTGATCTCGCTGCTGCCGCTGGCGCTGGGCCGGATCAAGCGCTTCCGCAAGGCGCCGCATGGGCGCACGGTGTTTGCGGGCTTCATGGCCACTGCCTTGGTGGCCGTGTTCGTCAGCCCGCTGTATCACGATGGGATGCGCCTGTATCGACAGACGCGCCCGGTCGATGGCAGCACGGTGGCCGCCGAATACCGCGTGCCGCGCGAGGAACTGCCGCGGCGCAAGAACATCGTGTGGATCTACGGCGAAAGCCTGGAGCGCACCTACTTCGACCAGAAGGCGTTTCCCGGCCTGATGCCGCACCTGACCAAGCTGGCGTCGCAAGGCCTGGATTTCCGCGGCGTCACCTCGGCCGATGGCGGTGGCTGGACCATCGCCGGCATGGTCTCCTCGCAGTGCGGCGTGCCGCTGACGGCCTCGCCCAGCGATGAGAATAGTTTCGGCCGCATGGCCAGCTTCCTGCCCGAGGCGCAGTGCATCGGCGACTACCTGCGCACGCAGGGCTATCGCAACGATTTCATCGGTGGCGCCGATGGTGCGTTTGCCGGCAAGGGCAGTTTCCTGGCCAGCCACGGCTATGACGACGTGCGCGACCTGGCGTGGTTCAAGCAGCAGGACATCGCGCCGGAGCACTTCTCCGCGTGGGGCGTGCACGACGATGTGATGCTGGACCAGGTGTGGGACCAGTTCCAGGCGCTGGCGCGCGATGGCCAGCCCTTCATGCTCAGCGCGCTCACGATGGACACGCACCATCCGGCCGGGCATCTGCCGGTGTCGTGCAAGGACGAGCATTACCAGGGCGGTGGCTTCGAGGATGTGGCACTGCTGAGCGCGCTGCAGTGTTCGGACCGGTTGATCTCCGAGCTGGTCGAAAAGATCCGCAACAGTCGCTGGGGCGACGACACGCTGATCGTGGTGTCATCCGATCACCTGGCCATGCCCAACGACCTGACCGATACGCTGAAGACGCTCCCGCGCGAGAATCTGCTGCTGATGCTCGGCAAGGGCATTGAACCGCGCCAGGTGAACGTGACGGCGGGCAGCACGCTGGATTCGGGCGCGACCCTGCTGTCGCTGCTGGACCCGAAGCTGCAGGCGATCGGCTTCGGCCGCTCGCTGCTGGAGAACAAGCCGTCCAACAGCGCCAGCGCCGCTTACGCGCGTAAGGATGGCGCGGACTATCCGCGTTACCTGGCCTATGCACGCGGCCTGTGGACCGGCCACGAAACGCGCACGCTGAAAGTGCATGACGACCGCATCGTGGTCGGCGTGCAGGAGGTGCGTCCGCCGGTGCTGCTGGACTACGACGCGCAGTGGAACCTCAAGAACATCACGCTGGAGGACACGCCGCGCCAGTTCCGCAAGGCCAGCCCGGAAAACACCTTGGCTTACGTGGATCGCTGCACCGCCTTCGACAACGATTCGCCCGACAGCGGCTGGTGCGTGCTGCTACTCAACAACGCGCGTGATGCGCGCCTGTATCGCAGCAGCGAGCTTGCACACGGCGTGCGCGTGGATGCGCCGCTGCAGCGCCTGGCGGGCGTGCGCCTGGAACCCAAGCAGCCGGTGATGGTGGGCTCTGCGTTGCGCCAGACCTCGCCCGGCCACTACCAGGTCTCGCTCAACACCAGCCATCGCCCCAGCCACGCGTTCTGGATCGAGGCGATGGACGCCGACGGCAAGGTGCTGGCCCAGCACTGGGCGCTGCCCGATCCGTCCGGCCACATCGAGATGCAGCTGGACCTGGACAAGGAAGTGGACGACATGCAGATCCGCGCCTGGCTGGGGTCGCCGGATGACATCTCGGTGGACAACGACGTGGCGCTGGTGAAGGCGCGGCGCCCGGCTGGGCGCTCGTGATTGCTCACGGCGCTCCTGAATCTTTGATGCTGTTGTGGGAGCTGCTTCAGCAGCGATGAGGCTTTAACGAGCAAGCTCCATCGCTGCTGAAGCAGCTCCCACACCATCCAATAAAGAATTTCGGCGCTACGGCGAAGGCGCGTTCGGCAACACCGTCGCACGCCAGGTTTCCAGGAACTGGCGCCGCTTCAAGGTATCCAGGTACACCATCAGGCCCGGCCCCAGCGTGATCGGGCGCACCGTGCGCTGCTGCGCGCCGGATTGCGCCTGCGGCAGGACCGGGCTCAGCCGTGCCTCGGTCGCCAGCACGCGCTGGCCGCGCGGCGAGAGCAGGTAATCGAGGAAGCTGCGCGCCTGTTCCGGATGCGCGGCCGCACGCGGGATCACCGCCGTGCGCAGCAGCACCAGGGTGTAGTCCTCGGGCTGGACGATGGCCAGCGGCGCACCAGCATCGATGCGGGCCTGCGCGTAGGAACCCAGCACGTTGTAGGCCAGCACCAGGTTGCCGCTGGTCACGCGATCCAGCAGCACGCCGGTGCGCTCTTCCAGCTGCACGTTGCTGCTGCCCAGCGCGGCCAGCAGCGCGGTGGAGACGCTGCCGGTTTCGTTGTCCTGGGTGGCCATCAGGTAGCCGACGCCGCTGCGCGCGATGTCGTAGGTGCCGACCTTGCCACGCAGCGGCGCGTCGGACGCGCGCAGCAGTTCCAGCAGCTGACGGCGCGTATGCGGCACGCGCTTGGCCGGCAACAATTTGGTGTTGTAGACGATGGCCACCGGCTCGTAGCTGATCGCGAACGCCTCGTGGCGCCACTGCGCCCAGGACGGCAGCGCCTCGGTCTGCGGTGAGCGATGGGCCAGCGCGTTGCCGTCGTTCACCAGCTTGATCTGCAGGTCCATGCTGGCGCTGATCAGCAGGTCGGCGCGCTCGCTGTGCGCCGGCGGATGCACGTAGCGCTCGTACATGTCCCAGGCGATCACGTCTTCGTAGATCACCTCGGTGTCCGGGTGCAGGCGCTGGTAGTCGCCGATCACCGTGGCGAACACCTCGCTGTCGGTCGAGCCCTGGATGCGCAGGTGCGCGGTGGCCTTGCCCGACAGCGCGGGGAAGCGCTGCACGTCGCCGGGATTGGCGGTGGCCGTGGCGCACCAGCCCAGCAGCAGGCCGGCGATCAGGCGTGGCAGTGCCCGCATCTCACACACTCCGGGGAAAATGCAGGGTCACGATCAGCCCCCCGCTGGGACGATTGGACAGGTCGATCGACGCGCCGTGGCTGTCGGCCACACGCTTGACGATGGCCAGGCCCAGCCCGGCCCCGCCCTGCGGCGCGGACTGGCCGCGCGCGAACCGTTCGAACACGGTGTTGGCCTCGGCTGCGGCAATGCCCGGGCCGTGATCGGCGATGGTCAGCAGGCAGTGCGTGTCATCGACCGTCAGCGCGACCTGCAGCGGGCCGTCGGCGCCGCCATGCTTGAGCGCGTTGTCGATCAGGTTCTTGATCGCCTCGCGCAGCAGCAGGGCGTCGCCATGCACGTGCGCAGGTTCGGCGCACACGGCCAGGTGCACGCGCGGCTGCGGCTCGATCGCCGGCACCGCATCGTGCAGGGCGTGGTGCAGCACTTCGGCCAGGTCCACGCGCTCGAAGTGCTGCAGGTTGGCCCGGTGCAGCACGCTGGCGTCGCTGAGCAGCTGGTTGAGCAGGCGGCTCATGTGGCTGGCGTTGCGCTCGACCGCGACCAGGCTGCGGCGCATGTCGGCCGGGTCTTCTTCATCGAGCCCCAGCTGCGCCTGCGCGCGCAGCGCGGCCAGCGGCGTGCGCATCTGGTGCGCGGCCTCGGCCATGAACGCGCGCAGGCTCTCGTTGCTGGTCTGCAGGCGTTCCATGAAGCGGTTGAGCGCGGCCACCATCTGCGCCATCTCCTGTGGCGTGCCGTCGCTCAACGGACGCAGGTCGGACGGCTCGCGCCGCGACAGGTCACGCTCGACCCGCGCCAGCGGGCGCAGCGCGCGATGCACGCCCAGCCACACCAGCAGCGCGCTCAGCACCGACAGCAGGGCCAGGCCGGTGAGCGCACGCAGCACCAGGTCGCCAGCCAGCGCATCGCGTGCGCGCCGGGTCTGGCCGACTTCCACCAGCACCTGCGCCTGGCCCGATGGCGTGGAGATGCGCCGGGTGACCACGGCAAAGCGCACGGTCTCGGCGCTGTAGGTCGCGTCGAACAGCGCCGGCTTGCCTTCTTGGGGCGCGCGGCGCGGCGCGGGCAGGTCGCCGTAACCGGTGATCGTGCGGCCCTGGCCATCGGAGACGCGATAGAACACGCGGTCTTCCGGCGCCATCGACAGCAGGTCGATCGCCGCATACGGCAGGTCCACCTGCCACTCGCCATCGGCCAGCGCGACGCTGCCCAGGATCGACAGCGCTGAAGACACCAGCAGATGGTCGTAGGAGCGATTGGCCGCGCGATCGCCGTACGCGCGCGCGGTGAAGAACAGCACGCAGATCGCCAGCATCGACAGCCCGCCCAGGTACAGCAGCAGCGTGCGCCGCAGCGAAGGCGCGCGCGTTGGCGAGGGCGTGGCCACGGCGTTCATTCGAGCGCGCTTTCGGCCTTGTAGCCGACCCCGCGCACGGTGCTGATGCGCAGCGGCGATTCGCCGAGCTTCTTGCGCAGGCGGCCGATGTACAGCTCGATCGCATTGGGGCCGGCTTCGTCGTCGAAGCCGAACAGGCCCTTGGCAATCTCGTCCTTGCTCACCACCTGGTCCAGCTTGCCCAGCAGGATCTCCAGCAGGCGGAACTCGCGGTTGGGCAATTCGATCGGCGCACCGTCGACCTGCACCGTGTGCGCAGCGCTGTCGAACACCAGCGTGCCGACCTGGATCGCCGCGCTCGCCTGGCCGCGGCTGCGCCGCAACAGCACCCGGCAGCGCGCCTCGAATTCGCGGAAGTCAAAAGGTTTCGCCAAGTAGTCGTCGGCGCCTACATCGAGCGCGTGCACGCGATCCTCGATGCCGTCGCGCGCGGTCAGCATCAGCACCGGCGTGGCATCGCCGCGATCGCGCAGGTCGCCCAGCAGCGACAGGCCGTCCAGGCGCGGCAGGCCGATGTCCAGCACCACCAGGTCAAAGCTCTGGTAGCGCAGCACGCTGGCCGCGCCCAGGCCGTCGTGCTGCCAGTCCACGGCGTGGCCGCTGCGACGCATGCGCCGCACGATGGCATCGGCCAGGTCCACGTTGTCTTCCACCAGCAGGATGCGCATCGGGCACGTCGTCAGGGGCGCAAGGCGCCGCAGCATTCCACCTGCGGCGCGCCACGTCCATCCCACCAATGACGCGGTGCAGCGACAGGTCGATGACAGCTTCCAGCGCCTAGGCTCGCTCCCACTTCGCACGCCGCACCTGGCGTTGCCGACGCCACACATGCACCTGGGAGGGTCTGTGCACCATCAACTTCTGAAGCCCTGCGGCCTGGCCGCCGTCTGCCTGTCGCTGTGCCTGTCCGTCCCCGCGTTCGCCGCCGATGGCGAGGATGACGGTCCTGTCACCGCAGTGCTGGGCGGTCGTGTGAACTGGGACTTCGCCAGCTTCAACAACGACGATCGCGGCACGCCCAACGACGACGACACCCGTTTCCGCCGCATCTGGCTGGACGTGTCGGGCAAGTTCTACGGCTTCGAATACAAGGCCGAGATCGACCTGGCCGGCCTGCAGGACGAACCTGGCAGCGCAGGCATCGCCGCGCGCGATGTCTACATCACCAAGGCCTTCGACAGCGGCATCCTGACGGTGGGCCAGTTCAAGCAGTACTTCAGCCTGGACGACCGCACCAGTTCCAACTACGGGCAGTTCCTGGAGCGCGGCTACGGCGCCAGCAACCTGGCCTCGACCTACCGCAAGGGCGTGTCCTGGCAGGCCGTGCTGCCGCATGGCACGTGGGCGGCCAGCGCCTACAGTCTGGAAACCATCGACAACAGCCGCTCCAAGGGCAAGGCGATCGGCGGCCGCGGCACCTGGCTGCCGCTGGACCAGGGCACGTCGCTACGCCACCTGGGCCTGTCGCTGGCGCACGAAGCCTTCGACCATCCCGGCACCGATGGCGCGGCCACGCTGCGCGTGCAGCCGGGCCCGGAGAACGACCTGGCGGTCAACAGCGAGGTCACCCTCGCCCGCTTCAACGCCGGCCGCGATACCGACGTGGACAAGTGGGCGGTGGAATACGCCGAAGTGCGCGGCCCGTGGTCGTGGCAGGGCGAGTTCATCGGCGGGGTCTATGACGATGGCGCGCAGCGCGCGACGGTGACCTCCACCTACGGCTTCGTCAGCTGGTTCGCCACCGGCGAGAGCCGCAGCTACGACCGCAAGACCGGGCGCTTCGGCCGCATCAAAAGCATCAACCACAAAGCCGGCGCGCTGGAACTGGCGCTGCGCTACGACCGCATGGACGGCGAGCAGCACCTGATCGGCGGCGCCGACACCATCGACGCCTCCACCGAGGCCTGGACGCTGGGCGCCAACTGGTACCTCACGCCCAACCTGCGGCTGATGGTGAACCTGATCGACAGCCGCAACCGCGACCAGCGCACCGCCACCACGCTCGACCACACCCGCGCCATCACCGGGCGCTTCCAGTACGACTTCTAACCCGTCCGCGCCGCGCGAGCGGCGCTCCACGCAACACGAGGAAATACCGATGCTGACCGCGCTGGGCTTCGGAATGGTCATCACCTTCATGTACCTGATCATGTCCAAGCGGCTCTCGCCGCTGGTGGCCCTGATCACGGTGCCGATCGTCTTCGCCCTGCTGGGCGGCTTCGGCACCGGCATCAACGAGATGATGCTGGAGGGCATCAAGAAGATCGCGCCGACCGGCGTGATGCTGATGTTCGCCATCCTCTACTTCGGCGTGATGATCGACGCGGGCCTGTTCGATCCGCTGGTGCGCCACATCCTGCGCCTGGTGAAGGGCGATCCGCTCAAGATCGTGGTCGGCACCGCGGCGCTGGCGATGCTGATCTCGCTCGATGGCGACGGCTCGACCACCTACATGATCACCGCCTCTGCGATGCTGCCGCTGTACCGGCGGTTGGGCATGAACGCGCTCAACATGACCTGCGTGACCATCCTGGCCGGCGGCGTGATGAACCTGACGCCGTGGGGCGGCCCGACCGCGCGTGCGGCCACCGCGCTGCACGTGGACCCGGCCGACATCTTCGTGCCGCTGATCCCGACCATGCTGCTGGCGCTGGCCACGATCATCGCCCTGGCCTGGTGGCTGGGCCTGTCCGAGCGCAAGCGCCTGGGCACGATCACCCTGCCCGGCGACAAGGACTGGATGGACGCCTCGGTCGCCGATGACGGTAGCGACGCGCTGCCCACCGTCGAGGACGTGGAAGACATCAAGCGGCCCAAGCTGCTGTGGGTGAACTTCGCGCTGACCACGGTGCTGATGGCCGCGCTGGTGATCGGCGTGCTGCCGATGCCGGTGCTCTTCATGATCGGCTTCGCCATCGCGCTGATGATCAACTACCCCAACCTGGCCGAGCAGCGCCGCCGCCTGGTCAACCACGCCGGCAACGTGCTGTCGGTGGTCTCGCTGATCTTCGCCGCAGGCATCTTCACCGGCATCCTGTCCAACACCGGCATGGTCGAGGCGATGTCGCGCAGCTTCCTGGCCGTGATTCCCGATGCCTGGGGCCCGTACCTGGCAGTGATCACCGCGCTGGCCAGCATGCCCTTCACCTTCTTCATGTCCAACGACGCCTTCTACTTCGGCGTGCTGCCGATCCTGTCGCAGGCCGCGGCCGAATACGGCATCACCCCGGTGGAAATGGCGCGCGCCTCGCTGGCCGGCCAGCCGGTGCATCTGCTCAGCCCGCTGGTGCCCTCGACCTACCTGCTGGTGGGGCTGGCCAAGGTGGATTTCGCCGACCACCAGAAGTTCACCCTGAAGTGGGCCGTGCTGGTATCGCTGGTGCTGATGGCCGGCGGCCTGCTGTTCTCGCTGTTCCCGCTTGTCGCGGGCTGATTCCTCATCCTCGGGAAACTCCGTCATGACCTTACGCATCGCATACGTCACCAGCGGCATGGGCAGCATCGGCACGGCGATCTGCCAGAAACTCGCGCGCAGCGGCCACACCGTGGTCGCCGGCTGCGGCCCGGACTCGCCGCGCAAGGCCAGCTGGCTGCGCGAGCAGCGCGCGCTCGGCTTTGATTTCATCGTCTCCGAAGGCAACGCCGCCGACTGGGATTCCACCGTGGCCGCCTTCCGCAAGGTCAAGGCCGAAGTCGGCGAGATCGACGTGCTGGTCAACAACGCCGGCGGCAACCGCGACATGCTGTTCCGGCAGATGGAGCGCAGCGACTGGCAGGCGGTGATCAACTCCAACCTGCATGCACTGTTCAACATCACCAAGCAGGTGGTCGATGGCATGAGCACGCGCGGCTGGGGCCGGATCGTCAACATCGGCTCGGTCAGCGCGCACAAGGGCCAGATCGGCCAGGTCAACTACGCCACCGCCAAGGCAGCGATGACCGGCTTCACCCGCGCCCTGGCGCAGGAAGTGGCCGCGCGCGGCGTCACCGTCAACACCATCTCGCCCGGCTACATCGCCAGCGCGGCGATCAGCAACTTCCCGCCGGACGTGCTGGAGCGCCTGGCCAGCTCGGTGCCGGTGCGCCGCCTGGGCAACGGCGATGAAGTCGCCGGCCTGTGCGCGTGGCTGGTCTCGGATGAAGCGGCGTACGTGACCGGCGCGGACTACGCGGTCAACGGTGGACTGCATATGGGCTGAGCGCGACAAGCGCCTGCTGCAAAGAAGAAGGGACTGCTTGCGCCGTCCCTTTTTGCTTTTAGCCCCTCTCCCTCCGGGAGAGGGGTTGGGGTGAGGGTTGAGGCGAAGCCTCGCGAAGGTTGAGAACGCGAGGGCTTCGCCGCCGTATCTCAGCCGCTCGCCGCGGCTTCGATATCCGCCCTACGGGCACCTTCTCCCCAGAAGGGGACTGATGTCCCGAGGGGAGAAGGAAACCGCCTCACTTCAGCCCACGATTCTCCAGCAGCGCATCCACGCTCGGATCCTTGCCGCGGAAGTCGCGATACAGCTGCGACAGCTCGACGGTGTTGCCGCGCGAGAGGATCTTGTCGCGGAACGTATCGCCGTTCTTACGATTCAAGCCGCCGTGCTCCTTGAACCACTCGAACGCATCGTCGTCCAGCACCTCGGCCCAGAAGTAAGCGTAGTAGCCGGCCGCATAGCCGCCGCCCCAGATGTGGTCGAAGTAGGTGGTGCGATAGCGCGGCGGGACTTCGGCCAGGTCAACGCCGAACTTCTTCAGCGATTCGGCCTCGAAGCCATCCACGTCCTTGAGCTGCGCATCGGCCGGCACGGTGTGCCAGGCCATGTCCAGCAGCGCCGCCGACAGGTATTCAGTGGTGGCGTAGCCGCTGTTGAAGGTCTTGGATTTCTGGATCTTTTCCACGAGTGCCTTCGGCATCGCTTCGCCGGTCTGGTAGTGCTTGGCGTAATGCGCGAACACCTTCGGATCGGTCGCCCAGTGCTCGTTGAACTGCGAGGGGAACTCGACGAAATCGCGCGAGGTGCTGGTGCCGGCGATCGACGGGTACTTCACCTTGGAGAACATGCCGTGCAGCGCATGGCCGAACTCATGGAACATCGTGGTGACGTCATCGAAGCTCAGCAATGCCGGCTGGCCGGCGGCGGGCTTGGTGAAGTTGCACACGTTGTAGACCACCGGCTTGGCGCCGGTCAGGCCGTCCTGCTCGACGAACACGTCCATCCACGCGCCACCGGACTTGGAATCGCGCTTGTAGTAGTCGGCGTAGAACAGTGCCAGCGACTGGCCGTCATGGTCGAACACCTCGAACACACGCATGTCCGGGTTGTAGACCGGGATGTCCTTGCGCTCCTTGAAGGTGATTCCGTAGAGCTGGTTGGCGGCATAGAAGACGCCGTTCTGCAGCACGTTATCCAGCTCGAAATATGGCTTGATCTGCGACTCGTCCAAGTCGTACTTGGCCTTGCGCACCTGCTCGGCATAGAAGTCCCAGTCCGAGGCGGCCAGTTTGAAGCCGCTCTTGGGATCGGTCTGCTGGCTGTCGATGACCTTCTGCATCTCGGCCACTTCGCCCTTGGCCTTGGCGGTGGCCGCCGGCACGGTATCGGTCAGCAGCTTGAGCGCCGCATCGGGCGTCTTGGCCATCTGGTCGGACAGGCTGTAGGCGGCGTAGGTGTCGAAGCCGAGCAGCTTGGCCTTCTGCGCGCGCAGCTGGGCCAGGCGCTGGACGGTCTGGCGGGTGTCGTTGGCATCGCCATGCTCGGTGCGTGTCTCGGAGGCTTCGAGCACCTTGGCGCGCAGCTCGCGATCGCTCAGCGAGGCCAGCACCGGCTGCTGGGTGGTGTTCTGCAGGGCCAGCAGGTACTTGCCGTCCAGCTTGCGGGTCTTGGCGTCCTCGGCGGCCGAGGCGATGTCGCCATCGCTCAGGCCCGCCAGCTTGGCCTTGTCGTCCACCACCACCGCACCGGCGGCCGCGGCAGCGACCAAACGCTGGTGGAACTGGGTGGACAGCGTGGTTTCTTCCACGTTGAGCTTGCGCAGGGTGGCCTTGTCGGCATCGGAGAGCTGCGCGCCGGCGCGGACGAATTCTTCGTAGTCACGCTCAACCAGGCGCTTGGCTTCCGGGTCCAGGTTCAACGTGTCGCGCTGGTCGTAGACGGCCTTGATGCGGGCGAACAGCTTCGGGTTGAGGCTGATTTCGTCCTGGTGCGCGGCCAGCTTGGGCGCGATCTCTTCCTGGATCTTCTCGCGCGCCGGGTTGGTGTCGGCCTGGACGATGCCGAAGAAGATGCGCGAGACGCGGCTCAGGGTCTCGCCGGTCTTCTCCATCGCTTCAATGGTGTTGGCGAAGGTCGGCGCCTCGGTGCTGTCGGCGATCTTGTTGATCTCTTCCAGGTGCTGGGCCATGCCCTGCTCGAAGGCCGGCGCGTAGTCGGCGTCCTGGATCTTGTCGAACGGCGGCGCCTGGAACGGCAGCGTGCTGGCGGTCAGCAGCGGGTTGTCGCGCTGCGGGGCCGGCGTGGTGGCCGGTGCGGTCTCGGCGGTCTTCACGGAATCGGCCTCCTGTTTTCCGTTGCAGGCGGCCAGCGCCAGGCTGATGGCGGCGGCAAGCACAAGGGTACGGGTCATGCGAAGTCCAGCAGTGACGGGAAAGTCCGGCACGCTAGCGCATCTGGGCGTGCATGGCACGTGCCGGAGGCTCGCGGTGCGCACCACGGGACACGACCGCGCGGAAGCCCCGCGCGCCGTATCACAACGCCGCGCGTGCGATTACTGGCCGGCCGGCATCGGCAGCGGATCGTCCTTGTAGATGGCCACGTGGGCCACGCCATCGGGGCCGATCCAGCCGCGATACATGCCCTCGGTATTGAACGGGAAGGCGACCGCGCCATCGGCGCCCAGGCCGATCGCGCCGCCGTCGCCGCCGGCCTTGGGGATCTGCCTGTCGATCACCGTCTCGGCCGCACGCTTGAGCGACTGGCCGTTGTATTTCATCCGCGCGCAGATGTCGTAGGCGGCCACGGCGCGGATGTAGAACTCGCCCCAGCCGGTGCCCGACACCGCGCACTGCGCGTTGGCATAGGTGCCGGAGCCGATGATGGGCGAATCGCCCACGCGGCCGTAGCGCTTGTCGGTCATGCCGCCGGTGGAGGTGCCGGCCGCCAGGTCGCCGCGGTTGTCCAGCGCCAACGCGCCGACTGTGCCGAAGTGCTTGGCGGTGGTCAGGTCGCTGTGGGCCTGGCCGAGCCGGTCTTCCTGCAGCGCCTTCTGCAGCTGCTGCCAACGCTTTTCGGTGCGGAAGTACGATGGATCAACCAGCTTGATGCCCTGCTCGCGGGCGAAGTCCTCCGCGCCGTCGCCGACCATCATCACGTGCTGCGAGTGGTCCATCACCGCGCGTGCCAGCTGGATCGGATTGCGCACGCGATGCACGCCGGCAATCGCACCGGCCTTGCCGCTGGCGCCGTCCATGATCGAGGCGTCCAGTTCGTTCTTGCCTTCGTGATTGAACACCGCGCCCTTACCGGCGTTGAACTGCGGCGAGTCCTCCAGCTCCGCGATCGCCGCGGCCACCGCATCAACCGCCGGCTTGCCCTGCGCCAGCAGCGCATGGCCGGCCTGCAGGGCGGCGGTCATCGCCGCGCGGGCTTCGGCTTCGTCGGCCGGGGTCATGCCGGCGCGCTCGACGCCGGCACCACCGTGGATCACCAGGGTCGGCTGGTCCTGGGCCAGCAGCAAGCCGTCGCGCACCGCATAGCGATGCTGGAACACCGGCGCCTCCACCGTGCCGGCCGGCAAGTGCAGCACCGAACCCGCGCCGACGCCAATCGTGTTGACCTGCTTGAGCTGCATCGGCTCGTCTTCGACCTGGGCGTCGGTGAAGCCACCCTGCACCACGGTCGCGCCGCCGCCGGATTCGGTCGCGTAGACGCGCGCGGTGCCATCGCCTTCCACCGCCACAGCAGCGCTTTCATCCACGCCCAGGCCGATCAGCGGATGGCCGGCCAGGGTCTCGGCCTTGGCCACGAAGGTGATCAGTCGGCCCAGCCGGTTGCGCTCGCTGAAGTGGGTATCGGTGACCACGCCCTTCAGCGCGGCCAGGTGCAGGAATCCGGTCTCGATGGTGTTGGCCGCGCCCAGCGGATCGGCCAGCGCACTCGGGCTGGTCTGGCTGCCGCCGTCCATCGCGCCGTACAGATACTCGCCCTGCATCGCCAGGCCGGCGCTGGTGCCGCCCAGCGGCTTGCCCGCCTTGACGTGCGCGTCCAGCGCGGCCGCCACCGGGGTGTCCTTCCAATAGCGCACGTAGCGCGACTGGTCGCCGCCGGCCAGGAAAATACCGTCGGCGTTCTTCAACGCCTTGAGCAGGGCGCGGTCGTAGGCGGCCTCGCGATCGTGGAAGACGAAGGTCTGCACCGAGGCGATCCCACCGACCTCGGTGTAGAACTCCTCGCCCACTTCGCCGGCCTGCGACGCACGCAGCACGACCAGATGGCCGTTACCGGCCTTCTTGAGGAACCAGCGCAGCGCATCGTGATTGCGGTCGCCGCCGCCCATCAGCAACAGGCCGGGCTCGACCTTGCCCGGCGTCGGCGCCTTCGGATCGCCCAGCAGGTACTGCGCGTAATGCGGGGCCGGCGCGGCGACGGCCAGGCCGGAACAGAGCAGCGCGGCCAGCAGCGGCCAAGCCTTGAAAGAGGAAAGCGTCATCGCGGGACATCTCCGTTGAGCGGATCGGATCAGGCAACGGAGACGAGCGAGCGGGACAAATCCCTCCTTACGCTCGCCCATGGCATCCACGCCATCCGGTCCGCTATGGTGCGTGCGATGCGCTCCCCATTGGATGACTGGTTTGTCCGCGAGATCCTCGTCCACGAAGGATCGCTGAGCGCGTACCTGCGGCGCTGCTGGTCGCGCCACGACGAGCTGCACGACCTGCGCCAGGAGATCTACGTGCGCGTGTACGAGGCGGCGGGCAAAAGCTTTCCGACCGCGCCCAAGTCGTTCCTGTTCGCCACCGCCCGACACCTGATGACCGACCGCCTGCGCCGGGCGCGGGTGGTGTCGATCGAGGCAGTGGGTGATTTGGAGGCCTTGCACGTCTTGGTGGATGAGGTCTCTCCCGAACGCGTGTGCGGCGGACGGCAGGTCCTCAAGCGGCTGGCCGAATCCTTCGACCAGCTGCCAGAGCGCTGCCGCCAGGTCGTCTGGCTGCGGCGGGTGGAGGAGCTGTCGCAGAAGGAGGTTGCCGCGCGCATGGGCATCAGCGAAAAAACAGTCGAGAAGCACCTGGCCAAGGGCATGCGCCTGCTGGCCGGCAGCTTCCATGGCGCCGAACCCGCGCGCGCCACAGCGGCGGTGGCCGCACCAACGGCGGCACAGCATGTCGATGGACAGCATCCGGACTGAGCGCCGCGCCGCCGCATGGCTGGTCCGTCGCGACGGCGAGGCGTGGGACGCCGCCGCGCAGGCGGAACTGGACCAGTGGCTGGCGCAGGACATCGCGCACCGGGTCGCGTTCCTGCGGCTGGAGGCAGCGTGGGAGGAAAGCGGCCGGCTCAAGGCGCTGGGCGCGGGCATGGCACACGACGGCGTGCCGCCGCGCGGCGCCTGGAATGCCTCGCCTCCGACGTCGGTCGCCGCCGAATCATCGCTGCCAATCAACCCGCCCGCACCGGCGCTGGCCACGCTGGTATTCGCCCCGCGCACGCACGCACGCCGTCGGCGTTGGCCAGTGCTCGCGGCCAGTGCCGCGCTGCTGCTGATTGCCGTGGCCACCGGTGGCGCGCTGGGCTGGCGCCATTACGCGGTGCAGGAACGCGCCAGCTACGCCAGCGCGGTCGGCGACCTGCGCGCGGTCGCGCTGTCTGACGGCTCGCACGCCACCTTGAGCAGCAACAGCCGCATCGACATCGCCCTGTCGCGCGCGCAGCGGCATATCGACCTGGAGCAGGGCGAGGCCTTCTTCGAAGTGGCCAAGGATGCCGGCCGGCCGTTCGTGGTCGGCGCGGGCGCACGCCGCGCGGTGGCGGTGGGCACGCGCTTCTCGGTGCGCCGCGATGGCGCGACCACGCGTGTGGTGGTGACCGAAGGCACGGTGCGGCTGGAGTCCGACGCCGCCGACGGCCGCGCCCAGCCGACCACGCTGCTGCCGGCCGGCTCGATTGCGATCGCCGGCCCCGATGGCGTGCTGGTGCGAAGCGTTTCGCTGGCCGATGCCGAACGCATCCTGGACTGGCGCAGCGGCCTGCTGAGCTTCGAGCACGCCACGCTGGGCGAGGCGGTGGCCGAGTTCAACCGCTACAACACCCGCAAGCTGGTGGTGGCCGATGGCCGCGCCGCCGCGCTGCAGGTGGCCGGCACGTTCCAGTGGTCCAACACCGAGGGCTTCGTGCGCCTGCTGGAGCGCGGTTTCCCGGTACGGGTCGAACAGCGCGCCGACCAGGTGGTGTTGCACAGCCGCTGAATTTTTTGTGCAGCGCCATGGGGGATGGCGCAGGGTTGTTCGTCATGGGTGTTGGCATGGGTGTGCCCTCGCGCACCCACCACTCTGGGGAGAGTCGAATGCATTTCACGCTGCGAACGCTGTTGCTCAGCGCTGCCTGTTCGGCAGTCCTATCCGCCCAGGCCCAGGCCGCCACGCAGCTGGACATCCCGGCCGGCAGCCTGGACAGCGCGCTGCAGGCGCTGTCGCGCCAGTCCGGCGCGCAGCTGATCTACCGGCCCGAGCAGCTCAGCGGCGTGCAGACCCGCGGCGTGCGTGGCGACCTCAGCCCGGCCGCGGCCGCCGATCAACTGCTGAAGGGCAGCGGCCTGGTGGTACGTCGCGATCCTTCCGGCGCGCTGTTGATCGCGCGCCAGGACGCAACGCCGCGCGTCGCGCCCAGCGCACCCACGCCGGCCCAGGCCGAACCCGCGCCGCCGGAAGTCACCGACCTGCAGCGCATGGAAGTCACCGGCTCGCGCATCCCGCGCGCGCAGGTGGAAGGCCCGGCGCCGATCACCGTGATGACAGCCGCGCAGATCCAGGCCAACGGCTTCACCAGCGTGCCGCAGGTGCTGCGCGCGCTCACCCAGAACGGCGGTGAGACCCAGAGCCAGCAGTCGGCCAGCGGCGCGGATTTCTCGCCCGGCGCCGAGCAGGTGGACCTGCGCGGCCTTGGCCCCAACCACACCCTGGTGCTGGTCAACGGCCGGCGCATCGCCGACTTCCCGATGCCGTTCAACGGCCGCAGCAACTTTTCCGATGTCTCCAACATCCCGCTGGGCATGATCGAGCGCATCGAAGTGCTGACCGGCAGCGCCTCGGCGATCTACGGCTCGGATGCGATCTCCGGCGTGGTCAACTTCATCCTCAAGAAGCACGCCGACGGCACCACGCTCGACGTACGCGTGGGCGACACCTCGCGCGGCGGCGCCGAGTCGCTGGACATCAGCCTGTCCAGCGGGTTCTCGCGTGGTGACTTCAATGCGATCTTCGGCGCCGAGTTCAGCAACCAGCGGCCGCTGTGGGCCTTCGACCGTAGCATCCAGGATTCCACGGCCGATGGCCCATCGGCCACCTCGCGGCTGGCGCGCCGGACCTTCCTGCGCACCGATTACTACGACAGCTACCTCGATCCGGGCCAGGCCGCGTGCGATGGCGTGTCCTCGCTCAACCGCGGCTCCACCGGCTATACCTCGCGCCCAGGCTACGGCCCGGATTTCGACGAAGAATTGGACGATTACGGCCCCGGTTACTACTGCGGCAGCCAGGCCTCGGTCGGCTACGGCACGATCATGAGCGAGAAGAAGGGCGTCAACGCCTACGCCTCGCTCAGCTACGCCTTTGGCGATGGCAGCGAGTGGTTCGCCGACGTGCAGCTGGGCCATCACACCGTGGCGCTTTACCGCGACGTCACCCAGTGGAGCTACCAGGCGCCGGACGGCAACGAGGAGGGCTATTTCTACAACCAGGCCACCGACCAGGTGGAGTACTGGCAGCGGCAGTTTTCGCCGGAGGAAATGGGCGGCTTCGGCAACGGCATGATCCGCACCACCCAGGACACCTTCAGCCTGACCACCGGCGTGCGCGGGCGTTGGGGCGAGGCCTGGGATTACGAGGCCAGCCTGAGCCATTCGCAGTACCGCGCGCGGATCAGCTGGCCGCAGATCGTGGCCTCGCTGGCCAACGATCTATTCCTGGGCCCGCAGCTGGGCGTGGACGAGGACTCGGGCTATCCGATCTTCAACGCCGACCCGGACCGCCTGTACACGCCGCTGACCCGCGCCGAATACGACAGCATCGCGCGCTATACGACCTATCACCCGAAGTCGCGCACCGACACGGCGGCTTTCACCCTGACCAACGGCACGCTGTTCGAACTGCCCGGCGGCGACGCGGGCTTTTCGGCCACGGCCGAATTCGGCAACCAGGGCTATGACCTCAATCCCGATCCGCTGGCCACCGAGTATTACTACTACAGCTGGAAGGACTCCGACGGCCACGGCAGCCGCAACCGCTGGGCGCTGGCCAGCGAGCTGCGCCTGCCGGTGATCGACAGCCTCAACCTGAGCGTGGCCGGCCGCTACGACCAGTACCGCTTCGCCGGCCGCAGCGTCGGCAAGTTCACCTACAGCGGCGGCATCGAGTGGCGCCCGCTCGATACGCTGCTGGTGCGCGGCTCCTACGGCACCGCGTTCCGCGCGCCGGACCTGCATTACGTGTTCGCCGGGCCGGGCAACGATGAGACATCGGCCAGCGACTACTACCGCTGCGCGACCGAGCAACCCGACGAGGCGCTGGAAGATTGCGACTACGGCGACGAGGGCATCATCCGCGGCCGCAGCGGCAACCGCGAACTCGATCCGGAAACCAGCACCTCGTGGACTGCGGGCCTGGTGTGGTCGCCGATCCCGGCGCTGGATCTGTCGGCCGATTACTTCTCCATCGACATGCGCGACCAGGTGCAGGATTTGCGCGTGGATTCGGTGCTGCGCGACGAAGCCGACTGCCGCCTGGGCACGCTGGACCTCGGCTCCACCACCTGCGTCGAGGCGCTGTCACGCGTGACCCGCCTGGCCAACGGCGACCTGTATTCGGTCTACGTCAACCCGATCAATATCGCCCGCGAACGCACCAGCGGCGTGGATCTGAGCGCGCACTACAAGCTGGACACACCGATCGGCCTGTTCACCCTGGGCGCGGACTACACCTGGGTGCGCCAGCACGAGATCCAGGTCTACGCGGGCGAACCGATGGTGGACGAGTTCGCGGTCAACAGCGGCTACGACATCCCCCGCACAAAGGCCAGCGCCAGCCTGGGCTGGGAGTTGAACCGCTGGTCGGCCACGCTGCATGGCGAGCGCCTGGGCCACCTGCCCACGTCCGATTCCTACGACGAGGTCTACGACCCGGAGAGCGGCGACAGCCCGTGGATCGGCGCGACCTACCGTTACAACGCCTCGGTGCAGTTCCGCTTCACCGACCATGCGCGGCTGTCGCTGTCGGTGACCAACCTGTTCAACAAGCTGCCGCCCAAGGACACGACCTATACGGCCTATCCGTACTACGACGTCTCCTGGTTCGACTCGGTCGGCCGCACGCTCTACCTGCAGTACACACAGAAGTTCGGCGGCAAGGCGCTGTAAGCGCACGGATCGCAGGGCTTGCGCCCTCCCTTTCGCGCACGGCGTGAAGGGAGGGCGGCACACACGTCACGCGCTGCCGCGGTGCTTGCCCATCCACTGCGCATACCAGGCGCGGATCGCGGCCATGTCAGCCTCGGCATCGCCGGTCGGGTAGAACAGCGGGCCGACGCCGACGGTCTTTTCCGGGTAGTGGAAGTAGGCCATCAGCACCGGCACCTGCGCGGTGACGGCAATCTTGTAGAAGCCGCTCTTCCACTTGTCCACGCGCTTGCGCGTGCCTTCGGGCGTGACCACGAACCAGATCCGCTCGTAGCTGCGGATCGTCTCCACCGCCTGGCGCACCACGCCGCCTGCGTTGGCGCGATCCACCGGCACCACGCCCAGCTTATGCAGGATCGGCCCGAGCGGCCACCAGAACAGACTGGCCTTGGCCAGCACCTTGACCTCGAAGCCGCAGGCGATCTTGACCGCCATGCCCCACAGGCCATCCCAGTTGGACGAGTGCGGTGCCACGATCATCACCAGCTTGGGCACGTCCGGCAGTTCGCCAGCGATGTGCCAGCCACTGAGCTTCAGCAGGGTCCGCGCGCACCAGCGGTTGAAGCGGCTGGGCTTCACGCGCGGCATGTTGGGCGGGGCGACCGGAACCTGGCCCGGCGGCAGCGGCGTCAAATCAGTCCCAGTCACGAGTGTTCCGGTTGCGTTTGACTTGGCTGCGGGTCTTCTTGGCGTCCAGGCGCCGCAGCTTGGAGGCACGCGTGGGCCGGGTGGCCACGCGTGGCTTGGGCACCGACAGCCCTTCGGCAATGATATCGGCCAGGCGCTCGCGCGCATCCTGGCGGTTGCGGTCCTGGGTGCGGAAGCGCTGGGCGTCGATCACCAGCACGCCTTCATCGGTCAGGCGACGATCGCGCCGGGCCAGCAGGCGGCTGCGCAGCAGGTCCGGCAATGAGGGCGAGCCGGCCACGTCGAAGCGCAGTTCCACCGCGGTGGCCACCTTGTTGACGTTCTGCCCGCCGGCGCCACTGGCGCGCACGAAACGCTCGACCAGTTCGTCATCGGGGATCGCCAACGTGGGCGTGATCTGGAGGGAGCCGGCGGCCATGGCCGGCATTGTAGGGGAGCCGATGCGACGCCTGTGCATGACGCAGGCATCCATTTAGTGAAATTTTTACACGGCGCGTGCGCCACCTCGGCACCATCCCCTGCCACGCTTCACGCTTGAGACTCGCATGTCACGCTGTCGATTCGCACCCGTCCTGCTCTTGATCTCCCTGATGGGTGCAATCGCCACGCCGGCCCTGGCCCGCGAGCCCACCGACGAGGAGATCGAGCGCCTGCTCACCGCCTCGCGCGCGCAGAGCATGCTGGCGGCGATCCAGCCGCAGGTCGAGGCGATGCAGCGCGAGCAGTTCGCCCAGCTCACCCAGGGCAAGACCCTGACCGCCGAACAGCAGACCGAGATCTCGCAGATCCAGGCCAAGACCGCGCAGATCGTGCGCCAGTCGCTGGCCTGGGACTCGATGCGCCCGGTCTATCTGGACGTGTATCGCAAGACCTTCGACGACGATGACGTCAAGGCGATGACCAAATTCTACGAGTCCAAGGCCGGCCAGCACCTGCTGGACCGCACCCCGGTGATGATGCAGACCCTGATGGTGGGCATCCAGCAGAAGATGATCCCGCAGCTGGAAGCCCTGCAGGCCGAGGTCAAGACCGTCTCGGCCGAGCCGATCCCGGCCCCGCCGGTGTCGCCGCCGGAAGAACGCAAGAAGGTCGCCACCTCGTCTTCGACCAAGAAGAAGGCCACCACCAGCAAGAAATCGACGACCACCAAGAAGTCGACCAGCACCAAGAAGGCCAGCACCACCAAGAAAGCGCCGGCCAAGAAGACCACCACGACGACCAAGAAGAAGACGTAGTCGCGCCGCGGGCCATGGCCTGCAGGCCTTCGCTCGAAGACAGAGTCGCTTCGCAACGAGAAAACGCTGCCTCTTCCCTTCGCGATGCGAAAGGAAGCAGGCGACGGGCTTCAGCCCTCCAGCGACGCCCGCGCCGGCAGCGTCCAGTCCACCGTCCCCAGCCCGTGCCGGTGCAGGTAGTCGTTGGCCTGCGAGAAATGCCGGCAACCCAGGAACCCGCGGTGCGCCGACAGCGGCGAGGGGTGCGGCGCCTTCAGCACGCGATGGCGGCGCGGGTCGATGACCTTGCCCTTGGCCTGCGCGTAACTGCCCCACAGCATGAACACCAGGTGCTCGCGCTCCGCGGCCAGAGTCTGGATCACGTGGTCGGTGAAGCCTTCCCAGCCCTTGCCCTGGTGCGCGCCGGCGCGGCCTTCCTCGACGGTCAGCACCGAGTTCAACAGCAGCACGCCGTGCCTGGCCCAGGCGGTGAGGCAGCCGTGGTCCGGGCGGGCGAAGCCCACGTCCTGCGCCAGTTCCTTGTAGATGTTCAGCAGCGACGGCGGCACCGGCACGCCCGGCTGCACCGAGAAGCACAGCCCATGCGCCTGGCCCGCGCCGTGATACGGATCCTGGCCCAGGATCACGACTTTCACCTGGTCGAACGGCGTGGCGTCGAACGCCGCGAAGATCTGCGGCCCTGGCGGAAACACATGCGCCCCGGCCGCCTTGCGCTGGCGCAGAAACGCCGAGAGCTCCTGCATCTCCGGCCGCAGCAGGTAATCGCCGACCCGCGCCTTCCACGAAGGCTCAAGCTGGATGCGGGATGTGGTGTCTTCGTGTTCCGAGGTCATGCCCTAGTGTGGAGCGTTCTACCGGGCCACGCCAAGACGACACCGCGTCACGGCCCGTGTGCAAGCACTTCGACGAGCGAAGATCCATTCGGGTATTTGATGTCCGCGATGCGCCAGCCTGCCTTGATCGGGACCAGGCGGAACTTCAATGCAATCCGCTCGCCCGTGGAGGGGAACTTGAAGCGGACATCGACCGTGCCTGGATCAGGCGACGCCACGATGGTGAGGTCCTGCGCGGCCGGATCCTGCGATGCCCATAGCGGGACAAAATCCAACCCGCAGATCTCGCCACGACGGGCCTTGCAAGCCGCATCGGCCGCAAGCTGCCGGGCAACGCCGGGTGTGAAGTAACGGCGCAGCACCATCTCCGGCTGCTCGGCGAGTCCGGTACCAGCCCCGGGCATCACCGCTTCCCACGCGAAGTCGCGATAGACCCGCGCGACCACGTCCGATGCCGTCTTGTCGGCCGCCTGCGCCGTCATGGCCAGCATCAGGAGAACCACACCGATTGCGCTCCGCATGCCGCGTCCCTGCTTCATCCGTTTCCCAATCCTTAGGCGCTGGATCGCCTCAAACCGCCTGCAACGTCGCCATATCCCAGCGCGGGGTGACTTTCACCTGTGCATCGTTGTGCTGGCCGGCTTCCAGGCGCAGGGCGCCGGCGAAAGCGATCATCGCGCCGTTGTCGGTGCACAGCGCCGGTCTGGGGAAGCACACCCGGCCGCCGTTGCGTGCCGCCGATTCCTGCAGCTTCGCGCGCAGGCGCTTGTTGGCGCCGACGCCGCCGGCGACCACCAGCACGTTGCTGCCAGCCGCATCCAGCGCGCGCTGGCACTTGATGGCCAGCGTATCGACCACCGCATCCTCGAACCCACGGGCGATGTCGCGGCGGGTGTCCTCGCGCTGGTCGCTGTCGCGCCAGGCTAGCAGCACCTGGGTCTTCAGGCCCGAGAAGCTGAAATCCAGCCCCGGCCGGTCGGTCATCGGTCTGGAGAACTTGTACCGGCCCGGCGTGCCCTGTTCGGCCAAGGCCGCCAGCTGCGGGCCGCCCGGATACGGCAAGCCCATCATCTTGGCGGTCTTGTCGAAGGCCTCGCCGGCAGCGTCGTCCAGGGTTTCGCCCAGCAACCGGTAGCTGCCGATCTGGTCCACGGCCACCAGCTGGGTATGGCCGCCTGAGACCAGCAGGGCGACGAACGGCGCTTCCGGCGGGTCGTCTTCCATCAGCGGCGCCAGCAGATGGCCTTCCATGTGATGCACGCCGACGGCCGGCAGGTCCAGCGCCCAGGCCAGCGACCGGGCCACGCCGGCGCCGACCAGTAACGCGCCGACCAGGCCGGGGCCGGCGGTGTAGGCCACGCCATCGAGGTCGGCGGTGCTCAGGCCGGCTTTGTCCAAGGTCTGGCGGATCAGCGGCAGCAGTTTGCGCACGTGGTCGCGACTGGCCAGCTCGGGCACCACGCCGCCGTACTGGGCGTGCAGGGCGATCTGGCTGTACACCGCATGGGCGCGCAGGCCGGCTGCGCCGGCCAGGGAGGTGTCGAACACGGCCACGCCGGTTTCGTCGCAGGAGGTTTCGATGCCGAGGACGTTCATGCGTACAGGATGCGCCCGGCCCTGTGCCAATGCCAGTCCTGGCGCTTGCACGCCCCGGGGCAAGTCGCTATGATGCGCGGCTCACCGGGTTGGAGCCCGGTACTTTTGTGTCCCGGAGATTCCATGCCTAGCGTCAAAGTCCGCGAAAACGAGCCTTTTGAATTTGCGCTCCGTCGCTTCAAGCGCACCTGCGAAAAGGCCGGTGTCCTGGCCGAAACCCGCAAGCGCGAGTTCTACGAAAAGCCGACCCAGGAGCGTAAGCGCAAGGCCGCTGCCGCGGTGAAGCGCCAGCTGCGTCGCTCGTCGCGCGACGTCACCAAGCGCCAGCGCCTGTACTGAGCGAAGGCAGGTCGTGCCACTGGGCTCGCTTCGGCGATCGTCCAGTGGGATGCCCGACCAAGAGCCGGCACGCGTGAGCGTCGCCGGCTTTTTGTCGTTTCCTTATCACCCGGATTTCGTCTGAGATCCCGCGCACGGCCCTGCCCGTCGCGCACCCGGCCCGGAGCCCCGCCATGAGCCTGAAAGCACAACTCACCAACGACATGAAGTCCGCCATGAAGGCCGGCGAGAAGGACCGCCTGGGCGTGATCCGCCTGATCAACGCGGCCATCAAGCAGCGCGAAGTGGACGAGCGCATTGAGCTTGACGATGCCGCCGTGCTGGCCGTGCTGGAAAAGATGGTCAAGCAGCGCAAGGACTCGGTCAGCCAGTACGAAGCTGCCGACCGCGAGGACCTGGCGGCGGTCGAGCGCGCCGAGATCGTGATCATCGACGCCTACCTGCCGGCCAAGCTGGACGAAGCGGCGATCACCGTCGCGATCGAGGCCGCCATCGCCCAGACCGGCGCCAGCGGCCCGGCCGACATGGGCAAGCTGATGGGCGTGTTGAAACCGCAGCTGGCGGGCCAGGCCGACATGGGCCTGGTGTCCAAGTTGATCAAGCAGAAGCTGGCTGGCTGAGCGTTTCGGCCGCTGCAGCAACACGACGAAGGCGGCCATCGGGTCGCCTTCGTCATTTTTGGAGGGCCCTCGGCCGCTGCGCCGCCGGGCGCGCTCCACTAAGATGCCGCCGCTGGGTGCACGCCGATCGCCGCACCCCACGATGGCCCGCCCGTGGCCACCTGGATGTCGCGTGCCGCCTTTCACTGCCCCGCCCTGCGCCCGCCCGGGTGCGCCGTTGCCGCGTCGTGCGTCCCTACGGGGATGCACGCCATGACTGCGCTGTACCTGCTCTGCGGTCTGCTGGCCGCGCTGGGCTTCTACCTGGCGACCGCGCACCAGCAGCTGCGGCCTGCGCTGCGCCGGCATGCACGCCTGCTGCGGCTGGGTGCGTGGTGGCTGGCACTGGCGACGCTGCTGGCGGCGATCCAGGCACTGGGACCGTGGGCCGGCGGTTTTGCCGCGCTCACCGTGGTGATGCTGGGCCTGGTCGCCCTGCCCTACGCCGATGCGTGGTGGCAGCAGCGGAGCGCGCGCCGTGGCCGGTAAGTGGCTCGCCGCCATCCTGCTTGGCCTACCGCTGTCGACCGCCCTGGTCGGCCTGATCGTGCTGCTGTGGCCCGGCAAGCTGGAAGTCCACACCCTGCCGCTGTTACTGCTGTCCTTCCCGGTCTGGATCGGGGTGATGGCCGCGGCATTTGCGTGCCGCAGCGGCGCGCGTGCGTGGCTGTGGCTGGGCGGGGCGACGCTGCTGTGCTTCGGCGCGCTTTATGCGGTCAAGGCGCTCGGCTGGGCGGCGGTGCCGGCATGAAGGCGGCCACCCTACGCAGCTTCCTGGCGCTGCATACCTGGGTCGGGCTGCTCGCGGGCATGGCGCTGTTCATCGCGTTCTATGCCGGCGCGATCACCGTGTTCACCCACCAGCTCAACGACTGGGCGCCGCGGCCGGCGGCGGCCGTGCCGGGTTCCACGCCCGATCTTGTCGCCGAAGTCGCACGCGCGCAGACCCTGGTCGACACCATGCTGCGCCAGCAACCTGCGGCGCAGGAGGCGATGTTCCTGGTGATGGCGGGCGATCACGGCCCAGTACCGCGCATCTTCCACCAGCCGCCAGGCGGCACCGCGACGTTCCAGTACCAGCTCGATGCCGACGGTGCGCTGCAGACGCTGCCGCAGCGCACCGGCTTCGTCGATTTTCTTTACGACCTGCACTTCACGGCCGGCCTGCCGCGCCTGTTCGGCACCTATCTGTTCGGCGTGGTGTGCGTGCTCTACGGCCTGGCGCTGGTCAGCGGCGTGGTGATCTACGCGCCGGTGCTGGTCAAGGATCTGTTCGCGCTGCGCATCGGCCGCAACGTCAAGCGCCTGTGGCAGGATGCGCACAACGTGATCGGCATGCTGTCGCTGCCCTTCCACGTGATCTTCGCCTGGTCCGGCGCGGTGCTGGCACTGGGCGTGATCCTGCTGGCTCCGTTCAACACGCTAGTGTTCGACGGCAAGCTGATGCAGGTGCTGGCGCAGGATTTCGAAGTCGTGCCGCATGTCGAACCGGCCAAGGTCGCCAGGCCGACGCTGCCGGTGGCCGAGCTGATCCGCCGCGCCCAGGTCGCGATCCCCGGCATGGAGATCGATTCGATCGCCTATCACGACATCGGCGATGCCAACGCACAGATCGAGCTGTATGGCGAAGTCGACCAGCGCCACCTCAATACGATGGCGCTGGTCGCGCTCAACGGCGCCAGTGGCGAGGTGTTGCGCACGGTCGATCCGCGCACGATGTCACCGGGCAACACCTGGCTGCGCGGGCTGCAGGCGCTGCACTTCGGCCACTTCGGCCACGGCGCGGTGCTGTGGCTGTATTTCCTGCTCGGGCTCGGTGGCGCGTTCCTGTTCTATAGCGGCAACCTGCTCTGGATCGAAGCCCGCCGCAAGCGCCGCGCACCGCAGCAACCCACGCGCACGCAGGTAATGGCGCGGCTGACGTTGGGCGTGTGCCTGGGCTGCGTGGGCGGCGTCTCGGCGCTGTTCATCGCCGGTGCGCTGTTGCCCGATGCGCAGGCCAAGTACGCCTACTACGGCACGTTCTTCGCGCTGCTGCTGTGGGCGCTGATCCGCGCCCCGGCCAGGGCGGGTGCGGAGCTGCTGTTCGCCTGCGCGGCGTTGACCGCGCTGGTGCCGTTCGCGGGCTGGATCGGTACCGGCGAGCACGTCTTTGCTGCGCTGTGGAACGGACACTGGACGCGCTTTTTCGTCGGCATCATCGCGCTGCTGCTGGCCGCGGCGTATGCGCGCATGGGCGTCGCCGCCCGACGCCGCGCGCGTGTGGGCGAGGCCAACAGCGTGTGGTCTGCTTCACACAGCACGTCCCGCGATGCGGAACCCCGGCCACCTGTTGCGTGATTTCAGGCATGGGCCGCGTTGAATCCATCTTCGGGTACTGGCCCGAATTTGCTGATGGACGAATTTTGGCGCTTTCCTGGCAGCATGCAGACCAGCTGCTACTGACGATCGATTACATCGACGCCGAGCAGCGCAAACGCGCCAGGATCAGCCTTCTGTTCTCGGGCATCTCCAACCTGAATCTGACCGGCCTCATGTCGGAGAACGTCTTGGATTCGCTTGAAATCAGCGGAGAGGGACCAGTCACCGTCCACCTCGAAGCGTGCGTTGGCTTGTGCGGAAGCTTCAATTGCGCCCGCGTTGAGGTGATCGAAGTCACCCAGAACAGCGTGTGCTCCCAGGCCGCGTCGCCGCACGAAACCTGAACTCCGCGCTCACCGTTCGGTGACACCGGGCTGGGGCATGCTCGGGTGCAGTCCATATCCGGTGCAGCGCGTGCCCCTGCCGTCTTCCGACAAGTTCAACCAGCGCCTGCAGCAGCTGCAGGACAGCCTGCCGGTGGCGCTGGCCCGGCGCTTTGGCGACAGCGACCTGATGACCCAGGCCGCGGCGTTGACCTTCTACGCGCTGCTCTCGCTTGCCCCGCTGCTGGTGCTGCTGCTGTGGCTGGTCGCTTCGCTGTATCCGCCGGCGCAGGACGAGTTGCTGCGCCAGCTCGTCGGCCTGGCTGGGCCACAGGCTGGCGATGTCGCGCAGACCGTGCTGGCCAACGCCAAGAACCAGCCCAGCGTCGGCTCGCTGGCCGGGCTATGGAGCACGCTGCTGCTGATCATCGGCGCCACGGCGGTGTTCGCGCGCCTGCAGGCGGCGCTGAACCTGATCTTCTATACCGATCGCAAGGAACTGTCCGGCGGCATCAAGGATTTCCTCAAGAAGCGCGTGTTTTCCTTCGGCGTGGTGCTGGGGCTGGGCTTCCTGCTGATCGTCTCGATGATGGCCGCCACCGCACTGCAGGTGGTGCTCAACAACGTGCCCTCGCTGTTGCCGGTGCTGGGCAACGCGCTGACCTTCGCGCTGTATGCGGCGGCGTTCGGGTTCCTCTACCACTACCTGCCGGACCGGCCGGTGGAATGGCGCCAGGCGCTGCTGGGTGGGGTGATCACCGCCGGGCTCTTCATCGCCGGCCGCTATGCCATCGGCGTGTACCTGTCGCGCACCAATCCCGGCAGCGCCTACGGCGCCATGGGCGCGATGGTGATCATGCTGGTTTGGCTGTACTACGCAACGGTGGTGTTCTTCATCGGCGCACTGATCACCGCGGTCATCGACGAACGCATGGACGCCCACATGGCCCACCGCGCCGCCGAACGCGACGCCGCACTGCGCCAAAGCTCCACCGAACGCCCCCAGGCCGTGGACCCCGACGCCAACGCCCTGCCCGCGCAGGACCTGCCTTCGCACCAGGACAGCACGCCCAGGATCTGAGCCAAGGCCGTCCTTGCCTCAAGCGGCAACGCCGCAAGCAGAACTGCTTTTTGCGGTTCTTTTGCTTTGGCTTCCAAACCTCCATGAGGCACGGCAAAGGGACGAGGCCAAGACCCGCAGAGCCTGCCCCGTACTTGATACGGGGGCGCCACGCAGGGATGCGTGGCGTTTTTCTACGGGACAAGGATGTCCCGTAGAAAAATCCCTCGCCCCGTAGCGAACCTGCGAAGCAGGCGTGCCGCCCGGAGCGTGTTGACCAGACATGCGTCTGTGGAAAAGCGCTGCTTTGCCTAGCTTCTTTGCACAAGCAAAGAAAGTAGGTCGGGCCGCAACGCGGCACGAAAGCTTTTGCCTTGCAGTCATCAAACGCAGAAAAGCAAGGCAGCCCGGACTTGACGCCCATGGCATCCTAGTCGCCTGCCATGGCCCGCATCCCCGACGCGTTCATCGACGATCTCCTCGCCCGCTCCGACATCGTCGAAGTGGTCGGCTCGCGCGTGCCGCTGAAGAAACAGGGCAAGGAATACTCGGCGCGCTGCCCGTTCCACGACGAGCGCTCGGCCTCGTTCACCGTTTCGCCGGTCAAGCAGTTCTATCACTGCTTTGGCTGTGGCGCGCACGGCACGGCGATCAGCTTCCTGATGAACTACGACCGCCTCGAATTCCTCGATGCGGTCGATGAACTGGCCAAGCGCGCCGGCATGGAAGTGCCGCGCGACACCGCCCAGCGCAACCAGAACGACGACAGCCGTGACCTGTACGCGGCGATGGACGCCAGCGCGAAGTTCTTCCAGCGCCAGCTCGCCGGCAGCGACAAGGCCAAGACCTACCTGGACGGGCGTGGTGTGGATGAGGCCACGCGCACGCTGTTCGGCATCGGCTATGCGCCTGATGGGTTTTCCGCGCTGAAGGATGCGCTGGGCACCGACGCGCGCCGCAGCCAGCTGCTGGAACGCGGCGGCATGTACTCCAAGAACGATCGCGGGCACGTCTACGACAAATTCCGCGACCGGGTGATGTTCCCGATCGCCGATCGCCGCGGCCGCACGATCGCCTTCGGCGGGCGCGTGCTGGACAAGGACGACGGCCCCAAATACCTCAACAGCCCCGAGACCACGCTGTTCCACAAGGGTCGCGAGCTGTACGGCCTGTGGCAGGTGCGCCAGTCCAACCAGAAGATCGAGAAGCTGGTGGTCGTGGAGGGCTACATGGACGTAGTGAGCCTGTTCCAGTTCGGCGTGAACTACGCGGTGGCCACGCTGGGCACGGCGACCACGCCCGACCACGCCGAGCTGCTGTTCCGCAACGCGGCCGATGTGTATTTCTGCTTCGACGGCGACGCGGCCGGGCAGCGCGCCGGCTGGCGCGCGCTGGAGTCGGTGCTGCCGCGCATGAAGGACGGGCGCCAGGCGTTCTTCCTGTTCCTGCCCAATGGCGAGGACCCGGACACCATCGTGCGCAAGGAAGGCGCCGAAGGCTTCGCCGCGCGCCTGGCCCAGGGCACGCCGCTGTCGCAGTTCTTCTTCGACGAACTCGCGCGCGACATCAACCTGGGCACGCTCGACGGCAAGGCGCGCCTGGCCGAAAAAGCCAAGCCATTGCTGGCGCAGATACCCGATGGCGCGTTCGGCGATCTGATGCGCGCCCAGTTGACCCAGGTCACCGGCGTGGGCGCCAATCCGCCGCCGGCACCGCCACCGACGCGCGCGCCATCGCGTGGCAACACCGCCCGCGGCCCCCAGCAGCGACCGAGCCTGGTGCGCAGCGCGATCGTGCTGCTGCTGCACGTGCCGTCGCTGGCGCTGGAAGTGCCGATGCCCTACAGCTTCGCCGGGCTGCGCCTGCCCGGCATCGCGCTGCTGACCGAGCTGCTGGACATCATCCAGGCACGCCCGGAAATCACCCCCGGCGCGCTGCTGGAATATTTCGCCGAGCGCGAGGAACTGGCCGCGCTACAGAAGCTGATGCTGCAGGAGCTGCCCGGCGAGGAAGCCACCTGGCGCCAGGAGCTGCACGATGCGGTGGTGCAGCTGGAGAAGCAGACGCTGCAGCAGCGCCTGGACGAACTGTTGAACAAGCAGCGCGCGCAAGGCCTGGACGAGACCGACAAGTACGAACTGCGCGAGCTGCTGAAGATCCGCGCCGGCGCGCACTGAGCGCAGCCCAGCCGCTCGTGCGCGGCTTCGTGACTCGCCCCTCGACGCACCTGCTTCACCCGAACGAATGAGCCCATGCACAGCACGCATGAGCCTGCGACAAGGCGCGCGCGGTGGCAGCCTTTAAACTGCGCGTCCTGCTCCTGCCTGTGCGACCTGCCGTGAACCTGCTCAAGCGCCTGCGCATCGATCCCTTCACCCTGACCCTGCTGGGCACCGTGCTGCTGGCCTCGCTGCTGCCCGTGCATGGCACGGCCGCGGAATGGATGGACGATTTCACCGACTTCGCCATCGCGGCGCTGTTCTTCCTGCATGGCGCGCGCCTGTCGCGCGAAGCGGTGATGGCCGGCCTGCTGCACTGGCGCCTGCACCTGACGATCCTGGCCTGCACCTTCGTGCTGTTCCCGCTGCTGGGGCTGGTCATGCATCCGCTGGCCACGCACCTGGTGACGCCGGGCCTGGCGCTGGGCCTGCTGTTCCTGTGCGCGCTGCCGTCGACGGTGCAGTCCTCCATCGCCTTCACCTCGATGGCCGGCGGCAACGTGCCGGCAGCGGTGGTGTCGGCCTCGGCATCGAGCCTGCTGGGCGTGTTCCTGACCCCGGTGATCCTGGCGCTGGTGGTCGGCAGCCAGGGCGCGATGGCCAATCCGCTCGATGCGATGTTCAAGATCCTGCTGCAGTTGCTGGTGCCGTTCGTGGCTGGCCACCTGCTGCGGCCGTGGATCGGCGGCTGGGTGGCACGACGCCGCGCGGTGCTGCGCTACACCGACCAGAGCACGATCCTGCTGGTGGTCTATACCGCCTTCAGTGCGGCGGTGCGCGAAGGCCTGTGGCGCGATACGCCGGTGCTGTCGCTGCTGGCCGTGGTGGTGCTGTGCATGGTGCTGCTGGCCGTGGCGATGGTGCTGATCACCTTCCTCGCCCGGCGGCTGGGATTTGCGCGCGCCGATGAGATTTCCATCGTGTTCTGCGGCTCCAAGAAGAGCCTGGCCACCGGCGTGCCGATGGCCAAGGTGATGTTCGCCGGCGGCTCGCTGGGCGCGATCGTGCTGCCGCTGATGCTGTACCACCAGATCCAGCTGATCGTGTGCGCCGTGGTCGCCCAGCGCTATGCGCGTGCGCAGGGCCTGCCGACCGAACCGCCGGCAGACTAAGCGCGCGTGATTGCACGGCGGCCCCGCAATGCGCGGCCGCCATGAAGGCGTCGATCAGAACGCGATGCTGGTCTTGACGCCCACCACCATCACGTCCGGGTTGGCCGAGCTGCCGCCGGGATGGACCACGTACTGCAGGTCCGGGCGCAGGGTCAGCCAGCCGGTCGCGGCGAAGGCGTAGTACGCCTCGACGCTGTACTCGCTGCCGCTCTGCACGGTCACCGGCACGCCGTTCAAGGTGTTGACCTGGCGCTGGTAGTCGCCCAGCCGGCCATTGACGTGGGTGGCGCCCAGCGCGAGCCCCAGCTGGTCGTGCGCACGCGTGCCCAGGCCGGTGTAGGTCAGGCCCAGGTTGATGGTGCGGTCGATGCTGCCGGTGCGGCGATCGGTCTGGACCGCATTCAAGAAGCCCCGCAGGCCGGCCTTGTCGCTGCTGCCGTTGCCGTGGGTGAACTGCTGCGCGCCGACGAAATAGCCGCCGTAAGCGCCGGTGCGCATCGCCAGGTCCAGCCCGGTCAGTGCGGCCGGATCCCCGTTGACGTCGGCATACACGTCCTGGCGCGGCGCGCTGCTATACCAGCCGCCCAGCGCGTAGTGACCGTCGAGCTTGTCGCCGAACAGCGGATTCCAGCCCAGTTCGACCGGGGTCAGCGTGCCGATGGTGCCGGACGGATTGAGCGCCAGGCCGTGGCTTTCGCGCGCGTAGGTCGGGTTGACCTGGTACACGCCGCCGCGCAGGTAGAGCTGCGGCGTCATCCACACGGTGGCCAACGCGCCCCACTGGCTGATCGGGCCGTTGTACCAGTAGTCGCCGATGATCATCGCGGTCTGGCTGCCGCAGAAGGTCAGGCTCATGAACTCGCAGTTGAGGTTGTCGAAGTCATCGCCCACCGCCAGCCGGCCGGCCTTGACCTGCACGCGGCCATCGGCGAAATCGTGGCCCAGCCACAGGTTCGAGATGCGCCAGATCCGGCCACGGCCATAGACTTCCTGCGACTGCAGCAGCTGGTTCAGGCCGACCTTGTCGTTGAGGTTCTCGCCATCGCGATGGGTCAGGGTGAAACGAAACTGGGTGTTGTCCCAGCCCCACAGCTTGCCCAGGTCGAAGGTGCTGTCCAACGTCAGCTGGCCGGCGTGGGCAAAGTCGCTGCGCGTGCCGCCGCTGGTGTTGTAGGCGTCCTCGGAGGTGTAGCCGAAGCCCAGCTTGATGCCATCGGCTTCCAGCGCGGAGCGGGTGCCGCCCCAGTCGCCGGTCATCGTGTCGGTGGTCTGCGCGGAAGCGGGCAATGCGGCGGCCAGTGCGAGCGCAAGCGCGCCCACAGGCAGGGAAACACGGGGAGAAAACATGCAGCGATCCTTCGGGAAAGCGCGCTCGCGCGATCCCTCGGACAACGCCATCGGCCACGCCATGCCAAGGGCATGTCGTGATCAGGCCGGGCGCGACCCGGCGAGAGGCTTCAGTGCCGCCATGGCCTGGCGGCAGGAGGAATCGTGCTGTCGCGGTGGGGGTGGACAACAGGCTGCGAGGATACGCAGCCGTCTGTGAGTTGACCGTCCTGACAGGCGGCGGATTTGACGGCTTTTCGTCGGATCTTCAGGCAAACAGTTCGAACTGGCCCAGGTTTTCCGGCGTGATCAGTCGGAATCGGGTCAGGCCTTCCGGCGCGTGGTCCAGCTCGTCGTTGGCGTGCAGCAGGTGCTGCAGGCCCGACAACACCTGGCCTTCCGGGTCCTGGTCGAGCGTGGCGGCCATGTCGCCCGAGCGCAACAGCTCGGAACTCTCGCGCGTGGCCTCGTGGCCGATCCACACCGGCGCCACCGCCAGCGGATGCCGGCGCAGCGCGCGGCGGATGCCGGCCGAGGCCGCGCCGGTGTTGTAGATCGCGACGATGTCGTGGCGCTGGCGCAGCGCGTCGTGTAGCTGGGCGTAGGCGCGATCGACATCGTCATGCACCTCCACCGGCGGCAGCGGATCCAGGTGCGGGAACTGCTCGGCCATGATCTGGTTGAAGCCGTCCACACGCTCGACATGCGAGCGGAAATCCAGCGAATTCACCGCAATCCAGACCTTGCCCGCGCTGCGGGTGAAGCGCCCGGCCAGATACCCCGCGGTGCGCCCGGCCAGCGTGTTGTCGATGCCGGCATAGGCCAGGCGATGGATGCCGGTGATGTCGCTGGACAGGGTCACCACCGGCGTGCCGGCGGCGTTGACCACCTGCAGCGCCTGGCGGATGCGATCGCTGTCGCGGGCCACGATCAACAGGCCGTGGCGTGGATACGGCGGATGTTCCAGGAAGTGCGCCAGGCGCTCGTCGTCGCGTTCGCCCCAGGCGCTGCGATGCACGGTCACGCGCGAGCCGATCAGCCCGACATAGCGGTCCAGCGCGTTGTTGATGCGTTGGAAATGCGCCGTGGCGCTGTGCACCAGCACCACGTCGAAATGCAGCACGCCGTGGCGCACGTCGGGCATCAGGCGGTTGGTGCCCAGGCGCTTGGCGGCCTCGACCACCTTGCGGCGCAGGGCATCGGAGACGCTGCCGCGCTCGTTGAGCACGCGGTCCACGGTGCTGGGGCTGACCCCGGCCTCGATCGCGATCTCGGTGAAACGGGGGCTGCGTTTGGTACGACGGCGCTCTGCGCTCATGGGAACTGGATCTGGGTGAAAAGGAACCTGGCGCGGCCGGCGCCTCCGCCGGCCCGCCCCTGCATCGTCGTGTGCCGCGCGCCGGAGTGCAAACCCGGCGACATCAACCGAGGCTGCGGCCGGCGATGCCCGGCAGCAGCGGCGACAGCCAGTGGTCCACCAGCAGGAAGGCGAACAGTGCCATCAGGTACACGATCGAGTAGCGGAAGGTGCGCATGGCGAAGAACTCATCCGGCGGGTCCAGCATCTTCCATGCGTACCAGAGGAAACCCACGCCCAGCACCAGCGCACCGCCCAGGTAGAACAGGCCGCTCAGGCCGAACAGCACCGGCAGCAGCGTCGCCTCCACCAGCAGCACCGTGTAGAACAGGATCTGCCAGCGCGTGTAGACCACGCCGTGGGTGACCGGCAGCATCGGGATCAGCGCCTTGGCGTAGTCCTCGCGGCGGAAGATCGCCAGCGCCCAGAAGTGCGGCGGCGTCCACACGAAGATGATCAGCACCAGCAGCAGGCTGTGGCCCCAGTCCCACGGCCCGGTCATGCCGGTGACCGCCGCCCAGCCCAGCAGCGGCGGCGTGGCGCCGGCCAGGCCGCCGATCACGATGTTCTGCGGCGTGGCGCGCTTGAGGTACACGGTGTAGATCACCGCATAGCCGATCAGCGAGAAGAAGGTCAGCACCGCGGTGACCACGTTGACGAACAGCACCAGGATCGCCATCGAGATCACGGTCAGCACCAACGCGAAGGTCAGCACCTGCCACGGCTTGACCTTGCCCACCACCAGCGGCCGCCACGAGGTGCGCGCCATCTGCGCATCGATGCGCGCATCCAGCAGCTGGTTGATCGCCGCCGCAGCCGACGCCGCCAGCCAGATGCCCAGGAACCCGAGCAGGCCGTGGCGCACCTGGGTGGCGGTCGGCAGGCCGGGGATCGCCAGGATCATGCCGACGAAAGCGGTGAACACGATCAGCGCCACCACGCGTGGCTTGGTCAGGTCCCAGTAGTCGCGGGCCGTGCTGCGCGAGGCGTTCATGCCGGCACCTTCAGGCGCGCCAGCAGCGACACCAGCAGGAAGGTCAGTAGCACCGCGCCGGCGTTGTGCAGCACCGCCACTTCCAGCGGCAGCGCCAGCTTGACGTTGAGGATGCCCAGCGCGACCTGCGCCAGCAGCGCGGCCAGCAGGCCCACGGCCCAACCGCGCATCCCCGGCACGCGCCACAGGCGGATGCTGCAGGCCACCAGCCAGCAGGCCACGACGATCGCCATCAGCCGATGCGCCATCTGGATCGCGATGCGCGAGGCGCCATCGAGCACGCCGCCTTCGTAATCCACGCCGATGCCGCGCCACAGGGTAAAGCCTTCGCGGAAATCATGCGGCGGCCACCACTGGCCCACGCACTGCGGGAAGTTGGCCATGCGCCAGCTGCCGCCACCGCAGGCCAGCGCCGCGTAGTTGGCGCTGACCCAGCCGCCTAGCGCGATCTGCGCGATCACCAGGCCGAAGGCCACCCACAGCCAGCGCTTGAGCACCAGCGCTTGGCCCAGGCGGATCGGCAGCTGGGTCGCGCGCCAGGCCATCCACACCAGCAGCGCGAACGTCGCCAGTCCGCCCAGCAGATGACCCATCACCACGATGGGCTTGAGCAACCAGGTCACCGTCCACATGCCCAGCAGCGCCTGGAAGATGATCATCGCCAGGGTCAGCACCGCCACGCGCGCCAGATCTCTCCCGCCGCCCGGCGTCGAGGCCTGCGACCAGCGCCACGCCGCGGCCAGCAGGATGCCCTCGCCCAGCAGCGCCACCACGCTGGCGGCCACGTGCAGGCCTTTCATGTAGAGCGGGATCGCCGCGGCCACCAGCACCGCGGACACGATCACCTGGGTCACGCCCAGCTTGCGCCGGCGCACCGCCATCAGCGCCAGGCTGAAGATCTCGATGCTGAGCATGCCGGCCAGGAAGCGGTGCACCTGCTCGCGCCAGGCCTTGTGGGTTTCCAGCGGGCGGATCTTGGTGGCGGCGTGGTCGATCACTTCCGATGGCGCTTGCGGCCATGCGGCGCGGCCGTAACAGGTCGGCCAGTCCGGGCAGCTCAAGCCAGCATCGGACAGGCGCACGAAACCGCCAAAGACAATCGTGCTGGCCGTCATCAAGGCGGCCAGCCAGGCGATGCGGTGGAAGTGCCGGAACGGCAGGCGTAGGGAAGCAGGCATTACGGTGGGGTTCGCAAAGTCAAAGAAGTTTCAGCAGCTTGGCCACGTCGGTGCGCAGGTCGGCCGGGTCGAAACCCGGCGCAAAGCGCATCACGACAAAGCCATTGGGATCGATCACATACACCGGCACGCCGGCCGGGTCGTCCAGCCGCGGAAGCGCGGCCAGCAGCGCCGGATCGCGCGCTAGCACGCGCAGCGCCGCCGGATGGGCCGCGCCGGGCGGCGGCGTGCCGATCCAGAGGATGTGGACCTGATCGGCGTTGTGGCCGAACAGCTGCCACACCGTGTCCAGCTGTCTGGACAGTGCCACGCAGGCGTCCAGGCAATCGGCCGGCGGCGCCAGCACGATGCGCCAGGTGCGCTGTGGCTGGACCCAGTCGTAGGTTCCGCCATCGGCGAGCGCCGGCTTGAGCGCGCGCACGTCGCCCGGCGGATGCAGCAGCTCGCCGTGGTTCTTCATGCCATCGGGCTGCCAGCCGGAGAAGCGCAGCACGCCCGCCCCCAGCACGCTGCCGAAAAACAGCACGAACAGGCCAAGCAGGATCAGCCGGCCGCGGCGGCGGCCAGGAGGAACGTCAGGGAGCGTCATGCCCCCATTTTCTCACGCGCAGCGCCCCGGCGCCGCCACGTGAGCACCGCCGCGGTGGCCAGCACCGCCAGCGCCAGCCCGAACCACTGCACCGCATAGCCCAGGTGGCGCTCAGGCGGCAGGGTGTTGGGCAGCACGTCCAGGTCGCGCGGATAGCCGATCGGCAGCGCCGGATCGAGCTTCAACACCCGTGGCGCAAGGGTTTTCAGCTTCAAAGCCGCCGCCAGCGTGGCCGGCTGCAAGGCCACCACCAGCAGGTCGCCATCGCCTTGCGCCACCGCCGCGCCGCGGATCAGGCCGGGCGAAGGTGGTGCAACAAGCAATCCCGAAATCTGACGCGATCCAGGCAACGGCGCGATCACCGGCAGCGCGCGATCACCGCGCAGCGGCTGCCAGCCCAGTTCCACCAGCAATGCAGGCCCGCCGTTCGCAGGCAGGAACGGCCGATAGACCCGCACGCCCGGCTGGCCATCGCGCACCTGGTTGTCCAGCAAGACCGCCGGCCCGTCGGCGAACCGCCCCTGCCCCGCCGCCCAATCGATGCCGTCAACACGCGCGTCCTGCGCGGCGACCGAGAGCGGCACCGGCTGGCGTGCCTGCAGCGTGTGCTGGACCTGCGCCAGCAGCGCGCGCTTCTGTTCGGCGCGACCGTATTGCCATACCCCCAGCGCGCTGAAACCGACGGCGACCAGGATCGCCAGCGTCCAACCCGCGGCCAGCGGCATGCGACGCCGGCTCACACGCGGCGCCGAAGCGACTGCGATAATCGGCTCATGCGGCATCGCGCCGCACCGAGGTGCGCATGAACGATTCGCTCAAAACGCTGTTGATCGTCGCCTTCCTGATCATGATCGTGTGGAACCTCGGCGCCGGCCTGTATTACCTGCTGGTCGACCGCGGCCAGACCAAACGCACCGTACGCGCACTGAGTTGGCGCATCGGCCTGTCGGTCGCGCTGTTCGCGCTGGTGGTGCTGGGCATCTGGAGCGGTGTGATCAAGCCACATGGGATCACACCGTAACGCAACCGGACGCGCCGGTTGCGTCGGCGCACGACGCGCTTAGAGCACGTAGACGAACAGGAACAGCGCCAGCCACACCACGTCGACGAAGTGCCAGTACCACGCCGCGGCTTCGAAGGCGAAGTGGTTGTCCTTGGTGAAGTGGCCCTTGAGCACGCGCAGCCACATGATGGCCAGCATCAGCGTGCCCAAGAACACATGCGCGCCGTGAAAGCCGGTGAGCATGAAGAACGTCGAGCCGTAGATGCCCGAGCCCAGCGTCAGGTTCAACGCGTGGTAGGCGTGGACGTACTCGGTCACCTGGAAATACAGGAAGGTGATGCCCAGCAGCACGGTCAAACCGAGCCAGGTCAGCACCATGCTGCGATGCCCGGCCTTGAGCGCGTGGTGGGCGATGGTCAGGGTCACGCCGGAGGTCAGCAGGATCAGCGTGTTGATCAGCGGCAGCCCCCACGCGGGGATGGTCTGGAACTGCCCGCCGACCGCCGCCGGCCCGTTGGTCGGCCAGCCGGCCGAATAGCCTTCCCACAGCAGCGCGTTGGTCATCACGCCATCGCCGACGCCGCTCAGCCACGGCAGCGACAGCGTGCGCGTGTAGAACAGCGCGCCGAAGAACGCGGCAAAGAACATCACCTCCGAGAAGATGAACCACACCATCCCCATGCGGAAGGACACATCGACCTGCTTGTTGTAGCTGCCAGCGACCGACTCGCGGATGACATCGCCGAACCACATGAACAAGGTCGCCGCCAGCATCGCGATGCCGATGAAGAACATCCACCGGCCCCAGGCCGCGTCATTGAGCCAGCTGGCCACGCCGATCATCAGCACGAACATCGCAATCGACCCGACGAAGGGCCACTTGCTCTGGTGCGGCACGAAATAGACATCGGCATCGTGGGAGTGGGTCTGCGCCATCACGCGTTCCTTGGACTTAAGGCGCCGAGCGCGCCGTGGGAGCCGCCGCCGCGCCGTTGAGGCGGGCGGTGAGCACATCGTTCTTGAAGAAGGTGTACGACAACGTCACGGTGGACACATCGGCCGGCAGGTCCGGATCGATCATGAAACGCACCGGCATGTCACGGCTCTCGCCGGCCTCAAGCGTCTGCGCGGTGAAGCAGAAGCATTCGGTCTTGACGAAATACTGCGAGGCGCGCGCCGGCGCCACCGACGGCACCGCGCTGCCGACGATCGAACGCTTGCCCTCGTTACGCGCGAAGAACTGCGCGTCGTAGAGCTTGCCCGGCGTGACCTGCATGCGCTGCACTTCCGGATGGAACGCCCACGGCAATTTGGAATTGACCCCGCCATCGAACTCGACCGTGACCATGCGCGGCTTGGCTTCCGCACCGGCAACCAGCGCCTGGCCAGGGCCTTTCTCCAGGCGCACGCCGAACACCTTCTCGCACGCCAACCGGTACAGCGGCACCAGCGAGAAGGTCAGGATGAACACCGCCACGGCCACGCCGATCATCCGCGGCAGACCCGCCGTGCGGCGGTTCTGTGCGGGTGCCTGCGGCGCGCCGGTGTCGCTCATGTCCGCAGCACGCCGGACAGGATGAAGGCGATGTAGATCGCCACGGCGATGCCACCGGCGATCAGCGCGGTGGTGCGCGTCGCGCGGCGACGACGCTGGGCTTCATCCATCGGGGCGCGTGGCGCGGCCATCAGTGCCCGATGTCCTCGTGGGCCAGGTCACCGGGCTTGAGCACCGGCGGCGTGGTGAAGGTATGCGCCGGCGCCGGCGAAGGCACTGTCCACTCCAGGCCCTTGGCCGCTTCCCAGGAACGCGCCTCGGCGCGCTCGCCCTTCTTCAACGACCAGCCCAGGATCGCGGCCATCATGAAGGGCGTCAGGAACATGCCGTAAGCGCCGATGGAGCTGATGAAGTTCCAGTCGGCAAACACCACGTTGTAGTCCGGGATGCGACGCGGCATGCCCGCCAAACCGAGGAAGTGCTGAGGGAAGAACAGCACGTTGACGAACACCACCGTCCACCAGAAATGGAACTTGCTCCAGAACTGGCTGTACATGCGTCCGGTCCACTTCGGCCACCAGTAGTAGGTGGCCGCGATGATCGAGAACACCGCGCCGGTCACCAGCACGTAGTGGAAGTGCGCCACCACGAAGTAGGTGTCGTGGTACTGGAAGTCAGCTGGCACGATCGCCAGCATCAGGCCCGAGAACCCGCCGATGGTGAAGAGGATCACGAACGCCACCGCCCACAGCATCGGCGTTTCGAAGCTCAGCGAGCCCTTCCACATCGTGGAGACCCAGTTGAACACTTTCACGCCGGTCGGGATGGCGATGAGCATGGTGGCGAACATGAAGTACAGCTCGCCACCGAGCGGCATGCCGACGGCGAACATGTGGTGCGCCCACACGATGAAGGACAGGAACGCGATCGACGCGGTCGCATAGACCATCGCCTGGTAGCCGAACAGCGGCTTGCGGCTGAAGGTCGGGATGATCTCGCTGGCCACGCCGAAGGCGGGCAGGATCATGATGTAGACCTCGGGATGGCCGAAGAACCAGAAGATGTGCTGGTACATCACCGGGTCGCCGCCGCCAGCCGCGTTGAAGAAGCTGGTGCCGAAGAAGCGATCGGTCAGCAGCATCGTCACCGCGCCTGCCAGCACCGGCATCACCGCGATCAGCAGGAAGGCGGTGATCAGCCAGGTCCAGGTGAAGATCGGCATCTTCAGCAGGTCCAGGCCCGGCGCACGCATGTTGAGGATGGTGGCGATGATGTTGATCGCGCCCATGATCGAACTGATGCCGGCCACGTGGATGGCGAACACGCTGAAGGCCACGTTCGCGCCGCCCTGCAGCGACAGCGGCGGATACAGCGTCCAGCCACCGGCCGGTGCACCGCCGGGCAGGAACAGCGTCAGCAGCAGCATCGAGAACGCCACCGGCAACAGCCAGAACGACCAGTTGTTCATGCGCGGCAGCGCCATGTCCGGCGCGCCGATCTGCAGCGGGATCATCCAGTTGCCCAGGCCGACGAAGGCCGGCATCACGCCGCCGAAGATCATCACCAGCGCATGCACGGTGGTCATCTGGTTGAAGAACTCGGGCTTGACGAACTGTAGGCCCGGCTCCATCAGCTCAGCGCGGATGACGACGCTCATCGCCGCACCGATCACGAACATGATGAAGCTGAAGATCAGGTAGAGCGTGCCGATGTCCTTGTGGTTCGTCGAAAAGAACCAGCGCTCGACGAAACCCTGCTTGTGCGCATGGTGATCGTCGTGATGCTCTGCGGCGGAGTGGGCCATGGGGCGTGTTCCTCGAAAGCAGCGATGTGGCGGAAAGATCAGGCCTGCGGGGACGCAGGCGCTGCTTCAGTAGCGGCGGGCGCGACGCTGGCGCTGGCCGCGGGCGCGGCCTGCTCGGGCGTGACATCCGGTGCGGGCGAACCTTCCGCGGGTGCCGGCGCAGCGGGCGCGTCCGGCTTCTGCGTGGCGAGCCATTGCTGGAACTCGGCCTTGGACACCGCGCGCACCACGATCGGCATGAAGCCGTGGTCCTTGCCGCATAGCTCGGCGCACTGGCCGCGGTAGACGCCGGGTTCTTCGATGTTGGTCCAGGCCTCGTTGATCAGGCCTGGGATCGCGTCCTGCTTCCAGCCCAGCGCCGGCACCCACCAGGAGTGGATGACGTCATCGGCGGTGATCACGAAGCGGATCTTGGTATCCACCGGCAGCACCAGCGGATGGTCCACGTCCAGCAGGTAATGCGGGTTGGAGGCGACGGTCGGCACCTGGCCGGACTGGCGCATCTGGTCCGAACCGCGGTCCAGGCGGCTGGTGAATTCCACGCCTTGGCCCAGGTATTCGTACTTCCACATCCACTGGTAGCCGGTGACCTTGATAGTCATTTCCGAATCGCGGGTGTCGTACATGGCGATCAGCTTGGCCGTGGCCGGCCAGGCCATCACCACCAGGATGATCACCGGCACAATGGTCCAGATCAGCTCGGCCGTGGTGTTGTGGCTGAAGGTCGCTGCGACCGCGCCCTTGGACTTGCGGAACTTGAACATCGCATAGCCCATCGCGCCGAACACGATGACGCCGATGACCACGCACACCCACAGCGCCACCATGTGCGCTTCATAGGCCATCCGGGCGGTATGGGTCACGCCCTTGCCCATGTTGAGCTGCCATTCCTTGGGATCGGCCTGTTGGGCCAGTGCCATCCCCGGAAGTCCCGCCAGTGCCAGCAGCACGCCAGCGTGCCTGCACCAAGCCTTCAGTTGCGTCATTGCCTAGACCCCACCCAGTGTCATCGGTCACGGCCGCAGCGCGGCCGCCAGTAAAGCGCGTAACTGTGTTGCCAAAGCCTTCCGTTCGTCCGGACCCAGAAGCGCTCCCACTTCAACGATCCGTCCGCTGGAGGAGAGCGTCACCAAGCCATCCTCGCCTCCGGTTCCCAGCCGCACCCAGTAGGGATGCGCGCGGAACGCGGGGGCGGGCTGCGTCGAGCGCCGCACCTCTACCAGTTCCGGGCCGATCGCGATCACTTCATCGCGCTGCCCGGATTTCCATACCGCCCGCAATGCGGCTCCGACCAAGACCGTGTGCAGCGCGGCGAACAGGGGCGCGAACACATTGCCGGCCCACCAGCCCACCGCTGCCGCACCCCACATCAGGGCCGAACAGGCCGCGAACAGCCGCATGAACCCGGAAGCATCCAAGGCCCTGGGTGGCCGCAACGTGAGCTGCGTGCCGCGTCCCTCCGGCCCCTGTGACATCACCTCGATCATGTCGCCGCCCCGCACCTGTCACGCTGCGGAAAACACCTGAATGGTAGCCGCGGGGGCAGACCCCGGCAACCAAGCCGGGAATTGTGCAAGCGCACATAAATTGGCGGCCGCTCAAGGACTTGGCGCCGTCGATGCGGCACGCGTCTAGTGGCGATCGCACGCGAGTGCACGCAGCAAGCGGTTTGCTTCGTTCGCCACCCGAAACCAGCGCCCGCCAGGATGACGCGGAGCACGACACGACGCCTGCGGCCATTGCACCAAAGGTGGAGACGCCTTGGCGCTGATACCGCGTCCCGGCGCAGGTGACGCATCGGGGCTGAAAGCGCCGCCTGCGCCTTCAAGGCGCCCACCTTGGCAGCGCGATCATTGTCGCGATGCATCACAAATCGCGAACGACTTCACACTTGTGTGGAAAATGAATACGGTGGCACGGTCTTTGCTGCGCTGTGCGTCACAGCAGTGGCGACGCACGCTGTCGCCCATAGGGGGACCTGCCCATGGCCAACTCGGTGTTCTTCAGCCTGATCAGCGATTGCACGCTGTCGATCGTGCTGTTTTTCCTGTTCCTGTATGTCGGCCGGATCTCGCGCTCGCTGCATGGCATCAGCACCTGGGGCGCGGCGCACCTGGTGTACACCCTGGGCGCGGCCTCGATCGACGTGGTGACCGAAGCCCTACGCGACCGCGGCCATCCGGTGGCCGCAATGCTGGCCACCAACCTGGCCGGCATCGCCGCCGCCATCGGCATGACCGGCCTGGCCCTGGCGGTGCTGCAGTTCGTCCAGCAACGTCACCTGCGCAAGCGCGAGCTGATCTGGATGCCGCTGGCCATCCTGCTGCCGGTCGGCGCGTGGTGCATCGCCGGCACCCAGGATTCGCAGGGCGTGGCGTTGAGCATCGTCGAGGTGCTGGCCCTGGCGGTGATGATCTGGCAGTTGCGCCACTTGAACGGCACGCCCGATCGCGTCCCCGCGCGCCTGATGATGGCCGCCTGCACGCTGCTGATCGGCATCTACAGCAGCGTGGTGCCGGGCTGGTTCAAGGGCTTGTTCGGCATCGACGACATGTGGGTCAGCACCGATCTGGCGCTGTGGTTCATGCTCAACTTCTGCATGCTGACCCTGACCAGCTTCCACGCGGCCGAAGCCTTGCGGCGCAGTGCCCTGATCGACCCACTCACCGGCGCGCTCAATCGGCGCGGCCTCAGCCACGGCCTGGACGAGCGCCGCGCGCCCGGTGCCGCGGCGATCCCTGATGGTGTGGCGGTGCTGGCGCTGGACCTGGACCGTTTCAAGGCGATCAACGACGCGCACGGTCACCACACCGGCGACCGCGTGCTGCAGGCGTTTTCCGACACGGTGCGCCGCTGCATCCGCCAGGACGATCTGTTCGCGCGCACCGGCGGCGAGGAATTCGTGGTGGTCAGCGTCGGCCTGGACTGCGACGAAGCCGCGCAGCTGGCCGAGCGCATCCGCGTGGCGACCGAGCAGATGCAGCTGCCGCAGCATCAGGGCCTGCACGTCGGCGTGAGCGTCGGCGTCGCCTGCACCGCGCGACAGATGGCCGTGCACGAACTGATGGACCTGGCCGACCGCGCGCTCTACGCGGCCAAGCACGGTGGCCGCAACCGCGTGGAACTGCACGAAGCCGCCTGACGGCAAGAACGCACTAGGCAAGCTAACACCGCCCCAAAAGAAACCCCGCACAAGGCGGGGTGTCTTCACTGCAAGTTTGAAGTGCGTGCCGGCAGCGCCGGCGCGCGCGATCAGAACTTGTAGGTGTACGAACCGGCCAGGATGTCGCCGGTCACATCGAACGAACCGGCCAGCGTGCTGGCGGTCACCGAGGTCTCGTTGACGGTCGGATCGGTGGTGAACAGGTGGGTGTAGCCCACGTTCCACTCGCTGCTGGCCGACGGGGTCCAGGTCAGGCCCAGCGACAGCCACTTGCGGGTGGTGTCGGGCACGCGCACGTCGCGGTACTCGGACTGGGTCGGGGTCTGGTCATAGGCCAGGCCGCCACGGAAGGTCAGCGCATCGCTCACCTTGTAGTCGGCACCGATCGAGACGAAGGTCGTGTCGCGGTAGTTGAAGGCCAGGGTGGTATCCGGCTGGGCCGAAGCGAAGTCGACGGTGACCTTGTCGAACTTGCTCCACGCGGTGCGGGTCACGTCCGCCATCACAGTCCACTGGTCGTTGACGATGTGGGTGAAGCTGGCGGTCGCGGTGGCCGGCAGGATGATCTTGGCCTTGCCGTCGGTGTCGACGTACTGACCCGGCGCGGCCACGGCGAGCACGGCGGCGGCCTGGCCCGGGACATCGAAGTAGGCCTTGCCGTTGTCGATCTTGTGGTCGACCTGCGAGCGATAGGTCAGGCCGATGTGGGTGTTCTCATCGATGCTGAACAGGCCACCGAGGGTGAAGCCCACTTCGGTGCTGTCGCCCTTGATGCGCGAGTAGCCGTCCGCGCTGCCCGGGGCGAAGCCCGGCACGCGCTGGGCATACAGCGCGGTGCCGAAGTCGATCGCGTTGCTCAGGTCCACGTCCAGGCGCTCGGCGAACACCGATGCACCGAAGGACACCCACGGATTGACGTCGTAGGAGAACGACAGGCCGGCGTCGATGGCCTGCAGCTCGGTCTTGATGCCCTGGTAGCGGCCGACCCAGTCGCGGTCGTATTCGGTCTTGAAGCCGTACGGCACGGTGAGCGAGGCGCCCAGGTGCATGTTGTCGCTGATCGGGGTGGTGAAGTAGATCGCCGGGACAGCCGCGATCGTGCCGGCGTCGCCGCCGTCGCCGCCGCTGATCGCGGTGCCGGTGCCGGCACCGGTCGGGCCGACGTAACGGCCGCTGCCCTTGAAGTCGGCGCCGAAGCTGATGGCGCTGACGCCGAACTCCAGCTGGCGGCCTTCGAGCAGGCGCATGGCGGCCGGGTTGTTCACCACCACGGCGGTATCACCGGGGGCACTGGCCGAGCCAGCGAACGCGCGGCCCTGGGCCTTGGCGCTGTTTTCCTTCAGCTGGAAGGCGGCTGCGTGGGCGTGGCCACTGACGAGCGCGCCGGTGATACCGACGGCCAGCAGGGAAACACGAAACAGGTTCTGGGAAGACAGCATTGAATGATCTCCGGAAGACATAATGTGGAACTGCCCGCGTCGTCGCGCCTGGAACCGCCACTAGGTGCGGTTCCCTGCGCGCCGGAATCCCCTCCCGACATACGACGGCGTATGTCAGTATAACGATTCGGGCTAACGCATCTCTAACGTTCAGATTAGATTTTAGTCGGGTTCAGGCCAGGGCTGGCATGCCCGCCATCGCAGTTGGATCATCCTGCCTCGTGTTCATTTCAACCCCATCTCGCCGCAAGGCCTCCGTACGCTGGGCCACGCCGGTGCTGTTCGCGCTGCTCTGGCTGGCCTTCCTGTGGGCGGTGACGCGGCCCATCGGCCTGTACCGCGGGCTGTTGCTGGAATGGGGCGCACTGACCGGCGGCCTGGATACACCCGGGGACTGGCGCGCCGGTTTCACCGATGGCTCGGTGCTGCGCCTGTTCACCGCCTTGTTTCTGCATGCCGACTGGGCGCACCTGCTGGGCAACCTGGTGTTCCTGCTGATCTTCGGGCTGCCGGCCGAGCGTGCGATGGGGCCGTGGCGGTTCCTGCTCCTGTTCCTCATCGGCGGCGCGGTGTCGAACCTGGCCGCGGTGCTGGTGATCGGCGCGCCGGACCGGGTGATCATCGGCGCCAGCGGCGCGGTGTCGGCGGTGATCGGCGCGTACCTGGCGCTGTTCCCCAATGCCAAGCTCGGCGTGGTCGTGCCGCTGGGCTTGTTCCTGCAGTTCGTCAAGGCGCCGGCCGCCGTGCTCATCGGGGTGTGGGCGATCTTGCAGGTGGTGTTCGCCTACATCGGGCCGGCGTTCGGCGCGGTGGCGTGGTCGGCGCACCTGGCGGGGTTCGTGTTCGGCATCGTGTTCGCGCTGTTCGTACGCGCGGCGATCGCGCGGCGGATGCGCCGGCGCCACGGCTATTGAGCACGGCGGTGGAAATGCGCGCAACGCGCCACCACTTCTGCGGCATCCCTTTCGCTTTCCATCGACCCAGGCCATGTCCAAGCCGCTCTACAAGGTGACCTTTCTCAACCACGGCAAAGTGTACGAGCTGTACGCGCGCCAGGTCAGCTCATCCAACGCTTTGTGGGGCTTCACCGAGGTCGGCGAGCTGGTGTTCGACGTGCATGACGGCCTGGTGGTGGACCCGACCGAGGAACGCCTACGCGAGGAGTTCGGCAATACCCGCGTGCTGCACCTGCCGATGCAGAGCATCGTGCGCGTGGAGGAAGTGGAGAAGAAGGGCGCCAGCGCGATCCGCGACGCGGCCAGTGGCGAAAAAGTCGTCACGCCGTTCCCGATGCCGGCCAAGCCGCGTTGAGCGCCATGCGCGTCCTGATCCCCGACGACTACCAGCGCGCCTGCGCAGCGCTGCCTGCGCTGGAGGCGCACGCAGCGGGGCTGGACGTGCAGGTGCTTGGCGCGCTGCCCGATGATCTGGGGGCGCGCGTCGCCTTGTTGCAGGACGCGCAGGCGCTGGTGCTGATCCGCGAGCGCACACGCATTGACGCGGCGCTGCTGGATCGCCTGCCACAGCTGCGCGTGATCAGCCAGACCGGCAAGGTCGGCGCGCATATCGATGTCACCGCCTGCAGCGCACGCGGCGTGGCAGTGGTGGAAGGCACGGGCTCGCCGATTGCGCCTGCGGAATTGACCTGGGCGTTGATCATGGCCGCGATGCGTCGCCTGCCCGCCTACGGCGGCGCCCTGCAGGCCGGCCGTTGGCAGGACACCGGCGATGCCACGCTGGGCCGCACCCTGCACGGGCGCACGCTGGGCGTGTGGAGCTACGGCAAGATCGGCCGGATCATTGCCGGCTACGGCCGCGCGTTCGGCATGGACGTATTGGTGTGGGGTGGCGAAGCCGCGCGCGCAGCCGCGCAGGCCGACGGCTATGCAGTGGTCGAATCGGTGGACGCCTTGTTCGCGCGCAGCGACGTGCTCAGCCTGCATCGGCGCCTGGTACAGGCCACGCGTCACCAGGTCGATGCCGCGCTCCTGGCGCACATGAAACCCGACGCCTTGCTGGTCAACACCAGCCGCGCCGAGCTGATCGCACCGGGTGCGCTGCTGGCTGCACTGGAAGCGGGCCGCCCAGGCTTGGCCGCGCTCGATGTCTTCGACGAAGAACCGGCCACGCCGCAGCGCGAACCGCTGCTCACGCATTCGCGCGTGCTGGCGACGCCGCACCTGGGTTACGTCGAACAGGACAGCTATGCGCTGTACCTGGGCACGGCGCTGGACAACGTACGCGCCTTTGCTGAGGGCACGCCGCGGAATGTGGTGAATCCGGAAGTGTTGCAGCAGCGTTGAAGTTCGGCCGCTGCCGAAGTCGCACGTGCGGTTGTGGGAGCCGCTTTAGCGGCGATGCGGCTTTCCTAGTAGAGCCTGATCGCCGCTGAAGCGGCTCCCACAATATGGAGCTCGAATTACTTCGCTGGCGGCGTAGTCGCTTCCGGCTTCGGCGCGGTCTCGCTGGCCGGCGCCGTGGGCGCAGCGGCGGCGGGCTTGGCCGGTGCTGCGACCGGCTTGGTTGCGGCATCCAGATTGGTTGCGGCATCCGGCTTGGCCGCGGCTTCCGGCTTCACGGTCGGCTTGGGCTTGTTGGCTGCGGCCTTGTCGGCGGCCGCCTTCTGCGCGGCGGCGACTGAACCCGGATGCTTCAGCTCAGCCAGCGCCTGATCGACCGGCTTGTCGCCATTGAGCACGTCGCCGGCGGTGTAGCCCTCGGCGCCTTCCTGGTCGCCGAGCAGGTGGCCCGGCAACGTGGCTTCGCTGTAGTCGGCCAGCGAGGCAGGCACGTCCTTGTCGGCCGGTTCGTCGGGCTTGAGCACCACGTCGGGCACGATGCCGGTCGCCTGGATCGACTTGCCGCTGGGCGTGTAATAGCGCGCGGTGGTCAGCTTGACCGAATCGCCGTTGTCCAGCGGCAGCACGGTCTGCACCGAGCCCTTGCCGAAGGTGCGGCTGCCGATGATGCGCACGCGGCCGTTGTCACGCAGCGCGCCAGCCAGCACTTCGGCCGCGCTGGCAGATCCTGCATCGACCAGTACCACCACCGGCGTGCCGTTGAGGCGATCGCCCGGGGTCGCATCGAACTTGGCATCGCTGATCGCAATGCGGCCCTTGGTGGTGACGATGGTGCCCTTCTCCAGCAGGTCGTCGGCGACCTGCACGGCCGAGGTCAGCAGGCCGCCCGGATTGCTGCGCAGGTCCAGCACCACGCCCTTGAGCGCGCCCTTGGCCTTCAGCCCATCGACCGCCTTCTGGAAATCGGCGCCGGTATCGGCCTGGAACGCGCTGATGCGGATATAGCCATAGCCCGGCTCCAGCAGGCGCGAGCGCACGCTGGCCACGCGGATGGTCTCGCGGGTGAGGGTCTTGTCGAACGGCTTGGCGACTTTCTCGCGGACGATGGTCAGCGTGACCTTGCTGCCCACTTCGCCACGCAGCGGCTCCATCGAATCCTTCATGCCGCCCAACGACTTGCCGTCGATGGCGATGATCACGTCGCCCGATTGGACGCCCGCGCGCGCGGCCGGCGTGCCGTCGATCGGCGACACCACCTGCAGCGAACCGTCGGGCTGGGCCAGCAGTTCCACGCCGATGCCGTCGTAGGCGCCGTTGGCCTGCTCGTCGAAGGACTCGGCGTCCTCCTTGTCCAGGTAGGCGCTGTGCGGATCCAGGTCCAACAGCAGGCCGCGGATGGCCGAGTGCATCAGCTTCTCGTCGTCGACCGGCTCCACGTACGCCTGCTTGACCGCGTTGAACACCGAGACGAAGCGGCGGATCTCATCCAGCGGCACGTCGGACGGCGTGGATTCGGACGCGGACGGATCATCGCTGGAGCCGACCGGCTTGGCCTCGTCCTCGCTGTCCTGCGGCGCGGCGGCCGGTGCGGCCTTGGGGTCCTGCGGCGCTTGCTGCTGCGGAGTCTCCTGGGCCGGCGGCGCGACTTGCTGGGCGAAGGCCGGCGCGATGGCCAGCAGCAGGGACGACAGCAACAGGGACACGCGCATGCGGCAACTCCGGGCGGATCTTGGGGACAGGTGCGGGCCGATTATGCGCGAAGCGGTGCTAATGGCTTGTTCCGGCGTCGCGTCATGGCGTTCCATCGTTTTTATAGGAGCTGCTTCAGCAGCGACGAGGCGCTATTGGCCAAGCCCATCGCTGCTAAAGCAGCCCCCACATCGAACGGCTGCAGCGGCACTCAGCGCCGCTGCAGCCACGAGGACGGGTCGACCGGCGAGCCGCCCTTGCGCAGCTCGAAGTACAGCGCCGGGGTGCCCCAGCCGCCGGAACTGCCGACCTTGGCCACCGCATCGCCCTTCTTCACCGTGTCGCCGGCATCGCGCAGCAGCGATTCGTTGTGCGCGTACAGGCTCATGTAGCCGTTGCCGTGGTCGATGATCAGGATCAGGCCGTAGCCGGTCATCCATTCGGAGAACACCACCGTGCCATCGGCCACGGCAGTCACGCTGCTGCCAACTGGCGCGCCGATCAGCACGCCCTGGCTGGTGCGGCCATCGGGCAGCTGTCCGCCGAACCGCGCCAGCAGGTTGCCCGAGGCCGGCCAGCCGAGGCCGCCCACCTTGAGCGCCGGCGCACTGGCGACCTTGGGCTGTGGCGGTGGTGGCGGTGCCTTGCGCGGCGGTGGCGCGGGACGGCCTTCGGCCAGCGCTTCGTCGCGATCCTTCTGCGCCTGCGCGCGCGCGGCGGCCTCGCGGGCGGCCTGTTCGCGACGAGCGCGCTCGGCGGCGGCGCGGCGTTCGGCCTCGGCCCGCGCGGCGGCGGCGCGCAGGTTGGCGAGCAGGGTTTCCAGCGCCTTGGCGTCGCGGCCCAGCGCCTGGGCGCGGTCGCTGCGGTCTTCGTACTTCTGGTCGAGCTGGGCCACGAGCTTGGCCTGGTCGCCGCGATCGCGCTTGAGCTGGGCGACCTGGCTCTGCTGCTGCTTGTGGGTGGTCTGCAGCGCGGCGCGCCGGGTTTCGATCTCCGCCTCCAGCGCGCGCAGTTCTTCCAGCTGTCCGGTCAACGCCTCGATGCGATGGGCGACATCGCCCTGCACGTAGCGGTGGTAGACCATCGCGCGATTGGCATCGGCGACCTTGTCCTGCGACAGCAGCACCTTGAGCGGTGCGTTGCTGCCGGTCATGTAAGCCGCGCGCACCAGCTGCGACAGCTCCTTGCGCTCACCCGACAGGTGCTGCTGCATGGTGTCGCGCTTGGCCTGCAGTTCAGCCAGCGCGGCTTCTTCCTTCTGCAGCGCGGTCTGGGTCTGGGCCAGCTTGCGGCTGCTGCTGCCCACCTGCTCGTCGGCCGCGCGCAACTGGCGCGACGCCTCGCCGCGCTGGCCCTCCAGGTCGCGGCGTTCGGCGGCCACGTCCTTGAGCTCCTTGCGGATGCCTTCGAGCTTCTTCTGCGCCTCGCTCTGGCTTTGCGCCAGGGCGATCCCGCAGCCAGCGGTGGCCAGGGCCGTCAGCAGCCCCAACCGTCCGATGCGCAGCAGCGCCGGGCTCATCCGGCGATCAGGCTCACGCCGGTCATCTCGGCCGGCTTGGGCAGGCCGAGCAGTTCCAGCAGCGTCGGCGCGACATCACGCAGCGCGCCGCCTTCGCGCAGCTGCACGCCGGTGCGCTCGCCCAGGTAGACCAGCGGCACCGGGCCGACGGTGTGGGCAGTGTGCGGCTGGCCGGTCTTGGGATCGGCCATCATTTCCAGGTTGCCGTGGTCGGCGGTGATGATCATCGCGCCATGCGCGGCGCGCACCGCGGCCTCGACCTTGCCGATCGCCACGTCCACCGCTTCGGCGGCCTGGATCGCCGCTTCGAGGATGCCGCTGTGGCCCACCATGTCCGGGTTGGCCAGGTTGCAGATGATCACGTCGAAGGTGCCCGCGCCGATCGCTTCGACCAGCTTGTCGGTGACTTCCGGCGCGCTCATTTCCGGCTGCAGGTCATAGGTAGCGACCTTGGGGCTGGGCACCAGGATGCGCTGCTCGCCGGCGTATTCGTCCTCGCGGCCGCCGCTGAAGAAGAACGTCACGTGCGCGTACTTCTCCGTCTCGGCGATGCGCAGCTGGGTCAGGCCGTGCGCGGCCAGCAGTTCGCCCAGCGTGTTGTGCAGGTCGTCCGGACCGAAGGCCACCGGCGCCGGCAGCTTGGCGTCGTATTCGGTCATGCACACGAACCGCGCCAGCTTGGGCTTGCGCGCCTCGAAGCCATCGAACGCCGGCGACACGAACGCGCCGGTCAGCTGGCGCGCGCGGTCGGCGCGGAAGTTGAAGAAGATCACCGCATCGCCATCGGCCATCGGCGCGGCACCGTCGATCACGGTCGGCAGCACGAACTCGTCGTTCTCGCCGCGCGCGTAGGCATCGGCCAGGGCGGCCACGCCGGACGGCGCGGTGAACTCGCCCTTGGCCTCGACCATCGCGTCCCACGCCTTGCGCAGGCGATCCCAGCGCTTGTCGCGGTCCATGGCGAAGTAACGGCCCGACACCGACGCCAGGTGCGCGTTGCCGACCGCATCGCACTTGGCCTGCAGCTTCTCCAGGCTCGCCTGCGCCGAGCGCGGCGGCATGTCGCGACCATCCAGGAACGCGTGCACGGCCACCTTGGCCACGCCGCGCTGGGCGGCCAGGTCCAGCAGCGCGAACAGGTGATGCTCATGGCTGTGCACGCCGCCGGGCGAGAGCAGGCCCATCAGGTGCAGGGTGCCGCCATCGGCCTTGACCGCGTCGCAGGCCGCATCCAGCTCGGCGTTCTTGAAGAAACTGCCGTCCTCGATGGCCGCATCGATGCGGGTCAGGTCCTGGTAGACGATCCGGCCAGCGCCCAGGTTCATGTGGCCCACTTCGGAATTGCCCATCTGCCCGTCCGGCAGGCCGACGTGGCGGCCTTCGGTATGGATCAGCGTGTTGGGGCAGGTCTTGAGCAGGCGCCGCCAGTTGGGCAGCGTGGCCTGGGCCACGGCGTTGTCGGTGGGGTCTTCGCGATGGCCCCAGCCATCCAGGATCAGCAGGACGACGGGCTTCGGACGCTGGACGGATTCGGACACGGGCGGGGGCTTCCTGGGACGATGACAGGGCGCCGATTGTAGCGGCGCCCGATGCAACCGCCCGTATGCGGGTTGCCGCCGGTTTAAACCTTTGCCCCGCAAGCCGCATCACAGCAGGCAACCACCAACACGGAAACACCGCCATGACCGACCGTTCCCGCCGCCTGCCCTTTGCCGTCCTGACCCTGGCCCTGAGCCTGGCCGCCGGCACCGCGACCGCCCAGCAGTCCATCGACAAGGTGTTCGGCAGCATCACCGCCCAGTCCGGCCAGGCCTATGGCGACTTGGAAACGGTCAATGGCGGCATCACCATCGAATCGGGCGCCACCACCAAGGACGCCGGCACGGTCAACGGCGGAATCACCGTGGCCGACAAGGCCGTGACCGGCGACCTGCAAACGGTCAACGGCAGCATCAAGCTGGGCCGCGAGGTGACCGTGGACGGCAGCATCGAGACGGTCAACGGCAGCATCTTCGTCGACCGCGGCGGCAAGGTCACCAAGGGCATCGAGAACGTCAACGGCGCCATCGGCATCGTCGGCACCGACGTCGGTGGCGGCATCGAATCGGTCAACGCCGACATCACCGTCGGCGTCGGTTCGCGCGTGCGCGGCGGGCTCAAGGTCGAGCGCAACGAAGGCTGGTCACAGAAGAAGGCCGAGGCCAACAAGCCGCGCATCATCATCGGCCCCAACGCGGTGGTCGACGGCGCGCTGGTGTTCGAGCGCCCGGTCAAGCTGTACGTGCACAGCAGCGCCAGGATCGGCCCGGTCACCGGCGCCACCGCCATGGCCTACAGCAGCGACACCGCGCCCAACGACTGAGTGCCTCTGTCCGTTTGGACATGCGCCCGCGGCCGCGACCGTGGGCGCATGTGGCTAGAATCCCCGGTTCCTGATGCCACCCCAAGGAACCCCGCATGTCCCGCAAGCTGCTGCTGGGCCTGGCCGCGCTGACCGCGCTGTCGGCCTGCAAGAAGCCCGAATCCCCGGAGGCGCCCGCCGCTTCCGCGCCGCCGGCCGATGCGGCCGCCGCACCTGCCGCGCCGCATACGTTCTCGCCTGAGATCAACGCCGGCGACTTCGGCGAGCTGGTCAAGACGCTGTCCTCCGATGCCTTCGAAGGCCGCGCGCCCGGCACCGTCGGCGAGGACAAGACCGTCGCCTACATCACCGAGCAGATGCAGCGCATCGGCCTGCAGCCGGGCAACAACGGCAGCTGGACCCAGGACGTGTCGATGGTGGAAACCACCGCCGATCCCGGCACGTCGATCACCCTCACCGAGGCCGATGGCAGCGCCAAGACGCTGGCCTTCGGCGACCAGATGGTGATCGGCACGCGCACTGGCAAGACCGAGGTGAAGGTCGACGGCAGCGAGCTGGTGTTCGTCGGCTATGGCGTGGATGCACCCGAGCAGAAGTGGAACGACTACGGCAGCGCCAAGAGCTGGAAGGGCAAGACCGTGGTGATGTTCGTCAACGACCCGGGCTTCCACACCGACGACGCGACGCTGTTCGACGGCAAGAAGATGACCTACTACGGCCGCTGGACCTACAAGTTCGAGGAAGCCGCACGCAAGGGCGCCGACGCGGCGATCATCATCCACGACAACGCCGGCGCCAGTTACGGCTGGGACGTGGTCAAGAACTCCTGGTCCGGCGCGCAATACGACCTGCCGGCCAAGGACGACCCGGATGCCCGCATCCCGGCGCAGGGCTGGATCACCACCGACGTGGCGCGCGAGCTGTTCGCCAAGGCCGGGCTGGACCTGGACCAGGCCTACAAGGACGCCTCCAAGCGCGGCTTCAAGCCGGTGCCGCTGAAGGCCAAGCTGTCCTTCGATCTCAAGAGCACCATCGCCGAGAAGCAGTCGCGTAACGTGATCGGCGTGCTGCCCGGCAGCGAAAAGCCCGACGAGGCGGTGCTGTACATGGCCCACTGGGACCACCTGGGCAAGCACGACAACGAGGACGGCGACAACATCTACAACGGTGCGGTCGACAACGCGACCGGCGTGGCCGGCATCCTGGAAGTGGCCGATGCGTTCGCCCACCAGGACCCCAAGCCCAAGCGCTCGGTGGTGTTCCTGGCGGTGACGCTGGAGGAATCGGGCCTGCTCGGCTCCAAGTACTACGTGGCCCATCCAACCTTCCCGCTGAACAAGATCGCCGGCGTGATCAACATCGACGCGATGTCGGTGGCGGGCAAGGCCAAGGACGTGACCGTGACCGGTCTGGGCGCCTCGCAGCTGGAGGACATCCTCAAGCCGCTGGCCGATGCCCAGGGTCGCACCCTGCACGCCGAAGCCTCACCGCAGAACGGCTCGTACTTCCGATCGGATCATTTCAACTTCGCCAAGGCCGGCGTGCCGGCGCTGTACATGGACGGCGGCGAAGACCTGGTCGAAGGCGGCACCGCGGCCGGCGCCGCCGCAGCCAAGGAATATGGCGAAACCCGCTACCACTCGCCTGCCGACGAATACGATCCGGCCACGTGGAAATTGGACGGCACCGTGCAGGACCTGGATCTGATGTACGGCGTGGGCAAGTCGCTGGCCGGCGATGGCCAGTGGCCGAACTGGTATGACGGCAACCCGTTCAAGGCGCCGCGCGACGCGATGATGAAGGCTGCGGCGAAGTAAGCCCCCGCGGTTTGATGCATCAAGAAAAGGCGCCGCAAGGCGCCTTTTCTTTTTCCGCAGCAGCCTGGTTCAGACGCTAAGCTGCGCGCCTTTCTCCTGATGGAATCCGTGCCATGTCCTACGCCGTTGCCTACTGGTGCGTGCTGATCGTCGCCGTGCTGCCGTATGTGTGGACCAGCGTGGCCAAGTCCAGCGCCGGCACGCGCTACGACAACCGCAATCCGCGCGCCTGGCAGAGCCAGCAGGACAACGCACGTTCGCAATGGGCGCACGCGGCCCAGCTCAACGGCTTCGAGGCGTTCCCGCTGATCGCGGCCGGCGTGCTGATGGCGCAGATCGCCGGTGTCGCCGCCTCGACGGTTTCCACGCTGGCGCTGGTGATCCTGGCCGCGCGCATCGCCCACGGCCTGGCCTACATCAGCGGCAAGGCCGGCTTGCGCAGCGGCGTGTGGTTCGTCGGCGTGGGCTGCACGCTGGCGCTGATGGTGCTGGCCGCGCTGCGCGTCGGCTGAGGCTGCGCGTCAGCGCAGCTCGTGATCCCAGCCGAACAGGTCCAGCGCCTTGGCGAACTCGCGATCCAGCGGCGCCAGGGCCTCAATGCGCACGCCGGTGGCCGGATGCAGGAACGACAGCCGGCGCGCATGCAGCAGCATCCGATGCACGCCGCGCATGCGGAATGTGCGGTTGTGCCGGCCTTCGCCGTGGCTGGTATCGCCGATCAGGTGATGGAAGGCGTGCTTCAAATGCCGGCGGATCTGGCGGAATCGCCCGGTGTGCGGGCGACAGCGCATCAGCGCATAGCGCGAGGTCTCGAAGCCGCCTGACGGAATGTCCAGCTCGCCGGTGGCCAAGCGCACGAAGCCGGTGATCGCCGGCTTCTTTACCGGCTTGCCCGGGCCGCCATCCAGGTCGTGGTCGATGGTGAACTGTTCTTCCGGCCAGCCGCGGCACACCGCGAGGTAATCCTTTTCCACCTCGCGCGACATGAACACCTGGCCCAGCGCCGAGGCCGTATCGCGGTCGAACGCCACCAGCAGGCAGCCGCTGGTGCCGCGGTCCAGGCGATGGATCAGGAAGATCGGCTTGCCCAGCTGGTCGCGCAGGTAGTCGGCCAGGAACTGGTCCTCGCCGCGCGCCAACCCGCTGTTGTGGACCATCAGCCCGGCCGGCTTGTCGACGACGGCAAGCAGCTCGTCCTGGTAGAGGATGGCGATGGGGGCAACGTCGGACATGGGCATGAGAGATAACGACAGGCCATGATTATCCCCCGGCGATGCAGCGTTCCGCGCATCAGCACGGTGTGGCGGTTGACGCAGGGCGTGTGTGCGACCAACTATCGGAGTCCTTCTCGCCCACGGTCCGCCTTTGCCATGAAACGCCTGCTGCTGCCCCTGCTCCTGCTCGCCGTCACCGGCACCGCCCTGGCGGCGGCCACCGGCCCCTACGATCCGGCCGCCGACGCCAAGGCCCAGGTCAAGACCGCGCTGAGCGCCGGCAAGAAGGACCACAAGCCCACCCTGCTGATCTTCGGCGCCAACTGGTGCGGCGACTGCCGTGCGCTGGACACCTCGCTGCACGGCGAGAAGAACGCCGCGCTGATCGCCAAGCGCTTCGAGGTGGTCAAGGTCGATGTCGGCAACTGGGACCACAACCTCGACGTGGCCAATGCCTACGGCAATCCCATCGAAAAAGGCATCCCGGCTGCGGTCGTGGTCTCGCCGGAAGGCAAGATCGTCTACACCACCAAGCTCGGCGAGCTGGCCAACGCCCGCAAGATGAGCGACGAAGGCATCTACGATTTCTTCAGCAAGGCCGCTAACGGCGGCTAAGCCTGCGCGTCATGCGCGTTGCTTCGGCGGCGATGCGGCGCCGACCAATGCCTGAAATAAGCCGACTGGCAAAACCAGCTCGGCTCAATTGCCTTGTTAAGCGTCACCGCGGGCCGCACCCGCGGCTTGCGCCTCGACCGCGTGGCTGATCTCGCCAAGCATGAATACCAGATCTATTCCATCGGGACGCTCTCCGCGCCCGATACGCTTGAGCAGCATGCTCCTCGGAAAAACAAAAATGTGCCTGCCCGGCAATTGAAGCGCGTGATCCGATCCCAGCTTGTCGGTGACCATGACCCAGTCCAGTCCGATGTGACTCGCAAGGACATCACCAAATGCGGTTCCAAGGCTCGCAAGGGTGCTCGATCCCCTGGAATCGCAAAGCGGCTCGCGCAGAAGAGACTGCAATGAAGGAAGGTCCGCAACCGACTGAGTAAGTCCTGTCTCTATGCCGCATTCGCGAAGCAGCAACCCGACGGCTTCACGATCTGCGGCAAGGATCTTCGACTCTTTCTTGGTGAGATGGCGCGCCTGCATTTGATCCGTGTCTCATCGCTGAGGTTGCAGCCCACCCTACCCGCCAGCAGCTACCTGCGCAGCCACGCCGACAGCAGCGCCAGGCTGCCCAGCGCGCCGGTGAACCAGGTCCACAGCGGTACGTGGAACAGCACTGGGCCGCCCACGCCGAAGGCGTGCAGCACCGCGGCGACCACCAGCAATCCCGCACCGGCAATCGCGGTGACCACGCGTCGCTGCAGGCGCTGCAGGGTCACGTTGAGATCGGCCAGGTCCTTCGAGCGCATCGCCAGCTCGTGCTGGCCTTCGACCTGCTGCTTGAGCCAGCTGTGCACCAGGCGCGGCATGTCCGGCGCGTGGGTCAGGATTTCCGGCAAGCGCTTGCGCAGCTCCTCGAACGCGCGCTTGGGGCTGTAGCGTTCGATCAGGATGCGCTCCAGCACCGGCTTGGCGACGGCCCAGATATCCAGCTGCGGATCGAGCTGGCGGCCGACGCCTTCGATGTTGAGCAGGGTCTTCTGCAACAGGATCAGCTGCGGCTGCAGGGTCAGCTCGTAGCGCTGGGCGGTGCGGAACAGCTTGATCAGCACCTGCGCCAGCGAGATCTCGCTCAGCGGCCGGGTGAAGTACGGCTCGCACACCGCGCGCGCGGCGGCTTCCAGCTCGTCGATGCGCACGTGCGCCGGCATCCAGCCCGCTTCCACGTGCAGCTCGGCGATGCGCCGGTAGTCCTTGTTGAAGATGGCCATGAAGTTCTCGGCCAGGTAGTACTGGTCCTGCTGCGAGAGCTGGCCGACGATGCCGAAATCCAGCGCGATGAAGCGCGGATTGGTCTTGCGCGCCGGATCGGGATCGACCCAGATGTTGCCGGCGTGCGCATCGGCGTGGAAGAAGTTGTCGCGGAACACCTGCGTGTAGAACACGCGCACGCCCTTGGCCGCCAGCGCCTTGCGGTCGATGCCGGCCGCGTCCAGCGCCGCGACATCGTCGGACGGAATGCCGTGCACGCGCTCCATGGTCAGCGCGCGTTCTGCGGTGTGGGTCCAGATGATCTCCGGCACGTACAGGTCCGGCGAATCCTTCCAGAACCGGCGCATCACGCTGGCGTTGGCGCCCTCGCGCTGCAGGTCGAGCTCGGCGGCCAGCGTGGTCTCGATCTCGGCGACGATTTCCTTGGGCCGGATCTTGTCGGCCGAGGGATGCGCGTAATCCACCAGCGCCGCGCCGGATTTCAGCAACGCGATGTCGCCGGCGATCTGCGCCTCGATTTCCGGGCGCAGCACCTTGACCACCACCTGGCGACCGTCATGCAACGTGGCCGCATGCACCTGCGCGATCGAGGCCGAGGCCAGCGGCGTGGTATCGAACGAGGCAAAGGCCGCGTCGATCGGCATGCCCAGCGCCTTCTCCACGATTTGCAGCGCGGTGTCGCCGGCGAACGGCTTGACCCGGTCCTGCAGCAGCGTGAGTTCCTCGGCCACATCCGGCGGCACCAGGTCGCGGCGGGTGGAGAGGATCTGGCCGAACTTCACGAAAATCGGCCCCAGCTCCTGCAGCACCATGCGCAGGCGCGCGCCGCGGCTGAGCGCGGCGATGTCGTCGCGCGCGCGTGGCACGAACGGCCGCGCCAGCTTCAGCCACGGCTCGGCCGGCGTGCCATCCAGCAGCGCGTCGAGGCGATAGCGGATCAGCACACGGCCGATCTTGTTGGCCCGCAGCGCGGCGCGCACGGTCTTCATGCCCGGCCACATCATGCGCGGGCCGCCAGTCGGCTCACGCGCGCGGCCAGCCGCTCGACGTCGTCGCGCAGCGTGTCCACGTCGTCGTGGAAGGCGTCCAGTTCGGCACGTGCGACCACGTCGCGCGATTCCTCGGTGACGTATTCGGCGGCGCTGGTGGCCAGCTCGCTGCCGGTGTCGCGCAGCTTGAGCAGGGTCGACCGCACGGCCTGGGCGATCTGCACCCCGACCACTTCGCCGAAGATCGTGACGAACGGCTGCTGCCAGTCCGGATCGAAGCGCGTGGCCAGGGTCTGCAGGCGACGCGCCAGGTCGGCATCGCCGGACACGCGCAGCTTGCCTACCGGCGCCGCGTCATCGCGACGGAAGAACGGCAGCTGCCCGAGCAGGCCACCCAGCGTGCTGCGTACGGCCAGGTCCGGCTCGTCGCCGGCATCGACCGGGCCGACATGCAGGCGCTGGGCCTCCACCGCGATTTCCAGCGCCAACGGCGGCGATTCCAGGGTGATCTGGATGCGGCGGCCGGCCAGCGGCGCCAGCGCATCGCGGGTATCTGGGTCGAGCGCGATGGCGCGATTGAGGGCGGCCTCCAGCGCGCGGCCGGCCAGCGGTTTCAGGGCATCGAAGGGGGTCGGCGGCATCTGGCCATTCTAACCGGGCGCTGACCCCGACCAACGCGGCGATGTGGTCAGCGGCGGTCCGGACGGTTCATGCTGTGCGGCCTTTCGAAGGCAGCAGGCGGGCAGGCAGATGGGCAAGACACGCGTGGGCATCATCTTCGGCGGCAAGTCGTCCGAGCACGAGGTCTCGCTGCAGTCAGCGCGCAACATCGTCGATGCGCTGGACACCGACCGCTTCGAGCCGGTGCTGATCGGCATCGACAAGCAGGGCCAGTGGCACCTGAGCGATCCCCAGGCGTGGCTGCTGCATCGCGACGACCCCAAGCGCATTGCGCTGCAGCCTTCGGGCCAGGCGCTGGCCTTGCTGCCGGGGCGGGAACAGCAGCAACTGCGGCCGGTCGATCCGGCGCTGGCGCTGGGGCAGATCGACGTGGTGTTTCCGATCGTGCACGGCACGCTGGGCGAGGACGGCTCACTCCAGGGCCTGCTGCGCATGGCCAATCTGCCGTTCGTGGGCTCGGGCGTGTTGGGCTCGGCGGTGGCGATGGACAAGGACGTGGCCAAGCGCCTGCTGCGCGATGCCGGCCTGCACGTGGCGCCGTTCGCCTGCCTAACCCGGCGCGGGGCCGCACTCACCGCGTTCGATGACCTGGTCGCGCGGCTTGGCCTGCCGCTGTTCGTCAAGCCGGCCAACCAGGGCTCGTCGGTGGGCGTGAGCCGGGTCACCGATGAAGCCGGCTTTGCCGAAGCGCTGGCGCAAGCGTTCCTGTACGACCACAAGGTGCTGGTGGAATCGGCCATCGACGGACGCGAGATCGAATGCGCGGTGCTGGGCAACGACCTGCCGCAGGCCAGCATCTGCGGCGAGGTGGTCGTGCACGACGCCTTCTACGCCTACGACACCAAGTACATCAACGAAGACGGCGCGCAGATCGTGGTGCCGGCCGAGATCGACAACGACATCCAGACCCGCATCCAGCAGGTTGCGCTGCGCGCCTACCAGGCTTTGGACTGCGCCGGGCTGGCGCGCGTGGATGTGTTCCTGACGCCCGGTGGCGAGATCGTGGTCAACGAGATCAACACCCTGCCCGGCTTCACCCGCATCAGCATGTATCCCAAGCTGTGGCAGGCCAGCGGGCTGACCTATCCGCAGCTGATCACGCGCCTGATCGAACTGGCGCTGGAGCGTCATGCCGCCGATAGCGGCCTGCACAGCAGCGTGGTGTTGCCTGCATGAGCCAGGCCTCGCCGCGCGCCGTGCGCGATGGCGACGTGCCGGCCCTGCTGGCGCTCAACAACGCGCATGCGGCCGAACTGTCGTGGCAGGAACCCGCGCAATTCGATGCACTGCTGCAGCAGGCGTGTTGGACGCGCACCGCGGGCAACGCGCAGGCGCTGCTGATCGCGCTGAACCAGGATGCGGCCTACGACAACCCGAACTTCGCCTGGCTCAGGGCGCGGTTCAAACGCTTCGTCTATATCGACCGGGTGGTGGTGGCGCCGGCGCTGCAGGGCCAGGGCGTGGCCGGCGCGCTGTACCGGGAGTTGCTGACGCAGGCGCGCGACTGGCAACAGCCGCGCCTGGTGTGCGAGATCAACCTGGATCCGCCGAACCCGGCGTCCGTGACCTTCCATCAACGCCTGGGCTTCGAACAGGTCGGCCAGGCCGACCTGCCCGGTGGCAAGCGGGTCGGCTATTTCGCCTGCCCGCTCTGACGGCGCGAGACGTCAGACCTTTTTGCGGAAGAACGAGATCACCGCAAGGATCAGGAACACCACGAACAGGATCCAGGCGATGCTGGAGGCGGTGCCGGCGATGCCACTGAAGCCGAGCACGCCTGCAATCAAGGCGATGACCAGAAACACGATGGCGTAGTGGAGCATGACGGATATTCCTCGGATGGCTGCCAGATCGGCGTACGCACAGCCTGTGGCCTGCCACATCGCGGCCGCGTGAGGATCAGCCCGGATCCTTCCACGCGGTTTTCAGGCGTTCCATGCCTTGCGCCATCGACACACGCGGCACGTAGCCGAAGTCGCGGCGCGCCGGCTCCATCGAATACCAGTGCGGCGTGCACAGCTGCTCGGCCAGGAAGCGTGTCAGCGGCGGCTCGCCCTTGAGCGGCAGCACCTTCCACAGCGCCTCGCAAGTGGCGCCGATCCGATAGGCGGTCTTGAACGGTAGGGTCTTGCGCACCGGCGGCGTCCCGGTCGCAGCCAGCAGCGCATCGAGGACGTCGCGCATCGGCCACGGTTCGCCGTTGGAAATGAAATACGCCTTGCCCGCACACGCCGCGCCGATGCTCAGGTGTTCGAACGCGTCGAAGTGCGCCTGCGCGGCGTTGTCGATATACGTGGTGTCGACCTTGTTGCTGCCATCGCCGACCAGGCGCAGGCGGCCACTGCGCGCACGTTGCACCAGGCGCGGCAGGATCTGGTGATCGCCCGGGCCCCAGATCAGGCGCGGCCGCAACGCGACCGTGGCTAGCTGCGCGTCGTTGGCGGCCAGCACCAGTTGTTCGGCGATGGCCTTGGTGGCCGCATACGGCGCCTGGAAATTCTCGCCGTAGGGCACTTCGTCCGCACCCAGACCCTCGACCGGATGGGTAGCGCGATGGGTCACGCTGGGCGTGGAGGTGTAGACCAGCCGCGTGATGCCCTGCGCACGACAGGCGTCGAGCACGTGCTGGGTGCCCACGACATTGGCGCGGTGATAGCTGTCGTAGCTACCCCACGCGCCGGCCTTGGCCGCGTTGTGGAAGACCGCATCGACGCCGGCGATGGCGTGAGTGATCGCGTGCGCATCAACCAGGTCGCCCTGCACCTGGCCCACGCCCATCGCGGCAAGCGCCGGCGAATGGCTGCGCTGGAAACTGGTGACGACATGGCCGCGCTCGACCAGCCCACGGCACAGCGCCTGGCCCAGGAAACCGGCGCCACCGGTGACGAGAATCCTCATTGCTGCCTGCCGTCGCGATCCATCATCGGGCTATTCTGAGGCCGGCTTGCCGATGGCGCCACGGCGAAGCATGTGGCGTGGACGCTCAACGTCGTAGACGCCACACGCTTCGCTGCGATCACGCGTGCGAATGCAGGGTGCCGCCGCGACCACAGTGCGGCCTCACTGCAACTGCTGCGCCGCCCACACCGCCAGTTTCTCGCGGCCGATCTTGGCGTTGTGGCGGATGTCCACCGGAAAGCCCTGATGGCACAGGAACGCCTCGATGCCGCGCAACGCTTCGTGCTCGGCGGCCATCGCGCGCAGCTCGGTTTCCACCGCGGCGCGCTGGCTCGGCGGGACCTCCGGCAGCAGTTCGAAACACAGCACCGGGCGCTGCTGCCCGGGCGCACCGACGCCGACCAGCGCGCTACGCCGCACTTCGCCGTGCACATTGAAGATCGGCTCGACCTGCTCGGTGTAGAGCGGCCCGGCCGCAGTCTCCACGCGCTGGGTCTTGCGCCCGCAGAACCACAGCCGCCCGGCCGCATCGAAGTAACCGACATCGCCCATGCGATGCACCACGCGCGTGCTGCCGTCGGCCAGCGTCTCTCGGATCTTGGCGACCCTGGTCGCGGCGTCGCGGTTGAAGTAGCTGTCGGTCGCGGTCGGGCCGGCCACGGTGATCTCGCCGACCACGCCCACCGGCACTTCGCGCGTGCCGGACCAGTCTTCGATGGCCGCATCGTCGATGGCGATGATGCGCACCTCGTTCGGCGCGACCGCATGGCCGACGCAGGTGCCTGCGCCGCTTTCGGTCGCCATCCGCGTGGCTTCCAGTTCGCGACCTTCGATCACCGCGACCGGCAGGCATTCGGTCGCGCCGTAGGGCGTCCAGAACTGGCCGTCGTCGGGCAACAGCGCGCGGATCTTCTCCACGATTTCCGGCGGCACCGGCGCACCGGCCGAGGTCACGCGCTTCACCGTCGGCAGCGGATGGCCGTACTCGGCCAGCACCCGCATCAGCGCCGGCGAGCCGAACAGCTGGGTCACGCCGAAGCGCTTGATCGCCGCGTGCAGCTTGGCCGGATCGGCCTTGGCCGGACGCGTGGGGTCCATGTCGGGAATGACCGAGGTCAGCCCCAGCGCAGGATCGAACAGCGCGAACGGCGGGAAGGTCGGCAGGTCCACGCCGCCCGGCACCATGCCGAAGGCATTGCGCAATAGCTCGATCTGGCCGACGAAATGGCGATGCCGATAGACCACGCCCTTGGGCACGCCGGTCGAGCCGCTGGTGAACAAGATGCCGGCCACGTCCTCGCCGTCGGTGGCGGCCAGCTGCGGCCCGGCGCCGGCGCCATCGCGCTCGATCCGCGCCAGCGTCGCCCCGCCCCAGCCGAACTTCGCGCCGGCGGTCACAATCTTGTTCGCGCTGCGTGCCCAGCCCAGCAGCAGGCGCGCCACCTGGGCCAGCGGGATGCCGATGAAGGCCTCCGGCTGCGCTTCGTCCAGGCATTGCTTCAGCGCACGCTTGTCGATGCCGGGGTCGACCAGCACCGGCACCGCGCCGGCCTTGAACAGCGCGAACATCAGCAGGAAGAATTCGGGCGAGGGCCGCACCATCACCACCGTGCGCGTGCCACGGCCGATGCCGTACTGGCCCAGCCCAGCGGCGATGGCGTCGCTGCGCGCGTCCAGCTGCGCGTAGGTCAATGCGATGTCGTACGCACCGCCGCGCCCCGGGCAGCGCAGCGCGATCTGGTCGGGGCGTTCGCGGGCCAGCTCCGGCAGGCGGGCAGCGATGTTGCAGGTCGGGGTCATCGCGCCATTGTCGCCGATGACCGCTCCTGGTCGTGCAGGTGCGCGTGGCGTGCTTGCGTGGCCCAGCGGTTCGGGCAGAATCCGCGCCGTTCCCCTTCCCTTATTCGCCGCGCAAGGCCCGGCACTCCATGGCACATCCATGCATGTCCTGCGGCGCCTGCTGCGCCACCTTCCGCGTCAGCCTGCATTGGTCCGAGGCCGATCCGGAACTGGGCGGCGGCGTGCCCGAAGCGCTGACCGAGCGGCTCGACGCGCATCGCCTGGCCATGCGCGGCACCTGGGAAAAGCAGCCACGCTGCGTGGCGCTGGATGCGGACATCGGGCGCTATTCGCGCTGCACGATTCATCCAGTACGACCCAGCGTCTGTCGCGAAGTCGATGCATCGTGGGAATACGGCGTGGTCAGCGCGCAATGCGACAAGGCCCGCGCCGTGCACGGCCTGCGTGCGCTGACGCCTCAGGATTGGCCGGCGCAGGCTTGAGGCCACGCCGAAGCCACCCTCGTTTACAGCGGATTGGCATCCAGGAACGCGCGGATCGCCGGCACCAGTTCGGCGGTCTTGTCTTCCAGCACGTAGTGCCCGGCGTCCTCGAACGCGGTGACCTGCGCGTTGGGCAGCGCGGCGCGGAAACCGGCGAGGAAATGCTGGTCGAACACGAAGTCCTTCAGGCCCCAGCCGATGAAGGCCGGGCGATCGGCGAAGGACGGCAGCGCCTGCCCGGCGGCTTCCAGCAGCGACCACGCGCGATCGGCCTTCGAGAGCGGGATGTCCTGCATGAAGCGCACGGTGGAGATGCGGTGGGCCCAGCTGTCGTATGGCGACACGTAGGCGCGGCGCACATCGGCCGGAAGCTTCTTCTCGATGCCCACGTACGAGGCACCGCCGGAGAAGGCGTTGAACGCACGGATGATGAAACTCCCGAACAGCGAATCGCGGCCCAGCGCGATCTGCCACGGCATCGCCTTGGCCGCCGGCAGCGGGAACGCGGCGGTATTGGTGATCACCAGGCGCTTGACCTGCGCCGCATGCGTCAGCGCCCAGCCGAAGCCGATCATGCCGCCCCAGTCGTGCACCGCCAGCGTCACCGGCGTGGCGTCGTCGATGCCGGCGTGGCGCAGCAGCGCCTGCAGGTCGTCCACGCGCGATTGCAGCGTGTAGTCGTAGGCCGGCGCGTTCTTGCCGTGCGGATGCGACAGTCCGCCGCCGTCGTCAGGCTTGTCGGAAAAGCCCATGCCGACATGGTCGGGCACGATGCATCGGTAGCGATCGGACAGCCCGCTGACCAGGTTGCGCCAGTAATAGCTCCACGACGGGTTGCCGTGCAGCATCACCACCACCTCGCCCTCGCGCGGACCTTCGTCCAGATACGACATCGCAATGCCGGGCCGCACCTCGAAGCGCTTGGGGGTGAAGGGATAACCGGGAAGCTGCATCAGGCGGCGTCTGCGGATGGCGGGCGGGCGCGCATTGTAGGCCAACGGTCTGGAGGGACGCGGCGGATCCGTCGCTGCGCCTGCACGTCGTAGCCCGCGGACACATCGCAAGCGCATCGCAGGCACTACCATGAGGCACCTTTTTCGCTGCCCACTGCCATGCCTGCCTCCATCACGCCTCCCTCCAGCCTCGACGACGACCAGATCGAGCGCCTGTCCGACCTGCTGGATCGGCGCGCGGTGCCGTTCAAGGGGTTCAACCTGGAGGCCCTGGACGGGTTCCTTTCGGCGATCGCGGTGTCGCCGTCGGAGATCCCGCAGAGCGAATGGGAGCCGCTGGTCTGGGGCGGCAAGCCGCCGCGCTGGGACAGCCCCGAGGAAGCCGCGCAGGTGCAGCAGCTGCTGCTGGGCCACTGGAACATGTGTACCGCCCGCGTCCGCCACGATGGCGACAGCCTGCCCGACCATCTCGCCCCGTTGATGTGGCTGCCCGAGGATCCGGAACTGACCGGCGAGGAGGCGCTGCGCGAGGACGAACTCGACGTCGGCGGCGACTGGGCGCTGGGCTTTTTCACCGCCGCGGAACTGCGCGAGGCCGAATGGGACCAGTGGCTGGATGACAACGACTGGATCGAGGAGCTTTTCGATTTCCTCGATCGCCTGGCCAGCGGCGAATCGATCAATGCCGAAGATCCGACCGCGCCGGGCACGCCGGTCAGCTACCGCGAGCGGCTGGAGATCATCTCGGGCATCCCGTCCATGCTGGCCGACCTCAACCACCACCGCGTCGAGGCCCTGACCCCGCGCACGCCGGTCCGCCGCGACGACGCACCCGGCCGCAACGACCTGTGCAGCTGTGGTAGCGGCAAGAAGTACAAGAAGTGCTGCGGCGCGCAGTGAGTCGCGCTTAAGGAGCAGGTCTCCACATACGACAAGGGCCGGACGAGCCGGCCCTTGCCTGATTCAAGGCGACGCGCTTGTCAGCGCAATCACCACACCACTTCGGCCATCGTGCAGTTCAGGCCCGAGCCGATGCCCAGCAGGGCAATGCGGTCGCCCTTCTTCAGACGGCCCAGCTCCTTGAGCTTGCTCAGCACGATCGGCACCGAGGCCGGGCCGATGTTGCCGTGCTCGCCGAAGATGGTCATGACCTTCTTCGGGTCGATGCCGAAGGTCTTCACGAACGCCTGCGTATGCGGCTGGCTGACCTGGTGGATGATGAACTGGTCGATCTCGTCCACCGCCCAGCCCAGCACCTGGCGCGCGGCCACGAAGGTCTTCTGCGCCAGCTTCATGCCCTCGATCAGCAGCATCTTGGTGTCGGTGACCATGCGGTCCAGGTTGCCGCGGCACAGCTTGTTCCACTCGGTGGCCGAGCGGGTCACGCCGCCCTTGTACACCGGCGCGTCGGGCACCAGCTCGCGGCGCGCCATGACCATCGCGACCGAGCCGCAGCCCAGGGTCAGCGCAGCCAGTTCATCGCGGAACTGGGCTTCGGTAACGTCCGGCGCGGTCATGCGCTCGAGGGTCTTCTCGTAGACCAGGTTGGCGGTCTCGCCATCGACGACCAGCGCGTATTCGATCTCGCCGCGCTCGATCATGCGGGCGGCGATGTCCATGCCGTTGATGAACGCCAGGCAGGCATTGGCCACGTCGAACGCCATGCAATGGTCGCCCACGCCCAGGTTGCCCGAGACGATCGAGGCGGTGGACGGCTCGAGGAAGTCGCGGCTGACCGAGGTGTTGACCAGCAGGCCCAGGTGCCCGGCTTCGATGCCGGCATCGACCAGCGCCTTGCGCGCGGCCATCGTCGCAGCGTCGGAGGCCAGGGTTTCGTCGTCCCACAGACGGCGCGCATGCACGCCCGCGACGTCGTTGAGCACGTCGGTCTTGATCCCGAGCCGGTCAAACGTCGGCTGCAGGCGGGCGTTGATTTCGGCGGAGGTCAGTGTGTGCGGCGCATCGACATGCGCCAGTCCCGCGATGGAGACGTTCTGAAAAAGCATTGGACGGGTGCCCAGGCTCAGGCGAAGGGGCGCCAAGGGTAGCCGGTTCCGGGCTTTAACGCATCTTTGACGCAGCGCGCAACGCCGGCAGCCATGCCGGCTACGTCGCCCTACGGGCCAGTATCGTGACGAGGTTCAGCCAGCGGGTTCAGCGGCAGCGGTAGGCGCCGAAGCGCTGTTCGCCATCGACCGGCTCGGTCATCGGCTGGATCGTGTCGGCCTGCAGGCTCATGGCTTCATTGCGGGCCAGGGTCTCCAGCTCGTCGCGGACCTTGACCTCGTTGCGGTTGTAGAAGACCACGCGGTCCTTCACCGAGACGCCCACCTCACCCAGCTTCTGGCAGCTGCTCGGGGTACCGGCCGGGATGACCTTGATCGCGTTGGCCTGCGGGGACAGCTCCACCCAGGTGCAGGCGGACAGCAGGGGCAGCAGGGCAGCGAGGGCGATCAGGCGCATGGGGGCTCCGGTCGGAAAAGCGGCGGTCGGGCCTGCATGGTGCCGCAGCAAAGATGAACGGGGAAGCGGAAAAACTCCTCCGCGTGTTGTGGGAGCCGCTCGGTATGGCCTTGGGCCATCAGCGGCGATGGGCTTTCCTCTGCAGAGCCTCATCGCTGCTGAAGCAGCTCCCACATCAGAAGCTCTCGCATCTCGCTAGCTGGCGCTGCCCAACAAAAAGCCCCGGCACGCACGGGGCGCACCGGGGCTTTCGAACACAACGCTGGCGTCGGATTACTTCGCCGGCTTGGCCTGCGCCTTGGCGGCCGTGACCGGCTTGCCGTCGGCATCGATCACCGACAGTTCGCCCAGCTTCAAGGCTTCGATCGGCGCCTGGATCTTGGACAGGTCGCCCACGATCACCCAGGTCAGGGCGTTGGCATCGATGCCCTTGGCCGCGGCGTTGGCCTGGGCCGGGGTGAACGCTGCCACCTGCTCGTTGCGCACCTGCACCCAGTTGTCCGGGCGGCCGTAGCGGACGATGCCGCCGATGGTGCTCATGACCGCATCGGCCGTCTCGTAGGCACCGGGCTGGCTACGCAGCTCGTTGGCGACGATCTTGTCGACTTCGGCCGCCGTCGCCGGCGCCTTGCCGGTGGTGTACTCGACGATCTCGCGCTGCATCTCGGCGACCGACTCGGCGGTCTTGTCGATCTGCACCGGCGCCACCGACAGGAACGGACGCTGGCCCAGCGCATTGGTCAGCACGGTGCGGGCACCGTAGGACCAGTGCTTGTCCTCGCGCAGGTTCATGTTCAGGCGCGAGGTGAAGGTGCCGCCCAGCACGTCGTTGGACAGGCCCAGCTGCACCGACCCGGCATCCTTGGTCGACGGCATCAGTTCGCCGGCATAGATATTGGCCTGCACCGCCCCAGGCTGGTCGATCAGGAACACGCGCGGCTTGGCCGGACGCTTCACCGCCGGGATCTCCACGCCGGCCTTGGCTTCGCCTTCGCCCTTCCAGTCGCCGAAGTACTTGTCCAGCATCGGCACGATCTGGGCCAGGGTGGTGTCACCGACCACGATCACCGTGGCCTTCTCCGGACGCAGCCACTGCTTCTGGTAGTTCAGCAGGTCCTCGCGGCCCAGCGCGGCAATGGCGGTTTCCGTGCCAGAGCCGGTGAACGGAATGCCGTAGGGATGCGCTTCGCCGTACAGCAGCGGCGGCAGCACGCGCAGCGCGGCGGTCTGCGGACGCGCCTTCTCCTGGGCGATGCCGGCGATCCACTGGGCCTTGACCCGGTTGATCTCCGATGGCTCGAAGCGCGGCGCGCGCAGCATGGTCGAGAACAGGCCGACCGACGCGTCCAGGTTTTCCTTCAGCGCCGACAGCGACGCGGTGGCGCCATCGAGCGAGGCACCGGCTTCCATCGCCGCGCCCAGTTCTTCCGAGCGCGACTTGAACGCCAGCGAGCCCAGCTCGCCGGCGCCTTCGCCCAGCATCGAGGTCGCAAACCCGGCCGTGCCCAGCTTGCCGCCGTGATCGCTGGCGTAGCCGCCGTCGAAGTCGTAGCTGATGTTGACCACCGGAATCTCATGGCGCTCGGCCAGGACCACGGTGCTGCCGTTCTTGAGCTTGGCGTGCTGCAGGGCCGGGAACTTCAGGTCCGGGAAGCTCTCCACCTTGGGCACGCCGGCCTTGCGGTCGACGGTGCTGGCGGTGGTGGTGTACTTGGCGTCGGGCTTGGGCGTGGTGAACGGCTTGGGCTTGGCCGAGGTCTCTTCCACCAGCGGCTGACGCGCACCCGGCTTGACCACGAAGGTGTGGCTTGGGTTGCCCAGCCACTTGGCGGCCGCCGCGCGGACCTGCTCGACAGTGGCGTTGTTGACGTTGGCCAGCGACGCGCGGAAGCAGCCCGGGTCGCCGGTGAAGGTCGCGCAGGAAGCCAGCGCGTCAGCCTTGCCGCCGAAGCCACCGATGCGCTCGATGCCGCGGATGAAGCTGGCGCGGTAGGTGGTCTTGGCGCGCTCCAGTTCTTCTTCCGTCGGGCCGTCCTTGATCAGGCGGGCCAGCTCTTCGTTGATGACCGCCTCGACCTTGGCTTCGTCCACGCCGGTCTTGACCGTGGCGCGGATGGAGAAGTTACCGGCCAGCTGCGAGTTGTAGTTGGCCGTGCCGATGCTGTCGACCAGCTGGTCCTTGTGGACCAGGCGCGCGTCCAGGCGCGAGCTGGCGCTGCCGCCCAGCACGTCGGAGACCAGGTCGAGCAGGTCGGCATCCTGGGTGGCGGCCTGCGGCACGTTCCACAGGCGCTGCACCATCACCTGCGGCACCTTGTCTTCCAGGGTGGTGCGGCCGTCCTTCTTCAGTACGGCGATGTCGACCTTGGGCTGGGCCATGGTCGGGGTGGCGGGGATGTCGCCGAAGTACTTGGCGACCTTCTCCTTGGCCGTGGCCAGGTCGATGTCGCCGGCCAGCACCAGCACCGAGTTGTTGGGGCCGTACCAGGTCTTGAACCAGGTCTTGACGTCGTCCAGCGAGGCGGCGTTGAGGTCGTTCATCGAGCCGATCGTGGTGTGGTGGTACGGGTGGCCCACCGGGTACATCGTGCGCGCAACCACTTCGCGCAGCTGGCCGTAGGGCTGGTTCTCGCCCTGGCGCTTTTCGTTCTGGACCACGCCGCGCTGCTCGTCGAGCGTCTTCTGGTCGATCGCGCCGACAAGGTGGCCCATGCGGTCCGATTCCATCCACAGCGCCATGTCCAGCGCGGTGGTGGGCACGTTCTCGAAGTAGTTGGTGCGATCGGTGTTCGTCGTGCCGTTCATGTCGGTGGCACCGGCCTGCTCGAACGGGGCGAAGAACTCGCCCGGCGCGTTCTCGCTGCCGTTGAACATCAGGTGCTCGAACAGGTGCGCGAAGCCGCTGCGACCGGCCGGCTCGTCCTTGCTGCCCACGTGGTACCAGAGGTTCACCGCCACGATCGGCGCCTTGCGGTCGGTGTGCACGATCACGTGCAGGCCGTTGGGCAGGGTGAACTGCTCGAAGGGAATGTCGACCTTGGCCGGTGCGGTCGCGGTGGTCGGCGCCTGGGCGGTGGCGCTGGCAGCCACACCACCCAGCAGGGCGGTGGACAGGGCCAGGGCGAGCAGGCGGATCTGGGGACGCGGCGAAGTGCGCATGAAGCTCCTTTGATTCAACGAATGTCCGTGCGGCGCGCGGGCCGCGGCGGGTGAAGGTAACAGCCTGACGATGCTAGGCCGCGGGTCCCGGCTTGGCTCTAGGCCACAAGCCATGGTCGGCCGGTTCCGGACACTTTCGTCATCCAGCGCGGGGCGGCTGGTGCGTTCTCGCTGGATTCCTGACCCGGATTCAAACCTTCCAGGCGCGCGCTGCATCAGATGGGGCATGTACGCGGACACGTTCGCGGACAGCGGACACACCCGGCCTGACTGGAATCCAAGCAAAAACAACATCTTGCGATTGGCATGGCGCCTGCTTTCCTCCACCAGCGCTCGAACCGCCAGACGCCAACTTGAACGAAGACTGAATTGAAGCGGAATTTTCTCTTTCCGCGCTTGACCGAGCTGATTAGGTGTTCTACCTTACTACCACACCACGCAACGACATCACTACGGAGATACGACATGAACGCCAATGCCCTGCTGCCGCTGACCGCCGCCACCCTGTTCGCCCTGTGCGCCGGCTCGATGGTCCTGTCCCATAACGCCCGCTCCGCCGATCCGGTCGCCACGACCACCACCATCGTCGACATGCCCACCGTCAGCGTTCGCCCCGATCCGGCCGACCTTGCCTACTTCAATGCCACCCAGAGCGCGCGCATCGTCGACCTGCCGGCGGTGACGGTGACTCCGGACCTGACCGACCTGGCCTACTTCGAAGCCACCCGCGGCGCCGCCCGTGTCGTCGACCTGGCCACCATCACCGTGCGCCCGGCTGCCGAAGACATGGCGTGGTATCTGGCACACCAGGCCGGCCAGGTCGCTGCCGCCGTGGACACCTCGGCCCTGCGTGCCAGCGCCAGCCAGATCGACGCGCAGATTGCCGCCAGCGCCGCCACCCTGGTCAGCAGCGCCACCCGCTGAACCTGCAGCGCGGGCCCGACGTGCGCACCCAAACAGCGCCGCGCCCGCCTGCAGTGAAGGGGTTCGATTGAGCCTCTAGACTTGTCGGGCCTTCCCTCGCGCCCGTGCCCCATGCATCCCCCGATCCGCTTTCGCGCCATCCCCGCTGCTTTCGACGTCCGCGCCGCATGAGCGCACCGTTCCAGCTTGATGTGCTGCTGTACCAGCCAGAGATCCCGCCCAACACGGGCAACGTGATCCGGCTGTGCGCCAACACCGGCGCGCGCCTGCACCTGATCCGCCCGCTCGGTTTCGCCCTGGAAGACCGCCAGCTCAAGCGCGCCGGGCTGGATTACCACGAGTACGCCAACCTGCAGGTCCACGACGACCTGCCCGCCGCGCTGGCCACCATCGCCCCGCGGCGGCTGTTTGCCCTGAGCACCCGCGGCCGGCATCGCTACGATGCGGTCGAATACGGCCCCGGCGACGCCTTCCTGTTCGGCCCGGAAACCCGTGGCTTGCCGGCGGAGGTGCTTGAGTCGGTCCCGCCGGAACAGCGCCTGCGCCTGCCGATGCGCCCGGACAACCGCAGCCTCAACCTGTCCAACACCGTGGCGATCATGGTGTTCGAAGCCTGGCGCCAGCAGGGCTTCGGCGGCGGCGCCTGAATGGTGGCGATACTTATCGCTTGCAATTAGATTGTGTGCGATCTAAATTGCACGCCATGGCTTCCCAAGACGCCCCGACCCGCGACCTGCTGCATCTGGACAATCAGGTGTGCTTCGCCCTGTACTCGGCCAACCTGGCGCTGACCCGCGCCTACCGCGGCCTGCTGGCGGACCTGGGCCTGACCTACCCGCAGTACCTGGTGATGCTGGTGCTGTGGCAGCAGGATGGCCAGACCGTGTCGGCGATTGGCGAGAAGCTCTTCCTCGATTCGGCCACGCTCACTCCGCTGCTCAAGCGCCTGCAGGCTGCGGGCCTGGTGAGCCGCACCCGCGCCACCCAGGACGAACGCCAGGTGGTGATCGCCCTGACCGAGGCCGGCACCGCCCTGCGCAGTCGCGCCAAGGCCGTGCCCGAAGGGCTGATGTGCGCCATGGACTGCACCCCGGACACTTTGCTCAAGCTCAAGGCCGAGCTGGAAACCCTGCGCGACAACCTCGGCCGCAATACCTGATCCACACCCACGCTTTTCCACCCTCGCGCCACGCCTTATAAATCGTGCGCGATTCAATCGCCAACAATGAAGGAATCAATGCCATGCAACCCGACAAGATCCTCTACACCGCCACCGCCATCGCCAAGGGCGGCCGCGAAGGCCGCGGCATCACCCCCGACGGCCCGCTGGACCTGCAGCTGTCCACCCCGAAGGAACTCGGCGGCGCTGGCGGCCCGGGCACCAACCCCGAGCAGCTGTTCGCCATCGGCTATGCGGCCTGCTTCATCGGCGCGATGAAGGCCGTCGGCGCGCGCGAAAAGATCAAGGTGCCCGATGACGTCGCCATCGAAAGCCACGTCGGCATCGGCCCGGCTGGCAGCGCGTTCGCCATCGCCGTCGAACTGAAGATCGAACTGCCCGGCCTGGACCGCGAGACCGCGCAGAAGCTGGTCGACACCGCCCACCAGGTCTGCCCGTACTCCAATGCCACCCGCGGCAACGTGGACGTGGTGCTGACGCTGGTCTGATCCAGCGCTGTCGCAACATGCAGAAGGCACGGCGTTCGCCGTGCCTTCTGTTTTTGCCGCTGTCGGCTTTGCGCTTGTGGGAGCTGCTTCAGCGGCGATTGGGCTCTACTAGAAAGCCTCATCGCTGCTGAAGCAGCTCCTACAGACTTGGTCTTCAGACGCCCAGATACAGATCCGCGCTGTTCTTGACCTCTTCCATCACCGCGTAGGTGCGGGTCTCGCGCACGCCGGGGAGCTTCCACAGGATCTTGCCGGCCAGCTCGCGGTAGTCAGCCATGTCGGCGGCGCGCAACTTGATCAGGTAGTCGAAGCCGCCGGCCACCAGGTGGCATTCCATGACCTCCGGGCTTTCCCGCACCGCGGCCTGGAACTGGTCGAGGATGTTGGGCGTGGTCCGGTCCAGCAGCACCTCCACGAACACCAGCATCCCGGCACCGAGCTTCTGCGGATTGAGCCGGGCGCGGTAGCCGATGATGTAGCCCTCGGCGGTCAGCCGCTTGACCCGTTCCAGGGTCGCGGTCGGCGACAGATGCACCGCCTCGGCGAGCTTGAGGTTGGTGATCCGGCCGTCCTGCTGGAGCAGGGCGAGGATTCTGCGGTCGGTGCGGTCCAGGGCGGCGGGAAGTTGGCTCATATCCGGATCATAGACCTTTGAACGGATAAAAATCCGGCGCATCCACGATCAAAATGGCACATCTACAGCTCATCCAGCTCAAGGTGGTCATTTATGCGGTTGCCAGTCCCTTACCGTCCGGAAGCCGACGTGCTTTCGCCCCTGCTGCAGCGCCTGGGCAGCCTGGACTGGGCCTTGGCCAGCGGCGATGCGATCGGCTGGATCGGCCAGGTCCGCGCGAGCAAGCCGTCGGCCTTCGCCATGGAAACCCTCCTGCGCGAGTTCCCGCTGTCCAGCGCTGAAGGCCTGGCCCTGATGCGCCTGGCAGAAGCGCTGCTGCGCGTGCCCGATGCCGACACCGCCATGACCTTGACGGCGGATCAGCTGGGCCGCGCGGATTTTTCCGGCGCCTCGCAGTCGTGGCTGGCCACGCTGTCCAATCAGGCCATCAGCCTGTCCAAGAAGATGCTGGGCGAAGACGGCCAGAAGGCCGGCTTCCTGGCGCGCATGGGCGCCAAGGCGGTGGTCGCCGCGACCGTGCGCGCGGTGCAGCTGATGGGCAAGCAGTTCGTCATGGGCGAGACCCTGGACGAAGCCATCGATGACGCCCGCAAGCAGCGCAAGGCGCGCAAGGGCCTGCGCTTCTCCTACGACATGCTGGGCGAAGGCGCACGCACCGATGCCGACGCGCTGGAATACATGCACAAGTATCACGCGGCCATCGCTGCGCTGGCCAAGTCGCGCGACCGCGGCACGGCGGTGGAACAGGCCGACGGCATCTCGATCAAGCTCTCGGCCATCGACGCGCGCTACGAAGCGGTGCAGCACGACCACGTCATGGCGCTGCTGGTGCCGCGCGTGTGCGAGCTGGCCGAAGCCGCCGCCAAGGCCGACCTCAACCTGACCATCGACGCAGAAGAAAGCGAGCGCCTGGAGCTGTCTCTGGACGTGCTGGAAGCCGTCGCCACGATCACGGCGGCCAAGTATCCGCAGTGGAACGGCTTCGGTCTGGCCGTGCAGGCCTACCAGACCCGCGCGCTGGAGACGATCGAGGAAGTCGCACGCATCGCGCGTTCGCTCAAGATCCGCTTCATGGTGCGCCTGGTGAAGGGCGCCTACTGGGACTACGAGATCAAGCGTGCGCAGGAGCTGGGCCTGAGCGCCTTCCCGGTGTTCACCCACAAGCACCACACCGACCTGTCGTACCTGGCCTGCGCCGAGGCGATGCTGGCCGCGCCAGATGCGATCTATCCGCAGATCGCCGGCCACAACGCCGGCACGATCGCGGCGGTGCTGCACCTGGCGCGCGAAGCGAAGGTGCCGTTCGAACTCCAGCGCCTGCATGGCATGGGCGATGCGGTGCATGAAGCCGCGCACAAGCAGTATCCGGACGTCGGCCTGCGCGTGTACGCGCCGGTCGGCCCGCACAAGGATCTGCTCGCTTATCTGGTGCGCCGCCTGCTGGAGAACGGCGCGAATTCCTCGTTCGTGCATCAGCTGGCCGACGAGACGCTGCCGGCCAGCGCGCTGGTGACGTCACCGCTGCATATCGAACCGGTGAGCGCGGTGACGCTGCCGCTGGACATCCTGCGCGTGCGTCGCAACACCGCCGGCACCGACGTCACCTGCGAACCGATGGCGCGCGCCCTGCTGGCCGCGTATCCGACCACCGCCCTGCCCACGCCGGCGCTGACGCGGCTCGACCAGATCGACACGATCGTGCAGACGCTGGCCAAGGGCCAGAAAGCCTGGAACGCCACGCCGGTCGACACGCGCGCCGCCGCATTGGAGCAGGCCGCTGACGTGCTGGAACGCGACCTGGCCCAATGGTGCGCGCTGATCGTGCGCGAAGGCCATCGCACCTGGGGCGATGCGGTGTCCGAAGTGCGCGAGGCGGCCGACTTCTGCCGGTACTACGCACTGCAGGCGCGCAGCCTGATGGCGCCGCAGGTGCTGCCGGGCGTGACCGGCGAGCGCAATACCTATTCGCTGGGCGGGCGCGGCGTGTGGGTGTGCATCTCGCCGTGGAACTTCCCGCTGGCGATCTTCGCCGGCCAGGTCGTCGCGGCGCTGGTCGCCGGCAATGCGGTGGCCGCCAAGCCGGCCGAACAGACCCCGGGCGTGGCCGCGGCGATGATCGCGCTGCTGCACCAGTGCGGCGTGCCGGCCGATGCATTGGTCGGCGTGTACGGTGCGGGCGAGACGGGCGCGGCGCTGGTCGCGCACGCGAAGATCGCCGGCGTGGCGTTCACCGGTTCGACTCCGGTGGCCAAGGCCATCTCGCGCACGCTGGCCGACAAGGACGGCCCGATCGTGCCGCTGATCGCCGAGACCGGCGGCCTCAACGCGATGATCGTCGACTCCACCGCCCTGCCCGAGCAGGTCGTCGATGCGGTGGTGCAGAGCACCTTCCGCAGCGCCGGCCAACGCTGCTCGGCGCTGCGCGTGCTGTGCGTGCAGGACGACATCGCCGATGGCGTGCTGAAAATGCTTTCGGGCGCGCTTGCCCTGCTCAACGTCGGCAATCCGGCGCTGCTCGCCAGCGACCTGGGCCCGGTGATCGATACCGAAGCCTTCGAGAAACTGCAGGGCCAGATCACCGCGCTGGAAGGCCGCGCCAGGCTGATCGCGCGCGCGCCGTTGCCGGCCGATGCGCCGGCCAACAGCATCGCGCCGGTGGCGTTCGAAGTGTCCTCACTCGATGAGGTGCGCGAGGAAGTGTTCGGCCCGGTGCTGCAGGTGCTGCGCTGGAAGGGCGAAGTCGAGACGCTGGTCGAGCAGATCAACGCGCTGGGCTACGGCCTGACGCTCGGCGTGCAGACCCGCATCGACACGCGCGCGCAAGCCATCGCCGCGCAGGCCGAGGTGGGCAACGTCTACGTCAATCGCAACATGATCGGCGCGGTGGTCGGCGTGCAGCCGTTCGGCGGCGAAGGCCTGTCCGGCACCGGCCCCAAGGCCGGCGGCCCGAACTACCTGCCGCGCTTCTGCGCCGAGTACGTGGTGACGGTGAACACCACCGCCGCCGGCGGCGATGTCGAGCTGCTGATGGGGTCGCACTGATCCAGCTCGCCGATCGATACGCGTAGTAAAAAAAAAAAGCCGCCCGGGTGACCGGGCGGCTTTTTCTTTCAAGCACAGCAGCGTGGATCAGAACCGCATCGTCACGCCCAGCGTGTAGCCGCGGCCGTAGCGGTAGTAGCTGTTGAGCAGCAGCGGGTTGCCGTTGATGCTGGTGGTCTGCGCATCGTTGAGCAGGTTGTTGCCTTCCAGCGAGATAGTGAACATCTCGTTGATGTTGTAGGTGATGTGCGCGGTCAGCCAGGTGATCGGATCGGCCTTCTCGTTGTAGCCGGCGCCCAGCACGTTGACCGCAGTGACGAAGCCGTCGGTGTGGTCGGCGGTGACGCCCAGGTCCCACGGGCCCTTTTCATACATCAGGCTGGCCGAATACACCGACGGTGCGATGCCTTCCAGAGGACGCTTCTCGTCGCCCACCCAGCTCTCGGACCAGTTGCGCGTGTACTGCGCGCGGAAACCGAAGCCGTTGTCCCAGAAGTGCTGCAGGCCCGCCTCGATGCCGTGCACCTTGGCGTAGTCGCCGTTGATCGGGCGCATCACGTTGAACAGCGTCGGGCCCGGCGACACCACGTTGCCGTCGGCGTCGGTGATGCCACCCACGCCGATGTCCTGGCCGGTTTCCCAGCTGGTGGTGATCTGGTTCTCGATGCGCTTGTAGAACACCGCCAGGTTGGCGATGGAGTGCTCGGTGAAGTACCACTCCAGCGAGGCGTCGCCCTGCTTGGCGGTGTACGGCTTGAGGTTGACGTTGCCGCTGTAGACCTTGGTGAACTCACCCCAAGACACGCTCTCGGTGGTGCTGGTCGGCGCCAGCTGCTCCACCGACGGACGCGCCATGGTCTTGGCCGCACCCAGGCGCAGCTGCAGGTCGTCGGTGAAGTGCCAGACGAAGTTCAGCGACGGCAGCACATAGGTGTAGTTGCTCTTCTGGCTGATCGCGGTGGGTTCGGCGTAGGTGGCGGTGTAGTTGAACGCGCCGTTCTCGGTGATGCTGGTGATCTGCGCATCCCAGGCCTGCGAGGTGGTGTCGGTCTTGACCACGCGCACGCCCAGGTTGCCGTCCCAGCGATCGCCGGACATGTCGGCCTGCACGTAGAAGGCGGTGGTCTTCTCGGTGACGCGGTAGCTCTGCAGCGGGTTCCATTCCGGCGCGGCGTTGGCGTAGTCGTACGCCGTGCCATCCGGACGGGTGCCGTTGTAGGCGGCCAGCGCGGCCTCGTAGGCCGGCACGTCGAAGGCCAGCAGGCTGCGCGGGAAGCTGGAGTTCACCCCGCTCATGAAGTTGGGCAGCGAGTACACCGAGATCAGGTTGCCGCCCAGGTCGCCCACGTTGATCGCGTTGTCGCCGGAGTAGTAATCGGCGCCGCCGCTGAGCGTGTTGTTGATCAGGTCACGCGACTTCTTGCGGTCGGTGAGATTGACGCCGAACTTCAGGTGGTCGACATGGCCGGCACCGATGAACAGATCGCCGCCCAGCGTGCCGCCGTTGATCTTGTCGTCGATGTTGTCGCCGGCCAGCTCGTTGTAGTGCGTATTGAAATCGCTGGAGCTGAACTCGCCGTTGGCCAGGCCCGTGGTGAGATCGCGACCGTCGTCCAGCGTGGTGGTCACGTTGGGGATGCCTGCGCTGCTCAGGTCGATGCGCGTGGTGTTGGGCTGGTTCATGCGCAGGACGACGTAGCTGTCCTGCCCGCCGGAATGACGCTTGGAGGTGGAGCGGTACACGTCGCCGGTGACAGTGAAATCGTCGGTGACTTTCCACTGCGCGTTGGCGCCGTAGAGCGCGGTATCGACCACGCGGTATTCGGTCTGGTTGAGCAGCTCCGGATTCAGGCGCAGCTCGGGATCGGGATTGTCCAGGGTCAGGCCGGTGACGATGCCGTTCTGCACGGTCACGTTCGACCAGCGGCCGGGCGAGAACAGCGGGTAATACGAGAGCTGGTAACCGACCTGCGGCGAGTCGAGCTTGGTCTTCAGGCCATCGATGGTCAGCTTGAAGCTGTCGCTGGGGCGCCACTCGAACTTGCCTGAGTATGCGGTGCGCTTCTTGTCTTCCAGGATCGAGCCGACGCGGAACTGGCCGGGCGCGATCAGGCCGTATTCGTCCGGGTCCAGCTCGCCGTTGTCGTTGAGGTCGATGTTGCCGCCCCACGCATTGCCGCCCCAGGACGGATCGGACGGATCGGGGTTGCGGGTCCATCCACCGTCGTTGCCCGCCGTGTCGGTGCGGTCCTTGCGGCGCGCGGAGACCACGCCAATCATCACGCCCATCGTGTCGTCGGCGAAGGTGTTGCTGTAGACGCCGGAGAACTTGCGGCCGTTGAGGTCGGACATGGTGTTGCGGTCGCCTTCCACGCGCACCACGCCATGCTGGCCGGGCTGGTCGAAGGGACTGGCCGAACGCAGGTTGACCAGGCCGCCGATGCCGCCTTCCAGGTTCACCGCTTCGGCGCCCTTGACCACGTCGGCGCCGCTGATCACGTCGGCCGGCAGCACGTCGTAGGCGAAGTCGCGGCCGGCGCCGTCGGTGGCCAGGATGCGGCCGTTGAAGGTGGACAGCGTGTATTCCGGGCCCAAGCCGCGGACGCTGACTTTCTGGCCTTCGCCGCCAGCGGTGCGGCTGATCGACACGCCGGTGATGTGGCTGAGCGAGTCGGCCACGTTGTCATCGGGAAACTTGCCCAGCTCCAGCGCGGTGATCGAGTCCTGCACCGTGGCCGAGTCGCGCTTGAGGTCGTTGGAGCGCGCCAGGCTGGCGCGCACGCCTTTGACCTGCACGGTCTGCAGATCCTGCGCGTCCTGCGGGGTTTCGGTAGTGGAAGAAGACGAGGTGCCCGCGTCCTGCGGGGCCACTTGGGACCAGGCCGTCGCCGGCATCAACAGGGCAAGGGCGATTCCATGACACAAACGGCGGCGCTGCAGAGGGACGGCATTCACGGGCGAACTCCTGGCAAAGGAAGGCGTGTGGGGGCCTAGCGGGTGAAGCAACGAAACCGAGCCTAAATGATGTTTCGTTTTGTATCAATAGCGAAATTTAACGAAATGCCCGTATACTCTGAAACGTTTGCCCCAGGAGCCTCCATGCCGCCTGTTACCCGCGATACCAGCCAGCGCCGCCTGCAGATCAGTGAGCTCGTGCGTCAGCATGGCAGCGTCCAGGTCACCGCGCTGGCCCGCCAGTTTGGCGTGAGCATGCAGACCGTGCGCAAGGACCTGCGCTACCTGGCCGAACGCGGCGTGATGGCCCGTGCCTACGGCGGCGCAATCGACAGCAGCGTGGTCGGCGGCGCGCCGGCCGAACCGCATTACGAAACAAAGCGCACCGCCCACCTGGACGAAAAGCGCCGCATCGGCGCGCGCGCCGCCGCGCTGGTCAAGCCCGGCGACACCATCGCCCTGGATTCGGGCACCACCGCGATCCAGCTGGCCGAGGCGCTGCCGGACATCGACGTCACCGTGGTCACCAACGACTTCGGCGTGCTGGGCGCGCTGACCGCCAAGGCCAACATCAACATCGTGATGCTGGGCGGCGAACTGCGTCGCAAGAACATGGCCTTCTACGGCGGCCTCACCGTCGAAGCGCTGGACGCGCTGCACGTGGACAAGCTGTTCCTGGGCGTGGACGGCTTCGACCTGGAGCGCGGCATCACCACGCACTACGAGCCCGAGGCGATGCTCAACCGCAAGATGGTGGAAGCCGCGCGCGTGGTCATCGCCATCACCGACAGCTCCAAGTTCGGCAAGGTCTGCCTGCACCGGATCATCCCGGTGACCGGCCTCAATACGCTGATCACCGACACCGGCGCGCCGGACGACATCACCACCGCCTGCCAGTCGTTGGGCGTGGAACTGCTGCGCGCCTGATTCAAGCCATGTGGGAGCCGCTTCAGCGGCGATGGGGCTTCACGAGGAAAGCCCGTCGCCGCTGAAGCAGCTCCCACACGTCTTTCTGGGTTATTTCGCGGCCGCCTGGTTCTTCAGGTCGAACTCGCGCACGGCGTTGGTGTAGTAGATCTTGTCGATCACCGCGCGCGGCAGCGCCAGGCCCGGCACGTCGGCCTTGAGCATGTCGATGCGCTGCGATTCGGCCGTGGCGAGGTATTTCCAGTCCGAGGCCCAGTACGCATGCGCCTCGGCCTTGAACGCGGCCGGGTCCGCATCGGGCGCCTGGGTCAGGTCGGTGCCGTACATCAGCCGGTCCTGGTAGCGCACGAAGAAGTCCCGCACCTTGGCCGGATCGCGCAGCGACTGGTACTGCACCTGGCTCATGCGCGCAGCCAGGTCGACGGTGGCATTCGGATAGGTGTCCAGGAACTTGGCCAGCACGTCCACGTCGTATTCCAGGCTGGCCATGTGCGCGCCGACGAACTTCAACTGCGGATGCGCGGCGACGAAGCGGTCGCGCGCGGCCATCAGGTCCTCGTGCGTCGGCATCTCCGGATGCAGGTACATGTAGTAGTCCGGATGCTTGGAGAAGTACTCGCGATCGTTGTCGGTGGTCATCTTGTCCAGCGGCAGCCAGCAGTTGTACGGCTCCGCCTGGTGCGCGATCAGCGGGATGCCCAGCGCCTGGATGTGCTCGGCCACCGGCGACAGGCCCGGATCGTCGAGCTTGATCAGCTCGCCCTTGGCGTTCTTCTCGACCATGCCGATGTTCTTCCACACCTTCACCGCCTTCGCGCCCTCGGCCACTTCGTCGTCCAGGCGCTTGTTGGTGCGCGCGAGCCAGTCCGGCGTGCCGAAGCCCTTCATCGAGAAGGTCGCCGCCCAGTGGAAGCGCTGCGGATCATCCTTGGCCAACTTCAGCGCGGCGGTGTGCTGCAGGTCGAGGGTCGGGAAGTCCGGGTAATCGACGTTGATCGACAGCAGTTCGAAATTGTCGGCCTGGGCCAGCTGCAGGAACACCGGGTCCGGGCCGTTGGCGTGCACGTGCGCGTCGAACTTGCGCACCTTGGCGTAGTCGTCCATCGCATAGGGCGCCGCATCCGGCGCAGCCGTGGAAGTCGCCGTTTCGGCAGGCGCGGTGGATGCCTGCGGCGGCGCCGAAGGCGCGCATCCAGTGAGGCCAAGCAGTCCAGCGGCCACACAGGCGGCCAGGGTCCGGTGGATCAGGGTCATGCGTGCGCTCCAGTCATAAAACGAAACTTAATGACACCATATCGAAACAAAACGCTTGCATCAACGGAAGCGCCTCGCGCAGAATGCCAGTCAACCCACCGGACTGTTGCCTCATGACCCCGATTGGACGCCGCACCGCATTGAAGTTCATCGCAGGCAGCGTGGCTGGCGGCATGACCTGGAGCGCGTCTCCTTGGGTCCGGGCCGCGACCACGGCCACCGAAGGCGGCCCGGCAGTCGCCGGGGACGAGGTCATCGCGCTGGCTTTCGACGGCCGCATGCGCACCCGCCTGTCCCGCAACGGCAAGGCGCTGACCACGTTCTCGCCCAGCGAAGCCCTGCTGCTGGGCGAGACCACGCTGGACAGCTTCGCCCTGGGCCAGCGCGAACTGCACGTGCTGGACGATCCGCGCCACGGCCGCGGCCGCCAGTGGGTGTTCACCGGCCGTGCCGAAACGCAGGCGGTGGAAAAGCAGGTTGCGGTCAGCAGTTTCGATGCCCTGCCCGGCCTGCTGTTGCTGCAGGTGCGCTACCGCAATGTGGGCAGCACGCCGCTGGCGGTGACCGGCTGGCGCACCGCCGGCCACACCTTGCCGGAAGTGGCCGGCGGCTTCTGGAGCTTCTCCGGCGCCACCCATACCGATCGCCGCGACTGGGTCCAGCCGATGGGCGAAGGTTTCGACCAGCCCAACAGCCTGGCGATGGATTCCTCCGACTACGGTGGCGGCACGCCGGTAGCCAATATCTGGCGCCGCGATGTCGGCCTGGCCGTGGGCCATGTCGAACTGGTGCCGCGCCCGCTGGCCATGCCGGTGCGGCGCACCACCAAGGGCGCCTCGATCGCGATCGAAGGCCAGCAGGCCAGCACCCTGGCGCCTGGCGCCGAGCTGGTGACCGAGCGCACCTTCATCGCCGTGCACCAGGGCGACTTCTACGCACCGCTTGCGCAGTACCGCAGCTTCATGGCGGCCGAAGGCATCGTCGGCGCCGCGCCGCCCGAATCGGCGTTCGCGCCGATCTGGTGCGCCTGGGGTTATGGCCGCGATTTCAACGTCAAGCAGATCGTCGACACCTTGCCCAAGGCGCAGTCGCTGGGCCTGGAATGGGCGGTGCTGGACGACGGCTGGCAGACCAACGAGGGCGACTGGAAGATCGACCTCAAGAAATTCCCGCGCGGCGATGCCGACATGCGCGCGTTCACCGCCGAAGTCCGCAAGCACGGCATGCGGCCGCGCCTGTGGCTGGCACCGCTGGCCGCCGACCCGGGCAGCGATGTGCTGCACGACCACGTCGACATGCTGCTGCTGGACAAGGACGGCGCCTTCCAGACCGTGACCTGGTGGAACGCGCTGACCCAGTGCCCCGCTTACCAGCCGACCATCGATTTCTACGTTGCGCTGACCAGAAAGATCATCGGCGACTGGGGCTTCGACGGCATCAAGCTGGACGGCCAGCACCTCAACGCGGTGGCGCCCTGCTACAACCCGGCGCACAAGCACGCCCATCCCACCGATTCGGTCGAAGGGCTGGCCACGTTCTGGCAGGCGATCCATCGCGCCGCGCGCGAGGTCAATCCGGACGCGGTGATCGAGCTGTGCCCCTGCGGCACCGCGTTCGCCATCCACAACCTGCCGGCGACCGATCAGTACCCGTCATCCGATCCGCTGTCCTCGTGGCAGGTGCGCAGCAAGGGCAAGTCGATCAAGGCGCTGATGGGCCATACCAGCAGCTATGCCGGCGACCACGTGGAGCTGTCGGACAACCGCGACGACTTCGCCTCCAGCGTTGGTTTGGGCGCGGTGATCTCGACCAAGTTCACCTGGCCGCGCGACACCGAGCATCCGGCCGAGCCGCTGCCACCGGGCGGCTTCGTGCTGACGCCGGAACGCGAAGCGCTGTGGCGCAAGTGGGTGGACCTGTACAAGGCGCACATGCTGCCCAAGGGCGAATACCTGGGGGCGCTGTACGACATCGGCTTCGACAAGCCCGAGGCGCACGCCATCGCCAAGGACGGGGCGCAGTACTACACCTTCTATGCGCCGAGCTTCGATGGTTCCATCGAACTGCGCGGCCTGGCCGCCGGCCGCTGGAAGGTCCGCGACCTGTTCAACGAGACCGACCTGGGCGCGGTGCAAGGGCCGGTGGCGAAGCTGCCGGCCAAGTTCGAACGCTTCCTCTTCCTGCAGGCCACGCCGGAGTCCGTCGCATGAGCGCCACCGTCGCAACGACCACGCCGCGCCGGCGTCCCTGGCTGACCTATGCATTGGTCACCGTGGTGCTGTGGGGCGTGTGGGGCGCGCTGTCGCCGCTGTCGGCCGCGCACGGCTTCCCGGACACGCTGGTCTACGTCGTGTGGGCGCTGACGATGGTGCCGCCGGCGCTGTACATCCTGGCGCGCGGCGGCTGGCAGCTGGAGCGTAGCCCCAAGGCGATCGCCTATGGCCTGACCGTGGGCCTGCTGGGCGCGGGCGGGCAGATGCTGCTGTTCCACACGCTGACGATTGGCCCGGCGTATTTCATCTTCCCGATCATCTCGCTGTCGCCGGTGGTGACCATCGCGCTGTCGTTCCTGCTGCTGCGCGAGCGTACCGGCTGGCAGGGCACGCTGGGCATCGTGCTGGCGCTGGTCGCGCTGCCGATGCTGGACCTGTCCTTCGGCCGCGGCGGCGCCGGGCTGGGCTGGTTCGTGCAATCGCTGCTGATCATGCTGGCCTGGGGCGTGCAGGCGTATTTCATGAAGCTGGCCAACGACAGCGTGCGGGCCGACAGCATCTTTGCGTACATGACCATCGGCGCGCTGCTGCTGGCGCCGGTGGCGCTGTGGATGACCGACTGGTCGCAGCCGATCAACACCGGCCTGACGGGCCCGTGGCTGGCCGCCGGCATCCAGGTGCTCAATGCGATCGGTGCGCTGACGCTGGTGTTCGCCTTCCGCTACGGCAAGGCGATGGTGGTCGCGCCGCTGAGCAACGCCGGCGCGCCGCTGGTGACCGCCGCGCTGTCGCTGCTGTTCGCCGGGGTGATGCCCGGCCCGCTCAAGGCCGCCGGCCTGGTGCTGGCGCTGGTGGCCTCGCTGCTGCTGGTGCTGGAACCCGAACGCGACCCCGCCGCTCCTCTTTCCTGATCGGACCCTTCGTCGTCATGCACGTTCTGCTCGACCTCATCGCGCGCCACAAGAAAGGCCACGCCATCGGCGTGACCTCGATCTGCTCGGCGCATCCCATCGTCATCGAAGCCTCGCTGCGCCATGCCCAGCGCACCGGCCAGGACGTGGTGCTGTTCGAGGCCACCTGCAACCAGGTCAACCAGGACGGCGGCTACACCGGCATGACGCCGGCGGACTTCGTGACCTTTGTGCACGGCATCGCCCAGCGCGTTGGCTTCGATGCGTCGCGCATCGCGCTGGGCGGCGATCACCTGGGCCCGAACCCGTGGACCACGCTCGATGCGACGGCCGCGATGGACAAGGCCGAAGTGATGGTCGGCGCGTTCGTGGCCGCGGGTTTCCGCAAGATCCATCTCGATTGCTCGATGGCCTGCACCGGCGATCCCGAGCCGCTGCCGGAAGCGGAGATCGTGCGCCGCGCCGTGCGCCTGGCCCGCGCTTCCGAAGCCGCGTGGCAGCAGGCCGGCGGCGAGGCACCGGTCTACGTCATCGGCACCGAAGTGCCCGTGCCCGGTGGCGCCACCGAAGCGATCGAAGGCCTGGCCCTGACCACGCCCGAAGCCGCACTGGCCACCATCGAAGCGCACCGCGTCGCCTTCGTCGAGGCCGGCCTGGAAGACGCGTGGCAGCGCGTGGTCGCCTCGGTCGTGCAGCCGGGCGTGGAGTTCGACCACCACAGCGTCATCGATTACGTGCCCGAGAAAGCCGTCGCGTTGAGCGCGGCCATCACTGCCGTGCCGGGCATGGTGTTCGAGGCGCATTCGACCGACTACCAGACCCGCGGCGCGCTCACCGCGCTGGTGCGCGACCACTTCGCCATCCTCAAAGTCGGCCCCGGCCTGACCTTCGCCCTGCGCGAGGCGCTGTGGGCGCTGGATGCGATCGAATCGGAATGGATCGATGAGCCGCGCCAGGCGCACCTGCGCGAGGTCGTGCTCGCACGCATGATCGCCGAGCCCAAGTATTGGCAGCGCTACTACCACAGCCAGGGCCACGCGCTGGCGGTGGACATGCACTACAGCCTGTCCGATCGCATGCGCTACTACTGGCCCGATCCGACCATCGAAAAAGCCCGCCTGCAGCTGTTCGACAACCTGCGCCAGAATCCGCCGCCGATCTCCCTGATCAGCCAGTTCCTTCCCCACGCATTGCACGCCCTCCGTACCGGGACCGCGACGCTCGACCCGCAGTCTTTGGCCATGGCCCACGTCAGTGCCGTCCTCGATGACTACCACCATGCATGCCATGACCAAGACCGCCCCTGAGTTCTTCGGCACCACCGAAGCCGAACTGCAGGCCACCAACGCCATCTGGACCGCGCGCGAGATCGCCCAGCAGCCTGTGATGCTCCAGCGCACCCACGCGCTGGTGGCTGGGCTGCACGCGCAGCTGCAGGCTTTCGTCGCGCCGATCGCCGGCAACCCGGCCGCGCGCGTGATCCTCACCGGCGCGGGCACCTCGGCCTACATCGGCCAGTGCCTGGCGCCGCTGCTGGACCGTCGCCTGACCGCGCGCGTGGACGCCGTGCCGACCACCGACCTGGTCTGCGCGCCGCAACTCTATCTCGATCCGGAACAGCCGCTGCTGCTGGTGTCCTTTGGCCGCTCGGGCAACAGCCCGGAAAGCATCGCCGCGGTCGAGCTGGCCGAATCGCTGGTGCGCGACGTGCGCCACCTGGTGGTGACCTGCAACGCGCAGGGCAAGCTGGCCTCGGCGCCAGTCGCGCACGCGATGACCATCCAGCTGCCCGATGAAACGCACGACACCAGCTTCGCGATGACTTCGTCTTTCAGCTGCATGATGTACGCCACCGCCGCGGCACTGCTGCCGGCAGGTGAACTGGACGCGCGCATCGACCCGATCGCGCAGGCGACCGAAGCGGTGATCGAGGACGCGCTGCCGCTGCTGCAGACCCTGGCCAACGCGCACCACGATCGCGTGGTGTACCTGGGCAGCGGCCTGTTCCAGGGCCTGGCGCGCGAGGCCACGCTCAAGCTGGGCGAACTCACCAACGGCGCGGTGGCGACCTGCTACGACTCGCCGCTGGGCTTCCGCCACGGGCCCAAGACCTTCGTCACCGGCGACACGCTGGTGGTGGTGTTCGTCTCCAACGATCCCTACACCCGCCGCTACGACCACGACCTGATCGACGAACTGCGCCGCGATGGCGTGGCCGCGCGCGTGATCGAGATTTCCGCCCAGCCGCGCGCCAGTGCGCTGGCCGACACGCTGGCCGTGCCGGGCCTGGAACACGCCAGCGACCTGGACCTGCTGTGGCCGTACATCGCCGCCGCGCAGATCTACGCCTTCCTGCATTCGCGCGTGCGCGGCGTGACCCCGGACAACCCGAATCCTGCCGGCATCGTCAATCGCGTCGTGCAGGGCGTGCAGCTGTACGCGCTGGAAGCCTGAGCCGGATGACGACGCACGCGCTGTACCTGGGCGTCGATGGCGGCGGCACCAAGACCCGCTTCGCGCTGGTCGATGGCGCCGGCACGCTGCTGGCCGAATCCCAACTGGGCACCACCTACCACCCGCAGGTGGGCCTGGACGGCGTGCGCCGCATCCTGGGCGACGGCATCACCGCGGTGCTCGACCAATTGGGTCGCACGCGCAGCGACATCGCGCAGGCGTTCTTCGGCCTGCCCGCCTATGGCGAGGACAGCCGCGCCACCGCGGCGTTGCAGGCGATCCCCGCGCAGGTGCTGGGCCACGACCGCTACGCCTGCGACAACGACATGGTGTGCGGCTGGGCCGGCTCGCTGGCCTGCGCGGACGGCATCAACATCATCGCCGGCACCGGCTCGATGGGCTATGGACGACGCGGTGCGGCCGCGGCGCGGGCCGGCGGCTGGGGCGAGGCGTTTTCCGACGAGGGCTCGGCCTACTGGATCGCCACGCAGGGCTTGAACGCCTTCTCGCGGATGAGCGACGGCCGGCTGCCGCGCGGGCCGCTGCACGCGATCCTGCGCGCGCACTTCAACCTCGTCGATGACCTCGACATTTGCGCGCACGTCTACGGCGAAGACGTCGGCACGCGCGGCGACCTGGCGCGGCTGTCGGTGCAGGTGGCGCAGGCGGCCAACGCCGGCGATGCGGTGGCGATCGGGATCTTCCAGCGCGCGGGCGAAGAACTCGCCCAGATTGCCGAAGCGCTGCGCGTGCTGCTGGGCTTCCAGCCTGGTGAGACGGTGCCGCTGTCGTATTCCGGCGGGGCGTTCAGCGCGGGCGCGCTGCTGATGCAGCCGTTCCAGGCCGCGTTGGCCAAGGCCAGCACCGACTTCGAGCTGCGCACGCCGATCCACGCGCCGCACTACGGCGCCGCCCTCTACGCGCTGCAGCTGGCCAGGCAGCAAGCCGCCTGACCTGGCTTTGATCGCTGCACCGCCCGTGTCTGACGCACAAGGAATGAAGCGATGAAGCGACTGCTGCTGGCCACCCTGCTCCCACTGCTGGCGCTGTCCGCCGCGGCGACCGAACGCGACGATGCACTGCAGCCCAGCGGACGCTTCAGCGTGTACGGCCACGGTGCCGCAGCGACGCCCCCGATGGGCTTCAACCCGTGGAACGCCTTCCGCACCGAGGTCGACCAGGCGCGGATCGAGTCGGTGATCGACACGATCCAGCAGCGCGGCCTGCAACAGGCCGGCTATCGCTACATCAACATCGACGATGGCTGGTGGCTCAAGCGCGGCGCGGACGGGAAGATCGAAATCCGCACGGCCATGTTCCCCATCGCCAAACAGGCGAATGGCGACACCAGCTTCCGTGCCTGGACCGACGCGCTGCACGCACGCGGCTTCAAGGCCGGGCTCTACACCGACGTGGGCCGCAATGCGTGTTCGCAGGCCTTCGACCGGCATAGTCCCAACCTGCCGGTCGGCAACGTGGCGCAGCGCGAGATCGGGCTGCAGGGCTTCGAGGCCTCGGACCTGAAAACGATGTTCCAGGACTGGGGCTTCGATTATCTGAAGGTGGATGCCTGCGGCCTGGCCGACTTCGGTGCAGGCAGCGAGCCCGTCGTCGAGAGCGGCCATCGCGTGCTGCGTCCGCTGATCGTGCGCGACGATGCGCAGCGCACCGATGCCGATGCGGTGGAAACGCAGTACGCGCGCGTCGGCCGGCTGCTGGCCGACCTCAATCCCGACAACGATTACGTGCTGGCGATCTGCCCGTGGGGGCAAGCCGGCGTGCGCAACTGGGGCGGCGATCACGGCCACCTGTGGCGCACCAGCCCGGACATCGAGCCGACCTGGGCCAGCATGCTGCACAACTTCGATTCGGCCTCGCGGCGCGAGCTGTATGCCGGCCCGGGCCGTTGGAACGATCCGGACATGCTGGCGATCGGGCTGGGCGATTTCGATGCCAAACACCTGACCGAAGCGCGCACGCATTTCTCGCTGTGGGCGATCCTCTCGGCACCGCTGCTGATGGGCTTCGACCTGACCCGGGCGCCGGCATCGCTGATCGAGCTCCTGCGCAATCCCGAAGTTATTGCGGTCAACCAGGACCCGGCCGGCAACCAGGGCCGCCTGGTCGTGGAGACCGGCCAGGTGCAGGTGCTGGTCAAGCCGCTGTCCACGCGCGGTGCGAAGGCCGTGGTGCTGTTCAACCGCGGCGACACGCCCGCCACCGCGCAGGTGGATGCAGCTCAGCTCAAGCTGCGTGCCGATGCGCCGCTGCAGGCACGCGACCTTTGGCAACACCGCGACCTGCCCGCCCACGCCGGGCCGCTGCGCTTCGCCCTGGCCCCGCATGCGTCGATGATGCTGCGCGTGCAGGGCACGCCGGCACTGGCCGAAGGCGAGCCACTCAGCGACATGACCGGACGCATTCACGTCGCGGTCGATGGCGTGCAGGGTTACAGCACCGACCTGGCCGGCATCGCCGGCACGCCGCGCACCGATGTCGCGCCCGACGGCAGTCCGCTGCGAATTGCAGGCACGACGTATCGCGACGGCATCGGCATCCACGCCGATTCACGCCTGGAAGTGCGCGCCGGCGGCGACTTCTCGCGCTTCACCACGCAGGTGGGTTTGCAGGACACGGCCAAGCCGGTCGCGGGCGACGTGGTGTTCCGGGTCTACGGCGACGGCCAGCTGCTGCACGAGACCACGCCCTTGCATCAGAGCGACGCTGCGACGCAGCTCACTGTGCCCGTGGCAGGCGTGCAGGTCATCGAACTGGTCGCTGCAGTCGCGGATACATCGGCAGTCGCGAAAACCCCAACCCCCGTGGTCGCCTGGGCCAACGCCATCCTGCAATGAGGGCCACAGACGCGCCACATGCCGGCGCACGCTGGCACGCCGTCTTGAACTCCCACACCGCCACCTGAATTAATAAACCGTTACGTTCAAAAAATTCAGGAGCGATTGCGCTTGGCAAGCAGAGACTCACTCCCGTACTCGCTGGGGTGGCTCTGGCGAATGCAGACAACGAGGCGTCCTCTCTCCCGCGTCGTTGCTCCCAAAGCCCGGCCTTTTCAGGTCGGGCTTTTTTATGCGCCGCGATGGCTCAGTAGTAGCCGGAGAGGTTGAGGAACCAGCCGCGCTGGTCGTACTTCAGCTCGGTCAGGTCGTCGCTGAAGCCGGTGAAGTTGTAGCCCAGGCCGATCTTGAAGTTCTCGCCGATCTGGCGGTCCAGACCGACCAGCCAGCCCTTGCGATCACCGCCGTCGCGCACGGTCAGCACGCGGTATTCGGCCAGCGCTTCCCACTTGGCGATCAGGGTGTAGCGCACCTGCAGCGCGGCGAACTCGGTGCGGCTGTCCAGCCAGTCGCCGGTGCCGCGGCCGGTGCGTGCCTCGCCACGGCGTGCGCCCAGCTTGGCGGCGACTTCCCAGTCGTCGTTGAGCTGCATCACGCCTTCCAGCGACAGCACGTGCGAGCGCTGGTCGGCGGTGTCGTTGCCGACCTGGCCCAGCGAGGCCACGTCATAGAGATAGGTGTACTTGCCGAACGCGGCCCAGCGCGTGTTGTCGTGCGGACGCCAGGCGAAGCCAACGTTGCTCTCCACCAGCTTGGCACCGGCCAGCGGGTTGAGGTCGTCATCGGTATCGGCATAGTTGGCGCGCGCGGCCAGGCGCCAGTCTTCGTTGAGCTTGATCAGCAGGCGGTTGGTAGTGACCCACTGCGTGCGCTGCTCGGCGCCGCTGTCCTTGCGGTATTCCAGCTTGCTCGACCACTGGGTCTTGGCATCGGTGCGACCGCCGCTGAGGCTGTAGGCGTGGCGATCGACCGGTCCGCTGACCGAGTCCAGGTTGCCGTCCATCAAGGTCGCGCCGATGGTCCAGCCATCGCCGGGCGAGTAATCCATGCCGACGGTGTTGGTCAGGCCCGAGGTCTCGCTGTCGATGTCCTTGAGATATTGGCTCTCGTTGTAGACGTTGAGCCGGTCGGTGACGCGCCAGCGCTGGCCGGCGGTCCAGCCATTCTGTGTCGTCGTGGCGCTGCTGTTGGTCCACAGGTCGTCGGTGAGCTGGTCGCTGGTGTAGCGATAGCCGCCATAAAGGGTCTGGTCGCGGTTGACGCGGTATTCGGCGGTGACCGCGCCGCCGTGGCCGCGGCTGCCGGCGCTGAGTTCCGCCCCGACGGTGGAGCGATCGCCGAACTGATATTCGGCGCCGACCGTGGCCAGGTTGTTGCGCTCGTAGGCGCCGTCATCGTCGTTCAAGGTGAGCTGGCCGATGCCGTACAGCTCCAGCTCCGGGGTCAACCGGTAGTGGTAGCTCAACGCGCCCAGCGTGGCGTCGTAGGGCGTCAGCGTGCCGCGCTCCTGGAGCTGGCGCAGCTCGGCGCCGATGCGCGTCTTCTCGCCCAGCCGCCAGTCGGCGGTGAGTTGGGTCTGGGCCAGCGACTGCGCGCCCTGCTCGGCCTTGGTGTAGCGCCCGTACAGGCTGAAATCATCGGTGACATACCCCAGGAACTCAGCGCCGTATTCGGTCACCGGCAGGCCGGTGTCGTAGCGCGAGACCGAGAAGCCGGCATCCACTTCGCGCCACCACGCGCCCATCGTCCACTCGTGGCGCGTCCAGCCCAGTTCCTTGAGGTTGGCGCGGCCTTCGACCGACCACGCATCGCCCGAACGCGCGCCGCTGTCCGGGTTGCGCTGGACGAAGCTCAGGCCGCCGTTGTCCGAATAGAAGATCGGCGCGGCGGTGGCTTCGGACTGGGTCAGCTCGGCCTTGAGATACGTGCCGCGCCCGACCTGCAGGGTGAGATCGGCGCCCTTGAGCGTGTAGTCGTCGCCGCCGCGGTTTTCATCGACATAGGTGCCGCCGACGGCGACGTGATCGCCGAACCAGTGCTTGCCGCGCCAGCCCATGCTGACGTCGTCGGTGTCGAAGTCGTCCGGGACGTATTCGTAGTCGACCAGCAGGATCTGTGAGTAGCCATCCAGCGGCGTGTCGCGGGTGATGCTGCGGACGTTCTCGCGGGTGATCTGGGCCAGCGGCCGGGTCAGGAAGATCCGGCCCTGCAGGTTGTCGACTTCGTAGTCGACGCCGTTCTGCAGGGTGACGCGCGCCTCGGTGAGCCCGGTGGTGGGGTCGCGCACCTCCATGACCACCTGGTCCGAGCCCGGCAGGATGTCGGTGTGGCGCAGGTAGTACAGGCTGCCGCCGGTGCCCAGGAATTCGCTGTGGCCCAGCGCGGTCTGCGCCTGCGAGCCGAACGCCTTGACCTGCGTGCGCGCCTCGCCCAGCGGCGTGGTCGCGCGCGAGCGCCAGTCGATCGCCGCACCGTACAGCGAGCGGTTGTACTGGCCGTATTCGGTATCGGAAAACCCGGTGACGAAGTTGCCCCACACCGCCTGGCTCTGGTCCCAATCGGCGCGCAGGTACAACTTGCCCTGCGTATCGACGTCGCGATAGGTGGTCGAGTCGTCGCCGTAGGTCGGGTAATACAGGTCCGGATCGAGCCGCCAGAAGATGTCTTCGGCATCGGCTTCGAAGAAGCCATCGAACAGGTGGTCCAGCTGGTTTTCGCGCGTGTCGGCGTGCGCGGTGACCAGGTATTTGCCGCGCCATTTGCCCTTGGCGTAGAAAGCCAAGCGGCCTTCACTGAGGAAGCCATCGTCATCGCGGCCATCGCTGGCCAGCGGATCGGTGTTGCCGCCGGCGCTGTTGCGCGACAGAGTCACATCGGCGATGCCCACCGCGTAGGCGTAGCTGCCGCTGACATTGACGTCCACCGTTTCCTGCACCGGTGCCGCGCCCGGCGTGGCCGCCTGCACCTGGTAGCGATGGTCGCCGACCGGCTCCAGGAACTCGGCCGCGAACTGTCCGTCCTGCAGCACCGGGAAGTTGAGCCCGTTGATGCTCATCCGCGTGCCGCGCGGGATGTCCGTGCCCTGGATGCGCACGCGCGAGCCGCGGATGGAGATGTTCTGCAGGCGCAGGCCGTTGACGCCGTAGATGGCATCGGTGATCGCCACGTCCAGCGCCGCGTCGCCGTTGAGCGCCTGGCCGTCCTGGCGCAAGGCATTGGTGCTGGCCAACTCCGAGCCACGCTCGTAGTCAGCCGGGGTCACCAGGCGGATGCGCTGCGAACGGGTTTCGTCGAACGCACCGCCCTCGCCGTAGGCGCGCGCGATGTAGAGCAGTTCGTCGTCTTCGCGCAGGTTGAGGCTGGCCGGCAGCGCGCCGTCCCAGGTCGCATCGCCCAGCGGCGTCACCGGCAGTTCGACCGTGGCCAGCGGCGTCACCAGATCGGTGTCGCTGGCGCGGTAGACGGTGACCTTCAGCTTGTCGATGAAGGCGGTGTAGTTGCTGTAGCTGTGGAAGCGCACCGGCCGGGTGATGCGCCCGTCCTGGAACGGCACCATCGTGCCGGCCTGCACGTTGAGCACCGGCTCGGCCAAGGCGGGGTCTTCGGTCGCCCAGACCACGCCGCCCTGCGGCAATTCCAGCGCACCGGCCGCCGGCGCCGACAGCGGGCTCAGCAGCGAGATCGTTTCGTTCGGCGTGGCCGCGGTAGGCGCAGCCAGCGGATCGTTGCCGCTACCGGTATGCAGGTGGGTCTGGTCCTGCTCGCTGACGGTGTAGAGCACGGGGCGACCGACACCGCAGCCCTGCACGCCGCAGTGTTCGACCTCGCCGCCGGCCTGCTGCGCGCGCGCCATCGTCGGCAACGCCAGCATGATCGAGACGGCCAGCCAGGAGCGCCGGGTATTGTTCATGGCGTGCCCTCCGCACCGGCCACACGCACATCAGGAACGGTGCCCGGTGGCAGACGCGGCGCGAGCAGCTGGCGCACGGACTCCACGCGTCGCTGGGCCTGCGCGGGATCACCTGCCGGGACTTCGATCACCGCGATGCGATGTGCCGCCAGCGCGTCGCCCGCGGCCAGCAGCAGGGGCTGATCTGCAGCGCGTGGCGCATCGCCGTCGAACAGCGCCGGCAGCAGCTGCGCGGCGTTGCCGCCGACCTGCAACAGGCCGCGCCTGCCCGCGTCGCGCACCGCCACGTCCACCGGCACGCCAGCCTGCGCCTGCAGCGCGGACTGGGCCGACAGCGCGCGTTGCAGCGCGATGGCGTCTTCACCCGGCGCAGCGTCGACGCTGACCTGGGCATCGGCGGTTTTCACCAGCGCGGCGATCTCGGCGATGGTCTGTACGTGCTCGCTCGCCACACTGCCCTCTGTATCGAACAGCGCCGGCGCCAGCTGGATCTGTTTGCCCGCACTGGCCGCGTTGGCAGACGCGTCGCGCTGCGGTAGCTTCACGCCGAAGTCGAAGCGCACCGGAATGCCGGCGGTGATGCGGCGCACGCGCGGATTGGGCGTGGTGAAGGTGGTGCCGGCTGGCAGCGTCGCCGTATCGACCTTGAGGATGAAGTTGCGCCCGCGCGCGGCGTTGCCGGCATTGACGCCGATCACGTGGTAGCGGCCGTAGCCATCGGTGGTGGAGATCAGGCCTTCAACCGAGCCGATGCGCACGCCGGCGATGCCGCGTTCGCCCGGGCTCTGGATGCCGTTGCCGTCGCGGTCGTCGAACACCGTGCCCAGCACCAGGCTTTCTTCCATGACCGGATCGCCCTCGATCTCGACCACGGCGCTGGCTTCGTTGCTGATGACGAAGCCTCCGTCCTCTTCGTTCTCGCGCACGACACCGACACTGTTGTGCATGCCTGTCCCGACACCGGCACCAACGCGCAGGTAGTAGGTGAAGACCACGCGCTGGCCCACATCAAGGTCGACGCCACGGATGGTGATCGGCGAGGTCGCGCTGACACGCGCAGCCGTGTTGGCGGCGGCCACCCGGGCCTGCATGCCGACCGCGGCAGCGAGCATCGTGGAACTCAACGTCATGGACCTGATCTGCGCGGTCGGCTGCGTGGCGCCGAGATCGTTGCCATCCAGCTGCATCGTGCCTTCGATGTAGGTGAACCCAGGCGGCGGCGTGATGGAGACGGTGTCGTTGGTGTGATCGAGCGTGCCGACGTTCTCGACCGTGGCGGTGTAGCGCACCGCGCCGCCGATGCGCACCGTGCGCTGGGCCACGGCCAACTGCAGGCGCACGCTGAATTCCAGGCTGTTGACCGCGATGGTCACCACCGCCGTGTTGCACACCGGCGTGGGCGCGGAGGTATCGCAGACGCGATAGGTGAAGGTGTCGTTGCCGCTGAAGCCGGCGTTGGGCGTGTAGGTGCACGTGCCCTGCGCGCAGGTCGCCGTGCCCGACGCCGGCGCACCGACCACGCTCAGCGAGCCCGGATCCAGCGGCGCACCGACGGCGGTGTCGTTGGCCAGCACGTCGATCACCACCGGGTTGGGCGCGGTGGCCTGTGCGGCATCGGCGTTGGCCGTGACCTGGTTGGGCAGCACGGTGACGTTGACCGTCGCGGTGGCGCAGTTGGACGGCACGGCGGTTTCGCAGACCGTGTACTGGAAGCTGTCCGGGCCGCTGTAGTTGGTCTGCGGCGTGTAGACGATGCCGCCCTGGCCGTTGCTGACCGCCGCGCCGTGTTCGGGCGTGGTGACCTGGGTGATCGTGGCGCGCGTGGCATCCAGCGCGGTGCCGCTCTGGCTGTCGTTGCCGAGCACGTTGATCAGCTGGCCGGTGTTCTGCGGTACCTGTGCGGCGTCATCGACGGCCTGCAGCGGCTGCGCGCGCACGGTGACGGTCACGGTGGCGTCGTCGCAGCTGGCGGGGTTCTGCGCATCGCAGATGCGATAGGTGATCAGGTAGGTGCCAGCCGGCGTATTGGGCGCGACATCCAGCAAGCCGTTCTGGTCGATCGACAGCGGGCCCTGCGTGACCGGTGCCAGGGTCACTTCGCCCGCGACCGGCGCGCGGCCATTGAAGAGGTCGTTGGCCAGCACGTTGATCACGTCCTGCGCGCCGGCCACGCCATCGACCGGGCCGACGCTGTCGTCGTTGGCGACGATCGCGGCGGCCTGCACGGTCACGCTGACCTGGGCCAGGTCGCAGTTGGCCGGGTTCGCGCGTTCGCAAATGCGATAGGCGGCAATGTAGGTGCCGGCCGCTGTGCCGGCGGCCACGCCGACCGTGCCATCGGCGGCGACGGTGATCGCCGGTTGGCCGGAGGTCTGGGTCAGCAAGACCGTAGTCGCGGTGGCCGCCACGCCGCCCAGCGTGTCGTTGGCCAGCGCATTGCCGATGTTGATCGCGCCGCTGGTGCCGTTGACCGGGCCGAAGCTGTCGTCGACCGCGTTGATCGGCAGCACTGCGACAGTGACGGCCACGGTGACCGTGGCGGTATCGCAGTTGGTCGGCGCAGCGATTTCGCAGAGGCGATAGCTGGCGGTGTAGCTGCCGGCCGCGGTGCCGGCCGCCACGGTGACGGTGCCGTTGCTGGCGATCGTCAGCGCGGGCCCGCCGGTGAGCTGGGCCACGGTGACAGTGGAGATGCTGGCGGGCGCACCGGCCAGGGTGTCGTTGTCCAGCACGCTGCCTGACGCCACGCCACCGGGCACGCCGGTCAGGGTGTCGTTGACGGCGTTGATCGCATTGACCGTGGCCACGACGGTCACGGTGACGGTGGCCGTATCGCAGTTGGTCGGGCTGGCGATTTCGCAGAGCTGGTAGGTCGCGGCGTAGGTGCCCGCGGCGGTGCCGACGGCAATGCTGACGCTGCCATCGCCGGCGATGGTGATCGCCGGTGCGCCACCTTGTTGGGTCACGGTGACATTGGCGGTCGTCGCCGGCGCGCCGGCCAGGCGATCGTTGCTCAGCACATTGCCGGCCGCGATGCCGCCGGCACTGCCGCTGAGGCTGTCGTCGACGGCGTCGATCGCCGCTGCCACGGCGCTGACGTTGACGGTGACCGTGGCGGTCGCGCAGTTCGTCGGGGCGCCAACCTGGCAGATCTGATAGCTCGCCGTGTAGCTGCCCGGTGCAGTGCCGGCCGCAACGCTGACCGTGCCGTCGCTGGCGATCAGGATCTGCGGCTGGCCACCGGTCTGGGTGAGCGTGACATTGGCCGTCGTCGCCGGCGCGCCATCGACTGTGTCGTTGGCCAGCACGTTGCCGGCGATGGCCTGGCCCGGCGTGGCGGCGAAGGTATCGGCACTGGCGCTCACCACGACCGGTGCGGCAGTCACGGTGACCGACACCGTCGCGGTGGCGCAGTCGGTGGTGCTGCCGGTGGCGCAGATGCGGTAGGTGGCGGTGTAGGTGCCGGGCGCCGTGCCCGGCACGATGCTCACTGTGCCATCGGTCGCGATCAGGATCGCTGCCTGGCCCGTAGTCTGGGTCAGGTCGACATTGGCCGGGGTTGCCGGGCTGCCACCGACGGTGTCGTTGTCCAGCACGTTCCCCGGCGACGGGCCGCCGACCACCACGCTGAAGGTGTCGTTGCCGGCCACCACGGTGACCGGCGCGGCAGTGACCGTGACGCTGACCGTCGCGGTGTCGCAACTGCCCGGATCGCTGGTCGCACACAGGCGATACGTCGCGGTGTAGGTGCCTGCGGCCAGTCCCGTGGCGACGCTGACCGTGCCATCGGCGGCGATGGTGATCGCCGGGCCGCCGCCGAGCTGGGTCAGGGTGCTGTTGGCTTGGGTCGCGGTCACGCCATCGACGGTGTCGTTGGCCAGCACGTTGCCGGCGTTCGGGTTGCCCGCGGCGCTGGTGAAGCCGTCATCGGTCGCCACGACTGTCGCCGGCGTGACCGACACCGTGACCAGCACGTTGGCCTCTTCGCAGGTGCTGGGCACGGTGGTCAGGCAGATCCGATAGCGCGCGGTGTAGGCGCCGGCCGGCGTGCCGCTGGCCACCGAGACCACGCCTGCGGTGTTGATGGTGATGCCCGGCGGCGTGCTGGACAGCTGCTGCACGGTGATTTCGCCGGTCGTGGCAATGGCGCCATTGACGGTGTCGTTGGCCAGCACGCTGCCGACGCTGGTATTGCCCGCGGTGCTGACGAACACATCGTCCACCGCCACTAGCACCGGCGCGGTCGCGGCGACCACCACCGTGACATCGGCGGTATCGCAGTTGCCCGCGTTGCCGACCTGGCAGATCTGGTAACGCGCGGTGTAGGTGCTCGGCGCGGTGCCGGCGGCGACCGAGACCGCGCCGTTGGCTGCAATCGTGATCGCCGGTCCGCCAGCAAGCTGGGTCAACACCACGGTTGCGGTCGTGGCGATGGCGCCATCGACCGTGTCATTGCCCAGCACGTTGCCGGCGTTGGCCGTGCCGGCGGTGGTGGCGATGTTGTCGTCCACCGCCAGCACCAGCGCGGCGGCCGGCGTCACGGTGACGCTGACATCGGCGGTGTCGCAGCTGGTCGGCACGCCGATGACGCAGATCTGGTAACGCGCGGTGTAGCTGCCCGGCGCGGTACCGGGGGCGATGCTGACGGTGCCGTCGCCGGCGATCACGATGGCCGGCGCGCCGGCGAGCTGCGTCAGCACCACATTGCTGGTATTGGCCGCCGCGCCGTTGGCGCTGTCGTTGAGCAGCACGTTGCCGGCGCTGCTGCTGCTGCCGGACGGTGCAGAGAACGCATCGTCGACCGCATCGACCACCGGCGCCGCGGCGGTCACGGTGATCGCGACATCGGCTTCGTCGCAGTTGGTCGGCGCGGCGATCTCGCAGATGCGATAGCGCGCGGTGTAGCTGCCGGCCGCCGTGCCGGCAGCCACGCCGACGGTGCCATCGGCCGCGATGGTCACTGCCGGCGAACCGCTGAGCTGAGTCACCGTGACGTTCGTGGCCGTCGCCGGCGCACCGGCCAGGCTGTCGTTGGACAGCACGTTGCCGACACCGGCATTGCCCGCGGTGCTGGAGAAGCTGTCGTTGACCGCCACCGCGGTGATCGGCGCCGCCGTGACGGTCACGGTGACGGTGGCGGTCGCGCAATCGGTGAGGCTCGTGGTCGCGCAGATCTGGTAGCTGGCGGTGTAGCTGCCGGCCGGCGTGCCGGCGGCCACGCTCACCGTGCCGTCAGCAGCGATCAACAGCGTCGGCGCACCGCTCTGCTGGGTCAGGCTGACCGTGCTCGCCGTTGCTGCCGCGCCGTTGACCGTGTCGTTGAGCAAGACGTTGCCGGCGCTGGTCGCCCCGACGGTCGCGTTGAAGGCATCGGCCTGCGCCACCACGGTGACCGCGGCGGTGACGTTCACCGTGACGGTGGCGTCGTCGCAGTTGGTCGGGCTGGCCAGCTCGCACAGGCGATAGCTGGCGGTGTAGCTGCCGACTGCGGTGCCTGCCGCGACCGAGACCGTGCCATCGGCGGCAATCGTGATCGCCGGCGTTCCGCCCAGCTGGGTCACGCTGGCCGTCGTGGTGGTGGCAGCGGCGCCGTCGATCGTGTCGTTGCCCAGCACGTTGCCCGCGCCGGTCGCGCCGGCCGACGCGGTGAAGCTGTCATCGCCGGCAACCACGGCATTCACCGCGGTCACGCTGACACTCACGCTGGCGGTGTCGCAGCTGGTCGGCGCGGCGATCTGGCAGATCTGGTATTCGGCCGCATAGGTGCCGCCCGCGGTGCCGACGGCCACGCTGACCGTGCCATCGCTGGCGATGACGATGGCCGGCGTGCCCGCGTTCTGCGCCAGGGTGACATTGGCCGTGGTGGCCTGGGTGCCGCCAACGCTGTCGTTGGCCAGCACGTTGCCGACGTTGGTGTTGCCCGCGGCGCTGGTGTAGCTGTCGTTGACCGCGTCGATCGGCTGCACCGTGGCGTTGACCGTGACGGTCACCGTCGCCGTGGCGCAGTTGCCCGGGTTGGCCTGCTCACAGATGCGATAGGTGGCGACATAGCTGCCGGCGCCGGTGCCAACGGCCACGCTCACTGCGCCATCGGGCGCGATGACGATCGCAGGCAGCCCGCTGAGCTGGGTCAGGGTGACGTTGCCCGTGGTCGCTGGCGCGCCATCGACCGTGTCATTGATCAGCACGTTGCCGACGCTGTTGCTGCCGGCCGTGGTGGAGAACGTATCGTCGACCGCGCTCACGGCCGCCGTTGCTGCGACGGTCACCGTCACCGTGGCCGAGTCGCAGTTGGTCGGCGCCGCGGTCTGGCAGATCGTGTAGGCCGCGGTCTGGGTGCCGGCCGCCGCGTTGGCGGCAACCACCACGGTGCCATCAGCGCCGATCGTGATCGCCGGCGTGCCGCTGGTCTGGGTCAGGGTGACGTTGGCGGCCGTGGCGGGCGCGCCGGCCACGGTGTCGTTGGCCAGCACGTTGCCTGCGTTGGTGCTGCCGGCCGCGCTGGAGAACGCATCGTTCACCGCCGCAATCGGCGCGGCCACCGCAGTGACGGTGATGGTTACGTCGGCGGTATCGCAGTTGCTCGGCGCACTGAGCAGGCAGATGCGATAGCTGGCGTTGTAAGTGCCCGGCAGCGTGCCGGCGGCCACGCTCACCACGCCGCTGCTGGAGATCACCACTGCGGGCGTGCCGGTGAGCTGGGTCACGCTGACGCTGCTGGTGGTGGCCGCGCCATCGACCGTATCGTTGCCCAGCACGTTGCCGACGTTGGCATTGCCGGCGACGCTGGAGAACGCATCGTCGACGGCGACCACGCTGGCCGGCGCGGTCACCGTCACGGTGACCGTGGCGCTGTCGCAGCTAGTGGGGAACGCCACTTCGCAGAGCTGGTAGGTCGCGGTGTAAGTGCCCGCGGCGGTGCCCGTCACGATGCCGACCGAACCATCCGTGGCAATAGTGATCGCTGCCTGGCCGCCGGTCTGGGTGAGTGTCGCGTTGGTGGGCGAAGCCGGCTGGCCGCGCACGCTGTCGTTGGTCAGCACGTTGCCGATGCCGCTGCTGCCGGACAGCGCCGAGAACGCATCGTCGGCGGCCACCACCGCCGCGTTGACCGTCACCAGCACGGTGGCGGTATCGCAGTTGGTCGGCGCGGCGGTCGCGCACAGGCGATAGCTGGCCGAATAGGTGCCCGGCGCCGTGCCTACGGCAACGCTCACCACGCCGTTGCTGGCGATGCTCAGGGTCGGCGTGCCGGTGAGCTGGGTCAGGGTCGCATTGGCGGTCGTCGCAGCCCCGCCATCGACGCTGTCGTTGTCCAGCACGTTGCCGGCTGCGGTCTCGCCGACCAGGATGCTGAGCCCGTCGTTGACCGCATCGACCACCACCGCGCTGGCGGTGAGGGTGACGGTCACCGCCGCGGTATCGCAGTTGTCGGTCGAACCGGTCTGGCAGATGCGATAGGTCGCGTTGTAGGTGCCGGCCGCCGTGCCCGCGGCCAGGCTGACGCTGCCATCGCTGGCGATGACGATCGTTGGCGTGCCCGTGGTCTGCGCCAGGCTCACGTTGGCCGTGGTCGCCGCGGCGCCATCAACCGTGTCGTTGCCCAGCACGTTACCCAGCGTGCCGGTGCCGGTGGCACTGGTGAAGCTGTCGTCGTTGGCGGTGACGTTCACCGTCGCGGTGACGTTCACCGTGACGGTGGCGGTATCGCAGGTGCCGGTGTTGAGCTGGCACAGCCGGTAGCTGGCGCTGTAGCTGCCCGCCGCGGTGCCGCCGGCCACGCTGACCGTGCCATCGGCGCCGATGCTGATCACCGGTCCGCCGCTGAGCTGGGTGAGCGTGGCATTGGCGGTGGTGGCGGCTGCACCATCCACGGTGTCGTTGAGCAGCACGTTGCCGGCGTCGGTGCTGCCGGAGGCGGCGGAGAACACATCATTGACCGCGTCCACCACCACCGGTGGCGCCGTGACGGTCACGCTGACATTCGCGCTGTCGCAGCTGGAAGGCTGGGCCTGGCTGCAGATCTGGTACGACGCGGTGCGCGTGCCTGCCGCGACGCCAGCGGCAACGCTGACCGTGCCATCCGCCGCGATGACGATGTCCGGGCTGCCGCCGGTCTGGATGACGGTGACATTCGCGGCGGTGGCCTGCGCGCCGGCCACGCTGTCGTTGCCGAGCACGCTGCCGCCGCTGCTACCCGCGGCCAGGCTGAAGCTGTCATCGACTGCATCGATCGCGGCCGTGGTCGCGGTGACCGTGACGGTCACGCTGGCGGTATCGCAGTTACTGGCGTCGTTGAGATCGCAGATGCGGTAGCTGGCCGTATACGTGCCGGCTGCGACGCCCGCCGCGACCGTCACCGTGCCATCGCTGCCGATGCCCACGCTGGGCGAGCCGGTGAGCTGGGTGATGGCGACTGTTGCAGTGGTCGCCGGCGCGCCATCGACGGTGTCGTTCACCAGCACGTTGCCGGCGCTGCTGCCGGGCGTGGTGCTGAAGCTGTCGTTGGTCGCGGCGATCACTGCAGGCGGTGCGGTGACGGTGATCGTGACGCTGGCGGTGTCGCAGTTGGTCGACCCCGCGGCGGCGTCGCAGATGCGATAGCTGGCGGTGTAATTGCCCGCCGCAGTACCGGCGCGCACGCTGACCGCGCCGTCGCCGGCGATGGTGATCACCGGCTGGCCGCCGGTCTGGGTGAGCACGACGTTCGAAGCCGTCGCCACCACGCCGCCCAGTGTGTCGTTGGCCAGCACGCTGGTGTTGGCCGTGCCTCCGCTGACGATGGAGAACGCATCGTCCACCGCATCGATCGCCGGCGCGGCAGCATTGACCGTTACCGTGACCGTGGCGGTATCGCAGGAGGCCGGCGAAGCGCTGGCGCAGATCTGGTAAGTGGCGGTGTAGGTACCGGCCGCCGTGCCGGCCGCGACCGTGATCGCACCACTGCCGTCGATGTTGATCGGGCCGCCCGCACTCTGCTGGGTGACGATGGCATTGGCGGTGGTCGCCGCAGCGCCGCCGACGGTGTCGTTGGCCAGCACGTTGCCGGCGCTGGTGGTGCCGGCGGTGATCGAAGCGGTGTCGTTGACCGCCTGCACCGGGATCACCGGCGCATTGACCGTGATCGTGACGCTGGCGCTATCGCAGACCGTGGTCGAACCGGTCTGGCAGATCGTGTAGCTGGTGGTGTAGCTGCCCGGCGCAACGTTGGCCGCCACGCTCACTGTGCCATCGGCGGCGATGGTGATGCCGGCCGGCACGTTCTGCTGGGTCAGGGTGACGCTGGCGGCGGTCGGGGTGGCGCCATCCAGGCTGTCGTTGGCCAGCACATTGCCGGCGTTGGCATTGCCGGCCAGGGTGCTGACGACATCGTCGACCGCATCGATCACCGGGTCCGCAGCGCTGATGGTCACCGTGACCGACGCCGATGCGCAGTTGCTGGTCGCCGCGGCCTCGCAGATCGTGTAGCCAACGGTATAGACGCCGGCAGTGGCGTTCGCCGCGACGTTGACCTCGCCCGCCGGCGTGATCGTGATGAACGCCGGCGCGCCCGCGGCCTGGGTCAGCACCACGGCGCCGGACGGGATCGCGCCGCCGTTGAAGCTGTCGTTGTCCAGCACGTTGACCAGCGCGTTGCCGCCGGTGGTGGCGCTGACCGGGCCGGCGGTGTCGTTATTCGCAATCAGCGTGGCCGCGGCCACGGTGATCGAGGCGGTCGCGGTATCGCAGTCGCTGGGCGTGGCGACCAGGCAGATGCGATAGGTCAGGCTGTAGCTGCCGGCCGCAGTGCCGACGGCGACGGTGATCGCGCCAGTGCCGGTGTTGAGCGCGATGTTCGGCGTCGACGGTGCCGTGGCCACGGTCAGCGTCACGTTGGTGGTGGTGGCCTGCGCACCGTTGGCCAGATCGTTGGCCAGCACGTTGGCGATCGCCACGCCGCCGGCGGTGGCCGGTGCGCTGCCGCTGTCGTCCAGCGCATCGATCGTGACCGCGGCGGCGGCCACGGTGACGGTGACCGTCGAGGTCACGCAGTTGCTCGGGTTCAACACCTCGCACACGGTGTAGCTGACCGGATAGGTGCCGGGCGTGGCGTTGGCGGCGACATCGACCGTGCCATTGGCGTTGATCGTGACCGGCGCGCTGCTGACCGGCGCCAGCGTGACACTGCCGGGCGCGATCGTCGCGCCGTCCAGCGTGTCGTTGTCCAGCACGTTGACCACGGCGGTGCCGCCGGTGGTGGCATTGATCGGGCCGGCGGTATCGGGATTGGCGGCCAGCACCGCGGCGCCGACCTGGATCGTCGCCGTGGCCGTCGCGCAATTGCTCGGGTTGCTGGTCTGGCACAGCTGGTAGCCCAGCGTGTACGTGCCGGCCGGCGTACCAGCAGCGACGGCGATCGCGCCGGTGCTGGTGTCCAAAGTGATGTTTGGCGTTGAGGGTGGCGTGACCACGCTGAGCGTGGTGTTGGCCGAAGTCGCGGCGGCGCCAGCCAGCGTGTCGTTGGTCAGCACATTGCCGGCGTTGGTGCTGCCGCTGCGCCCATTGACCGGGCCGATCGCGTCGTTGTTCGCGACGATGCTCGCCGGCGTGACCGGGATCGTCGGCGTGGTCGAGGTGTTGTTGCCCGGCGTCGGATCGCTGATGGTCACCGGCAGCACGACCGTGGCCGTGTTCGCAGCGATGGTGCTGGGCGTAGTGGTCGGCGCGGTGGCGTTGATCACCACGGTGGCGCTGCCGTTGGCGGCCAGGTCCAGCTGCAGGGCCAGGCTGCCGGCGCCGCTGCCGAGGCTGCAGATGGAATTGGCCGTGGGCGTACAGGTCCAGGTGACGTTCTGCAGCTGCGGCGGCACGCTGTCGTTGAGGGTGATGCCCTGCGCGCGCGACGGGCCGGCGTTGGCCACGGTGATCTGGTAACGCACCGGCCCACCCACGGGCACCGGCGACGCACTGAGCACCGTCTTGGTGACGCTGATATCGGCCTGCAGCGCCAGCGTGTTCTGGTCGGTTGAACTGTTGTTGGACGTGTCCGGATCGCTGGTATCGCCGGGCAAGGTCAGCGTGGCGGTGTTGGACAGCGTCGCCGGATAGGTCTGCGCCAGCAGCGGCAGCGGCGCCAGCAACACGCACGCGCACAGCCACCGCATCGCGTTACGGAAGAGGCGCAAGCGCGGCGCTCCGATCCCGTGCTTCGTTGTGGCGTGCTGGCCGGTCATGGTGGCGTGCCGGGCCGTCAGTAAGCCGCCGGGTCAGCGCTGAAGCTGACCGGGACGTTGATGACGGCCTGCGCGCCGCTGGGCAGGTCGACGCTGACGGCGATGGTCGAAGTGCCCGCACTTCCCCCCGAGGCGGCACAGGTGCCGCCGCCGGTGGTCGCGCAGGTCCAAGGCGCGGACAGCGTGGCGCCATTGGGCAACGTGTCGTTGACTGTCGCCGCCGTGATGCCGGCCGGGCCGGCATTGCTCACGGTGATGGTGTAGTTGCTGCTGCCTCCCGGCGTGTAGGTCGTGGCCGCATCGCTCTTGGTCACACTCAGGTTGGCCAGGCGCGCGCTGTTGGTGATGCGGCAGATCACCGTGGTCTGCTTGTTGGCCAGCGCTGGCGCGGTGTAATCGAACTGGTTGCCGGTACCGGTGGCGACCTGGTTGTTGTCCTGATCCGTGCACACCCAGGTGCTGGTGTAGCGCGCCAGCGTCGTGCCGCTGGACGCGACTTCAGCCAGCGAGTAGCTGCTGCCCGGCGTACTGACGAACGGCGTGGTCGTACCGCCATTGCCGACGTTGTTGACCGACGACACCACGCTGCCACCGGTGCTGATGCTCAGGTTGAAGCGGCCGGCATCGGTGGTGGGCGCCAGCACCTTCTGCAGGCTCAGCACCGCGGCGCAGGCGCGTGCGATGCCTTCGACCGTGAATACCGCCTGGCCGATCTTGATGCCGAGCAGGCTCAGCACGTTGTCGACCAGCCCACCAAGCAGCGTGTTGAGGATGGGCGTCAGCAGCGGCCCGACCTGCTGGCCTAGCAACGTGGTCGTCGTGCTGACGACGCTGTTAACCAAGGTCACGACCGCGCTGGGCACGACGATCGGCACGCCGAGCACGCTGGCGCTGATGGTTCCGGCCTGCACGGCCAGGGTCAGGTTCGCAAGCAGGTCCGTAATCAGGGTGCCTGCGCTGACCGTGCCTGAGCTGGCGGTGCGCGTTTGCGGGAAGGGTCCTGTCACGGTGAAGGATTGCAGCCCCGGGGAACCCGTCGCAGCCGCCCGGACGTTCACCGCCAGCGGCACCTGTGCGGTGACCAGACCAATCCCCAGGAGATTCAACTGGAACTGCAGGTTGAGCGAGGTCAACGTGGTCGGGGTGACCAGCGCATTGGTGATGACCTGATTGCGATTGAAGAACGTCGCATCCGGGATCGTGCCGATGTAGAGGTTCACCAGACCCGGACGACCGGTGAAACTCACCGCGTTGGCCACACCATCGACGGCGGTGAGCGTGCCTTCGGCACGCGCGATGTCGGCGTAGGCCTGTACTTTGAGGACGCTGGCGGTCAGCGTCGTGTTGGTCACGCCCAGCGCGTTGATCGCGGCGATCAGCGGCGCCAGGTTGAAGTTGTTCACCGCCTCGGCGTTGAGCTTCAAGCGGATCGCGCCGGTATGGAACGACGCACCGCTTGCGCCGCAAACATAGGTCGGCGGCTCCACCACTTGCGCCCAAACCTGTAGCGAGGCCAGCCCGGTCAGGCCGAGCGCCGCGGTATTGACCGTCACCGGCTGCGGCGTGGTGACCACGTTGGAGAAGTTGTAGAGCTGCACCGCACCGGTGACCAGGTCCAGCGTGTCCAGTTTGACGTCGGCCAGCGAGCCCTGCGGCAGGTTGACCTGCACCAGGTCGCCCAGGCGCACGCGGCCGGTCAACCCATCGATCGCAGGCGCCAGCGCGTTGAGCGCGTTGACCTGCGCGGTGTCGCCATCGGCTTGGGCCACCTGCACCATCGCCGCGCGCAGCTGCGCCAGGGTGACCTGCGTGTTGAGGATCTGGCCGGTGTCGCTGACGCCCAGATTGGTGCCGAGTTGGGTGATCAGCGCATTGAGATTGACGTCAGATTGCGCCAGCGCATTCCAGTCCAGCGCACTGACGTTGACCGATGTGCCGGGCAACAACGTTTGAAATAACAGGTTCAACAGCGGCCCTTGGCTGCTGTTGACGCTGACCAGGCGCGGACCGGCCGACATGCAGGCACCGGCCGTGCAGCCGGTCTGCGCCGAGGCCGAATAGCCAAACAGCGAAACGCACAGCAGCAGCACCATGCCCGCAGATCGGACGGCTGCCCGCAGTTCCGCTATCGTGGATCTGGCTTTCACCGGCTGCCCCCTGTCCTTTGCCGCCGTTGTGACGCTTCAATCAATCGACCGTGCGAACTCCTCCTGCATTTGCATGTGGCGACTTCAGAAAATATGCGCCACATTCACAATCCTTTGCGATACGGTTCACGGATCGATTTATCCCGCTTTACCGGCGTCGATTTACTCGGCGCCGCTTGGATTACGTTGATAATGCGTTTTTGACATTTGGCCAAATCGCACTGCAGCAATTAGGGGTTAGCTTCGCTAACAGCAATGCGTTCTGAGCACGGGAACCACTTGAAATCTCCAGCGTGTTAGTAAAATGCGACACGCCGTACACGCAGTGTCAGGTCGGACATAAACCGGAGGAATCTACAAATGCACGTCATGGCAGACCGGATCAGACAGGCCCGCAGATTGAGAAACCTGTCGCAGACGCAGTTGGCTGAAACCGTCGGTGTCCAGCGCAGCGCCGTCGCGCAGTGGGAACGCACGGGCGGCACCCACCCCAGCGTCGAGCATCTGGCGCAGGTGGCCGTGGCGACCCATGTGTTCTTCGAGTGGCTGGCGACCGGGCGTGGCGCGGTCAATGCCGATGCCTCGATGTCGCTGGAACGTGTGAGCGCGCCGCCGCAGGTCGATAATTTCGCCAAGGACGAGGTGGAATCCAACGTCCTTCAGCTCATGCGCAAGCTGTCCCCGCGCAGGCGCTCGGCGGCATATCAACTGTTGCGGGCGATGGTCGGTTGAGAAAATCGACCTCAATAAACGTTAAACCGAGATTATCGACAGATTTTCTCGGGTAGCGTGATCACGATTTAATCCGCAGGCCGGGAGAAAATATCGGCGCGGGCGTGGCTGACTGCTTGGTCATATCGCTGACTCGGAAAAAAGAAAACCCGCGCCGTAGCGCGGGTTTTTCTTTCAGGCCAGTCAGCTTTCAGGACCGCTCGCTGGATTGGTCAGACCGCAACGTCCTTGAACAGCGTTTCCGGGTATTCCGGTTTCTGCTCGCGGGCCAGCAGGCGCTCCAGCGCATCGCGCGGGGTGATGTCGCCATGCAGGACATCGCCGACCGCTTCGGTGATCGACAGGTCGATGCCGTGCTTGCGCGCCTGGCGCATCACTTCATCGGCGGTCTGCACCGATTCGACCACCTGGCCGATCTCTCGGACCGCTTCCTCGATCGACTGGCCGCGTCCCAGCGCCAGGCCGAGGCGGCGATTGCGCGACAGGTCGCCGGTGCAGGTCAGCACCAGGTCGCCCAGGCCGGCCAAGCCCATCAGGGTTTCCGGGCGCGCGCCGATGGCCGCAGCCAGGCGGAGCATCTCGTTGAGGCCGCGGGTGATCAGGCCGGCGCGGGCATTGAGGCCCAGACCCATGCCGTCGGCCACGCCGGTGGCCACGGCCAGCACGTTCTTCATCGCGCCGCCCAGCTCGGCGCCCACCATGTCGTTGCCGGTGTAGGCGCGGAACGCCGGGCCGTGCAGCACGTCGGCGACCTGCTGGCAGAACGCCTCATCGGCGCCATGGATGGTCAGCGCGGTGGGCAGGCCCTGCGCGACTTCCTTGGCGAACGACGGCCCGGTGACCACGGCCAGCGGCACCTCGGTGCCCAGCACGTCCTCGGCCACCTCATGCAGGAACCGGCTCGACCCTGGCTCGAAGCCCTTGGTCGCCCAGCTCACGCCCACGCCGGCCGGCAACAGCGGCGCCAGCAGGTGCAGGGTTTCGGTGAAGGCGTGCGAGGGCACCACGACCAGCACCTGGTCGGCATCGGCCATGGCCGTGGCCAGGTCGGTGGTGGCGCGCAGGTTCGCGGGAAGCGGAATGCCGGGCAGGTAGCGCGGATTCTCATGCGCGGTGTCGATGGCGTGGGCCACCGTCGCATCGCGCCCCCACAGCACGGCCTGGTGGCCGTGCCGGGCGATCAGGGCGGCCAGTGCGGTTCCCCAGGAACCGGCACCGAGCACCGCGACTTTCAACACTTTCATCTCTTCCCCTGTCATTGGTACAGGGGAAGGAGGTTTAGCACAGACGACATCAAGGATTAGACGTTGCCGACCGGCGGATCGTTCTCGATGATGCCCTGCTGACCCTGCTGTGCGCGCTGGCGCAGCGTCTCGGCGTACAGGCCGTCAAAGTTGATCGGCTGCAGGAAGAACGGCGGGAAGCCGCCGGCCTGGATCAGGTCGCTCAGCAGCTGGCGCACGTACGGGAACAGGATGCTCGGGCACTGGGTGCCCAGCAGCGCGTCGATGGTCTGCGGGTCGAAACCGGCCAGGCCGAACACGCCAGCCTGCTGCACTTCGGCCACATAGGCGGTCTTGTCGCCGGCCTTGCAGGTCAGGGTCACGCCCAGGACCACTTCAAAGGCATTCTCGGCCAGGCGCTGCACGCGCTGGTTGAGGTTGAGGTTGAGCTCGGGCGCGATGTTCTCGGAATAGATCGCCGGGGCGCTGGGCACTTCGAAAGACACGTCCTTGACGTAGATCTTCTCGACGGTGAAGTTCGGGCCGGTGGCCTGGTTGACTGCGTCGGTGGCGCCGTTGGTGGTCTCGTCGGACATCGTGTACTCCAAAAAATGCGTGACAGTGATGGGCGGAAAACCCGGGATTATCGCATGGGGTGGCGACGCCTCCGGCCCGGTTCAAGGGCCGCACGCGCCGTCAGGCGTGTTCAGAACTCAGGCGCGGCCCTTGACCAGTGGCAGGTCGGCTGCCTGCCAGGCGGCGACGCCGCCATCGAGCACGTAGACCTTGGCAAAGCCGGCCTTTTTCAGCTGGGCGGCCGCGCCAGGCGCGGTCTGGCCGCTGCGGCAGACCAGCACGACCGGGCGTTCGCCCGCGCCGGCCAGCAGCTTGTGCTTGGGATCGAACTTGCCGGCCAGGTTCTTGCTGCCCGGGATGTGGCCCTTCTCGAACTCGCCACTGGCCGACAGGTCCAGCACCAGCGCATTCTCGGAGTTGACCAGCGCAGTCAGCTGGGCCGGGCGCAGGCCGGCGTAGCCGCGGAACAGGCGCATGATTTCGGTCACGATGATCGCGATCGTCAGGCCCACCAGGGCCATCGACAGCATCGCGTTGTCGGCGGCGAACGCCTTGATTTGTTCGAAGTTCACGGCAGAAGAAGGGTCAAGAGGCGTGAAAAGGCCGGCGATTGTCGCACAGCGCGCCGCCTGCGACGTGCCGGGTGCGGTGACGGGCGGTTACTGACCCTGCCAGAGGTCGGGCAGGCCGTCCTGCAGCCACCATTGCTCGGCCGCGTCGTCCCAATGCCAGCGCTCGCGCACCCGCAGGATGCGCTCGGCCATGGTGTTACGGTTGACCACACGCATTTCGATCACCCGCACCACCACGTCATCAGGCTCGCTCATGCTGCCGATCTCGGAATAGCCGGTGATTTCCACCTGCTCGTAGCGCGAGAGTTCCAGCGCGCTCAGTGCGCGCGATTCGCGCACCTTTGGGTCGACCACGCCCCAGGCCTGGTCGAACTCGCCCCAGCGCATCGCCTTGGTGAACAGGGTCTGGGTGTCGGTGAGCTTGCGCTGCTTGGCACGATTGCCGATCGCCTGCGCCGGCAGGGCGCTGGTCACCAGCAGCAGGACCGCCAGCGTCATCCAGAAAAGTCGTGCCACGGTGCTCGTCCCCTTGCGTGTGCTGCGCATCCTACCCTTTGGCCAGCGCGACGTAGCGCCCGGACAGCTCGGCGGCCACGCCGCCTTCAGGCAGCAGCACCTGCGCCAGCACCTGCGCGCGTGCCTTGCCGCGACGTCGGAAGGTTTCGATGAACTCGTCCCAGCGCGTGTCCGGATCCAGCCAGGCTTCGGCCTGCAGGTCGTGCAGCAGCGGCGCGCGATAGCGCACGGTGCTGTCGGCCACGTACACCTCGGCATCGAAGCCGGCCTGCTGCAACTTCAGCGTCGCCAGGCCCCAGCCGGCGATGGTCATCAGTCCGCTCAGGCTGCCGCCGAAGGCCGTGCCTTTGTCATTGACGTTGGCCGACAGCGGCGCGCCGACATGCAAACGCTCGCCGTCGAAACGCTGCAGCGAGAGTTGCATCGCCGCCAGCGGCGGCATGGCCGCGCAGGTGGCGCGCAGCGGGACAAGCAAGGCATCAAGGTCCATCGCGTACTCTTGGTGGTCATGGGTCCGGACGAAGCGCGCGCATGGTACGTCATCTCCCTGCGACCGCAGGGCGAGCACGCGGCCCTGCGCCGCGCCGCCGCGCGCGTGGGCGCGGGGCTGATCGAACTCTCGCCTTGGGCCTTGGTGCCGCGTGGCGATGACATCGCGATCGCCGCGTTGCAGGCCGCGCTGGACGCGGACGTGGTGCTGTTCACCAGCCCGGCCGCAGTGCGTTTCGCAGCGCAGTTGCAGCCGCTGAATGCACGTGATGGACAAGCGTGGATCGCAACAGGCGCCGGCACGCGCCTGGCACTGCAGCGCGCGGGAATCACACAGGCCATCGCACCGACACGCATGGACAGCGAAGGCCTGCTCGCGCTGACCGCCTTGTCATCACTGCAGGATCGCAGCGTCGGACTGGTCACCGCACCCGACGGCCGTGGCGTGCTGGCGCCCAGCCTGCAGGCACGCGGTGCACAACTGCGGCTGGCGGAAATCTACGACCGCAAGCCCTGCGCACTGCCAGCTGCGGCACTTGCACAACTGGCCACGTGCACCGCGCCGACCTGCCTGGCGCTATCTAGCGGCGGCGCCTTGCAGCAGGTGCTGCAGCGACTGCCCGATCCCCTGAAACAGCGCCTGCTGGGCGCGACAGCCATCGCCGCCAGCCCACGCCTGGAAGCGGTCGCGCGTGAGGCTGGTTTCGCCGCCATCGTGCCTGCACAAGGCCCGCGTCCTGCGCAGCTGATGGCCGCCGCGCACGCCTGGTTCTCACATCGCATCCGTTAGCATGCGGCGCGTTGTTGCCTGCCCTCGCCTGTTCCTGTCTGGAGTTCCCGCCCTTGAATGACGTCACCGCCGACCGCGATCCGTCCGACCATCCGCGCCGCAGCGTCATGCCGCTGGTCGTGGGCCTGGTGCTGGTCGCCGCCGTGGGCGCAGCGGGCTGGTACGGCTGGTCGCAGTGGCAGGCATGGACGACAACTCAGCAGGACGCCGCGCAGCAGCAGCTGGGCGCGTTCGAACAACGCTTGGACGCGCTGCGTCGCGACCAGCATGCGCAGCTCGAACGCATCCAGGATGCGGCCGCCACCAACCGCGTGCTGCGCGACGAAGTGCTGGGCCTGAGCCAGCGCGGCGCGCTGCTGGAAGACAGCGTGGCCAAGCTCGCCGACTCCACCCGCCAGGGCGCGGCCGCGCTGCGCCTGGACGAGGCCGAACTGGAACTGCACCTGGCCACCCAGCGCCTGAGCATCGCCGGCGACGTGCCCGGTGCGCAGCGCGCCTATGCGCTGGCCGCCGACACGCTGCACGGGCTGGACGATCCGCGCCTGCTCAACGTCAAGCAGGCGCTGGAACAGGAACGCAGCGCGGTCGCCCAGGTCGGCGACGGTCCGCATGCGCAAGCCGCCGCGGCGCTCGCCAAGGCCGCGGCCGCGCTGGCCCAGCTGCCCCAGAAAGCCACCACCGACGACAGCACACGCCCGAGCTGGCAGCGGATCCTCTCGCCGCTGATCGACGTGCGCCCCAGCGGTACGCGCGTGGCGGTCGCACCGGCGCAGCGCGCGGCATTCGAGAATGCCCTGCAGCTGGAACTGACCCTTGCCCGTGGCGCGCTGGAGCGCAACGACCGTGTGGCCTATCAAGGCGCGGTGACGCGTGCCGCACAGTGGTTGCCGCGCTTGTGGCCAACCTCGCCGCAGGCCAGCGCGCTGGAGAAACAGTTCACCCAGATTGCTGCAATGCCGCTGCAGCCGGACCTGCCGGAACTGGGCAGCAGCCTGCGCGCCTTGCAGGCCGTGCGCGGGAAGCCCGCGTCCGCACCCGCGCTTCCGCCCGCGCCCTCGACCCCGCCGGGAGGCACGCCATGAAGACCCTGCGCCTGGTGTTGATCCTGCTGGTGCTGGTGGCCATTGGCGTGGTCGGCGCCCAGTGGCTGGCGCGCGAAGACGTGCGCGATTGGGGCGAGGTCTTCGTCCGCGTCGGCGGTTACGACGTCAACGCCACCGTGCCCGGCGCGATCCTGGCGCTCATCGCCGCCGCGCTGGTGCTGTGGATCGTGTGGACCCTGCTCGCCCTGCCGTTCCGCGCCTGGGGCCGGCATCGCCGCAAGCGCGCCCGCGCGCAGTTGATCGACGGCCTGGAATCACTGCAGCACGGCCACTACCAGCGCGCGGAAAAACAGCTGGAGCGTGCCGCGCAGGACGAAGAAGTGGGCGTCATCGCCCGCACTGCCGCCGTGCGCGCCGCGCAGGCGCGCGATGATGCGCCGGCGGTCGAACGCCACCTGCAGGCGCTGGCCGAACGCAACGCCACCGCGCACGCGCTGCTGCTGGCCGAAGACGCGCTGGCGCGCGGCCTGCCCGCGCAGGCGCTGGTCGCGCTCGATGCACCGGCCGCGCAGCCGCTGCCGCCGCGCGGCTTGGCGCTGCGCGCCGACGCGTTGGCCCAGGTCGGCCGCGCCGGCGATGCCTGGGGCCTGCTCGGCCCGCTACGCCAGCAGAAAGCCTTGTCCAACGATGCCCACACCAGGCTGGAAGCACGCCTGGCCGCGCAGTCCCTGCAGCAGGCCAGCGATGCCAACGTACTGGCCGAACGCTGGGAAGTCCTGCCCAAGCCGCTGCGCACCGAAGGCGCCGTCGTGGGCGCCTACGCTCAGCGCGCGGCCGCGCTGCGTTGGGACGATGCGGCCACCCACAGCCTGGAACACGCGCTGGACAGCCGCTGGGACGAAACCCTGATCGCCCTCTACGGCCGCCTGCCGGTGGGCAAGCTCGATTCGCGTCGCGCCAGTGCCCAGCGCTGGCTGCACGCCCATCCCGACAGTCCGGCGCTGCTGCTCACGTTGGCCCAGCTCGCGCGCCAGCAGGGTCAGTGGCCGCAGGCGCAGGACTTCCTGCATCGCGCGCTCGCCCAGGGCGCCGGCGCCGATGCTTGGGAAGAACTCGGCCACGGCTACGCCGCCGACGGCGACGAGCTGCTCGCCCGCCGCAGCTATGCAAATGCGCTGTCCAGTGGCCGGGGCGAAACCGCGGCCGTGCTGCCCGGTCGCGATCTGCGCCAACAGATCCACGACCATGCCGTGCGCGAAACCCGCGACGCACACGGCTTGCCGCGCCTGCCCGACTGATCAGGTGCGGCGACGACGCCAGCGACGCAACAGCACGCGGCCGCCCAGCGCCAACGCGATCAGCACGCTCCACAGCGGCCAGGCTTCGACGATCCGCAACGCAAGCGCCTGCAGGCCGATCCAGCCGCTTCTCAGCGCTTGACCCAAGCGCCAGCCGAACGACGGCGCGTTGTCGCGCAGCACCGCCTGCACATCGGGCAACTCGGTCCGCCGGAGCATCGACGGCTGGTAGAGCGACAGGGTCAGGGTGCTGAAAGCGATGCGGTCTTGGGTGCGGCGCTGTTCGATCAGGGATTCATCGCGGCGCGCACGTGACTGGCGCCGCGCTTCGATGACCTCCGCGATGTGGTCGGCACGTCCATTGCGCGCGGTGGCCGCGCCCAGCTCCTGCTGCGCCTGTTCGTCGCGCTGCTGCGCCAGCGCCTGGCCCAGCAGGTCGAACTGCACGTCATTGGCTTCGAAACCACGCGCATCGAGGAACTCGACCTGCGTGGCCAGCGCACGCAGCAAGGGCTGGGTGTGCTCGCTGGGCACACGCACGGTCAACGTGCCGTTGACGGTGTACTCGGCCACTTCCAGCAGACGCGCGTGGCCGATCGAGCGTGTCTGGGAGTCCAGCACCTGCGCGTTGATCTGGTTGTCCACCACGAAGCCGCGCTGCTGCGCGACCAGGTCCTCGATCGCCAGCGCCGCCGCATAGGTATCGCGCACGCGAAAGCGCGCATGCGCGGTGCGGACGAAACGACGCTGGCCATCGGTGTAGGTCGCGGCAGACGAGACCAACTGGTCGTTGATTGCGACGGCGGGCTTGGACGGCTCGACCGCGTCTGAGGCGGAGGAGGCGGAGAGCGCCGCGCCTTGGGCGCGCATCATCGACGCGACCGGCATCGCTGGCGGCGCGGGCGCTGCAGACATCGCCTCGGCCATCGGCGCATCCGCTGACGCGTGTTGCTGCGCGGCCTGGGAACAGCCGATCAGCGCCACGCCGATCGCCACGGTCATTGCAGTGCGCATCCACGCTGGTTTCATCGCCACATCTCCGCTGAAGGTGTGGCTGCAAACGCGCCGCGCGCCGCGGCGGGGTTAACGCAAGGCCGCGCGGCGCGCCAGCAGCAGGCTGGTGCCCGCGGCAGTCAGCGCGGCGATGGCCGCGAGCAGATAGATCGCGCCGTAGTTCCAGGCCACGGCCATCGCGCCGGCCAACGGGCCGGTGATGGCCAGGGCCAGGTCGAGGAACAGCGAGTAGATGCCCAGCGCGGTGCCGCGATTGCTTTCGGTCACCCGTCGCACCGCTTCCATGCCCAGCGACGGGAACACCAGCGCGAAGCCCGCACCGGTGATGCCGGCGCCCAACGCGGCCAGCAGCGGCGTCGGCGCCAACCACAGGCACAGCAGGCCGAGCGCTTCCACGCCCAGCGAGACCATCGCCACGCGATAGCCGCCGTGGCGATGGATGGCATTGGGAAACACCAATCGGGTCAGCACGAAGGTTGCGCCCAGCAGCGTCATCGCCAGCGCCGCGTGCGACCAGCCGCGGTCGGCGTAATACAGCGCGATGAACGCGGTAATCGCGCCGAAGCCGACCGAGCCCAGCCCCAGGCACAAACCGAACGGCAGCATCCGCCGCAGCACCTGGCGCGCGGGAATGCGTTCGCCGGGCACCGGCAGCACGCCGCGACGCAGCGCAACGCCGGCCAGCGCGACCAATGCCAGCAACACCGTCACTGCACCGAGCGCGCCCAGGCCATGGCGTTCGCCCAGCCACACGCCGATCGGCGCGGACACCGCAAGCGCGCCGTAGGTGGTCACGCCGTTCCAGGAAATCACCCGGCCGGTATGCGCGGCGCCGACCGCGCCGATGCCCCACATGATCGTGGCAGTGGTGACCAGGCTTTCGCCGCAGCCCAGCAGCAGGCGCCCGCAGAACAGGAGCGCCAGGCTAAGCGCCGGTGTGGCGCTCATCGCCACCGCGGCGACGGTGAACGCGCCGGCCAGCGCGCAGGCCGCGAAGCCCCACAGCACCGACACCTTCGGCCCGCGCTGGTCGCACAGGCGTCCGGCGACGGTGCGGCTGAGCAGCGTGGCGGCGTACTGCAGGCTCACTGCCAGCCCGGCCAGCACCGTGCCGTAGCCCAGCGTGGAGTGGACGAAGCCCGGCACCACGGCCAGCGGCAGGCCGACGCAGAAGTAGCCGATGAAGTTGAACACCACGATGCCCAGCACGCGGCGCGTGACAGGCGTCGGCGCCGCGGCCACGGCGGCCGGCGACAGGGAAGCAGGGGAATCGTTCAAGGCAATGCAGGCCAAAACGCGCGCATGACGCGCGCCTTCGCCGCCGGTGGGGAGGGCCTGCGCATGATGCGCCGGCCCTGCCGCAGGCGCGATTTGACGTTGCCGAGATCCGGTCAGCGGCCGTAAAAGCCGCCGCAGGTCAGGCGATCAGCGTTCGACGATGGCGACCACGCCCATGCCGCCGGCGGTGCAGATCGAGACCAGTGCGCGGCCACCGCCGCGCTGGGCCAGTTCCTTGGCGACGGTGCCGATCACGCGCGCACCGGTCGCGGCGAACGGATGGCCCGCCGCCAGCGAGGAGCCGTTCGGGTTGATCTTGGCCGGATCGATGCGGCCCATCGGGCCGGGCAGGCCGAGGCGATGGGAGCAGTAGTCCTCGCTCTCCCACGCGCGTAGCGTGCACAGCACCTGCGCGGCGAAGGCTTCGTGGATCTCGTAGATGTCGAAGTCCTGCAGGGTCAGGCCATGGCGCGCCAGCATCTGCGGCACGGCCACGGTCGGCGCCATCAGCAGGCCTTCGCCGTGGACGAAATCCACCGCCGCGCTCTGCACGTCTTTCAGGTACGCCAGCGGCGTGTGGCCGTGCGAAGCGGCCCATTCGTCGCTAGCCAGCAACACCGCGGCGGCGCCGTCGGTGAGCGGGGTGGAATTGGCGGCGGTCAGCGTGCCGCGGCCGCTGGTCTTGTCGAACGCGGGCTTGAGCGTCGCGAGTTTTTCCAGCGAGGTATCCGGGCGCAGGATGTTGTCGCGACTCACGCCACGGAACGGCGCGATCAGATCATCGAAGAACCCGCGCTCGTAAGCCGCGGCCAGCTTCCGGTGCGAAGACACCGCCCACTCGTCCTGCGAGTCGCGCGAGATGTTCCACTCCTTGGCCATGTCCTCGCAGTGCTCGCCCATCGACTTGCCGGTGCGCGGCTCACCGACGCCGGGGAACTCGGGCTTGAGCTCGGAGAACTTGAAGCCGCTCAGCAGCGCACGCGCCTTGTCCTTGGGCGTCTTGGCGCGGTTGGCGGCCAGCAGGCGCGCGCGCAGCTTCTTGCCGTAGACGATCGGCACATCGGAGGTCGAATCCGAACCGCCGCCGATGCCCGACTCAATCTGGCCCAGCGCGATCTTGTTGCCGATGTAGGCGATGGTGTCCAGGCTGGTGCCGCAGGCGCGCTGCATGGTGATGCCCGGCGTCAGCGCCGACAGGCCCGAGGACAGCGCAGCCTCGCGGCCGAGATTCCAGTCGCTGGCGTGCTTGATCACTGCGCCCATCGCCACCTCGCCCAGCGTCTGGCCGTGCAGGCCGAAGCGTTCGACCAGCGCGCCTAAGGTGCGGACCGACATGCCCAGGTTGCCGACGTCCGAATAGGCCGTGTTCTGGCGGCAGAATGGAATGCGGACGCCGCCAAGGATCGCGACGGGACGGGGTGCTGACATGGAAGGACCTCGGTGGACAGCCGTGTTCGAAGAGGATGGCCCGCGCATGCGGGGGCGTATGGCGCAGTGTAGCGGTGCGACCCAGCGCCGGCCATCGCGGGTCTTGACCTTGCGCGACGTGACGTGAATGCCATGCCTCCGGACCCTGTCACAGCGGGCGCGGCAGGGCTCGTTAGAATGACCACACTCACGCGCCGTGTGGTGGCGCGCAGGCAAGCCAAAGCATTCGCATGACGCAAGCAAACGAAACCGCACAGGTCATGGGCCTGGTGGCGCTGGAACTGGCCGGCGGCGCCCCGCCGCGTGTCGCCGCCCTGTCGCAGGACGCCGCCGGCACCCTGGCCGAGAAGATCGCCCGTGACCTGATCGGTCTGGTGCCGCAGGTCACCACGCTGGAGCTGACCCTGGCTGCGGCGCACTTCGACCCGGCCGAGGCGCTGCGCCCGGGCTGGCCGCTGCACCGGCGCCTGGACGAACTGCGCCAGCGCGCGCCGGGCCGCGACCAGGGGCCGCGCGTGATCGCCTTCGGCGCCTCAGCCGATGGCGCGGTGCCGCTGCCTTTCCAGGCCGATCCAGACCTGGTCGGCGGTGCGCTGCGGGTGCTGCCGTTCCTGCTGAGCGGCACGCCGGCTGATGTGGATGCGGTGGGCGAAGCGTTGGAAGAGGTGCTGATCGAACGCGGCATGGCCGGTGCCGACACCGCCTTGCAGCTACAGGATGGGTTGGGCGCGAAGGTCGAGCACGTGCGCTTCATGACGCTGCACGACCTGGCCGCGATGATGGCGCTGCAGTACCAGCACCAGAACCTGGACAGCCTGTGGCCGCTGATCGAGACCGCGCTGCTGGCGCCGGAAGATACCCAGTGGCTGGACGCGCCGCCCGAGCCGCTGCTGCGCTACGCCGATGGCGAAGTGCGCATGGCGCTGTTGGACACGGCCGCCTGGCAGAAGCGCAACACGCCGCCGACCGACGATCCCGAGCGCCTGGCGCGCGGCTACGAGCACTACCTGATGCGCCAGCGCCAGCTCGCCGCGGTGCTCGAAGCGCATGGCATCCCGGTGACCTATGCGCATTGCCCCGACGATGGCGATCTGTGCGCGCACTTGAACGGCTGAGCCGCGTGCACTGCTGAAGGCTGCAAACGAACAAGGCGCCCGATGGGCGCCTTGTTCGTTTCTGCAGGGCAACCGCACGATCAACGCACGGCCGCATCTGCAGCGCCTTACATCGCCGGCGCAGCCTCGATCACGCCGCAGGCCAGGCGGCCGCCGGCATCGCCCGTCGGCTGGGTCTTGTAGTCATCGGCCTTGGCATGAACGATCACGCCCTTGCCGACGATGTCGTACTTGTCGCCCTTGCCGATGTCCACGTTGGCCGACAGCATCTGGTTGACGCTGGCGCTGCCCTGGGCATCGGCGGTGATGTTGTTGCTGTCGCCGGCGTGATGCACCTCAGCGGTGACCTGGCCGTGGTCGACGCCATCGGGATTGAAGTGGCCGCCAGCGCTGGCGCCGTCCGGCGCGCTGCAATCGCCCTTCTCGTGGATGTGCAGGCCATGCTCGCCCGGGGTCAGGCCGGTGATGGTGCCGGTGACGTGCACGCCGCCCTCCATCGGCATGAAGCTCAGCTCGCCGGCGACGGTGTTGCCTTCGGTTGCCTTCAGCGTGACCTTGGCCATCGACATCGCCGCCGCATCGGCGGCCGGGGCGCTGGCTTCAGGTGCGGCCGCGGCCGGTGCGGAGGCTTCCGGGGTCACGGCCTCGGGCGCGGCGGTGGGTTCGGGCTTGCTGCAGGCGGCCAGCGCCAGCACGGTGGCGGCGCACAGCAGGGTCTGGGTCAATCGCATGGGTCTCTCCTTATCGCGGTGGTCGAAAATGCATGCGCGGCGGCATGCGGTCAGCGGATCACCTTGATCACGCCGCAGGCCACCCGCGGACCGGACTTGCCGGCTGGCTGGGTGGCGTAGTCATCGGGATCGGCATGCACGACCAGCGCGCGGCCGACGATGTCCGTCGCTCCGCCACCGCCCAGCAGCACGCCACCCAACTGGGTCTCGATGTGGGCCACGCCTTCGACGTCGGCCACGATGTTGTCCATGTCGCCGGCGTGATGCGCGCCGATCTTGGCGCTGCCATGCAGCTGGTGGGTCGGATTGAAATGCCCGCCCGCGCTGCTGGCATCGACCGCGCTGCAGTCACCGGTCTCGTGCACGTGGAAGCCGAAGCGCCCTGACGCCGGCAAGCCGCCGATGGTGCCGGCGATGCGCACGCCACCGGCGATCGGGGTCAGCGTCAACTTGCCGCTCACCAGACTGGCTGAAGCCGAGGACATGATCGCCTGCGCCTCGCGTGCCATCGGCGTGGCCACAGGCGGTGGCGGCGCGGGCGGAAACGGTTTGGGCGGCGGCGCGCTGCTGCAGGCCGCCAGCACCAGTGCGGACGTCAAGGTCGGCACGATCAGCAGGCGGCGGAAAGGACGGTGTACAGACATGAGACGGTCACGCTATCGACGGCGGTGTTCAGGTGCAATGAAAGGCCTGCGCCGCGCGGTGACAATCGCGTCACCGCAACGGCATGCAGCGTGGTGGAAGCGCCGCACTCAGCTGCGCTTGCGGCCCGATCCCAGCTTGCGGGTCACGGTGTTACGGCCCACGCCCAGGCGCGCGGCAGCGTCGGCGCGGCGGCCGTTGGTGAACTGCAGCGCAGCCTCCAGCAGGATGCGATCCAGGCGCGCGCGGGCTTCGGCATGCAGGCCTTCGGCACCTTCGGCCAGACGCGCACGCGCCCACTGACCCAGCAGCGCATCCCAGTCGCCCGCGCCTTGCGTGACTGGTTGCGAAGTGTGGGTCAGCGACTGCTCGACATCGCCGACGGTGATGGTGTCCGACGGCGCCAGCGCGGCCAGGCGCCAGCAGACGTTTTCCAGCTCGCGCACATTGCCCGGCCAGTCGTGTGCGCGCAGCGCATCGCGCGCTGATGCAGCGACACGCTTGGCCGGCGTGCCCAGCTTGAGGCAGGCCTGGACCAGGAAATTCTCGGCCAGGCGCGGCACGTCGCCGCGACGTTCGCGCAGCGGCGGCAGCTGCAGGCGGACCACGTCCAGGCGATGCAACAGGTCGGCGCGGAAGCGCCCGGCCTGCGCCAGCCCTTCCAGGTCCTGGTGGGTCGCGGCGATCACGCGCACGTCCACGCGGATCAGCTCGCGCCCGCCGACACGGAAGAATTCGCCTTCGGCCAGCACGCGCAGCAGGCGCGTCTGCAGCGGCAGCGGCATGTCGCCGATTTCATCCAGGAACAGGGTGCCGCCATCGGCCTGTTCGAAGCGGCCGATATGGCGTCGCTGCGCGCCGGTGAAGGCGCCAGCCTCGTGGCCGAACAGTTCGCTTTCCAGCAGCTCGGCCGGAATCGCCGCGGTGTTGAGCGCGACAAAAGGTTTGCGCGAACGCGGCGATTCGTTGTGCAGCGCGCGGGCAACCAGCTCCTTGCCGGTGCCGGTTTCGCCGGTGACCAGCACCGACAGCGGCGCCTGCGCCAAGCGGCCGATCGCACGGAACAGCGCGCGCATCGCCGGCGTGTCGCCGATCAGTTCGGGCGTGCCGCGATGCGATTCGGGCACGGCTTCGGGCAGCTCGGCATCGTTGGCCTCGACGCTGGGCAGCGTGCGCGCCGCCAGCGCCACGGCATCGTCCAGGTCGAACGGCTTGGACAAAAATTCCTGCGCGCCGCCGCGGAACGCACCGGCGGTGCTGGCCACGTCGGTATAGGCCGACATCACGATCACCGGCAGCTGCGGATGCGCGTGCTTGAGCCGATCGAGCAGCTTGAGGCCGTCTTCGCCCGGCATGCGCACGTCGGTGAACAGCAGGTCCGGCACGCCGCGCGTGCCCAGCGCCTGCAGCGCCGAGGCGGCACTGTCGAACCCGTCCACGTCGTAGCCGGCATCGCGCAGCGCGGTGGCCAGCACGAAGCGCACCGAGCGGTCGTCATCGACCACCCAGATGCGCTGGTTGTCTTCAATGGACATGGTGTCCCTCCTCGCCGGCGTCGCGCGACTGCGGCAGCAACAGGGTGAAAACGGTATGGCCCGGGCGCGAGCGGAAGCCCAGCGAACCGCGGTGTTCGCGCGCGACCTGCTGGGCCAGCGCGAGCCCTAAGCCGCTGCCTTCGGCACGCCCGGAAACCAGCGGCAGGAACAGGTGTTCGGCCAGTTCTTCGGGCACGCCGCGGCCGTCGTCGATGATTTCCAGCCGCAGCGCACGCGCATGCAGCTGGTCGTGGATGCGCAGGCCGTGCTCGACCCGCGTGCGCAGCGTGATCAGGCCGGCGCCTGCCTGCATCGCATTGCCGACCAGGTTCCATACCGCCTGGGTCAAGCGATCGGCGTCGCCATGGATCTCCGGCAGGCTGGGGTCGTAATCGCGCTGCAGGCGCACCTCGCCGTTGCCGTTGCTGTCGGTCTCGGCTAGGCGCAGCACGCGCTCCAGCACGGCGTGGATGTTCAAGGAGGCATGCGGCTGCTGCGAAGCCGGCGACAGCAGGCGGTCGAGCAGGTTGTTGAGGCGCTCGGCTTCGGCCTCGATCAGGCCGATCAGCTCGCGCTCGTCGTCGTTGTCATTGCGGTGCAGGGCGCGGCGCGACAGCAGCTGGGCGGCGCCTTTCAGGCCGGCCAGCGGGTTGCGCAGCTCGTGCGCCAATCCACGCAGGGCGGCCGCCAGGGCGCTGGGTAGCGCCTGGGCCGGATCCAGCGCGGGGAAATCGTCGACCGGGTGGGCTTCCATCAACCAGCCCCCCTCGTCGGTGCGGGACAGCCAACCTTCGGCAAACCGCGGCGCTTCGCCGGGAATGCCCAAGGCGACCCGGTGCAGGCGCAGCAGGTCGCGGTCCGTGTTGTCCATGAAGCGGGCCATGGCATCGCCATCCATTTCCAATGCGGCCAGGGGGCGCCCCAGCAGGCGCCGGGGGCTGACGCCGAGCCAGCGTGCAAACGCGGCATTGGCGCCAAGGACCAGGCCGTCAGCATCTGCCCAGGCCACCGGGGTGCTGAGGGCATCCGGGGTGGGTGCGTCGGTCACAGGTCCTACGGGAGCTTCGAATGCAGAGAGTTCGGAGTCCGGGGGCGGCATTGCACCATCTTAGTGCAATGCCGCCGTCCGGTTGTTGGATCAGGCCTCGTAGGCCGATTCGCCGTGCGACGTGATGTCCAGACCCTCGCGCTCGGCGTCTTCGCTCACGCGCAGGCCGAACACCAGCTTGGCGATCAGGAAGCCCACGATCGACACGATGCCGATCCAGACCACCGTGACCACGACGCCTTCGATCTGGATCACGACCTGACTGGCGATGGAGTAGTCATCGCCCTTCACGCCGCCCAGCGAGCCGGCCGAGAACACGCCGGTCAGGATTGCGCCGACGATGCCGCCGATGCCGTGCACGCCGAACACGTCCAGCGTGTCGTCGGCCTTGAGCAGCTTCTTCAGGCCGGTGACGCCCCACACGCAGACAAACGCAGCGATGGCGCCGATGGCGATCGCACCGAACGGGCCGACGGTGCCGCAGGCCGGGGTGATGCCGACCAGGCCAGCCACCGCACCCGAGGCCACGCCCAAGGCGGAGGACTTGCCCTTGAAGAGCTTCTCGGCCAGCGCCCAGGCCAGGATCGCCGCGGCGGTTGCCAGCATGGTGTTGAGGAAGGCCAGCGCCGCACCGGCATTGGCTTCCAGGTTGGAACCGGCGTTGAAGCCGAACCAGCCCACCCACAGCAGCGAGGCACCGACGAAGGTGTGCGTGACGTTATGCGGCTTCAGCGCGACCTGGCCAAAGCCCAGGCGCTTGCCGACGAAGTACGAACCCACCAGGCCGGCGACACCGGCGTTGATGTGCACGACCGTGCCGCCTGCGAAGTCCAGCGCGCCCTTCTCGAACAGGAAGCCACCGGCGGCCCAGACCATGTGCGCCATCGGCAGGTAGCCGACGGTGAACCAGATCACCGAGAACAGCAGCACCGCGGCGAACTTCACGCGCTCGGCGAAGGCGCCGACGATCAGCGCACCGGTGATGCCGGCGAAGGTCAGCTGGAACACCACGAACACCATCTCCGGCAGGCTGACGCCCTTGGTGAAGGTGGCCGCGAGCGACTCAAGCGTCACGCCCTTGAGGAAGGCCTTGTCCAGGTTGCCGATCCACGGACCGTCACCCGAGAACGCCAGGCTGTAGCCGTAGATGACCCACAGGATCGAGATCAGCGAGAACACGGTGATGACCTGGATCAGCACCGACAGCACGTTCTTCGAACGCACCATGCCGCCGTAGAACAGCGCCAGGCCCGGCACCGTCATCAGCAGCACCAGCAGCGTGGAGGTCAGCATCCAGGCCACGTCGCCCTTTTCGACGATGTCGGCCGCAGGTGCGGCTTCTTCGGTCGGGGCAGCAGCTTCGGCGGCGGCCGGCGCAGCGGCCGGTTCCGGCGCGGCTTCAGCAGGTGCTTCGGCAGCCGGGGCCTCGGTGGTGGCCGGCGCGGAGGTTTCCTGCGCGGCGACGCTGAACGCGGTGCTGGCGGCCATCACGCCGAATACGGTCGCAAGGCACAGCACCTGCAGGCGGGTCTTCAACCCGGAGAGCAGACGACGAGTCTTCATGTGGGGGTTCTCTCCGAGTGGGTTTAGAGTGCGTCAGCGCCGACTTCGCCGGTGCGGATGCGGATGACCTGGTCGATCGAGGTCACGAAAATCTTGCCGTCGCCGATCTTGCCGGTGCCGGCAGCCTGCTGGATGGCTTCAATCACAGCCTCCAGGCGCTCGTCGGTGACGACGGTTTCGATCTTGATCTTGGGCAGGAAATCGACGACGTACTCGGCGCCGCGGTACAACTCGGTGTGGCCCTTCTGCCGTCCGAAGCCTTTGACTTCAGTGACGGTGATGCCCGAAACGCCTGTCTGCGACAGCGCTTCCCGGACTTCGTCCAGTTTGAACGGGCGGATGATGGCGGTGATCAGTTTCATGCACATTCCCCGATGGTGGATGGAACGACCGGCGCTGCCGGCCGACTTGACTGCACTGAGTGCTCAGCCATTGGCGCACCCCGCGCCAATGCCGTGATGGTGGTGGGAGTCACCCATGGACCGCGCCGAACCGACAAGGCAAGGGCCTGCCGGACGACGTGGGAGGGAGGACGATGCGGCCCATGGGCGCCCACGCGATGTTTCCCCGGTACTGCGTACTGCGGGCGCGATCACCCCAGTCCTGGCTGCGCGCCGCCGATCGGCGAGACGGTGCGCGGAGAAAAAGTGCAGCGATGGCGGCGGGTGGGAGGGGAGATCCACCGCCATCGCCGCGGTTGCTCAGTTGGCGTAGTACAGCTGGTACTCCAGCGGATGCGTGGCGGCGCGGAACTTGGTGACTTCCTGCATCTTCAGGTCGATGTAACCGTCGATCAGGTCGTCGGTGAACACGCCACCGGCCTTGAGGAATTCGCGGTCCTTGTCCAGCGCTTCCAGGGCCTGGTCGAGCGAGGAGCAGACCTGCGGGATCAGCTTCTCTTCTTCCGGCGGCAGGTCGTACAGATCCTTGTCGCTCGGTTCGCCCGGGTCGATCTGGTTCTTGATGCCGTCCAGGCCGGCCATCATCAGCGCAGCGAAGGTCAGGTAACCGGACTGCAGCGGATCCGGGAAACGGACCTCGATGCGGCGGGCCTTCGGGTTGGCCACCCACGGAATGCGGCACGAGGCCGAGCGGTTACGGGCCGAATAGGCCAGCATCACCGGCGCTTCGAAGCCCGGGACCAGGCGCTTGTAGCTGTTGGTGCCCGAGTTGGAGAACGCGTTGATCGCCTTGGCGTGCTTGAAGATGCCGCCGATGTACCACAGCGCCAGCTGCGACAGGCCGCCGTAGCCGTCACCGGTGAACAGGTTGGTCCCGTCCTTGGCCAGCGACTGGTGCACGTGCATGCCGCTGCCGTTGTCGCCGACGATCGGCTTGGGCATGAAGGTGGCGGTCTTGCCATTGCGGAAGGCGACGTTCTTGACGATGTACTTCATCGCCAGCAGTTCGTCGGCCTTCTTCACCAGCGAGTTGAAGCGGGTGCCGATTTCGCACTGGCCGGCGGTGGCCACTTCATGGTGGTGCACTTCGGTCGAGATGCCGACCTGCTCCAGCGTCTTGACCATCTCGGCGCGGATGTCGTGCAGCGAGTCGGTCGGCGGGACGGGGAAGTAACCACCCTTCACGCCCGGACGGTAGCCGCTGTTGCCGCCTTCGTACTTGGCGCCGGTGTTCCAGGCCGCTTCTTCGGAATCGACCTTGAAGAAGGTGTTGCCCATGTCATTGGAGAAGCGCACCGAGTCGAAGATGAAGAACTCGGGCTCCGGGCCGAAGAAGGCCTGGTCGGCGATGCCGCTGGACTTGAGGTAGGCCTCGGCACGCTTGGCCACGCCGCGCGGGCAACGCGCATACGGGGTCATGGTGGCCGGGTCCAGCACGTCGCAGGTGATGTTGATGGTCGGATCGGCGTAGAACGGATCCAGGTAGGCGGTGTCGGCGTCCGGCATCAGGACCATGTCCGACTCGTTGATGCCCTTCCAGCCGCTGATCGAGCTGCCGTCGAACATCTTGCCTTCTTCGAACAGGCTCGGCTCGACGATGTTGATCGGGAAGGTGACGTGCTGTTCCACGCCGCGCAGGTCAACGAAGCGCAGGTCGACGAACTCGGCCTTGGTTTCCTTGATCAGCTTTTCGACTTTGTCGACGGACATCTTTGCTCCTCGGATCTTTTGGTGAGGTGGAATGTGTGACGGTGGTATCGCAAAGCACGTGCCAACTTTGGAGACCCCGTAAGTCGCTGTTTTCTATACACAACCTTCACGGCACGCACCACGATTGTGCACCATTTTCGTGCAATCCGGACTTCAATGCACCGTCGACGTGCATCTTCAAATCCCCGTATGCTTGGGGTCCCCCACGTCTTTCCTGTCCAACATGTCAGAAATGCTCGCCGCGCTGCTGCTCGGCATTCTCGAAGGCCTGACCGAATTCCTGCCCATCTCCAGCACCGGCCATCTGTTGATCGCCCAACACTGGCTCCCGCGGCAAACCGACTTCTTCAACATCATCATCCAGGCCGGCGCGATCATCGCGGTGGTGCTGGTCTTCCGGCAGCGGCTGATCTCGCTGGCCTTCGGCTGGCGCGATCCGGTCCAGCGCGACTATCTGTTCAAGCTGGGCACCGCCTTCGTGGTCACCGCCGTAGTCGGCCTGATCGTGCGCAAGCTGGGCTGGGAACTGCCCGAGACGGTGACGCCAGTGGCCTGGGCGCTGATCATCGGCGGCTTCTGGATGATCCTGGCCGAGCGCCTGTCCGAGCGCCGCGGCGACCAGCCGAACGTGACCTGGACCGTGGCAGTGCTGGTCGGCCTGGCGCAGGTGGTGGCCGGCGTGTTCCCGGGCACCTCGCGCTCGGCCGCGGCGATCTTCATCGCGATGCTGGCCGGCACCAGCCGGCGCGCCTCGGCCACCGAGTTCGCCTTCCTGGTCGGCATCCCGACCATGTTCGCCGCCAGCGGCTACACCTTCCTGGAACTGGCCAAGGACGGGCAGCTGGGCCAGGTGGACTGGGCCGCGGTGGCAGTGGCATTCGTGGCGGCGGCGGTCACCGGCTTCATCGTGGTGCGCTGGCTGCTGGGCTTCATCAAGTCGCACCGCTACACCGGCTTTGCGATCTACCGCATCGTGCTGGGCGTGGCGCTGCTGCTGTTCCTGCCCAGCGGCGCCTGAGCCTCAACAAGGCCGCACAACGAAAAAGCCCGCGCAGTGCGCGGGCTTTTTTATTTCATGCAGGCAGGCCCTCAGCCGGCGAGGACCTTCGCATTGAGCGAGTAGGTGCCGATCCACTCGGCCTGCGCCAGCACATGGCCTTCGATCGCGGCCTGCACGTCCTGACCGTTGAAACCAGCCTCCAGCGGCAGCGTCGCCACGTTCAGCGCATACAGGCGGAAATGGTAGTGATGCAGCCGCAGGTCGTTGTATGGCGGATACGGGCCGTCATAGCCGAAGTATTCGCCGCCAAGATCGGCGTGTCCGGCGAAATAGCCGGTGTAGTCGTTCAAGCCCTGGCGCGCGCCGGCCGGGCCGGCGGGATCGCGCTTGCCCTTCGCCACGAAGCCATCGCTGCAACTGCCTTCGGCGAGCTCGCGCAGGTCGGCCGGCAGGTCGATCATCACCCAGTGGAAAAAGTCCGCGCGCGGCTGATCGACCGGCACTTCCATGTCGTCGCGATTGGTCGTCTCGGCCACCGTCGGCACGTCCGGATCCACGCACAACAGTGCGAACGAATGCGTGCCGTCCGGCACCTCGCGCCAGGCCAGCTGCGGATTGCGATTGGGCGCAAAACCCTGGGCATCGCCTCCTGCGAACGCGACCGGAATCGGCGCGCCATTGGCGAAACTGTCACTGTGGATGCGCATGCAGATGCTCCTGTTGGGGGATGTCAGTCCGTTGCCACGCGGCCCGCGGGCCGGCAGCTCAACCGCGGGTCAAACGATCGGTGACCCAGCGTTCGCCGAAGCCGTCGCAGTGGGCGTTTTCGATGAAGCCGCAATGGCCGCCCCAGCGCGCGACTTCCAGCCGGGCGGTGGCCGGCAGCTGCCAGTTGGCGAAGTCCGCGAAGGGAATCACCGGATCGTCCTGGGCCATCAGGATGTTGGCCGGGACGGTCATGTTGGCCAGGCGGGCGCCGGCGACCGAGTAGCCTTCGAGATAGTTTTCCAGCGTGCCGAAGTCGGTTTCGTTCTCGACCATCCAGCGGGTCAGCTCGCGCACGCTGAGCGAGAGCGTTTCATCGTCGTAGACGTGGCGCTCGGGAAACAGTTCGCGCTTGAGCTCCAGCGAATGCCGCCACTTGCGCTGGAAATACCAGTGGTACAGCGGCAGGCCGCGCTCCATGCCCATCAGCGCCGCGTGCGGATCCAGCACCGGACAGACCGCGGCCACGTGCTTGAGCGGCAGGCCGATCTCCGGCGCGCGCAGCGCCAGGCGCAGTGCGAAGTTGCCACCGAGCGAATAGCCGGCGGCCACCAGTGGCCGCTGTGGGAATTTCTCGGCTACGTCGATCGCCGCATGCAGCACTTCGGGCAACAGGCAGGAATGGAAGATGTCTTCGTTGAGGTGGTGCGTGTTGCCGTGGTCACGGAAGTTCAGGCGCACCACCTCGTAACCGGCTTCCAGCAGGCTGGCGGCGGTCATGCGCATGTAGCTGGATTCGGCGCTGCCTTCCCAGCCATGCAGCAGCAGCGCCAGGCCGCGCACCTCCATGCCGGGGATCACGGTGTGCCAGCCCTGCAGGCGCACGCCCGCGCCGCCATCGAAGATGTGCTCGGTGCTGACCGCGCCCAGCGCCTGCAGGCGGCGTAGCCCGCGACGACGACGCAGGTCGCTGGAACTCAGGATCGACTGCAGGTGCGCGTTACGCAGCCAGCGTGGCGGCAGGTAGTCCTCCGGCGAGACCGGATCGGCACCAGCCAGCGCCTCGACCGTCGCGCGCTGCGCGGGCACCAGTCTGGCCTCGGCAAGCGCGGGCCGGCCGCCGAAGCCCAGCATCCTCAGGCCTCCATCGCCGCGACGATGCGCGCCCGGGCGGTGTCGGCGATCTGGCGCCGGCCTTGGACCTGGTCGGGATAGATGGGTTCGAGGAAGCAGACATCGGCCACGCGCGCAGGTTCGCCCAGCAGGCGCAGAAAATTCGTGAAAAAGCTTTCGCGCGGGCCGAAGGCGACGATCGACTGGGCGTTGCCGTGGTCGCCGTAGCGCAGCGCGACCGGCTGCACCGGCACGACGGCCTCGACCGCCGGCTGGAAGATGCGCGCGTGGAACGGGCCGACCTCGGCGCCATCGCGGGTGCGGCCTTCGGGGAACACCGCGACCGGGCGGCCCTGCTGCAGGCGCTCCAGCATCGCGTCCATCACCCCGCCCAGCGACTCGGTGCTGCCGCGCTGGTGGAAGATGGTCTCGCCGCGCTCGGCCAGCCAGCCCACCACCGGCCAGCTGCGGATCTCCTGCTTGGCCACGAACCCGACCATGCGCTGGCTGTGGACCATCTCGATATCCACCCAGCTGACGTGGTTGGAGACGAACATCACCGCGCCTTTGAGCGGCGTGCCGCTGCGACGCAGACGGAAGCCGAAGATGCGCATCAGCGCGGCCGACCAGTGTTCGACCGAGAACTGCTTGAGCGTGCGCCCGGCCACCGGCAGGCCGGCCCACAGCGGCACCATCATCAGCAGCAACAGCGGCAGCATCACGAACACGTGCACCAGCAAGAGCGGGGTACGCAGCAGGTAACGGAACGCGCGGCCGGCGCCACTTGCCGCTGGCGCCGGGGTGGATGTCGAAATCATGACGGCACGATACCGGAACGCCTCGGTGTCCTGCTACTGGAACGCCCTTAAAAGCAGCGTTCCGTCAGCCGGCGGCGGGTTTCACGCGGCTTTGCACACGTGGCGCGTCCGCCTTGGCCGCGTTCGCGTCAGGCCGGCTTGTTGACCACGGCCAGGGTCAGGCGCGAGACGCAGACCGGCTTGCCGCGAGCGTTCTCGATGCGGATGTCCCAGACCTGGGTGCTGCGACCGATGTGGATCGCCCGCGCAGTGCCGGTGACCAGGCCGGTCTTCTCGCCACGAATGTGGTTGGCGTTGATTTCCAGGCCGACCACGCCCTGGGTGTCGGGATCGAGCACGCTCAGGCCGCCAGCCAGGCTGCCCAGGGTTTCGGCCAGCACCACCGAGGCGCCGCCATGCAGCAGGCCGAACGGCTGGTGCGTGCGCGCTTCGACCGGCATGGTGCCGCGCAGCCAGTCATCGCCGGCTTCGGTGATGACGATGCCGAGATGGCCGACCAGGTTGCCGGCTGACATCGCGTTGAGGGCGTCGAGATCGACGGGGGCACGGAACACCATCGCAAAGTCCTTCGTAAGGGATTACAGGATCGGTACCAGGCCGGCGCCGAAGGCGATCAGGATGCGCGCATACAGGCGCTTGGGGCCAATGCTGACTTCCGGGAAATCGCCGACGGATTTGTAGCAGGCATGGAACATCGGGTCGTTCACCGGCAGCGGCACGGGGCACTGCTCGCTGGGCGTGAACTCGTAGCTGGTGGCGTAGCGCCACGGCCAGATGTCGAACAGCGGCAGCGACGAGGAGACCTTGTCCAGGCTGTAATTGAGGCCGGAAAACACGATCGGCTTGGCGCGCGGCGCGATCACCCAGGAATTTTCCGGTGCGATGTCGCGATGGATGCTGGCCTCCACCTGCTGGGCGAAGGCGCGGTCGGGGATCACCACCACCGCCTCGGTGTTGTAGTCGATCGAGCGCGGGTCGAAGTTGTGCGTGCCGATCACCGCGATATCGCCGTCGATCACCATCGACTTGGCGTGCAGGCCCATGCGCACGCCGGCGCGCTTGAGCGGCAGCGGATCGCTGGCCGGCCCCTTGCTGAGGAACGACGGCCGGTTCTCGGTGCGCTGCAGGCGGCGGTCGACGCGGTTCTTCTGGCGGGCGCGACGCTCGGCGCGGTCCTGCTGCTCGTCGCGATCGACCATGCCGAACGGCCGGCTGCCCGGCATCGAGGCGCGGATGCGCGTGTCGTTGCTGCCCTGCTCGACGCTGGCCGCCGGCGCGCCGGTGCCATCGGGCAGCGTGACCGGAGGCAACGGCAGCATCGTGGCGTAGTCCACCGGCGCGTCTTCGGGGAACGGCTTGTATTCGTACAGGTGGAAGCCCAGCTTGCGCAGGTACATGCGCTTGTACTTGGCCGACACCGAATAGACGATCGGGTTGTCGGTCGCGGCAAGGCTGTTGGTGGACACCACCACCCGCGGCGGCATCGGACGCTTGCGCAGGCCGGCGAAGAAATCCTCGGCGCGGTCGGACATCACCAGGTACGGGGTCTGCATCAGGATCTCGTCCTTCGCATTGACCAGCAGCGTCAGCAACTCGCCATCGGATGGCGCGGCCGCTTCGGGATCGTCGGCGCGATGCTTGCGCGGCGTATCGGCGATGTAGCTGACTTTGCCCACCGGCAACGCGCGCGACACCAGGCGATCGCTGATCACCTCCGGGTCGCTGGCGTCCTCGTCCATGTCGGCCACGCGATCGGGCCGCTTGAACGCTTCGGGCGGCATCGCCGGCACGCCCTTGTCCAGCAGGGTCTTGCCGACATCGTCTAGGCGCTCGGCGGCAACGCTACGCGGGGCATTCCAGAACTGGTTGAAGCTGCGCGCCATGTCCGCGCCTTCGGGCCCGGCGATCAGCACATCGCGATCGCGGAAGTTGTACTCGGCGTCCCAGTCGTAATAGTCGTCCTGGTAGTTGCGCCCGCCGGTGATGCCGACCGCGTCGTCCACCAGCAGCAGCTTGGTATGCATGCGCTGGTTGAAGCGGCGGAAACAGCACAGCACGCTGGCCGCGTAATCCAGGTAGCCCGGCACGGCCTGGTTGAAGGTGGGGTTGTAGATCCGCAGCTGGAAATTGCGGTGCGCGCCGGACAGCGCGGCCAGCATGTCCAGGTTGGAGATCGCCGAAAGCTGGTCGATCAGCACCCGCACCTGCACGCCGCGCCCGGCCGCGGCCAGCAGCGCATCGAGCACCATGCGCGAGCTGTCGTCGGTGTCGAAGATGTAGGTCTGCACATCGACGGTCTTGCGCGCCGCGCGGATCAGGTTGAGCCGCGCCAGCAGCGAATCCTCGCCGCGATCCAGCAGCAGCGCGTAGTGATGCGGCGCCGCCGGCGTGGACTGGGCGATGGCGGTATCGGCCAGCGCGCGCAGCGGCGAGGCCTCGGCGCACGCGTTGGCCTGCCGGCAATCGACGACCTGCGAGCGCGCGGCTTGGGCGATGCCCACCGCCCGCGCGTGCTCGGCCTGGGACAGGCTGGCGCAGCCGCTGCCCAGCAGGGACAGCAGCAGGGCCAGGGCCCCCACCCATTGCCTCAAGGCTTCTCCTTCGGCGGCTCGATCCGCGCGTGCAGCAGGAACACCACCTTGTCGCTGATGGCCAGCTTGAGGCTGTCCATCTCGTAGTCGCTGCGGCGCACTTCGCCAGACAGGATCACATCGCAGTCCAGCGCCGGGCGCGGGCACTGGGCCGGCTCCACGGTCAGGGTTTCCGGACGGCGGATGCCGCGGATCACCAGCTCGCCGGCGATGTGGCCACCGGCGATCAGCATGGAGACGTCGTAGGGATGGGAAATGAAGACCACTTCGGGAAACTTCGCCGAGTCGAAGAACGCGCTGCCACGCGCCCATTGCGCATAGCGCTCATGATCGGTGATCTGCACATCCGCCGTATACATCCGCAGCGACACCTGGTGGCGGCCATCGGGCAGCACGCTGACCACGCCGTCGTAGCGCGGGAACTGGCCTTCCAGCGTCTGGCCCCAACGAGTGGAGAGTTCAAAGCCCAGCCGGGTGTGCTGCTTGTCCAGCGGGATCGCGCGGACCTGCGCCGCGGCCGCCGCGCACAGCGTCAGCGCGACGCAGGCGCCGCTGCGCAGCAGCCGTTTGCAGCTCAAGGCCACCAGAACGCCGACAGGGTGGCCACGCCCGGTTCCACCGGGCCTTCGCTGGCGAAGGACAGCACCGCCACCGATCCCGGTGGCATGCCGCGGTACTCGCTGCTGCTGCCGCTGTGCAGCAAGGCCGCCACGCGCTCCAGGCCGGGGTTGTGGCCCAGCAACAGCAAACGGTCCACATCGCGATGGGCATCGGCCAACGCGATCAGCGTGCCGGCGGTGGCCTCGTAGATGCTGTCCTCCAGTCGCTGTTCGACATAGCCGGTGATGGCCAGCACCGCTTCAAGGGTTTCGCGGGTCCGCCGCGCCGGCGAATACACCGCGCGGTCGGGGATCAACCGCTGTTCGAGGAGCCAGCGGCCGGCCGCTTCGGCCTCGCTGGCGCCGATCGGCGAGAGGGGACGATCGAAATCCGACTGCCCGGCGGCAGCGGGTTCGGCATGGGCATGGCGTAGCAGGATCAATTCACGCATCGGGACAACCGCCTTGGCTTCAGGCCTGGGCGAGCCACTTGAGCAGTGGCTGCCAGTCTTCCTGGTGATCACGCACATGGGCCGAGTGATAGTCGAACAGGCTGCGGCCCAATCCAGCCATGACCACATAGCCCTGGGTGTCACGCAGTGTCGTGATCACCGGATACGGCCATTGGCCCATCATTTCCAGCGCCTGCTGGGCCGTGTTGGTCCACGGCTTGGCGCGGTTGAGCACCAGCCCCACCGGCAGCTTGCGCTTGTGTACGCGTGGCACCTTGGCCAGCGTGTTGAGGAAGCCGACCGTGGCCTCGATGTCCAGCCCCGAGGGCAGCACCGGCACCACCACCGCATCGGCGGCATCAAGAAAAGTTTCCAGCTCGTCGGCCATCGCCCCGGCGCGGCCGTCGACAATCACCGTCTCGGTATCCGGCGGCAGCTTGGTCGCCCACTTCTTGCCGGTGCCGTCGATCGGCAGGACGGCGCTTTCCAGCCCGGCGCGGCGCTGGGCCCAGCGAGTCGAGGATTCCTGGGGATCGGCGTCCACCAGCACGGTGCGCTGTCCCTGCAGGGCAAAGCACGCCGCCAGGTTGGTGGCGAGGGTGGTCTTGCCGGCACCGCCTTTGGAACTGGCGACCAGGATCGTCTTCATGCGCACGCCTTGCACTCGTCCGGGAAGCCGGAGCGTACACCGGCGCACGTGAATACGAGAACCGCCCGGCCCGCCGGGACGGCCATCGCGGTCTGCTAGTGTTCGCCCGCCCTGCATGGAGTGCACATGAGCGAACTGCAAGACCTCACCGCCCTGATCCGCGCCAATACCCCGCTGATCGTGATCGAGACCCAGGACGAGGTCCGGGTGGTGCAGCTGTTCCGCCAGGCCCTGGCCCAGGTCTGGCGCGCCCTGTATCGCTGGTCGGCCACCGAGGGCCTGCGCCGGCTGGACATGGACCGCGAGGACCCACCCGAAGGCGCGCCCGAGACCGGCGCTGCCCTGCAGGCGATCAAGGCCGCCGCGCAGCGCGGCATCTACCTGCTGCTGGATTTCGCGCCCTACCTGGAATACGCCGGCCACCAGCGCCAGCTGCGCGACATCCTCCAGCGCCGGCACTGCCAGCCGCACGTGGTGGTCATCATCGGCGCCAGCGTCAGCCTGCCCGAGGACCTGGAACCGCTGGCCGTGCGCTTCACCCCGCGCCTGCCCGACGCCGCGGCGCTGCTGAAGATGCTGCGCGAGGAAGTGGCCGCCTATCCCGCCGAGAACGGCGGGCGCCGGGTCGAGGTCGATACCGATGCAGCCCAGCAGATCATCCGCAACCTGGCCGGGCTGGACTTGGTCGACGCGCGCCGCATCGCCCGGCACCTGATCTATGACGACGGCGCGCTCGGCCCGGGCGACCTGCCGCAGCTGGCCAAGCTGAAATTCGAGCTGCTCGGCCGCGGCGGCCAGCTGCATTACGAATACGACGGCACGCGCCTGGACGAAGTGGCCGGCGCCGACCGGCTCAAGCGCTGGATCGCCCAGCGCCGCAGCGTGTTCACCTCCACCACCCCGCCGCCGGGCCTGGACCCGCCGCGCGGCATGTTGCTGCTGGGCGTGCAGGGCTGCGGCAAGTCGATGCTGGCCAAGGCCACCGCCGCCGGCTTCGGCGTGCCGCTGCTGCGCATGGACATGGGCGCGCTGTACGACAAGTACCACGGCGAAACCGAGAAGAACCTGCGCAAGGCGCTGTCGGCCGCCGAACAGCTGGCGCCGTGCGTGCTGTGGATCGACGAGATCGAAAAAGGCCTGTCCAGCGGCGGCGGCGAAGACGGCGGCGTCTCGCGGCGCGTGCTGGGCACGCTGCTGACCTGGATGGCCGAGCGCAAGGCGCAGGTGTTCATCGTCGCCACCGCCAACCAGGTCCAGGACCTGCCGCCGGAGCTGCTGCGCAAGGGCCGCTTCGACGAGATCTTCTTCGTCGACCTGCCCGACCCGGATACGCGCGTGGAGCTGCTCCGGCTGCATCTGGCGCGACGCAAGCTGCACGCCGAGGCGTTCGAGCTGCCGGCGTTGGCCGCGGCGAGCAACGGCTTCTCCGGCGCCGAGATCGAACAGGCGATCGTGTCCGGCCTGTACTCGGCCTATGCCGACAACCGCCCGCTGGACACCGATGGCCTGATGCGCGAGATCCGCGCCACGCGTCCCCTCTCGGTGCTGATGGCCGAACAGGTCCAGGCGCTGCGCGACTGGGCGCGCGAACGCACGGTGCCGGCACACTGAGCCGTCGGCACATGCACCACGTGCGTGCACGCACTAGACCGGATGGCGTGCAGACGCGTTCGCGGCAACGCAAACGGCATCAGCGTTAGCGCCGCGTCAGTTTCACGATTGCCTCACGCCGATGGCGTGTGCAACAGTCCAGCCAGGGATGGAGATCGCGTGGCATGGAGCTGGTGCGGGAATGATCGAGTTGCAGGATGTGCACCGGCGTTATGCCACGGGCGGCCAGACGGTCCACGCGCTGGCAGGGGTTGACCTGCAGGTGGGCGCAGGCGAATTCGTCGCCATCACCGGGCCATCGGGCTCCGGAAAATCCAGCCTGCTGAATATCCTGGGCTGCCTGGATCGACCCAGCAGCGGCCGCTATCTGATCGAAGGCCGCGACGTAGCCGGCTTCGATGACGAAGCCAGCAGCGACATGCGCAACCGGCGCATCGGCTTCGTGTTCCAGAGCTTCCACCTGCTGCCGCGTCTGACGCTGCTGGAGAACGTGCTGCTGCCGCTGCGGTTCAACCGCACGCCACCCGACGACGCGCACGCCCATGCGTTGGCGCTGCTGGATCGGGTCGGACTAGCCTCGCGCATCGCGCACCGCCCCAACGAACTCTCCGGCGGCCAGCAGCAACGCGCGGCGATCGCACGCGCGCTCTTGCTTCGCCCAGCCCTGCTGCTGGCCGACGAGCCCACCGGCAACCTGGACTCCAAGAGCGCCGCCGACGTGATGGCATTGATGGACGAAGTCCACGCCGACGGCCAGACCGTGGTGCTGGTCACCCACGACCACGACGTGGCCGCCCATGCGCCGCGCCAGGTCGCGCTGCGCGACGGACAGGTGGAACATGATTCGGCGCGCTGAGCTGATCGCTGCGGGCACCTTGGTCGCATTGACGATCGCGATGCCCGCGCATGCCGTGATCGCATTGACTGGCGAAGTGCGCGCGGTCGATGCGCAATCGGTCTACGTGCCGCGCGCCAACATTTCGCCGGTGGTGATCCGCTACTTCGTGCCGGAAGGCACGGCGGTCAAGAAAGGCGACGTGGTGTTGCGGCTCGACCCGGGCCAGTCGGCGACCAAAGCCAAGGAGGCCGAGGTGCAGATCGACCAGGCCCGCGCCAAGGCCGACAAGGAAATCGCCGACCTGGAGGTCAAGGCGCTGCAGGCCGAACTGGAACAGGCCAAGGCCGATGCCAAATTGGCCGATGCCAAGGTCGAGGCCGCGCTGCCCAAGGCGCTGATTTCCGGGCTGGACTACGACCGCTATCAGGGCGAACTGGCGCGCGCGACCGAAGAAGCTGCACTCAAGCGTGGCGATGCAGTCACCGCACGCGAGGCCGTGGCGCGCCGCCGCAGCGATGCGCAGCTGGAAGTGCACAAACTGGAAATCGACCGCGACTACGCGATCTGGAGCGCGAGCAACGCCGAAGTCCGCGCCCAGCGCGACGGCATCGTCGTGCACGGCTTCAACGCCGGGTGGCTGGGCGGGCGCATCGACGAGGGCTCATCGGCCATGGTCGGTGCCGAAGCCGGCCAGGTCGTCTCGGGAGGCGCCATGCAGGTGCGTGCCTGGGTGCTGGAGGCCGATCGCCCCGGCTTGCGCGAAAACCAGCGGGTGGCGCTCGATTTCGATGCCCTGCCCGGCCAGCACGGTGGCGGCCGCATCGTGCGCATTGCCGGTGCGCCCGAAGCACGCGGCGAATGGGGCCGCGGCCGTTACTTCCAGGTCGATATCGAGATGGACGCCGCCGCCGCGCGCCAGCGCCTGCTGCCCGGCATGAGCGTGCGGGTGATCCCCAGCGCGGACAAGGAAACCGCGCGATGAAGACATGGCTCTGCATCGCCCTTTGGATGGCCAGCGGCGCGGCCTCGGCCGCCAGCCTCACCCTGGACGGCGAGGTGTATTCGCAGCGCAGCGCGCTGTTGATGCCACCGCCGGTGGATGAGCTGTACCAGTTCAACGTCACCCAGCTGGCGCCGGACGGCAGCACGGTCAAACAAGGCCAGGTGGTCGTGACCTTCGACACCAGCGAGCTGACCAAGAGCCTGGCAGAGAAGACCAGCAAGCTGCAGGAAAAGCAGCGCGAGCTGGACAAGCTGGTGCTCGACCAGGCTTCGCGTGCGCGCACCGAACACCTGGCCACGGAACAGGCGCGCGCCGAGCTGGACAAGGCCCAGCGCAAGACCCAGCAACCGCAGGAGCTGATCGCCGGCGTCGAATACCGCAAGCTGGTCAACGCGCGCACGCTGGCGCAGCGCAGCTTCGCGCTGGCACAGCAGACCGAGACGGCGCAGACCGCGGCGCGCACCGCCGAGCGCCACCTGCTGGATGCCGAAACTCGCCAGCTGCAGAACGAAGTTGAGCGGCTGCGCACTGGCTTGGAATCGATGCAGCTGATCGCGCCGCGCGACGGCCTGATCATGCACAAGAGCGGCTTCGATGGTGAAAAATTCGACGTCGGCTCGCAGGTGTGGAAAGGCCAGAGCGTGGCCGAGATTCCCGACCTGAGCGTGCTGGCCGTGCGCGCGCAGCTGCCCGAACGCGATTACCAGCAGGTCCACATCGGCCAAGCCGCCAAGGTGCGGCTTGAAGGCAGCGGCGCGGTCTTTCCTGCGCGCGTGCTGAGCATCGCGCGCGCGGTGCGCAGCAAGTCCAACGTGCAGCCGATCCCGATCCTGGATGTGGAAATCACCCTGGACAAGGCCGACCCGCGGCTCAAGCCCGGTATGAGCGTGCGGGTCGACGTGGACACCACGAAGGACCCGGCATGAATCCGCGCACACCCGTTTTGATATTGGCCGTGCTCGCCTTCGCCGGTTGCAAAGATGCGCACGCGCCAGCCAGTACCGAGACCGTCCAGCCGCATGCGTTGATGCTCAGCGTGTCCGGCAGCGGCCAGCTGCGCGCGGCCAAGGCGACCGCGCTGACCGTGCCTGGATCGGACTGGGACAACCGCCAGCTCGACTGGATGCTGCCGGAAGGTTCGCGGGTGAAGAAGGGCGAACTGATCGCACGCTTCTCCTCGCCCGAAGGCCGCCAGGCGCTGGACAAGGCCGCGGTCGATCTTGAGCGCAACGCGCTGCAGCGCCTGGCCAAGGAGGATGAGCTGGCCTCGGCGCGTGGTCGCGTGGATGTCGACCTGTCCGACGTCGCTACGCAGCTCGGCATCGCCCAGCGCTACGCCCACGCCGATCTATCGACCCTGGCGCGCAACGAGGTGCTCGATGCGGTGCAGGACGCGCAGTACCTCGGTGAGCGCCAGGGCACGCTGCGCTGGCAGCGCGACCAGTCCGGCCAACGCGGCGCGGCCGAACTCGGTGTACTCGACGCGCAGCGCGCGACCTTCGACATGACCGCCAAGGCGCGCCAGCGCGATATGGACGCCCTTGAATTGCGTGCGCCCACCGATGGCGTGGTGTTGCTGGAATCCAACTGGTCCGGCACCAAGCCGATGATCGGCAGCAGCCTCTACGCCGGCGCGCCCTACGGCAGCCTGCCCGACATGGCCGAGCTGGAAGTGGAGATCACCCTGCCCCAGCAGCAGGCGCAGGGCGTGCGCGCGGGCAACGCGGTCGAGCTGTTCCCGGTGGGCCATCCCGAGCTGCGCTTCACCACCAAGCTGTCGTGGATCGCCAGCGCTGCCAAATCGCTCAGCCGCCAGAACCCGGTCAAGTACCTGGCCATGCGCGCGCCGGTGCCCGATGCGAAGGTGAAGCAGCTGGACCTGGTGCCCGGCCAGCAGCTGCAGGCGCGCGTGATCCTGTTGCAGGCCGACCGGGCCATCGACGTGCCCAACATCGCCCTCAACGAAGACAAGGGCAGTAGCTACGTGGAGGTGCGCGACGGTGGCCAGTTCGCCCGGCGCACGATCAAGCTCGGCGTGCGCGGCCCATCACGCACCCAGGTCCTGGACGGGCTCAAACCCGGCGATGAAATCCTGCTGGCCGATGCCGGCATCGCGCCCACCACCGGCACGAGCAAGGCCGGAGGTGCACCATGAACCGCGTGCTGGCGGCCCTGCCGTCGATCTGGCGCGAGGCGGTCGAGGAGCTCTGGCGGCGGCGGTTGCGCACCTTCCTCACCCTGCTCGGCTTGATCTTCGGCGTCGGCGCGATCGTGGCGATGCAGGCGGTGGGCGAAGGCAGTCGTCGCGAAGCCCTACGCCTGGTCGAAAGCCTGGGCCTGCACAACCTGATCGCCCAGGCGACCTCTCAGGACACCGATACCCTGCGTGAAACACGCGCGCGCAGCCTGGGCCTGTCGGTGGCCGATGCCGAGTCGGTGCAGGCGGTCGTGCCAGGCGCCGAGCGCTTCGCCGCTGAGAAAGCGATCAAGACCAATGCGGTGTTCGGCGAGCACGGCCACAGCGATGCGCAGGCCTACGGCGTCAGCCCGGATTTCTTCGCACTGTCCTCGCTGACCGTGGCACAGGGCCGCGGCCTGACCGCACAGGACAACGATCGGCTGGCGCCGGTGGCGGTGCTGGGCGCGCAGGCCGCGCACAGCCTGTTTCCCAGGGGCGGCGCGCTGGGCCAGCTGATCAAGGTCAACCACGTGTGGGTCGAGGTGATCGGCGTGCTGGCCGACCGCGACCTGGGCAAGGACGAGTTCGAAGGCGTGCAGCTGGGGCTGGAAAGCAACCGCATCTACCTGCCGCTGGACAGCGCGCTCAACCGTTTCAAGTTCCAGGACATGGAAGACGAGATCGATCGCTTCGCGCTGCGCATCGCCGATCCCGATCAATTGGGCGCCAGTGCGCGGGTGATGGCCAAGGTGCTGGCCCAGCGCCATTCCGGCGTCGAGGACTACACGCTGGTGGTGCCGCAGCAGCTGTTCCAGCAGCACCAGAAGACCCAGCGCATCTTCCAGGTGGTGATGGGCGCGATCGCCGGCGTCAGCCTGCTGGTCGGCGGCATCGGCATCATGAACATCATGCTGGCCAACGTGCTGGAGCGGCGCCGCGAGATCGGCCTGTTGCGTGCGCTGGGCGCGCGCCGGCGCGACGTGATCGCCCAGTTTCTGCGCGAGGCCACCGTGATCTGCGTGACCGGCGTGGTGCTGGGACTGGTGTTCGGCACGGCGCTGGCCTATGCCATTGCGGTCTTCGCGGGCTGGCAGGTCGCCTGGGCGCCGCTGCCGATCCTGTTGTCTGCCGTGTTCTGCGGCGCCGTCGGCCTGGGCTTCGGCGTTTATCCCGCGCGCCAGGCCGCACGACTGGATCCGATCGCCGCGCTTCGCCATGAATAGGGCTTGCCCTGACATGTAACGTCAGAAACGGTGAGCAGTGCAGCGGCCCGCTACCGATCCTCACCAAAACCCCCGCTTTTTCAAGGGGTTGTGGCTTGCTGGTACTCCCTTCGCTGCCGTACGCTCCACTTCCCCACACGGACCGATGGAACGGGACGATCGCAATGGAGCAGCACCTTCAGATGCTTCCGGACAGCCTGGATGCCCCCCGCCCAGATGAGGCCGGCGACGCGCTCACGCGCATGGCCGCCCGCCTGATCCTGGCCCACCAGCGCCAGGACGGCAGCGTCTCCACCCAGGGCCTGGCCCGTCAGCTTCCGCCAGCTGCGCAGGCGTGCAATGTGCAACCGCCAGCGCTGCTGCGCGCGGTGGTGTCCCAACTTCCGCCGGTCGCCGCGCGTCGCCTGGCAGGCGCGTTTCCGCCGGCCAGCCTGGCGCCGCGTGCGCCATGGCGTCGCAAGGGTTGCATGTATCGGATGTTCGACGCGCTGCCGCCGGTGCGCTGGTCGCGTTACCAGCTGCGCCAGTCGCGTTATGCATGGGTGCGCCAGCGGGCCGCCGACAAGCTGGGCGTCAGCGCGTTCACCGTGGTCGAGCGCGCCACCGATGCGGCCGTCGCGCGCTTCGCCGCGGTCGTGAGCCTGCACTGCTTCGCCTATCTGTTCGCGCACGATGCCGCGTTCCGCAGCGACACCGTGCAGCGCGTCCGCACCCTGGCCACGCCCGAACTGGAAAACCCATCGGGCGCCGAGCTGCGCCTGAACATGGTCGCCCTGTCCGACCTGCTCGCCTGGCACGGCAAGCTGCGTACCAATCCCGATGCCGATTTCCAGCTGGGCGCCGAGCTGGTGATGCTGGCCATTCCTGCGGCGGTGTTCGATGAAGCGACACTGCAGATCCGGGCGTTGATGCAGTCGCAAGACGAAGCGCAATAGCGCGTCAGGCCATGCCGGTTTGATTCGACCGGCGTGCGCACACCTCAGCCTGAAGTCGACATCACTGCTTCTGACAGTGACTGCGGTTGCCATCCAGCAGGAGCTGTTTGCGGCACGTTGGCGATGTCCAAAAGACGCTGATTGGCGACCAATTCGCCGTCCCGCAGGCTCCACTCCACGAACTGCGACAACGGCACGACACCCTCATGCTGTAGCTGCATGGCCTGCGCCATCAGCCAGCGCAGTTGCCGCTGTTCCTCCCGCCAGGCAAGTTCCTGCGGCGTGCCTTCGGTGAGGCGCATCATCATCCGCAGCGCAATGCTTTTGCTGACAAGATCATCGGCGTGATGCGCCATGAGCGCGAAGATCGCCTTGCACTCTTCCAGCCGTTCAGCATCTTCGCGCACCTTTGCCTGCGCGCATTGGCGTGTCACCGGCGCAAAGGCTGGCAGCGCTGAGCCAGCCCAGACGGACATCGCCGTCGTCAAACCCGATTGCGCGGGGTCGGATGAAGCGGCGGCCCACTCTCCATTGCGTTGCGCGCGGTCCTGTGAATCGCTCTCCGCCCGCGGCGCCACGAAACCATCCACCGCGTCGGCCAGCAGCCCGGAGAAGGCCACCATGCCCGCGTCATAGCGATCCGCCATCGCGGCCGCCTTCCAGTACCGACGCTCCGCTGCAGCGTCGTGCCTGCGCTGTGCATCGACGAAAGCCATAAGTTGGACTGCTGCGTTATCGCCTTCTTCCTTTAACAGGAAATCCAGTGCCCGCGACGCGTCGCACTCAACGCCCGCTTCGACACAGCCCGAAGCAACGAATCGTGCGACCAGCACATCGAAAGGCCGGGCATCGACGGCTTGTTGCAACCAGAGCCTGCGCTCATCCAGCGGCTTGCTCACGGCAACCTGTGCGGCAGGACTCATACCGACCACTTCTGCCACGGTGCTTACTTCCGTATCGCGTGGCCACAGCATTGCGGCCGCGTAGAGATCTCTGGATTCACCGCTGGACGCGACACCGCGCAGATGTAGTCGCAGGGCTTCTTGATAGCGCTGCTGCCAGGCCATCTCAGATGGAGAGGCGTCTGCGTCAGGTTCCACCGCCAGCGCAGCGTGGCACGTCAGGCCAAGCGCCAGTCCCAACCACCATCGCTGCATCGTCCTGTTGCGCATTCGCTTTGCCGTCCTTGGAATCAAGATCGAGCATGCCTGACTGTCGGCAGATGCTCAACGCGCCAGATAAGGCAGCAACCAGGTCAGCAGCGGCAGCGTGACCAAGGAGAGCACGATGGAGTAACCGGTAATCGCCGCACACAATCGCGGCGCGAGATTGTGCGAGATGGCCAGCGCGGCGGCGGTGATCATCGTGGGCATCGCCGACTCCAGCACGTTGACCTGGAACAGCTCGCCGCGCAGGCCGAACGCATAGGCGATCGGCAGCGCGATCAGCGGCATCACCACCAGGCGCAGCACCACGCCTACCGCCAGCGGCTTGAGCTCGCGGCGCGGCAGCTTGAGCTGGATCGACAGCCCCACCGACAGCATCACCAACGGCAGCATCGCGTCGGACAAGCGCTGTAATCCGCTCGCGATCCAGTGCGGCGGCGCCTCGGGCATCAGCAGCAAGGCGAAGATCAGCGCCCACAGCGGCGGGAACCTGGCGATGCGCAGCACGATCTGGCGCGTGGTCGGCGTGGTCTCACCCGAGTAGCGCGCCAGGATGTAGATGCCCAATGTGGACAGCATCAGGAAGGTGCCGAACTGGTCGTACACCACCGCATACGGCAATGCATGATCACCCAGCAACGCGCGCACCATCGGATAGCCGATGAAGCTGGAATTGGAAAACCCCACGCAGATCAGCAGCGCGGCATGTTCGCCCCGCTGCAGCTTCAACACGCGCGTCGCCAGCGTGACCAGGATGAAGGTTGCCCCCATCAACAGCCACGGTGTCGCGATCAGACCGATCAGCGATGGATCCAGATGCAGGCGCGGCACGAAGGTCAGCACCGCCGCCGGCAGGCACACGTACAGCACCACCAGGTTAAGCACGTTGGCCGCGCCGTCCGGGAACAGCTTCAAGCGTGCGAACACCATGCCGAGCACGAGCATGGCCAGGATCAGGGCAAACGCGTCAAAGGCCACGGCGGGTCCTGGAGAAGGGGATTCGCGCAGTTGCACCGCGCTGCAGCATTGTCCGCGCCCGTCGTGGCGGCCGCAAATGCGGGGCGGCAGGGCGGCAGACAGTTGCAGATGAACGCATTGCTAGACTCGGGCCGATGCCATCGCCACCCGCCAACCCGGGCCAGCCAATGACCAGCACTGCCGAATTGATGTCGCCTTCGTCCGCCAACACGCCTGCCATCGGCACGTTGGACAACGACTACACGCTCGAACACAAATACACGCGCACCGACGGGCGTATCTACCTGTCCGGCGTGCAGGCGCTGGTGCGACTGCCGCTGATGCAGCGCCTGCGCGATGACGCGGCGGGCCTGAACACCGCGGGCTTCATCAGCGGCTATCGCGGCAGCCCGCTGGGCGGCTTCGACCTGGAGCTGTGGCGCGCGCGCAAGCATCTGGAAGCGGCCAAGGTGAAGTTCCAGCCCGGCCTCAACGAAGACCTCGGGGCGACCATGCTGTGGGGCACGCAGCAGACCAACCTGTTCCCCGGCGCGACCGTCGAGGGCGTGTACGGCATGTGGTACGGCAAGGGGCCGGGCGTGGACCGCAGCGGCGACGTGTTCAAGCACGGCAATGCGGCCGGCACCTCACCGCTGGGCGGCGTGCTGGCCCTGGCGGCGGACGATCACGCCTGCCGCAGCTCGACCTTGCCGCATGGCAGCGAGGAGGAATTCGTCAGCGCGATGATGCCGGTGCTCAATCCGGCCGGCGTGCAGGACATCCTCGATTTGGGCCTGGTCGGCTGGGCGATGAGCCGCTACACCGGGCGCTGGATCGGCTTCAAGACGATCGCCGAAACCGTGGAGTCTTCCGCGTCGGTCAACGTCGATCCGTTCGCGCGCAGGATCGTGCTGCCCGAGGATTTCATGATGCCGGCCGGCGGCTTGAGCATCCGCTGGCCCGATCCGCCGCTGGAACAGGAAATGCGCCTGCATCGCTATGCGGTCGCAGCAGCGCAGGCGTTCGCCCGGGCCAATCACATCGACCGCATCGTGCTGGATTCGCCGCGCGCGCGGCTGGGCATCGTCACCACCGGCAAGAGCTACCTGGACGTGCTGCAGGCGCTGGAATACCTGGGCCTGGACGAAGCGGCCTGCGCCGACATCGGCATCCGCGTCTACAAGGTCGGCATGAGCTGGCCGCTGGAACCGGTGGGCATCACTGCGTTCGCGCATGGGCTGGAAGACATCGTCGTCGTCGAGGAGAAGAAGGCCTTCATCGAGCGGCAGATGAAGGAGCTGTTCTACAACTGGCCGGCCAATGCTGGCGCGCGACCGAGCATCGTCGGCAAGTACGACGAAGCCGGCGCGTGGATCCTGCCGTCGACCGGCGAACTCACGCCGGCGACGATTGCCGGTGTGATCGGCGCGCGCATCCAGCGTTTTGCCAATACCGAATCCATCGAGCAGCGCCTGCGCTGGATGGAAGCGAAAGAGGCCGAAATGGCACTGCCGCGCGCCAGCTTCCCGCGCGTACCGCATTACTGCAGCGGCTGCCCGCACAACACTTCCACTGTCGTGCCCGAGGGCGCGCGCGCGATGGGCGGCATTGGTTGCCATTACATGGTGACGTGGATGGATCGCAATACCGACACGTTCACCCACATGGGAGGCGAAGGTGTGACCTGGTCCGGGCAAGCGCCGTTTACCGAGACGCCGCATGTCTTCCAAAACCTGGGCGACGGCACCTATTTCCACAGCGGCTCGCTGGCGATCCGCCAGTCCATCGCCACGGGCGTCAATATCACCTACAAGATCCTCTACAACGACGCGGTCGCGATGACCGGTGGCCAGCCGGTCGATGGCACGCTGACCGTGCCGGACATCGCCGCGCAGATGCGCGCCGAAGGCGTACACACCATCGTGCTGGTGTCCGACGACATCACCAAGTGGTCGCGCCGGCGCGACCTGTTCCCCAGCGAGACCGAATTCCACGATCGCAGCGAACTGGACGCGGTGCAGGAAGCGCTGCGCAAGGTTCAAGGCGTGTCAATCCTGATCTACGACCAGACCTGTGCCACCGAGAAGCGTCGTCGTCGCAAACGCGGCAAGCTGGTCGATCCTCCCAAGCGCGTGCTGATCAACTCACTGGTGTGCGAAGGCTGCGGCGATTGCGGCGAGAAAAGCTTCTGCGTGTCGGTGCTGCCGAAGGAAACCGAGTTCGGCCGCAAGCGCAGCATCGACCAGTCCAACTGCAACAAGGACTATTCGTGCGTGAATGGCTTCTGCCCGAGCTTCGTCACCGTGCACGGCGGCAAGCCGCGCAAGGGCAAGAAAAGTGATGCGGCCACATTGCTGGACCACCTGCCGGCGCCGGCGTTCAAGTCCGAGCTGCACACGCCCTGGAACATCCTGATCACCGGCGTCGGCGGCACCGGTGTGGTGACCATCGGCGCGCTGCTCGGCATGGCCGGCCACCTGGAAGGCAAGGGGGCGAGCGTGCTCGACCAGACCGGCCTCGCCCAGAAGGGCGGCGCGGTGACCACGCATATCCGCATCGCGCGCACGCCGGAGGACATCCACGCCGTGCGCATCGCCGCGGGCGATGCCGATTTGGTGCTGGGCTGCGACATGGTGGTGGTCAACGATTACTGGGTGCTGTCCAAGGTCCGCGGCGAGCGCGCGCAGGTGGTGCTCAACACCTACGAAGCGATGCCCGGCACCTTCACCACCCACCCGGACATGCAGTTCCCGACCGCGGAGATCGTCGCCGGCGTGCGCGTGGCGTTAGGCGGACGCGATCCGCTGCTGCTCGATGCCACGCAACTGGCGACCGCGCTGCTGGGCGATGCGATCGCCACCAATCTCTTCATGCTCGGCTATGCCTGGCAGCAAGGGCTGGTGCCGATCTCGTTCGATGCGCTGATGCGGGCGATCGAACTCAACGGTGCGGCGATCGAGATGAATCGCACGGCGTTCGCATGGGGCCGCCTGGCCGCGATCGACCTGCCGGCCGTGCAACAGGCCGCTGGCCTGGTCTCCAACACCGAAACGCGCGAGGAACATCTGCCGCACAACCTGCGCGTGTTGCCGCCAGGCGACTGGGAAGGCACCGAATGGGGCGCCACTAGCGCACCGCGCAATCCCGACAACGCGCGCAGCGTGCGCGGCCTGCCCGACACCACCGCGACCACCGCTGACGGCGTGGTGCTGCTGCCGCTGGACGATGCGCGCCTGTCGCGCACGCTGGACGAAGCCATCGCCCGGCGTAGTGCCTTCCTCAACGAGTACCAGGACGCCGCTTACGCGAAGCGCTACACCGATTTCGTCGCGCAGGTGCGCGAGGCCGAAAGCGCCAAGGCGCCCGGCTCCACCGCGCTGACCGAGGCCGCGGCCCGTTACCTGTTCAAGCTGATGGCCTACAAGGACGAGTACGAAGTCGCGCGGCTCTATACCAACGGCGCGTTCAAGCGCCAGCTGGAGCAACAGTTCGAGGGCGACTACGCGATCCAGTTCCATCTCGCCCCGCCGCTGCTGGCCAAGAAGAACGACACGGGTGAGCTGACCAAGCGCGCTTACGGCCCGTGGATGCTGCGCGCGTTCGGGCTGCTGGCGAGACTGAAGTTCCTGCGCGGCGGCACGTTCGATGTCTTCGGCCGCACCGCCGAGCGCCGCATGGAGCGCCAGTTGATCGATGATTATCGAGCCACGGTGGGCGAACTGCTCGATGCGCTGGACGCCGACCGCCTGTCGCTGGCCGTGCAGATCGCCAGTATCCCGGAACAGATCCGCGGCTACGGTCACGTCAAGGAGCGGCACCTGTACGACGCCAAGGCGCGCGAAGCGCAGTTGCTGGCGCAGTGGCGCAACCCGAAGGCGATCCCGATCGTGCAAGCCGCCTGAAGAAGGCGGGCAGAACGCACGCCCGCTCAGCGCGTGCGTTCGCTACCGGCCCGCGATGACGGCCAGGCCTTCTGCGTAAGCCTCATCGAAACCCTTCCCGCGCTTCAGGCGCACCGGCCCGTGCGCCTGGGCGATGTCCACCGCGTGCCCGCGCTGGGTCACCTCGATCACCTCGGACTGGGCCAGGCGTGCGGCCACGATGCGGATCGAAGGCATCAGCCCACGCCAGGTTTCGCTATCGCCATCGAGCGTGCGGGCCACCTCGGAGGGGCAGATCGAGGCATCGCCCGCACGCGCGGCCAGCAGCCGCAGCAGGGTGTGCTCGATGCTTTCGCACAGATGCATCATGCCGGTTGCAGCAGGCGCAGGCCGAACCAGTCGCGCGCGTCGTTCCAGCCGTGGGTGATCTTCAGGCCGGCGCGCGCGGCGAGTTCAGCGAAGCGCGCGTCGGTGTACTTGTGGCTGTATTCGACCTGGATCGCTTCGCCATCGTCGAAGGAGAATGCCCGGTCGCCCACATGGACGGTCTGCCCCCGCTGACTGACCAAGAAGGTCTCGATGCGCAGCCGCTTACGCGCATACACCGCACGATGGCGGAAGCCGTCCAGGTCGAAGTCGCTGCCGATCTCGCGATTGAGCCGTGCCAGCAGATTCAGGGTGAACGCGGCGGTGACGCCGGCCGCATCGTTGTACGCCGCCTCGATCAGCGCATCGTCCTTGTCCAGGTCGATGCCGATCAGTGCGCAGCCGCCCTCGCCCATGGTCTGGCGCATGGCATCGAGCAGATGCACCGCGTCGTCATTGGTGAAATTGCCCAGGGTCGAGCCCGGGAAGAACATCACCGTGCGCTGCGCCCGCTGTGTGCTCTCGGGCAGATCCAGCGGTTTGGTGAAGTCCGCACAGACCGGCAGCATCTCGATCTGCGGAAAATGCTGCGACAGCCGCGCGGTGGCGTCGAGCACCGCCGTGCGCGAGATCTCCACCGGCGTGTACGCCACCGGATCGCGCAGGTGCTCCAGCAGCAATTCGGTCTTGCGCCCGCTGCCACTGCCGTACTCGACCACGTGTGCGCCCGGGCCGATCGCCTGCGCGATGGACGGCAGCTGCGCTTCCAGCAGGGCCAGCTCGGTGCGGGTGAGGTAGTACTCCGGCACGCGCGTGATCGCTTCGAACAGGCGCGAGCCTTCGGCATCGTAGAAATACTTGGACGGCAGCGTGCGCGGCGTTCGCGACAGGCCGGCGATGGCGTCGGCGGTGATGTCGTCCGGCTGAGGGCGCAGGTCGGTCAGCGCGTCACGGGCACGCAGCAGGGCGCAGGCGGCAGCGTTCAAGGCAGGTCCTTGGCAAGGCGCACGCCGGCGAACTGCCAGCGCGCATCGGAGGGGAAGAAATTGCGGTACGTGGCACGGATGTGCGTGCGTGAGGTGGCGCAGCTGCCGCCGCGCAGCACCCATTGCGCGTTCATGAATTTGCCGTTGTATTCGCCCAGCGATCCCGGCCACGGCGCGAAGCCGGGATACGGCAGATAGGCGCTGCCGGTCCATTCCCAGACATCGCCGAACAGTTTCTCGAAGCCGGTCTCTGCGGCGGCACTGGAGCGCGGATGCAACGCATCGTCTTCGACAAAATTGCCGTCCATCGGAACGCCGGCCGCGGCCAGCTCCCACTCGGCCTCGGTCGGCAGGCGTGCGCCAGCCCAGCGCGCGAATGCATCGGCTTCGAACAGGCTCAGGCCGCTGGCCGGCGCGTCCGGATCACGTTCGCGCCAGCCACCCAGGGTGAATTCGCGCGCGCCGTCTTCATGCCAGTACAGCGGCCGCTGCCAGTCGCGCGCCCGCACCGCGGCCCAGCCGTCACTGAGCCAGTGCGCGGGCTCGCGATAGCCTCCGGCCTCGACGAAGGCCGCAAATTCGGCATTGCTCACCGGCCGGCTGGCCAGCGCATGCGCCCCGACCAAGGTGCGATGGCGCGGCGATTCGTTGTCGTAGGCGAAGGCCTGCACCTGCGGCCAGGCATCGGCGCCGAGCTGGACGATCTGCTCGTCGCGCGCGATCCAGCGCAGCGCAGATGGGCCTGCGTGCGTGGCCACCAGATCGCCGCGGTACGCCGGCTGCAGCGGATTGCTCCACAGCGCATGGCGGATGTCGGTGAGCAGCAGCTCCTGGTGCTGCTGTTCGTGCTGGATGCCGAGCTGCAGGATGTCCAGCGCTTGGGCATGCAGCGCATGTCGCTGCAGTCGCTCGCAGAGCGCGTCTTCCACCGCCGCACGGTAGGCGCGCACCTGCTCCAGCGATGGGCGCGACAGCACGCCACGCCGCGGCCGCGCATGCATCGGGCCGACGCTGTTGTAGTAGCTGTTGAACAGATAGTCCCAGGTCGGATCGAACGCGCGATAACGCGCATCGGTCGCCAGGATGAAGCGCTCGAAGAACCAGGTGGTATGCGCCAAGTGCCATTTGGCCGGACTCGCATCGTCCATGCTCTGCACCATCGCGTCCTCCGCGCTGAGGGGCGCGGCCAGCCGCGCGGTCAGGGCGCGCATGGTCGTGAACTGGGCCAGCAGCTGGTCCGAACGTGCGGCGAGATCCGGTCGCGCGTCCGTGGGGGAGATGGCGTGCATGGGCCAATGCTAGGCACTGACGGTGAACGCTCTGTTAGGCCCGCCGATTTCACGCAACGCTAAGCTGCGCGCATGCCCGACGCCCGCCTGTATCCGACCCCTGTTCAGTGGGAGCAACGCCACACCGCTTTCGTCCTGCCCGCCGTTGGGCTTTACTTGGATGGCGCTGCGCGCAGCCCGCGGCTGCAGCACCTGCAAGCTGCCGCGCATGCGCTCATCGACGCCGAAGCGACGCCGGGGTGGCTGCCGTATGCGGAGTGGCTGGACAGCATCGAGGCCACCCGCACCTTGGCCGCGCAAGTGCTGTTCAACGATGACGTAGATGGGCTGGCGATGGTGCCTTCGGCCGCGCACGGACTGGCGGTCGCGGCCCACAACCTGCCGCCGCAGCGCGGCGATGCGGTGCTGGTGCTGGACGGCCAGTTCCCCTCCAACCTGCTGGTCTGGCAGCAGCGCTGTGTCGACGTCGGTGCCCAGGTGGTGGCCGCGCAACCGCGTGCCGGTGAATCGCTGACCGACGCGGTACTGCGCACGATCGCCGACACGCCGCGGCTGGCCATCGCCACGCTGTCGCACTGCGACTGGCACGACGGCCGACTGCTCCACCTGGACGCCATCGCCGATGCGGTCCACGCGCGTGGTGCTGCCTTGGTGCTGGACCTGAGCCAGAGCCTGGGCGTGCTACCAATGGACCTCGCGCGCTGGCGACCGGACTTCGTGGTGTCTGTGGGATACAAATGGCTGATGGGCACGATGGGGCTGTCCTGGCTGTGGGCTTCGCCGCGCTGGCGCGATTCGGGCATCCCGCTGGAACATCACTGGGTCGCGCGTGATCCGGGACCAGACTGGGCGTTTCCTTTGGAGGCAATGCCGTCGTATCGACATGGCGCACGGCGCTTCGATGCCGGTGGGATCGCCGATCCGCTGCGCCTGGCGATGACGCACGGTGGACTGGCGCAATTGCACGCATGGCAGCCGGCACGGATCGCGGCGTCCCTGGGTGAGATCACAGGTGCACTCGATGCCGCATTGGATGCGTGTGGCATGTCGGATTGGAAGACGATCGGGCACGCGCCGCATATCACGGGATTGCGGGTGCCGGTGGATCGATTGGAAGCGTTGATCGTGGCCTTCTCAGCGCATGGGATTGCGTGTTCGCCGCGACCCTGGGGTGTTCGGCTGGCGCCAATGGTGGGGGTGCGGGCTGAGCAGATTGTGCAAGTGGTAAAGATCGCGGCAGACGCTTAGCTGCTGCTCTGGCTGGTGCTGTTATTGTTATTGCTGTTGCTGTTGCTGTTGCTGTTGCTGTTGCTGTTGCTGTTGCTCAGCTTTCGATCTTCAGCGCCTTCAAAGCGAGCCGAGCACCGCAGGCTGAAATGGCCACAGAGGCGCGGGTGTTTGAGCGTAGCGAGTTCGCGCGCCGTGCCATTTCAGGCGAGGAGCTCAGGGTACCGTCGCGCAGCGGCGGATCGCGTCAGGCGCTGGCGGTTTTGGCTACTTTTGCCAAGACAAAAGTGGCTCGCGTCGCGAAGCGACGTGAAAGCTCTGCTTTGGCTCTTGCTACTAGTTCGAGAAAAGGCAAAAGACAAAGTCAATTGCAGAGCTTTCGCGCCGCTGCGCGGCACGCCCTACTTTTGTCTTGGCAAAAGTAGGCAAAACCGTCTTCGCCGGTCCCAAAAAGGGGATTGAAAACACTCGCCGCCGCGTTGCGGCGGTGCCCTGTGCTCCTCGGAGAAAACGGCACGGCGCCCAAACTCGCTACGCTCAAACAAGGGCGCCTCTGCGGCCGTTTTCTCCTGCGGTGCTCGGCTCGCTTTACGGCTCGAAAAATCCGGAGCAACAGCGGAGGCAAAGCAAAAGCAACCGCAAACCCTATGCCCGTGCGGCGAGCCGCAATCCCCTCGGGGTCATCACCCGTTCGAATACCTCGAACACCCCTTGCACCAGCAGCGCCAGCACCGCCGCCGGCACGGCGCCTTCGAGGATCATCCCGATATTGTCCAGACGTATGCCCGTCAGGATCGGCTGGCCGTAACCGCCCGCGCCGATCAATGCGCCCAGCGTGGCGGTGCCGACGTTGATCACCGCGGCGGTCTTGATGCCGGCCAGGATCGTGCGCAAGGCCAGCGGCAGTTCGACGCGCCACAGGCGGGTGCGTGGCGGCAGGCCGATGGCGGCGGCGGTTTCGCGCAGGTCGCGCGGGATGCCGGTCAGGCCGGCATGGGTGTTGCGCACGATCGGCAGCAGCGAATACAGGAATAGCGCTGCGATCGCCGGCTTCGCGCCGATGCCGAAGATCGGGATCATGAAGACGAACACCGCCAGCGACGGCAGCGTCTGCAGCACGCCGGTCAGCGACAGCACCACCTGCCCGAGGCGTGGACGGCGCGCGGCGAAGATGCCCAGCGGCACGGCGACGATCAGCGCCAGGCCGAGCGACACGCCGACCAACGCAAGATGTTCCAGCGTGCGCTGCACGATACGCGCAGTACGTCCGCTGCCCTGGGGAGCGTCCACGCCCAGCCACGCGGCGGCGGCCTGGCTTTCGCTCTGGTGTTCTAGCTTCACCTGCGCGTTGAGGCGCTGCATGGTTGCTGCGTCGATACGGCCCTGTAGTTGCTGCAGGGCCTGCACGAAGCCTGGCGCACGCTGCGCCAGGTCCTGCCGATACAGGAACACGGCCTGGTAATCCGGGAAGTAACGCCGATCGTCGTCCAGGACGACCAGGTCGTAGGCCGGGATCTCCGCATCGGTGCTGTAGAGATCGGTCACATCGATCGCGCCGCTTTGCAGCGCGCGATACGCCAGGTCGTGATCCAGCCCGTTGGGCTGCTGTGGCAGGCCGTAGGCGCCGCGCACGCCGGGCCAGCCATCGGCACGCTGCAGGAATTCGTTGCTCAGGCCGAGCTTGAGATCGGGATGGCGGGCCAAGTCGCTCAGCGTGCGGATACCGAGCTGCTGCGCGCGTTGTTTGCGCATGCCGAAGGCGTAGGTGTTCTGGAAGCCCAGCGAGCCGGTCATGGCCAAACCGTGCTGCGCCAGCGCCGCGGTGACCTGCGCCGGATCGGCATCGGGTTGCTGCAACAGCTCCTGCTTCAGCGTGCCGGTGTATTCGGCATACGCGTCGATGTCGCCTTCCTCCAGCGCGCGCCAGAGGATGCGCGTGCCGCCGAGCTGGCGCTTGTGGGTCACCTCCACGCCCGACTTGCGCGCCTGGCCAACGGCGAGTTCTCCCAGAATCACCGCCTCGGTGAAGTTCTTGGAGCCGACCGTGGCCGTCTCCGCGGCGAACGCGGGTAACCCGATCGACGCGATCAGGCACAGCAGCCATACGCGCAGGACACGCGCCCTCATGCTGCATCGTCCAGGGTGCGTTGCGCGGTGAAGAAACGGGTGACGAAGTCCTCCACCGGCGCGTCCTGCAGTTCACGCACCGTGCCCTGCTGCAGCACGCGGCCGGCGCGCATCAGCACCAGCGTGTCGGCCAGGTACGCGGCCTCGGCCACGTCGTGGGTCACCAGCACCACGGTCTTGTTCAACTGCGCGATGAGCGCGCGCATCTGGGTCTGCAGCTCGTGGCGCACGATCGGGTCCAGCGCGCCCAGCGGTTCGTCCAGCAGCAGTACCGGCGGATCGAGCATCAGCGCGCGGATCAGGCCCACGCGCTGGCGCTGGCCGCCGGAGAGTTCGGCCGGAAAGCGCGCCAGCAGCTCCATCGGTAGCTGGCATAGCTGCGCAAGCTCGCCCAGGCGCGCGTCGATCCGTTCACGCGTCCAGCCCAAGGTACGCGCCAGCAACGCGGCGTTGTCGCGCACGCTCAAGTGCGGGAACAGGCCACCTTCCTGGATGACGTAGCCGATGCGGCGGCGCTGTTCCAGCAGGGTCTTGCGCTGCAGCGGCACGCCTTCGAACAACACCTGGCCGCTGTCGGGCCATTCCAGCCCGACCAGCATCCGCAGCACGCTGGACTTGCCCGCGCCACTGGGGCCGATCAGGGCGGTGGTGCGCCCGGTGGCGATGTCCAGATCCACGCGATCCAGCGCGATGGCCGGCCCGTAGCGGCGGGTGACCTGTTGCAGGGAGAAAGTCGGCATGGGCCGATGCTGGCACAGCCGCTGGCGGTGTGTCGCGAAGGCGTGCGATCAGCGTGTCGGCAACGGCGCCGACGCTGCGCTCGCATCGCTCCGCAACCAGCGCCGCTTGACCCAGCGCTCGGCCGGCAGCGTCCATCCACGCGCAAAGAGTTGCGCCAGCAACATGCACAGCGGCAGGAGTACCAGATACCACCACGCGCCTTGACGTACATCGCTGCCCCAGGCGCGATACAGGCCCACCAGCGCGAACACCACGAACATGTGGGTGAGGTACAGCTCGTAGCTCAGGCGCCCCGCACTGCGCAGCCAGGCCAGCGCGCGCCACGACGTCCGCGACGGCATCGCGTGCAGGCCGGCCACCAGCATTGCACTCGCGCCGGTGAGCACCAGCATGTAGCCGTTGCCCAGCGACGCCCACAACTCGCGCCCGCACAGCAGCACCGCGAGCAGGCCGATCACGCCGGCCACGCGCAGCCATGCGGCGGTCGAGGCGGGAATACGCCAACGCTGAACCGCCAGCGCGGTCAGCGCGCCGATGGCGATGGCGGAAAAGCCGGGCAGATACGCCTTCTCCTGCCAGATCTCGTTGCCCTCCAGTGCGGCGCGCGTTAGCGGCAGGCTCAGCCACAACAACGCAAGCGCCACCACCAGCCATGCGCGCCGACGCAACAACAGGCACAGCAGCGGAAAACCCAGGTAGAACACTTCCTCGATCGACAGCGACCACAGCACGTCCCAGCCGCCGGGCAGCCAGCCGGTGCGGCCTTCGTAGGCGTTGAGGGTGAAGGTCAGCGCAGCGGTCAATGCGCCCGGCAGCGACTGGTCGTCGCGCTCGATCACGTACTGCGGCACGCCCAGCAGGTGCATCGCCGACAGCACCACCAGCAGCAAGGCGAGCGGCGGCACGATGCGCGCGATCCGGCGCACGTAGAACGCGCGCACGTCGAGCTGCGCCAGCGACGACGCCCGCTGCAGCGCGTGCCAGGTGATCAGGAAGCCGGAGATCACGAAGAACACGAAGACCGCTTCATAGCCGTTGTAGCTCAGCGCGCTCAACAGGCGGCGCGGCAGCCAATCGGCCAACGCGGTATCGCGCAACGGGATGCGTAATGCGAGATGGTGGATCAGCACCAGCAGGATCGAGACCCCTCGCAGCGCGTCGATGCCGGCGTTGCGCGACGCGCTGGCGGTCATGGCGTGGCCACGGGCGGGGCGGCCGCGGGCGTTGCATCCGGCAGGGCCACGGGCGGACCTTCCGCGCGCAGCGCGGCGAGGATCTTCTGCCCGGCGCGACCATCGACCGGCAGCAGGCCCAGGCGCTGTTGTTCGGCGGCGATGGCGCGTCGGGTCAGCGTGCCCAGCAAGCCATCGGGCGCACCAATGGCATGGCCACGCGCGAGCAGCAGGGTCTGCAGGACCTTGCGGTCGGCGCGGTCCAACGGCAGGTCATCGGTGGGCCAGCGCGCGACCAGCGGACCGCCGCCGCGCAGGCGATCGGACAACAGCGCGATCGCCAGTGCATAGCTCTCGGCGGCGTTGTAGCTGTAGATCGCATCGAAGTTGCGGAACACCAGGAACGCCGGCCCGCCCACGCCCGCCGGCAGCAGCACCGCCGCCGGCGTCTCGCTGGCCTCGATCCGCGTGCCGTCCACGCGCGTGATTCCGCGCGCCACCCACTCGCGCAGCGGGCGCTTGGCCTTGCGCCCAGCCTGCGTGGCATCGAAGCCCGCCGGCAGCGTCACCTCATACCCCCACGGCTGGCCACTCTGCCAACCGGCGCGATCCAGATAGTTGGCGGTGGACGCCAGCGCATCGGGCACGCTATGGACCAGGTCGCGGCGGCCATCGCCATCGCCATCCACCGCGATGCGCTGGTAGGTGCTGGGCATGAATTGCGTTTGCCCAAAGGCCCCTGCCCACGAGCCGGTGAGGCCATCGGTCGTGAGATCGCCGGACTGCAGCAGCGCCAGCGTCGACATCAACTCGCCGCGGAAGAACGCCTGGCGCCGGCCAAAGCAGCTCAGGGTAGACAGCGACACCAACAGCGGCCGCTTACCCTGCACGCGGCCATAATCGCTTTCCACGCCCCACACCGCCGCCACGGTCGCCGCATCGACGCCACTGGACTGGGCGACGCGGGCGAACGTGTCGGCGTGCTCGACCAGCAACGCCTGGCCATCGGCAATGCGCTGGCCATCAACCAGCGGCGCCAGGTAATCCCAGATCGGCGTGGAAAACTCGGGCTGGCTGTCCAACAGTGGCAGCACGCTCATGTCCGGCACGATGCCGGCCATGAAGCGATCGAACGCCGCAGGCTCAATGGCGGAAGCACCATCGCGCAGCTGCGTCATGCAGCTCGCATAAGTCGCGCGATCCGCCTCACTGGGCGCCCCCACTTCCGCAGCAGGCTGCTGCGCCTGCGCGCCACACACGATCAGTGCCGCTACGAATCCCGCCATGCTGCGACGCATGCGCCCACTCCCTTGCTGCCGGTACCAACGTCCGATTGTAAGCAGACAGACCAACACGCAAGCACGGAGGTCCCGGCTTCTGGCTTTTGGCTTCGGCTTCGGCTTCGGCTTCGGCTTCGGCTTCGGCTTCGGCTTCGGCTTTCAAACCCTTCGTGAGGCACGGCGAAGGGGCGAGGCCAAGACCCGCAGGGCGACGTGCACGGATGCACGTCGTTTTTCTACGGGACATGGATGTCCCGTAGAAAAATCCCTCGGCCCGCAGCGGACCTGCGCAAAGCGCAGGCGTGCCGCCCGGAGGCGTGTTCTTTGCCTACCTTTCTTGCACGAGCAAGAAAGTAGGTCGGGCGGCGAAGCCGCACGAAAGCCTTTGCTTCAAGACGAGGAATCTAAAAGAGCTAACCGCGCCGCCACACCACCAACCGATTATTCGCCGGCATCGCATGATCCTGCGCCAGCCGCAACCCGATCCCCCGCGCCAGCGCATCCACCGTTTCAAAGTCGCGGATCGCGCTGACCGGATCGCGCGCCTTCAACCAGTCATCGAACTGCGCATTGCTCTCGCTGGTATACGCACCGCCGTAGTTGAACGGCCCGTACACCGCCAACGTGCCGGCCTCGCCCAGCACACCATCGACGCCCGCGAAAAACGCCTGCACCTGCGGCCAGCCCATGATATGCAGCGTGTTGGCGGTGAACACCGCATCGAAGCGCGCCTGCGGCCACGGGCCATCGGCGACATCCAGCGGGATCGGTGCCGGTGTGTTGGGCAGCGCCGCCTCATCCAGCCACTGCACGATGCCGGGCAGATGCTCGGCGCGTTCGCTGGTCTGCCAGGTCAGCTGCGGCAGCGCCGCAGCGAAATGCACGGCGTGCTGGCCGGTGCCGCTGCCGATCTCCAGCACGCTGCGCGCATCACGCAATGCCGGCTGGAGCACTTCCAGGATCGGATCGCGGTTGCGCTCGCAGGACGGGGCGAAGGGTTTGTCGTTCACGCGCGCCGCTCAGAGCGTGCCGCTTGCCAAGGCGTCGGCGACCGCTTCGAACACCTGGCCCATCTCCAGCGGCTTGTCGAGCAGGTAGACCGGTACCGACTCGGGCAGCTCGGCCACGTCGAACGGCTTGACCGGGTCCTGCAGCAGGATCACCGGACCGCGATAGCCGCGCTGGGCCAGCGCGCGCACCAGGGTGACGGCCGGCAGCAGCACGAAATCGCTGTCGATCACGAACAGCTCCGGCATCCCGTCGATCACCGATGCACGCAGCGCGTATGCGCCGTCCGGTGCGCGGCTGGGGCGATACCCCTGGCTTTCCAGCGCGGTGCTCAACAGCGTCTGGCGCGTGGAATCGCCATCGACCAGCAGGATCCGCTGGCCTTGGCCAGGCGCGGCAGGCGCCGGTAGTGGGGCGGCGCCGGACTCCAGCATCGGCAGGGTGATGGCGAAGGTGGTGCCCACGCCCGGCGTGCTGTCCACGTCGATCCGGCCCTGGTACTGCTCGACGATGCGCAGGCACGACATCAGGCCCAGGCCGGTGCCGTCTTCCTTGGTGGTGAAGAACGGCGTGAACAGCTGCTTGCGCACCTTCTCGTCCATGCCGATGCCCTGGTCGGCCACGCACATGCAGACCCCGGCGCCCGCCGCGTCTTCGACCGGCTTGGCCGACAGGGTCAGGGTGCCGCCCGCCGGCATCGCCTGGATGCCGTTGAGGCACAGGTTGATCAGCACTTGCTGCAGCTCGACGTAGTTGGCGTCGATCTCCATCGGCGTGGCCGGCGGCTGCAGGTCCAGCGTCACCTTGTCCGGCAGGCTGCCCTGCAGCAGCACCTGCACGGCCTGGAACAACTCGCCCACCGACACCGGCTCGCGTGCCTTGCGCGCGCCACGGACGAAGGACAGCATCGATTCGGCCATCTCGTGGCCACGGCGGCCGGACTCGGCGATCACCTCGCCCAGCTTGTGGATCTTGGGGTTGTCACTGTGGATGGCCAGCAGGTCCGGCACGATCAGCAGCGGCTGCAAGATGTTGCGCAGGTCGTGGCTCAGGCCGGCGGCCAGCATCGCCATCGAGTCCAGGCGCTGCGAACGCAGCAGCTCCTTCTCCACGCGCTCACGCTCGCGCTGGCCGCGCGATTCGCGGATCGCGCGCGCGGCGGCCGCGGGCAGGCGCGCGGTCTTGTCCTTGAGGATGTAGTCGGCCGCGCCGTCGCGCAGCGCCTGCACCGCGGTGTCCTCGCCCATCGTCCCGGAGACGAAGATGAAAGGCACCGGCGGCTCCTGCGCCCGGACCGCCTTGAGCGCGTCGTAGCCGGAAAAGCCGGGCATGCTCAGGTCCGACAGCACCAGGTCCGGCTTGAACTGCGCCAGCGCCTGCACCAGCTCGGCCTCCGAATCGACGCGCTGGAACTCGGCCTCAAGCCCAGCATCCAGCAGCTGTTCGGAGGTCAGTTCGGCGTCTTCGGGCGAGTCCTCGACCAGCAGGACGCGCACGGGACCGATCGGCGTGGCGCTTTGCGGCATCTGGGTTCAGTCCTGGCCCGGCGCTTCGTTGAACACCGCCCAGAAGGTCCCCAGCGTCTTGACCGCGGTGAAGAACTGGTCGATGTCCACCGGCTTGACCACGTAGGCATTGGCACCCAGGTCCCAGCTGCGGACCAGGTCGCTCTCTTCGCGCGAGGACGACAGGATCACCACCGGCAGAGTCTTGAGCTCCGCGCTCTCGCGAATGGTGCGCAGCACCTCCATGCCATCCATGCGCGGCATCTTGATGTCCAGCAGCAGCACCGCCGGCAGGCCTTCTGCGCGATCGGCATAGGCGCCGCGGCGCAGCAGGTAATCCATCGCCTCAACGCCGTCCTCGACGTGGACGATGGGGTTGGCCAGGTTGGCCTCGCGCAGTGCATCGATGGCCATTTCGGCGTCGGCGATGCTGTCTTCTGCCAGCAGGATGGTGCGGATGGGGCTCATGCGTTGAACTCTGAAGGTGAAAGGTGGCGGCGATCGAGGCCGCTGTCCTGGGACGCGGGAATGACGAAATGGAACGTGGCGCCCTGCTCGGGCTCGGCCTCGGCCCAGACCCGGCCGCCGTGGCGCGACAGCACCCGGCGCACGCTGGCCAGGCCGATGCCGGTGCCGGCGTAATCGCTGGCCTTGTGAAGGCGCTGGAACACGCCGAAGAGCTTGCTGGCGTAGGCCATGTCGAAGCCGGCGCCGTTGTCCTTGACCCAGAAATGGTGCTCGCCATCGCCTTCCAGCGCGTAGCCCACCTGGATCTGCGCGACCTCGCGCTTGCCGCTGTACTTGACCGCGTTGCCCAGCAGGTTCTGCCAGACCTGGCGCAGCATGTTCTCGTCGCCCACCAGGATGGGCAGCGGCTGGATGTCCCAGTCCACGCGCAGCGGCAGGGCATGCTTGTCGGCGCTGACGTTGGCATCGAGCATCGAGCGGGTTTCGGCCACCAGCGACTGCATGTCCACCGCCTGCAGGCGCAGCGCACTGCGACCCAGGCGCGAGTAGACCAGCAGGTCGTCGATCAGCGAGGACATGCGCCGGGCCGAGTCGCCGATCACCGTCAGATAGTGGCGGCTGCGTTCGTCGGCAGCGTCGCCCAGGTGGCGGGCGAGCTTGTCGGAGAAGCCGGACACGTGACGCAGCGGCGCGCGCAAATCGTGCGAGACCGAGTAGCTGAAGGCTTCCAGCTCGCGGTTGACGTCCGAGACCTGCTCGATCTTGCCTTCCAGCTGCCGGTTGAGGTCGATGATGCGTTGCTGGCTGGTCTTCTGCGTGGTCACGTCGCTGACCGTCATCAGCACCGCTTCGTCGTCGCGATCGGGCAGCGACATGCGCCGCGCGTTGAGCAGCAGCACGCGTGGCACGCCGCCGGCGGTTTCCTGCTGGACCTCGTAGTCCCACAGCTCGCGGCCGCGCGAGAACACGTCGGTCAGGCGCTGCCGCACCACTTCGTCATCCCAGCCTTCGCTGATCTCGCTCAGGCCGAGCGGATACCGGGTGTCTTCCTCCAGGCCGTACAGCTCGGCGAAGGCCGCGTTGTGCATCAGCACCTGCTGGTCGCCATCGAGCAGCACGATCGGCTCGCGCACCGACTGCAGCACCGCCGCCGAGCGTTCGGAGATCCGGGTGGCCCGGGTCTCGGCGCGCAGGCGATGGGCGATCTGCCGGCCCAGCACCGCGGTCACCGCGGTCAGCAGCAGCAACTGCACCAGCAGGCCGCCCCAGCCCACCCAGCTGGCCAGGCGACGGGTGCGGGCCGATTCGGCGATGCGATCGGCCGCGAAACGCTGCTCGGCGCCCTGCAACTCCCGCATCAACGGCAGGATCGCGTACTTGGTGCCCAGCTCCTTGACCAGCGCATCGCGCTCGGCCGGCGCGGCTTCGAGCAGCTGGTGGGCGATGGCCACGCGCCGCTCCAGCACTTCCTTCAGCTGGCCCAGGCGGATCTGCTGGTCGGGCGAGTCACGGGTCAGGCGCATCACGCTCTGGAGCATCGGCCCGATCACGCCGTCGGCCTTCTCCACACGGGCACGCAGGCGCTCGACCGGCACGCCCAGGCTGACCAGGATCGCGGACTGCTCGACCTCGCGGATCTCCACGTTCATCGCGCTCAGTTCGGCCTGGACCTGGCGGGTGTGCGAGACCAGGTCAGCCGCGGCCAGGGTCTGGTCCTGCAGCTGCTGGCGCAGCATCGACGGCGCCACCACGATCAACAGCACCGCCACCCCGATGAAGGGCAGTCGCCAACGCTCCCACTCGACGCGGGCCAACCGTTTCCGCATTCAGATACCTGTTGATGTCATCCCCGACCGGGCGGTATCGCACCTGCCCCGTCGCGGAAATGTTAAATCGCGATACACACCGCATTTGCCTGTTCAGCTTTTACGCGTAACAGGCAAAACTGCGCAGGCGGCAACGCGTCTCCAAACGCGCGGGCTCCGGCGGCAACGGCGCATTTTCGCAGATCGGACCAAGGCCGCACAGGGCACTGTCGGCGAAGTCACCCCGCCACGGGCCCGGCTTGGCTAGGATGCACCGCTTGCCACCACCCAGATGCCGTGCCCGCCCATGATCCGACGCCAGTTCCTGACCCAAGCCGCCGGCACGCTCGCCGCCCTTGGCCTGCCGCCCGCCCTGCTGCTGTCCGAGCCGGCCTTCGCGGCGGCCCGCGCGGGCAAGTCCAACCTGGTGTTCGGGCCGGCCCAGCCGTTCGACTACGCCAGCTTGAAGGGCCAGGCGCGGGCGCTGGCCGGCAAGCCTTACAAAGCCCACGGCGGCCCGCTGCCGGCGGCGCTGGATGGGCTGACCTGGGACCAGTACCAGGCGATTGCCTATCGCAAGGACCACGCGCTGTGGACCGGCCAGGACGATGAATTCCTGGCCCAGTTCTTCCACATGGGCCTGTACTTCAAGAAGCCGGTGACCATGCACGAGGTCGCCGACGGCCAGGCGCGCGAGATCAAGTACAACGCCGGCATGTTCGACTATGGCAAGAGCGGCCTGGGCAAGGCCAAGCTGCCCGAGTCGCTGGGCTTTGCCGGTTTCCGCCTGAACACCAAGGCCGATCCCAACCGCGATTTCGCCGCGTTCCTGGGCGCCAGCTATTTCCGCGCGGTGGGCAAGGAAGGCCAGTACGGCCAGTCCGCGCGCGGCCTGGCGATCGATACCGGTAGCGGCAAGCCGGAGGAATTCCCCGATTTCGTCGCCTATTACCTGGAAAAGCCGGCCAAGGATTCAGATACCCTGGTCCTGTACGGCCTACTGGACTCGCCCAGCGTGGCCGGCGCCTACCGCTTTGCCCTGACCCCGGGCGAGCCGCTGGTGATGGAGATCGACTGCGCCCTGTATCCGCGCACCACCATCGACCGTATGGGTCTGGGCCCGTGCACCAGCATGTACCAGACCGGCGAAAACGACCGCCGCATGGCCTGGGACTGGCGCCCGGAAATCCACGACACCGACGGCCTGGCCCTGCACACCGGCAGCGGCGAGTGGATCTGGCGCCCGCTGACCAACCCGCCGCAGCTGCGCTTCAACGCCTTCTCCGATACCGACCCGAAGGGCTTCGGCCTGCTGCAGCGCGACCGCGACTTCGACCACTACCAGGACGATGGCGTGTTCTACGAGAAGCGCCCATGCCTGTGGGTCGAGCCCAAGGCTGGCTGGGGCGAGGGCTCGGTGCAGCTGATCGAGATCCCGACCATCGACGAGACCTTCGACAACATCGTCGCGTTCTGGAGCCCGAAGGAAAAACCCAAGGCCGGCGACGAGCTGCTGTACGGCTACAAGCTGTACTGGGGCTCGGCCGCGCCGATGGTGCCCACCCAAGCGGTGTGCGTGGCCAGCCGCACCGGCCTGGGCGGCGTGGTCGGGCAGAAGCGCAACCACTGGTCGCAGCGCTTCGCGGTGGATTTCACCGGCGGCAACCTGGCCGCGCTGGAAAAGGCCGACGCCAAGGTCGAGCCCGCCCTGCAGATCACCGGCGGCAAGCTGGAAACCGTGTCCTGCCGCCCGCTGCGCGAGCTCAAAGGCTTCCGCGTGATGTTCGACGTGGTGCCGGACAAGGAGGACAGCAGCCAGATCGACCTACGCCTGTTCCTGAAGGACGCCACCGGTGCCCTGAGTGAGACCTGGCTGTACCAGTTCAGCCCGCCGCCGAGCGCCGAGCGCAAGCTGTACTAACGCTTCGCGGGGCGCAACACCCCGCCCATGCCCCGCGGCTGCAGCGCGACGGGCCTGCAGCCGTCACGTGCGTCCGGTTCACCGGGTCTTCTGCGTTCAAGCCTAAGTAGCCGCAAGGCAGTGACATCCGTCCGCCTGTCCATGCCGCGCCCTTCGCGCGCACCGGACAGACACCGGTTGCCACCGCCCGGCGGCTGCAACACGTGTGGTTGCGCGATGGGCGACCGATGTTTCCGGCACGCGCGGGGTTTGAGCGGCACGGTGCCGCCGAAGCCCGCGCCGACATCGGACACCACGTGCGTCAGGTAACCCCCAGCTTGACGAGGGATGTGTCATGGCCGACCGGTCGGTACTGCTGTCTTCCAACTACAACGCGTGGCCCGAGCCGTTCAATGGCCAGGCCTACGCGTTCCTGAATGTCATCGACCAGGTCGAGGACGCGGACATCGTCACGCCGATGGCCTCGCCGCACACCGACGGCCGCGGCGTGAATCCAGCCGTGGGTTACCTGTGGAAGGAGCTGCGCCATCGCCTGACTTCGCAGGCCTGGCGCCGATTCGGCCAGCCGGGCCTGTCCAACGCGCAGCCGGTGCACATCGCGCGCGACTACGACGTGTTCCTGTTCGTGTGCCAGTTCCCGCTGGAGCTGACCGCGCTGCAGCGCATGCACGGCTGGCGCCAGCGTTCGGAAAAGGCCTACGCCTACATGCTGGAAGGCTGGCCCGAGCGCTTCCCGGCGCAGGCGCAGGAGCTGCGGCTGCTCGACCAGTTCGACCATGTCTTCGTGCTCAACGCCGAGAGCATCCCGGCGCTGCGCAAATACACCTCCACGCCGATTTCGTTCCTGCCCAGCGCCTGCGACACGCTGCTGGCGTGTCCGTACCCGGCCAACCCCCAGCGCAGCATCGACGTGCTCAGCCTGGGCCGGCGCATGCCCGAGCTGCACACCAAGCTGGCGGCGCTGGCCGCGCAGGACGGCAACTTCTTCTACGTGCACGACGTGCTCAAGGCCGGCGCGGTCACTGACTGGGCCGAGCATCGCGGGCAGTCGGCGGCGATGATCAAGCGCGCCAAGTACTTCGTCGCCTACGACTTCACCGTGGACACCACGGGCATCTTCAAGGGCGTGCGCAAGAACGCGCTGGCCACGCGCTATTTCGAAGGCACGGCCGGCGGTTCGATCGTGCTGGGCTCGCGCCAGCAGTGCGTAGAGTTCGCCGAGCATTTCGACTGGGAAGACGCGGTGATCGAGATGCCACCCAACACGCCGGACGTCGGCGCGTTCCTGGCCGACCTCAGCAACCAGCGCGAGCGCCTCGAATTGGCCCGTGCCACAAACGTCAGCCAGGCCTTGCGCCGGCACGACTGGGCGCATCGTTGGGCGCAGCTGCTGGACATGGTCGGCCTGCCGCGCAGCCCGCGGCTGCAGCAGCGCATCGATCGCCTGACCAACATGGCCAACATGGTCGAAGTCGCCCACGGCGCACCCCGGGGGGTGCGACGGCACGACGTAACGGTCTGAGCAGTCCCACCTCACCCCACGGCGGCGGGAGGGCCGTCGCCACCGTCGCAGTCGCCGCCTGGCGCCTGCGGGATGCAAGCAGCCGGCAGCCCGGCAAAGGACAAGCAGCGTGATGCGGAAGGAGTTCGAATGAAGGCAGTCATCCTGGCGGGCGGCCTTGGCACCCGGATTTCCGAGGAAACCTCGGTGCGGCCCAAGCCCATGGTGGAGATCGGTGGCCGGCCGGTGCTGTGGCACATCATGAAGATCTACAGCCACTACGGCATCAACGATTTCATCGTGTGCCTGGGCTACCGTGGCGAGGTGATCAAGGACTTCTTCATCAACTACCACCTGATGGGGTCGGACATCACCTGCGACCTGGCCACCAACACCACCACCTTGCACAACACGCGCGCCGAGCCATGGCGGGTCACGCTGGTCGATACCGGCGCCGATACGATGACCGGCGGCCGCCTCAAGCGCGTCATGCCCTACCTGCAGGACGAGGAAGCGTTCTGCCTGACCTACGGCGACGGCGTGTCCGACGTGGACATCGCCGCCGGCATCGAACTGCACCAGCGCGAAGGCCGCCTGGCCACGGTCACCGCGGTGCAGCCACCGGGCCGCTTCGGCGCGCTGCGCGTGGAAGGCGACCAGGTCACCGGCTTCCGCGAAAAGCCCGCCGATGGCGATGGCCTGATCAATGGCGGCTTCTTCGTGCTCTCGCCCAAGGTGGCCGACTTCATCACCGACGACAGCACCGTGTGGGAGAACGCGCCGCTGGAAGGCCTGGTCGAGCAGGGCCAGCTGAGCGTCTACAAGCACGAAGGCTTCTGGCAGCCGATGGACACGCTGCGCGACAAGAACTACCTCAACGATCTCTGGGTCAACAACAAGGCGCCGTGGCGCGTGTGGGAGTGAAGACGATGCGTATCCTGATCACCGGCAACATGGGCTACATCGGCCCTGTCCTGGCCCGCCACCTGCGCCAGCGTTTCCCCACCGCCTACCTGGTCGGCGTGGACCGCGGCTGGTTTGCCCATTGCCTGTCGGACAAGCGCGGCCTGCCCGAAGTGGTGCTGGACGAGCAGTGGTTCCGCGACGTGCGCGACCTCACCGCGCAGGACCTGACCGGCTTCGATGCGGTCGTACACCTGGCGGCGGTGTCCAACGATGCGATGGGCAAGCGCTTCGAGATCGTCACCGATCAGATCAACTGCAAGGCCAGCCTGTCGGTGGCCCAAGCCGCAGCCGAGGCCGGCGTGAAGCACTTCGTGTTCGCCTCCAGCTGCAGCGTCTACGGCGCGGCCGCTGATGGCACGCCGCGCTCGGAAACCAGCGGCATCGCCCCGCTCACGGCCTACGCGCATTCCAAAATCGACACCGAAACCGGCCTGTCCGCGATGGAGACCGACATGGTCATCACCGCGCTGCGCTTTGCGACCGCGTGCGGCGCCTCGCCGCGCCTGCGCCTGGACCTGGTGCTGAACGACTTCGTCGCCGGCGCCGTGGCCAGCGGCAAGGTCGACGTGCTCTCCGACGGTACCCCGTGGCGCCCGCTGATCCACGTGCGCGACATGTCGCGCGCCATCGAATGGGCGATCCAGCGCCCGGCCGAGACGGGCGGCCGCTATCTGTACGTCAATGCCGGCTCGGAACGCTGGAACGTGCAGGTGCGCGACCTGGCCCAGGCGGTCGGCGCGGCGATCCCGACCGCGGAGGTCTCCATCTCCACCAATGCCCCGGCGGACAACCGCAGCTATCGCGTGGATTTTTCGCTGTTCGAACAGCTCGCGCCTGACCACCAGCCGATCGAAACCCTGGAAGGCACCATCGCCGAGCTGCGCGACGAGCTGCAGCGTACCGCCTTCTCCGATCGCAACTTCCGCCAGAGCGGCTTCATCCGCCTGCGCATCCTGGAAGGCTTGGTCGACAGTGGTGTGCTGGCGCCCGATCTGCGGGCCGCCGCATGAAGTTCCACGCCACACCGCTGCAGGGCGCCTTCGTGATCGAGCCGGAAAAGCGCGGCGACGATCGCGGCTGGTTTGCCCGCGTGTTCTGCGAGAAGGAAATGGCCGCCGCCGGCCTGGTCGATCGCTTCGTCCAGGTCAACAATTCCTATAACGCCGAGGCCGGCACGCTGCGCGGCATGCATTACCAATTGCCGCCCGCGCCGGAGGTCAAGATCGTGCGCTGCGTGCGCGGCGCGCTGTGGGATTGCATCGTCGACCTGCGCCCGGATTCGCCGACGTATCTCAAATGGCACGGCGTGGAGCTGACTGCGGAAAATCGACTGGCCTATTACGTGCCGCGCGGCTTCGCCCACGGCTTCGTGACGCTGGAGCCGGATACCGAAGCGTTCTACCTGGCCAGCGCGTTCTACGAGCCGACCGCCGAGCGCGGCCTGCGCTGGAACGACCCGACCTTCAATATCCAGTGGCCGGCCGAAGGCAAGATCATTTCGGACAAGGACGCGGCGTGGCCGGATTTCGATCCGGATTTCCACGGCGTCGAACAACTGATCGGCTACTGACCCCACGACAGGACTTCCCCATGGTGATCGATCGACTGCTACAGGAACGCCAGGCCGCTGGCATGCCCATCCGTGTCGGGCTGTATGGCGCCGGCTTCATGGCCAAGGGCATCGTCAACCAGATCGTGCACTCGGTGCCCGGCATGGTGTTGTCGGTGATCTGCAACCGCAACGTGGACAAGGCGCTGGCGGCGTTCGCGCTGGCCGGCGTGCAGGCCAAGGTGGTCGATACCGGCCGTGCCCTGGCCGATGCGATCACCAGCGGCACCGCCGTGGTCACCGATGATCCGGCGCTGCTGTACGAATGCGACCTGCTCGACTGCCTGGTCGATGCCACCGGCGCGGTCGAATACGGCGCGCACATCAGCCTGGCCGCGATCGCGCACGGCCGCGATGTGGTGACGATGAACGCCGAGCTGGACGGCACCGTCGGCCCGCTGCTGAAGAAGAAGGCCGACGCGGCCGGCGTCATCTTCACCGCCTGCGATGGCGACCAGCCCGGCGTGCAGATGAACCTGTTCCGCTTCGTCAAATCGATCGGGCTGACACCGCTGATGTGCGGCAACATCAAGGGCCTGCAGGATCCGTATCGCACGCCGACCACGCAGGCCGGGTTCGCGGCGAAGTGGGGCCAGGATCCGTACATGGTCACCAGCTTCGCCGACGGCACCAAGATCAGTTTCGAGCAGGCCATCGTCGCCAACGGCACCGGCATGTCGATCCTGCAGCGTGGCATGACCGGCTACGATCATCGCGGCCATGTCGATGAACTAACCAAGACCTACGACATCGATGCGCTCAAGGCCGTCGGCGGCGCGGTGGATTACGTGGTCGGCTCGCAACCCGGTCCGGGTGTGTACGTGCTGGCCACGCATGACGACCCCAAGCAGCAGCACTACCTCAACCTCTACAAGCTGGGCGAAGGTCCGCTGTACAGCTTTTACACGCCGTATCACCTGTGCCACTTCGAAGTGCCGCTGTCGGTGGCGCGCGTCGTGCTGCTGCGTGACGCGGTGCTTCAGCCGCTGGGCGCACCGCTGGTGGAAGTGGTTGCCACGGCCAAGCGCGACCTGGCCGCCGGCGAGACCGTCGATGCGCTCGGCGGCTATCTCACCTATGGCCAGTGCGAGCGCGCCGACGTCACCGCGCGCGACGGCCTGCTGCCGATGGGCGTGGCCGAAGGCTGCGTGCTCAAGCACGACATCGCCAAGGACCAGGTGCTGACCTATGCCGATGTGGAACTGCCGCACGGCCGCCTGATCGACCGGCTGCGGGTGGAACAGGCGGCGCTGTTCGCCAACGCGGGCGAGGCACTTACGGCTTAAGCAGCCACCGGCTCCGCGCCAGGCACCGGCGCGGCGGCGGCGAAGAATTCCCACAGCGCCTCTGCCGTCCTGGGCAGGCGCGCAACGGGACGGAACAGGCGGATCTCGATCGGGATCCGCAGCGTCGGCGCCTCTGGCGCCGCTTCCACCAGGCGGCCATCGGCCAGGTCGCGCGCCGCCAGCGAGCGCGGCAACCACGCCACGCCATCGCCCGCACGCGCCATCGCCAGCAGTGTCGCGGCCAGGTCCGAGGTGAACACCGGCGTGGCCTTGGCGATCACCGGCGCCAGCGGCGCATGCCCGGACAGGATCCGGCCCAGCCCGGAATCGGCGCTGTAGCCCAGATACGCCGTCTTTGCGTTGGGCCGTTCACCCAGCGGCCAGCGCGGTCCGCCGTCCTCGCGCGGTGCGCATAGTGGCAACAGCACGTCGCCGCCGACCAGCACGCTGCGGAACTGTGCCGGGTCCAGCATCAGCCGCATGCGCGGATGGTGGTGGCACAGCAGGAACTGCGAGCCACCCTGCACCATCATCCGCTCGCAGGCGCGCATGGTGTCCGACACCAGCTTGAACGTCCCCAGTTCGGCCAGCTGCGGATTGCCGCGGATCCATTCCGGGAAGAAGGTGAAGGACAGCGCGTGGGTCGCGGCAAAGGTCAGTGATGGCGCGCTGCGCCCGGCGACTTCCAGCGTCTCGCTGCGCAGCTGGTGCATCGAGCGCACCAGCGCGGTGGCTTGGGTGCGGAAGTGCTCGCCGGCCGGGGTCAGCTGCACGCCTTGGCGCGAGCGCTTGAATAGCGGCGTGCCCAGCCACTCCTCCAGCGCGCGGATGCGGCGGCTGAACGCCGGTTGGGTCACGTGCCGCAATTCGGCCGCCCGCGAGAAGTTGAGGGTGTCGGCCAGCGCGACGCAGTCTTCGAGCCAGATCAGATCCATGATGCCCATTCTGCATCACGTGCCGGTGCATTGGCATTGGCTTGCATGCCGAATCCGCTCCTAGGATGAAGCGAGAACCGATGCGATGCCGCGGGGAAGGACGCGCCATCGTCACCGGCCATTCACTAATCCTGGCATCACGCCAGCATGTCGACGGGAGCGGACGACCATGCAAGGGCAAGCGAAAACAGGGTTGCTGCGGCAGCTCTACATCCAGGTGCTGATCGCCATCGTGATCGGCGGCCTGGTCGGGTACTTCTGGCCCGGCGTCGGCACTGCGCTGCAGCCGGTGGCCGAGGGCTTCATCAAGCTCATCAAGATGATGCTGGCGCCGATCATCTTCGCCACCGTGGTGGTGGGCATCGCCAAGATGGGCAGCATCCGCGACGTCGGCCGAACCGGGGTCAAGGCACTGATCTATTTCGAGGTGGTGTCCACCGCGGCACTGGCCATTGGCCTGATCGTGGTCAACATCCTGAAGCCCGGCGTGGGCATGAACATCGATGCGGCCACCATCGATGCCACCGAAGTCAGCCAGTACGTGCAGCGCGCGCACGAAGGCGGCATCGTCGAATTCATCTTGAGCATCATCCCGGCCACGCTGGTCGATGCTTTCGCCAAGGGCAACATGCTGCAGGTGATCCTGGTGTCGGTGCTGTTCGCCATCGGCCTGCTGCAGCTGGGTGAGCGCGCCAAGCCGCTGGTGGAGATCATCGATACCGGCCTGCAGGGCCTGTTCCGCATGATCAACATGATCATGCGCCTGGCCCCGATCGGCGCCGGCGCGGGCGTGGCCTACACGATCGGCAAGTACGGCATCGGCACGCTGGCTTCGCTGGGCCAGCTGATGCTGGGCGTGTACATCACCTCGATCGTGTTCGTGTTCGTGGTGTTGGGCTTGATCGCGCGCTGGGCCGGCTTTCCGCTGCTGCGGCTACTGCGCTTCATCAAGGACGAAATCTTCGTCACCTTCGGCACCTGCTCTACCGAGGCGGTGCTGCCGCGGATGCTGGTCAAGCTGGAACAGGCCGGCGTGCGCAAATCCACCGTCGGCCTGGTGCTGCCCACTGGCTACACCTTCAACGCCGACGGCACCAGCATCTACCTGTCGATGGCCGCGGTGTTCGTCGCCCAGGCCACCAACACCGACCTGCCGATCTACCAGCAGCTGGTGCTGATGGGCGTGCTGCTGTTGACCTCCAAGGGCTCGGCCGGCGTGGCCGGTGCCGGCTTCGTCGCACTGGCGGCCACGCTGTCGACGCTGCACACCGTGCCGGTCGCCGGCCTTGTCCTGCTGCTGGGCGTGGACCGCTTCATGAACGAGGCGCGCGCGGTGGTGAACCTGATCGGCAATGCCGTGGCCACGATCGCGGTGGCCAAGTGGGATGGCGCCTTCGACCCGGCCAAGGCACGCGACCTCATGCGCCGCCAGGACGCCGGCGAAGCCATGCCCGTGGCCATCGCCGAATCCACCGATCACTGACTTCCAACGCTGCGCCCCGCGCGGCCTGTTCTTCGCACTTTTTCATTCCAGGAGCCTGCACATGCGCATTCTCGATGTTGTCGAAATCACCCAGCCCATCGCCTCGCCGATCCGCAACGCGTACATCGATTTTTCCAAGATGACCGCCAGCCTGGTCGCGGTGGTCACCGACCAGGTCCGCGATGGCCGCCGCGTGGTCGGCTACGGCTTCAACTCCAACGGCCGCTACGGCCAGGGCGGCCTGATCCGCGAGCGCTTCCGCGACCGCCTGCTGCAGGCCGAGCCCGACTCGCTGCTCAACGATGCCGACGACAACCTCGATCCGGGCAAGGCCTGGGCGGCGATGATGTCCAACGAAAAGCCCGGCGGCCACGGCGAGCGTTCGGTCGCGGTCGGCACGCTGGACATGGCGATCTGGGATGCCACGGCGAAGATCGCGGGCATGCCGCTGTTCCGCTACCTGGCGCAGATGAAGGGCCGCGAGGCCAATCCGCGCGTGTTCGTCTACGCCGCCGGCGGTTACTACTACCCCGGAAAGGACAACAGCGCGCTGCGCAAGGAAATGCGCGGCTACCTGGACCGCGGCTACAACGTGGTCAAGATGAAGATCGGCGGTGCGTCCATCGACGAAGACCGCGGCCGTATCGAATCGGTGCTGGAAGAAATCGGCAGCGAAGCGCGGCTGGCGGTCGACGCCAACGGTCGCTTCGACCTGGAGACCGGCATCGCCTACGCCAAGATGCTGCGCGACTATCCGCTGTTCTGGTACGAGGAAGTCGGCGACCCGCTCGACTACGCGCTGCAGGCCTCACTGAGCGAGTTCTATCCCGGCCCAATGGCCACCGGCGAGAACCTGTTCTCGCACCAGGACGCGCGCAACCTGCTGCGCTACGGCGGCATGCGCCCGGACCGCGATTACCTGCAGTTCGACTGCGCGCTGTCCTACGGCCTTGTCGAATACCTGCGCACGCTGGAGGTGCTGGAACAATTCGGCTGGTCGCCGTCGCGCTGCATCCCGCACGGCGGCCACCAGATGTCGCTCAACATCGCCGCCGGCCTGGGGCTGGGTGGCAACGAGAGCTATCCGGACCTGTTCCAGCCTTACGGCGGCTTCCCCGACACGGTGAAGGTGCAGGACGGCCACATCGTCATGCCCGAGCTGCCGGGCATCGGCTTCGAAGGCAAGTCCGACCTGATCAAGGTCATGCGCGAACTGGCCGAGTAAGCCGGTCGCGCTGGCGAAACGGCGGCGCCGCTTGATGCGGCGCCGTTTTCGTTCAGCGCACCACCAGCACCGGCACCGGGCTGCGGGTGACGACCTCGGCGCTCTGGCTGCCCAGCAGCACGCGGGTCAGCCCGCGACGGCCGTGCGAGGTCATCACCACCAGATCGTTATGGCGGGCCTCGATGGTCTGCAGGATGCCGTCGGCGGCGAACTGGTCCAGCACATGGACCGGTTCGGCTTCGACCTCCATTTCCGCAGCGCGATCCAGCGCCGGCTGCAGGATCGCGTTGGCGGCCTGCTCGCGCTCGGCGCGGTATTCGGGGCCGGATTCGTAACCGACGCTCCACCCCTGCGCATCGGCGATGCCGCCGGCCCAGGGTTCGGACACGGTGACCAGATCCACCTTGGCGTCCAGGTGCGCGGCCAGCGACAGGCCATGTTCCAGCCCGCGCAGGGAAAGCTCAGAACCATCGATGGCAATCAGGATGCGGCGGTACATGGCGTGCTCCGGCAACGGGGATGCCGCCATTGGACGCCTGCCAAGCTGAGCGCGCCTTGATCAGGATCAAGTCCGGTACGACGCGTGCCATCACGCCGTCATTCGCGTGCGTGAACCGTCATTCCCGCGCACGCGGGAACCCAGCGCCTTGCTCCGCGCATGCATGGAAAATCCTGCGGAAGCCTCTGGATCCCCGCCTACGCGGGGATGACGGACTTGGTGCCTTGGTGAGAGCTGCCTGGCGCTTTCACCAGCGCGCATCTGCAAGCTCTGCGGATGCTGGGCTTGATGGCTTTGTGGGAGCCGCTTCAGCGGCGATGAGGCTTTACCGGGAAAGCGCCATCGCTGCTGAAGCAGCTCCCACAAGATGTTGCTGACACTCTATTGCCCGGCTCAAGCCGGCGTCAGGTTCGCGTACGCCAGCACCAGCCACTTGGCGCCTTCGTCGAACTGCACCTGCACGCGCGCGTGGGCGCCGGCACCTTCGTAATCGATGACCACGCCGGTGCCGAACTTCGGATGCGCCACGTTCGCGCCCAGCTTGAGCGCCGGCGTTTCCAGCGGCGCATGACCGCCACCGCCGCGTGCGGCGCCCAGCGAGGCCGGCCGCGAGACCTGCACCTTGGGCCGCACTTCGTTGAGCAGTTCGCGCGGGATCTCGCGCAGGAAGCGCGAAGGCACGTTGTAGTTGTCCATACCGTGGATGCGGCGCGACTCGGCGTAGGTCAGCACCAGCTTCTGGCGCGCGCGGGTGATGCCCACGTAGGCCAGGCGGCGTTCTTCCTCCAGCTTGCCGGCCTCTTCCACCGAACGCGCACTGGGGAACAGGCCGTCTTCCAGCCCGACCAGGAACACCAGCGGAAACTCCAGGCCCTTGGCCGAATGCAGCGTCATCAGCTGCACGCCGTCCTCGCCGGCCTGGGCCTGGCCTTCGCCGGCCTCCAGCGCCGCGTAGGACAGGAACGCGACCAGCTCGCTCATGGTCTCGGCCGCATCGGGCGTGTCGTCCAGCTCCAGCGGGTTGTGTTCGGCACGGGCGAAGCGCGAGGCCACCGAGACGAGCTCGTCTAGGTTCTCGGTGCGCGAATCCGAATCCAGCCCGCCCTTGCTTTCCTTGGCCCAGTGCTCGCGCAGCGCCGAACGCAGCAGCACATGGTCGATCTTTTCCTTCAGGTCCAGCTCGGCGCTTTCCTCGCCCAGCAGATCGATCAGCTGCACGAAGGCGGCCAGCGCATTGCGCGCACGGCCGGCCAGGTCGCCGCCCTGCGCGCACTGGCGCGCGGCGTCCCACAGCGACACCGATCCTGCGCGCGCCTGGCGGCGCACTTCATCCAGGGTGCGCTCGCCGATGCCGCGCGGCGGCGTGTTGACCGCGCGCTCGAACGCCGCGTCATCGGCGCGATTGGCGACCAGGCGCAGGTAGGCCAGTGCGTCCTTGATTTCGGCACGCTCGAAGAAGCGCATGCCGCCATAGACGCGGTACGGCAGCTGTTCGGCGATCAGCGATTCTTCCAGCGCGCGCGACTGCGCGTTGCTGCGATAGAGCACCGCGACCTCGCCGTAGCTGCCGCCGTCGCGCACCCACTGGCGCGCGCGCTCGACCACATAGCGCGCCTCGTCAACCTCGTTGTAGGAGGCGTACAAGTCGATCGGATCGCCCTGGCCTGCATCGGTCCACAGCTCCTTGCCGATCCGGTCCGGGTTGTGCGCGATGACCGCGTTGGCCGCGCCCAGGATGTTGGCGGTGGAGCGGTAGTTCTGCTCCAGGCGGATGGTCTGCGCGCCCGGGAAATCCTTGAGGAAGCGCTGGACGTTCTCCACCTTCGCGCCGCGCCAGCCGTAGATGGCCTGGTCGTCGTCGCCGACCACGAACACGTGTCCGGTGTCGCCGGCCAGCAGGCGGATGAAGCCGTACTGGATCGCGTTGGTGTCCTGGAACTCGTCCACCAGCAACTCGCCGAAGCGATGCCGGTAATGGGCCAGCAGCGCGGGCGTATCGCGCAGCAATTCGTGCGCGCGCAGCAGCAGCTCGGCGAAATCCACCAGGCCGGCACGGTCGCAGCGCGCCTGGTATTCGGTATAGGCGGCGACCATCGCGGTCAGCCACTCATCGCGGCCTTCGGGCTGGATGTGCTCGGGGCGGCGGCCTTCGTCCTTCTGCTGGTTGATCCACCAGGCGATCTGGCGCGGCGGGTACTTGCCGTCATCCAGCTCCAGCGCCTGGGCCACGCGCTTGACCAGGCGCTGCTGGTCGTCCGAGTCCAGCACCTGGAAGCCTTCGGGCAGGCGCGCCTCGGCGAAGTGCAGGCGCAGCAGGCGATGGGCCAGGCCGTGGAAGGTGCCGATCCACATGCCGCGGCCGCCGTTGCGCAGCTGCGCATCGGTGCGGTGGCGCATCTCGGCCGCCGCCTTGTTGGTGAAGGTCACCGCCAGGATGCCGTGCGTGGGCACCCCGTGGACCTCGTTCAACCAGGCGATGCGGTGCGTCAGCACGCGCGTCTTGCCCGAGCCGGCACCGGCCAGGACCAGGTAATGCCCCGGTGGGGCGGACACGGCCTCGCGCTGGGCCGGATTCAAATCGTCGATCAGGTGGGAGACATCCATTGCCTGCCCATTCTACCGGGCCGGCTTGGCCCGGCCCCGGTTTTCGATTCAGGCCGCGACCGGACGCGCCTGCGGGCAGTAGGTCTTGAGGTAATCGGCGTGCAGGGGGAGCTTGGCCACGGTCTGCTCGACATGGCCGTGGATGCCGCCGAGGAAGCGCGACAGCTCCGGGTCTTCCATCAGGTCGGCGACCGGGTGGTGCTGCTGCGGGGTAATGCCCTGGCCCAGCATCACCTGGATCCAGGAGTTCTCGGCGAACAGCTCGTTGGGCACGCGGAACACGCGCCCGGTCTGGCGGAACAGCTCGATCCGGTGGCGCAGCGTGGCCGGGATCTCCATCTCCGCGCAGGCGCGCCAGAACGGCGTGTCGCGGCGATTGGTCACGTAGTAATGCAGGATCACGAAATCACGGATGTGGGTCATCTCGGTTTCGGTCTGGGCGTTGTACTCGTCGATGTCCACCTGCCGGATCACGTGCGGGAAGGACTGCAGCAGCCGGGTCAGGTTGCGCGAGACCAGGTGGATGTTGGTCGACTCCAGCGGCTCCAGGAACCCGCTGGCCAGGCCCAGCGCCACGCAGTTACGCTTCCAGGTGACCTTGCGCTGGCCTGGGGTGAAACGCAGCAGGCGCGGCTCGAACAGCGGCGGCGCCTCCAGGCCGCCGACCAGTGCCTCGCGCGCGGCCTCGCGCTCCATGAAGCGGCTGGAATAGACAATGCCGTTGCCCACGCGGTGCTGCAGCGGGATGCGCCACTGCCAGCCGGCGGTGCCGGCCATCGAACGCGTATAGGGAATGGCCGGCTTCACCGACTCGGTCTGCACCGCCAGCGCGCTGTCGGCGAACAGCCAGTGCGACCAGTCCTCGAATTCCACGCCCAGCGTCTGCCCGAGCAGCAGCGAGCGGAAGCCGGTGCAGTCGATGAACAGATCGCCTTCCACGCGCGTGCCGTCTTCCATCACCAGCGCGGCGATATCGCCATCGGCGCTGGTGTCGACGCTGGCGATCTTGCCTTCCACACGCTTGGTGCCGAAGCCTTCGCTGAAGCGGCGCAGGAACTTGGCGTACAGGCCGGCGTCCAGATGGAAGGCGTAGTTCATGCCGCCGCGCGGCAGGTGGGCGAACCTGTTTTCCTCGGCCGCGCGCAGCTCCAGGCAATAGTCGCCGTAGTCGCGCGCCAGGCCGCGGGCGCGGCCCTTCAACCAGAAGTGCTGGAAGCCGGCGGTCCAGTGATCCTTGCCGGTGGTGCCGAAGGAATGGATGTAGTCCTGGCCGACGTCGCGCCAGCCTTCGAACTTGATCCCGAGCTTGATCGTGGCGCCAGTGGCGGCCATGAATTCCTGTTCGTTGATGTCCAGCAGGCGGTGGAAGGTGATCATCGTCGGGATCGTGGCTTCGCCCACGCCGACGGTGCCGATCTCCTCCGATTCGACCAGGGTGATGTCCAGCACCTTGCCCAGCGTGCGCGACAACGCGGCGGCCGCCATCCAGCCGGCGGTGCCGCCCCCGGCGATCACCACGCGGCGTACGGGCTTGGAAACGGAAGCGGTGTCGTCCATCGCGAAACTCCTTAGCGGTTCAAGCGCTGCAGCAGGCGGCCGCGCAAGGCACGGGCGCGCGGCTCGTCCATCGGCGCCAGCACGCCGCGCGCGCTTTCGGGGATGTGGGCATCGGTGGCCTCGCCCGGCTCGAAGACGTAATGGTGGAACACGTCCTGCCAGATGCGGCGCTGTTCCGGCGGCAGGTCGCGCACGGTCATCATCGCCAGCATGAGCGCGTTCATCGGCGTGTCCATGTAGGCCGGCGTGGCGCGCCACCAGTAATTGACCAGCACGTTGAAGGCTTCCAGCGCTTCGATGTGGTGCCACCACATGCTGGGGATCATCAGCGCATCGCCGGGCGCCAGTTCGGCCACCTGCGCATGCGCCAGCGCCTCGGCGAAGCGTGGGAACCGCTCCAGGTCCGGCGCGTGGAAATCCACCAGGCTGATCGCCTGACCGGCCGGGGTGAGATCGAGCGGGCCGATGTAGAGGTTGGGCAGCTGGTCCGGCGGGAACAGGGTGAAGCGCCGGCGTCCGGCGACCACGCAGGCCAGGTTGTCCGGCAGATCCTGGTGCGCGGCGATGCGGGTGCGGTTGCCGACCCAGATGCTGGCCAGCACCTGCGGCTGGCCGTCCAGGTTGAGCGGATTCTCGTCGCGGAAGCCCGGCAGGTAGGTATCGAGCGTGGTCGAGCCCATGTAGATCGCCGGCGGCGCGGGGTCATCGAGGCGGCGCTGCAGCGTGTCGAGCACGGCGCTGAACTTCACTTTCTCCGGGCGGAAATTGAAGCCGTTGAAGGCGTCGTTGTAGAACAGCCGCCCGCCCGTCTCCGGCGGCCCGGCGTGCGCCACCACTTCGGCGCCGCGATCGAAGCGGCGCAGGTAGTCGATCGCCGCCGGTGGCGATTGCGCGCCGGCCTGGGCCATCGGCCACTCGGCGACCAGGCCGCGCAACACCAGCGGCCGCGTGCTGTGCAGCACCTCGTCCGGTAGCGCGCGCGGGTCCAGCCCGTGGCGCTCGGCGATGGGCTCAGGCGTCGGCAGCGACATGGCGCGCACGTTCGATCAGGCCGCGGAACTGCGACAGCGAAGCCACCGTCATGTACAGCGGCAGCAGGTGGCTCGCCGCGGACAGCGCCTGCAATGCCGCCGCATCCAGCGCGGCCAGCCTGTCCTCGTTGACGGTGTAGAAGCCGGACAACCGCCGCTGGCTGCCATCGCGCAGGGCGTAATCCAGCACGAACGATTCCAGCAGATTGTGTTGCAGCAGCGCGGCGATGAAGGCCGGCGTGCCCTGCAGGCCCTGGTCTAGCGCCTGCAGCACCGAGTTGACCTGCTCCAGGTAGTCGGTGGTGCCGCCGTGCTCGCGGAACAGCGCCTCGCCGCTGCCATCGGTGCGCACGCGCGGATGGTCCAGATCGATATGGATCACGCGCTGCTCGCCATCCAGACCGATCAGGAACGGCTGTCGCTCCACCGCCAGCGGCACGTAGTGCGCATCCCACGCATCGCCGTGCAGGAACAGGTTGTGGCCGGCTTCCAGCCCCAGCAGCGCGACCGGCTGGAAGCCGCCCTGCGCGTCCTTCTGGAACACGATCGGGTAATGCGCCTGGACGTTGCGGAATTCATTGGGGAAGGTCAGCGCGGACATCAGCGCATCGCCCAGCGCCGCGCCTCGGCCGCTGGCCACGCGCAGGTCGCGATGATCGATGTTGTTGAGCAGGACGGGACGGGACACGCGGTTTCCTCGACTCAGAGGGTGGACAGGCCGTGGGCCTTGATGTGATCGACCAGTGCGCGATGCGTGGGCAGCGCCGGCAGCATCCGCCGCGCCAGCTCGGCCGCCTCGCGGAAGTAGCCTTCGGCGCGGGCCGGATCGTCGTCGCGGCGCGCGGCGCGCGGCTCAGGCCGGAAGCCCATGCCGTACAGGATGTACTGGTAGCTCGCCGAGGGAAACACCTCTTCGATCCGCGGCAGGTCATAGCGGGACGGCGGTTGCTGTTTCCACAGCGCCAGCAGCGTGCGCAGCGAATCGGTCAGCGTGTCGTCGCGGCGATGATCGCGCCAGTAGTCCGAATCCTCGCGCTGGCTCAGCACGTAATGCAGCTTGAGGAAATCGATCACCCGCTGCCAGCGGTAGGCGAAGCTGTCGTTGAAGCGCCGCGCCAGCGGCTCCATCGCCGCGCGTGTGGCCGGCAGCTGCTCGCTGAGCATGGTCGCGGCCAGTTCCACCAGGACCAGCGAGGAGGCTTCCAGCGGTTCGACGAAGCCGCTGGACAGGCCGATCGCCACGCAGTTGCGATGCCAGGCAGTTTGCCGGTAGCCGGGCTGGATCATCAGCCGCGCGGGGCTGCCGACCTGCTCGGCGCGCGGGCCACCGCTGGCCTCGATGTAACGGCGCAGGGTGGCTTCGGCTTCATCGTCGGAGGTGTGCGCGCTGGAGTACACATGGCCCACGCCGCGCCGCGCCGACAGGCCGATGTCCCAGATCCAGCCGGCGCGCTGAGCGGTGGACAGCGTCTGGCAGGCGATGGCGGCATCGGGGGTGGCATACGGCACCTGCACGGCTAGCGCGCGGTCGTTGAACAACACCTCGCTGCACGACACCCGCGGCACGCCGTAGTGTTCGCCGATCAGCAGCGCGCGCATGCCGGTGCAATCGACGAACAGATCGGCTTCCAGCGCGCCGTGGTCACGCGTCTGCAGCGAGGCGATGTCGCCATTGTCGTGCGCGTTGACGCCCAGCATGTGGTCGCTGACGTGGCGCACGCCGAGCACCTCGATGCAGTGCCTGCGCAGGAACACGCCCAGCTTGGCCGCGTCCAGGTGATAGGCGTAGTTGGCCACCGCCGCGTATTCCGGCGTAGCCAGCTGCTTGGGCGCGCGGCCGGCCGCGCATAGGTGCGGCTGGAAGCTCACGCATTCGGCAAAGCCCACCTGCCCGGCATGCGGCAGCCAGCCGGCGACCAGGTTGGTCTCGCCATAGCCGGTGGGCAACACGAACGGATGGTCGTAGGCGTCGCTGGCTTCGTCATGCGTCCAGCGCGCGAATCGCGAGCCCTGCTTGAAGGTGGCATCGCATTCGCGCACGAAATCACTCTCGCGCACGCCGATCTTGCGCAGCGTATCGCGCATCGTCGGCCAGGTGCCCTCGCCCACGCCGATGGTCGGCACGTCCGGCGATTCCAGCAGCGTTACCTGCAGGGTCGGGCCATCGGCGTTGCGATGCTCGGCCGCCAACACGGCCGCGGTCAGCCAGCCGGCCGAGCCACCTCCCACGATCACCACGTGTCGCACCACCTTGTCCAACACCCACACTCCCGCGATTTCCAGAACTTGCACATGAAGAAGGCCGCTGGTGAGCGGCCTTCCCATGCTGCGCCCGTGCCGGCGCGCAGCCTATGCCACCTTTGGATCAGAACTTGTAGCGCACGCCAAACATGTAGCGCGGGCCGGTCTGGGTCAGGTACAGCGCCTGGTGGCTGTTGCGGCCATGCACGCGCTGGGTCTCGTCGGTCAGGTTGATGCCTTCCAGCGACATGGACAAATGGTCGTTGAACTCATAGCCGATGTTCAGGTCCAGCTGGCCGTAGGCTTCCACGTAGTTCGGGTTCGGACCCGAGCCATCGAAGCGGCTGGACAGGAACTTGTCGCGCCAGTTGTAGGCCGCACGCACCTGCCACGGTCCCTTGTCGTAGAACGCCACCAGGTTGGCCGAATCGCTCAGGCCCTCCAGGGCGAACTGCTGGCCGATGACGTAGTTGTCGTAGGTCAGGCCCGAGTCGACCTTGGTGTAGTTGGCCGACATGCCGAAGCCGGTGTCGCCGAACATCTGCTGGACGTTGAACTCCCAGCCGTCCAGCGAGGCCGACTGCTGGTTGGCCGGCGTGCTGATGCGGAAGTTCGCGACCGGGTCGCCCGGCTGGCCGACGATGGTGCCGGTCGCGTTGCCGGTGGAATCCACACCGGTCTGGTTCACGCCCGGATCGCCGTCGTGGTTGGCGAAGATCGCGTTGCGGATGCACACCACGTCGGTGGTGGGGCAGCCGCCGGCGATGGCTTCGTTCCAGTAGGCGCCGCCGATCGGGGTGTGCAGGTCGAACGGCTGCTCGACCACCTGCGTGGTGCCCACGTAGTTGTCGATGTTCTTGCGGAAGTAGCCCACCGACGCGTAGCTGCCTTCGGAGTAGTACCACTCGAAGGAGAAGTCGATGTTGTGCGACAGCAGCGGCTTCAGGCCCGGGTTGCCCTGGGCGCCGGTGCCGCCGTCCACGCGCACCAGCGTGTCCAGCGTCTGGCCACCCTGGATGTCGGCCCAGCTCGGACGGCCGATGGTTTCGCCGTAGCTGGCGCGGAACTTCATCGAGTCGGTCAGGTCGAGCGCGAAATCCAGGCTCGGCAGGAAGTAGCGGTACTCACCCTTGAGCTCGGTGAAGCCCGAACCGCTCTGGGTGATGCTCAGCTCGTTGGCCGAACCCCACGAGATGCCCGTGGCGGTCGGCACCAGCGCGCTGGAAGTGACTTGGGTCTTCTCGTAGCGCAGGCCCGCGGCCAGGTCGAACGGCAGGGCGAAATCGTCGAAGCGGTTGCTCCACTGCAGGTAAGCGCTCTGCGACTTCTCACGCGTGCGGCGGTCGGTGGTGAAGTCCTTCGACGCGCGATAGTCGGCCGGGTCGTTGCCCGCGGCGACCCAGGCGTCCTCGGCCAGCTGGCGGACCTGATCGAAGTCCCACACGAAGAAGCTGTCGGTGAAGTTGGGATCGTTGTGGCCGCTGAACTGGTCGAAGTACTGACCCATATGATCCAGATGCCAGACCGAATCCGGGTAGTCGGCCGCGCTGGTCGCGCCGCCCCAGGTGTCGAGCTGCACGACCGAGTAGGCCGAGCGGTTCTTGACGTCGGTGCTGCCCACGCCGAAGTCCAGGCGCGAGTAGTTCTCCATGGTGTAGTCACCGGAGACCTGGAACTGGTTGATCTCCGACTTCATGTAGCTGTTGCGGAACGACGAGCCGGTGACCAGCATCGCGGCCGGGTCGATCTGGGTCATGCCCGGCGGCAGCTGCACGTTGAGGATCGGGAAATCACCGGAGAAGTCCGCGGTGGTGGTGCCACGGAAGAAGCCGGCCGTGCCGAGCACACCGCTGGAACCGTAAGGGCTGTCGGCGCCGGATTCGGCGGTCGAGTGGTGCGCGTCCAGGTTGATGTTGAAGTTGTCGCTGACCTTCCAGGCCACGTTGAAGCCCAGCGACTCGTTCTCGTTCTTGGTGGCGCTCTTGCCGCCGCCGAAGGCCATGTCGCTGTTGGCCGGGTTGATCGTCTCGGAATACACCAGCGGCGCGGCCACCGGGCCGTCGGTCCAGGAGCTGGTCGACGGGCCGAAGTTGAACCACACCGACATTTCGTTGCGCTGGGTCTGGATCTTGTTTTCCGAGTACGTGTAATCCAGCGTCGTGGTGATGTTGTCGGTCGGCGCGAACTGCAGCGTCAACTGGCCGTTGGTGCGCTCGCGCTTGACGCCGTTGACGTTGTAGTTGAGGTTCTGCGGCACCGAGTAGATGTCATCCGGGCCGGGACGGTTGGTGATGTTCTCCGAACCGGGCGCGCCCGGCTGCGGGATCGAACCCCAGTTGTTCTCGTCGCCCTTGAAGGTCTTCCAGCCGTTGCCGACGGCAACCTGGCTGAAGCCGTAGTCGCGCTCCTGGTAGGAGCCGCTCAGCGCCACGCCCCAGCGGCCATCGGCGCTGGTGGTGCTGAAGATGCCCGACACTTCCGGGGTGATCTTGTCGCCCTGCAGCGAGTCGGGCACGTTCTCGTTGGAGGTGTCCCATACGCCCTTGACGCCGACGTTGGCGCGGGTGCCGGGGTTTTCCAGCGGGCGTGCAGTCTTGATGTTGATCGTCGCGCCGATGCCGCCGGTGGGCGTGCTGGAGCGCGCGGTCTTGTAGACCTCGACGGCGGAGATCGACTCGGACGCCAGGTTGGCGAAGTCGAACGCACGCGAGGACGATGCGCCGGTGTCCTGGATGCTGGAGGTCGGCATCTGGCGGCCGTTGAGCAGCACCAGGTTGAAGTCCGGGCCGACGCCGCGCACGGTCACGCGCGAGCCTTCACCGTTGCTGCGGTCGATCGACACGCCGGAGATGCGCTGCAGCGATTCGGCCAGGTTGGTGTCCGGGAACTTGCCGATGTCCTCGGCGACGATGCCGTCAACCACACCCTGCGAATCACGCTTGAGGTTGGCCGACGAGGTCATGCTGGCGCGGATGCCCTTGACCTGGACCGCATCCAGATCGGTCGGGCTGTTGTTGGTGCTGCTGTTGCCAGGCGTTGTCTGCGCGGCCGAGCTGATCGGCTGCTCCTGGGGCTCAGCAGCAGTCTGCGCGGCGACGGGCGCGGACAGCGCGACCAGCAGCGCGGAAACGAGCAACCGCTTTTGCGGCACGGTGTTGGGATGCTTCATGGAACGGACCCTCCCCAGGGATTTCGCTGTCTGACACGGTGGCTTCAGGGGCCGAGATGAGACGGTGCTCACGTCAGCGGGGCGCATTTGTGTCAAAGGGTGACAGCGCTGTCACGCCGCAGCGCAACACCGTTACGAAATCGTTGGAGTCCTGCTGTACAAAGGGTCTAAACGTGCTGCGACGCAGCATCGACATGCGCAACGGGGCCTTCCAAACCGGCCCGTATGACAACGTTTACATGGGCGTGCCGATGCGTGTCGCACCGGTCACGTATTCGCCTCCGCGCCTGGGGTCGCGGAGGCGGCGATCAGGCCGCGGGACGTCGGCCTCAGTGCTCGGCAGGACGCGCCGGCGCGGCGTGGGCGGCATTCATCAGGCGATCGGTCCAGGCGATGCCGATGGCCGACAGGATGAAGACGCAGTGGATGATCGTCTGCCACAGCACGCCATCACGGGTCAGCGTCGAGCAGTTGGCACCGGCGCCCAGGTTGGTGGCGGCGGCCATCATGTCCGGTGAGCAAAACGGCAAGCCGCCCAGCGCACCGGCGGCGATGAAGGTCTTGAGCAGGTGGATCGAGGAGATGCCGATGATGGCCATCGCCAGCTTCACCTTGAGCACGCTGGCGTTGACGTGGCTCAGCCACTCCGGCTGGTCCGGGTGATTTTCGAGGCCCAGGCGCGAGACGAAGGTCTCGTAGCCGCCTACGATCACCATGACCAGCAGGTTGGAAATCATCACCACGTCGATCAGGCCCAGCACGATCAGCATGATCTGCTGCTCGCCCATGCTCGGCGCCTCGTGGATCAGGTGCCACAGTTCCTTGGCGAACAGGAACACATAGACGCACTGCGCCAGGATCAGGCCCAGGTACAGCGGCAGCTGCAGCCAGCGCGAGGCGAAGATCAGGCCGGCGATGGGATGGAGCTTGGGGCGCGATTGCGGGGACATGGCGTGGGCATCGTGACGTGGGCGCGGCAGCGTAGCGGCGGCCCACGACACTGCCAAGCGCAGGCCCCGCGTAACATCGTGATCTTTCAGCACTGTAAGGATTGGCTGCGATGATCGACCTCTATTACTGGCCCACGCCCAACGGCCACAAGATCACCCTGTTCCTGGAAGAGGCCGGGCTGGAGTACACGATCAAGCCGGTGGACATCGGCAAGGGCGACCAGTTCGCGGCCGAGTTCCTGGCGATCTCGCCCAACAACAAGATGCCGGCCATCGTCGACCATGCCCCGGCCGATGGTGGCGCGCCGGTGAGCGTGTTCGAGTCCGGCGCGATCCTGCTGTACCTGGCGGAGAAAACCGGCCGCTTCCTGCCGAGCGCGGCGCGCACGCGGGTGGAGGCGCTGGAATGGCTGTTCTGGCAGGTCGGCGGGCTGGGCCCGATGCTCGGCCAGAACCACCACTTCAACCAGTACGCGCCGGAGAAGATCCCCTACGCGATGGACCGCTACACCAACGAGACCCGGCGCCTGTACGGCGTGCTGGACAAGCGCCTGGATGGCCGCGCGTTCCTGGCAGGCGACGACTACTCCATCGCCGACATGGCGGCCTATCCGTGGATCGTGCCGCACGCCAAGCAGAAGATGGATCTGGTGGATTTCCCCAACGTGCAGCGCTGGTTCGATGCGATCAGCACGCGCGAAGCGACGGTCAAGGCCTACGCACTTGGCCCGCAGGTTAATCCTGCGCTGGGGCAGCCGCTGACCGAGGAACAGCGCAAGCACATGTTCGGCCAGCCGGTGAAGTAAGTTCGCTGCTTGCCGCCCACTGCTTGATCCGCTGTAGGAGCCGCTTGAGTGGCGACAGGGCTTCCCTTAAGAAGCCTTTCGTCGCTGAAGCGGCTCCCACACCTTTTGGCGTCATCGCCGATGATGGGCGCCCCCGCTTAATCGTGCCGCCATGACGCCTGCCCCCACGACCCCGCTGACGCTTGAAGCAATCACCGGCGATGCGCCGCTCAGCGGCCCGACCCTGCTCAAGCCGCGCCTGTCGCCCGATGGCACGCGCGTGACCTACCTGCGCGGGCGCGAGGACGATCGCTTCCGCCTGGACCTGTGGGAGTACGACGTGGCCAGCGCGCAGCATCGGCGGCTGGTCGAGGCCTCCACCGTGCTGCCCGGCGAGGAAGTGCTGAGCCTGGAAGAACAGGCAAGGCGCGAGCGCCAGCGCATCGCGGCCTATCGCGGCATCGTCGAATATCAGTTCTCGCCAGACGGCCAGCGGCTGCTGTTCCCGCTGGGCGGCGAGCTGTATCTGTTCGACCTGCACGCCACCGCTGACGCGGCGGTGCGCCGGCTGACGTTCGGCGAAGGCTTCGCCACCGATCCTAAAGTCTCGCCGCTGGGCGGCTATGTGAGCTTCATCCGCGCGCGCAACCTGTGGGTGGTCGACCTTGCAGAAGGCGCGCAGGTGCAGCTGACCTTCGACGGCGATGCGGTGATCGGCAACGGCGTGGCCGAGTTCGTCGCCGACGAGGAGATGGCGCGCCACACCGGCTATTGGTGGGCGCCGGACGATTCATCCATCGCGTTTGCCCGCATCGACGAAGCGCCGGTGCCGATCAAGCAGCGGGTCGAACTGCATGCCGATCGCAGTCTCGTGGTCGAGCAGCGTTATCCGGCCGCCGGCGAAGCCAACGTGCAGGTGCAGCTGGGCGTGATCGCACCACGCGCCGGCGCGACGCCGCAGTGGATCGATCTGGGCGAGGACACTGACATCTACCTGGCGCGCGTGAACTGGCGCGATGCCGGGCGGCTGGCCTTCCAGCGCCAGTCGCGCGACCAGCAGACGCTGGACCTGATCGAACACACGCTGGCCACCGGCGCGCAACGCACGCTGCTGACCGAGACCTCGCCGACCTGGGTGCCGCTGCACGATGCGCTGCGTTTCCTTGAGGATGGACGCTTCGTGTGGGCGTCCGAACGCAGCGATTTCCTGCATCTCTATCTGTGCAGCGAGGACGGCCAGACGGTCACCGCGCTGACGGCCGGCGACTGGCCGGTGGACGCATTGCTGGCGATCGACCACAAGGCGGGCCTGGTGTATTTCAGCGCCGGGCTGGATGCCGGGCAGCCGGCGCCGATCCAGGCGCAACTGTTCGCGGTGTCGCTGGACGGCGGCGCCATCCACCAGCTTTCCCAAGTGCGCGGGACGCACGCCGCCAGCTTCTCGCGCGAGGCCACGGTGTACGTGGACAGCTGGTCCAGCACCACGGTGCCACCGCAACTGACCCTGCATCGCGCCGATGGCGAACACCTCGCCACGCTGATCGACAACGACCTGGCCGATCCCACGCATCCCTACGCGCCCTACGCAGCAGCGCAGCGACCGATCCGCTTCGGCACGCTCACCGCCGCCGATGGCCACACCGCGCTGCAGTACAGCCTGATCACGCCGCCGGATTTCGATCCGGGCCAGCGCTATCCGGTCGTGGTCTATGTCTATGGCGGCCCGGCCGCGCAGACCGTCACCGAGAGCTGGGCCGGTCGCGCCGATGCGCTGTTCAACCAGTACCTGGCCCAGCGCGGCTACGTGGTCTTCAGCGTGGACAACCGCGGTACGCCGCGACGCGGACGCGCGTTCGGTGGCGCGCTCCATGGCCGACAGGGCACGGTCGAAGTGGCCGACCAACTGGCCGGCATCAACTTCCTCAGGACGCTGCCGTGGGTCGATCCCGCGCGCATCGGCGTGCATGGCTGGTCCAACGGCGGCTACATGACCCTGATGCTGCTCGCGCAGGCGCCGCATGCGTATGCCTGCGGGATTGCCGGTGCCCCGGTCACCGACTGGGCGCTGTACGACACCCACTACACCGAACGCTACATGGGCCATCCGCGCAGCAACGCGGCCGGCTACGCGCAGGCCAGCGTGTTCACCCACGCGGCCGGCATCGCGCCGGGCGCGCTGTTGCTGCTGCATGGCATGGCCGATGACAACGTGCTGTTCTCCAACGCCACCGCGCTGATGAGCACGCTGCAGGCGACCGGCACGCCGTTCGAGCTGATGACCTTCCCCGGCGCGCGCCACGGCCTGCACGGCAAGGACGCGCTGTATCGCTATCGGATGAGCGAGGAGTTCCTGCGTCGCCAGCTGCGTCGCTGACGCGTCGCAGGCGCTGCGACGCGTGTGGCGTGTCATGGCGCGCCGCGCTTGCGGCCCTGTATCGGCCGTCGCGGTTCCCAGGATCCCCGGACCACGCCATGCAGCCCATCCTCCACGAAGCCGATTTCCTCGCCTCGCTCACGCCGGCCCAGCGCCGCTGGTACCTGCAGCGGCAGGCGCAGCCCACGACGGCCGAACCAGAATCCACACGCGCAGCACCACCCGCCGCGCCATCACCACGTGCACAGGTGGAAGGCCTGCTTGCAGAACCGTCAGCGTGAGCGACTGACGCGCACGGCATGACCTCCAGCGCATTGCCGGATGGCGCGGCAGTGCGTAGGGTCGCCGGCACCTTCCTTCATGCCCGGACGCTCCCATGATCAAGCCACTGGTTCTCGCCGTTGCCCTGGCGCTGTGTGCGCCGTTGCCCGCGCTGGCGGCGCAGGCCAAGACGCCGGCCGCGCCGGCCTGGGTCGCGCGCAGCAACACCCAGGCGCAGCTGCTGCTGGAAGCGCAGGCCAAGTTCATGCCCGAGTTCGCCAGCTCGGTCGGCCTGCCGGCCTACGACGCCAAGGTCGCCGACCTGGGGCCGGACCAGCCCGCCCGCTATCGCGCCACGCTGGAGGACTCCAAGCGCAAGCTGCAGGCCGCGCTGGCCACCGAACGCGATGCCAACGTCCGCCAGGACCTGCAGATCCTGCTGCACGCCACCGAGGAAAGCATCGAGGGCAGCCAGCTCAACGAAGCCCTGATGCTGCCGTGGCTGGACGCGCCGCAGTCGGTGTTCAACGGCATCAACGACCTGCTCTCCGACCAGATGCCGGCCGCGCGCCGGGCCAAGGCGCTGGACCGCCTCAAGGCCTATGTCGGCACCGCGCCGGGCAGTACGCCGTTCACCGCACTGGCCCGCCAGCGCTACGAGGAGAAGCTCGCCAATCCCGCGCTGCTGCAGCCGACCAAGCTGGAAGTCGAGCGTGCGCTGTCGAACGTGGACACCTACATCGATGGCATCCGCGAGCTATTTACCCAGTACAAGATCACCGGCGCCGAGCCGACCCTGGCGCGCATGGCCGAAGAGCTCAAGGCCTACGGCGAGTGGACGCGCAGCACCGTGCTGCCCAAGGCGCGCACCGACACGCGCCTGCCGCCGCAGCTCTACGCCTTCCAGCTCAAGCAGTTCGGCATCGGCATCGATCCGCAGCTGCTGATGCAGCGCGCGCAGGTGGAATTCATGGAAACCCGCATGGCGCTGCAGCAGCTGGCGCCGCAGGTGGCCAAGGTCAACCACATCGCCGGCACCGACTACATCAGCGTGATCCGCGCGCTCAAGCGCGGCACCATCCCCAACGACAAGCTGGAAGCGCACTACCGCGGCGTGATCGACCAGATCGATCCGATCATGAAGCGCGAGCGCATCGTCACCGTGCCCAAGCTGCCGCTGCAGATGCGCCTGGGCTCGGCGGCCGAAAGCGCCGCCTCGCCGGCCCCGCACTACCTGCCGCCGCCGCTGGTGGGCAACACCGGGCAGCAGGGCCAGTTCGTACTGCCGGTCGGCAATCCGTCGGCCGATGGCAAGGACGCGGGCAGCCAGTACGACGACTTCAACTTCGCCGCTGCGGCGTGGACGTTGAGCGCGCACGAAGGTCGCCCGGGCCATGACCTGCAGTTCGCCGCGATGGTCGAACGCGGCCTGTCGCTGGCCCGCACGCTGTTCGCCTTCAACTCGGTCAACGTCGAAGGCTGGGCGCTGTATGCCGAGGCCGAGATGGTCCCGTACGAGCCGGCCGAAGGGCAGATGATCGCGCTGCAGTTCCGCCTGCTGCGCGCGGCGCGCGCAATGCTGGACCCGATGCTCAACCTGGGCCTGATCGACCGCGAGCGCGCCCGCCAGGTGCTGGAAGACGACGTCGGTCTGTCACCGGCGATGGCGCGGCAGGAGCTGGACCGCTACACCTTCAACGCGCCCGGCCAGGCCGGCAGCTATTTCTATGGCTACAGCCGGATCCTGGAACTGCGGGTGCAGACCGAACTGACCCTGGGTAACAAGTTCGACCGCCAGGCGTTCAACGATTTCCTGCTGGACCAGGGCCTGCTGCCGCCGGACGAGTTGGCCGAGGCGGTGCGGACTCAGTTCGTGCCGAAGTTCGCCGCGGCGAAGTAAGCCGCGGCGGCGCCGCCCCCGAGCCGGGGGCGGGCCACAGGCCTTACGGGCGCGGCGCCGGGGCCGGTTCCTGCACCTGAATCGCGGGGTCGACCGCGGCGCCCGGCGGCACGTAGATCGCCACGCCGTTGGCCTGCTTCTGCTGGGTCGGAATGCCGATGCCGATCCCGCCGCCGACGTGGCCGCCGTAGCTGCCGCCCCCGACCGACAGGCCCACCGGCGAGCGTCCACCGCTGCCGGCGCCGATCAGCACCACGCCATTGGCGCCGAGCTTGGCGGCTTCATCCTTGAGCCGGCGCATGGCGGCATCGGTCTGGCCCTGGGTGCCGAAGCCGACCGCGCTCTGCGCTTCGAGCTGGGCGATCTGGATCGCGCCCGGCGGCACGGCCGTGTACAGCCGCACCGTGGCCGGATCCACCGGTGCGCGCGCATCGGACAGCATCACCTTGGAGGTGCCGGCGCAGGCAGCCAGCGACAACAGCAATGTGACGGCAAGGACAGGACGTAGGTTCATGGCGTACCTCGTGCGGGCAGCGGGATGGCGCGTGGCGCCAGTGGCCCGGCATGATCCGCCAAGCGCACTGAATCCGGGCCGACGCACCTTGGCCCCGCGCACGCCAGCACGGCGTGAGGACGACATCACCGGCTCAACACGCCATCGCAACGCCGCCGTCGGAATCACGACTACGCCACAACGCACGCTGCCGGCACGAGGCCGGCAGCATGTCGAAACATCCCAGCAGTGGCGCCGTCGGGCGCGCGCCGATCAATCCAGCGCGAACACCCACACGCTACCGCCTTCAGGGACCTTCTCGTCCCAGCCGGCCAGGGCGTGCATCTTGCCCTGGATCCACTGCGCGTCCACGCCGTAACCGGAGACCACCGCGATGTACTGCTTGCCATCGATCTGGAAGCTCGACGGCGGCGAGATGATCCCCGATGGCGTCGGGAACTCCCACAGCAGCTTGCCGCTGGCCGCATCGTAGGCGCGGAACATTCGATCGTTGGTGCCACCGGCAAACAGCACGCCGCCGGCGGTGGTCAGGATCGAACCGAAATTCCACGACTTGGCGTACTTCTCCTCCCACATCACCTTGCCGCCATCCACGCTCCAGGCCTGGATGCCGCCGATGTGGTCGAAGCCTTCCTTCACCGACAGGTCCAGCTTGTTGATGTCGGCGCCGGCCGACCACTGGCCCGGGATGATCGGCTGGATGATGCCGGTCAGGGTCAGGCAGTGGTTGTCGTTGTAGGGCACGTACAGCATGCCGGTCTTGGGGTTGTAGGCCTCGTACGGCCAGTCCTTGCCGCCCCACAGGCTGGGGCAGTAGGTGTGGGTTTCACCGGTGTGCGGCTTGGCGTCCAGGTTGTAGGTCGGGCGCCCGGTCTTGGGATCGACGCTGGTGAACACCGTATTGGTCACGTACGGCTCGGACTTGTTGTAGGTGATCTTGCCCTTGGCGTCGCGGTCCAGCCAGTAGATGCGGCCGTTGCGCTGGGCGCTGATCATGCCGCTGACCTTCTTGCCGTTCTTGGTGTATTCCACCAGCGTCGGCGCGTTCATGCCGGCCCAGTCCCAGGAATCGTTCCAGTGGTACTGGAAGTGGCTGATGATGTCGCCGGTCTTGGGGTCCAGCGCCAGCACCGAGGCCAGGTACAGGTTGTCGCCCGGACGCTGGTCGCCCATCCACGGGCCGCCGTTGCCCACGCCCCAGTAGATCACCTTGTTCTTGGCGTCGTAGTTGCCCGGCATCCACATCGTGCCGCCGCCGTGCTTCCACGCGTCCTTCCACTGGCCGTCCTGCGGCCAGGTCTCGAAGCCCTTCTCGCCCGGCGCCGGTACGCTGTAGCGCGTCCAGGCCAGCTTGCCGGTTTCCGCGTCGAAAGCCTTGAGGAAGCCGCGCACGCCGAACTCACCGCCCGACGGGCCGATGATCACCTTGCCCTGCACCACCAGCGGCGCGGAGGTGATGTAGGCGCTTTCGGTTTCCCAGTCGCAGACCTGCGCTTCCCAGATCAGCTTGCCGGTCTTGGCATCCAGTGCGGAGAGCGCGCAGTCCACGCTGCCGACGTAGACCTTGTCGCCGTACAGCGCCACGCCGCGGTTGGTGCGATGCAGGGCGCCGATGCCTTCGGGCACCTCGCGCTGGAAGTGCCACAGCGGCTTGCCGGTCTTGGCGTTGTAGGCGAACACGTGATTGTGCGGCGTGGCCACGAACATGTACTCGCCGTTGACGATCGCCGGCGCCTCGTGGCCCGACAGCACGCCGGTGGCGGCCGACCACACCGGACGCAGCTTGCTGACGTTCTCGGTGGTGATCTGGTCCAGCGCGCTATAGCTCCAGCCAGCGTAGTTGCCCTTGGTGAGCAGCCAGTTTTCCGGCTCGGGGTTGATCAGGCGGGCATCGGTGACAGGCTTGTAGTCGGCCGCGGCCAGTGGGGCCGAGGCCAGGGTCGCGATCAGCGCGACGGTGATGAGCGGCAGTTTCATGCGGTTCCTCCCGGTAGAGCGTTGGTTGGGGTGCAGGGGCACGTGGGGGGACGTGGGGGATGAGCGGATCAGCTGGTGGGCGGGCCGAGCGGGCCGTCGAACTTGCCGGCGACCACGATCGCGCCGTCTTTCATGGCCAGCGGCAGCATCGCCAGGCGGCGCGTGGCCGGGCCTTGCGCGACCGCGCCGCGATCGGTGGCGTCGAAGATCGAGCCGTGGCAGTTGCACACGATCTTGGTCTTGTCCGGATGCAGGGTGGTGATCGGGCAGCCGTAGTGCGTGCACAGCGAGGAGAAGGCGACGATGCCGTCGGCCGCGTTCTTGGCGCTGGCCGGCTTGAGCTGGTCCGGTGCTAGCCGCACCACGGTCAGCAGGTTGGCCTTGGCCAGCAGCACCTTGCCGTCGGGCGCCAGCGGATAGGCCAGCACTGGCTCGGCGCCGACCTTGACGTCGTCCGGCTTGACCTCCTGGTCCTTGCGGTCGCCGAGCATGAAGGCGAGCTTGTCGCCCACTTCCGGCTTGCGCACCGGCGTGGCCTGGGCCAGCGCCACGCCGGGAATGGCCAGTGCCGACAGCGCCAGTGCGCCGCCCAGCATGGAACGTCGCGCCGGATCACGCGGCTGGTCCTGGTCCGCGGCGCAGCAGGTGCAGGCGCAGCGGGGCGGGGAAATCGAATCGGTCATGCGGATGCCTCGGGCGTCAGGTGGTCTGCAGGTAGACGACGTGGGTTTCGGTGAATTCGTACAGGCCGTGCTTGCCGTCGGCCCCGCCGATGCCGGACTTGCGCCGGCCGGCGTGGAAGCCCTGCATGGCCTCGAAATGCTCGCGGTTGATGTAGGTCTCGCCGAAGCGCAGTTCGCGCACGGCCTGCATTGCCGAATTGATGTTGCGGGTGAAGATCGAGGAGGTCAGGCCGACCTCGGAGTCGTTGGAGAGCGCGATGGCTTCCTCCAGCGAATCGACCACCTGGATCGGCAGCACCGGGCCGAAGATTTCCTTGCGCATGATGTCCATGTCCTCGCGCGCATCGACGATCAGCGTGGGCTCGTAATGCAGGCCCTGGCCCAGGTCGGCCTTCTGCCCGCCGGTGACCACGGTGGCGCCATCGCGCTTGGCCTGCTCGACCATCGCGGCAACCTTGTCCAGCCCGGCCTGGTTGATCAGCGGGCCCATGTGCAGGTCGTCGCGCGCGGACGGATCGCCGTACTGGGTGGCCTTGAAGTGCTTGGCCAGGCGATCGACCAGCGCTTCGTGTGCGCCGCGCTCCACGTACACGCGCTCGGCGCAGTTGCAGACCTGTCCGGTGTTGATCACGCGCGAGTCGTAGATCGCCTTCGCGGCGATATCCAGGTCCGCATCGGCCAGCACGATCGCCGGCGCCTTGCCGCCCAGCTCCAGGTTGACGCGGGTCAGGTTGCGGCCGGCCGCCTGCATGATGTGGCTGCCGGTGGCGATGCTGCCGGTAAAGGTGATCAGGCCGACGTCGTTATGGGTGACCAGCGCCTCGCCGGTGGAACGGCCCAGGCCGCTGACCAGGTTGAACACACCCTTGGGCAGATCGGTTTCTGCGAGCAGTTCGGCGAACGCAAACGCATTGAGCGGCGTTTCCTCACTCGGCTTGATCACGATGGCATTGCCGGTGACCAGCGCCGGGGCGACTTTGCGCGCAATCAGGAAGAACGGGAAATTCCACGGCAGGATGCCCGCCACCACGCCGATTGGTTTGCGCATCAGGAAGATGTGCTCGTTGACGCGGTCGCTGGTGATGACCTCGCCTTCCAGGCGACGCGCCCACTCGGCCATGTAGTCCATGTAGTCGGCGGTGAAATCCACTTCCACCTGCGCCAGCTGCTGGATCTTGCCCTGCTCGCGCACGATGATCCCGGCCAGCTCGGTGCGGTGCTCGCGCAGCTTGGCCGCGATGCGGCGCAGATGGCCGGCGCGTTCGATCGCCGGCTTTTTTTCCCACGCCGGCTGCGCGCGCCGTGCGGCCTGCACGGCGGCGTCAACGGTCGATGCATCGCTGTCAGGCACCTTCGCCAGGACCGCGCCGGTCGCCGGATTGAAGACATCCACGGTGGCGCTGCCGCTGTCGACGAAGGCGCCGTCGATGTAGTTCTGGTAGGTCTTGGTCATGAGTTCTTTCTTCCGTGTGTGTGTCTTGGTTCGATCGACTGCGGCGCGCCTGGCCAGCGCGCAGGCATTGCGCCGGCCAGGCAGGGCGACGGGTTCAGAACACGTAGGCGTACTTGAGGTAGACGCCGTTGTTGACGCTGTGGTTCTTGCCCGCCAGCGAGGTCGAATAGCGCACCGCGATGGACTGGTTGGAGAAGGTGTGGAACATCAGACCCGGCCCACCATCGACCACCCAGCCACTGGGCAGGCCGTCGTTGGCATCGCTGTAGTCGCCATCGATGGCGATGAACGGCTCCAGGTGCTCGCTGACGCGATAGGAGAAGCGGTTGTTGGTGTGCCAACTCAGGCCCGGCTTGATGCCGTTGTCGCGCTCGCTCTGCCAGACCAGGCCGGCGTCGCCGGTCCAGTTGGCCTTCTCGCTCATCTTCCAGTCCCAGAACACGCTGGACAGGTTCTTCCAGTTGGTATCGCTGACGCGGTCGGTGCCGACCGGGATCTGCAGGAACGACTGGAAACCCAGGGTCAGGTTCTTGCTGGGCTTGTACCAGACAGCAAAGCCGGTAAGCGGGTCGCCGATGCCGCTGATGCTGCGGTCGTCCTCGTTGACCGCGTTGCGGTTGCGGATACCGACCTCGGGCACGATGACTTCCCAGGCCAGGCCGATGTTGCGGTTGGATTCGGGCGTCCAGAAGCGCACGTATTTGGACAGGCCGCTGATGACCTTGTTGTCCGAGCCGTCGGCACGATCGCCCTGGCTGTCGAATACGCGGGCGTTGTTCTGGTAGCTGCCGTACTGCACGAACACGTTGAACGGCTCGAAGTCGACCGGCAGGTCGTACTCATGAGGCCCGATGACATCGAACGTGGTCTGGGCCTGGACGGCACCGGTGCAGATCAACGACAGCGCAGCGCACAACCGCAACGCGGTCCTGCAGCCACGACGCCGGCTTTGCGTCGAATGATGATTCATGCAGCACTCCCTCCCGAGTGGTGTTGGATCCGTTGCACCGCAGCGACAGGACGATGCGATGCAGCGGTCAGACGTTCGCGACAGCGGCGGGGGCCGCAGCGGATCGCGGAAGGACAAGAGCAATTGCCGTGCCATGTTTTCGACATGGCGAAAAGCGCGATAAAAACCCCATGAAAACAGGCGTTTCTCGAATTCCAGCTGCAGCGCGATCCAGCACGTATGCGACAGCTTGGCCGGCACAGGTGTGACAGCCCCTGCGACACCTGTCGCACCCGCAGCGGCTTGCGCGATGCCCGTGCGACATCGCAGGGCATCCGCATGCGCACGCAGCGTTGCAATCACGCGATCGGCCGAGCGCACGCACGAACGCCACGCCGAAGCGCCACCCCATGCGCACGGCATCGGGCGGCGTGTGCTGGATCAGAGGATCAGGAGAGCTGCGTCGGCGAGACGATCTGCAGCCGTTTCATGCGCCGGTAGATGGTGGCGCGACAGGTGCCCAGATCGCGTGCGACCTCGCTGATGTTCCATCGCTGGCGACGCAGTGCGTCGAGCAGCAGGTCGCGTTCGGCTTGGCCGTCCTGCAGCTGGCCGAGCGGACGCAGGCTGGATTCCAGCAGCGGCATCCCGACCGGCTCGCGCGGGTCGTAGTCGCCGAAGATGTCTTGCGGCAGGTGCAGCGGCTCGATCGCCTCGCCATCGGCGATGGAGAGCGCGAAGCACAGCACGTTGCGCAGCTCGCGGATGTTGCCCGGCCAGTCGTGCTCGACCAGCAACGCCATCGCCGCCTCGCTAATCTCGGCGGTGGTGTTCATCGCCTGCGCTTCGGCCTGCACGATGTGGCGGATCAGGAAGCGGATGTCGCGCCGCTCGCGCAGCGGCGGCAGCGCCAGCGTGGCGCCGCACAGGCGGTAGTACAGGTCTTCGCGGAAGGTGCCGGCGACGATCTGCTTGCGCAGGTCGCGATGCGAGGCGGCGATGACGTTGAGGTCCACGCGGATCGGGCGGTCGCCGCCCAGCGGCATCACCTCGCGCTCGGCCAGCACGCGCAGCAGGCGCGTCTGCAGCAGCAAGGGCATGTCGCCGATTTCATCCAGGAACAGCGTGCCGCCATCGGCGCGCTGGATCAGGCCCTTCATGCCCTTGTTGCGCGCACCGGTGAAGGTGCCGGGCGTGTAGCCGAACAGTTCGCTCTCGATCAGCGAATCGGGAATCGCCGCGCAGTTGACCGCGATGAACGGGCGCTCGGCACGCTTGCCCGAGGCATGCAGCGCTTGGGCCAGCACTTCCTTGCCGGTGCCGGTTTCGCCCTGCAGGAAGATGCTGACCGGCTTGTCGACCAGGCGCGTGGCGCGTTCGATCAGCTGGTCCATGCGCGGATCACCGCCAGACAGGCGACGCAACGGCTCGCCACGGCGCGGATCGGCCGAGACCTCGCTGTCCACCGCCTGCAGGCGGCGCGGCGCGGCCTTGGGCGTGATCACCGAGACGTGATAGCCGCGGCCGTCGCGGGTGGTCACGATGGCGTGGTCGGCGCCGGCCGTGCCCTTGGTCAGACGCCAGATGTCATCCACGCGCGCGCCGAACACTGCGGTCAGGTGGCTGTCGATCACCACCGGCCGGCTGTCGCCGAAACGTGGCGGCGCAGCGTCCAGCTGCAGCTGCGCACGCGCGCCGGAGTTGGCGCCGACGATGCGGCCATCGCGATCCACCGCCAGCATCAGTTCGCCGCACACATCCACCAGCGGACCGGCCGTGCCCAGGCGCAGGATCCAGTGGTCGCGGAAGTGCTGGATGAAGTTGGCGTCCTCGATCATGCGCGCATACAGCACGATCATGTGCCGGGCCAGGTGCTGGCTCTCGCGCTTGTCCGGCGCCGAGAGCGCCGACACGTCCAGCGCGCCCATGAAGGTGCCCATCGGGTCGTACAGCGGCGTGCTGGTGCAGCTCAGGCCGACGTGGCCGATGTAGAAATGATCCTCGCGATGGCAGGTCAGCGTGGTGCGCTCGGCGATGCAGGTGCCGATGCCATTGGTGCCGGCATGGACCTCGTTCCAGTTCGCGCCCAGGGCCAGGCCGGCGCGGCGCAGCGGGGCGTCCCAGGTGTCGTTGCCGATGTAATCCAGGGTCACGCCTTCGGCATCGGTGAGCAGCAGCACGTAGCCCAGCTCGGAGACGTGCTTGTACATCTGCTCCATGCCGGCGCGCGCCACGTGCAGGTGTTCCTCGTGCTGCTGGCGGCACTCGCGCAGGCGCGCGGAGGTTTCGATGCGCACGTCCGGGCGCATCGCCGGGTCCAGCGCGTGCTCGTTGGCGCAGCGGCGCCACGAGCGATGGATGAGGGCGGTATTGGGATCGTGCAGGATCGGCGTGGCGGTGGAACGGACCACCTGCAGCACGGTATCCACATGCTGGCGCGCGTCTGTCATGGCTTCGCTTCCCTCTTCCGGTTCGCTAGCGGTACAGCGGTTGGTCGGACCAATGCGGGACAGTGCGTTGCACGCAGCCATCCGACGCTTCTGCTGTGATCCCGACGTTCCCCTGCGTCGAACGCCAGCCTGCGCGCGGCGTAATTTGCCGGCGGACGTTGGGCGGCGATCCTACGCGCGCAAACTGCGGCCCACAACGCGTTTCGGTGCTGCGCTGCGGCATCTCGCGAGGCATCGGTCGCCGTTGCATGACATGACGCGCGCGCGCTTCGATGCGGTTGAGCGCGGTGGCATCCGCATCGCTGCGAGGGTGGTCCGACCACTGCAAGCAAGCGCTCACTGGCTGAAAACGCGTCAGCCGCGACGGCGCGCTGCGGCAGGCCTTCGGGTATGGCGGCGTATCATGACCGCCTGCTGCTGGAGCCCGATCTATGTCCTACCCCGCCCACCGCCCGCGCCGCATGCGCCACGACGAATTCTCGCGTCGGCTGATGCGCGAGAACACCCTGACCACCGACGATCTGATCCTCCCCGTCTTCGTGCACGAAGGCCAAGGGCGCATCCCGGTGCCGTCGATGCCGGGCGTGGAGCGGCTGTCGATCGAGGAACTGCTGCGTGTGGGCGAGCAGGCGCTGGAACTGGGCGTGCCGGTGCTCGATCTGTTCGGCGTGCCCGATCCCGAGGCCAAGACCGCCGATGGCCGCATCGCCTGGGACGAGGACGGCATCATCCAGCGCGCGGCGCGTGCGCTGAAAAGCCGCTTCCCCGACCTGGGCCTGATGACCGACCAGGCGCTGGACCCGTACACCACCCACGGCCAGGACGGATTGATCGACGATGCCGGCTACATCCTCAACGACGAGACGATCGAAGCGCTGGTCAAGCAGTCGCTCTCCCATGCCGCCGCTGGCGTGGACATCCTCTCGCCCAGCGACATGATGGATGGCCGCATCGGCGCGATCCGCGGCGCGCTGGAAGGCGCCGGCTTCATCCACACCCGGATCATGGCCTACTCGGCCAAGTACGCCTCGGCGTTCTACGGCCCGTTCCGCAGCGCCGTCGGCAGCGCCGGCAACCTGGGCAAGGGCAACAAGTTCACCTATCAGATGGACCCGGCCAACCTGGACGAAGCACTGCACGAGATCGCGCTGGACCTGGAAGAAGGCGCGGACATGGTGATGGTCAAGCCCGGCATGCCGTATCTGGATGTCGTGCGCAAGGTGAAGGACACCTTCCACCGGCCGACCTTCGTCTACCAGGTCAGCGGCGAGTACGCGATGCTCAAGGCCGCGGCCGCCAACGGCTGGCTGGACGAGCAGGCGGTGATGATGGAATCGCTGACCGGCTTCAAGCGCGCCGGCGCCGACGGCATCCTGACCTACTTCGCCTTCGACGCGGCGAAGCTGATCCGCCAGCGTTTCAGCTGAGCCATGGATAGCACTGCCCTGGCGATGCAGGCCCTGCTCGGCCTGCCGATGGTCTGCGCGACCGCGTTCGCGCTGGTGATTTCACTGGTCGCCCCGCAGGTGCCCGGCCGCGGCCTGGCCCGCGCCGGCGCCTCCCTGATGCTGGTCAGCCAGCTGGGCGCGCTGGCGATCAGCCTGAGCCAGGTCGCGCTGTTGCAGCGCAGCCTGGCCGGCGGCGGCGACCTGCGCCAGCTACAGATGACCATCGGCCTGATCCACATGGGCCTGGGCGTGGTCGCGGTGGTGGGCATCTGCCTGCTGGCCGGAGGCTTCCTGCGGACCGCGCGCGTGGCCGCCCAGCGCTGAGCCGATACCCCGCCCAAAGGCGTGCAGACCCGTCTACGCGGCGCGTGGGACACTAGGTCACTTCAGTTCCGCGTGAGTTCCCGCATGAGTCGCTACGCCCTGTTTGGCCGCTCCGTCTCCAAGTCGCTGTCCCCGCAGATCCATGCGGCGTTCGCCCGCCAGACCGGCATCGCGATGGAGTACGTCGGCATCGATGCCGAACCCGACGCCCTGGACGCGGCGATGGACGCCTTCGCCGCCAGCGGCGGCCGTGGCGCCAACATCACCGTGCCGCACAAGGAAGCCGCCTTCGCCCGCTGCACCGTGCTGAGCGAACGCGCGCGCCTGGCCGGTGCGGTCAACACCCTGCGCCTGGACGAGGCCCAGTGGTACGGCGACAACACCGATGGCGCCGGCCTGATCCGCGACCTCACCGGCCGCCACGGCCTGGATTTGCGCGGCCGTCGCACCCTGCTGCTGGGCGCCGGCGGCGCCGCGCGCGGCATCGCCCCGGCGCTGCTGGAGGCCGGCGTGCGCGAGCTGGTCATCGTCAACCGCAATCCCGAGCGCGCCGACGCCCTGGCCGACGTGCTGGGCGAACCGGCCCGCGCCCACACCCGCTACTGGGAAGACCTGGCCACCATCGGCGACTTCGAGCTGGTCATCAACGCCACTTCCGCCGGCCGCTACGACGGCGTGCCGCTGTCGCTGCCGTTCGCCCTGTGCAACGACATGACCGCCGCGGTGGACCTGAATTACAGCGAGGTCGCGATCCCGTTCCTGGCGTGGGCCCGCACCGCCGGCCTGCGCACGATCGTCGATGGCCTGGGCATGCTGATCGAGCAGGCCGCGGAAAGTTTCGAGGTGTGGCACGGCGTGCGACCGGACACCGATGCGGTGTATGCGCTGCTGCGGCAGCAGACGCCGGAGCCGAAGGCGGGGTGAGTGACCGCCCTCGCCACGAGGGCCGTGAGTTCTAGCAACAACAAGAGCTTTCGTGCGGCTTCGCCGCCCGACCTACTTTCTTTGCTCGTGCAAAGAACAGTAGGCAAAGAAACACGCTCCCGGCGGCACGCCCTCGCTTCGCGAGGGTCCGCTACGTGGCGAGGGATTTTTGGAAGGGACATCCATGTCCCTTCCAAAAACGCCGCACATCCCTGTGCGGCGCCCTGCGGGTCTTGGCCTCGCCCCTTCGCCGTGCCTCACGGAGGATTTGAGAGCACAGGCAAGAGCAGAAGCGAAAAGCTGAAAAGCCAAGCACCCTCGTAAGCCACAGAAATCTGCATGACCTAGAACAGAGCTTGATCTACTGCTCTGGCTTTGTCTTTGGCTTTAGCTTCTGCTGTTGCTTCTGCTGTTGCTGTTGCTGTTGCTGTTGCTGTTGCTGTTGCTGTTGCTGTTGCTCAGATGTTGATCTTTAGCGCCTTTAAAGCGAGCCGAGCACCGCAGGCGGAAACGGTCGAAGAGGCGCGGGTGTCTGAGCGCAGCGAGTTCCCGCGCCGTGCCGTTTCCGGCGAGGAGCACAGGGCACCGCCGCAACGCGGCGGCGAGTGTTTTCAATCCCCTCTTGGGGACAGGCGCTGGCGGTTTTGCTTCCTTTTGCCGAGACAAAAGGAAGACGCGCCGCGTAGCGGGGCGGAAGCTCTTGCTTTTCGGTCAAGCGCAGAAGGCGGGAAATGCCGGCGCCAATCCTGAAATCGCCAGATAGGCCGACGCGTATCTCGTCCCCCGCGACACCCCCATGCGAAAATACCCGCCATGAGTGATGGCACCGGCCCAGCAGCGGCAAGCAAGGATCCGGCCGAAGCGGGGCGCAGCCTCGACGAGGCCCTGAAGACGCGCATCCGCGAGACCTACACCGCCCTGCGCGATGCGACCCCGGGGTTCATGACCCGGCGCTCGCAGAGCCAGATGATCGGCGTGGCCTCGCGCGCGCTGGGCACCAGTGGCGGCGTGGGCGTGATCGAGGCGCCGACCGGCGTGGGCAAGTCGCTTGGCTACCTGACCGCCGGCGTGCCGATCGCGCTGGCGGCCAAGAAGAAGCTGGTCATCAGCACCGGCACCGTGGCGCTGCAGTCGCAGCTGGTCGAGCGCGACATCCCCGCGTTCCTGAAGGCCACTGGCCTGCAGGCGTCCGTCGCCCTGGCCAAGGGCCGCACGCGTTACCTGTGCACGCGCAACGTGGCCGAGCTGCAGGGCGAGGCGACCGGGCAGGAATCGATGTTCGGCGACGAAGGCGCGCTCTACGACCGCCCGCTGACCCCGGCCGACACGACCCTGGCCAACCGTCTGGCGCGGCTGTTCACCGACAACCATTGGAATGGCGACCTCGACGCTTCGCCCGAACCCGTCACCCCGACCCTGCGCGCGCGCATCACCACCAACGCGGCTGGCTGCGCGGGCCGCAAGTGCACCTATGCCAGCCAGTGCCCGGTGCTGAAGGCGCGCGCCAACGTGCGCGAGGCGCAGATCGTGGTCACCAATCACGCGCTGCTGCTGTCCACGCTGTCGCTGGGCGACAACGAGAACGGCCAGCCGCTGATCGCCGCGCCTGGCGAGATGCTGCTGGTGCTGGATGAAGGCCACCACGTCGCCGGCGTCGCCATCGGCCAGGGCGCCGCGCGCCTGCCGATGGACGACATGAGCCGGCGCACCAGCCGCCTGCAGACGCTGATCGCGGCGACCTATCGCATGATCGACAAGGACACGATCAGCCACCTGCATCCCAACGAGGCGATCGACCTGGCGGTCAACGTCAGCCGCCAGCTCAAGGCCTTCCGCGATGCGCTGGATGCGGCCTGGACGCCCGATCCGTCCGAGCGCGAACCGCAGTGGCGCGCGCCCAATGGCCGCCTGCCGCTGGACTGGTCGCCGGCCATCGACGCGCTGGCCGACGACACCCGCAACCTGCTGAACTGGGTCACCGCCGCCGGCCCGCTGGTCAACAAATCCAAGCAGGAAGACGCCACCAAGGAGCGCGTGCAGCGCAACCTCGGCATGGCGCTGGAGATGGTCCAGGCCCAGTACGACCTGTGGGCCGGCTGGAAGCGTGAAGACCCCGACGGCGTGCCGCCGATGGCGCGCTGGATGACCCGTGCCCACGATGGCGATCTGGTCTGCCATTGCTCGCCGGTCTCGGCCGCGCAGGTGCTGCGCCAGCTGCTGTGGAAGGAAGTCGATTCGGTGGTGATGACCTCGGCCACGCTGACCGGTGGCAACGGCTTCCAGGCGCTGGCCATCGACACCGGCCTGCCCGACCACGCCGAGACCGTCAGCCTGACCTCGCCGTTCGACCTGGCCACCCAGGCGCAGCTGGTGGTGCCCAAGTTCCCGGCCGCGCCGGACGACCGCGAAGGCCATCCGAAGGAAGTCGCCAAATACCTGGTCCGCGAACTGGACTGGGGTAAGGGCTCGATGGTGCTGTTCACCTCGCGCTGGAAGATGGAAAAGGTCGCCGACCTCCTGCCGGTCACCCAGCGCAACCGCGTGCTGGTCCAGGGCGATGGCAACAAGTCGCAGGTCATCGGCGAACACCTGCGCCGCATCGCTGCGGGCGAGGGCTCGGTGCTGTTCGGGCTCAATTCCTTTGGCGAAGGCCTGGACCTGCCCGGCGAAGCCTGCACCACGGTGGTCATCACCCAGGTACCGTTCGCGGTGCCGACCGACCCGCAGACCGCAACCTTGAGCGAGTGGCTGGAAAGCCGCGGCCACAACGCTTTCAACCTGATCGCGATCCCGCATGCGCTGCGCACGCTGACCCAGTTCGCCGGCCGCCTGATCCGTACCTCGACCGACACCGGCCGGGTGATCATCCTCGACTCGCGCCTGCTGACGCGCCGCTACGGCCGCCAGATCATCGACGCGCTGCCGCCCTTCGCCCGCGTGATCGGCTGAGGCCTCCACGCATCACGCGCGCGTCCACCGGCGTGCACCGGTCACGACTTTGCCGGTAAGGTGGTGCGTCACCCGCGCTGCTGCCCCGATGCCTGCTGCTTCCGCCCCTTCCCGCCTTCGCGCCGACGCCGCGCAGAACCGCATGCTGTTGTTGCAGGCGGCCGAAGAGGTGTTCACCGAGCACGGCGTGCAGGCGCCGCTGGAGCTGGTGTCCAGCCGCGCCGGACTGGGCCGGGCCACGCTGTTCCGCAACTTCCCCGACCGGCAGACGCTGGTGCTGGCGCTGCTGGAGCGCGGCCTGGACACCATCGCCGCGGAAGCCGAGCGCCTGCACGACACGCCCGATGCACTGGTCCAGCTGCTGCGCTTCGTACTGGAGCGCGTGGCCACGCACGCGCCGCTGGTGGAGTACTGGCAGACCGTCGGCCGCAGCCAGCCGGAGATCGAGGCGGCGATGATGCGGCTGGTGACGATCTTCGATCCCGTCGTGCAGGCCGCGGTGGCCCAGCGTCGCTGTCGCGCCGACCTGGTGGCCACCGACATCCTGCTGTTGCTGAAGCTCTTCAGCGCCTGCGCCGCGCCGATGATGCAGGAGCTGGCGCCGTTCGAGCGCATCTGGGGCTTTGCCCTGGACATCGTCCAGCCCGCCGAGCCCAAGCGCCCGCGCAAGGCATGAAGCCGACCCGCCGCGCGCTGGCGACGGGCCGGCGTTGCCCATTTAGTAGGCGATGCTGAAACGCTGCTTCACGTGCTTGGGTGTTTCGATCTCGTCCAGCAGCGCCACCGCGTAATCCTCATAGGAAATCGCGCTGTTGCCTTCGGCATCGGCCATGAAGGCATCGCCGCCCAGGCGGAACGTGCCGGTGCGCTCGCCCGCATGGAAATACGCGGCCGGCGACAGGAAGGTCCAGTCGAGGTCGTCCACGGCCTTGAGGTCGCTCAGGAACTGCGCGCCGGGCACGGCTTCGGACTTGTACTCGGCGGGGAACTCGGGGCTGTCGAGCAGGCGCACGCCCGGCGCCACTTCCAGCGAGGCGGCGCCGCCGACGACCAAGACGCGCTTGATGCCCGCCGCACGCGCAGTGGTGAGCACGTGGTCGGCCATGACGGTGGCGAAGCGGGCCGAGCTGACCAGCACGTCGTGGCCGGCGAGTTTCGCGCCCAGGCCGGCCGGATCGGCGGCGATGTCGCCTTCGACGAAGGACACGCCTGCGCCGGCGAGGTCATCGGCCGGCTTGCGGGCGACGATGGTGACGGTGTGGCCGCGGCGCAGGGCCTCGGCCAGGATGCGGCGGCCAACGTTGCCGGTGCCGCCGATCAGGGCGATGGAAGACATGGGTGACTCCAGTGGTTACGAAAAGGAACCATGGCATGATGGGCGCCCGGACCGCCCCTGCCAAGAAGGGAGCGCGGCGTGTCCAGGTGACCTGCGTGTAACCCCCGACGAGCCCGTGCCATGACCCTGCACCGTTCCAATGCCCCCTATGCCGCGCTGTGCCCGGTGCGCGATGTGCTCGACCGGCTGGCCGACCGCTGGAGCACGCTGGTGCTGCAGGCGCTAAAAGAGACGCCGCTGCGCTTCTCCGTGTTGCAGCGGCGGATCGACGATGTCTCCAAGCGGATGCTGGCCAAGACCCTGCGCGGACTGGAGGAGGACGGCCTGATCACGCGCACGGTGTTCCCCAGCAAGCCGCCGGCGGTGGAATACGCGCTGACGCCGATGGGCCGCAGTGTCCTGCCGCACATCGAGGCGCTGGTGGTGTGGGCCGACACCCACCACGACGCCATCCGCGCCGCGCGCGCGACCTATCGCGAGCAGCTCGACGAAGTCGCCTGACGCCTTGCCGGAGTTCAGCGCGAGCCGACCCCACCGCCTGGATTGGCCTGCGGCGCGGGTGCGCGCGGCCACCAGCGCTTGAGCCTGCGTCGCACCCAGGCCAGCGCCGGATTCTCGAACAGCCGGTGATAGGCCACGCCGGCGGCAATGGCGGCGACCAAGCTCAGCAGCACGTTCGCCGCCCAGTGGTGCAGCAGCGGCACCCGCGCCGAGATGCGCGCGACCGCCGACATCAGCGGCATATGCAGCAGGTAGATCGCATAGGACGCGTTGCCCAGGCGCACCAGCGCGCGCGGGACGCCGAATGCACCGGCGTCTTCCAGCCGCACCAGCGGCACCAGCAGGCAGGCCAAGCCAAGGCCGAACAGATACGAACTGCCGCGCGGGTATCCCAGCCACGCGAACAGTCCCAGGCTCGCCACGGCGCCCAGCACGAACGGCCACGCCGTGCGCAGGCGCGTGCCCAGCACCAGCCAGGCCGCGGTCATGCCGAACACGAATTCCAGGTTGAGCGGATTCAACAGGATCGAAGCCAGCGACGTATCGACCGGCAGCTGGAACGGCGGCGCCGTGAGCAGCCGCGCCACGATCGCCAGCGCCCACAACGCGCCGCACAGCAGCGGCCGACGCAGCTTGAAGAACAGCAGCGCCCACAGATAGAAGTGCAGCTCGAACGCCAGCGTCCACGCCGTGCCCAAGGCCGACTGCGAACCCAGCGGAATCAGCGTCAGCGTGGCCAGCACGCTCCAGGTGCGGCCGGATTCGGCCAGGCGCGGGAACAGCAGGTACACCGACAGCAACGCGATGGCCACCGGCAGATAGGGCACGTAGATCCGGGTCAGGCGGCTTTCCACGTAGCGCGCGGTCCAGCCACGCCTCTGGCTGCTGTCATAGTTGACGTAGTAGAGGATGAAGCCGGACAGCACGAAGAAGAAATCCACGCCCAGATAGCCGCGCTCCATCAGCGTGTTCAGCGCGACCGGAATCGGCGCCACCAGATGGTTGGTGGGAAACGTCACGTGGATCATCACCACCGCCAGGGCAGCCAGCGCGCGGCCGGCCTGCAGGACGTCGATGGTGCGATGACGTGACATGGGCAGGGACATGGCTTCACCTCCTGTGGGCAACTGCACGCGGCGCGCACCCGACTGCGCTACCGCATCACGCGCGCGACATCGGCACGCCACAATGTTTCCACGACAACGCCCGCCGCATCGTGCATCGGCCGCCGTGGCGTTCGAGACGGTTCATCTGCACATGAACATGTGCCATGCAGCGTGCACGCCCCAGCACGGCGTCATGCATCGACATCCATTGCGCAGGTGATGCCCCGCTGGGCTTCCAATTCTGTCAGGCGCGCGGTGAGCGCGGCATGCACGCGCGTGTAGGCAGCGCTGCCCAGCAGCAGGCGATGATCGCGCGCACCCGCTTGTCGACGGATGCGCTGGTGCGCGTGCTGGAAGCCTGGTGTCCGCCGATGCCGGGCCTGTTCCTCTACTACCCGGGCCACCGCCATGTGCCGGCGGGGCTGAAGGCCTTCGTCGCCGTGTTGCGCGAGCTGACGTAGCGCGTCTTGGCGCGCCCGCCACGCGCCGCTGGTTACCCTGTGCGCATGAAGTCGAAACAACCCGTCTTTTCGCAGGACCATGACGCCCTGCTCGCCGCGCTGGCCACCACGCCGAACCTGCTGCTGATCCAGGACCTGGACGGCGTGTGCATGGGCCTGGTGCATGACCCGCTCACGCGCACGCTGGAGCGCCGCTACCTGGAGGCCGCGCACCAGCTCGGCGATGCGTTCCAGGTGCTGACCAATGGCGAGCACATCGGCGCACGCGGCGTGAATGCGATCGTCGATCGCGTGTTCGATCACGATGCCGCGGCGCCGTCGCACGGCTGTTATCTGCCGGGCTTGGCCGCCGGCGGCGTGCAGCACCAGGATCGCTTCGGCCACGTGACGCACCCGGGCGTCAGCGAGGCCGAACTGGCCTTCCTGCACACGCTGCCGATGCGCGCCACGCGATTCCTGTCATCGCTGCTGCTGGGCGCGCCGTATCACCTGGAAGCCCATCGCGTTGCCTCGCTGGTGGCCACGGTGGTGCTGGATAACCCAGCCTCGCCCACGCTCAACCTCAATGCGCTGCATCACCTGTTCCAGGCGCAGCCTGCGCTGTACGCGCAGCTGCAGGCGCAGGTAAGCGAGTTCATGGATGAGCTGCTGCATGAAGCCGAAGTCGCCGGGCTGCACGGCGCGTTCTTCGTCCATTACGCGCCCAACCTGGGCCGCGGCGACGATGGTCTGGAGCGCATGAAACCGGCCGACGCCGACAGCGCCGGCACCACGGATTTCCAGTTCATGCTCACCGGCGCGGTCAAGGAAGCCGGCGTGCTGATGCTGCTCAACCAGTCCGTGCATCGCCGCACCGGCCGCTGGCCGCTGGGCCAGGACTTCAACGCGCGCCAGGCGCCGCGCACGCTCGATGCGCAGGTGGCGCTGGTGCGCGAGCGGATTGCGCATGAAGACATGCCAATCCTCGTCGGCGTGGGCGATACAGTCACCAGCCTGGCGCACACCGATGCCACCGGCACGCGCCAGCTCCTCCGTGGCGGCAGCGATCGCGGCTTTCTCACCTTGATCCAGCGGCTAGGCGAGGCGTTCGAAACAGAGAATCGCGTGGTGTACATCGACAGCAGCGGCGATGAAGTCAAGCGGCCGGCGCTGGATGTCGCGCATCTGCAGCGCAGTGCGGGCAATGCGTCGCTCTCGATCTTCGATGCGGCGCGCGGCATCACCGATGCGGACGATCCGCTACGGCTGGACGTAGTGTTTCCGGGCGGGCATCGGCAGTACGTGGAATTTTTCTGCGCGCTGGCGCAGCGACGTGCCGCATCAAGCGGCTGACCGCGTTCTTCTCTTCGCGTTGCGAAAGGAGACACAGCACGCGTGGCCTCCTTGCTTGCCGCGTCCGATCAGGCCGCGGCGCTGTCCAGCAATGCCAGGCCACGCTGCACGTCCTCGGCCGAACGCGGCCGGATCATTCGCGCCACTTCCACGCCTTCGCGCATCAGCACCACGGTCGGCCACAGCTTGACCCGGAACGAGCGGCCCAGCGGACGGCCGCGGCCGTCTTCCACTTTCACGTGGGTAATGTCGGGGCGCGCATCGAGCGCCTGCTGCAGCGGTGACTGCGCCGAGATGCAGTGCGGGCACCAGGCGGTGCCGAATTCAACGGCGGTGATGCCGGGCAAGGCATCGATCATGTCGCGTGCCGGTTCCGGCGTGGAAAAGCGTCCGGTGTAAGCCATCGTGCGCCCCTCCCAAGGCTGGTCGATCCGCGCACCCTACCCGAGCGCACATGACGCGAACACAAACGGCGGTCGCACTCAGAGCGAGCGCACGTAAAGATGCTTGCCGCCGTTGGCGCCCGGCGCGGGCCGCTCTTCCACCGCGAAATGCTTGGACTGGCTGCGAAACAGGCCGCTCAACTTGGCGTGCCCATACAGGCGCTGGTCGAAGTCCGGGCGGATCTTGTTGAGGTAACCGCCGACCGCGCCAAGGAACGCCCAGCCCGATTCGTCGGACGCCTCTTCGATGGCCTGGCGCAGCAGCGACAGCGGCGGCGTGTTGCCTTTCTGCGGCGCGGGCACCGGAGCGGCCGCCTCGGGTTCGACGATCGGCGCCTTGCCGGCGGCACGCTTCTTTGCCGGCTTGGGCGCGGCGACCACGCGCGCGGTCTCCTGCGGCTCGGCCATGCGCAGCACGTCGTTGTAGATGAACTTGTCGCAGGCCTGGACGAAGGCGTCCGGCGTCTTGCGCTCGCCGAAGCCGTAGACCACCAGCCCTTCCTCGCGTAGCCGTTGGGCCAGGCGGGTGAAGTCGCTGTCGCTGGACACCAGGCAGAAGCCGTCGAAGCGATGCGTGTACAGCAGGTCCATCGCATCGATGATCAATGAGCTGTCGGTCGCGTTCTTGCCACTGGTGTAGGCGAACTGCTGCACCGGCGCGATCGAATGCTTCAGCAGCGCTGCCTTCCACTGGGTCATGCGGGTGCTGGTGAAATCGCCATAGATGCGCTTGACGCTGGCCACGCCGTACTTGGCCACTTCGGCCAGCAGGCCTTCGATCACCGACGGCTGGGCGTTGTCGGCATCGATCAGCACGGCCAGGCGCTGCTGGTCGTCGTCGTCGGATTTGAGCGGCGTCTTGGATTTCATCGGCATTCCTCGCGAGAGCGCCGACTGTACTGCGATGCCTGGCAAGGCTGTGTCGATCGGGTCTACTGCTGTTGTGGGAGCCACTTCAGTGGCGATGGCTTTCCCCTAAAAGCCCCTGCTGAAGCAGCTCCCACATCATCAAATTCCACATGCCCGCATGCGCTACCTGCGGCAACGGCGGCGCTTCCACCACCAAACCGGGCCTCCGCTCAGCAGCGCAAGCACCAGCACGCCCGCGACCGCCAGCACCGTCATCCGCACCGCCACGCCGTGCTGGAACACGAGGTCCTTGCCTGTGCCGTCGAGGGTATAGACCACCAGTGCATCGTCCAGCTTGCCCAGGCCTTCGCGTCCGCCGGCGGCGATGGCGATGTACTGCGTGCCGTTGACCGCGTACACCGACGGCGTGGCATGGCCGCCGGCCGGCAGCTTGCTGCTCCAGAGTTCCTTGCCGGTCATGCTGTCGAACGCACGCAGGCGCGCATCGGCCGCCGCGGCGATGAAGGTCAGGCCGCTGGCCGTGCTCACCGCGCCGCCCAGCATCGGCATGCCCACTTCCAGCGGCAGCCACGGCAGCATGTCTTCGAGCGTGCCCAGCGGGCGCTCCCAGGCGACGGTGCGCGTGCGCAGGTTCACCGCGACCAGCTTGCCCCACGGCGGCGCCACGCACGGCGTGCCGCTGGGCGAGAGCAGCGTGCCGCGGCGCATCGCGTACGGCGTGCCGTCCATGCTGTTGAACTCCTGGCCGGGGAAGCGCGTGCGCGCTTCTTCGGAAGTCAGCGCGTCATAGTCGGCGCGCGGGATCAGCGCGACCTGCATCGGCACCTCCATCACCGGCATGATCGCCAGCTGCCGCGCGGGGTCGATGGCGATCCCGCCCCAGTTGATGCCGCCGCCCCAGCCCGGCGAGGCGATCGTGCCGCGAACGCTGGGTGGGGTGAAAATGCCTTCCGAACGCAGGCCGCCGATCAGCTTCGCGCAGGCCTGTTTACTGCTGGGAAGCACACCCCAGGCGTCGGCGGCGGTCAACGGGGCGTGGCGGGCCAGGCGCAAAGCAGGCTCGGGCATCGGCTGGGTCGGCGAGGCATGTTCACCCGGCACGTCGGAGGCCGGCACCGGCACTTCACTGATCGGGAAGACAGGTTCTCCGTTGCGCCGGTCGAAGGCGAACAGGAAGCCGGTCTTGGTCGCCTGCAGCACCGCCTCGCGCGGGCCTTGCGCGGTCTGCACCGTGGCCAGCGCCGGCTGCGAGGCCAGGTCGTAATCCCACAGGTCGTGGTGCACCAGCTGCTGCGCCCAGACGCGGCGGCCGGTCTTGGCATCGAGTGCGACCAGCGAGTTGGCATCGCGGTTGTCGCCCACGCGCTCGCCGCCGTAGTAATCCGGGCTGGCCGAGCCGGTCGGCACGTAGACCAGGCCCAGCGCCGGATCGACCGACAGCGGCGGCCAAGCATTGGCCGAACCGACCGTGGACGCCTGGTCGACCTGCCAGCCGGCCGCGCGCGGGTCGTCGGCGTTGCGCGGCACCGGATCCCAGCGCCACACCAGCTGGCCGGTGCGCACGTCATAGCCACGCACCACGCCCTGCTCCTGCTTGTGCGCGCGGTTGTCGCCGACCGAGCTGCCGCTCACCAGCACATCGCCGGCGATCACCGGCGGCGAAGTCACCGCGTAGTTGCGCCAGGGGCTTTCGGACTGGTCGCGGCTGTCGATGCCCACGTGCAGATCGATCGTGCCGGCCGTGCCGAAGCCCGCGCAGGGCTGGCCGTTGCCCGCATCCAGCGCGATCAGCCGCGCGTCCAGCGTGCCGAACACGATCCGCGTCGCGCAGGCGCTGCCGGCGGCGGCCTGCGGATCGCGCCAGTAGGTGACCCCGCGCGAGGCCGGATCGCTGTAATGCTTGTCGCGCGCGATCTTCGGATCGAACGACCAGAGTTTGATGCCGGTCGCCGCATCCAGCGCGAATACGATGTCGGTGCCGGTGGTCAGGTACATGCGCCCGTCCACCACCAGCGGGTTGGCCTCGAAGCGCCGGCGCTCAGGATCGGGCAGGCCCGCGCCCTGCTCGCCGGTGTGGAACGACCAGGCGACCTTGAGCCGGCCGACGTTGCCCGGCGTCACCTGGGTCAGCGGCGAATACTGGCCGCCGCCCGGCGCGCCGCCGTAGTGCGCCCAGTCGCCCTCGCCGGCCCAGCCGCTGCCGGCCAAGAACGCCATTGCCACGCCCGCCAGCCCTGCCTGCCATCGCTTCATGTCCCGCGCCCTCCCGTTGATGGGGCGAGTCTGGGAAGCAAACCCGCGCCCCGCCAGCCTCGGGGGACCAGCCCGCGGCGGTCTGGGACCAACCGCGGGCAGGCGGGGACGAATGCGGGGTGCGGTCAGGCGGCCAGCGCAGCCGCGCGCGCGATCGCCGCCGCGCGGGTGGCCGCCGCGTCGGGCAGCTTCATGCCTTCGGCGCGTACCACTTCGATGTCGGTCAGGCCGATCAGGCCCAGCACCACCTTCAGGTACGGCACCAGGTGGTCCATCGCCGCGGCCGGCCCCGCGCTGTAGACGCCGCCGCTGGCGGTGAACACCAGCACGCGCTTGCCTGGCGGCAGCAGGCCTTCGGGGCCGGTCTCGGTATAGCGGAAGGTGCGGCCGCCCCGGATCACATAGTCCAGCCACGACTTGAGCGTGGAAGGAATGGTGAAGTTGTAGAACGGCGCGCCCAGCACGATCACGTCGGACTGCTCCAGCTCGGTGATCAGCGCGTCGGACAGGGCAGCCGCTTCGGCTTCCAGGCCGGGCTGGGCCGGCTGGCCGAACAGCGACGGGATGATCTCCGGCGGCAGGTGCGGCAGCGGGTCGGCGGCCAGGTCGCGTTCGATCACGCGGGCCTCCGGGTTGGCGGCGCGGACCCTGGTCAGGTAGGCCTCGGTCATCGCGCGCGAGGCGGAAGCGGACGGGTTGAGGCTGTTGTGGAGGACGAGGAGCTGGGTCATGGCGGGAGGCCTTTGAAGTCAGGAGATGGCGTAACGTACGCGCCAAACTCCACACAAAAAACCGGGATGGATTCGATCATGTCCACAAAGGATCTCGATATGGAGACCTTGTCCATCGACCAGCTGCGGGTCTTCCTGGCAGCGGCCGACCATGGCAGTTTCTCGGCCGCGGCGCGTGCGCTGGGCCGGACGCAGTCGCTGGTCAGCTACGCGATCCAGCGGCTGGAGGAACAGGTGGCGCTGGTGCTGTTCGACCGCAGTGGCTATCGACCAGTGCTGAGCGCGGCCGGCCAGGCCCTGCTGCCGCGCGCACGGCGCATCGTCGGCGAGGTCGGCGCGTTCCACGCGCTCTCGCGCGGGCTCGCCACCGGCGTTGAGGCCGAGGTCTGCCTGACCGTCGACGGCATGTACCCGATGTGCCGCCTGCTGCAGGCGCTGCTGGCGTTTCGCGCGCAGTGGCCGGCGGTATCGCCCCGGGTGCTGGTGGACAACATGGGCGCAGCGGCCGAACAGGTGCTCGACGGTCGCTCGATGCTGGGCGTGCTGAACCCGATCGCCGCCGAACTGCCCGAGCTGGAAGTGCGCCCGGCCGCGTCGATCACCATGGTGCCGGTGGCCGCCCCGCACCACCCGCTGGCCCAGCAGCCCGGCGAGCTGCTCAGCGAACATCTGCGTGACCACGTGCAGCTGGTGCTCACCGACCGCGCGCAGCATCTGTCCGGTCCGGACCGCGGCGTGTTTTCCAGCCAGACCTGGCGGCTCAACGACCTGGGCGCCAAGCACGCGATGCTGTTGGCCGGGCTGGGCTGGGGCGGCATGCCCGCGCACCTGGTCCGCGACGACCTCGCCAGCGGCAAGCTGGTGCAGCTGCCGTCGCCGTACTGGGACCCGCAGCGCCTGATGCCGATGTTCGTGGCCTATCGCCGCGATGCCGCGCTCGGCCCCGCGGCGCAGTGGCTGGCCACGCACCTGGCCTCGCTCAACGGCGAGGAGCCCTGACCGCGCGCGGCGCGGCGCGCCCTCAGTTTTCAGATTCCAGAACCTTGAGCGTGCCGATTGGCGCTGCTTCCAGCAGCGCGGAGAGCTGCTGCGCCACGGTGGCGGCCATGTCCTGGATCTGGCGGATCAACGCGTCATCCAGCTGCGCAGGTTCTGGGTCGAGCGCGCACAGCGTGCCGAACAGCGCGCCATCGGCCAGCACGATCGGCACGGAGATATACGACTTGAAGCCGTAGATCACCGGCGTGTGGTGCCGCGAAAACTGCGGGTGGGTCGTGGCGTCGTTGAAGGTAATCGCCTGGCCGGACTGCCGCAGGTCGTTGCAGATCGTGGTCTCGAGGATCAGGTCCTGGCCCGGCTTCAGGCCAAAGGCCAGCAGGTCATGCACCGCACACGTCGTCCACCGCGTGTCGGTGACCCGGGCGATGGCGCTGAATCGCATGCCGGTTAGCTTGCCGACCTCGGCCAGCAGGTCCTGCACGTTGTGGACCCGGCTGACCAGCGCGACCTCCTGGGCTCGAACATCCGGCATACCGAGGTCTTCGCCGGCTGGCGTATCGGCGCGGCGCGGCGACGACGCTGCATGCCGACCGCCGAAACACAGGCGAGAGACATCGGACATCAGCTCCTGGATGGCCGGTGCCAGCGTGCGCAGGCGCTGGCTGTTACCTATCACGGTCAGATGCGTACCGATCAGGCGCACCTCTTCCAGCTGATGCTCTGTCCTGAACTGCTCGGCACGGGCGATGAAGGTCTGTTGCCAGCGGATCCCCGGGGTCACATCGAGCAACGCCGTCAGCGTGGTGCGCGTTTCGGCCGGCGCCGATACGCCAGGCATGTCGAAGCCCACAAGCTGAGGATGGTCAGTGAAAGGAGCGGGTTTCATGGCGATAGGCAATCGAAGGAGGCCCGAACCTCCGCGCATGGAGGTCGTAGCGCGTCGGGTCCGGAAGGCTTGTTTGCTCCGAAAGGCATGCCGCGACGGAGCACAGGATAGCCGATCGGCTGCCGGCACCAGCCGCCGATCGCGCGCCTTTCATGAAGGCAAACAGTGAACCTGCCAGGTCCCGTCCAGGCGCTCGGCCGCGCAGGCCCGTCCAAGCTCAGGGCGGCCGCCGGCCAGACAGGAAAAATGAAGCGATGCGATATCATGCGGCCCGCCGGACATGGCCACAGTGCGCTGACCGTCCTCGCGCGCCGGCACGCCCATGCCCGGCATCCCCACCCTCCAGATAGTCCGGTATTCCGCGGTATGACCCCCATGCGCCTTGAACTGACTCGTCCCGATGACTGGCACCTGCACCTGCGTGATGGCGAGGCGCTGTCCTCGGTCGTCGGCCACACCGCCGCGCAGTTCGCCCGCGCCATCGTGATGCCCAACCTCAAGCCGCCGGTGGCGACCGTGGCGCAGGCCGACGCGTATCGCCAGCGCATCCTCGCCGCGCTGCCGGCCGGGTCCACCTTCCAGCCGCTGATGACGCTCTACCTCACCGAGGACACCTCGCCCGAGGAAATCGCCCTGGCCAAGGCCAGCGACAGCGTGTTCGCGGTGAAGTACTACCCCGCCGGTGCCACGACCAACTCGCAGTCCGGCGTGCGTGAACTCTCGCGCGTCTACGCAGTGCTGGAGGCGATGGAAAAGCACGAACTCCCCCTGCTGCTGCACGGCGAGGTCACCGACCCGGCGATCGACATCTTCGACCGCGAGAAGATCTTCATCGAACGCCATCTGCTGCCGCTGCAGGCACGCTTCCCCGGCCTGCGCATGGTGCTGGAGCACATCACCACCAAGGACGCGGTGGACTTCGTCACCGGCGCGCCGGCAAACGTGGGCGCCACGCTCACCGCGCACCACCTGCTGCTCAACCGTAATGCACTGTTCGAAGGCGGCATCCGCCCGCACAACTACTGCGCGCCGATCCTCAAGCGCGAAACGCATCGCCAGGCACTGCTGCAGGCGGCGACCAGCGGCGACACGCATTTCTTCCTCGGCACCGACAGCGCCCCGCATGCGCGCGAGACCAAGGAAACCTCGTGCGGCTGCGCCGGCCTGTACACCGCGCATGCCGCGATCGAGCTGTACGCCGAGGCCTTCGAGCAGGCCGGCAAGCTGGAGAATCTGGAGGCGTTCGCCAGCTTCAACGGCCCGGACTTCTACCGCCTGCCGCGCAACACCGACCGCATCGTCCTGGAGCGCACCGCGTGGACCGTACCGGCCAGCTATCCGTTGGCGGGCTCGGCTGTCGTGCCGATGCGCGCCGGTGAACAGATCGCCTGGTCGCTGGTGCAAGGCGGCTGACCTGTAGGCGCGCGCAGACCACACGACCTGCCGCTTCTGATTGATCAACCCGCCGGCGGCTGCGATGCCAGAAACACCGCTTCCTGCGCGGCGAACGCGCGCCGATACGCCGGCCGGGCCGTGGCGCGGGCGAGGAAGGCGGCAAGATTCGGATACGCATCGACGATCCCGCTGCTGCCCAGGCGCAGCAGCACGCTAGCCATCAGCAGGTCGCCCGCACTGAAGTCGCCGTCCAGCCAAGGCCCATCGCCCAGGCGTCGTGATAGCTCATCCAATCGCTGGCGCACGCGCGTATCGAGCATCACGATGCGCGAGGCGTACCAGGGCTGCTCACGCTCGAACAGCCACGCCATCGAACGCTCGACGATCGATGGCTCCACGGTATTGAGCGCGGCGAACATCCAGCTGATCGCGCGCATCCGTGCGTGCGGGTCCTGCGGCAACAGGCCGGTGTGTTGCTCGGCCAGCCTCAGCACGATCGCGCCGGACTCGAACAGGGTCAGCCCGTCTTCCTCGTAAGTGGGAATCTGGCCGAACGGATGCAGCGCCACGTGCGCCGGCTGCTTCATCTCGGCGAATGTCACCAGCCGCACCTGGTAAGGCTGGCCGACTTCCTCCAGCGCCCAGCGCACGCGCATGTCGCGCGCCAGGCCCTTGCCACGATCGGGCGAGGCCGCGAAGGCGGTGATGGTCGGGGTCATGGGCGGCTCCGTTGAAGAGGTGTTTGCCGATGCGACGGCTGAGCGTGCCGGAAATCGACACGGGGTGGAAGCAGTCGCCTTCTGCCTCCGGCCGCGCGTCCCCCAACGCTAAAAACGAGGCGAAACCGCAGCTACGAGCGGCCCTCAAGCGCCATCGCGACGTCGCCCCCCGCCGCAGCACGGCGTGCAATCCGGCACGGCCATCGGCCACACTTGGGGCCTGTTTTCCGAACAAGGCATCACGCATGTCGAGCTGGCTGCGCCGCAAGGACATCAATACCGTCACCGTGCACGAGGCCGGGCGCCAGCTGGTACCTACGCTGGGCTGGCCGCACCTGATCGCGCTGGGCATCGGCGCCATCGTCGGCACCGGCATCTACACGCTGATCGGCGTGGGCGCGAACCTGGCCGGGCCGGCGGTGCTGATCTCGTTCCTGGCCGCCGGCATCGTCTGTGCCTGCGCGGCGCTGGCCTACGCCGAGATGTCCACGATGATGCCCGCGGCCGGCAGCGCCTACACCTACAGCTACACCGCGCTGGGCGAGACTATCGCCTGGGTCGTGGGCTGGAGCCTGATCCTGGAATACTCGCTGGTGGTCAGCACCGTCGCGGTGGGTTGGTCGGGCTATGCGGTGGGCTTCCTCAAAGGGCTGGGCGTGGACCTGCCGCTGGCGTTGACGGCCGGGCCGCATGCCGGCGGCCTCCTCAACCTGCCGGCGGTGGTGATCACCTTCGTCGTCGCCGGCCTGCTGATGGCCGGCACGCGCGAGAGCGCCACGCTCAATGCGATCCTGGTGGTGGTGAAGATCATCGCGCTGAGCATCTTCGTGGCGATCGCGCTGCCGCACTTCGATGCGGGCCACATGCAGCCGTTCATGCCGTATGGCTTTGCCAAGTCGGTCGGCGCCGATGGCGTCGAGCACGGCGTGATGGCCGCGGCGGCGATCATCTTCTTCGCGTTCTACGGCTTCGATGCGATCTCCACTGCCGCCGAGGAAACCAAGAAGCCCGAGCGCGACCTGGCGATCGGCATCATCGGTTCGATGGTCGGCTGCACGCTGATCTACGTACTGGTGGCGCTGGCCGCCGTCGGCGCGATGAGCTACACGGTCTTCGGCCACAGCGCCGAGCCGCTGGCGATGATCCTGCGTGAGCTGGGCTCGCCAGGTGCGGCCAAGGTGATCGGCGCCGCGGCGGTGATCGCGTTGCCGACGGTGCTGCTAGCGTTCCTGTACGGGCAGAGCCGCATCTTCTTCGTGATGTCGCGCGACGGCCTGCTGCCGCGCGGTTTGTCCAAGGTCAACGCGCGCACCGGCACGCCGGTGGCGACCACGCTGTTCACGGCGGTGCTGGTCGCCGCGCTGGCCGGCGTGGCGCGCCTGGATGAAATCGCCGCGCTGGCCAACGCCGGCACGCTGGCCGCGTTCACCGCGGTGGCCGCGTGCATGCTCGTGCTGCGCAAGCGCGAACCCAACCGCACCCGCACCTTCCGCACGCCGCTGGCCTGGATCGTCGGCCCGCTGGCAATCCTGGGCTGCCTGTATCTGTTCCTCAGCCTGCCGAGCAAGACCCAACTGTACTTCGCGATCTGGAACGTGATCGGGCTGATGGCGTATGTGGCGTACGGGCGGCGCAATGCGGTGCTTGCGAAGGACGCATAAGACCGCAATGAATTCACAGCGATGGAACGCAAAGCGTATCTTGCTGTGGTGCTGCACCTGGACCCTGCTGGCTTGCGCGACCGGAATTTTTCTCGCGCAGCGCCTGCGCCAGCCAGGCGCACCGCACATCGCAACATGCAAAGCAGCCCCTCTCTTTAGTCCCCAAATCGGGCCTGCGCTAACGCCATCTGATGCGGCTCATGCGCTGAATTCTTACAAGAAGTACAACGCGACGCAGCTTGAGACCTTATTGCGCCGTGGCAACACCGTCCATGTATTCGCGACCGACGTCACTGACGGGTACATCGTCATGCGCGGCCCATGCTATGTCGATCACGTGATCTCGAGGATTCGTTAGCAATAAGCGGGCTTGTTGGCTCACGAACACCATGGAGGGATCGATCAGGATGAAAAGGTTCGGACAACGTCGGTCAGACCTCTATCGCGGCTGTGTTTGCTTGCTGGCGTTTGTGCTGCTCGCCGCGAGCTGCACGGATCGTGGCGTGCACGAGCGCGATCTCATTTTGGAAACATCGCGCGACGTCGTGCCTGTGGAAGCGCGAAATCGCGACGGCTCGCTGTTTACGGGTGCAGCCTACGGCACCTTTTTCGGCGAACGAAGCCTGGATGCGATCGAATGGCGCGGACCTTTCAAGGATGGCTTGCCCGACGGGGAGTTCCTGATCTTTCACGACAGCGAATCTTCAACGCCGCTGAAGCTCACATACGTCAAAGGCAAGCGCGTCAGCGCGCTCGAACGCTGACGATGCGTGCGTGCATCGTCAGTTCAGCGCAATGAGTCCGCCTCACTTCCCCGACAGATCAATCGCGCACTGCGCACTACCGTTGCCGTCGTTACTCAGCTCGCGGATCGGCGGCAGTTTTTCGGCCTTGGCCACGTCCAGCTTGCCGGGCGGGCAGGCGAAGGTCAGCGGGCCGGCAGCCTTGACCGGTGCGAAGCGCCACGAGGTCGGCTCGATGTCTTTTGCGGTCACCGTGCCCTTGTCCTTCAGCCACGCGGCGAGGATCTCGCGGCTGCCGTCGGGCGCGGCCAGCACCACGTTCTTGCCGTCCAGGCCGGGGAAATTGCCGCCGCCGCTGGCGCGGTAGTTGTTGGTCACTACGATGAAGGGCTGCGTGGGCGTGATCGGCTTGCCCTGGTAGGTGAGCGCGGTGATGCGCTGGCCCACCGGCTTGGTGACATCGACCACATAGGCGATGCCGCCCTGCAGCTGGTCGACGTTGTAGCCCTCGTAGCGCGGGTTGATCAGCGGCTGCGCGCCGGCCTTTGACGGGTCGATGCGCTGGTAGCGCTCGGCGGATTTCTCCAGCCAGGTTTTGACGCCGGCACCGTCCACCTTCACCGCGGTCAGCGTGTTGGGGAAGAAATACAGATCGGCCGCGCTGCGCAGGGTCAGCGTGCCGGCCGGCACGTCGGTGTAGTCGTCCGGCCCGCCGAAGCCGGTGCGGAACGGCGCGGCGGCGGTCAGCACCGGCACATCGGCCAGCTCCGGATGCAGGCGCGGCAGTTCGCGCAGCACGTAGTCGCGCTGGGCGGCGTTGACCACGGCCAGCGCCGAGCTGTTGCCCTGGTCGGTGAAGTAGCTGGTGAAGCGCACCTCGCTCTTGCCGATCGGCGTGTTGACGTAGGCCTGCGCGGCTTCGTGCGCCTGCGCCACCAGCGGCGCGATCGCCGGATCGGCGGCGACGCAGTCGGTCTTGGTCTTGCAGATCGGGCGCACCTCGCTGTGCGTGGTGGTCGGGTCAATGGTCCAGCGGCCGTCCTTGCGCACCAGCTGCAGGTCGATCACGCCCAGGTCCTTGCCGTAGAAGCCGCCCATCACCGCCGGCTTGCCGCGCACGAACCCGCGCGTGGCGTCGGTGTCGGGCAGGTCCTTGTAGCGCGGGCCGGGGAACTCGGTATGCGAGTGGCCGAGCAGCAGCACGTCGATGCCGTCCAGGCCGGCCAGGTGCCAGCCGCCGTTCTCCATGTCCGGCGTGTACGGCGCGGCGTTGAGGCCGCCGTGGAGGATGCCGACCACCAGGTCCGGATGCTGCGCTTCCAGTTCGGGCAGGTAGCGCTGCGCGGCTTCCATCACGCCGGTGACCTTCACCTTGCCTTCGAGATTCTGCTTGTCCCAGGCCATGATCGGCGGCGGGGTGAAGCCGATGATGCCCACGCGCAGCGACACCGATTGCGGCTTGCCGTCGGCGCCGGTGACGGTGATCGTCTTGGTGACGATGGTCCACGGCTTGAAGATCGGCTGGTCATCGCGCGTGCTGTAGACGTTGGACAGCACCAGCGGATAGTTCGGACCCTTGCACTTTTGCGTGGTGCCGCCGTCGACGTTCATCGGCGTGCCGCTGACCTGCGACAAAAAGCCCAGGCCATAGTTGAACTCGTGGTTGCCGGCGGTACCGCCGTCGTAGCCCATCGCGTCGAAGGCCTTGTAGATGCCCAGCTCCTCATCGCATCTGACCCGCTGCACCTTGGCCTGGAAATCGGCCAGCACCGTGCCCTGGATCGTATCGCCGCTATCGAACAGGAAGCTGTTGGGAAACTCACTGCGTGCCTGCCGGATCAGCGTGGCCACGCGCTCGTAGCCCAGCGACGGATCCGCTTTCTGCTTGTAGTAGTCGTAGCTGAGGATGTTGGAGTGCACATCGGTGGTCTCCAGGATCGCCACCTGCGCGGTGGCGCCATCGGCCAGCGCGGCATGGGAGGCAGTGGGACCACTCGCGCATGCGCCCAAGGCGGCAGCGGCGGACAGGGCAAGGACAGCAGGACGCAGGGAGCGCAAGGACATGACGACACGACCAGGGAAAGAACCGCTGGAAAGTTAGCAGATCGCCATGTCCGCACAATGGCAGGCCATCGCCTGGATGGCCGCGATTGCGGCTTGTTTCAGCCCGTCCTGCTCAGGTCGGCATCGCCTGCGACGGCGGTGCCGGCGGCGGCGGCAATTCAGGCAGTGCGTCATCCACGGTGACCGGCTCGTCGCTACGCACCAGCGCGCGGGCTTCGGCCGCGCTGGCCACCGCCGGTGGCGAACCACGCAGCGGCAGGTTCGCGGTTTCGCGCACGAACAGCATGGTCACGATGCCGATCACCGCCGCGCCCATCAGGTAATACGCCGGCACCAGCGGATCGCCGGTGCGCTCGACCAGCCACGCGGTGACCAGCGGCGTGGTGCCGCCGAACAGCGACACCGACACGTTGAAGGCGATCGACAGCGCGCTGTAGCGCACCGGCGTGTAGAACAGCGCCGGCAGCGTGGACGGCATCGAGCTGGTGAAGCACACCAGCGCCAGCCCCAGCAGCATCAGGCCGAGGAAAATCAGCGCATCGTTGCCGGTGCCGATCAGCAGCAGGCACGGGATCGCCAGCACCAGCAGCGCGACGCACGCACCGATCACCATCGGCTTGCGGCCGAGCCGGTCGCTGAAGACGCCACCGACCACGTTGAGCGGCATCATCACCAGCATCACGATGATGATCAGCAACAGCCCCTTGCTTTCGGCGTAGCCCATCGTGACGCTCAGGTAGCTGGGCATGTAGGTCAGCAGCATGTAGTCGGTGACGTTGAACACCAGCACCAGGCCCACGCACTTGAGCAGCTGCGGCCAATGGATGCGGAACAGTTCACCCAGGCCCGGCGTGTCCTGCTCGCGCTTGCTGGCTTCCTCGGTGTAGGCCTGGAAGGCCGGGGTTTCTTCCAGCTTCATGCGCATGTACAGGCCGAGCAGGCCCAGCGGTCCCGCGATCAGGAACGGGATGCGCCAGCCCCAGTCCAGCATTTGCGCATCGCTCAATACGAAGTGCAGCGCGGTCACCGTCGCCGCGCCGGCGATGTAGCCGCCCAGCGTGCCGAACTCAAGCCAGCTGCCCATGAAGCCGCGATTGCGATCGGTCGAATACTCGGCGATGAAGGTCGCCGCACCGCCGTATTCGCCGCCGGTGGAAAAGCCCTGCACCAGACGCGCGAGCAGCAGCAGGATCGGCGCCCAGATGCCGATGCTGGCGTAGGACGGAATCAGACCGATCGAGAACGTGCCCAGCGCCATCAGGATCATGGTCGCGGCCAGCACCTTCTGCCGGCCGTAGCGATCGCCCAGTGGGCCGAACACCAGCCCACCCAGCGGCCGCACCAGGAACGCCACGGTGAAAGTCGCGAAGGTGGCGATCAGCTGCGCGGCCGGGCTGCCGGTGGGAAAGAACACGTGCCCCAGTGTCACGGCGATATAGCCGTACACGCCGAAGTCGAACCACTCCATCGCATTGCCCAGCGCCGCTGCGCCCACGGCTTTCTTCAGCATTGGCTTGTCGACGACGGTGACCTCGTCCACCTGCAGTTGGCGACGGCGCTTGAACCACCCGAAATGGGCGTGGGAATGGGACATGTGATGCTCCAGGAACATGGGGATGTGGCCTCCCCGCCCGCGCAAGCATCAGGGCTGTGCAGAACCCGCGGTGCGGCGCAGTGCGCGCGACCGGTGTTGTGCGAAGGGAGCAATCCCGGACGGCCGCGTGGACACCACGGCGCTGCAGGATCGAAAGGGACAGAGCGGTCGGGCAAGGCCACGCAAGGCTCGGTTAGCCCACGCATGATACACCACGGCCCGCTTCGGCCGGACCGACAGTGTCCCAAAACGCAGCGAAAACACCGTGAAATTCGCCGTATTGCCGCGATGACGGCAGCACGCGCGTGAGCGGACATCACAGGGAACGATGCAGTGCGACCCCGCAGCGGACACAACGCCCATACGCCCGCGAACGTGGCCCCGCGGTGGCCCGGCGGATTAAGATGCCGCGCGCACAGCATTCCATCGAGGCATTGATTTTGATCATCCACCCCAAGGTCCGCGGCTTCATCTGCACCACCACCCACCCGCTTGGTTGCGAGCTCAACGTGCGCGACCAGATCGCCGCCACTCGCGCGCATGGCGTGCGCAGCGATGGCCCGAAGAAGGTGCTGGTGATCGGTGCCTCCAGCGGCTACGGCCTGGCCGCGCGCATCTCGGCCGCGTTCGGCTTCGGCGCCGATACGCTGGGCGTGTTCTTCGAAAAGCCCGGCAGCGAGAAGAAGGCCGGCACCGCCGGCTGGTATAACGCCGCGGCGTTCGACAAGTTCGCCAAGGCCGAAGGCCTGTACAGCCGCTCGATCAACGGCGATGCGTTCTCCGATGAAGCGCGCGCCAAGGTGATCGAACTGATCAAGACCGAGATGGGCGGCCAGGTGGACCTGGTGGTGTATTCGCTGGCCTCGCCGGTGCGCAAGCTGCCGTCCACCGGCGAACTCAAGCGCTCGGCGCTCAAGCCGATCGGCCAGCCGTACAGCTCCACCGCCATTGACACCAACAAGGACGCCATCACCCACGCCTCGATCGAGCCGGCCACCGAGCAGGAGATCGAGGACACCGTGACCGTGATGGGCGGCCAGGACTGGGAACTGTGGATCAACGCGCTGAGCGAGGCCGGCGTGCTGGCCCCGGCGACCAGGACGGTGGCCTTCAGCTATATCGGCACCGAGATCACCTGGCCGATCTACTGGCACGGCGCACTGGGCAAGGCCAAGGTCGACCTGGATGCCACCGCGCAGCGCCTCAACGCCAAGCTCGGTGCCGACGGCGGCAGCGCCAATGTCGCGGTGCTCAAGTCGGTGGTGACCCAGGCCAGCTCGGCGATCCCGGTGATGCCGCTGTACATCTCCATCGCCTTCAAGGTGATGAAGGAACAGGGCCTGCACGAAGGCACGATCGAGCAGCTGGACCGCCTGTTCCGCGAGCGTATGTACCGCACCGATGGCGCGACGGCGGAAGTGGACGATGAAAACCGCCTGCGCCTGGACGACTGGGAACTCAAGCCCGAAGTGCAGGCTGCCGCCAAGGCGATCTGGCCACAGGTCACCACTGAGAACCTGTTCGAGCTGACCGACTACGCCAGCTACAAGCACGAGTTTCTCAAGCTGTTCGGCTTCGAGCGCGACGACGTGGACTACGACGCCGACGTGAATCCGGACGTGACCTTCGACGTGATCGAACTCTGATCGCGGCGTCGCCATTGCGTTGAAGAAGAGCCCGCCTCGTGCGGGCTTTTTCTTGGCCGGCACGCAGGCATGCGGCGTGCTTGGGCCGCTGCCGCATCACCGCGTGTTGCACGGCATGACACACGGCGACACGCCGGTCACGGCGCGCATGCCGCATTGGGGTAGCCTCGTCTGCCTCGCACGCCAGACGGCACCCCCACGCCGTGACCGCCACGATGAAACCCGCTTCGCCTCCACACGGTGCGTCCGCGATCTTCCGCGTGACCGCAGGCAACTTCCTGGAGATGTTCGACTTCATGGTCTACGGCTTCTATGCCGCGGCCATCGGCCGGACGTTCTTCCCCACCCAGAGCGCGTTCGCCTCGCTGATGCTGTCGCTGGCGACCTTCGGCGCGGGCTTCTTGATGCGGCCGCTGGGCGCGCTGGTGCTGGGCGCGTATATCGATCGCCACGGCCGGCGCAAAGGGCTGATCGTGACGCTGGCGCTGATGTCCTTCGGCGTGCTGCTGATCGCCTTCGTGCCGGGCTACGCGACGCTGGGCGTCCTGGCGCCGGCGCTGGTACTGCTGGGCCGGTTGCTGCAGGGTTTTTCCGCCGGCGCCGAACTCGGTGGCGTATCGGTGTATCTGGCCGAAATCGCCACGCCGGGGCATCGCGGCTTCTACGTGGCCTGGCAGTCGGCCAGCCAGCAGGTCGCGGTGGTCGTGGCCGGTGCGCTGGGCGTGGCCTTGCACACCTGGATTGCGCCGGCGCAGATGGATGCCTGGGGCTGGCGCATCCCGTTCTTCATCGGCTGCCTGATCGTGCCGGTGATTTTCTTCATCCGTCGCTCGATGGAGGAAAGCCCGGAATTCAGCGCGCGCACCGAGCGCCCAGATGCACGCGCGATGCTGCGCTCGCTGCGCGACAACGCCGGGCTGGTGCTGGCCGGCGTGGGCCTGGTGATGATGACCACGGTGTCGTTCTATTTGATCACCGCCTACATGCCGACCTACGGCCGCGAGGCGCTGAAGCTGAGCGATCTGGATGCGCTGCTGGCGACCTGCTGCGTGGGCATTTCCAACTTCATCTGGCTGCCGGTGATGGGCGCCTTGAGCGACCGCATCGGCCGCAAGCCGCTGTTGATCGCCGCGACCGTGGCCACCCTGCTCACCGCGTGGCCGCTGCTGCAGTGGCTGGTGGCCGCGCCGTCGTTCACCCGCCTGCTGCTGGCCGGCGAGTGGCTCTCGCTGCTGTACGGCGCCTACAACGGCGCGATGGTGGTCGCCCTGACCGAGCTGATGCCGGTCGACGTGCGCACCACCGGGTTCTCGCTGGCCTACAGCCTGGCCACGGCCACGATGGGCGGCTTTACTCCGGCGATGTCGACCTGGCTGATCCACGCCACCGGCAGCCGCGCGGCGCCCGCGCTGTGGCTGGACCTGGCCGCGCTGGCCGGGCTGGGCTGCACGCTGTGGCTGTTCCGGCGGCGTCCGCGTGCCGCGTCGGCCCATGCCTGAAACGCGCTGTCGCGGCAGTCTTCGAGGCAAATCCGGCGCGGTGGATTAGGATGCGGGCTCGGTCCTGACGCGAAATGCGCAGGATTGGACGTTGACCTGCCATGCCACCGCCGGCTGTCACCGATGCCCGCCCTGCGCGGGCATCGTCGGTTCGGCCCCATCGAAGCACCCGCTGACATGCCCACCCGCAAAACCAGTTTCCAGGACATCGCCGAACTCGCCGGTGTCAGCCCCAGCACCGTCGACCGCGTCATGAACGGTCGCGCCGGCGTCTCCGCCGTGCGCCGCCGCAAGGTGATCGAAGCCGCGCGCCAGCTCGGCAGCAACCGCCTTCCCGCCGTGCCCGACGACTACGCACTGCGAGTGTTGGTGGTGCGCACGGCCGAGGACGACGAGTACTTCGCGCGCATGGACAGGGCGCTGGACGAAGCCGCCGCCGCGCTGCGCCCGCGTGTGGAGCTGACCCGCGTGCACCACGTGCGCGCCGCCGATGGCCTGGGCGCGCTCATCCGCGAAGCCAGCCGCCACTGCCACGGCATGATCGTGCTGGCCCACGACGGCGCCGAGATCCGCAAGGCGCTGGGCCGCGTGGCCAAGGCCGAAGTGCCGATCGCCACGCTGACCAGCGATATCACCTTCCAGCAGCAACGCACCTACGTGGGCATCGACAACGTGGCGGCCGGGCGCAGCGCGGCCTTCATGATGAGCCGCTTCATGCAGCAGCCCGGCCGGGTGCTGCTGATGACCGGCCCGCAGTCCTACGTGGTCCATCGCCAGCGCACGGCCGGGTTCGTCGAAGGCCTGGCCCAGCACGCACCGTGGCTGCAGCTGATCGGGCCGGTGGACGTGGGCGACGTCAACGCGCGCGCGCAGACGGCGATGCGCAACGCGCTGCACGGGCATTCGCGCCTGGTCGGCGTGTACAACACCGGCGGTGCCAACGACGGCGTGCGCGCAGTGCTGGAAGGCCTGTCGCCGGCCGAGCGCCCGCTGTGGTTCACCCACGAAACCCACCCGGGCAACGTCGACCTGCTGCGCCGGGGCGTGATGTCGCTGCTGATCGACCAGGATCCGGCCGCGCAGGCGGTGGTCGGCCTGCAGTCGATCCTCTACGCCAACGGCGAGATCGCGCGCGCGCCCGATCCGCACGTGCGCTTCCACCTGGTGACGATGGAAAACATCGAATCGGCCCGGGCGCTGCCGATCGCGTAAATCAGTTTTCTGGGCAGATCGCGTCAGATTGCCGCTGGCTGACGGTTTGGCCCGTTCGGCCGCTGTTTAACATCCCGCCCGCGCTGGCCTGCATCGCGTATCGCCAAGCAGGTATCGCCTTTCTCAGGGTCTCGTCGGGCCCCGGCAACGTGTGAGTCATCCGCGTGCGGCCTTGCGGCCGTGCCAACGGGAGTGCTTGTGCGCGGAGAAAGGCCCCGGCGCTTTTTCCACGGCCGCCGGGCACCCACGCCCGGGGCACTCACGAGGCGTGTATGCGAAAACTATTGACGGGGCTGACCATCGTGGTCGGCATCGCCCTGGTCCTGGCGGGCCTGGGTTTGGCGGGAGGCGGCGCGTACCTGCTCTCCCTGGGCGGTTCCTGGTTCTACCTGCCGGCCGGCCTGGCCATGGCCGCGGTCGGTGGCCTGCTGGTCGCGCGCCGGGCGCTGGCGCTGTGGATCGCGCTGGGCCTGCTGGTGGTCGCTGCGGTCTGGGCCTTCTCCGAAGTGGGCACCGATTTCTGGCAGCTGGTGCCGCGCCTGATCGCCTTCATCGTGATCGCGCTGCTGGCCTCGGCCGCCGCGCCGCTGCTGCGTCGCAAGGACGGCAGCCCGGCGCTGGGCTGCAAGGTCGCCGGCGTGCTGGCGGCGGTGTTCGCGATCGGGCTGGCGGGCTTCTTCACCGGCATGTTCCGTCCGCACCCGACCGTGGTGGCCGACGCCGGCGCCGATGCGCCGGTGATTCAGCCCGACGCCGGCAAGGCCGATGGCAACGACTGGACGGCCTACGGCCGCAACACCAGCGGTGACCGCTTCGCCCAGTTCGACCAGATCAACAAGGCGAACGTGAAGGACCTCAAGGTCGCCTGGACCTACCGCACCGGCGACATGGCCGTGGACGGCGCGGAGTACCAGGTCACCCCGCTCAAGGTGGACGACACCGTCTATCTGTGCACGCCGCTGAGCAAGGTGATGGCCGTCGACGCGACCACCGGCAAGGAAAAGTGGCGCTTCGATCCCAAGGCCGTCGTCAGCGCCAGCACCAAGGGCTGGAAGCGCTGCCGCGGCGTCGGCTATGCCGACCTGGACAAGCTGGCTTCGGCCACGCCCGTCGCCGCTGACCCGGCCGCGCCCGCGACCGATGCCACCACCGCGATCGCCCCGGCGACCTGCCGAAAGCGCATCATCGAAACCACCATCGACGCGCGCCTGCTGGCGCTCGACGCCGAGACCGGCACGCTGTGCGAGGACTTCGGCGACCACGGTTACGTCGACCTGAGCAAGGGCATCGCGCCGGCGCCGGCCGCCAGCGACCAGGGCACCTACAACGTCACCTCGGCCCCGCTGGTCGCCGATGGCGTGGTGATGGTCGGCGGTCGCCTCAACGACAATCTCAGCGTCGGCGAACCCGGCGGCGTGGTGCGCGGCTACGACGTGGTCACCGGCAAGATCCTGTGGGCCTGGGACGCCAAGCGCGGCACCACCGACGGCCAGCTCGCCGAGGGCGAACTGTTCCCGCTGGAAACCCCGAACTTCTGGGGCACCGCGGCCTACGACCCGAAGCTGGGCCTGGCCTACTTCCCGCTGGGCAACCAGACGCCGGACTTCTGGACCGGCAACCGCCATCCGTATTCGGATGAGTACAACGATGCGATCGTCGCGGTCGACCTGAAGACCGGCAAGGAAGCCTGGCACTTCCGCACGGCCAACCGCGACCAGTTCGATTACGACGTCTCCTCGCAGCCGATCCTGTACGACATTCCGCAGAAGGACGGCAGCAGCACGCCGGTGATCATCCAGGCGACCAAGCGCGGCCAGATCTTCGTGCTGGACCGCCGTGACGGCAAGCCGGTGTTCCCGGTCGAGCAGCGCGCAGTGGCCACCGATGCGATGCCGGGCATGAACGTCGCCCCGACCCAGCCGTACTCGGCGCTGTCGGTAGGCACCACGCCGTTCAAGGAATCGGACATGTGGGGCGCGTCGATCTTCGACCAGCTGGTCTGCCGCATCGAGTTCAAGCAGATGCGCTGGGAAGGCGAGTGGACGCCGCTGTCGGACAAGCAGCGCACGCTGATCTTCCCGGGCTACTACGGCGGCATGAACTGGGGCGGCGGCGCGGTCGATGCCGCGACCGGCACGCTGATCATCAACGACATCCGCATGGCGCAGTGGGGCCGCTTCATCAAGCAGGACGTGGCCAAGGCCACCGGCCTGAAGCCCTCGACCGAAGGCGAGTACTCCACCCAGACCGGCACGCCGTGGGGCGTGGAGCGCTCGATGTTCGTCTCGCCGCTGGGCGTGCCGTGCTTCAAGCCGCCGTTCGGCACCATGACCGCTATCGATCTGACCACCGGCAAGACCAAGTGGCAGGTGCCGATGGGCAGCATCCAGGACGCGCCGGTGCACGGCATCGTGCCGGGCGTGCGCATCCCGCTGGGCATGCCGACCATGGGTGGCCCGCTGGTGACCAAGGGTGGCCTGACGTTCTTCCACGGCACGCTGGACTACTACGTGCGTGCGCTGGACAACGACACCGGTGCCGAACTGTGGCGCGGCCGCCTGCCCGTCGGTGGCCAGGGCGCGCCGATGAGCTACATCGGCAAGGACGGCAAGCAGTACATCGTGGTGGTGGCCGGCGGCGCGACGCGCACCGGCACCAATGCCAATCGCGGCGACTACGTGATCGCCTACGCGCTGCCGGACAAGTCGTCGGCACCGTGATCGGTTGAACCAGGCCTTCGGTGTGGCACGCGCTGCATCGAGGTCCTTGCAGAAAAGACGAAGCCCGCGTGATGCGGGCTTCGTCGTTTCCGGCATGCCTCAAACATCAGCTCAACGCTGCATGCCCCAGCGGCGCACGGTGATGCGCTCGATCCCGGAGAACACCACCGCCTCGACCAGCAGGCCGAGCAGGATCACCAGCGCCAGCCCGGCGAACACGCGATCGGTGTAGAGCTCGTTGCGGTTCTGGAAGATGTACCAACCCAGTCCGCCCTGGCGCGAGGTGGCGCCGAACACCAGCTCGGCCGCGATCAGCGTGCGCCAGGCGAAGGCCCAGCTGATCTTCAGGCCCGACAGGATCGCCGGCAGCGCGGCCGGCACCAGCAGCTGGAACACATAGCGCGGCCCACGCAGGCCAATGTTGCGGCCGGACATGCGCAGCGTCTCGGGCACCGACTGGAAGCCGGCGAAGATGTTCAGCGCCAGCGGCCACAGCACCGAGTGCACCAGCACGAACACCAGGCTGCCGTTGCCCAGGCCGAACCACAGCAGCGCCAGCGGCAGCAGCGCGATGGCCGGCAGCGGGTTGAACATCGCCACCAGCGTGCCCAGCACGTCGCGGCCGATGCGCGTGGAAGCGGCCAGCGCGGTCAGCACGAAGGCGCCCGCCACGCCCAGCGCATAGCCCTGCGCCAGCACGATGAGCGAGGCGGCCACGCGCCGCGGCAGTTCGCCGGACACAAACCCTTCGTAAAACGCGCGCGCGGTTTGCAGGAAGCTGGGCAGCAGTAGGTCGTCGCCGACGATGCGCGCGGCGATTTCCCAGGCGATGGCCAGCACCACCAGCACCAGCGCACGCCGCGCGCCGGCGGGCAGCTCGCGCTGGCGCGCCTGCGGGGCGATCGGCAGGCTGGCTTCGATGCGGGGGACGACGCGCTCGTATTCCGGTCGCACCGGCGGCGTGCGCCGCAGCGGCGTGGCGGCCGCGGTCACGGCGTCGCCTCCTGGCGCGCGCGCAACGGCGCGGCGATGTCGGCCGGTTCATCGAACAGCAACCGGTGGATGCGCGCACTGGCCTGCTGGAAGGCGACGCTGGCGCCGCTGCTCGCGTCGAACTGGTGCGCGTTCAACTCCGCGCGCACCTGGCCCGGATGCGGCGACAGCAGCAGCACGCGCGTGCCGACCACTAGCGCCTCTTCGATCGAGTGGGTGACGAACAACAAAGTGAAACGCAGCTGCTCGGCCAGCTCCAGCAGCAGCGCCTGCATGCGCTGGCGAGTGAGTGCATCGAGCGCGGCGAAAGGCTCGTCCATCAGCAGCACGCGCGGGCGCATCGCCAGCGCGCGTGCAATGGCCACGCGCTGCTTCATGCCGCCGGACAAGGTGTGCGGATAGGCCTCGGCGAAGCCCGCGAGGCCGACGCGTTCCAGCGCCTCGTCGGCGCGGGCGATGGCATCGGCGCGGCTCAATTTCTTCTCCGCCGCGCGCAGGCCGAACACGACGTTCTGGCGCACGGTCTTCCACGGCGCCAGCTGGTCGAACTCCTGGAACACCACCACACGGTCCGGACCCGGCGCACTGACGGCCTTGCCGTCCAGGCGGATCTGGCCTTCGCGCGGGGCGATGAAGCCGGCCACGGCCTTGAGCAAGGTCGACTTGCCGCAGCCCGACGGCCCCAGCAAGACGAAGCGGTCGGCCTCGTGCACGTCGAAACTCACCCGATGCGTGGCGCGCACGATTCGCGCGCCATCGGCGTATTCCAGGCTGACGTTGTCCACCTGCAGCAGCGGCGTCGGCAGCGCGTGCACCGTCATCGGATCAGCTCCCGCCCGCGATCAGCGGGTCATCGAAGAAGTAGTCACTGACGGCCGCCGGCGCCTGCTTGATCGCGCCGACCTGCTGCATGAACTTGCCCAGGCCCAGCGTGTTCTGCGGCGCGATCTTGAACTGCACCTGCGGGTCCTTGAGCACCTGCAGCACCAGCGCGCGATCGCTGGAAGGATTGCGCTTGACGAAGATGTCGGCGGCTTCCTCCGGATGCGCGGCGATGAACTTGGCGGCCTCGTCCAGCGCGGCGACGAAGGCGTGGTAGAGCTTCGGGTTGTCCTGCTGGAACTTGGCCGTGGCGTACAGCACCGTGGCCGAGGACGGCCCGCCCAGCACCTGGTAGGAATCCAGGATCACGTGCGCCTTCGGATTGCGCACCAGCTCCTGCTGCTGGTACGGCGGCGAGGAAAAATGCGTGTTGACCTCATTGCCACCGGAAATCAGCGCGGCGGCGGCATCCGGGTGCGGCAGTGCGACCTGCAGCGCGTCCAGTTTCAGCGCTTGGTCCTGGCCCCAGCGCTGGGCCGAGGCGTACTGCAGGATGCGCGACTGCACCGACACCCCGGTCGCCGGCACCGCGATGCGGTCGCCCTGGCCCAGGTCGTCGATGCTTTTCACGCGCGGTGCGTTGCTGATCAGCTGATACGGGAAGTTGCCCAGCGAGGCGATGCCGCGCACGTCCTGGCGTCCACGCGTGCGATCCCAGATGGTGAACAACGGCCCGGTGCCCGCGCCGGCGATGTCGATCGCCCCGCTCAGCAGCGCATCGTTGATCGCCGAGCCACCGGAGAGCTGCTGGCTCTGCACGGTGACGTCGATGCCGGCGGCCTTGGCCTGCTGTTCGATCAGGCCGCGCTCCTGCGCCACGTCCAGCAGCAGGTAAACGATGCCGAACTGCTGGCCGATGCGCAGCGTGGCTTTCTCGGCCTGCGCGCCGTCCGCGCCGGCCTGCGGCTGCGCCTCACCGCCGCAGGCGGCCAGCAGCACGGTGCACAGCGCCGCGATCAGCAACACGGACAGGCCGCGCGCGCGGCGCGGAGCGAAAGACGGACGTGGGTTCATGGGACAGCTCGTGGGAAAGGAGTCGAGTCGATGCGCCGCGGATCAGAACGGCACGTCGCCCTCGATGGTGGTGCGGTACAACTTGCGACGTTCGTGATCGGGCGTGCCGGCGGCCAGGTGCATCACCGAGCGGTTGTCCCAGAACACCATGTCGTTGGCCTGCCACTGGTGGCGATAGACCAGCGAATCACGCGTGCTCAGCGCGAACAGTTCGGCCAGCAGCGCATCGCTCTCGTCCTTGGGCAAGCCGACCACGCCGGTGGTGAAGTGCTCGCTGACAAATAGCGCACGGCGGCCGGTTTCCGGATGCGTGCGCACGATCGGATGCTGCACCGGCACCACTTCGTCGATCTGCGCCTGGGTCAGCGCCGGGCGCCACGGGCTGCGCGCGCGCAGCTCCTCGTACTTGGCCAGGTAGCTGTGCTCGGCCAGGCGACCGTCGATGGCGCGACGCAGTTCGTCGGGCAGCGTTTCGAAGGCCAGATGCTGGTTGGCAAACAAGGTGTCGCCGCCTTCCTTGGGCAGCTCCTGCGCATGCAGCAGCGAACCCAGGCTGGGCTTGTCCTTGTAGGACAGGTCCGAGTGCCAGTAATGGCCGGCATCGCCCAGGCCGATCGGCTCGCCGTTTTCCTTGATGTTGGAGACCACCAGCACTTCCGGCGTGCCCGCCAGCTGGAACTTGCGCAGCACGTGGATCTGCAGCGGCCCGAAGCGGCGGCTGAAATCCACCTGCTGGGCCGGGGTGATGCTCACATCGCGGAACACCAGCACGTGGTGGTCCAGGTGCGCCTGGTGGATGCGCTTGAAGGTCGCCGTATCCACCGGCTGCGACAGGTCCAGGCCGATCACCTCGGCGCCCAGTGGCGCGTCGAACGGCAGGATCTGGACCTCGCCGGCAGGAGACGAAGCGGTGGGAGAGACGGCAAAGGCGGCGCTGGCCATGACACGTACCTGGACACGAAAGGGAATCCGCGCACTTCAGCGCAGGGTGCCCACCCTAGGCACCGCGCCCGGGCCGGTGAAATGGCGATCGGCACCACACATATGAGCTTTCGGCCATAAGCAAGCGCATCAGCGCCCGTGACAGCCTCCCCGTTTGGGTGGCAGTGGGGTGCGCGGGATTAGGCTGCAGCGGCGTCCGGGCCTGCCATACACCGCCCGGACAGGCGGTTTAGGGCGCGCCGATTGCGCTTGCAGATGCCCGCTTCGCGCGGGCATCTGATTTTTGCCGCATGCACAGGCCTTGCTCCAAGCGGCCCTGCAGCCCGCCCCACGCCGGCATGACAACCCTGACAGCCGGCAACGGCGCCCTCACGGCTGCGTGCGAGACTGCGCGGCCTGACGCGATCTGAGACGTAACGATGGAATGGCTTGCCGACCCCTCGATTTGGGTGGGTCTTCTGACACTGGTTGTCCTGGAAATCATCCTGGGCATCGACAACCTGGTGTTCATCGCCATCCTGACCGACAAGCTGCCGCCCGCGCAGCGCGACAAGGCCCGCCTGATCGGCCTGAGCCTGGCGCTGGGCATGCGCCTGATCCTGCTGGCGACGCTGTCGTGGATCATGAAACTCACCGATCCGCTGTTCGCCATCGCGGGCAAGGATTTCTCCGGACGCGACCTGATCCTGCTGATCGGCGGCGCGTTCCTGCTGTTCAAGGCGACGATGGAGCTGCACGAGCGGCTGGAACCCAACGACGCGCACAACGGCCAGGCCAAGGCGTTTGCCAGCTTCGGCCTGGTGATCACCCAGATCGTGGTGCTGGATGCGGTGTTCTCGCTGGACTCGGTGATCACGGCGGTCGGCATGATCGACCACCTGGGCGTGATGTACGCGGCGGTGATCATCGCGATGGCGGTGATGATGCTGGCCAGCAAGCCGCTGACGCGCTTCGTCGGCAAGCACCCGACGGTGGTGATCCTGTGCCTGGGCTTCCTGCTGATGATCGGCTTCAGCCTGCTGGCCGAAGGCCTGGGCTTCAAGATTCCCAAGGGCTATCTGTACGCGGCGATCGCTTTCTCGATCCTGATCGAGGCGTTCAACCAGTGGTCGCGCTTCAACCGCGAGCGCCACGCCAAGCAGAAGCCCTTCCGCGCGCGCACCGCCGATGCGGTGATGCGCCTGCTCGGCGCGCGCCCGGGCGACAGCGAGGCCCACGCCGATCCCGAGCAGACGCAGGATGCGAGCGAAACCCTGCATCCGGCCGAGCACGACATGATCCGCAGCGTGCTGACCCTGGCCGAACGCACGGTATCCACGGTGATGACCGTGCGCGCCGACCTGGACTGGGTCGATGCCAACCGTGATCCGGCTTCGACCGTGCAGAAGCTGATCGACACGCCGCACACGCGCCTGCTGGTCTGCGATGGCGAGCTGGACAGCCTGCACGGCGTGGTCCAGAGCCGCGACCTGCTGGCCAGCGTGCTGCGTGGCGAGGCCCTGGATCTTGTCAGCGCGGCGCGCGAGCCGCTGATCCTGCACGAGAGCACCACCGCGCTGCGCGCACTGGAACAGATCCGCGAGCATCCGATCCCGCTGGCGGTGATCGTGGACGAATACGGCGGTATCGAAGGCCTGGTCACGGCCAACGACCTGCTGGCCGCCATCGCCGGCGACCTGGCCGATACGCAGGACGCCGACTACGGCGTGGAGACGGTCAGCGAAGGCGTGTGGATCATCGACGGCTCGATGAGCATGGACGAGATCGAGCGCGCCACTGGCGTGTCGCTGCCGCGCTCGGCGCAGTACCAGACGCTGTCGGGACTGTTCCTAAACGCGTTGGATCGCCTGCCGATCGCCGGCGACACGCTGACGCTGGACTCGGTCATCGCCGAGGTCACCTCGCTGGAGCGCCGCCGCGTCGGCAAGGCCCGCCTGAGCCTGCGCGACACCGCCGCCTGACGTCGCAAAGCACCTGCTGCGTTGTGCGACGCAGAAGGTGCTTTGTGAGATGCGCAGGCACCATGGCGCGCCATCGGTTACGAGTGTCGCGCCATGCCCGTCGTGTCTTCCGTCCGCGTCGCCCTGGCCTGCGTAATGCTGGCATTGGCGGCCACCGCGCAGGCGCAGGCGCAGGGCACGCGCACCTGGGCCAATCCGGTCGACCTCGACTACCGCTACAACTTCGAACTGCTCAACGAAGGCATCAGCTTCCGCACCGGCGCCGATCCGGTGATCGTCCGCCACGGCGATGCCTATTACCTGTTCCTGACCATCGCCGATGGGTATTGGCGCTCGACCAACCTGCTGGACTGGCATTTCGTCACGCCCAGCCGCTGGCCGTTCGAACCGCTGGTCGCGCCGGCCGCGGTGTCCGATGGCAAGACGTTGGTGCTGATGCAATCGGCCTACGCGCCGCGGCCGGTGCTGCAGAGCACCGATCCAGCCAGCGGAAAGATGGATTTTCTCACCCGCCTGTTGCCGGAACTGCCGACCGCAGTGAAGGCCAACTTCGACGACCAGGTGCCGCCAGGCATGCTGCCGTCGGGGCCGTGGGACCCTGACCTGTTCATCGACGATGACGGCCAGTGGTATCTGTACTGGGGCTCGTCGGACAAGTTCCCGCTGTACGGGCTGCCGCTGGATCGCACCGCACATGGTTTTGCCTATCGGGGGACGCCCAAGCCGCTGGTCGCGCTAGACCCGGAGCACCACGGCTGGGAGCGCTTCGGCCAGGACCATCGCGGCGCGTTCTTCGCCGATGGCAAGCCGATCGGCAACTATCTGGAAGGGTCGTGGATGACCAAGCACAACGGTCGCTATTACCTGCAGTACGGCGCGCCCGGCACCGAACACAACGCCTACGCCAACGGCACCTACGTGAGCGATTCGCCGCTAGGGCCCTTCACCTACGCCGCGTACAACCCGATCGCCTACAAGCCCGGTGGCTTCGTGCAGGGCGCCGGGCATGGCTCGACCTTCCAGGACGCGCACGGCAACTGGTTCAACAGCGGTACGCCGTGGATCGGGGTGAACCAGACCTTCGAGCGGCGCATCGCGATGTTCCCCGGCGGGTTCTACGACGATGGTCAGATGCGGTTCTCCACGCGCTTCGGCGACTTTCCGCACTGGATGCCGGAGGGCAAGGTCGACGATCCCGAGGCGCTGTTCACTGGCTGGATGCTGCTGTCGTATCGCAAGCCCGCAACGTCGTCCTCGGACGACGGCACGCATCGCGCGCCCAATGTCACCGACGAGAATCCGCGCACCTTCTGGGTGGCCAGCAGCACGCGCGCCGGAGAAACGCTGACCGTGGACCTCAAGGGCGAGAAGACCGTGCGCGCGGTGCAGGTGAACTTTGCCGACTACCAGTCCGGGATCTTCGGCGATGGCGCGCAGGTCTACACCAGCTTCCAGCTGCAGCATTCGCGCGATGGCAAGCAGTGGGAACCGCTGGCCGACGTGAGCGACGATCCGGCCACGCGCCGCGACCGTCCCAATGCATATCTGCAGCTGCCCGCGCCGGTGCGCACGCGTTACATCCGCTACGTACATGGCCACGTCGGCGCGGCGCACCTGGCGATCAGCGACCTGCGCGTGTTCGGCAATGCCGACGGTCACGCCCCGCCTGCGCCGACCGGCATCACCGCCACGCGCGACGCCGATCGCCGTAACGCGACGATCCGCTGGAAGCCCGTGCCCGGCGCGGTCGGCTACAACGTGCGCTGGGGCCTGCGCCGGGATCGGCTGACCCTGACCTACCAGGTCTTCGCCGATCGCGGCACCACGCTGGAACTGCGCGCGCTCAACACCGATCCGGCCTATGCGATCTCAGTGGAAGCCTTCGACGAACGCGGCGTGTCGCCGCTGGGCGCGGTGTTGTCCCTGCCCTGATTCCGGCGCGCTTTCATGACGGGCAAAAAGAAGGCCGGGGTGATCCGGCCAAGAAGGGGATAGCCCCCGACCCTGCATGCGACCGGCTCAGTGGTCGCGCCCGGGGTCCTTGCTGAGCGGCATCCGTTGCCGGTGCGGGGCTGCTGTCGGGGGCGGGACCAGCATGCCCGCCCGTGCCGGCCGCGTCTGTCGGCCAACGGCCTGATGACCTGTAGGAAAAGTCCGAGCGGGTCGCGGCGGCGAGTCAACCGCCGTCGCCAGCGTCAGAGGTCGAGCGCGTTTTCCAGTTCCTGCAGCGGGATCGCGCCGTTGGCCACGTCCTCGGCCAGGGTGAAGTCCAGATCGGATTCGGCATCGTCGGCATGGAGGGTGTAGCCATGGCGTTCGAGCAGCGCGCGCTTCTGCGCGACGTTCAGGAGGAACAAAACGGACGGGAATTTCGACATCAGCAGGCGATGGGGCGACGGGCCGGGAGCGGGAAACCCGGCGATTCTAACGAGGCCGGCGCCCGATCGCGGCCCCGCGGGCGGATCAGGCCGCGCGGTCGTCCACTGCGGCGGTCCGCAGGGCCACGCGCAGGCCCTCGCGGGCAATGCTCCAGCTGGGACAGCCGAAACTGACCAGGATGGTGTCGGTGGCGATTTCGAACGCCACGGTCTGCTGCGGGGTGAAGTTGCGCGAGAGATCGTCGTAGACCTCGCCGAAGGCGCTCCACCACTCCACTTCGCTACCGGCGTTGTGCATCTGGGTGCTGACGTACTCGCGGATGAGGCTGATGGCCTGGCGGACTTCCTGGTCACTGACGCCACGACGAAAGATGCGGATTTCGACATCGGACGCGTCCTGCGTCCTGGGGTTCACTGCGTTCATGCGATGCCACGGGGACTGAAGTGGGGCGGCATGGTGGTGCCTGTGTTGTTTACGGCAGGTGTACGCAAACCGCACTTCCCGTGACGCCTCGCGCGCAGCGGCGCAATGCCGCAATGCACCACGCCGCGCTGCGCTTTTCGGGACGGGCGGCACGCGGTTTTTCGCCACGTGCTGAACCGTTTTTGTCTGCGAGCCATCGCCGGGCTGACGATGCCGTCATGCGTGATGGCGCGTCGTGGTGTGGCGATCGCCCCATCACAGCGCGCGCAATGCATGCGGCACAGCACAACGCACATGCGCGCGTGTTGATGCCGACGCGCGCGTGCTTAATCGACCTGCGTGTCTGCCGCGGTCCGGCCCGGGATCGGCGTTTCAGTATCGAGCGCTCCGACCACGTACAGGCGCTTGACCAGTACGTACAGCACCACCGTCAGCGGCGCGGCCAGCAGCACGCCCGGCGGCCCCAGCAGCGCGCCGATGCCGAACAGCGAGAACAGCAGCAAGGCGGGCGGCAGGTCCACCGCGCGCTGCTGGATCAGCGGCTGCAGCAGGTGGCCTTCCAGCTGCTGCAGCACCACGAACAGCACGAGCGTGGCCAGCGCGATCTCCGGGCTGACGGTGAAGGCCAGCAGGATCGCCGGGATCGCGGCGAGGATCGGCCCGACGATGGGCACGAAATCCAGCAGCGCGGTGATGATCCCCAGGCCCAGCGCCACCGGCACGCCCAGCGCCCACAGGCCCAGGCCGGTGAGCAGGCCAACGACGGCCATCGCCACCAGCTGCCCGCCCAGCCAGGCACGCAGCGCGTAACCACTGGCATCCAGGGCATCGTCCACCGCCGGGCGCGAGCGCATGGGCAGCAGCTTGAGCAGGCCGGTGCGATACAGCTGCGGCTGCGCGGCCAGATAGATGCCGCCGACCAGCACCAGGAACATGTTGGCGATGCCGCCGGTGGCCGACATCGCCAGCGCGCCGGCGCGCGCGGCCACCGTGGACACGCTGGACTGCGCGCGCTGGGTCAGCTCGTGCACGGTCGGCCCCAACGGGCTGTTGCCCAGCCAGGCCTGGAAGTGCGCCCAGGCCGCCGGCAAGGTCTGGCGCAGCGTCGCCACCTGCGCGGCCAGCTGCGAGCCGAACAGCCACATCGCCAGCGCGAAGCCAGCCGCCAGCACCAGCACGGTCACGCCCAGCGCCACGCCTTCGGGCAAGCGGGTGAAGCGCACCACCTGGCCGACGATGGCGCGCAGCAGCGCCGCCACGACCACCGCGCCGAAGATCAGCAGCACCAGGCCGGACAGCTGCCACAGCAGCAGGCCGAAGGCGACCAGCGCCAGGGCAATCACCACGCGGGCGGTGTAGGAACGGAGGTCGGAAGCAGGCATGGGCGTCGCTCTGGGATCGGGACGCCGTCGGCACGTGCCAACGGACGCGGCACGGTAGCCATGCGCGTGAGAAGACGCCGTGTGCGTGGCGCGTGTGCGCGCGGTGCGATACCGCGCGCGGCGTGTGCTCAGTCCAGGTGTTGAAGCGCGGCCGTCGCCGAACGGGTCAGCGGCGCCGGCAGCGCGTCCAGTGCGAACCAGCCCAGGTCGGTCAGCGCCTCGGGCTCCTGCAGCTGCGCCGCTTCGCTGCCGACGATCCGCACCAGATACACCGGCGCGACCCAGTGCTGCTGCAGGACAGGTTCGAAATGATCGACCACGCATAGCAGTCGCTCGATCGTCACCTGCAGCGCGGTTTCCTCCAGGGTTTCGCGCACCACGGCCTGTTCGACCGTTTCCATCCAGTCGACCTTGCCGCCGGGCAGGCCCCAATGGCCACGTTCGGGCTCGCGCCCACGCTGGATCAGCAGCAGGCGGCCATCGGCGCGGCGGATCACGGCGCCACAGCCGACGCGCGGACGTTGCTCAACAGATGCGTGGCTCACGCGCAGCTCCGACTCTTCAAAGCGCCATTGTCGGTGTGCTCCGCGCAGAAGAACACCGCACCATCCGCAGGTCTTGCCAGACACCCGCAACACGCCAGCGCGTGACCCCGTGCGATGCAGGCGCGCGCGTCGTATCGCAAGATGCAGTCCGCCCTCGCCACGGTGCCCGCCATGCCTGTTGTCCGCCTGCTCGCCTTTGCCCTGCTGTTCGCCACCGGCGTGGCGCGCTCCGCCGAACCCGTCGCCACCGCGCGCGTCACCTTCGACCGCGATGGGATCACCGGCACGCAGGTGCATGGGCTCGCCGACGTGGCCGCCGGGCGCGCGTTGACCGCGGACGATCCTGTGCGCGTGGCCTCGATCTCCAAACTGGTGGTGGCCATCGGCGTGATGCGCCTGGTCGAGGCCGGCACGCTGGACCTGGATGCCGATGTCTCCCAGTACCTTGGCTGGACGCTGCGCAACCCGCGTTTCCCGAAGCAGCCGATCACCCTGCGCCTGCTGCTGTCGCACCGCTCCAGCCTCACCGATGCGGCCGGCTACTACGCCACGCCGCTGGACGGGCAGTTGAAGGACACGCTGGACGATCCGCGCGCCTGGGATCCCGCGCACGCGCCGGGGCGCTACTACCGCTATACCAATCTCAATTTTCCGCTCGTTGCGGCGGTGATGGAGCGCGCCACCGGCGAGCGCTTCGACCGGTTGACGCAGCGGCTGGTGCTGGCGCCGCTGCAGCTGGAGGCCTGCTACAACTGGGATACCTGCAGCGAGGCCACCACCGCACGTGCGGTGGTGCTGTACGACAAGACCGGTGCGGCGGTGAAGGACGACCAGCACGGCGCCAAGCCGGCGTGTTCGGTGGTGCCGGCTGCCGACGGCCGCTGCGACCTGTCAGTGTGGAAGTCCGGCGCCAACGGCGCCACCTTCGCCCCACAGGGCGGGCTGCGGATCTCGGCCCATGGCCTGACCAAGGTCGGCCGGCTGCTGTTGAACGAGGGCCAGGTCGATGGCGTGCGCCTGCTCACCCCGGCCTCGGTGCGCACCATGGAGCGCCCGCTGTGGACCTACGCGCCCGGCAACGGCGACACCGCCGAGGACGATGGCAGCGCCCCGGCGCGGCCGATGATCTGCCGCTACGGGCTGGCCGTGCAGACCCTGGCCACGCCGCGCAAGGACTGCGGCGATGACCTGTTCGGTGACGGAATCGCCCGGGTCGGTCATGCCGGCGAGGCCTACGGGCTGCTGTCGGGCCTGTGGATCGACCGCAAGGCCGGCACCGGCGTGGCCTACTTCGCCACCGGCGTGGAGGGCACCGCGCCGGGCACGCATTCGGGCTTCAGCGCGATCGAAGAGACCCTGGCGCGCGGCCAATAGGCGCCACATGACGGCACATGGTCAGGACGATGGCCGTTTTCAGAAATGGATTGTCTCGCGTAGCGGTCTAGTTGCCGGCCGGCCACCTGCTTAGGCTGGTGGCACTTTCCCACCGGCCCATCAACATGACCAACGCCTTCCTCGACGCGCTCAAGACCCGTCGCACCCAGTATTCCCTCGGCAAGACCCTGCCGCTGTCGCAGGACGAAGTCACCGCGCTGATCCAGGACGCGGTCAAGCACGCGCCGTCCTCGTTCAACTCGCAGAGCTCGCGCGCGGTGATCCTGTTCGGCGCGCAGAGCGACAAGTTCTGGGAGATCGTGAAGGCCGAGCTGGCCAAGATCGTCCCGGCCGAGGCCTTCGACGGCACCGCGCAGAAGATCAACAGCTTCGCCGCCGGCGCCGGCACTGTGCTGTTCTATGAAGACCAGGACGTGGTGAAGGGCCTGCAGGAGCAGTTCGCCCTGTACGCCGACAACTTCCCGGTGTGGTCCGAGCAGTCCGGCGGCATGGCCCAGCTGGCCGTGTGGACCGCCCTGGCCACCGTCGGCATCGGCGCCAGCCTGCAGCACTACAACCCGCTGCCCGACGCCGCGGCTGCGGCCGAGTGGAACCTGCCGGCCAGCTGGAAGCTGCGCGCGATGATGCCGTTCGGTTCCAACGAGGCACCGTTCGGCGAGAAGGGCTTCATGGACGACGCCGAGCGCTTCCGCGTCTTCGCCTGATCCAATGCCCAGCGCGGGCCGCATGAGGCCCGCGCACGCTGCACCGCAACGCCCCCGGTGGACGCCCGTCCCCGGGGGCGTTGCGTTTTGGGGATGCGAGTCGCGCACCCCATTGCCGAAGGCCGCGCGGCATCGGATAGTGACGCCGTTCAAACTTTGGGTCGCTCATGGACGTTGCGATGTGGCTGTTCGCTGCTGTGTTCCCGCCTGCGTGCTGGCTGCTATGGCGGCAGCGCCGGCGTGCGGCACGTGTGTCCGCGCACGCGCCGGTCGAACGTGCGTCCGCCGCGCCGATGGCGCCAGAGGCCCACCCCGGCACGCCGGCCGAGCCCGCGCTCGTGCCACGCCTGCATCCGCTGCTCCGCCGCCTGTATGCGGTGACCATGCGCGCGCCGGAGCTGGCCGAGCCGCAGGTCGCCTTCGACGGCGTGCAGGCGCAGGTGTTCGAACAGGCGAAGTCGATCCTGGACTGCCTGGACCTGCAGCCGCAGTACATGCCGCGGCGCCCGCACCTGTTGCCGCAGCTGATGCGCGCGGTCAACGACCCGGCCGCCAACGGCCACGCGATCGCCTCGATCATTGCCCAGGACCCGGCCCTGGCCACCAACCTGCTGCGCATCGCCAACAGCGCGCTGTATCGCCCGCACGGCGCCACCCCGGTGGACAGCCTGGAGCGCGGCGTCGCCCTGATCGGCACCGATGGCCTGCGCCAGATCGTGGCCACCGCGCTGATGCAGCCGGTGCTGAGCCTGGAGGGCGGCGTGTTCGCGCACCTGCCCAGCGCGATCTGGCAGTACGCCCTGCATGCGGCCGCGGCCGGCGCCGACCACGCCGGCCGTCACGGCCGTGGCGACGACGCGCTGTCCGCGCAGTTGCTCGGCCTGCTACAGGGCCTGGGCGCGGTGGTGGTGATCCGCGTGCTGCAGGAAACCTATGCCCGCTACGATGGCGCCACGCCCAGCCTGTCGGTGGCCGCCGCGCTGCTGGACCGCTACACGGTCTCGACCGCGCGCACCGTCGCCGCCGGCTGGGATCTGCCCGCGACGCCGGGCGAAGCGCTGATGGACCAGCGCCCGCAGCGCGATGGCCTGGCCCCGGCCACCCCGCTGGCCACCGCCGTGCGCTATGGCCGGCTCGCGGCGGTGCTGTCCGAGCTGGTGAACAAGGACCACGACGCCGAAGAAGCAGCGCTGGCGATGCTGGCCACGCTGGAACCGGACACCGCCGCCAACCTGCGCCTGTGGTCACGCATGCGCGCCGACACGCTCATCGGCTGACGCGTTCGGTCAGAACGCCACCTGCGCGCGCACGCCGACGGTGTTGCCCGAATCCGGTCCCTGGTAGCTGCCGACCTTGTTGTCGGTGCGCCAGTGCACGACGTTGAGCATCAGCCGCGCGAAGTTGGTCAGGTACCAGTTGACGCCGAAGGTGTAGGCCGACCCTTCGCCACCACGCGCGGTATCGGTGTAGTCGTAGTCGTCGTAGCGCGCCAGCACCTCGAACGCACCCCAGCCGCCTTCGGTGACCGGATTGAGCACCTTGGTGGTGGTCCACACGCCCGAGCGCGAGGAGAAGCCCGGCTTCTCGCCGGTCAGCAGCCAGCCGGCGTAATAGCTGCTGGCCTTCTGGTCGCGCGAGGCTTCGGTGTCGGAGTTGATGGTGCGCACCGTGGTCTCGGCGAACGCCCAGCCGCTGCGCCAGGTGCCGCCCAGCTCCGCGCCCCAGGCGTGGTCGTCGGTGACGCCGCTGATGGAACTCGCCGAGACGGCCACCTCGCCGTTCCAGCCCAGCGCGACCGGCGAGGTCTTGTTGATGCTGGTGACGTCATCGCCCAGCTTCTCGTACCAGTACCAGCCGCCGACATGCAGGAAGCCGGCGGGGGTCTTGATCGGGTTCCAGTGCGCACGCGCGGTGTAGGCGACGGTGTCGCTGGCATCGCTGTCGTTGCCGATGTCGTCGCCGGTCACCGCCAGGCTGGCGTGCCAGTTGCTGCCGTAGAGCTTGGTCGACACGCCCAGGCCGAAATAGCCGCTCTGCATGCCGCCGACCGAGCCGACCGCGTTACGCTCCATGAACGGCGTGGTGGTGCCGCCGGTGGCGCCATCGATGCTGCGGTCCTTGAGCTTGTTGCCGATGTAGACCTCAGCCGGCAGGCCGCCCAGCTTGGTGTCCCAGGACAGGTAGACGTCCTTCATGGTGACTTCATTGCCGGCAAAATCCGCCTCGATCTTGTAGCCCAGCGGACCGGCTTCACCTTCGGCGCCGAGGCGGCCGCTGGCCATGTCGGTGCCGGTGACATTACGCGCGTCGAAGCCCGAGCCATGCGTGCTGCTGAAGTCCATCAGCACGCGTCCACGCGGATGGAAGGTGAAGGTGCCATCGGCGCTCTTGAACTCCGGCCCGCCATCGCTCCAGCTGACGTTGCCATCGCTTTTCGTACCACCGCCGGTGACGGCCATCTGCGCGACCTGCGCCTTGAGGATCGCCAGTTCGTCATCGGTGCGCGTGTCGGCGACCGCTGCAGCCACCTGCACCTGGGTCGGATCGACCGGCGTGGTCACGCTCGCCGCAGCGGGCTTGCTGCCTTCCAGCGCGGACAGGCGTGCGTTCATGGCGCTGAGCTGTTGCTGCTGTTGCGCGATCTGCTGCGCCTGCAGCTCGACCATCTTGCGCAGCTGCGCCTCGGTGGCGCTGTCGGCCAGCGCAGGCGTGCTGATTGCGGACAAGGCGCTGGCGATCGCCGCGGCCAGCGCGGCGTGTCGGACGTGCTTCATGGTGGTAATTCCCGTGCAAGGGCGGCCCGCGGGCCGCGGGCATCAATCGCCGTCGGTGGCGGTCGGTGAAGCGGGGTCGAGGGCGGGCGCGTTGGCATCTCGCATGAAGCCGTGCATGCGCGCCCAGGTGGCGAACAGCCGCGGCCACTGTGCCGGTTCGCTGCCCGGTTTGCCCAAGCCCCAGCTGTGGCCGCCGCGTTCGAAGATATGCAGCTCCACCGGCACCTTGGCCTTCAGCGCGGTCTGGTACATCAGCAGGCTGTGGCCGACATCGACGATGGGATCGTCCACCGCCTGGGCCAGGAACACCGGCGGCATGTCGGCGCGCACGTGGTCTTCGACCGAGTACGCGGTGAGGTAATCGGACTGCGTGGACAGCTCACGCGCGCTGCGGGTCTTATCCAGCGGCGGCTTCACCGACACCACCGGATACAGCATCGCCAGGAAGTCCGGCCGCGCGGACAGCGCATCGGCCGCATCCGCGCGCGGATAGAAATCGTGATCCCAGCGCGTGGCGATGATGCCGCTCAGGTTCGCGCCGGCCGACGAGCCGATGATGCCGATCTTGTTGGCATCGATCTGCCAGTCCGCCGCGTGGCTGCGCATCAGCCGCATCGCGCGCTGTGCATCCTGGAACGGCGCCTCGGCTTTCCAGCCATCGCCCGGCAGCCGGTAATACAGCACCGCGCTGGTCACGCCGATCGAGGCCAGCCATTGCGCCATCGGTCGTGCCGCACTGCCGACCTGGATGCGGAAATAGCCACCACCGCCGACGATCAGCGCGGCAGTCCCGTTGGGATGCGCCGCGCGGTAGATCTCGATCCGTGGATTGGACACCTGGCTCACCGAGCCGGTGGCGCTGCCCTGCTTGCCGACCTTTTCAGGCCCTTTCACCACCTGCGGCAAGCTGCCTTCAGGCCAGAGCGTGAGTGTCTCGGTGGGTGCATCGTGGGTCTGCGCCCACGCCGGCATCGTCGCCAGCACCAGGCATGCCACACACCCGCGCATCGTGCGCATCAGTCGCTGCATCGTCCGCCCCTCCCAAGGCCGTGATCACCATCGCGCCTGACATCGACGACAGGCACGATGGAACCGAAGCGGAGTTATAGACCCGCAGCGTCCCGCAGCAGATAGCACATTGGAGCTAGTGCCTAGGTCGTAAGGGCTGCGTGTCATCGACACGCATGTACGACACGCACTGCGACAGTAAAAAAGCGAGGGCGATGCCATCGAAGGCAGCTCGCGATACACACGCATGCCCATCACGAGGCGCGTCTCGCTCATGCCAGCACTTCAGATCCCCTGCCCACCTGAAACCTCGATCCGCTGTGCGTTGATCCAGCGGTTGCCCGGCGACAACAGGCTGGCGATCATCGGGCCGATGTCATCGGGCACGCCGGCGCGGCCCAGCGCGGTCATGCCGGCAAACAGCTGGTTGATCTCGGGATTGTCACGCACTGCACCGCCGCCGAAGTCGGTTTCGATTGCACCGGGCGCGACGGTATTCACCGCGATCCCGCGCGCGCCCAATTCTTTGGCCAGGTACACGCTCAACACTTCCACCGCGGCCTTCACTGCGGCATAAGCCGCGTAGCCAGGAAACGACACGCGCGTCAGTCCCGAGGACACATTTACGATGCGTCCACCATCGGCGATCCGCGGCAGCAGCGCCTGGGTGAGGAAGAACACGCCTTTGAAATGCACGTTCACCAGTCCGTCGAACTGCGCATGTGTGGTGTCTTCGATCAACGCGTAGTCGCCGTGGCCAGCGTTATTGACCAGATGATCGAAGGTGTCGCGTTGCCAGGTCTCACGCAGCGCCGCATCCAGTAACTCAGAGAACGCTGCGAAGCCATCGACATCCCCGGCATCGAGTTGCAACGCGACGGCCTTGCGGCCAAGCGCCTGGACCTGGGCGACGACAGCCTGTGCATCCTCGGTGCCGCTGCGATAGGTCAGCACCACATCACCGCCGGCGCGGGCAATGCTCAGTGCGGTGTTGCGGCCCAGGCCGCGGCTGGCGCCGGTGACGAGGCTGATCGTGGTCATGGAAGACTCCTGCGTTGAATGGGCCGCCAATGTCGGCCCGCACGCATCCCCTGGGTTGCCGGAAGCTGGACGTTGTTTGCCTGATCCTCCAGCACCCGTGCGTACGTCGGCTGGATACGGCAGGATCGCCGCATGACCGAGACGCTGCTTACCGTGGTTCGTCGCTACACCGAGGCCCATGCCGACGGCGCAGGCCTTGCCCGAACCCCCATTCCCGGGCTGACCACCATCCGTTCCACCACGCCGACCGAGCTGGACCATGCCATCTCCCGGCCCCTGGCCTGCCTGGTCCTGCAGGGCAGCAAGCAGGTCACCACCGGCACACGCAGCCACAGCTTCGATGCGGGCGATTCACTGCTGATCACCGCCGACGTGCCCACCGTCAGCCAGATCACGCGCGCCAGCGCGGTAGCGCCGTATCTATCGCTGGTGCTGGACCTGGATGCGGCCGTCATCGCCGACCTCAGTGCGCAGATGCCCGCCGTCTCCCACCGACCCGGCGAAGCGGTACGCGCCGAACCCACCGAGGCCGAGGTGACAGATGCCGCGCTGCGCCTGATGCGCCTGCTCGATCGCCCCGCCGCCCTGCCCGTGTTGCACGCACAGCTGGTACGCGAGCTGCACTACTGGCTGCTGGCCGGCCGTCATGGCGATGCCATCCGCCAACTCGGCTGGCCCGAGGGTCATGTGCAGCGCGTCGCGCGCGCCGTGGCCCTACTGCGCGCCGAATACACCCAGCCGCTGCCGGTCGAGCGCCTGGCCGCGGCGGCAGGCATGAGCGCTTCGGCTTTCCACCAGCACTTCCGCAGCGTCACCTCGCTCTCGCCACTGCAGTTCCAGAAGCAGCTGCGCCTGATTGAGGCGCGTCGCCTGATGCGTTCCGATGGCGTCACTGCCAGCAGCGCTGCCTTCACCGTCGGCTACGAAAGCATCTCGCAATTCACCCGTGAATACGGCCGCATGTTCGGCCTACCGCCGGTGCGGGATACCCAGCGGATACGCAGGGCTGCGAATCGCGCGGCACCCTGAAATGCAGTCAGCCAAAGACTCGGCGTGCATCACGTAAAGAAGGACCACTGCCGCGCGTTGGCGGCAGTGGCGTCTTCTGAAGCGCTCAATAATCCAGCGTCTTGGAAAAGTCGGACACCTTCTTGGTGACCGCGCCCCACTCTTGCCGCTGCTTGTCCAGGTCGATCGTCAGCACCTTGCCGTCGCGGGCGACGATGCGGCCGTTGACGATGGTGGTGTGGATGTCGCCGGCATTGGCCTGGTAGACGATGGCCGCGTACACGTCGTACATCGGCTGCATGTTGAGCGAGTGGGTGTCGATCAGGATCACGTCGGCGGCCTTGCCCACTTCCAGCGAGCCGATGCGCTTGTCCATCTTCAGTGCGCGCGCACCGCCGATGGTCGCCATCGTCACCAACTCCGGTGGCTTGAAGGTGGTTTCCTCCGGGTGACGGATGTTGGCCACGCGCTTGGCGTAGCCCATCACCGAGACGATATCCATCTGGTTGCCGCTCAGCGGACCGTCGGTGCCCAGGCCCACGTCCATGCCGGCGTGCACCATTTCCAGCGCCGGGGACAGACCGCCGTGGCCCTTGGTATTGGCCTTGGGGTTGTGCGACACGCCCACATCGCGCGCCTTGAGCAGGGCGATGTCGGCATCGCTGGCACGCAGCACGTGCGCGGCCAGCAGGCGCGGGCTGAGGATGCCGGTGGAATCCAGGTAAGCGAGTTCATCATTGAACTTGGCCGCCTCCGGGAACTTGGTCTTGACCCGCTCCCACTCATCCGGCGGCTCGGCCAGGTGCATCAACACCGGCACGTCGTACTGCTCGGCCGCCTGCTGGATCTTGGTCAGCATCTGCGGCGACACCGAGTACGGCGCATGCGGTGCGAATGCCGGGGTGATCAGCGGATCGCCCTTGAACTGTTTGATGAAGTCCACCGCGTAATCGAAGCCGCCGTACGGCTGCGGCGCATCGACCACGGGGAAGTTCATCACCGTCTCGCCCAGCACGCCACGAATGCCGACATCGCGCACGGCCTTGGCCACTTCGTCCTCGTGGTAGTACATGTCCACCACGGTGGTCACGCCGCCCACGGCCAGTTCCATCGCCGCCTGGCGCGAGGCCACGTTGATCAGCTGGCGGTCGAGCATCTTGCTCTCCAGCGGGAAGAAGAACTTGCGCAGCCGGTCATCGGTGCGGTACTCGCCCAGCCCGCGGAAAGCCATCATGGCGATGTGATTGTGCGCGTTGATCATGCCGGGCATGGCGATGTCGCCGTGCGCGTCGATGGTCTGCGTGGGCGCGTAATCGCGCTCCAGGCCGGCATCGCCCACGGCGACGATGTTGCCGCCGTCGATGATCAGCGTGCCGTTGTCATAGACGTGCAGCGCGCCGTCCATCGTCACCACCTTGGCGTTGACGATGGCCAGCGAAACCGGCTTGCCGGCCGCCAGCGCGGCGGGCGCCAGGGCAAGGCCCAGCGCGGCGCTGACCGCGAGGGAAAGCAGCTTGTTCATTTCAAAACTCCTTGAAGCGGTGCCCGCGCCAACCATCTCGCGATGACAGCGGCGCACCAGGAAGAAGGCAGCGTCGTCCCCGCTTACGCAAGGACGAGGTGTGATCGGATGCGACGCCAGGCGCGAAGCCCGGCGCCGCATCACTCGATCAGAAGTGCAGCGAATACTCCACGCCGATGATGCGCGGATCGTTCACCATCGCGGCCCGGCTGATGAAGCTGGAGGTGGCGATGATCACGCGACGGTCGGTGAGGTTGCGTGCATACAGCGCCACTTCCTGCTTGCCCAGGTCCCAGTTGTAGCCCACGCGCAGGCCACCCAGCAGCACGGCCTTGCTGTTGTATTCCACCGAGTTGTACAGGTACTGGTTGAGCTTGCTGCGGTAGTTCCAGTCGGTATAGGCGAACACCTCGCCCGTATCGCCCACCGGCAGGCTGTAGCGCGCGGTGAAGGCGCCGATGTACTTGGCCGCACGCGGCAGGCTGTTGCCGTCGATCAGCGCGCGGCGGTTGGCGTTGCGCGGGTCCAGCACGGTGCAGTTGCTGCACGCGGCCACGGCCAGGTCCGGGTCCTTGATCTCGGTCTCGTTGTAGCTGCCGCCCAGGGTGAAGGCCCAGTTCGCATTCGGGCTGAATTCCAGGTCGAACTCGGCGCCGTAGCCATCGGTACGGTCGATGTTGACCAGGTCGGTGGCGTTGCTGGTGGCGGCCACGGCAGTGACCTGCTGGTCATGCATGACGAAGCCGTAGACATCGGCGTTGAAGCGCAGGCGGCCGTCCAGGCCGGTGCTCTTCACGCCGAACTCCAGCGAGTTGATCGTCTCGGCCTTGGCGGTGGAGATGTTGTTCTTGCCGGTCAGGCGGCCCTGCACGCTGGGCGCGCGGAAACCGTTGGCAAAGCGGCCGTACACGCTGACGCGGTCGGTCAGGGTGAAGGTGCCGGTCAGGTCGCCGCTCCAGTGCGCGTCACCCTGGTCCACGTCGATCGGGCCCAGCGCGCCGGTGTAGCCGTAGAAGCGCTGCACGGTGTAGTCCTTGTCCTCGTGCGAGTAGCGCAGGCCGGCGCGCACGTCGAAGCGGTCGGTGAAGCGATACGCCAGCGAGCCGAACACCGCCGCCGCGCTGGTGGCCTGGTGCTGGCGCACCGCCGCCGTGCGCGTGGTGCCGGTGTGGTCGTAGTTGAAGTTGTTGATGTCGATGTTTTCGTAGAAGTAGTACAGGCCGGTCTGCCAGCGCAGGCGCGCTTCAGCGTCGTTGGCCACGCGCAACTCCTGCGTGATCTGGCGGTGCTGCGGGATCTCGTCAGCGGTCTGCGAGAACGAGGTCAGCGCGCTGGACGGCATCGCCCACACCGGCGCACCGGCGCTGGCCAGGTAGCCGCCATCCACGTCGCCCAGGCTGAAGGCGCGCACGCGCTCCAGGCCGGTGATCGAGGTGAAGGTCAGGCCATCGCGGTACCAGTTGAGCTTGGCGCTGGCGCCCCAGCTGGTGACGCTCTCGGTGTTGCGGCCATCGGAGGCCACGCGGTCGATGTCGAAGCCCGGCACCAGCGCCGGCGTGCCCTGCTGCACGGCGTTGGGGCGGAAGATCGCCGCGCTGCCGTCGTAGTCGCGCACGTGCGCGCTCAGCAGCGCATCGAAATCTTCGCCGGTGTACATCGCCTGCAGGCGCAGCGCGCGGTCGTTGTAGCCGCCCAGCGCGTCGTGCTTGCCGGTGTAGGCATTGTCGATCCAGTGGTCGCGGTGCTGCACCAGGAACGAGGCGCGGCCGGTCCAGCCGTTGTTGCCCAGCTTGCCGCTGATGGCGCCTTCCACGTTGGCGGTGCCGAAGGTGCCGTAGGACACCTTGGCGTAGCCCTCGGTCTCTTCGGTCGGCTTGGCCGAATCGAACTTCACCACGCCGGCCGGCGAGTTGCGGCCGAACATCGTGCCCTGCGGGCCACGCAGCACTTCCACCTGGTCCAGGTCGAACATCGGGAAGCCCTTCAGCAGCGGGTTTTCCTGCACGATGTCATCGAACACCAGCGACACCGGCTGCGACGCATTGGCGTCGTAATCGGTGTTGCCCAGGCCACGGATGTAGAAGCGCGGGAAGGTGCGGCCGTAGCTGCTTTCCACCTGCAGGCTCGGCGAGCGGCCGGCCAGCTGCACCAGCGTGTCGCCGGAGGCGCCATAGGCAGCCAGCTTTTCCGGATCGACGACCGAGATGGACATCGGCACCTTCTGGATGTCCTCGGGACGCTTGTCGGCGGTCACCGTGACGTTCTTCAGCGTGTGCGCGGTGGAATCGGCCTGGTCCTGCTGGGCCAGTGCAAGGGAGGGGACGGTCGCCAGGGCGAGCGCGATCGCGCTGCCGAGCCGGAGCTTCGGAAGCCGGGTGTGGGAGATCACTGCGGGTAATTCCTGTGGGGAGGGGAGCCTGAGGAGGACAAACAACCTGGCCCGCGGGGCCAGCCCGCCATTTTCGGTGCTGCGGCCGGCAAAATCGACCTTTCTGCAGCACAAAAAGATGACAAGCCGATGCCATACGCCGGGGAATGTGGGCGATAAACGCCTGTTTTCCCGCATGTAGCCCTGCATGTTGTCCTGCACGCAATGACACCGGCCGCCGATGCCATCGGCGGCAAGTCCCCCCGCGCCTAAGACTTCGCGGGCACGCAGCGCCGCCACGGCCTCGTGACGCCGCATGGCCCAGCATCGTCCCGACATCGACACGCAAGGCCATCGCCATGCAGCACGTGCTCTACGTCGGGCAGGACCCGACCACTGTGGATTTCTCCGATCCATCGCTGCCGCCAGGCATGGACGCCGGCAAGATCCAGGCCGGCATCGACAAGGCCGCGCAGGCACTCACCGCGCGCGGCTGGGACGCAAGGACCTGCATGATCACGCCCGATGACGCCGGCATCGCCGTGCTCACCCACCAACTGGAAAGCGCGAGCTACGCCTGCGTGGTGATCGGGGGTGGCCTGCGCATTCCCAAGACGCTGCGCCTGTTCGAGCAGATCATCAATGCGATCCATCGCCACGCGCCGCAGGCGGCCATCGCCTTCAACACCTCGCCGGACGATACCGCGGAGGCGGCGGCGCGCTGGCTTTGATGCGCCTCAGAGCCACTGCGCCTCGATACCGCGCGCACGGAAGTCCTGCAGCAAGCCATCGCCACGTCGGTCGTAGAACAACGTCACCGACTTCAGCGCCGGCAGCAGCGCGGCATCGTCGGCGGATTGCAGGTTGAACGCATCGTCCTCGCCATCCCAGTACGGGCAGACCTACAGGTAGATGTGGTTGCCGCCATCCATGTAGAGCGTGTCGATGTGCTGCAGCAGCGCGACCGGTACCGGCAGGTCGGCGAAGAACTGCCGCACCTCGGGGAGCGGGTCGTCGCCTTCTTGCTCGATGTCGATCGTGCGCGCGGTGTAAGCCGCAACGAACGCGTGCACATCGAACCTCGGCTGCAGCAGGCCTTGCTCGTACATCAGCACCTGGATGACGGCCAGCTTGAAGTTGGGGTCCTTGAAGTGGGCGAACTCAGTCATCGCGTTGGCGCCTTGCGTGCGGTGCGTGTGGGAAGCTGCGCACGTTACAGGCGCGGGCATGGCAAGCGCATGAACCCGCACCCGGAAAACGAGCACGCGCTCAGCCGTCAGTCGAGACCGTCAGCGCTTCCCATTGGGTCAGTTCGTCCTGCAGCGCGACCAGCTTCTCGCGCACCAGCTTCAACGCATCGCTGCCCAGCAGCAGGTGTGCCGGCGGCGCGTCGCTGTCGATCGCGGCCAGCATCGCGCGTGAAGCCTTTTGCGGATCGCCCAGTTGCTTGCCGCTGACGTCCTGCCGGCGCTGGCGGATGGGATCGAACACTGCGTCGTAATCGGCAATCGTGCGCGGCGCGCGCACCATCGAGCGGCCGGCCCAATCGGTGCGGAACGAGCCCGGCGCCACCGAGGTCACGCGGATGCCCAGCGCGGCCACTTCCTTGCCCAGCACCTCGCCGATGCCTTCCAGCGCGAACTTGCTGCCGCAGTAGTAGGCGATACCCGGCATCGTGATGAAGCCGCCCATCGAGGTGATGTTGAGGATGTGGCCGGCGCGGCGCGCGCGCATGTGCGGCAGCACCGCCTGGATCATCGCCACCGCGCCGAACACGTTGACGTCGAACTGCTTGCGCATCGCGTCCAGCGGCGATTCTTCCAGCACGCCTTCGTGGCCGTAGCCGGCGTTGTTGACCAGCACGTCGATGGCGCCCAGCGTGGCTTCCACCTCGTCCACCACCGGCGCGATGGCCTCAACGTCGGTGACATCCAGCAGGCGCGCGAACGCGCGGCCCGGCGCGAGCGCTTCCAGCTGCGCGGCGGCCTCGGCATTGCGCACGGTGCCGACGACGCGATGCCCGGCGGCCAGGGCTTCGACCGCGAGCGCGCGGCCAAAGCCGCTGCTGGCGCCTGTGATGAGGAGGAGTTTCGAAATGGACATGGCAATCTCTGCGGTGTGCGGAAGCTGTGCACAATACGCAGGCCGCGCCCTCGATCTAAGGCGCAGATCGCTCACATCCTTGCCTATTCCTATGACACGCCGAACAGCCAGCTCCGCCCAAAACCTCACCGACGGCCTGCTGCCGCTGGCCCCGCTGGTGCTGGCGCTGGCCCCGCACGAGGGCTACAGCCTGACCGCGCTGGAAGGCGTGCGGATGCTGCGCTCGGACCGGCCGCTCGCGCGCACGCCGGTGCTGTACGACCCTGGCATCGTGATCGTCTGCCAGGGCTGCAAGCGCGGCTATTTCGGCCAGCGCACCTACGTATACGACGCGCATCAATACCTCGCCGTCTCTGTGCCGGTGCCCTTCACCATGGAAACCGACGCCAGCGCCGAGGAACCGCTGCTGGCGCTGTACCTGCATCTGGACTTTCCGCTGGCGGCCGAACTGATGCTGCAGATCGACCAGCACGACGATGCTTCGACGCGCGCCACCTCCAGACGCGCTGCGCCGCAAAGCATGCTCTCCAGCCCGATCGACCCCGCCCTGCACCAGGCGGTGCAGCGCCTGCTGCAGGCGCTGGCCACGCCGATGGACGCCGCCATCCTGGGGCCGCAGTGCTTGCGCGAGCTGTACTACCGCATTCTCACCGGCCCGCAAGGCCCCACGCTGCGTGCAGCGCTGGCGATGCAGGGCCACTTCGGCCGCATCGGCAAGGCCTTGCAGCGCATCCACGCCGCCTACGACCAGCCGCTCACCGTCGCGCATCTGGCCGAGGACGCCGGCATGAGCGCGCCTTCGTTCCACAGCCACTTCAAGGCCATCACCTGCGCCTCGCCCATGCAGTACCTCAAGTCCACGCGCCTGCACCAAGCGCGCCTGCTGATGGTGCGCGAACGCATGACCGCCGCCGCGGCCTGCCACGCCGTCGGCTACGAAAGCCCCTCGCAGTTCAACCGCGAGTTCAAGCGCCTGTTCGGCCTGACCCCTGCGCGCGAAGTGCAGCGCATGCGCGACCACTTCGCGGTACCGCCGAAACAAGCGAATGCGACGTTTGTGTCGTCGCACTGAGGCGTCCAAGTCGGCGAGACGATCGCTTTGCCACTCGATCGTCTCGCCCGCAGGATTTGGGTTTCCGCCAAGACCGCCCGTGCGTAGACTTCCCTGCAGACACATGGGGGCTTTGCATGAACATCATCAGGGGGCTGCTCGCCGCAGCGCTTTTCATTGCCGCTGCGCCAGCGATTGCGCTCAAGTTGAACGCTGCGGATTACGCGGTCCCGGTTCCTCGTACGGCGACGCCGCAGGACGCACACATCACCGTCATCGACCAGCGCCCCTATGTATTGGACGGCAGTAGCAACGAGTCCTACGAAGGCGTCAGCCGTGAGCTTTACGGCATCCCGATCAGCCGTGATACCGCCGACAAGTCGCCGCTGGCGACCTTCCTGGGCAAGCGAATCGAGATCGGCTTTCAGCAGGCCGGTTATACGCCGCACTACCTCGCCAGTCGCAAGGGCACCTCGCTCGCTGACGCCGTGGGCGCCTTCGAGGGCGGGGGCGAACGTATCGTCCTGACGCTGCGCGAATGGCAGTACGACCAAGGCGGGTTTAATCCCACCTTCGACTACGACGCTACGATCGACGTGTTCGATGCCTCCGGCACGCACTTGGTCTCACGCGTCCTGAAGGGAACCGAGAGCATGCCCAAGGGTGGCTTCAAACACTTCAAGCGCCGCTGGTCCGAGCTCTACCAGACCATCCTTGGCCGCGCTTTCGCCGAACACGACGTGGTACTCGCGTTGCAGGGACAAAGCACGCTCGCACCCGCAGCGGATGCCGAGACCGCCACGGTCGCCGAGCGTCTGTCGAAGCTCAAGGCACTCAGGGCTGACGGAATCATCGACGACGCCACCTTCGAACGCGAACAGGCGCGCATCCTTCAGGCGCTCTGAGCGCCCCGCCCTCTATTCTCTCGGGATGTAGCTCTTACCCCCGTCGGGCTTCAGGCAATACCGGCCACCGCGCGGGCCGGTACAGAACGTGGCCGCGCTGCAGGAGCAACTCCCTGACGCCGTGGGGGCCGGGCAGTGCCGACTGCAGTGAATTAGTGGCGTCTTCGTCTTCGCCACTGCTGCAGATGCGCTTGGACGCGCTGATCGAGCCATCGTTGCAGACAAAGCGCCCGTTGGCGCAGTGATTCACGCCGCCCTTCGATCCCGAGCACGGCGTATTGGCGAAGGCAGCCGACGCGATCCCCCAGATGCAGAGCATCAACAACACGTTCTTGAGCATCCTGCCTATCCCCTAAGCCGCACGACGACGCTGCGGCGGTTGCCACCCTAGAGCAGTCGCCATCGACGCGCATCGGCGGCCGCCCGCCACTATCGGTCACCTCCTTTGTTTGAACGCCACAATCCCGCTTGGCTTGGTTAGGACCGGCCTGCAATACACAGGGGACATCGCATGGATCGCGCCACGACCGCCTATTGGGCGGTGCTACTTGCCGTCATCGGACTGACCTCGGCTGCTGTTATGCCAGCCACTGCGCAAACCGTCCGCTCGGCGGTCGGCACCCCGCAGCGCCCATATATCCCGCCGACGCGGCAGCCCCACAGCTCAACCGCCAAGGACGCCACGCCTCTGCATTGCGAGCAGTACCGCACCCACCCAAATCCGGGGATGGTGCGCTACTGCGAAGGTCTGGAGAACACGCTGCTGCAGAACGAAGCGCAGCGGCAGGGAAAGCCCGCGCCATCTCGATCGGTCATCCAGCTGCCCGGCCTCGGCACGCCGGAAGCGAAAGCATTGGGCTACGCCTGTGTCAACGGTCGCGCGCTCAAGCGTCTATCCAACGGATGGGCGCAGGTGTCCGCGGCTGACGGTGTTTGGCAGCGGTGTCAGGGCGGGTAGAGGAAAGTGCACTCTGGCCCCTTTTCTGGACCCCGCTTTCTTCTCTTCGTCGCTTCAATCCAACTTCGGGATCAAAAAAACGTGCCCTTGAGCGAAAATCCAGCATCAAGCCGTGTTGCTCAGATCTCTCCTAATAAATAATTGGATGAAATCTCATAATAATAATTTCATTTCGAACTAGTGCATAGAAATCCTCAAAACCCTCACCCCTTATCCCAGAACAATTTAAATATCTAAGTTTATCCCCATCTCGAAACTCACCCATCATATCTATCCATTCGCCGTTGGTCTCTGGCTTCGGATTCCCCATGAGCCTGGACCCTTCGAGAACTTGACTAGAGGTCAAGGGGACTGATATGGCGCAACCCCGCATCCCCATTCGGGAAGCAAAGGAAGATCGCTCATAATCCCAAGTGAATCCATTGGCCGACGCGCAACCTGTTAATACCAGGAGTGAACTAGCAAGGAGTCTGCGTGCAAAGAAAAATAACGTCTGTGCCTGAGGATTTTTAAAATTCATCCGCCGCCTCATCGAAGGAAACCTGGTGCGCGTGATTATATTCCTTACTGCGAAACTAGGATTCGCCGAAACTTCAGCGAACCTGGGGTCAGAGTACAGTTATTCGCCAGCTTCTAATCCCTGCGCCGCTCTCCGCATCTGCTCCTCCGTCAACGGCGGCGGCCTCGCGATGGCGGGCTGTTCGTAAGGCCGCATACCGGTCGCTTTCTTGAAGACTTTCCAGGTCTCCCACAGCCCTTTGTTGAGGCCGTAGTTGACGTAGCCGCCATAGCCGCCGTCGCGGGGATCGCGGCCCATCTGTTCGGGGCTGATGCCGGTGCTGTAGGCCTTTTCGAAGCGGTTGGGATCGACGGCGATGGGGTTCTTGAACGTGTAAAGGTCCAGCACTTCCTCGTCCGGGCGTAGTGCCTGGATGCGGTCGAGCGTGGGGACCGGTGCGGCGGCTGTCTCGGGTGGCGATGGCGCGGGCGTTGGCGTGGCCTGTTGGGCCCGCGCCTTTAGCGCACAGCACAGCAGCAGGCAGGGCAGGCCGCTGCGGAGGCGCGACCGCACAGGCCGGCGGTCAGTCATGCGATGGCGTCGGGGCAGCGGGCGCTTCCATCGCCGACGTTTCGTCGCGGGCGCCCTGCGCGCTGATACGGGCGGCGCGCTCCATCTGCGCCAGGTCCAGCGGCGGTGGGCGCGCGATGGCTGGCTGCACCTGGCCCTTGATGCCGGGGATCTTCTGCAGGCCCTGGGCCGCGAAGCCGACCAGCTTGGCGAAGCCGTAGACCAGGTAGCCGCCGTTCTCGGTGATCTCCTTCGGCGACGGCGGCGGGTGGTAGCGGTCGTTGAAGCGGTTCGACTCGACCTTGATGGGATTGTCGAACGTGTAGAGATCCAGCGTTTCCTCATCCGGCGGCAGGGCGCGGACTTCTTCGAGGGTGGTCACCAACGGCGGCGGTGTTTCTTGTGCAGGCGATGGCGGCGGCGCCTGCTGCGCGGCGGCCGGGCCGCACATTACCAGCAATACGGCGCACACCCTCCGGTCGATCATCCTGGTCACGTGTTGCTCCTTGTCGGCCAGCGCGCGCGGCGGGGTCGCGCGATACAGCGATGGCTCAGCGGCTTACTTTAGTGGCAAGGCCGCGCGGCAAGGGTTGGTTTTTCGTTGTGGCCACGCGGTGATCGACGGGCGTTCAGCGCGTCCTCAAGTGATCGCGGCGGCGATGCATCGCAGATCCAGACATGCAGCGGCGCTGTATTGCCTCCTTAGCGTCGCAGCCACCGTTCGCCCGCCTGCGGTGGCGCATCCAGCACGCGCTTGGCCTGCGTGTCGCCGAGCAGCTGGGCCTGCAGGAAGGCGGTGCCGAGCTGCTGGGCGCGATCGAACAGCGCCGGCGACGCACCGCCGATGAGGTTGTGATCGCCGCCCTGCAACACCACCGCCGTCTTGTTGCCGGCCGGCGCGGACTGCACCGGATACAGGTGGTCGACCGGATCGGTGACGAAGCCCTGCACGCGGTCCTGGTCGCCGGTGATCAGCAGCACCGGAACGTCCAGCGTGGCGTAGGAGGCTGGACCGATCAGCCCGGGGATCTTGCCCGGCGAGGAATAGCCCAGCACCGCCACCACCGAGGGATCGCGCAACGGGCCGAGGTTGGCCAGCGCACCGCCGAGTGCGGCCGAGATCAAGGTGCCAAGGCTGTGCCCGGCGGCGATCACCGGCACGTTGGGCCAGCGGGCGGCGGCGTAAGCACTGGCAGCGCGCATATCGGCGAAGCGTTCGAACAGGCCCTGCTGCAGCGAGAACTTCTCGCGCTCCGGATATTTGAGCGAATCCACGTGCAGCGGCGCGACCACCGCAAAGCCCGCATCTGACCAGGTCTGCAGCAAACGGTCGTAGTGCGCGGGCCAGCCGCCGTGGCCGCTGGAGAACAGCACCACGCCACGCACCTGCGCCGGCACCCAGACGTCCATCGTGGTGGCGCGCTGGGCCGACACCCGTAGCGGTAGCGTCTCGGTGGGTGTGGCCCACGCGGAAGGAAGGAACATCAACAGCAGCGTGGCCAACAGGCCGCGGAGGAAGAGCGCGCGCGTCATTCGGGGCATCCCTGCAAGGAAGAAGATGAAGGGACTTTGCCGGCCGGGCCCGAGCGCCACAGGTGCCCCTGGTCATCGAAACCAGGTGCCGGAAGTCACTTTCCGCCGGACGCCCGTGCAAGTCGTTGATGCACAACACGTCTCATGCGGTGAGACCGGGATCGATTCCCCTGTGTGTCTTTGGGGAAGATCGACCATGGCCTACGCGCTGGCACGCCGCACCGAGGACGCCGAACGCGCCCTGGCCACCACCGATGGCCAGCCGTCGAAGGACGGCGCGCTGCTGACCGAGCGACTGGAGCGCCGCTACCACGACCGCATTACTGGCAGCTTCACCCTGCCCGGCCGCGAAGGCCGCTACGCGCCGATCCCCGATGACGTGCCGCCTGCGCTGGCGCTGGCGCTGAAAGCGCGCGGCATCGAGCAGCTTTACGCGCACCAGGCCGACGCCTGGGCCGCGACCCAGCGCGGCGAGCACGTGGCCATCGTCACGCCCACCGCCAGCGGCAAGTCGCTGTGCTACACGCTCCCCGTTGTGAGCGCGGCAATGACGCGCCAGGCCAAGGCGCTGTACCTGTTCCCGACCAAGGCGCTGGCGCAGGACCAGGTGGCCGAGCTGCTGGAACTCAATCGCGCCGGCGAGCTTGGGGTGAAGGCTTTCACTTTCGACGGCGACACGCCGGGCGATGCGCGCCAGGCGATTCGCCTGCATGGCGACATCGTGGTGAGCAACCCGGACATGCTGCACCAGGCGATCCTGCCGCATCACACCAAGTGGGCGCAGTTCTTCGAGAACCTGCAGTACGTGGTGATCGACGAAATCCACACCTATCGCGGCGTGTTCGGCAGCCATGTCACCAACGTGCTGCGGCGGTTGAAGCGCATCTGCGCGTTCTATGGCGCCAACCCGCAGTTCATCCTGTGCTCGGCGACCATCGGCAATCCACAGGCGCACGCCGAGGCGCTGATCGAAGACCGCGTGCACGCCATCACCGAGTCCGGTGCGCCCACCGGCGACAAGCACGTGCTGCTGTGGAACCCGCCGGTGGTCAACCAGGATCTGGGCCTGCGCGCGTCGGCGCGTTCGCAGAGCAACCGCATCGCGCGCATCGCGATCAAGAGCGGGCTCAAGACGCTGGTGTTCGCGCAGAGCCGGCTGATGGTGGAAGTGCTGACCAAGTACCTGAAGGACATCTTCGACCACGATCCGCGCAAGCCGCCGCGCATCCGTGCATATCGCGGCGGCTACCTGCCGACCGAACGGCGCGAGGCCGAGCGCGCGATGCGCGATGGCCGCATCGACGGCATCGTCAGCACCTCGGCGCTGGAGCTGGGCGTGGATATCGGCAGCCTGGACGTGGTGATCCTCAACGGCTATCCGGGCAGCGTGGCGGCGACGTGGCAGCGCTTCGGCCGCGCCGGCCGCCGCCAGCAGCCGGCGCTGGGCGTGCTGGTGGCCAGCTCGCAGCCGCTGGACCAGTACGTGGTGCGGCATCCGGATTTCTTCGCCGATGCGCCGCCCGAGCATGCGCGCACGGCGCCGGACCAGCCGCTGATCCTGTTCGACCACATCCGCTGCGCGGCGTTCGAGCTGCCGTTCAACGCAGGCGAGTTCTTCGGCCCGGTCGATCCGCTGGTGTACCTGGAAGCGCTCGCCGAGAGCGAAGTGGTGCACCAGGAAGGCGAGCGCTGGGAGTGGATCGCCGACAGCTATCCGGCCAACGCGGTGAGCTTGCGCTCAGTGGCCGATGGCAACTTCGTCGTGGTCGACAAGAGCGACGGCAAGCAGACGATCATCGCGGAGGTCGATTATTCGGCCGCCGCGCTGACCCTGTACGAAGGCGCGATCCACATGGTGCAGTCCACGCCGTACCAGGTGGAGCGGCTGGACTGGGAAGGCCGCAAGGCCTATGTCACCCGCACGCACGTGGACTACTACACCGACAGCATCGACTACACCAAGCTCAAAGTATTGGAGCGTTTCGACGGTGGCCCCGCAGGGCGCGGCGATGCGCACCACGGCGAGGTGCATGTGGTGCGGCGCGTGAGTGGCTACAAGAAGATCCGCTACTACACGCACGAGAACATCGGCTACGGCCCGGTCAACCTGCCCGACCAGGAGCTGCACACCACGGCGGTGTGGTGGCAGTTGCCGCAGGCGACGCTGGGCAAGGCGTTCGCCTCCAAGCAGGACGCGCTGGATGGCTTCCTCGGTGCGTCGTATGCACTGCATGTGGTGGCCACGGTGGCGGTGATGGCCGATGCGCGCGACCTGCAGAAGGCGGTGGGTAACGGCGATGGCGCGTGGTTCGCGCTGGCCGACCAGACCGGCCGCGGCCAGCTGCGCGGCGTGGACGGGCAGGAAGGCACGGTGGAGCTGGAGCAGGCGTTCGTGCCGACGGTGTATCTCTACGACAACTTCCCCGGCGGCGTGGGCCTGAGCGAGCCGCTGTGGCAGCGCCAGGACGAACTCGTGCAGCGCGCGGGCGAGCTGGTGCAGCGCTGCGACTGCAAGGCCGGTTGCCCGGCGTGCGTCGGCCCGGTGCTGGCCGCCAGCGAAACCGGCAAGGGCGCATCGCCCAAGACGCTGGCGTTGAAGGTGCTGGCGCTGCTCTCGGAGCTGGGGATGGAGGTGCAGGGCGATGTGGGATTGGATGCGACCGAGGTGTTCGCTTCCGTCGATCCCGCGCTGGCGGTGGCGCAGCGTGCACTGGATGATGACCGCGCTGCGTTGGATGCGTTGGCGTGAGGGAGATGGTGTATCGCACTTTGGTGAGCTGTTTTAGCAGCGACGCGCTTGTGCGGAGAGTCCCATCGCCGATGGATCGGCTCCCACGAAGCGCGGAGATCGCGCGACGAAAAGTGGCTTCTCACCTCTGCGAGCCTGAAGCTCCTTGTGGGAGCTGCTTCAGCGGCGATGCTTTTGGTGGGAAGGCCACCGCTGTTGGAAGCATCACTTTCTCGCTGAAGCCGTTTTCGTCCACCGCAGGCCACCCCGCATGAGCATCAGCGCCGATCGCCTGCGCGCCCTGCGCAAGCAGGCCGGCGATACGACCGTGCGCGAGGCGCCAACGCCTGCGCCCGCGGACGGCGTCGATCAATCGCCGGTGCGTGATGCTGTGCCCTCAACCGGCTTGCCGCAGGAAGCACAGGAAGCACAGGAAGCACAGGAAGCAGCTCAGTCTCCTGCTTCTGCCAAATCTTATCCGCACGCGCCGCTGCAGCCCTTCGGTGGAACAACATCGTCATCCCCGCGCACGCGGGGATCCAGGGACGTTGGCTCCGGACAGGCGACCGGCGTTGGATACCCGTCGGCAGGCTCGCGCCAAGACCGCGCCGGCCAAAGCGCGTCGGAGAGCAGCACCCCGATCTCCGGCCTTGCGCCAACGACATCCGAGAACAACCGCGCGATCACCTCCGGCCTCCAGCGACGCGCGCTTCCGGCCCCCAACACGGCGCGACCACGCGACCGCTCCGTCCTCGACTGGATGGAGCCGGCCGCAACGCCCGCCGCCAATGACAGCCAGCGCCGCGGCCTGCAGCCGCAGAACGTGGACGCGTTGCGTCGCCTGATCGCCACGCGCGAACGCAAGCCCGTGGCCGCCAGTCCTTCGGCACCGCGCCGCGCGGCAGTGATGGATCGCGCCCTGCCCGGTGAGGAAGTCGCGCCTGGGCTGCACCTGATCGAGGCCTTCCTGCCGCAGGCGATTCCTGGCGCCGCTCTGTCGCTGGCCTTCGCCAAGCGTCCGGAAGAGGCCGCCGCGCCACAACACCTGCTGTTCTTCGATACCGAGACTACCGGCCTGGCCGGCGGCACCGGCACGCGGGCCTTCATGATCGGCGCGGCCGATTGGCTGGACTGCACGCAACGCGGGCCGGGCCTTCGCATCCGCCAGCTGATGATGTCCACGATGGCCGCGGAAGGCCCGATGCTGCGCACGTTCGCGCAGTGGCTGACGCCGCAGACCGTGCTGTGCAGTTACAACGGCCGCAGCTACGACGCCCCGCTGCTCAAGACGCGCTACCGGCTGGCCCGTTTGCCCGAGCCGATCACCGCGCTGGACCACGTCGACCTGCTGCACCCCACGCGCCGGCGTTATCGCGGCACGTGGGAAAACTGCAAGCTGGCCACCATCGAGCGCCAGCTGCTGCGCATCGTGCGCGAGGACGACCTGCCCGGGTCCGAAGCGCCCGCCGCGTGGCTCACCTACCTGCGCGGCGGCAGCGCCCGCAACCTGCGCCGCGTCGCCCACCACAACCACCAGGATGTCGTGACCCTCGCCCTGCTGCTGCAGCGCCTGGTCCAGGCCGAAGACGACGACCGCGAAGTACTGGCGTTCGAGGAAGCGCCGTAGCGCCTCGCGCGAACCTCAGACGTAAGGCGTCCCAGCCAGCGCGGCCTGCAGGCCGTCGTGGCCGCGATCGATGAGAGCCAGGAAGGCGGCCTCCGCGGCCTTGGCCTTGCGCGTGGTGCGGAAGAGCTGGTGGGCGTGGATCAGCGCGGTGGCCCAGGTGGCGAGCAGCAGGTTGGCCGCCAGTTGCGCCTCGGAATCATTGGCTTGGCGCTGGACGCTGTCAGCGAGTGCTTGCGCAACGACCTGGGCGAACTCGTCGCGGATCGCGCGGGTGCGGGCCTTGAGCGCTTCGCTGGCGGCGATGGCGGCGACGAAGTCGCGGCTGTCTTTGGAGAACTCGACCAGCGGGCTCTTCTGCGCGATCAGCTGGTGCGCGTGGCGGCGCAGCGCCTCCAGCGGCGCGCTGCCAGCTTGGCGCTGCAGGATTGCCTCGCGCAGCAGCGCGCGCACTTCCCCGTCACGGTCGAAGAACAGGTCTTCCTTGCGCGGGAAATGGTTGAACACGGTCATGCGCCCGACATCGGCGGCCGCGGCGATCTCGTCGATGGTCACCTTGTCGAAGCCGCGCTCGACGAACAGCCGGGTGGCGACATCGGAAATGGCCTCGCGCGTGGCCAGGCGTTTACGGGAGCGACGGTCGGGCGGCGTTGACATGCCGATAGTGTACTCGGTACATTTTATGTACTGAGTATATTTTTGGATCTGGTATGAACCGATCAACCTCCGACAGCGCGACCTGGGATGTCGTCATTGCCGGCGCCGGCCCGGTGGGCCTGTTCCTGGCCAGCGAATTGCGCCTGGCCGGCTGCACGGTGCTGGTGCTGGAGCGGGCCGCCTCAGCGGACGCCCCGCTCAAGCAGCTGCCGTTCGGCCTGCGCGGGCTGTGGGGATCGAGCATGGCGACCTTCCACCGGCGCGGATTGCTGGAGGCCATGCTCGCCGCGCCCGATGACGTGGCCGATGGCCAGCCGCGACCGCCCTCAGCCATCGCCAGCGATGCGTCGCAGCGACGCGGGCCGGCGGGGCACTTCGCCGGGCTGCAGTTCGACCTGGCCGATGTCGACACGACGCGCTGGGACTACCACCTCAGCGGGCCGTCCGACACGCGCGCCGGCATCAGCCTGGCGCACCTGGAGTCCGTGCTGGCCGCGCATGCCCTCGCTAACGGTGTCGTGGTGCGACGCGGCTGCGCGGTGGAAAGCTTCGAGGCATCCGACGATGGGGTCACCGTCGAAGCTGGCGGCCAGCGCTTCCACGCGCGCTTCCTGGTCGGCTGCGATGGCGGCCGCAGCATGGTGCGCAAGCTGGGTGGTTTCGAGTTCGCCGGCACCGAGCCGGAATTCACCGGCTACTCGATCCAGGCCACGTTCGAAGATCCCACGCTGCTGCCGCAGGGCCGGCACTTCAGCGCGCACGGCATGGTCACGCAGTGGCAGCCGGGGGTGATCGGGCTGGTGGACTTCGACGGTGGCGCGGCGCATCGGCTGGAGCCGCTGACGCTGGAGCACGTCCAGGCCGTCCTGCGCCGCGTGTCCGGCACGCAGGTCACGCTGACCGCACTGCACCTGGCTGCGACCTGGACCGATCGCAGCCGCCAGGCCACCACCTATCGTCGCGGCCGCGTGCTGCTGGCCGGCGATGCGGCGCATGTGCATTCGCCGCTGGGCGGCCAAGGCCTCAACCTCGGCCTGGGCGATGCGATGAATCTGGGCTGGAAGCTCGGCGCCACGCTGCGCGGCGAAGCGCCCGACGGCCTGCTCGATAGCTACACCACCGAGCGTCATCCGGTCGGCGCGCGCATCCTCGACTGGACCCGCGCGCAGGTCGCGTTGATGCGCCCGGGCACCGAAGCGTTGCAGTCGATCATGCGCGACCTGCTGCACACGCGCGATGGCGCGACGTATTTCGCCGAGCGGTTGTGGGGCGTGTCGATTCAACATGGTCCAGGCGGCGCGCATCCACTGGTCGGGCGCAGTTGCCCGGATTTCGAACTGCGCGATGGCGTGCGCGTGGGCAAACTGCTGCGCGATGGCCATGGGCTGTTGCTGGACTTCGATCCCGCCACGCCGCTGCGTGCACTGGAGGGGCGCTGGGGCGCGCGCGTGCGCTACGTCGCCAGCGATGCAACGGAGCGCTTCGGGCTCAGCGCGGTGCTGGTGCGCCCCGATGGCGTGGTCGCGTGGGCCAGCGATGCGGCGCCCGATATCGCATTGCTCGAAGCCGCTGCGGCGTCCTGGTTCGTGCCGGCGCAAGACTGACGCTGAGCGCGTTGCTCAGGCCGGTGTTACCGTCGTCTCGATCTGCCAGTCGGCGAAGGCCTGTTCGAACTCGGCCAGGCTGATCAATCCGACGCAGGCATGCGCGCCGACGGGGAGCGGTTCGCCGCGCGCGAAGCGACGCACCAGCAGCACGGCGGCGAAACACGGAATCTCCGGGCCGTGCAGCATCGGCGCGGTCAGCTCCCAACGCAGCGCGTGGGCCTGGCCCTCGCGCGTGCCGCGCAGCTCGACCAGCATCCCGCCAAGTTCAGTGCCGAAGCGATCGAACCAGCGGCCCGCGCGCGCGAACACCTGCGCAAGATTCGCCATCGGCAATGGCACGCCCAGGCCACGCACCCCGGCGATCAACGCAAGACTGCGCTGCAGGAACGGCAGCTCCAGCGCGGCGCGGAACTGCACGCGGCGCACGCCGGGATAGCGCTGCACCAGCAGGTCGTGATCGGGCACATCGCAGGGCGAGGCCAGGCGCGGCGCGAGCCGGGCGAACGCCACCGGCTGCGGATCGGCCCAGCCGCGCGTCGCCTGCCATCGAGCATCGCACCACCAGCGAAACGGCTGGCCGCAATACGACAGCACCGCGCGCACCGTGGCCATGCCCAGCGGCGTGGCCTGCGCCGGCGCGATCACCGTGGCGATCTCGTGCAACGCGGTGAACTGCGGCAGCAGCGCATCGACCACCGCGCTCGACAGCGCAGGCAACGTGCTGGCGCCACTGATCGCGCTGCGTCCTGCGGCGTGGGCCGCGGCATCGACTTGCGCGGCGAAGTCACGGACGAAGTCGCGGCCATCGGCCAGATCGATGTAGTGCATGTCGGCCTGCAGGCAGGCCAGGGCGACCTCGTAGCCCTGGCCCTGGAAAGGCCCGGCGGTATGCACCACCAGCTGCGCGCCGGTGGCCTGCAGCTGCGCGACCAGATCGGGCGCTTGTATCTCCACGCGGGTCAGCGTGATCCGTGCCAGCACCTCGCTGGAGAACACGGCTTTCGCAGCATCCGGATGCCGCCCGGCCGCGATCACGTGGAGCTGCGGCGTTGTACTCAGCGCACGCACGATGCGTGCGCCGAAATGCCCGTAGCCGCCCAACACCAACACGCTCACCGCTTCCATGCTGCTTCCCGATCTTCGCTCGGGAAGATTATGCGCGGCGTGTGGCCCGGCTCAGCCGTCGATGCGTTGGGCCAGGCCGTTGCGGACGGCGCGGTCGAGCACGGCTTCGGCGTCCTTGGCGGCACGTTCGCTGATGTCGGCCTGCTGCTTGCCCAGATCGGCCTGGCGCAGTCCCAGCTCGGCCTGCTTCTCGGCGAGGGCTTCGATCCTTGCGGTCAGGCCGCTGCGCTCCAGCGCCTCGGTCGCGCGCTCGGTGGCGGCCTGCGCGGCTTCGGCCGCCTTGATGGCCTGTGCGCTGTCCTGGTCCGGGCCGCGATGCGCCGCCAGGGCGATGCGCGCTTCTTCCGACGCGGTGCGCGAGATCTCGCTGCTGAGCACGCCGATCTGCCGGCTCAGTTCCCCTTGCTGGCGTCCCAGCGCGCCCTGCTCGCGGCCGAGTTCGCCTTGTTGCTGGCCAAGACGGGCGCTGGGTTCATGCAGGGCGCGCAGGCGTTCGACCGTGGCGGCGTCCTTGATGACGTACTGCGCGCCGCCGCGTTCGAACCACACCGTGTTGCTGCCCTTGCCCGGAATATGCAGGCCGGTGATGGCGGTCACCGGCGGAGCGGGCGCGGCCGGAGGTGCAGGCGGCGCGGGCGGTGCCGGCGGCGGCGGCGGCGGCGGCGGCGGAGCGCGATTGGCTTTAGCCGCCGGCAGTGGCGGAAGCGCGGGCACGGCCGGCGCGGCGGGCGGTGCGGGCATCGCCGCGTCACCGTGCACGACGACCGGCTTGGGTTTCGCGGCCGGCGCCGGGGCTGCCGCCGGGACAGGCGCCGCTTCCGCGGCAGGACTGACCTGCGCCGGCGCGGCGGCCACCAGGCGCAGCGGGGTGACGCCCGCGACGGCGACACCGGCCAGGATCAAAGCCGCGCCCAGGCGCGGGAACGAATGCGTGTTCTGCAGCATGAGCAGTCTCCGTTTGAGGCTGAGGAAGGACGGCGAAGCACTGGCCAGGCCGGCGCCTGGTCGCGGGGCCACGCCCAAGCGCACCAGCAGGCGGCCGTAGTCGCCGCGGCAATGGCGGTTGCCGGCCACCACGGCGGCATCGACGGCGGCCTCGCGGGCCACGCCGTATTCGCGCACCGCCAGATGCACCAGCGGATGGAAGAACGCGAGGTGCTGGGCCAGCGCGGGCAGCAGGCCCCACCACAGGTCATGGCGACGCAGGTGGACGAGTTCGTGGGTCAGCGCCATGTCCAGGTCGTCGTCGCCAATGCGGGCGGCTTCGCGCGCCGGCAACAGCAGGACCGGGCGCAGCACGCCGACCAGTTGCGGCGAGGTGATCTGTTGCGACAGGCGCAGCGGCGGCGCGGCACGCAGGCCATGCGCATCGGCCGCCAGACGCAGCGCACCGACCAGCGTGGCGTCCTCACAGCGCCGCGAGGCGCGTACCAGCCTTCGACTCGCACGCCAGGCCAGCGTCGTACGCAGCGCCATCACGCCGATGCCCGCGATCCACAGCGCCAGCAGCGCGGTCTGCCAGGCGGGCAGCGTCCATAGCGGTGCGGTCGTCGGTGCCAGTGCCAGCGGTGCGGCGGCTTCGGCCGTGGGCACGAAGGCCAGCGGCGCGACCGGTACAAGTTCAGCGACGGGCAGCCACGGCAGCTCCAGTGGCGCGGCCACCAGGCCAATCACGGCCTGCAGCGCCACCGTCCACCACAGCCAGCATTGCGTGGCCGCCGGCAAGCGCGGCAACGCGCGGCACAGCGCCCACACCAGCGCGACCAGCAACGCCGTTTGGATGCTGGTCGTGGCCAGCCGCGTGATCAGCTCCTGCGCGAAGGCGTCCATGGCTCAGCCCTCCTTGCGCTGCGACTGCAGCTTGGCGACCAGCGCTTCGAGTTCGGCCAGTTCGCCGTCGCTGACTTCGCTGCGCTGGGACATCCACGCCACGAACGGCGACACCGAACCCTGCAGCGTCTTCTCCACGAAGCTCTGCACCGCGCCCTGCACCACCGCGTCCTGGCCGGCGGTGGTGACGTAGCGGTACACGCCATCGACCTGCTTCCGGCTGAGATAGGCCTTGGTGCGCAGGCGCTCCATCATCGTCAGCACGGTCGAACGCGCCAGCCCGCGCGCCTCACCGAAGCCGGCCGCCACCTCGCCCACCGTCGCGTCGCCCTGCTCGCCTACGTACTGAAGCAGGGCCAGCTCCTGGTCCCCGATGCTCTTGCGGCGCATGGCCGTCTCCGATTGCCTACACTTGTAGTCAACCTAGCCGTGACGACAAATGTAGTCAACCCTGCCGGAGGTCATTGCCGACGAACGGCGCACTACCCTCAGCGCCACGTTGTGGCCTTTCGCCAATGCTGTTGCGCATCGGCGCTCGGATGGCAGAAGCCGCAAGACTTGGGGCGCCAACGATTGAAGGCGTTGACGCCCTGCGCCTCAGACCTGCGCCATGCCGCCATCGACGAACAGCTCGACGCCGTTGATGAAGCTGGCCGCGTCCGAGGCGAGGAACGCGACGACCTTGCCGATTTCCTCCGGTTCGCCCAGCCGTCCCAGCGGCACCTGGCTGGCCAGCGCATCGAACAGGCCCTGGCGCGCTTCATCAGGCACCAGGTCGCCCAGGCCAGGCGTACGAATCGGGCCGGGGCTGACGACGTTGACGCGGATGTGGCGGTCCTTGAGGTCCAGCGCCCATGAGCGGGCGAAGTTGCGCACGGCCGCCTTGCTGGCGCTGTAAACGCTGAAGGCGGCCGTGCCCAGCACCGAGGTCGTGGACGAGGTGAGGATCACCGCACCGCCATCGACCAGGAGCGGCAGCGCCTTCTGCACGGTAAACAGCACGCCGCGTACGTTGGTCCCGAAGATGCGGTCGAAGTGTTCCTCGGTGATCGCGCCCAGCGGCAGCATGTCGCCACCGCCGGCATTGGCGAAGACGATGTCCAGGTGCCCGGCGGTGCGCGCGATGGTGGCGTAGACCTGGTCCAGATCGGCCAGCACCGACGCATCGGCGCGGATGCCGGTGGCGGCCTTGCCGATGCTGGCGACGGCGGCGTCGAGCTCGGCCTGGCGGCGGCCGGTGATGAAGACGCGGGCGCCCTGCGCGGCCAACGTCTGGGCGGCAGCCAGGCCGATGCCGGTGCTGCCACCGGTGACCAGGGCGATCTTGTTGTCGAGGGACTTGCTCATGTGTGTGCTCCTTGATGGGTGGGATGTCGGTGGCCGTGATCGCCTGTGTGGGCGATGCGACCGCCGTGGCAGCCACGTTAGGCGCGACCCCATTGGCGATAAATCCCGAAAGACAACAAAGACTTTCCACACAGGTGCACAATCAGGTCGACCCGAAACTAGGCATGACGATGGACCAACTCCAGGCGATGCGCGCGTTCTCACGCGTGGTGGAGGCCGGCAGCTTCACCCGCGCGGCCGACTCGCTATCCATGCCCAATGCGACCCTGAGCAAGCTGGTGCGGGAACTTGAAACCCACCTCGGCGTCCGCCTGCTGCAGCGGACCACACGCCGCGTGACGGTCACTCCCGACGGCCAGGCCTACTACGCCAGCGCCATCCGCCTGCTGCGCGACCTGGAAGACATCGATGGGCGCTTCAACGCACAGGGGCGCAAGCCGCGCGGGCACCTGCGCGTGGATATCGGCGGCTCGACCGCACGCGACGTCCTGATTCCGCTGCTGCCGGATTTCATGGCGCGCTATCCGGATATCCGCTTCGACCTTGGCGTCTCCGACCGACCTGCCGACCTGATCGGCGACAACATCGACTGCGTGATCCGCGGTGGCGCGCCGCCGTCCTCGACGCTGGTCGCCCGCAGCCTGGGCCAGGCCGAGATGCTGACCTGCGCCAGCCCGGCCTACCTGAAGCGATTCGGCGTGCCGGCCTATCCGGAGGAGCTGGCCAACGGCCACCGGCTCATCGCCTACCTCACCGCCCAACACGGCCGCGCCATGCCGTTCCGCTTCCAGCGTGATGCGCAGGTCTTCGAACTCAAGGCCGAGCGCTACGTCGGCATCAATGAGAGCAATGCCCACACCGCCGCCTGCGTGGCCGGACTCGGGCTGATCCAGACCTTCCGCTACGCCGCTGCGGAATCGCTGGCGCAAGGCACACTGGTGGAAGTACTGCAGCGCTGGCGACCGCCTCCGTTTCCCTTCCACGTGCTCTACCCACAGCACCGCCACGTCAGCCAACGGCTGCGGGTGTTCATCGACTGGCTGGTGGAATGCATGCCGCCGCGGCTTGCCGCCTCTGGTTAACACAGCTCTCCCGCACCTGAGCGGCGCGCCGCTCAGGTCTCCAGCACAACGGTCGGCACGATGTTGGGATAGATCCGCTCCAGGTGCGGCTCACCGCCCTTTTCGAGATCGGGCATCTGATAGCCGTTGACCGGCTGCGAGCGGTTGACCCACAACGCGTAGTACAGATGGTCGGCACGCTCGTCGCCGGTGTTGGGATGCAGCAGGATGGTCAGGCCAAGGCTGTTCAACTGCAGCCACGGCACCAGCACCGGCAGCAGGTCGTTGGTGAAGCCGAAGTAGAACGACGGCGTGACATGCGGGCCGCGCGGCTCCAGGTTCCAGTTACCCAGCTCCACCGGGAAGCGCTCGATGGTCCACCGGCGGATCAGCGCGGCCTTCGCGTAAGTGTCGTCGTCGAAGTAGATATGCGCGTGATAACTCTTGACGTCGGTGTAAGCCCGCGGCTTGGCCGGCAAGGTCTTCTCGCCAGGGCGCACGCTGCGCGGTTGCGTCGCGGGTTCTTCCGCCGTGTGCTCGCCCCACGGACTCTTGCCTTGGTCCGGCGGCGGCACAATGGCGCGGAAGCCGGGCTTGTTGGGTGCGGTGAAATTTTGGCCGGTGACCTGCGCTGCCGCGGTGCCATTCCCCGCGATCGCAAGTCCACTCGCCGCCAGGCCCGCACCCGCAATCAGGCGCCGACGTGCGGGTGAAAGCAGGTCCGCCCAGCTTTGATCCTGTGGTGCGTTGCGCACCAAATTTCCATCGCGATCCAGAAGTCGGTGGGCATGTTCTTCATCCTGCGGATGCAGGCTAACTTCATGTGTGGAAGACATCGTCAGATCCCAATCGAGCCGCGCACCCCATGCGCGGCGTTAGACGATGTTAGGCACGCAAGCACAAGCAAAGTACGGTTCTACATATGTCGATCGCGCATGACGTCATGCACGAAGCAGGCCGGATTCAGGCGATGCCGTTGCAGCGAATACGCAACACCTTGTTCGCATCCGGGTCGTACTGGACTTCGATCACGCTGCAGCCTCCGTCGAAAAATATCGGCATCTCGCGTTCCGAAGCCAGATGCGCCTGACGATCACCGCCATCAAAGTCTTTGACGTAAATTCCAACCAGCATGCCGTCATTAGTCAGCGTGTAATAGCGCGTGTAATCGGACAACGGGGAGGCGCCCTTTGGCAGTGTCACCTGCTGCTCAAGCGTTTTCATCAGCTGCGCACCATCCAGGCGCCTGACATCAGGCCCAGTGCAGGCCGACATGAGCAGGGCTGCGAGCAGCATGCCAGTGAGCCTCATGGCACTTGGCCGTCAAAGATTTCTCGATCCGCTTGCTCCGCAGCATCGCTATGCAGGAAGAGCCGGAAGACAGGGCCATCTACTGGGCCGGTACCAAACAGAACAGAGCGAATACTCCACAGCGGATGAGCCTCGATATTGGGCGGAATCAAGATGCCTACGATCGCCTCGTCTCGCGCCCCCTCAAGTGCCCGCTTCAACTCTGCGACTGTGATATGCGACCCCACCATGTCATTGACCATCGCTGCACCCTTTTGGTGAACGTCTATTGGAGTCTGTCCGCCGTCGTCGCGTTATCCCAAGAACCGCAAACCCACGCCCGGCTCCGTCGCCAGGTACTTCGGATGCAGCGCCGAATCGCCGAGCTTCACGCGCAGCTTGCCGACCAGCACGCGCAGGTAGTGGGTGTCCTCGGTGTGGGTCGGGCCCCAGACTTCGCGCAGCAGCTGCGGCTGGGTGATGACGCGGCCGGCGTTGGCGACCAGCAGCGAGAGCAGGGCGAATTCCTTGCGGGTCAGCACCACCGCCGAGCCGTCGAGGTGTACTTCGCGACGGACCAGGTCGATGTGCAGGTGGCCATCGTCGAACACCGGCGGTGCGCTGGCGTCAGCGACCACGTGCTGGCGCAGCAGGCCGCGCACGCGCGCCATCAGTTCCTGCGTGCCGAACGGCTTGGTGACGTAGTCATTCGCGCCGGCGTCGAGCGCGGCGACCTTCTCGTATTCGGCCGAGCGCACGCTCAGCATCAGCACCGGCACCTGGCTCCATTGGCGCAGCTGGGCCAGTACTTCGTGCCCGTCCAGATCGGGCAGGCCGATGTCCAGGATCACCAAGTCGGCGCCATGCGTGGCCAAGGCTTCCAGGCCGGATTGCCCATCGGCCGCCTGCAGCACGATGTAGCCCTGCGCGCGCAGGGAGATGTCGAGGAAGCGGCGGATCTGCGCTTCGTCATCGATCACCAGCACGCGCGCGGGCGTGGTGGCGTGGGCGTCAATCGGCGTCGTCGGCGTCATCGCGGGGCGGTGGCTGCAGCAGCGGCAAGGTGATGCGGATCAGCGTACCGCGTCCATCCTGACCGGGAAGTGCCTCCACGCTGCCGCCGTGCGCGCCGATCATGCCCTGGCAGATGGTCAGGCCCAGGCCGGTGCCGTGGCGCCCGCGATCGCCGCGCTCAACGGTGTAGAACATGTCGAAGATGCGCGCGCGCTCATCCTCGGGAATGCCCGGGCCGCTGTCGGCCACATCGATGCGCACGCCGCCTTCGGCCAGGCGCGCGGACACCTGCACCGGCTCGCCCGGCGGGGAGAACTTTGCGGCGTTTTCCAGCACGTTGAACACCGCCTGCTCGACCAGCGCCGGATGCACCCACATCATCGGCAGCTCAGGTGCCAGCGACACATCGACCCTGGCGCTGGCCTGGTAGCGCTGCAGCCGGCGCACGGCCGAACCGACCAGTTCGTCCACACCGATCCAGTCGCGGTTGAGGGTCAGGCCGGTGTGGCCCAGGCGGGTCATGTCGAGCAGGTTCTGGATGTAGCGGTCCAGCCGCTCGCCCTCGGTGAGGATGGTGTCCAGCAGCGCGCGGCGGTCTTCCGGCGGCATCGCCTCGGCGTAGCCGGACAGGCTGCTGGCCGATCCGATCATCGCCGCCAGCGGCGAGCGCAGGTCGTGCGAGACCGAGGACAGCAGCGCCGAGCGCAGGCGCTCGGTTTCGCCGGTCATGCGCGCGTTTTCCAGGTCTCCGACCAGGCGCGTGCGCAGCGCGGCCTGGGCGATGTCCTCGACCATGGCTTCGGCCAGGCGGCGCTGCTCCAGGCCCAGGCGCGACTGGCGCGGCTCCATGCGCAGGCCGGCAGCGCCGATGGTGGTTTTTTCGCCAGCGGTCATCGGCACGAACCACCAGCCGGCACCGGCGAGCGTGTCGGTATGGCGTCCGCTGGGCGCGCCGTGGCGCTGGGTCCAGGCGGCAGCGGCCAGGTCCGTCTCGCCGAGCTTGGCCGAGGGCGCGGCTTCGACGTCATCGCCCACGCGCAGCCAGGCCTGTGCATCCAGCGCGCGCTCCATCGCCCGGCGGCCGGCCTGCAGCACCTGGCCCAAGTCGGCGGCGACGGCCAGTTCGCGCCCGAGTTGCTGCATCGCCGTGGCGTGGCGATTGGCCGCGGCCAGCGCCAGCACCTGCATGCGCAGGCGCGAGGCGAGCCGCCCGGCCACCAGCGCGGCGGCCAGGAACAGGAACACCGTGACCACGCCCTGCTGCGCGGTGATGTGGAAGGTGAAGCGCGGCGCGATGAAGAAGAAGTTGTAGGCCAGGAAGCACAGCGTCGCGGTCAGCACCGCCGCGGCCATGCGCGTGCGGGCGGCGACCACCACGACCGCGACGATGAACACCATCGACAGGTCGTCCAGCCCGATCCAGCGCTGCGCCAGCCACGCCAGCCCGATCGCCGCAGCGGTGGCCAGCAGCGAGAAGCCCACATCGTGCCGACCCAGCAGCTTCGGCAGTGCCTGGATGCCGCGCCGCGCGCGGGCCCGCGCCAGCGGCGTGCTGACGATGTTGATCTCCAGGTGCGCGCCGCGCTGGATCAATTGCTGAGTCAGGGTGCGGTTGACCATCCGCGCCAGCGGTCGCTCGCGGGTGCGGCCCAGCACCAGCGTGGACACGCCATTGTGGCCGGCGTGATCCAGCAACGCCTCGGCGATGTTGGGGCCGTGCAGCAGTTCGGCCTCACCCCCGAGGCGACGCGCGAGCGCGAAGGCGCGATCGATCTCCTGCTGGGTATCGGCATCGAACGCGCGGCGCTGCACGGTCACCACTGTCCACGGCGCACCGCGGCGCTCGGCGATGCGTCGGGCGACGCGCACCAGGTATTCGCTCTGGCCGCCGCCATCAATGGCGACCAGCACGCGTCGGCGCACCGGCACGCCCGCCTGGCCGCGCGCGGTGGCGTCCTCGCGCAGGGCGTTGTCCACGTGTTCGGCCGCGGTCTGCATGGCCAGCTCGCGCAGCGCGGTGAGGTTGGACGGCGAGAAGAACGCCTGCAGCGCCTGGGTGGCCTGCTCGGGCAGGTAGACCTTGCCCTGCTGCAGCCGTTCGACCAGCTCGCGTGGCGGGATATCGACCAGCACGATGTCGTTGAGCCGGTCGAACACCGCATCGGGCACGGTCTCGGACACGCGCACGCCGGTGATCCGCAGGACCATGTCGTTGAGGCTCTCCAGGTGCTGGACGTTGACCGTGGTCCACACGTCGATACCGGCATCGAGCAGTTCGGCCACGTCCTGCCAGCGCCGCTCGTGGCGGCTGCCGGGCACGTTGCGATGGGCCAGTTCGTCCACCAGCGCCAGCGCCGGCTTGCGCGCCAGCAGCGCGTCCAGGTCCATCTCCTCCAGCGTGCGCCCCTGGTAGTCGATGCGCTTGCGCGGCTGCTGCGGCAGGCCTTCGGTCAGCGCGGCGGTCTCGCTGCGGCCGTGGGTCTCGACGATGCCCACCACCAGGTCGGTCCCGCGCTTGAGCTGTTCACGCGCGCGGCTGAGCATGGCGTAAGTCTTGCCCACGCCGGGCGCGGCACCGAGGAACACGGTGAGCTTGCCGCCGTGTTCGCGCGCGAGGCCTTCGATGAGGGCGTCGGCTTGGCGGGTGCGGGAGTCGGTCATGGCTTGGATTTTGTGCTTTTTCTGCTGGGCTTTGTGGTTTGTTCTATGCGCTTTGCATCGCTTAGGTGCCAGAGCTTTCACGCCCTTCGGGCGCGAGTGACTTTTGTCGCGGCAAAAGTCACCAAAACCGCTACTCGCCGGACACTCGCCGCCGCTGCGCGGCGGTCCCCTGCGCTCCTCGAAGAAGACGGCACGGCGCCCAAACTCGCTTCGCTCAAACAGGGCGCCTCTACGGCCGTCTTCTTCTGCGGTGCTCGGCTCGCTTTACGGCTCAGACAGGGAAGCGAAGAGCAACCGCAACGGCGAGAGCAGGAGCACAGGCAGTTGCTCTGCTCTTGCTTCCAGATCCCCGTAAGGCACGGCGCAGCGGCGAGGTAAAGACCCGCAGGGCGCGGCACACGGATGTGCGGCGTTTTTGGAAGGGACAGGGATGTTCCTTCCAAAAATCCCTTGCCGCGTAGCGGACCTGCGCGAAGCGCAGGCGTGCCGCCCGGGGCGTGTTGACCAGACATGCGTCTCTGGAAAAGCGCTTCTTTGCCCAGCTTTCTTTGCACGAGCAAAGAAAGTGGGTCGGGCGGCGAAGCCGCACGAAAGCCCTTGCTCTGAAAGAGAACGCCAGAAGCAACCGATCACTGCTTGGACGCAGCCGCCTCCAACGCCAAATTCAACTTCAACACGTTCACCCGCGGCTGCCCGAACACGCCGAACTGCTTGCCAACCGTATTCGCCTGCACCAGCGCAGCCACGGCGTCCACGGACATCCCCCGCGCCCGCGCCACACGCGCAAGCTGTATGCGCGCCGCCGCCGGCGAAATCTCCGGATCCAACCCACCGCCAGACTGCGTCACCAGATCCGACGGCACCTGTGCAGGCGCGACGCCCTCGCGCGCAGCAATCTCGGCGATCGCCTCATCCACCCGCTTGATCGCGTCGGGATTGCTCCGCGCCTGGTTGCTGCCAGCCGCAGCCATCGGGTCGTACTTAGCGGCAGACGGCCGTGGATGAAACCACCGGTCACCCACGAACGGCTGCGCCACCAGCGACGAGCCGATCACGGTGTCGCCCTGCCGTAGCAAGCTGCCGGTGGCCTGCGTGGAAAACGCCGCGCGCGCCAGGGCGGTGCCGGCCAGGGAATACAGCAGGCCCATCACCAACAATGCGATGAGGGACAACACCAGGGCGGGGCGCCAGGCGGCGCGGTCTTGCAACGTTTGCGATGACATGGGAACACCTTTGAGCGCAGGGCGGGACATCAGGGGCTGGGCAAGGTCGATGCGGCTCATGCGCCCACCGTCGCGGCCAGCAACAGATCGATCAGCTTGATCGCCACGAACGGCAGCGCCACGCCGCCGACGCCGTAGACCAGCATGTTCCGGCGCAGCAGCACCGTCGCGGTGGCCGGGCGGAAGCGCACGCCGCGCAGGGCCAGCGGAATCAACGCCGGGATGACCAGCGCGTTGAAGATCAACGCCGCCAGCACCGCGTTGCGGGGGCTGGACAGGTGCATCACGTTGAGCGCGGCCATCGATGGGATCGCGGCGGCGAACAGCGCCGGCAGGATCGCGAAGTACTTGGACACGTCGTTGGCCAGCGAGAACGTGGTCAGCGCGCCACGGGTGATGAGCTGCTGCTTGCCCACTTCGACCACCGCGAGCAGCTTGGCCGGGTCGCTGTCCAGGTCGACCATGTTGCCGGCCTCCTTCGCCGCCTGGGTGCCGGAATTCATCGCCAGGCCGACGTCGGCCTGGGCCAGCGCGGGCGCATCGTTGGTACCGTCGCCGACCATCGCCACCAGGCGCCCGCCGGCCTGTTCGGCGCGGATGCGCGCCAGCTTGTCCTCAGGTCTCGCCTCGGCGATGTAGTCGTCGACGCCGGCCTCGGCCGCGATGGCCGCGGCGGTGAGCGGGTTGTCGCCGGTGATCATCACCGTCTTGATGCCCATCTCGCGCAGGCGGGCGAACTTCTCCTTGATGCCGTGCTTGACCACGTCGGAGAGCTCGACCACGCCCAGCACGTGGCGCCCTTCGGCCACCACCAGCGGCGTGGCGCCGCCGCGCGCGACCTGCTCGACGCGGCCAGCCAGTTCCGGCGGCACGCTGCCGCCCTGCTCGGCCACATAGCGGGCGATGGCATCGGTGGCACCCTTGCGGATCGCGCGGCCGGCCACGTCCACGCCGGACATGCGGGTCTGCGCAGTGAACGCCAGGTACTCGGCCTTGTCCGGCTCGGTGGTGGTGCAGCCCTGCTCGCGCGCCAGGCGCACGATCGATTTACCTTCCGGCGTGGGATCGGCGAGCGAGGACAACAGCGCCGCCTCGCGCAGCTGCGCACCGTCGATGCCGGCCAGCGCGTGGAAGTGCGTGGCCTGGCGGTCGCCGTGGGTGATCGTGCCGGTCTTGTCGAGCAGCAGCACGTCGACGTCGCCCGCCACTTCGACCGCCTTGCCGGATTTGGCCAGCACGTTGGCGGCCAGCGCGCGGTTCATGCCGGCGATGCCGATGGCCGGCAGCAGGCCGCCGATGGTGGTCGGGATCAAACACACCAGCAGCGCGATTAGCAGCAACGGATCGACCTTGACCCCGACGAAGGCGCCGATCACCGGCAGCGTGGCGACCACGACCAGGAAGGTCAGCGTCATCGCCGCCAGCAGCAGGGTCAGCGCGATCTCGTTGGGCGTCTTCTGGCGGTTGGCGCCTTCGACCAGCGCGATCATGCGGTCCAGGAAGCTGTGGCCCGGCTCGGCGGTGACCTTCACCAAGATCTCGTCGGTCAGCACTTTGGTGCCGCCGATCACGCCGCTGCGGTCGGTGCCGGCCTCGCGCAGCACCGGCGCGGATTCGCCAGTGACTGCGGCCTCGTTGATCGTGGCCAGGCCGCGCACGATCTCGCCATCGGCCGGGATGAAATCGCCGGCCGAGACGATCACGTAGTCGCCCGGACGCAGGTCGCTGGCCGGCAGGCTGATCTCGGCCGCGCCGGGCAGCGCGGTCTCGACCTTGCGCGCCATCAGGTCCTGGCGGGCGCTGCGCAGCGAGGCGGCCTGGCCGCGGCCGCGGGCTTCGGCGATGGCCTCGGCGAAATTGCCGAACAGCACCGTCAGCAGCAGGATCGCGCTCACGGCCAGGCCGAAGCCCAGCGGCGCGTCGCCGCTCAGCGTGACCAGCAGGCTGACCAGGGTGCCGGCCATGACCACGGCCATGACGGGGCTTCGGATCAGCTTGGCGGGGTTGAGCTTGAGGACCGCATCGCGCAGGGCGGCGTTGATGGCCGCGCCATCGAGCAGGCGCTGTGGCGCGCGGTGGGAGTGGACTTGGGTGTTCATCGTGGAAACCTTCAGTGCGCAATCAGCGCGAGGTGATCGGCGACCGGGCCCAGCACCAGTGCCGGCATGAACTGCAGCACGGTCAGGACCAGGATCACCGCGATCAGGGTCAGGGCGAAGGTGGGTGTTTCGATCTGCAGGCTGCCGGGCGATTCGGGTGCCTGGCGCTTGGCGGCCAATTGCGCGGCGACCACCAGCGGCACGATCAGCGCCGGGTAGCGCCCAAGGATCAGCAGCAGCGTGCAGCTCAGGTTCCACCATGGCGTGCCATCGCCCAGGCCTTCGAAGCCCGAGCCGTTGTTGGCGAACGCCGAGGCGTACTCGTAGAACACCTGGCTGATGCCGTGGAAGCCGGGATTGGAGTTGCCGGTGATCGACGGGATGGCCAGCGTGAGCGCGGTGAAGCCCAGCAGCACGATCGGCTGCAGCAGGATCAACAAGGCGAGCAGCTTGACCTGCGGCGTCTCGATCTTGCGGCCGAACAACTCCGGCGTGCGCCCGGTCATCAGGCCGGCCAGGAACACGCCCAGCAGCAGGTAGACCATGAAGGCCTGCAGGCCGCAGCCGATGCCGCCCCAGATGGCGTTGATCAGCATGTTGACGATGGCCACGCCGCCGCCCAGCGGGCTGAGCGAGTCATGCATGGCGTTGACCGAGCCGTTGGACGTCTGCGTGGTGAGCGACGCCCAGAGCGCGGAGGCATCGGCGCCGAAGCGCACTTCCTTGCCTTCCATCAGCATCGGACTGGCCGATATCGACGAATGCCCCTCGGCCCACACCAGCGCGGTGGTGGAAGCGGCCGACATCAGCAGCATGCTGCCGAAGATCAACCCGGCCAGCTTCCTGCGGCCGGTGAACGCGCCGACCATGAACACCACCGCGATCGGCACCAGGAGGATCGCCAGGCATTCGAGCGCGTTGGAGAACGGGGTCGGGTTTTCCAGCGGCATGGCGCTGTTGGGGCCGTACCACCCGCCGCCGTTGGTGCCCAGCTGCTTGGCCGCGACCATCGCCGCGACCGGGCCGAGCGGCAGCTTCTGCGCGGTGAAGTCTGTGCTGTGTTCGACCGGCGTGGCGGTCGGGCCGGCCTGCAACGTCGACGGCACGCCCTGGCTGCCCAGCAGCAGCGTCCACAGCAGGCACAGCGGCAGCATGAAGCGTACGCACGCACGGACGGCATCGGCGTAGTAGTTGCCCACATCGACGCTGCGCGCATCGCCTTCCTGCGCGCCGGTTGTCTTGCCCTTGCCGAAGAATGCACGCAGCGTTGCCACCGCCAGGCCCAGGCCCATCATCGGGGTGACGATCTGCAGGCCGGTGATGGCCACCATCTGCGACAGGTAGGACAGCTGCGCCTGGCCGGAATAGTGCTGCTGGTTGGTGTTGGTCAGGAACGAGACCATCGTGTGCAGCGCCAGGTCCCAGCGCATGTTGGGCACGGCATCAGGATTGAGCGGCAGCCAGGCCTGGGTCATCAGCAGCGTCCACACCAGCACGCCGACCACCGCGTTGCTCAGCACGAAGGCGCCTGCATAGCCGCGCCAGGACATGCCGCGCGCAGGGTCCACGCCCAACACTTTGTAGAGCGGCTTTTCGACCAGGCCGAACACCGCATCGCCCGCCATCGGCGCGCCGCGCATCACCCGCGCCAGGTATAGGCCCAGGGGCCAGGCCAGCACCAGCGCGGTGCCGACGATCAACAGGATTTCGATCATGTGTAGGGTCCTAGAGCGTGCGATGGGTCTTGAGGTGAGACGCGTTGGTTGTCAGCGGTGCGGCGCGCGCGTTGCGTGGCGCAACCTTGGCTGGCCCGCCAAGGCAAGCCATGCGGCCCGCGCTCGGCGCCGCTGACGGCTAACCCGTTGGGACGCCGCCCAGGCGGCTTCGCGCTCACCTCAAGGCCCATCGCCCGCTCTCTAGAAGTCTTCGGGTCGCAGCACGACGTAGAGCAGGTAGGCGCCGGCGACGATCACCAGGGCGCCGCAGATCAGGGCAAGCCAGCCAGGCATGGCAGGTCTCCGGTCAGGTCAGAAGGTGCCTGCAGCGTGGCTTCCACGCGGGCGCCGGCAACCAGTCCGAAGGACAGCAGCGCACGGCAGTGCAGGGACGACAACATGCAGGGCAACTCCAAGGCGGCGGACACCACGTCCGCCGAAGGCCGTCATCGTCGGCCTGGACCCCGTAAAGTCTCCACGCGCAGCCGGCGGCCGCGGCGTAAAAAACGCATCAATTCTTGCGGGCCCCGCCAGCCCTGGCGCGCTTGCGGCGTGGCATCTGCCACCTCGCACAGCACTGGCGCACGCAAAACGTCGGCGCGTGTGGCAATGCCGGCACAGGACTTCATCAAGCCGCAACACGCCAGCGGCAATGCTTGGCCCGTTCGCGCCCCACCGGAGAGTTCCACATGCGCCTTGCCCTTGCCGCCGTTGCCGTTGTCCTGCCGCTTGCCCTGTCCGCCTGTGCCTCGGCGCCGCTGGCCTTCGAACCCCTGGACGGCACCATCTCCGGCACCTGCCACACCGACATGGTCAAGGGCGCGGTCGGCCTGGCCGCCGCGCAGCCGACCCTGGAGCGCATCCGCGTGGACAGCGACAGCACCGCGCTGACCACCGGCAAGGGCACCAGCGGCACCGAAGGCGGTTCCTCGGTCAACGTGGAAGTGGGCGAGAACAACGCCATCACTGCGATCAGCTGCAGCGGCACCCAGGTCGCGTCGAACTGAGTCGCGCACCGCGGCGTCGGCTGCGCATGCAGCCGATGGCGTGGTCATCCAGTTTCCAAGCAACGGCCGGCCAGCATGCCGGCCGTTTTCATGCGCGCCCTCAGCGTGTCGCCGCCGCCACCTTGCGTGCGCTGCGCACCGAGACCTTGTGCACCTTGGCCAGCAGCTTGAGCGCGGCCTGTTCCCACTGGCGTTCGCCGCGCGCGCCTTCGGCAAGCTTCTGCAGGCGGCCGTCTTCCCAGGCCACGAACATGCACGGATCGATGTAGGCCTTGCGCGCCACCGTGGGCGTATTGCCCAGCGCCGCGGCGACCTCCTTGATCACCGCGTTCTTCGCTCGGTTCAACGCGGCCTTGCTCGCAGGCTCGGGCAGCGGCGTGGCGGCCAGCAGCTTGAACGCGGCCAGCGTGCCGCCCCAAGTGCGGAAATCCTTGGCGGTGAAGTCCTCGCCCAGCACTTCCTGCAGGTAGGCGTTGACCGCGCCGGAATCGACCGGCTGCAGCGCGCCCTCGTCATCGCGGTACTGGAACAGCGCCTGCCCCGGCAGGTGCTGCACGGCGCGGATCAGCTTGACCAGGCGCGCATCGTCGATGCCGATGTCGTGCTCCAGCCCGCCCTTGCCGCGGAACTTCAACCGCACCCGGCCATCGCGGGCGAAGGCAACATGGCGATTGCGCAGCGTGGTCAGGCCGAACGACCGGTTGTCGCGCGCATAGGTCGCATTGCCGATCCGCACCAGCGTCTCGGCCATCACCGCCACCACGATCGCCAGCACCTTCTCGCGCGGGAAGCCGCGCAGCGCCAGGTCCTGGCGCAGTCGCCGCCGCAGCCGCGGCAGCGACGCGCCGAACTGCACGATGCGGTCGTACTTGCCTTCGCCACTGATCTGCGTCCAGTCGGCGTGGTAGCGGTATTGCTTACGCTTGCGCGCATCGCGCCCGGTGGCCTGCAGGTGGCCGCGCTGGTCCATGCAGATCCACACATCGGTGTAGGCCGGCGGGATGGCCAGCGCACGAATGCGGGCCAGCGCGCGCTTGTCCTTCAACGTGACGCCCGCTGGCGTGCGATAGCCGAAGCCGGTGCCGACCTTGCGCCGCGCATAGCCTGGATCGGCATCGGTCACGTAGACCAGGCCCGCCTGCGCGGCGATGCCGGCCGCCTCGGGCGGCACCACGGCCACGTCGGGAATCGAAGCGCGCTTGCGCGCGGAAGGTGCGGATCGGGCCATGTGCGCACCAAGGTGTCGCGCGCGCCATGAAAACCCCGTCAAGCAGCCACGCAGCCAAGGCCTCGCTGGTTAACATGGGGCATCTTCTGCCCCCTGGAGCCCACGCATGTCCCGCATCGTGCTGCCGCTGTCCCTGCTTGTCCTGTCCCTCGCCGCCTGCAGTGGCCCGACTCCGGACGAACAGCAACAGGCCGTCGCCCAATCCGAGCAGCGCGCCGAAGCCGCGGCCACCACCGCGCCCGATGCCGCCGCACCGGTCGACGCCAATGCCTGCGATGCCACCCAGGCGCAGTGGATTGTCGGCAAGACCCCGACCGAGGCCGACACTACCCAGGCCAAGACCGACGCAGGCGCCACCACCGTGCGCCTGCTCAAGCCCGACCAGGCCGTGACCATGGAATTCAACGCCGCGCGCCTGAATGTGGAGCTGGACGAGAAGGGCGTCGCCGCCTCGGTGCGCTGCGGCTGAATCTGCCGAAAGACGCGCGCGCCTGCAGGTTTTTCGGCAGCGCGCGCGGCCGTTTTTTGTTGCCCCTGAAACCGTCTGCGCACCATGTTGGCGCAGCCGTTGCGGCGGCGCACCAACTTGTGGTGTCATCGCAAGTCCGGTGACACCTCTTTCACATCTGCGCCGCCCAATGAAGGGCACGGGTGCCGCCTCACCTTCTCCGTTTTGAGGTAGCACCAATGGCCCCCCGCAACCGCCACGGGCTGTACGACCCCAACGATGAACGCGATGCCTGTGGTTTCGGCATGGTCGCGCAGTTGGACGATCAGCCTTCGCGCCAGCTCGTTGATACCGCCATCTCTGCGCTGTCGCGCATGACCCACCGTGGTGGCGTCGCCGCCGACGGTCTGACTGGCGACGGCTGTGGCCTGCTGATCCGCAAACCGGAACTCTTCCTGCGGGCGCTGGCGCGTGAGGCCAACATCACCGTGGGCGCGCTGTTCGCCTCGGGCCTGGTGTTCCTGCCGCGCGATGCGGACCTGGCCCAGCAGTGCCGCACCCAGCTGGAAAGCGAACTGGCCACCGTCGGCGTGCGCGTGCGCGGCTGGCGCGTGCCGCCGACCGACGACGTGGTGTGCGGCGAGCTGGCCAAGAGCACGCTGCCGCGGATCGAGCAGATCTTCGTCGAGGCCGGCGAAGGCCAGGACGTGGACGCCTTCACCCTGGCGCTGTTCCTGGCCCGCCGCCGCAGCGAGCAGGCCGTGCGCGATGCCACCGCCGACTATTACGTGGTCACCCTGTCGCCGCACTCCATCGGCTACAAGGGCATGGTGCTGCCGGACAAGCTGGCGATCTTCTACCAGGATCTGCAGCGCAGTGACCTGACCTCCAGCGCGATCGTGTTCCACCAGCGCTTCTCGACCAATACGCTGCCGCGCTGGCCGCTGGCGCATCCGTTCCGCATGCTCGCCCACAACGGCGAGATCAACACCATCGAAGGCAACCGCTCCTGGGCGCAGGCGCGCAGCAAGGTGTGGAAGACGCCGAAGTTCGACATCGGGCAATTCAACCCGGTGATCTCCATGCACGGCTCGGACTCGCAGAGCCTGGACAACATGCTGGAGCTGCTGATCGCCGGTGGCATGGACCTGCTGCAGGCGCTGCGCATCCTGGTGCCGCCGGCGACCCAGTCGCTGGAGTTCAAGGACTCGGACCTGGCCGCGTTCTACGAGTTCTACGGCCTGAACACCGAGCCGTGGGACGGCCCGGCCGGCATCGTCGCCTGCGACGGCCGCTATGCCGCGTGCATGCTCGATCGCAACGGCCTGCGTCCGGCGCGCTGGATGCTCAGCTCCGATCGCCACTTCCTGGTCGCCTCCGAAGCCGGCGTGTGGGAACTGCCGGCCGAGCGCATCGTGCGCAAGGGCAAGCTGGGCCCGGGCGAGATGATGGCCATCGACCTCAAGCGCGGCGATCTGCTGGATTCGGACGCGATCGACCGCGTCAATCGCGCGCGCGCGCCATACAAGCAGTGGCTGCAGCAGGGCGTGACCTACCTGCAGACCGAGCTGATCGATCCGTCGCTGGTCGAGGAACCCTTCGACGAGAAGACCCTGCGCAGCTATCACAAGCTGTTCCAGCTCAGCACCGAGGAAGTGGAGCAGGTGCTGCGCCCGCTGGCCGAGATGGAGCAGGAAGCCACCGGCTCGATGGGCGACGACACGCCGATGGCGGTGCTGAGCCAGCACACCCGGCCGCTGTACGACTACTTCCGCCAGGCGTTCGCGCAGGTCACCAACCCGCCGATCGATCCGCTGCGCGAAGACTGCGTCATGTCGCTGTCCACCCAGCTCGGCCGGGAGACCAACATCTTCCACGCCGGCCCGGAGACGGTGAACCACGTCATCCTCAACTCGCCGGTGCTGAGCCAGCGCAAGCTGCGTCAGCTGTTGAAGATGGACCAGTACGCGTCCAAGAACCGCCTGATCGACCTGTCCTACAGCGTCGAGGAAGGCCTGAAGGCTGGCATCGAGCGCATCTGCGCCACCGCCGAGGCGGCCGCGCGCGACGGCATGATCATGCTGCTGCTGTCCGACCGCTATCCGACCCCGGACCGGCCGATGGTGCATGCGCTGCTGGCCACCGGCGCGGTGCATCACCACCTCTCGCGCGTGGGCCTGCGCTGCGACGTCAACCTGATCATCGAGACCGGCACCGCGCGCGATCCGCACCACATGGCCTGCCTGCTGGGTTACGGCGCCACCGCGGTGTATCCGTACCTGGCCTACCAGACTCTGTTCGACCTGGGCCGTCGCGGCATCCTGCAGCTGAAGAAGGGCGGCGAGCAGGCCCAGATCGGCCGCAAGTACCGCAAGGGCATCTACAAGGGCCTGTCCAAGATCATCTCCAAGATGGGCATCGCCACCATCGCCAGCTACCGCGCCGCGCAGCTGTTCGAGATCGTGGGCCTGGACGACGACGTGGTGGAACTGTGCTTCACCGAGACGCCTTCGCGCATCGGTGGCGCCGGCCTGGCGCGCTTGGATACCGAGGCCCGCCAGCTCACCGCGCGCGCCTGGAACGACCTGCTCAAGCCCGAAGTCGGCGGCCTGATCAAGTACGTCCACGGCGGCGAGTACCACATGTACAACCCGGACGTGGTGCTGACCCTGCAGCGCGCCACCCGCAGCGGCCAGCAGGCCGACTGGCAGGCCTACGCCGATGCGGTCAACCACCGCCCGCCGTCGGCGCTGCGCGACATGCTGGTGCTGAAGAAGGCCGACACGCCCACGCCGCTGGACCAGGTGGCCGAGGCTGGCGACATCCTGCGTCGCTTCGATACCGCGGCGATCTCGCTCGGCGCGCTCTCGCCCGAGGCGCACGAGGCGCTGGCCATCGCCATGAATCGCCTCGGCGGTCGCAGCAACTCCGGCGAAGGTGGCGAGGACCCGGTCCGCTACGGCACCGAGAAGCGCTCCAAGATCAAGCAGGTCGCCTCGGGCCGCTTCGGCGTCACGCCCGAGTACCTGGTCAACGCCGAAGTGCTGCAGATCAAGGTCGCCCAGGGCGCCAAGCCCGGCGAAGGCGGCCAGCTGCCCGGCCACAAGGTCAACGAGACCATCGCCCGCCTGCGCTATGCCAAGCCCGGCATCGGCCTGATCTCGCCGCCGCCGCACCACGACATCTATTCGATCGAAGACCTGGCCCAGCTGATCTACGACCTCAAGCAGGTCAATCCGACCGCGCTGGTGTCGGTGAAGCTGGTCAGCCATGCCGGCGTCGGCACGATCGCCGCGGGCGTGGTCAAGGCCGGTGCGGACCTGATCACCGTGTCCGGCCATGACGGCGGCACCGGCGCCAGCCCGCTCAGCTCGATCCGCTACGCGGGCGGGCCGTGGGAACTGGGCGTGGCCGAATCGCACCACGCGCTGGTGGTCAACCAGCTGCGCGACCGCGTGGTGCTGCAGACCGACGGCGGCCTGAAGACCGGCCTGGACGTGGTCAAGGCCGCGCTGCTGGGCGCCGACAGCTTCGGCTTCGGCACCGGCCCGATGATCGTGCTGGGCTGCAAGTACCTGCGCATCTGCCACCTCAACAACTGCGCCACCGGCGTGGCCACGCAGGACGAGCGCCTGCGCGCGGACTACTTCACCGGCCTGCCCGAGCGCGTGGAGAACTACTTCCGCCTGCTCACCGAGGAAGTGCGTCAGTGGCTGTCCTACCTGGGCGCCAGGTCGCTGGATGAAATCATCGGCCGCACCGACCTGCTGGAGCAGCTCAACGTCTCGCCGCGCGAAGGCGTCAACGTCGACCTGTCGCGCCTGCTGGCCGGCGCGCAGTTCGACAGCAGCACCTGCGCCGCGCAGCGCCTGTACGAATCGCCCGACAGCCTGGCCACCCAGCTCGACGGCCTGCTGGCCGAACCGATCCGGACCAAGGCCGGTGGCGACCACCGTTTCCTGATCCACAACACCGACCGCTCGATCGGCACGCGCCTGTCCGGCGCCATCGCCCGCGCGCACGGCAACACCGGCATGGCCGACACGCCGCTGCAGCTGCGCTTCCGCGGCAGCGCCGGGCAGAGCTTCGGCGCGTTCAACGCCGGCGGCCTGCACATGGAGCTGGAAGGCGAAGCCAACGACTACGTCGGCAAGGGCATGGCCGGCGGCCGCCTGGTGGTGCGTCCGCCGCGCGGCGCGCGCTTCGAGGCCCGCAATACCGCGATTCTGGGCAACACCTGCCTGTACGGCGCCACCGGCGGCGAGCTGTATGCCGCGGGCCGGGCGGGCGAGCGCTTCGGCGTGCGCAACTCCGGCGCGCTGGCGGTGATCGAAGGCGCCGGCGACCATTGCTGCGAATACATGACCGACGGCGTGGTGATGGTCCTGGGCCGCACCGGCCTGAACTTCGGCGCCGGCTTCACCGGTGGCCTAGCCTACGTGCTGGACATGGACCGCGACTTCGTGGACCGCTACAACCACGAGCTGATCGACATCCATCGCATCAGCCCGGAAGGCTTCGAGAACTACCGCCAGCACATCCACACGCTGATCCAGCGCCACCGGGAACTCACCGGCAGCATCTGGGCCCAGCAGATCCTGGATGAGTTCCGCGACTACATCGGCAAGTTCTGGCTGGTGAAGCCCAAGGCGGCCAGCATCGAATCGCTGACCGACGCCCTGCGCAGGGCCGCGTGATGACCCCTCGCCCTGCCGCACAGCGCCTGCCTGGCAAGGACGCGCGAAAACCGGCGCGCGCGTAACCCGCGCGCCGACCTTCCACGCACGCCGTATCGCCTGGTCACCACGCCGGGCGCATGAACTAGCCGAGACACGCCATGAGCCGCAAGCAAGCCTTCCAGTTCCTCGAATTGCCCCGCCAGATGCCCCAGCGCATCCCGGTGGAGCTGCGCACCTCCGGCGACTGGGGTGAGCTATACGGCAAGTTCGACAAGGCCGACGCGCAGTACCAGGCCGGCCGCTGCCTGGACTGCGGCAATCCGTACTGCAGCTGGAAGTGCCCGGTGCACAACGCCATCCCGCAGTGGCTGCAGCTGGTCCAGGAAAACCGCATCCACGAAGCAGCCACCCTGTGCCACACCACCAACCCGCTGCCGGAAGTCTGCGGCCGCGTGTGTCCGCAGGATCGCCTGTGCGAAGGCAGCTGCACGCTGGAGGAATTCGGCGCGGTCACCATCGGTGCGGTCGAGAAGTACATCGTCGACACCGCCCTGGCCACCGGCTGGCGCCCGGACATGAGCAGCGTCACCCCGACCGGCAAGCGTGTGGCGGTGGTCGGCGCGGGCCCGGCCGGCCTGTCCTGCGCCGACAAGCTGGCCCATGCCGGCGTGCAGGCGGTGGTGTTCGACCGCTATGAGCAGATCGGTGGGCTACTGCAGTTCGGCATTCCCAGCTTCAAGCTGGACAAGTCGGTGATCTCCACCCGCCGCCAGGTGCTGGAAGGCATGGGCGTGGAATTCCGTCTGGGCGTGGAAGTGGGCACCGACGTGACCATCGCCCAGCTGCTGGAAGAGTTCGACGCGGTGTTCCTGGGTACCGGCGCGTATCGCTACACCGATGGCGGCCTGCCCGGCCAGGACCTGGAAGGCGTGCTGCCGGCGCTGCCGTTCCTGGTGCAGAACGCGCGCATCGTTACCGGCAGCGACACCTGGGGCCGGCCGATCGCCGGCTGGGAAGACAAGATCACCCTGCCCGACCTCACCGGCAAGCGCGTGGTCGTGCTGGGCGGCGGCGACACCGGCATGGACTGCGTGCGCAGCGCCATCCGCCTGGGCGCGGCCAAGGTCACCTGCGCGTATCGCCGCGACGAGGCCAACATGCCCGGCAGCGCGCGCGAGGTGGCCAATGCCCGCGAGGAAGGCGTGCGCTTCCTGTTCAACCGCCAGCCGCTGGCCGTGGACGCAGGTCCGGACGGCAAGGTCTGCGCGGTGCGCGTGGTCGAGACCCGCCTGGGCGAACCCGACGCACGCGGCCGCCAGAGCGCCGAGCCGATCGAAGGCAGCGAATCGCTGCTGGACGCGGATGTGGTGATCATCGCCTTCGGCTTCTCGCCGACGCTGCCCGAGTGGCTCACCGCCATCGGCGTGGAAGGCCAGTCCAACGGCCGCATCGTCGCCGGTGGCGAAGCCGAGGGCCGCCTGCCCTACCAGACCACCAACCCGAAGCTGTTCGCCGGTGGCGATGCGGTGCGCGGCGCCGACCTGGTGGTCACCGCCGTGGCCGAAGGCCGCGACGCAGCGGCCAGCATCGTGGCGGCGCTGCTGGGCTGAACTCGCCCGGGCCGACAGCGGTCCTGTACGCAACGCCTCGACAGGCCCCGTTTTTGACGGGGCCTGTTCGTTTGCGCTGCTAGAGCTGGATTCACCGGCTCATCCCCCACGCAGCACGTCGCGTCTGGACCGGCATCGCGCTGTCTTGTCCTGGCTCCGTGGTCGTTGCCCGGTGCTGCGCGTGTCGGTGGTTCGCAACGTGCTGCCCGCCACGGAACCCACGCGCATGCCCGCACGCCCCGCAACGCCTGCCCGGCGCCACCAATGGATCGATGTCCTGCGCGGCACCAGCGTGCTGATGGTGATCGTGCTGCATGCGTACCAGTACGCGTTCTCCGGCTACGTGCCCGATGGCGTGGAGATGCGCCACAGCGCGCTGACCGATGCGGTGCGCGCGGTCAACGTGGCCTGCGCGCCGTTCCGGATGCAGCTGATGTTCCTGCTGTCGGGCCTGTTCGTGGCGCGCAGCCTGGACAAGGGCAGCGCGCCGTACCTGCTGGGCAAGCTACGGCACGTGCTGTATCCGTTCCTGTTGTGGTCGCTGGTGATCTTTCTGATCCGCGACGGCGGCGCGGCGCTGCTCAAGCGCGAGCCGGTCCAGTGGGCGCAGCTGGGGATGATCGTCACCGGCACCAGCACGCTGACCTGGTTCCTCTACGACCTCTTTATCTTCTACCTCGTCACGCCCTACCTGCGCCGCTTCAATCCGCTGCTGGTGGTGCTGGGTGCTGGCCTGCTGGCGCTGCTGGTGCCGCCGTCGCTGTACGTGCAGCCGGCGCTGTTCTACTACTTCATCTACTTCTTCGTCGGCGATTACGTGACCCGGGCGAAGATCGATCTGTCCGCATGGCCCGGCCTGGGCTGGCTTCTGTTGTCGGCCGTGTCGCTGGTGGCGCTGATGCTGGTCGCCCATCTCGGCGGCCTGCCCAAGCAGTGGCCGGGCTACCTGCCGCTGGTGCTGGGTGCGCTGCCGCTGCTGGTGCAGGCCGCTGCGTTCGCAAGCCGGTTCGCGTGGTCGGCGCCGCTGACCTTTGTCGGCCGCAACTCCATCGTCTTCTACCTGCTGCACTACCCGCCGTACATCGTGCTGGCCTATCCGCTGCACAAGCTCAGCCATGACGGCACGCTGCTGCTGGGCGCATTGCTGGCCGCCGGCCTCGGCGTGCCGCTGCTGGTGTGCCTGCTACGCGACCGGTTTGGCGTGGGCGCGGTGAATCTGCTGTTCTCCATGCCCGACCGCGACGCGCGCCAGCGCCTGCTGACCCAGCGCGCGTAAGGCCACGGCGCCGCGGCCAGCATCGTGGGGGCGCTGCTGGGCTGAGCAAAGCCCCGGCGGCATCGGATGCAAGTCGCTCCGGTGTCGTCGAAACCTGTCATGGGCACCGTTTCTGGGCGATGCGGCACGGCCCCATCACCTACATGCAGCCTGTCCTGGTGATGGTCCTGGGTCGATGAGCTGCGATGACCTGAGTCAACATGCGCTGCCTGACGGCTTCGCTGGCCAGGCGTTTGTGCGACCGGGAGCAGCCGGCTGTGCTGCAGGTAGGCCGCACGAACCGGGCTCACACGCCGCGTCTCCGCCAGACAGCGATGCACAGAACAGGCCGTGATCGCCCACGGGGATGGCGGGAGTGATTGCGCGCACCAAGGCCGGCCTGGCCATCGCCTTGATGCGGGTCCTCTCGGCGCATTCGGCCATGGGGAAAACACCTTGCTAGAGGCATTCCGCATAGCCATGCCCCGACACGACGGTGCCGGCCACAGCAGCCCGAGGCGCAACCCACAGCTTGCGATCGTTTGCCGACAGCAGACCGACGCCAACCTGTGGATTCGCGCGTCGGAGTGGTCTGATCTACCCCTCTCGCAGGATAAGGGCGTGAGTCCAAGCACTGTAATCGTTGACACACATCACTTTTTTTGAGAGAAACGACGCCCGCGGGCATAACCGACGTGCGTTGAAAACCGTGTGCAATATGAGGCTGCTGGACGCCCCCAACGCTGACACAGACAGGAGTCGCCCAATGCAGCACGTACCGCCCACCCCGGATGGCCGGCAGACCTGGATCGACTTGCTGCGCGGCGCCAGTGTGCTGCTGGTCATTCTCTTCCATTCGCTCGATTTCGCCCTCGCCTCCGCTGGACGAGGCTCGCCCTCGGTCCAGGGCAGCACGCTCCTGCAGGCAGTCGACCTGTTCAATGGGACCATGGGCCCGATCCGAATGGAACTGATGTTCCTGCTGTCGGGCGTCTTCGTGGGCCACGGGCTCAGGAAGGGCAAGACCAAGTACATCACCGGCAAGATCCACAACGTGCTGTATCCGTTCGTGGTGTGGGCGCTGATTAATTTCGCCCTACACACGTCCGGCTCGGTACTGATCAAGGGTGAGCCGATTGCCTGGCGCAACCTGGTCGACCTGCTGCTGGGGGACGGCCCGCCGACCTGGTTCCTGTTCGACCTGTTCGCCTGCTTCCTGATCGTGCCATTCATCCGGCAGTTCCCGCCGCTGCTTGTGCTACCCCTGCTTGCCTGCGGCTCCCTTTCGCTTAGCGGCGCCGAGCTTGGACGCGGCGCGGACTTCCTCTATTACCTAGCCTACTTCTACAGCGGTGACTTCATCGCCTGCTCGCGGTGGAATCCGGGCACGCGCTGGGGACACTGGGGTCTGTTGGCATCGGGCTCGTGCATCGTGGGCATCGTCATGCTGGCCAACCGGACCCACTTCGAGCACACCTGGATCGGCTACCTGCCGCTGGTGCTCGGCAGCCTGCCCCTGATCGTGAGGGTCTCGATGCTGGCCGTCCGCACGCCGCTAGCCGCGCCGCTGATCTATGCGGGCCGCAACTCCATCGTGTTCTATCTGGTGCATTTCACCCTCTTCATCGCGCTGGTGCATGTCCTAGAGAAGCTCACCAGCGACGGCCCGCTGATCTTCGCGGCTCTGCTGGCCAGTGGCATCGCGCTGCCGGCGCTGATGAGCATGGCAAGGCAGCGACCGTCGTTTGCATTCATCGACCTGCTGTTCTCGATGCGCACGTGGGCGCCAGCGCGCAACGGCCATGCGTTGCCCAGCAGCGCCACCAGCACCTGACCGGGCCCACCCGCTGGGCCTGGTAAATCCTGGCGGATAAGCTGTGCGTCTCCCCGTTCCACGTCCTCGCATGCCTCCCCACTCCCCTGCGCACCTGCTGCGTGATTCCTCCCTGTCGGCACTGGCGGCCGGCTTCGTCACCGTGCTGGTGGGCTTTGCCAGCTCGGCGGTGATCGTGTTCCAGGCCGCGCAGCAGGTCGGTGCCAGCCAGGCGCAGATCAGCTCGTGGATCCTGGCCCTAGGGCTCGGCATGGGCGTGACCTGCATCGGCCTGTCGCTGCGCTATCGCGTGCCGGTGGTGACGGCCTGGTCCACGCCGGCCGCGGCGATGCTGGCGGCCACCACGACAGGCTTGCCGCTGTCCGATGCGATCGGCGCGTTCGTGGTGTGCGCGGTGCTGGTGGCGATCGCCGGGTTCTCCGGCGTGTTCGAGAAGATGCTTGGCCGCATCCCGCTGCCGCTGGCCGCCGGCATGCTGGCCGGCGTGCTGCTGCGCTTCGGCCTGGATACCTTCGTGGCGCTCAAGACCCAGCCGCTGCTGGTGCTGGTGATGCTGGGCGTGTACCTGGCCACGCGCCGGCTGTGGCCGCGCTATGCGGTGATCGCCACACTGCTGGTCGGCATCGCGATCGCCGCCGGCACCGGGCTGCTGCACCTGGGCGGCGTGACGCTGGCGCCGGCGCGGCCGGAATGGGTGACGCCCACCTTCTCCTTCGCCGCGCTGCTGGGCATGGCGCTGCCGATGTTCGTGGTGACCATGGCCTCGCAGAACGTGCCCGGCGTGGCGGTGATCCGTGCCTCGGGTTACCAGGTGCCGGTGTCGCCGGTGATCGGCTGGACCGGCGCGTTGAACGCGGTGCTGGCGCCGTTCGGTGCGTTCTCGCTCAACCTGGCCGCCATCACCGCCGCGATCTGCATGGGCCCCGAAGCCCACCCCGATCCGCAGCGCCGCTATATGGCCTCGGTCTGGGCCGGCGTGATCTACCTGATCGTCGGCGTGTTCGGCGCGACCGTGGTGACGCTGCTGGCGGCGTTTCCCAAGGAGCTGGTGATGGCCATCGCCGGCATCGCGCTGCTCGGCACGCTGGGCAGCAGCCTGGCCGGCGCGCTCAAGGACGAAGGCAGCCGCGAGGCCGCGCTGGTGACCTTCCTGATCACCGCCTCCGGGCTGACCCTGGCCGGCATCGGCGCGGCGTTCTGGGGCCTGCTGGGCGGCGTGCTGACGTTGCTGGTGCTGCGACCGCGCAAGGCGCCCTGATCCGCGCCGCCGGTGACACGATGGTCAGGCGCGCGCGCAGGCCTGCTTCATCGTGGGGTTGCGTTGGATGACATAGGCTCGTCGCTGCGATGCGGCCTTCCCCCACCTGCACCGTCCACGCATCGTGTCCCTGCGATGACCGATCAGCGCATCGCGTGCTGGGTCGTTCGCAGGCGGCGGTGCGACCAGCCGGAGATGTCCATGCGCTTGAGCCCTTCCAGATCCGCCGGCCTGATGCTGGCCCTGCTGGCCGCCATCGCGCCACTCAACCTCAATGCCCAGCAGCGCGCGTTGCAGTACGTCGGGGTCAACCTGGCCGGCGCCGAGTTCAAGGCCAGCCAGAAGCCCGGCACGCTGTTCAAGGACTACACCTACCCGTCCGAGAAGGACTTCGCCTACTTCGCCGGCAAGGGCATGAACGTGGTGCGCCTGCCGTTCCTGTGGGAGCGCCTGCAGCCAACACCGAAAGGCGAGTTCGACCCAACCCAGCTCAAGCTGCTGCAGAAGACCGTGGAGACCGCCTCCAAGCACGGCATCGCGGTGGTGCTGGATGTGCACAACTACGCCGACTACAACGGCCAGCAGATCGGCAGCACGGCGGTGCCGATGGAGGTGTTCGCCGACCTGTGGACGCGCCTGGCAAATGAGAAGGCGTTCGCCAACAACAAGCAGGTGATCTTCGGCCTGATGAACGAGCCGCACGACATGGGCGCCACCGACTGGGCCAAGGCGGCGCAGGCGGCGATCGATGCGATCCGCAAGGCCGGCGCGAACAACCTCGTGCTGGTGCCGGGCACCGCGTGGAGCGGCGCACACAGCTGGGGCAGCCTGGTGGCGGGGCGCGGCACCTCCAACGGCGATGCGCTGGCCAAGCTGACCGATCCGGCCAACCAGATGGTGTTCGAAGTGCACCAGTACCTGGACAAGGATTCCTCCGGTACCAAGCCCGAGTGTGGCGACGACGAGAACATTGGCGTGCGGCGCCTGGAAGGCTTCACCCGCTGGCTGCGCGAGCACGGCAAGACCGGCTTCCTGGGGGAATTCGGCGCCAGCACCGATCCGAGTTGCCTGGCGGCGCTGGACAAGATGCTGGCCTACATGCAGACCAACGGCGATGTGTGGCGCGGCTGGAGCTACTGGGCGGCCGGCGCGTGGTGGCCGCCGACCTACATGTTCAACGCGCAGCCGGACAAGGACGGCAGCGACAAGCCGCAGATGGGCGTGCTGTCCAAATACGCGCGTCAGGTCACCGCGCCGGGCAAGAGCGCCGACTGAGGGCAGAAACCGACCTTCGCCGACACCCCACGCAGCCGCTCGCACGAGCGGCTGTTTTCATTTGCGTGCACTGAAACCGTGCGTGCGTGCAGCGCGGCGAAGCGCATGCAAAAACGCGCGGCCTGTTCAGCCGAAAACTTATCTGCACTCTGTCACAGCACGCCCGTTGCGCCGCACGTTTGCGCACGGGTGGCATGGGAATTGCGGAATTCCTCCTGACCTCTTTCAAGACGCGCGGTGGATGCCCACGCCGTGTGCCCGCGATGAGGTCTGCCGTGAACCATGCCGTGGCCTGCGCAGGAGCGCGGCACGTCGTGGTTCCCACCCATCGCTGCAACCGCCCGTGCAGGACGCCGCCGCGCTCGACGCGACGCACCCGCCCGGGAGCGCTGTGCCCCTGCCACGGAAACGCAGGTGCCAGCCCGTGTAACACCTCCCCATCGCACGCGCCACGCGCCGTGCAACAGACGAGACCTCCCCCCATGCGCCTTTCCTTCACCGCTTCCCTGACCGCGCTCGCACTGGCCTTCGGCCTGGCGTGCGCGCCTGCCGCCCACGCCCAGTCCAAGCTCAAGTACGCCGGCGTCAACCTGGCCGGCGCCGAATTCAACTCCTCGGCTAAGCCGGGCGTGGTCTACAAGAACTACGTCTATCCGACCGACACCGATTTCGCGTACTTCGCCGACCAGGGCATGAACGTGATCCGCCTGCCGTTCCTCTGGGAACGCCTGCAGCCGCAGGCCGGCGCCACGCTCGACGCCACCCAGCTGTCCTACATCCGGACCGCGGTCACCCGCGCCAAGAACCACGGCCTGAAGATCATCCTGGACCCGCACAACTACGCCAAATACAACGGCCAGTTCATCGGCAGCAGCAGCGTGCCCAACGCGGTCTTCGCCGACCTGTGGCGGCAGCTGGCCACGGCGTTCGCCAACGACGACGCGGTGATCTTCGGCCTGATGAACGAGCCCTACAGCATCAGCGCCACTACCTGGGCCAGCGCCGCGCAGGCCGGCATCGACGCCATCCGCGCCACCGGTGCGAAGAACCTGGTGCTGGTGCCCGGCGTGGCCTGGACTGGCGCGCACAGCTGGAACAGCTCCTCGGCCGGCGGCGGCGTGTCCAACGGCGACGCGCTGGCCAAGCTGACCGACCCGGCCAACAACCTGGCCTACGAAGTCCACCAGTACATGGACGCCTACTACTCGGGCACCTCGGCCACCTGCGTCAGCCCCACCATCGGCGCCGAGAAGCTCAAGGGCTTCACCGACTGGCTGCGCGCCAACGGCAAGGTCGGCTTCCTCGGCGAGTTCGGCGCGGCCAACAACGACACCTGCATGGTCGCCCTGGACGGCATGCTGTCCTACATGGAATCCAACCGCGATGTCTGGCTGGGCTGGACCTATTGGGCGGCCGGCGCGTGGTGGAACGACAGCTATATGTTCAGTGTGCAACCCGACAAGGCCGGCAACGCCAAGCCGCAGTTGGCGATCCTGGCAGACCACGCCCGCGCGATCACCAGCGCGGCGAAGGCCGTCGCGACGCGCACCGCGCCGCCGATGATGTCCCAGCCCGCATTGAGCAAGCCGGCGACTGCGGCACAGGCGCCGGTGACAGCGAAGACGGCGGCAGCCGTGACCACGTCCAAGCCGGTCGTGCAGGTGGCCGCGTCAGTCTCAATGCCAAAGCTGGTGTCGGCGTCGAAGCCGGCCGCCGAGAATCCGCTGGTGCGCGCCGCATTACGTCGGTGGTTCGCGACCCGCGACGCCAGCACGCGCTAACGCACCGGCTCGCACTCAATCACCCGCATCGCAAGATGCGGGTGCGGCAGCCTCAATCCGGCTCGCTCAACTGCAGCAGCCAGTGCGTGCTGCGGCCGCCGCGCGCCGGCAGCGGTTCGAAGTCGAACTGCGTGACCACCGAATCGGCATTGGCCACGCGCAGCGGCAACACCGTCGTGGCCGGCGTGCCCTGCCGCAGCTGGTCTTCCAGCAAGCCCAGCTGTTCAGCCGGCACGGTGCGATCGAGCAGCGCGCGCATCTCGCGGCCGATCATGTCCGAGGTGTCCGAGTCTGCCAGGCGCCCGAAGGCTTCGTTGGCGAACACCACGCGGGTGATCCCGGCTGGCCCGCGCTCGATGATCGCCACGCCCTGGCGCAGGCGCGCCAGCGAGGCCTCCAGCACGCTGAAATCCTGCTGGTAGCGCTTGCGCTCCATCAGCTCGATCAGCACGCGCAGGCTGCGCGCCGATTCCAGGTGCAACGCCGACCAAGGCCGCGAGCGGCCGCGCACCGTCTCCTGCCACAGGTCGAAACTCTTGCGCGGCGACAGGCGCGAGTTCGGGATGTCCGCCATCTTGGCCAGCGCCGGATTGCCGGCCCAGTTGACCGTCTCCACCTGCTCGCGGCGCGTCCAAAGCAGCGCGCTGCGCGAGTGCGGCATCAGCGGCACGAAGATCAAGCCCGCCGCCAGCGGCGCCAGGTCGGCCAGTTCCGGGAACGTGACGCCGATGGCATCGACATGCAGCGCGCCGACGGCGCCTTCGCGCAGGTGCTCGTAATCGCGCGATTCGATCTGCGCGCGGATCCGCGCCAGGTCCTCGGCCGTCGGCAGCTGGCCGTACCGCGTCACTTCGTCGCCGTGGTAGATCGCCACGCCATCTGCGTCCACCACGTCCATCAGGTCCGGCGCCATGTCCGCCAGCATCTCGGTGGTCATGATGTCGGCATCGTTGAACGCGGTGATGAGCTTCTCGCGCACGGTCTGCAGCACGGTCTCGGTGCGCGCGCGTTCCACCGCCATCAGCGCGCCGATGCGCGCAGCCAGGCCGCGGGTCAGCGCATCGGCCGCATCGCGCATGCCGTGGCTGCAGAACAGCGGCGCATAGTGATGGCAGGCGATCAGGCCCCACAGCACGTCGTTGACCACGATCGAGGTCACCAGCGTCGCGCTGACGCCCATGTTGCCCAGGTATTCGCAGTGGATCGGCGAGACGCTGCGCACGGTGACATCGCTCAGGTCCACCGGCGCGTGCGTGCGCGGGTCCAGCGGCGGCTCGATCGGGGCGGGCCTGTACTGCACGTCGGCGATCTGGCGCACGCGGTTGCGCAGGTACAGCGCGCGCGCCTGAACCGGGATATCGGTCGCCGGATAGTGCAGGCCCAGGTAGGAATCGGGCAGCGACGTCGCCTTGGCCTCGGCGATCACATCGCCGTTCCAGTCGTTGTCGAAGCGATACACCATCACCCGGTCGTAGCCGAGCTGGGTGTGGATCTCGCGCGCCACGCGCAGGGACGCGGCGGCCACCGCATGGTCGCGCTCCAACTGGCGCAGCGTCGGCAGGACATCGCTGACGGTGACATCGCTGGTGCGCGAAACGCGCGGCTCGATCTCCACCAGCCACTGGGTCGGCGCCAGGTGCCACGCGGCCACGTACAGCTCGGCCGGTTGTGCGGCCCGCTGCGGAAACTTCACCGCCGCATGCGGCAGGTGCACGGCGTCATCGTCGGGCGACGGCGCGGGCAGGCGGCGTTCGCCCAGGTCCAGCAGGTCCGGCCAGTGCCGGCCGATCAGGCGATCGGGTTCCACGCCCAGCAGCGCCGCGGCGGTGCTGCTGGCCTGCAGGACGTTGCCGGTGGCCGGGTCGATGACCAGCAGCACGCCGTAGGGCTGGATGGAACCGGGAATGTGGATCGGCTCGCGCGCACAGGCGTCCATGTCCACGGGATCGTCGACAGCAGTCATGCGGAGATTCCAAGCGAAAGATGGTGATGGAAATGGCCGAACATCGCCGCCGCGCCGATCGCGGCCTGCGCACGCGCCGCCTCGTCGGGCAATACCGCGTCCAGGCAGCCCTGGAACCGGCGCCACGCGCCCGGGTCCTCGCTGCCCAGGTCGAAGTAATCCAGCGCGCTGGCCAGCGCCGGCTGCCGCGCGCGTAGCTGGCGGGCGATGACGCGCCCGCCCAGCATCGAGCCTTCGACCACGTACAACATGCCCCAGGCCTGGGCCGGGTCCTGCGCCTGCGGCGCCTCGCCCAGCTCGGCAGAGGGCAGCGACGCGCCAAGCGCGGCCAGGTCATGTCCCAGCGCGTCGGTGCGGCGGCGATACGGCCAGCCCTGCGTTGCCAGCGCATCCAGCCACGGCGCGTGCTGGCGCTCCCACGGCGCCAGGATTGCCCAGTGGCAGGCCAGCACCTGCGCGTAACGGGCGGGCGTCAGCGTGCCGTCGGCCAGCGCCGGCATGTGCGGCAGGGCTTCGACCTGGGTGTGCGCGGCCGCAGTGACCTCGCGCAGGAAGCGCGCGGCGGACGGGGGCGCAGCGGAAATCACGGAAGACATGCGTGGGTCGATCAGGGCCGGGAACAAAGGACGCGGGACGCCAGCGGCAAGCCCACACGCGCCGAGGTTAGCAGCGTCACGGTTGGCGACCAATCAATGCCAGGGCCATCGCCGTGCCATCCAGGCCTCCGCGAGCCGAGGTTGCACCAACCATTCAGTTGCCGGCAGGCTGGCAAGGCCTTGCTGGGCAAGGTTTCCAGCTTGGCGTACTCAGGCATTCAGCCCATGGCCGGCAAATGCTGACCCCGCCTACACGGACGGGCTGGCTCAGTGGCGCACGTTCCCAACACAGGAGACTTGCCATGCGCCTGATCAAGACCACGGCCCTGCTGCTCGCCATGACCGCTGCCGGCGCCGCCAGTGCTGCCGATGCCGCCAAGACCAAGGGCCTGACCGAACCGCAGGTCCGCCAGCTGCTGACCGAACAGGGCTACACCAAGATCGACGACATCGATTTCGAAGACGGCATGTGGGAAGCCGATGCCACCAGCGCCAACGGCAAGCGCACCGATGTGCGCGTGGACCCCGCCAATGGCCAGGTCTACGCCGACGCGCAGGTGTCCAACCTGAGCGAAAACGACGTCAAGGCCAAGCTGGTCGCCGCCGGCTATTCCAAGGTGCATGACATCGACTTCGACGACGGCTTGTGGAAGGCCGAGGCCGAGCGCCAGGACGGCAAGAATGTGGAGATCCACCTGAGCCCGCAGGATGGCTCGGTGCTCCACGTCGAGAACGATTAAGCCGCGCCACCGTGCATCTCGCTGCAAGAACGAAGGCCGCCCGCAGGGGCGGCCTTCTTGCGTCAGGCCGTGCATCGAGAACGTGCGCAGTGTCCGGAAATCGTCGGAAAAGGGGTTCTCACCCAATAAACAAGCCGGACTTCCCCCGCCGGCATCACCCCGGACCCTCCATGCGCCCACGTCGCCCCTTCGACGTTCGCCTGTATCTGATCGTCCTCATTGCATTGCTCCAGTTGCTGGTCGCCTGCAGCAAACCCGCGCCGCAACCGGCGCAAGCCGCAGCGGCCACGCCAGAACCCGTCGCCGCCAGCGCGCCACCGGCCGAAGCGGTAGCCAAGAGCACGCCGTGCGACCTGATCTCCGATGATGAACTGCGTGCGGTGTTCGCCGGCGCGATCACCAGCAAACCGGAGGAACACGACGCCTTCGGCATCAGCGCGTGCGAGTGGAACGGCGAGTTCGGCCGGCTGCTGGTGCAGCAGTGGGCGTCCAAGGGCCACACGCCACAGGACGAAGTGCGCGACCTGGTGAAGGGCTTCATCGACACCAGCCGGCCCGGCGCCGCCCAGCGCGTGCGGATGGTCTCGCTGCAGGGCCTGGGCAACTACGCCACCGCGGTGGTCGAAGCGCGCGACCTGCCGGCCGGCGTGCTGTCGGATGTCTCAGTGCTGTCGATCGCGCGCAACGGCCAGACGCTGGTGTTCCTGACCGATGCGCTGGATGAGCAGAACCGCGACGAGGCGCTGGCCAAGCTCAGCAAGCTGGGCCATTACGCCTACGCGCGGCTGTAAGCGAAAGCAGGCGGATGCGGCACTTGCCGTGGCCGGATCTGGCGCTGGTCGGGGTTCTTGCCTGAAGGACGCCAGTGATCGGCACCGGCGCCACAAGCGAGATCGATCCGATGCGCACTGCTCCTGAAATGATCGCCCCGGGCGTGCTGGCATTGCTGTTGGCCACCTTGCTGGTGGCGTGCAACAAGCCCGCCGCGTCGCCTGGCGCCAGCGCTGCAGCGTCAGCCGCGCCCATCGCCGAGGCGCCCACCACCCCGCCGGATGGCGAAGTCTGCGCGCTGCTGAGCGATGCGGAAGTGCGCGCGGTGTTCCCGTCCGCCGGCGCCGGCAAGGCCGAGAACACGCGAGCCAAATACGGCATCAAGGCCTGCACCTGGGATGGCACCTTCGGCCGGTTCGCCGTGCAGCTGATGCCGGCTGACCAGGTTGATGCCAATCGGACGATGCGCAGCATGGCCGATGGTTTCATCGATCCGCTGCGCGCCGATGCCAAGCAGCACGTGCGCTTCGAACCGCTGCAGGGCCTGGGCGCCGATGCGACCGCGGTGCTGGAGCCGATGGACGCCGCCAAGGGCATCACCACCGAGGTTGCGATGCTGGCCGCAGTCAAGGGCCAGACCACGCTGATGATCCTCAGCGACGGGCTGGCCGGCGGCGATCGCACGCAGGGCCTAGCCACGCTGCAGGCGCTGGGGCAGAAGGCCTACGCGCGCCTGTAAGCGCGGCGCGATGTCCGGGTTGGACCAACCTCTTTCGTTATCGCTGTCGCATGCGGTACATCACCGCCGCTGCACACAGGGGTTCTCATCGATGTCCGCCGTGATCCGTCCACGTGTTCCCGTCACCTGCGCGTTGCTGCTGGTGCTGTTGCCGTTGCTCGCCTACGCCCCGCACGCCCAGGCACCGGCCGAGCCCACGCAGGACTGGAGCCACGCGGCGATGGCGCGCCCAGCCGAAAGCCTGGTCTGCGCGCGCCTGCATGGTTTCGATGGCGCGCCGGTCATTGCCACTGCGGGCTACGGCCGCCTGGCGCGCCTGCAACAGACGCATGGACTGAACGACTGCGGCGGTGCCGATCTTGCGCGCGACGTGGCGCCATCGGAAGCGCAAACGATCGCGGTGCGGCCATCACCGCCACCTGCCCTGGAACCCGTCGGGCACTGAGGCGAGACGTCACGCGATCGCGCAGTCGGCGCGATTTGAACGTCGGCTCAAGCGCCCGGCAGCACTTCCACCGTCTGCGCCAGCGTGTGGGTCGCGCCGGGCGCCAGGGTGACGATGTCGCGCGCGGCGTTGGCCGCTTCCACGCAGACGAACGCGGTCCAGTCGGCATCGGGCACATCGGCCATCGCCTGCGCGCCGGCTTCGCCCGGATTCCACACCACCACCGAATGGCTGCCGGTGGTGCTGATGCGCAGGCGACGCTCCAGCGTCGTATCGTGCAGCACGTAGTGGCCGCCAGCAGCGTGGTAGATGCGGTCGCTGCGGCCGGGATCGCGCGGATCGGACAGCGTCCAGTCGCCGCGTTGTTCGAAGGTCTGCGCGGTGAACTTGTCGGCGTAGTCCAGCCCATCCAGACCTGAGAGCCGCACCTGGCGCACGTCGCCCACGGCGAAATAACTGTGCAGCGCCTGGGTGATGTCGTGCTTTTCGGCGGACGGGTTATGCGTGACCAAGGCCTGCTGCAGGCCGGCACCGAGCACCAGCGTCTGCTTCAGGCGCAGCGGCGTGGTGTCGTGCGCAGACAGCGACAGCGTCAGATGCACGTTGCCATCGCCGTCCTCGCGCGTGTCGTCCAGCGTCCACACGCTGGTGCGGGCAAAGCCGTGCTGGATCGCGTCGGCCGGCTGGTTCTCCTTGCCGAAGTACGGCCAGCACACCGGCACGCCGCCGCGGATCGCCTTCGGCGCGCCCTGCGCCAGCGCCGACAGCCACAACACCTCCGCGCCGCCGGCCGGCACGAACGAAAGCAGCTGGCCGCCATACAGCGACAGCTGCGCGGTGCACAGCGGCGTGTCGATCTGCAGGACGGGCAGGCCGTGCAACGTGGTCTCGGTCAGCGTGTGGGTCATGGCAGTTCGCACAAACGAAAACGGGCGACCAGTCTAGCCAGCCGCCCGTTTCTTTGCCGTTGGAGCGCGAGGGATTACGCAGCCTTGTCCAGCTTGGCCAGGTCCATCACGAAGCGGTACTTCACGTCGCCCTTGAGCATGCGCTCGTAGGCATCGTTGATCTGCGCCGGGTCGATCATCTCGATGTCCGACACGATGCCGTGCTTGGCGCAGAAATCCAGCATTTCCTGGGTCTGGGCGATGCCACCGATCAGCGAACCCGCAATCGTGCGGCGACGCATGATCAGGTTGAACACGGTCGGCGTCGGGTGCGGATGTTCCGGCGCACCGACCAGCACCATCGCGCCATCGCGCTTGAGCGCATTGAGGAACGGGTCCAGGTTGTGCGAGGCGGCCACGGTGTTGATGATGAAATCCAGCTTGCCGCCCTGCGCGGCCATCTGGTCGGCGTCCTTGGAGATCACCACTTCATCGGCGCCCAGGCGCTTGCCGTCCTCGCGCTTGCCCTCGGAGGTGGTGAACAGCACCACGTGCGCGCCCATCGCCTTGGCGATCTTGACCGCCATGTGGCCCAGGCCGCCGAGGCCGACCACGCCCACCGACTGGCCGGGGCCGACCTTCCAGTGCGCCATCGGCGAGTACACGGTGATGCCGGCGCACAGCAGCGGGGCGACCGCGGCGAGGTTGTCGGTGCCATGGGTCACGCGCAGGACGTACTTCTCATCGACCACGACGTGATCGGAGTAGCCGCCGTAGGTGTTCTCGCCGCCGCCGAACAGCGGGCCGTTGTAGGTGCCGGTGAAGCCGTTGTCGCAGTACTGCTCCTCGCCCGCGGCGCACGAGGGACAGGTGCGGCAGCTGTCGACGATGCAGCCGACGCCGGCCAGATCACCGACCTTGAAGCCTTTGACGTCGCTGCCGACGGCGGTGACGCGGCCGACGATCTCGTGGCCCGGCACCGACGGGAAGACGGTGTTCTGCCATTCGTTGCGCGCGGTGTGCAGGTCGGAGTGGCAGATGCCGCAATACAGGATGTCCATCTGGACGTCGTTGGGGCCAGGCGTGCGGCGTTCGAAGGCGAACGGCGCCAGCGGTGCATCGGCGGACAGGGCGGCGTAGCCGTGGGCATGGGACATGGGGATGCTCCTGGGCGGGGAAATCGAAGAGGGACGCGTGCGGGAATCCGACGACGCAGGGCGCAGATGCTAGCGCCCCGGCGTGAACAACAGGCTGCAACGCAGTATTGCGTGCAACCGTGCTGGCATTCACCGCGTCGTCATGCCATCGCGCGCGGCACTCAGCTCACATCGCCATCGACATAGAACCAGTGCCCGCCTTCGCGCACGAAGCGGCTGCGCTCGTGCATGCGCTGGGCCGAACCACCGCCCACGCGCAGGCGTGCGGTGAACACCACTTCGGCCGTGTCCTCGCCGTTGACGGTGTGCGACTCCACTTTCAATCCCAGCCAGGTGGTGCGCTGGCCGGGCGCATCGACCAGCGACAGGTCGGCCGGGCGCGTGGACACATGCCAGCTGGTGCGCAGGTAATCGGCATCGCCCAGCACGTAGGCGCTGTAGCGCGAGCGCATCAGGGCCTTCGCATCGGGCGCGGGCGCGCCGGCGTGCAGCGGGCCGCAGCAGCGCGCGTAGGGCGCGCCGCTGTCGCAGGGGCAATCTTTCGGAAGCAGCTTGCTCATCGCATCAACCGCCAGCCGCGCCGCTGAGGTGTTCGTAGAGGATCGCCGCGCCCACCAGGATCAGGATCACGCCGCCGACCAGCTCCGCGCGGCGCCCGATCACCGCGCCCAGCGCGCGTCCGGCCATCACGCCGATGGTGACCATCACGAAGGTGCAGGCGCCGATGACGCCGGCCACCAAGAAAATTGGCACCTGGACGAAGGCCAGGCCCACGCCGACGGCCATCGCATCGATGCTGGTGGCCAGGCCGGTCAGGGCCAGGGTGACGATGTTGCCGTGCTTGTTGTCAGCGGCGCCCGCCTCGTCTTCGTCGGTGTCGTGCAGCGCCTTCCAGATCATGTGCAGGCCCAGCGCACCCAGCAGCACGAAGGCGATCCAGTGGTCCCATTGTTCGACGAACTTGGACGCGGCCGAGCCGATCAGCCAGCCGATGACCGGGGTGATGGCTTCGACGACGCCGAAGATCAGGCCCACGCGCAGCGCCTGCAGGAAGGTGGGTTTGGCCATCGCCGCGCCTTTGCCCAACGCAGCGGCGAACGCATCGGTGGACATCGCCAGGCCGAGGAGGAGGATGGAAATCGGATTCATGGGGTTCAAAACACCAGGCCGGGAATGCGGACGAAACGAACGGCCCCGCACGCCGGCCAAGAGCCGTGCTGGGCTGCTCGTTGGTCTCGCCAACCAAAGTGGTTGCATCCGCCATGGCCGGTTCAGGCCAAGTATGTTGACGGCTACGCTCGCTCCGCAGTGCGGAAGAGCCGGCTACTCCCCAAGGAGGTTCCCCGCCGGCATCGCCGGATGGGGCGCGCAGTATACACAGGCGCTCAGAGCATGCGCTGGAGCGTGTTGTCCCGCCGCACCCACAGGTGGAACAGCGCAGCCAGGATGTGCAGCCCGATCACGTAGTAGAACGCGGTGCCCAACCACACGTGGATGGCCTTGAGGTCGTGCGACAGCGCCTTGTCCGGGCCGAAGAGTTCGGGGATGCGCAGCCCGCCGGGCAGGCCCACGCCGCCTTCCACCAGTCCGGCCACCAGCCCCAGCAGCGGCTGGACGATGATGAACGCGTACAGCAGGCCGTGGGTGAGGTGGCCGGCACGATGCATCCAGTCCGGGGGCGGTGGCTGGATCGGCGGGGCCTTGCTGCCCAGGCGCGAGACGATCCGCGGCAGCGCGACCAGCAGCACCGCCAGGCCGAACAGGAAATGCGACTGCATCACCAGCGTGCGCTCGGGCGTGCCTTTTTCAAGCAGCGTGCGCACGTTGACGGTGACGTAGGCCCCGGCGATCAGCAGCACGGTCAGCCAGTGGAAGACGCGAACGCCTCGGGAGTACCGCGCGGAAGTCAGCTGGGTCATGGCAGGCCTGGCCGGATCGGGATCAAGCCGATCTTGCCAGACCATGAGCCAGCGCTGCTGACGAAGCGGTCAGCGCTTGCCGCCGACCTCGATGAAACGCAGGAACTCGGCGCGGGTGCGCGCGTCCTCGCGGAACTCGCCCAGCATCTTGCTGGTGACCATGCTGACGCCGCGCTTGTGCACGCCGCGGGTGGTCATGCACTCGTGCGCGCCTTCGACCACCACGCCCACGCCGCGCGGCTGCAGCACGTCCTGGATGCACTGGGCGATCTGCGCGGTCATCTTTTCCTGCACCTGGAAGCGGCGGGCGTAGGTCTCGACCACGCGCGCCAGCTTGCTGATGCCCACCACCTTGCCGTCAGGCAGGTAGCCCACGTGCACGCGGCCGATGATCGGCGCCATGTGGTGCTCGCAGTGGCTTTCGTACTCGATGTCGCGCAGCACGATCAGCTCGTCGTAGCCGGCCACTTCCTCGAAGGTGCGGGCCAGGTATTCGTGCGGGTCGCGCTGGTAGCCGCTGAACCAGTCGCCATAGGCCTTGGCCACGCGCTTGGGCGTGTCGAGCAGGCCTTCGCGCTGCGGGTCTTCGCCGGCCCAGCGCAGCAGGGTGCGGACCGCGTCCTCGGCCTGGTCGCGGCTGACGCCGCCGCGGGTGTTGTCGGATTCGCTCATGGCCAGGGCCTTGGGGACAGCAAAACAGGGCCGGCATCGTACCGGACTGGCCCTGAAGCGTCAGCGCAGCCCGGCGGAACGCAACAGTCTGGCAGCGACCACCACTGGGTTTTCGGCCAATCCAGCTGATGGGAGCCCCGCAAGCTCCGCGCCGCGGCCCGCCAAAACCAGGACACCCGCACGCCATGCCGGCCATGCGGGTGTCGCGGTCATCCGTTACCTGCCGCCAGGACTGCGCGGCCTGTGCGATTTAGAACTTGTAGGTCACACCCAGGTACGCGATGCGGCCGGCGTAGCTGTTGTTGTTCAAACGCGCCTTGGTGTCGTTGCCGATGTAGGTGCGCGTCTCTTCCTTGGTGATGTTGAGAATCGAGGCGGACAGGCTCAGCGCCGGGGTGAAGTTGTAGGCGGCATTGAGGTCGATCTGCTGGTACGGCTCTTCATAGACGTTCAACCCGTTGACCAGGCCATCGACCACCTCGCCACGCCGGTTGTATGACGCGCGCAGCAGCAGGGCGGGCGTCTCGTAGAACACGGTCACGTTGGTCTGGTTCTTGGCGCTTCCGACCAGCGGGGCCTTGCCGATCTCGGTGCCGTCTTCCAGCGACACGGCCGCTTCGTTGGTCTTGTTGTAGGTGTAGTTGAACTGGAAGCCCAGGCCCATGTCGAGCGTGTGCTGGCCATACAGTTCCACACCCTCGGAGACCGCGTCGCGGCCGCTGGCGGTGGTGGAGTAGTTCTGCACCGTCACCGTCTCGCCGCCAATGCTCTGCTGGACGTTCTGCACCACCGGCAGGGTGAAGTTGCTGACGTTCTTGCGGAACAGACCCACGCCGGCGACCGAACCCGGATGGAAATACCACTCCAGGCCCACGTCGAACTGATTGGCCAAGTACGGATCGAGGGCCTTGTTGCTGCCCGAGCCATACCAGCCCACCACGTCGCCGCCACCGATCAGGCGCCGGTCGTTGACGTATTCCTGGCTGTAGAACTGCAGGCCGCCCGGCGCGGCGATATCGCCGTAGCCCGGACGCGACATGACCCGCGAGGCCGCACCGCGCAGCACCAGGTTCTCGGTCAGGTCGTAGGCCACGTTGAGGCTGGGCAGGCGGTTGATGTAGCTGCGATCCAGCGAGGTCACCGCGAACGAGGAGATATGTCCGCTGGCCGGATTGGTCTGGCTGTCCGGCAGCGTGGTGAAGCCGCTGATGCAGCCCGAGCCCGCCGGGGCGCCGGCCGCCGGCTGGTTGCCCGGGGCGCAGGGCAACGGATTGCCGGCCGCGTCGTCGAAGAAGTAATCGTTGTAATAGTCGACGCGATCGGTGGAATCGACGTGCTGGTCGGTATGCACCAGGCGCAGGCCGAGGTTGCCGCGCAGGCGCTCGGTGCGGAAGTTGGCCTGGAAGTAGGCCGCGTAGATCTTCTCGCCGACGTTGTAGACGAAGTTCGGCTCCTGGCGGGTCTGCATCTCACCGTAAGTCTGGTTGAGATAGTTGATGTACGCCGGATAGTTGATCGCCGGGAAGACGTTGGTATTGAACGCGCCGGCGACATTGCTGATCGAGTTCGGATACAGGAACTGCGACTGGAAGACCGACGCATCCGGATCGCAACCGGCCTGGAAGCGGCTGTCGTAATCGCTCGGATCGGCGCCGTTGCAGACCCAGTAGTTGTTACCGGTGCTGCGGTGGGTGCCGCCGTCGCGGTACTTCATGCCGAACTGCACCGAATCCAGCCAGCTGCCGGCTTCGCCACGCCAGACGAAGTCGCTCTGCGCGAAGGTCTGGTAAGTGCTGTTGCGCGTCCACGACGAGCCGGTCGAACCCAGGTCGATCTCGCCGATGCCGTTGCGCAGGTTGTCCATGATCTCAGGCGACACGCTCAACGACGGCGTCCCGGTCAGGTCCCATGCGGTGTAGTAGTTGCCCAGCGTGTAGGCGCCGGTGCCGTTGAGCGTGGTGTTCGCGCCGGTCTCGGGGGTCGGCTTGCGTGGCTTGACCGGCATGCTCATCTGCAGCTCGGGACCACCCTTGGCCCAGGTGCGGCCGCCCTTCAAGGTGATGTCCAGGCGCTCACTGGTCCAGGCTAGTTCCAGGTCGGCGGTCTGCGAGCGCGCCTTCTGCCGGTTGTACGAACCGGTCAGCCACGGCGTGGGGATGGTGCAGTCATCCGGACCCCAGCCGCCCGGCGGCAGGCCGGCGGCAGCCGCGGCCTCCTCGCTGCAGTAGTAGGTCTTGCCCTGGTGCGCGCTGTACTGCGCGCCGGTAACCACCGTGCCGCTCGGGTCGAAGGTCAGCCCGTCGAGCAGGCGGCCACCCGCCCAGTTGCCGTCCGGCTGGTAACGGGCCAGGTTCCATTCCGGAATCGACAGCGTGTTGGTCTGCGAATCCTGATCCAGATCGAAGCGGAAGTAATTGCCGGTGATGGTCAGGTCGTCGGTCGGCTTGAACTGCAGCGTGACCTGGCCGCCCTTGCGCTCGCGCGCCTCTTCCTTGGACTGGAAGTTGACCACGTTGGGCATCATGAAGTTGGTGTACGAACCACCGTTCTGGTCGTTGAAACCCGACTGGCCATACCAGTAGGCATCCCAATTGGACGGGGTGCCGTTGACGTCGGTGGCCGGGTACAGATCGCTGTCGGCGCTGTACCAGTTCCAACCGCTGGTGTTGACGCCCAGCGTGCGCGTGGTGCGCTTCTGCTGGGTGTAGCCGACGAACACACCGAAGCGGTCGTCCTGGTCGTGCCACGAATACGACCCGGAGAACTGCCCGTCGGTCTTCTTGGTCGTGTCGGCCCAGGTGCCTTCAGCCGAGACGAAGCCGCTGTTGGCCTCCTGGTCGAGCGGACGGCGCGTCTTGAGGATCACCGTGCCGCCAATACCGCCTTCGTCCAGGCGCGCCTCGGGCGTCTTGAACAGCTCGGCGCCGGACAGCATGTTCGACGGCAGCAGCGTGTAGTTGAACGAACGCGACGGATCGCCGTTGGACTCGGCCGTGGCGACATAGTTGCCGTTCAACTCGGTCAGCGTCAGCTCCGAGGACAGGCCGCGCACGCTGACGTTCTTACCTTCACCACCATCGCGGGTGATGATCACGCCCGGCACGCGTTGCAGCGCGTCGGCGACGTTCTTGTCGGGGAACTTGCCGACGTCTTCGGCGGTGACGATCTCGACGATCGAGTTGGCATCGCGCTTCTGGTCGAGGCTTTTCTCGATCGAGTAGCGATAGCCGGTCACCGAGACCTTATCCAGGTCAGTGGCGTCCTGGGTCGAGGCGGGGGCCTGCGACGTGTCGGCGGTGGGTTGATCGGCAGCAGGCACCGGCTGGGTGGTCTGCTGTGCCCAGGCATGGGCGGAAACGGATGCGCAGGTGGCAGCGATGGCGACAGCCAGCAGCTGACGCTTTGGCGATGACCCGTACTTCATTGCAACTCCCTCTCTCTAGTTGAATGAACTTCACGGCGAAGTTGTGAGCGGACCAGCTCGGACTGCCATCCCTTGCCGCATGCGTCGACACACGGTGTCGTCCGCACGCATAAAACCTCGGTTTGGATCGATCTAAGTGGCGCGGCGTACAAATATCACGGCCTTGTCATCAACGCATGCTGCTTTGCAGCGAAGCCACTTACTGCAAACACCTGTGAAAGCGTTGCCATGCCGGCCACTGCTGGGCCAGCCGATGTGATGGCGGTCGAAAAAAGGCGCGGCGCGGACCTGCGCCGACGCCATCAACTGCGCTAGCGCGCGTTCTTCTTGCGGACGTCTTGCTTGGTGCTATCGCGCTGGGTGAGGAGCGCCGGCACGATCACCTGGCGCCGGGTCATGCCCGGCGCGGCGGCCCGTTCAAGCACCATGCGCGCGGCCTGGCGGCCGCGTTCGCGTGGATCGGTGCTGATGGTGGTCAGCGGCGGAATGCCGACCGCGGCTTCGGGAATATCGTCGAAGCCGGTCACGGCGAAATCCACGCCGGGCTGGCGGCCTTCACGCAGCAGGCCCAGGGTCAGGCCCAGCGCGACCGCGTCGTTGTAGCAGACCGCTGCGGTCGGCTTGGCGCCGGCCGCAAACAAGGTGGCAGCACGTGCGTTGCCTTCCAGGCGCGAGGGCGTGGTCTCGATCATCCACGTTGCGGGCACCTTGATGCCGGCCGCGGCCATCGCTTCCTGATACCCGGCGCGGCGCTCGCGGCACGAACTGGATTGCGCATGGCCGCCGTAAAACACGATCTGGCGATGGCCATGCGCCAGCAGTAGCTCGGTCGCTGCACGCGCGCCGGCACGGTTGTCCAGGCCGAGGAAATCGTAAGCGAAGCCCTTGGACGCCTTGCCCGACAGTTCGCGGTTGAACACCAGCAGCGGCGTTTGCGGGCCGATCACGCGTTCGAGATCGGAGAATTCGCTGGCTTCGGCCGGCGACAGGATGATGCCGGCCGGGTTGTGTTCCATCAGCGAGCCCAATACCTGGCGCTGGCGTTCGGCCGACTCGTTGCTGTTGCCCAACAAGGTGACGTAGCCCTTGGCGGCCAACGCCTCGTCGACGCCAGCGGCGAATTCGGCGAAGTACGGGTTGGACACATCGTTGACCACCAGCGCCACCGCGGTGGACATGCGCTGGCGCAGGTTGGCGGCCGCGCGGTTGTAGACGTAGCCCTGCTTGCGCATCTCCGCTTCCACGCGCTCGCGTGTGCCGGCGTGCACCAGCGGGCTGCTGCGCAGCACCAGCGAGACGGTCGCGCGCGACACGCCACAGGCGCGCGCGATGTCATTCAGCGTAATCCTGCGGGGCGTATCCGCCATGGCATCGGAGACTCGACGCTGGCAGATCCAGCACGTTCATGCTGCGCGATGGCCCTGAGACCCGCAAGGGGCGCCGGTGCGAGGTCGCCCTGACGACGACCTCGCACGGGCGATCCGCGCCAGAAGCATGTGCATCTGCAACATCGCCGACCTCGTTGCGCCACGCATCACGCAGCGCCACAAAGCAGTTGCGGGGATCTTCGGCATCGGCAGATGACGAAATGGCAAGACAAGCTTGAAATCCGCATTTAGATCGTTCTAAATCCGACGCGAACTTGCGTCATCGGGTCCGCGCATACGGCGACGGACCATCGCATCCGAAAGGGGAGCACGATGGAAGACAACACCCGCGCTGGCCGTATCCGGGCCACTGCCGCGTCGATGGAATACCTTGCACCGCCCACGCGCGGCCCCTCCCGGCAGCGGCGCGTGGCGCTGGTGGCCTGGGCGCTGATGCTGGTCATGCCGGCCAGCGGCAGCTGGGCGCGCGGCGCCGGCGACAGCGACCTGCCTGCGCAGGTCAACACCTTCATCGGCACCCGCGACGAAGGCAACACGTTCCCCGGCGCGTCGGCGCCGTTCGGCATGATCCAGGTCAGCCCGATCGGCTCGCACTACGCCGGCTGGCGCGATGGTGACGAGCGCATCCGTGGCTTCGGCCATTCGTTCCTGTCCGGCGCGGGCTGCTGGGAACAGGGCGGCCAGGTCTCGGTGCTGCCGGTGACCGGCACGATCGCGCCCGGCGGCGATTTCGATACGAGCAAGGTCGAGAGCTTCGACCAGCTCAAGTACGGCGCGCGCTATGCGCAGGCCGAAGCCACCGGCCAGGCTGGCGATTACCGGGTCAAGCTGACCGACTACGGCGGCATCGCGGTGGAAACCACCGCGCTCACCCGCGCCTCGGCCGAGCGCTACACCTATCCGTCGTCGGCCAAGGAAGGCCACGTGCTGATCAACGTCGGCCAGGCCAACGAAAAGCACCGCGTCATCGGCAGCGAAGTGCGCGTGGTTGGCGATCGCGCGGTGGAAGGCAAGATCACCACGCAGAGCTTCTGCGGCGGGCACCAGTACGCGACCTGGTTCCGCATTGAATACGATCGCCCGTTCAAGGCCTTCGGCGTGTGGGGCCAGGCTGGCGGCACGCCCAACGCGCGCTACAGCATGGAGAGCGAGCACGATCCGCTCAACGGCGCGTGGGTGAGCTTCGACCTGTCCAAGGGCAAGGCCGTCACCGCGATCACCGCGATCTCGCACGTCGACCAGGAAGGCGCGCGCACCAACCTCAAGGCCGAGGGCATGCAGGGCGGCAAGCTGCGCACGCTTGACGCCATGCGCAAGGACGCCCGTGGCCTGTGGCAGCAGGCGTTGTCCAAAATCAAGGTCGATGGCGGCAGCGGCGACGAGCGCGCCGTGTTCTACACCGCGCTGTACCATGCACTGCTGCAGCCCACGACCGGCAACGATGCCGACGGCCGCTATCGCGGTTACGACAACGCGCTGCATGAGGCCAAGGACTGGACCTACTACGAGTTCTTCTCGCTGTGGGACACCTACCGCTCGCAGAACCAGCTGCTGGCCTTGATCGAGCCGCAGCGCGCGCGCGATATCGGCCGCACGCTGCTGGCCATCGATGCGCAGGGCGGCTGGCTGCCGCGCTGGGGCTATGCCAACTTCGACGCCAACACGATGACCGGCGACCCGGTGACGCCGTTCCTGGTCGACCTGTGGCGCTATGGCGCGTTGAAGGGCATGGAGCCGCAGGCCTGGGCCGCATTGCGCAAGAACGCCTGGGGCGTGCCGCCGCTGGCCTCGCAGCACCAGGGCCGCGCGGGCAACGTGAACTATCTGGCCAAGGGTTTCGTGTTCTTCGATCGGGCGTTCCCGGCCAAGGGCATGGACATCGATCCGCAGAATGGCGCCTCGGCGACGCTGGAATACGCGCTGGCCGATTGTTCGCTTGCCCTGATGGCCGGCGCGCTCGGCCACGCCGACGATGCCACCGCCCTGCAGAAACGCGCGAGCAACTGGCGCAGCGAGTGGGACCCGGATCTGCACGAGGCCGAGTCGGGCTACAGCGGCTTCCCGCGGCCGCGGCTTGAGGACGGCAGCTGGTTCGTGCCGCCCAGCGGCACCTACAGCCCGCGCTCGCATTACGGCTTCCACGAAGGTACGGCGTGGCAGTACCAGTGGCTGGTGCCGCAGGACGTCGACGGCCTGGCCCAGGCGATGGGCGGACGCGAACAGATGGGCAAGCGCCTGGATGACTTCTTCGCCTACGACCTGCTCGTGGCCGATCCCAAGGGCGCCGCGCGCAAGGCCTGGGTCGGTGGTCCGTATTCCTATTACGGCCAGTACCGCTACAACCCGAACAACGAGCCGACCATGCACGTGCCGGCGCTGTACAGCCTGATCGGCCAACCGTGGAAGACCGCGACGGTGCTGTCGTCGGTGCAGACGCTGTTCACCAACGCCCCCAATGGCGTCACCGGCAACGATGACCTGGGCACGATGTCGGCGTTCTATCTGTTCAGCGCGTTGGGCATCTCGCCGCTGATGCCGGGCACCGGCACGCTGCTGCTGCATCCGCCGCGCTTCGCCAAGACCACCATCGCGCTGGACAACGAGCGCACGCTGGTGATCAAGGCCGATCCGTCCACCGATGGCACGCCGCGCTTCGTGCGCAGCGCGCGCTTCAACGGCAAGGCACAGGATGCGGTGTGGCTGGACGTGGACGCGCTGCAGCAGGGCGGCACGCTGGAATTCGCACTGGCTGCGCAGCCAGACCAGCAGGGCTGGGGCACACATGCGGGTGACCTGCCTGCGTCGGCCTGCCCGGTGAAGTGATCAACGTGCGGCGGTGCACGCCGCCGCACGTTCCGTAGGTACTGAAATCTCCGCAGCACGCTGTTGCCCGTCACGCGCCTCGCGCCGCGTGGCGTGCCGCTTGAGCTGATCCGCAGGCGCGATGAGCTGGATGCACGGGCACTGATGCGCGCGTGCAGAGGAGTTGCCCGTGAATCTGCCTCCCTCACGTCGCGGCCTGGCCGCGTGCCTTCGCCGCCGCGCTTCCAGCACTTCGGCCTTCGTGCTGACGATGGCGTTGCTCGCCTCGCCCTGCATGTTGCACGCGCAGGACGCACCTTCAGCAGGGTCGAAGCGACAAAGCATCGATGAAGCCGATCCGCTGGTCGGCACCGCGCCACTGGATCGCCCCGACCTGATCGGCAATGCACCGCCTGCCGGTGAGCCGCTGTATTCGGGCATCACCTCGCCCGGCGCGCGGCTGCCGCATCGCGCGACCGAAGCCGCACCGGTCAACGTCAATCTGGAACTGAGCTATCCCACCGGCGTGCCTGCGCCGTACCACTATCCCAACCCGACGATGTTCACCTTCACCGGCGGCGGCGGGCCGTCGTACGGCGGCAATGCCGAGCCGATGATCATGCCCGTGGTCGGCGACTGGACCGTGCCGCCGGCCTATACCGCCGCCTATTACGACAAGCAGCGCGAACACGCCTCGCCCGGGTACTACACGGCTTACCTGGACACCTTCCACACGCAGGTGGAACTCACGGCGACCGGCAATACCAGCCTGATGCGCTTCACCTATCCGCAGAGCCAGCGCGCGAACGTGATCGTCAACCTGCGCCGCACCGGCGGCGAGGTTGAGGTCGTTGGCGATCGCACCTTGCGCGGCGTGTCCGCGCGCGAGGGCGAACGCGTACGGCCGGAAGGTAAATACTTCGTCGCCGAATTCTCAAAGCCGTTCGCCAGCTTCGGCACCTTCCATGCCGATACCACGCATCCAGGTTGGGGCATCGGCGACAAGGACGTCCGGCCCGACCAGCGCGCGGCACAGGGTGCTTATGCCGGCGCGTATGTCACCTTCGCCACGACGGCCAACGAGCAGGTGCTGGTGAAGGTCGCGCACGGCCACAGCTATGCCGAAGCCGAGCGGCGCCTGCAGGAAGAAAATCCCGGCTGGGATTTCGAACGCGTGCATGCACAGGCGCGCGCGGCGTGGGCCAGGCTGTTCGATCGCGTGCAGGTCGAAGGTGGCACGCCGCAGCAGCGCCGGATGTTCTATTCCACGCTGTTCCAGTCCTTCGCCAGCCCGCGCCTGGTCGCGCGCAAGGGCGAGCGCTTCACGGATGCGGCCGGCAAGGTGCAGGTGGCCACGCATGATCGCTATGGGCCGGTGCCGTTCTGGGATACCGGGCGCAACCAGATCGTCCTGATGATGCTGCTGGAACCGGACGTGGTGCAGGACGTGATGCGCTCGGAGCTGGAGATGGCACAGGAGCGCGGCTACATGAACACCTCCTTCCACGGCGACCATGCGGTGCTGTTGTTCGATGGGGCGTGGCAGCGCGGCATCCCGTTCGACTACAAAGCGGCCTACGCCTATCTGCGCAAGAACGCGACCGATCCCAAAGGCCCGCGCGACTATCTGGCCGAATACGACACGCAGGGCTGGATCGCCGACCTCGTGCCCGAGGGCAATCCCAGCCCGCCGTACGCCGGCGGCAAGGCCGGCGCGGCGACCACGCTGGAATACGCCTGGGACGATCACGCGCTGGCCGATGTCGCCACGCGCGTGGGCCATCCGGACGACGCGCAACGTTTCATCAAGCGCGCCGCCAACTATCGCCATGTGTTCGATCCCTCGACCGGCTTCATGCGCGGCAGGACGGCGGACGGGGCATGGATCTCACCGTTCGATCCGGGCGAGCCGTACTACAACTTCATGATGAAGGAGGCCTCGGGCTGGTCGACGCTGTGGCTGGTGCCGCATGACGTGCAGGGCCTGATCGGGCTGCTGGGCGGGCGCGACGCCTTCAACGCCAAGCTCGATGCGTTCTTCGCCACGCCGTACGCGCCGAAAGGCATCTGCCGCGACTGCACCGGCCTGATCGGGCAGTACGTGCACGGCAACCAGCCCGACCAGCACGCGCCCTACCTGTATGCGTGGAGCGGCCAGCCGTGGAAAACGCAAACCCTGGTGCGCCGCATCCTCGCCGACATGTACGGCAGCGATGCCAGCGGCAATGGCTATGCGGGCATGGACGACCAGGGCGCGACTTCGTCCTGGTACGTGCTCAGCGCGATGGGCTTCTATCCGGTCGATCCGGCCAGCGGCGTCTACATCCTGGGCAGCCCGCTCTTCGACGACGTCCGCCTGCGCATGGGCAACGGCAAGACGCTGCGCCTGGTCGCGCGCCACAACAGCGAGGCGAACCGTTACATCCAGTCGGCCACGCTCAACGGCAAGCCGTGGACCCGGCCGTGGTTCTCGCATGCGGACATCGCCCAAGGCGGCACCTTCGAGTTCGTGATGGGTCCACAGCCCAATCCGGCCTGGGGCGCGGCGCCGCAGGACGCGCCGCCATCGATGTCCAAGCAGTGAGCCCGGCCGCCGGCACGCAACACCGAGCGCGTCCGGCCTCGATGACCTGATCGCCGGCCGCTTCAGGCGCTCGAAGCCAAGGACCACCGCTGGCGAGATTTCGCCATCGATTCGATAGCATGTTCATTAGTAGGCAGACATCATGTGCCGATGTCCGACGCCGACCACCAGCGCTTCCTCCTGTCCTCCGGGCTGATCCTGGCCGGGCGGCAGTGGCAGAAGGTGGTCGACAACGCGCTGGCGGGCCAGGGCATCAGCAATGCCATGACCACGCCGCTGCTGATGATCGGTCGCTCCGGTGGCGGCATCCGGCAGGTCGAGCTGGCCCAGCTGATCGGGGTCGAAGGCCCCTCGCTGGTGCGCATCCTGGACAAGCTGGCCGCGGCCGGCCTGGTCCGCCGCGAATGCGACGCCAATGACCGCCGCGCCAACCTGCTCTGGCTCACCGACGAAGGCCAGGCGCTGCTCAAGCAGCTCGAAGCCCAGCTGATCGAACTGCGCCAGCAGACCTTCGGCGCGCTGTCGGCGCAGGACATGGACACCGTGCTGCGCCTGTACCGGATCGTGGAAGAGGCCGCCAAAGCCCCCTGATCCCGCCGTCGTCCCGCTGTGCCGCATCGCCTGCCGATGCGGGTGTCGCCCCCTCTCCCCTGCTTCCAAAGTCCTGACCCTCCCATGCCCGGAGAATTCACCGTCTACGGCGTCTTTGTCCCGACGCTGCTGGCCCTGATGACGTTGGCGTACCTGCTCAAGGGCGGCGTGCGTTTCGTCCTGCAGCGCCTGGGTGCCTACCACCACATCTGGCATCCCTCGCTGTTCAACTTCGCCGTGTTCCTCATCCTCCTCGACGGCCTGTACCGGCTGCTGCACTGGATTTCCCCATGAAACACCCTTTTGCCCGGGCCAAACCCGTCATGATCACCGTGCTTGCGCTGGCCGTGGCCGCCCTGGCCGTCCACCACCTGTGGGGTTACTACATGGAAGCGCCGTGGACGCGCGATGCCCACGTCAACGCCGACATCGTCCAGGTCGCGCCCGATGTCTCGGGCCTGGTCACCGACGTGCAGGTCGCCGACAACGCCACGGTGAAGCAGGGCCAGCTGCTGTTCGTGGTCGATCGCGCCCGCTACGAGATCGCGCTGGAGCAGGCCCAGGCCGCGCAGGCCCAGGCGCAGGCCGTGGTGGCCCAGCTCAAGCGCGAGGTCGCCCGCGACCACGGCGTGCGCGACTTGGTCTCCGCCGAGGAAATCGAGGAACGCCGCTCCAACCTGGACAAGGCCCTGGCCGCGGTGGCCACCACCCAGGCCGGCGTCGACCTGGCCCAGCTCAACCTGGCCCGCACCGAAGTGCACAGCCCGGTCGATGGCCGCCTGACCGATCGCACCGTGCGCCGTGGCGATTACGTCACCGCGGGCAAGCCGGTGTTCGCCGTGCTCGATACCGCCTCGCTGCGCATCGACGGCTACTTCGAGGAAACCCGCCTGCACCGCATCGCCGCCGGCCAGCCGGTGGAAGTGCGGATCATGGGCGACGGCCGCACCCTGCACGGCCGCGTGCTGAGCATCGCCGCCGGCATCGAGGACCGTTACCGCAGCCAGGGCGCGAGCATGCTGCCCAACGTCAACCCGGCCTTCGACTGGGTGCGCCTGGCCCAGCGCATCCCGGTGCGGGTGAGCGTGGACGATGCGCCGGCCGACCTGCAGCTGGTGGTCGGCCGCACCGCCACGGTCAACGTGCTGCCGCCGGACGCCAAGACCGACGCCACGCCAGTGGCCGCCGACAACACCGCCAAGCCGCAGTCATGAGCCGCACCCGCCTTGTCCTGGGCCTGGCGGCGCTGACCAGCGCGCTGGCCGCCTGCACCACCGTCGGACCGAACTATGCGCTGCCGGCCGACTCGCGCTACGCGCAGCTGCAGGCGCAGCCGCTGACGCTGGACACCGGCGATTCGACCGCGCTGGACAACACCGACGCGGCCGTCGATGCGTGGTGGAAGCTCTACGACGATCCGGTGCTCGACAGCCTGGTCCAGCAGGCGCTGGACAACAGCATCGCCCTGCGCGTGGCCAGCGGCCGCCTGGCCAAGGCCAGCGCCATGTACCAACAGACCGCGGCCGCCGGTGGCTTCGACTTCGGCGCCGAAGCCGGCGTACAGCGCGCGCAGGTCTCGGCCGAGTCGTTCCTGCAGGAAGAAAAGCTCCCGGTCTTCAACCTGGCCAGCGGCGGGTTTTCCGCCTCCTACCAGACCGACCTGTTCGGCAAGCTGCGCCGCGCGACCGAGGCCGCCCAGGCCAGCGCCGAATCGGTGATGGCCGCGCGCGACCTGGCCCGCATCAGCGTGGTCGCCCAGGTCGTGGGCAGCTACGTGGAAACCTGCCATCTCAACCACGAGCTGCACATCGCCGAACACTCCATCGACCTGCAGCAGCGCACCCATGACCTGGCCCAGCGCATGTTCAAGGCCGGGCGCGGCACCAGCAGCACGGTCGATCGCGCCGGCGCGCAGCTGGCCACGCAGCAGGCGGCGCTGCCGCCGCTGCGTGCGCGCAAGCTCGCCGCCGAATACGAACTGGCCGAGCTGCTCGGCCGCACGCCCGATCAGATTCCAGACGGCGTGGACCAATGCGCCGATGCGCCGGAACTGGCGCGCGCGATCCCGGTCGGCGATGGCGGCGCGCTGCTGCGCCGTCGCCCCGACGTGCGCCGCGCCGAACGCGAGCTGCACGCGGCCACGGCCGAGATCGGCGTGGCCACCGCCGAGCTGTACCCGGACATCACAATCGGCGCCTCGGTCGGCGCCGCCGGCCTGCTGGACGACTTCGGCAAGCCGGCCACGCAGGAATGGTCGATCGGCCCGGCCATCCACTGGTCGATCCCCGGCGACGGTGCCAAGGCGCGCGTGGAAGTGGCCAAGGCCGGCCAGCAGCTGGCCTTGGCCGAGTTCGACGAAGTGGTGCTCAACGCCCTGCGCGAAACCCAGACCGCTTTGAGCCGCTACGTGCAGGACCTGCAGCGCGTGCAGTCCCTGCAGTCGGCACTGACCCTGGCCCAGCGCGCGGCCGACGAAGACCGCCGCCTGTACCAGGCCGGGCGTCGTCCGTACCTGGCCAGCCTGGACGCCGACCGCACCCGCGTGGCCAGCGAGACCGCACTGGCCGATGCGCAGGCGCAGGTATCGCAGGACCAGATCCGCCTGTTCCTGGCGCTGGGCGGCGGCTGGCAACAGGCCACGGCCACGCCGTGAACCACGCCAGGGCCTGCGCATGAACGTGCTGTTGGACAAGCGCGCCTGGCTGTTCTCCAGCAAGGCGTACCTGGCCGCGGTGGCCGCGTTGTTCATCGGCCTGTGGGGCAACCTGCCACGGCCGTACTGGGCGATGTCCACGGTCTACATCGTGATCCAGCCGATGCTGGGCGGCACCCGCTCGCGCGGCATCTATCGCATCGTCGGCACGGTGATCGGCGCGGCCGGCGTAGTCGCGATCCTGCCGCCGCTGTCGCAGGCGCCGGTGCTGCTGAGCCTGGCCCTGTCGCTGTGGCTGGCCGCGTGCCTGTGCCTGTCGCTGCTCAATCGCGGGCCGTCGGCGTACGTGTTCCTGCTGGCCAGCTACACCACCGCGTTCATCGGCTTTCCCGCGGTGACCCAGCCCGAAGGCATCTTCGATGTGGCCATCGCCCGCAGCGAGGAAATCATCGTCGGCGCGCTGTGCGCGGTGCTGGTGGCCGCGCTGGTGTTCCCCTCGTCGATGAAGTCGGTGATCACCGGCCGCATCGGCGCCTGGATGGACGATGCGGTGAGCTGGTGCGCCCTGGTCCTGCGCCGCGACGGCCATCGCGACGTGCGCCGCGGCCGCCTGGCCGCAGATCTTGGCCAGTTCGAACAGCTCATCGTCATGGCCAGCCGCGACAGCACCCGCCACCCGCAGGTGCACGCGCAGATGCGCGAACTGCGCGCGCGCATGTTCGAGCTGATTCCGACCCTGGCCGGCATCAGCGATCGCCTGGACACCCTGCACGGCCACCACGCGCTGTCCGAGGCGCTGACCACGCTGATGGACGACATCAACGCCTGGCTGCGTGAACCGACGCCCTCGCCTGACACGCTCGCATCCCTGCGCGCGCGCATCGCCGCGCTGCGCCCGGCGCTGACGCCGGACATCATCGCCCTGGTCGGCAACAGTCTGCTGGTGCGGCTGGATGAACTGCTCACGCTGTGGGACGACTGCCGGCGCCTGCAGCACGACATCGCCACCGGACACGAACCGCGCCAGCCGGTGTTCGGCCCGGCGCCGGCGCCGCGCTTCGACACCGGTATCGAGCAGCGCCACGTCGACGTGCCGATGATCCTGTTCGGCGCGCTCAGCGCCGGCGCCACGGTGTTCGTTTACTGCCTGCTGTGGATCTGGACCGGCTGGCCGGCCGGCGGCCTGGGCGCGATGATGGCTGCGGTCGGCACGGCGTTCTTCGCCGGCATGGACGACCCGGTGCCCAACATCCTCAAGTTCCTGTCCGGCACGGTGGCGGCCTGCGTGCTGGCCGGGATCTACATCTTCGGCATCTTCCCGGCGGTGAAGGATTTCGGCGCGCTGGTGCTGGTGCTGGCGCCACTGTTCCTGCCGCTGGGCCTGCTGGTGTATCGCCCGGCGACGATGCTGGTTGGCCTGATCATGCTGGCCAACATGTCCACGCTACTGGGCCTGCAGAGCAGCTACCACGCCGATTTCCAGACCTACATCAACACCGCGGTGTCGATGCTGCTGGGCCTGGTGTTCGCGATCGTGATGACGCGGCTGTTCCGCTCGGTCGGCGCCGAATGGAGCGCGCGCCGGCTGGTGCGCAGCGGCTGGTCGCTGCTGGCCGACGCTGCCGCCGGCCACGGCCAGCAGGACCGCGCGCGTTTCACCGGCCGCATGCTCGACCTGCTCGGCCTGGCTACCCCGCGCCTGGCCGCCACCGCCGAAGGCAGCGACCTGGCCACGGTCGACCTGCTGGAAGAAACCCGCATCGGCCTGAACATCCTGCAGCTGCGCCGCGCCCGCCGCGAACTGCCCGAGCCCTCGGCCTCGAACGTGGATGCGCTGCTGGCACGCATCGCCGCGCATTACCGCGCGCAGGCCGACGCCGGGCATCTGATCGATGCACCGGAGTCCTTGCGCGATGCGCTGGATGCGTCGCTGTCGCGGCTCGGTGGATTGCCGGCAGGGGCGACGCGGGATGCGGCGTTGCTGGGACTGGTGGGGTTGCGGCATGGGTTGTTCCACCGGGGGACGCCGGAGAATCAGGTGTTGGCCGTTGCCGCCAGCTGATCGTTGTTTGATCAGCTTGGCGTTGTGGTTTTTCGCCTGCTTTTGATTGTTCGAACTCATCAAGCGAAGGCAGAAGCAATTGCAGAGCTTTCGCGCCGCTTCGCGGCACGAGTGACTTTTGTCGCAGCAAAAGTCACCAAAACCGCTTCTCGCCGGACGCACGCCGATGCTACGCATCGGTGCCCTGCGCTCCTCGCAAAGCAGGGCACGGCGCCCAAACTCGCTTCGCTCAAACAGGGCGCCTCTTCGGCCCTGCTTTGCTCCGGTGCTCGGCGTGCTTTGACGGCTCGGTCAGGTAAAGCGAAAAGCCACAGCAAGCGCGAAGCCAAAGCCAAAGCCAAAGCCAAAGCCAAAGCCGAAATGCTGCTCAGTACATCAAGCGAACCACAGCGCTTTCTTTCCAAAGGCAACGCACGCCTCCATCAAGGAGCTGCTGCTCTTAGCTGCTGCTCTTAGCTGCTGCTCTTAGCTGCTGCTCTAACACCCCATAAGGCACGGCGAAGGGCCGAGGATCAGACCCGCAGGGCGGCGTGCAGGGATGCACGTCGTTTTTCTGCGGGACATGGATGTCCCGTAGAAAAATCCCTCGACCCGTAGCGAACCCTCGCAAAGCGAGGGCGTGCCGCCTGGGGCGTGTTTCTTTGCCCAGCTTTCTTTGCACGAGCAAAGAAAGTGGGTCGGGCGGCGAAGCCGCACGAAAGCCGTTGTCGTTGCTTGGCTAACAAACCACCAACGGTCGCCTAGAAACCAAACCGCAACCGGCCCGAAGAGAGACCAGGCATCAGCCCTTCTTCTTGATGCTCTCGCTCAAATAATCCGGCGTCCCTTCCACCCGCACCAGGTGCGGATACTGCAGTCCATCGTGGTAGTCCACCTGCACCGTGCGCATCGAGCCCTGGAACTGCAGCAGCAGCGTCACTGGCTTGGAGGTGCCCTTGGATTCGGTGATCGCCTGCTTCAAAGCATCGGCCGAATACTCGTGCCCGTCCACCGCCACCAGCTTGGCGCCGGTGCTGACGCCGGCCTTGAAGGCCGGGCCATCCCAGCGCACGTCGTTGACGGTGCCGTCGTCGTTCATGGTCAGGCCGATCGACCAGGCGAAGTTGTAGCGGTGCCGCGCCGACTGCGGGTGGCTGTTGTACTGCGCCTCGTACTCGCTGGGCGTGTCGGTGTAGACCAGCTTCCAGCCGCTCGCGGCGAGGCCGTCGAGCAATGAGGGCTGCACGGTCTGCACGTGGGCCTTGAGGAAGCCGGCCCAGTCGTCGTGGGCCACGCCATCGAGCGCGGCGAGCACGTCCTCGAAGGTGTACGGATGGGTCACGTAGCTGCCGTCGTCCACGCCGAAGAAAGCCTTGGCGAAATCATCCAGCGACTTTTTGCCGCTGGTGAGCGCGCGCAGGCGCGCATCGATCTGCAGCCAAACCATCTGCCCGGCGCTGTAGTACTCCTCGCTCATCTGCCAGCTCCGATAGGGCAGCGGCGCACGATGCGCGGCGGTCGGGTCGTTGGTGGTGTCTTCCAGCGTGCGCCAGTTGAAGCCGACGCGGTTGCGGTCGTAGTTGGCCGCCACCATCGCCAGCGCGTCGCGGAACTGCTGCGGCGTCCATAGGCCCGAACGCGCCGTCAGCACGAAGCCCCAGTACTGGGTCGCGCCCTCGTATACCCACAGCAGCGAATCGCCCATCGGCTCGCTGAAATTGGGCGTGGCCAGGTCCGCGCCGCGACGGAACTTGCCATTCCATGAATGGGTGAACTCATGCGCCAACAGGTCGCGGTCGGTCGGGTTGTCCTTCCAGCCGCTGAAGTAGTTGGTGTCCAGGCCGTTCTCGCTGGACTGATGGTGCTCCAGCCCGTTGCCGGCCAGCTGGTCGGACAGCGAGAACAGGAAGTCGTAATGGTCGTAGTGATGCGAGCCGAACAACCGCGTCGCCTGCTCCGGCAGCGCCTTGTGCGCGGCCAGCTGTTCCGGCGTCATCTCCAGGTCCTTAGCGTCGTCGGCGACGATGTCCAGCATCACCGGCGCACCGCCCTTGGGCGTCAGGTCGACCTGCTTGAAATGCAGGCCGGCGTAGATCGGCGAATCGACCAGCGTGTTGTACGGCACCGGATTGAACACCGTGGTCGCGCCGTCCTTCGACGCGGCGCGCAGTGCGCTGCCGAACTGCCAGCCCGCCGGCAGCGTCACCCGCGGCTGCACCTGGATGCCGTGCGTGTAATAGCCGGCCGGATACAGCGACATCTGGTCCCAGTCCAGCATCAGCATCTTGTCGGTCATCTGGAAGCCGCCGCCACGGCTGGACAGGTACTGGAAATCGGCCTCCAGCGTGGTGGCGCCAGCCGGCACGTCCACATGGAAGGCGTAGACGTCGTAGGGATCGCGCTTCCACGCCAGCGGCTGGCCACCGGCGGTGAACTTCAGGCCGGCCAGCTGGGCGATCGGGCCGCTGGGCGAATGCGCGCCGGGGATCCATTCCGGGTACAGCAGGGTGACCTTGCCGGCCTGCACCGGGATGGATTCATGCACGCGGAAGATGCCCTGCGTGGTGTCGCTGGCGTCCACGGCCAGGGCGATCTGGCCCGGATAGGCCACGTCCTGCGGCGGCGGCACCTCGGCCTTGCGCACCACCTGCGCCGCGGCCGTGCTGGCCAGCAGCACCAGGCCCAGCGCGGCGGCCAGGCGGGTGCGGGGACGGATCACCGGGGCAACAGCGGCGCGGCGGGCGAAGGACATGACGGGCTCCAGCAAGATGACGGAAATGACAGCTTTCAACCGTAGCACCGCTACGGGCGCGACGACGTGGGCCGGAAGTCCCGCATGGCGGTCAACGCGCCACCGCGACGGTAGCTTCAGGCTGGCCTGGTGACACTGGCGGCAGATTCGTTACGCAAGGAGTCGAGGTGTCCCACATCCTCATCATCGGCGGCCACGGCAAGGTCGCCCGCCTGCTCATCCCGCTGCTCACCGCGGCCGGCCACCAGGTCAGCGCGGTGATCCGCAATCCCGCCCACGCCGATGACGTTGCCGCCGATGGCGCCACGCCGGTGGTCTTCGATATCGAACACGCCGACCTGGACACCCTCATCGGCAAGCTCGCCGGCCACGATGCGGTGGTGTGGTCGGCCGGTGCCGGCGGCGGCGATGCCGCGCGCACCTATGCGGTGGACCGCGATGCGGCGATCCGCTCGATGGACGCCGCCCGGCGCGCGCACGTGCGCCGCTACGTGATGGTCTCCTACATCACCTCCGGCCGCGACCAGCACCTCACCCCGGACGATGGCTTCTTCCCCTATGCGCAGGCCAAGGCCGCGGCCGATGGCCACCTGCGCGACAGCACGCTGGACTGGACCATCCTCGGCCCGGGCCGGCTGACGCTGGACGCGCCCAGCGGCCGCATCCAGCTTGATCCGGGTAGCGAACACGGCGCCACCTCGCGCGGCAACGTCGCACAGGTGATCGCCGCGGTGCTACCGGACCTGGCGACCTACGGCCGCACGCTGGATTTCATCGATGGCGACACGCCGATCGCCCAGGCGCTCAGCACCGGCTGAAGCACCGCGCGCTCAGGGCGCGGCCTTGGGCGCGCTCAGGCTGTTGCTGTACATGCCCGAGCGATCGAAGCAGCACGCGCGCCGGTTGCCCTTGCCCAGCTTGTCCAGCGCCACGCCGATGCGCTTGATGCGGGTCTCGGCCTTCTTGCCCGAGACGATCCAGTAGATCCAGTCGCGCCGCGCGATGGCCGTAATGTCGTCCCAGGTCGCGCGTGCGGCGGCATGGCCGTCCAGCGCTTCGCGAATGTCGGCGGGCACCTTGGGTTCGGGTTCTTCGGCCATCGGCGCGATCGCCAGTGCGACCGTGTCGCCGACCGCGATGCCCGCGGCGGCGCGCAGGTCGTCTTCCACTTTCAGCCAGTGGCTGCCCTGCCCGTCCGGTTCCAGCGTGGCCTGGAACGGCGCCTCGCCGAGCGTGCCTTCGACCGAGACCATGCTGCGCGTGGGCAGCTTGGCGCTGGCCGCGGGGGGCAGTAGCAGGAAGCTCCACGTCGCATCGGCCGGCAATGCGGGTCGCAGCAGTTTGGCCTTGAAGCGCACGTTCGCAGGGGCCTTGGGCATCGCAGGTACTCACTGCACGCAGGGACAGGACGCGCACGCTAGCAGAGTCGCGCGCCGGGTCGCGCGGGCGGCTAGACTCCGCACCTGAATAGGGGAGTTCAGGATGAACCAGCACGAATCCGCCGACGGCGACAGCCTGCAGCCGGCCGGCCGCCGTATCAGTTTCGAACGCCTGCGCGAGCGTACCGATGAACTCGAGCTGCTGATCTCCGGCCTGCTCGCCTTCGCCCTGCTCACCGTGCCGGCGCGCCTGTTCGAGGCGTGGACCGGCAGCGAGATCCATGCCGACGGCAGCACCTGGTACTTGCTGCAGTTCGCTTTCAACATCGGCGTGGGGCTGTGCTACGCGCTGGGCTCGGCGTTCGTGGTCCACCTGGCCATCCGTGGCTACTGGGTCGGCCTGGTCGGGTTGAAGTCGCATTTCCCCGAAGGCATCCGCTGGGATCGCCTGGCGGCGATGGGCCCGGTCTCGCGCGGGTTCTATCACCGCCTGATCGGCGACCTGGGCGAGGTCATCGACCGCGTCGACCGCACCGCCTCGGTGCTGTTTTCCATGACCATCCTGATCGCGATGACGCTGGCCTGGACCGGCGTGATCGGCCTGGCGCTGCTGATTCCCGGCACGCTGATCGGGTTGCTGTTCGAAGACAGCGAGCGCGCCACCTTCATCGCCTTCGCCGTGCCGTACGTGGCCTTCCTCATCAGCGGCGTGGCGATCATGCTGCTGGACAAGCGCATCGGCCAACGCGATCAGCGCGGCCAACCCACCCAGGGCTTGCGCCGCGTGGCGCACGGCCTGCTGCGCATGTTTTCCGCCCTCACCCTGCAGCGCCTGGGCGCGCCGGTGCAGTTCACCCTGCAGAGCAATCTGGGCAATCGCGGCTTCAGCGCGGTGTATTTCTTCGTGATCTGTTTTGCGATGGTGTTCGGCGGCGCGTATGTGTTCTCGTCGGCCAGCTTCTCCATGCTCAGCCGCTACCGCGTGGTCACCAGCGAGGCGGTGGACCACGGCATGCTCAGCGCGCACTACGAATCCATGCGCGGCCCGGACGATGTGATGCTGCGTTATCCGATGATCCCTTCGGACCGGATCGAGGACAGCCAACTGCGCGTCTTCATCCCGCATCGCCCGCGCCTGGACAACGCCCTGGCCAAGGACCTGTGCCCTGCGCTGGACCATGGCCGCAACCGTGCCGAAGGCCGCGCCGCCGCCGACCAGGCCGTGGCCTGCCTGGCCAACCTCTGGACCGTGACCCTGGATGGCCAACCCATCGCGCTGGCCAATTTCGTGCCGATGGAGCGTCGCGACCTGGGCCTGCGCGGCCTGGTCGGCTATCTCGACCTGCAGGGCAAGGCGCCTGGCCGGCACGATCTGCGCCTGCTGTGGAACGCCGGCAGCACGCAGCGCGGCGCCAGGCGTGAACGCGAATACCTGATCCCGTTCTGGTACGACCCGGCGGCCAGCGCCGCGGTCGAACCCGTGCCCGCCACGGGCGTCGCCGGCGTCTAAGCCGCGATCCACCCAGCCGCCAACCTGCACGCGTGAAAGATCGATTGGCCTTCCGCACTGCACGATGACAGCGCGGCCAACGATGCGCTCTGCTGTCGCCCCGGACCTCTGCAAAGCGCCCATGCCCACCTACTTCGTCACCAGCACCGCCCCCGGATTCGATCCCGACACCAAGGCAGCCCTCGCCCAGGCCATCACCCGGATCCACCACGAGGTGACCGGCGCGCAGACCTATTTCGCCGAGGTCATCTTCCAGGTGGTGGACGCCGGCAGTTACTTCATCGGCGGCCAGCCGGTCGCCCAGGACAACGTGCTGGTCTACGGCCATATCCGCAAAGGTCGCAGCGAAGACCAGCTGCAAGCGCTCATCACCGGCATCGTGGACCAGGTCGCCGCGTTGGCCGGATGGCCTGCAAGTTCCATCTGGGTCTATCTCAACGAGCTTGCGCCTGCGCACATGGCCGAGTTCGGCCAGCTCCTGCCGGCGCCCGGCCAGGAAGACGCCTGGTTCCGGGGCTTGCCCGATCACCTGCGCGCCTATCTGGAAGGTTTGTCGCAGGCCCGTTGAAGCGTCCGGTCGGTCGATCGACGGACGCAGCGCGCCTCACCACGGCACCGTCCGTCCCAGGTAATCCAGGTACTGCAGGCCCGGCGTGCCGGACTGCGCGGTGATGGTGTCCATCAGGTTCGGAATGCTGTCGGCGATGGTCAGGCGCGCGCCGGGGCCGCCCATGTCGGTCTGCACCCAACCTGGCGCCATCAGCAGCAAGGTGCGCGGGTCGTCGGCGTGGCGCGCGGCAAAGCTACGCATGTACATGTTCAGCGCCGCCTTGCTGCCGCGATACACGTCGTGCGCGCCGTTGGTGTTGTTGGCCAGGCTGCCCTGGCCCGAGGACATCACCCCGATCGTGCCGCTGGCCGGCACCAGGGCTTCGAACGCGGCCACCACGCGCAGCGGGCTGAGCGCGTTGGTCACCATCACCCGCACGAATTCCTCGGTGGAGACCGTCGCCGTAGTCTCCTCATCCGCATTGGTCACGCCCGCATTGACGAACAGCAGGTCGATCACCTCGCCCTCCAGCCGCGCGCGCAACGCGGCGATCTCGTCCGGCACGGTGATGTCCACCGTCTCCACGCGCAGCGCATCGGGATGTTGCAGCGCCAATCGCGCCAGTGAATCGGTGGACTGCGCGCGGCCGGTCGCGATCACGCGCCAGCCGCGCTGCAGGTATTCGCAGGCCATCGCATGGCCCAGGCCGCGGGACGCGCCGATCAGCAGCACGGTGTTGGAAGCAGATTGCTTGGTCATCTCGAACTCCACGAACGACGCGGAATCTTCAGGCGCATCGCCTCGATCCCTTGCGTCAGTGCGGATCACCGTACCCACGCAGCACATGATCCGGAAGGCGCGTGGGGCGCATTGATATATTGCGCGCCACGCACGGCCTTGCCGCACGATCCACGGAGCAGACGTGTCCGATCCCGACCTGAACCTGCTGATCGCGCTGGACGCCCTGCTCGGCGCCGGCAGCGTCGCCGGCGCCGCACGCGCGCTCGGTTTGAGCCCCTCGGCGATGAGCCGCGCGCTCACCCGCTTGCGCGAGACCACCGGCGATGCGCTGCTGGTGCGCGCCGGCCGCGAGATGGTGCGCACGCCCTACGCCGACAGCATCCGCGAGCGCACCCACGCCGCCGTGCAGGACGCGCGCGCGGTGCTGCATCCGCCGCCGGCCGAACTGGACCTGGCCACCCTGCAGCGCCGCTTCACCCTGCGCACCAACGAGGGCTTCGTCGAAGCCTTCGGCCCGCGCCTGATCCGCGCCGTCGCCGCGGTCGCGCCCGGCGTGCAGCTGCGCTTCGTGCACAAGGCGCGCAAGTCCGCCACGCCACTGCGCGAGGGCCAGGTCGATCTGGAAATCGGCGTGCTCGATGCGATGGGGCCGGAGGTGCGCGTGCAGGCGCTGTTCCGCGATCGCTTCGTCGGCGTGGTCCGCACCGGGCATCCACTGGCTGCCGCCGCGCAGGTCGGCGTAGAGGCTTACCTCGGCTTCGGCCATGTGGTGGCCTCGCGGCGCGGACGTGAACACGGCCCGGTCGATGCCGCGCTGGCCGCACTCGGCCTTGAACGCCGCATCGCCGCGGTGGTGCCCGGCTTCCCCGCCGCGCTGGCCATCGCCCGCGACAGCGACCTGATCGCGCTGGTGCCGGCGTCCTATGCGCAGGCCCAGCCGCAGCACGCCAGTGAAGGGCTGCACGTGTTCGCGCTGCCCCTCGCCCTCGAAGGCATCACCGTCTCGCAGATGTGGCACCCGCGCCTGCACGACGACGCTGGCCACCGCTGGCTGCGTGCCCTGGTGCTGAACGAATGCCGACAAATCGCCAGCGCCTGACGCATCCGGCAACGCCGACAACAGCACCGCCGCGCGTACGCGTTACGATGCGCGCACCCCACCCGCTGCACGCGCCAGACCCCGCATGAAGTCCCGCAACATCGACGCCCCGATGGCATGAGCAGCGCGTCGACACCCGCGGCAGGCCGGGCCAACTCGAAGACCGAACGTTTCCAGTCATGGATCGCCGCGCTGCTGAGCGCGCTGCTGCATGTGCTGCTGTTCTACATCCTCATGCATGCCTCGCTGCCGGTGATCACCGCCCCGCAGGGCGGCGCGGCCGGCGGCCGGATCCGCATGGAATTCCTCGGCGCCACCACCGATCCGGCCACCGACGCCCCGCCCAGCCCGCCGCCCACGCGCAGCCAGACGCCGCCCACGCCCAAGCGCCCCAAGCAACCCACCGTGCAGAAGAAGCCCGCCGCCCCGCGCGTGCAGACCACGCTGGTGCAGCACGCGGCCGACCCGGTGCCCGACGACACCGATCCCATCCCCACCACCACCGCGGCCGATAGCTGGTCCATGCCGACCCGCTCCCAGCGCCCGCCGCAGCCGACCCAGACGCCGGAAAACCCGCCGCCGCCCAGCCCGAATCGTTCGGCCACCTGGGGCCGCCCGCCCGGCTCGCTCGCCCAGGACACCGCGCCCGACGACATGGGCCTGGGCAGCGCACCCGCGCCCAGCCGCGGCAACCGCAATGACATGAACACCGCCGGCAGCAGCCTGGAGCTGGGCGGCTACCAGGTCTATTACGACACCACCACCGAGGCCAAGGTGCGCGCCTGGATGGCGCAGGGCATGAAGGAATTCGCCATCCCCCTGCCCGGCACGCGCTACTACATGGCCTGCTCGCTGGATATCGCGTTGCGCCGCGGCTCCGGCAAATGCCGCGCCCTCGATCCCGATTCGCCCGAAGCCAAGTCGATTGGCGATGCCCGCGAGATCATCAACATGTCCGCCGTCTACAAGCAGGGCGAACTGATGTGGAAGGGCCCGGGGCCGTATCGCTGAGTCATCGGCGACAACGCCTCGCCGCGTGATCGCAACCCACGCTCGCAACTCCGATACCGCTTGATTCCCGCAAGCCCGCGCCATCGCTTCACCCCGGACAATCCCGTTCACCGCTGACAACGCGGGCGCTGGCCGTTATCGTTCAGGCAGGAACGGGAGTTTCTTGCATGGGACGCAGGGGTCAGCAGAACGGAATCGACGTGGTCGCGGCATGGCCGTGGCCTGTGGGCGTGGTGGTCGGCATCGTGGGGTTCATCGCGGTGCGCTACGGCTTCACCGCATGGATGGGACATCAGGGCGGGACGGTGGCGCAGGGTTTTTATCAAGGCGCGGGCGCGATGCTCACCCCGCTGGCGTGGCTGGTGCTGGCCGTGTGCTGGATCGGCGCACTGGCCTCCTTCATCGGCAGCCGCCATCGCCGCAAGCTGCTGGACACGCGCACCGATCTTGAAAGCCTCAGCCAGGGCGGTTGGCGGCAGTTCGAACTACTGGTCGGCGAAGCGTTTCGCCGACAAGGCTATGCCGTCGAGGAAACGGGCCTGGGCGGCGCCGATGGCGGCATCGACCTGATCCTGCGCAAGGACGGCCGCCGCACGCTGGTGCAATGCAAGCAATGGAGGCGCCAGCAGGTCGGCGTCAGCATCGTGCGCGAAATGGCAGGCCTGCTCGCCCATCACCAGGCCCACGCGGTGAAGATCGTCTGCATCGGCCGCTATACAAAAGACGCCGAGCGCTTTGCCCAGGGCAAGCCGATTGAGTTGATGGGGGTGCGTAGATGCTGGAGATGATTCGGGCAGCCCAGAGAGCTGATTCGGTGCCACCTCGGCATCTACTTCAAACCGAACCGGTGCTCGTTCCTGTTAAAGCAACATCGCCCTCGACCATCACGCTGGCTTGTCAACTCTGCGGCTGCAAGTTGCGTCGCCAAACAAACCGCAGGGCGAGTAGAAGCCTTAGGCACAGTCGGCACTCAAAATGCCATGGGGACAGCTTGAAGCACATCTTTACAGGTGGATCCGCGATCCGTCGGCTGTAGTCCGAAGTGCCCCGCATCCGGATAAGCAAACTTCGCCCCTTATCCGACAGCTGTAGCTTCTGCTCGAACAACCCATGTGTTGGTACTATTTCCTCCCGGTTGGCTTAAGACCAGCCAACTTAGCGTCATAACTTCTTAAAGGATCAGCGCATGCATGGCTTGGAAAATTGGCAGGCGAGGCAACTTCGTATAACCCTGTTCACCAATGCCGCTGTTCCACTTGCCGAGGCGGGGCTCGAATCGGTTTTTTCGGTAGAGCCGGAAACCAGAGTCCAGCTCAAGAACGAGGCGAGCAACATCGAAATTGGATCGTTTGGCACAGGGAAGATTCAATTTCGTTCATCGCCCAATCGCCTTGATTGGATATGGGAAGGTGAGCAAGTCGACCAGAGCTTTGCCAGCTTAGGATCGGCACACGAAGTGCTAGACATAATGACTGGGCGATTGATTAATTTTTTCTCAGGCACGAATCATTCATTCTCTAGAATGGCACTAGGTGGCGCGTGGGGAATTCCATCTAAAGATAGGCTGGAGAGTTACAGGATTCTCCAAGAATTTCTCCCCAACGTAACCATCGACGGCGATAATTCAAGCGAATTCTTATATCAAATAAATCGCTGGAAAATCCATGAATTGTCTGGCGAAAAAATAAAAATAAATCGCATTTCGAAATGGTCAGCAAGAGTGGCGCTTCTTGGCGCTCAGCTTCAAGCTCAGCCTAACCTTGCAGGCCAAGTAATTTTTTCGACAAGTTCCGGAATTGAAATCCATGAGGCTGGATGTGAGCTAGATCTATCAACGCCGGCAGATCTTCCTCGACCAATCTCGAGAGAGGAATGCATAACCTTGCTAGAAAGCCTTAAAGAGATGACTCTGGAAATTCTGGAGATTGGCGATGGAATCAAAAATTAAGAACCAGGACGAACTTCAGTCCGGAACAGGAATAAAAACCCAAAATCCCTTGGGCGGCGAGCCAAGCACATTAACTTCATTAGTTCCCAAAAACAAAAATTTGAATGTATCTAAGGCTGCGCTAGCTGTCGCCAAGGCCGCACTCAATTTTGACCTGGGATTCAGAATAAACGCAATTAATCCGGAAATAAGATTTCCTACAAGTCAGATTTCCAACCCTGCCGAGTCTTTATCACAAAGAATCACGAAGAAATTGTTTTTCGAATTCTCTAAGGCGTCTCATGAAAACCTAGCCTATGGCGAACGTTTTGAAGTAATAGATCGAGCACTCCACCAAAGCTCCGATTCCCAGCTGGCAAACTTGAAAAATAGCCGAGAGAAACTCGAGGCGTTGGATGCCGTACTGCAGACACACTCAAAATATGTGACATCCGAGGTTAAATCGGCAGCATTAAGATATTTAAGCCTAATTTCGGATGACTTAGATTTAAGCCGAGTAACTCAGATACTTTCGTCATCCTTAATTATGGGAGCGAAGCAGCAACAAATCGCTGCGGCACATACCCTTGGCGAAATTGGAGACATAGGCGCAATAGCGGTTCTTAAGAACTCCCTAAAGTTCTCCGAAAGCAAGGAAGCACAAAAAGCAATAGAAAATGCTATTAACGCTATTGGGGAAGCGCATGGAATTGGTAAGATCACTGACGAAAAACATACCCTTTGATCGCCCTGAGGACGATCAATTTGGACCTGAACATGTATGTGCATCGACTGCAAAGAATTTTGAGGTGTCGCCAGACGAAGGGCGCATATCTTTTTACAAATTATCTAACAATGGCCCATCAGCTCCTGAAATAGCGGTAGCACTTTCGGCGTCTAGAAAGACACTCGATGACGCCGAATGGTGCCAAATCGACCATGCTGCCATTCAGAATATTGGTCTGGCCATTGATCCAAAGGCGGGTGAAACGCCCTCCCAGATAGTTAATGCTGAGCACGTGGATCTTGTTGGGCTTAAGCTCACTAGCTTGAACGATTTAATAGTTGCGTGCCTTAAATCTAATAAGAAGCACCGGCTAGGCATGTGGGAGGTCGCCGTAGAGATTGAGGATGCCATTAACGCAGGCCGAATTGATCGCGACAAAATTCAGCCTGGACTTTTGAGGGCTATCGGAGATGGTGGTCGGCCCTTAAGAAGGGCTCGCCGCGCCAAAGAGCTGAGAGAGGCGGAAGCGGCGAACGCCCAAACCCCTTAAAAGTGGAAGCATTGACTCCCCCTACATGCTGCTAACCGCATCCTCTCCGCCAGCTCAACTGACGGAGAACACACGATGATGAAGTGGATGGGGGCCGCACTGGCCACGGCGTTGCTGGTGTCCGGCTGCGCCAAGGTGGAGGGCGAGAAGTTCGTCGGGCACTGGGTCAACGTGCAGACGGCGGAAGAGACGATGGACATCGAGCGCAATGGCGAGGGCTTCATGGTCCGCAGCACCACGCCGAAGTTCTTCAGCCGCAAGCCCAAGACCGACAGCTACCCGGCGGTCTACAAGGACGGCGCGCTGCAGGTGAACAACGACGGCGAGACCGTCAGCTTTGCCATCGACGAGGCCAACGGCCACCTCAACACCGGCAGCGACCAGTACCAGCGCGTCGAAACCAAGTAAGCGCACCACCCGGAGGCCCGCCATGCGGGCCTCGCTTTGATGGACGACGCGACACGCATCGCGCACGCCATGGAATTCCCGCTTGGGTGGGGATAACGCATCGACAGGAACGCCGTCCCGGCGACGGCCGTGCGCCACGGATGGGCGGGTCTGCGCCGCGCACGGCGCGCTGACTTCACCGCACCGCGCTGCACGCGCCACGGCATGGAAGCGTGCGGTGCCGGGCCAAGCTGGCTATGGTGGCGCCCTGATCAAGAAGACGTGCCCATGAAGCGACAGTACGACCCACCGTTGACCACCAACACGCAGGACCCGCGCTATCGCGTGGACAAGGCGGTCGCCGGTGCCCAGCAACGGCTGGACGCGGCCATCGACGCCAAGCGCCACCACACCAACCAGAACCTGGCGCACGAAGTCATCAAGGAAGCCCGCGAAGCCCTCAAGCGCGCCGAGCACGCTCGCGTACTGAAGCTCAAGGAACTGGCGCAGAAGGCGGCGGAGATGCGGGCCGCGGGGAAGTAATGCGGTTGCGCGCATCCGGCGCGCGAGCGGGACTGATGATCTGAAAGCAACGTCGCTGGGTCCCCGCGTTTGCGGGGATGACGGCGGTTGGCCCGATGGCGCTGGATAGCCCCTGCGGCCTGTCGACAAGCGCTGCCCGTCTTTAGAACAGCGCGCCCTGGACGGGTGTCATCGCTTCTGGAAGCGGGTCTGCAGTGGGGGAACGATCGCGTTCTCCCAACCGCCAGGCCAAGCCCGACATGCGCACGGCGTGGCGCGCGAGCGCATCGCGCAGCACCTGCGCGTTGCCGGCCACGTGCAGGCGCGTGCGGGCGCGGGTGAGGGCGGTGTAGACCAGCTCGCGCGACAGCACGCGGCTGTCATTGCGCGGTAGCTGCAGCCAGACCTCGTCGAACTCGGACCCTTGCGCCTTGTGCACGGTCATGGCGAAGGCGCTCTCGTGCGCGGGCAGCGCGGAGGGATGGAACGGGCGCACGCCGCCGTCCTCGCCTCCGGCAAACCAGGCCATCAGCGCGCCGCTTCCATCGCGCAAACAAATGCCGATGTCGCCGTTGAACAGGCGATGGCGGTAGCTGTTTTCCGTCACCAGCAGCAGGCGGCCGTGGAAGTAGCTGGGCGCGCTGCCGATGCGGCGACCGGACAGCAGCTCCTCGATGCGGGCGTTCAAGCCGCGCGCGCCCTGCGGGCCTTCGCGCACGGCGGTGAGCAGGCGCAGGCGTTGGGCCGATTGCAGGGCGGTGGCCGGATCGGGCGCATCGGCCAGCGCGCGCCAATGCGCGAGGAACAGCGCCCGCTGCGTTTCCAGCGGATCCAGCACGTCCTCGTGGAAGTGGACGCCGCGCAAGGTGTCGCCGCGCAGCAGCGACAGCGCGCGCTCGGCATCGCCCTCGCGCGTGGCCACGGCCAGCGGCGCCAGGTCGAAATCCGCATCCTGGCGATAGCCGCGCAGCAGCTGCACGCGGTGGCCGTGCAGGCCGCCGGCGTGATCGGCCATCGGTACGGCGTCACCCAACAACGGCTGCAACGCACGCGCATCGTCGGCGGACAGCGCATCGCCGGGGCCAGCCGCGGCCAGGATCGCGGCGAGCACGTCGCCAGCTTCCACCGAGGGCAACTGGTCCGGATCGCCCAGCAGGATCAGCTGGGTGCCATCGGCCACGGCTTCGACCAGCTTGCACATCAGTGGCAGGTCGACCATCGAGGCCTCGTCCACCACGATCACGTTGAACGGCAGCGGGTTATCGGCGGTGTGGCGGAAGGTGGGCGCATCGGGAATGGTGCCCAGCAGGCGATGCAGGGTGCTGGCGCTGTCGGGCAGCGCCTCGCACAGCGCCGCGTCTACGCCGCTGGCGACGATGGCCGCGGCGGCCTTGCGCAGGCTTTCGGCCATGCGCTCGGCGGCGCGGCCGGTGGGCGCGGCCAGCGCGATGCGCGGCAAGACGATGCCGGCGCGCTGCGCCTGGGCGATGCGCAGCACCAGCAGGCGCGTGATCGTGGTGGTCTTGCCGGTGCCGGGACCGCCGGTGACCAGCAGCAACGCGCGCCGCAAGGCCAGGGCGGCCGCACGCGCCTGGCGGTCTTCGCCACTGCGCGCGTGGGGGAACAGCAAGGCGAACACCTCGGCCACGTCCGCCGTGCCGCCCGCGTGCAGCGGCTGCGCGGCGATGTGCTGCAGCTGCATGGCCAGGCGGCGTTCGTACTCGCGATAGCGGCGCAGGTAGAGCAGGCCGTGCTCGCTCACCAGCGGCGTGGTGGTGTCCGAGACATCCTGCGCGGCGCCGGGTTGGGCGACCCAGCGTGAACCGGCGATGGCGGTTTGCCACTGCGCGGCGCCGGGCCAGGCCATCTGCGCCTCGGTGAGCAACTGCGGACGCGCCGGATCGAAACCGGCATGGCCTTGCGCGACGGCCAGCGAAGCCAGCGCGGCCGCGGCCAGCACCTCATCGGGCGTATCGGGATCGAGCCGGCGCAGGCTCTGGGCGAAGGCGTGATCCAGCGTGCGCAGGACGCCGGCACGCATGAGGTCGTTGAGGAGGCTCATGCGGTTTGATCCTGCGTGGAAGGCGCCGCCATCCACCGCCCTTCAAGCGTCGGTGCGGAACGCAGCGCTTTGCCGTTCTCCCTCCGGGGGAAGGTGCCCGAAGGGCGGATGGGCTCGAGGTCACGGCGAGTGACCGAGGGGGCGAAGCCAAGCGATATCAGGTTGCGCGAGGCTTCGCCCCAACCCTCACCCCTCTCAGTCACTCGCCGCGACTTCGAGCTCTCCCGGTGGGAGAGGGGCTTAAGCGGCAACGCGAGATACCTTGCGCGTACTGACATTTGCAAGTTACTGCTCATGCTGCCTCCGCCGTATGGCCGGCAAACAACGCATCCAGCGCGTCGATCAGTTCGGGCGCGAACGCCTGCGCATGCACGCCGGGTGACGCTTCGCGCGTCGCATCCAGCCCGCGACAGAACAGGTAGCGGATGCCGCCGAAATCGCGCGCGTAGTCGTAGTCGGGCAGGCGGAAACGCAGCCAGCGGTGCAGGGCCAGGGTGTAGATCAGCGCCTGCAGGTCGTACTCGCTGTGGGCCATCGCCCGCTGCAGCGCGGCGCCGTCATAGGCGGGCAGGCGATTGGATTTGTAGTCCAGCACGTACCAGCGCCCGTTATGGCAGTAGGTCAAATCGATCAGGCCGGTCATCAGGCCTTCCAGCTCGCGGCGCAGGCCGAAGCTGTGGCGTTCGCGCACCACGCCGTGCGCGTGCAGCAGGCGCAGCAGCGCCTCGACCGCGGTGGGCTGCAGGGCGAACTGGAACTCGATTTCCGGCCGGCGATCTTGTTCCGGCACATCGCACAGGCGCACGCCCTCGGGCAGTGCGACGGTGAGCGTCTGGCCGATCAGCGTGGTGAGCACGGTGAGGCCGTCCTCGAGTTCGTCTGCGGCATAACCGCCGGCGCGCAACGCGCTTTCGATCACCGGCACCTCGGCTGGCGGCGCGGCATCGCCGGCCTGCCAGTGCCGCCACAGCGCAAAGTCGCTGCGCTCCAGCGCGTCATGCATCACCACGCCGAAGCGGTTGCCGGCAAAGCGCGGATCGAACACTTCCGTCGGCTGCGGTGCATCGGCATCGGCTTCACCGGCAGGCTCGTCGTTGCCGCCCGCCGCGGCGAGCGTGGTGGTGCTGGCGGCCGATTCGGCGCCGCTGTCGGCGTTGGCCAGCTGGGTGAAGCTATAGACCCACCAGTCGTGTGAGAGCGTGCGTGCGACGCTTCGCGCCTGCGATGGCGCGGCTTCAGCCTCGGGCGACAACCACGCCGGTTGCGTCGGCATCGCGCCGGCTTCGACCACGATGCCGGGCTGTGCGGCCAGCGTATCGAGGTCCTCCACCATCGACGCCAGCGCGGTCTGCTTGGCGTTGTAGAAGTGGCCAGTGGCGATCCACAGCGCGTGTTCGGCGCGGGTCAGGCCGACATAGAGCAGGCGCGCGTCTTCGGCACGTTGTGCGTCGATCCACTGCGCGCGCGCGGCGGTCCAGCCGGAGGTGTCGGGCTGCAGCTTCCAGTGCAGGACGCGCGTGCGTGCCGCGTCCTGCACGACGCAGGCGTTGCCCGGATCGGGCGCCTTGCCGCCGATACCCACGAACGGCAGGAACACCAGCGGGTATTCCAGGCCCTTGGACTTGTGCAGGGTGACGATCTGCACGCGGCGCGCATCGGACTCCAGGCGCAGCAGCTGGGCTTCGTCGTCGCTGTCGGCCTCGTTGATCTGCTGGCCGAGCCAGTCGACCAGGCCATGCAGGCCGAGCGCGCGTGCCTGCGCGTGCTGCAGCAGTTCGCCCAGCTGCAGGTAGTTGGTCAGGCGTCGCTCGCCATCGAGCAGGCCCAGCAGGCGCTCGGCCTGCGCCGCGCACAGGTCGCTGACCAGGGCGAGCGGACCGCCGCGCTGCACGCGTTCGCGCCAGTCCAGCGCCTGCAGCTGCCAGGCGCGATGCGCGTCGCCATCGGCTTCCAGCGCGGCGATGCCGCTGGCATCCACGCCCAGCAGCACGGTCGCCAATGCGGCGCGCAGGCGGCCATCGTCGGCGGTGTGCAGCAGGGCCAGCAGCAGGGTGAGCAGTTCGTGCGCCTCGGGCGTGGCGAACAGGCTCTGCTTGCCCGCGGCCACGGCGGGAATGCCGACCGCCGCCAGGGCCTGCTGGATGCGCGTGGCCTCGCCGTGCTTGCGCACCAGCACCGCGATATCGCCCGGCTGGATCGGCTTGCCGTTGCGCAGCGCGCGCCCGGCGCGGGCGTCGGTCAGCACCGCATGGATCGCCTGCACACAGGCCGCGGTGGCCAGCGTGCGCGAATCGCCGGCACTCCACGGCTTCTGCTTGCCCTTGTCGTCCAGCGGCGGCGCGGGCGCCTGCCACAGCGTCAAGGCGGGTGCGGGCGCGCCATCGCGCAGGTAGTCGGCATCGACACGCTGGGTGCCGGGCGCAACGTGATGGAAGTGGATGCCGGCTTCAATGAAGGCGCCCTCGCCGGCCTGCGTGTACAGCGCTTCGATCGCCGACAGCACGCTGGGACGCGAGCGGAAGTTGCGGTCCAGCGGTGGCGCCGGCTCGGCCAAGCTGGCCGCGGCCAGGTAGGTCTGCACATCGCCGCCGCGGAAGCCGTAGATGGCCTGCTTGGGATCGCCGATCAGGAACAGCGCCGGCGGCAACGCCAGCGCACGCGTGACCTCGGCATCGCCGAACACGGTGTGGAAGATGCTCCACTGGCGCGGATCGGTGTCCTGGAATTCGTCGACCAGCGCGATCGCGTACTGCGCGCGCAGGCGCTGTACCAGCGCGGTGGCGTGCGGGCCTTCCAGCGCGTTGGCCACGCCGTCGATGAGGTCGTCGTAGGTCTGTACGCGGCGCTGCTGCTTGAGCAAGGCCAGGCGCGTGCGCGCGTCGTCGCGGATGCGATGCAGCAGGCGCACGCGCTCGGCTTCGCGCGCCACCTGCACATCGGCCAGGGCAGTCAGGTACAGCGCGATCACCTCGCACAGTGGCGAGGTCGGCGTGCGGCCGGCGTGCTTGACGCTGGTCTTGGCCTGCAGCGCATCGGCGGTGAGCGCGGCCAGGCGCGGGCTAAGTGGCGCGGACCAGCGCTGCGCCGCGCACCAGTGATGCAGCTCCATCCACAGCGGCTGCAGCCAGCTGGCCTTGTAGCTGCCGCCGTGCAGCACCTTGGCTTCGACGGCAGCGAGCAGATCGGCGAGGAAGGTCTCGCCATGCGCGGCGAAGGTCTCGGCCAGCGCGCGCGCGGCGGTGTGCAGCGCGGCCTCGGGATCGTCGCCGGCGTCGCGCGGTGTCGGCGCGGGCAGCAGCCGTGGCGGGGCGAACAGCTTGGACAGGTCGCGCGACAGCGCCTGCGGGCCCTCCTTCCACAGGCCGAGCAAGGCCTGCGCGTCACCCGGTTCGGCCGCATGCACGCGCCACAGGTCGGCGGCCAGTTCATCGCGCAGTTCGCGATCGCTGGCCAGCAGCTCGGGCGGGGCGAAGGTCTGGCCGGATTCCAGCGCGTGCTCACGCAGCACGCGCGCGCAGAAGCCGTGAATGGTGAAGATCGCGGCCAGATCGATTTCGTCGGCGGCCTGCTGCAGGCGCCGCTGCACGGATTGCGCGGACTCGCCGGTCGCATCCAGATGCGCGGCGATGATCGCGCGGCTCAGGGCGAGATCGGGGGCTTCGTCGGGTGGAGCCTGCTCTTGTGGGAGCTGCTTCAGCGAGGAGCTTTCTTCAAGGTCTGGCTGATCCTGGGGAGCCGACCCATCTGCAACATCACCAGCCAGGCCCATCGCTGCTGAAGCAGCTCCCACAGGGGCGACAGGCACGACGGTTGCGGCCAGGATCAGGCGCTCGCGGATGCGCTTGCGCAGTTCCTGCGTGGCCGCCTCGGTGAAGGTGACGGCCAGGATCTGGCCGATGCGCAGGCGCTGCTCCACCACCAACCGCGTCACCAGCGTGGCCAGGGTGAAGGTCTTGCCGGTGCCGGCGGACGCCTCGATGAGGCGCGTACCGGTGAGTGGCAGGGTCAGGTAGGGATCCACGCTGCTCATACCTCGGCCTCCGCTTCGTTGGCTTCGGTGTCGAAGCGGCGGTCGTCGTCGAAGCCGGCGTGGATGACGCCATCGACCACGGCGCGGTAGACATCGAAGCTGGTGTTGGCGAACTGAACCAGCAGGGCGCGGTCGGCGAAGGGATCGCGGCCGCGCAGGGCCAGCTGGAAGCTCTCCGCGTTGCCTTCGCCCCAGGCGCGCTCGCTGCCGCGCCAGCGGGCGGCGGCAGCTTTGGTCGCCTTGTCGGCGTCGGGCGCGATGAAGTATTCCCACCCGCTGTACGGGCCGAACGGCAGCGGTGCCTGCAGGCCGGCCTTGCGCAGCTGCAGCAGGTGGCGCAGCACGGCGCGAGCGGCGTCTTGTTGCAGCGGGGCGCGCTCGAACGGGCCGATGCCGGCTTCGCCGCCGTCGTGGAAACGCGCCTGCGTCAGCGGCAGGCCGGCGGCGCTGGCCAGCAGCCAGTCCAGGCCCTGGCGGATCGCGGCCGGGCCGTTGAGCGCGCCGAAACGCAACTGCGCCTGGCCGCGCGGGTACAGACCGGCCAGGCGCCCGTGCAGGCGCACGCCATCCAGTTCCACCTCGACCAGCTGCGGGGTCGCTTCGGCCCCGCCGCGCCAGGCCGTCAACGCCTCGGCATACGGCCGCGTGGCATCGACCAGCGCGTCCAGCTCGCGCCGTCCCAGCGGGCCGGACGGCAGCAGCGCACGCGCACGTAGTTTTTCGTACAGGCCGGTCTCGTGGCCAGCAAGCAACGCGTCGAAGACCGCGGTTTGCAGCTGCAGCTTTTCCAGCCCGCCGCCGGCCATCAGCAGCGGCTCGATGTCCTGACTGGTTTCGGCTTCCTCGGCCAGGCGCAGGTCCAGGCGCTGGCGCAGGAACTGCGCGGCCGGCGCGGTGAGGAAACGGCGCAGCTCGTCGAGCGAGAGGTCGCTCTCAACGTCCTCCAACACTGGCAGTGCGTGTTCGAACCACGGCTTGAGCGCGGTGCGATGCCCGCCGATACGGCCGGCGGCCGGCTGCCACTGGCCGCGATAGCTGAAGCGGCGCGGATCGCCATCGGCGCCGAACGCGGCCGGCGCGAACGGCTGCAGCGCATGGCGCACGGTCATCGCCTCGGCGGCCTGCTTCGGCATCGCGTGATAGTCGGCGGCGGCGGCGATGAGTTCGGTCACCAGTACCGAGGGTTCGCGCACGCTGCCATCGCGCGGATCGGCGCCGAGATAGCTGAGATAAAACAGGTCCTGCGCCGAGGCGAACAGCTGCAGGAACAGGAAGCGGTCGTCCTCGCGCGTGGAGCGATCGCCGTGGCGTCGCTTGTCGGTGCCCAGCTCGGCGGTGAGCTGGTTGAGGCCAGCGGCAGGATCGCGGCGCGGGAAGTCGCCATCGTTCATGCCCAGCAGGCAGATCACGCGGAACGGCAGCAGGCGCATCGGCACCATGCGGCCGACGCTGATGCCGCCGGTGAGCAGCGGCGCGCGGGTGTCGGCTTCGGCCAGCACGCCGGCGAAGTGCGAACGCACCACCTCGGCCGGCAGCGGCGCATCGAAACCGGCGTGCTGCGCGGCGGTGGCGAATTCGTCGATCAGCTTGCGCAGCCGATCCAGCGCGCGTTGCGTGGTCTGCGCCGACGGCGCCTGCGGCAGCAATGCATCGAGCAGGGCCAGCAGGCGCTCGCGCCAGGCCTGCGGCGGCAAGGCTTCGCCCAGGGCCTGCTGCGCACGCGAGAGCACGCGCAGCAGGCGGATCAAGGCATCCAGCGCCGACAGCGCGCCGCCTTCCAGCTGCGGCCACGGCGCGACGCCTTCGATGTCGTCCTGCGCGCCGCTGGCGTAGCCCAGCAGCAGGCGGTCCAGCGCGAACTGCCAGGTGTAGGCGTCGTCGCGCGGCGCGGCGTGCTGCTGGCGGTGGTCGGCATTCAGGCCCCAGCGCGCGCCGGCGTGCTGAAGCCAGCCGTGCAGGCGCTCGAACGCCGCCGCATCCAAGCCGGCAGCTTCGGCCAGCGGCGGGCTGGCCAGCAGGTCCAGGGTTTCGTTCAAGCCGAAGCGCGACACCGGCAGGCCGAGCAGGCGCACGAACACCTCCGCCAGCGGCTCGCCGGCCAGCGGACTGGTATCGGCCAGCGCGTAAGGAATGCGGTCGTCCTGGCCGCGGCCGCCGAACACCGCTTCCAGATACGGCACGTAGGGATCGATATCCGGCGCCAGCACCGCGATCTCGCGCGGCTGCAGCGGCGGATCGAAGCGCGGGTCTTCCAGCAGGCCGCGCAGCTGGTCGTGCAGCACCTGCAGTTCGCGCAGGCGCGTATGGCAGGCGTGGACCTGCAGGCTGGGATCGTCGCGGTCCAGCGCCTCGCGCCGCGCGCCGCCGGGCGTGCCACGGCGATGGAACAGATCGGCCTGCAACCGGTGCAGCAGGCGATCGTCGCGGCCGGGACGGGTTTCGGGATCGTCGTAGGCGGCGATCTCGCCGGAGGGATGCACCACCTCGTAGCTGCCCAGCACCGCCATGAAATCGCGGCCGGCCGCGCCCCAGGCCTGCAGTAGGCGGTTTTCGTCCGCGGCATCGCCGAACGGCTGGGCGTGGCCTTCGCGCAGCCTGGCGGCCAGGGTCTGCAGGTCACCCCAGTACGACTGGGTCGGCGTGGGCAGGTAGAAGTGCATCGCGCCCACGCGCGCCTGGGTGGCCAGTACGCGCAGCACGTCGGGCGAGATGTTGAGCGTGGCGAAGGCGAACACGCGTCGCGGCAGGCCGACCGGCAGCGCGGCGTGTTCGCCACTGAAGCGATCCAGGTAGTCCTGGATGCGGCGCGCGCGATAGCCGCGCCCGGCCGCCACGTGGCGCCACAGCACGGCCTGCGGATCGAGCGGGTCCGCCCCGGCCTCCCAACGCAGCAGCCAGTCGCGGCGCCAGGCCTGGTATTTCTCGAACACGCTGGCCAGTTCGCCCGCCAGCGCCCACGGCTTGAGCGCATCGTCGTCCGCCAGGTACGCCCGCAGCGCGGCCAGCGGCGGCTGGGCCAGCAGCGCCGGATCGGTCAGTGCTGCGTACAGGCGCCACTGCAGGGTGGCTGCGTCCAGCTCGTCCTGCACCTTGCCGAGGTTGGCGTCCAGCGCGCGGGCGACGAACTCACCGGGGGTCAGGAACTCCAGGTTGGCCGCCACGCCGTGTTCGGCCGCCAGCGTGGCCTGCAGCCAGCGGCGCATCGCCACCTGCGGGATCAGCACCACTTCGGGCGTGAGGATCGACTGTCCCGGCACCGGTTGGCGCAGTTCGGCGGCCAGCAGGCCGGCCAGCACTTCGAGCGAATTGGAGGGATAGAGGCGGAAATCCGGGCGCGCGTCCTGCATGGCGCCATGATGCGGCATGCCTGTCGCAACCGGCGAGACCTGCGCAACAGCGCGTCCCGTGGGGCATGACATTCGGCCCGTGCCAGCGAGGGTGTCCGATCTGTCACAATAAGCATACTGACCAGTGCGGTTTTATTCAGGGCGGGGCAACGAAGCTGTTGCGTCGTTTTGCCCACGGCACGCGCGCCGCCCCAAACCGACCAGGCCTCCACACCCCTGCCGATGACTGCCTCCACACCGACCATCCGCCTTGCCGACCTGCGCCTTGAACGCGGGGGCCGCACGATCCTGCGCGATGTCACGCTCACCGCGCCGCGCGGCAGCGTGACCGCCGTGCTGGGCCCGTCGGGCAGCGGCAAGTCCACGCTGCTGGCGGCACTGACCGGCGAGCTGGTCCCGGTGTCGGGCACGGTGGAACTGTTCGGCCAGCCGATCCCGCGCGGCGCCCGCGCCCTGCGCGAGCTGCGCAAGAACGTCGGTGTGCTGCTGCAGGGCAACGGCCTGCTGACCGACCTCACCGTCGGCGAGAACGTCGCCCTGCCGCTGCGCGCCCACACCGACCTGCCCGATGCGCTGATCCGCCAGCTGGTGGACCTCAAGCTCAACGCGGTCGGCCTGCGCACGGCCGAAGGCCTGTTCCCGCGCGAGCTGTCCGGCGGCATGGCGCGGCGCGTGGCGCTGGCCCGCGCGCTGGCGCTGGACCCGCCGCTGATGATCTACGACGAGCCGCTGACCGGGCTGGACCCGATCGCCTCGGGCGTGATCATGTCGCTGATCCGCCGCCTCAACGATTCCTTGGGCCTGACCAGCATCATCGTCAGCCACCACGTGCACGAAACCATGCCGGTCTGCGACCAGGCGCTGGTGATCGCCAACGGCGGGCTGGTGTTCTCCGGCACGCCGGCCGAACTGGAAGCCAGCGAAGACCCACTGGTGCGCCAGTTCCTGCGCGGCGCGCCCGATGGTCCGATTCCCTTCGACAGCGCCGCTTCGGCGCGGGCCGCATAAGTCATGGCGTTTGCTGCTTCCATTCGCTCGCTGGGTGCCGCCGGGCTGTTCTCGCTCTCGGTGCTGCGTGCGTCCACGCCGACCCGCGATTTCTGGGCCGAGCTGGTGCGCGAGATCTACAAGATCGGCGCGCGCTCGCTGCCGATCATCGCCGTGGGCGGCGCGTTCGTGGGCCTGGTGCTGACCCTGCAGGGCTACCGCACGCTGACCACCTTCGGCGCGTCCGATGCGTTGTCCACGCTGCTGGGCCTGTCGCTGTACCGCGAGCTGGGCCCGGTGCTGACCGCGCTGCTGTTCATCGGCCGCGCCGGCAGCTCGATCGCCGCCGAACTGGGCCTGATGCGCGCCACTGACCAGATCAAGGCGCTGGAGCTGATGGCCATCGACCCGATCGCCAAGGCGGTCGCGCCGCGCTTCTGGGCCGCGGTGCTGACGGTGCCGCTGCTGACCGGCTTCTTCTGCTCGCTGGCGATCAGTGCCAGCTGGTTCGAGGCGGTCAAGGTGCTGGGCCTGGACAACGGGACGTTCTGGTCGGCGCTGCAGGGCAGCGTCGATATCTGGGACGACTTCGGCGTGGCATTGCTGAAGTCGGCCGTGTTCGGCGGCGTTGCAGCGCTGGTGGCCTCGTATGTCGGCTTCAACGCCGAGCCGACGATCGAAGGCACCTCGGTGGCCACCACCCGCGCGGTGGTCAACGGCTCGCTGCTGGTGCTGATGCTGAACTTCGTTCTTTCCGCCCTTTTGTTTCAATGATGCGAGTCCCTCGCAAGAGCCCGCACATCCATGTGCGGGGATTCAACAAACAGCTGGCTTCGATCCAGGTCGTGGCCATGTTCCGTACACAGGTGAAATAACCATGGCCGCACGCGGACCACGACTCGAATTTGCCGTCGGCGCCTTCCTGCTGCTGGCGCTGGCCTCGCTGCTGGTGCTGGCGCTGGCCTCGACCAACCGTTCCTTCGGCTTCGGCGGCGGTGGCCGCTACGAGCTGAAGGCGCGCTTCACCAACCTGGGCCAGCTGCGCGTGCAGGCGCCGGTCAAGATCGGCGGCGTGGTGATCGGCCAGGTAGCCGACATCAGCCTGGATCCCAAGCAGTTCGACTCGATCGTGACCCTGCGCATCGACGGCCAGTACAAGGATCTGCCGGCGGATACCTCGGCCGGCATCTTCACCAGCGGCCTGCTGGGCGAGAACTACATTGGCCTGTCCCCGGGCGGCGACCCGGACGTGCTCAAGCCCGGCCAGGAAATCGCCTACACCCAGCCGGCGGTGGATCTGCTGCAGCTGGTCGGCAAATACATGTTCAGCGGCGGTGGCAAGCCTGCCGGCGACGATTCCGCGACACCGCCGGCGGCGCAAGCCGCGCCGGCGCCTGCCGCCCCCACGGGAGACACCCAATGAAGCGTTCCATGATCACCCTCGCCCTGGCCGCCGTGCTGGCCGCGACCGCGCCGACCGCCGTGCTGGCGCAGGCCCCGGCCGCCGCCGCCGCCCCGGCGCAGAACTCGGCCAGCGCCCTGGTGCTGGGCAATGCCACCCGCGTGCTGTCCACGCTGGAGCAGCGCCGCGCCGAGTTCAAGTCCAACCCGGCCGCGCTGAAGACCTTCATCAAGACCGAGTTCAACACCGCTTTCGACGGCAACTACGCCGCGCGCCTGGTGCTGGGCCTGCATGGCCGCGGCGCGTCCGATGCCGAGGTCAACGGCTTCGCCGATGCCCTGGCCGACAACCTGACCGCGCGCTACGGCCAGTCGCTGCTGGACTTCAACCAGCGCCTGCGCGTGCGCATCAAGTCCGAGACCCCGCTGCCCAACAACAAGGGCGTGCGTGTTTCCAGCGAGATGCTGCGCGAGAGCGGCGACCCGGTGCCGGTGGATTACCTGCTGCGCAACGTCGGCGGCCAGTGGAAGATCTTCGACGTGATGATCGAAGGCATCTCTTACGTGCAGACCTTCAAGAACCAGTTCGACGCCCCACTGCGGACCAAGTCGATCGCCCAGGTCACCGCCGATCTGCGCGCCGGCCGCCTGCAGGCCTCCGGCAGCAACGGCGGACGTTGAGATCCCCATGAACCAGGCTTCGGTCCAACGGGATGGCAACGCGCTGGTGTTCCGCGGCGCGCTGGACCGTGCCGCGGCCCAGGCGCTGTGGCCGGCCGCCCAGCGCGCGCTTGAGGGCGCGCAGCGGCTGGACCTGACCGCCGTGCCGTCGCTGGACAGCGCAGGCCTGGCGCTGCTGGTGGCGCTGGCCACGCGCCTGCGCGGCGCCGGCACCACGGCGGTAGCCGTGGAAGGCACGCCGGCCGGCCTGGCCGAACTGTGCGCGGCCTACCGGCTGACGCCGGCACTGGATTACCTGCCTGCCGCTCGGCCGGCCTGATTGCCCACGGATGCGCCTGATGCGCGCCCGTTCCCCATAGGGATTTTGGAAATGAAGACGCTGCACCTCGCTCCCCTGTTGCTGTCCAGCGCGCTGCTGGCGGCGTGTGCCTCCAACAAGCCGGCCGACACCGCGCCGCAGGTTGCCTCCACCGTGATCGCCCCGCCGGCGACCGCGGCCGAAGCCGCACCTGCCGCCGATCCGGCCCAGGCCGCTGCACCGGCCACGCAGGCGCCGGAAGGCGCCCCGCCGACCGCGGCCGAGCAGGACTTCAGCGCGATCTACAACCCGGTCGCCGATCCCACCCTGCCGCCGCCGGCCGAAGGCGCGCCGCCCAGCTACGACCCGTGGGAGAAGTGGAACCGCAAGGTCCACGCCTTCAACAACGTCGTCGATCGTGGCGTGGCCAAGCCGCTGGCCACCGCCTACGTCAAGGTGGTGCCGCGCCCGGTGCGCAACGGCGTGCACAACTTCTTCGACAACCTCGGCCAGCCGCTGACAGTGGTCAACAGCCTGCTGCAGGGCAAGCCGGGCGAAGCCTGGGACGCCTTCGGCCGCTTCCTGATCAACACCACCGCCGGCGTCGGCGGCGTGTTCGACGTGGCCACCCGCGACCAGGTGCCCAACACCAGCGAGGACTTCGGCCAGACGCTGGGCGTGTGGGGCTGGAGGCAGTCACGCTATGTCGAACTGCCGCTGTTCGGCCCGCGCACCGTGCGCGACACCTTCGGCCTGGTCGGCGACGCGCCGTTCTCGCCGGTGCAGCGCATCGAGAACGACAAGGTCCGCATCTTCACCCAGGGCCTGCAGCTGGTGGACGTGCGCACCCAGCTGATGGCGATCGACTCGATGCGCGAAGGCGCGCTGGACGAGTACGCGCTGTTCCGCGACGGCTGGCTGCAGCGCCGCAACTACCAGATCAGCGACGAGGGCGAGCGCAACCGGCGCAAGGGCAAGGCCAGCGACGACCTGCCGGCCTACCTGCGCGACGAGGACGACAACCCGACCGTCCCGATGGACGCGATGCCGACGCCCAACATGTTCCCGGGCGGCGGCTGATCGCCACGCGCATTGCATGAAAAAGGCCGCCCGGTGGGCGGCCTTTTTTGTTCCGGCAATGCGCGTGAATCAAGCCGCCAGCGCGGCGTCCACTGCGGCCAGCAGGCCTGCGTCATCCGGTGCGGTGTCGGGCGAGAAGCGCGCGACCACGCGGCCGTCGCGACCGATCAGGAACTTCTCGAAGTTCCACAGCACGCCCGGCGCCGGGTTCACCTTGATGTCCATGCCGGCGAGCTTCTCGCGCAGCGGGCCTTCGCCTTCGGCCACCGGCTGGGCGTTGATCAGCGCCTGGTACAACGGATGCACCGAGTTACCGGCCACCGAGATCTTGGAGAACATCGGGAAGGTCACATCGAACTCGGTGCTGCAGAAGCTGGCGATGTCGGCATTGCTGCCCGGCTCCTGCTCCAGGAAGTTGTTGGCCGGGAAGCCCAGCACTTCCAGGCCGGCCTCGTGCTTGGCGCGGTACAGCGCTTCCAGCGCGGCGTACTGCTTGGTCAGGCCGCACTTGGACGCCACGTTGACCACCAGCAGCACCTGGCCGCGATAGTCGCCCAGCGTCGTCGGCTGGTCTTCGATGGTCTTGAGGGGGATGTCGTAAAGCGTCGTCATGGGGGGGCCTGCGGAGCATGAGTGGGAGGGCTGGCGGCGCAGTCTAAGCGCACGACGCCCGCGACGGTGTTAGCGCGATGTCGGGATCGTGTGGCAAGGGTTGCAAGGCACCCCGATCCACTCGAACGCAGCCGCGTGCTGGCTGGCTTGGTCGACCTGCGGTCTCGTGCTGCCGCGCTTGATCCTCTGGCGACCGCGGACAGGCGCGCAGCCCTCGAGGCGCTTCAGAACGCGACCGGTTTCGAATCCAGGGTGCAGCCCGCCTGCGGCGTTGGCGTCCGGTAGAGATCCTTCGAACCGACCTCGACCTTCTTCTCGAACGAAAGCGCTTCTTCCTGCTCGGTTCCAAGGTTGTCGGAAATCATGAGCCTGTAGGTGCCGTGACGCGTGAACAACGGCACGGAGACAGGATGTCCCTCCAAATCCCACACCACGCCCACCGCGGCGTGCGGATCGACGTAAAGCACCCCATCGACGACCACGATGCCCGGGCAATCGATCTCTGGCGTTTTCAGGAAGAAAAAATCGCCACCCTTCTGGTACGCCCCGATCTCATTCTGGAGCGGGTCGATGGCGGCGATGCGCCTGTATCCGGATGAAGGCGTTCCCGCGCGGACCTCGCAACTGCACAGCAATGACAGCAGCACGAACGCAACGGTCTTGGTCTTCATCGCTGTGTCCGCATGCATTCAGACGACCTCCTGTCCATGAAGTTCACTCGTGTGCCGTGAGCCCGGCGCGTCGCCCAGCGGCCCAATCTTCGCACCGTTGCGATGGCCCTCGATCTTTGGTGTGTTGAAGGCCGACCAGACCCGCGGAAGGAACGATCTGCGCGCCCAGCGCATTGCAGACGACAGTGGCAGCGCGCCCACGCCGGAATGGCAGGGTTATCGCCCGATCGGCCTGGGCCAGTCGCCGCACGCTTCGGCCCGGCAAGGCCAGGCGCTGATTCAGCCGCCTGAACCCTGGCCTTCCCGCCGAGGGAATAACGCACGCCACCAGACGTTTTCATAGAGACGCCCGCATCCGCTGGGCGGCCCGGACCGTAGAAGGTCATATGAAAACGCACCTATCCCGCAGGCGGTTGTTGATCGGTGGGAGCCTGGCCGCAACGGGCGCCCTGTTCGGACTGAGCGCGAGTGGCGCATCGCCACCCGCGCCCGCTGCGCCGCGCCGCAGCGCCTACGCGTTCACCCTGACCGAAGCCCAATGGCAGGCGCGGCTGACGCCAGCCCAGTACAACGTGCTGCGCCGCGCCGGCACCGAGCGCCCCTATTCCAGCCCGCTCAACCGGGAGCATCGCCACGGCACCTTTGCGTGTGCCGGCTGTGCGCTGCCGGTGTTCTCGTCCAACACCAAGTTTGAGAGCGGCACCGGCTGGCCGAGCTTCTGGGCGCCGCTGGCAGATGCCGTCGATGAGGATCGTGACACCACGCTGGGCATGGCACGCACCGAGGTCCATTGCCACCGCTGTGGCGGCCACCTGGGCCACGTCTTCGAAGACGGCCCCCGGCCGACCGGCCTGCGCTACTGCATGAACGGCGTGGCCATGACCTTCACCCCTGCCTGACCCGCTGATATCCCTGTTGGAGCACACCATGCACATCGCATTCGACAAGCTGATCGCAGGCGCCTGTTCGGCAGGCATTGCCGGCCTGCTGCTCGTGGGCTTTTTCACCGCGCAAAATCATGTCGCGATGGCGGCAGAGACCGCGACCGACGTGCCCGCGCCGCTGCAGGCGACCGCGCCCACGGCAAGCACGCCGGACGGGACGCAGACGGCCATCTTCGCTGGCGGCTGCTTCTGGGGCGTGCAAGGCGTTTTCCAGCATGTGAAGGGCGTGCAGAGCGCGGTGTCCGGCTACACCGGCGGCGCGGCGAACACCGCGCACTATGAGGTTGTCAGCAGCGGTCGCACCGGGCACGCCGAATCGGTCCGGGTGACCTACGACCCAAGCCAAGTGAGCTACGCGCAATTGCTGCAGCTGTTCTTCTCGGTGGTGCACGACCCGACCCAGCTGGATCGCCAGGGCCCGGATCGCGGCACGCAGTACCGCTCGGCGATCTTCACCACCACGCCGGACCAGCAGCGCGATGCCGCCGCCTACGTTGCCCAGCTGCAAGGCGCGCACACCTTCCCCGCGCCGATCGTGACCACGGTGCAGCCGGCCAAGCCGTTCTACGCCGCCGAGCGCCATCACCAGGACTACCTGACCCTCAATCCGGGTGCGGCCTACATCCGCTATTACGACGCGCCCAAACTCGCCGACCTCAAGCAGCGCTACCCCGCGCTCTATCGGGAGACCCCGGTGCTGGTTGCCAAGCGCTGAGTCGATATCGAGCGCTGCGCCGCGATCAACCCTCGTCGTCTTCGCCTGTCGTCTCCGCCTCATCCGCAGCGTCGCTGCCCAGGTCCCCCAGCAACGCTTGTGACTGCGAATCGGTGAGCGTTTCCACGCCGCGCAGGCGGCGTTCGATAGTGCGGGTCTTGCGGCTGGCTTCGCCCAGGCTCTTGCCGACGGTGTTGATCTGCTTCTCGGCCTTTTCCAGGATGCCGGCGAACTTGCCGAACTCGCCCTTGACCGCGCCCAGCAGTGCCCAGACCTCGCTGGAACGCTGCTCGATCGCCAGGGTGCGGAAGCCCATCTGCAGGCTGTTGAGCAGCGCGGTGACGGTGGTCGGGCCGGCGATCACCACGCGGTGTTCGCGCTGCAGCAGGTCGACCAGGCCGGGGCGGCGGATCACTTCGGCATACAGGCCTTCGGTGGGCAGGAACATCACCGCGAAGTCCGTGGTCTGCGGCGGGGCGATGTACTTGTCGCTGATCGACTTGGCCTGGATGCGGATCGCACGCTCCAGCTGCGCGCCGGTCACGCGCACGGCGTCGACATCGCCGGCTTCCTGCGCATCGAGCAGCTTCTCGTAATCCTCGTGCGGGAACTTTGAATCCAGCGGCAGCCACACCGGCGTGTCCAGGTCGCCGCGACCGGGCAGGCGCACGGCGAAATCCACCATCTCGTTGCTCTCCACGCGCACCTTGACGCTGCGCGCGTACTGGTCGGCGGTGAGGGTCTGTTCGAGGATGTTCTCCAGCTGCACTTCGCCCCAGCCGCCGCGCGACTTGACGTTGGTGAGCACGCGCTTGAGGTCGCCCACGCCGGTGGCCAGCTGCTGCATCTCGCCCAGGCCGCGCTGGACCTGCTCCAGCCGCTCGGACACCAGCTTGAAGGACGAATCCAGGCGCTCGTTGAGCGTGCCCTGCAGCTTCTCGTCCACGGTCACGCGCATCTGCTCCAGGCGCGCGGCGTTGTCGGCCTGCAGGCGCTGCAGCTGCTGGTCCAGGGTGGTGCGCATCTCGGTGATGCGCGCCTCGTTGCGCTGGGTCAGTTCGGTCAGGCGCAGGCCCTGCGCGTCGGCGAAGCGCTGCTGCGACTCGCCCGCCTCGCCGCGCGCCTTGCGCGCGTCTTCGGCCAGCTGCTCGCGCAGGGACTTCATGTGGGTGTCGCTGCGCGTGATCAGCTCGGTGAGCTGCTGGCCAAAGGCCAGGATCCGTGCCTCCTGCTGCTGGCCGAACGCATCGAGCTGGGTGCGCATGTCCTGCAGGCGCGCGCCGAGCAGGTCGGCCGTGCGCTGCTGGGCCTGCGCGCCTTCCTCGCGGGCCTTGCGGGCGTCCTCGCCCAGCGCTTCGCGCAGCTGGTCCAGGCGGGTGTCGGTGCGGGTGGAGAGTTCGGTCAGGTGGCGCGCGAAGGTGTCCATGCGCGCGTCCTGCTGGCGGGCCAGGCCTTCGAGCTGTTCGCGCAGTTCGCCGCGGCCACTGCGTTGCTCTTCTCGCAGGGCGTTTTCCAGCGCGGTGGTGTTGGAACGACGCAGCAGCAGGGCCAGCTGCAGGATGAGGACGGCGACGATCAGGCCGCCCAGGATGAGGAATTCAGGTTGCATGGACCGCAGTGTATCGGGCGGTGTCTCAGCAGATGCGTCGGACGGCGCTATCCTGCCCGCCCGTCCCATGGCCAAGGACCGCCAGCATGCAGCGCAACCCCACGCTTTTCCCCGACGACGACAACGGCGATGTGCTGTGGCGCCTGGCCAGTGCGGGCGATGACCTGAGCATCCCGCGCGAGATCGACTTCACCCTGGATTTCGACACCGAGCAGTCGGCGCTGGACTGCGGGATGTTCCTGTTCCGCAACGAATTGAAGGTGCAATTGGAAGCGCCGGACGACGAAGACGAGGACGCGGCCTGGACCGTGCTGGTGGTGGCCAACATGCTGCCGCGCCACGCCGAGATCACCCACTTCGAGCAGTACCTGCAGGACGTGGCCGAGCACTACGCCGGCCACTGCACAGGCTGGGGCTGCGCGCAGCAGGCGGGACTGCCGGTTGGGAATTGAGGGCCGGAAGTGTGGGCGCTGCTTCAGCAGCGATGTGGCTTCACCGGGAAAGCGCAATCGCTGCTGAGGCAGCGCCCACAACAATCCATCAGCGGCGCGGCCTCTGTGGCGGCCAGAGCCTTGCGGCGACACTCCGCGCTGCAGGCGTGTCCGCCACGCCGACGCCGATGCCGCGACGGGCGAGTTGTTCGGCCAGGTCAATCACGGCCGCATCCGGCAGGCTGCGCAGGTTGAGCACCAGCGGTTTGGTGCCGTGCACGGCCAGCACCAGCATCGGCAGCGCGCGCCAGTAGGACCAGGCGCCGCGCGGCGCTTCGATCCACGCGGCGCTGACCTGCTCCAACGACAGCGTGCGAACGTCAAGCAGGGTGCGCAGGCGCAGTTGGCGCGAAGTCACTTCCAGCCGCAGCCGCCAGGTCACCAGCAGCGGCAGTGCTCCGACCACCAGCGCGATGGCCGCCAGCACGAACTGCCCGCTGCGCAGGCCGGCGCCGGCGAACACCAGCGCCAGCACGCCGATCACCGCGCTGCCTGCATAGGCCAGCGCGGTGGCGCGATAGGTCCGCACGCCTGCGGCGGGTGGCTGCTGCCGACCGTCCATGTCCCCGTCGTCCCCTGTGATGCCAGGGGCGAGTATGCGGGACGCGGACGGCGCGACTCAGTCGTCGAAGCCTTCCAGCACCAGCTTGCCCTTGGCCTTGCCGCTTTCGATCAGCGCATGCGCGCGACGCAGGTTGGCGGCGTTGATGCGGCCGTAGTGCTCACCGAAGGTCGTGCGCAGCGTGCCGGCGTCGATCAGGTCGGCCACGCGGGTCAGCAGGTCGTGCTGGGCCTGCATGTCCGGGGTCTGGTAGACCGAGCGGGTGAACATCGACTCCCAGTGCAGCGAGATGCTCTTGGCCTTGAACGGCATCACGTTGAGCGTGGCCGGGTCGTCGATCAGCGCGAACTGGCCCTGCGGCGCCAGCAGTTCGACGAACTGGTCGAAGTAGCTGTCGGTGTGGGTCAGGCTGGCGACGTGATCGACCTGGTCGATGCCGGCGGCCTTGAGCTGCGGGCCCAGCGGCTGGGTGTGGTCGATGACGTGGTGGGCGCCGAGTTCGGCCACCCAGGCTTGCGTCTCCGGGCGCGAGGCGGTGCCGATCACGGTCAGCTGGGTGAGCTTGCGCGCCAGCTGGACCAGGATCGAGCCGACGCCGCCGGCCGCGCCGGTGACCAGCAGGACCTGGCCTTCGCCCTGGCCTTCGGGGATGCGCAGGCGGTCGAACAGCACTTCCCACGCGGTGATGGCGGTCAGCGGCAGGGCCGCGGCCTGGGCGTCGTCCAGGCTGGCCGGCTTGAGGGCCACGATGCGCTCGTCGACCAGCTGGTACTGCGCGTTGCTGCCGGCACGATTGATGGTGCCGGCGTAGTAGACGACCTCGCCCGGCTTGAACAGCGTCACCGCCTCGCCCACCGCCTCCACGGTGCCGACCGCATCGAAACCCAGCACGCGCGGTTCGGTCGGCTGGGCGCGATGTCGGACCTTGGTGTCGACCGGGTTGACCGAGACAGCGTGGACCTTGACCAGCAGATCCTGCGGGCCGGGCTGCGGCCGTGGCAGGTCGAGGTCGATCAGCGCGGCCGGATCGTCGATCGGCAGGGCGGCTTGGGTGTAGGCGACGGCTTTCATGGGACAGCTCCAGTGGACGGGGGAGAGACCTGCATTGTGACGGGCGCTTTTCCACGAAAAACCCGCACAATCGGGAAGCAGTTTCACTGCTGGAGTGAAAATGATCCGTCTAGACGATCTGGGCCTGTTCGTCCGTACCGCGGCGCTGGGCAGTTTTTCGGCGGCCGCGCGCGAGGCTAACCTGCTGCCCGGCCAGGCCAGTGCGGCGATCAAGCGGCTGGAGCGCGAGCTGGACCTGCGTCTGTTCGTGCGCTCCACCCGCACCCTGCGCCTGACCACCGAGGGCGAGCAGTACCTGGAGACGGCGCGCGAGGTGCTCGACACCCTGCACGCCGGGCATGAGCGCCTGCGCGCGGCCGATGGCCCGCTCAGCGGCGTGCTGCGCGTGGCCGCGCCGTCGGACCTGGGCCGCAACGCGCTGCTGCCGTGGCTGACCGAATTCCGCGCCGCGCATCCGGCGCTGGTGCTGCGGCTGTTCCTGTCCGACCAGGTGACCGATGTGTTCCGCGATCCGGTCGACGTGGCGTTCCGGCTGGGGCGGTTCGAGGACGCCCGTTACGTGACCCTGCCGCTGGCGCCGGCCAACCGCCGGGTGCTGGTGGCCTCGCCGGCCTACCTGGCCGCACGCGGGCGGCCCCAGTCGCTGGACGAACTGCGCCAGCACGATGGCCTGCTCTACACCCTGGGCGGTCGCACCCACGACCAGTGGGCGTTCGAGGTGGACGGCCGCCGCCAGGTGGTGCCGATGCGCGCGGCCCTGCTCAGCGACGATGCCGAGATCACCCGGCGCTGGGCCGTGGCCGGCCAGGGCATCGCCTACAAGTCGTGGCTGGATGTGTGCGACGACGTGCGCGATGGCCGCCTGGTGGCGCTTTTCGCCCAGCATGGCGAAAGCGTGCCGCTGCACCTGGTGTGTCCGCACCGCAAGCAGTTCTCGCCCGCGATCCGCCAGCTGCACGCGCTGCTGCGGCCGCGCTTCGAGGCGTTGACCGATCGGCTGCCTACTGGCTGATCCGGCGCCTCAGACGATGCAGGTCATCAGCACCAGGAAGGCCTTGGGTTCGCCGACGATGCTGGCGCTGAAGCCGGCCACCGGCGCGTCCAGGCTGCACGCGCCCTGCTCGGTGCGGATCACCGGCACCAGCGCCTGGCGCGGCGCCGACCAGACCGCGACGCGGCCGGCTTCGATCAGCGGGATCAGGGCCAGGCCGGCGTCGCCGGCCTCGGTCAGGCTGAGCGACTGGCAGCCCTGCGCATCGCGCGTGGCGGTCTTCACCTGGGCGACCAGCGTCTTGGCGCGCATACCCATGATCCGCGCCATGCGCGCGTCCAGCGGCAGGCCGGCGGCGTCGGCCTTGGCCAGGGTCTCCAGCGCGTCGGCGGAGACCAGCAGGTGCGAGCCTTCCGGCGAGCCCTGGTAGACGGCGACGCAGCGTGCAGGCAGCGTGGCCTGGACCTGCACGGCCTGGGTGGTGGGCGCAGCGGCCGCCGTGGCAGCCAGCAGCAGGGAGAAGACGGTTGCGAACATAGGCCTTCCGCGCCCCGGCGCGGGGCGATGCGTTGGCCGGCACTGTAACGGCGACACCGGCCCGCGGGCCAGCCGCGAACGGGCTCAGGCCGAGGGCTGCGGACTGACCTTTGGACTGCGGCCCGGGCGCGTGGCCGGGCGCTCGACGCGTGCCGGCTGGCCCAGCACGGCCACCCGCGGCAGGCGCAGGCCGACCGAGACGTAGCCGCCCTCGGACATCGCGAACACCGTGCCGCCATGCAGCTGGGCGATCGCCTTGACGATGGCCAGGCCCAGGCCATGGCTCTGGTCGCTGCCGGTGCGCGACGGATCGGCGCGGTAGAAGCGGTCGAACAGATGGTCCAGCGCCTCGCGTGTGATCGGCTTGGCACGATTGCGCACGGTCACGCTGACCGTGTCGCCGGTCTCGGCGATGAACACCTCGATGCTGCCGCCAGGCTCGCCGTGGCGCAGCGCGTTGTCCAGCAGGTTGGTGATGGCGCGCGCGTACAGCGAGCCCTCCACGCGGGCGCGGGCATCGCCTTCCACCTGCAGGACCATGCCGGCGTCTTCCATGACCATGTCCATGAACTCGGCGGCCTTGGTGGTCTCCTCGCGCAGCGAGACATCGACCAGGTCGCGCGCCGATTCGCCGCGGTCGGCCCGGGCCAGGAACAGCATCGAGTTGACGATGGCGCGCAGCCGCTCCAGTTCTTCCAGGTTGGACTGCAGCGTGGTTTCCAGCGCATCGGCCGAACGCGCGCGGGCCAGGGTCACCTGGGTCTCGCCGATCATGTTGCCCAGCGGCGTGCGCAGTTCGTGGGCCACGTCGGCGTTGAAGGCGTTGAGCTGCTCGTAGGCACGCTGCAGGCGGGCCAGCGCCTCGTTGAGCGACATCACCATGCCGTCCAGCTCGGTCGGCAGGTTGTCGGCCGGCAGGCGCAGGGTGAGGTCGCGTGCGTCCAGCCGGCGCGCGTAGGCGCTCAGCCGGTCCACCGGCGCCAGGCCGCGACGCGCGATCCACCAGCCCAGAGTCGAGACGGCTGCGATCGCCACCAGCGACAGCACCACGATGCCGACGGCCAGCAGCCATTCGGCCGATTCGATGCTGCGCTGGCCCTCGGCCACGATCAGCTGCACGGCCGGACGCTCGCCGGCGGCCGGCAGCGTGTGGGACAGGGTCAGGTAGCGCTGGCCATTGGGCAGGACGGCATTGCCGAAGCCCTCGGCATGGCCATCGAACTCGGCCTGGTCCAGGAAGGTCTTGCCCACGCGATAGCGCGGATCGTCGCTTTCCACCAGGAAGTACAGGCTGCCGTCTTCGGGCGTGAAGTCGGCCAGCTTGTCGCGGAAGTACGCCCAGTGCTCGCCGTCGTTGGCCCGCGCGGACAGGCGCTCGACGATCACCAGGCGTGCATTGAGCTGGTCGCGGTTATGCCGCTGCAGCTCGTAGGACTGGAACAGGAACAGCGAAACGGCCAGCACCGCCAGCACCACCGTGGCGGCCAGGCCGAACATCAGGCCCAGCCGTGCCGCGATGGAGCGGGTGTTCACTCGGCCTCGTCCTCGCGCTGCTCCAGCACGTAGCCCATGCCACGCACGGTGTGCAGCAGCTTGGCTTCGCCCGGGTATTCCAGCTTGGCGCGCAGGCGCTTGATCGCCACTTCCACCACGTTGGTGTTGGTGTCGAAATTGATGTCCCACACCGTCTCGGTGATCACCGTCTTGGACAGGATCTGCGAGCGGCGGCGGGCCAACGCGGCCAGCAGTGCGAACTCCTTGGCCGACAGGTTCAGGCGACGCCCACGACGGGTGGCGCGACGGGCCAGCAGGTCGATATGCAGGTCGCCGACCTGGATCTGGGTGGACTCATGCGCGCGGCCGCGACGGGTGATCGCCTGCACGCGGGCCAGCAGCTCCAGGAACGAGAACGGCTTGACCAGGTAATCGTCGGCGCCCGCCCCGAGGCCGCGCAGGCGGTCGTCCACCTGGTCGCGGGCGGTCAGCATGATCACCGGGGTGTCGCGCTGGGCGCGCAGCGACTGCATCACCTGCAGGCCGTCCATGCCAGGCAGCATGATGTCCAGCACCACCGCGTCGTAGTCGCCGGTCAGCGCCAGGTGCAGGCCATCCACGCCATTGGCGGCATGGTCGACGCTGTAGCCCTCTTCGCCCAGGCCACGGGTCAGGTAACCGGCGGTCTTGGGTTCGTCTTCGATGATCAGCAGTTTCATGGCGTCATGGTACGGCGTTGGAACGTGGCTCATGCGGCGGGGTCCATGGGTTCGTCCAGACGCCCGAAGGCGGCTGCAGCGGTGGGGAATCCGCTCCACGGGCCCGGACACCTCGCCCGTGGAGTGTGCTCCGGGCGACCGTGAATCCTGGTCACCCGGCTCCCCCGCCCGCGCCGGTACAGCCGCGCCTCGCCGCCGGGGCAGCAAAGGAAAGAAGGGGAGTGCCACCGATTCTGTCGGCCGGCCCCCATCACCTTCCTGACATTGCGCTGACAATCCCGTCAGCCGGAAACGACAACGCCCGGCGGGCCGGGCGTTGTCGGGTGCTTCGGGCGGGACGCGGGCTTACTTGTCGCCGGCGTCGGCCTGGGTCGGGTCGTGCGGGGCGCCGTGCTTGGCGGTGCCTTCCTCGGCCAGGCTGGCGCGCACGGCCTTGACCTGGGCCACGGTGACCGCCGAGGCCTGGTTGCCCCAGCTGCTGCGGATGTAGGTGCCCAGCTGGGCGACCTCGTCATCGCTCAGGCGCTCGGCGAAGCCGGGCATGCCCAGGTTGGACGGCGCGGCCTGGGTGGAGGGCAGCGAACTGCCCGCCAGGATCAGGCGCACCAGGGTGGCCGGGTCCTTGGCCAGCACGCTCGGGTTGCCGGCGATCTTGGGGAAGGCATGGGCATAGCCCTGCGCGTCGGTGCGATGGCAGGCCGCGCAGTTGTCCACGTACAGCTCGGCGCCGCGGCTGTCGTTGATGCCGGCCTGCAGCGCGGTGGCGGTGGCCGGATCGGCGTTGAAGCTGGCCACGTCGCCGGGCGCGGCCGGCAGCGTCTTCAGGTAGGCCGCCATCGCGTTGAGATCTTCATCGCTCAGGTGCTGGGTGCTGTGCTCGACCACGTCGGCCATCGCGTTGCCAACCACGGCGGTGTGCGGATTGCGCGCGGTCTTGAGCGTGTCGACGATGTCCTGCTGCGACCAGCTGCCCAGCCCATCGGCGGTGTTGCCGCGCAGGTTCACCGCGACCCAGCCATCGATCACCTGGCCACCGGCCAGGTACGCGTCGGCCTGGCCGTCGTGTTCGCTGAGCGCCACTTCCTGCAGGGTTTGTGCGCGCGGGGTGTGGCAGGTGCCGCAGTGGCCCAGGCCTTGCACCAGGTAGGCACCGCGGGCCAGTTCGGGATCGCTGTAGGCGCCGGCCTCGAAGCCGGTCTGCTGCGGATCCGGGGCGAAGGTCTTGCGCCAGATCGCCAGCGGCCAGCGCATCGACAGCGGCCAGGCGATGTCGGCGCTGCGATTCTCTGCCTTGATCGCCGGCACGCCGAACTTGAAGTACGCATACAGCGCGCGCGTATCGGCATCGGTCATGCGGATGTAGGACGGATACGGCATCGCCGGATACAGCGTGCCGCCGGCCGGGGTGATGCCGTGGCGCACCGCGCGGTCGAAATCGTTCAGCGTGTACGTGCCGATGCCGGTGTCCGCATCCGGAGTGATGTTGGTGCTGTAGATCGTGCCGATCGGCGAGGCGATCGGCAGCCCGCCGGCGAACGGCTTGCCGCCCGGCGCGGTGTGGCAGGCGGTGCAGTCGCCAGCCGCAGCCAGGTACTTGCCCTGCGCGATCAGCGCGGTATCACTGGCGGTCGGCTCGCCGCCGGCGACGGCCGGCGTGGTGGTCGGCAGGAAGGCGTACACCAGCGCGGCGACCAGCACGATCACCGCCAGCGCCACCAGGATCAGAAGCAGCTTCTTCATCGTCTGCTCCTTATGCCCGCACCATCGGGCCGGGCGACTTGATGTACTGGGTGCGGATGTTGTGCGCCGCCCAGTACGCCAGGCCGCCGACCAGGCCGGTGGGGTTGTAGCCGTTGTTCTGCGGGAACGCGTTGGCACCGATGGCGAACACGTTGGGCACGTCCCACGACTGCAGGTACTTGTTCAGCGCCGAGGTCTTGGGATCGTCGCCCATGATCGCGCCGCCGCAGGTGTGGGTGCTCTGATACTTGGTGATGTCGTAGTGGCTGCCGTCCTTCTTCGCATCGCCGGAGATCGACGTCGGATTGAGGAAGCGCGTCATCTGTTGGGCCTGGTCGACGAAGAACTGCGAGGCCTTGATCTCGTTGGGATGCCAGTCGAAGGTCATGCGCAGCAGGGGCCGGCCGAAGGCGTCCTTGTAGGTCGGGTCCAGGCTCAGGTAGTGCTGGCGATACGACATGCACGCGCCCTGCACTTCGTAATAGAACGAGTGGCGGAAGTTGTCGGCCACGGCCTGCTTCCACTTCGACCCCCAGCTCGGCGTGCCCTCGGGCACGTTGATGCCGCGCACCGGGCCGGCGCCGGGCTGGCGCGCCCACACCAGGCCACCGCCGACGAAGCCGACCTTGCTGTTGTCCAGCTGGTTGCCGTTGAGGTCGTCCATCGTCGTGCCCGCGCCGCCGATGCCGATGAACTGGTTGGCCTGCACGCTCTTGTCGAAGAACATCACCACGCGGTTGAGGTTTTGGTAGGAGTAATTGCGCCCGATCGTGCCGGTGTTGGATTCCGGGTCGTAGGGCTGGCCGATGCCGGAGACCAGCATCAGGTGCACGTTGTAGAGCGAGAACGCGCACAGCAGCACCATGTCCGCCGGCTGCTCGACCTCGCGGCCCTGCGCGTCCAGGTAGGTCACGCCGGTAGCCTTCTTGCCGGTGTTGTCCAGGTTGACCTTGAGCACGGTGGCGTGGGTGCGCAGCTCGAAGCTCTTGCGCTGGCGCAGCACCGGCAGGATGCAGGCGTTGGGACTGGCCTTGGAGTAGTTGAGGCAGCCGTAATCGCTGCAGAAGCCGCAGGCGTTGCACGGCCCCATCTGGCAGCCATACGGATTGACGTACGGGCCCGACGCATTCGACGCGGGGATCGGATATGGATGCCAGCCCATCTGCTTGGCCGCGCCATAGAACATCTCCGCGCCCAGATAGTTGGGATTGGGCTTGAGCGGATATTCGCTGGAACGCGAGCCTTCGAACGGGTTGCCCCCTTCCTGCAGCACGCCGTTGAGCACGCCGGCCTTGCCGGAAGTGCCGCAGACCTTTTCGAACATGTCCAGATGCGGTTCCAGGTCGTCATAGCTGACTGGGAAATCCTGGATTGTCATGTCTTCGGGAATGAACTTCTTGCCGTAGCGCTGCTCGACATTGCTGCGCAGGCGCATGTCTTCGGGCAGCGGGCGGAAGTGGCAACCCGACCAATGGCTGCCGGCGCCACCGACGCCGGTGCCCGGCTTGAACGACCCCATCTGTCGGTACGGCACGGCGGTGTCGCCGGGCGTGTGGCGTACGGTGACCGTCTCCTGCGCCAGGCTCTGCAGGTAGCGGCGATGCACCGAGCCTTCCAGCTCGTCGACCACGCGCGGATAGGCGAAGTCCGGCTGCGTATCGCGGTCCGGGCCGCGCTCCAGCGCGACCACATTCAAGCCCGCGTCGGTGAGCTCCTTGGCCAGGATGGCGCCCGTCCAGCCCATGCCGACGATCACGGCGTCCACTTTCGGTTTCACGGTTGCCATGTCATCAGCCTCGCTTGCCGGCCAGGTCGACCGGCGGCAAGGGATAGGCCTTGTCGCGCACGGTGATCCAGTCCATGTAATCGGCGCGCATGCCCGGATACCCGATCATTTTCCACGCGCCCATGTTCTTGTTGCCGCCATGCTTCGGGTCAGCGAAGTAGCCGTTCTTCACTTCGCCCAGGAAGTAGGAGAAGAAGGTTTTGGCGGAGATGCCCTCCAGTTCCACCTTGCCGTCCTGCGCGGCCTTGAGCAGGGTGTCCTGCGCATCGGCATCGAGCTGGGCAAAGGTCTTGCCGTCGAAGGTCTTCTTGCAGTGCGCGTCCATCGCGCCGATGCCCACGCGCAGCATGTCGCGCAGCGCCAGCTTGCCCTGGTAGCCGAACTCCTTCGCCGCTTCGACGAACGGGCCCTGCATGTACCAGATCGCACCGGCGGCGTAGGCGCTCTGCATGTGCTTGTCGAGGAATTCCGGCACGCCGGCTTCCACCGCGCCCGGGCCGATGTCGTCATGCGGAATCAGCCGGCCGCACGCGGCCACGACGAAGGCGTATTCGACGTCATTGAAGAAGCTGGGCTTGAAGTCTTCCGGCTTGGACGAGGCAGACGCCGCACCGTTGGCGGCGGTCTTGTCGTCACTGCAGCCGGGCAGCGCCGCGGCCAGCGGGATCAGGGTCAGACCCTGGAAAAAACGGCGGCGCGAAGGCGACACCGACGATGCATCGTCGTCCGAGGCGGACATGGCTGGCTCCCTGGAGAGAGTTGGCTGGGCGTCGCTCGCCTGGGGTCCGGATCGGGCACACAAACACGCAACGCCTGCGGCAAACCTTGCAGCAGGCTGTCATTTTTGACGTGAACGCTTCAGCCGCCCAATGCCGTTTTTACATGGCGCGATGCACCAGCGGTATCGGCCTGCGTGAGGCGGCGCGTTGATCTAGCGTGCGTGCGCGGTCGCCGCGGCCCACAGGATCTCCGCCGCAGGCGTCAGCGGCGCGGTCTTGCGCTGCAGGCAGATTTCCATCGGCACATCCCAGCTCGCGTTGCCGGCGCGCACCAGCGTGCCGACATCCAGCTGGGTGCGCACCAGCGTCTCCGGCAACCAGCCCACGCCACGGCCTTGCACCGCCATCGCCGCGACCACGCTGGAGGCATGGGTCGCGAACACCGAACGCAGGTGTGCCTTGGTTTTCAGCAGCGCGTCGATACTGTCCACCACCCGCCCCAGCCCGGCCTGCGCGGTGTAGGACAGGTACGCGGCGGGTTCCTCGCGCGTGCCCGGCAGGCGATGCAGCGGCTGCTTCCCGCCCGGCTTGGCCGGCGCCGAGACCGGCATCAGCACGTCCACGTCCAGCACCTTCTGCAGGTAGTCGGCCGAATCCAGCGGGCCGTTGGAGCCGCTGGGCCGATGGGCCAGCAGGAAGTCCACTTCATCCTTGAGCAGCATGCGTTCGCAGGCTTCCAGGTGATTGGTGGTGAACTGCACCTGCAGGCCCGGCACCTGCGCTTCGAAGCGCGAGATCCAGTGCGGGAAGAAGCTGAAGGTCAGCGCGTTGGTCGCGCAGAAACGTACTACGCCCGGCGGCTGGAATGCCGCCGCTTGGGCCACGCCGCGGGCCACTTCGAGCCGGCTGAGGATGTCGCGCGCCGCAGGTAAAAAGCTCTTGCCGGCCTCGGACAGGGTGACGCCAGCCGGCGTGCGCACGAACAGCGGCACCCCGACCCAGTCTTCCAGCGCATGGATGCGCCGGCTCAGCGCCGGCTGGGTGACATGGCGCACGCGCGAGGCCGCGGCATAGGTGCCCGACTCCACGATCGCAACCAGGTCCTTGAGCCAATCCAGCAGCATGGCGACGTCGTTTCCCCCAAACGAAAGACGGCCATTATACGAAGCGTGGCGAAACGATCCGTCACCTGAACCCGCAAAAACAGCGGTTTTCCGCGGTGTCATCGCTTGGCGCTGCGCGAAGATCCCAATGGACGCCCACGTCGTCACCCCGCTGGCGAGGTGACGACGCGCGGCCTTGCTTACAGCTCGTAGCGGAAGCCGAGCATGTATTGGCGCCCGTACTTGGTGTACTCCTCGGGGAAGAACAGGCCGGTGCCGGTGCTCTCGCTGACCTCGACCCGGAATGGCTCGTCGGTGAGGTTGTTGACCTGGCCCAGCAGAGTCAGGCCATGCAGCGCGCTGGTTTCGGGGAACTCATAGCTGAGCTGGAAATCCACGGTGCGCTCGCTCAGCGTGTTGCGGTACTGGCGCTGGCCGAACAGGGCGCTGTATTCGCCGCGGTAGCCGTCACGATAGCGCTGGCTCAGGCGCGCGGAGAACCCGTGCTTCTCGTAGTAAAGCGTCGCGTTGGCCACGACCTTGGACAGGCCGGGAATCGTGTCGGTGCCCGGCGAATCGTCGTTGGGATCCGGGTCGATCGACGATTCGGTGTAGCTGACGTTGAGCTGCGTGCCCCAGCCGTCCAGCCAGTCGCTGAGCAGGCTGCCGGACAACGCCGTGGAAAGCTCCGCGCCCCGCATGTAGCCACCGGTGCCATTGGCCCAGGTGCTGAAGGTGCCCATGTTGGAAATCGGCGGCGGCGCGTCGGGGTCGGGCGTGTAGCCGCTGAAATCCCAGTCCAGGTTCTGCCGGTAGATGTAGGTCTGCAGGTTCTTGCGGAACAGCGCCAGGCCGACATAGCTGCCTTCGCCGAAATACTTCTCGAACGACAGGTCGAAGGCGTAAGCGCGATACGGCTCCAGGGTCGGGTTACCGCCGCTGCCGGACCACACGAACGGCGCGGTGGTGCTGACGCCGGCGCTGGAATCGGCGCTGAGGTAGTTGATCGGCGGACGCATCATCACCTTGGCGGCCGAGGCTCGGATCAGCCAGCCTTCGCCGAAGTCGAAGATCAGGTTCACGCTGGGCAGGAAGTCGCTGTACTGCGCGCCGAGGGTCTGCGAGCCAACCACCGATTCATTGGCCGCGTTGAAGCCGGTGGAGGACTGATCGCTGGTGATGTACTGCATGCCGGCGTTGCCGCGCACGCGGATTCGATCGGTGAGATCCATGTCGAGGTTGGCGCGCACGTAGTACGTGTTGATCTTTTCCTCGACGATGAAGTCCTTGCGCAGGTCATCGTTGGATTCGCTCAGCTCCACGTTGTAGTACTGGTCCAGCGCCGTCCACGGATTGAACGCCAGGATGTTGCCCATCCCGACGAAATCCAGCGACACCGGCGACTGCAGCAGCGACGGATCGACCAGCGTCGGCGTTTCGCCCGGCAGGAAGGCGAAGAACACATCGGCCACCTTCTGCTTGGTGCGCTTATTGATGTTGACGCCGGCATCGACGCTGCGGATGACCGCGTTGTCCAGCTCGTGGTTGAAGTTGAAGCGACCGGCCTTGATGGTGTCCTTCTGCTCGGAGATCTCCAGGCGGCCGTCGTGGTTGTAGTGCTGCGGATCCCACAGGTAGACCGCGTTGGGATCGGACATGTCCGGCAGGGTGAACTGCGAATAGCCCGGCGTGGTCTTCAGGTCGAAGTCGATGCTCTGGCCGTCCAGGCGGCCGGCATAGAGCTCCAGCGCGGACTGGTCACGCTTGGCGCGCGAATAGCTCAGGTCGGCGGTCAGCGTGCTGCGCTCGCCCAGCTTGAAGGCATTGTTCCAGCCCACTGAAAACAGCTTGTCCTGGCGGCGGTTGCTGTTGTTGCTCACCAGCGGCTGCACGTTGTTGAGCGTGCCGCTGGTGACCACCGGATAGCCGTCCTTGTCGGTGGTCTGCGCGTTGCTGTAGGTGATGCCGCTGCCGTTTTCGCCGACGAAATCCGAGGCGCTGGACCACATCGTGCCGTGGGTGATCTCGTCCTGGTCGAACTTGGAGTAGTACAGGTCCAGGATCGAGTGGAAGCGGTCGTTGGGCTTGAACTCGAACACGCCCATCACGCCATCGCGCTGCAGGTCGCGTGACTTGATCCAGGCTTCGTCACCCTGCAGGGCGATGGCGTTGAGCGGCCGGCCGGCCTGGTACGGGCCGTCCCAGTCGACGCGATCCAGGTCCGCCCACCACCACGACTTGTAGTGCTGCTCCTGGAACGGCGAGTTGAGCCGTGCCACGCCCAGCGCCACGCCGATGGTGTCGTCGGCGAACTGGTCCACGTACGACGCACTCGCGCGATAGCCGCGCTCCTTGCCGTCGTCGCTGAGCTTGCCCAGCGAGTTGTACTCGCCCTGGCCGCCGACCACGATGCGCCGCTCGGACAGGTCCAGCGGACGGATGGTCTGCAGGTCCACGGTACCCGACAGGCCCTGGCCGATCAGCGCCGCGTCCGGGGTCTTGTACACGGTGACCGCGTTGATCAACTCGGACGGGTACTGGTCGAACTCCACGCCGCGGCTGTCGCCGGTGCTGACCTGTTCGCGGCCGTTGAGCAAAGTGCCGGCGAACTGCTCGGACATGCCGCGTATGTTGATCACCTGCGCGCGGCCATCCACGCGCTGGGTGGCCAGGCCCGGCAGGCGCGAGATCGAGTCGGCGATGGAGACATCGGGCAGTTTGCCCAGATCCTCGGCCGAGATGGTCTCCACGATCGAGGTCGCTTCGGCCTTCTTTTCCACTGCGTTGGCGATGGCGGCGCGGATGCCGGTGACCTTGACGCTGTCCAGGGTCTTGGCCTGGTCCTGCGTGGTGGTGTCGGTGGCCGAAGCGGGGGCTTCGGTTTGTTGCTGCGCGTGCGCCTGCATGGTCAACAGCACCAGGCAGCAGGCGGCGGCGAGGCGTGCGACCGGCGCACGCGGCTTGGAGGCCCACGGCCTCCGCGAATCGATGTCCATCGTGCCCTCCCAGGCATCGGTCTGACAGCGCTGTCATAGCGACGCGTGTCAAAGCGTGTCAATCGTTTCAGCCACGGCGATGTGCGTGCATCCCCGAAAAGCCCATCGCACCGCGGTGTTGCACTGGAAACGTTCTCGCGTTGCGCCGCGCTGCAGCATGCGATTGGCGCGGGTCTGGGGCAGGTTGTTGGCCCGCGCCGACCTGTGATGCCCGATGCCTTGTCCTCGCCGCTGTCATGTTGCCCGTCTCGTGTTCGCCTTGATGACGCTGGCGATGTCTTTGCCCGTGCTGGCGCAGTCGCCGCGCAAGGCGCAGGTGTGGCTGACCACGCATGGCCATCAGTACGCCCTGTCGCCGATGGCGCCCGCGGTGTTCGGCGCGCGCGAGGCGTTGCCGATCGCGATCGAAGTCGATGCGACCGATACCCGCCAGGCGATGGTCGGCTTCGGCGCGTCGATCACCGATGCGTCCGCTTACCTGATCCAGGGCCTGGCGCCGGACGCGCGGGCGAAGCTGCTGGAAGAACTGTTCGGCCGGCAAGGCGATGGCATCGGCCTGAGCTTCGCGCGCCTGACCATTGGTGCGTCGGATTTCTCGCGCAGCCACTACACGCTGGACGACACGCCGGGCAACGCGCCCGATCCGCAGCTCACGCATTTTTCCATCGCGCCCAACCTGGCCGACGTGGTGCCGGTGACAAAGGCGGCGCTGGCGATCAATCCGCAACTCAAGGTGATGGCCTCGCCATGGAGCGCGCCGGCGTGGATGAAATCCAACCGCAACCTGATCCAGGGCACGCTGGACCCGGCGGCGTACGACGCCTTCGCCCGCTACCTGCTCGAGTATGTCGATGCCTATGCCGAACAAGGCATCCTGATCTGGGCGCTGACCGTGCAGAACGAGCCGGATTTCGAGCCCAAGGATTACCCTGGCATGCGCTTCAACGCGCCGGCGCGCGCGCGCTTCATCGGTGGCCATCTCGGCCCGCTGCTGGCCGCGCGCGGGTCGTCGGCGCCGCTGCTGTTCGACTGGGACCACAACTGGAACAAACCACACGAGCCGCTGGGCGTGTTGAACGATGCGAAGGCCAATCCCTTCGTCAACGCGGTGGCTTGGCACTGCTACGGCGGCACGCCCGACGCGCAGTCGCCGGTGCATGCCGCGTTCCCGGACAAGGACGTCTACATGACCGAGTGCTCGGGCGGCGACTGGGAGCCGCTACGCAGCGGTGGACTCACGCTGCAGGCGCGTCGGCTGATCATCGAATCGGTGCGCCACGACGCGCGCGGCGTGCTGTTCTGGAACCTGGCGCTGGACCAGGACGGCGGCCCGCACGCCGGCGGCTGCGACACCTGCCGCGGCGTGGTCGACATCGACACCCGCGACGGCGCGCTCACCCGCACCGACGAGTACTACGCGCTGGCCCATGCCAGCCGCTTCGTGCCGCCAGGCGCGCATCGGGTGGGCTCATCGGAAGAAGTCGACGGCGTGGACAACGTGGCCTTCGTCAATCCCGATGGCGGCCGCGTGTTGGTGGTGACCAATTCGGCGCCGGTGCCGCGCACGTTCTCGGTGCGGGAGGGCGATTCGGCCTTTCACTACACCTTGCCCGGCAAGAGCCTGGCGACCTTTACCTGGTCGCCAGCGCCTTAGCCGTCACTGCAGGTGCGTCTGCAGCCAGTCCAGCACGCGCTGCTGGACGTCGCGGCCGGCGGCCTGCTCGGTGAACCAGTGCGGCCCGCGTGGATAGGTGACCATCTCCACCGGCGTGCCATGGAACTTGAGTGCGCGATAGAACATCTGGCCCTGGCTCAACGGCACGCGCGCATCGACCTCGCCGTGCAGGATCAGCACCGGCGTGCTCACTTTGTCCACGTAGCGAATCGGCGAATGCGCGTCGTACTCGGCGCGGTTGGTGACCGGGTCGCCGAAGTAGCCCGGCAGGTAGGTCGGCACGTCGGTGGTCAGCGCCATCGCACCGATGTCGATCACGCCAGCGCCGACAATCGCGGCCTTGAAGCGCTTGGACTGCGTCACCGCCCACGCCGACATGTAGCCACCGTAGCTCCAGCCGCCGATCCCCAGTCGCTGCGGATCGATCACGCCTTCGCGCTCCAGCATGTCGACGCCATCGAGGATGTCCTGGAAGTCCGCACCGCCCCAGTCGTGGCGGGCCAGTTCGGTGAACGCATGGCCCTGGCCTTCCGAACCGCGCGGATTGGGCAAGAACACCGCATAGCCGCACGTACTCAGCAACTGCGCCCAGTCGTGCCACGAGCCCATCCAGCCCGACCACCACGCCTCCCCTGGACCGCCGTGCAGTTCGACCAGCGTCGGCAGCGGCGTGCCGGCCTTCCAACCCGGCGGGGTGATCAGCACGCCGGTGATGCGGCGGCCGTCCTTCGAGGAATTCCATGCGAGTTCGCGCACCTGGCCATGCGCCCAGCCGGCGACCTGCGGATTGCTGTCGGTGCGCGTGGCGAGCTTGCCGCCGTCCAGCGTCCACACCTCGGCCGGCTGGTCGTCGCGCAGGCCGATGAAGGCGGTGCGACCGCTACGCGCGGTGCTGAAGCTGGGATAGGCGATCTGCGGCCTGGCCAGCGTGCGCCACGCGCCGGTGTTGGCATCGACGCGCAGGAACTCGCCGCGCACGCCATGTAGGCCCTGCGCGATCAGCGTGTCGTCGTCCTGCCAGCGCGCCAGCCACAGCGTGCCCGGCCAGTCCTCGGCCAGCGCCACGCGCTTGCCGCTGGCCAGGTCGTGCGCATAGACCGTGGCGACCATGCCGTACGGCGCGATGTGGCCGTACAGCAGCTTGCGGCCGTCGGGCGAGAACTGCAGCGGGAACGCCGACGACAGGCTTTCCAGCGGTGCACTCAACGTCCCGTCGGCCAGCGACAGCAGCACCACGCGCGACTGGTACCAGTAGCCGCTCAGTGTGGTGTCGTCGGACACGCGCAGCGCCAGCGTCCTGCCGTCCGGCGCCCACGCTACGTCCTGCACCTGCAGGTTGGGCGGGCTGATCACCCGCGCCTGGCCGGTGGCGAGATCCTGCACCCAGAGGCGCTTGAACAGCGTCGGATGCCCGACTTCGACCGCGTCGTCCTTGGCGGCGATGCGCGCCTGCGCGGCCGGCGACGGCGGATCGGTGGCCAGATACGCGAGCTGGGCGCCATCGGTCGAGAGCGCGAAGGCGGCGATATCGCCGGCCGCGCGGGTGAGCGCCTTGGCGTTGCGACCGTCGGCGTCGGCGCGCCAGACCTGCATCGCGGCCGGTTTCGCGGCTTCGCCTGCATCGGGCAGTTTTCGGTCGGAGAGGAACAACACCTGGCGACCATCAGCCGACCAGTGCGCGCCAGCATCGTTCGCCGCGCCCGCGCCGTCCAGCGGCCGTGGCGCGGCCTTGCCGGTGGCGGCGATCAGCTTGAGCTGGCTGTGCGCGGGCTTGCCATCGCCCTGCGGCGTGGCCACGCCATAGACGATCTGCGTGCCGTCGGGGCTGATCTGCGGATCGCCGACCTGGGCCAGCGCGACGAAATCGGCCGGCGTGGGCAGGTGTGGCGTTGCCGAAGGTTGCGCAGCGGCGGACAACGCGCCGATGCAGCATGCGGCGCCGAGCAAGCGGCGAAAAACAGCACGCGTCATGCGGCGCTCTCCTGGGATGAAGGAACAAGATACCGACGCAGCCACGCTGCACCACTGCCGACCGCCGCGCGCGCCTGGTCGGAGACCGACATCGCCTCGACGAAGCTGTGCGGCGCGCCGCGATAGCGGCGCAGCTCGGCCACGCTGCCGGCCGCCTGCAAGCACGCAGCCATCGCCTCGCTCTGTTCGCCCAGCACGTCGCGGTCGCCGTACAGCAGCAACGACGGCGGCAGGCCGTGCAGCGCGGCGTGCATCGGCACGGCCAGCGGATCACGGCACTGCGCCCAATCCGGACCGAGATAACAGGTCCAGAACTCAGCCATTTCCGGCACGGTCAGCAGGTCTTCGGCCGTGCCCAGGCGCGCGGCCTGCGGCGAGATGGCGATATCGAACGCGCCATAGTTCAACAGCAGCGCCGCGATGCCGGCCAGCTGTCCGCTTTCGCGCAGGCGCAGCGCGGTGGTCAGCGCCAGGTTGGCGCCGGCCGAATCGCCACCCAGCGCCAGCCGCGAGGCGTCGATGCCGAAATCGCCCGCGTGCTGGCGCAGCCAGTCGATGGCGGCCACACACTGATCCTGCGCGACCGGGAAGCGATGCTCCGGCGACAGCGCGTAGTCGATCGCCACCACCACGATGCCGGCGCCGTGCGCGTACTCGCGCAGCAGCCGGTCGTGCGTGTCGATACTGAACATGCACCAGCCGCCACCGTGGATGTAGACCAGCGCCGGCGCGGTGGACGGCGCCGTGGATGGACGCAGCACGCGCACGCGGAACGCGCCGGCCGGCGCGTCCACGGTGATGTCTTCGCTACGCAGCATTTGCGGACCGCCTGCGCGCCACGGCGTGCGCACGATCTCGGCGATCACCCGGCGCTGCGGCCAGTCCAGCTCACGGCCGGCACGCAGGCGCGCGCCCTTGCTGCACACGTCTTCGACGAAGCCGCGGATCTGCGGGTCCAGCGCCTCCAGCGACGCATTCATGCCGCGTCTCCGCGCTCGCTGGCGGCGAAGTCCTGCATCAGCGCGACCAACGCGTGTTCGTCGCCACGAATTAGCCCAGCGATGATCTGGGAAAAATCATGCGGCGCTTCGTCCTGGCCCAGCTTGAAGGTGCTGTGCAGGCCGGTGATGCGCGCGCGCAAGGCGGTGACGCCGACGGCGAGTTTCTCGTAACGCGCGCCCATCTCGGCCACCGCCCAGGCGCGTTCGCGCCCGGCTTCCATCTGGGTGACCAGCGCATCGAGTTCGTCGGCGATGTCTTGCGGCGCTTCGCTCACCGTAATGTCGAGCTGGAACACCGCGGCGGCGTAGTTCCAGGTCGGCGCCTGGGTGCGGTCGTCCAGCCAGCTCGGCGAGACGTAGGCGTGCGGACCCAGCACCAGCGCCACTGCCTTGGGATCGCGCGCCAAGCGCGCCACGTGCGGATTGCGCCGCGCCATGTGGCCCATCAAGCCGACCAGCTGGCCGGCGTCATCCAGCTGCGCACGCAGCGGCAGCGGGCTGAAGCAGGCATCGTCGCCACCGGCCGACACCAGCCAGGCAAGCGGGTGCGCGGCCAGCAGGCGCAGCACATCGTTGGTATCGCGCGCGGCGAAGCGGCTGTCGCGGGCATGTCCCATCAGCGGGGTTCCTTGCAGGGTTCAGAAGCGGCCACCGACACCGGCGGCCAACGATCGCGCCACGGCGCGGCGGATTCCAGTTGCAGGGCCAGCGCAAGCAGCAGCGGCTCCTGGCCACGGTCAGCGGCGAACTGCACGCCGATCGGCGGGCCGTCGGCGCCATGCACCAGCGGCAAGCTGATCGCCGGCGTCCCGGCCAGGTTCTGCAGCGGTGTGTAGCCCATCCAGTCGAACATGCCGGCGAACACCGTCGCGAAATCGCCATCCGGCGCGAAGGTGCCGATGCGTGGCGACGGCGTGCGCAGCGTCGGCGTCAGCAGCACGTCGTATTGCGCGTGGAAGGTGTTGAAGGCGCCGGGCAGCGCGGCCAGCACGGCGTAGGCGCGTTCCAATTCGGCAAAGCCGCAATGCGCGCGGTTCCAGTCCGACAGGCCGACGGTGAACGGCTCCAGCGCCGCGCGCGCACCGTCCGCGCCAAAGGCGACTTCGGCCAGCTCCAGCGCATCGGCGCCCAGGTGCGACCACAGCGTCATCCCGGCATCGAAGACCTGCGCACCCGGCAGCGGCAACGTGGCGACCTCGACGCGATGGCCGAGCGCTTCGCACAGCGCCACGGCCTGTGCCAGAGCGGCGGCGACCTGCGGCTCGGGCGCGACACCCTGCAGCGTGTCGCTGACCACGCCGATCCGCAGCGCGCGCGACAGCGGCACGGTCACCGGCGCGGGTTGCTGCGGATGCAGCGCGGCGAAGGCCCACGCGGTATCGCGCACGCTGCGCGACATCAGGCTGTCGGCGACGATCAGGTCTTCGATCGGATGGCGCGACCGCACCCGCACCGTGGTGCCGCGACCGGGCTTGAGGCCAACCACGCCGCAGGCCGAGGCAGGAATGCGGATCGAGCCCGCGCCATCGCTACCCTGCGCCAATGGCACCACGCCGGCGGCCAGCGCCGCGCCCGCGCCACCGCTGGAACCGCCGGGCGAATGCGCGAGTGCCCAAGGATTACGCGTCACCGGCCCAAGCAGCGGCTCGGTCACGCCCATCAGGCCGAATTCCGGCATCGCGCTCTTGCCCAGCGCCACCAGGCCGGCATCCGCACAGCGCTGTGCGAACGCATGCTGGTCGGCCGCCGGCGCACTCGTGCGGCTACGCGACCCGCCACGGGTCGGCATGCCGAGCACGCGCAGCGAATCCTTCGGCAACCACGGCACGCCACGCATCGGCGCGTCGACGTCCGGTTTCGCCAGCGTGGCGGCATGGGCCAGCGCGCGTTCGAAATCGCGGTGGCTCAACGCGGCCAGCGTCGGTTCGAAATGCTGCGCGCGCGCGATCGCCGCGGCAGTCAGTTCGGCCGGGGACACCTCGCCACGAGCAAGCAGCGCAGCCTGGTCGTGCGCGTCGAGGCGGCCCAGCGCGAGCGCCTGGGCCAGGGGAACTTCAGGGAACGACATCAGCGTGCGGGTCCTGCGCGGCCAACGCCCGCGCATGTGCGAGCCGGCGCGCGTGGCGCTGGCCATAGGTGAAATAAAGGATGAAACCGGCCAAGACGTAGCCGGCCAGGATCAGCGCCGGCAGCGGATCGCCACGACGCACCTGCTGGGCCATGTCGCCCAGCACCGGCGCCATCATGGTCAGGCACAGCACGATGCCCAGCACCGGCACGGTGCCGATCCAGGCCTTGCCGATCCACATGCCGCCCAGCGGCACGCGGAAGCCGCCACGAAGCTCCGGCCGCACCGAGCGCAGCCACATCACTGCGATGCACACCACGATGAAGGCCGAGGCGATCCCCAGACAGATCAGGTCGCCCAGTACGCTGATCGGCAGCAGCGCGGCGAGTAGCGCGGCGATCACGCCGAACACCAGGTTGCCCAGCCACGGCGTGCGGCGGGTCTTGTGGACCTGCGCGAACAGCGGCGGCAGCAGGCCGTCGCGGCCGATGTTCACCGCCACGCGCGACACGCCGTAGCCGTTGGCGAGCAGCACCGAGCCCAATCCAGTGAGCGCGCCGATCTTGATCAGCACCGCAAAGCCCGGCCAACCCATGCGATCCACCGCCAGCGCCACCGGATCGGGCACGCCGAGTTCGCGGAACGGCACAATGCCGGTCAGCACCGCGCCCGCGGCGATGTACAGCAGCGTGCACACGATCAGCGAGCCGAGAATGCCGAATGGCACGTCGCGGCGCGGATTGCGCGTCTCCGAGGCCGCCATCGACACGGTTTCGAACCCGAGATAGGCGAAGAACAGCATCGCCGCCGCACGCATCACCCCGGGCCAGCCAAATGCGAAGCCGCCTTCGTTGGGCGGCAGGAACGGCTGCCAGTGCGCCGGTTGCACATAGCGCGCGCCGACCACGATGAAAGACACCAGCACCGCGACCTTGATCACCACCAGCACCGCGTTGACCAGCGCCGACTGGCTGACGCCGGCGATCAACACCAGCGCGGCGACCAGCACCGCCAATGCGGCGACCAGGTTGAAGCCACCGCTGTTGGCCAGCACGGTGTGGCCGTGCTGCTGCACGGCGGTCAGCGTGGAGGTCGTCAGCCACGCCGGCACGTGCACGCCCAGGTCGCCGAGCAGGCTGCTCAGGTAGCCGGCGAAACCCGCGGCCACGGCCGAGGCCGACAGCACGTATTCCAGGATCACCATCCAGCCCAGCGCCCAGGCGCAGCCTTCGCCCAGGGTTACGTAGCAATAGCTGTAGGCCGAGCCGGACACCGGGATGACCGACGACAGCTCCGCGTAACACAGGCCGGTGAATCCGCACGCCAGCGCGGCCAGCACGAACGAGAGCAGCACCGCCGGCCCGGCGAAGCTCGCCGCGGCCTCGCCGGTCATCACGTAGATGCCGGCGCCGAGGATGTTGGCGATGCCCAGGATCAGCAGGCTGCCGGCGCCAAGCTTGCGCTGCAGGCCGGCGCGTTCGGTATCGGCGACCACCGCATCGATCGACTTGCGATGCAGCGCCTGGCGCCAGCGCCCCAACGGGAGGAAGGCATCGCTCATGGCAGGGCTCCTGGCATCAAGGGACGTGCTTGCACGCGACATCGCGGCGCACGGTGGCGCCGCGTATGGGGGAAAGCAGGAAAGAAAAGCAACGACATCATGGTCTCGGCCTGGCCGGTGCGTCATCGCAGGACGGCGCACCGGCGCGGGCAATCGATCAGTACTTCCAGTGCACCGTCATGCCGACGGTGCGCGGACGCACGATGCCCTGGCCGATGCCGTTGACCTCGGCCACTTCGCGGGTGACGCCGCGCTTGTCGGTGAGGTTGGTGCTCCACAGGCTGACCTCGGTGCTGCCGAAGGTCATGCTGTAGCGCAGGTCGAACAGGTTGTAGTTGCCCTGCGCGTTGGGCGTGGCGCCGGGCACGGCCGAGTTGAGGTCGCTGATGCCGCTGCCCAGGTACTGGTGCGACAGCGCCAGGGTCGGTTCGTAGGCCGCGTCGAAGTGATAGCGCAACGTGTTGTTGATCGACCAGTCGGCCGAGCCCGGCAGCTGCGAGCCGGCCGGCGCGGTGCCGTAGTACAGGATGAAGAGATCCTCATCCAGGCGGGCCTGCTGCCAGGTCACGCTGCTGGCCCACTCGAACTGGTCGGTCGGACGCCACTGCGTGGACAGCTCGATGCCGCGGCTGTACGCCTTGCCGCCGTTGGCCGCGTAGTTGTAGAAGTCCGGCGTCTGCAGGCGCAGCTGGATGTCCTTCCAGTCGACGTAGAACGCGGTGGCATCGACCAGCAAGCGGCCATCGGCCCAGCTGGTGCGCGTGCCCAGTTCGTAGTTGACCAGGCTGTCGGACTTGGAGCCGGAGGGAATCGGGTATGCGCTCAGGCCGCTCGTATTCGGCGTGCCGAAGCGGAAGCCTTCGGACACCAGGCCATAGAACATCACGGTGTCACTGGGCGTGTAGGACAGCGAGACCTTCGGGTTGAAGCCGCTTTCCTTGGTCTGCGACGGCGTCACCAGCGGGTCGCCCGGATAGGTGGAGAAGCCGACCTGGGTCGAGGTCGACTCGACCTTGGTGCGGAACAGGCGGCCGCCGACGGTGAGCTTCCATTCGGGCGTGAAGGAGAACGAACCTTCGCCGAACAGCGCGGCTTCCGAGCCATCAAGGTGCGTGTAGAACGCATTGAAGATGCGGCCATCCGGCGCGATCACCGCACCGGCGCCCGGGCCGTACAGCGAGGAATTGTCGAACGCCGCGGCCGCGCCATCGGCGCCGATGGTTTCGTACAGGTCCTTGCTGGTGTCGAAGTACATGCCGCCGACCAGCCACTCGAAGCGACTGCCCTTGTCCGACGCCAGGCGCAGCTCGATGCTCTTGCCGGTGCTTTCGCCGCCGGAATAGATCGACAACGGGCTGGTCAGGTCCAGATCCAGGTCGGCGTTGTAGGCGCCGCGGATCGGCGTGTAGTCGAAGCGCCAGTCCTGCTTCTTCTTCTGGTAGGCGGCCAGCGCGGTGAAGGTCATGCCATCGAAGCGCTGGTCCAGGCGCAGGCTGTGCACGGCCACCTTGGTATTGGTGTACTCGGGCACGGCGGTGTTGCGCTTGAGGTCGCCCAGGCCTTCGATCTGGTAGGCGTTGTCGTCCGAATCGGTGTTCTGCAGCAGGCTCAGCCAGCTCAGCGTGGTGTCTTCGTTGGGCGTCAGCACCGCGGAGAAACGGCCACCGGCCAGCTTGGTGGTGTTGGCGCCGTCCTTGCCGGTGCCGATGTTGTCGATGTAGCCCGGGTCATCTCGGTACTGCGCCACCGCGCGCACGGCCAGCACATCGGTCTTGATCGGCACGTTGACCATCGCCTTGCCGCCGAAGCCGACATCGGCGTTCTTGGTCTTGCTGACCGTGGCCTCGGCCGCCGCGTCGAAGCCGCTGGTGTCAGCCACGTTGGCGATGTAGTTGATCGCGCCGCCCATCGAGGCCGAGCCGAACAGCGTGCCCTGCGGCCCGCGCAGCACTTCGACACGGTTGAGGTCGAAGGTGTCGATGTCCGGCACCACGATGGTGAAGCCCGGCTCGGTCAGCGGCACTTCGTTGAGGAAGTAGCCGGTGGTGGTCTGGCCCTGCACGTTACCCGAGCTGGTCGCGATGCCGCGCATCACCACGTGCGACACGCCCGGCTGGTAGCTGTTGAACACCACGCCCGGCGTACGCTGGATGTAGTCGGACATGCTCTGCGCGCCCAGCGCGTCCAGTTCGGCCGCGGTGACGGCGCTGACCGAGCCGGCGATCTCGCGCACCGATTCGTTGCGCTTGCCGGCGGTGACCACGACGGTCTTGAGGTCCTTGGCCTGCGCGGTGGTCGCGCTGGCGCTGCTGTCCTGGGCGAAGGCCGGCGCGGCGCTGGCTGCGGCGAGGCCCAGCACGCAGGCGGCGCGCACGGCGCGGGAGAGGGCGGTGGTGGTCAGCGACTTCATGGTGATCGGTCCCCTTTGGACGTTGGCGGGTTGCGGGGACATCCGGTTTCCCCGTGGGCCGGCGGCGATCTCCCCATCGCGCCGGCAGCGAACTCCTGCTGTGCAGCAGTAGTAGGTGAAATCCAAAATCGCGTCCAGCAGAAACCACGGAGGGCTGAAATCTCACAATCCACTGAAATTCAAGGGAATTTATTTCGATCTCGCCGCAGGAACGGTGGGTTACCATGGGCAATAACGCAGGATCTGCAGCCTGCACCTGCCAATTGCGCACATCGTGCAGTGCGGTCGCGGCCGCTTTCACCGGAAACCCCTCGCCATGTCCAGCAAATCGCCCGACCGCACCGACCTGAAGATCCTCGATGTGCTGCAGCAGGATGCACGGATCACCAACCAGGCCCTGTCCGAACGCGTCGCGCTCTCGCCCAGCGCCTGCCTGGCGCGGGTGCGGGCGCTGGAAGAGCGCGGCCTGATCCGCAGCTATCGCGCGCACGTGGCGGTAGACCGGATCCGCTCGGCCACGATCGTGCTGGCGCAGGTGACCTTCAAGCAGCACGCGCTGGAGGAATTCACCGAGTTCGACCACCGCATCCTGGCCATGCCCGAGGTGGTCGAGGCCAGCCGCGTGTCCGGCTCCTACGACTACCTGCTGCGGGTGATCGTGCACGACGTGCACCACTGGAAGGACATCGCCCGCTCGCTGCTGGGCGGCGATTACGGGGTGGAGAAGATCGTCTCCCACTTCCTCATGGACGAGGTCAAGCCGTTCTCCGGCTATCCGCTGACCGCGGCCTGAGACGCGCCTTCAGTGGCCGCGTGCGGCGGCCAGCGCCAGGCCCTGCACCACGCCGAACGACGGATCGCCGTGGACCAGGCGCGAACGCGGGAAGGCTTCGGCCGTGGCCTGGCGCACGTACGGCGCGCGCGACATGCCACCGGTGAGGAACACCGCATCGGGATCGTGTCCGATATCGGCGGCCACCTGCGCCAGCAGTGCGCGCATCTCGCTCAGGAAACCGCCGGCGGCAATGGCCAGCCCGTCGGCCTGCAGCGGCGCCACCAGGCCGGCTTCGATGTAGTCCAGCGTGGCCACGTGCGTGGGCGCGGTGCTCAGCGCGATCTTGCTGCGCTCCACCCCGCGCGACAGGCGCGCGGTGTTGCCGGTGTCCTGCAGCGAGATCAAGCGATCGCGGAACGGCTGCGGCACCTTGTCGCCGAACTTGGCCCGGGTGAAATCGCGCTGGCGGGTGAGGTCGTGCACGGTCGCCGCATCGGTGTAGTGGTGGTTGGGCACGCGGGTGACGCCGCGGCCGAACAGCGGCATGAAGCCGGCCAGGCTCAAGGCCAGGTCGATATCGGTGCCACCGCGCGCGATGCCCCAGGCGCGACGCACGCGCGGCGCCTGCTGCCCGCCGACATCGGCATGGGCCACGTCGGTGGTGCCACCGCCGATGTCCACCACCACCACTTCATGGCGTGTATCGCTGGCCGCGTGGTGGCGCATCGCCGCAGCCGAGGGTTCTTCGAGGAAATCCACCGCATCGAAGCCGGCCGCCAGCGCCGCCTCGTGCAGGATGTCCAGCGCCTGCGTATTGCCGCCATCGCCCATCGAACTGCGGAACTGCACCGGCCGGCCCAGCGTGGCCGCGCGCACCGGCTGGCCCAGCTGGCGCTGCGCGGTCAGGCGGATGTGTTCCAGGATGTGGGTGGCGATACCGGTGATGGTCTGGCGCGCGCGCGGATGCAGGTCGTAGCCCAGCATCGACTTGGGGCTCTGCACCAGGTTGCCCTCGCCCTCGGCGAAATAGGCGTCCAGCGCGTCCTCGCCGTAGACCGCGTTCTGCAGCAACGCCGCTGAACTGCGCGGCTCGCGCATCTGCGCTTCCATCCACTCGCGGCGCACCACCCGCAGCGCGGCCGCGCGCAGGGCCGCGTCGGTGCGGACCTGGCCCAGCGCCTGCGCCTCGCGACGGCCGGCGTCGACCAGCTGCTCCAGCTGGAACTCCTGCGCGCTGGTCAGCTTGAAGTCGTCCGCTTCGCGCATCACCTCGGGGAAGTACACCGAGGTCTTGAACTGCGCGTCGTCGCCGAACTGCACCGGCACGATCGCCCCATCCACCACCGCGGCCGCGGCCGAGTTGCTGGTGCCGAAATCGATGCCGAGCTTCATGGCCAAGGCCGTGCCTGTGCTTAAGGGCCGCGCACTGTGCCGCAGCCCTCGGCAATGTGCAAACCGGTGCGCCGGAGTCGAACGCGTGCTCTTGCGGCTTGTCGCGAGCGCCGCAAGCCTGCGTGGACGGCGGGTTGACGCCAAACGGGACGCGCGCCCGTTTGCGCCTTGTCCCGCGCGGTTACACCAGCCAACGGCGCTGGATGCCGCGGCGCGCCAGCAGGAGCAACGCGATCCCGATCACCAGCACCAGCGACTGCATGACCACCGCCACCGGCCCGGCCAGGTGCGCGCCGTCCACCAGCACGAACAGGCCGATGTCCTGCACCACGATGCCGATCAGCGAGATCACCAGCAGCCACAATGCCCATGCCCGGCCCAGCAGCAGGCCGATGCAACCCAGCGCGCCGCCCAGGACCGCGGCTGCAGTGGCCGCGATCGCCCAGGCCGGGCGCGCCGCATAAAGCGCCTGCTGCGCCTGCGGAAGTTGGGCGATGTCCTCCGGCGACAGCTGCAGGTCCGCCGCGAACGCCAGGCAGCCCAGCAGGTTCCACAGCAACGCAACGACGGCAACCCCCTTGAACCAACGCGGTGAAGTCTTCATCCGACGCTCCATGGCCGGCCGGGAAGGCCGGGGTCTCGACGCGCGGAGCATAGCGCTGTGGGCCACGCGCAACGCTGGTCCATCTTGGACGTGGAAACGTCGCGGAGCGGCGCCCGCGCGATCAGGCGCTGCGCGGCACCGGCGCCTCGGCGGTGATCACCTTCGCCCGGCGCAGGTCCTCCCAGAACGCGGCCGGGATCGCCACCCGCATCGACTCGGCATTGGCCGCCGCCTGCGCCGCATTGCGCGCGCCGGGAATGATCGAAGACACGAGCGTCGGTGCGGCCGCAAACTGCAGCGCGGCGGTGCGCAGGTCTACGCCGTGGCGCTGGGCGATCTCACCGGCCAGGCGGCGCTTCTCCGCCGCGCCTTTGGGCACCGGGCGGCCACCGTAGAGATAGCGCTCGCGCCCGACCAGATAGCCGGCCAGCAGCGGCGATCCCACCATTACCGACACATCGCGCGCCTGTAGTTTGGGGAAGGTCTCGCGCAGCGCTTGGTCGTGATCCAGCAGCGAGTACTGGCAGGCCAGCAGCATCATGTCCGGGTCGGCGACCTCAATCGCGCGTAGCGCCGGCTGCGGCGTGTTGACGCCCATGCCCCAGGCCTTGATCAGCCCTTCTTCGCGCATCCTAGTCAACTCGGGGAAGGCGCCTTTTTCGGCCTGGGTGAAGTACTCGGTCCAGCGCGCGCCCATGTCGCCATTGTCCGGCGACAGGTCGTGCACGTAGACGATATCCAGCCGCGACACGCCCAGCCGCTGCAGGCTGTCTTCCACGCTGCGACGCACGCCGGCCGCGCTGTAGTCGTAGCGATAGTCGAACGGCGAGGGCTGCTTCCAGCTGGTTTTCGACGGCGCGCTGCTGGCGGTGAGCACGCGCCCGATCTTGGTCGACAGCACATACGCATCGCGCGGCTGGTTGCTCAGGAAATGCCCGAAGCGCCGTTCGCTCAACCCCAGTCCGTACCACGGCGACGTATCGAAGGTGCGCATGCCGCCGTCCCACGCCGCCTGCAGCATCGCGTCGATGTCCTGCGGCGTGTTGGCCTGGAAGTTGTTACCCGCCGGCGCCCCGCCCTGGCCGATGCGCGTGACCGGCACGAAGCGCTTGAACGTGCCGGGTGCATTGATCGGCATGGGCAGCGCGCCGCGTGCGCCCTGCGTGGGCACCACCGCCCCGATCTTCGCCTCGCCGCTTTGCGCCATCAGCGGGGCCGCCGCGAACAGGGCCGAACCCGCGGCCGCGGCCGCCAGGAAATCGCGTCGTGTGTTCATGCACGTGCTCCTTGTGGGGGAAGCACGAGTCTTCAATCGCCGGCCCAACGCGAGGGTGAAACCGGCATGACAATCAGGTCACGGGCGATGCTCGCGACGATCGATTGCGCCGGCCGCTCGCTAGATGGCTTGCAGGATGGCCGTGCGCTGTGCGGTGTATTCGGCCTCGTTGATGAGACCTTTCGCATACAGGTCCTGCAGCGCGTTCAAGCGTTGCTCGGGCGTGGCGTGCGGAACCATCATCTGGCAATGCGCTTGAGTACCTGCAGGAACCTGCCGTTTCGTTGCACGGATCACCAACCACACGATCAGGCCGATGGCGACTGGAATTCCCAAGACGATCAGCACGACGATCCAGTGCCAGATGCTCAATCCACCCACGCTGCGCACTCCTTTGCATGCCCCACTGCCGAGAACCTTCGATGGGCGTCGAAGGGCTGAAGGCCAGATTGAACCACCTTGCTGCGATCGGTTCTAGCTGCCCACAAAATACGCCACTGCCGCGAGGCATCCATCAAAAGCTATGTCCTGCGCAATGGCCTTGGCCCGATTCCGCACTCAGCCGGCTTTCCCGCTCCCCGCAGCGTTCGCGGCAGGCCAGTAACCCACAACGAACGAGCACGCGCGATCCACCAGCAGGCAAGCCAACACGCTCGTCGCCCACGCGCCGAGGAACATGTCTTCGGCAAAGGCCATCGCCAGGACCAGCAGTGCGATGCAGCCAAGCCAGCCCAGCACGGTCGCCGTTCGCGTCGAAGTGCCTGCCCGCGCGGCACGCGACCGCAGGATGCCCATCACGCTCCCAAGGCCAAGCCCGAGCAACGTCAGCCACCATGGCTTGGGCGTGGTGGTCGCAAATGCCGCGACCCACCCGGACAGCAGGATGGCGATGACCAAGATCCGGCCCACCCTCTTCATGGCCTCACGCACCGCAACAGACGCCCCGTGTCGCAACAGGAGATGCTGCCGATCCACCGCGACGCGACGTCTGCATGCATTGCGGGAAGACTGCTCAAAGCTGCTTTCGATGCGGCCTGAAGCTCAGTCATCCACGCGCTCCCGCCACGGTTCTTCCGGCGCAAGGCGATACCAGTGCCGCCAGCCATAGCGATAGGCAGGCTGGAGATACGGGCCGCGCACGATCTGTTCCTTGGTCTCCGAAGCCGCTGCATTGCCCAGCAGATAGACCGCCGCCGCGTGCGGCGCGACGCGCGTGTGCGGCACCAGCGAGAGCTGACGATCCACCAGCGCCGCGGCGCTTTCTACCGAGTGCGCCTGGACCAGGAAGCAGGTGTCCGGGCCATCCGGGCCGCCGGTCAGCGGATGCGCCGCATCATTCCCCCAGCGGATGACTTCCAGTAACAGCATGGTCGGCCCTGATGCTTCTATTGAAGCGCGGCGCCCGGCACGAAGCCACGGGCGCCGCACGCTTGCGCCTTACTTGGGCTGCTTGGCCGCCCAGTCCTGCGCCTGCTGCATCACGCGCAGCACGTTGCCGCCCCAGATGCCGGCGATCTGCTTTTCGGTGTAACCCTTGCGCAGCAGCCAGGCGGTGATCTTGGGCAGGTCGGAGACATCTTCCATGCCTTCCACGCCGCCGCCGCCGTCCCAGTCCATGCCGATGCCGACGTGTTCGGGGCCGATCAGCTTGAGCGTGTGTTCCAGATGTTCCAGAAAGTCATCCAGCGTCGCGTGCTTGACCGGGTATTTGGCATCCAGCGCCTTCAGGTCCGCGGTGAGCTGCGCGCCATCGGCGACCTTCATGTGCTCCCAATCGCCGTACTTGCCCATCAGCGCGCCCTCGGCGGTTTTGCGCTCGGCGCTGGCGCCGTTGTCGATCAGGTAGCCGCTGTAGGAGTTCATCTGGATCACGCCGCCGTGCTTGGCCAGCACTTTCAGGCGGGCATCGTCGATGTTGCGCGGATGATCGTGCACGGCGCGCGCGCCGCTGTGCGAGAGCAGGATCGGCACCGGCGACATCGCGATCAGCTGGTCGAACACCTCATCGGAGGCATGCGACTGATCGATGACGATCCCGAGCTTCTGCGCGTCCTGGACCAGCTGTTTGCCGGCCGGGCTCAGGCCATGCCATTCCGGGCCCTTCGGATCGGTGGCCGAATCGGCGAACTCGTTGTTGAGGAAGTGCGCCGTGCTCATCAGGCGCAGACCCTGCTTGTAATAGAACGACAGCAGTGACGGATCGGCCACCAGCGGGCTGGCGTTCTCCATGCTGATGTAGACGATGCGCTTGCCCTCGCCCTTGATGCGCGCCGCATCGGCCGGCGTGGTCGCTTCCTCGAACTTGTCCGGATGCGCGGCCAGCAGCTGGTGGATCACAGACAGGCGCTGCAGGCCGTCATCGCGATCTTCCAGGTGCGCCTTGGCACTGCGATCGGTCTGCCCGGTGTAGACCGCCCAGAAGCCGCCATCCAGCGCGCCGGCCACCATGCGCGGGTAGTCCACCTGCGACAGCTTGTTGTCCGGGTGCGCTGCCAGGATGTCGAAGTCCGCCCGCTCGAAATTGGCCGGCGTATCCAGATGCGAATCCAGCGTCACCAGCTTCTTCTGCAGCGCCGTGGCCCGGGCCAGCTCGGCCTGGGTGAACTCCACCGCCGCCGCCTGGCCAGCTGCCAGCGACAACGCAACGAACAGGGAAAGACCGCGCAGTTTCATGGTGTCTCGAAAGGGGGTGAGGGTGATCCGATCATAGGGGCAATGCACGGCGGCGTGCGCGCTGACAAAGGCTTTTTGGCGCTGGCGAAATGTTGACCACCGCGCGGGCCAGGTTGCAGGGTCGCCGGCCAGGTGGTTCACTCGCCGGGCGCTCCTGTCCAGATGGCTGCGCGCAAGGCATTGCTGCATGAGGATCACCCGCCGCATGAGCCCTACCCGTTCCATTACGTTCCTGCTGGCCACCTGCATGGCGCTGCCAGCGTGTTCGCATGCCCCGCTGTCCAAGCCTTCCAAGGAGGAACCCGCCATGACCACTGCCACACCCACGGCCGCGCCCAGGCTGGACGCGTCGCTTGCGCTGCAGCGCGTACTCGACCTGATCGGCGATAGCCAGGGACTGGCTGACCTGACGCCTGCGCACATCAGCCAGAAACTAGGCGTGCCGATGGAAGGCGCACGCAATGGCAGCGCGCGCTATGGCTTCGGTGAGTCGCTCAACGCGCAATGGACCTACGGTGTGAGCCTGGATGCCACCGCGCCAGGCGCAGCGAAGTTCGAGTTCAGCTTCAACCCTTCGCAGGCCGATGCACCGATGACGGGCATCTGCCAAATGGATTACGACGCCTTCACCGCGAAACTGGAGGCACTTGGATTCAAGCGCACGCCATATAGCGCCGAGCACGGACGGTTTGTGAGTGAGTGGTTCGACAAGCCGGGCCTGCGGGTCAGCGTGTACCCGCAGGGCGAAACCGCAGAAGCGGCCGCCCATCGTTGCGTCCGCATGGTGACCATTCCCTAAAGGCCAAGGAGTGCCGACATGCCATTGTCCAAGGAAGCCCAGGGATTGCTGGATGAATTCGCCAAGCAGCCTGGCGTCAGCGCCGACCACGCCAGCAACCTCACCAGCATCATCAACAATTCCCCCGCCCTGGTGAGCCAGATCAACGAGGCGGTCAAGCAAGGCCACCTCAAGCACATCGTGCCCTTGCCCGTCGGCACAAACGCCGGTGGCGAGTACAACGGCACCGATAAGGAAATGCGCCTGCCGCTCTCCGTGCTGGCCAGCCCGCCTGCGGGTGTCCCGTTCGACGCGGGCGAGCCCACCTTTGTCCTGGGCCACGAGCTGCAGCATGGCTTCAACCACGCCGCGACCGAAAAAGCCACGAATGACTTCATCGCCGGCGCCAAGACCGTCGCCGAAGGCAAGGGACCCACGCACGACTACACGCCCGTCTTGGGCACCCTGATCGCTGCCAACCGGCGCGACGAGGCTGGTGCCGAAGTGGCCGGCTGGAACGCGCTGGTCGGCATGGTCCAGCACACCAAGCCCAATGCGACGCTTGAAGATGTCTACACGGCCAGTCCGTTCCGCGCAGCAGATTTCATCGACCGTGCCGGCACCGCGCCCAACTACACCTACACCGCCAAGCCCAACATCAGCCTGGATGCCAACCTGCACATGCAGCCGACTGCGGCCAATGTGGAGGCGATGGGCAAGAACTACTTCGATCATTCTCCAGCGCGGGCCAGGCTTGGCCACCATGGCAACTCCGACTACGCCAACTATTACGGCGCCTGGGGCACCGGCGTGATTGTTCAGTCCGAGCGCGCCTACGGCGATGGCAAGGCGCAGCTACAGATGAACCTGCAGCAGCTGCACCTCAGTGAAAACCTGATGGAGCAGAACGGCATCCACCTGGGCAGCGATACCCGGCCGATGCCCTATCAGGACACCAGCACCACGCCGCCGACCGCGCATCATTTCGACCACACCGCGACCACGTTCACCCATGTGCCGATCGTGTTCGAAGGGGTCAGGACACCTGGCGTCATCCCGGAACGCAACGGCGCAGACCAGCCCAGCCACCCGGACCACGCCCTCTTCAAGCAGATCGAGGCCGGCGTCTCCGCGCAGGGTTACGGCCATGGCGAGGACACCAACCGCATGAGCCACAGCCTGCTTGCCCTGGCCAAGGAGCAAGGCTTGAGCCGCGTGGACCACGTGATGCTCGGGCGCGACGCGGGCGATGGAAGCAGCGCCAGGGTGTTCCTGGTGGAGGGCGGCCTGCAGGATCCCGCCCAGCGCCGGGCCTCGATGGAGGTCGCCCAGGCCCTTCAAACACCGCAGGCGGTTTCTGCACAAAAGATCGAGGAGATCAACGCAAGCCGAACCCTCGCACCCCAGACCACGTCGGCGCCGGCCCAGGAGCCGGCACGCGTGACGCTGTAGACCGGATTCGCATCACGACCAGGTGGCCGTCATGTTCAAGAACCTGATCCCCAAGCTCTTCTATGACCGGTTGGATGACGGGCTGGCCTTCTTCGTCGATGCGCTGGGGTTTGAGCTGCTGTATCGGGACGACGCCATGGCGGTCATCGCCCGCGACGGCGCCAAGGCCTACGTTGTCGCCAGCCCCGAATACGCCGCCAAGGACCGACCCGAGCTGGGCATCGAGGTGGACGATGTCGACGCGGTGTATCTCGAAATGGCCGCTCGTGCGCCGCTGCTGCTGCATCCCAATGCACGCACGGTGCAGCTCAAGCCGTGGGGCGCGCGCGAGTTCGCAATGCTGGACGCGACCACGGTCTGCGTAAACTTCCGCGAATGGCCCAAGGCCTGAGCCCAGGGCCCTCATCGCGGATCAGAACACCCGGCAGAACACCGCCTTGAGGTAGCGCGATTCCTGGACGTGGGCCATGAAGGGGTGGTCGGGGCCGGCGCCGGAGACCTTGAGGATCTGGATCGTGCGGCCGGAGAAGTAGGCCGCGCGGCGCAGCATGTCCAGGAACTGGTCTTCGGCCACCAGGCCGGTGCAGGAGAACGTGGCCAGCAGGCCGCCCGGCTTGACCACGCCCAGGGCCAGCTTGTTCATGTCCAGGTATTTCTTGAGCGCGGCGATGACCTGCTCGCGGTCGCGGGTCATCTTGGCCGGGTCCAGGATCACCATGTCGTAGGCATCGCCCCGGGCGGCGGCGTCGCGCAGGTAGGGGAAGATGTCGGCCTGGACGAACTTGGGCCGCACGCCGTTGAGCTTGGCATTGCCCTTGGCAATGGCGATCACGTCCTCGTCGATGTCCACGCCGATGACTTCGCTGGCGCCACGCGCGGCGGCGTACACGGCAAAGCCGCCGGTATTGCAGCACAGGTCCAGCACGGTCTTGCCGGCCGCGTGCTGGCTCAGCCACTGGCGGTTCTCGCGCTGGTCGGCGAAGAAGCCGGTCTTGTGCGCGCCGGCCGGGTCGGCACGGAACTTCACGCCGTACTCGGTGATGACCTCGGCCTCGGTGCCGGAGGTACTGTGGAAGTCGAAGCTCTCCTGCTTCTGCACGTGTTCTTCGGCGAAGGCATGGAAGCGGCAGCCCGGGAACTGCGCGCGCAGCGCCTCGAAGATCCATTCGCGATGGCGGAACATGCCCGCTGCGAAGAACTCGACCACGATCAGGTCGCCGTAGCGGTCCACCACCAGGCCGGACAGTCCATCGCCCTCGCTGTGGACCACGCGCCAGGCGTCGGACACCTCGTCCAGCTTCAGCACCTCGCGGCGCAGCGACACCGCCTGGGCGATCTTGTCGTGGAACCAGGCCTGGTCCACCTGCACATCCGGATCGGTTTCCAGGATGCGCACGGCGATGCGCGAGTGGCCGTTGTAGAACCCGCGGCCCACCCAGTCGTTGTCCACGCCGAACACGTCGACGATGGTGCCGGGCTTGGGCTTCTGCGGCGGCTTGTCCACCAGTTTCTGGAAGATCCAAGGATGGCTGGAACGCCAGGCGTTCTTCAGGCGGACGGCGGGATTGGGCATATTCATCGGCCTATTGTAAGAGGCGCGCGGCCTGCGGACGATTTTCCGCACGCTGATCAGGCCACCGAATTGCGCCACTTGTGGGAGCCGCTTCAGCGGCTATGACGCTTTCCCCGGAAAAGGCCCTTTCGTCGCTGAAGCAGCTCCCACAAGCGATGTCAGACGATTTCGCCGGCAACCAAATCGCCGCAAACACACGCTGAAACACAGCAACCCGCGCCAGACGCCGCCGTCGCTTTGCCCTGTCACGCGCCAGCGGCGACAATGGCGCGCTTGGCCGCTCACGGCCCCGACTGCGCAAGGAACCTGCTGCAGGCCCGGCCTTGATGCCAGCGGCACGCTGTTTTCGCGCATCCCCCGATCCGCACCGGCGTGCTCCGCGCTTTCCATTCCCGCATCCGCAAGAGAGACAGATCCCGCATGTCCAGCACGCCCAAGATCATCTACACGCTGACCGACGAAGCGCCCTTCCTCGCCACCCAGTCCCTGCTGCCCATCGTCGATGCCTACACCGACACCGCCGGCATCGTGGTCGAGACCCGCGACATCTCCCTGGCCGGCCGCATCCTGGCCCAGTTCCCGGACCTGCTGAGCGCCGAGCAGAAGATCGCCGACGACCTGACCGAGCTGGGCGAACTGGCCACCACGCCGGAAGCCAACATCATCAAGCTGCCCAACATCTCGGCCTCGGTGCCGCAGCTCAAGGCCGCGATCAAGGAACTCCAGGACCATGGCTACCCGCTGCCGGCCTACCCGGACGAGCCCAAGACCGACGCCGAGAAAGACATCAAGGCCCGCTACGACCGCACCAAGGGCAGCGCAGTGAACCCGGTGCTGCGCGAAGGCAACTCCGACCGCCGCGCGCCGCTGTCGGTGAAGAACTACGCCCGCAAGCACCCGCACCGCATGGGCAAGTGGTCGACCGAGTCCAAGACCCACGTGTCGCACATGGAATCAGGTGACTTCTTCGGCAGCGAAAAGTCGACCACGATCGCCGAGGCCGGCGCGCTGAAGATCAGCTTCGTCGGCGCCGATGGCACCACCACCGTCCTCAAGGACAAGGTGGCGGTGAAGGCCGGCGAGATCGTCGATGCCGCGGTGATGAGCAAGAAGGCGCTTGCCAGCTTCATCGATACGCAGATCGCCGATGCCAAGGCCCAGGGCGTGCTGTTCTCCGTGCACCTGAAGGCCACGATGATGAAGGTCTCCGACCCGGTGCTGTTCGGCATCGTGGTGGGCGAGTTCTACAAGGACGTGCTGGCCAAGCACGGCGCCGCGCTGAAGTCGGTAGGCTTCGACGCCAACAACGGCATCGGCGACCTGTATTCGGTGATCGCCAAACTGCCGGCCGACCAGGCCGAGGCGATCAAGGCCGACGTGGACGCCGAATACGCCAAGCGCCCGGCACTGGCGATGGTCAACTCCGACAAGGGCATCACCAACCTGCACGTGCCGTCGGACGTGATCATCGACGCCTCGATGCCGGCGATGATCCGCGACAGCGGCAAGATGTGGAACGCCAAGGGCGAGCTGCAGGACACCAAGGCGGTGATCCCGGATCGCTGCTACGCCGGCGTGTACCAGGCCACCATCGACGACTGCCGCGAACACGGCGCGTTCGACCCGGCCACGATGGGCTCGGTGCCCAACGTGGGCCTGATGGCGCAGAAGGCCGAGGAATACGGCAGCCACGACAAGACCTTCCAGATCGCCGGCGACGGCAAGGTCGTGGTGACCGACGCTTCGGGCGCGACGGTGTTCGAGCACGCGGTGGAAACCGGCGACCTGTGGCGCATGTGCCAGGTCAAGGACGCGCCGATCCAGGACTGGGTCAAGCTGGCCGTCACCCGCGCGCGCCTGAGCGAGACCCCGGCCGTGTTCTGGCTGGACAAGGCCCGCGCGCACGACGCGCAGGTGATCGCCAAGGTCGAAACGTATCTGAAGGACCACGACACCAGCGGCCTGGACATCCGCATCCTGCCGCCGCTGGAAGCCACCAAGTTCTCGCTGGCGCGCATCCGCAAGGGCCAGGACACCATCTCGGTGACCGGCAACGTGCTGCGCGACTACCTGACCGATCTGTTCCCGATCATGGAGCTGGGCACCAGCGCCAAGATGCTCTCCATCGTGCCGCTGATGGCCGGCGGCGGCCTGTTCGAGACCGGCGCCGGTGGTTCGGCGCCCAAGCACGTGCAGCAGTTCGTCGAGGAGGGCTACCTGCGCTGGGATTCGCTGGGTGAATTCCTGGCCCTGGCCGCCTCGCTGGAACACCTGGGCCAGACCTACGACAACGCCGCCGCGACCGCGCTGGCCAAGGCGCTGGACGTGGCCAACGGCAAGTTCCTGGACAGCAACAAGTCCCCGGCACGCAAGGTCGGCGAGATCGACAACCGCGGCAGCCACTTCTTCCTGGCGCTGTACTGGGCCCAGGCCCTTGCCGCACAGGACGAACACGCCGAGCTGAAGTCCAAGTTCACCCAGCTGGCCAAGACCCTGACCGAGCAGGAAGCCACCATCGTCGGCGAGCTCAATGGTGCGCAGGGTGCGCCGCAGGACATCGGCGGCTACTACCACCCGGACCTGGCCAAGTGCGCCGTGGCCATGCGCCCGAGCAAGACCTTCAACGACGCACTGGCGCTGCTGGGTAAGTAAGCCTGCCCATGTGGTGATGCAGCGGGCCGTCTTTCCCTGGAAAGGCGGCCCGTTCTTTCTTCAACCGACTGAATTTTGTGGGGCCGCTTCACGCCCACACGCCTTCGACCCCATGACCGACACGATCCACCTGCTGTTTTCCTACGGCACCCTGCAACTGGCCTCGGTCCAGCAGGCGCAGTTCGGCCGCCTGCTCACCGGCCGCGCCGATGCCCTGCCCGGCTACGCCCGCAGCCTGGTGGAGATCACCGACCCGCACGTGTTGGCCGCCAGCGGCGAGCGCTTCCATCCCATCGTCGCCCACACCGGCAATCCGGACGACGCGGTGGACGGCATGGTGTTCGAAGTCACCGCCGCCGAGCTGCAGTCGGCCGACGATTACGAAGTGGACGACTACGCACGCGTGGCAGTGATGCTGGCCTCGGGCGTGGAAGCCTGGGTGTACGTGCAGGCCTGAGCGCGGCCTCGCCATCAAGGGACAGCTTGCTGGTGCGGCATCCAAAGCACTCGATCCCGCGAACCCGCCTGTCCGAGAGAACACATGACGCCTTCCGCGGCAGTGACATGAACTGCGCGCTGGATCACCACCTGCCCCAAAGGCGCTGCCCTACGCTATCGCCCTAAAAGGCCGCCAAGGGGTTGCGGCCGGCAAGGCGTGGCGCGCGGCGCAATGGGGAAAGGACAGCGTGACCAAGGTGTTGATCATGGGCTCGGACCTGCGGGGCGAGTTGGCCCTGCTGCAGCGGTTGCAGGCCGTGGCGCAGACGCCGGGGTTGTCGCTGAGCCTGTGCCACGATTTCGCCGATTGCGACCTGCTGGTCGTGCGTGACGATGCCAGCCTGCGCAGCGCCGCCCAGCGCATCGTGGCCAACCATCCGTGGCTGCCGATGTGGTCGCTACATGCCGACGGGCGCCTGTCCGATGCCCTGGCCGAGCCGCAGGCGCCGCTGGACGACCACCACATCCGCACCGTGCTGCAGCGGCTGCACGTGATCGCGCGCTCGCACGCGCCGTCGTCCGCCAACGCTGCCGAATCGACCGTGCATGAGCCGCTGGGCCTGGCCTTGCGCAAGCGCCTGGCGTCGGCCGATACCGTGGCGGCGCTGACCCTGGACGGGCGCGACCTGCTGCTGCTCGACTTCCGCCGGTTGCTGGCGATCACGCCACCCGGCGCCACGGGCCCTGACGACACGCCGGCGCAGGTGCTGGGCCGCGAGTTCGCAAGGCTGTCGCTACGCACGCTGCCGCCGGCGCGCTATTCGACCCTGTTCGTCGACCTGCCCAGCCTGCCGATGATTCCGCTGCTGTGGCAGGCGGCCTTGCGCATGGCCGTGGTGCCGGAGCTGTTGCCGCCGCTGCATGAAGGCTGCCAGCTCAAGCTGGCGCGCTGGCCGGACTTCCGCGTGCTGGCGCATCGGCATGACGATTTCCGCCTGTGCTCGCTGCTGCTGCGCCGCGCCTGCACGGTGCTGGAGGCCAGCCACGCGCTCGGCGTGGACCCGGGCGCGGTGCGCGCCTTCTTCAATGCCGCCTGGCTGTCCGGCTATGCCCAGGTGGAAGCGGAAAGCGCGGTGGCCCCCCCGCCACCGCCCACACGCCAGCGCGGCCCGGGCGCGTTGCTGGCCAGCATGTGGCGCGGCGTCCGTCGTGCCCGCGGAGGATCGGCGTGAAGGAACACAAGATCGTGGTGATGGGCTCGATGGGCGCGGGCAAGTCCACGCTGGTCCGCACCGTGGCCAACGGCAAGGTGGTGGATACCGACGTGCGTAACACCGACGCCAGCTTGGCCAAGGCACTGACCACGGTGGCGATGGACTACGCCGATGTCGATCTGCCCAATGGCGATCGCCTGCGCCTGGTCGGCACGCCGGGGCAGGCGCGGTTCGACTTCATCTGGCCGATCCTGCTGGCTGGCGCGGCCGGCGTGGTGGTGCTGGTCGATGGCGCCAGCGTGGAGGCCACGCACCAGTTCGACACCTACCTGGACGCGTTGGCCACGCATGCGCCGCAGGTGCCGGCGGTGGTGGGCATCTCGCGCCTGGACCTGAATCCCGAGGCCGACCTGGGCGTGTTCTACGCACGCCTGGAACGCCGTGGCCGGCCGCTGCCGGTCTTGCCGCTTGATGCAAGACAGTCCGAGCAGATCCTGATGGTGATGGACATCCTGATGAGCGAGATCGAATCCACCGAACTGGTCGGCCCCCATGGCTGACGGCCTGCCCGCCCCGCAGCGCGAGCGGCTGCAGGTCCAGCTGCAGGCCTTCGCCGAGGAGGTCGGCGGCGTGCGCTGCGCGGTGGTGTCCAGCGTGGATGGCTTCGCCCTGGCCGTGGCCAACGGCGAGCCCGGCAGCGGCGAGCGCCTGGCGGCGATGACCAGCTCGATGCTGGCGCTGGCCGCGGCGGTCGGGCGAGAACTGGCGCTGGGCCACCTGGAATCGCTGCTGGCCGAGGCCAGCGAAGGCAAGGTGGTGATGCTGGCCATTCCCGCGCCCACGCCGCTGCTGCTGATGGCCGCCTGCGAGCGCCGCATCCTCACCGGCAACGTGCTGTGGGCCGCGCGCGCCTGCAGCCAGCGCATGGCCCAGGACCTCAGCGGGCCGTGAGCCGCCCGCGTCGCTTCCACCGGCTCACACGATCGTCGTCCCTGCGTCACCACCCAATCCAACGAGGTTCAACGTGGCCAACCTGAAAGACTCGCTCGACGCCCTGATGCAGGTGGACGGCGCACAGGCCGTCGCCCTGGTCGACTACACCAGCGGCATGCTGCTGGGCTCGGCCGGCGGCGGCATCGACCTGGAGCTGGCCGCGGCCGGCAACACCGAGGTCATCCGCGCCAAGATGAAGACCGCCAGCTCGCTCAAGCTCAACGACAACATCGAGGACATCCTGATTTCGCTGGGCAAGGCGTACCACATCATGCGGCCCATTGCGTCCAAGCCCGGGCTGTTCTTCTACGTCGTACTGGACCGCAGCCGCTCCAACCTGGCGATGGCCCGCCGCGCGGTGCTGGATGCGGAGCTGCATCTGGAGATGTGATGGTCATGCCCTCCCTTTCGCCGCGAGCGAAGGGGAAGGGCGAAACCGAAGCGCAGCTCAAGCCAGGTTGAGCTGCCAGCTCACGCCGAACCGGTCGGCCAGCCAGCCGAAGCGCTGGCTGAAGCCATAGTTGTCCAGCGGCATCATCGCGGTGCCGCCTTCGATCAAGGCGGCCCAGGCGCGTTCGAGTTCCTCCGCATCCTGGCATTCGACGAACAACGACATCGATGGCGTGAAGCCGAACGCGTGCTTGGCCGGCGAATCGATGCAGGCCAGCGCTTGGCCGGCCACGGTGAAACGCGCGCGCACCACGCTGCCTTCCTTGCCCGGCCCTTGCGCGCCGTAGCGGGTGATCTCCTCGATCCGCGAATCGGCGAACAGCGATACGTACAACGTCATCGCCGCCTCGGCATCGTGGTCCTGGAACATCAATTGCGGGATCAGGGACTTGGCCATCGCTGGGCTGCCTCAAGCATCGTGGAAGAAGAACATCGCCTGCCTTTCGCGCAGGGAGGCAGACACGATCATGGCGCAGCGCGCGCCAAGGCGTCGATATCACCGTCCACGATCTGGCGCAGGTGCGCGGTGATGTGGGCGATCGGCCAGTCCCACCAGGCAATCGCCTCCAGCCGCGCGATGTCGGCGTCGGGAAAGCGCGGCTTGATCGGGCGCGCCGGATTGCCACCGACGATGGTGTAGGCCGGCACATCGGCCGTCACCACCGAACGCGCCGAGACGATCGCGCCGTTGCCGATCCGCACGCCCGGCATCACCAGGGCCTCGTAACCGATCCACACATCGTGGCCGATCACCGTGTCGCCCTTGTACGGCAGCTCGCCCGGCTGCGGCATCACCGCTTCCCAGCCGTTGCCGAAGATCTGGAACGGATAGGTCGAGATGCCCGACAGCTTGTGGTTGGCGCCGTTCATGATGAACTTCACGCCGCGCGCGATCGCACAGAACCTGCCGATCACCAGCCGATCGCCGATGAAGGGAAAGTGGTAGAGCACGTTGCGCTCGAAGCCTTCCGAATCTTCCGGATCGTCGTAATAGCTGTACTCGCCGACCTCGATCAGCGGATTGCGCACGGTGTTGCGGATGAAGCACACCTGCGGGAAGCCTTCCATTGGATGCGGATTGTCGGGACTCGGTCCGTGCATGCGGCGCTCCTGCGATTCGAAACACCGCCAAGGTTAGCTGGCACCGCGTGGCAAGGACGTCAGCTGCGCGTGGGCTTTTTTGCAGGTGTCTTCTTGACTGCTGTTTTCTTGACTGCAGCTTTCTTCGTCGCAGGCTTCTTGGCGACATTCTTGGTCACAGCCTGCTTGGTGGCGGCTTTCTTGGCGGGCGCTGGCTTGGCCGCCTTGGTCGCCGTCTTCTTCGGCTTGGGCAGCGGCAGCGCGTCGGCCGTGGCGCGCAACAGGCGCTGCAACGTGTCGGTGTCTTCCAGCGCATCGGCCAACAGGTAATGCGGCTTGGCGCCGGGATACGGCGGCTGTTCGATCACCTCGTGCAGCAGCGCGCGGCCGGGCGTGGTCGGCTTGAGGAACACCTGGTTGTCGCAGACCAGCGCAACCACCTTGTCGTCCAGGTACAGCGCGTACTCGCCGAACATCTTCTTCGACGCCAGCGCCGCGCCCAGCGCGGCCTGCGCGTGGACGTATTCGATGAAGTCCGCATCTGTGGCCATGGGAAAGTCCTTGCTGTCAGGGGATGCCGTTGCCGCCGTGCGCACGATAGCCCGGCCGGGTCTCCAGCCGTGCGACCCAGGCGTCGATCGCCGGCAAGTCAGGGCGCGTCATCGGCGTCATCCGCCAGCGGTTGGCCGACAGGCCCAGCACGATGTCGGCCAGGGTGAAGTCGGCGCCGGCCACGAACGCGCCGGTGTGCACCAGCTGTGCATCCAGCAGCGTCATCAGCCGGTTCCAGTCCGCACCGCTGGCGGCAATCAACGCTTCATCGGTATGCGCGGCGCTACCGCGCACCCGTGCCATGAAGGCGTAGCGCCAGGCGCTGTTGAGGTCGGTGGCCTGCCAGTCCATCCATTGCTCGACGCGCGCACGCGCCAGCGGATCGACCGGCAGCAGGTCATGGCGCTGCTGGCGCGCGGCCAGGTAGCGGCAGATGGTGTTGGACTCCCACAGCACCGCCTCGCCGTCGATCAGCACCGGCACCAGGCCGTTGGGATTGCGTGCGCGCACGGCCTGCGCATCGCCCGGCGCGTCCATGGGTCGGTGCGCGATCTCCAGCGCGAGTTCGTCGCACAGCCACAGCACCTTGCGCACGTTGACCGAGGTCGGCTTGCCCAGCAGGGTCAGCATCGGCGTGTGCTCAGTCGGAGGCGATGTGCCAGCACACGCCGGCCAGGTCGATCATGTGGACCTCGCGGCCCCACGGGAAATCGGTTGGTTCGCCGAGACGAAAGCCCGGAAAGCGCGTCTCCAGGTCCCGCTGTTTCATGTCCTTCCACCACGCATCCAGATCGGCCACGCAGATGCGCAGCATCAGGTTGTGGGCGAAGTGGTCGTCGTGGAAGTCCTGCAGGATGAAGCTCACCGGGCCGCTGCGGAAGCCGCAGACATCGCCGGCCTCCCACTCCTCGACGAAATCCAGCGCCGCGAACAACTGGCGGCTGGCGGCGTAATCCGCCCCACCGGGAACGAACGGCTGCAAGGCGGTGAACGTGGTCGTGCTCATGACAGGCTCCTTCAGGCGGTGAGCAGCGGAATGCCCGCCGCGTCTTTGACCGTGCGCAGGACGAAGCTGGAATTTACGTCGGCCACGCCAGAGGCGGCCAGCAGCTTGTCCAGCAGGAAACGCGAGAAATGATCCAGGTCGCGCACCAGGATCTGCAGCAGGTAATCCATGTCGCCGGTCAGCGCATGGCAGGCCACCACTTCGTCCCAGCTGGTGACCGCGGCCGCGAAGCGGTCGATCGCCGGCTGGTCGTGGTGCTCCAGCTGCACGCGCACGAAGGCCTGCAGCCCCAGGCCTAGCGCGCGCGCCTCCAGCCGGGCGCCGTAGCCACTGATCACACCGGCCGATTCCAGCCGCTGGGTGCGCCGCAGGCAGGCCGAGGGCGACAGGTTGATCTGCGCGGCCAGCTCGGCATTGCTGGCACGGCCCTGCGTCTGCAGCAGCGCCAGCAGGCGAAGATCCGTGCGGTCCAGGGTGGGATTGGCATCCATTGATCGCGCTGCAACATGAAATGACGCAACAAGATTGCGCCGATTGGCCCGTGGCGTGCAACTTTCGCAAGCCTGTTGCGCGAGCTTGGCGGTAGCGTGGCAGGCCTGTCCCATCCTTGGATCCGCCGATGAATGCCATGCCGCGCCGCGTCGAGCACCAGCTCACCGACAAGGGCCAGGTGCCGGTCTATACGACCGCCGTCGTGAGCCAGCCCTGGGACGCCTATATCGATGCCGACCATGCCACCTGGGGCGCGCTGTTCGAACGCCAACGCGCGCTGCTAGTGGGCCGCGCCTGCGATGAATTCCTGGCTGCGCAGGATGCGATGGGGATGATGTCGGACCAGATCCCACGCTTCGATGACCTCAACGTGGTGCTGGGCGCGGCCACCGGCTGGCAGCTGGTCGGCGTGGAAGGCCTGCTGCCGGAGCTGACCTTCTTCGAGCATCTGGCCAACAAGCGTTTCCCGGTGACCTGGTGGATCCGCCGCCCGGACCAGATCGACTACATCGCCGAGCCGGACCTGTTCCACGACCTGTTCGGCCACGTGCCGCTACTGATGAATCCACGCTTCGCCGACTACATGCAGGCTTACGGCCGCGGCGGCGTGAAGGCACACGGCATCGGCCCCGAGGCGCTGGTCAACCTGACGCGCCTGTACTGGTACACGGTGGAGTTCGGCCTGATCGACACGCCCGACGGCCTGCGCATCTACGGCAGCGGCATCGTCTCGTCCAAGGGCGAATCGCTGTACGCGCTGGAGTCCGACGCACCCAACCGGATCGGCTTCGACCTGATGCGTGTCATGCGCACCCGCTACCGCATCGACGACTACCAGAAGACCTACTTCGTCATCGACAGCTTTGACCAGCTGATCGACGCCACCGCGCCGGACTTCACGCCGCTCTATGCACAGCTGGAACGTGCCGATGCGCTGCCTGCCGGACGCGTGCAGGAACGCGACCGCGTATTCCATCGCGGCACCGGCGAAGGCTGGGCCGAAGGTGGGGATGTGTAACGTCGATCCGCGCGTGCAGAACGGCGCAGACGCATGACGGCGACCGGGCACGCGTGCACCGCGTGTGGACACGACGCGCGCGCAGCGGCGGGTTAGCATCGCGCCCTGGTTCAATCCTGGGAGGGACACCGATGCGTTGGATGCAGGCCGTTGCGATGATGCTGGCGATGTTCACGACACAGGCGCAGGCCGCGGATCGGCCGTCGGCCGAGTTGCCGGGCGACATGGCGCATCGCATCGTGTTGTGGCCGGGCAAGACCGCGCCGGGTTCGAACAAGGCTCCGGCGCACACCACGCTGACCGATGCCAGCGATGATCCGGCCGTGCTGGATCGCTCGATCATCGGCATCCGCCAGCCGTACATGGTCGTGCATCGGCCCGCGCATCCCAACGGCACCGCACTGCTGGTCGCGCCGGGCGGTGGCTATGCGCGCATCGTGGTGGACAACGAAGGCAGTTCGCTGGTGCCCGCGTTTGTCGACACCGCCGGGATCACGCTGTTCGTGCTGCGCTATCGCCTGCCAGCCGAGGGCCATGTCGAAGCGCGCAATGTGCCGCTGGCCGACGCCCAACGCGCGCTGCGCCTGATCCGCGCGCATGCCGCCGACTACGGCATCGATCCGGCGCGCGTGGGCGTGATGGGCTTCTCCGCGGGCGGCCATGTCGCGGCCAGCCTGGCGACGCGGTTCGACGAACCGGTTTACAAGACCATCGACAAGACCGATGCACTCAGCGCGCGGCCGGATTTCGATCTCCTGATCTATCCGGTGATCGACATGGGCATGGAGATCGCACACGCCGGCTCGCGCGAGCGCCTGATCGGCGAACACCCCAGCGACCAGTTGATCCACGACTATTCGGCGCAGAACCGCGTCACCGCGCGCACGCCGCCGACCTTCCTGCTGGCCACGCAGGATGACGACATCGTGCCGGTCGCCAACACCCTGGTCTTCCACCAGGCGCTGCTCAAGGCCGGGGTGCCGTCCGAGCTGCATGTGTTCCCCACCGGCGGCCACGGCTTCGGGGTGCGTCGCATCCAGGGCCAGACCGTGGCGGCGTGGCCGAGGCTGGCCATCGACTGGATCGCTTCGCAGACCGCGAAAAACGCCACGTCCGCGCCTTGAACCCATTGCTCGCGCGCGGCTGCGCACAGCGGCGACGTTAGACTGCACGCCCGCGCCGGGTCACGACACGCATTGCGCTCATCGCCCGGCCTTCCCGCGTTGAAAGGTCATTGCATCGTGCGCTCGCCTGCTTCCTATGCCGCCTTCCTGTTCGACATGGATGGCACCCTGCTGACCTCGATCACCGCCGCTGAGCGCGTGTGGACGCGCTGGGCGCTGCGCCACGGGCTGGATCCAGTCAGCTTCGTCCCGACCATCCACGGTGCGCGCGTGCAGGACACGATCCGGCGCCTGGCGTTGCCGGACCTCGATATCGAAGCCGAGGCCGCCGGCATCACCCGCGATGAGATTGCCGATGTCGAAGGCGTCGCGCCGATCGATGGCGCGATCGCCTTCCTCGCCACGCTGCCAGCGCAGCGCTGGGCGGTGGTGACCTCCGCGCCGCGCGCGCTCGCATTGCGGCGCATGGAAGCGGCCGGCCTGCCGCTGCCCGCGGTGCTGATCACCGCCGAGGACGTGGCGCGCGGCAAGCCCGATCCGTCCGGCTATCGCATGGCCGCGCAGCGCCTGGGCGTGCAGGCGCAGGACTGCCTGGTCTTCGAAGATGCCGTGGCCGGGATCGGCGCGGGCGAGGCCGCAGGTGCCGACCTGCTGGTCATCACCGCCACGCACCGTTATCCGCTGGAGACAGACCATCCACGTGCGCAGAACTTCCTGGGCCTGCACGTGCGCGAAGCCGGCAAGGGCCTGGAACTGGCGTCCCCGGACGCCTGAAACCGCGCCAGATCAAGGCGCTAAGCGCGGCCGGCCATCAGCCCCAAGCCCCCTAACCCTGCGTTCACGTGGCTGACCGGAGGATCGCGCTAACCCCGTTCGCCTTGGCGGATGACAGGGGCCCACGATGGAAACGACGCGATGCGCCCAAGTGCCGATGAGCTGTTCGACGAACTCACTCAGCTTGACCTGACCTTGAACGCGATTGCTGCCCAGCCCGGCAGCGCCGATCTGTCCCTGCAGCAGTCGCTGCAACGCCATCTGCGCAGCCTCCGCATCTTCCTGGATATCGACGCCGCACAGGTGCTGCACGACCTGGCCGACGCGGCGCAGCGCGTCTTGGAAGCAGGCGACGACACGATGGTTGCATCAGCGATGCGCGACCTGGAACGCATGCGCGCCTTGCTGGACGCGATGTTCCGTCGCCAGGTCGCACAGGCCAGCGCGGCCTGATCGCAAGCGCCATCTAGCCGACACCTGTGGGAGGCCACTCTACGTGGCCTAGGGCCATTAGCGGCGATAGGGCTTTCGCATTACAGCCCCTTCGCCGCTAAAGCGGCTCCCACAGTGTGTGATTCAATCAATCGTGCGCGCCGCCGTGCACGTCTTCGCCGAGCCGGCGATACAGGGTGCTGCGGCTGATCCCAAGCTTGCGCGCGGCCTTGGTGACGTTGCCCTCGCAGTCGGCCAACGCCTGGCGCATCGCCGCTTCGGCGAGCGCGTCCAAACCGGTGCCGTGTTGCATCATCGCGTTTGCCGCCAGTGGCGAAGCCATCACCGGGCGTACGTCGTGCAGATAGGACGGCAGCAGTTCCGCACCGATCATCGCGTCGGGTTCGCTCAGGGCCACCAGCGTGCGCAGGCAGGCGGTGAGCTGGCGCAGGTTGCCGGGCCAGCGATACGCGGCCAGCTGCGCCTGCGCCTCGTCCGTCAGTCGACGGCCCTGGCCAAGCCGCTGCCACAGCGCGCGCACCAGCGCCGCGCGATCGCTGTTGGCGCTGAGCGGCGCGATACGCACGGTATGGTGCGCGATGCGGTAATACAGGTCGGGACGGAAACGGCCTTCGCCCATCGCCTGCTCCATCTCGCGGTGGGTGGCACAGACCAGGGCGAAGTCGAGCTTGATTGGCTTGCCGCCGCCCAGCGGTGACAGCTCGCGCTCCTGCAGCACGCGCAGCAGGCGCGGCTGCAGGGCCAGCGGCATGTCGCCGATTTCGTCGAGGAACAGCACGCCGCCATCGGCCTGGCGCAGCAAGCCCGGATTGCCGTTCTTGCGCGCACCGGTGAACGCGCCATCCTCGTAGCCGAACAGCTCGGCTTCGATCAGGCCTTCGGGCAACGCGGCGCAGTTGACCGCAACGAACGGCTTGCCCGCGCGTGCGCAGCGGCGATGCAGTTCACGCGCGAACACTTCCTTGCCGGTGCCGGTCTCGCCCTGCACCAGCACCGGCAGGCCGGCATCCAGCACGCGACAGGCGCGGGTCAGTTCGGCTTCCTGGACGACATCAAACAGCGGTGCATCGGCCGGCTGCGGGGTGATCGCGGCCGACACAGTGATCGGCGGGCGCGCGGCTGGACGCTTGGGCCGTGCTTCGCCCTCGTCCACGCGGCCGTACAGCGCGCGGCCCTGGCGATCGAGCAGCACGCCATCGTCGCGCAGCTTGCCCAGCGCATCCTCGAACAGCGCCGTGTACGACGCGCGGCCCAGTTCGCCACGCTCCAGTCCGAACAACTGCAGGCCCGCCTGGTTGGCGGCCACCAGGCGCCCGTTGCGGAACGCCAGCAGGCCTTCGCGCGCGGTGCCCAGCAGCGCGGGATCGCGATGCAGGCGCAGCAGCTCGGTATCGGGAATGCCGTCGTCGAAGTAGCGATGCTCGATGTTGGCCACCGCCAGCCGCGCCAGGCCCAGCGCGTGCATGTGCTGCACCTTGGAGTCGCCGGAGATATCCAGCACGCCCACCTGCAAGCCATACGGGTCGTAGATCGGCGAGGCCGAACAGCTGAGGATGCCATGTGGAGTGAGGTAGTGCTCGCCGCCGTGGACCACGACCGAGCGGCCTTCGACGATCGCGGTGCCGATGGCGTTGGTGCCCACCTGCGCCTCGTTCCAGCAGGCGCCGGGCATCAGCGCGACGCGGCCGGCACGGTCAAGGAAGCTGGCGCTGCCTTCGGCGTCGAGGATCCAGCCGTCCTCGTCGGTGAGGATCACGATGCTGCCGGTGGCTGCCGCGTCGGAAGACAGCAACTCCAGTTCGGCACGCGCCAGGCGCCAGAGTTTTTCGTGGCGCTCGCGCATTTCCTTCAGGCGGAAGGCGGGCACTGGTTCGATCTGCGGCGCTTCCTCGGCGGTCAGCCCCAGGCGCTGGCAGCGCACCCAGGACCGCAGGATGGTGTCGGGCACCTTGCCGACCGGTGCACCGCCGTGCTCGAAAAACGCACGCCGGGCCTGGCCCAGATGTCGGTCCGACTGGGATTGCTGCTGTGCCACGGTCCCCTCCAGGTGTCGCATTTTGCGACACCGCAACAGTGCGCTGTCCCAATAAACACCACAGCTTGGGGCGCTTCGCAACGGGGAGCTGTGATGCGCCGCAACAGCTTTTCATCGCGCGTCTTGGAAACACATGGTTCGAGTGCGTGACGCGGCGCAGCACCGGTTTTTTGGCATCGGCCTTGCGCACTCCACCGCACCCGAAACGGGCACCACATCACCCCGCACCAGGAGCTTTCCGATGAACGCCGTCACCAGCACCAAGCCGCTGTCCACCGATCCGCAGTCCATCTTCAAGAAGCGCTACGCCAACTTCATCGGCGGCAAGTGGCTCGAACCCAAGAGCGGTGAGTATTTCGACAACATCACGCCGGTGACCGGCAAGGCGTTCACCCAGATCCCGCGCTCCAACAAGGACGACATCGAGGCCGCGCTGGACGCTGCCCACGCCGCCAAGACCGCCTGGGGCGAAACCTCGCCGACCGAGCGCAGCAACATCCTGCTCAAGATCGCCGATCGCATCGAACAGAACCTGGAGCTGCTCGCCTACGCCGAGACCTGGGACAACGGCAAGCCGATCCGCGAGACGCTCAACGCCGACGTGCCGCTGTGCGCCGACCACTTCCGCTACTTCGCCGGCGCCGTGCGCGCGCAGGAAGGCAGCATCTCGGAAATCGACAAGGACACCATCGCCTATCACTTCCACGAGCCGCTGGGCGTGGTCGGCCAGATCATCCCGTGGAACTTCCCGCTGCTGATGGCGTGCTGGAAGCTGGCCCCGGCCCTGGCCGCCGGCAACTGCGTGGTGATGAAGCCGGCCGAGCAGACCCCGGCCTCGATTCTGGTGCTGATGGAAGTCATCGGCGACCTGCTGCCGGCCGGCGTGCTCAACATCGTCAATGGCTTTGGCCTGGAGTGCGGCAAGCCGCTGGCGTCGAGCCCGCGCATCGCCAAGATCGCCTTCACCGGCGAGACCACCACCGGCCGCCTGATCATGCAGTACGCCTCGCAGAACCTGATCCCGGTGACGCTGGAGCTGGGCGGCAAGTCGCCGAACATCTTCTTCGAGGACGTGGCCGCCGAAGACGACGATTTCCTGGACAAGGCGGTGGAAGGCTTCGTGCTGTTCGCCTTCAACCAGGGCGAGGTCTGCACCTGCCCGTCGCGTGCGCTGATCCAGGAATCGATCTACGAGAAGTTCATGGAGAAGGTCATCGCCCGCGTCGAAGCCATCGTCCAGGGCAACCCGCTGGATCCCAACACGATGATCGGCGCGCAGGCCTCCGGCGAGCAGCTGGAGAAGATCCTGTCCTACATCGACATCGGCAGGCAGGAAGGCGCTGAAGTCCTCACCGGCGGCGAGCAGAACAAGCTCGATGGCGAGCTGTCCGGCGGCTTCTACGTCAAGCCGACGGTGTTCAAGGGCCACAACAAGATGCGCGTGTTCCAGGAAGAGATCTTCGGGCCGGTGGTGTCGGTCACGACCTTCAAGGACGAAGCCGAAGCGCTGGCCATCGCCAACGACACGCTCTACGGCCTGGGCGCCGGCGTGTGGAGCCGCGACGCGTCGCGTCTGTACCGCATGGGCCGCGCGATCCAGGCCGGCCGCGTGTGGACCAACTGCTACCACGCCTATCCGGCGCACGCCGCCTTCGGTGGCTACAAGCAGTCGGGTATCGGCCGCGAGAACCACAAGATGATGCTCGACCACTACCAGCAGACCAAGAACCTGCTGGTGAGCTACTCGCCCAAGAAGCTCGGATTCTTCTGACCGGGCGGCTGGATCGCATCGCACCTCCCCGCGTCGGGATGTGATCCAGGGCTGTGATGGGGTGACCTGGCGACAGGTCACCTCAGCGCGGCTTCCCCGCACCGCTGTCAAGGAGCTCCACATGGCCGTCCGCAATGACGACCAGCGCACAGGCTGCGCCGGTCCCATGGATGTGATCGCGCAGAACGCGCGCGTTGTTTCCCCTTCTTTTCAACATGGCAGGCTGTCGCGGCGCGCACTGTTCAGCGCGCTGGCGCTGGCCTTGCTGGGAGAGAGCACCCTCGCCATGCCCGCGCTGGCCGCCGACGTTGCAGTTCCAGGCATCACCACCCTGCCCACGCTGGACGTGGTCGGTGTGAGTCCGTCTGGCGATGCGACGCTGGCGGCGGACAAATCGCCGTATCCGGTGCGCGGGCTGGATGCGGACCAGCTCGATCGCATGCGCTCGGTCGATCTGACCGCGGCGATGGACCGTTCGGTCCCGGGCATCACCTTGAACAGCGTGCAGGGCAATCCGCTGCAGCCGGACGTGCAGTTCCGCGGCTTCACCGGCTCGCCGTTGCTGGGCATCGCCCAGGGCATTGCGGTCTATCAGGACGGCGTGCGCGTCAACGAGATCTTCGGCGACACGGTTAATTGGGACCTGCTGCCGCAGCAGGGCATCGACCGGCTGGATGTGGTCACCGGCGCCAACCCGGTGTTCGGCTTGAACACGCTGGGCGGGGCGATCGTGCTGCGCTCCAAGAATGGTTTCGACGATCAGGGCACGCAGCTGTCGTACGAAGGCGGCTCGTTCGGCCGCGAGGTGGCCAGCGTTGAATCCGGCGGCAACAACGGCGCGTGGGGCTACTACGTGCTGGCCGACAATCTCTACGAGCAGGGTTGGCGCGATCTGTCGCCCAGCCATGCACGGCACTACTTCGCCAACGTGGGCTGGCACGGCGAACGTGCCACGCTGGACCTGTCGCTGGCCAAGGCCAAGACCGATTTGACCGGCAATGGCGCGCAGTCGATCGAGCAGCTGCAACGCGACCGGGAGAGCATCTTCACCGCGCCCGATGAAACCGCCAACGACCTGACCCAGGCTACACTGCGCGGCAGCTTCCACTTCAACGACGACACCGTGCTGAGCGCGATGGTCTACGACCGCAAGGTCGATACGCGCAGCTTCAACGGAGACGGCAGCGAAGCAGAGGAATGCGAGGCCGACGACGACATCCTGTGCGAGGAGGAAGACGACGAGGGCAACCAGGAAGTCGTCACCGACCAGAACGGCAACCCGATCTCGTCCGAATACGACGCGGTCAACAACATCGGCAAGCGCCGCCAGCGCGCGCACGGCGGCAACGTGCAGCTGGTGTTCTCGCAGGACCTGGCCGGGCATGAGAACCAGCTGGTGGTGGGCGGCGATTTCCTCAGTGGCAACGTGCGCTACGCCAGCATCGTCGCGCCGGCCGTGCTGCTGGAGGACCGCAGCACCTCGCGCGATTCCGGGCTGGAAATCCCCGAGGACGCGCTGGATGTCTATGCCAGCACGCGCACCTACGCGTGGTACGCCACCGACACCTTCAACGTCACCGATGCGCTCGCGCTGACGGTCTCGGCCCGCTACAACGAAACCCGCACGCGCATCGCCGACCAGTCCGGCGAGAACCCGGACCTCAACGGCAACCATGTGTTCTCGCGGCTCAACCCGGCCGCCGGCCTGGCCTGGAAGGTCAACGACGCGCTCACCGCCTATGGCAGCTACAGCGAATCCACCCGTGCCCCCACGCCGGTGGAGCTGACCTGCTCGGACGAGGACGCGCCGTGCAAGCTGCCCAACCAGTTCATCTCCGATCCGCCGCTCAACCAGGTGGTGGCCAAGAGCTGGGAAGCCGGCCTGCGTGGCAAGCACGGCGATGCGCTGCGCTGGCAGGCGGGCGTGTTCCGCACCACCAGCCATGACGACATCCTGTTCCAGACCACCGGCGGCACCACCTCGAACGAAGGCTTCTTCGCCAACGTCGGCGACACCCGCCGCCAGGGCCTGGAGCTGTCGGCGCAGGGCAGCGCGCGCGCCGGCGTGGTGGAGTGGTCGGCCAGCTATGTGTGGCTGGACGCGACCTATCAGGATGGCTTCCAGGAAAACGCGGCCAACAACCCCACCGCCGATGACGATGGGCTGATCACCGTCCAGCGCGGCGACCGCATCCCGGGCCTGCCGCGTCATCAGTTGAAGGCCGCGGTGGACGTGGCGCTGACGCCGACCCTGCGCGTGGGCCTCAACGCGCAGTACCGCAGCAGCCAGTACCTGCGCGGCGACGAATCCAACGACCTGCCGCAGATCGCCGGCTACGCGCTGTTCGGCCTGCAGGCCACGTGGGATGTCACCCCGCGCCTGCAGCTGAGCGCACGCATCGAAAACCTCACCGACAAGCGCTACGCCAGCTTCGGCACGTTGGGCGAGCCGGATGAAATCTTCCCCGGGGATTCCGATCCCCGGTTCCTGGGGCCGGGGGCCCCGCGCGGTGGCTGGGTCGGGGCCCGCTACCGCTTCTAGAAACCCAGCATCCCCAAGGCAACCCAATACCCAGGAGAGCAACACATGAACGTCCATCGTCCCACCCACCAGGCGCTGAAGGCGCTGGCCGTGGCCATCGTGCTGGCCTGCACCGGCACGGCCGCGGCCGCCGATGCCGACTACGCCCCGGTCACCGACGCGCGACTGAAGGCGGCCGGCACCGACAACGGCTGGCTGATGTATCGCCGTGACTACACCAGCCGTGGCTACGCCCCGTTCAAGACCATCTCCACCAAGAACGTGGCCAACCTCAAGCCGGCGTGGGACTGGAAGAGCCCGCTCGACATGGGCCACGAGGCACCGCCGATCGTCAACGGCGATTACCTGTTCGTAACCACGCCCAAGAACCACCTGATCGCCTTCCAGGCCAGCACCGGCAAGCAGCTGTGGACCTATGAGCACGATCTGTCCAACGTCGGCCTGAAGACCATCTGCTGCGACGTGGTCAATCGTGGCGTGGCCCTGTACGGCGACAAGGTCTACATGGCCACGCTGGACAACCGCGTGGTCGCGCTGGATGCCAAGACCGGCAAGGTCGCCTGGAACGAGCAGCTCAACGCGCCCGACGTGGGCTATGCGATGACGCTGGCGCCGCTGGTGGTGAAGGGCAAGGTGATCGTCGGCGTGTCCGGCGGCGAGTACGGCGCGCGCGGCTTCGTCGAGGCGCTGGATGCCAACACCGGCAAGCAGGTGTGGAAGCTGCACACCATCCCGCTGCCCGGCGAGCCCGGCGGCGACACCTGGCCCAAGGGCGCGGCCGAAACCGGCGGCGGCGCAGCCTGGCTGACCGGCTCCTACGACGCCGATACCGACACGCTGTTCTGGGGCGTGGGCAATCCCGGCCCGTGGCTGGCCACGCTGCGTCCGGGCGACAACCTCTACACCGACTCGGTGATCGCGGTGAACCCGGCCGACGGCAAGATCAAGTGGCACTACCAGTACACGCCCAACGACACCTGGGATTACGACGGCACCAACGAGACGGTGCTGACCGACATCACCTACCAGGGCAAGAAGTACAAGGCCATCGTCAGCGCCAGCCGCAACGGCTGGTTCTATGCGATCGATCGCACCAACGGCAAGCTGATCTACGCCGAGAAGTTCGCCTCGGCCACCTCGGTCAGCGGCTTCAAGGACGGCAAGCCGGTCACCGATCCGGAAATGCGCCCGACCGTGGACAAGGAAGTGTTCACCTGCCCCAGCTTCCTGGGCGGCAAGAACTGGTGGCCGATCTCGGTCAGCCCCGACACCCACATGGCTTACGTGCCCACGCTGCACACCTGCATGACCATGAAGGGCGCGGCGGTGAGCTACAAGGCCGGCCTGCCATTCCTGGGCGAGACCTTCCTGGTCAAGCGTGACCCGGCGTTCCCGAATCATTGGGGCTCGGTGCAGGCGATCGATCTGAACACCGGCAAGCAGGCCTGGACCTTCCCGTCCGAGCTGCCGTGGAACGGCGGCATGTTGACCACCGCCGGCGGCCTGCTGTTCTCCGGCAGCGCCGATGGCTACCTGTACGCCTTCGACGCCAAGACCGGCAAGGTGCTGTGGAAGAGCCCGCAGATGGCCTCCGGCGTGCTGGGCGTGCCCTCCACCTGGACCGTCAACGGCAAGCAGTACGTCGGCGTGTTTGCCGGCTGGGGCGGCGGCGTGCCGATCTGGGGCGGCGAGATGGCCAAGGATCCCAAGGTCCGCAACATCCCGCTGGGCGGCCACCTGTACGTGTTCTCGCTGTAAGAAAAACCGGAGCCAGGAAGATGAAACATACCCCGCACCCCACCATCATCCGCACCGTCCTGTCGCTGGCGCTCGTCGCCAGCGGCATCGGCGCCGCCCAGGCCGCGGTCTCGGTCTGCGTGGATACCTCCAGCCCGACCGTGGCGATGGACAAGGCCATTGCCGCAGCCGTAGCCAAGCAGCAGAAGACCACGCTGACCGTGCATGAGTTCGACGGCAGCGGCGATGACGAAGGCTTCGACCTGAAGGAGTTCAACGCCATGGCGTCCAAGGACTGCCAGCTGGTGATGGGCTTCCCGGTGGATGCCTCGGCCAGTGGCCTGCCCGAGGGATTGAAAGCTACCGATGCCTACGGCCGTACCGGCTTCGTGCTGGTGACGCCGGTGGCCGCGCCGTCGCATTCGCTGTCCACCCTGCCCGAAGGCAGCCAGGTGGCGGTGACCTACCAGACCACGCCCAACCTGTACTTCGCCAACTACCCGAAGCTGCAGGCCGACGTGCACCTGACCAACGATGACGCCATCGCCGCCCTGGAGCAGAAGAAGGTCGGCGCAGCGATGCTGTGGCGTCCCTCGGTGGTCGGCTACCTGGCCCAGCACCAGGAGGAGAAACAGTTCGACTATGCCGAACTGGACGAACCCCACTCGCGCTGGAACCTGGTGGCGCTGTACGACCAGAGCAATGCGGCAGCGGCGCAGGCCTTCGACGCCAGCGTCAAGGCGCTGCAGGCCAACGGTGCGCTGGGCAAGCTGCTCGACCCGTACGCGGTGGTCGCCGGCAACACCGGCGCCAGCAAGGGCCAGGCCAATGCCATCACCCTGTCGATGCTCCAGCGTGGCGCGCAGCTGGCCAGCAACGCCACGGGCGCACCCAAGGCCGAGCCGGCTGCGGCCGGTGGCGCGGTCGCCAAGCTCTATACCAGTGCCCAGGCCGACCGCGGAAAGACCGACTATGCCGACAACTGCGCGCTCTGCCACGGCGACACGCTGGCAGGACGCGCGGGCCCGGCGTTGAAGGGAAAGCACTTCGCCAATCCGGCGGCGAACTTCCACGTTGGCGATATTTTCACCATCGTCTCGCAGAACATGCCCGCCACCCAGCCCGCCAGCCTGGACCCGAAGATGTACGCCGACATCATGGCGTTCCTGCTGCAGGAGAACGGCTTTCCGGCCGGCGACAAGGAGCTGACCTTCGACGACGCCAAAGCCTCCAAGGAGCCGCTGGTCTATCACGGCACCGAGCAATGAACCGCGCGCGGTCACCGCTGGCGACAGCGGTGACGGCGCTTTGAATCACGACACAGACCACGTAACACGCCGCACCGTCGGTGGCGCCTCCCCGCACCCACTGACGCCAGCGTCCACACCTGCCTCGCAGGCGTACGACGCGGGAGCTTAGGCGACGTCCGACCCCGCAACGGACGCACGCGGATCCATCCAAGGCACTCACGTGCAGGCCCGCAAAGGCCTGTGCCTGGCCGCCGCATTGCCTGCCGAACGCGGACCGGCCCTGTGTGGGACCGCCCGTGTGGCGGGTCCAACCGAGGCCGGACCAATACCGGCACACCGACGTGCATCCCGGGGAGGGAAACGACATGAGCAAGCAAGCACATCCACGCGCCAGCAACGCCCATCACCTGTCACTGCGCCTGCTGACGGCCTGCATCGCGCTGGCCGCGCTTCCGGCCGCCAACGCGGTGGAGATGACCGCCGGCGACTGGAAGATCGACGTGGGCGGTTACATCAACGCCTACTACACCTCGGTCAGCTGCGGCAGCGAAGCGGTTGGCGGCCTCGCCCTGGCCGGCCGCGCGCTGGGCTGCGGCGGCGAATCCAGCCGCACCACCATCGGCAACGGCCTGCTGCCCAATGCGCTGGTGACCAAGTTCTCCACCGAGCAGGAGGGCTACGACATCGGCGGCCAGATCGCGATCATGGCCCACACCGCCACCGATAGCGCCATCGATGCCAACAGCGGCGTGGACGTGCGCCAGGCGTTCTTCACCATCGGCAACGGCGACATCGGCAGCTTCAAGCTGGGCCGCGATTACGGCGTGTTCGGTTCCAACGCGATCCTGAGCGACATGACGTTGATGGGCGTGGGCGCGCCGGTGCAAGCCACCCAGCGCGGCCGCGTGGCACTGGGCCACATCGGCGCCGGCTACACCTACCTGGGCAACTACGGGCAGATCGCCTGGACCAGCCCGGATCTCAATGGCTTCAGCGCCACCGTCGCCCTGGTCAGCCCGGTCGGCAACAACGGCGCATACGAGTCCAAGTCGGTGCCGCAGGTGCAGGGCCAGCTGCAGTGGAAGAACGACAGCTTCAAGGCCTGGGTCGGCGCCAAGACCCAGCGCTTCTACAACCAGGCCAACGAGGATGATCAATTCACCATGCGCGGCTTCGAGGCCGGTGCATCGGTCACGGCCGGGCGTTTCGGCGGCCTGGTCAACGTCCAGGCCGGCACCGGTCTTGGCATCCTGGCCGACGGCGACCAGGAAGAGACCAAGTCCACCAACTGGCTGGCGCAGGGCACCTTCGCCATCACCAGCAAGGTCAAGCTGGGCGCCAACTACGGCATCAGCCGCAACCGCGACGAGACGCTGGCCACCGGCGGCCTCAAGTCCAATGCCAACGCCACGATCGGTGCGTACTGGCAGATCACCAAGTCCGTGACGCTGGCGCTGGAAGGCAGCCGCACGCGTTCGGAAGCCTTCGACGGCACCACCGTGGACATGAACGGTGGTTCGGTCGGCGGGATCATCTTCTTCTAGCGTTCCACCCCGCGCCGTGCGCATCCGCGGGGGATGCGCGCGGTGCGGGTTCTTTTTTCCCCGCCCGCTTCCCCGTACGAAACAGGAGTCAAAGATGCGCAAGTTGATCCCCATGCTGTTGTTGCTGTGCCTGGCCGCGTTGGCCCCGTCGGCCTTCGCCAAGACCTGCACCGTCGCCATCAGCGGCGATGACGCGATGAAGTTCGACAAGACCGAGATCAAGATCGAATCCAGCTGCACCCAGGTCACCGTGACCCTCAAGCACACCGGCAAGCTCGCCGCCAACGTGATGGGCCACGACTGGGTGCTGGCCAAGACCGCCGACATGCCCGGCATCGATGCCGATGGCATGAAGGCCGGCATGGCGGCCGGTTTCCTCAAGGCTGGCGATGCCCGCGTGATCGCCAACACCAAGGTGATCGGCGGCGGCCAGTCCGACACGGTCACCTTCGCCACGTCCAAGCTCACCAAGGGCGGCGATTACAGCTTCTTCTGCTCGTTCCCGGGCCACTCGACGATGATGAAGGGCAAGTTCGTCTTCGGCTGATGTCACCGCGATTGCGCTGCATCCGCACTGGTCAGACCATCTGCGGATGCAACGTTGTCGGGGAAACGATGTGTTTTCTTCTTTTCCCGGCCCTGTGCGGCGTGCATGCCTGACCAAAGTCGTAGCATGTCGCCGCCTGGCCCATCGCGCGTCGCGCGCACACTAGCGACCATGCTGTCGCGCCGACGGCCAGCTGCCATCTCCGTAGACGAAGAACCGCCATCCATGAACTCCCCGCGCCCCACCCTGCTGCACGTCGCCTGCCTGGCCATCCTCTCGATCAGTGCACCCGCACTGGCCGATGACGCGCCCGCCACCTCCGATCCGGTGAACCTGGATCGCGTCGTGGTCACCACGCGCCTGGAGCGCGTGCCGGCCTTCGACGTGCCCGCCTCCACCACCACCGTGGACCTGGGCGAGGGCGGCCACAACGACGTCAACCTGTCCGATTACCTGGGTGGCGTGCCTGGTTTGCTGGCGCGCGACCGACAGAACTACGCGCAGGACACGCAGATCTCCATCCGCGGCGCCGGTGCGCGCTCGACCTTCGGCGTGCGCGGCATCCGCCTGTATTCCGATGGCATCCCGGCGACGATGCCCGATGGCCAGGGCCAGGTGTCGCACTTCAACCTGCTGGGCGGCGAGCGCGTGGAAGTGCTGCGTGGGCCGTTCTCGGCGCTGTACGGCAACTCGGCCGGCGGCGTGATCCAACTGTGGAGTGCTGCGCCCACGCAGGAACCGGAATTCACCGTGCAGTCCACCTATGGCCGCAACGACAGCTGGACCGCCGGCGCGCGCGTGCGTGGCACCGCTGGCCCGGTCGGCTACAACGTGGCGGTGCAGCGCTTCATGACTGATGGCTACCGCGATCACAGCGCCGCCGAGCGCAACTCGGGCAATGCCAAGTTCACCTTTGACTTAGGAAGCGCCGGCACGCTGGACCTGGTCGGCAACAGCTTCCAGTCCGATGCACAGGACCCGCTGGGCCTGACCTGGGCGCAGGTGCAACAAGACCGCACGCAGGCCACGCCGCAGGCCGAGCAGTACAACACCCGCAAGTCGATCCAGCAGAACCAGCTGGGCGCGCTGTACACGCTGCCCATCGGCGAAAGCCAGAAGGTCCGCGTCAGCGCCTGGGGCGGCAACCGCAAGGTCGTGCAGTACCTGTCGCTGCCCATCGCCACGCAAGCCAACCCGCTCAATTCCGGCGGCGTGATCGACCTGGACAACGACTACGGCGGCGTCGATGGCCGCTGGTCCTACCAGGGCGAACTGGCCGGACGGCCGCTGGAACTCAACGTCGGCAGCAACTTCGAGCGCCAGCGCCAGACCCGCACCGGCTACAACGATTACGTGGGCACCACGCTGGGCGTGCGCGGTGCGTTGCGCCGCGACGAGCGCAACACGGTGGAGAACTTCGACCAGTACGCGCAGGCGTTCTGGGAGTTCGTGCCGCGCTGGTCGCTGCTGGTCGGCGCGCGCCACAGCCAGGTGCGCTTCTCGTCGAAGGACTACTACATCGTCGGCACCAATCCCGATGACAGCGGCAGCAAGGACTATTCGGAAACCACGCCGGTCGCGGGCCTGAGCTTCGCGGCCACCGACGACCTGCGCTTCTACGTCTCGGCCGGCCGTGGGTTCGAGACGCCCAGCTACAACGAGATCGGCTATCGCGCCGATGGCGGCGCCGGCCTGGCCTTCGACCTGCAGCCGGCGGTGAGCCGCAACTACGAGCTGGGCGCCAAGTGGCGCGCGCAGTCCGGCGCACATGCGGAAGTGGCGCTGTTCCGCGCCAGCACCGAGAACGAGCTGGCCGTGGCCCGCAACGTCGGCGGCCGCAGCAGCTACCGCAATGTCGGCGATGCGCGTCGCCAGGGCGTGGAAGTCAGCGCTGGCTTGCCGCTGGCGCAGGACTGGTCGCTGGACGTGTCCTATACCTATTTGGACGCCACCTTCCGCGACAGTTTCCCGATCTGCACCGCGGCCGGCTGTACCGTGGCCAACACTCTGGTCGCCGCCGGCACCCGCATCCCCGGCACCGCGCGCAACCAGCTCTCCACCACGCTGGGCTGGCGCCACGGCGACTGGAACGCCAGCCTGGAAGGCGAAGGCGTCAGCAACGTCAGCGCCAACGACCCTGGCACGGCGATGGCGCCGGGCTACTTCCTGGCCAATATCGAAGCCGGCTACCGCTGGCGCTTCAGCCACGGCACGCTCAACGGCTTCGTGCGCGTGGACAACCTGCTGGACCAGGATTACATCGGCTCGGTCATCGTCAATGAAGGCAACGGCCGCTATTACGAACCCGGCCCGGGCCGCGGCGTGATGGTCGGCGGCCGCTGGACCTGGGGCGGCGACGGCGGCTGAGCCACCTTTCGCAACACATCAAACGAGGAGATCACCATGGACACCCGTCAGGTCATCGCCACCATCCCCACCCTGCAGCTGGTGGACAAGCTGCGCGGACGCCACGGACCGGTGCTGTTCCACCAGTCCGGCGGTTGTTGTGATGGCTCCTCGCCGATGTGTTTCCCCACCGACGATTTCATCGTCGGCGACCACGACGTGCAGCTGGGCGAGATCGGCGGGGCGGCGTTCTACATCAGCGCCTCGCAGTTCGAATACTGGAAGCACACGCAGCTGATCATCGACGTGGTGCCGGGGCGTGGGGGGATGTTCTCGCTGGAGAATGGCGAGGGGGTGCGCTTCCTGGTGCGCTCGCGGTTGTTTACGGATGAGGAGTTCGAGGCGCTGAAGGTGGAGGGGAAAGTTTGATCTTCTCTTTCTCGTTCGAACTACGCCTTGCTGCCGGGCAGGTTTCTAGCAAAGCAGAGCTTCCACGCCGCTGCGCGGCGCGTCTTCCTTTTGTCTTGGCAAAAGGAAGCAAAACCGCCAGCGCCTGACACTCGCCGCCGCGATGCGGCGGTGCCCTGTGCTCCTCGCCGGAAACGGCACGGCGCGCAAACTCGCTTCGCTCAGACACGCGCGCCTCTTCGGCCGTTTCCAACTCCGGTGCTCGGCTCGCTTTAAAGGCGCTGAAATCAAGAGCGAAGCAACAGCAAAATCAACATCGGCACTACGCGCGATGCTGCTCTTGCTTGCGCTTTCAGATCTCCGTGAGGCACGGCGAAGGGATGAGGTAAAAACCCGCAGGGCGATGCACATGGATGTGCATCGTTTTTGGACGGGACAGGATGTCCCATCCAAAAATCCCTCATCCCGTAGCGAACCCGCGCAGCGGGCGTGTCGCCCGGAGTGTGTTTCTTTGCCTAGCTTTCTTTGCACAAGCAAAGAAAGTAGGTCGGGCGGCGAAGCCGCACGAAAGCTCTGCGCTTCAAAGCATCAAAAGCAAAAAGCGGCGCGCGTCAGAACCGAAAGAAATACGGCCCCGCCATCAACACAGCGCCAATCAACACCGTCACCCAAGCGCTATCCACAAACCACGTAAACAACCCCAGCGCCAATCCACACAACGCCGGCATCAGCATCTTCTGGCGAACGCCATAGACCATGTAGCCGCCGCCAATGGCGCCGAACAGCATCCCCCAGACCAGGTTGGCGGTGTCCATGCAATCGCTCGCGGCAAGACAAGTGAGGAGCGCAGTCTAAAACCGCGACATGCGCGCCGTGTGCCGGCCTCAGTCCAGCGTCACCTGCTGGCTGGCCGAGGCGCCGACCACCGTCGCCCAGGGCTTGACCGTCCAGCCCACCACCACGCCGTTGCGCACGTACGGATCGTCCTGGGCGAAGGCGCGCGCGGCCGCGTCGCTGTCGCCCTGGAACAACAGCAGCGCGCTGTCGGCCGGCTCGCCCACCGCGCCGCCCAGGACAAGTTCGCCACGTGCCACCGCAGCCTGTGCATACGCCAGATGCGCGCGGCGGAATTGCCCGCGGCGGGCCAGGTAATCCGGCGCGGTGTCGTAGATCAGCAGGAAGTGCATGGCCAAGGGCTCCGGGCAGGCGAAAGCAGGGTCAACCAGTGTGGTCGTGGCCGCGCGCGGCTTCAATGGCGACGGCACCAGGCCACTGTTGGCTGAACGTTGTCGCCTGCAACCATCTACTGGGACACAAAGCCGCGCCGCTGCTGGGTTTGCCCGGGCTGTGCCTGTTACGATTGCACCCCATTTTTCCGCCCCGGCGCCCTGCGCTGGCGGCGGAAGACGCGCCTGCCGCGCGCCCTCTTTCTCCCGCCACATCGAGTCACGCCGTGTCTTCTTTTGCATCCGTTGAACAGGTCCCGGGCGATCCCATCCTGGGCCTGACCGAGGCTTACAACCACGATACCCGTCCGGGCAAGGTCAACCTGGGCGTGGGCATCTACTACGACGAGTCCGGTCGCATCCCGCTGCTCAAAGCCGTGGCCAAGGTCGAAGAAGCGCTGGCGCTGGAAGCCAAGCCGCGCGGCTACCTGCCGATCGACGGCCTGCCGGCCTACACCCAGGCCACCCGCGAGCTGCTGTTCGGCAAGGATTCGGAGCTGCTGAAGGCCGGCCGCGTCGCCACCACCCAGACCGTGGGCGGCAGCGGTGCGCTGCGCGTTGGCGCCGAGGTGCTGCGCAAGCTGCTGCCGCACGCCACCCTGGCCCTGAGCCGCCCGTCGTGGGAAAACCACCGCGCGGTGTTCGAGGCCGCCGGCTTCGAGGTCAACGAGTACACCTACTTCGACGCCGCCAGCCACGGCGTGGACTTCGCCGGCATGCTCGCCGACCTGAAGGCGCTCAAGCCCAAGACCACCGTGCTGCTGCACGCGTGCTGCCACAACCCGACCGGCGCCGACCTGACCGTCGCGCAGTGGAAGGAAGTGGCGCAGGTGTTGAAGGACGGCGACCTGTTCCCGTTCATCGACATGGCCTACCAGGGCTTCGACAAGGGCATCGCCGAAGACGCCGCCGCGATCCAGGTCGTGGTCGAGGCCGGCATCACCGATTTCATCGTCGCCAGCTCGTACTCCAAGTCGTTCTCGCTGTACGGCGAGCGCGTCGGCGCGCTGACCATCGTGGCCGCCACCGCCGAGCAGACCAAGGCGGTGCAGTCGCACGTCAAGCGCATCATCCGCACCATCTACTCCAGCCCGTCGACCCACGGTGCGGCGCTGGTGGCCGGCGTGCTCAACAACCCCGAGCTGCGCAGCGACTGGGAAACCGAGCTGACCGCGATGCGCGAGCGCATCCACAGCCTGCGCGCGGGCCTGGTGCAGAAGCTGGAAGAAGCCGGCGCCGGCGATTTCAGCTTCATCGCCAAGCAGGCGGGCATGTTCAGCTACTCAGGCCTGACCAAGGACCAGGTGGAGAAGCTGCGCGAAGAACACGCCATCTACGCCATCACCTCCGGCCGCATCTGCGTGGCCGCGCTCAATGCCAACAACCTGGACCGCGTGGCCCAGGCGATCGCCGCGGTGGTCAAGGGCTGAGGCTTTCGCGTGTCCCCGGTGTGATCGGGGACATCGCGGAATAAAAAAGCGCCGGCATTGCCGGCGCTTTTTTGTTGCCTGATGAGCGGCTGAGGTTTTGTGGGAGCAGCTCCCACAACAAGCTTCAAACCTGATCCGAATCAAAGCTGCGCGCGCGGCACCAGCGACTGCGGGCCGATATCGGCGATCGTGCGTGAGCTGGTCAGCACCATTGCCACGCGCATTTCCTTTTCGATCAGGTCCAGCAGATGCGCCACGCCGGCCTCGCCCGCGGTGGCCAATGCGTAGATCCAGGCGCGGCCCAGCAGCACCGCATCGGCGCCCAGCGCGAGCATGCGCACCACGTCCAGGCCGGTGCGAATGCCCGAGTCGGCCAGAATCTTGATGTCGCCCTTCACCGCATCGGCAATGGCCGGCATCGCGCGGGCCGAAGACAAGACGCCATCGAGCTGGCGGCCGCCATGGTTGGAGACCACGATGCCGTCGGCGCCGAAACGTACCGCATCGCGCGCGTCGTCCGGATCGAGGATGCCCTTGATCACCATCGGGCCCTTCCAGAATTCGCGGATCCACTCCAGGTCCTTCCACGAGATCGCCGGGTCGAAGTTCGCCCCCAGCCAGCCGATGTAGTCCTCCAGCCCAGTCGGCTTGCCCACATAGGCCGAGACGTTGCCCAGGTCGTGCGGCTTGCCGTGCAGGCCCACGTCCCAGGCCCAGCGCGGGTGCGTGGCGGCCTGCCACATCCGGCGCAGCGGCGCGTTGGGCCCGCTCATGCCCGAGTGCGCATCGCGGTAGCGCGCGCCCGGCGTGGGCATGTCCACGGTGAACACCAGGGTGGTCACGCCGGCGGCCTGCGCGCGCTCCAGCGCGTTGCGCATGAAGCCGCGGTCCTTGAGCACGTACAGCTGGAACCACATCGGCCGCGAGATCGCCGGGGCGACTTCCTCGATCGGGCAGACCGAGACCGTGGACAGGGTGAAGGGAATCCCGCGCGAAGTCGCCGCACGCGCGGCCTGCACCTCGCCTCGGCGGGCGAACATGCCGGTCAGGCCGACCGGCGCCAGTGCGATCGGCAGCGAGAGTTTTTCGCCGAACAGTTCGGTGCGCAGGTCCAGCGCCGACATGTCCTTGAGCACGCGCTGGCGCAGCGCGATCTCCGACAGGTCCGACACGTTGTGGCGCAGCGTGTGCTCGGCGTAGGCGCCACCATCGATGTAGTGGAACAGGAACGGCGGCAACCGGCTTTGGGCCGCGGCGCGGTAGTCGGTGGCGGCGGAAATGATCATGGGGTCTCCACGGCAACGGGACGGCGCGCGGCGCGCAGGCGGCGGGCCTGGTCTTCGTCCAGCGCGCGCAGGGAGGTGTGGACGAAGCGCAGGTGCGCCTGCGCCGCATCGCGGGCGCGTTGGGCATCGCCGGCGACGATGGCGTCCATCAGCGCGCGATGCTGCTGCGAGAGCGGCTCGAAGGTGCGGGGCGACAGGTAGAGCTTCTCGCGGCTCTCGCGGATGCTTGCCTGCAGCAGCTCGAACAGGCCGCGCATGACCTGCAGCAGCACCAGGTTGTGCGAGGCCTCGGCGATGGACAGATGGAAGGCCGCATCGGCGCGCGCTTCGGCCTGGTGGTCGCCGTGGCCGTGCGCGGTCTGCATCGCCTCAAAGCAGGCCACGATGCGTGCGCGGTCTTCGTCGGTCGCGCGCAGCGCGGCCTGCCAGGCGGCCTCGCCTTCCAGCGCGTGGCGGATCTCCAGCACGTCGAAGGCGTAGTCCGGGTTGTCCTGCACCAGCGCACTCAGCGGCGCGACGATGCGCTGCTCCTGCCAGCCCAGCGCCGCCGCCTGGACGTAGGTGCCGCCGCCGACGCGGCTGACCAGCAGGCCCTGGCTGGCGAGCTGGGCGATGGCCTCACGCAATGCCGAGCGCGAGACCGACAGTTCCTGCGCCAGCGCGCGTTCGGCCGGCAGGCGGTCGCCGGCCTTCAGTCCGCAGGTCTGGACAAGCGCGCGCAGTTCGGCGGCGACGCGGTCGGCCACCCGCATCGGGGCGGGCGGCACGGGAAATTTGGTCTGACCGATTGAGGCATGCATTCCAGCATTAGACGCCGGTTGGTCTGGCCTTTGCAAAGCCTGCTTTGGTCGAATGCGCCTCTCACCGAATGGATTGGACGGACCAATCAAGCAATCCCGCTCACCACACGCCCGGCAGCAGGCGCCAAGTGCGCCTGGCATGAGCGGCCCACGCCGGTCCAAACGCCTGGGCCAGCACGCCTTCTTCCACCTGGATCCGGCGCAGGAACACCGCCGTGCTCAGCACCACCATCACCGCCAACGAAGCCCAGCTACCCAGGCCCAGGCCCAGCCCGTAGAAGCAGGCCAGCGCGCCGGTATAGGACGGATGACGCAGCACGCGGTACGGCCCGGCGGTGATCAGCACGTGCTCGGGCTGGATCCCCACGTCCACGGTGAACTGGCGACCCAGCACGCGGATCGCCCAGATCCGGAACGCCAGTCCGCCGGCCACCAGCGCGGTGCCGAGCCACAGCAGCGGCGCCTGCCAGCCCGCCGGCCAGTGGCCGATGCCAAGCGTGGCCAGCACCACCGCCACGGCGATCGCGCCGTACAGCACGATCCACAGCAGGCGCAGCGTGCCGGCATCGCGGGCGGGATCATCGGCACTGCGGCGGCGATGGCTGACGAACACTTCCATCGCCCACCAGGCGGCGCAGGCGATCCAGAACAGCAGGTGCGGCAGGTCAAGGTGCATGGCGGTCTCGTTGGCGACAGGGGCTTGGGCCCGATGTATCCAGTCTGCGCCGCGATGCATCGCCGATCAGGTGCCGGCGGTCATCGCCGCGACCTGCCAGAAGTCACCACTTGCCGCGCAGCCATTGCGGAGCGGCCAGCGTCGCGGTCAGCATCGTGGCCATGAACGAGATCGTCCGCCGCATCGCCCTGCCCCTGCACCTGGCCGGCCTGGTCAGCGTGGCCGCCGTGGGCGTGTCCTTCCTGCACCAGGACATCGCACACGCGCCGCTGCACTGGGTGCTGCTGTCGGTGTTCGCGCTCTGCACCGTGGGCCAGCATGGCTGGCCGGAATATTCGGCGAGGCGCATCGCGGTGGTGCTGCTGGAAGTGGCCTGCGCACTCGGCCTGGCCTGGCTGGCGCCGCGCCAGGGCACCGCGCCGGTGCTGCTGGTGATGGTGGTCGCGCAGCTGTCGATGCTGTGGCCACCGCGCGTGGTGCTGGTGGTGGCGCTGCTGCTGGATGCGGCGCTGTACGTCGTGCTGCGCGCGAACGGCTTCACCAATGCCGGGCTGATCGTGGCGGTGTACCTGGGCTTCCAGGGCTTTGCGGCATTGATCGGCTACTACGCGCGCACGGCGTGGAAGGCCCGCGACGCCTTGGCCCTGGTCAACGCCGACCTGCTGGCCACGCGCGCCCTGCTGGCCGACAGCGCGCGCGATGCCGAGCGCCTGCGCGTGGCGCGCGAGCTGCACGACGTGGCCGGCCACAAGCTCACCGCGATGAAGCTCAACCTGCGCGCCCTGGCCGGCGATCCGGCCCTGGCGGAGCGCAGCGAGGTGCGCATCGCCCAGCAGCTCTCCAGCGAACTGCTCGACGACATCCGCCAGGTCGTGCAGGCGCTGCGCGATACGCGCGGGTTGGATCTGCAGACCGCGTTGCGTGCCCTGGCCGCGCCGATGCCGCGCCCCGCCCTGCAGCTGTCCATCGCGCAGGACGCCACGGTCACCGATCCGGCCTTGGCCGAGACCCTGCTGCGCATCGTGCAGGAAGCCCTCACCAACGCCGCGCGCCATGCCGATGCCGACACGCTCTTCGTCCAGCTCACGCGCGAGGGCGATGCGCTGCTGCTGCAGATCGAGGACGATGGCCAGCGCAGCGTGCGCCTACGCGAAGGCAACGGCCTGTCCGGCATGCGCGAGCGCATCGCCGCCGCGCATGGCCACCTCGAACTCGACACCAACCCGCGCGGTGCGCTGCGCATCGCCGCCAGGATTCCCGCATGACCGACGCCGCTCCCATCCGTATTGCCCTGGCCGATGACCAGGCGCTGGTCCGCGCCGGGCTGCGCGCGCTGCTGGAGCAGCAAGGCATCGTGGTGGTGTTCGAAGCCGGCGATGGCGCAGAGCTGATCGCCAAGCTCGCCGACCAGCCGGTGGACGTGATCCTGAGCGATATCCGCATGCCCGGCGTCGATGGCATCGAGGCCTTGATCCAGCTGCGCGCGGCCGGCAACGCCACGCCGCTGATGCTGCTGACCACCTTCGACGACAGCGACCTGCTGTTACGCGCGACCCAGGCCGGCGCGCAGGGCTTCCTGCTCAAGGACGCCGCGCCCGAGGATCTGCGCGAGGCCATCGCCCGCGTCGCCGGTGGCGACACCCTGCTGCAGCCGGTCAGCACCGATCCGGTCCGCGCGCGTTTCCAGTATCGCGAGCAGGACGCACCCAGCGATCCGTTCAACGAGCGCGAGGTGGCGATCCTGCGGCTGCTGGCCGGCGGCTATTCCAACAAGGAGATCGCGCGCACGCTGTTCCTGGCCGAAGGCACGGTGAAGAACTACGTCTCCACCATCCTGGACAAGCTGGGCACGCGCGACCGCACCCGCGCGGTGCTCAAGGCGATCACGCTGCGGGTGATCTGAGCCGCGCGTCGGCGTCCAGCCACGCCAGCGCGTGGCGACGCAGCCGCGCATGCACGGCCAGCGCCTGGTCCAGCGCCGCGCTGGGGCCCTGGCCCGGCATCCGCAGCGGCGCGGGCTGGAAGTCCTCCATCGGCACCGGCGCGTCCAGCCCCAGGTGCTGGCCCAGGCGCGCGGCGAACCGCGTGCGCTGCCCGGCCAACAGGTCGTAATCGATGAACACCTGGCGCTGGCGCACCTGCGGCGGCTGGGTCAGCAGGTGCGCGTACACGCTGCTCCACAGCTGCAACCAGTAGTCGAGGTGATCGCGCGACAGCGATTGCAGCGGCGCGCCAGCCAGCAGGAACGGACGCTGGTCGGCGCCGAATTCGTGATGCCCCAACCAGCCCATGTAGCGCACGCGGAACGGATCGTCGGCCGCCAGCGCGCAGGCACGCCGATGCTGCGCGCGCAGCGAAGCGGCCTGCTGCAGCGGATCGCGGAACGGATGCAGCAACGTGGCGTCGGGCGCCGACTGCAGCAGCGCCGGCAGGCGCAGCAGGTTGTTGTTGTTCTTGGACAGATAGCGCGGCCGGCCGTGGCGCAGCTGCACCAGGCGCAGATAACGGGTGAAGGCGATGACGGTCGCATCGCGCGGCGGCACCGGCACCAGCCCGGACGGACTCAAGTAGCGCTCGCCTTCGTGGTGCAGCCAGAACACTTCCTCGATCGCCTCGGGGCTGTCCAGGTCGTGCAGCACGCCATCGCCGTGGCCGCGCTCGCGCGCCTGCACCTGGCGCTGCGTGCCGCCGCTGAGCCGCGCCCAAGTGTTGGGCGCCAGGGCGAACGGCATGTCCCGATACGACAGCGCGGCGAAGTGCCCGGTGCCGTGCAGCATCCGCATCAGCACCGTGGTGCCGGCCCGCGCCAGGCCGCTGACGAACACCGGCTGCGGGCTGGCCAGCACGTCGGCTGCACGGCCGTAGCGCGCCTGCTCCAGGTCGTAGGCCAGTTCGCGCGCCGGCGCGCTGCCCAGCGCCACGCGATGCAGCAGGCGCTCGCCCAGCGAAGGACGGCGCGATCCGGGCGCCCCGCTCATGCGGGGCGGGCAGCGATGGAAGACACGGGCGCTGGCACGGAGGGCTCGGGCACGACAACACAGGTGCGCAGACTGCCCGCGCCAGCGGCCGGCACGATCCCGGCCCTTGTCAGCCCCGCGCACGCCGCGTTTGCGGCCGACACAGACACGCTCACCATCGCCACGCGGGAAATTGGCGACAATGCCCGCCCCCACGTCACGAGGCACCGTCCACGATGCAGCCTGTCACCCTCACCCGTTACCTGGTCGAAGAGCAGCGCGAAGGGCGCATCAGCGCCGAGCTGCGGCAGACCATCTCGGTCGTCGTCCGCGCCTGCACCACCATCTCCATTGCCGTGGGCAAGGGCGCGCTGGGCGGCGTGCTGGGCGAAGCCGGCACCGGCAACGTGCAGGGCGAGGCGCAGAAGAAGCTGGACGTGATCAGCAACGACATCCTGCTGGAAGCCAACGCCTGGGGCGGCCACCTGGCCGCCTGCGCCTCGGAGGAAATGGACCACTGCCAGCCGGTCCCGGCCGAATATCCGAAGGGCGACTTCCTGCTGCTGTTCGATCCCCTCGACGGCAGCTCGAATATCGATGTCAACGTCTCGGTCGGCACGATCTTCTCGGTCCTGCGCTGCCCGGAAGGCCGCAGCGAAAACCCGACCGACGAAGACTTCCTGCAGCCGGGCCGCCAGCAGGTCGCCGCCGGTTACTGCATCTACGGGCCGCAGACCACGCTGGTATTGACCACCGGCCACGGCACCCATGCCTTCACCCTGGACCGCGAGCAGGGCCTGTTCGTGCTGACCCAGGCCCACATGCAGATCCCGGTCGAGACCAGGGAATTCGCGCTCAACATGTCCAACCAGCGCCACTGGGAGCCGCAGATGCAGGCTTACGTGGACGACCTGCTGACCGGCAGCGAAGGCCCGCGCGGCAAGGACTTCAACATGCGCTGGATCGCCTCGATGGTGGCCGACGTGCACCGCATCCTGACCCGCGGCGGCATCTTCATCTATCCGTGGGACAAGAAGGACCCGGGCAAGGCCGGCAAGCTGCGCCTGATGTACGAGGCCAACCCGATGGGCCTGCTGGTCGAACAGGCCGGCGGCCTGGCCAGCACCGGCCGCGCCCGCATCCTGGACCTGCAGCCGGACCAGCTGCACCAGCGCGTGCCGGTGTTCATGGGCTCGCGCGCCGAGGTCGAGGCCGCCGAGCGTTACCACGCCCAGGCCTGAAACCTGAAAGCGCCGGCCACGCCGGCGCCTGACCGGAACCTGACGCCCGCGTCAGGTTCCTGAGACAATCGAACGCTTGTGGCCGCGTCAGCGGCGCCAGCTCAGGTTGTCCCCAGATGTCCCAATATTCCCCGCGCCGCGAAGTCGGCCCTTTCGCCCTGATGCTCACCGGCCTGGGCTCCATCATCGGCTCGGGCTGGCTGTTCGGCGCCTGGCGTGCGGCCGGCCTGGCCGGCCCCGGCGCGATCTGGGCCTGGGTCATGGGCGCGGCGATCATCACCACGATTGCGCTGACCTACGCCGAACTGGGCGCGATGTTCCCCGAATCGGGCGGCATGGTGCGCTATAGCCACTATTCGCACGGCTCGCTGGTGGGCTTCATCGCCGGCTGGGCCAACTGGATCGCGATCGTCTCGGTGATCCCGGTCGAGGCCGAGGCCTCGGTCCAGTACATGGCCTCCTGGCCCTACGCCTGGGCACAGGCGCTGTACGTGCACCTGCCCGATGGCCACGGCGAACTGGCCGTGCCCGGCCTGCTGATCGCCGCGGTGCTGGTGATCGTCTACTTCCTGCTGAACTTCTGGAGCGTCAAGCTGTTCGCGCGCTCCAACACGCTGATCACGGTGTTCAAGCTGGTGGTGCCGGCGGCCACGGGCCTGGCGCTGATCGCCAGCGGCTTCCACAGCGAGAACTTCGGCGTCGGCATCCACGGCGATGCCCACACCATCGACCTGGCCGCGGTGCTGACCGCGGTGGCCACGGCCGGCATCGTCTTCAGCTTCAACGGCTTCCAGAGCCCGGTGAACCTGGCCGGCGAGGCCCGCAACCCGGGCCGCAGCATTCCCTTCGCGGTGCTGGGCTCGATCGCGCTGGCCACGGTGGTCTACGTGATCCTGCAGGTCGCCTACCTGGGCGCGGTGCCGCCGGACCTGCTGGCCAAGGCCGGCTGGCACGGCATCGATTTCCGCTCGCCGTTCGCCGAGCTGGCGATCCTGGTCAACCTGCACTGGCTGGCGATGCTGCTGTACGTGGATGCCTTCATCAGCCCCAGCGGCACCGGCATCACCTATACCGCCACCACCTCGCGGATGATCTACGCGATGCAGCGCAACGGCACGATGCCGGCAGTGCTGGGCCGCCTGCACCCGCGCTGGGGCGTGCCGCGCCCGGCGATGTGGTTCAACCTGGTGGTGTCCTACCTGTTCCTGTTCTTCTTCCGCGGGTGGGGCACGCTGGCGGCAGTGATCTCGGTGGCGACGATCATTTCCTACCTGACCGGCCCGGTCAGCGCGATGGCGTTGCGCCGCAGCGCGCCGGAGCTGGATCGCCCGTTCCGCCTGGTCGGCCTGCCAGTACTGGCCGGCGTGGCCTTCGTGATGGCGACCGAACTGCTGTACTGGGCGCGCTGGCCGCTGACCGGGGAAATCATCCTGCTGATGGGCGTGGCCCTGCCGGTCTACGCCTATTACCAGCGCAAGCAGGGCTGGCATGACTTCGCCCGCCACTTCCGTGGCGCGGCGTGGCTGGTGGTGTACCTGCCGGTGGTGGCGTTCCTGTCGTGGGCCGGCAGCACGACCTTCGGCGGGCGCGGCTACCTGCCCTACGGCGCCGACCTGCTGGTCGTGGCCGTGGTCGGCGTGGTGTTCTACCTGTGGGGCGTGCGCGCCGGCTGGCGCACCCCGGCCCTGGCCGAGGCCAAGGCGGACTAACGCCACGCACCCAAGCCGCCACCGCCACGCTGGTATCGTGGCCGGATGCAGCAAGACGATTTCATCGAGGTCTTCCACGACGCGGTCGATGCGGCCACGTGCGCGGCCATCATCGAGCGCTTCGAGGCCAGCGGCCAGGAACATCCCGGCCTGGTCGGCGGCGGCCACTTCCCCGACCTCAAGCGCAGCAGCGACATCAGCATCAGCGGCCAGCACGGCTGGAGCGATGTCGAGCAGGCGCTCAACCAGGCCGTGTTCCGCGGCCTGCTGCAGTACCTGCGGCGCTATCCCTTCGCCCTGATCGCGCCGGTGATGCTGCAGCACGCCGAGCCGGGCGAAACCCCGCGCCGGATCACTTACGACGACATGCTGGACATGGAGGACGCGCGCCTGTCGCAGCTGCTGATGACCGTGCTGCGTCCGGGCCGGATCAACCTGCAGCGCTATCGCGCCGGCGAAGGCGGCTATCCCTACTGGCACTGCGAGCTATATCCCAAGGACAAGCCCGCCGAGACCCTGCACCGCCACCTGCTGTGGACGCTCTACCTCAACGACGGCTTTCAGGCCGGCGAAACCGAGTTCTTCCACCAGCAGCGCAAGATCGCCCCTCGCACCGGCAGCCTGCTGATCGCCCCGACTGCCTTTACTCACACCCACCGCGGCAACCGCCCCGTGGGCGGCGACAAGTACATCGCCACCAGCTGGGCGCTGTTCCAGCCGGCGGCGCAGTTGTACGGCAACTAGCGAGCGGCTGGCGTGGACGCGCCGTCGTTCAAGCAGACGTCGCGCGCCTGAGTATTGGCACCTGTAGAAGCATCCGATGCCATGACCAGCCCCTCCCTTTGTCCGCGGCGAAAGGGAGGGGCTGGACCGCGGCTTCGAGCGGCGGCGAACGACCGCCAGACAACAGCACCCGCGATGCCTCCCTGTGCCGCCGCCCGAACACTTGACGCCACCCTGCGTGTATTAGAGTATTGATACACATGGACGCATCCCTGCTCTCGATCCAGCCTGCCTCGGCGGTGCCGATCTACCGCCAGATCGTCGACCAGCTGCGCCGGCTGATCCGTGCCGGGCAGCTGCCGGCCGGCGCCACCCTGCCCTCGGTGCGCGAGGTGGCCGCGGTCCACGCGATCAACCCCATGACCGTGTCCAAGGCCTACGGCCTGCTGGAAACCGAAGGCCTGCTGCTGCGCCAGCGCGGCAAGGGCATGGAAGTGGCCGCCCAGGCCGCGGCGGCTGGCTCGCCGGATTCGCGCCTGGCCCTGCTCGATCCGGCGCTGCAGACCGTGGCCCATCACGCGCGCCAGCTCGAACTCCCCGCCGAAGCCGTCCTGGCCCGGCTCTCCGCCCTGCTCGACAAGGAATCCTGAGCATGTCCTCGACCAGCCCCGCCCTGCACCTGTCCACCATCCTGCCCGGCCACGACGCGGCGACGCCCCTGCGCGCCGAAGGCCTGAGCAAGCGCTATGGCCGCCAGACCGTGCTGCAAAACCTGTCGCTGCAGCTGGAACCGGGCACGGTGCTGGGCCTGATCGGCCGCAACGGCGCCGGCAAGAGCACCCTGCTGCAGCTGCTGCTGGGCCTGGCCGAACCCGATGCCGGCCAGGCGACGGTGTTCGGCCAGCCGGCGCTGCGCATGGGCGATGCGGTCAAGCAGCGGCTGGGCTACGTGCCGCAGCAGCCGATGGCCTTCCAGTGGATGACCCCGCGCCAGCTGCTGCGCTTCCTGGCCCAGGTCTACGACGGCTGGGACCAGGCTCATGCCGAGGCGCTGCTGGCGCGTTGGGACATCCGCGCGGACAAGGTGCTGGCCAAGCTTTCGCCCGGCGAAACCCAGCGCCTGGCAATCGTGCGCGCGCTGGCGCCGCGCCCTGCCCTGCTGGTCCTGGACGAACCGGCCGCGGCGCTGGACCCGGTCGCGCGCCGCCAGCTGCTGCGCGAGATCGTCGCCCACGCCGGCGAGGAAGGCGGCAGCGTGCTGTTCTCCACCCACATCGTGTCCGACCTGGAGCGTGTGGCCTCGCACGTGGCCTTCCTGCACGAAGGCCGGCTGCTGCTGCACACCGACATCGACGCGGCCAAAGAAACCATCGCCCGCGTGCACGTGCCGGCGGCAGGCGTTGCGGCCCTACCCGAGCGCCTGCCGGGCGAGCTGGCCCGGCGCGCGCTCGGCGATGGCGGCATCGCCCTGGTGCTGATGGACGATGGCCACACCAGCGCGCAGCTGGCGCAGCGGCCCGGGGTGCAGTGCGAGCCGCTGGGGCTGGAGGATCTGTTCGTGGAGATCGCCGGATGAGCGCGCATCCGCTGACGCTGCCGGCCACGGTGATCGCCAACCGCCATGCCGGCACCTGGCTGGTCCACGCGCTGTGGCTGGTGTTCAACGTGGGCGCGGCGTTGGTCCCCGTGCCCAACCACATGCTGCACCTGCTGCTCAGCGGCTTCGGCATCGCCTTCTGGTGGATGCTGATGAGCGGGCACCTGCTTGGCACCGCCTGGCAGATGCACCGCATGCTGCTGCCGCGGGTGTGGTCCACGCTTGCCAGGCTGCTGCTGCCGGCCTGGATCGTCACCGTGCTGCTGCCCGCGCTGGCCTGGGCCTGGCTGGACCACGCCAGTGTCCTGTCCAGCATGTGGATTCTGACCATGATCATGCTGGGCTCGGTGCTGCTGACCAGCGTGCCGCCGGTGCTGATGCTGGCCATGCTGCCGCTGGGCATCGGGCTGAAAATCGCCGCGCTGCTCGGCCTGCACCTCGACCTGCCGGCGTGGAACGACGCGATGGCCATGGCCGCCCCGCCGTTACTCTGCGTGCTGGTCGTCCTGTGCTGGTGGCCGCTGTTCCGGCGTGGTGCGCCGACCGCCCAGTGGCTACGGCCGATCGCCATCACCCTGCAGACCGGCACCGGGGCGTTCTCGGTCGAGCAGATGCGCCAGCAGCAGACCGTCGGCTGGCTCGGCGGCAACATCCCGCCCGCCCTTGCGCTGCCCGCACGTCACCGCAACCGCGCGGTCATGGGCGTCGCGCTGGGCCCGGCGATCGGCAAACCCACCCTACGTGCGCTGCTGCTCGGCCACCTGTGGCTGGTCGCGCTGATGGCACTGTGGCTGAGCAGCAGTGGCCGCGATGCGGACCATGGCGCTCGCGTCGTCACGTTCTTCATGCCCTCGATCATGGTCGCCATGATGCCGGCCAGCGCGCTGACCCGCATGTGGATGCTGTTCCGCAAGCCGGAGCTGGGCCTGTACGAACTGGCGCTGCTGCCTGGCCAGGCCAGCGGCTCCACCCGCGCCCATGACCTGGTCCAGCAGCTGCTGGAACGCATGGGCACCAGCACGCTGATCGCCATCGTCTTGATGTCCACCTACGGCGCTCTGCGTGGCGCGCCGCCGGTGTATTTCATCGCGCTGCTGGGCACCGGCCTGGCCAGCCTGCTGGTCAATGCCACGCTGGCGCTGTGGTGCGCCGGGCGCGGTGGCGTGCACGGCATGGCACTGGGCGTGCTGATGGTGCTGGAGTGCGCCGCGGTGCTGATGGCCAGCTACCGGATCATCGACCTGGGCCAGGTGCCGGGCTGGATCCTGTTCGCGTGGACCACGCTGATGCTCGCCAGCGGCGTGACCCTGGCCCGCCTGGCGCGCCGCTTTGGCGAACGAAAGCAGCCCTGGCAGTCGCGCGTCGATGGCGGGCAGCCTCAGTGGCAGGGTCCGGCGCTGCTCGGCACCGGCGCGCTGCTGCTCGCAAGTGGCGTGTTGCCCCGCCTGCTCAACACGCCGGCGGCTGGCCACGTGACCGAAAGCCGCGATGCGCTGATGACGGCGATCGGCGTGGCGGGCATCGTCGTGATCCTGCTGGGCCTGAAGGTCCTGCGACGCCAGCGTGCCCTCGCGCGCTGATCTTCCTCGCGTACTTCCACGGAAAGGAACGCCTCCCATGCTGATGCGAACGTTTGCTCTGCTTGTTTTTCTCTTGGCCCTGTCGCTGCTGGCGCTATGCGCGATCGGCCTTGCCCATAGCGCACTGGATTCCCGCGAATGGCTGCTGCTGGCCGATGGTGCCGCGGGCTTGATCCTGCTGCCGCTGTCGGTACGTCGCCTCCGCGCACGTCGCACCGCCGTGGCATCCTGAGACCGCTCACCAAGGAACCTGACATGGACGTGTCCCCTTCCCCGCACCTGCGCGCCCACGATCTCCCCAAGTGGCGGCGCCGCCTAATCTCGCAGCTGGTCGCGCGCTTGCACCTGCCCGTACCGCTGGTCTATGAGATGAAGCAGGAAGCGTTGCAGCATCAGCTGCAGCGCTCGCCGTGGGCCTGGCTTGGCCTGGGTGTCGTGGCGACCGGCTTCGTGCTGCCGCAAGCCTTCGGCCATGGTCCCGGCAGATACGTCTGTTTCGTAGGGCTGGTGGCCTGGCTGTGCATCGGCCAAGTTCGCGCCCGACGCCAGCTGGTGTGGATGGCCGGGCACAAGGCGCGCCGTCTCGCGCGCCTGCGCCGCAACGCATAGCGCTGAACTTCAGCGCTGCTCGGCCAGCAGCAGGCTGGTTTCCGATGAGGCGATGCCTTCGATATCGCGCAGGCGCCGCAGCGCCTGGTCGAAGCCGGCCAGGTCTTCGGTGCGCACTTCAGCCACCAGGTCCCAACGGCCGTTGGTGGAATAGACGCTCACCACTTCCGGCAGGCGCCGCAATGCGGCTACGACCTTGTCGGTGGCGCCACCGCGCACTTCAACCTGGGTGATCGCGCGCACGCCGTGCAGGCCGGTCTCGCTGGACAGGCGGACGGTGAAACCCAGCAGCAGGCCGCTGCGCTGCAGCCGTGCGATGCGGTTCTGCACGGTGCTGCGCGAGACCTTGAGCTGCTTGGCCAGCAGGGCGGCCGGGGTACGACTGTCGGCCCGTAACAAGGCGATGAGATCCTGGTCCAGCGAATCAAGGGCGTCGGCCATGGCGGTTCCGGGCGGCAATCACGAAGCTGCTGGCGATCCGCCAGCAGCTGTCATCGAAATGACAGGTTTACGCAAAACAATGGCGATCTGCGTGCTTCTTGCTGTTTTGCGCGCGGCCTAGCATGACATAACGCCACTCACGAACTGCCTGCCGCCATGTCGACTTCGCCCCGTCCCCGCGTCCTGATGTGCCCGCCCACCCATTTCTCGGTGGAATACGACATCAATCCCTGGATGACCGGCAACCGCGACCAAGCCGACCGCGATCGCGCCGCGCGTCAGTGGAACGACCTGCGCGCACTGGTGGCAGATGCCGCCGATGTGGAGCTGATCGACCATGTCGCCGGCCTGCCGGACATGGTGTTCACCGCTAACGCCGGCCTGGTTTACCGCGACGTCGCCGTGCCCAGCCGCTTCCGCCACGCCGAACGCGCCGGCGAGGAAGCCCACTTCACCCGCTGGTTCTCCGGCCAGCGCTTCGACGTGGACCTGCTGGACGGGATCGAATTCGAAGGCGCCGGCGATGCGCTGCTCGACCGCGCCGCCGCGCGCCTGTGGTTCGGCTACGGCCATCGCAGCGATGCGCGTGCGGCTGGCGCGCTGCACGCACTGCTGGATATCGAAGTGGTGCCGCTGCGCCTGGTCGACCCGCGCTTCTATCACCTGGACACCTGCCTGTGCCCGCTGTCCGGCGGCCACCTGCTGTACTTCCCCGCTGCGTTCGACGAAGCCGCGCTGGCCGCCATCGCCGCGCGCGTGCCCGAAGACAAGCGCATCGCGGTCTCGGAAGAAGACGCGCTGGCCTTCGCCTGCAACGCGGTCAACCTGGACAACGTGGTGATCCTCAACCGCGCTTCGCCGACACTGCGCGCGCAGCTGGAACGCGCTGGCTACCGCGTGCGCGAAACCCCGCTGGACGAGTTCCTCAAGGCGGGCGGTTCAGCCAAGTGCCTGACCCTGCGCCTGGACGAACCCGGCCTGGCATAAGGGTTTGCGGTGGAGGTGAGGGGCGCGCGCACGATTCGTTCAATCGGCGCGATGGCGCGCAAGCGTTTCCCCTCACTGCGGCCCAACTGGCAACGCGTCACGGTGCGCCCACCTCAACGCTCTGCCAAGGAGCTCACCATGAAAACCCAACGCACCTCGCTGCTATTCGCCGCCCTGTTTTCGCTGGGCGTGGTCGCCGCGCCGGCCATGGCCCAGTCCACGACCCACGCCGGCGACAAGGAGATGGTGGAGTCCAGCCAGCCCGGCACCGACACCTGGATCACCACCAAGGTGAAGTCCGACCTGCTGGCCAGCAAGGGCGTGTCCGGTACCGACGTCTCGGTAGAGACCAAGGACGGCGTGGTCTGGCTGAGCGGCCATGCCGCCACCCAGGCCGAGAAGGACCGCACCGTCGCCAAGGCCAAGGCCATCGAAGGCGTCAAGAAGGTCGACGCCAGCAAGCTGATGGTCGGCAGCAAGATGTAATTGCAGCCTAGCAATCGCTTGATCGGGAACGGCGCCTCACGGCGCCGTTCTTGTTTTCAATGAGCGCTGCTGCTTCATCGCGTGTGGGCGCCGCCCTTGTGGGAGCTGCTTCAGCAGCGATGAAGCTTTCCTGGTGAAGCCACATCGCCGCTGAAGCGGCTCCCACAAAAGCATCAAGACATCGCTGCCACGCCAAGAGACAAGTTCAAAATAACTCGCCTTGCGGCGAAGGCTTGCGCGGCGCGATGAACTGCGTGCAATCCAGCGCCGGCCAGCGTTCCCCGTCGTACCCCAAGCGCTTTCTGGCCAGGGCAAAGCGTCGCTCCAGCAGATCGGCGTACACGCCCTGCCCGCGCATGCGGCTGCCGAAAGTGCTGTCGTAATCCTTACCGCCGCGCAGCTGCTGCACGGTGCTCATCACGTGTGCGGCGCGATCGGGCAGATGCGTGGCCAGCCAGTCACGGAACAGCGGCGCCACTTCGTGCGGAAGCCGCAGCAGCACATAACCGGCCGACCGCGCACCGGCCTCGCGCGCCGCTTCCAGCACGCCCTCCAGGTGCGCGTCGTTCACCCAGGGAATGGCCGGCGCGAACATCACGCCCACCGGCACGCCCGCCTCGCTCAGCGCCTTCATCGCACGCAGCCGCGCATGCGGCGCCGAAGCGCGGGGCTCCAGCTTGGCCGACAGTTGGTTATCCAGCGAGGTGATCGAGAACGCGACATGCACCAGGTTGCGTGCGGCGAGCGGCGCCAGCAGGTCCAGGTCGCGTTCGATCAGCGCGTTCTTGGTGATCAGGGTGAAGGGATGCCGGGTTTCGGCGAACACCTCGATGAGCTGGCGGGTCAGCTTCAAGCGGCGCTCGAGTGGCTGGTAGGCATCGGTGTTGATGCCCAGCGAAATCGGGGTGACCTGGTGGCCGGGCTTGGCCAGCTCGCGGCGCAGCACTTCGGGCGCGTTGGTCTTGGCGTAGAGCCTAGTTTCGAAGTCCAGGCCCGGCGACAGGTCCAGATACGCGTGCGTGGGCCGCGCAAAACAGTAACTGCAGCCGTGCTCGCACCCGCGATACGGATTGAGCGTCTGCGAGAACGGCAGGTCCGGCGAACTGTTGCGGCTGATGATGCTGCGCGCGCGCTCCTCGGTGACCTGGGTGCGTGGCAGCACGTCCATCTCGCCTTCTGCGTCGCGCTCGTGCCAGCCATCATCGGCGGCGTGCGCCGTGGTCACGGCGAAGCGTCCCGGCAGCCAGCCGGTCGAACCGCGTCCTTTGATCGCCTCGCCCATCGCACCAGCGTAATCGGCGTGCGTCTCAATCGACGCGACATCACATCGCAGCCTCTAAAATCCGGTCATGCTCGCCCTGCTCGCCACGTTCTGGCACGACATCGCGGATATTCCGCATCTCAAGACCTATCTCACCGCTGCCTGGCTGGCCTACCTGCTGGTGCTGGGCGGCTGGATCATCCTGCAGAAGCGCGAGCCGGTGGCCACGGTCAGTTGGGTGCTATCGCTGGCCGCCCTGCCCTATCTGGGTTTCCTGATCTACTTCCTGCTGGGTCCGCAGAAGATCAAGCGCCAGCGCCTGCGCCGTCATCGTTCGCGCGACGGCATGGATGCTTACGACGCGGCCTGCCCGCCCACCGAAATCTGCACCGAGCTGTCGCTGCTCGGCCAGGCGGTCACCGGCCTGCCGCCCTCCTCGGCCACGCGCGTGGACCTGCTGGTCGATGGCGCCGCGACCTACGACGCCCTGGTCGAAGCGATCGGCCAGGCGCGCAACCACGTGCACCTGGAGTACTACATCTTCGAGCGCGACCGCACCGGCACGCGCATCCGCGATGCGCTGATCGAGCGCGCCAAGGCCGGCGTCCACGTGCGCCTGCTGGTCGATGCGGTGGGTGCAGGCAAGCTCAACAAGCGCTTCCTCAAGCCGCTGCTGGAGGCCGGCTGCCAGCAGTGCTGGTTCCACCCGACCCAGTTCCGGCCCTTCACCCGGCCGTGGGTGAACCTGCGCACGCACCGCAAGATCGCGGTGATCGATGGCACCGTCGCCTTCGCCGGCGGCATCAACATCACCGATGAGGAAAACGACGGCCTCAATCCCAACGCCTACCGCGACCTGCACATGCGCCTGGAGGGCGAGATCGTGCGTGGCCTGCAGCAGGTGTTCGTCGAGGACTGGATCTACGCCAGCGGCCACAAGCGCGAGCACTTCAAGGGCACCACGCTGTGGCCGCCCAATGTGGAGCGTCCACACGGCGACATCGCGGTGCAGGTGCTGACCTCCGGCCCCGATTCGGACTGGGAAGCCATCCATCGCCTGCAGGTCGGCGCCATCCACGAGGCCACCGAACGCGTGTGGCTGGTGACGCCGTATTTCGTCCCCGGCGAGGCAGCGATGATGGCGCTGACCTCGGCCGCGCTGGCCGGACTGGACGTGCGCCTGCTGGTGCCCAAGCAGAGCGATTCCAAACTGGTGACTTTCGCCGCGCGCTCGTACTTCGACGAGCTGCTGGCGGCCAAGGTCAAGGTCTACGAATACGGCCCGCGCATGCTGCACACCAAGGCGCTGCTGTGCGATGACAACCTGGCGATCCTGGGCAGCGCCAACTTCGACCATCGCAGCTTCCGCCTGAACTTCGAAGTGGCGCTGCTGTTCCGCGAGCCGGCGTTCAACGCGCGCGTGGCCGAGTTGCTGGAAGGCGAATTCGCCAACGCCAGCCGCGTGCACAACGAGCGCAACCGCTCGCTCTGGCGCAACCGCCTGCCCGAAGCGCTGGCCCGGCTGGGCTCGCCGTTTCTGTAGGGTGCGGGCCCGCCGCGGATCGGTAGAATCGGCGGCGTCTCCTTCCTGGACGAGCGCCTTATGTACTGGCTTTTCCTGCTGATGTCGCTGGCCGCGATGGCCGTGGCCCTGCGCACGACGTCGATGGCCTTGATGGTGGTCAGCCTGCTTGCCGCGCTGGCCTTGTTGATCGCCTGGATCATGGGCTGGTATTCGGCCCGCGCCGGCAGCAGCGACACCAGCGGCCGCGGCATGATCGACCCGGTGGAACTGCATCGGCTGCGCGAGCAGGCCGCCGCACGCAAGGCCGCCGAACACCAGTCGCCCACCGCATCGCAGGAGCCGCGCGATGGTATCTGAGGCCGCACCGACCGCGCTCAGCGTCAACGTCAACAAGATCGCGGTGCTGCGTAATTCGCGTGGCGGCTTGGAGCCCGATGTCCTGCGTGCGGCGCGCACCTGCCTCTCGGCCGGTGCCCAGGGCATCACCGTGCACCCGCGTCCGGACCGCCGCCACATCACCGCCGAGGACGTGGTCGCGTTGGCAGAACTGACCGCGCAATACCACGTGGAACTCAATGTCGAAGGCAACCCCTTCGCACCGCCGCGCGTGGGCTATCCGGGTCTGCTGGATCTGTGCGAGCGGGTGCGCCCGGCACAGGTCACGCTGGTGCCCGATTCGGACGATCAGCTGACCTCCGATCACGGCTTTGATTTTGATCGCGACAGCTTTCGCCTCGCGCCGCTGGTGCGCCAGCTCAAGGCCTGGAACTGCCGCGTGAGCCTGTTCGTCGATGCCGGCTGCACGGGCTTGCCCACCGCCTTGGCGATGGGCGCCGATCGCATCGAGCTGTACACCGGCCCGTATGCGGCCGCGTGGGCGGCGGGCAATCCGCAGGAGGCCGTCGCACTGTTCCGCGAAACCGCCGCACGCGCCGAAGCCATCGGCCTGGGCGTCAACGCCGGACACGACCTCAGCCAGGAAAACCTGGTCCTGTTCCTCACCGAAGTGCCCAACGTGCAGGAGGTCTCGATCGGCCACGCGCTGATGTCCGAGGCGCTGTACGACGGCCTGGAAACGACGGTGCGCCGCTACCTGGACATCATCGCAGGCGTGCAAAAAGGCTGACCGTTTTCGGCCTTCGCAGATTCAGCGCCGCACTTCATTCACCCGATCGCGCATACAACAACGCCGCCCATTGGGCGGCGTTGTCTTTCAATCAATGCGTGGATCGATTACTGCTGCATGAAACCGATCTTGAGCATCTGTGCGTTCTTCGCAGAAGCCAGCACACGGGCCATGGTTTCGTACTGCGAGTCCGGGTTTGCGTCGATGCGCAGCTGCGGCTGATTGGTCGGGTCCTTCTGGACCTCGTTCTCCATCATGCTCTGCAGTGCACTGACGGCCACCGGGTTGTTGTTCCAGTACACCGTGTTGGACGCGTCGATCCGCAGATCGATCGGCGGCGGCGGTTCCTGCGTCGGCGGCGGAGTCGGCGAACGCTGCGGAAGCGCCACGTCGATCGGATACGTCATGATCGGCGCGGTCACGATGAAGATGATCAACAGCACCAGCATGACGTCGATCAACGGGGTCACGTTGATCTCGGACATGGCGCCCTTGCCACCACCACTACTAAAGGCCATGAGTTACTGCCCCTTCTGCTTGGTGGAGACAAAGCCGACGTCCAACATGCCCTGACCCTGCGCGATGCGCGTGATCTCGTTGATGGTGGACATCTTGGTGGTCTTGTCGCCACGCAGGTTCAACGACGGCTGCGGCGTCTGCTGGGCAGCTGATGACAGGCGCGACTCCAGGACGTCCTTGGTCACCGGTTCGTCGTTCCAATAGATCGAGCCGTCTTCCTGCACCGCGATATTGATCGGCGGCGCGCGCTTGGCCAGTTCGTCCTGGTTCGGGACGAACGTGGTTTCCGGCAACTGCACCTTGACCTTCTGCGACATCAGCGGCGTGGTGATGATGAAGATGATCAGCAGCACCAGCATGACGTCCACGAGGGGCGTCACGTTGATGTCTACCATGGGGCCGCCACTGCCGCCCCCGCTACTGAATGCCATACGGCCTCCGGATGCTTCTAGTCGATGAGTTCGTTATCTACGGATCAGCGCACGCGGGCGCCGGTCGCGAAGAAGTCGTGCAGGTCGTGCGCGAACGTATCGAACTTGGCGATCGTGGTGGAGTTCAACTTGTTGAAGAAGTTGTACGCAAACACGGCCGGGATGGCGACGAACAGACCGATAGCGGTCATGATCAGCGCTTCACCCACCGGGCCGGCCACGGCGTCGATGCCGGCGTTACCGGTGGCGCCGATGCGGATCAGGGCGCCGTAGATGCCCCACACCGTACCCAGCAGACCCACGAACGGCGCGGTCGCACCGACGGTGGCCAGCAGGATCATGCCCGACTGCACCTTGGTGCTTTCGCGGGTGACGGCCTGGCGCAGGGCGCGGTCGACGAATTCCGAACGGCTCAGGCCTTCACCGGCGTTGGAACCTTCAGCGCGCTGGTGGTGGGCAGCCGCCTGGGCAGCGTCCAGAGCGATCTTAGAGAACGGCTCGTTGCGCGGCTGCTCTTCCATGATGCGGATGGCGTCCTGCGCATTGTTGGTTTCCCAGAAGGCGCTGGTGACGCGGTCGGCCTGCGAACGCAGACGCACGGCCTTGATGATGTTGACGATGGTCCAGTACCAGGAGGCCGCCGACATGATCACCAGGGTGAGCAGCACGGCCCAGGACACGACGAAGGCGCCCGGCTTGCTGGTCATTTCGGAGATCAGGTGGGAGAAGCCCATCTGGTTCAGAGCAGCGGCGGCGTTGGTGCCTCCCGCGGCGGCGGCGATCAGAGTTTCCTGCAGCATGACGCTTACCTTTGTTGGAAATTTGGTGGAGAGGTTAGGTGACGCTTATTGGGTGAAACAGGTCCGGGTCAGCCGCCCATGCTGAAGTCGACGGGGACGCGTACGCGGCCTGCGACACTCTGGGAGCCGGACTTACCGGGGTTGAAGCGCCACTTGCGTGCTGCTTCCATCGCGGCGCGGTCGAGATCGCGATTACGGCTGGATTTTTCGACCGAGACGTTGGTGACGTTGCCGCTGGCATCGACGTCGATGATCAGGATCACCGTGCCTTCGACGCCGGCGCGGGCGGCCGACGGCGGATAACGCGGCGGATTCATGTTCTTCGACGAGATGTCCACGCTGGCGCCGATGTCCGGGGTCGGAGCAGGCGGCGAGGGCGGGGCAGGCGGCGTGTAGGTATCGACCGGACGCGGATCCGGCACGTCCACCGGCGGCGCTTCCGGCGGCGGCGGAACCGGCGTCGGCTTGGGCGGGGACAGTTCCTTCACCGGCGGCGGCGGCGTGTCCTGCTTCGGCGGCGGCGGCGGCGGCGGCGGGGGAGGCGGCGGCGGGTCGACGATCTGAACCAGCATCTTCTGTTCCTCCTCCTTCTGCGCCGGAGGTGCGACAGCGGGAATCAACAGAAGCAGGAACACCGCAACGTGCAACGCGATAACGAATGCGAAGCCAATGATGCGGGACCAGTTGAGCCCTGTGGGGGCTTCCTGCTCTCTGTAGCGATTGATGACAAGTTGTTCAGTCATGCGCCAGTGGACTCAATGGAAACGGGGCGTGCGGTGGTGCACGCCGATGTCGGTTCGGTTGGATTCCACTGCAGAAGTGCAGGGGAATCCCCAGCTTAACCCAATCCTTTGTTGCGATTCCAGCAGTTATCCACTGCTAAGAAAACGATTTCAAACGATTACTTGGAGCCAAGAATCGTTTTCGCGTCCTGCGGTTTTTTCACGCCCTTGTCCAGCGCCGATTGAGCGGCCTTCTTGGCCTCGGCTGGACGCCCTTCCTGCATCAGGACACGCGCGAGATTGAGGTACGTCTCGCCGGTGGTGTCCATCGGGGCCGCTTTCTGCCAGGCCTCGATCGCCTGCGGAATCTGAGGCGGCTCTGAATAGTAGTACGCCTGAGCGAGGATCTGATACACCTCGAGGTTCGGCTTGAGGATATTTTTCTGCAGGCCTTCGTTGATCACCGCGATGGTGTTCTTTTCCTGGCCTTCCATGTTGCTGTAGGTCGCGTAGAGCTGGCGGTATTCCTTCTCCTCGGTCAGCTGGCCCGAGGCGCGCAGCTTGTCCAGGACGGCCGCGGCCTTGTCCTTCTGGTCGTTCTGCGAATACATCACGGCCAGGTTGATCTGCGCGTTCTTGTCGTTGGGCGACTTGGCGGCGAGCTGCTCGGCCAGCGCCTGGGCTTCGGCGCCCTGGTTGTTGGCTTCATAGCTGGCCATCAGCACCTGCACCCACTGCGCCTTGGGCTCGGGCGTGGCGGCGATGGCTTCCTTCAGCGGCGGGATCGCCTCGGCGTAGCGCTCGGCCTGGTAAAGCGCCTGGCCCTTCAGGGCGAGGTCTTCGGGCTTGGTCGACTTGGTTTCGCTGAGGTACTTGTCCAGCGTGGCCAGGCCTTCGGGATACTGCTCGGCCTGCAGCTGCAGCTGGGCCAGCATGAACATCGCCTGGTAGTGGCCGTTGTTGTCCAGCGCGTTGAGCGCGATGGCCTGCTTGAGGTACGCGACGGTGCCTGCTTCGTCGTCGGTGCTGTAGGCGGCCTGCGAGGCGATCTGCGAAGCCAGGGCCTTGTCGTAATCGTTGGCGTCGGGGCTGGCGATGATTTCATCGGCATCTGCGCGTGCCTTGGCCCAATCCTGATCGTTGTAGGCCTTGATCATCTTCTCGGCCTTGGGCGCGATCTTGCGGGAGTTCTTGGTCTCCGGCGCTTGGCGCGTGGCGTTCGGGTACAGCACTTCCTGCTTCGATTCGCCACCCTTCTTCTTGTCGGCGCGTTCACGCGTCTGCTGTGCCGAGGCTTCTACCGAAACGGTGCCGGCGAGCAGGCCGATGATGGCCAGGGAGAGCAGGGCATGCTTGGGGCTGCGCAACAACATGGATCACCTCTTGCGGAATCGGTCGTACGTGAGTGCGGGGGGCTGAACAACAGGTCAATGGGAGACCGGGTCGGCGAAACTAGCAGAATCGTCTTAACAATGTGTACGGATTTCGTTGTCCCGGTGCGACGAATGTGCACATCCTGCGATCAGCTGCAGCGTGGCGTCCGGCCGGCGGCGCGCGCCGCTTCCCAGGTCGGCACCAACGCGCCTGCGCGTCCTTGCAGTTCGCGGATACGCGCCTGCGGATCGGGATGTGTCGAGAGCCATTGTGGCGGACGGCTTCCGCCAGCGGACAGCATGTTCTGCCAAAGATTGACCGCCTGACGGGGATCAAATCCTGCCTGGGCCATCAGACGCTGCCCGACCTCGTCGGCTTCGGTTTCCTGGCGCCGCGAATTGGGCAGCAGGAAGCCGGTGTTGGCGGCGATGCCGCCGCCTTGCGAGACCAGCGAACCGTAATCGCCGGCCAGCGCACCCAGCAGCGCGAGTGCCTGCGACGTACGGACCTGGTTGGTGATGCGCTCGTCGAAATGGCGCTCGATGACGTGGCCGATTTCGTGGCCGATCACCGCAGCCAGCTGGTCCTGGCTCTTGGCCACGGGAAACATGCCGGTGTTGACGCCGACCTTGCCGCCGGGCAGTGCGAAGGCGTTGGCCTCGTCATCGATGAAGACGGCCGTTTCCCACGAGATCGAGCGCTGTTCGGCCGGCAGCTGCGCCACCAAGGCGGTGACCACGCAGCGCACGTAGGCGTTCTGCTTGGGATCGCTGCTGACCTTCTGCTTCTGCTTGGCTTCGGCGAAGGCCTGCGCGCCGAGCTGGTCGAGCTGCTGCTGGGACACGGCGCCGACGTTTTGGCGACGGCCGGTGGAGGACGTTGTCGTCGCGCAACTGGCGACCAGCACGGCGATCAGGCTGGCGGCGAGGGCAGGGACGAGGCGGCGGGCGGAAGGCTTCATTGGTGTCAGTGTTGACACAAAAACCATGAACTTTTCGTCAAGCCACGCCGCTCAGGTCGTCACCCCGAACGCCATCATCATGCCGATGGCAAAAGCGTTGTTGAGCCCGTGCGCCACGATCGACGCGCCCAGCGAACCGGTGCGCCGGTACACCCAGGCAAAGGCCACCCCCATGCAGGTATAGACGGCCCACAGCGGCAGCTGGGTCATCAGGGTTTTGTCGCCCACGAACGGCATTTCGTGCATGAAGGCGAACATCAATCCGCTCAGCACCGCGCCCAGCACCGGCCAGCCATCGCGCCAGAGCCGGCGGAACAGCACGCGGCGGAACAGGACTTCTTCGTAGACCGGCGCGGCGACCACGGCGAAGGTCAGCAGCAGCAGCGGATGGTTTTCCAGCGTGCCGCGCACCAGGCTCATGTTGGAGGGGTCGAGCGTCTCCTGCATGGCCGCAGCCAGCTGCGACACGATGATGCTGCAGGTGATCACCACTACGCCGGTGAAGGCGGCCAGCAGCCAGGTCGCCGGGCTGCGCAGCGAGGCGCGCGACAGCTGGCGTTCGTCACGGCGGGGCGGCGCGCGCCACAGCATCGCCAGCAGGGCGGTGCCACCGACGCTGATCAGGCTCAGGGCCATCGTCGCCAGCGGACCGGGCGTGCCGACCGCCTGCATGATGGCTTTAGGCTGATCGGTCGGCGCGCCGTTCAAGGCCAGTTCCACGCCGCGCCACGCACCCCAGGCCAGGCCGCCCAGCAGCGAGAGCAGGGCGAACAGGCCGGCGACGATGAGCAGCTCCAGGCCGAAACGGCGCAACGCCCGGCCCAGCGGCAGCGGCGCGGCCGGCGAGGGGGCCAGCGGTTGCCCGGGCGGTTCGGCCACGGCAGCGACTTCCATGCGCGCCGGGCGTCCTCAGATGTCGAGGTTGGAGACCTTCAGCGCGTTGGCGTCGATGAAGTCGCGGCGCGGCTCCACCACATCGCCCATCAGCGTGCTGAAGATCTGGTCGGCAGCCACCGCATCCTCGATCCGCACCTGCAGCATGCGGCGGGTCTCGGGATTGACCGTGGTTTCCCACAGCTGTTCTGGGTTCATTTCACCCAGGCCCTTGAAGCGCTGGATCTGGCGGCCCTTCTTGGCCTCCTCCAGCAGCCAGGCTTGGGCCTGGGCGAAGTTGCGGATCTCCTGGCTGCGGGTGCCGCGCTGGATCTGGGCGCCTTCGCGCACCAGGCCGTACAGCTGGGCGGCCACTTCGCGCAGGGAGCGCAGTTCGCCGGTCTCAAACGCCGACAGCGGCAGCACCTGAGTCAGTTCCTCGCCCATGTGGCGGCGATGGGCGAGCAGGGCGGCCGGACGCTGGTCGTTGGCGTGCTGCAGTTCCAGAACGTAACGGGGACTACCGATGCTCGCACTATTGAGCGCGCCTTCCAGCGTGGTCAGCTCGGCGCGCAAGGCGTCGTCGGACAGTGTGGCCAGGGCATCGACCGGCGCGGCATCGATCAGCGCTTCCAGCAACGCCGAATCGTAGCGATGCGCGTTGCGGCCGATCGTGTCGCGTGCGTTGGCGAACAGGATCAGCAGCTTTTCCAGCGCTTCGCCGGCGATCGCCGGTTCGCCGGCGGCCGGGATCAGACCGGCGCCTTCGACCGCGCTGTTGGCCAGGTAGGCGTTGAGCGCCAAGTCGTCCTTCAGGTACAGCTCCTGCTTGCCCTGCTTGAGCTTGTACAGCGGCGGCAGGCCGATATAGACATGGCCGCGCTCGATCAGCTCCGGCATCTGCCGGTAGAAGAAGGTCAGCAGCAGGGTGCGGATGTGCGAACCGTCCACGTCCGCGTCGGTCATGATGATGATGCGGTGGTAGCGCAGCTTGTCAGGGTTGTACTCGTCGCGGCCGATGCCGGTGCCCAGCGCGGTGATCAGCGTGCCGACCTGGTCCGAAGCCAGCATGCGGTCGAAGCGCGCGCGTTCCACGTTGAGGATCTTTCCGCGCAGCGGCAGGACGGCCTGGTTCTTGCGGTTGCGGCCCTGCTTGGCCGAGCCACCGGCCGAGTCACCCTCGACGATGAACAGCTCGGACAGCGCCGGATCCTTCTCCTGGCAGTCAGCCAGCTTGCCGGGCAGGCCGGCGATGTCCAGCGCGCCCTTGCGGCGGGTCAGGTCGCGGGCCTTGCGCGCGGCTTCACGCGCGCGGGCGGCGTCGACGATCTTGCCGGCGATGGCCTTGGCTTCGTTCGGATGCTCCTGCAGGAACTCCTCCAGGCGCGTGCCGAAGGCGTTTTCCACGGCCGGACGCACGTCGGAGCTGACCAGCTTTTCCTTGGTCTGGCTGGAGAAGCTGGGGTCGGGCACCTTGACCGAGAGCACGGCGATCATGCCTTCGCGCATGTCGTCGCCGGTCAGGCTGACCTTGGCCTGCTTGGCGATGCCGCTCTGCTCGATGTAGTTGCTCAACACGCGGGTCAGGGCGCCGCGGAAGCCGGCCAGGTGGGTACCGCCGTCCTTCTGCGGGATGTTGTTGGTGAAGCAGTACATCGTTTCCTGGTAGGCGTCGGTCCACTGCAGGGCTACGTCGACCACGATGTTGTTGTGCTCGCCGACCACGGAGATCACGTGCGGGTGCAGCGGATTCTTGGCCTTGGCCAAGTGCTCGACGAAGCTGGCGATGCCGCCTTCGTAGTGGAAATCGTCGCGACGGCCTTCGCCGCGCTCGTCGGCCAGGACGATCTTGACCCCGGAATTGAGGAACGACAGCTCGCGCAGGCGGCGGGCCAAGATGTCGTAGTGGAACTCGACGTTGTCGTGGAAAGCCGTGACCGATGGCCAGAACTGCAGGGTCGTGCCGCGCTTGGTGCTGGTGCCGAGCTGCTTCAGCGGCGCGACCGCGGCGCCGTTGCTGAATTCCTGCTGGTAGTGGAAGCCGCCCTGGAAGATATCCAGCAGCAGCTTCTGCGACAGCGCGTTGACCACGCTGACGCCCACGCCGTGCAGGCCGCCGGAAACCTTGTAGCTGTTGTCGTCGAACTTGCCGCCGGCGTGGAGGATGGTCATCACCACCTCGGCCGCGGAGACCTCGCGACCGAGCTTGGCGCTCATCTGGGCGTGCTTGCCGGTCGGGATGCCGCGGCCGTTGTCGGATACCGAGACCGAGCCGTCGCCGTGGATCGTGACCACGACGCTGTCGGCGTGGCCGGCGAGGGCCTCGTCGATCGAGTTGTCGACCACTTCGAAGACCATGTGGTGCAGGCCGGTGCCGTCATGCACGTCGCCGATGTACATGCCGGGACGCTTGCGGACCGCCTCCAGGCCTTCCAGGGCGGTGATGCTGTTGGCGTCGTAGTTGCCGTTCTGGCCGGGGGTTGCCGGGGTGGTCTCGTCGGTCATTCGCGTGTCGATCGCCTGCACGGCCGGGGCGCGCTGCGAAAGGAATCGCGGCAGCCAACGGCGCTTGAAAGGAAGCCGAAATTATAGCACCGCGGCCCTTTCAGGCCCCTTGGCGGGTCCGGCGCGCTCAGCGGCGCGCGATTGCGCCGTGTTCCACGTGGAACCATGCCTGTGGCGGCGTCTGGATCAGCGCTGTCGGCGCTTCGGTGCCGGTGACGAAGACCTGGGCACCGGTCTGCATCAGCCGAGCCAGCACGCCGGCCTGATGGCGCTGGTCGAGCTCGGACGCGAGGTCGTCCAGCGCCACCACCGGCCATTCGCCACGTTGGGCGGCGTAATCCTGAGCCTGGGCGAGCAGACAGGAGAGGGCGGTGAGCTTGGCCTGTCCACGCGAGAGGGTTTCGCGCTGGGGCAGGGTGCTGAACTCCACCCGCCAGTCCGCGCGGTGCGGGCCCACGCCGGTATGGCCAAACTGGCGGTCACGGTCGCGCGAGACCAGCAGCGCATCGGCCAGCGACAGCTCCTGCCGTCGCCAGCCGGGCGAAAACTCCAGCTGGGCGCGGCCAAGCATCGGGACCAGCGCCTCGGCGACCTCCTGAAGCTGGTTCTGGAGGCGATCAAGGTAGGCCTGCCGATGCCAGGTCACCGCTTCGCCGGAGTCGGCCAACTCCGCATCCCAGGCATCGAGCTGCTGGCCGCCACCGCCGGACTTCAGTAGCGCATTACGCTGCTTGAGCGCGCGGTTGTAGCGGCGCCAGACCGATAGAAAGTCCTGTTCCACGTGGAACAGGCCCCAATCGAGGTAACGGCGGCGGGGTTCTCCGCTTCCCGTCACCAGGGCATGACTCCCGGGCTCGAAACTGACCACGGCGAGCGCCGCACACAGATCGCCCAGTTGGCCGACGTTCTGACCGTCCAGCCGGCCGGTCCATGCCTGGCCGCTGTGGCGTAGGCCCGCGCGACGGACGCGTGCCTCCTGGCCTTCCCGCCATTCGACGAAGACTTCCACGGCATCCGAGCCCGTGCGGATCAAGCCGTCACGCACGCGTCCACGGAAGCTGCGGCCCCAGGCCATCAGGTGCAACGCCTCAAGCAGGCTGGTTTTGCCGGCGCCGTTGTCGCCGGTGATCAGATTCAAACCGGGCTGTGGGTCGATCTCGACCTGGGCAAACCTGCGCAGGCCACCCACCGTCAGTCGTGTCACATGCATTGCGTGGTTTCCCTAACGACAACGCCCGGACGAATCCGGGCGTTGCGTGTGTTTCACGTGGAACAGGCCTGAAACGTCAGAGACGCAGCGGCATGACCACATGGCGCGAACGCTCGCTGCTGGCTTCGCGCACCAACGCCGAGGAGTTGGCGTCGCGCAGCTGGATCACGATGTGCTCGTCGCGCAGCGCCGAGAGCGCATCCAGCAGGTAGTTCACGTTGAAGCCGATCGCCAGGCCGTCGACCTTGGTGTCGGCTTCGATCTCTTCCTGCGCTTCTTCCTGCTCCGGATTGTGGGCGCTGATCTTCATCTGGCCGGGCGAGAGTTCCACGCGCACGCCGCGGTACTTCTCGTTGGACAGGATCGCGGCGCGCTGCAGGGCGGCGCGCAGCACTTCGCGGTCCAGCTTCACTTCGATGTCCGCGCCAATCGGGATCACGGCTTCGTAATCCGGAAAACGGCCGTCGATCAGCTTGGATGTGAAGGTGACATCGTCGCGCTTGACGCGGATGTGGCTGCGGCCGACTTCCAGCTCCAGCACGCGCTCGCCGCCTTCCAGCAGGCGCTGCAGCTCGGTCACGCCCTTGCGCGGCACGATGATCTGGCGCTTGGTCAGGCTGCCACCGGTCTCCAGGCCCGATTCGCACAGCGCCAGGCGGTGGCCGTCGGTGGCCACGCAGCGCAGCGCGGTATCGCGCAGGTCGAACAGCAGGCCGTTGAGGTAATAGCGCACGTCCTGCTGGGCCATCGCGAACGCGGTGCGCTCGATCAGCTCCTTCAGGGCCGCTTCCGGAACGGTCACGCGCTCGCTGGCTTCGACTTCATCGACCGACGGGAAATCGTTGGCCGGCAGGGTGGCCAGGGTGAAGCGGCTGCGTCCGGCGGCCACGCTGACCTTGTCGCCGGTCTGGCTGACCGTGATCCGGCTGCCGTCGGGCAGGGCGCGCACGATTTCGAACAGCTTGCGGGCCGGGATCGTAGTTTCGCCGTCCTGGCCGTCTTCGATCGCAGTGCGCGCAATCATCTCCACTTCCAGGTCGGTGCCGGTCAGGGAGAGCTGACCGTTCTGCACCTGAACCAGGAAATTGGCCAGCACGGGGAGCGTCTGTCGACGTTCCACCACATTGACCACTTGCGCCAGGGGTTTGAGGAAAGCTTCTCGCTGCAGGCTGAAACGCATCGTGTGTGTCCCGGTGCTCTATGTTTTTAGAAGTGTATAAATCTTAAAAGCTGGTGGTGATGGTAGGGCGCAAATTGCGGGAAAACGCGCATAACCAACTGTTTTATATGTATTTTTTTCGCTTCAAACCCGGTGCATAGGTTGGTCGCGTCTTGCGGGAAAAGCTGTGGACAATTTTGGCGCCTGGATTGATCCACCTCTTATCCACAGCTTGTCGCCCTGGTGGCCCACCGGTTGTTCACGTCCCGGCCCCGCTGCACAGCATATCCACCTGACCCGGTGATCGGGCGCGTTCTTACTCGCTCAATTTGCGGATCAGCTTGTCCCAGTCTTCCTTCAGCTTGCCGTCGGACTCCATTAGCGTGCGGATCTGGCGGCAGGCGTGCAGCACGGTGGTGTGGTCGCGCCCGGCAAAGGCGTCGCCGATCTCCGGCAGGCTGTGCTCGGTCAGTTCCTTGGTCAGGGCCATGGCGACCTGGCGCGGACGGGCCAGCGAGCGCGTGCGGCGCTTGGAGAGCAGGTCCTTGATCTGCAGGCCGTAGTAGTCGGCCACGGTCTTCTGGATGTTGGGGATGCCGATGGCCTGCTGCTGGGCGCGCAGCAGGTCGCGCAGGGTTTCCTGGGCGAACTCCGGCGTGATCGCCTTGCCCAGGAAGTTGGCGCGTGCGGCCAGCGTGTTGAGCGCCCCTTCCAGGTCGCGCACGTTGGAGCGCATCTTCTTGGCCAGCAGGAAGGCCACGTCATCGGGGATGTTGGTCCCGCGCTCGGCCGCCTTGGCCAGCACGATCGCCGCGCGGGTCTCGAAATCCGGCGGATCGATCGCCACCGACAGGCCCCAGGCCAGGCGCGACTTCAGTCGCGGCTCCAGGCCCTCGACCTCGCGCGGATAACGGTCGCAGGTCAGGATGATCTGCTGGCGGCCGTCGAACAGCGCGTTGAAGGTGTGGAAGAACTCTTCCTGGGTGCGGTCCTTGCCGGCGAAGAACTGGATATCGTCGATCAGCAGCGCGTCGACCTGCTGGAAGCGGCGCTTGAACTGGTCCATCGAGCGCTCGATCAGTGCCTTGGTCATCGCGCTGAAGAACTGCTCCGAGCGCAGGTACAGCACGCGCGCGGCCGGGTTCTGCCGGCGTAGCTCGTTGCCGGCGGCGAACATCAGGTGGGTCTTGCCCAGGCCGGTGCCGCCGTACAGCAGCAGCGGGTTGTGGGCGCGATCGCCGGGCTTCTGCGCCGCCTGCCAGGCCGCGGCGCGGCCCAGCTGGTTGCTGCGGCCTTCGACGAAGTTGTCGAAGGTGTAGTGCGTATCCAGGTTGCCGGCAAACGGCTCGATCGGCGCGGCGGTGGCGGTGGTGCCCAGCGAGGCGGGCGCCCCACCAATCGGCGCGGCGTCAGGCGCCTTGGCGCGCGAACCGACCGCCAGCGAGACCTGGTCCAGCCCGGCGTAATGATCCAGCAACTCGCGGATGCGCGGCAGGTAGCGTTCGCGCACCTGGTCGACGATGAAGGCGTTGGGCGCGTACAGCACGACCGCGTCGGGACGTTGTTCGGCCTGCAGCGGCTTGAGCCAGGTGTGGACATCTTCAGCCGGTAATTCGGCTTCCAGGCGTTCTAGGCAGCGGGGCCAGGCATCCATTTGGGGAATCGGTCATCCAGCCCGCCGTCACGGAAAAACCGGCGTGGCACATGGGAAAAAGGGCCGCGCAGGGTACCACGATGCACCGGTGGCCCACGGGTCATCCACAGTTCCATCCACAACCCCCACTTGACTCGGCAAAACATGGCCCCGTAGAATTTCCGGTTCTTTCCACCGCAACCGCCTGAGAGCGCCCCATGGCCACCAAGCGCACCTACCAGCCCAGCAACCTCAAGCGCAAGCGCGACCACGGTTTCCGTGCCCGCATGAAGACTGCTGACGGCCGCAAGATCCTCGCCCGTCGCCGCGCGAAGGGCCGCAAGACGCTCTGCGCCTGATGCCATCGCCGCGCCCCGCGCGCGGCTTTGACATCGCAATGCGTCTGCACACCAAGCCCGCGCCACACAACGGTGCGGGCTTTGTCGTGCCATGAGCCCTGAAATGCCCGTTTTGTCGTTCCCCCGATCCGCCCGCGTGCGGACGTCGGCCGAGTACGCGCGGGTGTTCGACACCGCACGTCGCACTGCAGCCCCGATGCTCGCTCTGCACTGGGCCGCCGGTGGCGAGGGCGCGCGCCTGGGCCTTGCCGTCTCGCGCAAGGTCGACAAGCACGCCGTGGGCCGCAACCGGATCAAGCGCACCCTGCGCGATGTGTTCCGTCACCTGCGCGGCCAGCTGCCCGGCGGCGATTACGTCCTGGTGGCTCGGCCTGCCGCGGGTTCGGCCTCGTCCGAACAGCTTCGCGCGGCCTTCCACGGCCTGCTGGTCCGTGCCGGTGCGTTGCCCCCTCCGGGCGCCGACGGCACAATGCGCCCCGCGCCCGTGCCGCCTCCTTCCTCCCTTTCCACGCCGAATGCTTTGACCGGCTGAGACTGCCTGCCTGATGAACCAGACCCGTGTTTTCCTGTTTTTCGCCTGGCTGATGGTGGCGACCTTGTTGTGGATGGAGTGGGGCAAGTGGAAGACCGCCCAGGACCAGCCCGCCACGCCGGTTGCCGCCGCCACCACGTCCAGCACGCCCGACCAGGGCAGCGGTGTGCCCAGCGCCGAAGGCCTGGCCTCGCCGTCGGCCACTGTCGCCGACCAGACCACCGCGCCGTCGAACTCGGCGGCCGCCGCGCCGGCCGTGCAGGGCACCAAGGTCACCGTCAGCACCGATACGCTCAAGCTGGTGATCGATGGCAGCAAGGTGCTGCGCGCCCAGCTGCTGCAGTACCCGCAGACCCGTGACGCCGGCGCGCCGCCGGTCGAACTGTTCAACGAAGACCCGGCCCAGCTCTACACCGCCGGCCTGGCCTACATCGCCCAGAGCGGTGCGGCGCCGGACCAGAGCGCGGTGTTCCGTCCCGAGCAGCCGCAGCGCGATTACGCGCTGACCGCCGGGCAGGCCAGCCTGAGCATTCCGTTCGTGTGGGAAGGCAACGGCGTGCGCATCGTGCGCACCTTCACCGTCAAGCGCGGCGAGTATCTGGTCGGCGTGTCCGACCAGGTCACCAACACCGGCGCTGCGCCGTGGACCGCGGTGGTCTACCGCCAGCTGGAACGCGTGCCGCCGCCGCCGGTCAAGGGCGGTTTCACCAACCCGCATGCCTTCAGCCTGGTCGGCGCCGCCTGGCGCACCGCGGCCGGTGCCTATGAGCGCCGCAAGTTCGACAAGGACTACCTGGAAGACGGCAAGCTCAACCAGGACACCACCGGTGGCTGGGCAGCGATGCTGGAGCATCACTTCCTCAGCGCCTGGGTGCCCGATGCGAAGCAGCCGACCAAGGTCTCGCTGGACGAGCGCACCATCGGCGGCACCCAGCGTTACCTGGTCAGCGAAACCGGCCCCAGCCTCACCGTCGCGCCGGGCCAGACCACGGCGACAGATGCGCGCCTGTGGGTCGGCCCGAAGCTGGTCAAGGCGATCAAGGCCTCGGCCATCCCGGGCCTGGATAGCGCGGTGGACTACAGCCGTTTCGCGCCGCTGGCGGTGATCGGTTCTGGCCTGTTCTGGATCCTGAGCCACCTGCATGACCTGCTGGGCAACTGGGGCTGGTCGATCATCGGCCTGGTGGTGGTGGTCAAGCTGGTGCTGTTCCCGCTGTCCTCGGCCCAGTACAAGTCGATGGCCAAGATGCGCCGCTTCCAGCCGCGCATGGCGCAGCTGAAGGAGCGTTACGGCGAAGACCGCGCCAAGCTGCAGCAGGCGATGATGGAGCTGTACAAGAAGGAGAAGATCAACCCGATGGGCGGCTGCCTGCCGACGTTGATCCAGATGCCGATCTTCCTGTGCCTGTACTGGGTGCTCAACGAATCGGTCGAGTTGCGCCAGGCGCCGTGGATGCTGTGGATCCAGGACCTGACCGCGCGTGACCCGTTCTTCATCCTGCCGGTGCTGAACGTGGCGGTGATGTTCCTCACCCAGAAGCTCTCGCCCAACGTCGGCATGGATCCGACCCAGGCCAAGATGATGCAGTTCATGCCGCTGATCTTCGGCGTGACCATGGCCTTCTTCCCGGCCGGCCTGGTCCTGTACTGGGTCACCAACGGCAGCCTGAGCCTGTTGCAGCAGTGGTGGATGGGCCGCATCCACGGCCAGCCGGTGCTGGCCAAGCCCGAGACCGACGGCAAGGGCCATACCAAGGACGATCTGCCGTCCAAGGGCAAGGGCAAGTAAGCCCGGGCCACATCGCCTAAGATTCAACGAAGCCCGCCGCAAGGCGGGTTTTCGTTTGCGCGGCCCTGGTAACAGGCCGCTCGTCACCACCTGCGGAGCACGCCATGTCCCCTTCGAACGAGCGCGACACCATCGCCGCGGTGGCCACGGCCGCCGGCGCCGGCGGCGTGGGCATCGTGCGCCTGTCCGGACCGCAGGCGCTGGCGATTGCTGCGGCGATGGGCGCGGGCATGTTGCCGCCGCGGCAGGCGCGCTATGCGCGCTTCGTCGATGGCGAGGGCAAGGTGATCGACGACGGCATCGCGCTGGCCTTCGTCGCGCCGGCCAGCTTCACCGGCGAGGACGTGGTCGAGCTGCAGGCACACGGCAGTCCGGTCGTGCTGCGCACGCTGGTCGCGCGTGCCTGTGCGCTGGGTGCGCGCGCAGCACGGCCTGGTGAGTTTTCCGAGCGCGCCTTCCTCAACGGCAAGCTCGACCTGGCCCAGGCCGAGGCCATCGCCGACCTGATCGCCGCTGGCGATGCACGTGCGGCGCGCGCGGCGCGGCGTTCGCTGGACGGCGTGTTCTCACGCCGGGTCGAAGCCGCGGCCGAGCAACTGGTGCGGCTGCGGGTCCACGTGGAGGCGGCGATCGATTTCGCCGACGAACCGCTGGACACGCTCGGCGGTGCCGCGGTGCGCGCCGGCCTGGTCGAACTGCGTGCCGGCCTGACCACGCTGCTGGCCGACGCCGAACGCGGTCGGCGCCTGCGCGATGGCTTGCACGTGGTGATCGTCGGCCCGCCGAACGCGGGCAAGAGTTCGTTGCTCAATGCGTTGGCCGGGCGCGAGCGCGCGATCGTCACCGACGTGGCCGGCACCACCCGCGACACCTTGCACGAGACCATCCGTGTCGATGGCCTCGAACTCACATTGGTCGACACCGCCGGCCTGCGCGAGGGCGGTGATGCGATCGAACGCGAGGGCATGCGCCGCGCCGGTGACGAACTGCAGCGCGCGGACGTGGCGCTGGTGATGGTTGACGCGCGCGATCCGCAAGCCGGCCAGGCTTCCGTCGCCGGCGTGCTCGATTCCGGCACGCGTCAGCTCTGGTTGCACAACAAGACCGACCTGCTGCCGGCCGACCACGCCGTGCCGGGCGAGGCGCTGGGCATCTCCACCCGCACCGGCGCCGGGATTGCGGCGCTGCTGGCCCGGCTGCAGGCGCTGGTCACCGGCGAAGCGGTGGAGTCGGCCGAGGGCGAGTTCTCCGCCCGCGCTCGCCATGTGCTGGCTCTGGAACAGGCGCTGGCGCATCTGGACCTCGCAAAACGCGAGATCGATCACGATACGCTTGAGCTGGCTGCCGAAGAATTGCGGCTCGCCCACGACGCGCTGGGAGAGATCACGGGGAAGATCTCGCCGGATGCGCTGCTGGGGCGGATCTTCTCGACGTTCTGTATCGGCAAGTAGGCGCCTGTCGCCTGTTGACAAGACCTGGCGAATTCCGTGACTTTGCGGTTACAGGCATTCGTCAAGAAATGCTCACCCAGGGGAAACAACCAGATGTCCAAGCACTCACTGACCGCGTTGCGGCCTGTGGCAGCGCTCGCGCTGCTGGGTCTGCTGGCGGCCTGTTCACCCAAGCAAGCTGAGACCACCACCGACGGCGCCGCCACCGGCACTCCGACCGACCCTGCCACCGCAGCCCAGGCCGTGGCCGCCGACACCCCACCCAAGCCGGCCGTGGCCGCCAGCGTCCAGGCCATGAGCGCCGACGACCTGCGCGCCGCCGCCAACAAGGCGCTGGGCCAGAACCGGATCTACGCCCCCGGCGGCGACAACGCGATGGAGTACTACCTGGCGCTGCGCGACAAGCAGCCCGACGATCCGGCCACCACCAGCGCGCTGACCGACCTGATGCCGTATACGGTGATCGCCGCCGAACAGAGCATCGGCCGCAAGGATTTCGAGGAAGCCAAGCGCCTGCAGGCCCTGATCACCAAGGCCGATCCCAAGGCGCCGGCACTGCCGCGGTTGAGCGCCGCGATTGCCGGTGGCGAGAAGCTGCTGGCGCAGCAGACCACCGACGAGGCGAGCAAGGCCAAGGCCGCGGCCGACGCCAAGACCAAGGAAGTCCAGCGCGTGGCCGAACAGGCGGCCCAGCAGAAGCAAGCTGCCGATGCGCTTGCCGCCCAGCAGCGCGAAGCGGCCCGCGCCGAAGCCGCGCGTCCGGCGGCGGCCGCCGCGCCGCCACGCCAGGCACCGGCCGAGCGCCCGGCCCCGGTCGCAGAAACGCCGGCTCCGGCACCTGCTGCCCCGGCCGCTTCCAGCTCCGGCGAACGGCGCTTGCTGAGCGCCCCGCCGCCGCGTTATCCGATGGATGCGCTGCGTGCGAGCACCAGCGGTCAGGTCGTCGTGGAAATCACCATCGGCGGCGATGGCGACGTCACCAATGCGCGCGTGGTCGAAGCCTCGCCGCCGCGTGTGTTTGATCGCGCGGCATTGACGGCGGTGAAGCGCTGGAAGTTCGAGCCGACCGGCTCGGTCAGCACCACGCGCCGCACGATCGCGTTCAATCCGGGCTGATTCGCAAGCAGCGGACTGCTGCAGTGGCGATCGGGAACCGCCATCGCCGCTGAAGCGGCTCCCACAGAAGAAACAAAGAAGAAGGGCCGGCAATGCCGGCCCTTCTTTGTTTCCGTGTCGAAAGAGTCGACAACCCACTCAGCCCGAAATCGCCAGCTGCTCGCCGCGATAACGACGCACCGCCAGGAACCACATCAGACCCGACAGCCCGAAGCTCGCCGCCAGATAGATCACCCATTGCACCGGGTCGATGGCTTCGCCGCGGACGACTTTGAGGATCAGCTGGTTCTGCGCCAGGAACGGTACGGCGAACTGCCACAGCTGGGTCTTGACCGGATTCACCATCAGGATGATCGAGGGCAGCATCGGCAGCAGCATGAGATAGCTCATGTGGCTCTGCGCTTCCTTCATGCTCTTGGCCGTGGCCGACAGGAAGGTCAGCAGCGTGGTGCCGATGAACACCATCGGCATCAGGATCAGCAGCAGCAGCGCGATCGTGGTGAAGCTCACCGACATCTGCCGGCCCACGGTCGGCGAGATCACCGCGGTGAGCTTGAACATCAGCAGAGTGAAGGCCAGTGACAGCAACGCCACCGCGCAGGCCGCGGCGACCTTGCCGCTGACGATGGCGCCGCGTGCGGCCGGCGTGGCCAGCAGCGGTTCCATCGACTGGCGTTCACGCTCGCCGGCGGTGGCATCCATGATCAGGTAGGCGCCGCCCATGAACGCGCTGAGGATCAGCAGGTAAGGCAGCAACACGCCGACCAGGCGGCCGCGCTTGGCTTCTTCCGAGGCCATGTCGGTTTGCCGCACCTGCAGCGGGGCCATCGTGGCCGGGCTCACGCCACGAGCGAGCAAACGCAGCGCACCGACCTGTCCGCTGTAGGCCTGCAACAAGGCCTGCACGCGCTTGACCGGCACTTCCGCGTTTTGCCGCGTGCTATCGCTCAGCACTTCGACCGGGGCTGGCTCGCTCTTGCGCCACTTCTCGGCGTAGTCATCGCCGATGCGCAGCACCACGTCTTCCTTCTGGTCGGCGATGGCGGCGGCGATGTCCTTGGGCGCGTCCTTGATGGTGACGTTCTGGCCTTCCAGCCAGGCGATCAGGTTGGGCGCGTTGTCCTTGCCGATCACCGGCAGCTCCAGCGGCTTTTCCGAGAGGTCGCGGATGCGGTTCTCGGTCAGGGTGAAGATGCCGACCAGCAACAGCGGCAGCAGGATCGGCCCTAGCGCCAGAGACAGAAACACCGTGCGCCGGTCGCGGAACAGATCCTTCAGTTCCTTGCGCATCACGACGGAGAGGGTCTTCAGGCTGTTCATGCCAGCAGGCCCTCCTCGGAACCGATCGCCTTGACGAAGGCGTCTTCCAGGTTCTCCTCGCCATAGTGCGCACGCAGTTCGTCGGCGGTGCCGGCAGCCACGACGGTGCCCTTGGCGATGATCACGATGCGGTCACACAGCGCGGCGACCTCCTGCATGATGTGGCTGGAGAACACCACGCAATGGCCTTCGCCGCGCAGCTGCTTGAGGAATTCGCGCAAGCCGCGCGTGGTCATCACGTCCAGGCCGTTGGTGGGTTCGTCCAGCACCACGTTGCGCGGGTCGTGCACCAGCGCCCGTGCAATCGCGGTCTTGGTGCGCTGGCCCTGGCTGAAACCTTCGGTGCGGCGGTCGATGAAGTCCTGCATGTTCAGGGCCTGCACCAGACGCTCGGTACGCGCATCGATCGTCGCCTTGTCCAGGCCATGCAGCTGGCCGAAGTAGGCGATGTTCTCGCGCGCGGTCAGGCGCTTGTACACACCGCGTGCGTCAGGCAGCACGCCCAGCGCGCGGCGCGCGGCTTCGGGGTTGGTCGCCACGTCGACGCCATCGATCAGCACCTGGCCCGCATCGGGCTGCATCAGCGTGTAGAGCATGCGCAGGGTGGTGGTCTTGCCGGCGCCGTTGGGGCCAAGCAGGCCGGTGATCTGGCCATCGGCTGCGGTGAAGTCCACGCCACTGACGGCCTTGACCTCGCTCTTCTTGGTCTTGAAGGTCTTGTGGAGATTCTGCAGGGCGATCATGGGTCCCATCCGTAGAAGCCGGTGAAAGGCGGCGTGTAGGTCAGCTTGTCCAGGCACTTGGCGTCGAGCGCCTTCGGGTCCAGTCCATCCAGGAACTTGCCCAGCAGCTGCGGCGTGCAGCCCACCGCGATGACGTTGTGGCCCTGGCCGCGCAGCACCAGGTGGCGCGCGTTCGGCAGCGCCTTGGCCACTTCATCGCCGTAGCGTGGCGGGGTGACTGGATCGAACTCGCCGCTCAGCAACAGGGTCGGCACGTTGGTCGAAAGCGGCTTGCGGAAGTCAGCCGCGCGCGTGCCCTTGGGCCACACCGCGCACTGCGCCTTCAAGCCGTCGATCACGGCATTGCCCAGCAGCGAGCCGTCCTGTGCGGGGTCGGTCTTCAGCTCGCTGCCGTCCTCGGCGCAGATCACCGACAGCTGCATGCCCATCGCCATCGCATCGGCAAGTGAGCCGCCGATCATGTTGGCGGTCGCGGCCAGGGTGTCGTAGCGACCCTGCGCGGCTTCGGAAAACTGCAGCGGCAGGGTGGCCGTCATCAGCGGCAGGTAGGCCGACATGCGCACCAGCATCGCGACATCGCCGGCATGCAGGGTTTCCTGCTTGGCCTCGCCAGTGGCCGGGTCGCGGAAGTTCACGACCGGCGGCTTGTCCTTGAGCGTGGCCATCAGCGCGTTGAGGCGCTGGCGCGGATCGCCGAGCTTCTGCGTGCAGGCCGGGTCCTTGGCGCAGCGGCCGAACTGCAGGTCCAGTGCCTGCTCCAGGTTCTGGGCGAACTCATTGCCCAGCACCAGCGTGTTGGGCGCCACGCCATCGAGCACGATCGCGCGGGTGTGCTGCGGATAGGTGGCCGCGTACTGCTGGGCCACGCGCGTGCCGTAGGACACGCCGACCAGGTCGACCTTCTCCGCGCCCAGTGCCTGGCGCACGGTGTCCAGGTCGGCGATGGCTTCGCCGGTGGTGTAGAAGCGCAGGTCGGCCTTCTTCTGCAGTTGCGCCATGCAGCCGCGCGCGTAGTCGCTGGCGGCCTGAGCCGAATCGGCGTCCATCCCTTCGGCCGGGTTGGCGCATTGCAGCGGGTTTGAGCCGCCGGTGCCGCGCTGGTCGACCAGGATGACGTTGCGCTTCTTCACCACCTCGGCGAAGGCCGGCTGCACCTGCGGATAGCTGTCCAGCGCCGACTGGCCCGGGCCGCCGGCGATCATGAACACCGGATCGGGCTCGGCCGCGTCATCGCGCCCGGCCGGGATCCAGCCGATGCGCAGGTCGATCTTGCGGCCGTCCGGGGCCTTGGGATTTTCCGGCACGGTTAGCGTGGCGCACTGCGCCTGCACGACCCCGGTCGAAAGCGGCGCGCTGAGCGCGCACGGTTTGAAATCGAGCGTCCCCAACGAGCGCGCCTGGGCCGCTGGCGCGCAGGCGGCCAGGAGCAGGGCGGGGAACAACCAACGTTGCTGCATGACGGAACTCCTTGAAGGACAGCGGTATTTCCTACGTGGATGCTGACATGACGGACCTGCCATGCGGATGTGACCGAAGGCAGGGCGGCCGATTACGTTTCGAACAGGAAGATCGCCTCGATCGGCTCGCCGAACAGCCGCGCGATCTGGAAGGCCAGCGGCAGGCTGGGGTCGTACTTGCCGGTTTCGATGGAATTGATGGTCTGGCGCGACACGCCCAGGCGCTCGCCCAGCGTGGCCTGCGACCAGCCCTGCACTTCGCGCAGTTCGCGCACGCGGCTGTTCACAGGTAGCGCCGCATCAACCAGACGTAAAAGCCAGTACGAACGATCAGCAACCAGACACCCAGCGATAGCAGCGCAAGGCTGGCGTCGATATGGACAAGTCCTGCCTGCATCACGACCCAGGCCACCAAGTACCCCTGCGAGACCACGAGTGTTGCCAGCGCCCAGCTTTCAAGCTCGATCTTGCGCATCAATTCGTCCAACTGGCGCAGGTGCAGCACGATGGACGCGCTGTAGAGCGTCACCGCCAGGATGGGCAAGAGGCCGATGGCGATGACCAGCGCGGGCGAAGCGTTTGTTGGCATGGCCCAATGGGCCAACGCCAGCGTTGCGAGGTAAAGCACCAGGGCGATCCCGGCCAGCCACAGGATGCGCTTGTCGCGGAAGATGTCCTGTTCGCGGACTTCGAGCAGCTGGAAGTAGGCGTTGCGTACCACCGGGATGGCGAGGAGGAGCAGGAAAACCGCGAGTGTTCCGCCCGCGCCGAGGGCCATGCCTTGCAGGACGCGCTGATGGGCCTGGCTGAGCTGTGGCAGTAGACCTGGCACCAGCCCCAATAATGCGGTCGCCAGGACGAAGGCGCCGATCAAAAGCAGGCGCCAGCGCAGCGAGCGCGGCGTGCGCGTGTCGTTCATGGTCTTGTCCATAAAGGTGTCAGGAGGCATTCCTGCGCCAGAGGCGCAGGAGCGAATGAGCTGCGCCGTACCAGCGTCCGGTCCGGCGCAGATGGATCAGTACCGGCAGCAGCACGATGACGCCGGCGAGCATGGCGCCCCAGCGCAGCGCATCTGCATGGTTTCCATCCAGCCACGCATCCACGAAGACGGCCAGAGCAAGCACCAGCGCCGACCATTTGCTGGCATGCGAGATGGTCACGCCACGAGAGGTCTGCATGAGTTGCGGCGCGCGCGCCGCATGGCGTACCAGATAGCCCGTCGAAGCAAGCTTGATGGCACCGGCGGCAAGCGCAAGCCCGACGAGGATTTGATGGAGATGGAGCGTGATGCCGAGAATCATGCGCGGAGGACTGTCGTGTCAAGGAAAGTTGACATCATCCTGCGCGTGATCAGCGCGCGCTGTCAAGCGTGCTTTACAAGCGCGATCCTGGAGCTCTCAGCGGCTGGAGATGTACTTCTCGCGCCGGATCTGGGCCGGGCCGAGGCCGGCGTTCTTCAAGGCCTCGAACGTGGCATCGACCATGTCCGGGTTGCCGCACAGGTAGGCGATTTCGCGGGCCGGGTCCGGTGCGATCTCGGGCAGCGCCTGCTGGACATAGCCGTGGCGCAGGTCCGGGTGGGCATCGTCGGGCAGGCCGCGCGACAGGCACGGCAGATAGCGAAAGCCCGGGTGCGCGTCGGCGAACGCACGAAATTCGTCGTGGTACAGCAGGTCACCCAGCGTGCGTGCGCCCTGCAGCAGCACCACTTCGACCGCGCGCGTATCGATCAGCGCGGCCAGCGCCGGCAGCATTGCGCGATACGGCGTGACGCCGGTGCCGGTGGCGACCAGCACGTAGCGCGCATTGGCATCGCTCGGCTGCAGGGTGAAGCGGCCGAACGGCCCGCTGGCCTGCACGGTATCGCCCATGTCCAGTGCTTCGAACAGCGCCGTCGCCGCGCCGCCCGGCACATAGCTCACCGCAATCTCCACCGTCGTCTCGGCCGGTGCATCCACCGCCTGCACGTTGGCAATCGAATAGCTGCGCCGCGTGGCGGTGCCATCGGCGTAGTCGAAATGGATCTGCAGGAACTGCCCGGCGATGAAGGCCAGCGGCTGGCCATCGTTGCGCTGGAAGACGTAATGGCCCACGGTCGGGGCGATCATGCGGCGTTCGACGAGCTGTAGCGGGAACTGGACGATGGCCAAGGGCGTAGAACGCTCTGATGCCCGAAGCGCGCAGGGCGGGGCGCCTATAATAGACAATCGCTTGTCATGCGGGCCCCGGCGCCCGCGAAAGGCCCATCATGACTTCTCTTTCCGCGGCGGCCGGCAACGTGCCGGCGCTGTCCATCGTTGACCTGAAGAAGCGCTACGACAACGGCGTCGAAGCGCTCAAGGGCGTCTCGCTGGATGTCGAACCCGGCGACTTCTTCGCCCTGCTCGGTCCCAACGGCGCCGGCAAGTCCACCACCATCGGCATCATTTCCTCGCTGGTGAACCTGACCTCCGGCTCGGTCAAGGTGTTCGGCGTGGACATCGCCACCCATCGCGATGCGGCGATGCGCCTGATCGGCCTGGTGCCGCAGGAAATCAACTTCAACCTGTTCGAGAAGCCCTACGACATCCTGGTGAACTACGCCGGGTTCTACGGCACCCCGCGCGACGAGGCCGGCCCGCGCGCCGAGGAAGAACTCAAGCGCGCCCAGCTGTGGGACAAGGCCTTCATGATGAGCCGCACGCTGTCCGGCGGCATGAAGCGCCGGCTGATGATCGCCCGCGCCATGATGACCCGGCCGCGCCTGCTGATCCTGGACGAGCCCACCGCGGGCGTGGACATCGAGATCCGCCGCGGCATGTGGAAGACGCTCAAGGAGATCAACACCGCCGGCACCACGATCATCCTGACCACGCACTACCTGGAAGAAGCCGAGAGCCTGTGTCGCAACCTGGCCATCATCAACCACGGCAGGATCGTGCAGCAGGGCCCGATGCGCGCGCTGCTGGCCCAGCTGGACGTGGAAGGCTTCCTGTTCGACATCGACGGTGAGCTGCCGGCCGAGCTGCCGGTGATCGAAGGCACCACGCTGATCGCCACCGATCCGCACACGCTGGACCTGGACATGCCGCGGGCGATGGACCTCAACCGCGTGTTCGAGGCGCTGGCCGCTGCCGGCATCCGCGTGCGCTCGATGCGCACCAAGTCCAACCGGCTGGAGGAGCTGTTCGTGCGCATGATCGCCGCGCCCGCCGCCACGTCCACGGAGGCTTCCGCATGAGCAACCCGACCCTGGTGCCGACCACCAGCAACACCCAGCGCAACCTCACCGCGCTGTGGACCATCGCCCGCCGCGAAGTGGCGCGCATCCTGCGGATCTGGGGCCAGACCCTGGTGCCGCCGGCGATCACCATGACGCTCTACTTCCTGATCTTCGGCGGCCTGATCGGCTCCAAGGTCGGCGACATGGGTGGCTACAGCTACATGCAGTTCATCGTGCCGGGCTTGGTGATGATGAGCGTCATCCAGAACAGCTACGGCAACATCAGCTCGTCGTTCTTCGGCGCCAAGTTCGGCCGCCACGTGGAAGAGCTGCTGGTCAGCCCGATGCCCAACTGGGTGATCCTGCTGGGTTACGTGGCCGGCGCGGTGCTGCGCGGCTTGATGGTGGGCGCGATCGTGCTGGTGATCGCGATGTTCTTCACCCCGGTGCGCGTGCCGCATCCGCTGGTGACGCTGACCACGGTGCTGCTGGGCGCGACGATCTTCTCGCTGGCCGGCTTCGTCAACGCGGCCTACGCACGCAAGTTCGACGACATCGCCATCGTGCCGACCTTCATCCTGACCCCGCTGACCTACCTGGGCGGCGTGTTCTATTCGGTCAAGCTGCTGCCGGGCTGGGCCGAGGCGGCTACCCACCTCAACCCGATCTTCTACATGGTCAACGCCTTCCGTTATGGCCTGCTGGGCAGCAGCGACGTGCCGCTGTGGATCGCCTACGCGTTGATGATCGGCTTCGTGGTGGCGCTGGGCGCGCTGGGCCTGTGGCTGCTCAAGCGCGGCGTTGGTCTGCGCAGCTGATCTTCCAAGAACGATAGGACTTTCGATGCGGATCCTGGTGTTGGGTGCCGGTGGCACCGGTGGGTATTTCGGCGGGCGCCTGGCGCAGGCCGATGTGGATGTGACCTTCCTGGTGCGTGACGCGCGCGCGGCGCAGCTGCAGCGCGACGGGCTGGTGATCAAGAGCCCGCTGGGCGATGCGCAGTTCCCGGTCGCGCATGTCACGGCCGATGCGCTGCCGGCGCTGGCCGCAGCGCAGCCGTTCGACGTGGTGCTGCTGAGCTGCAAGGCCTACGACCTGGACAGCTCACTCGACGCGATCGCCCCGGCCGTCGGCGCTAACACGACGGTCTTCCCGATCCTCAACGGCCTGCAGCATTACGCGGCGCTGGATGCGCACTTCGGCGCGGCCAACGTGCTGGGCGGGCTGTGCTTCATCAGTGCGATGAAGGGCGAGGGCGGCGAAGTGCTGCACTTGGGCAAGGCCGCGTCGATCACCTTCGGCGAGCGACGCGGCGAGGCCGATAGCCCGCGCACGCTGGCGTTGGCGGCGCTGTTCCAGCAGGCCGGCGTGCAGTTCGAGCACGCGCGCGACATCGCCCTGGCGCAGTGGAGCAAGTACAGCTTCCTCACCGCGCTGGCGGCGGCCACCTGCCTGATGCGCGGCAGCGTCGGCGCGATCGTCGCGGCCGAAGGCGGGCGTGATTTCATGATCGCCCTGTACCGCGAGTGCGTGGAGGTGGCCAAGGCCAGCGGCGTGGCCGTCCCTGAAACGGCGCAGGTCACCATGCTCGAACACCTCACCCGTCCCGGCTCGGACCTCACCGCCTCGATGCTGCGCGACCTGCAGTCGGGCCAGCGCGTGGAAGCCGCGCACATCGTCGGCGACATGGTTCATCGCGCGGCCCACGCCGGCCTGCGTGCGCCGCGCCTGGAGACGGCCTGGATCCATCTGCAGGTGTTCGAGGCCAACTCCGCCGGTTGAGCCTTCGCGCGGACGCGACGCCGCCCTGCCCATGCTCCGACGCCAAGACTGCGCGGAGCACGGCAATGAAGGCGTTCGAGAAGGTGTTCCTGGTCGGCCACATCGTGGTGATCTTGCTGTTCGTCCTGTGCGGCGCGGGCCTGATGTGGATGGCCGGCAGCGAACTGCTGCATGCCTTCCAACAGGAAGCGCAGGACACCCGCGCCCGCTTCAACCTGGTGCTGGAGTGCATCGGCCTGCTGACCATCGCGCTGGTGTCGATGGAGCTGGGCCAGACGATCTTCGAGGAAGAGGTGATGCGCGACGTCAAGGTCAGCGGGCCCACGCGCGTGCGCCGCTACCTGTCGCGCTTCATGGTGGTCATCGTGATCGCGCTGTCGATCGAAACCCTGGTGATGACCTTCGAGCTGGTCCACGAAGACCCGACCAAGCTGCCCTACGCCGGCGCCGCCGGCCTGACCGCCGCGGTGCTGCTGATCGCCTGGGGCGTGTTCGTCAAACTCAACCGTGCCGCCGAGGAGCTGGAACCCGAGGCGATGGAAGACGCCAAGCAGGAAGACGACAAGGTCGATTGACCTTGCCGAGCTGGCCAGACCTACGCCGGTAGCTTGAAGAACGCGCGCGCGGTGGCGGTGGTGGCCTGGGCGGTCACCGCCAGCGCTTCGTTGCGATCGCGCGCCACTTCCTCGGCGATATGCGACAGGAACGCCGGCTCGTTGCGGCGGTCCTTGGGCATCGGCTTAAGCGTGCGCGGCAGCAGGTAGGGCGCATCGGTTTCGATCATCAGCCGGTGGGCTGGGATGTGCGGCACCAGTTCGCGCAGGTGCGCGCCACGGCGTTCGTCGCACAGCCAGCCGGTGATGCCGATGTGCCAGTCCTGGTCCAGGTAATCGAACAGCTCCTCGCGCGTGCCGGTGAAGCAGTGCACCACCGCCGCCGGCAGCTGGCCGTCGAACTGCTTCATCACCGCCATGAAGTCCGCATGCGCGTCGCGCTGGTGCAGGAACAGCGGCTTGCCGGTATCGACCGCGGTCTGCAGCTGGCGTTCGAACGCCTTGCGCTGGGCCGGACGCGGCGAGAAGTCGCGGTTGTAATCCAGACCGCATTCGCCGACGGCCACCACCTCCGGTTGCGCCAACAACGCGCGCATTTCGGCATCGCATTCGTCGGTGTATTCGGTGGCGTGGTGCGGGTGCACGCCGGCGGTGGCAAACAGGAACCCCGGATGCGCGCGCGCCAGCTCCAGCGCCTTGGGCGAGTGCTCGCGACTGGCGCCGGTGATCACCAGCTGGCCCACGCCTGCCGCGCGCGCGCGCTGCAGCACCGCGTCACGGTCGCGGTCGAAGGAATCGTGGGTGAGGTTGGCGCCGATATCGATGAGCTGCATGGACCGTGGGGCATTGCGTGGGGCCTTACATTGTAGGGCGCGCCCGCCATGCGCCTTATCCTTGTGCGCAATGTCCGCGCCGAACTTCCCCATTTCCCCGCTCCTGCCGCAGATCACCGCGTCGCTTGCTGCTCATCCGCGCCTGGTGCTGGAAGCGCCGCCCGGCGCCGGCAAGACCACCCAGGTGCCGCTGGCGCTGCTGGATGCGCCGTGGCTGGCGGGCCGCAAGCTCGTGATGCTGGAACCGCGTCGCGTCGCCGCGCGCGCCGCCGCCGGGTTCATGGCCAAGCAGCTGGGCGAACCGGTCGGCGAGACCGTCGGCTACCGCATCCGCTTCGACAACAAGACCAGCGCGCGCACCCGGATTGAGGTGGTCACCGAAGGCATCCTCACCCGGATGCTGCAGGACGATCCGCTGCTGGAAGACGTCGGCGCGCTGCTGTTCGACGAGTTCCACGAACGCCACCTGGCCGGCGATCTCGGCCTGGCCCTGGCGCTGGACGTGCAGGGCGCATTGCGCGAGGACCTGCGCATTGTGGTGATGTCGGCCACGCTCGATGGCGCGCGCCTGTCGCAGTGGCTGGACGCGCCGCGCCTGAGCAGCGAGGGCCGCAGCTATCCGGTCGAGGTGTCGCATTTCCCTGCGCGCCGCGACGAAGCGCTGGAGCCGCAGACGCGCCGTGCCGTGGAAGCGGCTTTGGCCGCGCATCCAGGCGATGTGCTGGTGTTCCTGCCCGGCCAGCGCGAGATTGCGCGCGTGGATGCGGCTCTGCGCGACAGTCCCGCGCTAGCTGAGGTCAGCGTGCTGGCCTTGCACGGCGAGCTGCCGGTCGAACAGCAGTCGGCCGTGCTGCAGCCCGATCCCGACGGCCGCCGCCGCGTGGTGCTGGCCACCAACGTGGCCGAGTCGTCGGTGACCTTGCCCGGCGTGCGCGTGGTGATCGACAGCGGCCTGGCGCGCGAGCCGCGCTTCGATCCCAACAGCGGGTTCTCGCGGCTGGACGTGGTGCACATCGCCCAGGCCTCGGCCGACCAGCGCGCCGGTCGTGCCGGTCGTGTGAACGAAGGCGTGGCGTGGCGACTGTGGCCGGCCTCGCAGCGTCTGGAACCGCAACGCCGGCCGGAGATCGCCCAGGTCGAACTGGCCGGCCTCGCGCTGGAACTGGCGGCTTGGGGCAGCGACGACCTGCGTTTCGTCGACACCCCGCCGCCCGGCCCCTTGGCTGCCGCGCGCGATCTGCTGCAGCGGCTGGGCGCGCTGGACCAGCACCAGGCGATCACCCCGCTGGGCAAGCAGCTGCTGAAGCTGGGCACGCATCCACGCCTGGCCGCAATGCTGCTCACCGCCGACGCGGGGGCGATGCGCGCGCTGGCCTGCGATGTCGCCGCGCTGGTGGAGGCGCGCGATCCGCTACGCGGCGGTGGCGATGCGCTGGCCGCCCGCTGGCGTGCGCTGGCCGCGTTCCGACACGGCCGGGCACCGGCCGATGCGCATCGTTCCGCCTTGGCCGCGATCGATGCGGCGGCCAAGCAGTGGCGCCGTCGCCTGCGCGAGGACGCCATGCCACCGCGCGAGATCGAGGCGCATGCGCTGGGCGACCTGCTCGCGCTCGCCTTCCCCGATCGCATCGGCTATCGCCACGCCACCGATCCGCTGCGCTATGCGCTGGCCAATGGCCGCACCGCGCGGCTGTTCGACGACAGCGCGCTGCGCGGCGAGCCGTGGATCGTGGCCAGCGAGCTGCGTTTCGAGTCGCGCGATGGGCTGATCCTGCGCGGCGCGCCGGTGGACGAAGGCTTCCTGCGCGCGCGCTTCGCCTCGCACTTTTCCACCGGTGATCACGTGCGCTGGGATGGCGAACGGCGTGCGCTGGTGGCGCAGCGCGAGTCGCGTTTCGACGCGATCGTGTTGGACGCACGTCCGGCCGGGAAGATCGATCCGCAGCACGCCGCCGCCGCGCTCACCGACGCGGTGCGCGACCTCGGCTTGGACGCACTGCCCTGGACCGACAATCTGCAGCAGTGGCGCGCCCGCGTGCGCAACCTGCGCGCGTGGATGCCCGAACTCGACCTGCCCGACCTGTCCGATGACGCGCTGCTGGCGACGCTGGCGACCTGGCTCAAGCCCGCCTTCGCCGGCAAGACCCGGCTGGACGCATTGGACGAACAGGACCTGGGCGAAGCACTCAAGTCCTCGACCGACTGGTCCACCCGCCAGCGCATCGACACGTTGGCGCCCACGCGCATCACCGTGCCCTCGGGCATGGAGCGACGCATCGATTACGGCGTGGAGCACGATGGCAGTCCGCGCGCGCCAGTGCTGGCGGTGAAGCTGCAGGAGCTGTTCGGCCTGGCCGACACGCCACGCATCGCCGATGGCCGCATCGCATTGACCCTGCACCTGCTTTCGCCCGGCGGCAAACCGCTGCAGGTTACCCAGGACCTGCGCAGCTTCTGGGCCAATACCTATGCCGAGGTGCGCAAGGAGATGAAGGGGCGCTACCCGCGCCATCCCTGGCCCGAAGACCCGTGGACCGTTGCCGCGACCCATCGCGCCAAACCGCGCGGCACCTGATGCATCAGTAGGACTCGCGTTTGTGGGCGCCGCTTCAGCGGCGAAGAGGCACTACTGGGAAAGCGCCATCGCCACGAAGCAGCGCCTACCCGGGTGTCCCGTGTTCAGCCTGCGGACGGCCTCACGCCGCTGCGCACACACGCCGTCTACATGCCTGCCGGGAGACTGGCCCTCTTTCATCGGCCACGGGGTCTTTCCAATGAGCAAGTTCACTGACATCAGCGATCGCGCGCTGGAAACCGCCCTGGACCTGGTCCACCAGGCGGGCGACGGCCTGCGCAGCGCAGGCAGCAGCGTGCGTGATCTGGTGCCTTCGCGCCGGTCCAAGGCCAGCCAGCTGATCAAGAACAGCGCCGCGCTCGGCGCCGTGCGCACTGGCGGCAAGGCCACCGCGACGTTCGTCAAGCGCAACCCGATCGCCGTCGGCGCCGCGGCCGCCGTCGGCGTGGGCCTGATTGGCTACGCGGTGTTCCGCAAGTACAAGCAGAAGCAGGCCAGCGCCGCGATCGACAGCAGCGCGCGCAGGCTGGAACCGGCCACCACGCGTGGCAACGCGGGCGTGCGCTCGCGTGCCGGTCGCCACAGCCGCGTCGCCCCCAAGACACCCAGCGAAAGCTGAGTTTCCAACGCTGAGTCCTCGGCCTTCGCACGGATGCCACCGCAGCCGTGCGGCGGTCGAGCCAGCCTCTGGTTGAAGCCAACGCCCGGTCCTGCCGGGCGTTGCGCTGTCTGGCGCAGGCGATGTGCTTCTCAGACGACGTGCTTCAAGGCGACTGGATGCGCCACTGGCCGGGCTGCAGGCCATCCAGCGCAACCGCGCCCATCGATGCACGCACCAGGCGCAGCGTCGGCAGGCCGACGGCCGCGGTCATGCGCCGCACCTGCCGGTTGCGGCCCTCGCGCAGGGTCATTTCCAGCCAGGCATCGGGCACGGTCTTGCGCACCCGCACCGGCGGATCGCGCAGCCATAGCGACGGCGGGTCCTCCAGCAGGCGCGCGCGCGCGGGCAGGGTGGGGCCATCGTTCAAGGTCACGCCATCGCATAGCGCACGCAGTTGCTCGGGCTGCGGCGTGCCTTCGACCTGGACCAGATAGGTCTTGTCCTGCTTGTGGCGCGGATCTGTGAGCCGGTGCGCCAGCGCGCCGTCATCGGTGAGCAACAGCAGGCCCTCACTGTCGTAGTCCAAGCGACCGGCCGCATACACGTCCTTGGGCAAGCCGAACGCGGCCAGCGTGCGTCGCGGCGTCGCGCTGCGATCGGTGAACTGGCACAGCACGTTGAACGGTTTGTTGAAGGCAATCAGCACGGCGTTGACGGTGACGACAGTCGGGACAGGGATGGCCCGCACATTATCGGCCAAGCGCCCGCGCGTCATCGCGATGGCACGCTGCGCACAACGCGCAGGATGCACGCGGTGGCATTTGACGCATCGCCAGCGGCCGCCTAACGTGCGCCATTCAGCCGGGCCGAGATACGGTCCATGCCGGCCCGCAACGTGGGCAAGCGCAACGCGCGATTCCATGGATTCTGGAGAAGCCGATGTACAGCCCGCTTTCCGCACAGACCCCGTCGAGACCGCCTGCCAGGCGTGCGCCGACGATGGTGCTGATCGCTCTTTCCGTGTTCTTCCTTGCAGGGTGCCAAACCGCCATGTCTGCCCAGATGCAAACCAACGATGCGTCCACCACCAATGCGTGGCCGCTGCACTTCAAGCGCCATGGCTTCGATGCGTTCTGCTACAACACCGCATCGTGCACGGTGATCTACAACCAGCTTGATCTGACGCCGGAAGACAAGCAGCGTCCGTCTGGCGCGCCGCCATCGGGGGATTACCGGGCCAAGTGGGGCAAGGCCTCGCATATCGGAATCAATAATTTCCCCGAGCCGGCGATCGTGAAGTGGACCTCGGCCGATGGTCAGTCGCACGAGGCCAGCGTGGACATCGCGCAGATCTTCAAGGACGAACGCGTCCTGCACCACGTGAAGCAAAATGACTATCCCGAAGGCTCCTTCGGCGGCAGCGTCGATATCTTCCTTGAGGTCAACGACCGCACGCTGACGGTGTTCAGCAAGGCGCACGTCCCCACCAAGTCCGAGCAGGTGCCGGGGAACAAATACAGCTTCCATCGCAACGACCTCATCGAGGCGTGGAGCAAGACCTACTAAGGACGCGTGCATCCAGGGATCGGAGAGACGAGATGACCGAGCACCACAAACTTGAGAAGGATGGCGTCCTGGGCGATGGGGTCTCCCATTACCCGGCCAGCGCCGAAGACCTGGCGACCTACAGCCGCGCCAACACCGCGCTGTCGCAATTTCAGGCACCGATCCTGATCCACGCGGGCAATCCGAACGAAAAGCTGTTCATTGCGGCATTCGACGGAACCGGCAACGACGTGTTCTCCGATCCCGAACATGCCACCAACGTGGCCGGCATCCGCAGCCAGATCAAGCACCTCAACCGGGATGGCAACGACCAGATCGAAGTGGGCTACGTCATTGGCCCAGGCACGCAGAAGAACGCGCTGGCCAGGACGCTCGACGGTGCCGATGGGCATACCTACAACGAACGCCTGGAAGACATGTACCGGCAGTTCATCGAAAAGGCCTCGGAGTGGAAAGCGGAGAATCCCGATGCGCAGATCCGCGTCGCCGATGTCGGCTTCAGCCGTGGTGCGGAGCAGGCGGCGGGGTTTTCGCGCCTGGTGCATGAGCGCGGCATCCAGGACCCCGATGGCGCGGTGTACAAGCTGGGCTCGCATGGCGAGATCAAGAGCGTGGCCTACAACAAGGAGCCCATCGTCGAGCCCGGCCAGGTCGCGCAAGCCGTCGGGCTGTTCGATCCGGTCGGCACCGGCGATCCGGTCAAGCACCAGGACCGGCGGCTTCCGCCGTCGGTGATCTCCGGCGTGCAGATCATTGCCGAGGACGAGCGCCGCGGGCTGTTCAAATCCACGCACATTATCGATCCGGGGCAGACGTCGGACGGCCGCCTGCTGGGCGTGACCGTGGCCGGTGCGCATTCGGATATCGGCGGCAGTTACCACCGCGATGGCCTGGCCACGCGCAGCGGCAACCTGATGACCGATTACGTCAACGCGCTCAGCGACAAGCCGTTCCTGGACAAGCGCGCCGAGCCCAGCGATCCGCGCTTGAACGTGGTGCACCGCTCCGAAGAAGGGATGTTGCTCTACAAGTGGGGCTCCAAGGTCGATCGTTTGCAGCCGGAAGGCTACGTCGAGCGGCTCGTGCCCAAGCACATGGTCGACAAGGTGCTCGATCCGAACAACGCCGAGCCGATCGACCAAAGCCTGCGCGCGAAATTTCCACAGCACGCCGTGCAGATCGGCGCCGTGCCCGGCAACCCGCAGCCAACGCGCACCGAATCAATGGCCAATCCCGCCAGCGCACTGGGGCAGGGCGATGCCGCGCTTTACCAGGCGCTGCGCGACAAGCTGCCAGCCAGCATGGACAACGATCGGGTGATGCAGGCCACGCTGCGCGCGCGCCAGGAAGGCATCGCGCCCGGCGCGCTGGGCGGCGCGACCGAACATAACGGCAGCCTGTGGGTGGTCGGTACCACCACCGGCTATCGCGCGCAGATCGACCTGTCGCAACCGGCGCCGCCGATGCAGGATTCGATGCGCCAGCTGCAGTCGCTCAACGCCCCTTCGCAACAGCGACCAACGCCCACGCTGGCGCAGGAGCCGCCGAGCCAGCAGGCACCGGTGCGCGCGCTGCAATAGCGCGAAGCCGAACTGCGCTAGCGGCGCAGCTCGGTCGGCTTTTCCAGCTGGTAGATCGCCTCGCCCAGCTCATCCACCTTCGCCGCCAGCACGGCCTGCGCATCAGACAGGCCGCGGTTGTAGAAGTACGCGCCGACGTCCTTGGCGAAGAAATCCAGCAGGAACTCGGCATCGAACCGGCCGATCTCCTGCCGCAACTCCTGGTCGAAATACAGCTGGATCCGGCGCACGATCTGCGCCTTCTCGTCTTCGCTGAAACGGATCTCGGCCATCTGCAACGCGCTTAGGGCTTCACGAAGCGCAGCGTCATGCGGTCGCTTTCGCCGATGGCCTGGTATTTGGCGTCGTCGGCCTTGTCGTGGCTGTTGGTCGGCGGCAGCGTCCACACGCCGCCGGGGTAATCCTTGGTATCGCGCGGATTGGCGTTGATCTCGCTCTTGCCTTCCAGCTTGAAGCCGGCCGCGGTGGCCAGCGCGATCACCTGGGTCTCGCCGACGTAGCCGCTCTCATCGCCGTCGGCCACTTCACCCTTGGCGCGGTGTTCGACCACGCCCAGCGTGCCGCCGGATTTCAGCACGGCGAAGAAGCCCTTGAACATCGCCTCGGCGTTGTCGGCCATGCGCCAGTTGTGCACGTTGCGGAATGTCAGCACCACGTCGGCCGAATTGGCCGGGCCGAAGCTCGGCGTGGCCGGCGCGTAGCTGATGATCTTGGCCTTGCCGTAGTGGGCGGCGTCACTCTTGTAGAACGCTTCCAGGCTGTCCTTGGACTTCTGCTGGTAGGCGCGCGATTTCTCGGCGACGGCGGCCGGGTCGACGACCGCGGCGATGTACTGGCCTTCGGTCTTCAGGTACGGCGCCAGGATCGCCGAATACCAGCCGCTGCCCGGGGTGATCTCGATGACGGTGTCGTGCGGCTGCACGCCGAAGAAGGTCAGCGTCTGGCCCGGATGACGGTACTTGTCGCGGGCCACGTCGGCCGGCTTGCGCCACGCGCCGTCGATGGCCGACTGCAGCGGCGCGGGCACGGTGATCGCGGTGGTGGATTGCTGGGCGAAGGCGGGCGCCATCGGCACCAGGGCAGCACACAGGGCAAGCGTGACAAGGCAACGGCGCATGACGAAATCCCGGCAGGAAAAGTGGCGCCGAGCCTAGCACGCAGCCTGTCTGCAACTGCGCGTGCACGCAGGTTTAAACGCCTGGCGCCTAGGCTGGCGGGCGAAGATTTTCCTTACACGTTCGACCAGGAGACATCACCGTGACATCCATCCCACAGCGCCCGTTGGGCAAGTCCGGCATCACCGTCGCGCCGCTGGCCTTCGGCGGCAACGTGTTTGGCTGGAGCGTCAAGGATGCGGCCGGCACCGCGCGATTGCTGGACGCGTTCGTCGATGGCGGCTTCAACCTGATCGATACCGCCGACGTGTATCCGGCCTGGGTCCCGGGCAACCGTGGCGGCGAGTCGGAAGCACTCATCGGCCAGTGGCTCAAGTCCAGCGGCAAGCGCGAGCAGGTCGTGATCGCCACCAAGGTCGCCAAGTGGGCCGAGCGTCCGGGCCTGTCGCCGGAGAACATCGAGGCGGCGGTGGATGATTCGCTGCGTCGCCTGGGCGTCGAGACCATCGACCTGTACCAGGCGCACGAGGACGACGACTCGGTGCCGCTGGAAGCCACGCTCGGCGCGTTCGCGCGCCTGATCGAAAAGGGCAAGGTGCGCGCGATCGGTGCGTCCAACTACAGCGCCGAACGTTTGCAGCAGGCCTTGGCGGTCTCGGCCGACCAGGGCCTGCCGCGTTACGAAACCCTGCAGCCCGAATACAACCTCTACGACCGCGCCGGCTACGAGGCCGAGCTGGAGTCGCTGGTCGAGGGCGAAGGCCTGGCGGTGATCAGCTATTACTCGCTGGCCAGCGGCTTCCTCACCGGCAAGTACCGCGATGCGGCCGATGCGGCCAAGAGCGCGGCGCGCGGCACCAAGGTGGTCGCGCAATACCTCAACCCGCGCGGCAAGGCGATCCTGGACGCGCTCGATGGCGTGGCTTCCGAGCACAAGGCCACGCTGGCGCAGGTTGCGCTGGCCTGGCTGATGGCACGCGCGTCGATCACCGCGCCGATCGCCAGCGCCAGCAGCGTGGCGCAGCTGGAGGACATCCTGCAGGCCGCGCGCCTGCAGCTGACGCCGGCGCAGATCCAGGCGCTAGACCAGGCCAGCGAGCCGTAAACCGGCGGTGGGCGTGAAGACGGCAGACCGCGCCTGCACCGCGGCATTACCTGGGCAGGTGCACCGTGCGCCCGCGCCGCCCCCTCGACCGGGCGGCTGCCGCGGAGGCCGCCATGCACATCAACCTTCCCGCCGGGCCACGCCCAGGCCCCAGTCCCTGGCAGGACGAGGACGAACATCCGCCGCTGCCGCCTGGCGCGGCAGAACCGCCGTGCCCCGGGCAGGCCGGCGATCCGCCTTCGCACGATGCGGAGATGCCCAGGCAACTGGCCTGAGGTGGGTGACAGCGCTGTCGTGCTCAGCCGGGCTCGACAGACGCGCCGGCCCAGTGCAGCCTGCGTGGCTTCGTTCGACGCCGAGGGCTTGGCATCTGCCGGGCATGGCTTAGAATGCATGTAAACGTTTTCATGGCAGGGCCGGATGTCGAACTCGGAACGGATTGACACCCTCATCGCGCAGATGACGGTGGAAGAGAAAGTGGGCCAGCTGGGCATCTTTGCCGATGCGCTGCGCCCATTCGCACCTGACGTGAATCCCGAGGCCAACGCCCAGGGCGTGGCCGAGGTGCGCGCGGGCATCCGCGCCGGGCGGATCGGCGCACTGTTCAACGGCGTGGGCGCGGTCGAAGGCCGCGAGGCCCAGCGCCTGGCGGTGGAGGAATCAAGGCTCGGGATCCCGCTGCTGCTGGGCTCGGACGTGATCCACGGCATGCGCACGGTGTTCCCGATTCCGCTGGGAGAAGCGGCCAGCTTCGAGCCCGATCTGGCCCGCCGCACCGCCCGCGCCACCGCGGTCGAAGCCACCGCCGCCGGCATCCACTGGACCTTCGCCCCGGCCGTGGACATCGCGCGCGACCAGCGTTGGGGCCGTGGTGCCGAAGGCGCCGGCGAAGACGTCGTGCTGGGTTGTGCCTTTGCCGCCGCGCGTGTGCAGGGCTTCCAGGGCGATGCCGGCCTCACCGCCGACGATTGCCTGCTGGCCACGCCCAAGCACTTCGCCGCCTACGGCGCGGTCGGCGGCGGCCTGGAATACAACACCGTCGATATCTCCGAGCAGACCCTGCGCGACGTGCACCTGCCGCCGTTCAAGGCGGCCTTCGATGCCGGCGCCATCACCACGATGAGCGCCTTCAACGACATCAACGGTGTGCCGGCCAGCGCCAACCGCTGGCTGATGACCGACCTGCTGCGCGGCGCCTGGCAGTTTCCCGGCCTGGTCGTGTCCGACTACACCGCCGACATGGAACTGGTCGCCCACGGCTACGCGGCCGACGATCGCGATGCCACGCGCCGCGCGTTCACCGCGGGCCTGGACATCAGCATGCAGAGCGGCTTCTACGAGCAGCACCTCGCCTCGCTGGTGGAAAGCGGCGAAGTGACCATGGCGCAGCTGGATGAAGGCGTGCGCCGCGTGCTGTGGGTCAAGGAGCAGATTGGCCTGTTCGACAATCCGTACCGCTCGCTCGACCCGGTGCGCGAAGCCGACCAGAGCCACATCGCCGCCCACGAGGCGCTGTCGCGCGATGCGGCGCGTCGCTCGATCGTGCTGCTGAAGAACGATGGCGACGTGCTGCCGCTGAAGAAGACCGGGCAGAAGATCGCGCTGGTCGGGCCGTTCGTGCGCGACACCGAGAACATCGAAGGCTGCTGGACGCTGTTCGGCGACAAAGCGCGCTACGTCACTCTGGAAGCCGGCGTGCGGGCCGCCCTGGGCGATGCCGCGCAGCTGATCGTCGAGGACGGTTGCGGACTGGAAGCGCCGATCGACGGCGGCATCGCTGCCGCCGTGGCCGCGGCGCAGGCCAGCGACGTGGTGGTGCTGGCCATCGGCGAGCCGCAACGCTACAGCGGCGAAGCACAGTCGCGCACGCAGATCGTCGTGCCGCCGGCGCACCAGGCCCTGGCCGAGGCGCTGGCCGCCACCGGCAAGCCGCTGGTGGTGCTGCTGCGCAACGGTCGTGCGCTCGCGTTGCATGGCGCGGTACGCGATGCGGCCGCGATCGCGGTGACCTGGTTCCTGGGCAGCCAGACCGGTCACGGCGTGGCCGACGTGTTGTTCGGCGACTACAACCCGGCCGGCTGCCTGCCGGTGAGCTTCCCGCAGGATTCGGGCCAGCAGCCGCTGTTCTACAACCGTCCGCGTACCGGCCGCCCCGAGCTGCCGGACATGAGCGAATACAAGTCGCGCTGGCGCGAGATCACCGCCGATGCGCTGTATCCGTTCGGCCACGGCCTGTCGTACACCAGCTTCGATTACGGCACCCCGACCCTGTCGGCCACGCGGGTCGGCTGGGACGACACGCTCACGCTCACCACCACCGTGACCAACACCGGCGATGTGGCCGGCGAAACCGTCGTGCAGCTCTACGTGCACGATCGCGTCGCCAGCCGCGTGCGCCCGGTGCGCGAGCTGAAAGGCTTCAACAAGCTCACGCTGCTGGCCGGCGAATCGGCCCAGGTCAGCTTCCAGCTGGGCCGCAGCCTGCTGGGCTTCACCGGCACCGACCTGGTGTTCGGCGCAGAGCCGGGCGTGTTCGACGTGTGGATCACCGATTCGTCGGTGAACGGCACGCCGGTGCAGTTCGAACTGCTCGCGCCCAAGGGCTGACCGGAAGCGCGAAGCAACGATCAGGACGGTCGCCGCAAGGCGGCCGTCTTTCTTTGTGGCTCACGCAGTGAAGGGTGTGGGGCCAAGCTGTTCGACCAGGTAGTCCAGGAACGAGGTGATGCGCGTGGAGACGGCGGTGTTGCGGTAGTACACCGCGTTGATCGGCTCGCGGATGTCGACCGTGTCCTTGACCAGTAGCTCGACCAGGCGGCCGTCGGCGCGGTCGGCCGCGCACATGAAGTCCGACAGCCGCGCGATGCCGGTGCCGGCCAGGGCGAGCTGGCGCAGCGTTTCACCGCTGGAGGCGGCAATGGTCGGGGTGATGTGCAGCAGGCTGCCGTCGGCGTGGCGCAGCGGCCAGTCGTTGAGCACCTCGGGTTGGGTGAAGCCCAGCAGCACGTGCTGCTGCAGCTGGGCCACCGTCTTGGGTTTGCCGCGCCGGGCCAGATAGTCCGGGCTGGCAAGCAGGCGCATGCGGCTGCTGCCCAGGGGCCGCGCATGCAGGGTGGAATCGCGCAACGGGCCGATCCGGATCGCGACATCGGTGCGGCGTTCGATCAGGTCGACGATGCCGTCGTTGCTGCTCAGTTGCAGCGCCACCTCCGGATGGCGCGCGTGGTAGCCGGCGACCTGCGGCACGATCACATGCAGCATGAAGGGCGAGGCCGCATCCACGCGCAGGCGGCCGACCGGGCGCTCGCGCCGGTGCGCCATCTCGCTTTCGGCTTCCTCCATCGCCGCGATGATGCTGCGCGCCCGCAGCAGGAAGGCGCTGCCTTCTTCGGTCAGCTGCAGGCGCCGGGTGGTGCGGTGGAGCAGGGTGGTGCGCAGCTTGTCCTCCAGCCTGCCGAGCGTGCGGCTGGTGGCCGAGACCGTCAGCCCGAGCGCCTCGGCCGCGGCGGTGAGCGAGCCGGTATCGACGACGGCGATGAAGGCCTGCAGTTCGTCCAGGGTGGTCTGCATGTGGGCGCCGTCCTGAGGTTTTATTGTTGATACTAGATCAAAAGTGATTGATAGAAACGGCAGTTTTTCGCAAGGATCGCCCGGCGCAGACTGCGCGCCTTCTTCCTTCACCGGACTGGCCTCATGTCACGCGGCATCCCCTTGGCCTTGCTGGCCCTCACCCTCGGCGCGTTCGCCATCGGCACCACCGAGTTCGTCACCGTCGGGCTGATCCCGACCATCGCCGCCGACCTGCGGGTCAGCCTGCCCTCGGCCGGCCTGCTGGTGTCGCTGTACGCGCTGGGCGTGGCGATCGGCGCGCCGGTGCTGACCGCGCTCACCGGCAAGGTGCCGCGCAAGACCCTGCTGGTTGCGCTGATGGCGCTGTTCACCGCGGGCAACCTGGTGGCGTGGCTGGCACCGGGCTATGGCTCGTTGATCGTGGCGCGGGTGCTGACCGGGCTGGCGCACGGAGTGTTCTTCTCGATCGGCTCGATCATCGCCACCTCGGTGGTGCCCAAGGACAAGGCCGCCAGCGCGATCGCGATCATGTTCACCGGCCTGACCGTGGCGCTGGTGACTGGCGTGCCGCTGGGCACCTTCATCGGCCAGCACCTGGGCTGGCGCGCGACTTTCCTGGCGGTGGCCGGCCTGGGCGTGGTCGCGTTGTTGGGCGCGGCGCTCTTCGTGCCGAAGGACATCGCCCGCAGCGCGCCGGCGACCTTTGCCCAGCAGCTCGGCGTGCTGGCCCAGCCGCGGCTGCTGCTGGTCTATGCGATCACTGCGCTGGGTTACGGCGGCAGCTTCCTGGCCTTCACCTACCTGGCGCCGATCCTGCAGCAGCTGAGCGGGCTCTCCGCCAACGCGGTCAGCGGCGTGCTGCTGGTCTACGGCGTGTCGGTGGCGATCGGCAACCTGTGGGGCGGCCGCCTGGCCGACCGCCGCGGTCCGATTCCGGCATTGAAGCGGATCTTCCTCGGCCTGGCGGCGGTGCTGCTGGTGCTGACCTTCACCCTGGGCAACCCGTGGCTGGTGGTGCTGACGGTGCTGGCCTGGGGCGCGGTGGCCTTCGGCAACGTGCCCGGCCTGCAGGTCTACGTGGTCAAGCAGGCCCAGCGCTTCGCCCCGCAGGCGGTGGACGTGGCCTCGGGCCTGAACATCGCCGCCTTCAACGTCGGCATCGCCCTGGGCGCCTCGCTCGGCGGCCTGGTGGTCGAACACCTCGGCCTGCGCCACACCCCGTGGATCGGCGCGCTGGTGGTGCTGGGCGCGTTCGGCCTGACCGCCCTGGCCGGGCGCCTGGATCGTCGCGAAGGCATCGGCGCCAAGGCGGAAGGTATCGCCGTCGCTGCACACTGATCACACCAACACCCGCAAGCTCGCCGTGTTGCGGTTGCGGTTGCGGTTGCGGTTGCGGTTGCGGTTGCGGTTGCTGCTGCTATTGCGGTGCTCCTGATCTACCCGAGCCGTAAAGCGAGCCGAGCACCGCAGACTGAAATGGCCGAAGAGGCGCGGGTGTCTGAGCGCAGCGAGTTCCCGCGCCGTGCCATTTCAGACGAGGAGCGCAGGGCACCGATGCGGCTTCTCCGCATCGGATCGCGTCCCGGCGAAGACGGTTTTGCCTACTTTTGCCAAGACAAAAGTAGGACGCGCCAAAGGCGCGGAAGCCTTTGCATTTGATCCATTTCTGCGAACGCCAAGCGCACGAGCAGAAAACAAAAAAGAGGAACGTCATGAAACTCTTCATCACCGGCGCCAACGGATACATCGGCGGCTCCGTCGCCCATCGCCTGCTGGCTGACGGCCACCAGATCCGTGGCCTGGTGCGTCGTTCGGACGTGGCCGAACAGCTCGCCGCCCGCGGCATCACGCCGGTGCTCGGCACGTTAGACGACAGCGACGTGCTTGCCCGCGAGGCGCGCAAGGCCGATGCCGTCATCAACGCTGCCAGCAGCGACCATCGTGCCGGGATCAGCGCCCTGCTGGCCGCGCTGCAGGATTCGGGCAAGGCCCTGATCCACACCAGCGGCTCCAGCGTGATCGGCGACGACGTGCGCGGCGATGCGCTGTCGCCGCACATCTTCGACGAGGACACGCCCTTCATCGTCGAGGACAAGAAGCAGGCGCGTCATGCGCTGGACAACGCGATCCTGGCGGCCAGCGCGCACGGCGTGCGCAGCATCGTGCTGTGCAACACCATGATTTACGGTGCCGGGCGCGGCCTGCATCGCGACAGCGTGCAGATCCCGCCGCTGGTGAAGCAGGCGCAGAAGACTGGTGTCGTGCACGTGGTCGGGCAGGGCATCAACCGCTGGTCCAACGTCCATATCGATGACGTGGCGGATCTGTATGCGCTTGCCTTGAAGGACGCCCCAGCGGGCGCGTTCTACTTCGTCGAAAACGGCGAGGCTTCCTACGCGGAGATCGGCCAGGCCATCGCCACGCGACTGGGGCTTGGTCCGGTGCGGTCATGGACCGTGGAAGAAGCCTCGGCCGTGTGGGGCGAAGGCCATGCGCGCTATTCGTTCGGCTCCAACAGCCGGGTGCGCGCCAAGCGCGCACGGGCCGAGCTGGGCTGGAACCCGCAGCACGCATCGGTCACGCGCTGGATCGAAACCGAGATGCCGCTGGACTGAGCGCGCACACCTACGCGCGCTGCAGGGTCTGCAGGAGCGTGCAGTCGCGGCGCGTGTTGCGGCTGCAGCGCGCCAGCGTCTGCTCCAGTGCATCGGCGACGCGCTGCAGGTCGGCGATGCGTTGACGGACATCCTCAAGATGGCGGCGCGCCAGCACGTCCACCTCGGCGCAGGGCTGGCTGTCGTCGCGGGCGAGCGTCAACAAGCCGCGGATCTCGTCCAGCGAAAACCCGAGGTCGCGCGCACGATGGATGAAGCCCAGTCGGGCCACATCCTCATCGCCGTAATCGCGATAGCCGCTGGTGTGCCGCGCGGGTGTCGGCACCAGGCCGATGCGCTCGTAATAGCGGATGGTCTCCAGGTGGCAGCCGCTGGCGACGGCCGCTTCGGCGATGCGCATGCTTGACTCCGTAGTCGCTACGGACCCTAGCCTAGCGCGCATGGACAACTGCTGCGAAAACAAAGCCACCGCCCTGCAGGGCCGCGCCAACAGCGCGGCACATCGTCGCGTGCTGTGGACCGTGCTGTGGATCAATCTGGTGCTGTTCGCCGGTGAATTCGCGGTGGGTTGGTGGGCCGACTCCAGTGCACTCCAGGCCGATTCGCTCGATGGCCTTGGCGATGCACTTGTGTATGCGCTCAGCCTGGCCGTGGCGGCGCAGAGCCTGCGACGTCGAGCCGGCGCCGCGGTGGTCAAGGGCGCGTTGCAGGCCGTCTTCGGCGTGGCAGTGCTGGTCGAGGTGGTGAGACGCAGCGTGCTGGGTGCCGAGCCGGTGGCGCCGGTAATGATGCTCGCCGCCTGCGTGGCCTTCGTCCTCAACCTGGTCTGCTTCCGGCTGCTGACGCGCTTTCGCGCGGACGATATCAACATGCGCTCGGTGTGGCTGTGCTCGCGCAATGACTTGGTCAACAACGCCGGCGTGCTGGTGGCCGGTGCGCTGGTCGGCGTCACCGGCAGCCGCTGGCCGGATCTGGTGATCGGGGCGCTGGTAGCAGTGCTATTCCTGCAGACTGCGGTGCAGGTGCTGCGCGATGCCTGGATTCAGTACAGTGCGCCGGAGCCTGCGCCCTTGCCCAAGCGCGGCTGCTGCGGCTGATGTGTTATCGCCGGTGATTCCAAGGCCGTCGCTGCGTGCGGGCGTTGGCCTTGTGGGAGCCGCTTCAGCGGCGATGGACCTTTATGGTAAAAATCGATCGCTGCTGAAGCAGCTCCCACAATAAAAGAACTGCTTTGCAGTCGTCAGCGCAACAGCCATTCGCGCAAAGCGGCGCTGACCGCGGCGGGCTGCTCCATCGGGCTCAGGTGCCCGCAGTGCGGGACCTGCACCAGCACCGCGTCGGGCAGCAATGCCGCCATCTGTTCGTGCAGGGCCGGCGGGGTGATGCCGTCGTGCTCGCCGACCAGCACCAGCGCGGGGGCATCGAAGGCGCGCAGCACGTCGCTGCCGTCTTCGCGTTCGAACGCGCTCTGACGCAGGAACACCTCGGCGCCCAGGCGCTGGGTCATGCTGCGGATGCGGGTCATCAGCACCGCGTCATCGTGGTGCGAAGCGTCGGTATACGCTCGCATCAGCGCATCACCGAAGCCGTGGAACGCGCCTTTGCGCACGGCCGCTTCCTGCGCGCGCCGCTGCTGCGCACGGGCCGGCGTGTCGGGCTGGTATGAGGTATCCAGCAGCGCCAGGCGCTGCACGCGCTGCGGCGCGATCCGCAGGATGTCCTGTGCGACATAGCCGCCCAGCGAAAACCCGGCCAACGCGAACGTCGGCGGCGCGCGGTCCAGCACCTGCTGGGCGACCGCGTGCAGGCTGTCGCCCTGGGTCAGGTCGCCGACATGGCAGTCGGCCAGGTCGGCCAGGCCATCCAGCTGCGCGCGCCACAGCTCGGCATCGTTGAGCAGGCCCGGCAGCAGGACCAGGTCCGGTCGTCCCTGACTCATGCGGGATCGGCGTACTGCGCGATGCCGTTGCCGAAGGACCAGTTCTCCTTCGCCACTTCCACCAGGTTGATGACGACATCCTCGCGGCGCACGTCCAGACGCGCGTGCAGGCCATCGGCCACGGCCTTGTAGAAGGCCTGCTTCATCGCCACGGTGCGGCCGGCGTTGAGCGTCACCTGGATCACCAGGCATTCCTCGCTGCGTTCGATGCCGAGATAGGTCGCGTCGAGCATCAGCTCGGTGCTGGCGTGCTGGTGGAAGATCTGGAAGCGATCGTCCTCGGGCACGTTCAAGGTCGCGCGCATCGCGTCGTAGACCACATCGCCGACCGTGGCGCGGAAGGCGGACGTGGTGGCGGCGTGCAGATCGATCCGGACCAGGGGCATGGCGGCGCTCGTCTTGGGAAGGGACGCACAGGCTACGCCGCGCGCGCGTGCCGCGATGTCTTGTCAGGGCAATGCTGTGTGCGATGTCGCGCGTGGGCCGCTCACGCCGATGTCATGCGCGGGTGGGCCGGCGCATGTCGAACATCGCTTCCGGCGTGATCCGCGCATACGCCCCCGGGCCACCGGCGCGCAGGATCGGTCCGGCCGCGGCGGTGTCGTAGATGCCGTCGACCAGATAGCGCGTGTCGATGTGCACGCCGACCACTTCGCCCAGGACCAGCCACTGGTCCAGCGTGCCGCCGGCGGCATCGGTGAGCTGGAGCAGTTGGGTGAGCCGGCATTCGAACGCGGCCGGCGTGCCTTCGACAAACGGTGCATCGACGACATGGCCGGGGATTGCGGTCAGGCCGGTGCGCTCGAACTCGTCCACGTCCGCGGCGAACGGCGCCGAGCTCTGGTTCATCTGCGCGGCCTGCGCGTGCGTGGCCAGGTTCCAGGTGAACACGCCGGTCGCCTGGATATTGCGCACGCTGTCCTTCCAGCCCGAGCTGCTGAAGCCGATGATCGGCGGACTGTCGCCGAACGCGCCAAAGAAGCTGTACGGCGCCAGGTTGCGGACGCCTTCGGGCGAGCGCGAGCCGATCCAGCCGATCGGCCGCGGCGCGACGATGGACTTGAACGGGTCGTGCGGCAGGCCGTGGCCGTCGGCCGGGCGATAGGTATGCAGCTGGCTCACGCAGGTCATCCGGTGCTGGATCAGGCGCGCAGCATGCACGCCGGCGCGTGGCGATGCCGGCAACGCTGCTTTCCGCGCGGATTTACTCCAGGCACGAACGCAGCTCCTTGTTGACCGCGCTGACCTCGGCGCTGCGCTTGACGGGGTTTCTTCATCGGCCGCGTGTTCCTGGCGAGATCAACGCCGGACAAGCGGCCTGAACCTTCAGCACGATGTCGGGATCGCGGATTCAGCCGCGCGGTCCCAGCACCGACGCCACGTTGCGCGCGCGCCTGTCATCGAACGGGCTGACCACCGCGAAGCTGGTGTTGCCGCGCGACCAGTACTGCGCCAGCAGCTCGCCATCGCGGCGCTGGCCCGGCTCGGGAAACCAGCCGCCCGGCCGCAGGTACACGCCGATACGCGCGCCGTTGCGGTCGGCATAGACCAGCATCGCGGCCGCCCCCTGCTCGGTGGACAGGCGCTGCCCGCCGACCAGGGTGAAGCCTTGCGCCTGCAGGTCCGGCATCGCGCCGTTGCTGCCGAAATGCACTTGCAGCCAGTCCTGCAGCTCAGCGCGCTGGCGCGGATCGAGCGTGTCGCTGGCGTCGTTCACCGCGAACAACCGATACGCCGACACCGCATCGGCCATCGGCAGGCGTGCCGAAGCGACCTGCAGCTGTTTGGCCTGCCAGCCCACGCCGGTGCCCAGGCCCAGCGACAGCAACAGGCCGGCGGCGATCCCCAGCCGCGCGCGGCGCCGGGCGCGCACGCGACGACGCAAATGGGCCGGCTCCAGCATCGGATTGGTCGGCCAGTGTTCGGGCAAGGCCTGCTGGGTGCGCAGATGTTCGGCATCGCGCTTCCATTCGGCGACCACGGCCGCGCGCTCGGGATGCGCGGCCAGCCAGCGCTCGATCTCGGCGCGGGCGTCCGCGTCGAGCTGGCCGTCGACATAGGCGTGCAGGTCGGCTTCGCTGGGGGCCAGATGGATCATCGCAGCACCTTCAGCGCCGGGCGCGCGGGCTTGGGTTCGCCATCGCTTGCGGCGCGCAGCGCCTGCCGCGCACGGGCCAGGCGCGACATCACCGTGCCGATCGGCACGCCCAGCGTGTCGGCCACTTCGCGATAGCTGAAACCCTCGACGCTGACCAACAGCAGCAGCGCGCGCTGTTCGGCCGGCAGCGTGTCGAAGGCGGCCAGCGTCGCGCGCGTGGCGGCGACGCGTTCGGCCGAGGGCGCGTGCTCGGGCTCGGCCTGGCCGAACAGTTGCGCAAGCCGACGCCAGCGCTGGCTGCGGCGATGCTCGTCGACGAATTGCCGGTACAGGATCGAGAACAGCCAGCCTTGCAGCGCGTCAGGTGTGTGCCGGGTGCGGCCATGGGTGAGCGCGCGCTCCAGCGTGGCCTGGACCAGATCGTCGGCCGCGGCCGGTTCGTGCACCAGCGAGCGCGCGAACCGCCGCAGGCGCGGGATCAGCGCACGCAGCGTGGCGTCATCGAGGTCGGTGGCAGGGGCGGTCATGGGCGCGGGACAAAACGGGTCTGTGTGTGGGACGCGCGAGGCGACAGGGTATTCCATCGGCCTGACCTGGCCGTCACTGGCCACGTCGCAGGCTGCGGCGCAGGGCATGGAATAAATCCGCGCCGGCCGCGTCCCACCTTCGACTCCCAACGCCAGGAAGCTCCATGTCCCAGCCATCCCCCACACCCGCACCTCCGGGCAAACGCAGCCCGGTGCCCGCCCTGCTGGGCATCGCCGCGATTCTCGCCGTCATCGCTGGGGCCTTCGCCTGGGTGGGTGGCTGGTTCGGCGGCAAGCTCACGCCGCAGCAGATGACCAACACCATCGAGGCCGGCAAGCCGCATCCGGGCTTCCGCCGCGCCCATACCAAGGGCGTGTGCGTGGCCGGCAGCTTCGCCCCGAGCGCACAGGCGCCGTCGCTGTCCAAGGCGCGGGTGTTCACCCAGGCCAGCACGCCGATCCTGGGCCGGCTGTCGATTGCCGGCGGCGATCCGCACGGTGCCGACAGCAAGGCGCGGGTGCGCAGCGTCGCGCTGCTGCTCAAGACCGACGACGGCCAGGAATGGCGCACGGCGATGAACAGCTTCCCGTTCTTCGTGGTCGCCACGCCGGAAGGTTTCCAGGCGCAGAACCTCGCCTCCGCGCCGGACCCGGCCACCGGCAAACCCGACCCGGACAAGATGGCCGCGTTCGTGGCCAAGTATCCGGAGGCCAAGAAGTTCCTGGCCTGGGCCAAGTCCGCGCCGTGGTCCAACAGCTGGGCCAACACGCAGTTCAATGGCGTCAACAGCTTCTGGTTCACCAACGCGCAGGGCGAGCGGCACGCGGTGCGCTGGTCGCTGCGACCGCAGGCGCCGTTCGAAGACCTCAGCGAAGCGCAGCGCGCGCAGTCCGATGCGGATTTCCTCAGCGAGGAGTTCAACGCGCGCCTGGCCAAGGGACCGGTGAAGTGGGACCTGGTGGTGACCGAAGCGGGCGCCGGCGATCCCATCGACGATCCCTCGCAGCCCTGGCCGGACGACCGCACCCAAGTCGTGGCCGGCACCGTGACCTTCACCGGCACCACGCCGCAGGACACCGGCGGTTGCCGCGACATCAACTACGACCCGACCGTGCTGCCCGATGGCATGGAACCGTCGAAGGATCCGATCCTGGCCGCGCGCTCGGCGGTGTACTCGGTGTCGTTCAACCGACGCGAACATGAAATCGGCACCGGCAAGGCGCCCGAGGCCACCGGCGCGGCACAGGGAGAAGCGAAATGAACCGTCACGGACACTTCGACGCGCTGGCGCGCACGCTGCACTGGCTGATGGCCGCGATGATCCTGGCGATGCTGTTCATCGGCGCCGGCATGGTGGTGTCGCTGGCCTGGCGTCCGGCGCTGCTGGACCTGCATCGCCCGCTAGGCATCGCGATCCTGCTGCTGGTAGTCGTGCGCCTGATCAATCGCCTGCGCAGCCCGCCGCCGCCGCTGCCCGCCGACCTGCCGGCGATCCAGAAATTCGCCGCGCATGCCTCGCACTGGTTGCTTTACGGGCTGATGTTCGCCATGCCGCTGATCGGCTGGTCGATGCTATCGGCTGGCGGCTATCCGATCGTGCTGTTCGGCGGCGTGCACCTGCCGGCGATCGCGCCGCACAGCCCGGACCTGTATGCGCTGCTGCGCCCGGCGCATACGGTGCTGGCCTACGTGCTGTTCGCCACGGTGCTGGGCCACCTCGGCGCTGCGCTGTTCCATGCCTGGGTGCGCCGCGATGGCGTGTTTTCCAGCATGGCGCGGAGTGGGAAGTCCGCGCCGTAAGGCGGCAGCCTGGATCTTGTGGGAGCTGTTTCAGCAGCGATGGGGATTCACTGGGCAAGCCTCATCGCCGATGAATCGGCTCCCACAACAATGCAGCGCTTGCCGCGTGCTTACTGCCGCAGCTCGCGCAGCGGCGCCGGCGCCTGGCCTTCCCAGCCCGGCGTGACCCGCCAGGGATTGATGTCCAGCCCGCCGCGGCGCGTGTAGCGCGCTTCCACCGACAGCCTGGCCGGTGCGCAACGCGCCATCACGTCGGCGAAGATCCGCTCCACGCACTGCTCGTGGAAACCGGCGTGGTCGCGGAAGCTCACCAGGTAGCGCAGCAGGCCTTCGCGGCTCAGGCGTGGGCCTTCGTAACGCAGCACCACGCTGCCCCAGTCCGGCTGGCCGGTGACCGGGCAATTGGACTTGAGCAGATGCGAGACCAGGGTTTCGGTGACCACGCCGCCGTCCACCGCCAGGTGCGACGGATTGGGCGGACCGTAGTCGTCCACGTCCAGTTCCAGCGTGTCGATCAGCAGCGCGTCGCTGTCATGGCCGAACACCGGCAGGCCCAGCGCCACCGTCACCGGCGCACCGGCGCGCGCGGACAGGTCTGCCGCGACCTGTTCGCAGACCGCCTCGGCGCTGGCAAAGCGCGCGGCGTTGAGCGAATTCAGATACAGCTTGAGCGACTTGGATTCGATCAATGCCTGCGAGTCCTGCGGCACGGTCAGCGTGGCGGTGGCCACCTGCGGCTTGCCGCGCAGATCCAGCCAGCCCAGTTCATAGGCATGCCAGCGGTCGTGGCCGGTGAAGGGCAGCGCTGCGTTGTCCAGGCCGAGTTCCGCGCGCGCACCGGCGCGCGGAATGGGAAACAGCAGTTCCGGATCGTAGTGCGAGGGGTAAGCGACCTCGCGGCCGAGCAGGGAGTCTTGGGGCGTATTCATGTGGACATTTTAACGGCGGCCGCTTGCGTTGGATTGAATTGCTTTTCCTCCGCATTGCCACGTGCCCTCGTCCAAATCAGGACTCTTGTGAATGGCGGTTCGCTTCGTTGACCGAGATGTACTCGTTCAGTGGTCCAAGTCCTACGCCAGCACGGCGCGCATCCACTTGTTCGGGGGCCTGCAACGTCTCGGGGACGATCCTGTCGTTCACGATCTCAAGCTGGGTGCCATAAACCTGAGGTTCGTCGCGTGCTCTGCGCACACGGTCTGTCAGATAAGCCAGCTGATAGCCGAGCGCCTCGCGCTGAGTCACCAGCGGCGTCATGAGCGACAACACGCGTTCCTGAAAAGCGGGGTCGCTGTCTGCATGCTGGGCCAACAGCCAGAAGGAGCCCGCACCATCAGGGCCGACCTGGGTGATCGTAGGCCAGCCTTGGCGGTCCACCACCTGCTTTAGCCAGGCCAGATTGTCCGCATCGATCTCGGTGATTTCCTCGAGCAGCGCTTTGTTGCTCCGGTCCTTACCGAGACGATTGCGGATGTCCTGATCCTTGTTTACCCGGACCGCCAGCGCTTGCCGCAGCGCCTTGTCGTAATGCGCTTCGCGCACGGTCTGCTCAACTTCAAGTCGCTTCACTAGCGGTAACCAACGCGGATCCTGGTGCAGCGGATCCAGGGTGGGACTGGCCAGTAGTTCTGTGATGGGTTGGTCGAGTGCATCAAGGTCTACTACCGAAAGTCGCCCCAGTCTGAAGAGTGCAGCATCGCCATCCCCGGACATGGCCAAGCATTCCGCGGATCGAAACGATGCACCCGGCCGCGAGACCGGGAGATCTGCCAAAGCGACATAGAGGCGTGCGCAGGCTTGCCAGTCTTTGGCGTCATAGGCCGAACGTGCGGTAACTGGAGCCAGAGCTGGTGCCTGTAAGGAAGTGGCGAATATGAGAAGAGCGATCGATGGCAATCGGCGCGGCATACAACGTCCTTGTTGAGGGTGGTGGCATGAGCATGCGTTTCATGCCACCAGGCCGCAACCCACATAAGTCACGCAGTGTTTCAGCCCCGGTGTGGCGGCGTCTTCAACGCTTCATCGAAGCGGATGCGGTTGCCGAACGGGTCAATGACTTCCATGCCGATCGATTCGTGGAAGGTGGCTTCCACGCCGGGGCGTAGGTGGCCGTAGCCCTTGGCGCTGATTTAGGTGTGGAAGTCGCGTAGGCCGGTCACACGCACGAATACCGCCGATCCCGGACAGGCATCGCCGTGGTGTTCGGTCAGGTGCAGCACCAGGCCGGCGCGCGAGACTTGCATGTAAAGCGGCGCGGTCTCGTCGAACCGATGCTCCCAGTCGACGGTGAAGCCAAGGAAATCCACATAGAATTCCCGCGCTTTGGCCACATCGAAGATGCGCATCAGCGGAGCGGTTTCCAATATTTGCAGGGCCATGGCGCGTCACCAGCGTTGGATGGGCCAGTGTGCCGCGACCAAGGCGCGCTCGCATGCCAGCTAGCGCACACCTGGGCGAAAAGAAAAGACCGGACGCCTGCGCGCCCGGCCTGTGCCTACCTCGGATAGCGAATATCAGCGGTTGAGCTGGGCCATGCTGGCTTCGGGGTAGCGCTGGCCGGCGGCGGCGCCGGTGGGGAACACGGCTTCGATGGCGGCCAGGTCGGCGGCGGTCAAGGTGAGGTCGAGTGCGTCGAGATTTTCGTCCAGGTAGGGAATGCGCTTGGTGCCGGGGATCGGCACCAGGTCGTCGCCCTGCGCCAGCACCCAGGCCAGGGCGAGCTGGCCGGGGGTGACGTCGCGTTCGCGCGCAAGTGCGTTGACCTTGTCCACCAGGGCGAGGTTGGCGGCGAAGTTGTCGCCCTGGAAGCGCGGGTGGTTGCGGCGGTTGTCATCGGCGTCGAAGTCTTCCGGCGAGCGGATCGCACCGGTGAGGAAGCCACGGCCCAGCGGCGAATACGGCACGAAGCCGATGCCCAGCGCGCGCACCGTGGCCAGCACGCCGTCGGTTTCAGGATCGCGCGACCACAGCGAGTACTCGGTCTGCAGCGCGGTAATCGGATGCGTCGCATGCGCGCGGCGCAGCGTGGCCGGCGCGGCTTCGGACAGGCCCAGGAAACGCACCTTGCCCGCCTCGACCGCACGCGCCATTTCGCCCACGGTGTCCTCGATCGGCACGTTGGGATCGATGCGGTGCTGGTAGTACAGGTCGATGTGGTCCACGCCCAGACGCTTGAGGCTGGCGTCGACGCTGGCGCGCACGTATTCGGGCCGTCCGCTCACGCCGGTCGGGCGCGCGGCGCCGGGTTCGAACACGAAGCCGAACTTGGTCGCCAGGAACACCTGGTCGCGGCGGTCGGCGATCGCCTTGCCGACCAGCTGTTCGTTGGTGTGCGGCCCGTACATGTCCGAGGTGTCGAGCAGGGTGACGCCGCGTTCGAGCGCGTGGTGGATCACCGCGATGGCGCTGTCGTCGTCGACGCGATTGCCGTAGGACATGCTCATGCCCATGCAGCCCAGGCCGAGCGCGGAGACGGTGGGGCCGTTGCGGCCGAGGGTGCGGGTCTGCATCGTGACAACTCCTGTGGATCGAACGCGGGGATCGGCGCCTATTGTCTGCCGCGCATGCAGCGGATGACGTGCAGGGATCGCGTGATGTCGCGGACCGCACTGTTCCAGATGCGCTGCGCGCAGGCGTCAGTGCTTGAGCAGGTCGAACAGTCCGCGCATCGCACGGCCGGCGGTGCGCTGCATGCGTTCCGGGCGCAGACGCTGCGCCGAGCCGCTGGCGCTGAGCGCGGCGACCACCTGGCCGCGCAGGCGCAGCGGCAACGCCACGCAGTTGAGCCCGCGTTCGGAGGCCTGAAGATCCAGCGCGAAGCCGCGTTCGCGCACCTGCGCCAGATCGTGCAGCACCGCCGGATCCGGCGCGCGCTGGCGCAGCACCTGCGCGTGCAGGCGTTTGTCGTGCGCCAGGAAGATTTTGCCCGCCGCCGAGGTCGCAAGCGCATCGCGGGTCGGGTCCGGTGCCGGCAGGAAGGATTGGCCCTCGCGCGTCAGCGCATCGAGCACCAGATAGCTGTGCGTGCCACCGGGCACCGACAGGAAGCAGTCCTCGCCGCATAGCTCGCCGAACGCGCGCAGCGCCGGTGCGAAGGCGTGGCGCAATGCGTCGGCATCGTGCTGTGCGGCCGGCGCCAGGCGCGTGAGCCGCAGGCCGGGTGTGTAGCGATCCTGCTTGCGCACCACGTAGCCCTGGTCGGCCAGTGTGGCCAGCAGCGCATGCACGCTGGCCTTGGCCAGGCCGGTGGCACGCGCCAGTTCGCTCAGGCGCAGGCCGTCGGCATGCTGGCCGAGGTGCTGCAGCAAGGTCATGGCGTGTTCCACCGACTGGACGTGCCGATTGCGTGCAGGGGTCATGCGCGGGCGCTCCTGTAGCGAGTGGGGGCCAGTGTTCGGCTGTGCCGAACAAAGCATCGTCGATCGCGTGCGAAGCGCGCGTCCCGGCGATGACGCTGCCTATTCTCCCGCGTCTTCATTGCACACGAAAAGGACCCCCATGGATCTGCAACTTGCCGGCAAGCGCGTGCTGGTCAGCGGCGGCACGCGCGGCATCGGCCGCGCCATCGTCGAAGCCTTCCTTGCGGAGGGTGCGACGGTCAGCTTCTGCGCACGCAATGCGGACGGCGTCGCGCAAGCTGCGCAGACACTGGGCGAACGCGCCTTCGGACACGCCGTCGACATCAACGCACCGGAACAGGTCGCGCGCTGGGTCGAAGACAGCGCCGCGCAGCTGGGCGGCATCGATTGCATCGTGCCCAACGTCAGTGCGCTGGCCGGCGGCGGTGCGCTGGAGACCTGGCGCAGCGCATTCAACGTCGACCTGCTGGGCACGGTGAGCTTCTTCAACGCGGCATTGCCGCATCTACTGCAGTCGCCGGCTGCGTCGGTGGTGTTGATTTCCAGCGTGTCGGGCCGCGAAGTGGATCGCTTCGCCGAACCGTACGGCGTCATCAAGGCCGCCCTGATCCACTACGGCAAGGTGCTCTCGGCGCGTCACGCGGGCGAGGGCATCCGCGTCAACACGGTCTCGCCGGGCAACGTGTATTTCGCCGATGGCGTGTGGGGCCAGATCGAGCGCGAGACGCCGGACGTGTTTGCCCAGTGCCTGGCATCCAATCCGCTCGGGCGCATGGCGCGCCCGGACGAAGTGGCCACGGCCACGGTGTTCCTGGCCAGCCCGCGCGCGGGCTTCATCACCGGCACCAACCTGCTGGTCGATGGCGGCCTGACCCGCGGCGTGCAGTTCTGATCGTGCGCGACAGGCGGGGCGTCCTTGCCCCGCATGCACTCAGCCGCGGCTGAGCGAGGCCAGCATCGCTTCCGGGTAGCGCGTACCGGCGGCGACGTTGGTCGGGAACACCGCTTCGATCGCGGCCAGGTCGGCCTCGCTCAGCTGCACGTCCAGCGCGCCGAGGTTTTCTTCGAGGTAGGCGAGGCGCTTGGTGCCTGGAATGGGAACGATGTGAGGTTCGTTGCGGCCATCCATGGCGAGACCTGGCTGGCTTTCGGAGCCCCCGGCCCGGCCATCCATGGCCCGGCGTTCGCCAGCGCGGCGAGCAGTGCTCGCCCAGCGCGCAGGCTCACCCTGTGCCAGCACCCACGCCAGCGCGAGCTGGCCCGGCGTGCAGCCCTTGTCGGCGGCGATCGCATTGACCTTGTCCACCAGCGCCAGGTTGGCGGCGAAGTTGTCGCCCTGGAAGCGCGGACTGTTGCGGCGATAGTCGTCCGCATCGAAGTCTTCGACCGAACGGATCGCGCCGGTCAGGAAGCCGCGCCCCAGCGGCGAATACGGAACGAAGCCGATGCCGAGCTCGCGCACGGTCGCCAGCACATCGTTGTCCTCCGGGTCGCGCGACCACAGCGAGTATTCGGTCTGCACCGCGGTGATCGGATGCACGGCGTGCGCGCGGCGGATGGTGTCCGGGCCGGCTTCGGACAGGCCCAGGTAACGCACCTTGCCCTGTTCGACCAGGCGCGCCATCGCGCCGACGGTGTCTTCGATCGGCACATTGGGGTCGACGCGGTGCTGGTAGTACAGGTCAATGTGGTCCACGCCCAGGCGCTTGAGGCTGCCTTCGACGCTGGCCTGCACGTACTCGGGGCGACCGTCGACGCCGCGCACGGACGGATTGTTGGGATCGAGCTTGATGCCGAACTTGGTGGCCAGGAACACCTGGTCGCGCTTGCCGGCGATCGCCTGGCCGACCAGCACTTCGTTGGTGTGCGGGCCGTACATGTCGGCGGTGTCGAGGAAGTCCAGGCCGCGCTCCAGCGCGCGGTGGATGACGGCAATGGAAGCGGCATCGTCGCCGCGGCCGCCGTAGAAGGCGCTCATGCCCATGCAGCCCAGGCCGAGCGCGGAGACGGTGGGGCCGTTACGGCCGAGGGTTCGGGTTTTCATTGCGAGACTCCTTTGAGGAAGAAAGATCAAACGCGCGGTTGCAGCCGCGTGGTGCCGAAAAGATTGCGCACCACCAGCGGTGAGCGCAGGAAGTCGTGCGGGAAGGACGCCGTGCTGACGCTGGCATCGTCCAGCCGCGCGCATTGCGCAGCCGTGAGCTGCACCTCGAGCGCGCCGAGGTTGTCTTCCAGCTGGGCCAGCGTGCGCGCACCGATGATGGGGATCGCGCCGTGCCCCACGCGCTGCAGGGCCCAGGCGATGGCGACCTGCGCCGCGCTGTGGCTGGTCTCGGCGGCGACCGCGCGCACCACCTCGGCGATGTCCAGCGCGCGGGCGTTGAGCGCGCCGTTGGCGATGGCCACCTCGCGGCGCGTGCCGGTGGGCTTGGCTTCTGTCGGCGGCGCGAGATCGGCGTGGCCGTACTTGCCGGTCAGCACGCCGCTGCCCAGCGGCGACCAGGCCACGACACCGAGACCCAGCGCATCGGCCATCGGCAGCAGCTCGTGCTCGACGCTGCGCTGGAGCAGGCTGTATTCGATCTGCAGGGCCACCAGCGGGCTCCAGCCGCGCAGGTCGGCCAGGGTCTGCATGCGCGCGACCTGCCAGGCCGGCGTGTCGGAGATGCCGGCGTACATGACCTTGCCGGCGCGGACCAGGTCGTCGAAGGCGCGCATCACTTCCTCCACCGGCGTGGTGCCATCCCAGGCATGCAGGTAGAGCAGGTCCAGATAGTCGGTGTTGAGCCGCTTCAGGCTGGCCTCGACCCCGCGCAGCATCGCGCGGCGATGGTTGCCGCCGGCGTTGGGGTCGGCCGCGTCCATGCTCAGGCTGTACTTGGTGGCCAGCACCACGCGCTCGCGCCGGTGCTGCAGCAGCTTGCCCAGCAGCGCCTCGGAGCTGCCGAAGGTGTAGAAGTTGGCGGTGTCGATGAAGTTGCCGCCGCGCTCCAGGTAGGCATCGAGGATGCGGCCGGTCTCCGCTTCGTCCGCGCCCCAGCCCCAGTCCTGGCCGAAGGTCATCGTGCCCAGCGCCAGTGGACTGACGCGCAGGCCGGAGCGGCCCAGCAGGCGATAGTGGTCGAGCGACATGGCGGTCACCGGTTTGGGGGATGGCGGGCAGGATCGCGCTGCCGGCCATGTCGATAAACTAGGCAAATCCGAACCTGCCTTGAAGGTGAACTTCATAATGGCCGCCAGTCCGCTTCCTGCCGTGGTCGCCTTCACCCGCGTGGCCCACCACGCCAGCTTCAGTCGTGCCGCCGACGAGCTGGGTGTCAGTCCGTCCGCGCTCTCACAGACCGTGCGTGGGTTGGAACAGCAGTTGGGCGTGCGCCTGCTGCACCGGACCACGCGTCGGGTGGGCCTGACCGAGCACGGCGCGCGCTTCCTGGAACAGGTGCGGGTCGGGTTGGACCAGATCGACGCCGCGTTCCAGACCCTGGACGCCGTGCGCGACACCCCGGCCGGGCTGCTGCGCATTACCCTGCCGCGGCTGGTGGCCGAACGCCTGGTCATGCCGAGGCTGCCGGCGTTCCACGCGCGCTATCCGCAGGTGCAGGTGGAGCTGTTCGTCGATCGCTACATGGTCGACCTGGTGGCCGAGGGCTTCGATGCCGGCGTGCGCCTGGGCGAATCGCTGGCGCGCGACATGGTGGCGCTGCCGATCGGGCCGATGCACCGACAGGTGGTGGTGGGCACGCCGGACTACTTCGCCCGCCACGGCGTGCCGGCCACGCCGGCCGACCTGGTCCACCACGCCTGCATCCTCCATCGCCTCACCAGCGGCCGGCTGATGCCGTGGGAGTTCACCCGCGACGGACGCGACTTCGAGGTGGAAGTCCACGGACCACTGATCAGCAACGACAGCGAGGTCGCCTACCTGGCGGCTTGCAGCGGGCTGGGGCTGGTGCAGTGTTTCTCCGAGCTGGCGCAGGCCGATCTCGCCGAAGGTCGGTTGGTGAGCGTGCTGCAGGATTGGCAGCTGCCCTTCGCCGGTTTCCACATCTACTACCCGGCGCGCGAACACCTGCCGCCCAAACTGCGGGTGTTCGTGGATTTCATGCGCGAGGGGCTGTAGCGGCCGTTGCCTTTTCTGCTGTGAAGCAAGGGCAAAAGCTTCCGCGCCGCTACGCGGCACGTCTTCCTTTTGTCTTGGCAAAAGGAAGCAAAACCGCCAGCGCCTGTCCCCAAGAGGGGATTGAAAACACTCGCCGATGCTGCGCATCGGTACCCTGTGCTCCTCGCTGGAAACGGCACGGCGCGGGAACTCGCTGCGCTCAAACACTCGCGCCTCTTCGGCCGTTTCCAGCTCCGGTGCTCGGCTCGCTTTGAAGGCGCTGAAGATCAAGAGCCGAGCAAAAGCAGAAGCGGGGCAGGAGCAAAGCGACAGCAAGAGCGATGACTCCAGCAGCCGATAAACGTTGGTCATGAGCGAACGGCCTTTCGGGAACGCTGAGCGAGACTAGCTGCTTCGCCCTTCGCCCTTCGCCCTTCGCCCTTCGCCCTTCGCTCTCAAATCTCCGTAAGGCACGGCGAAGAGGCGAGGCAAAGACCCGCAGGGCACCGTGCATGGATGCACGGTGTTTTTGTAAGGGACAAGGATGTCCCTTACAAAAATCCCTCGCCGCGTAGCGAACCCGCGAAGCGGGCGTGCTGCCCGGTGTGTGTTTCTTTGCCTACCTTTCTTTGCACAAGCAAAGAAAGTAGGTCGTGGCGCGAAGCGCCGCGAAAGCTCTGCTTTCACCTCGAACGGCGAAGTCAATCAATCCTGATCGTCGAACGCCCCGTCAAGCACGAAAGCACTGCCTTTCAGCAAGAGCGTAGAAGCATCACAACGCAACCAACATCAAGCAGCGGCTTCAGCCCTCGGCCACCACGCCAGCACCGCGGCGGTGGCCGTGCATCCGACCATGACCGCCGTCATCGGCAATGCCGTCCCATCGTCCAACGCACCCACCAGCGCACTGGCACCGGCCGCCAGGCCGAACTGCAATGCGCCGACCAGCGACGACGCGCTGCCGGCCGCAAAGCGGCCCACGCCCATCGCCGTCGCCACGCTGTTGGCCGCCACCATCGGCACGCAGCCGATGCAGACGAACAGCGGCGCCACCAGCCACGGCAGCGCGCTGCTGTCGCGCAGCAGCAACAGCACGATTGCCGCCGCCGCCATCACGCACACCGCCATGCGCAACACCGCGGTCGGTGCCAGGCGGCGTAGCAGCAGCACGTTGATGCGCCCGGCGATCACCATGCCGATGCCGTTGAACGCGAACAGCCAGCCGTAGTGCTGCTGGCTGACGCCGTGCAGGCTCATGAACACATACGGCGAGCCGGCGATGTAGGCGAACATCGCCGCCATGCCCATCGCGCAGGTCAGCGCCGGCAGCAGGAAGTCTGGCATCCGCAGCAGCTGGCCGAAGGTGCGCAAGGTGTTGCCCAGGTGCAGCGGGCGACGGCGCGCGGCCGGCAGGGTTTCGGGCAGGCCGCGCCACACGGCGATCAGGCAGGCACTGCCGAACAGCGCCAGGAACACGAACACGCTCTTCCAGCCGGCAAGCGCCAGTAGCCAGCTGCCCAGCAGCGGCGCCAGCACCGGGCCCAGGCCCTGCACCATCATCATGGTCGAGAGCGTGCGCGCGGCTTCGCGCGGCTCCATCAGGTCCTGGATCACCGCGCGCGCCACGATCATGCCGGCGCAGCCACCGATGGCCTGCAACGCGCGCACGCCGATGAACAGCTGAACGTGCTGGCTCAGCACCAGCAGCAGCGAGGTCACCGTGAACAGCCAGATGCCGGCCAGCAGCGGGCCGCGCCGGCCCCAGGCATCGGTCATCGGCCCGTACAGCAGCTGGCCCACGCACAGCCCCAGGAAGAAGCTCGACAGGCTCAGCTGCACGTGCGCGACATCGGTGCGCAGGTCGTGGGCGATCGCCGGGAAGCCGGACAGGTACATGTCCGTGGCGAAGGGCGCGAATGCACTCAGCGCGCCCAGGATCAGCACCAGTCGCAGCGGCGCGTGATTGACGGCCTGCGCGTGCGGTTCGGCGACCTCGCTCATCGCGCGGCCTCGGCCACGGTCGTGCCGGCCTGCGCATCGGCGCCGCCGCCGAGCACCTTGTACAGCGTGACCCGGTTGCTGGCCTCGGTCAGGCGCAGGGTGATCTGGTCCTGCTGGGCGCTGTAGAGCGAGCGCTGCGAGGTCAGTGCCTCCAGGTAGCTGTCCACGCCGTTGCGGTAGCGCGCGTCGGCCAGGGTGTAGCTGCGCTGGGTGGCATCGACCAGGGCGTTCTGCGCATCCAGCTGCTCGGCCAGGTTGGCGCGCGCGACCAGCGCATCGGCGACCTCGGAAAACGCGGTCTGGATGGTTTTCTCGTAGGTGGCCACTTCGATGTTCTTCTCGATCTTGGCGACGTCCAGATCGCCCTTGAGCGCGCCGGCGTCGAAGATCGGGAGTGTAATCGAGGGTACAAAAGACCAGGTCCGGTTGCCGCTGTCGAACAGGCTCGATAGCGCATCGCTGCCCCGCCCCGTGGAAGCGGTGAGCGAAATGGTCGGAAAGAACGCCGCGCGCGCCGCGCCGATGTTGGCATTGGCGGCCTTGAGCGTGTGCTCGGCCGAGAGCACGTCCGGCCGCTGCAGCAGCACGCGCGAGTCCAGGTCGGCCGGCAACGGGGCCAGCGCGACCGAGACATCCAGCGCATCGACATCCGGCAGCAGCGCATCGCGCACCGGCGCGCCGACCAGCAGTTCCAGCGCGTTGCGATCCTGCGCCAGCTGGGTGGTGTAGCTGGCGACATCGGCGCGGGCGCTTTCCACCGTGCTCTGCATCTGGGCCAAGTCCACGCCGGACATCACGCCCTCGTCGTGCTGGGCCTGGGTGAGCTTGAGCGACTGACGCTGGCTGGCCAGAGTGTCTTGGGCCAACTTGAGGCGCTGCTGGTCGGCGGCCACGGTCAGCCAGTCGGCGGCCACTTCGGCCACCAGGGTCAGGCGCGTGCTGCGCTGGGTTTCGGACGTGGCCAGCCAGGTTTCCAGGGCATCGTCCTTGAGGCTGCGGATGCGGCCGAACAGGTCCAGCTCCCAGCTGCTGAAGCCCACTTCCGCACTGGCGCTCTGGTTCACGCCGCCACTGCCGCTGGTGCTGCCGCTGGCGCTGGTGCGCGCCCGCGACTGGCTGGCCGTGGCCTGCACCGTCGGGAACAGATCGGCGCGCTGGATCCGGTACTGCGCGCGCTGCTGCTCAATGTTGAGCAGGGCGATGCGCAGGTCGCGGTTGTTGTCCAGCGCCAGCGCGATCACCTGGCGCAGGCGCGGATCGATGAACACCTGCTGCCAGTCCAGCGACGCCACCGGCGTGCTGGTCGCATCGCTGGCGCCGGCCGCGGCGGTCTCGCGGAACTGGGTGGCCACCGGCGCATCGGGACGGGCATAGCGTGGCGCCATGCTGGCGCAGCCAGACAACGCGGCGAGGCAGGCCGCGGCCAGCACGGCGCGCGGCAGGAAGGAACGGATCATGGGGTCACCTCGATGGCGCGCGCCTTGGCCTTGCCCTTGCCGGGAAACAGGCTGCGCACGATCACGTAGAACAGCGGAACGAAGAAAATGCCCAGCACGGTCGAGGCCAGCGTGCCGCCCAGCACGCCGGTGCCCAGCGAGTGGCGACCGCCGGAGCCGGCGCCGCTGCTGATCACCAGCGGCAGCACGCCCAGCATGAACGCCAGCGAGGTCATCAGGATCGGGCGCAGGCGCATGCGCGCGGCGTGCAGGGTGGCCTTGATCAGCGATTCGCCCTTGTCTTCCAGCTCCTTGGCGAACTCCACGATCAGGATGCCGTTCTTGGCCGCCAGGCCCACGGTCGCCAGCAGGCCGACCTGGAAGTACACGTCGTTTTCCAGCCCGCGCACCGTGGTGAACAGCAAGGTGCCCAGCACCCCGATCGGCACGGCCAGCATCACCGAGAACGGGATCGACCAGCTCTCATACAGCGCCGCCAGGCACAGGAACACGAACAGCAGCGATACCGCGTACAGCAGCGGCGCCTGCGAGCCGGCCTGTTTTTCCTGGTAGGACAGGCCCGACCACGACGCCCCGTACTGGCCCGGCAACTGGGCGACCAGCTTGCTGACCTCGTTCATCGCCGCGCCCGAGCTGACGCCGCTGGCGGCCTGGCCGGTGATCTCCATCGAGGCGGTACCGTTGAAGCGCGACAGCGACGCCGGCGCGTAGCTCCAGCCCGAAGTCGAGAACGCCGAGAACGGCACCATGTCGTTGTTGCTGTTGCGCACCGACCAGCGGTTGATGTCCTGCGGCAACATGCGTGCGGACGCCTCGCCCTGCACGTAGACCTTCTTGACCCGGCCGCGATCGACGAAGTCGTTGACGTAGGTGCTGCCCATCGCGGTGGACAGGGTGCTGTTGACGTCGCTCTGCGCCAGGTCCAGCGCACCGGCCTTGGCATCGTCGATCTTGACGTCGAAAGTCGGCGCATCGTCCAGGTTGGAATAGCGCACCTGGCTGAGCAGCGGGTCCTGGTTGGCCAGCTGCAGCAGCTGATTCTTGGCCGCGACCAGCGCCTCGTGGCCGGCGCCGCCCACGTCCTGCAGCTCCAGCGTGAAGCCGCCGCTGCTGCCCAGGCCCTGGATGGACGGCGGCGACACGGCGAAGATCTCCGCGTCGCGGTACTTGGCCATCATCGCCATGGTGATGCGCGTGCCGATGTCGCTGGCGACGCTGTCGCGCTCGCTCCAGTCCTTGAGCTTGACGAAGCCCATGCCCGAGTTCTGGCCGCTGCCGCCCATGCTGAAACCGGCCACGGCCATGACCGAGTCGACTTCCGGCTGCTGCTGCACGTAGGCGCTGACTTCCTTGATGACCTTGACCGTTTGCTGCTGGGTCGCGCCCGAGGGCAGCTTGATCATCACCATCAACATGCCCTGGTCTTCCTCGGGCAGGAACGAGGTCGGCAGGCGCCAGAACAGCACGCCCATCAGCACGAGCGCGACCGCATAGCCGGCCATGCCCAGCTTGCGATGGGTGACGATCTTCTCCACGCCGCGGCCGTAGCGGTCGGCGTTGCGATCGAAGAAGCGGTTAAACCAGGCGAAGAACCGGCCCAGCGGGCCGCGCGGCGTGGTGTGCCCGCCCTGTTCGATCGGCTGCAGCAGGGTCGCGCACAGCGCCGGGGTCAGGGTCATCGCCACCAGTACCGACAGCACCATCGCCGAGGCGATCGTCACCGAGAACTGGCGGTAGATCGCGCCGGTGGCGCCGCCGAAGAACGCCATCGGCAGGAACACCGCCACCAGCACCAGCACGATGCCCACCAATGCGCCGGTGATCTGGCCCATCGATTTGCGCGTGGCCTCGTACGGCGACAGGCCCTCATCGCTCATCAGCCGCTCGACGTTCTCCACCACCACGATGGCGTCGTCCACCAGCAGGCCGATCGCCAGCACCATCGCGAACATCGACAGCGTGTTGATCGAGTAACCCAGCAGCGACAGCACGCCGAAGGTGCCCATCAGCACCACCGGCACCGCGATCGCCGGGATCAGGGTCACGCGCCAGTTCTGCAGGAACAGGTACATGATCGCCACCACCAGGATGATGGCCTCGATCAGGGTCTTGACCACTTCCTCGATCGAGATCTTCACGAACGGGGTCGTGCTGTAGGCGACGTGGTAGTTCAGACCGCTGGGGAAGTACGGCTTGAGCTCATCCAGCTTGGCCTGCACCGCCTCGCCCACGTCCATCGCGTTGGCGCCAGAGGCCAGCTCGATGCCCAGGCCCGCGGCGGGCTTGCCGTTGAACAGGCTGGTGGACGAATAGTCCTCGCTGCCCAGTTCGGTGGTGGCCACGTCCTTGAGCAGGATGCGCGCGCCGCTGGCGTCGGACTTGACCACGATGTTGTTGAACTGCTCGACCGTCTTCAGGCGGCTGCGCGCGGTGACCGTGGCGGTCAGCGACTGGCCTTCCACGGCTGGCAGCGCGCCGAGCGAACCGGCGGTGACGTCGCTGTTCTGCGCGCTGATCGCACTGGTGACGTCCGAGGGCATCAGCGAATAGGTGCGCAGCTTTTCCGGGTTGAGCCAGATGCGCATCGAGTATTGGGAGCCCATCACCTGGACCTTGCCCACGCCACTGACGCGGCTGAGCGGGTCCTGCAGCGAGGCCACCATGTAGTCGGAGATGTCGGTGCCGTTCATGCTCCCGTTGTCGGAGGTGAACGCGATCACCTGGAACATGCTGCCCGAGGACTTGGTCACCGTGACGCCGGTGCTCTGTACCGCGTCGGGCAGCAGCGACTGCGCCTGTTGCAGCTTGTTCTGCACCTGCACCTGGGCGATGTCCGGGTCGGTGCCGCTTTCGAAGGTCAGGGTGACCTGCGCACTGCCCGAGGACGTGCTGCTGGAGGACATGTACATCAGGTTGTCCAGGCCCGTCATGTTCTGCTCGATGATCTGGGTCACCGAGGCTTCCGTGGTCTCGGCCGAGGCACCGGTATAGGTGGCGCGGATGGACACGCTGGGCGGCGCGATATCGGGGTACTGCTCGATCGGCAGGGAAAACACGGCCAGCGTGCCGGCCAGGGTGATGACGATGGCGATGACCCAGGCAAAGATGGGCCGGTCGATGAAGAAACGTGACATGGCGGTGCCTTACTCGGCCGTGCGGCTGGCGGCCGCGGTGTGGCCGGCCGGCGCGGCCTGGTCGTCGTCGGCCGTGGCGGTCTCAGCCGTCGCCGCGGCCTTGACCGCCTGCGCGGTGACCGTCTGTCCGGCGCTGACCTTGCTGCCGCCTTCCACCACCAGCTGCTCGCCGGCCTTCAGGCCACCGGTGACCACCCACTGGTCCTTCATCGCGCTGCCGGTCTGGACCACGCGCTCGACGATCTTCTTGTCGGCGCCGACCAGCTTCACCGTGGCCTCGCCCTTGGTGTTGCGGGTCACCGCGGTCTGCGGCACCAGGATGGCGGTGTCGTCGATCGCCATCGGCAGCACGGCGTTCACGTACATGCCTGGCAGCAGCAGGCCATCGGGATTGGGGATGACCGCGCGCAGGGTGACGTTGCCGGTGCCGGTGTCGACCGAGGTGCCGACGAATTCCAGCGTGCCGGTGTGGGCGTAGGTGCTGCCGTCTTCCAGGGTGACGCTGACCTGGGCCTTGCCGTCGACGGACTTGAGCGCGCCGCTGTCCATCTGCTTGCGTAGTGCCAGCAGCTGCGCGCTGGACTGGCTCACGTCCACGTAGATCGGGTCCAATTGCTGGATCGTGGTCAGCGCGGTGTCCTGGCTGGCGGTGACCAGCGCGCCGGGCGTGTAGGTGGAGGTGGCAATGCGGCCGCTGATCGGCGCGGTGATGCGGGTGTAGTCCAGGTTGATCTTCGCCGTCTGCAGGGCGGCCTTGGCCGCGACCACGGCCGCTTCGTCCTGGCGCAGCGTGGCGATGGCGTCGTCGCCATCCTGCTTGCTCACCGCGTCCAGCTTGACCAGGTTTTCATAGCGCGCCGCCTTGGGCTTGGCCGAGAGCACCGCGGCTTCGGCCTGCGCCAGGTCGCCCTTGGCGCTGTCGTATGCGGCCTGGTAGGTGGCCGGATCGATCTGGTAGAGCACCTGGCCCGCTTTGACTTCCTGGCCTTCGGTGAACAGCCGCTTCTGGATCAGGCCACCGATCTGCGGGCGCACGTCCGAGGTCATGTAGGCCACGGTGCGGCCGGGTAGGGTCTGGTCCATCGCCAGGCGCTGGGTGGACACGGCCTGCACGCTGACCGCGGCCTGCGGCTGTACGGGCGCTTGCGACTTGGAACACGCGGCCAGGCAGGCGGCCAGCATCAGCGGCAGCACCAGCGGGCGCAGGGCGGGACGAGAAGACAGGGAGGAAGACATGCAGGCGGCACTCAGGTTTTTTCCAGGCCTGCCACGCTGCGCGCCAAATGTGCAGCAAATATGGAGATTGCCGTGGCGGGGTTGCGTTGCCGGCCGCCGGCGCCACTAATGGCCCGGTCTTCCCGTCTCCCGGCTGCGCCTGCGTCCCATGAAATTTGGAATCACCGCCAAGTTGTTCTGCGCCGTGCTGGCCGCGTGCGCGGTGGTGCTGGTGGTCAACGGCGTGGCCACGCGCATCGCCTTCGAGCGCGGCTTCATGGGCTATCTCAACGACCAGGGCACCGGCCGCATGGAGCACCTGCTGCCGCGGCTGCAGGCCGAATACGCGCGCCACGGCAGCTGGGACTTCGTGCGCGGCAAGCCGGACGTCTGGTTCACCCTGATGCGCCCGAGCGAGGTCGAGATCGGCGACTTCGATCTGCGCGCGCCGCCGGTCTCGGACCAGAGCGGCGCGGTGTTCCGCTTCGCCCTGCTGGATGCGGACGGCAAGCGCGTGATCGGCAATCCCAATGTCGATGCCGATGCGGTGCGGCGCGCGATCCTCGTGCAGGGCCGCACCGTGGGCTGGATGGCGATGGTGCCGTTCCAGCGCGTGCTGGCCGCCAACGAGCAGCGCTTCATCGAACAGCAGCAGCGCCGCTGGTGGATGATCGGCATCGCCTCGGTGCTGGTGGCCGCCACGCTGGCCTGGTTGCTGTCGCGCGCGCTGTTGCGCCGGGTGCGCGGGCTGGCGTCTGCCACGCATCGGCTCGCAGCCGGCGACTACACCACGCGCATCGCCCCGGGCAGCGATGACGAAGTCGGACGGCTGGCGCAGGACTTCAACCGCATGGCCGATGCGCTGGAACACACCGAGCAGAATCGGCGCGCCTTCATGGCTGACATCTCGCACGAGCTGCGCACGCCGCTGGCGGTACTGCGCGCGGAACTGGAGGCGATCCAGGACGGCATCCGGCCGATGACCTGGACCACGCTGTCGCCGCTGCAGGGCGAAGTGCAGCAGCTGGGCAAGCTGATCGATGACCTGCACGACCTGGCGCTGACCCAGTCTGGTGCGCTGGCCTACCGCCGTGCCACGCTGGACCTGGGCGCGGTGTTGCAGGCCACGCTGGACGGCATGCGCGGGCGCTTCGCCGATGCGGGGCTGAACCTGATGGCGCCGCATTCGGCAGCAGCGCTGATGGTGCTGGGCGATGAGCGCCGCCTGCAGCAGCTGTTCGCCAACCTGCTGGAAAACGCGCTGCGCTACACCGACGCCGGCGGCGTGGTCGCCGTCCAGGCGCAGGCGGTCGATGGCCAGGCGCGGATCGTGATCGAGGACAGCGCGCCGGGCGTGGAGCCGGACAAACGCGCGCGGTTGTTCGAACGCTTCTACCGCGTGGATGCCTCGCGCAACCGCGCCAGCGGCGGCAGCGGCCTGGGCCTGGCGATCTGCCACAACATCGTGCTCGCCCACGACGGCGCCATCGCCACCGAGGCGTCCGCGCTGGGCGGCTTGCGCCTCGTGCTGACCCTGCCGCTGCAGGCATGAACGCGCCCACTGACAATGCCGGCACCGTGCTGGTGGTCGAGGACGAACCGCGCCTGGCCGCGGTGCTGCGCGACTACCTGCATGCGGCCGGTTATCGCAGCGACTGGATCGCCGATGGCGCGCAGGTGATAGACGCCTTCAACGCCCAGCGCCCGGACCTGGTGCTGCTGGACGTCATGTTGCCGGGTCGCGATGGCGTGGACCTGTGTCGTGCGATCCGCGCGGCCAGCGACGTGCCGGTGATCATGGTCACCGCGCGGGTGGAAGAGATCGACCGCCTGCTCGGCCTGGAAGTCGGCGCCGACGACTACATCTGCAAGCCCTTCAGCCCGAAGGAAGTCATCGCCCGCGTGGGCGCGGTGCTGCGCCGGACGCGTCATGGCCAACCCGATCCGCCGGTGGCCGGCCTGGCCATCGACGCGCACGGCGGCCGCGCGTTGCTGCATGGCCAGGCGCTGGACCTGACGGCGGTGGAGTTCCGCCTGCTGCGCACGCTGCTGGGGAGTCCGGGGCGGATCTGGTCGCGCGAGCAGCTGCTGGACCATCTCTACGCCGACCATCGCATCGTCACCGACCGCACCGTCGACAGCCACGTGCGCAACCTGCGTCGCAAGCTGCACGAAGCCGGCCTGGCCGACGACCCGATCCGCTCGATCTACGGCATGGGCTACCGCCTGGAAACCTGAGCGCTCGCTTTCGGCGGCGTGCGCGTGCGACGCTGCGGTGTCCTTTCTTGCGCGCCCTCCATGTCCGCACCCACGCCGACCAAACCCTTGCAGGGCGACGCCGCCCTGATCCGCGCCGTCGGCGCCTTCGCCCTGACCGCAGCGGTGATCAACATCATCGTCGGCGGCGGCATCTTCCGCATGCCGGCCACGCTGTCGCTGCAGATGGGCGCGGCTGCGCCTTTGGCGCTGCTGGCCGGCGCGCTGGCGATCATCCCGGTGACGCTGTGCTTTGCCGCCATCGGCAGCCGCGCCAGCGCGACCGGCGGGCCGTACACCTATGTTGGCACCGCGTTCGGGCCGTTCGCCGGTTTCATCGCCGGCGCACTGATGTGGATCGGCAATGTCGCGTCCAGCGCGGGCGTGGCCGCGGCCTTCGCCACCCAGGTCGCCAACCTGGTGCCTTCGCTGGGCACGCCGACGGCGCGCATCGCGCTGATCACCGCCCTGTACGCGGTGCTGTTTGCGCTCAACGCCTTCGGCGTGAAGCTGGGCGCGCGCGCGATCGCGGTGCTGGCCACGGTCAAGCTGACGCCCCTGTTTATCCTGGTGGCGTGCGGGATCTGGTTTGTGGACTGGAGCCAGGTCAGCTTCCTGCCGGGCGAAGTGCCGTCGTGGAGCGCGCTGGGCATGTCGATGGTGCTGGTGATCTTCGCCTACTCGGGCGTGGAGACCGCGCTGATTCCTTCTGGCGAAGTGCGCGATCCCTCGCGCAACGTGCCGCGCGCCACGCTGGTGGCGATCCTGCTGGTGGTGGCGCTGTACTTGGGCCTGCAGATCGTCGGCCAGGGCCTGCTGGGCCCGATGCTGGCCAAGAGCGGCGTGCCGCTGGCCGACACCGCCGCCGCGTTGTGGGCGCCGGCGCGCGTGCTGCTGCTGATCACCGCGTGCGTGTCGATGGCTGGCTTCGTGCTGGGCAACCTGCTGGCATCCTCGCGCTCGCTGTTCGCGCTGGGCCGCGATGGCTTTCTGCCGTCGGCCTTCGCCAAGGTCAGCCCGCGCTATCGCGTGCCGCTGCTGGCGCTGGTGGTGCACGCGCTGCTGGCGTGGATGCTGGCGCTGGGCGGCAGCTTCGATGCGCTGGCGCTGGTGTCCGGCGGCTCCAACTGCCTGGTCTACCTGCTGGTCTCCATCGCCGCCTGGCAGGCCCAGCGCCTGGACCTGCGCGAGCGCGGTGAGCCTTTCTTGCTGTGGGGCGGCCCGCTGATCCCGCTGCTGGCCGTGGCCGCGATGGTCGCCATCGTCACCACCCTGACCTCGAAGGAATGGCACGCCATCGGCGTCGCCCTGATTGCGTTGGTGCTGATCTACGGCGTGCTGCGCATGACTGGGCGCAAGGTGCGCGTGGGCGACTGACGCACCACGCCAGCCGCTGCAAGCGGCGTCCTTACGGAGCGTCGCTGTTGCGCTTCCTGAACTGCGCGGCCTTATGCCGGTTGCCGCACTGGGCCATGCTGCACCAGCGGCGCTTGTGCGACTTGGTGCGGTCGTAGAACCAGAGGATGCAGTCGGGGTGTTCGCACTGTTTGACGAGCGCGAAATCCCCCTCCACCAGTAGCGAGGCCACGGACTCGGCGACCGGGCCAAGCCGCGCCTCAGCGTCGTCATTTGCCGCCCGTCGTTGCAGCACGAAGTGGCCATCCACGTCGCGCGCCAAATGCGGCGTACTGCGGTAGGCATGCAGGTGCTGATTGAGTGCATCCAGTTGCACGGGCTCGCCCGCCTTGCGGCTGGCGACCAGCCCGCGCGCCAGCGCCCGCAATGCCTTGGCTTGCGCCAGCAGCGTCTCGGGCGTGCCGACGCCCGAGTCCGCGCCATCCAGCCCCAATCGCGCCATCCAGGCTGCCACGTCTTCGCCCGTGCGCCAGAGATCGACGTCCTCCCCGTTGCTGCGGACCTGGGTGTTGAGCAGATCCATGGCCAGGTGATCGCCGATCAGGGGCGGCTCGCCGGGATGGGGCGCGGCTCGGTCCGTTGCCATCGAAGTAACCTCTTAATTGATGTTTGACAGGTTATCACGGGCATGCCTAAACTGGGATCAAGTAACCTGTGAAATGATATTTATCAGGTTACTTTTAGCCCGTTGACGGAGGATTTCCCATGAACATCAAGCACACGCTCGCCGCAACCGCCTTGCTGGGCAGCGCCTTCCAGGCTGCTGCGTTCGACGCTGCCCCCCAGGTCCACCACGACACCATCGAGATCCAGGGCGTGCGCGTCTTCTATCGCGAGGCCGGCCCTGCAGATGCGCCCACCGTCTTGCTGCTGCACGGCTTCGGCGCCTCGTCCTACATGTTCCGCAACCTGATCCCCGTGCTGGCGCAGCGCTACCACGTCGTCGCGCCGGACCTGCCGGGCTTCGGCCAGACCGAGGTCGCGGCCGGGACGCACTTCGACTACACCTTTGATCGGCTGACCTCGGTCATCGATGCCTTTACCGTCGCCAAGGGCATCGACCGCTATGCGATGTACGTCTTCGACTACGGCGCGCCGGTGGGCTGGCGGCTGGCGGTGAAGCATCCGGAAAAAATCACCGCGATCGTCAGCCAGAACGGCAATGCCTACGAGGCGGGCCTGAGCGCGGGCTGGGCCGACGCGCGTAAGGCCTGGGCGCATCCGACCGCCGAGAATCGCGAGGCGCTGCGCCACTTCAATTCGCCCGAGATGATCCAGTGGCAGTACCAGGAAGGGGTCAAGGATCCTTCGCTGATCGCGCCGGAACCCTACCAGCTGGCCTCGGCAGCGATCGCCCGCATCGGCGAGACGCCGCAGATCGACCTGCTCGCCAATTACGGCGAGAACATCAAGCAGTACCCGCAGCTACATGCGTACTTCCGCCAATACCAGCCACCGTTGCTGGCGATCTGGGGTGAGCACGATCCGTTCTTCGTGCCCGCAGGCGCGGAAGCGTTCAAGGGCGATCTGCCGAAGGCGGACGTGCAGTTCGTGGACACGGGGCACTTCGCGATCGAAACGCATGGGGATGCCATCGCCAAAGCGATGCTGGAATTCCTGGATCGCAACCTCAAGCGCTGACCGCTGCCGCCGCCGTGTCATTGCACATGGCGGCGCGCTTCTACGCGCTCAAACGATGTGCTGCTCAGCCCAGCGCATCGGCATACACCTGCGTCACCCAGTCGACGAAGGCCCGCACGCGTGGCGGGGGATGTCGGCTGGGCAGCAGCAGGTGCACGGGGATCGGCGGCGGCGCCCACTCGGCGAGCACCTGCACCAGCGCGCCGCTGGCCAGTTCGTCGGCCACGCCCAGCGGCGGGATCTGGATCAGGCCGTGGCCCTGCACCGCGGCAGCGACGTAGTTGCGCGACTCGTTGACCTTGAGCCAGCCACCGATAGGGAAGTCGCGCGGCTTGCCGTCGATGAGGAACGCGAACGGATAGTCGATGTCGTGGTTGGGCGCGAAGAAACCGACCGCCTGGTGCTGCGCCAATTGCTCCGGATGCGTGGGCGTGCCATGCGTGGCGAGGTAACCGGGGCTGGCGCAGACCACTTCATGCAGCGTGCCCACGCGCCGCGCCACCAGCGACGAATCGCGCAGCGGCCCGCTGCGCAGCGCGCAGTCCACGCCCTCGCGCACCAGGTCCACCAGCCGGTCGCCGCTGCTGATCACCAGCGCGATGTCCGGATAGCGCGCATGGAACTCGTGCAGCCGCGGCAGCACCAGCTGCACCGCGTGACTGCCGTGCATTTCCACGCGCACGCTGCCGCGCGGGCGGGCGGCGACATTACGCAGCGCGCCTTCGGCTTCCTCCAGCTCGGCGAGCAGGTGCACGCAACGCTCGTAGAAGGCCTGGCCGTCGGCGGTGGTGCGGACCTGGCGGGTCGTGCGCTCCAGCAGGCGGCTGCCCAGGCGCGCTTCCAGCTGCTTGATCGCGTGGGTGGCGGTGGCGCGCGGCAGCGCCAGCTCGGCGGCCGCACGGGTGAAGCTGCCCAGCTCCACGATGCGGACGAACAGGTGCAGGGAATCGAAGCGGTCCATGCTGCCATTGTTGTCCCAGATTGAATGGTTCTGGCAACTGGCACTGGTTTATCCAGTCACGCTCAATAGCCAGACTGTGCCCATCCCGCCGGCCCAGCCGGCACACGATGAGGACTTTCCCCATGAGCACTTCGAACAAGACTGCGCTGGTCACCGGCGCTTCCCGCGGCATCGGCCGCGCCATCGCCCATCGCCTGGGCGCCGACGGCTTCAACGTGGTGGTCGGCTATGCCGGCAACGCCGCCAAGGCGGCCGAGACCGTGGACGCCATCACCGGCGCCGGCGGCCAGGCCATCGCGGTTCAGGCCGATGTGGCCGACGCGGCGGCGGTGGAAGCGCTGTTCGCCAAGACGCTGGAGCGCTTCGGCCGCCTGGACGTGGTGGTCAACAGCGCCGGTGTGATGGACATGGCGCCGATCAAGGCCGACAGCCTGGACAAGTTCGACGCGATGGTCGCCACCAACTTGCGGGGCGCCTTCCTGGTGCTGGCCCAGGCCGCGCAGCACGTGGCCGAAGGCGGCCGCATCGTCGCCGTGTCCACCAGCGTGATCGCCAAGTCCTTCCCGAACTACGGGCCGTACATCGCGACCAAGGCCGGCGTCGAAGGCCTGGTGAAAGTGCTGGCCAACGAGCTGCGCGGCCGCAACATCACCGTCAACGCGGTGGCGCCCGGCCCGACCGGCACCGAGCTGTTCCTGACCGGCAAGAGCGAGGAGCAGATCGCCCAGTTGGCCACGCTGCCGCCGCTGGAGCGCCTGGCCACGCCGGATGACATCGCCGCGGTGGTCGCCTTCCTCGCGGGCCATGACGGTGGCTGGGTCCACGCTCAGGTGCTGCGCGCCAACGGCGGCTTCGCCTAAGCCGCACCCCGCCGTCCCGTTTGTATCCACACAGGCGTGGCCCGCGGGCCGCGTCGACGGAGAAGTCATGCCATGAACACGCAGCACGACAAGAAAATCGTCCTGATCACCGGCGCGTCCAGCGGCTTCGGCGCACTCGGCGCCCGCGCGCTGGCCGCGGCAGGCCACACCGTCTACGCCAGCATGCGCGACACGCTGGGTCGTAATGCAGCGCAAGTGCAGGCCGCGCACGAGCACGCCATCCAACACGGCGTCGACTTGCGCACTTTGGAATTGGACGTGCAATCGCAGGATTCGGCCGATACCGCCATCGCCCAGATCATGGCCGACCACGGCCGCCTGGACGTGCTGGTCCACAACGCCGCGCACATGGTGTTCGGCCCGGCCGAAGCGTTCACGCCCGAGCAGTACGCGCAGCTCTACGACGTCAACGTGCTCGGCACCCAGCGCGTCAACCGCGCCGCGCTGCCGCAGCTGCGCCGCCAGCGTAGCGGCCTGCTGCTATGGGTCGGCAGCTCCAGCACACGCGGCGGCACGCCACCGTTCCTCGCGCCGTACTTCGCGGCCAAGGCGGCGATGGACGCGCTGGCGGTGAGCTATGCGAGTGAGCTGGCGCGCTGGGGCATCGAGACCAGCATCCTGGTGCCCGGTGCCTTCACCCAGGGCACCAACCACTTCGCCCACAGCGGCACGCCGGCCGATGCCGCGCGCGCCGCCGAATACGCCGAGGGCGCCACGCGTGGGCTCGCACAGCAGGCCAACGACGGCCTCGCCGCGGCCGAACCGCCTGATGCAGACGTGGCCGAGGTCGCCAGCGCGATGGTCGGCATCGTCAACACACCGGCCGGGCAGCGCCCGTTCCGCGTGCATGTCGATCCGTCCGACGACGGCGCCGCCGTGGTCAACGCCGTGGCCGACCGCGTGCGCGCCGAGTTCCTGCGCCGCGTCGGCCTGGGCGACCTGCTGCAGCCCGCTATTAGCTGATTGCTTCATCCGTCGCGCATCCTGCGCGGCGCTCAAACCGAAGGAGACATGTCATGCCGTTCGCCAACTACAAGTTCCCCGAGGGCATCCTCGATGCCGCCCGCAAGGAAGAGATCATCCACCGCACCACCGCGATCTTCGTCGAGTACTTCGGCGAAGGCGTGCGCCCCTACAGCATGGTCCTGGTCGAAGAGGTCGCCGACGGCGGCTGGGGCCGCGCGGATGAAACTCTCACGCTGGAGAAGATGGGCTTGACGGCGAAGCTTTAGGCCCATCAATGCTGGATGAGTTGGGATTCGCGCCTTCATCCAGCCTGAAAATCCGTTATGGCTAACAGTCGCTGTGCCATCATCTGATGGTGGTCGACTTAAGGTGGACGCAGATTATTCGTCGCGTGGCCACATCGATGTTTAAGACCCGCTCATCGCGCGAATCACCACCTGATGGGTTCATCAAACATTGATTAGTGATTGCGACGCAAGCTGTCTGTCGACCAAAAGCCGCGTTTGGCTTTTGGTCACTGCCAATGGAGCGTAGTCCAGAGACTCAAGTGATGATTCTTCGCCTGCTGCTAGCTCTGACATTCGTGCTCGCGTGCTTTGCCGCGGAGGGGCAGGCCCGTCGTCCACTTGATGTGGACGCGATCATGCGAGCCAAGGCTGCCACAGACAACGCGCTGTTTCTAACTGCACGTGGAGCGGATCTTCAGAGTGGAATCTCTAAATACGAAGCCGACGCCATCGCCAAGTTGTACTTCGCTACTTACATCGTGGGTTGCGGAACCGCGTATGGCGCAGCGGACGAGGGAGCGGTTTGGAAAGTCACGCCTTTAATTGGAGTGGCTGCTGTTCCGGACAAGAGTCCCATCATCATCAACAAGCACTCTGGTGCGATCTCTTGGGGGGACGGTCCTGCGTTCGCCTCGCTTGCAAAGTTCTTGAGCGAAATATCCAGGATCAGATCCGAATTACATAAGGGCGTCGAACGCTAACTTCACCTTCAGCCGAATTTGGACAGCAAGTTATCTTGCTGCTAGGGGTTTCTGAGCCAATGACATCTTCGCGGCGATCTACCACGCCGAACTATACGAACGCCCAAGCCTCTTCCTCACCTGCGGCGTCATGCCGCACGACCGACGTATCGGCGAAATGCGAGCTGAAATAAAGCGCGCGCTCCTTCTCGATGTAATCCCGCACCCACGCGCGTGAGCGACGCGCCTGGAGCGGGTCGGCGCAGAAGACGGAGTTCCAGTCCGGCTGCGCGAGTTGCACCGGGTGGTGCATGACGTCGCCGCCGAACAGTGCGGTCTCGCTAGCCGAAGACAGGGCGATAAAATCGTGCTCCAGCCGATGTGATCGACATGCAGTCGGGTCGGCAGCACAAGATCGGCGTCTTCGGGCGTGACGTCGGCGCGCGCCAGTCGCCGCACTTCATCTTGCGCCATGCCATCGTCCCAGCCAGAGCCACACGCGCGCACCTGGTGACCTCCCCAGCGCGCAGCCGGCGATATGGGTGATCTCCGCATCGCCGACCGATGGCGGCTTGGGGGGCGCGCCGATGAAACCCTCACGCTGGAGAAGATGGGGTTGCCGGCGAAAAGATGAAACGGCGCCCAGCGCCGGACGAACGCGCGGCTGGGTTCTCGGTGCCCTCTGTAAGCTTGCTAAGCTGAGGGGGCCGATCAGGATCTCCATCCCATGATCGCGTCGCTGAGCTTGGAGCCCTGGCGCATGGATCTGATCCGCTTGCTGCGTTCACTCGAAGAGTTTCTCTACGAGCTGGTGGGTTGGCTGGTCTTCTATCCCAGAACCTTCTGGAAGATCCTGCGTCACCCCGGGCAGATGGCGCGCTACACGCGCGAAGAGTTGCTCAAACCGCAGGACAGCAGGTTCCAGGCGACCATCAGCCCCGTCCTAATGCTCATCCTCACGGTCGGGCTCGCGCATGCGATCGAGCTGGTGACGCGGCAAGCGCTGCCCAATAGCAGCTCGCCCGTCGCGCCGTTGCTGTTTGGCAGCGACGAACGCCTGATGCTGACGCGATCCGCCATCTTCTGCGTCTTCGCACTCGGTGCGTCGCTTGGGACATTACGACGCCAGCGTATTGCCGTCACGCGCGAGACCCTGCGTGAGCCGTTCTCGATCCAGGCGTTCCTGGTGTGTCCGTTCGTCCTGGCACTGGCGGTCGGTGAAGCCCTGGTCCGCTCGCACGAAGTGCGCTGGCACATGGCCGGCATCGTGTTGTGCTGCACGAGTGTCGGCTGGTATCTGGCGGCAAGAACCGACGCGTTTCGCACGCTCAACGCGGCGGGGTTGTTCAGGGCCTTCTGGTTGGTATTGGCCTCATTCCTGCTGACGACGGCCGCGATCCTCGCAGTCGTCGCGGTCCTTCTCGTCTGAACATGCAGGAATCGCGGGCGCCGGGGTCGTGGTTGGCGAAGCGCCATCCGCGTGAGGCCGCGCCACGGGATCTGGCCACGTACCGCGCGCCGCGCTGACCGTGGAGCGCTACAACCAGGCGGCCTTGCTGGTGTCGAGCACCGATGGCGTGGCGGCGTTGCCGCTCCGGCTGCTGGCGCGCTACGCCGCGCAGCTGGACCTCTTCGATCTGCCGTTCGAGTTCCCGGACTTCACGCTATCGATGGCCTGGCATCCGCGCGCGCATCAAGTTCGGCGCATCAGTGGCTCCGCGCGTTTCCTGGACGCCGTGGAATAGCCGAGCTGGGCCATCGCGGCTTCAGTCAGCGGACGTTCGCCTAATCCAGCCGCATCACGCCCTTGCGTGGCATCGTTGTGCCGAGCGTCTCTGCGCTCACCGGCTCGCCCAGCGCGCGCAGGACCGGCGCCTGCTCCGGCAGCGGCACGCGGGCGATGGTGTCCTCGATCTTCGCCAGCCGCGCGAACGCGGGCAGGGCGAACATGCGCTGCAGCCACGCCGCACTGCGCGGCCAGCGCATGGCGTCGATCTCGAAGCGCACGAAGGCGGCATTGCGGAAGAAACTGGCGATGGCGATATCGGCAATCGAAAGTGCGCCCAGGAGGAAGCCGTCGGCCGGCATCTGCGGTTCCAGCCAGTCCAGGCAGGCGGGCAGTTCGACATCGCGCGCGTGGTTGAAGGCGGTTTCGTCAGTGGCTTCCTTGAACAGGAAGCGCTTGGGCCCGCGCTGGTAGAACATCTTCGCCACGATGACCTCGCCCAGGCGCGCGTCGGCGTATTCCTCAAGCCAGCGCGCCTGGGCGCGTTCGCCGATGTCGACCGGATACAGCGATGGCGTGGGGTGGCGATCCTCCAGGTACTGACAGATCACGCTGGAATCGTTGATCACACGCGGGCCGTCGATCAGCACCGGGATGCGGCGCAGTGGACTGAGCTGTTCGAATTCATCGCCGCCCAGGAACGGCGCGATCGGATCGATGGTGTAGCGCAGGCCCTTGAGGTCCATGCACACCAGCACCTTGCGCACGTAGGGCGACAGGTAGCTACCCACCACGTGATAGATCGGCGTGCTCATGCGTGGCTCCCTTGTTGGTGTGGAAGTCGCAGCCTAGCGCCTGGCATCACCGCGCGTCGTGATGCGTGCATGTGGATGATGTGGGAGCCGCTTCAGCGGCGATGTAGAGCAGCTCCCACAAGCTCGGCTCAGCGCTTGCGCTTCTCCAGCAGCAGCTTGATGCCCACGGCCACCAGGGCCAAGACCAGGCCCGCGGCCAGCGCCAGCAAGGCGAGCAGCAACCAGGAGGCCATCAGCGGAACACCACGGTGCGGTGGCCGTTGAGCAGGATGCGGTGCTCCACGTGCCGGCGCACGGCGCGCGACAGCACCACCGATTCGATATCGCTGCCCAGGCGGACCAGGTCGCGCGGAGTCATGGCGTGATTCACGTGGGCCACGTCCTGCTCGATGATCGGGCCTTCGTCCAGGTCCGGGGTCACGTAGTGCGCGGTGGCGCCGATGATCTTGACCCCGCGCGCGTGCGCCTGGTGGTACGGCTGCGCGCCTTTGAAGCTGGGCAGGAAGCTGTGGTGGATGTTGATCGCGCGCCCGGCCAGCGCTGCGCACAGCTTGGGCGACAGGATCTGCATGTAGCGCGCCAGCACCACCAGGTCGATGCGCTCGCGTTCGACCAGGTCGATGATCGCCTGTTCCTGTTCGACGCGATTGCCGGCATCGACCGGCAGGTGGTGGAACGGCACGTCGTAGGACGCGCTGAGCGGGCCGAAGTCGGGATGGTTGGAGGCGACCGCGGCGATCTCCACCTTCAGCTGCTTGCTGTGGGTGCGGAACAGCAGGTCGTTGAGGCAGTGGCCGTGCTTGCTGACCAGCACCAGCAGGCGCGCCTTGGCGCTGGCGTCGCGGATCTGCCAGTCCATCGCGAACTCTTCGCCCAGCGGCGCGAAGCGCGCGCGCAGCGCGTCGGCGTCCAGCGCCGGTGGCAGGTCGAAGTGCACGCGCAGGAAGAACCGCCCCGTATCGGCATCGCCGTACTGCTGGGCATCCAGGATGTTGCAGCCGGTTTCGAACAACAGGCCGCTGACGCGGTAGACGATGCCCGTGCGGTCAGGGCAGGAGAGGGTGAGGATGTGGTCGCGGGGCATAGGCCCGGGATTTTAAGGCCCGATGCCCGGTTTGCGGCCGATGGTTTCAGTCGTCGTCTTGTTCGTCGTGGCTGCGTTTGCGTCGATTCCTGCGCCGCGCGTTGGCTGCGTCCAGCCGCGCCAGCGAATCGGCAACCGGCGTCTCCACCGCTTCCTGGGTGGTGATGAAGGCGCGCTTGTGGCCCGGGTCCTCCAGCCGACCCTGGACCAGGAACACGTTTTCGCCCTGTTCCACCAGGCCGATGTGGCGGCTCAGCACCACGTGATCCACGCGGCGGAAGCCCTTCTCGCGGGCCAGCGGCATCAGCCGGGCGATCATGCGCGCGCTGGCCTCGTCCGGCGCGCGGCCGACCTCGGCGTCGAGCTGGTGCACGCCGCGGGCGATCTGTTCGTAGAGCCGGTGCTCGGGATGTTCCGGATGATCCGGGCCGATGACCTCGGACGAATGCGGTTGCGCCGATGCGGTCACGCGCGGCACCCGGGGGTGCGCGATGCCCGCACCGATGGCATGGAACCAGCCTGCATGTGTCCTCCCATGACACCGCGCCGCGAGGATCGGCGGCGCGTGCCTCCACCTTAGCCGCAGCGCGTGGCGATGCTCAAGCCGCGCTGCAACCCAACCGCGCGTGCGGTCACGGTCCGCGCCGGGCGGCGCGGGCGCGTGTTCAACTGTGCGCGGTGGCCAGCTGCAGCTGGTCGGCCGCGGTGACCTGGACATGGGTCTGGTAGTAGTACTTGTCGGTGGCCTTGCCGTCGTCATCGATGAAATAAATCTTGACCCGGCGCGCCGCGCCTTTCACGACGATGTCCTTGCCCACCAGCGCCTTGGACAGCGGCGCGTCGAAGCGGTCTTCCAGCGCCTGCGCGGCCATTGGCGTGATGGCGATGGTCAGGTTGCGCTGGTCGCGGTAGTCCGCTTCCGAGTTGAGGAAGGTGATGCCGTGCTGCATGCCAGTGGCACGCACCGGCATGGCGAAGGTCCCGGTGACCACCTTGGGCGCGGCATCGGCGGCGCGTTCGATGGCCTGGCGCGGGGCGATGGTATCGGCGTTGCCCAGGCGGGCATCGGGATGGGTGGCGCAGGCGGCCAGCAACGGCAACAGCAGGGCGAACAACATCCGTGTCTTCATGTGGAGCTCCTTGGGTGAAGCCTCGATCATACGGCGCGTGATGCGCGCCGTGGTGACAGGATGACTAGCGCTGTCCCGCGCGACGCGCGCTGACCTTGGCCAGCGCGGCCAGGTCCAGTTCGCCATCGCCGTGGGCCACGCCTTCGAGCAGGCCGTCGCGCAGCGTGCTGGCCAATGGCATCGGCACCTGCGTGGCTTCGCCGGCGGCCAGTGCCAGGCGGACATCCTTCAAACCCAGCGCCAGCTTGAAGCCGGCCGGGCTGTACTGCTCGCGGGCGATCAGGCCGCCGTAGCCCTGGTACACCGGCGCGGCGAACACGGTGCTGGTGATCAGCTCGATGAAATCCGCCGGCGCCAGGCCGTGGCCGCGGACGAAGGCGCTGGCCTCGCCCATCGTGCCCACCGCGCTGGCCAGGCAGAAGTTCACCGCCAGCTTGATCGCATTGGCCTGCTCGGGCGCTTCGCCGAACGGCCAGGTCTTCGCGCCCAGCACATCCAGCAGCGGTTGCACGCGGGCGATGGCATCGGGCGTGCCGGCGACCATCAGGTTGAGTTTGCCGGCCTGGGCGACATCGGGGCGGCCCATCACCGGCGCGGCGACATAGCCGACGCCGCGGGCCTGGTGCAGCGCGGCCAGCTCGCGCGCCAGGGCGACCGAGACGGTGGCCATGTTCACGTGCACTGCGCCGGCCGGCAGCGCGTCGAGCAGGCCGTCGTCCAGCACCGCGCTGCGCACGGCCTCGTCGTTGGCCAGCATCGAGAACACCACCGGCGCGATGGCAACGTCGCGGGGCGTGGCGTACGTCAATGCGCCGTCCTGTTGCAGGGCTTCGCGCGGGCCCGGGCTGCGATTCCACACATGTAGCGTGTGACCGGCCTTGAGCAGGTTGCGCGCCATCGGCGCGCCCATCGCGCCCAGGCCCAGGAATCCGATATCCATCGTCATGCCTCGTGTGGTGTCGATCGTATGAAAGGCGCGCGGCGACTCAGCCGAACAGGCCCTTGGCGCTGCGCGGCTGGCAGCGCAGGTACTGCGGCGAAGCGTGCACGGTCGCGCCGAGTTCGGCCGCTGCATGCCAAGGCCAGCGCGGGTCGTAGAGGAGGCCGCGGGCGAGGGCGACCGCATCGGCCTTGCCTTCGGCGACGATGCGCTCGGCATGGCGCGGCTCGGTGATCAGGCCCACCGCGATCACCGGCATCGTGCTCAGCGTGGCCTTGATGTCGCTGGCGAATGGCACCTGGTAGCCGTCTTCCGGTTTGATTTGCTGGCGTGGGTCCAGGCCGCCGCTGGAAACATGCAGATAGCTGCAGCCGCGGGCTTCCAGCGCCTGCGCCAGCGCCACGCTCTGGGCGACATCCCAGCCGCCCTCGACCCAGTCGCTGGCCGAGATGCGCATGCCCACCGCCACGCTGGCCGGCACCGCGGCGCGCACCGCGTGGAACACCTGCAGCGGAAAGCGCAGGCGATTTTCCAGCGTGCCGCCGTAGGCATCCTGGCGATCGTTGCTGAGTGGCGACAGGAATTGATGCAGCAGGTAGCCATGTGCGCCGTGCAGTTCGATCAGGTCGAAGCCGAGCCGGTGCGCCCGCACCGCGCTGTCGACGAAGGCCTGCACGATCGCGTCGATGCCGGCCTGGTCCAATGCCTGCGGTGCGGGATCGCCTTCATTGAACGGCCGCGCGGTCGACGACACCGTCTGCCAGCCATGTTCGCCCTCCGGCGCGATCGCGGCGCCGCCGTGATCCCAGGGTTTGTGCGTGGAGGCCTTGCGGCCGGCATGGGCCAGCTGGATGCCGAGCGGCATTGGTGACCAGCGCCGGAGCGAAGTCACCGTGGCCTTGAGCGCGGCTTCGGTGGCGTCGTCGTACAGGCCCACATCGCCCCAGGTGATGCGCCCGCGCGGCTCGACCGCGGTGGCCTCGACGATCAGCAGGCCGGCGCCGGACTGGGCCAGGGTGCCCAGGTGCTGCGCGTGCCAGTCGCTGGTGCAGCCCTCCTCGGCCGAGTACTGGCACATCGGCGCGACCACGATGCGGTTGGACAGGGACAGCGGCCCCAGGGCAAGGGGCGAGAACAGCTGGCTCACGTGGCAATCCTGTTGGCGATCAAGAGCACTATTGCACTGCGCGCGCGGGGCCGGCTCAACCGGACGGGTGGATCACTGCGTCATGCCTGCGGCGCAGCGTGTCACGTGGTTTAGACACGCCTTACCTCTGGTGTGGCAGCCGCTTGATCGATCACGCCGTATCGCTGCTGAAGCAGCTCCCACAAGGGCATGGCGCAATCAGGCCAGCAGAAACGCCAGCGCTTCCGCGCAATCGTGCTGCACCTTGAGCGTGAGCAGCGCATCGGCGCGGGTGCGGCCGCGGTTCAATGCGGCGATCGGCGTGCCGGCCTTGTGCGCCCACTGCGCGAAACGAAAGCCCGAATAGACCATCAGCGACGAGCCCACCACCAGCAGCGCATCGCTGTGCGCCAGCGCATGCTGCGCGGCCTGCACGCGTTCGCGCGGCACGTTCTCGCCGAAATAGACGACATCGGGCTTGAGTACGCCGCCGCAGTGTGTGCACGCGGGGATGTCGAATGTGGCGAAGTCCGCCTCCAGGTCCGCGTCGCCATCGGGTGCGATGCCGGCCTCCAGTTCCAGCCAGCCGGGATTGCGGTCGATCAGCGCGTGCTGGAACTCCTCGCGCGGCGTGCGCCGTTCGCAGCCCATGCAGCGCACCACGTCCAGCCGACCATGCAGGTCGACCACCTCGCGACTGCCGGCGGCCTGGTGCAGGCGGTCGACGTTCTGGGTGAGCAGCATCGAGACCTGGCCACGGGCTTCCAGCGTGGCCAGCGCGTGGTGCACGCCGTTGGGTTGCGCGGCCAGGAAGCGCGGCCAGCCCACCAGGCTGCGCGCCCAGTAACGCTGGCGCGTGGCCAGTTCGCCCATGAAGGCCTGGTAGGTGACCGGCTGCGCGCGCTTCCAGTCGCCGTTGCGGTCGCGGTAGTCGGGAATGCCCGAATCGGTGCTGCAGCCAGCGCCGGTGAGCACGAAGATCCGGTCGTGCCGTTCGATGAAATCGCGCAGGTCGTGCGGCGTGGCGTCCGTCGCAGCCAGCGCCAGCAGCGCGCTCACGCCTGCACCCTGGCCGCGGCCAGATAGCCGCGCGCCAGCAGGGTGAGTTGCATGCGCAGCGGCGCCACGCGATCGGCCGGCGCGCCGGCATTGAGCAGGTCGCACATCGGCCCGACCAGGGCGCCAAGCAGCACGCCTGCGACTTGCGGCGCATCGGCAAAGCGCGCGTCACGCGTCGCGCCAAGCATCGCGATGATCGCCTGTTCCATGCGCACGCGGCCGGCGGCGACCAGCGCGGGGCCGCCGTGCATTTCAGCGATGGCATACAGCGCCAGCGAGATCTCCTCGTGTTCCAGCTTGGCGGCGACGAAGGCCTCAACGATGGCGGTGGCCGTGTCATCGAGCGTGGCGCCCTGCACGCGCGCGCCGGCATCTTCCACCGCGGTGGCCACCGTATCGAGATGCCATTCCAGCAAAGCGGCCAGCATGGTGCTGCGGTTGCGGTAGTACTGGTACAGCGTGCCGACCGAGACGCCGGCGCGTTCAGCCACGCGCGTGGTGGTGCTGCCTGCAAGGCCGTGGGCGATCAGAACCTGAAAGCTGGCCTCGCGGATCGCCTCCACCGTCGCCTTGGAACGCGACTGGAGCGGCTGTTTGCGGGCTTGCAGGGCGTCGGGCAGGGCGCTCATGGAATGCGAATTCCCACGCTGGAAGATCCTCCATATCTTGGGTGTCCCCGAAGACAACGCAAGGACACCGACCATGAATACACCGACTGCGCCCGTCGCCCTGGTCACCGGCGCCAACAAGGGCATCGGCCTGGGCCTGGTGAAGCAGCTGGCCAACGCCGGCTGGACCGTCTACCTGGGCAGCCGCGATGCCGCGCGTGGACACGCCGCCCGCGACAGCCTGCCCGCCGGGCTGGACATCCGCGTGCTGGCGCTGGACGTGACCGACGCGCGCGCACTGCAGGCCGCCACCGACACCGTGCAACAGGGAAGCGGCAAGCTCGACGTGCTGATCAACAACGCCGGCATCGCGCTGGATGTCGAGCCGCCGTCCAAGGCCACGCTGGAATCGCTGCGTGGCACCTTTGAGACCAACGTCTTCGGCCCGGTGCTGGTGACCCAGGCGATGCTGCCGCTGCTGCGTGCTGGCACGCTCAAGCGCATCGTCAATGTCTCCAGCGAGCTGGGTTCGGCCACGCTGCATGGCGATCCCAACTTCAAGTACGCCTTCGTCAACGGGCTGAGCTACTGCTCCTCCAAGAGCGCGCTCAACGCCTTTACCGTGCTGCTGTCCAAGGAGCTGTACGCGGAAGGCTTCGCGGTCAACGCGGTGAATCCCGGCTACACCGCCACCGACCTCAACGGCCACAGCGGCACGCTCACCGTCGAGCAGGCCGCCACCACCGTCGCCCGCGTGGCGCTGTCCGAGCTGGGCACCGGCAGCTTCTTCACCGAAGGCGGCCGCCTGCCGTGGTGAGGGGCAGGCGCTGCCGGTGAATTGCCGGCGAGGACGGGCTCGGGGGATACTCCGGGCGACCCGCAGGATGCGGGGCTCGCGGCCAGCCGTGCCGCGTGCCAGCCGACCTTCGCACCTGCCCGAGTCCCACCGTTCCGTGAGTCAGACCGCCACGCCGCCCGCCGCCACGACCGTTTCCACCGCGCTGCGCCTGGCGCTGCTGGAAGACGACGACGTGCTGCGCGATCGCGTGCTGGTGCCCGGCCTGACGCGGCACGGCTTTGACGTGGAGCCGATGCGCACCGTGGCCCAGCTGCATGCAGCGCTGGAACGCGGCAGCTTCGACCTGATCGTGCTGGATATCGGCCTGCCCGACGGCGATGGCTTCAGCCTGACCCGCGAGCTGCAGGCTGGCCGGCCCGGCATGGGCATCGTGATCCTGAGCGGCCGCGACACCTCGCCGGACAAGGTGCGGGGCCTGAGCCAGGGCGCCGATGCCTATCTCACCAAGCCGGTGGAAATCGAGATGCTGGCCGCGACCTTGTTCAGCGTGGCGCGCCGGCTCACCCGCCCCGAGGCTGCGCCGGTCGCCGGCCCGGCCGAGTGGCAACTGCAGGACGATGGCTGGTGCCTGTTCTCGCCGGACGGCAAGGCGGTGGCGCTGACCCAGTCCGAGCGGCGCGTGTTGCTGTGCCTGTGGCGTACGCGCGGCAAGCTGGTCTCGCGCGAATCGCTGCTGGACACCCTGGGCGGCGACATGGGCCTGGAGATCGATCCGCACCGGCTCGACGCGCTGCTGCACCGGCTGCGGCAGAAAGTGCAGGACCGCGCCGGCATGGCTTTGCCGCTCACCGCCGTACGCGGCGCCGGTTACCTGTTCAACCCGCAGGGACCGTAAGCGGCGCGGCCACCTGCGGCAGGCGCAGGGTGAAGCGCGTGCCCTGGCCGGGCGCACTGTCCACCCACAGGCTCCCGCCGCTTTGCTGGGTCAGCTCCTGCGCCACCGCCAGGCCTAGGCCCGTGCCCTGGCCCGCGGGTTTGGTGGTGAAGAACGGTTCGAACGCCTGCTGCATCACCTCGGCCGGCATGCCGATGCCGGTATCGGACAGGCGCAGCACCACCTGCGCCTGCTCGATCGACACCTCGATGGTGAACGTACCGCCCTCGGGCATCGCATCGCGCGCATTGGCGGCGAAGTTGAGCATCACCAGATCGAACTGCGCGCGGTCCAGGTGCACCACGCACGGCGCCGGCGGCGTGACCAGCTGTACCTGCACGTGCGTGCCGAACAGCTGGCGCAGCATCGGCTGCAGTTCGCGCAATGCACCGGCCACATCGAAGTCACTGGGCACCGCCAGTTCGCGTCGGCTGAAGCTCAACAGCTTGCGGCTGATCGCCACGCCGCGCTGCGCCGCCAGCTCAACGCCTTCCAGTGCCTCGCCCATGGCCTGCGCGTCGGTCACCGGATCGAAGTCCAGCTCATGCAGGCGATGGCGCTGGGCGGTGTAGCCGATGATCGCGCCGAGGATGTTGTTGAAGTCGTGCGACACGCCGCTGGCCAGGTGGCCCACCGACTCGATCTTCTGCAGGTGCAGCAGGCGTTCCTGCACGCGCTCGCGTTCGCGCATTTCCACGCGCAGGCGCTCGGCCGAGCGGCGCGCGCTGAACAGGCCTTCGCGCAGCGCCTCCACGGTGCGGTCCAGCACCAGGGTGATCATGAAGTAGCTCATCGCCAGCGACGGCAGGTTCTGGAAGGGATTGCCCTGGCCACCGGGGGCCTGGCCCTCCGGGCTTTCCATCCCCAGCCAGAACATCCCCGGGATGCATACGTACACCGCCCACAGCGCCCAGCGGCCGATCACCAGTGCGGCCAGGGTCAGCAGCATCATCGGATAGGGATCGAAGGCCTGCAGCTGGTAGCCGAAGGCGATGTTGGCCGCGATGCCCGAGCACAGGGTGATGCCGATGAACAACGCCGTGGCCGGCTTGACCTTGCCACGGCGGATCAGCCACACGCCGATCCAGGCCGCCAGTGTCATCGCCGCATCGGTGCCGATGTCCACCGCCAGTTGCGTGGCGTCCATCTGGATCCGCGAGGCGGTCAGCAGGTGGTAGCCCTTGTTGAGCGGGATCTCGGTGCCCAGGAAGATCAGCAGCACCTGCAGCGCCGGCGCGTTGCGGCGATCGATCGAGTCGGTGGCCGGCACCCGGCGCAGCCAGGCGACCGCCTGGCGCCACAGTGGCAGGCCCCACGGTTCGCGCCAGAGCCGACTGCGGTGTGATGTCCCCATGGGCCGTGAGTCTAGCGTGAGCCAGCCATGAGATTGCGGGCATTGAGCGCGTGCGGCCGCTGCGCCTAAATCCGGATCACCACACGCCGCGCGGGGAAGCCGGCGTGTCCATCCTCTTTCCGGACCTACCGCCATGCCCAGCTCTGTCATGCCGTCCGCGCGCCGTGGGCGCACGTCGTCCCATCGCATCCTGCCTGCGCTGTCTTGCAATCCGTTGACCGCCGCGTTGCTGCTGGTGCTGGCCCTGCCAGCGGCTGCCACGGCCCCGGCTTCGGGCAATGCGGCCGCGGCACCGGCGACGCAGGCCAGCGCGACCGGCACGGCCACGACGCAGGACGACGACACCACTTCCGTGCAGCCGCAGTCGGCCGAAGCCGCGGCCAGCTACTTTGCCGCCAACGGCCTGGGCGATGGCAGCGATGACGCCACCGCCAGCGGAACCAATGCCGTGGCCGTCGGTGCCGGCGCCGACGCCACCGGCGACTACGGCGTGGCGATCGGGTCGCACGCGACGGTGACCGACGCCTACGGCATCGCCATCGGCCACAACGTCACCGCCGGCAATACGGCCATCGCGATGGGCGACGGCGCGCAGGCCACGGGGCAATCGGCCGTGGCGATCGGCGGCAGCTTCTTCGGCAGCACCTATGGCGACTCCGACGGCGCGCGTGCGACCGGCTTCGGCGCGGTCTCGCTGGGCGCCTACGCCGGCGCGACCGGCAGTACCTCCACCGCGCTGGGCTGGTCCTCTTCGGCCATCGAATCGGGCACGGTCGCGGTGGGCAGTTCGGCCCATGCCGAAGGCGTCTACGCGGCGGCCTTCGGCAGCTCGACCTATGCCACCGGCACGGCCTCGACCGCGCTGGGCTACGGCACCGTGGCCAGCAACGATGCGACCGTTGCCATCGGCACCTTCGGCCAGGCCGACGGCTTCGCCGGCGTGGCGGTGGGCTATTACGCGACCGCCTCGGGCGATGGCGCCACGGCGCTGGGCGAAAGCGCGCTGGCGCAGGGCCAGCAGAGCGTGGCGATCGGCGCCAGCAATGCCGGCGTGTATACGCAGGCCAATGGGTTGGGGTCGGTGACGGTCGGCGCCGGCTCGTGGGCGCTGTCCGACTACGGCGTGGCCATGGGCTTCGACAGCCATGCCGATGCCATGTACGCCACCGCACTGGGTGCGCAGGCCATTTCGACCAGCACCAGCGCCACTGCGCTGGGTGCGCAAAGCTTCTCCGATGGCGATGAAGCCACCGCGGTCGGCTATATCGCCAGTGCTTCGGGGCTGGGCGCGTCTGCGTTCGGCGCGGGCGCCAGCGCGTTCGGCGATGGCGGCCTGGCACTGGGCACCAACAGCGCGGTGATCGGCGCCAACAGCGTCGCGCTGGGCGCAGGCAGCTTCGCCGACCGCGACAACACGGTCTCGGTCGGTGTGGCCGGCGCCGAGCGCCAGGTCTCCAACGTGGCCGCCGGCACCGAGGACACCGACGCGGTCAACGTCGCGCAGCTGAAGTCGATGACCCAGAACATCGGTGACGACGACCTGTATTTCAGCGCCAACGGCGCCGGCGACGGCACCGATACGGCCACCGCCAGCGGCACCGGATCACTGGCCGCCGGCAGCAGCGCCGAGGCCACTGGCAATTACGGCGTGGCGCTCGGTTCGCGCGCCGTGGTCAGCGATGCGTATGGCATCGCCATCGGCCATAACGTGCAGGCTGGAAACACCGCGATTGCGATGGGCGATGGCGCGCAGGCGACCGGCCAGTCGGCCGTGGCGATCGGCGGCAGCTACTTCGGCAGCGCGTTCGGCGATTCGATCGGCGCGATCGGCAGCGGCTTCGGGGCAGTGGCGCTGGGTGCGGCAGCGTCGGCCACGGGCAGTACCTCCACCGCGGTGGGCTGGGCGGCGCATACGGATTTCAGCGGCGGCCTGGCGATGGGGGCTTCGGCCGGCGCGATGGCCGATGGCGCCGTCGCGCTGGGCGCGTCCTCGTATGTCACCGGTATCCAGGGCACGGGCGTGGGCTATGGCGCCTACGTCACCGGCACGGTCGGCGTGGCCCTGGGCGGCTACAGCGAAGTCACAGGCGCATTCGCCATGGCCTTGGGCTATGGCGCGCAGACCGTCGGCGACGGCGGCATCGCGGTGGGCGAAGCCGCCTTGGCGCAGGGCCAGCAGAGCGTGGCCATCGGCGCGACCAACGGCGGCATCTCCACCCAGGCCAACGGGCTGGGCAGCACGACGGTCGGCGCGGGCTCGTGGGCGTTGTCCGATTACGGCGTGGCGCTGGGCTTCGACAGCCATGCCGATGCGATGTACAGCACCGCGCTGGGCGCGCAGGCGTTGTCCACCAGCACCAGCGCGACGGCGCTGGGCGCCAGCACGTTCGCCGATGGCGATGAAGCCACGGCAGTGGGCTATATCGCCAGCGCCTCGGGAGTGGGGGCGGCAGCGTTCGGTGCCGGTGCCAGCGCATTCGGCGATGGCGGCCTGGCCGTGGGCTACAACGCCGCGGCGGTCGGCCTCAACAGCGTGGCGCTGGGCGCGGGCAGCTATGCCGATCGCGACAACAGCGTGTCCTTCGGCGTGGCCGGCGCCGAGCGCCAGCTCACCAACATCGCCGCCGGCACCGAGGACACCGACGCGGTGAACCTCTCCCAGCTGCACGCACTGGCCGACACCCTGATCCTGTCCGGCGGCGCCACGGTCGACGGCATGGGCGAGATGGCCGCGGCGTTCGGCGGCGGCGCCGGTTACAGCGCGGCGGGAGGCTTCGTGCTGCCGAGCTACAGCATCCAGGGCGGCAGCTACACCAATGTGGGCGACGCGTTGACCGCGCTGGATGGCGCGTTCAGTGGCCTGTCCGATCGCCTGGCCTCGCTGGAAACCGCACCCGCGGCCGGCAGTGGTGCCGGTGGCGTGGCGGTTGGCGGCGGTGCTGCGGATGGCGCGAGCGTGGCCGATGGCAGCAATGGCGTGGCCGTGGGTGCTGGCGCACAGACCGGTGGTGAGAACGGCACCGCCGTTGGCGGCGGCGCGTATGCGGCGGGCCCCAACGACACCGCGATCGGCGGCAACGCCAAGGTCAACGCCGATGGCAGCACTGCGGTCGGCGCCAACACCGCCATCGCGGCCGAAGCCACCAATGCGGTGGCCGTGGGCGAAAGCGCGTCGGTGAGCGTGGCCTCGGGCACGGCGGTCGGCCAGGGCGCCTCGGTCACGGCCGAAGGCGCGGTCGCGCTGGGCCAGGGCTCGGTCGCCGACCGCGCTAATACCGTCTCAGTCGGCAGCACCGGCAGCGAACGCCAGGTCACGCATGTGGCCGCGGGTACCGCAGCGACCGACGCGGCCAACGTCGGCCAGATGCAGGCTGGCGACGCACAGTCGGTGGCCACGGCCAATGCCTATACCGACACCACCGCGACGCGCACGCTGACGTCGGCCAACAGTTACACCGACCAGAAGCTCACCGCGATGGACGACCGCTTCACCCAGCTGTCCAACGATGTGGGCCACAAGCTGGCCGCGCAGGACAAGCGCATCGACCGGATGGGCGCGATGGGCTCGGCCATGATGAACATGGCCATCAACGCGGCCAACTCGAAGAGCGCCAAGGGCCGCATCGCCGCCGGCGCCGGCTGGCAGAACGGCGAGGCCGCGCTGTCGGTGGGCTACGCCAAGCAGATCGGCGAACGCGCGTCCTTCAGCATCGGCGGCGCCTTCAGCGGCGATGACACCTCCGCCGGCGTCGGCTTCGGCATCGACCTGTAATCCCCAGCCCCGACCTGTCCGGCACGGGCCGGGCAGGGCCTTCCTTTCCCGCACACCACCGGCCGCGCTGCACGCGGCCGCTTCCGACCGAGGCCTCAATGATGAATCCGATGTCCAAGCCCCTTCGCCGCAGCCTGCTGGCCGTCTCGCTGGCCCTGGCCGTCTCGCCCGCCATGGCGCAGGCGGCGCGCTATTCCACCCTGCAGACCGGCGTGGCCAGCGAGCCCACCGCGGTCTACGACGGCCTGATCGTCACCTACCGCAGCGGCGCGGCTGAGCGCACCAGCACCGCCGCCGCCGCGACCAAGCTCAAGTCGGCGATGGCCACCACCGCCGTGCGCAGCCAGTGGAATGCGCAGTTCCGCCAGGCGCCGCCGGTGTTGAACCGCGTGCGCCGCCTGGCCACCGGCGCCGATCTGGTGCGCCCGGCCAGCAAGCTCAGCCAGGAACAGCTGATCAGCCTGATGCAGACGCTCAAGGCCGATCCCTCGGTCGCCTTCGTCGAGCCCAACCTGCTGATGAAGCCGATCCGCGCCACCGCCAAGGCGGTGCTGCCGCCGGGCCAGACCGCGCCCAACGATCCCAACGCCGTCGTGCAGTGGCACATGCGCGCGGCCGATGGCCATGCCGAGCACACCGAGCAGGACACCAGCGTCAGCTTCCCCAACTGGGGCGGCATCAACGCGATCCCGGCCTGGCAGTACGGCGACGGCGACGGCGTGGTGGTGGCGGTGATCGACACCGGCATCACCGCTCACCCGGACCTGGACACTTCGCTGGCCGATGCCGGCTATGACTTCATCACCGACGGCTACATCTCCGGCCGCGCCACCGATGGCCGCGTGCCCGGCGGCTGGGACCTGGGCGACTGGACCACCGACGACAAGTTCCTGGTCGAGAACGGCGGCTGCGCGCAGAGCTACGAGCAGTCCGACAGCTCCTGGCACGGCACCCACGTGGCCGGCACGATTTCTGAGCTGACCAACAACAGCGTGGGCATGATCGGCGTGGCGCCCAAGGCCAAGGTCCTGCCGGTGCGCGCGCTGGGCCATTGCGGCGGCACCACCGCCGACATCGCCGACGCGATCACCTGGGCCTCCGGTGGTCACGTCGATGGCGTGCCGGACAACCAGCATCCGGCCGAGGTGATCAACATGAGCCTGGGCGGCTATGGCAGCTGCGCCAGCGATGGCGTGACCTCGCAGGCCATCACCGCCGCCATCGCCCGTGGCACCACCGTGGTGGTCGCTGCCGGCAACGACAACAGCGATGCCAGCGCCTACAGCCCGGCCAGCTGCCCCGGCGTGATCAACGTCGCCGCCACCGGCATCACCGGCAAGCGCGCCTCCTATTCCAACTTCGGCAGCACCATTACCCTGGCCGCGCCGGGCGGCGGCGCTTACACCAACGACGATCCCAGCACCGGCACCACCGTGCGCGCGGGCTTTGTCTGGTCGACGTTGAACCTGGGCGCGCACGAGCCGGGCACTCCGACCTATGCCGGCTACACCGGCACCTCGATGGCCTCGCCGCACACCGCCGGCGTCGTCGCGCTGATCATCAGCGCCGCCCTCAACGCCGGCAAGCCGATTCCAACCCCCCAGCAGATCCGGGAAATCCTGACGCAGACCTCCAACGTGTTCCCCATCAAGCCGACCCTGCGCATAGGCGCGGGCATCATCGATGCCGGCAAGGCCGTGGCCCGCGCCGCCGGCCTGGCCGGCGGCGGTGACGAAGCCAACGCGGTGCTGCTGGCCAAGGGCCAGGTGCTGTCCGGCCAGAGCGCCGCGCAGGGCGCTACCCAGCTGTTCCGCCTGGACGTGCCGGCCAATGCGCGCAACCTGCAGATCCGCACGCTCGGCGGCAGCGGCCAGGTGAAGATGTACGTGCGCGCGACGCGTGCGCCCAGCGCCGACGGCAGCGATGCCGACGTCAGCTCGGTCCGTGCAGGCACCACGCAGAACATGCAGACCGCCTTGCCGGTGGCCGATAGCTACTTCATCCGCCTGGTCGGCGGCACCGGCGGCTACAAGAGCATCAGCCTGACCGCGACCTACTCGACCTACTGACACGCCTGAAAACCTACGCGCGCTGCGCGCAGGCCTGGGATTTCCCTTTGCCCGGTGACGCCCGTCTGCGTCACCGGGTTTTTTTATTCCCCGCGCGCCGGCTGCGGGCCGAAGCGGCCGTAGGGCTTCGAGTCGTCCGCGCCCTTGCGCAATACCTGCGCGGCGATCAGCGCCAGCACCTGCAGCACCAGGCAGAAGCCGACCAGCGCGCTCCAGCCGCCGTGCTGCCAGAACCAGCCGCTGACCGAGCCGACCACGCTCGATCCCACGTAGTACGCCAGCAGGTACAGCGAGGCGGCGTGGCTCTTGCTGGCCTGGCCCAGCCGGCCGACCCAGGCGCTGGCCGCGGCGTGGGCGATGAAGAAGCCGATGGTCAGCAGCACGATGCCGAAGATGATCACCGGCAGCGCGTGCGTGGCGGTCAGCACCAGGCCGACGATCGCCAGCGCCGTGCCGCCCAGCACCACCGGCCCGCGGCCGAAGCGGTCGGCGCCGACGCCGGCCACCGACGAAGCCACGATGCCGAACACATAGGCACTGAAGATCAGGCCGATCTGGCTCTGGCTCAGGCCGAATTCCGGCCCGCCCAGGCGAAAGCCGGCGTAGTTGTAGACGCTGACGAAGGTGCCCATCAGCAGGAATGGGATCGAGAACAGCCACGGAAGGTAGCGATGGCGCAGGTGCCCGCCCCAGGCCTGCAGGTGGAAGCGCAGGTTCACCCCGGCGCGGCGCACGAAGTTGCGCGACGGCGGCAGCAGCAGCACGAAGCCGATCGCCACCAGCAGGTCGAACGCGCTCATCACCGCCAGCGCCGTGCGCCAGTCGAAATGATCGGTCAGCACGCTCATGCCGATCCGGCCCATCATCCCGCCGAAGGCATTGCCGCCCACGTACAGCCCGGTCGCCGCGCCGAGCTTGTGCGCGGGCAGTTCCTCGGCCAGGTAGACCATCGCCACCGCCGGCACGCCGCCCAGGGCGATGCCCGACAGCGCCCGCACCACTACCAGCGTTTCCCAGTGCGGGATGAAGGCGGCGATGCCGTTGAGCAGCGCCGCCAGCGCGATCGAGCCGAACATCAGCCCGCGCCGGCCCAGGTTTTCCGACAGCGCGCCGGCGCAGAAGATCGCGATCGCCAGGCCGCCGGTGGCCAGCGACAGCGGCAGCGAACTGGCCGCCGCGCTCACCCCGAAGCTGCGTGCGAACTCCGGCAGCAGCGGCTGCACGCAGTACAGCAGCGAGAAGGTCGCAAAGCCGGCCAGGAACAGCGCCAGCCGGATGCGGCCCAGCGGCAGGGCGGCATCGGCGGTGGAATCGAGGGGAGCGACGCTGGCAGAAGGCCGGGACATGGCCGTGGCTTGGGGACAGGGGCCGGCAGTATCGGCCCGCCGGAACTGCGGGTCCAATATATGATGCAGGCGGTCGCTATCTTTTTCAGATATGGAGCGAGATGGAGCTGCGCCACCTGCGCTACTTCCTGGCCGTGGCCGAGGAAGGCAATTTCACCCGCGCCGCCGCGCGCGTGGGCATCAACCAGCCGCCCTTGAGCCAGCAGATCCAGGCGCTGGAACAGGAGCTGGGCACGCCGCTGTTCGTGCGCACGCCGCAGGGCGCGCGCCTGACCGATGCCGGCGCGGCGTTCCTGGTGGAAGTGCGCCGGGTGCTGGTCGACGTCGATCGCGCGGCCGATTCCGCGCGCCGCGCCGCCCGCGGCGAGAGCGGCCGCCTGCGCCTGGGCTTCACCGCCTCGGCCGCGTTCAATCCGGTGGTGCCGGCGCTGATCCGCGACTACCGCCGCGCCTGGCCGGCGGTCGAGCTGGCGCTGGAGGAAACCAATACCGCCGGGCTGCTCGCCGCGCTGGCCGACGGCCGCCTGGATGCGGCCTTCATCCGCTATAGCGTGTCCACGCCCGCCGAGCTGCAGCTGATCAAGTTCCCCGACGAGCCGATGAAGATCGCCGTGCCCGCTGCGCATCCACTGGCCGCAAAGACCCGCGCGCCGCTGTCGGCGCTGATCGGCGAACCCTTCATCCTGTTCCCGCGCAGCTTCGGCAACAGCCTCTACGACGAGATCCTCAGCGCCTGCCGGCAGGCCGGCTTCAGCCTGGCCATCACCCAGGAAGCGCCGCAGATGTCCTCGATCGTGAATCTGGTCTCGGCCGAACTGGGCGTCTCGGTCGTGCCCGAATCCACCGCCCAGCTGCAGCTGCCGGGCGTGCGTTATCTCGAGATCGAAGGCCGCGTGCCGATGGCGCGGCTGGCGCTGGCGTCCATGCCCGAGCACGTCCACACGCCTCCGGCGCTGCGCCAGCTGCTGGCCCTGGCCAGGCGCTGACCCACGCGGTTCAGCGCTTGGGCGCGGCCGTGCTCCAGGCAATCAGCACCAGCAGCGCCACCTGCACCGGGAAGCGCAGCACCAGCGCCCACACCGGCACGCCAAATCGTTCCGGCTGTTGCAGCATGTAAACGTGCGCCGGCGTGACGGCCAGCGTCAGCAGGAACAGGCCAATGCCCGCAGCGCGCCGGCTGCGCCACCACAGCAAACCGGCAGCGCCCAGCAGTTCGAAGACGCCGCTGACGATCACCGCCAGCCACGGCCAGGGGATGTACGGAGGCACGATCCGCATTTCAGCGTGGGTCAACGCGAAGTGCGCGATCCCGCCCAGCAGGAACCACAGGAACACGAACACGATGCCGGCCACGCGCCCGCGGCCCAACGGCACGGGACCACGGGCATGCAACAGCAGGGGCGTTGGCTTGGGCAAGATGCGTCTTCTCGATGCGCGTCCAGGCCGAAGACCTTACGCGTGTCGCGCGGCGATGCCGTGATCTAGGCCGCGGCCCGCGCCCAGTCCGTGAAAGAACAAGGCCGCGTTGCGGCGGCCTTGTCTGTCGATCACATCTCAGGCGTTGCTGAAATCCAGCGCGCCGGTGAGATCGCCCGGCGGCGGGCCACCGGCGGCGACCATCGCCTCTTCGCGCAGCTTCAAGCCCGGCAGCTTGTCCAGGCCCCAGCGGCGCGTGATCAGGCGCGCGATCGAGCCGGTGTCGTAGATCGTGTGATCCACGTGCCCGCGCTTGGCGAACGGCGAGATCACCAGTGCCGGAATGCGCGTGCCCGGACCCCAGCGGTCGCCCTTGGGCGGCGCCACGTGATCCCACCAGCCACCGTTCTCGTCGAAGGTGATGACGATGACCATGTGCTTCCACTGCGGGCTGTTCTGCAGCGCGTGCACGATCGCGGCCAGGTGGCGGTCGCCGGCTTCCACGTCCGAGTAGCCGGCGTGCATGTTGAGGTTGCCCTGCGGCTTGTAGAACGCCACCGGCGGTAGCTTGCCGGCCTGCGCATCGGCCAGGAACTTGTTGGTCGCCGCGGTCTCGCCCAGGCCGCCATCGCGCAGGTGCTGCTTGCGCGCCGGCGTGCCCGGCGCGAGCGTGGCGAAATAGTTCAGCGGCTGGTGGTGCGCCTGGAAGTTGGGATGGCTGGGGAAATTGCCATCCACGCTGTCGCCCATGCCGTCCAGCGCCGCCTGGAACGCGCCGCCGTACCAGGCCCAATCCAGGCCCTTGGCGCTGAGCATGTCGCCGATGTGCTTGTGCACCTGCGGCGGGCAGGTGTTGGCGCTGGTCGCGTCGGCCAACGCGGGATTGGCCTTGTCGACGTTGAAGCCGGGCGAGTAGGGCGGGCCGATCGTGTTCACCGTCCAGAAGTCGGGCGTCAGCGTCGGGCGCGAAGTGAACTTGGCCACGCCGTCCATCGCGCTCTTGGGGCTGTCTTCGGCCGGGATCAGCGCCTTGCCGGTCGGCTTGCCGTCGGCGGTCTTGGCGATGTGCAGCTTGGCCGGGCTCTTGTCCGCATCGGGATAGAACGGCGGCTGCGCGGCGACCAGGTACTGATGGTTGAGGAACGAACCGCCGAACGCGCCCATGAAGAAGTTGTCGCACAGCGTGTACTGCTGGGCCAGGCGCCACAGCCGCAGGTTCACCGCCGAGTCGCCGTAATGACCCATCAACAGCGCGCCGCTGTCGCCCCAGGCAACGAAGCCATCGTTCCTGCCGCCATTGATCTGCATCTGGTTGCGGTAGAACTCGTGCACCAGGTCGCGCGTAACCACGCCATGCGGCAGCGGCTCGCCATGCGGCGTCTTCAGCGCGAACGGCGCGTTCGCCAGCCCGGTGACCGCATCCTGCTTGATCTGATAACTGCGGTGGTTGACCACCTGCACGTCCGGCACCAGCCCGCCCCAGATCGGCGGCAGCGTCTTGAACGGCTGGCCGTTGCGATCCTTTTGCATCGCCTTGGCCGGATCCAGCGCCTTCAGCGGCTGCTGCAATCCCGGGAAATCCGCAAACAGATTGTTGAAGCTGCGGTTCTCGGCAAACAGCACCACCACATTCTGCACGTGGTCGCGCAGCTGCGCATCGGTGACTGGCGTGCTTGAAGCAGTGGCGCCGGAGCTTGCGGGCTTGTTGCCCTGAGCTGCGGCTTTGTTGGCAGCGGCAGCCGCCTCGCCTCCGGCCGCCAACGCCGCACCTGCAGCGGCCAAGCCGCCCAACAAACGCCGGCGCTGTGGATCGGAAGGACGGGAAGAATCTGAAGTGTCGTCGTCGTGCTGGCTCATCGTAGACCGGTCATCAAAACAAGAAGGCGCCCCTCACGGAGCGCCTCCCAGTGTGCACAACCCACATGACCGCCGTCAGGCATGAAAGTCACGGACGCCAGTGCCCGTTGTGTGTCAGCTCATGACATCAACTTTCCACATGCTGGAAAATCCATCGACAACCCTCAGGCCTTGGGTGCCGGGCTGGTCGGCGGCGGCGACACGTCGCGGCTGCTGGGCATCGGCGGCGGCGAAGACGGCAGATCGAAACGATGTGCCTGGCGGATGGCGTTGTTGTCGACCAGCGAATAGCGCCCATCCTGCACCTTCCAGGAGAATGTGCCGGTCGGCGCCTGCCTGATCTCGCGCGTGGTGAAGCTCGCGTCATAGTTGCCGTCCGCGCGCGGTGCCGTCTCGATGGCCATTATGAAAATGACCTGGCTGTTGACCGGCTTGCCGTCCTTCATGGCCGGGGCCGTGATCATCTCGCTGATGTTCTCACGCATCAGGCGCGACCAAGCCGCTTTCAGGCGGATGGGCGCGGACACGCTGGTCACTTCGCCTTGTTTATTGACCTTCACCAGCACCGGCACCAGATCAGAAGACACCGGCGAAATCGTGATCCCCTCCGGCAAGGCCATCTGGGCTGAAGCGCCCGAAGCGGCCGTCACCAGCACGGCAAACAGCGTGGAAAGCGCAATCCTTTTCATGTCATCCATTCCTCTAGATAGGTTGGGTGCGGCGTGGCAGCCGCTTGCACAACGTCCTCGTCAAAGGCGTCCTAGCCCGACTTCGCTATTCAGCCTCGGATGTGCCCACGTCGTAGATTGCACGCCAGACATAACGTGCCTCGGTACGTGGACGTCATTTGACTGTCCTCCTCCTCGCGGGCCGGGTCAATAGGAAGTGCGTGACCCGAGCGTTCGCCTGGTCACTGCCTGAGGGCGGCAAGCGAGGCGGCTTCCAGGTCGGCATACAACGCGAACTCATCCGCCACCTTCGCCCCAAGTGCGGCTTCGAACTCATCCCGGCTCTCATGCGCCGCATACGCATGCTGCTCGGCCCCGCCCAAGTTCGACTGGAAGATGCCTGCCGCGCTGACAGGCAGGAAGTCTTCGTAAACGATCGGATCTGCCGTCGCCAAGCCTGCGGCGATCAGCGCTTCGGCCGGAAGCGACCGCGCGCTGCTGGATTCTGCAAGGCCACGCTCGGTCAATGCATAGTGGAAGTAGCCCAGTCCTTCGCGCCGCAAGGTGTCGAGGTCATCCGGGAACTGGGCGAAGGCGGCCGCCAGGCGCTCGCTGTAGTCGCCGCCGGTGCTGCCTGCACCGCCTGCCTCTCGGGCCTGGTTGAGCAGCTGGTCGTACAGCGCCCTGCCTTTCGGCGTGAGCGCCAGTCCGCGCTGTTCGATCTCGCCGAATCGCGCGGTATGCGTGCCGCGCTCGGTGCCGCTGTCGCCGGGAAACGCAACGGCCTCCTCCAGCGCTTTGAAGCTGGTCTGGCGCAACAGGATCGGCACCAAGCGACGCGGCGGCCCTTCGATCACCGCCTTGGCATCGATGCCGCGTGCCTGCATTTCTTCCTGCGCCGCATCGATGTCCAGCGTCCGCGGCGTCAGGTGGTTGATATGCGGACCGCGGAACGACACAACGTCAGCAATCAACCGATGCGCGTCGTGCAGCGCGTGATAGGTGGCGTGCGACACCGTCGCATCCCCATGCCAGCGGAAGGTCTCCAGTGCCTCCCTGACGAACTGACGCGCATCAGCTTCTTCCAATCCGCCATCGCGCTCGCACTGCGCGATCAGCGCCCGCGCGCCTTCAGTGAAGATGTCGCGTTGCTGCAGGATGGCATCAACCTCCGCACGTAGCTCGGCATCCTCGATCAATTCCAGACGCAGCAAGGACGTGAACACACGGAACGGATTGCGTGCCAGCGCTTCGGCCGTCACCGGGCGGAACGCCGTCGAGTGCACGGGCACGCCCGCAACCGAGAGGTCGTAATAGCCCACGGGCACCATGCCCATCACCGCGAACAGCCGGCGCAGCATGGTCAGCTCCTCCGCGGTGCCGACGCGGATCGCACCGTGACGCTCCTGATCAAGGCGCGCCCGCTCGTGATTGCGGGTCAGCTGGTCTTCCAGCGCGGGATTAGCGGCCAGCGTCTCGGCATTGACCTTGGCGACCAGTTCCATCAGCGCGCCGTACAACGGCACCTCATTGCGATACATGTCCGACATGGCCTGGGCGAACAGGCTGCGGATCTCATCGGAAGACATGAAGTTGCGGGACATCGAACGCTCCAAGCGAGGGAAGGCCTGGCGCGGTGGGACGCGTCCGGCAGGCCGCTATTGTCTGCGTGCGTGGCGCCATCCGCCATGTGCTTTCTCTTGCTTCTCTATAACAAGCTGCCCGTCATAGAAGGGCTAGCGCGGCATCCCGATGCGGTTGCGAAGAAAGGGCTTGACGCCTTGGCGAAACGGCCCATAATCCGCGGCCCACTTCGGCGGATCCGGGCTTTACCGGAGCCAATAAAAGTGACTTGAAAAGACTTCTTCGGAAGTACTTGACGAATCACGGGAAGTCCGCATAATTCGCGGCCCGCTTCGACGGCTCCGGCACTGCTGGTGAGGTTGA
>NZ_FOAX01000010.1 GCF_900109775.1 Pseudoxanthomonas sp. GM95
GGCCAACGGATCATGGGCGGCAAGGGCTTTTCGGCGGTCGGTTTGAACGAAGTACTGACGTCCGCTGGCGTACCCAAGGGGTCGTTCTATCACTACTTTGGATCGAAGGAAGCCTTTGGCGAGGCACTGCTTGAGGATTACTTCGAAGACTACCTGGCCGACATGGATCGCACCTTCCGCACTGCGGGCCAGACCAAGGCCGAGCAGCTAGGCAAGTACTTTCTGGCCTGGCGAGACAATCAGTCCTTCGAGGAATGCCAGGGCAAATGCCTCGCGGTAAAGCTTGGTGCCGAAGTGGCCGACCTCTCCGAGACCATGCGGGCTTCGCTCAATCGCGGCACGGCCGCCATCGTTACGCGCCTGGCAACAGCCATCGGTGCCGGCGTAGAAGAGGGTTCGCTCGCCATCGACGATACGCCATCCGCCGTGGCCCAGAGCCTCTATGAGCTCTGGCTGGGCGCGAGTGTCATGGTCAAGATCGTGCGCACGCTGCAGCCGTTCGACAATGCGCTGGGCACCACCCGACAGATGCTTCACCTCTCCCGCTAGCACGGGGTCTATGGCCGGCACCTCACCCGGGTGCTTTTTTATTTCCATAACTTATAGACGACCGGTCTACTTCCATCATTCCACCACAGGAGCACCACCATGAAAGTCCTCATCGTTCTGACCTCACACGACCAACTCGGCAATACCGGCCGCAAGACCGGCTTCTGGCTCGAAGAGCTGGCCGCGCCCTATTACACCTTCAAGGACGCCGGCGCCCAGATCGTGCTGGCCTCGCCCAAGGGCGGCCAGCCGCCGTTGGATCCCAAAAGCAACGAGCCGTCCTTTCAGACCCAAGCCACCCATCGCTTCGAAGCCGATGCCGATGCCAATGCACAGCTGGCTAACACCGTGCGCCTGGACAGCATCTCCCAGGCGGATTTCGACACCGTGTTCTATCCCGGTGGCCACGGGCCGCTGTGGGACTTGGCCGAAGACGCCGCCTCCATCGCGCTGATCGAATCGTTCGTTGAGGCCGGCAAGCCAGTCGCCCTGGTCTGTCACGCACCGGGCGTGCTGCGCCACGTGAAAGCTGCCGATGGCCAGCCGCTGGTCGCAGGCAAGCGGGTCACCGGCTTCACCAATACCGAGGAAGCCGGCGTCGGCCTCACCGAGGTAGTGCCCTTCCTTGTCGAGGACGAACTCAAGGCCAAGGGCGG
>NZ_FOAX01000002.1 GCF_900109775.1 Pseudoxanthomonas sp. GM95
CAGATGGAGAACGGCTGCGACGGTTACCACGTCAGCTCCGTGCACTGGAATTACTCGGCCACCATGGGCCGCCGCAAGGAAACCGGCACCAAGGCGGTGGACGCCAACGGCTGGAGCAAGAGCGTCGGCGGCGTGTACGGCTTCGAGCACGGCCACATCCTACTGTGGACCAACTCGCTCAACCCGGAAGTGCGCCCGGTGTGGAACCGCCGTGCCGAGATCGCCGCGCGCGTGGGCGAGGACAAGGCGGACTTCATCACCCGCCAGACTCGCAACCTGTGCCTGTACCCGAACGTGTACCTGATGGATCAGTTCTCCACCCAGATCCGCGTGACCCGCCCGATCGACGTGGACAAGACCGAGATCACCATCTACTGCTTCGGCATCAAGGGTGAGAGCGCCGAAGACCGCGCGACGCGCATCCGCCAGTACGAGGATTTCTTCAATGTCTCGGGCATGGGCACCGCCGATGACCTGGAGGAATTCCGCGCCTGCCAGCAGGGCTACGCCGGCACCTCTGCCGCGTGGAACGACCTCAGCCGCGGCGCGCCGCTGTGGGTGGAAGGCGCGGACGAAAACGCACAGAAGATGGGCATCAAGCCGCTGCTCAGCGGCGGCCGCAGCGAGGACGAAGGCCTGTTCGTGCGCCAGCACGAATACTGGGCCAAGGCCATGCGCGATGCGTTGGCCCGCGAACAGGCCGGAGACGCTGCGTGAGCCACGACCTGCCCTCGATTGCCGCGTTTCTGTATCGCGAAGCCCGCCTGCTGGATGACCGCCAGTGGGACGAATGGCTGGAGCTGTACGCCACCGATGTCACTTACTGGATGCCGGCCTGGGACGACGACGACCAGCTCACCGAAGACCCGCATTCGCAGATCTCGCTGATCTATTACCCCAGCCGCGACGGGCTGGAAGACCGCGTGTTCCGGATCAAGACCGAGCGCTCCGGTGCGTCCACGCCCGAGCCGCGTACCAGCCACAACGTCAATAACATCGAGGTGGTGGAGACGCGCGGCGAAGAGCTCGACGTCCGATACAACTTCCACACGCTCAACCATCGCTACAAGACCACAGACCACTTCTTCGGCACGTGCCTTGTGACCCTGCGCCGCGACGACGCCGGCTACCTGATCAGCCACAAGAAGATCGTGCTGAAGAACGACTACATCCGCCAGGTCATCGACGTCTACCACATCTGATCTGCGCGAGAGGAGGACCGCCATGAGCTATCGCATCGCCCTGAATTTCGAAGACGGCGTCACCCGCTTCATCGACTGCAACGCAGGCGAGAAGGTGCTGGACGCCGCCTACCGCAACAAGGTCAACCTGCCGATGGACTGTTCCGACGGCGTGTGCGGCACCTGCAAGTGCCGCGCCGAAGCCGGTGCCTACGACCTGGGCGACGAATACATCGACGACGCACTGACCGAGGACGAGGCGCAGGCTGGCCTGGTGCTGACCTGCCAGATGGTGCCCTCCAGCGATTGCACCCTGGCCGTGCCGGTCACCTCCACCGCCTGCAAGACCGGCAGCACCAGATTCAAGGCCGCGGTGGTGGACGTGGTCCCGCACGAGGACGCCGCATTGGAACTCAAGCTGGAAGTCACCGGCGATGCGCCGGGGTTCCTGCCGGGCCAGTACGTCAACATCGCGGTGCCGGGCAGCGGCCAGACGCGCTCGTATTCCTTCAGTTCCAAGCCCGGCTCACACGAGCCGACCTTCCTGATCAAGCGCGTGCCCGGCGGCCTGATGAGCGGGTATTTGGATAGCGCCAGCCCCGGCCAGGTGCTGGACATGACCGGCCCACTGGGCAGCTTCTACCTGCGCGAAGTGAAGCGTCCGGTGCTGATGCTCGCCGGCGGGACTGGCCTGGCGCCGTTCCTGTCGATGCTCGCGTGGCTGGAAGAACACGGCAGCGAGCATCCGGTGTACCTGATGTACGGCGTCACCCGTGGCGCGGACCTGGTGCTGGTGGATGAACTGCAGAAGTTCGCCGAGCGCCTGGACTTCTTCAGCTTCGATACCTGCGTGGTCGAGCCCGCCTCGCGCCACCCGAAGATCGGCTACGTCACCCAGCACCTGATGCCCGAGGCGCTGCACGACGGCAAGGTGGACGTGTACCTGTGCGGCCCGCCGCCGATGGTCGATGCAGTGCGCAACCACTTCACCGAAACCAGGGTGACCCCGGCCAGCTTCTACTACGAGAAGTTCACGCCCAATGCGCCGGCCAGCACCCCGCAGGACCTGGCCGCGTGAGTCCTCGCTTCGCCGGCAAGGTGATCGTGGTGACCGGCGCCGCCCAGGGCATCGGCCGCAGCGTCGCGCTGCGGGCCGCGGCCGAGGGAGGTCAGGTTGTACTGGTGGACCGCGCCGAGTTCGTCGGCGACGTGGCCGATGAAGCCGATGGTGTGGCCGCGTCCTTTGTTGCGGATCTTGAAACCCATGCCGGCGCGCACGCAGCCATGGAGTTCGCCGCGAAGACCTTCGGTGGCATCGACATCCTCATCAACAACGTGGGTGGCGCGATCCGGATGCGGCCGTTCGCCGAGTTCGAGCCGGCGCAGATCGACGCCGAGATCCGTCGCTCACTGATGCCCACGCTGTACAGCTGCCACGCGGTGCTGCCGCACCTGATCGCGCGCGGCGGCGGCACCATCGTCAACGTTTCGTCCAATGCCACGCGCGGTATCTACCGCGTGCCGTATTCGGCGGCCAAGGGCGGCGTCAACGCGATCACGCAGTCGCTGGCGATGGAATACGCCGACCGCAACATCCGCGTGGTCGCCACCGCGCCGGGCGGCACGGCCGCGCCGCCGCGCCGCGTGGCCCGCAATGCCGATGGCGACACCGCGCAGGAGCAGGCGTGGATGGCCGAGGTGGTCGAACAGGTCACCACGTCCACCTTCCTCAAGCGCTACGGAACCATCGACGAGCAGGTCGCACCGATCCTGTTCCTGGCCTCGGACGAGGCGGCCTACATCACCGGTTCGATCCTGCCCGTGGCCGGAGGCGACACCGGCTGAACCACCAACATTGAACGAGGCCCGCGCGGTGCGCGGCGTCCTTGCATTCCACGTCGCGCGGCTCCTGGGAGGGACTATGCAACACACTGACATCACATCGATCGCCTCGTCCGGGCAGCGCCTGGAGCGCCGTCCATGAGCCGCGCGCCATTGCGCATCGGCATCGTCGGTGGCGGCATCGCCGGTGTTGGCCTGGCGCTAGGCCTGAGCCGTCATCGCCACCTGGACGTGCAGCTGTTCGAATCGGCGCCGGCCTTCGGCGAGATCGGCGCGGGCGTGTCGTTCGGTCCCAACGCGGTGCGCGCGCTGGCCGGCCTGGGCATGGGCGAGGCCTATGCCGAGCTGGCCGATCGCACGCCGGCGCCGTGGCAGGACGTGTGGTTCCAGTGGCGGCGTGGCGAAGATGCGCGCCTGCTGGGCGAAACCCTCGCGCCGGGCGTGGGCCAGTCCTCGGTGCATCGCGCCGATTTCCTCGATGCGCTGGCGCGTCGGCTGCCGTTCGGCCTGGCCCGCTTCGGCAAGCGCGCGGTCGGCGTTGAGCAGCGCGACGATGGCATCCGCGTCGACTTCACCGATGGCACTTCGTACGAAGGCGACGTGCTGATCGCTGCCGACGGCATCAAGTCTGCGCTGCGCGGTGACGTACTCGCCGGCCTGGGCCTGCCGCAGGCCGCGCCGCGTTTCACCGGCACCTGCGCCTATCGCGGCCTGATCGACAGCGACCGGCTGCGCGCGGCGCTCATCGCACGCGGCGTGGACATGGCTCTGATCGACGTGCCGCAGATGCTGCTGGGCCTGGACGCGCACATCCTCACCTTCCCGGTGAAGCAGGGCCGCCTGATCAACGTGGTGGCCTTCGTCTCCGACCGCAGCGAGGCCGATCCGCAGTGGCATCCGCAGCAGCCGTGGGTGCGCGAGGCCAGTTGGCGCGAAATGCTCAATGCCTACGCCGACTGGGGCGTGGCCGCGCAGACCCTGCTGGAATGTATCGACACGCCAACGCACTGGGCGCTGCACGACCTGGCGCAGTTGCCTGGTTACGTGTATGGCCGGCTGGGCCTGATCGGCGATGCCGCGCACGCGACGCTGCCGCATCAAGGCGCCGGCGCCGGCCAGGGGCTGGAAGACGCGTACCTGCTCGCCCAGCTGCTGGCCGAACCCGGCCTCACCGCCGCCCAGATTCCCGAAGTGCTGCAGGTCTACGACCGGCTGCGCCGCCCGCGTGCCTGCGGCGTGCAGCAGACCTCGTGGGAAGCGGGCGAACTCTACGAACTGCGCGATCCGCTTGCCGGTGATGACGACGCGCGCCTGAAGGTGACGCTGGCCACGCGCTTCGACTGGATCTGGAACTACGACCTGGAAGACGAAGTGGCGCGCGCGCGTCAGGCGCTCGGCTGGGCGACTTCCGTGACGGCCTGACGATTCAACGCGTCTCTCCACCGCGCTGAAGCCACGGCGCGACGGAGAGGCAGGCAATACCAACGCGGCCGTCGCCGACGGCCGTTTCATTCAACGCAGTGCACATCCTGGGAGGGAGAGGTCATGCGCAGCATCGATGTCAGTGAGGCGATCGACCAAGGTCGATTCAGTGGGTTCCAGTGGGCGGTGGTGATCATGTGCGGGCTGCTGCTAATCGTGGACGGCTACGACGTCTTCGTCGCAGGCACGGTGCTGCCCACGCTGATCAAGGAGTGGGGCCTGACCAAGCCGGAGGCCGGCATCCTGCAGGCCTGGGCGCTGTTCGGGATGATGTTCGGCGCGCTGGTGCTGGGGCCGCTGGCCGACAAGATCGGCCGCAAGAAGGGCGTGACCATCAGCTTCCTGCTGTTCACCGTGGCCACGCTGTGTACCGGCTTTGCCAGCAACCCCGAGCAGTTCAAGGCGCTGCGCTTCATCGCCGGCCTGGGCTGCGGCGGGCTGATGCCCAACGCCGTTGCGCTGGTCAACGAATACGCGCCCAAGCGCATGCGCGGCACGATGGTGGCGCTGATGTTCAGCGGCTACTCGGTCGGTGGCATGGTCGCGGCGATGCTGGCCATCTGGATCATCCCGGCAATGGGCTGGCAGCCGATGTTCTGGGCCGCCGCGGTGCCGCTGCTGGCGCTGCCACTGATCCTGTGGAAGCTGCCTGAGTCGCTGGGCTTCCTGATCCGCCAGGGACGACAGGACGAAGCCCGCGCGATCTACGCCAAGCTCGATACCGCATCCAAGCTTGACGCGCAGGACGTGCTGGTCTGCTCCGAAGCCAAGGGCCCGGCCTCGTCGGTGGTGGAACTGTTCCGCCACCACCGCGCGCTGCGCACGCTGATGCTGTGGGTGTCGTTCTTCTGCTGCCTGCTGCTGGTGTTCCTGCTCAGCTCGTGGCTGCCCAAGGTCATGCAGGAGGCCGGCTACGCGCAGAAGGCCAGCATGCTGACCCTGTTCTCGCTCAACTTTGGCGGCATGGCCGGCGCGATCGCCGGTGGCTGGCTGGGGGATCGCTTCGGCCTGCCCAAGGTGGTGGTGGCGTTCTTCGTCGCGGCCATGGTGTCGATCGCGGCGATCGGCTACATCCCGGCGGTGCCGGTGCTGTTCACCCTGGTGTTCATCGCCGGTGCGGCGACCATCGGCACGCAGATCCTGCTCTACGCCAGCGTCGCCCAGCTCTACACCATGTCGGTGCGCTCCACCGGCCTGGGCTGGGCCTCGGGCGTGGGCCGCGTCGGTGCCATCGTCGGGCCGACCCTGGGCGGCGTGCTGCTGGCAAAGGAGATGCCGCTGCAGCAGAGCTTCCTGATCTTCGCGATCCCGGCGGCGGTCTCGGCGGTGGCGATGCTGGTCTTCGCCATCTCCCAGCAACGCGCCAATGCGCCGGCGCCGCTGGTCACCGCGACCCAGGCGCCCTGAACCATGGCGTTGGCCCGCCAGCTGCTTCGCGACGTGTCACTGCCGGCCATCCTGGCCGGCGTGATCGCCACGCTGATCTCGTTCGCCGGGCCGCTGGTGATCGTGTTCCAGGCCGCGTCCGGCTTGCCGGCGCCGCTGCTGGCGTCGTGGGTGTGGGCGATCTCGATCGGCAGCGGCGTGCTGGGCGTGGGCCTGAGCCTGTACTACCGCGCGCCGACGGTGATCGCCTGGTCGATCCCCGGCTCGGTGCTGCTGGTGAGCCTGCTGCCGACGGTGGCATTCCCCGTCGCGGTCGGCGCGTACATCGTGGCCAGCGTGGTGCTGCTGGTGGTGGGGGTGTCCGGTGCGTTTGATCGCATCGTGGCGCGCCTGCCGCCGGCGATCACCGCGGCGATGCTGGCCGGCATCCTGTTCGGCTTTGCGACCAAGCTGTTCGTCGGCATGGCCGCGCAGCTGTGGCTGGTGCTGGCGATGTTCGCGGCGTTCTTCGTCGGGCGCCGCTGGTTTCCGCGCTATGCGGTCGTGGCGGTGCTGTTGACCGGCGTCGGCGTCGCGCTGGCGAGCGGGCAGGTGCGCGGGCCGTTGCCGGCGCTGGCGTTGACCACGCCGGTGTGGGTGACGCCGCAGTTCGACTGGCAGGCCATCGTCAGCATCAGCATCCCGCTGGTGGTGGTCGCGTTGACCGGGCAATTCGTGCCCGGCATGGCGGTGCTGCGCACCAGCGGCTACCTGCGCCCTGCGGCCGGTCCGCTGCTGGTGTGGTCGGCGGCGGGGTCTGCATTGCTGGCGCCGTTCGGCTGCCACGGGTTGAATCCGGGCGCGGTCACCGCCGCGATCTGCACCGGGCCCGAAGCGCATCCCGATGTCAGCCGGCGCTACGTGGCCGGCGTCGCCGGCGGCGTGGCCTATCTGGTGCTGGGCTGCTTCGCCGGCACGGTGCTGGCGTTGTTCTCGACCCTGCCGAAGGAACTGATCGCCACCCTGGCCGGGCTGGCGCTGTTCCCCAGCATCGCCGGCGCGCTGACCACGGCGGTAGCCGACGCGCGCGATCGCGATGCGGCACTGGTGACCTTCATCGTCTGCGCCTCGGGGATGTCGCTGTTCGGGGTGGGCGCGGCGTTCTGGAGTCTGTTGTTCGGTGTGGCCACGCACCTGCTGCTGCAGTGGCGTCGCGGGCACGCCGCGGTGCCGGCGGAGCAGGCCTCGCGCTAGCAAAAGTGGTTGCGAGGGGAGGGGCGCGTGGCCACCGCGCGCCTGGGGTTCAAGACATACACGCCACTGCGCGGCCACCGGGCCGCGCATCACATCACCACGGGTTTTCCTGGGAGGGAAGCATGGATTCATTCGTCATCGCCACCCGGCGCGCGTCACTCGCGTGCGCCATCTCCGTCGCCCTGTTTGCCCCGGGCGCCGCCTTCGCGCAGGCGTCCAACGATGCCGAGCAGGACAAGCGCATTGCCCAGCTGGAAAGCGAGGTGCAGGCCCTCAAGGAGATGGTCCAGTCGCAGCAGACGCAACTGGTCGATGCGCGCACCCAGCTGCAGGCCGTCAGCCAGCCGGGCAACACGCCGCTGAAGGGGCCGGGCGTGCAGGGCAGTGGTGCGATCGTCAGCGCGCCGCCGCAGCAGGCCTCGCCCGCACTGGGCGCAGGCGCACCGCCGCGCGCGCCGATCCAGAACACCGCCATCGTCGCCGGCGGCGACAGTCACTTCAGCTACGGCGGCTTCATCAAGCTGGACATGATGTCCACCTACACCAGCGACGGCGCCATCGCCGACAGCACGCCGGGCCGCCTGTTCTACTTCCCGGCCGCCACGCCGGTCGATGCCGGCCCGGGCAAGAGCTATACCGACTTCCACGCGCAGTTCTCGCGCATCTGGTTCGGCGTGGACCGCGTCACCGATACCGGCGACAAGCTCAAGGGTTACGTGGAGTTCGATTTCTTCGGCGGCGGCAACAGCAACGTCGGCAACGAAAAATTCTCCAACGGCTATCCGCCCACGCTGCGCCACGCCTACGTGCAGTGGAACCACTGGCTGGCCGGCCAGACCTGGACCAATGCGATGGACCTGGGCTCGCTGCCCGAAACGGTGGACTTCGTCGGCATCGTCGACGGCACGCTCTTCGCGCGCCAGGCGCAGATCCGCTACAGCACCGGCAACTGGTCGTTCTCGCTGGAGAATCCGCAGACCTGGTACCAGGCCGGCACGCCCACGCAGGTCAGCTCGGGTGAGAACAACATCCCCGACGTGACCGCGCGCTGGACGACCAAGGGCAATTGGGGCCACTTCAGCGTGTCGGGCCTGGCCCGCCAGCTGCGTACCGCCGACGACAGCACCGCCGGCTATGCGCTCAGCGTGGCCGGTTCGTTCAAGCTCAGCGACACCGACCTGCTGCAGTACACCGTCAGCGGTGGCCCGGGCCTGGGGCGCTACATCGGCTTCGGCCTGATTCCCGATGCCTACCTAGAACGCGACGGCGCGCTCAAGGCGCAGGACGGCTACGCGGGCTTCGCCGCGTGGCGCCACAACTGGACCGGCAGCTTGCGCAGCACGCTGGCGTACTCGACCGCGTACATCTCGGTGGACGAAGCCGCGGTGGGCCAGCTGGCCACCGAGCGCACCCAGTCCTGGCGCCTGAACCTGATCTACTCGCCGTTCCCGCGCCTGGACGTGGGCGCCGAGTTGAGCTGGGCCAAGCGCCAGTTGGCCAACGATGCCGAGGGCGAGTTGAACCGCCTGCAGACCACGATCAAGTACACGTTCTGAGCGGTGGTACGAAGTGCGGCACTGTCCAGTTTCTGGACAGTGCCTGCCGCGTGGCCACGCAACGACGCGGGTTTGCGCGATTGATCCAAAGGTGGATGGCCCATGCGCGCGGTCGCGCGCACGCTGCGGCCACGGTTTTCCATCGAGGTCCCTGTCATGACACAAGACGATTTCCTGCCGGCCGCGCTCTGGTGCGACAAGGTGTTCACTGGCCAGTGGAGCGCGACCGGCGCGCAGCAGCCCGTGATCGAGCCGGCCACCGGCGACACCCTGGGCAGCATCGGCATGGCCAACGCTGCCCAGGTGGCCACCAGTGCAGCCGCCGCGCGCGCCGCGCAGCAGGCCTGGGCCGCAGCGCCATACGAAGACCGCGCGCAGGTGCTGCGCAAGGCCGCGCAGCTGGCCGAGCAGTACACGCCGCAGATCATCGACTGGATCGTGCGCGAAAGCGGCTCGACCCAGCCCAAGGCCGGCTTTGAAGCGTCGATCAACGTCAAGGCGCTGCATGAGGCGGCCGCGCTGCCATCGCGCGCGACTGGTGAAGTGCTGCCTTCGGTGCCCGGCCGTTTGAGCCTGGCGCGCCGTCGTCCGCTGGGCGTGGTCGGGGTGATCTCGCCGTTCAACTTTCCGCTGTACCTGGCCATGCGCGCGGTCGCCCCGGCGCTGGCGCTGGGTAATGCGGTGGTGCTCAAGCCCGATCCGCGCACTGCGGTGTGCGGCGGCTTCGTGATCGCGCGCTTGTTCGAACTCGCGGGCTTACCTGCCGGTCTGCTGCACGTGCTGCCAGGCGATGGCGCGGCGGGTGCGGCGCTGACCGCCGATCCGAACGTGGCGATGATCCAGTTCACCGGCTCGACCGGTGCCGGTCGCAAGGTCGGCGAAGCGGCGGGCAAGCACCTGAAGAAAGTCTCGTTGGAACTGGGTGGCAAGAACTCGCTGATCGTGCTGGACGACGCCGATCTCGCTCTTGCGATCGCCAACACCACCTGGGGTGTGTACCTGCACCAGGGCCAGATCTGCATGTCGTCGGGCCGCGTGCTGGTCCAGCGCGGCATCTATGACGCCTTCCTGGCCAAGCTCACCGCAAAAGCCAAGTCGATGGTGGTTGGTGATCCGTCCAAGGGCCAGGTGCATCTGGGGCCGTTGATCAATGTTGCCCAGCGCGACCACGCGGCAAAGATCGTGGCAGACGCGGCGGCGGCAGGTGCGAAAGTGGAGGCCGGCGGCGCCTACGAAGGCCTGTTCTTCCAGCCCACCGTGCTCAGCGGCGTGACCCGCGACAACCCGGCGTTCAACGAAGAGATCTTCGGGCCGGTGGCGGTGGTGGTGCCGTTCGACACCGATGCCGATGCGATCGCGCTGGCCAACGACACCGAGTACGGCCTGTCGATGGCGGTGCTGTCGTCCAATGTTGGCCGCGCGCTCAAGCTCGGCGAGCAGCTGCGCACCGGCCTGCTCCACATCAACGACCAGACCGTCAATGACGAGGTCATCAATCCGTTCGGCGGCGTCGGCGCCTCCGGCAACGGCACCAGCATCGGCGGGCCGGCCAACTGGGAGGAATTCACCCAGTGGCAGTGGCTGACCGTCAAGGGCGACGCGCCCGCCTATCCGCTCTGATTCGAAGGAACCATGTCCATGAATGCAGCTGTCGAAATTCGCGAGATCACCGCCGCGGTCACCCGTTCGCAGGGCGCGCCCTTCACCATCGAATCGGCCCGCCTGCGCGCGCCGCAGGGTGATGAAGTCCTGGTGCGCGTGGTTGCCACCGGCCTGTGCCACACCGACCTGATCGTGCGCGACCAGTACTACCCCGTGCCGCTACCCGCCGTGCTGGGCCACGAAGGCGCCGGCGTGGTCGAAGCGCTGGGCCCCAACGTCAAGGATCTGAAAGTCGGCGACCATGTCGTGCTGACCTACGGCGCCTGCGGCCACTGCCACCAGTGCGACAGCGGCCACGGTGCGTACTGCAAGGATTTCTTCGGTTTGAATTTCGGTGGCAGTGATCTGCAGGGCAACACCGCGATCACCGATCCGGCGGGCGCGCCGCTGCACGATCATTTTTTTGCACAGTCCTCGTTCGCCAGCTACGCGCTGAGCCGCGAGAACAACGCGATCAAAGTGCCTGCCGATGCCCCGCTGGAACTGCTCGGTCCGCTGGGTTGTGGCATCCAGACCGGCGCCGGGGCGGTGATCAATTCGCTCAAAGTCCGTCCGGGCAGCAGCTTCGTCAGCTTCGGCGCCGGCGCGGTGGGCCTGAGCGCGGTGATGGCCGCGCGCGTGGCTGGCGCGACCACGATCATCGCCGTGGACGTCGTGCCCTCGCGCCTGGAGCTGGCGTTGGAACTGGGCGCCACACACGTCATCAACAGCCGCGAGCAGGACATCGTCGAGACCGTGCGTGCGATCTGCGGCGGCGCCGATTTCGCACTGGAATCCACCGGTCGCCCGGAAGTGCTGGCGCAGGGCATCGAAGCGCTGGGCTCGCTGGGCAACATCGGCGTGGTCGGCGCGCCCAGGCTGGGCACCAAGGCCGAGTTTGACGTCAACAACCTGTTGCTGGGCGGGCGCAGCATCCGCGGCATCGTCGAAGGAGACAGCGTGCCGCAGGTGTTCATCCCGCAGCTGGTGCAGCTGTTCCAGCAGGGGCGGTTCCCGTTCGACAAGCTGGTCAAGTTCTACGCGCTGGACCAGATCAACCAGGCGGCCGAAGATAGCACCAAGGGCATCACGCTCAAGCCTGTGTTGCGGATGCCGCAGTAAGGCCGTTCTCAAGTAAATCGCAACGGACCGTCGCGCGCTGCGCGGCGGTCCTGCAGCGGTTTCTAAAGGCCCCGCGGCGTATCCTTGGCAGTCGGTGAAGCGGCGTAAGGAGCCGGTGCCGATGTCGATGTTTCCGGCGATGCAGCAACAGCAGCTCGATGTGGCCCGCAGCCGGTTCGCCCAAGGCGAGCCGTTGCCGGAGGCCCTGCTTCCCGACGGGTTGGCCCGCTCCTGGGAGCGCTCGCGCCAGGCTGGCGTGCAGCCAGGGCAGGTGCCGCAATACGACGCGGCCCAGCGCGCCCGCAACATGCGTGAGCAGCCCGACGATCGACGCCTGTACCAATGTGTGCACGAGGAGATCGAGCAGCTCTGGAGCGCGTTCGGCGGACCGGACTGGACCATCTTCTGCGCCAACCCGCAGGGCGTGATCGTGCATGCGCGGCATAGCCCGAACTGCGACGATCCGGTGCTGCTGCCGATCGCCGCCGGGCGGCGCATGGCCGAGTGCGATATCGGCACCACCGCGCCCAGCTGCGTGCTCAGCGATGGCCGCGAGGCGATCGTGCAGGGCAACCAGCATTACCTGCGCGCGTTCGAGCAGATCTTCTGCCTGTCCGTGCCACTTTGGGGCACCGAAGGCCGGGTGATCGGCGCGCTGGACATCACCGGCCGCGGCACGCGGGATGCGGGGCTGCTGCAGGAGCATTTCCGCCAGGCCGCGCTCTCGGCCGAGCATCGGCTGTTCGCCACGCTGCGTCATTGCCATCTGCTGGCGATCCAGCACGATCCGCGCTGGCTGGACACACCGCTCGCCGGCCTGCTGGCCATCGATGAAGACGGCGGCCTGCGCGCGGCTAGCCGGCTCGCGCGGCGCATGCTGGGCCTGCCGGTCCAGTGCCCGGTGACGTCATGGACGCTGGAGGCGCTGTTCGCGCACGCCTTGCCCGCGCAGCAGCGGCGCCTACTGCAGCCGGCCCATCACGCGCAGCGTCTGGCGCGCGCCGACGGTAGCCATCTGTGGGTGCAACACCTACGCGGACCGCTGCGCGGCGTGACCGCGGGCGCACGCCTGCAGGCGCATCCAGGGGTGCCTGTGGTCCCTGCATCGGGAGATGCGCTGGCCGGGGATGGCGACCTGCAGGATCACACCTTGCGTGCCATCGCCCAGGCCTTGGGCGAACACGACGGCAATGTCGCCGCCACCGCGCGTCAGCTGGGCATCTCACGCACCACGCTGTACGCCAAGCTGCGCCAGGCGCGCGCGACCGGACTGCTGCCCGGCTGACGCGCGCGGCTGGTCGCGATCAGTCGCGGAAGTTGTCGTACTGCAGGGGCTGTTCGAATTCCTGCTTCTTCAGCAGCGCGATGGCGTCCTGCAGGTCGTCGCGCTTCTTGCCGTTGACGCGCAGCTTGTCGCCGTTGATCTGGGTGTCGACCTTGAGCTTGGCTTCCTTGATCTTAGCCGCAATCTGCTTGGCCAGCTTCTGCTCGATGCCCTGCTTGACGGTGATTTTTTGGCGCGCGCCGGCCAGATTGGTTTCCACCTCACCGAACTCCAGGCAGCGCGCATCGATGCCGCGGGCGATCAGGCGCGCGCGCAGGATGTCTTCCATCTGCTTGAGCTGGAAATCGCTGGGTGCGGACTGGCTGATGGTGCTGTCTTCCAGCACGAACTTGGCATCCACGCCCTTGAAGTCGAAGCGGTTGGACAGCTCGCGGTTGGCCTGGTCCACCGCATTGGTGAGCTCGTGGGTGTTGACTTCGGAAACGACGTCGAAGGAAGGCATGGCAGTCGGGGCAGATCGAAAAGGTGGCGCATAGGGTAGCGCAGGCCTCCTGTGCGGACCGCGACCCACGCACTGCGGGATAATCGCGGCATGACCCATGCGCCTCCACACCGCAGCTCCGCCGCCTTGTTCATGCTGGGCGCGGTGGCGCTGTTCGCGATGATGGATGCGGGCCTGAAATCGCTGTCGGCGCACTATCCGCCGCTACAGGTGGGCGCGATCCGCGGGCTGGCGTCATTCCCGCTTGTGCTGGTCTGGGCGCTGTCCACCGCTTCGGTGCGCAGCCTGGTTCGCGTGCATTGGCCGATGCACCTGCTGCGCGGAGCCTTGAGCGTGTTGATGATGGCCGGCTTCGTCTATGGCGTGGCGCGCCTGCCGTTGACCACCGCCTATGCGATCACCTTCGCCGCGCCGTTGCTGGTGACTGCGCTGGCCGGCCCGGTGCTGGGCGAACACGTCGGCCCGCGGCGCTGGGCGGCCGTCGGCATCGGCCTGCTGGGCGTGCTGGTGGTCCTGCGCCCGACCGGCGCCGGGATGATGACGCTGGCCGGCGGCGCGGTGCTGGTGGCCGCGTGCTGCTACGCGGCCAGCTTCCTCACCACGCGCCTGCTGGCACGACGCGACAGCACCCAGGCGATGGTGCTGTGGATGGTCGCGTTGCTGGGTGTGGCCGCGGGCCTGCTGGCCTGGCCGCGCTGGGTGCCGCTGCAATCGGCGCATTGGCTGCAGATCGCCATCGTCGGCGTGGCTGGCGCCGGCGCGCAGGTGTTGCTGACCGAGGCCTTTCGCCGCGGTGAAGCCTCGATGATCGCGCCGCTGGAATACTCGGCGCTGCTGTGGGGCGTGTTGCTGGATGTGGCGCTGTGGGGCGTGCTGCCCGATGGCATCACCTGGCTCGGCGCGGGCATCATCGTCGGCAGCGGCCTGTACGTGCTATATCGCGAACGCGTCGTCGCCCGCGCCGCCGCGGCCACGCCACCGCCGTGAGGGCGCCGCCATGCCGCTGCTGATCGTGCTGGTGGTCGTGTTGCTGGTGCTGGCGGCCTGGGTGCTGCTGATGCCGCTGTGGCTGTACCTGCGCTTCCGCCAGGGCAAGGCGCGTCGCCGGCTGGTGCCGTGGATGGTGCGCTTCAATGGCTGGCTGATGCTGATTTCCACCGCGCTGTTTTTCGTCAGCGTGGCGATCGCCGGACATTGGTGGCCGGGCGCGCTGGGCCATGCAGGTCTCGGGCTGGCAGCAGGCGTGTGCACGGGCGCGCTGGCCGTGGTGTTGGGCAAGGTTGAACACGATCCGTCGCGCAGCTATCTCACGCCCAATGCGTGGGTCGCGGCGTTGCTGCTGGTCGTGGTGATGCTGCGGCTCGCGGCCGGGCTGGTCGAAGCCTGGCGTCGCCTGGCTGGCCACGGCGCCTTGGCCTGGTTGCCGGCGTTCGACCACACCACGCTGTTCGCGCTGGGCGGTTTGCTGCTGGGCCATGGCCTGGCCACGGCGTGGGGCCTGCGCTGGCGGCTGCCGCGCAGGCGATGACACCGCTCAGATCTCGTCGTCTTCGTCGTTGAGGATCTCGATGGCCGCACCGGTGGCCTGCGCCACGCGCTCGACCACGGCATGCACGCGACGTACGCCTTCATCGTTGGGCGCTTCGACCTCGATCACCGAATACCCCGGCGCCGCATCGTCGCTGAGGCCCGCCGAGCTGGAATCGTCATCATCCATGTGCGGCATCAGGTCCTCGATCTCCTCGACATGCTCGATGCCCTCGATGGCTTCCAGCGCATGGGTCAGGGTCAAAGTGGCGTCATCATCGCCGGTGACGCGCAAGCGGACGGTGGGCATCGCAGGACTCCTCGTAGAACGTGGCCCACGATGCTGACCATGCCCGTGCGAAGGCGCGGTGAGTGCACCGTTATCCAACGCGCGCGGCGTGGCGGCATGAAAAAAAGGCGACGGACCGTGAGGTCCGCCGCCTTCGATGGCACCGTCCGCGCGTCGGGGGCCGCGCGGCGCAAGGGCACTTGGCTTAGAAGCGCGCGCCGATGCCCACGCCGACCGTCCAAGGATTCAGGTCGAGCTCTTCACCGGTGCGGCTGCCGTTAACCGTCAGGTCCGGCGAACCATCCATGTAGCGCGCATCGACACGGGCGAACCAGTTCGGGTTGATGTTCATGTCCAGGCCCACGGTGCCGATGGCGCCCTTGGCATCCTTCACCCCGACATGCGCACCCGGCACGCTGGCCAGGTTTTCATTACTGAAGTTGGACTGGTAGTAGCCCACGCCGACGAACGGACGGAACACCTTGTCGGCCGTGCCGAAGTGGTACTGGCCACTGATGGCCAGCGGCAGCTGGTCGACGCTGCCGATCTTGCCGGCGTTGTCGCTCACGTCGTGCTTGAACTTGTCAGCCGCGCCCCACAGCTCCACCGCGATGTTCGGCGTGGCGTAGTAGCTGGCGCTGATGGTCGGAGCGGTATCGCCATCGACATCGACGCTGGTGCCGCGCAACGGACGCGAGGACGGCTGCATCATGGTGGCGCTGCCGACCACGGCCCAGCGCTTGTAGGCGGCATCGGCATCACCGCTGGTGGTGCTGTTGGTGGCCACGCCATGCGGCGTGCCATCGTTGTCGGTCGCCGCACTCACGGCGTCCTGTGCAAACACGGGGGGAGCAGCAAGCAGCGGCACCAGGGCCAAACCAAGCAGGCGAATCTTCATGGGGTGAACCTCTTCTTCGTTCTTGTGATGTGGCCCGCAACGGGGCGGGACGGCGCACACCGTAGGAATGTGCAGATGAACGAATGCCGGCGTGCCGCACGCGATTCAGGCTGGTGCACAGCAGCGCTTCATCTTGTTGGAGAAGGCGCCACGCGCATCGCCAAGCGCCGTGTAGAAAAACGTTAAATTCCGGCGCTTTTCTTCACGGTTGCGTGCTTGGCTAAGTCGCTTGCTGATTCAGCCTGTGGGCTGTCGCGTGGGTCAGTTTGCGCAGGTGCGCTGCAAGGCTGACGCTTGCTTTCGCCTTTCGCCTTTCGCCTTTCGCCTTTCGCCTTTCGCCTTTCGCTGTGGCTGTGGCTGTGGCTGTGGCTCTGCTGTTGATCTGATCGAGCCGTAAAGCGAGCCGAGCACCGCAGGCTGAAATGGCCGAAGAGGCGCGGATGTCTGAGCGTAGCGAGTTCCCGCGCCGTGCCATTTCAGCTGAGGAGCGCAGGCCACCGCCGCAACGCGGCGGCGAGTGTCCGGCGAAGGCGGTTTTGCTTCCTTTTGCCGCGACAAAAGGGAGTCGTGCCGCGAAGCGGCGCGAAAGCTCTGCACTTGATCTTGTCTTGCCCTTGTTTCGGGTTTTCCGTCAGCAAAGCGAAGCAGGTGCAGGTGCGAGAGCGAAAGCAGAGCTTTCACGTCGCTTCGCGACGCGAGCCACTTTTGTCTTGGCAAAAGTGGCCAAAACCGTCAGCGCCTGACACTCGCCGATGCTGTGCATCGGTGCCCTGTGCTCCTCGTCTGCTCGGGCACGGCGCCCAAACTCGCTTCGCTCAAACAGGGCGCCTCTTCGGCCCGATCAGCCTGCGGTGCTCGGCTCGCTTTGAAGGCGCTGAACATCAGGAGCCAGGCAAAAGCCACGACCAGATCAAAATCTCAAGCAACGGCAACGGCAACACAGATGCCCGGGATGGCTAACTCAAGCCGCTTCCAGCGCCTGCAGATACGCCTTGCGCCAGGCGTTGATGTCGTTGTGCTGCAGCTTGTCCATCATCGCGCGCCAGCGTTCGATGCGCCTGGGTTTGGGCATCGTGGAGGCCGTGGCGATGGCGTCGGCAACACCGTCCAGGTCGTGGGGATTGACGATCAGGGCTTCGGTCAGTTCATCGGCGGCGCCGGCCAGGATCGACAGTACCAGCACGCCGGGATCTTCCGGGTCCTGGGCGGCGATGTATTCCTTGGCGACCAGGTTCATGCCATCGCGCAGCGGGGTGACCAGGCCCACGCGCGCGGCGCGATAGAACCCGGTCAGGGTGGCGTGGGTGTAGTTCTGGTTGACGTAGCGGATCGGGGTCCAGTCCGCTTCAGCATAGGTGCCGTTGACGTGCCCGGCGATCTGTTCCAGCTGGCTGCGCAGCACTTTGTATTCGGCGACCTCGCCCCGCGACACCGGCGCGATCTGCAGGTAGGTCAGGCTGCCGCGCTGCTCCTTGTGGCGCTTGAGGTAGCGCTCGAAGCCGCTGAAGCGCTCGGGCAGGCCCTTGGAATAATCCAGCCGGTCCACACCGATCGCCAGTTGGCGCCCGCGCAGGCTGTTGCGCAGGTCGCGCACCGCAGTCTTGTTGGCCGAGGTCCGCGCCTGTTGGGCGATCAGGCCGGTGTCGATGCTGATCGGGAAGGCGCCGGTCTGGAAGCGACGGCCGCCGGGGGCTTCCAGCGTGTCGCCGTCCAGCGCCTTGCCGCCGCCGAACAGGCGCACATAGGCCTTGAAGCGGTCCACGTCGCGCTGGGTGTGGAAGCCGACCAGGTCGTACGAATACAGCGTGCTGAAGAAGCGCTGGTGATCGGGCAGTGCCGCGATCAGGTCGGCCGAGGGCATCGGCGTATGCAGGAAGAACCCGATCTTGCAGCCGATGCCGCGCTCGCGCAGCAGTGCGCCGAGCGGGATCAGGTGATAGTCGTGGATCCAGACGGTGTCGTCTTCCTTCAACAACGGCGCGAGCTTGTCGGCGAACAGCGCATTGACCCGGCGATAGCCTTCGCGCTTGCTGCGGTCGTAGTCGACCAGATCCAGGCGGAAGTGCAGCAGCGGCCACAACGCGCCGTTGGAAAAGCCGAGGTAATACGCGTCGTGGTCGGCCTTGGACAGATCCATGGTCACGTAACGCGTGTTGCCCTCGCTGACTTCATGCAGGCCGCCACTGTCGCGCGCCGTCTTGCCGCTCCAGCCGAACCACAGGCCGCCGCGTTCGGCCAGCGCGGCAGTCAGGCCGGTCGCCAATCCGCCGGTCTGCGACTGGCCGGGCAGGGCGACGCGGTTTGACACGACGACGAGTCGACTCACGAAGCTTCCTGCCAGGAGCGCGACAGGCGCATGGCGGCGATGATCAGGCCCACGTGCGAATAGGTCTGCGGGAAGTTGCCCCAGGCCTCGCCGTTGTCGAAGGCCAGGTCTTCCGACAGCAGGCCCAGGTGGTTGCGGCGGGCCAGGATGCGTTCGAACATCTCGCGCGCCTCGTCCTTGCGGCCGATCGCGGCCAGCGCGTCGATGTACCAGAAGGTGCAGATGGTGAAGCTGGTCTCCGGCTCGCCGAAATCGTCCGGCGCCACATAGCGGAACAGCGCATCTCCCTTCTTGAGCGTGTTGCCGATCGCCTCGACCGTGGCGATGAACTTGGGATCGTCGGCGGGAATGAAGCCGATGTCGGCCAGCAACAGCAGCGAGGCATCCAGGTAGTCGCTCTGGAACGAGGCGCTGAAGTAGCCCAGGTCCTCGCGCCAGGCCCGTTCGATGGTGTTGGTGCGGATGGTGTCGGCACGCGCGCGCCAGTGATCGGCGCGCTCGGGCAGGTCCAAACGCGCGGCGATCTTGGCCAGGCGGTCGCAGGCGGCAAAACACATCGCCGCGGTGTAGGTGTGGACCTCGGCGCGGCCGCGGAATTCCCACAGGCCCGCGTCGGGCACGTCGTACATGGCGAACGCACGTTCGCCGAGCGGTTCGAGCCGCTGGAAGGTGTGCACGTCGCCGGGATCGGCCAGGCGTTGGTCGAAGAACAGCTGCGTGGAGGCCAGCACCACCGAGCCGTACACATCGTGTTGCTTCTGGATCCAGGCCAGGTTGCCGCGACGCACCGGGCCCATGCCGCGATAGCCGGCCAGGCTGGTGACTTCGTCCTCGTGCAGCTCCACCTCGAAGTTGATGCCGTACATCGGCTGCAGCGTGCCGTCGTGGGTGGCGATGTTGAAGATGTAGCCCAGGAACTGCTCCATCGTGCGGGTCGCGCCCAGGCGGTTGAGCGCGCGCACCACGAACGCCGCATCGCGCAACCAGCAATAGCGATAGTCCCAGTTGCGCGGCGTATCGGCGGCTTCCGGGATGGAGGTGGTCATCGCGGCGATGATCCCGCCGCTGTCCTCGTACTGGCACAGCTTGAGCGTGATCGCGCTGCGGATCACCGCTTCCTGCCAGTCCAGCGGAATGGACAGGTAGCGCACCCACTCGGTCCAGTACAGGCGCGTGTTTTCTTCGGCCTCGCGCACGTAGCCGGCCAGCGAGCGACGCAGCGATTCGTCCACGCCCAGCACCAGGTGCAGCGGATGGCTGAGGACGAACGGCGTCTCCTCGCGGATGAAACGCACCGGCACATCGGTGGTCAGGCGCAGGGTGAACTCGGGCAGCAGCCAGCGCACGTGGTTGCTGCCCCAGGTGGAATCGGGCTTGCGCGCGCCCCAGTCGGCCAGCGGCCGGGCGCGGATGCGGATGCGCGGATTGCCGGTGAGCGGGCGGATCTGGCGGATGATGCTGACCGGCCGGTAAAAGCGCTGGTTCTCGCGCCAGCGCGGCGCGAAGTCGATCACTTCCAGGGAATTGCCGTGCGCGTCGCGCAGCACGGTGCGCAGGATCGCGGTGTTGGTGAGGTAGTGCTGTTCGCTGGATTCGAAATCCTCCAGCTCCACCGCGAAGTCGCCGCCCACCTGGTCCTTGGGCGAGAGCAGGTTGCAGAAGGCCGGGTCGCCGTCGAAGGCGGGCATGCAACTCCAGACCACGCGTGCCTGCTTGTCGATGAGGGCACCAAAACTGCCGTTGCCGATGACGCCCATATCCAGGTTCGGGTGGCTCATGCGTGCTCCATTAAGTTGTCGCGGTGGGGGACCGGGGAACTACAGGTTGGACCGCAGCCAGGCGTGCACGGCGGTCACATCGGGAAGGGCATACATCGCGTGGCTGTTGGGGCGACGGCCGACCAGCACGCTCCAGCCGCCCAGGGAATTGGCGGCCTCGAAGCCGTACTCATCGGTCAGGTCATCGCCCACGAACACCGGCACGCGGCCGGCGAACGGAGGCTGTCCCAGCAATCTACGCACCGCGCGGCCCTTGTCCACATCGGCCGGCACCAGTTCCAGCACCTGGTCGCCCGGTTGCAGGCGATAACCGCCCAGTTGCGGGATGAAGCGCCCGGCCAGCGCCTGCAGCGCGGCGGCGGCCTGCGGCGCGGCGCGCCAGTGCAGGGCAATCGCGCCGCCCTTGTCTTCCACGCGGACGCCCGGATAGCGGTGGGACAGCACGGTGGCCTCACGGCGCAGTTCGGCCAGGGCACCGGGCACCGCACGGGTGGTCTCCGGCGCGCCACGCAGCTGCTGGCCGTGCATGCCGGCGGCGGGCAGCGACAGTGGCGCGAAGACCTGGTCCAGTTCTGCCAGCGGCCGGCCGCTGACCAGGGCCAGGGCACCGTCGAGCTTCTGCGACAGCCGGGTCACCGTGTCCAGCCCGCCGTCGGGCAGGCCGACCGCGCCGGGATCGTCGTTGAACTCCAGCAGGGTGCCGTCCACGTCCAGGAACAGCGCGCAGCGGTCTGCCAGCGCCGGGGGCGGCGGGAAGCGGTTGGGGGGACTGACAGGCATGGCCGGTGGGGAAAGCGTCTTCGGCGTGCAAACGTTGGGACGCATTCTTCGCACACGACGGTGAACACTTGGTGTTCACGATCGAATGCAAGTCCAAATTCAGTGCGAAGACGAAATTTCGTCTTCATTTGACGCAATTTCGCCTTCGACCATCCGCCAAGGTTGGCGGGAGGCCTTGCGGTCGTACAATGGCCAGCCCGACCTACCCGCAATCCAACCGGAGTTCCCCAAGATGGCCCAAGCCCAGGAATCACGCGTACCCGATATCGGTGACTACAGCGACGTGCCCGTGATCGAGGTGCTGGTCTCCGTCGGGGATACGGTCAAGAAGGACCAGGGCCTGATCACCCTGGAGTCCGACAAGGCCACCCTGGAAGTGCCAGCGGCCTTCAGCGGCGTGGTCAAGGAAATCAAGGTCAAGATCGGCGACAACCTTTCGGAAGGCGCGGTCGTCGCCCTGATCGAAGCCGAAGGCGAGGCGGCGGCCCCGGCCGCCGAGGCCAAGCCGGCCGAAGCCGCCAAGGCGCCCGCACCCGAAGCGGCCAAGCCCGCCGCCCCGGTCGCCGCCGAACCGGCCCCGACCCCCGACAAGCTGACCCAGCGCGAGATCGCGCTGTCGCAGTCGCGCACCGCCTCGGGCGCCACCTCCGGCCAGGCCGAGCCGCCGTCGCCGCCCACCAGCACCCCGCCGGTGACCTTCGACGCCTCGCGCGTGATGCCCGACAAGGTGCCGCACGCCAGCCCGGCCGTGCGCCTGTTCGCCCGCGAACTGGGCGTGGACCTGCTGCAGGTCGGCGGCAGTGCCCGCAAGGGCCGCATCACCAAGGAAGACGTGCAGGGCTTCGTCAAGAAGGCCCTGGCCGGCGGCGGCGCGACCGCTTCCGCACCGGCAGCCGTCGCAGGCGGTGGCAACGGCCTGAGCCTGCTGCCCTGGCCGAAGGTGGACTTCGCCAAGTTCGGTCTGACCGAGGTCAAGCCGCTCTCGCGCATCCAGAAGATCTCCGGCGCCAACCTGGCCCGCAACTGGGCGATGATCCCGCACGTCACCCAGTTCGATTCGGCCGACATCACCGACCTGGAAGACCTGCGCGTCCTGCTCAACAAGGAAGCGGAGAAGTCCAAGTCCGGCGTCAAACTGACCATGCTGGCGTTCCTGATCAAGGCCAGCGCCGCGCTGCTGAAGAAGTACCCGACCTTCAACGCCTCGCTCGACGCGGCTGGTGAGAACCTCACCCTGAAGCAGTATTTCAACATCGGCTTCGCCGCCGACACGCCCAGCGGCCTGGTCGTGCCGGTGATCCGCGACGTGGACAAGAAGGGCGTCAACGACATCGCCGCCGAAACCGGCGAGCTGGCCAAGAAGGCCCGCGACGGCAAGCTCGGCCCGGCCGACATGAGCGGCGGCTGCTTCTCGATCTCCTCGCTGGGCGGCATCGGCGGCACGGCGTTCACGCCGATCGTCAACGCGCCGGAAGTGGCGATCCTGGGCGTGTCCAAGTCGTCCATCCAGCCGGTGTGGGACGGCAAGGCCTTCCAGCCGCGCCTGATGCTGCCGCTGTCGCTGAGCTACGACCACCGCGTCATCGATGGTGCGCTCGCTGCGCGCTTCACCGCCGATCTGGCCAAGGTACTCGGCGACATGCGCCGGGTCCTGCTGTAACCGGGAGCCTTACGCATGGCAAACACCATTGAAGTGAAGGTCCCGGACATCGGCGATTTCTCCGACGTGCCGGTGATCGAAATCCTCGTCTCCGTCGGCGACACCGTCGCCAAGGAACAGGGCCTGGTCACGCTGGAATCGGACAAGGCCACGCTGGAAGTGCCGTCTTCGGCCGCCGGCGTCGTCAAGGAAATCAAGGTCAAGATCGGCGACACGCTGAGCCAGGGCGACCTGGTGATCGTGCTCGAAGGCGAAGGTGAAGCCACGGCCGAAGCGCCGAAGGCCGCCGCCCCCGCCAAGGCCGAAGCCCCGAAGGCCGAGACCAAGGCCGAAGCGCCCAAGCCGGAAAGCCCCAAGCCGGCCCCGGCCAAGGCGGCCAGCGGCCCGATCGAAGTGAAGGTGCCCGACATCGGCGACTTCTCCGACGTGCCGGTGATCGAAGTGCTGGTGTCCGTCGGCGATACCGTCGCCAAGGAACAGGGCCTGGTCACGCTGGAATCGGACAAGGCCACCCTGGAAGTGCCGTCCTCGGCCGCTGGCGTGATCAAGGAAATCAAGGTCAAGGTCGGCGATTCGCTGAGCCAGGGCGACCTGGTCGTGATCCTGGAAGGCGAGGGTGGCGATGACGCCGCATCCGCGCCGGCCGCGGCCGAAGCCCCGCGCGCTGCCCCGCCGGTGACCCCATCGGCCGCGCATCCCGATGCTGCCGCCGCGCCCAAGGCTGCCGCTGGCACCGGCAAGCCGGCCGATATCGAATGCCGCATGGTCGTGCTCGGCTCCGGTCCCGGTGGTTACACCGCCGCGTTCCGCGCCGCCGACCTGGGTCTGGATACGGTGCTGATCGAGCGCTACGCCAGCCTGGGCGGCGTGTGCCTCAACGTGGGTTGCATCCCGTCCAAGGCGCTGCTGCATTCGGCCAACGTCATCGACGAAGCCGCGCACGCCGAAGAGTGCGGCATCGAGTTCGCCAAGCCCAAGATCCACCTGGACAAGCTGCGCGCCTATAAAGAGAAGGTGGTCGGTACGCTGACCAAGGGCCTGGCCGGCATGGCCAAGCAGCGCAAGGTCCGCACCGTGCAGGGCACCGGCGTGTTCGTCTCGGCCAACGAAATCGAGATCACCGGCGACGACGGCAAGACCCAGCTGCTGCGCTTCGAGCAGTGCATCATCGCCGCCGGTTCGCAGGCGGTGAAGCTGCCGAACTTCCCGTGGGACGACAAGCGCGTGATGGATTCCACCGACGCGCTGGAGCTGCAGGAAGTCCCGAAGAAGCTGCTGGTCGTCGGTGGCGGCATCATCGGCCTGGAAATGGCCACCGTTTACAGCGCGCTGGGCAGCGAAGTGACCGTGGTCGAGTTCCTCGACCAGCTGATGCCGGGCGCCGACAAGGACCTGGTCAAGCCACTGGCCGATCGCCTGAAGAAGCAGGGCGTCATCGTCCACCTCAAGACCAAGGCCGCCGGCGTCAAGGCCGAGAAGAAGGGCATTACCGTCACCTTCGAATCGGCGACCGAAGGCGAAAAGCCGGCGCTGGAATCGGGCACCTGGGATCGCGTGCTGGTCGCCGTGGGCCGCTCGCCCAACGGCAAGAAGATCGGTGCCGACAAGGCCGGCGTGCAGGTCACCGACCGCGGCTTCATCCCGGCCGACAACCAGATGCGCACCAACGTGCCGCACATCTTCGCCATCGGCGACATCGTCGGGAACCCGATGCTGGCCCACAAGGCCACGCACGAAGGCAAGCTCGCCGCCGAAGTCGCCTCGGGCGAGAAGAAGGAATGGGTCGCCCGCGTCGTGCCGTCGGTGGCCTACACCAACCCGGAAATCGCCTGGGTTGGCGTCACCGAGACCGAAGCCAAGGCCAAGGGGCTGAAGGTCGGCGTGGCCAAGTTCCCGTGGGCGGCCAGCGGTCGCGCCATTGGCATCGGCCGCACCGAAGGCTTCACCAAGTTGATCTTCGACGAAGCCACGCACCGCGTGGTCGGCGGCGGCATCGTCGGCGTGCATGCCGGTGACCTGCTGGCCGAGATCGGCCTGGCCATCGAGATGGGCGCCGAAGCCGAGGACATCGGCCACACCATCCACGCCCACCCGACCCTGAGCGAGTCGGTCGGCATGGCCGCAGAGGTGTACGACGGCACGATCACCGACCTGTACATCCCGAAGAAGAAGTAAGCCGCGCGCGTCGCGCTTGCCAGCGCGGCGTGGCGTGGATTAAACAAGGAGGCGGCCTTTCGCGAGAGAGGCCGCCTTTCTTGTTTTTCGGGGAATCATCGATGCGTCGTTTTGCTGCCTGCACGCTGGGTCTGGCCCTGGCTGCGCCGTTGTCCGTCTTTGCGCAGTCCGCGCCCGCACCGCAGACCTTGGTGGTCACCGCCGCGCATCTGATCGATGTGCTCAAGGGCACCGTCGTCGATGATCCGCAGGTGGTCATCACCGAAGGGCGCATCGCCAGCGTCGGCCTCAAGGGCGATGCCGCGCCGGCCGATGCCAAGCGCATCGATCTGGGCAACCGCACGCTGCTGCCGGGCCTGATCGACCTGCACGTGCACCTGACCTCCGATCCGACCATCAGCGGCTATCGCGGGCTGGAGTTCACCGACAACTTCTGGACGATTGTCGGCGTGGCCAACGCGAAGAAGACGCTGCAGGCCGGTTTCACCACCGTGCGCAATGTCGGCTCGGCCAATTACGACGACGTGGCGCTGAAGCAGGCCATCGGCGCCGGTTACATCAGCGGCCCGCGCATCGTGCCGGCCACCTATGCCATCGGCGCGACTGGTGGGCATTGCGACACCACCGAGTTCCCGCCCTCGGTCAGCGCGCCGTCGCCGGCCGTGGCCAACGGGCCGGAAGAAATCCGCAAGGTCGTGCGCACCCTGCGCAAGTACGGCGCGGAAGTGATCAAGTTCTGCGGCACCGGCGGCGTGCTGTCCAAGACCGACAGCGTCGGCGCGCAGCAGTATTCGCTCGAGGAAATGCAGGCCCTGGTCGAGGCCGCGCACATGCTGGACATGAAGGTCGCCGTGCACGCGCACGGCAAGGCCGGCATCGATGCCGCCATCCGCGCCGGTGCCGACACCATCGAGCACGCCAGCCTGGCCGATGCCGAGTCGTTCAAGCTGGCCAAGCAGCACGGCACGGTGTTCGACATGGACATCTACAACGACGACTACATCCTGGCCGAAGGCGCCAGGAACGGCGTGTTCGCCGAGTCGCTGGAGAAGGAGCGCCAGGTGGGCCTGAAGCAGCGCCAGACGTTCCAGGCCGCGCATGCGGCGGGCGTGACGCTGGGCTTCGGCAGCGACGGCGGCGTGTATCCCAACGGCGACAACGCGCGCCAGTTCGCCAAGATGGTGGAGTGGGGCATGCGCCCGATGGAGGCGATCCAGGCCGCGACGGTCACCGCCGGCAAGGTGCTGGGCAAGGAGCACGACGTCGGCGCGATCGAGGCCGGCCGCTATGGCGACCTGATCGCAGTCTCGGGCGATCCGCTGGCCGATGTCACCGTGTTGCAGACCGTGGATTTCGTGATGAAGGGCGGCGTGGTGGAAAAGTCCGCGGACTGACCGCTTGTTCAAACAGTAAAAACGACGAGGCCGCGATGATCGCGGCCTCGTGCGTATCCGGCATTGCGTACTTCGCTTAGAACGCGAAGGTCACGCCGGCCATCGGGCCCTTGAACTCCAGGTCGATGCCGCCGGAAGCGTCGCGGCCGGACTCGTTGTAGTTGATCTTGAACCAGTCGTAGCCGGCGAACACACCGAAGTTCTGGGTCACGCGGTACTCGACGATGGCGTTGGCGCGCTTGATCTTGCCGTCGTAGTCGAAGCTGCCCCAGCTGGCATCCAGGTACTGGCCCTGCAGGTTGATCAGCCAGCGGTCGCCCGGGGTGAAGCTCAGGCGTGTGCCGACCACGGGCGCGACGCCGTCTTCCTTGGCCGAACCATAGAAGCTGCCCACGTCCGGGCCCGCATCGGCGCGAACCTTGCCGTCCAGCTTGGCCCACTCGGCGCCCAGCTGCAGGCCCCAGGAGAACTGCTCGCTGTCCACCACCGAGAAGTCATAGATCAGGCTGGCCAGCTGGAAGCGCGTGTCCAGCTTGGCGAAGCTGCCTTCGGGCACCGTGGTGTCCTGGTAGCTGATGTCCTGGCCCAGGGTCTGGGTGTTGTTCTTGTCGAAGCGGAAGTAATCGAAGATCACGCGGTTGCGCGGGGTGATGCGCCAGACGCCGTCAATGCGCGGCGAGATCTCGTTGCTGCCGAAGTCGAAGTCCTCGTCGAAGTCGACCGGATTGCCGGCGATGTCGCCGCTGCCCTTGAGCTTGCCGCTGCCGTCGGCGTCCATCGCGCCCAGGCGCAGGGTGAAGCGGTCGTAGTCCTGGTCCTGCGCATGGGCGGGAGCGGCGAAGGTGGCCAGGACGGCGGCGGTCAGGCCCGCCAGGGCCAGGAACGGAAGGGCTTTCATCGAGGGTGCTCCTGCAAGCGGAAATACGCCGGCGTATCGCCGGCTCGGGGGCGCCAAAGTTGCACCCGCCCAAGTGCAGGAGGGGTGAAAAAATGGGACTCGGAGGTTCACATATGTGAGATCCCGTGAAGCACGGCGCGCTGGCTGACATCGCGGTCCGTGTCGGCGCATGGCAATTGACGTCGCAATGTGGCCGATGCTATTCCGTGGGTCGGGAGGGGCCGGATCCTGTCGCATCGTCACTGCGCAAGGTTCCCGGCCCGGGGCTTGAGGGAGCCCTGGAGCGCCGTCGTTGCGGGCTTTGCAGCCGATCCGGGTGCAGGGCGCGTCGTCGTCGCGCGTATTCCAGGCGGCCATGCGGGTGGGGAATCGAAAGGCAGTACGGGGCAGGCCGGTCGTCGTGCCGCGTTTCCCCTTGGCTGTGCGATCCGGTCTGTGGCCGGCGCATGGACGCCCGCCTGTTCGCCCGCCCCATGGAGTTGTCCGCATGTCCCGATCGCGTTCCCGCCTGCGTCGCCATCCGCTGGCCCTGGCCACCCATCTCTTGCTCGCCGGCCTGGCCGTACCCGGCCTGGCCCAGCAGGCCGATTCCGAGGCGACTAAGCCTGCGTCGGCCAAGGAGCTGGATACGGTCACTGTCACGGCCACCCGCCGCGCGGCCACCGTGCAGGACGTGCCGTTGAACCTGACCGCCACCACCGGGCTGGATATCGAGCAGCAGAACCTCACCGACCTGGCCGACCTGGTGAAGACCGTGCCCGGCCTGTTCCTGGTCGACCAGGGCGGGCGCGACGCCAACCTGCTCACCGTGCGCGGGCTCAACACCAATTCGCTCAGCAGCAGCGAGGGCGTGGGCAGCGATGGCGGCGGCGTGGTGGCCCAGTACCTGGGCGACATCCCGCTGTACCTGGACCTGCGGCTGACCGACATCGAGCGCGTGGAAACCCTGCTCGGTCCGCAGGGCACGCTGTACGGCGCCGGCACCCTGGGCGGCGCGATCCGCTACCTGCCGGTGCGCCCGCAGCTGGGCGAAACCAGCGTGCAGGCCACCACCGGCCTATCCAGCAGCAGCCACAGCGGCGATACCGGCATGGAGATCAGCTCCATCCTCAATCTACCCATCGGCCAGCATGGCGCGCTGCGTGCCTCGTTCGGCAAGTACCACGATCCGGGCTGGGTGGATTACGACTTCCTGGTGCGCGAGCCGGGCGTGTCGAACCCACAGCCGGACTTCAGCGATCCCGAGGACGTGGCCGCCAATCTGTATCGCAAGCGCGACGCCAACGACCTCACCACCAGTACCGCACGCGTGGGCCTGCGCTGGATGTTCGGCGATGCGGTCGATGCCAACCTCACCTACTACTACCAGCGCCAGGAATCGGGCGGACGTACCACCAACCAGATGGACTCCTTCGGCACCGGCCAGTACGTGTCGGCCTATCGCTTCCTGGAGCCCAACGACCGCAAGAGCCAGCTGCTGGCGCTGGAGGTCAGCGCCGACCTGGGCTTTGCCACGCTGACCTCGGCCAGTGGCTATTCCGAATACGACGAGTTGGGCCAGCGCGACCAGACCGACCTGTTGCTCGGCTTCGAATACGGCTACGAGGACTTCCCCAGCTTCGCCGCCTACACGCGCGAGGAGCAGGACACGCGCCGCTTCACCCAGGAGCTGCGTCTGGTGTCCAACAGCAGCGGCCCGTTCACCTGGATCGTCGGCGGCTTCTACGACCGCAGCGACCTGACCGCCTATAGCAGCGAGTTCGTGCCGGGCATCCCCGAGTTCTGGGGCATCGATCGCCCGGACAACCTGGAGTACTTCCAGGCCACTTTCGACAAGCCTGAGGAGAAGGCGATCTTCGGTGAAGTGGGTTACGACTTCACCGAAAAGTGGAACGTCACCGTCGGCGGGCGCTGGTTCAAATACGACGATGCGCAGAAGGTGGGTTTCGCCCTGCCGCTGGTCGATGGCTCGGCGCCGGACGAAGTCGCCATCACCTACGACCCAGTCAACGTGTCGGACAAGGACTCCATTTTCAAGTTCAACACCAGCTACAAGCTCACCGACGACGTGCTGCTGTACGCCACGGTCAGTGAAGGCTATCGCTCGGGCGGCGCCAACGCAGTGCCGGCCTGTCTCGATCCGCTGCCGGCCGGGCAGAACGTCTGCGCGCTGCCCAACGAGCGCCTGATCCAGCCCGACAAGACCACCAACCACGAGCTGGGCGTGCGCAGCAGCTGGCTGGACAATCGCCTGGTGCTCAACGGCGCGCTGTATTCCATCGACTGGGATGACGTGCAGGTGGCCGGCACCACGGTCAACGGCGCGATCCCGATCACGGTCAACGGGGCCAAGGCCAAGAGCCAGGGCGTGGAACTCAGTGCACAGGCGCGCCTGCTGCCGGATCTGCGCCTGACCGCGTCCTACACCTACAACAACGCCGAGCTGACCGAGGACGCGCCGGGCATCGTCTCGGGCGACGACGCCTTCGACGGCGATCGCCTCCCGGGCTCGCCCGAGCATATGGGCAACGTGTCGCTGCAGTACACCCATTCGCTGGCCGGCGGCTTGATCTTCGATGCCAATTATTCGGTTGCGGCGCAGAGCGATGTGTATTCGCGCGTCGGCCTGCGCAACGGCGGCGAAGTGCTGCCGGGCTTCGCGGTGCACAACACCTCGGTGAGCCTGTCCGGTTCAGCGTGGAAGTTCACCCTGTACGCGAAGAACCTGTTCGACCGCTATGCCGAGACTGCGGTGCGCAACACGCCAGCGTCGATCGCCAACATCGAAGGCGATGGCACCTCGTTCGCGTTGCGCAACTACAGCAAGGCGATGATCGCGCCGCTGCGGGTCGGCGCCAGCTTCACCTACTACTTCCAGTAGCAGGTGAGGGCGTCGCTATACTCGAACGCGCGGCCATGAGGCCACGCCTTCGCGTTTGAAGTGGCATGCAGGCTTTGATTCCTCCATCGTCGGATGCGTTCGCGCAACAGGCCCGTGCGCTGGCCGCGCGTGGGCACTGGCCACAGCTGGCGGATCTTTGTGCGCGCTGGTTGCAGGCGTCTCCTGGCCAGGCGCAGGCGCATCTGCTGGCCGGCATCGCCGCGCTGGAACAACGCCAGCTTGCATCCTCGCTGCGTCATCTCGCGCAAGCGACCACGCTTGCACCCGGCGATGGCGAAGCCGCGGCAGAACATGCACGCGCGCTGTCGCTGGCCCAGCATCAGGCATCGTCGCTCGTCGAGGCGCGCCGCGGGCTGCCGCTATGTGCGGGCGACGCCCGTGCGCTGGGGCTGCTGGGCGTGGTGTTCAGTCGTGCTAGCGATCATGTCGCGGCGTCGGCGGCGTTCGCGCAGGCCTGCGCGCTGCGTCCTGACGATGCGGGCCTGCAATACAACCTCGCGGCCAGTCGCAAGTTTCTTGGCGAGTTCGATGGCGCACGCGCTGCGTACGAGGCCTGTGTCGCCCTGCAGCCGACGCACTGGCGCGCGCAATCCGCGCTGTCGCTGCTCGGCAAGCCCACGACCGAGCGCAATCGCATTGCGACGTTGAAGGCTTTGCTTCCGCAAGCCGAACGCGACACGCTGGGCTCACTGCACGTACACCACGCGCTGTCGCGCCAATACGAAGGCCTCGGCGACTTCGATGCCGCCTGGCAGCACCTACTGGAAAGCAAGCGCGTGCATCGTGCACAGCTCGGCGACGTGGCCGCCCGCGATGCAGCGCTGTTCGACGCGCTGATCGCTGCTTTCCCGACGCCGCTACCGGCGTCGTCGCCCGATGCGCCCATACAGGCGCCGATCTTCATCATCGGCATGCCGCGCAGCGGCACCACGCTGGTCGATCGCATCCTCTCCAGCCATCCGCAGTTGGAGTCGGCCGGCGAGCTGCAGAATTTTGGCGTGGCGCTCAAGCGCGCCAGCGGCAGCGCCACGCGCCACCTGCTTGATGCGGACACCCTCGCACGCACCGCGCAGATGGACTGGCCACGGCTGGGGCGCGATTACCTCGCCGGCGTGCAGCCGCTGCTGCAAGACGGCGCGCCACGGTTCACCGACAAGCTCCCGCACAACTTCCTCTACGCCGGACACATCGCGCGCGCGTTGCCGGGCGCGCGCATCGTCTGCCTGCGCCGCGATCCGTTGGATGTGTGCATCGGCAACCTGCGCACACTGTTCGCGGTCAACACGCCGTACTTCCACTACGCCAGCGATCCGCTTGATACCGCGCGCTACGTGCTGCAGTTCCAGCGCCTGATGGCGCACTGGCAGCGCGTGCTGCCAGATCGCATCCTGGAACTGGATTACGAAGCCCTGGTGGACGATCAGGAAGGCCAGACCCGCAAGCTGCTGGCGTTCTGTGGCCTGCCGTGGGATCCGGCCTGCCTGGCGTTCGAACACAACCCTGCGCCGGTGGCCACGGCCAGCGCCACCCAGGTGCGCGAGCCGCTGCATCGGCAGGGCATTGGCCGCTGGCGGCGCTATGCCGCGCATCTGGGGCCAATGCGCGCCGTGCTCGGCGTGTAGCGACGCCGCAATACGGTGCCATCCCGATGCCCAAGAAGAAGCCCCGGCGCAGGGGCCGGGGCTGTTGGGTCTGGACGAAGCCCCGACGAGAAGGTGCGCGCAGACCTCATGAGGAATGACCGCGGCGGTCGCGCAAAAGTTCCTGTACCCGGCGGTACGAGAAATCGATCGCGTAACCGGTTCCACACGCGCTGTGGCGCGTTGCGCGCAGATCGGCATTTTTCCAAGGCAAATCAGACTTTTGGAGGTTGTCGGTAAATCGGCGGCGCTGCTATACTTTGTTGGCTTGACGGGTCACCCGCACTCCCGTCCCCGCAACCCCGCAAGGCCATCGCAACGTGCTGAACTCCGTACATACGGGTCGGCAACTGGCACAGCGGGCGACAGCCTGGCAGGCTGCCGCCTCCGTGTTGGTCGCGCTGGCTTGGCTTGCAACATCGCCGATGCATGCTCTTGGAGCGGGTGTCGGCGGTCTGGGCATCACCGCTGGCTCCTGGGCCGCCGCGAAAGTGGCGCTGGGCGGCGGAATCGCCCCGGCCGGCGCCGCGTTCGCGCGGTTGATGATGGGGGTCGCGGTCAAGTGGGTGGTGGTGTTGTTGGTGCTGGTGGCCTCGCTGGCCGGGTTCGGACTTCCGGGCCTGCCGGTGATCACCGGGGTTCTGGGAGCCACGCTGGGTATGGTGTTGGCCAATGTGTTTCGACGGAAAGGTGTTGCCTCGTGAGTGAAGCCAATAGTTCGGGCGGTTTGACCGAATACATCACCCATCACCTTGGGCATAACGTCGGCAATGCGCTCGGCGGCAAGTTCCATTTCGACAGCTGGCTGATCGCCCTGACCCTGGGCCTGATCTTCGTGGGCTGGTTCGCGTTTTTCGCCCGCCGCGCCACCGCTGGCGTGCCCTCCAAGGGCCAGGCGTTCGTCGAGTTGGTCATGGAGTTCGTCGATGGCCAGGTCAAGGACACCTATCACGGCAACCGCAACTCGGTGACCCCGCTGGCGCTGACCATCTTCATGTGGGTGGTCTTCATGAACACGATGGACCTGATCCCGCTGGATCTGCCGGCCATCCTGATCAAGCTCTTCGCTGGCGAAGAGACCATGCACCACACCTATTTCCGTCTGGTCCCGACGGCCGACCTGAATACCACGCTGGCACTGTCGGTCACCGTGTTCTTCATCCTGATCGGCCACGCGCTGGCGGCCAAGGGTGGCTTCGGTTTCGGCAAGGAACTGCTGACCGCGCCGTTCCATGCGCACGGCTTCGCCGCCATCGTGCTGGCGCCGATCAACCTGGCCATGAACATCATCGAGTGGCTGGTCAAGCCGATCTCGCTGGCGATGCGACTGTTCGGCAACATGTACGGTGGCGAGCTGGTCTTCATGCTGATCGCCGGCCTGATGAGTGGCTGGGTGACCTTTCTGCCGGGCGTGATCGCCAACGCGGCCTGGGGCATCTTCCACATCCTGATCATCCTGCTGCAGGCCTTCATCTTCATGATCCTCACCGTCGTCTACATCGCCGGTGCACGTGAAGGCCACTGATTCGCTTCATCCCACTTTTCGTTTCATCCTTTCGTTCTAACCAACCAATCGCTGGAGAGATTTCAATGGAATTCATCGCACACCTGCAGGGCATGACCGCCATCGCCATCGGCCTGATCATCGGCCTGGGCGCGCTGGGCGCCTGCCTCGGCATCGCCATCATGGGTTCCAAGTTCCTGGAATCGGCCGCCCGTCAGCCGGAGCTGATCCCGGTGCTGCAGGGCCGCATGTTCCTGCTGGCCGGCCTGATCGACGCCGCCTTCATCATCGGCCTGGCCATCGCGCTGTACTTCGGTATTGCCAACCCGCTGCTGACCGCCGTCCAGCAGGCTGCCGGCTAATAGCCGTCGCGTGCGGCCTGCTTGATGCGGGCCGCCTGGCAATGCCCGTCATGCACTTACGCATGGCGGGTTGAACGAACCCGTTGAGGACACGTCATGAACGTCAACATGACCTTCTTCGGCCAGATGCTCTCCTTCGTGATCCTGATTGTGTTCACGATGAAGTTCATTTGGCCGCCGCTGAACGCGGCGCTTGAAGAACGGCAGAAGAAGATCGCCGAAGGCCTGGCTGCTGCCGACCGCAGCCAGAAGGATCTGGCGCAGGCACAGGAGAAGGCCAACGAGGCCCTCAAGGATGCCCGCGTCAAGGCCAACGAGATCATCGACCAGGCCCACGCCCGCGCCAATCAGATCGTGGAGGCTGCCCGCAATGAAGCGGTCGCCGAAGCGAACCGGCAGAAGGAGCTGGCCCAGGAAGAGATCGCCGCCGCCGCCAACCGTGCCCGCGAGGATCTGCGCAAGCAGGTGTCGTCGCTGGCCGTGAGTGGTGCCGAGAAGCTGCTGCACCGCGAGATCGACCCGGCCGCCCACAAGGCGCTGCTGGACGAGCTGGCGGCGCAGATCTGAACCGGATGATCCACGCATGAGCCAGTCCATCACGCTTGCCCGCCCCTACGCCCGCGCTGCTTTCGGCGCGGCGCAGGACGAACGGCAGCTGCCGGCGTGGTCGCAGGCCCTGGGCTTTTCCGCCCAGGTCGCCAGCGACCCGCAGGTCGCCGCGCTGCTGCTCAACCCGCAGCTGGTCCGCGAGCAGGCCCTGACGCTGCTTTCGCCCGACGGCGCCAGTGAAGCGTTCTCGCGCTTCCTGGCGGTGCTGGCCGATGCGCGTCGCCTGACCCTGCTGCCGGAAATCGCCGCGCTGTTCGAGCAGCTGCGCGCCGAAGCCGAGCGCGTCGTGCTGGCCACGGTGACCTCCGCTTCTGAGCTTCCCGAAGGCGAGCTGGACGTGATCAAGGCAGCGCTGGCCAAGCGGTTCGGTCGCGAGGTCCAGGTCACCACGGCGGTGGATGCATCGCTGATCGGTGGTGCTGTGATCGACGCGGGCGATGTGGTTATCGACGGTTCGCTCAAGGGCAAGCTGGCGCGCCTGCAGACGGCGCTGGCCGGTTAATTCCGGTCACGCCACGCACGCTGCGCCGCGCCCACGCGCGAACGGCAACGCAAGTATTCATCTATCCGTAGCCGCACCCCGGCTGCACAAGGGAAACCATCATGGCCACCACGCTCAACCCCTCTGAAATCAGCGACCTCATCAAGACCCGCATCGAGCAGGTCAAGCTGGCCGCCGAATCGCGCAACGAAGGCACCGTGACCAGCGTCGCCGACGGCATCGTGCGCATCTTCGGCCTGGCCGACGTGATGCAGGGCGAAATGATCGAGCTGCCGGGCAACACCTTCGCTCTGGCCCTGAACCTGGAGCGCGACTCGGTCGGCGCCGTGGTCCTGGGTGATTACGAAAACCTGCGCGAAGGCGACGTGGCCAAGACCACCGGGCGCATCCTGGAAGTGCCGGTCGGCCCCGAACTGCTGGGTCGCGTGGTCAACGCGCTGGGCGAGCCGATCGACGGCAAGGGTCCGATCAACACCGCGCAGACCGCGCCGGTCGAGCGCGTGGCCCCGGGCGTGATCTGGCGCAAGTCGGTCGACGAGCCCGTGCAGACCGGCTACAAGTCGGTCGACGCCATGATCCCGATCGGCCGTGGCCAGCGCGAGCTGATCATCGGCGACCGCCAGACCGGCAAGACCGCGATGGCCATCGACGCGGTGATCAACCAGAAGGGTTCGGGCATCAAGTGCGTGTACGTCGCCATCGGCCAGAAGGCTTCGACGGTCGCCAACATCGTGCGCAAGCTGGAAGAAAACGGCGCCCTGGCCCACACCATCGTGGTGGCCGCCACCGCGTCCGAATCGGCCGCGATGCAGTACATCAGCGCCTACTCGGGCTGCACCATGGGTGAGTACTTCCTGGACCGTGGCGAAGACGCCCTGATCGTGTACGACGACCTGTCCAAGCAGGCCGTGGCCTACCGCCAGATCTCGCTGCTGCTCAAGCGCCCGCCGGGTCGCGAAGCCTATCCGGGCGACGTGTTCTACCTGCACTCCCGCCTGCTGGAGCGCGCCTGCCGCGTGTCCGAGGACTACGTGGAGCAGTTCACCAAGGGTGAAGTGAAGGGCAAGACTGGCTCGCTGACCGCGCTGCCGATCATCGAAACCCAGGCCGGCGACGTCTCGGCGTTCGTGCCGACCAACGTGATCTCGATCACCGACGGCCAGATCTTCCTGGAAACCGACCTGTTCAACGCCGGCATCCGCCCGGCCGTGAACGCCGGTATCTCGGTGTCACGCGTCGGTGGCGCCGCCCAGACCAAGATCATCAAGAAGCTGTCCGGCGGCATCCGTATCTCGCTGGCCCAGTACCGTGAGCTGGCGGCGTTCGCGCAGTTCGCCTCGGACCTGGACGAAGCCACCCGCAAGCAGCTGGAGCGCGGCCAGCGCGTGACCGAGCTGATGAAGCAGAAGCAATACGCCCCGATGGGCATCTGCCTGCAGGCGCTGACCATCTACGCCGTCAACGAGGGTTACCTCGACGACGTGGCCGTGAGCAAGCTGCTGTCCTTCGAAGAAGGCCTGCACGCCCACTTCGAGAACACTGCTGGCGAGCTGGTGGCCAAGGTCAACGACAGCGGCGACTGGAACGGCGACATCGAAGGCGCCTTCAAGAAGGGCATCGAAGAGTTCAAGCAGACTGGCAGCTGGTAAGCCGCTGCGGTTTGTAGGGTGGGGCTTGCCCCACTGACGTTGTCGAACACCACGCGGGGCACGCCCCGCGCTACGGGAAGAAGAGCATGGCCGGCGGTCGCGAAATCAAAACCAAGATCAAGAGTGTGCAGAACACCCGCAAGGTGACGCGCGCGCTGGAGATGGTGTCGGCTGCCAAGATCCGCCGCGCGCAGGAACGCATGAAGATCTCGCGTCCCTACGCCCGCGCGATGCGCCAGGTCATCGGTCACCTGGCCCAGGCCAATACCGATTTCCAGCACCCTTACCTGGTGGAGCGCGAGAAGGTCGAGCGCGTCGGCTACATCATCGTCTCGTCTGACCGCGGCCTGGCCGGCGGCCTGAACAACAACCTGTTCCGCAAGACCCTGGGCGAGATGCGCAAGCATCAGGAGCAGGGCGCCGAGATCGACGTGGTCACCATCGGCCAGAAGGCCTCGGTGTTCTTCCGCCGGATCAAGGTCAACATGGTCGGCAGCGTCAGCCACCTGGGCGATGCGCCGCACGTGGAGCAGCTGATCGGCGTGGTCAAGGTCATGCTGGAGGCTTACGAGTCCGGCAAGGTCGACCGCGTGGTGCTGGTCTACAACCACTTCGTCAACACCATGTCGCAGAAGGCGGCCTTCGACCAGCTGCTGCCGCTGCCGCCGGCCGAGCACGAAGTCGCCAAGCATGACTGGGACTACATCTACGAACCCGATGCGCAGGCCGTGCTGGAGCACGTGCTGGTGCGCTACGTGGAATCGCTGGTGTACCAGGCGGTGCTGGAGAACGTGGCGTCCGAGCATGCCGCGCGCATGGTGGCGATGAAGTCGGCCAGCGACAACGCCAGCAAGATGATCGGCACGTTGCAGCTGTCGTACAACAAGGCGCGCCAGGCGGCGATCACCCAGGAAATCTCCGAAATCGTCGGCGGCGCGGCAGCGGTCTAAGCGCGCGCGGTCACAGATACCTATCTAGAGGATGCAGCAATGAGTCAGGGCAAGATCGTTCAGATCATCGGCGCCGTCGTCGACGTCGAATTCCCGCGCGGTGACGTGCCGAAGGTGTACGACGCGCTGAAGGTCGACAACACCGAAATCACGCTGGAAGTGCAGCAGCAGCTGGGTGACGGCGTGGTCCGCTGCATCGCGCTGGGCTCCACCGACGGCCTGAAGCGCAACCTGGTCGCCACCAACACCGGCAAGGGCATCTCCGTGCCGGTCGGCAAGGCTACCCTGGGTCGCATCATGGACGTGCTGGGTCGCCCGATCGACGAAGCCGGTCCGGTCGAAGGCACCGACAGCTGGGAAATCCACCGCGCTGCCCCGTCGTACGAAGACCAGTCTTCCTCGACCGAGCTGCTGGAAACCGGCATCAAGGTGATCGACCTGATGTGCCCGTTCGCCAAGGGCGGCAAGGTCGGCCTGTTCGGCGGCGCCGGCGTCGGCAAGACCGTCAACATGATGGAGCTGATCAACAACATCGCCAAGGCGCACGAAGGTCTGTCCGTGTTCGCCGGCGTGGGCGAGCGTACCCGTGAGGGCAACGACTTCTACCACGAGATGAAGGACTCCAACGTCCTGGACAAGGTCGCGATGGTGTACGGCCAGATGAACGAGCCGCCGGGCAACCGCCTGCGCGTCGCGCTGACCGGCCTGACCATGGCCGAGTACTTCCGCGACGAGAAGGACGAGTCGGGCAAGGGCAAGGACGTGCTGCTGTTCGTCGACAACATCTACCGCTACACCCTGGCCGGTACCGAAGTGTCGGCGCTGCTGGGCCGCATGCCGTCGGCCGTGGGTTACCAGCCGACCCTGGCCGAGGAAATGGGCGTCCTGCAGGAGCGCATCACCTCGACCAAGTCCGGCTCGATCACCTCGATCCAGGCCGTGTACGTGCCCGCGGACGACCTGACCGACCCGTCGCCGGCCACCACCTTCGCCCACCTCGATTCCACGGTGACGCTGAGCCGCAACATCGCCTCGCTGGGTATCTACCCGGCGGTCGATCCGCTGGACTCCACCAGCCGCCAGCTGGACCCGTTGGTGATCGGCACCGAGCATTACGACGTGGCCCGTCGCGTGCAGTCCACCTTGCAGAAGTACAAGGAACTGAAGGACATCATCGCGATCCTGGGCATGGACGAGCTGTCCGAAGAGGACAAGCAGTCGGTATCGCGCGCCCGCAAGATCGAGCGATTCTTCAGCCAGCCCTTCCACGTGGCCGAAGTGTTCACCGGCGCCCCGGGCAAGTACGTGTCGCTGAAGGACACCATCCGCGGCTTCAAGGGCATCCTGGACGGTGAGTACGATCACCTGCCGGAACAGGCTTTCTACATGGTCGGCGGCATCGACGAGGCCGTGGAAAAGGGCAAGAAGCTGGCCGCCAAGGCCTGATCCGCACAGCGTCGGGGCGCGTTACGCGCGCCCTGATGCGGCAAGGGGAATCCCATGAGCACCATCCGTTGCGACATCGTCAGCGCCGAGCAGGAGATCTACCACGGTGAAGCCACCCTGGTGGTCGCCACCGGTGAGCTTGGCGAACTGGGCATTGCCCCCAAGCACGCCCCGCTGATCACCCGCCTCAAGCCGGGCAAGGTCGTGGTGACCCTGCCGTCGGGCGAGCACCTGGACTTCGCCATCTCCGGCGGCATCCTGGAAGTGCAGCCGCAGGTCGTGACCGTGCTGGCCGACACCGCCATCCGCGCGCAGGACATCGACGAGGCCGCCGTCAAGGCTGCCAAGGAAGAAGCTGAGCGCGTGCTGGCCAACCGCGGTGAGACCGAAGACCTGGCCGAAGCCCAGCGCAAGCTGATGGAAGCCGTCGTCCAGCTGCAGGCCCTCGAACGCCTGCGCAAGACGCTCAAGCACTAAGCCATCGTCCGACGGTCGCATCGCGACCGACAGACACGAAGACGCCGGCGCAAGCCGGCGTTTTTCGTTGGTGCCCAGAGTCGGAGGTTGCCGCTGATTTACAGCCTCTTTCTCGCCGCTGTGCTTGCGCGCTTTGCTGTTGTGGGAGCCGCTTCAGCGGTGATCGCGCTTCAAGCTGGAGCCTCGCCGCCGAAGCAGCTTCCACCCAAATCAGCGATAGATCAGATACCGCCCCGCCAGGAACGTCAGCACCGCCAACCCGCCTTCCACCAGCGGCTTGGCCAGCCATGCCAACTGCAGGCCCAGATGATGCTCGACCAGCACGATCAACCAAGTGCTGAGGAACGTCGCGGGAATCCACACCGCCAGGAACTTCCAGAACCGTGCCCAGCCCAGCCGCGCGCCGTCATCCTGCGACGCAAAGGTGTAGCGGCCGTTGAGCCAGAACCCCAGCATCGCCCCCGCCACGCGCCCGCACAGGTTGGCCGGTACCGCATCGACGCCAATGGCGCTGAGCGCGACGAAGACGCTCCAGTCCACTAGGAGCTGCAGTACGCCGACGACGATAAAGGCGCGGCTTTGCCGGATTAAAGACATGGGGAAGTCGAGGAGAGGCGCATGACGCCATGCTAACGGTCGCGGTAAGTGCATGACGAGACGCTGGCGCTGTGTGCTCTAAACTTCTTCCACCGTTACGCATCGAGTCGTCCCCCATGACCCTGCCCCTGCACGTGATCATCCTCGCCGCTGGCGAAGGCAAGCGGATGAAGTCCGCGCGGCCCAAGGTGCTGCAGCCCATTGCCGGGCAGCCGATGCTGGCGCATGTGATCCAGGCGGCGCGTGCTTTGCAGCCGGCGGCGATCCACGTGGTCTATGGCCACGGCGGCGAAGACGTGCGCGATGCCTTCGCTGACCAGCCCGACCTGATCTGGGCCGAGCAGGCCCAGCGCCTGGGCACCGGCCACGCGGTGCAGCAGGCGATGGACAACGTGCCGGATGCGGCCACCGTGCTGGTGCTGTACGGCGATGTGCCACTGATCCGTTCGGAAACCCTGCTGCGCCTGCTGCACGCGCCTGGCCGCCTTGCGGTGCTGGTGGCCGAGCCCGATGACCCGACCGGCTATGGCCGCATCGTGCGCGATACCAATGGCAAGGTCGGCGCGATCGTCGAGCACAAGGACGCCGACGACGAGCAGCGCCGCATCCACACCATCAACACCGGCATCGTCACCGCCGAATCGACCGCGCTGCATCGCTGGCTGGCGCAGCTGTCCAACGACAATGTGCAGGGCGAGTACTACCTGACCGATATCTTCGGCATGGCCGCGGCCGAGTTCAGTCCGGCCGAGATGGTGCTGGTGGCCGATCCGCTGGAAGCCGAAGGCGCGAACGATCCGTGGCAGCTGGCCCAGCTGGAGCGCACCTGGCAGCTACGCCAGGCCAAGGCGCTGTGCGTGGCTGGTGCGCGCCTGATCGACCCGGCGCGCGTGGACCAGCGCGGCACCGTGCGCGTGGGCCAGGACGTGCAGATCGACGTCAACGTGGTGCTGGAAGGGGACGTGGAGCTGGGCGACGGCGTGCAGATCGGTCCGTTCGTGAAGCTCAAGAACGTCAAGCTCGGCCCCGGCACCGAAGTGCGCGCGCACTGCGACCTGGAAGGCGTGGTGACCGAAGGCGCGGTGCAGATCGGCCCGTTCGCGCGCCTGCGCCCGGGCACGGTGCTGGCCGATGGCGTGCACGTGGGCAACTTCGTCGAGACCAAGAACGCGGTACTCGGCGTGGGCACCAAGGCCAATCACCTGACCTATCTGGGCGATACGGTGATCGGCAGCCGTACCAACGTCGGCGCCGGCACCATCACCTGCAACTACGACGGGGTGAACAAGTTCACCACCACCATCGGCGACAACGTGTTCGTCGGCAGTAACTCCGCGCTGATCGCGCCAATCACCATCGGCGACGGCGCGACGCTGGCGGCCGGTTCGGTGATCACCCGGGATGCGCCGGCCGGCGAGCTGACCATCGCGCGTGCGCGCCAGGTCACGCTGGAAGGCTGGCAGCGTCCGGTGAAGAAGCCGAAGTAAATAAGAGCCGAGGGGAAGAGCCTGAGCGGCGATCTGGCGTCCTCTGCCGGCTCTTTCCATCGCCGCTGAAGCGGCTCGCACAGGTGGGCTGCTGCTAGTGGCATGCAGCTCCCCGCGGCAGCGCTCGATTAGAAAAATCAGCCAAAGCTGTTCGTGCGGCGCTAACGCAGGTAAGTTCAGTCCTGCGTCCAGCGTGGGAGGCGTTGTGCGCGCGTGGTGAGGGATTGGGCCGTCGTCATCGGACAGCGGCGCGAAGCTTCGCTGCGATCTCCCACCTGACTGGAGTTCGACGCATGACGTGTTCCCGTTCCATCCTGCGCGCCGCGGGCCTGTTGAGCCTGTGTGTCGTTGCCACCGCGGCCAGCGCCGCCGATCTGCAGTATTTCAGCCCAGCAGGCAGCAAGGCGCCCTATTCGGCGGCCGTGCGCGCGGGCGACACCTTATACGTGTCGGGCCAGCTGGGCGTCGGCGCCGACGGCAAGCTGCCGGAGGACTTCGACACCCAGGCGAGCAACACGATGGCCAACGTCGGCACCGCGCTGGGCCGCGCAGGATTGTCGATGGACGATGTCGCGCAATGCACGGTCATGATCGTGGATATGGCGCACTGGGCCGCGTTCAACAAGGCCTATACGGCGGCCTTCAAGCCGGAAAAGCTGCCCGCACGCAGCGCGATGGCCGTGACTGCCTTGCCGATGGGCGCGTTGCTGGAAGTGGATTGCAAGGCCTACGCAGGCACGCGCTGATCGCGCACTGATACAGCGCGTTTGCTTCGACGGCCGATTCGCACGGATCGGCCGTCTTGCGTTGCGCCGAACGCGCGCAGCGCTGCTGCAGCGCAATGCTTATATCGTCTCTCTTCGCCGGACGCGCGTGCGCGTGTGATGTTGCGCGCTGGTCGACCAGTGCGCGCGGTTTCATAACCGGTGATTGCCTTGTCCGATGCATCGCGTGCGCTCCTTGTTCGCCTAGCGTCGCTGCCATCGAAGCAGGGAGCTCTTCCCTGCATGGGGAGGGCGGCATGCAGGGACGATGGAGGTTGAGGGTGTTGTGCGGTGGATTGCTGTTGGTGCCAATGCTGGCGCAGGCGACGACGCTGTATCTCTCGCCCAGCGGCAGCGACAGCAATACCGGCGCCACTGCCGCCACTGCGTTGAAGACGCTCAAGGGCGTGTTGACCCGGGTGAAGGCAGCAGCGCCCACCGATGCCATCGACATCGTGGTGGCCGAAGGCACGTACGTGGGCCAGTCGGTCCTGTGGACGTACTTCAACGGCCAGCCCATCACCTTCGCGCCGCCGGCGGGCGCGACTACCAAGCCGGTGTTCGATGGCGGTGGAGCGGACCTGAGCTGGTTCGTCATGGAAGACAGCGCCGATGCGGCCATCGCGACCAACCTGCATTTCATCGGATTGACCGTTACCAATTACTGGCTGGGGCTGGATCTAGGGCGGGAAAAGGCCGCAGGAAATCGCGGCAACGAGGTGCGCGACATGCTGTTCGAACGCATTGGAGGCGCTTACAGCAGCGGCCCGCCGATGGGCTATGCCGCGCTGCGGCTGCGCAATTCCAGCGGCAACTCGATCACGGGCAACCGCTTCCACGGCGTCAAGAACTCGGCCAGCGCCGATAGCGACGGCGACGGCGTCAACGAAGACCTCACCGGCTACATCCACGCCATCTATGCCGCGCATAACGCGCACGACAACGTCATTGCCGACAACGACTTCAGCCAGGTCAGCGGCGATGCGATCCGCACCCGCAATGGCTCGGACGACAACCTGATCGAAGGCAATCGCTTCATCGCCGCGGGCAAGTATTCGGCGTACTCGGACTGGATCGCCGAGACGGGTGATGAATGCGCCTCGCAAGGCAACCAGTTCAAGGACAACACCGTGGGCGACGGGTACTTCGGCCCCTTCGATGATGGCTACGTTACCCATAGCTATGGACCGGATGATCGCTGCGGTACCTTGACCGCGCCACGCATCACCGAAAGCGGGACGATCATGCAGTAGCGCGATGCGGGCCAAGGCGCGGCGCTGTCCGTGTCCGCACGACGCACGTCCGCGGACAGATGCCGCATGAACCGCGCCTGCGCAAGTCGTTGAACTAACGGAGAAACGCGCGGTCGGAGCGCTGGCACGCCGTGTGCTCGCTACATGGCGTGCTTCCCCCGATGTGTGAGTGTGCCGTGCCCAAGTTCGTTGAATCTCCGTGTTGCCGCGCCCGTGGGGCGCATCGCTGATGTCCGTCATCCGCTATTCGGCCGAAGCCAAGGCCGATGCCTTGCAGCGTGTCCATCTCCTGCAGGCACAGGGCTATTCGCGGCGCAACGCCGCGCAGCTGGTGTCGGCGCAGGTGGGGTGTCGCTGCGAGACGCTCAACGCGTGGTTGCGGCGCGATGCCAGCCAGCAGCGCAACCCGCATCCGGCGGTGCATGACGCGCGCCTGCAACGACTCGAACGCGAGGTGCGCCAGCTACAGCGGATCAATGCCGATCTGCGGCAGGAGCTGCAGCAGTTGGAGCGCCGGCTATCGGATGCGGATCAGGCGGTTGAGATCACGCCTGCGCGGCAACGCCGTCGCGCCTGAGCATTGCGGCCTCAGGCCGAAGGCAGGTGCAGGGTGACGCACAGCCCGCCGCCCTCGCGGTTGTGCAAGGCGATGCGGCCGTCGTGGGCCTCGATGATCTCGCGGGTCAATGCCAGCCCAAGACCGGTGCCGTTGCGCTTGGTCGAATAAAACGGCACCAGCGCGTTCTGCAGCACCGCCTCGTTCATGCCGCCGCCGCGATCCAGCACTTCGATGCGCACCTGTCCGTGTAGCGGCAGCACGCGCACCGTGACCTGTGTTGGATCGCCGCCGGATTCGTGCGCGTTCTTGACCAGGTTCAATAGCGCCTGGCCGAATTGCGCCGGATCGATGCGGCTGTGCGTGTCCTGCGCATGGCCTTCAATCGTGAAGCCGATCTGCTGCTGCAGCCCGCGCAGGAACGCCGCCCATTCGATCGCCTGCTTGTTGGGCTGCGGCAATTTGGCGAAGCGCGCATAGCCGCGGATGAATTCCTCCAGGTGGCGCGCGCGTTCCTCGATGGTGGCAAACACATGCTCCAGCTGGTCGTAGCGGCCGCGCCGCACCAGCTCGCCGCCGGAGTGCGCCAGCGAGGCCACCGGCGCCAGCGAGTTGTTGAGCTCGTGGCTGATCACGCGGATGACCTTCTTCCAGGTCTGCACTTCCTGCCGGCGCAGCTCGGTGGTCAAGCGCCACAGCTGCAGCAATTCCTGCTGGCGACCGTTGAGCTGGAAGCGCCGCCGCGCCAGGTGGTAGATCTGTTCCTCGCCGCCTTCTTCGGTGGACGGCACGGCGAACAGGCTGTCGCCGCCGCGCCCCAGCGCTTCGACCAGTTCCGGCTGCGCCTGTTGCAACAGCGGATCGAACGGCTGGCCCTCCATGCGCCGGCCGCCGTAGAGCAGCGTGCGCGCGGCGAGGTTGGCGAACACCACGCGCATCCCGCCATCGCCGCCGGGCGCAAGCAGCAGCATCGCCACCGGCGAATGCTGGACCATGCTGTCCAGCAGCAGCTCGCGCTGGGCCAGGCCCTGGCGCTGGTCGCGCAGCACCTGGCCGAGTTCCTCGTGCGACGCGACCAGGCCCGCCAGCTCGTCATGGCCCTGCCAGTGGATGCCGAAGTTGAACTCGCCGTCGCGATAGCTGTTGACCGAGCCGGACAGCGCACGGAACAGCGAGTTCACTGGCGCCAGCGCCTGGCGGATCACCCACGCCGCCAGCGGCAGCAGGATCGCCGCGCTGATCACGCCGACCAGCCAGTCGTCGTCCAGCCACTGCTGCAGCGCCAGCGGCAGCGCAATGGCCGCCACGCCCAGCGGCATCAGCCACAACAGCAGGCGGCCGGCGAGCGAGCGCTTCATTGCGGCGACTTGATGCCGTGGCGCTCCATGCGCCGATACAGCGCCTGGCGGCTCAGGCCCAGGTCGGCCGCGGCTTGCGCGATCACGCCGCCGGCACGCGACAGGGCCACTTCGATCTGCGCTTTGTCCGGCTCGTGCACCGGTGCCTGCGTGCGCAGCGCCGGTGCGTGCGCGGGCAGCTGCAGGTCCGGCGCTTCGATCAAGGCACCGGGACTGAGCAGGCTGGCGCGCTGGATCACGTTGCGCAGCTCGCGCACGTTGCCCGGCCATGCGTGGCGCAGCAACGCGGTGCGTGCGGATTCGCCAATGGGCTTGTCGGCGAAGTGCGCGGCCAGCGGCAGGATGTCGCCGGGGCGCTCGGCCAGCGGCGGCAGGTTGAGTTCGATCGCGTTGAGCCGGTAATAGAGATCTTCGCGGAAGGTGCCTTCGCGGATCATCGCCGGCAGGTCGGCATTGGTCGCGCTGATCACGCGCACGCGTACGCTGCGCTCACGGTTGGAACCCAGGCGTTCGAACTTGCCGGTCTCCAGCACGCGCAGCAGCTTCATCTGCCCGGCCAGGGGCAGGTTGCCGACTTCGTCCAGGAACAGCGTGCCGCCATCGGCCGCCTCGAACTTGCCCTCGCGCGCCTTGTTGGCGCCGGTGTAGGCGCCGGCATCGGCACCGAACAGCTCGGCTTCAATCAGCTCGCTCGGCAGCGCGCCGCAGTTGAGCGTGACGAACGCGCCGTGGCGCACGGACGAATTGGCCTGCACGATCTCGGCGATCTTTTCCTTCCCGCTGCCGTTGGGCCCGGTGATCAGCACCGGCAGATCGCTGCGCGCGACCTGGCAGGCCAGCGCCAGCACGCGCTCGCTGGCGGTATCGGCAAACACCACGCCGCGCAGGTCGTACTTGGCTTCCAGCTGCACGCGCTGCAGGCGATCGCGGGCGCGGCGGCGGTCGAGTTCGGCGCGCGCCTCGGACAGTTCCAGCAGCGTGTTGACCGTGGCCAGCAGGCGGCGGTCGTCCCACGGCTTGCCCATGTAATCGGCAGCGCCGGCCTTGACCAGTTCCACGGCCACTTCCAGGTGCGTCCACGCGGTCAGCAGCACCACCGGCAGGTCCGGATGGCGCGCGCGAATCTGCGCGAACAACGCCTGGCCTTCCTCGCCGCTGGTGGTATCGGCGGAGAAGTTCATGTCCTGGATCACCAGGTCGATGCCGCCGCGGTCCAGCATCGCCAGGCCGGTGTCGGGATCGGCGGCGTGCACGGTCTCGATGTCGTGCAGCGAGAACAGCACGTTCAACGCGGTGGCGACCGCGGGGTTGTCGTCGATGATCAGCAGGGTGGGCATGGGGTCGATCGTGCGGTTACTGGTGGAGCGCCTTGACGGTCGCGCCGCCTTGGGTGAGCAGCAGGTGGCTGATGCGATCGGACGCGTCGAAGACGAATTCCACGCGCGCGTCCATGCCGCTGACGCGGAAGGTGGTTTCCGAATCCGGGATCAGTGCGGACGCCGTGCCGCCTTCGGGCTGCAGCTTCAAGGTGGGGCCTTCGCGCCAGACCTTCAGCGCGATACCGGTGGCGGTGACGTAGCGGCCGCTGTAGCCATCCAGCGTGCCTTCGGAGACCAGCACGCCGTCGGGCGCCGGCGCGGCCTGCGGTGCGAAGGCGGGCAGACTGCAGCTGGCGGTCAACAGTAACGCCGCGCAGAAGAAACTCAGGTGTCGTGGCATGGCAGGCAGCCTCTCGCTTGCGGGAAACGGTGCACAGGATAGCCTTCGTGCGCCATGCTCAACCGGCCCGTGTCGCAATGGCCGGCGGCACGCGCGTGGCGCGCAGGGCAGGGCCAAGCACGGCAATCTGTCCGAGCAGCCACAGCAGCCCTGCGCCCAACGGCAGGTAGAACAGCGGCAGCCGATCCAGCTCGTACTGGCGCATCAGCAGCAGGTTCAGCGCATACGCCAGGACCATGCCCAGTACCACACCCGCGCCGACGATCATGAAGTTCTCAGCCTGGAAATGCCGCAGGATGTCCCCGCGCGTGGCCCCGATCGCCCGCCGAATCCCGATCTGCCGCGTGCGCTGCCCCACCCAGAAGTTCGCCAGCCCGGCGATCCCCAGCGCGGTGACGAAGAGCAGGGCCAGGGAGGAGGCGATGAGCAGGCCAAGCATCGTGACATCGCTCTGAAAGTAGTTGCGTCGAACCTGCGTGTAGGTGAGCTGTTGCTCCTCGGCGATTAAGCGCACAGGCCCGGCTTTATCCAGCACTTGTGCAGCCTTATGCAAGATGCGCTGTCTATCATGCGGGAGGGTACGCAGGAGGTAGGTAGCAGAGATCCTGGGCGAGCTCTTGGACGTCAGCATTACCAGGGTGTCGTCAGGTCCACCCGAGAGCATCGGTGCAAGGATGTCATCAATCATGCCTACAACGGGCTGCGGTCCGTTGAATCCGTAGAGCAACTTGCCGACGGGATTCTGTCCCGGCCAGAGGCGCTGCGCCATGCGACGCGTCACGATGACCGCCTCACCTGCCTTATCCGTGCCGCGCTCTGCTGCAGTAAAGTCCCGTCCGGAGAGCAGATGCAAACCCATAGCGGCGATGAGATCTGCGGAGCCGGAATATTGGGGCATCGAAACGCAGGAATTAATGCCTTTGATACCATGCGCAGCCTTCGCGCGGTCAAAGTCAGCCTGCGTTGTGCACGCGCCCGTGCTTGAGGAATTCCGGGATAGCGGGAGGCTTCCGTTGTCCAAGGCCGTGACTGCTTGAACACCCTGGATCGCAGCCAATAGCGTCAGATCCGTCTTTCGTTGCGCCTCCGCGTTGGCTCTTTCATCCAATCCGCTGGCCGAGATCAACGACAGCTGATCCTCCGGAAGGCCGGAAGGTATCGTGATGCGTTCGATACGGCCGACCAGCATGAAGCCCGCATTGATCACGATGGCGCAGGTCAGTGCCACTTGGAGCGTCAGCAGGAATGCGGTCAGCCGATGATGGCGCAGTGCTGAAAGGATGGGCTTGATAGGCGTCGCCATGATCAGACTCCTTTGATCTGAATGGCAGGCGAGATGCGACTGGCACGCCACGCGGGGACCAGTCCGGCCAGCAGAGTGGCCAGCATGGCGAGCGCGACGGTAGACAGCAGCATCGTCGCGTCCATCTGCGCGATACGCGCATAGTCATCCGGCCGCTGGCGAATGCTCCACAGACCAAGTTGAGCAAGTCCAATGCCGAGCAGGCCGCCGCTCAGACCGATCAACGCTGCCTCGCAGCCAAGCTGCAACAGGATGTCCTGACTACGTGCCCCCAGCGCACGACGTACTCCAATCTCCCCACCACGGCGTAGGAACTTTGCGAGCAGCAGCGCCACGATATTGACCAGACAGACTACGAGAAAGCCCATTGCGAGCCACAGCTGCAGTTGTATTTCGGAGGGCACTAGTTTGCGATATGCCAGCCAGTCCATTAGGGAATAGAGACGGGTGGCGTCCGGGGCTCGCTCGAAGCGTCCAATGTCGTGCTGCTGGGCTGCGTAATCGTGCAGGAATCGACGATAGTCTGAGAGCTGCTGCGGCGTATCCAGCTGCACCCAGAACTGCAGCCAACTTGATACTGGAGACTTCATTAGATCTTTTTCATCCGAGTCAGCCCAGCTCGACTGGCTTCCGGAAATGCCAAGGTGAAGTTCAATGGCAAGTGATAGCGGAAAGAAGAACTCGTCGGTATCTCCGAAAGACTGTGAGCTGAGGTCGGCATAGAAGCGCGGCTGTGGCGCCCACGGCGAAATGACGCCGATGACACGGAATATGGTGTCCTTCAGGCGCACGCTTCTGCCAACGACATCGGTCGTCCCGAAGATCTTCATGGCGAGGTCGCGTCGCAATACCACCACACGGGCATGATCCGCGTCATCGCGCGGTGTCCAGCCCTGCCCGTGTTCGAAGGGGACGTTGAACATCGCGAAAAAATCAGAGGTCGTAAAACGCCCCGAATGAAATGCGGGACGCCCCGTGTTCTCCAACGGCCAAACCAGGAGGTAACCGCCGGCCATTGCTGCCTGATGCACAGCTTTTCCATGAGCCATGAGCGCCATTGCATCAGGCCAAGTCAGGTTATCTGCGGGATTGCCCCAGCGGTTGTCGACCGGATACTTCAACGGCAGCGGATCGATACGCGGATAGAACAGCACGCCGCTCTTCTCCGGAATCGGATCCTGAGTCATGACATGCAGCACGGTGAGCATCGTCATGCTCGCGCCGATCCCTAAGCCGATGGCGCAGACCATCAAGGCGGTCATCACCGGCGTGCGGCGCAAGCTGCGCAGGGCCAGGCGGACGTAGTAGCCGATCAAGATGCAATCCTTTGGCGAAGGTTGGTTGGAAGCCATCACGCGGACCGCGTGGCGATGGCAGGTGCGATGGCGGCCGCGCGGCGGGCTGGCCCTAGCACGGCGCATTGGCCGAGCGCCCATAGCAGCGTCGCGCCAACAGGCAGATACATCAGCGGCAGGCGAGGGAGTTCGTAGTACTGCATCAAGCACTGGTTGACCGCGTAGGCCAGTGGCAGGCCGAGGACCAGGCCCAGCGTGGTGAGCAGCAAGTTCTCGATCTGAAAATGGCGCAGCACCTGCGCACGCGAAGCGCCCAACGCACGGCGGATGCCGATCTGGCGGGTGCGCTGTTCAATCCAGTAGCCGGTCAGGCTGGCGATGCCAATCAGGGTGATGAGAGTTACGACGGCGCAAACCGAGCCGAGCAGCCAGGCGGCGGCTCGACGCTGCTTGAAGCTGAAATTCCGTACCTTCTCGTAGGTTTCAACCACCACGGGAATGTCACGCATCAGCTGCGGGCCGAATTCGCGCTGGATGACGCCGGGGATCGCGGCCTTGACGGCTTCGCGCTGCGCCGGTTCGGTGCGTACCGAGTAAGCCATGCGCGGCATGCGGGTCATGTCGCGCATGGGATAGACCAGTGACTCCTCGGCGTGTCCGTCGTCGAGCTCCGCCAATTCGTAGCGCAGCAAGTGGCGGACGATCCCCACAACCACGTACTGGCTCTTCTCGTCGCCGCCATCCAGGCGCCCGCCAAGCGCGTGTCCATCCGGGAAGAATTTGTCGGCCAGCGCCTGGGTGACGATCACCGGGACGATGCCCTGCGCGCCCCGGTTGAACATCCCGCCGCCAGTGACGTAATCGTCCGCATTGAAGTCGCGGCCCTGGGCCAGTTCCAGGCCCAGCGCCTGGACCAGCCCGTCGCCGGCAAAGCCGGTCGGCGTGATCTCCACGCCCGCCGGACTCCTGAGCGTCATGGAGAACGACATGGTCTGCCGCATCGGCAGGCCCATGGTGGGGGCGACAGCGCGGACGCCGGGGATGGCCTGCAATGCACGCTGCAGGGCCTGGCTCTGGGCCGTGGTCCAGCGCGCGTTCTGCAGCATCAGCTGGTCGACCAACAGGATCTCGTTTCTGACGATGCCATCGTCAACCAGCATCGGCCCCAGCTGCCGCTGTAGCAGGAAAGCGACATTGGTCAGGATGGCGCAGGCCAGCACGATCTGGCCCAGCACCAATAGCGGCATCAGGCGATGGCGCAGCAGGCTGGAAACCATCGGCCGCAGCGCGGGCAGGGACAGGATGGCGCTCATTGGCTTTTCACCTGTAGCGCGGGCTCAAGCCGTGCTGCGCGCCAGGAGGGGATCACCCCGACCAGCAGGCCGGTCAATGCGGCGAGCAGCAACAGCGCCAGGAACAGCGCAGGATTCAGGTGTGCCTGTTCGGTGTAGCCCTGGTCCTGCTGGCGGATGAGCCACAGGCCCAGCAGGGTCAGCGGCAGGGCCAGCACGCCGCCGATCACGCCCGCCGCGCCGGCCTCCACCAGGCAGGGAATGACGATGGCCCGGCGCGTCGCGCCCAGCACGCGGCGCACGCCCAGTTCGCCCGAGCGGCGCAGGAAGCGCGCGGCCAGCAAGCCGGCGACGTTGACCATGCACAGCGCCAGCAGGCCCGCGGCCAGCCACAGGTGGAGGCGCACGTTGTCCGGCACCACGCGGTTGGCGGTCAGCCATTGCGGCACGCTGTAGAGACGGGAAGAAGCTGCGCGCGGGAACGCACCTGCGGCATGGCGATCCTGCGCGTAGGTCTGCAAAGCATCACCAAAGGCTGCGATGGCCGATGGCGTCGTCAACTCGGCCCAGACCTGAAGGAAGCGGCAGTTCTTTTCGTCGAGCGCATCAAAGCGGTAGCCGCCCCCGCCGTGATCGCAATCCTGGCTGCTCATCGGAGGCACGCCGGCGTCGATGGCGGCATGCAATGGGAGAAAGGCCTTCACCGCGAAGCGATCCCCCCATGCGGGTTCACCGTCCTGCAGGGCGTAGACGTGCGGCTGCGGATCCCACTCCCGGCTGATCCCGATGACGCGAAACATCGCCTTGCCGATGCGGACGCTCTGCCCGGTGCCATCGGGTGTGCCCAGCAACTGCTGGCTGACCGAGCTTGCGAGGATCACCACGGGCGCGCGTTCGCGTTCTTCCTGCGGGGTCCATTGGCGACCGTGCAGCAGCGGCACGCCAAACATCGACAGCATTGGTCCGCTGGCCAGCACCGCGCGCGGGTTGGTGCGCTTGCCGGCGGGGGTGTGAATCTCCAGCTCGGTGGGGACCAGCGCGGTCTGCCGGACCTGCGGTTGCGCGGCGGCGATGGCGTCGGCGTCTTCCAGCTTCCACAGGCGCGGCGGATTGCTGATGTCGTCGCTGCGACCGTCGCCGGTGCTGTCCCGGCTGCGCGAATCCACCCACCCCAGGTATAGCTGCTGGCTCAGCCCTGGCAGCGGATCGACCGACAACATTGCCAGCAAACTCAGCATCGTCATCACCGAGGCCAGCCCCAGCCCGAGGGTGAGGATGGCCAGCAGCATCGTGCGCGGGTGGCGGCGCAGGCCGCGCAGTCCGGTTTCGATGGCGTAGTTCATCGTGTGGGCGATCCTTCGCGTGGTGCTTCCATGAAGTGCTTACGCCGCGCGCGTCGCAATCGCCGGCGGTACGGCGGCGGCCTTGCGGGCAGGCCAGAACACGGCGATCTGCCCCAGTAGCCACAGCAGCACCGCGCCGACGGGCAGGTACATCAGCGGCAAGCGTGGCAGTTCGTACTTGCTCATGAGCAGCTGGTTGATGCCGAAGGCCAGCAGCATGCCCAGGACGATGCCGGCGCTGACCAGCAGCAGGTTCTCGGCCTGGAAGTAGCGCAGGATCTGTCCGCGCGTGGCGCCCAGGGCGCGCCGCACGCCGATCTGGCGCGTGCGTTGCTGCACCCAGAAGCTGGTCAGCCCGACGATGCCGCCTGCGGTGACCAGCAGCAGCACCAGGCACACGCTCACCAGCAGCCAGGCCATCGTGCGGTCGTTGTTGTAATAGGTCTGGCGCGCCTGCTCGGCGGTGCGTGCTTCCTCGCGCGACACCAGTCGCGTCGGGCCGCGTTTGGACAGTGTATCCAGCGCGGCAGTAAGCACCGCGGCGCGCTGGCCTGGGTCGGCCACGCGCAGCAGGTAAGTGCCGCGCGTGTAGGGCACGTTGGTCGGAAGCAGCACGGCGTATACGTACTGGGCCGAACGCCCGTTGTCGCGTGGCTGCACCAACCGGTCGACCACGCCCACCACCGGATTAGTGCCATCGATGTAGAGCGTCTTGCCCACGGCGTTCTGCCCGGGGAACAGCTGCTGGGCCAGTGCCTGACTCAGGATCACCGGCGTGTTGCTACCGGCTTCTGACGCGGGGTTGGAGCGGTAGTCGCGGTACTCGTCGCCATTGAAGTCGCGTCCCGACACCACCTTCAACCCAAGCGTCTGCAGGATCTGGCCGCCGCCCAGGTAGACCGTCTCGGTCGCCGTCGGTTTGGCCTGGTCGGGCTGCAGGTTGATGCTGGTGACGCCAAACGACGAACCGAACACGGTCTGGTTGATGATCGAGGCCGAAGTGACGCCGGGGATCGCGCGCAAGCCGGCTAGATCGTCGCGAGTGACCGCCAATGGATCGCTGTCCTGGGCGATACCGCTGACGCTGACCTCGACCAGATGCGTTTCGTCCAGGCCGGTGGGTCGCTGCATGCGTTCCAGTCGCTGGCCGATAAGGAACAGCGCGTTGCACACCACCGCGCAGCTGAAGGCGATCTCCAGCACGATCAACGCGGTGGCGATCTTGTGCCGGCGCAACGTGGACAGGATGGGGCGCAGTTCCATGGGATCTCCTTACTGCGACTTGAGCTGGATGGCGGGCGTGACCTGCATGGCGCGCCACGCGGGCAGCGCCCCGGCTACCAGGCTGCTCAGCAGCGCCAGGACGAACGTCGTCAGCAGCATGGTCGTGTCCATGTGTGCCAGCGACGCGTAATCGGCCGGCTGCCGGCGCACCACGGCCAGTCCCAGCAGCGCCAGGAGTAGGCCCAGCGCGCCGCCGCTCAGGCCGACGATGCCGGACTCGACCAGGTATTGCGCGAACACCGTGAGCCGGCTGGCGCCAAGTGCGCGGCGCACGCCGATCTCGCTACTGCGGCGCAGGAACTTGGCCAGCAGCAGTCCGATGGTGTTGAGCAGGCAGATCAGCAGAAAGCCCAGTGCCAGCCACAGTTGCAGGCGCACGTCCGATGGCACGACGCGGTTGTGGTCCAGCCACTGCATCACGTCGCGCAGCTGCACCTCACCCGCATGACGGAAGCGGCCCAGGTCGTGCTGGCGGGCGATGTAGTTGTCCAGGTAGCGGCGATAGCCGGCGGCATCCGAGGCACTGCCCAGCTCGGTCCAGTACTGCAGGAAAGCACAGGGGGCCGAAAGCGCGGTGCGGCCCTCCGGCGCGTCGCCCCAGCACCACATCGAACCACTCAGCGCCAGCTTCAGGTCCACCGCGGTGGAAAAGGGGATGAAGATGTTCTCGCTGTCGCCGAACTCGTTGTTGGTCAGGTCGTAGAAGCGCGGATTGACCGCCCAGGTATCGAGTACGCCGATCACGCGCAGCCCTTGGCCATCGAGCTGGATCATGCGGCCGGTGCTGTCGGCACCGCCGAACAGGGTCTGGTTGAGCTTGGAAGAAATCACCGCCACCCTCGCGTGGTCACCATCGTCGCGCGTCGACCATGGCCGCCCATAGCGCAGCGGCACGTCGAACATCGGGAAGAAGTCGGCTGTGGTGTAGCGAGATTCGACCCGGAACGCCGATTGCCCGGCCGTGGTCGGCGTGATCACCGCGCGCCCGGCGGACATCATCGCCTGGCGCTTGCCGTGCGCTTCCTTGAGCAGTGTCTCGGCGTCGATGCGGGTCATCTGCAGCGATTCGCCTGACTCGTCGGGTTCGTACTGGCTGTCGGGCAGCACGTTCATCTGCACTGTGAACAGACGGGCGCTCTTGCCCGGGATCGGATCGCCGGAGATGACATGGAACACCGTCAGCGTGGTCATCGACGCGCCGATGCCCAGCGCGATGGTCAGCACCATCAGCGCGGTCAACGCCTTGTTGCGGCCGAAGCTGCGCAGGGCCAGGTTGAGGTAGTAGGCGAACATGTGCAGCTCCTGCGCGGGCGCTTACGCGCTGCGCGTGGCGATGGCCGGCGGCACCGACGCGGCGCGACGTGCAGGCCAGAACACGGCGATCTGCCCCAGTAGCCACAGCAGCACCGCGCCGACGGGCAGGTACATCAGCGGCAGGCGTGGCAGTTCGTACTTGCTCATGAGCAGCTGGTTGATGGCATAGGCCAGGACCATGCCCAGCACGATGCCGACCGTGGCCAGCAGGAAGTTCTCGGTCTGGAAGTAGCGCAGAATCTGTGTCCTGGTCGCACCCAAGGCGCGGCGCACGCCGATCTGGCGCGTGCGTTGGGCCACCCAGAAGCTGGCCAGGCCGATGATGCCCAGCGCGGTCACCACCAGCAGCGCGACGCTCACGGCGACCAGCATCCAGGCCATCGCGCGGTCGTTGCGGTAGAACTTGGCGCGCATGTCTTCCAGCGTGCCGGTGGCGTTCTTGCTGACGATGCGGGTCGGGCCGTACGTGGCCAGCACTTTCTTCGCCTGCTCAAGGATGGCCTGGCGCTGGCTGGCATCGGTCACGCGGACCGCGTACACGCCGCCATCCATGTAGCTGAAGCGCGAGGGGAACAGCATCGACATGTCGTATTCCGCCGATGGGCCGGCATCGCGCGGCTTGGGCAGGTGTTCGATGATGCCGACCACACGATGCGGCTGTTTGCCGAAGACATACATCGACTTGCCGATGGCCGACTGGTCCGGGAACAACCGCTGCGCCAGCGCGCGCGTCAGGATGACGGCGGAGTACTCGTTGGTGTCCGAATCGACGTACTCGGATGCGTTGAAGTCGCGGCCTTCGAGCAGCTTCAGGCCCAGGGTCTTGATGCCATCCTCGGCCACCATGTAGTTGGTGGTGGTCATGGTGGCGTCGTCCTGGTCCGGGCGCAGCTTGATGCTGCTCATCCACACCGAGTTGCCGAAGGGCGCCTGGTTGACCGTGGTGGCCGACGCCACGCCGGGGATGGCGCGCAGGCTGTCCAGGTCGGCGCGGGTGACGGCCTTCGCGTCGGCGTCCTCGCTGATGCCATTGGTGCGCACGAACAGCAGGTGCGCTTCGTCCATGCCGCTGGGGCGATGCATGTGGTCCAGGCGGTTGCCGATCAGGAACAGCGCATTGCAGACGATCGCGCAGCTCAGGGCGATCTCCAGCACGATCAACAGCGCGGCGGTCTTGTGGCGCAACAGCGTGGACAGGATGGGGCGCAGTTCCATGATGATCTCCTTACTGCGACTTGAGCTGGATGGCGGGCGTGACCTGCATGGCGCGCCAGGCGGGCACCATGCCGGCCAGCAGGCTGCTGGCGATGGCCAGCACGAAGGTCCCCAGCAGCATCGCGGTATCCAGGTGGGCCAGCGCGGCGTACTCGGTGGGCTGGTGGCGCACGGCCCACAGGCCGAGCAGGGCGATGCCCAGACCCAGTACGCCGCCGGCCAGGCCGACCGTGCCGGCTTCCACCAGGCATTGCTTGAAGATGTCCGCGCGCGAGGCGCCTAGTGCGCGGCGCACGCCGATCTCGCCGCCACGCCGCAGGAACTTGGCCAGCAGCAGGCCCACGGTGTTGAGCAGGCACACCGCCAGGAAGCCCAGCGCCAGCCAGGCCTGCAGGCGCACGTCGCTAGGTACCACCTGGTTGAAATCCAGCCAGGTCATCACGTCGCTCAGGCGCACGTTGCTCGGCCGCTGGAAGCGCCCGGCGGCACGCTGCTGGTCCGAATAGTTGGACAGGTACGCACGATAGTCGGCCGCCTTCTGCGCCGAATCCAGCTGCGCCCAGTACTGCACCCAGATGCACGGCGCATTGAGGTCGGTGCTGTCGCCATCGCTGTCGCTCCAGCAGTTCATGTTGCCGCTGTTGCTCCACTTCAGGTCCATTGCCGCGGAGAAGGGCACGTAGATCTCTTCCGGATCGCCGCTGTAGCGGTTGTTGGTCAGGTCGTAGAAGCGCGGGTTGGGGTTCCAGTCGCCCAGCACGCCGATCACGCGGAACGCGACCTTGCCCAGCCGCAGCGTGCGGCCGGTGGGATCGGCATCGCCGAACAGCTTCTGGCTGAGCTCGCTGCTGATCACCGCCACGCGCGCGCGGGCGGCGTCATCGCTCGCGCTCCAGGCCTGGCCGTGTGCGAACGGCGCGTCGAACATCGGGAAGAAATCGGCGGTGGTGTAGCGCGCCTGCAGGATGAAAGGCGCCAGCCCCGAGGTCTCCGGCTCCACGGCGGCGCTGCCGGCGGACATCATCGCCTGGCGGTCGGCGCGCTTTTCGCGCAACAGGGTTTCGGCATCGAAGCGCGTCAGCTGCGGCGCCGGATCGCCGCCCGGCGTGTAGCCATTCATCGGGAACGGATCCAGCTGCACGTAGAACAGCTTGTCGCTCTTGGCCGGGATCGGATCGCCGGACAGCACGTGGAACACGGTCAGCGTGGTCATCGAGGCGCCGATGCCCAGCGCCACGGCCAGCACCATCAGCGCGGTCAGCACCTTGTTGCGCTTGAAGCTGCGCACCGCCAGATTGAAGTAGTAGGCAAGCATGGTCGACTCCGGATGCAGTGGGCGCCTCAGGCGCTGCGCGTGGCGATGGCTGGCGGGACCGCGGCGGCGCGGCGCGCGGGCCACAGCACCGAGGCCTGGCCCAGCAGCCACAGCACCAGCGCGCCGATCGGCAGGTACAGCAGCGGCAGCCGCGGCAGTTCGTACTGGCGCATGAGCAGCTGGTTGAGCGCGTAGGCCAGGCCCATGCCCAGCGCGATGCCCAGCGTCACCAGCAGGAAATTCTCGGTCTGGAAGTAACGCAGGATCTGGCCCTTGGTCGCGCCCAGCGCGCGGCGCACGCCGATCTGGCGCGTGCGTTGGGCCACCCAGAAGCTGGCTAGGCCGATGATGCCCAGCGCGGTCACCAGCAGCAGCGCCACGCACAGGGTGATCAGCAGCCCCATCATGTCGCGGTCATCGCTGAAGTAATCGGTGCGCCATTCGTCAAAGGTCTTCTGCTGCATCACCAGGCGGTTGGGATTGACGCGATTGATCGCATCGACCGCGTCATGCAGCACCTGCGCGCGCTGGGCCGGGTCCTTCACCCGCAACACGTAGTAACCGCCGCTGGTGTAGTTCTGGCGCAGCGGCATCAGCATCGAATAGCTGGTGTTGTTGGCCATCAGGTTGGGGCGGCGCAGGCGCTCGACCACGCCCACGATCATCAGCGGGATGTTGGCCATGTAGACCTGCTTGCCCACGGCCGATTCGCCGGGGAACAGCTTCTCGGCCGCCTCGCGACTGACGATCAGCGACAGGGTGCGCGCGGGCACGCCGCTGCTGGTGCCCAGCTGGGTCATCAGCTCGGACCAGTCGAGATATTCGTCGGGGTTGAAATCGCGCCCGGCGATCACGTTCAGGCCCAGCGTGCGCACGGCGCCTTCGTCGCCGGTGTACATGGCCGCGCTCAGTGTCGGGATCTGTTGATCGGGCTTGACCGCCAGCGAGGAGTTGTTGGAGCCACGCCGGAACGGCAGCTGGTTGACGATGGCCACCTGGGTCACGCCTGGCACGGCGCGCAGGGCGGCCAGGTCTTCCTGGCTGATCGCGTTGGGGTTGGCATGTTTGCCCACGCCAGTGAGATACAGGGTGACCAGCTCGTGCTCGGCGACGCCGCTGGTTTCCCGCAGGCTTTCCCAGCGCTGGGACACGATGAACAACGCGTTGCAGATGATCGCGCAAGCCAGGGCGATCTCCACCACGATCAACGCGGCAGCGGTCTTGTGGCGTCGCAGGGTCGAAAGGATCGGGCGGATTTCCATGGGTCTCTCCGTGAAACTTGGCGCCCCTCTCCCCTCGGGAGAGGGGTTGGGGTGAGGGTTGGTGAAGGATGTGGTGGCTCGGACGTCTTTGATTCCGCCGAACCCTCATTCACCCTTCGGGCACCTTCTCCCAAAGGGAGAAGGATTCAACTCACTGCGTCTTCAACTGCACCGCTGGCGTGATCTGCATCGCGCGCCACGCCGGCAGCAATCCCGCCACCAGGCTCGCGCACACCGCCAGCACGAAGGTCATCAGCAGCATCGACAGGTCCAGCTGCGCCAGCGCCGCATAGCCGGTCGGGCGGTGGCGCACGGCCCATAGCCCCAGCTCGGCCAGGCCTAAGCCGAGTACGCCGCCGGCCAGGCCGATGCTGCCGGCTTCCACCAGGCACTGCTTGAAGATCTCGGTGCGGCTGGCGCCCAGCGCACGGCGCACGCCGATCTCGCCGCTGCGGCGCAGGAACTTCGCCAGCAGCAGGCCCACGGTGTTGACCAGGCAGACCAGCAGGAAGCCCATCGCCAGCCACAGCTGCAGGCGCACATCGCCCGGCACCGCGCCGTTGTAGTCCAGCCAGTCCATGACGTTGCGCAGGCGGGTGTTCGGCGGGCGCTGGAAACGGCCGCTCTCATGCTGCTGCTGCGAATAGCGATCCAGGTAGGCCTTGAAGTCATCCGCCTTCGAAGCGCTGTCCAGTTCCACCCAGTACTGGGCGAACGCGCACGGCGCGCCACGCGCGGTGCCGTCGATGGTGGCCTCCGGGCCGTAGCAGTTCATGCTGCCGCTGCGCGACTGGCCCAGGCCGATCGCCGTCTGGAACGGCTCGAACACCTGCTCGTCGGTGTTGTAGGTGCCCACGTTCAAGTCGTAGAACAGCGGCTTGGGCGCCCAGTCGTCGATAACCCCGACGATCTGGAAATCATGGCCGTCGATGCGCAGCGTCTTGCCGGTGCTGTCGGCGCCATTGAACAACTTGTCGTTGAGCACCTTGGCGATCACCACCACGCGCGCCTGCCCATCGTCGTCGCTGGCCGACCACGCGCGGCCGAACAGGAACGGCACGTCGAACATCGTGAAGAAATCCGGCGTGGTGTAGCGCCCGTCCAGCATGAAGGGCTTGAGCGCGCCACCTGCAGGTTCGACCGTGATACTGCCGCCGGTCATCAGCACCTGGCGCTTGGCCTGCTTCTGTTGCAGCAGCGTCTCGCCGTCGTAGCGGCTGATGTCCGACTGCGGCTCGTCGCCGGGCGTGTAGCCGGCCAGCATTTCCGGATCCACCTGCACATGGAAGAGCCGCTCGCTCTTCTGCGGGATCGGATCGCCCGACAGTACATGGAACACCGTCAGCGTGGTCATCGACGCCCCGATGCCCAGCGCGATCGCCAGCACCATCAGCGCGGTCAACACCTTGTTGCGGCCGAAGCTGCGCAAGGCCAGGTTGCAGTAGTAGGCGAACATGCGTGGGCTCCGGGATGGCGGGGTGGAGCTCAGGCTTGCGTGGACAGTGCGGGTTCGGCCGCGGCCATCAGCGCCGCTTCGCGCACCAGGTCGGTGGCCTGGCCGTCGACGATGTGCACGTTGCGCTGGGCGCGGGCGGCCAGTTCGGGGTCGTGGGTCACCATCACGATGGTGCTGCCCTGGGCGTTGATCTCTTCCAACAGTTCCATCACGCCGCGGGCCATCTGCGAGTCGAGGTTGCCGGTCGGTTCGTCGGCCAGCAGCAGGCGCGGGCTGCCGGCCAGGGCGCGGGCGATGGCAGCGCGCTGCTGCTGGCCGCCGGAGAGTTCGGCCGGGTAGTGCTTCATGCGCGAACCCAGGCCCACGCGCTCCAGCGACTCGGTGATGCGCTGCTTGCGCTCGGCCGCGGCCATGCCGCGATAGCGCAGCGGCACGTCGACGTTGTCGAACAGGTTGAGATCGGGGATCAGGTTGAAGCTCTGGAAGATGAAGCCGATCTTCTGGTTGCGCAGCTTGCTGCGCGCGTTGTCCGACAGGTTGGACACGTCTTCGCCATCGAGCTTGTAGGTGCCCGAGGTGAAGGTCTCCAGCAGGCCGGCGATGTTGAGGAAGGTGGTCTTGCCCGAGCCGGAAGGACCGGTGACGGCGACGAATTCGCCTTCCTTCACGTGCAGGTCCAGCGTGCGCAGAGCGTGTGTCTGCACCTGCTCGGTGCGGAAGACCTTGGAGACGGCGTGCATGTCGAGCATGGGAATGTCCTTGTCAGTGGAGCGGGTCTGTGGAACGTGGTGGTGTGAGCTGCTGCAGCGGCGATGGGACTTGTCGGGAAAGCCTCATCGCCGATCGATCGGCTCCCACGAAAGCGGGGATGGATCAGTGCACGGTCACGCGTGGCGCATCGCCGAACTGGTCGGCGCCGGAGACGACCACGCGGTCGCCTTCCTTCAGGCCGGACAGCACTTCGGTTTCGGACAGGCTCGACACGCCCAACTGCACTGGCTGGCGCTGGGCGCTGGAGCCGGCCATGACGTAGGCGTAGCGGCCGCCGGACTGTTCGACGAACGGGCCGCGCTCGACCTTCAGGACGTTCTTGCGCGTGTCCAGCAGGATGCGCGCGCTCATGCGCTGGCTCTGGCGCAGGCCGGGCGGCTGCTTGCCGTCGAAGCGCACGCGCGCGGTGACTTCACCGGCGACGACCTCAGGCGAGACGGCGGAAATCTTGCCGGGGAAAGGTTCGCCACTGCCGCTGGTGAGCTGCGCCGGTACGCCGATCGCGAGATCGCGGGCGAAGCTCTCCGGCACCTTGATCTCGACCTCGAACTTGGACAGATCCACCACCGACAGGATCGGGGCGTTGATCGCCACGTTGGTGCCCTGCGCGATCTGCACCTGGCCGACTTGGCCATCGAACGGCGCGCGCAGGGTCAGCGCGTCGACCTGGCGCTGCAGTTCTTCCACGACCGCGTCCTGGCGCTGGGCCAGCAGCGCCTTGTTGCGCGCGTCCAGCTGCGCGCCCTGCTGCTTGAGCGCGGCGTCCTGCTGGGCGTGCTGCAGTTCGATCTCGGCCTTCTTCAGCGTGTCCTGGGCCTTGGCCAGGTCCACCTGCGGCAGGGCGCCGGCGTCGTAGGCGCGCTGGTAACGCTCGACATCGCGTTCGGCGGCCTGGCGGTCGATCTTGCCCTGGTCGATCAGCTTGCTGGCTTCCGAGCGCGCCTGGGAGACATCCAGCGTCGCGCGGCTGGCCTCGGCCTGCAGGCCAGCCAGAGTGGATTCTTCCTGGGCCAGCTTGCTGCGCAGCGCCGGGCTGTCGATCACGGCCAGCGGATCGTCCTTCTTGACCACGTCGCCGGCCACGACCTTGAGCGTGACCGTCCCGCCGTCGATGGCGTACAGGGTCGGGCTGTTGGCGGTGATGACGCGGCCATCGGCGGCCAGGTCGCGGACCAGATCGCCGCGGGTCACCGTGGCGATGCGCACGCGGCTGGCGTCGAACGAGCGTCCACCCGCGGCCCAGCCCATCACCACCCACACCAGCGCGGCGGCCAGCACGGCCACGCCGCCGCCGATCAGGCCCCAGCGCTTCCAGCGGGCGCCGCTGCCGGTCTCGACCACGATGTCCTGGGCGGCGGTGTCGCGGATGCGGAAGGGGTTGTCGGTCTGCTGCATGGCCGGCGCAATTCACGAAAGAGGAAGCTCGGCGTTGCAACGCAGGCGGCGTGCCAACTGCAAGTGCTTGAATGCAAAGGCGCATGCGGGGCGGACAGTGTCCGGTCGGACACTTGTCCTGTCCGGCCGGACAGCGGCCATGAATACGTCAAGTCATTACACTATTCCGGCATTTTTCGTCCAAGGATTTACCTATGTGCGGCATCGTCGGCGCGATCGCGGATCGCGATGTGGTCCCGGTTCTCATCGAGGGCCTCAAGCGCCTGGAATACCGCGGCTACGACTCGGCCGGGATCGCGGTGGTCGGCGATGAGGTCCGCCGCGTACGCCGCACCGGCCGCGTGGCCGAGATGGAAGCCGCTGCCCACGCCGAGCATTTCAGCGCCACGCTGGGCATCGGCCACACCCGCTGGGCCACCCACGGCGGGGTGACCGAGGCCAACGCCCATCCGCACATCAGCCACGGCGCGCTGGCGCTGGTCCATAACGGCATCATCGAGAACCACGAGGAACAGCGCGAGAAGCTGCGCGCGCTGGGCTACACCTTCGAATCCCAGACCGATACCGAAGTCATCGCCCACCTGATCCATCACCACCAGCAGGGCGGCCTGGACCTGCTCGGCGCGCTGCAGGCAGCGGTGAAAGAACTCACCGGAGCCTATGCACTGGCGGTGGTGTCCAAGGCAGAGCCCGGCCGCCTGGTCAGTGCGCGCATGGGCTGTCCGCTGCTGGTCGGCCTGGGCGAAGGCGAGAACTTCGTCGCCTCCGACGTGTCGGCGATCCTGCAGGCCACGCGCCGGGTGATCTTCCTGGAAGAGGGCGACACGGTCGATGTGACCCGCGACGGCGTGACCATCTTCGATGCCACTGATGCGCGCGTCGAACGCGAGGTGCATGTCTCGGACGTGTCGCTGGCCTCACTGGAACTGGGCCCGTACCGCCACTTCATGCAGAAGGAAATCCACGAGCAGCCGCGCGCCATCGCCGACACCATCGAGGCCGCCATCGATGCGGGCGGCTTCCCGGCCACGCTGTTCGGCAAGCATGCCGAAGCCGTTTTGAGTGACATCGAAGGCGTGCAGATCCTGGCCTGCGGCACCAGCTACTACGCCGGCATGACCGCGCGTTACTGGATCGAAGCCATCGCCGGCCTGCCGTGCAACGTGGAGATCGCCAGCGAATACCGCTACCGCGCCGCGTACGCCAACCCGAAGCATCTGGTCGTCACCATCTCCCAGTCCGGCGAAACCCTGGACACGATGGAGGCGCTGAAATACGCCAAGTCGCTGGGCCACCTGCACACGCTGTCGATCTGCAACGTGCCCGAGAGCGCCATCCCGCGCGCCAGCGAACTGGTCTGCTACACCCGCGCCGGCGCCGAGATCGGCGTGGCCTCGACCAAGGCGTTCACCACCCAGTTGGCGGCGTTGTTCCAACTGGCGGTGGTGCTGGGCAAGCTGCATGGCAAGGTCGACGACGCGGCTGAGGCGCAATACCTGGAAGAACTGCGCCACCTGCCCGGCAGCGTGCAGCACGCGCTCAATCTGGAGCCGCAGATCGCGGCCTGGGCCGAGCGTTTCGCGCCGAAGGAAAATGCGCTGTTCCTCGGCCGCGGCCTGAGCTACCCGATCGCGCTGGAAGGCGCGCTCAAGCTCAAGGAGATCTCCTACATCCACGCCGAGGCCTATCCGGCCGGCGAGCTCAAGCACGGCCCGCTGGCGCTGGTGGACGACACCATCCCGGTGGTGTTCATCGCGCCCAACGATCGCCTGTTGGAGAAGGTCAAATCCAACATGCAGGAAGTCCGCGCGCGCGGTGGCGAGCTGTTCGTGTTCGCCGATCAGGACAGCAATTTCAGCGAGTCCGCCGGCGTGCACGTGATCCGCACCCCGCGCCATACCGGCGTGCTGTCGCCGGTGGTGCATACGATCCCGGTGCAGCTGCTGGCGTACCACACCGCGCTGGCACGCGGCACCGACGTCGATAAGCCGCGCAATTTGGCTAAAGCGGTGACGGTCGAGTAAGGCACACGCTCCGCGAAGCGTCGTGCGCGAAGGCGATTGCTAGGCAAACGACTGAGTAGTTCGCACGAAAAGCTAAGGCTGAAGCACTGGAAGAAAAGCGGGCGATCTGCCCCTCGCGCCTGCGCACGCGCGGGCGCCTGTCATCCCGCGCGGCAGCGCGTGTTCGGTCCGGGCACCTCCGCCTGGACGCAGTCCTTGACCTGGCCGGCCAATCCTTTCAGCAGACGCTTTTCGCCCACCTGCAGGCTGAAGCTGTCCATGGGCGAGCGCTGGCATTGCGCGCTGTCGGTGGCAGCTGCGGCAGCGCAGGTTTCTTCGAACACCTGGTAATGGCAACGCCCGCTGCTGCTGGTCACGCACTGGAAGGTGGCAGCGTCGTGATCCTGCGTGGTTCGGCTCAGCAAGGTGTCCTGGCCGTTGAGCTGGCTCCGGGTCACCGTGGTGGTGGTGCTCTTGCCATCGCAGCCGAACAGGGCGAGCAGGCAGTACAGCATCGAGGTCAACATGCGCATGGCGCACTCCTTGTCAGTGTGTCGAGCATGGGCCTGCCGTCGCCAGGGACGGCGGCAAGGCGGGAACGATCACAGCGGCTGTGATGGCGTGCCGCTGGCTTACATGCCTTTGAACAGCCCCATGAAAGGCTGGCTCACGGTCAGCGATTCGGGGCGATGGCGCAGCCGCAGTTGTCCCTTGCCGCTGTCATCGCGTAGCACCGAAGCCACTGCCTTGAGGTTGACGATCGTGGAGCGATGGATCTGTTTGAACACCGCCGGATCCAGCGCGACGAGCAGCTCGCGCAACGGCGTTCGCAAGAGCGCCTCGCCCTCGGCGGTCATCACCACGGTGTACTTCTGATCGGCGCGGAAATAGGCCACGTCTTCGAGCAGGATCAGGCGTGTTTCGCGGCCGACCGTGGCCGTGACCCAGGCCAGCGGAGCCACCTCCGGCCGGACCCTGGGGGCCAGGCGCTTGAGCAGTGCATCCAGCACGGCCACGTCGGGTGCCGCCGTGTGGCCGCGCGCCTTGAGCCGTTGCACGGCCCACTCCAGCCGGTCCTGGCTGACCGGCTTGAGCAGGTAATCCACCGCGCCATGCTCGAAGGCTTCCACCGCGTACTGGTCGTAGGCCGTCACGAAGACCACCTGCGTCGCCGGGCTGGCATCGGCCACCGCGCGTGCGACCTCGATGCCGGTCAGTCCCGGCATGCGGATGTCCAGGAAGGCGACGGCGGGCTGTCGCTCGGCGATGGCTTCCAGCGCGCTGGCGCCATCGCTGCACTCGGCTGCGATCTGCAGCTCCGGCCAGGCCTGGCGCAGCTGCGCCACCAGCGCGGCCCGCAGCAGGTCTTCGTCCTCGGCGACGACACACTCAACCATGCTGGCCAACCTCGACGAAGGCCTGCGGTGGCGGTGGCGGGGTGAGGTGCGACGTCGGCGCCGGCCGCGCGCCATGCGATGCCGGTGACATCGCCTGGCCGTGCAGGCGCGGGCCGGGCACGATCAACGTGGCGGCGACGCCCTGCGGGAAGTTGGAGGTCAGGGAAAAGCTGGCCTGCACGCCATAGGTCAGGCGCAGGCGTTCGCGCAGGTTCTGCAGGCCGATCCCGGTCCCGCTGCTGGGGGCGCCGCCCAGGCCCAGGCCGTCGTCGGCGACGGTGATCGCCACGCCATCGTCGACCGACCTGGCCATGATCCAGAGCGTGCCGCCGCCGGGCTTGGGTTCCAGGCCGTGCTTGATGGCGTTCTCCACCAGGGTCTGCAGCATCATCGACGGCAACGGGACGGCTTTGAGGGCATCGGGCACCTCGATGTTGGCCTGCAACCTGGCGCCCATCCGGATCTTGAGGATCTCCAGGTAGGCCTGCGTGCGTTCCAGCTCCTCGCCCAGCGGCGACATGGCGTTTTCTTCGCGCGGAAGCGAGCGGCGCAGGTACTGGATCAGATGCCCCAGCATCTGTTCGGCGCGCGGCGGGTCGGTGGCGGCCAGGACCTGGGCGTTGGCCAGGGTGTTGTAGAGGAAGTGCGGCTCGACCTGGGCCTGCAGCAGGTTCAGGCGCGCCTGGGTGAGTTCCTTCTCGTTGGCGTTGTGTTCCGACGCGGCCTGCTCCGCGCGCCGGCGCTCGGCGACCCGACGCGCGATGGCGCGGGTCAGGGATTCGATGTGTTCGTAATTGGCGCCCTTGTCCACCGTGTACAGGTCACGCCAGGCGCCTGCGTCGGGCTCGCAGTGGAGGCTGGCGCGGCAGGTGCCATCGGCCGGCATGATGGTCACCTGGACCTCGTCCTGCTTGATCGCGCAATGGGCCAGCAGGTTGTACCAGGGGATCTTGCGCTGCGGGTCCACGCCCGGTCGCGGCACCCGGCCATGCAGGCTCAGGCTGTCGCGGGTGGGGATCACCGACTGGATGCGCGGCAGCTCGCGCAGGGCGCCTTCGATCAGCCCGAACGCCTCGTCGGCCTCCATCGGCAGGTCGACCGTACGACGCTGTCGGCTGGACAGGGTTGCCGCATCGACGTCGCCGGCCAGCACCCGTACCCGATGCAGATGATCGATCACGCGCACGGCGGCGGCGATGGTCAGGCCGATGGCAGCCAGCCAGAAGAGGATGCCTGGCGGTGCTTCCATGTGGTGGAAGAAGCCCGACCACAGGAAGGCGACCACCAGCGCAGACAGGCCCCAGGCCACGACGATGCGCACAAACAGGAACACACTGGTCAACACGGCATCACCCCGGAGCGAACTTGTGCGGCGGAGCATACCCAGCCAATGCGCAGGCGCCAGCCAGCAGGCGACCAAGCCGGGGATAGGCCGACCAAATGCGTGCCTGGGCGCCTGAAACCATCAGTGCCGGCGTGTGATGTGCGAGGTGTTGTTGCGCTGGCCACTGATTCGTCGAAGGGCCGTGCGACGTCGATCCTTGCAGTTAAAAACGGAAGGCACGTGCGATTGGTCGGCAACGTTGACGAAGCTTCACTTCACCGCGCGCAAGCAAAGCACGGACAGGACCATTGGCACATGCCGTCGCCGCCCCTATTCACGATAGTGAAAGCTGGGGTGGAAATCGGGGCGCGCATGACCGGGGCAATGAATCGATCACCGTTGGTGGTCTGGTGCCTGGCGCAGGAACAGGCGCATTGGCAGGCCTTCTGCCTGGCACGGGGTGTGTCGGGCGACGAGTTCGTCGCGCGCTGGCGGCTTGCGCGCACGATCTACGATCTGGCTGCGGCCGCACCGCGCGAACCGATGGAGGCACTGCTGTCGCGCTTCCTGCTGGAAAGCGAGGCATCGGGCTACGACGAGCTCGACCGGCGATGCATGTTCGGCCGGGTCTGGGGCCGCATCCTGCAGCGCATGAAGGGGCATCTGGGGCCGTTCGAACTGTCCTGATGCGGGCCGGTTCCAACGCGCGCTGACGCCACACCTCAGACGTCGGGAATTGCCGACATACGGCAGCACCGGCGGCGCCAGCGCAGGCGTAGAGTGCGCGTCACCTGCTGTGTGGAGGTGTCCGATGTCCGTCCTGGCCTCGTTCCTGCTCGCCTCCGCCCTGGCCGTCGCGCCGCCACCGCCGACGTTGCCCGCGCCGGCCCTTCCGCCGCCCGCGCAGGAAACGCTGCTGGAGATTCCGCCCGAGTTGCGTCACCTGCTGCAGCAGCGCGTGGTCCGGCGCAGCCAGTCCGAGCCCGAGCGCCTGCAGCGTCTGGTGCACCTGATGTTCGACAGCGATGGCCTGGCCCTGCAGTACGGCGCCAGTGATACGCATAGCGTGGCCGAGAGTTTCGCCACGCGCCGGATCAACTGCCTGTCCTTCACCCTGATGTTCGTCGCGCTGGCGCGGCAGGTCGGGCTGACGGCGCGTGCGCAGGAGGTCGGGCAGGCATTGGCCTGGTACGAGCACGACGGGCTGGGTTACAGCTACGGACACGTCAACGTGCAGGTGCGCATGGACGGGCGCGTGGTCACGGTCGATCTGGACAGCAGCGTGCTGGTCGACCGGCGCGGCCCGCGCACGATTCCCGATACGCGTCTGTTCGCGCACTACTACAACAACCGCGCCACCGAGCTGATGGCCGTGGGCGATAACGCGCAGGCGCGCGCGTATTTCGTGCAGGCGCTGCGCGTGGATCCCAAGCTGGTCGATGCCTGGAACAACCTGGGCCTGCTGGAAGCGCGCGAAGGTGCGTTGAACGCCGCGGCTGCCGACTACACGCAGGCATTGATGCTCGATCCGCAGTACGCCTCGGCGATGTCCAACGCCTTCAATCTCTATCGGCGCATGGGCGACGATGCCCGCGCCAGCCAGATGCTCGTACGCCTGCAGCAGGTGCGCGTGCGCGATCCTTTCCATCAGTACACGCTGGGGATGGAAGCAGAACGCAACGGCGACTATGCCAGCGCGATCCGCGACTACAACAGCGCCATCGGCCTGTATCCGGACGCGCATCAGTTCCACTTCGCGCTGGCGCGGGTGGCCTTCCTGTCCGGCAACAGCGCGCTGGCCGATCGCGAGTTGCGCCTGGCCCGTTCGCTTGGCCCGCCGGGCGACCAGCAGCGCTACCAGGCCAAGCTGGAGAGCTTGCAGCGGCTGCGCCAGGCCAACCGGCAATAGCGCCGCGCGCGAATGAACACGACACGTTCCTTGCCCACTTCAAGGCAACGCGCAGATACACGAACGGCGCCATGATCGGCGCCGTTCGTCTTGTTGCCGGGCCGCGCATGGCGGCCTGGCGACGATCGCTTACAGGTCGAACTTGATGCCCTGTGCCAGCGGCAGCGAATCGGAATAGTTGATCGTGTTGGTCTGGCGGCGCATGTAGGCCTTCCATGCATCCGAACCCGACTCGCGACCGCCGCCGGTGTCCTTCTCGCCACCGAACGCACCGCCGATCTCCGCACCGCTGGTGCCGATGTTGACGTTGGCGATGCCGCAGTCGCTGCCGGCGGCCGACAGGAACTTCTCGGCCGACTTGAGGTTGTTGGTGAAGATCGAGGACGACAGGCCCTGCGGCACGCCGTTCTGCATGTCGATGGCTTCGTCCAGCGTCTCGTACTTCATCACGTACAGGATCGGGGCGAAGGTCTCGTGCTGGACCACCGCGTCGGAGTTCTTCAGGCCGGAGATGATCGTGGGCAGGACGAAGTTGCCGTCGCGCTCGATCGCGCTGCCGCCGCTTTCCACGGTGCCGCCAGCGGCCTTGGCCTGCTCGATCGACTTGAGGAACGCATCGACCGCCGATTTGCTGTTGAGCGGGCCCATCAGGTTGGCCGCGTCCAGCGGATCGCCAATCTTGCCTTCGACCTGCTTGTACGCCTTGACCAGGGTGGCCAGCACGGCGTCGTAGATCGAGGCGTGCACGATCAGGCGGCGGGTGGTGGTGCAGCGCTGGCCGGCGGTGCCGACGGCGCCAAACACGATGCCCGGCACGGCCAGCTTCAGGTCGGCGGTTTCGTCCAGGATGATGGCGTTGTTGCCGCCCAGTTCCAGCAGGCTGCGGCCCATGCGACGCGCGACACGCTCACCGACGGTGCGGCCGACTTCGGTCGAGCCGGTGAAGCTGATCAGCGGAATGCGCTTGTCGTCGACGAACTGTTGGGCCAGTTCGATGCCGGCATCATTGATCAGGAAGAACAGGTCCGGGAAGCCAGCCTCGGCGAGGGCTTCGTTGCAGATCTTCTGCACGGCGATCGCGGTCAGCGGGGTCTTGTTGGAGGGCTTCCAGATGCAGATGTCGCCGCAGATCGTGGCCAGGAACGCATTCCACGACCACACCGCGACCGGGAAATTGAACGCGCTGATGATGCCGACCAGGCCGATCGGGTGGTACTGCTCGTACATCCGGTGGCCCGGGCGCTCCGAGTGCATGGTGTAGCCGTAGAGCATGCGGCTCTGGCCGACGGCGAAGTCGGCGATGTCGATCATCTCCTGCACTTCGCCATCGCCCTCGGGCTTGGACTTGCCCATTTCCAGCGCGACCAGCGAGCCGAGCAGGTCCTTGTTCCTGCGCAGGGCTTCGCCGCACAGGCGCACGGCTTCGCCGCGACGCGGGGCCGGCGTGGTGCGCCACACCTTGTAGGCGGCCTGGGCGCGTTCGATCACGGAGGCGTAGTCGGCCTGGCTGCTGGCGTGGACGGTGGCGATGACGGCATTGGTGGTCGGGTTGACCGACTCCAGCACGCCGGCATCGGTGGTCTTGGACCATTCGCCCTGGCCGAGGTAGGTGCCGGAATTGGTCGGGCCAAGGCCCAGGGCCTTGAGCAGGTCAGCAGACATCGTGACTCCTTGCAGAGGGACGACGGCCCGGGCGGGCCATCGGAAACCGCCATCGCGGCGGGGGGATGGCGCGATTATCCCGACCTGGCGTTGCAAAACCCAGCTTGCATTTGGACGGAATGCCCGGGTGGTTCGTCGGAAAGGATGGATGTTTCGGCGATCTGGTCAGGCATGCGGGCCGACTGGACGGTCTGCCTCGGTGGCACGGACGTGCCCGGTTTCGATAGCGACGCTGTACCGATCCGGGACGCATGCGGTGATGGCATCGCCCGGCCATGCGCACACTCGGCGCCGAACATGTGACGTTTGCGCCAGCGCATCGGAACTGTGGTTGGAGTCTCATGCGCTGTCGTCATCGCGCCTGGCTGAATGGGCAAAATGCAGGCGTAATCCGAAAGTCCGCCGTGACGCGGGCCGTAGCCGCAGAGGTGCGTGAGCGATGGGCGAGACCGTGCTGGACCGCGAGTACGAGGCCGAGCGGCTGCAGCGCCTGCTGGACCTGCGCCTGCTGGATACGCCAGCCGAGCCGCTGTTCGACGCCTTGACCCGCGCCGCGGCCGAGTTGACCGGTTCGCCAGTGGCGCTGGTGACCCTGATCGAACAGGACCGGCAGTGGTTCAAGTCCAACTACGGGTTGCCCGGCGCCGAGTCCACCACGCGCAGCACCGCGATGTGTGATTACGCGATCCGCAGCGATGAGTTGATGGAGGTGCGCGATGCGCGGCGCGACGTGCGCTTCTCGCGCTTCGAGACCGTGGTCGGCGAGCCGCACGTGCGGTTCTACGCCGGAGCGCCGTTGACGCTCTCATCGGGATACAGGATCGGCACGCTGTGCGTGTTCGATACCGTGCCGCGCGACCTCACCGACAGCCAGCGCACGGCGCTGCAGCAGCTGGCCAAGGCCACCGTGGCCGCGATCGAGCTGCGCGCGCAGCTGATGAAGAACCAGGAATCGCTGACCCGCAACGCCCTGGAGCTGTCATCGCAGCTGCAGCGTGGCGCGGCTTTGGAGCGACGGCTGCGTGCCAGCGAGGCGTTCCTGGAGCGCACCGGCAAGGCCGCGGGCGTGGGCGGGTTCGAAGCGGACCTGGATGGCGGCGACATCCTGTGGTCGGATGAGACCTGCCGCATCCACGAAGTGCCGCCGGGCTTCATCCCGTCCACCTATGAAGAGGCCTATTCCTTCTATCCCGAGCCTGCGCGCGGCGTGATCCAGCAGGCCGTGCAGCACGCGGTGGAGACCAGTGAGGGCTGGGACCTGGAACTGCCGCTGGTCACGCGCACGGGACGGCCCATCTGGGTGCGGACCATGGGCAACATGGAAGTACTGGAAGGCCGGCGCAAGCTGGTCGGTGCTTTCCAGGATGTCACCCTTCGCCACCGCGCGGTGGAGGCGATGGAAGCCAGCGAGCGCCGCTTCCGCAAGATTTTCCAGTTCAGCCTGGGCCTGATCTGCACCCATGACGCCGACGGCATGGTGTTGAGCATCAATCCGGCGGCGGCGCGCTCGCTGGGAATGGAGGTGTCCGCGCTGCTGGGTCGCCCGTTGTCGACGTTCATGCGGGCCGAACGCCACGAGCAGTTTCAGGCCTACCTGGCGCGGATCTACGGCGATGGCATCGCTTCTGGCACGATCGAGCTGATCGCCAGCGACGGTGGGCTGCGTTACTGGAATTTCCACAACGTGCTCGATGACGAAGGGGACGAGCCCTACGTGTTGGCGCATGCCCAGGATGTGACCGCGCAGTACGGCCAGGAGCGCCTGCTGCGCGAGCTGTCGCAGCGCGATCCGCTGACCAACTGCTTCAACCGTCGTTATCTGCTGCAACTGGAAACCCTGTGGGCGCAGGCGCCGGTGGCCTGCGTGGCTTTCGACCTGGACCACTTCAAGCAGGTCAACGACACCCACGGCCACCAGCGGGGAGATGAGGTGCTGGTGGGCTTTGCCGAGTTCCTGCAGCGCCACACGCGCGACCGGGATGTGGTGGTGCGGCTGGGCGGGGACGAGTTCGCGGTGCTGCTGGCCGGTGCAAGCGAGGAAGGGTTGCAGCAATGGCTGTCGCGGGTGCGCGCCGATGCCGACCAGGCACCGATCGGCTTCTCCAAGGGGGCGGCCGTGCGCATTCCCGGCGAGACCCTGGAGCAGACCCTGGCCAACGCCGACCAGGAGCTGTATCGCAAGCGCCGGCGGCATCGCAGCAGGGTCGCCGGCGACTGAGGATTCATCCGTGCCGCGTGAGCATGCCCGGCAGCGCGCTGCCGGCCAGGTACACGCCCAGCACCGCCAGCGAGATCAGGAAACAGCGCCGGAAGGTCTGCGGCGACAGCCGCCTGCGCAGCGCGGTGCCCAGCGACATGCCGATCAGCGTTGGTACCACCAGCGCGCACGAAGTGGCCACGTCGGCCAGGTGGAAGGCGCCGGCGGCGGCCAGGTTCACCGACAGGGCCAGCGTGGACACGGTGAACGACAGGCCCATCGCCTGCACCAGCGCGTCGCGCTCCAGCTTCAACGATTGCAGGTAAGGCACCGCCGGCATCACGAACACGCCGCTGATCGCCGTGACCACGCCGGTGGCCAAGCCCATCGCCACGCCACGCCGAGGCGGTCCCGGTGGCAGCTGCCAGCCGGCCAGGCCGCTGGCCGCATACACGCACAGCACGATGCCCAGGATCACCGACGCCCAGGCGCCGGCCGGCGCGCCCCACACCAACCCGGCCAGCAACGTGCCGATCACCGTGCCCAGCTGTAGCTGCCAGGTTCTGCGCAGCAACGGCGCTAGTGCGTTCAACGGGCGCATCTGCCACAGATTGCTCAACAGCGAGGGCACCACCAGCAGCGCGGCGGCGTGGCTGGGCAGCATGAAGAGGGCCAGCAGCGCCATCGAGATCGTCGGTAGCCCCAGTCCGATCACGCCCTTGACCGTGCCGGCGGCGATGAAGATCGCGACCACGGCCAGCCACAGCGTCAGCGATGCTTGCATGAAGGACGTCCTGGAAAACGGGCCGCCACTGTCGGCGAAGCGCGGCGATCGCACCATCGGGATCTGCCGCAGCCAGCCTCAGGCCACGCCGAAGGCTGCTAGCCTGCGCCGATGCGTTTCGACCTCACCGACCTGGGCCTGTTCGTGCATGTGTGCGAGGCGGGCTCGATCACGGCCGGCGCCGAGCGCGCCTGCCTGACGCTCGCCTCGGCCAGCGAGCGCATCCGCGGCATGGAGGCGCGCCTGGGCCAGCCGCTGCTGCTGCGCAAGGCGCGCGGGATTGCCCCGACCGAAGCCGGCAACGTGCTGCTGCAGCACGCGCACCGCGTGATAGAGGAAGTGCGGCAGCTGCAGGCCGCGCTCGCCGCCTTGAACACGGATTCGACGACCCGCATCCGCGTGTTCGCCAACACCTCGGGCCTGAGCGATGTGCTGCCGCGCAAGGTGCCGGCGTTCCTGCGCGCGCATCCCGGCGTGCAGGTCGAGACGGAAGAGCACGTGAGCGAATTCATCGCCGAAGCCGTGCGCCGCGGTGACTGCGACTTGGGGATCGCCTCCGATGCGGCCGACCTGCGCGGCCTGCACTGCCATCCGCTGCGCGCCGATGCCCTGGTGCTGGCGGTGCCTGCTGGTCACGCGCTGGAGGGCAGTGCACCGCGGTCGCTCACGCAGATCGCGCGGCAGGCCTTCGTCGGTTTGATGGAAGACGCCGCCCAGCAGGTGCTGATCGAACGGAACCTGACGCTGGCCGGCGTGGCGCTGACCTGGCGCCTGCGCGTGCGCAGCCTGGAGGACGTGTGTCGCATGGTCGGCGAAGGCGTCGGCCTGGGCGTGCTGCCGGCGATGGTGGTGCGCCGATTCGGGCGGCGCCACGGCGTGCGCGCGGTGCCCCTGACCGAAGCCTGGACCCAGCGCACGCTGATGCTGTGCCTGCGCGATGCGAAAGCGTTGTCGCCGATGGTCAAGGCGCTGGCCGATCACCTGCAGCCAGCGCGCCGCGCACGCTGACGCGGTTTCAGCCCAAGCGCGACAGTAGCATCGCCACCAGCGCGAGCACCGGCAGCGTCAGCGCGGCCGGCTTCACCCAGCGCGGGCGATACGGCAGCAGGCCATAGGTGATCGCGATGCCCGAAGCAGTCATCGTCCCCAGCCACCACAGCGGCCCGATGGTCCAGCCGCGCGCGACCACGGCCACGGCGAAAGCCGCCGCGGTCAGCGCCCAGCCGGCCCAGTGCAGGCGCTGCATCGTCGCGGCGCCGGCGCGCTGGGCGCCGTGCAGCTCCACCTGGTGCTTCTCCATCGACAGGCACAGCGCGACAAAGGCGCTGAAGGCCAAGGCGAAGGCCAGCGCGCTCACGCCGCGCCTCCGTCGGCCGCGGGCGTCTGGGTCGCCTGCACCTGGCGGCGGCGCTTTTCCGCGGCCGAGACCGGCGGCTGCCAGCGCTGCATGCGGCGCGCGCAGTAGCCCAGCACCACGCCGATGGCGCAGGTGACCAGGTCCACGCCGGCCAGCGCCCAGTCACCGTTGCGCAGCGTCACGCCCAGGTGGACGTGCGTGGTGAAGGCGTTCAGCACCGGGATCAGCACGAACAGCGCCGACGCCACGTACAGCAGCCACGCCCACATCTGCCGACGCGGCCAGAGGAACCCGGCCAGGATGCACAGCCCCCACATGATGAAGAACGTATTGGCCTCGGCGCCCGGGCGTTCGGCCAGGCCCAGCGGCAGCAGCCGGTTGGCCCAGAAGTAGCTGGCGAATGCCACCGGCAGGCCGGCGACCGCGCCGATGTTCAACGCATCGACCAGGCGCAGGCCGAAGCCGACCTTGCCCGACTTGGCGTGCTTGGTGCGCTCCTTGATGCCCCACAGCACCGCGCCGCTGGCCACCATCAGGCAGCCCAGCAGGCCCGAAGTGAAGAACAGCAGCCGCAACCCGGCATCGGCGAAGCGCGCGATGTGCAGGCCGTACATCACCCCGCGCGTTTCCGATGCGCCGCCAGCGCTGCCGCTGCGCGCCAGCACCTGGCCGGTGTTGGCATCCAGGCGCAGGCCCGGGGTTTCATACGACAGGCGGCGCCCGTCGCGCTGATAGACATCCACCACCGAGGCCGCATCGCCCGGATGATTGACCTTGAAGCTGGCCACGTCCTTGCCGTGCCACTCGATGCGCGCACTGTCGAGCAGGGCGGCGATGGCGCGCGGCGTGCCGGCGGTGCCTGCCGCGGGGCCGGCGTCGGGCAGGTCGCTGAAGGACTCGGTGTAGAACGCGTCAGCGCCTTCCGGGTAGGCCGCCTTGATGCTCAGCGGCAGGTACATGACCATCAACGTGACGATGCCGGTGTAGGTGATCATCAGGTGGTAGGGCAACGCCATCACCGCGCTGATGTTGTGGAAATCCAGCCACGAGCGCTGGCCCTTGCGCGGGCGGAAGGTGAAGAAGTCCTTGAAGATCTTCTTGTGCGTGATCACGCCAGTGATGATCGCCACCAGCATGAACATCGCGCAGAAGCCCACCAGGTAGCGCGCCCACAGCACCGGGATGTAGTACAGGTCGAAGTGCAGGCGATAGAAGAAATCGCCGCCGCGGGTGTCGCGCACGTCGGACTTCTCGCCGGTGGCCGCATCGATGGTGGCCTGGCCGAAACGCTCGCGGCGCGAGGCGCCTTCCTTGGCCGGGTTCATCCAGTACATGTCCAGCGACGGATTGCGCGCGTCGGGCAGGGTGACGTTCCAGTACTCGGCGTTGGGCGCTTCGGTCTTGAGGAAGTGCAGCGCGTTGGCCGCGGCGACATCGGGCGCGACCACGCTGCGCGGCAGCTCCGGACGCATCCAGCGGCTGATCTCCTGCCGGTAGTAGCTGGCAGTGCCGCCCATGAAGATCAGCAGCAACAGCCAGCTGACCAGCAGCCCGGTCCAGGTGTGCAGCCAAGCCATCGACTGGCGGAAGCCCTGTTTCATGGCGCACCTCCCTGTGCGCCACCCTGCGGGCGGCTGCGCCGTGAAAAAAATGCCGGGAGCAATTTTTTGCCATCGCCTTGCGATGGCCCGCAGGGTTGCTGCCATGGAAGGCAGCAACAAAAACGACGGTCCTGTCGTTTTTTCATGCGGCACCTCGCAGCAACCACGTGGCCAGGGCCATCAAGACGGCGGGCGTGACGATGCCCCACCAGGCCTTCCAGGCGCTGCGCACGGCAAAGGCCCACAGCGCCGCGCAGGCGCAGATCACGATCGCCGTCAGCATCCCGGTCAGCACCGCCTGGCTGCGCGCCATCGGCAGGGCCACGGCCATCAGCGCCCCGGTGCTGGCGGCCAGCGCATAGCCGCCGAAGATCGCCGCGAGGCTGCGCGACAGCACACCCAGCCAGGGCCGCTTCCAGAAGGCCAATGGCGCTGCATCGGCGGTGCTACGCGAGCTCATGGCGCGTGCGCCCCTGCGGTGGTGTGGCCTGCCGCAATCGGCATCCGCCGGGCACGCGGCGAGTGGGGCGTCGGGGGTGGGGACGGCATGGGAATCCTGTTCGCGAACGTCAGCGGGACCGTCCACGCGCGCGGCATTGGAACGGGGTGCAGTGGCTGGCCGCGGCTCTCCATGAAGCGGCAGTGCGGGGCACTGCAGGGCGTAGCTGATGAGAATTGTTCTCTTTTGTGGCGGTTCCGTCAAACCCGCTTCTCGTCCTGCGCGTCGCATCTGCGGCAGACGTTGGCCCGCGCCCGTTGGCACGCACGCGCCCGAGATGGTCGAATGCAGTCGCGGTCCCCACGGCCGCGCCTGCCGAAGGACACCTTTGAACCTGCCCGCTACCGACGCCGCCCCGGGCCGCGTCACCCTGAGCCTGGACGCCGCGATCGCGCTGGCCGACCAGGCGCTTCGCAAGACCGGCCTGCCTGTCGACGCCGCGCGGATCGTCGCCCAGGCGCTGGTCGCCGCCGATGCCGATGGCCTGCCCTCGCACGGCTTGGCGCGCATGCCGTTCTATCTGGCCCAGTTGCACAGCGGGAAGATCCGCGCCGCGGCCGTGCCGCAGATCCGCGTGGCCGGCGCCACCGTGCAGGTCGACGTGGCACATGGGTTCGCCTTCCCCGCCGTGCAGGCCGGCCTGCCACAGGCGATGGCGCTGGCGCGCGAGCTGGGCATCGCGGCGCTGTCGCTGGCCCATTCGCATCACTTCGGCGTGGCCGGGCATCCGGTCGAACAGGCCGCGCGCGAAGGCCTGATCGCGCTGGCTTTCAGCAACGCGCCGGCGGCCATCGCCCCGTGGGGCGGGCGCACGCCGCTGTTCGGCACCAATCCGATTGCGTTTGCCGCGCCGCGCGCACAAGGCGATCCGCTAGTGGTGGACCTGTCGCTATCCAAGGTCGCGCGCGGCAAGGTGATGCTGGCCCAGCAGGCCGGCACCACGATCCCGGACGACTGGGCGCTGGACATCGAAGGTCAGCCCACCACCGATCCGACCGCTGCGATGGCGGGCAGCATGTTGCCCGCTGGCGATGCCAAGGGCGCGGCGCTGGCGCTGATGCTGGAATTGCTCTGTGCGGGATTGACCGGCAGCAGTTTTGCCTTCCAGGCCAACTCGCTGTTCGATGCCGAAGGCGCGCCTCCGGACATCGCGCACCTGATGCTGTTGATCGATCCGACGCGGTTCGCCGAGGGCTTCACCGACCGGGTCGAGATGCTCTGCGCCGCGATGCTGGCGCAGGACGGCGTGCGCCTGCCCGGCAGCCGACGCTGGCAGATCCGTGCGCAGCACCAGCGCGACGGCATCACGCTGCCGGCAGCGCTGGTCGAGGCCTTGCGCGCCGCGGGTTGAAGGCGCGTCCCCGCGTGATGGCCTGAAACGACAACGCCCGCCGGGAAGGCGGGCGTTGAGGTGTTCATCGACGTGACCGCTTGTCGCGGCCAGCAGGCTTACGCCATCGCGCGCGTGGCGTTCTCGCGTTCCTGCGTGCGCTGCGAGGCATCCAGCGCCGGGGCCGGCGTCGCCGCCACCTCCTGGCGTAGCTGCAACGCGCTCTGTTCGGCCGGCTGCTGGGTGGCCTGGGCTTTGTCTAGGTAGATGCGCTGGTGCGCGGCGGAATTGAGTTCGCCCTGCACCGCGAACAAGCCTTTGCCATCCGGGCTCTGCACCACGTGGTCGATCTGCTTGAGGCCACTGACGCGCGCTTCGAACACCATCTTCGCCGCAGCATTCTCCAGCGCGTGGTGATCCTTGAACGCGCCCGGTCCCAGCGTCTCCATGCCGGCGACGGCCTGCTTGTACATCGCGTTGTCCGGATGGTTTGCATCGGCCAGCAACGGCGCCTTGGCCGCGCCCTGCAGCGCCTCGCGCGTCTTGCTGCCGATCACGCCATCGGCCTCCAGCCCATGCGCCTGCTGGAAGGCCTTGACCGCCGTGGTGCTGCGCGAGCCGAAGTCGCCATCCTCGCGCAGCGGCTTGCCCTCGCCATCGCGATAGCCGAAGCGGTTGAGCAGCGCCTGCGTCTGCTGCACGTCCTCGCCCTTGGCGCCGTCCTTGAGCGTGCGCGGGCCGTCGGCGTGCCTGGCGTCCTGCGCCGGCTTGGCGACGGTCTCGCCACGGTCCTGCGTCTGGGTCTGCGCGCGGTCCTGCAGCAGGTCGCGGGCCTTTGACAGCGGATCGGTGGCATAGAGCTTCACGCCGTGCGACTGCTTGTAGTCCAGGTACCTGTCGACGGTGGTCAGTTCCACGCCCTCGCCACCGCGCGACTGGCTGATCATCAGCGCGCCGGACTTGGGATCGCGCACGACCATCGTGATGTGGTCGATCCCCTTGAAGCGCCCCTTGTCGAAGCTGGTCGGCCCGTTGTCCTCGCCGATGATCATGCCTTCCTTCAGCACCCCGGCCGTCACCGCCTTGCCCTCGATCATCACGCCGGAGCGTTGCTGGCTCTTGCGGACGATTTCCGAGGCGCTGTCGTTGCCCAGGTCGAAGCGGTCGGTCTTGCTGAAGATCGCTTGGTGGGACTTCTGATTGATCTCCAGCATCGTGGCGTTCTGCAGCGTCCCGACCCATCCGGAACAATCGACGCTGCCTTGCTCGGGATGCTTGCCGCCGAGCTTGTAGGTGACATCGTCGTACTTGCGTGTCAGGGCATACGCCTGCTCCAGCGCAATGCCATGCTCGGGCTTCGGCGTGGGTTTGGCCGGTTCCGCTGCGGCTTCGCTGCGTTGCGGTGCGGCCGTGGCCGTCAGGGGCTGGATCTGCTTTTCGGGAATGCTGACGTGCTGGAACTTGGCTTCCCAATAACCAGTGAAGGCTTTGGCCATGTCGCGATCGGACATGTGGGTGAAGCGCTCGTATGACTGATGCGTCACCCGCTCGAAGTCGCGCTCACTGACGTTGTTGATGATCAATGCGCGCGTGCTGGAGCGGCCGAATTCGCCGGTCGCGATAGCCGTCTGGATCGAGGCGTAGCCGGCGGCGCCCTGCTGGTGGGCCAAGTACAGGTCCAGTCCATCGGGCTGCGGCTTGCCGGACAGATACGGGCGCCCGTCCTGTTCGTGATGACGGGTCAGTTGCTGGCGATTGTGCAGATACAGGCGTGCAGCGGCGTCGGTGTTGGCAACGGGGTCGAGTTCGCGCCCGGCGATGCCGTAGTCCCTGGCCGTATCGGGAACGAACTGGAACAGACCCTTGGCGCCATGGGCGCCACGTGAGGCGCGTTCGTCGAAGGTGCCGCCTGTTTCGATATAGGCAAAGCGCATGAAGTCATCGCGCGGGATGCCATGTTGCTTTGCTTGGGTTTCGATGATGTCCAGGACTTCGGACTTCGGGTAGTCACGTGCCATCGCGTTCTCCTTGCGATCGAAAGCAGCCGTGGTTTACGGCTGCGTGAAACCGACCCAGGCCAAATCCGTTGGCCTGCTACCGGGAGGTCGGTTGATAGGTGTTGCGGCTCGCATCATACCGGTATTCGGCGATTTCGGCCGCTGGGCCGCCCTCGGTGGTGATCCTTAGTGTGGGCATCGGATCGCCGGATTGGCTGGAAAACGCCAGCGTGCCGGTCCTCGTCACGCACTTGATGCCACCGGCATCGGTATCGCAGGCCGCGCTGTTGTCCTCGCCTGCGTACAGGCTTCCAACATAGGTCCAGCGCTTGTTGTCGGTGTTTTCCAGGTCGTGCGGATTGAACAGCAGAAGCTCGAAGTTCTGCATGCGCGTGCCGGATACCAGGTACCACGTCGGGACCGCGAGCAGCAGGTTGCCCTCGGAAGTGCGCGCGCTTTGCGGCTTGCGTGTCTCGTCCAGCGTGTTGCCCTTGCCGTTGCCGCCGAACTCGCCCACCGAATGCTGGTTGTCGTGGAATTTCCAGGGTTTCTCGGAGCCAGGCGGGTTGGCCGTGAAGGTGGCCTGGGTGATGGTGACCGTATCGCCGGGCGCCGGATACTTGGGTTCCTTGCGATCGCTGAAGTCCTCGGGTGTTTCCCAGGCAAAGCCGGTGTAGTAGCGCGTGCCATCCAGCTCGAAGGGGAAGCCGAACCAGTAGTTGATCCAGCTGCCATTACCGATCTCGTAGCTCAGCGCGCCATCACCGTCGACGTTGCTGATGAAGTACAGCACGCTGTCGGCGGCAGGCGGTTTGACATCGGCAACGGGGTTGGAAGCAGGGGCAGCGCTTGCATCTGGCATGTGGGTGACGTCCTGGGTTGTCGTGGGGGCGGCAGGCGTAGCGGGCGCTTGCTGGCTCGGCGCTGGCGATTGGGCGGTGCAGGCGCTCAGGGCCAGCACGGCGGGCAGCAACAAGGGAAACCTTCGCAGCATGGTCGATCCTTCGGGGAGCTGGGCGGCGATCTTACTGTGTCCGCATGAAGATCGAGCGCTACGGTTGGCACTTTGCGATGGCGGCTGCCAACACGCGTGCCTTTGCGCGCGGTAGCGTCGCAGGCGGGGCGATCATGGAGCAGGCGCATGACGATGGACGCATGGCGGCAGGGCGCTGCACTGGAACTGTGGCAATCGTTGGTGCATGAAGCGGCCGATCAGCGCGGCCAGGCGCTGGACGAAGCGCAGGAGGCCTACCTGGTGTTCGTGCTGCTGCGCTACCAGCGCGAGCAGACACTGCTGGCGCGAACCCAGGCCCTGGCGTGGCTGCATGCACAGCAGCAGGTCGGGCAGCGGCGCATTGATGCGTTGCGCGACGTGGGCGATCACTGCCTGCTGATCGCCGGACTGTTCCCCGGCGTGGCCCAGCGGCGCCGCGTGAGCGAAGGCTATTTCATCGATCTTGGCCGTGGCGCATATGCGGAAGTGGCGCAGACCGAGCGTCGCGGCAGCGCGGACCTGTTCGCACAGCTTGCGGCGGGCTTCGCCGGTCTTGTCGGCACGTTGCGCGCGATGCGCGCGATGCGCGGGCCGGCGATGGAACTGTCGCTTGCGGTCCCATGAGCGCTGACGCTCAGGCGGTTGGCGACAGCATCAATTCCAGATAACGCGTGCCGGCGATCGGGTTGAACCGGTATGGCGCGATCTCGCGGAATCCCAGTCCCGCATACAGCGCCTGCGCGGCGAGCATGCTCGGCAAGGTGTCCAGGCGCAGCTGCGTGTAGCCGAGTGCGGCCGCACGCGAGATAGCGATCTGCGAAAGGCGACGGCCCAATGCATGGCCACGGCCGGCGGGGCGCACGTAAAGCCGCTTCAGTTCGGCGATGTCCGGCGCGGCGAATGCGCGCAGCGCCACACAGCCAAGCAATGTGCCCTCGCGTTCGGCGACATACAGCGCGCCCTGCGGCGGCGCGTAATGCGCGTCCAGATGCGCCACTTCGGCAGCAAAATCCTGGAAGCCCAGGTCGATGCCCAGCGAGGCGGCATATTCCTCGAACAAGGCTGCGACCTCGCCCCGTTCATTCGGCAGCACCGCCTCGCGAATCACGATCGCGCGGTCGCCTTCCATGCTCATGCCGAGGCGGGCGCGATCCGTGCAAAGCGCGCTACGGACTGGCCTGCGTGTTCGACCTGCGAGAAGAACATCGCGTGCGGCCGCACCCACAGGCCGCCTTCGCCATACAACGCGCGATACAGCACCAGCGGTTCCAGGGTCTCGCTATGGCGCACGGTGCCGATGACCTCGTATTCGCCGCCCTTGTAGTGGCGATAGCGGCCAGGCGGCGTGTCGGGCAGGGCAGGCAGGTCGGACATGGGGTGCGGCCGGATCAGGGCTGCACAGGATAGCGGCGGCTTAGCCCATCGTTCAGTAGTGGGCGCCGGCAGTGGCGTTGGAGAATGCGCGCAGCACAGGAGAGTCCCATGACGCAGCCCCCAGGCTGGATCGGAACCCGCGCCGGCATGCCGACGCAGGGCGCCCGCGCGCAGCGCACCCGCACGGTGTCGATGCAGGACATCGAGGCCTTCACCCAGATCAGCGGCGATCGCAATCCGCTGCACTACGACGAAGCTGCGGCCAAGGCCTCGCGCTTCGGCGGATTGATCGTGCAGGGCGGGGTGACATCGGGCCTGCTCAACGCAGTCGTAGCCGAAGACCTGCCGGGGCCCGGCACGGTGTTCCTGTCGGTGGAATGGGCCTTCACCAAGGCCGTCTACGTCGGCGACACGATCACGGCGACGGTCGAGGTGCTGACCGTGCGCGAGGACAAGCCGATCTGCACGCTGGCCACCACGATCACCAACCAGCACGGCGAGGTCTGCCTGCAGGGCAAGGCCAGCACGTACACCACCGCTTTGAGCGCCACGCCCTTGATCGGCGGATGACGTCCTCGCAGGCGCAAGCCACATCCGCGCAGGCGGCGTCGGGGCGATGGACGGCGCTGTCGGTGCTGGCGCTGGCGCTGGTGCTGACGATGAGCCCGTGGTTTTCGGCCACCGCGGTGCTGCCGCAGCTGCGCGCGCTGTACGGCTTCGGCGACAGCGTGGGCGCGTGGCTGACCATCGCGGTGCAGCTGGGCTTCGTGCTGGGCGCGGTGGGTTCGGCGGCCTCGGGCCTGGCCGATCGGGTGCCGCTGCGTGTGCTGGTGATCGGTTCGGCGCTGGCGGTGGCCGCGTGCAACGCGCTGCTGCTGGTCGCGCACAGCCCTACGCAATGGCTGCTGCTGCGGGTGGCGACCGGCGTGTTCCTGGCCGGCGTGTATCCGCCGGCGATGAAGCTGGTGGCGACCTGGTTCGTGCAGGGTCGCGGGCTGGCGCTGGGTGTCTTGATCGGCGCGATCACGATCGGTTCGGCGTCGCCACATCTGCTGGGTGCGCTGGGCGGCGCGCAGTGGCAGGCGGTGATCGTGGCCACCTCCGCAGCGACCCTGGCCGGTGCGCTGCTGATCGCCGCCGGCGTGCGCGAAGGTCCGTTCCCCTTTCCGAAGGCACCGTTCCGCCTGGCCGATGCCGCGGCAACCTTGCGCAATCGCCGCGTCCTGCTGGCGATGGGCGGCTACTTCGGCCACATGTGGGAGCTGTACGCGATGTGGGCGTGGTTCGCGACCTACGCACGCGCGGCGCTGGCCGAGCAGGGCAGCGGCTTGAATGCCGCCGCGCTGACCTTCGCGGTGATCGCCTCCGGCGCGCTGGGCTGCGTGCTCGCAGGGCGCGCGGCGGATCGCTTCGGCCGCGCGCGCACGGCGGCACTGGCGATGATGGTCTCGGCCGCGTGCTGTGTGGCGATGCCGTGGGTGTTCGACGGGCCGGCGTGGTTGTTCGTTGGCGTGGCGCTGGTCTGGGGCGTCAGCGTGATCGCCGATTCGGCACAGTTCTCCGCGCTGGTGTCCGAGCACGCAGATCCGCGCTTCGTCGGGACTGCGCTCACGCTGCAGGTCGGGCTGGGCTATGTGCTGACCGCGGCCACGCTGTGGGGCCTGCCGCTGCTGGCGCGCGGGCTGGGCAGTTGGCAGTGGACGCTGCTGGTGCTGGCGCCGGGGCCGCTGCTCGGGATCTGGGCGATGGCCAAACTGGGCGCGTGGCGACAGGCGCCGGAGGCGCCGCGCCGGTAGAATTCGCACCTCTTTCCTTCATCGAATCAGGCCCATGTCGCAGCGCGACTGGGTGGCCGCCGCCATCCACAAGATCGAAGCCGACTTCAACCGTTCGGCCGACACCCACCTGATTCCGCTGTCGCTGCCAGGCTATCCCGGCATCGACGTGTACCTGAAGGACGAATCCAGCCATCCCACCGGCAGCCTCAAGCACCGGCTGGCGCGCTCGCTGTTCCTGTACGCGCTGGCCAACGGCTGGTTGCGCGAGGGCGCACCGGTGATCGAGGCCTCCAGTGGCTCGACCGCGGTGTCCGAAGCGTATTTCGCGCGGCTGCTGGGCCTGCCCTTCATCGCGGTGATGCCGGCCACGACCTCGCCGGAAAAGATCGCCGCGATCACCTTCTACGGCGGCCAGTGCCATTTGGTCGAACAGGCCGGCGCGATCAATGCAGAGTCCGCACGGCTGGCGCGCGAGCACGGCGGCCATTTCATGGATCAGTTCACCTACGCCGAACGCGCGACCGACTGGCGCGCGAACAACAACATTGCCGAATCCATCTTCAAGCAGATGGCCGAGGAGCCGCATCCGATCCCGGCGTGGATCGTGTGCAGCCCGGGCACCGGCGGCACCGGCGCCACGCTGGGTCGTTACGTGCGCTATCGGCGCCATCCCACCAAGATCCTGTGTGCCGACCCGGAGCACTCGGTGTTCTTCGACTACTACCGCGATGCGCTGGTAGGCGAGGCCGACACGGCGCGCCTGCACCACTGTGGTTCGCGCATCGAAGGCATCGGCCGTCCGCGGGTGGAACCGAGCTTCGTGCCGGCCTGCATCGATGCGATGGTCAAGGTGCCTGATGCGTTGAGCCTGGCGGCGATGCGCTGGACCAGCGCGGCGCTGGGACGGCGCGTGGGCGGTTCGACCGGCACCAACCTGGTCGGCGTGCTGCACGCGGCGAGCGCGATGCAGGCGGCCGGCATCAACGGCTCGATCGTCACCATCCTGTGCGACAGCGGCGACCGCTACGCACACAGCTATTACGATCCGGACTGGTACGGCCGCTGCGGGATCGACACCGTCGACAGCGATGCGGCCCTGGCTGCTGCGGTGTCAGGCGGCACGCTGCCGGCGCTGGCGACCGCCGAGGGCTGAGGCGCCCTTGCAGCGATCAGGTCGCAACTTGATCAGGGTCTGACTCCGCTTCAAAGTACTGAAGTTATTAGGCTATTTACCGGGGCGGCCGAATTTTCGGCCAGCTGCTGCGGCGCGGCATGCATGCCGGGCGCAGAATGATTACTCTGTAATTACGAAGTAATTCCCGGTGATGCGATGACGGATTGGAACACCCTCAGTACCGACCGGACCCAGCGGCTGCAGGCCGCGGCGGGGTTCGCGCAGGGCCGGCTGGTCCATAGCGACGACGTGGTTGCGCTGCTCGAAACCGTGCTGCGCCCCGGCGACCGCGTCTGCCTGGAAGGCAACAACCAGAAGCAGGCCGATTTCCTCGCCGACTGCCTGACCCAGGTCGATCCGGGCCGCATCCACGACCTGCACATGGTCCAGTCGGTGCTGTCGCTGGCCTCGCACCTGGATGTGTTCGAGAAAGGCATCGCGCGCAAGCTCGACTTCTCCTTCTCCGGCCCGCAGTCGGTGCGCCTGGCCCGGTTGCTTGGCGATGGTCAGCTGGAGCTGGGGGCGATCCACACCTATCTGGAATTGTTCGGCCGCTACTTCATCGACCTGACCCCGCGCGTGGCCCTGATCGCCGCGCACGCGGCAGATCGGCACGGCAACCTCTACACCGGCCCGAACACCGAGGACACGCCGGCGATCGTGGAAGCCACCGCGTTCCGCGGCGGCATCGTCATCGCCCAGGTCAACGAGATCGTCGACACGCTGCCGCGCGTGGACATTCCGGCGGACTGGGTGAACTTCGTCACCCATGCGCCGCGTCCCAACTACATCGAGCCGCTGTTCACCCGCGACCCGGCGCAGATCAGCGAAGTGCAGGTGCTGATGGCGATGATGGCCATCAAGGGCATCTACGCCGAGTACGGCGTCAACCGCCTCAACCACGGCATCGGCTTCGACACGGCGGCGATCGAGCTGCTGCTGCCGACTTACGCTGAGTCGCTGGGCTTGAAAGGCAAGATCTGCCAGCACTGGGCGCTGAACCCGCATCCGGCGCTGATTCCGGCGATCGAGTCGGGCTTCGTCAAATCCGTGCACTCGTTCGGCTCGGAGCTGGGCATGGAGGACTACATCGCCGCGCGCGCCGATGTGTTCTTCACCGGCGCCGATGGCTCGATGCGCTCCAACCGCGCGTTCTCGCAGACCGCCGGCCTGTATGCCTGCGACATGTTCATCGGCTCGACGTTGCAGATGGATCTGGCCGGCAACAGCTCCACCGCCACGCGCGATCGCATCGCCGGCTTCGGTGGCGCGCCCAACATGGGCTCGGACGCGCGCGGCCGCCGGCACGGCAGTCCGGCCTGGTTGAAGGCCGGTCGCGAAGCCGCCAAGCCCGGCGAGATTCCGCGCGGCCGCAAGCTGGTCGTGCAGATGGTGGAAACCTTCCGCGAGCACATGGCGCCGGCCTTCGTCGACACACTCGATGCGTGGGAGCTGGCCGAACGGGCCAAGCTCGACCTGCCGCCGGTGATGATCTACGGCGACGATGTCAGCCACGTGCTGACCGAGGAAGGCATCGCCAACCTGCTGCTGTGCCGCACGCCGGAAGAACGCGAGCAGGCCATCCGCGGCGTCGCCGGCTACACGGCCGTGGGCCTGGGGCGCGACAAACGCGCGGTGGAAAACCTGCGCGACCGCGGCGTGATCAAGCGCCCGGAAGATCTCGGCATCCGCACCCGTGACGCCAGCCGCGACCTGCTCGCCGCGCGCACGGTCAAGGATCTGGTGCGCTGGTCCGGCGGGCTCTACGACCCGCCCAAGCGCTTCCGCAACTGGTAAGGGGCTTGAGATGGAAACCCTGAAATATCGCTTTGAGGGCCGCACCGCGCCCAGCTCACGCCTCGACCATGTATTGGTCGGCGTGGTCTCGTCCGGCAACCTGGAAGTGCTGATCGAGCCGGTACCGCTGGACGGCGCGATGGAGATCGAGATCACCACCGCCGCGCGTGGCTTCGGCCAGATCTGGCAGGCGGTGCTGGACGATTTCGCCGCGCGCCATGCGCTGAAAGATGTGCGCATCACCATCCACGATGTCGGCGCCACGCCGGCGGTGGTCAGCCTGCGCCTGGACCAGGCCGTGGAAACCCTGCAGGAAGGAGGCGACGCATGAGCGCAATAGCCAACACCGTGCGTGAGCGCAGCTACTACGAAGCCGACGCGCGCGAGCGTATCGCCGGCGTACTGGATGCCGGTTCGTTCCGCGAATTCGTCGGCCCACGCCAACGCGCGATGAGCCCGCACCTGGCGCAGCTGGACACGCCGGCTGCATTCGACGATGGCATCGCGGTTGGCGAGGCGACCCTGCGCGGCAAGCGCGTGCTGGTGGCCGCGCAGCAGGGCGAATTCATGGGCGGCGGCGTGGGTGAAGTCCACGGCGCCAAGCTCGCCGGTTTGTTGGAACGTGCCGCGCAGACCAAACCCGAAGCGGTGCTGCTGCTGCTCGATACCGGTGGCGTGCGCCTGCATGAAGCCAATGCGGGCCTGATCGCGATCTCGGAAATCATGCGCGCGGTGCTTGGCGCGCGCGCGGCCGCCGTGCCGGTGCTGGCGCTGATCGGCAGCGGCAATGGTGCCTTCGGCGGCATGGGCATTGTCGCGCGCTGCTGCACGGCGGTGATCATGTCCGAGGAAGGACGGCTGGCGCTGTCCGGCCCGGAAGTGATCGAGACCGTGCGCGGCGTGGAGGAATTCGATTCGCGCGATCGCGCGCTGGTCTGGCGCGTGACCGGCGGCAAGCATCGCTACCTGATCGGGGAAGCCTCCACGCTGGTGGCCGACCGCATGGACGCCTTCGCCGAGGCTGCACTGGAGGCGATCGCGGCGTTCGATCCTGCTGCCGATGCCATGGCGGCGCTCGATGCCGAGCACGCGATGCTGGCCGCGCGCATCGATGCCTGGGGTGCGTATCGCGATGGCCTGGAGATCTGGCAGGCGCAGGGCCTGGACCACGCCGCCAAGCTGCCGCTGCTGGACACCGACGCCTTCCTGGCCGCCACCGCTAACAGGAGCCTGCCGTGGAACTGAAAACCTTGCTCGACGCCCTGTTTCCGCAGGGCCATGCCATCGCCATCGAAGATCACGTGCTGACTGGCAGCGCGACCACCGCGACGGGCGAAGTCACCGTGATCGGCACGGCCGACAAGCTGGAAGTCGGTGTGGACCACGCGCTCAAGCTCGCGGCGACGGTGCTGGCCTCCACGCGCGCGCATCCGCAGCGGCCGATCGTGATGCTGGTCGACACCGCCGGCCAGCGCCTGGCGCGGCGCGATGAACTGTTGGGCATCAATGGGTATTTCGCCCACCTGGCCAAGGCGCTGGATCTGGCACGCACGCGCGGCGCCAGGCTCATCTCGCTGGTGTACGGCGAATCGGTCAGCGGCGGTTTCCTCTCGTTTGGCCTGATGGCCGATGCGGTCTACGCGTTGCCCGAGGCGCAGGTGCGGGTGATGGACCTGCGCGCGATGGCGCGCGTGACCAAGCAGCCGCTGGAGAAGCTGCAGGCGCTGAGCAAGAGTTCACCGGTGTTCGCCCCGGGCGTGGAGAACTACGTCGCGATGGGCGCGGTGCGCGCGATCTGGGATGGTGACCTGGCCCAGGCGCTGCTCGATGCGCTCGCCGCGCCGGTCGAAGGCGACACGCGTCGTGCGCTGGCCGCCGAGCGCGGCGGCCGTACGCTGGCGCTCGATATTTCCGCTGCGGTGGCTGCAGGCCATGACTGAGGCGCTGCGCCGCCACACGCTGGTCTGGCTGCCGACCGATCACGGTTGGCTGGCCCAGTCGCCTGCGTTGGCGGTGCGGCTGCGTGCGTGGTTCGGCGCAGGCCATCCGGCGATCGTGGCGCGCCGCGCGCCCGGGATGTCGGCCGAGCTGCTGCAGCTTGGTGTGCCGTTGCCGCCGGACGAAGGCAAGCAACGGCTTTCGCTGAGCGCGCCGCACGCGTCGTTGCTACGGTGTGCGTCATTGCCTGCGCTTGATGCGGTGACCCCCGTTGCGCCCACCGCCTGGCAGGTCGCGTTGCGTGCTTTGCAGGCAGATGCGGGACGCCTCGGCTTGATGCCGCGCGTGTTCGGCGCGCTGGCCTGGCAGGCTTTGACGTCCTTGCCGTATCTGCATGCGCGCTCCGATGTGGATCTGCTGTGGGAGATCGAAGAGCTCGATCAGGCCGATACGATCGCCGCGCTGCTCTCCCGTTGGGAAACACGCTTCGGCCTGCGCGCCGACGGTGAGTGCCGTTTGCCCGATGGCACGGCTTTCAGCTGGCGCGAATATGCCAGCGGATCGGCGCGCCTGCTCATCAAGACCGACAGCGACGCGCGCCTGGTCGCGCGCAGCGCGCTCGCCGGCGATGCACAGGTGGCGGCATGAAACGCAGCGAAGCCGGTCGTCCCAACACAAGCGCCGCAGCGCCGGGCGCGCTGGCGCAGCGGTTCGGGCGCCTGGCGATCGCCAGCCTGCACGCGGAGCTGGCACTGGCGCACAAGCCAGGCCTAGTGACGCCGACCGATCGCGGCAGCCATGACGACATGGACGCCGGCACGTTCTGGCGCAGCCTGGCCGCGCTGCGTGGCTACTTCGTGGCGATTGCGCAGGCCGGCATCGAGGGTGCGGGCTTCGACACCCTGCGGCGGCTCGGCCTGCATGCCGAGGACGCGATGCTGGGCGCGACCGGCGGCATCAACACCCATCGTGGCGCGATCTTCAGCCTGGGCCTGCTCACCGCACAGGCGGCGCAGCTGCGCGCGCAAGGCGCCGTGGCCTCGGGCGTGCAAGTCTGCGCCGGTGTAAGCCAATGGCGCGACGTCCTGCTGGACGCGCCGCTGGACCCGACCAGTCACGGCCAGCGCATGCGTCGCGCGCATGGCGTGGCAGGCGTGCGCGAACAGGCCGCCGATGGCTTCCCGCTGCTGCGCGAGATCGCACTGCCCGCGCTGCAGGCGGCGCTGGATGCCGGGCTGGTGGAAGACGCGGCGCACACGCACACGCTGCTGTCGCTGATCGCGGCGGTGGACGATCTCAACCTGCTGCATCGCGGAGGCATCGACGGCCTGCGCTTTGCCCAGCAGCAGGCGCGCACATTCCTGGCGCGCGGCGGCGTCTGGCAGGACGATTGGCGCGCGCAGATCGCCATCCTTTCGCGCGCCTTCGTCGCGCGCCGGCTCAGCCCCGGTGGCAGTGCGGACCTGCTGGCCTGCGCGATCTTCCTGCAGCGGCAGGCGCGCACATGAGCCTGGCGCTGCTATGCCCGGGGCAGGGCGGCCAGCATCCGGCGATGTTCGACCGGGTGTTGGACAACGCCGAAGTCGCGCCGCTGTTGCAGCAGGCCGAAGCCGTGCTCGGCGCGGCGCCACAGGACCTGGCGGCCAATGACGCGCGCTTCGACAACCGCCGTGCCCAGCCCCTGGTCTGCGCCGGCACGCTGGCCCATTGGCTGGCGCTGCGTGAGCAGTTGCCAGCGCCGACGTTGGTGCTCGGCTACAGCGTGGGTGAACTCGCAGCACATGCAGTCGCCGGCAGCATATCGACCGATGCGTGTCTTGCACTGGCGGCCACGCGCGCCAGCGTGATGGATGCCGCCAGTCCTGCCGACAGTGGCCTGATGGCGGTGACCGGCCTGGTCCGCAGCGACATCGATTGTTTGTGCGAGCAGTTTGAGACTTGCGTGGCGATCGCCAATGGCGAAGACCATGTGGTGCTGGGCGGGCGGCGCCGCGCATTGATGCAGCTGGCCGAGGCTGCAACCGCGCAGGGCGCGCGTTGCACGCTGCTGCCGGTCAGCGTGCCGGCGCATACGCCCGCCCTGCAGGCTGCGACGGACAACTTCGTCCAGGCGCTGCGTGCTGCATCGGTTCGCGCGCCCGGCATCACGGTGCTGGCCGGCGTGGACGGCAGCCCGGTGCGGACAGCGGAGGGTGTGATCGACACCCTGGCCGCACAGATCTCGCGTAGCGTCGAATGGTCGGCGGTGATGGAGCAGGCCGTGGAGCGCGGTGCACGCGTGTTCCTGGAACTTGGTCCGGGCAGCGCGCTGTCGCGCATGCTGCGCGAGGCCTATCCGGAATGCGAAGCGCGATCGGTCGAGGAGTTCAGGAGTCTGGAGGGCGCGGCCGCCTGGGTAGCGGCGGCACAGGAGCGGTTGCAGTGAAGTAAGGCGGTTCTTTCGTTTCCACACCTGCGGCGCCGCCCGGTACAGCCACCGGCGCGCCCACCCTGGGAGGGGTTTCATGGTCATCTATGGTGTTGCGTTGCTGGCGATCTGCACGATCATCGGCTTGTTCATTGGCGAACTGCTGGGCATCAGCATTGGCGTGCAGGCCAATGTCGGCGGCGTGGGCTTCGGCATCGTGCTGCTGATCGCGGTGTCCACGTGGCTGCACAAGCGCGGCAAGACGCCGCTGACCGACTACGGCGTCAATTTCTGGAACGCCATCTACATCCCGATCGTGGTGGCCATGGCCGCCCAGCAGAACGTGCTGGCCGCGCTGAAGGGTGGCCCGGCCGCGATCCTGGCCGGGGTGCTGGCGACGGCCGCGTGCGGGGCCTTGATCCCGGTCTTCAACAAGCTGCGCAAGACGCCGATCGAACCGCTGCCGCCGATCAAGGAAGGAGAGCTGCCATGATCGCCGAGACCTTCATGAAAGTGATCGACAAGAACAGCCTGCTGGCCGGCTTTGCGATCATCGGCGCGATCATGTTGATCGCCCAGTTGGTGTCGCGTTACCTCACCGGCGGGCGCGTGCATGCCTCGGCGATCGCGATCTTCTTCGGCCTGGTGCTGGCCTGGTTCGGCGGCCTGCACACCGGGGGCTCCAAGGGGCTGGCCGACGTGCCGCTGTTCGCCGGCGTGGCGGTGATGGGCGGCGCGATGTTGCGCGATTTCGCGATCATCGCCACGGCGTTCGGCGTGGACGTGCGCCAGCTCAAGGGCGCAGGCCTGGCCGGGGTGATCTCGCTGCTGCTGGGCGTGCTGGTGAGCTTCATCGTCGGTGCCGCGATTGCCTATGCGTTCGGCTACACCGATGCGGTCAGCATGACCACCATCGGTGCGGGCGCGGCGACCTACATCGTCGGGCCGGTGACCGGCGCGGCGATCGGCGCCAGCTCGGATGTGATGGCGCTGAGCATCGCCGCGGGCCTGATCAAGTCGATCCTGGTGATGGTGGGCACGCCGTTCGTGGCCAAGTGGATCCAGCTCAACAACGCGCAGACGGCGATCGTCTACGGCGGACTGATGGGCACCACCAGCGGCGTCGCCGGCGGCCTGGCCGCGACCGACGCGCGCCTGGTGCCATACGGTGCGATGACGGCGACGTTCTACACCGGCCTGGGCTGCCTGCTGTGTCCTTCGGTGTTGTTCCTGGCCACGCGCGCGGTGATGGGCGGCTAGCTCGCGCTAGCTTCCGCAAACAACGGCCCGCCTGCGATGGCGGGCCGTTGTTTCATGGGGCGATCAGTGCGCGCCCGAGCGCGGCAGCGGGGCGGGCACGTTGAGCTTGCCGCCGGCGGCGATGTACTTGGCCAGCGCCTCGCCCTGGCTGAGCAGATGGCGGTTCATGGTGCGCTCGGCCTCGGCCGCATCGCCGGTGCGGAAACAGGCCATCAGCTCGCGGTGTTCGCCCAGCGACATCGCCATGCGGCCCGGCGTGAGCAGCTGGCGGCCACGGTGCATCTTGAGGATGCGGTGCAGGTCGTGGGTGACGCGGATCAGCCACGGGTTGCCGGCGTGTTCCTGCACGGCCTCGTGGATGAGGTAGTTGTTGCGGTAGAACTCGGCCATGTCGCCGCGCTCGGCGGCCGCTTCCATCGCCGCATGCAGTGATTCCAGCCGGGCCAGGCCATCGGTGTCGATCTTGCGCACTGCCTCGAACGCACAGCGGCCTTCCAGCATCGCCATGATCGGGAAAAGCTCGTTGAGGTCTTCCAGGGTCAGGCGCGTCACCCGCGCGCCGCGGCCGGGCTCGATCTGGACCAGGCCTTCGGCCGCCAGCAGCTTGAGGCTTTCGCGCAGCGGCGTGCGGCTGATGCCCAGTTCCTGGGCCAGGGCCGGCTCGTCGATCCAGTCGCCCGGCGGCAGCACGTAGTCGTAGATCTTCTGGCGCAGGGTGTCGGCCACTTCCTCGTACATCGGGGCGCGCCGGCGGGAGCTGGACTTGTCGGGCGTCAGGGTCATGGACGGGCAGCGGGCATCGCACACAGGGCAGACGCCCATCTTAAGCCCTGGCGGCAGGCGCGCCGCGTGCGCGGCCACCTTCCATCAACGTCTCCAGTCGCATAATGGCGGCCTTGCGCACCGTGCCGGCTTGCCCGGCCGCGCCGGCGCCCCCAGATTGACCGCCAGCCCCACGTTTCGGAGTGTTTCCCCATGAATCCGCTGCTCGATTTTTCCGGCCTGCCCCAGTTCGACGCCATCCGCCCCGAGCACGTCGGCCCGGCCATCGAGGCCCTGCTGGCCGATGCCGAAGCCGCGGTGAAGCAGGCCGAAACCGTCACCCCGGTGACCTGGGACAGCTTCGTGGTGCCGCTGGACGATGCGACCGAAAAGCTCTGGCGCGCCTGGGGCCAGGTGAACCACCTGCAGGGCGTGGTCAATTCGCCGGAACTGCGCAAGGCCTACAACGACAACCTGCCCAAGGTGACGCGCTTCGGCAGCGCGCTGGGGCAGAACCTGGCGCTGTTCTCTCAGTACCGCGCCCTGGCTGAAGCGACCGATCTGGCCGCGCTGGACACCGCGCGCGCCAAGACCCTGGACAACGCGCTGCGCGATTTCCGCCTCGGCGGCGCCGAGCTGCCGGACGAACAGAAGGCGCGCTTTGCCGCCGTGCGCGAGGAACTGGCCAGCCTGTCGGCCAAGTTCTCCGAGAACGTGCTCGATGCCACCGACGAATACGAGTTCTGGATCAAGGACAAGCAGCATCTGTCCGGCCTGCCGGCCGATGTGATCGCCGCCTGTCGCGCCGCGGCCAAGGCCGAGGGCGAGCCGGGCTGGAAGTTCACCTTGCAGATGCCGTGCTACCTGCCGGTGCTGACCTACGCCGACGATCGCCCGCTGCGCGAAACGCTGTACCAGGCCTACGCGGTGCGTGCGTCCGAAGCCGGCGATGAAAAGCTGGACAACTCGCCGCTGATCACCCAGATCCTGGCGCTGCGCGCCGAGCTGGCGCAGCTGCTGGGTTTCGCGTCGTACGGCGAGTATTCGCTGGCGACCAAGATGGCGCAGAGCCCGGCCGAAGTGCTGGGCTTCCTGCGCGACCTGGCCACGCGCGCGCTGCCGCACGCCAGGCAGGATCGCGCCGAGCTGGAAGCCTTCGCCCGGGATGAGCTGGGCCTGGACACGGTCGAGCCGTGGGACGTGGCCTACGTGGGCGAAAAGCTCAAGCAGGCGCGCTACAGCTTCTCGGCGCAGGAGGTGAAGCAGTACTTCACCGAGGACGCGGTGCTGGGCGGCCTGTTCGGCGTGATCAAGTCGCTGTACGGCGTGGATGTGGTCGCCGACAGCGCGCCGGTGTGGCATCCGGATGTGCGCTTCTATCGCCTGCAGAACGCCGATGGCGCGCTGGTGGGCCAGTTCTATTTGGATCTCTATGCGCGCGAAGGCAAGCGCGGTGGCGCGTGGATGGACGATTGCCGCAACCGCCGTCATCGCGCCGATGGCGAGCAGACCCCGCTGGTCTATCTGGTGTGCAACTTCGGCAAGGGCGTGGACGGCACGCCGGCCACGTTCACCCATAGCGATGTCACCACGCTGTTCCACGAAATGGGCCACGGCCTGCACCAGCTACTGACCGAAGTCGGCGAGCTGTCGGTCGCCGGCATCAACGGCGTGGAATGGGATGCGGTCGAGCTGCCGAGCCAGTTCATGGAGAACTTCTGCTGGGAGTGGGCGCGCGTGCAGGGCATGACCCGGCACGTGGAGACCGGCGAGCCGCTGCCGCGCGCGCTGTTCGACAAGATGATCGCGGCCAAGAATTTCCAGAGCGGCATGCAGACCGTGCACCAGCTGGAGTTCGCGCTGTTCGACATGGAGCTGCACAGCGGCTTCGACCCGGCGCAGGACTCGGTGCTGGCGCTGCTGGAACGCGTGCGCGACGAAGTGGCGGTGAACCGTCCGCCGGCGTGGCACCGTTTCCCGCACAGTTTCAGCCACATCTTCGCCGGCGGCTATGGCGCGGGTTATTACAGCTATAAGTGGGCCGAGGTGCTCAGCGCCGATGCCTATGCCGCGTTCGAGGAAGCGCCGGATCAACTGGCGGAAACCGGCGCGCGTTTCCGCGCCGAGATCCTCTCGCGCGGTGGCAGCCGCAGCGCGCTGGAGAACTTCACCGCCTTCCGCGGTCGCGAGCCGAACATCGACGCGCTGCTGCGGCATCACGGCATGGCGGCGTGATCCAGGCAATGTGCTGATGTTTCTGGTGGGAGCTGCATCAGCAACGATCGAGCTTTCCTGAGAACGCTCCATCGCCACTGAAGCGGCTCCCACATGCTGCGTGCCTTCGCATTGGCACGCCGATGTCGGGCGACGTCAGCGCGTATGCTGTCCGTCCCCCATTGTTGTATCGATCACGCCTGTGCCTGCGTCTCCCGTTACCGCGCCCCACTACCAGACGCCCACTGCCCGCCGCGCCGACCTGATCGTGCATGTCGCCGGCCTTGCGCTGGCCGTCGTCGGTGGGGCGTTGCTGATCTGGCGGGCGGTGACCAACGAGGCATTGCTGGTAGCGACCTGCGTCTATGCGCTGGGCTTGCTGACGATGTTCGCGTGTTCGGCCGCGTACAACTTCGCCACGCCGGCACGCCAGCCGTTGCTGCGCAAGCTGGACCACGCCGGCATCTTCGTGATGATCGCCGGCACCTACACGCCGCTGCTGGTTCTGGGCCTGTCCGGTGCGTGGGTCTGGTCGATGACGCTGGGCGTCTGGGCGGTGGCCCTGTTTGGTGTGTTCGGCAAGCTGTTCCTGCCCGGCGTGGGCAAGGGGTTCTGGGTGGCGATCTACCTGCTGCTGGGCTGGGCCTCGGTGATTGCGATCAAGCCGCTGATGGCGGGCCTGGATAGCACGGTGCTGTGGCTGATCGCGGCCGGCGGCCTGATCTACACCGTCGGCGTCGGCTTCTACGTGCGCAAGTCGATGGTCTACAACCGCGCGCTATGGCACGCGCATGTGCTGGGCGGCGCACTCGCGCACTGGGCCGCGATCTGGCTGTGCCTGCGGCCGCTGCCGGCGGCCTGAGCGACGTCTAAAGTTTTTAGATTTGCGCACGCCGATCGCGCGTGCATTCCCTGATGTGACGCCTCGCATGCTGCGCCCTGCGTGCTGCCGTTCCGTGCCTGAGAATCAAGCGGCAGACTTGCCGCGCGTGATCGTGCAGTGCGACTTGCCTTCGACGATGGACGCATGGAATGATCCGACGCATTCGTCGTATTGTCATACATTAAGCGTGGCCGCGGATGCGCGCCGCGCGCGCTCGATGCACGTCCTGCGTGTGGTGCCGTTGGCCGCAGGCAGGCGTAGACGCTCTCCGCTCACCGTGCCCTTCGCGCCCCCGCGCCCGCACGCCAAAAAGAAGGACCTGCGCACCATGAAGACCCCGGCTGTCCGCGCCTGCCTCGCCGTTGCAGCCTTGCTGTCGCTCACGCTGTCCAGCGCTCACGCGCAGGAGGCCGCCGCGCCCAAGGATGACCATGTCTACACCAGCGACCTGATCACGCGCTGGGGCAAGACGGTGACGCCGGACAACGCCTGGCGCAGCTATCCGCGCCCGCAGATGAAGCGCGCGCAATGGCAGAACCTCAACGGCCAGTGGGATTACGCGATCCGGCCCAAGACCCAGGGCCAGCCGACCAGCATGGACGGCAAGATCCTGGTGCCGTTCGCCGTCGAATCGCGCCTGTCGGGTGTCGCGCGCAAGGTCACGCCGGAAGACCGCATCTGGTATCGCCGCAGCTTCCAGATCCCCGCCGACTGGGCCGGCCAGCGCGTTCTGTTGAACTTCGGTGCGGTGGATTTTGAGGCGCACGTGCTGGTCAACGGCGGCGTGGTTGGCTCGCATCGCGGTGGCTCGGATACGTTCTTCTTCGACATCACCGATTACCTGAAAGCCGGCGACAACGAGCTGGTCGTGCAGGTCACCGATCCGACCTCCGAGGGCGCACAGCCTCGCGGCAAGCAGCAGCTGGACCCCAAGAGCATCTGGTACACGCCGGTCAGCGGCATCTGGCAGACCGTGTGGCTGGAGCCTGTGCCCAAGCTGCATATCGAGAACGTCAACGTCACGCCGGACATCGATGCCGACGTGCTCAACGTCGATGTCGCGCTCAACCACAGCGCCAGCGATGCCGATGCCGTGCGCATCACCGCCAAGGCGGGCGGCAAGGTGGTGTCCTCGAAGATCGTGCGCGCCAACCGGCGCACCCAGCTGCCGATTCCCGATGCCAAACTCTGGTCGCCGACCACGCCGTATCTCTACGACCTGGATGTCGAACTGGTGCAGGTCACCGAGCCATTCGACCAGCAGGATGCGTCGCAGCATCGGCCCAACGGTCGGCGCGATGACACGCTGCTGACCGAAGTCGAGGCGCAGGCGTACGCCAAGGCCAAGGTGGTCGGCAAGCCGGTGGATACCGTGCGCAGCTACTTCGCCATGCGCAAGAGTTCACTCGGACGTGGGCCGATTCCGGGCCAGCCGGCGCTGCTGCTCAACAACCAGCCGCTGTTCCAGAACGGCACGCTGGACCAGGGCTGGTGGCCCGATGGCCTGCTCACGCCGCCGTCGGAGGATGCCATCGCCTTTGAACTGGATTTCCTCAAGAAATCCGGCTTCAACATGCTGCGCAAACACATCAAGGTCGAGCCTGCGCAGTACTACTACCTGGCCGACAAGATGGGCATCCTGATCTGGCAGGACATGCCCTCGGGCGAAGAGGAAGACAGCCTGGATCAGTTCGTGCGGCAGGCGTCCAACGATGAAGTGCTGTTCCCCACGCGCGTGAGCGATGAGTTCGAATACGAGCTGCTGCGCATGATCAGCGACCTGCGCAACCATCCGTCCATCGTCACCTGGGTGGTCAACAACGAAGGCTGGGGCCAGTACGCCTCCACGCGCCTGGCCAAGGCGGTCAAGGCGCTGGACCCGAGCCGGGTGGTCAACAAGGTCAGCGGCTGGCTCGATACCGGCGATGCGGGCTCGGACATCTTCGACATCCACACCTACGAGGACGTGCCGCATGTGCCGACGCGGCAGACCCAACGCGCCATCGTGATCGGTGAATACGGCGGCATCGGCCTGCCGGTGGAAGGCCATCTGTGGTTTCCGGCCAACCGCAACTGGGGTTACCAGACCGCCAAGGACCCGGCCGATTACCTGCAACGCTACCAGCGCAAGTTCAGCGAGATCGTCCGCCAGGCGCGCGAGGTGGGCCTGAGTGCGTCGGTGTACACGCAGACCACCGACGTGGAAGGCGAGATCAACGGCCTGCTCACCTATGACCGCGAGCAGAGCAAGATCCCGACGGCGGACTTCGCCAAGGTGCATGCGCCACTGGTCCAGGCGGCGCCGGCCGGGGGCAAGTAAGCCAGTCCGCGTGATGGCGTCGCCATCTTGGCGGCGCGATCGATGCCATCGCGGCGTGGCAGCAAGGCCCGCCGCGCGGCTGCGCTAAGCTCCGCTCCCGGAGGACGCAGCGCATGGCCCGTGACGCAATCCGCAACGACGTGAGCGACGCGCGTAGGCGCGTGATGGCGCGCCTCGGCTGGAGCCTGGTGTGGCTGCTGGCGCTCGGCATCAGCGTGGAGTTCCTGGTCGCCGCCTACGGCAAGTACCACGCGCTGGATTCGGCGGCCTATGCGATGTTCATGACGCGGCGCGGCTGGCTGTGGCTGCACCTGGCTGGCGGCGCAGTGATGCTGGTGCTGGGGCCGCTGCAATTCTTCAGCCAGTGGCGCGGACGTGCGCTGCGCTGGCATCGCTGGGCCGGGCGCGTTTATCTCATCGCGATGCTGGTGGCCTTCATCGGCGCATGCGGGTTGATCGCGACCTCGCCGGCGCCGCTGTCGATCCGGCTGGCGTTCTCGATGACGGCCGCGATGCTGTTGACCACCGCACTGATGGGCTTCATCGCGATCCGCCGCCGGCGCGTGCCGGTGCATCAGCGCTGGATGATGCGCAACTACGTGGTGGCGCTGGCGCCGGCGATCTTCCGGCTGTCGTTGCCGGCGGCGATTGCGTTGGGCCAGGTGCCGACGCCGGCCCTGATCGCGACCTTGCTGTGGATGAGCTGGCTGGTGCCGCTGCTGATGTTTGAAAGCGTGCGGTGGTGGCTGCGTGTGCGAGCTGGTGCGGTACCGCTGCCGATAACGCCCATGACCAACGCGCCCTGAGCCAGCGCGCCGCGTTCAGCCCATCCACACCAAGTACGCAGATAGCGTGGCCATCGAGACCAGGGTCGTCACCAGGATCACCTTGGACGACATCGCCGCACGCCGGCCGTAGCGCTCGGCCAGCATGAACGGCCCGGTGCCGGTGGGCAGCAGCGCCATCAGCATCGCCAGGTGCACCTGCATCGGCGGCAGGTGCAGCAACGGCACGGCCACCAGCCAGGCGATCAGCGGCTGCACGAACAGCTTTAACGCCGACAGCGCGATCCAGCCGGCCGGCGGGGCGACTTCATCCTGCGCGGGGGCGGCCAGGAACAGGCCCAGCACCACCAGCGCGCACGGGCTGGCGGCGGCGCCGAGCAGGTCGATGGCGGTCATCGCCGGGGCGGGCAGCGGCAGGCCGGCCAGCGAGACCAGTGCCCCGGCCAAGGGCGCCCAGATCAGCGGATTCTTCAGCAGCGCCCAGGCGGTGTTGCGCAGTGTGGGCAGCAGGCCGGCGCCGCGATGGCGGTCGAACTCGATCGTGGTCAGCGCCAGCGCGAACAGCACGCAGGCGGTCATCACCACGGACAGGCCCACGCCGGGCAGCGCCGTCGCGCCCAGGGTCAGCAGCGTCAGCGGGATGCCCATGAAGCCGGTGTTGGCGTACGAGGCGCCCAGCGCATCGATGCTGGCGTCGGTCAGGCTGGCCCCGCGCCTGAGCAGCCAGGCCATGACCGGCAGGTGCACGCCCAGCATGCTGATCGCGTAAACCGTTGCCAGGCCGGGCTGGGCCAGCGTCGACCAGTGGGCCTTGGCCATGATCGAGAACAGCACCGCGGGCAGCGCCAGCAGCACCACGAAGCGGTTGAGTTCGGTGACCGCCGCCGGGCCGAGCAGGCCGAAGCGGCGGATGGCCGCGCCGATGGCGATCAGCGAGAACAGCGGGAAGACGGCAGTGAGGACCGGGGACATCGGCAGCGGGGAAGCGGTGGGGAGCGCGTCGGGCGCAAGCGGCCGGCGACGCAGGCCACCATGCTGACCGCTGCACCGGGCCGTGTCGAATGCTGCATCTGAAACGGAACCCCGCCCACCGCTGCGTCGGGCGGCGACCGGGACCTCTGGCAGGGGGAGTCGTGCCGCGCACGGCGGTACGATCACGTGTTCGCCCGCGTCGGGGCAGGTCTCCGGCGCGCTTCATCTTCGCCTGGGGATCCGCATGCTCCTGAAATCCACCGCCCCGCGCCTGTTCGGCGCCCTGGTCCTGGCCGCGCTGTCTGGTGCCGTCTGCGCGCAGACGCTGACCGTGACCGAGGCCGACTACGCCCGTGCCGGCACCTTGATGTTCGCCCAGCCGCTGGTCGACCACGCCGTGACCCGCGTGAGCTGGCTCGATGCCACGCACTACGTCTACACCGACCACGACGCCAGCGGCGATCGCCTGCTGCAGACCGACACGGCCACCGGCAAGACCGCGCCGCTGTTCGACACCAAGGCGCTGGCCGCTTCGCTCAACAAGCTGCTGACGACCGGCGACAAGCCGCTCAAGGCCGACAAGCTGGGCCTGCGCAGCGTCGCCCTGACCGCCGAGGGGCGCTACCGCTTTGCCGTGCGCGGCACCGAGGTCGCCTGCGATGCCAAGGCCAAGTGCGCCAAGGTCTACGCCAAGGCCGACTTGGAGCCGGGTGCGATCTCGCCCGACAAGAAATCCGAAGCCTTCATCCGCGACTGGAACCTGTGGGTGCGCGAGCTGGCCACCGGCAAGGAGACCCAACTGACCACAGATGGCGTCAAGGACTACGGCTACGCCACCGACAACGCCGGCTGGAAGCACACCGACGAGGCCATCCTGGAGTGGTCGCCGGACTCGAAGAAGATCGCCACCTTCCAGCAGGACCAGCGCAAGACCAGCGACATGTACCTGGTCACCACCCAGGTGGGCGCGCCGAAACTGGAGGCGTGGAAGTACCCGCTGCCCGGCGACAAGGACGTGACCATGATCGAGCGCGTCATCATCGACGTGCCGACCAAACAGGTCACGCGCCTGAAGATGGAGCCCGACCAGCACCGGTCCACCCAGTGCGATGACATCAGCTGCGGCCCGAACGGCGGCTGGGATGACGTGAAGTGGGCGCCGGACAGCAAGACCGTCGCCTTCGTGTCGACCTCGCGCTACCACAAGGACGCCTGGTTCCGGATCGCCGATGCGGCCACCGGCGCGGTGCGCACCGTGTTCTCCGAGCACGTCAAGACGCAGTACGAAAGCGGCAACGGCACCGCCAGCTGGGCTTACCTTCCGGAGACCAACGAAGCGGTGTGGTTCTCCGAGCGCAGCGACTGGGGCCAGCTGTACCTGTACGACCTGGCCACCGGCAAGCTCAAGCACGCCATCACCACCGGCGAGGGCAACGTCACCGAGATGCTCAAGGTCGATCCGGCCTCGCGCACGGTCTGGTTCCGCGGCGTCGGCCGCACCGCCGGCATCAACCCGTACTACCAGCAGTTCTGGAAGGTCAGCCTGGACGGCGGCGCGCCGACCCTGCTCACCCCCGAACCCAGCGACCACACCGTGTCGCTGTCGCCGGACGGCAAGCTGTTCGTCGATGCGTACTCGACCACCACCGTGCCGCCGGTGACGGTGCTGCGCAGCGGCGCCGACGGCAAGGATGTCGCCAAGGTCGCCACCGCCGACATCAGCCGCTTGAAAGCTGCTGGCTGGGTCGCGCCGGAGCCGTTCACGGTCAAGGCCCGTGATGGCAAGACCGACCTGTACGGCGTGATGTTCAAGCCGTCCAAGTTCGATCCGTCCAGGAAGTACCCGATCGTCAACTACATCTATCCGGGCCCGCAGGTCGGCTCGGTGCGCGGCCGCAGCTTCCTGGCCGCCCACGGCGACAACCAGTCACTGGCCGAACTGGGCTTCATCGTGGTGGCCATCGACGGCATGGGCACGCCGTGGCGATCCAAGTCCTTCCACGACACCTGGTACGGCGACATGGCCGACAACACGCTGCCTGACCAGGTGGCCGGCATGAAGGAACTGGCCGCGCGCTACTCCTGGATCGACCTGTCGCGCGCCGGCATCTGGGGCCATTCCGGCGGCGGCAATGCCTCCACCGCGGCGATCCTGCGCTACCCGGATTTCTTCAAGGTGGCCTGGTCGGAGAGCGGCAACCACGACAACCGCGGTTACGAGGACGACTGGGGCGAGCGCTACCAGGGCGCACTGGTGCTCGACAAGGACGGCAAGGGCAACTACGACAGCCAGGCCAACGCCTCGTTGGCCAGCGGCCTCAAGGGCCACCTGATGCTGGTCCACGGCACGATGGACGACAACGTGCCGCCCTACCTGACCCTGCTGGTGGCCGACGCGCTGATGAAGGCCAACAAGGACTTCGACATGCTGATGATCCCCAACGTGCACCACGGCTACGGCGCGATGACCGCGTATGTGGCGCGGCGGCGCTGGGATTATTTCGTGCGCTATCTCGCTGGTGGCACGCCGCCGGCGCAGTTTGATTTGAAGATGCCGGCTAACTGATTTTTGTTGGTTGGTGGTTTGGAGAGGCCGGATCTGGGGACAGATTCGGCTTTTTCTTTAGTTGGGCTTTTTTCAAGCAGAGCTTCCACGCCGCTACGCGGCGCGTCTTCCTTTTGTCTTGGCAAAAGGAAGCAAAACCGCCAGCGCCTGACACTCGCCGATGCTGCGCATCGGTGCCCTGTGCTCCTCATCTGAAATGGCGCGGCGCGGGAACTCGCTGCGCTCAAACACCCGCGCCTCTTCGGCCATTTCAGCCTGCGGTGCTCGGCTCGCTTTGAAGGCGCTGAAGATCAAGGGCTGAGCAACAGCAACAGAAAAAGCCAAAGCCAAAACGTTCAAGCAAACTTCGGCTGCTTTGCTTTGCTTTGCTTTGCTTTGCTTTGCTTTGCCGGTGCTTTCAGATCCCCTTGAGGCACGGCGAAGGGGCGAGGTGAAGACCCGTAGGGCGACGTGCATAGATGCACGTCGTTTTTGGACGGGACAGGATGTCCCATCCAAAAATCCCTCGGCCCGTAGCGGACCCGCGAAGCGGGCGTGACGCCAGGGGCGTGTTTCTTTGCCCGACTTTCTTTGCACGAGCAAAGAAAGCGGGTCGGGCGGCGAAGCCGCACGAAAGCTCCTGCTTTTGCATTTGCTTCGCAGCGCGAAACCAAGGCCGTCTCGCCGCCCGAGACTCTTGCGCGCGATACTGCGCATCCCATGCGCAAGATCCTCCACATCGACATGGACGCCTTCTACGCGTCGGTCGAACAACGCGACGACCCGAGCCTGCGCGGCAAGCCCGTGGTGGTGGCCTGGCGTGGCGCGCGTTCGGTGGTGTGCGCGGCCAGTTACGAGGCGCGTGTGTTCGGCGTGCGCTCGGCGATGCCGGCGGTACGCGCCGAGCGGCTGTGCCCGGATGCGATCTTCGTGCCGCCGGATTTCGGTCGGTATAAAGCGGTCTCGCGCCAGGTGCGCGAGATCTTCCTGCAGCACACCGACCTGGTCGAGCCGCTGTCGCTGGACGAGGCGTATCTGGATGTGACCGAACCGAAGATCGCCTCGCCCAGCGCGACGGCCACCGCGCAGACGATCCGTGCGCAGATCTTCGAAGCCACCCAGCTCACTGCCTCGGCCGGGATCGCGCCCAACAAGTTCCTGGCCAAGATCGCTTCGGACTGGAACAAGCCCAATGGCCAGTACGTGATCAAGCCGGCGCAGGTGGAAGCCTTCCTCACCCCGCTCAAGGTCGGGCGCATCCCCGGCGTGGGCAAGGTGGCGGAGAAGAAGCTCGCTGACTTGGGCATCGCCACTGTCGGCGACCTGCGCGCCTTCACGTTGGACGAATTGCAGCTGCGCTTCGGCCGCTTCGGCGCGGCACTGTATCGGCGTGCGCGTGGCATCGACGAGCGTCCGGTCGAACCGGACCAGCAGGTGCAGTCGATCTCGGCCGAAGACACCTTCGCCGTCGATGTGCCGCTGGCCGAACTGGACGAGCCGATCAAGCGCATGGCCGAAAAGGCCTGGGCCGCGACGCGCAAGACCGAGCGCATCGGCTACACCGTCGTGCTCAAGCTCAAGACCGCGCAGTTCCGCATCCTCACCCGCAGCTACACGCCGGAAGCTTCGCCGGCCTCGCTGGCCGAATTCACCGCGATCGCCCTGTCGTTGCGCGATCGCGTGGCGCTGCCGGCCGACACGCTGTATCGCCTGGTGGGCGTGGGCCTGGCGGGCTTCCGCGAGCGGGAGGAGGGCGCGGTGCAGGGCGCGCTGTTCGATGACGCGGCGCTGCCGCAGGGCGATGACGATCCAGTCACGTGATTGTCTAACGCAACGCCGGCGCACTAGCATCGGCGCCCATGTCGTTCCGTCCCGCCCGTCGTGTTGCCCTGTGGCTGCGCCTGCCCGCGCTGGCGTTGCTGCTGTTGGCGGTGCTGGCCAACCCGGTGCTGGCCGCGGTCGGCGACCTGCATGGAGCCACGCGCGGCGTGGCCTCGCACCTGCACGACAGCGACGAACACGCACTGACCGACGACAACGCCGATCACGATGAGGCCGGTGACTTGATGCATGCAGCACACTGTTGCGGCCATCTCAGCGCGATTCCGTCGCGCTTCTTCCTGATGCCGGTGCGGGTGGTCCACGCAGCAATGGACGTGGCGGAAATGCGCGCGCCGTCGTCCCACATTCCCGCCTTGCGCCTGCGTCCACCGATCGCGGCCTGACCTGATTCGACCGTCGTGCCCCCAGGGCGCGGCAGTGATCTGCGTCATCGCCCTTTCGGAGATTCCCCATGTGGTTGCGACTGGCGGCTTTGGCCGTCTTCGCGGCCGTGCCCTGCGTGCATGCGCAGGAGCCGCCGCGTGCTGTACCCCTCACCCTGGACGACGCCATCGCGCGCGTCGCCAGCACCCATCCCGACCTGCGTCTGGTTGATGGCCAGCGTGCCGTGCTGGAAGCACAGGCCCAAGGCGCCGCGCTGAAGCCGCCGTTGATGCTCGGCGCGCAGCTGGAGAACGCGCTGGGCAGCGGCCAGGCCCGCGGCTTCGATGCGGCCGAGCTGACCGTCACGCTCGCCGGCGTGCTGGAGCGTGGCGGCAAGCTCGATGCGCGCCGCACGCTGGCGCAAGCCAATCTCGATGCACTCGCGCCCCAGCGCGAAATCGCCCGGCTCGATCTGCTGGCCGAGGTCGCGCGGCGTTACTTGGACATCGCCATCGCACTCCAGCTGCGCGCCATCGCGCTGGACGACATCGGCCAGCGCCAGCGCGCGGTCTCGGCCGCACGCCAGCGCCTCAACGCCGGCGCCTCGCCCGAGTCGGTGCTGCTGACCGCGCAGGCCGCGCTGGCCCAGGCCGAGCTGGATCGCGATCGCGCCGATGAAGCCGCGCGTACCGCGCGCCTGAATCTGTCGGCGCTGTGGAACGCCCGCAATCCGGGCTTCGAGATCGTCAGCGGCGATCCGCTGACGCTGCCGGCGCTGGAGGACTTCGACGCGCTGGCGCGCTTGCTCGAACGCACGCCCGAACTCGCGCTGCTGGCCGGCGAAACACGTGTGCAGGAAGCGCAACTGCGCCTGGCCCAGACCCAGCGGCGTGCCGATATCGAATGGCAGATTGGCGTGCGCCAACTGCGCGAAGGCAACGACACCGCGCTGGTCGGCGGCTTCAGCCTGCCGTTGGGTAGTGTTCGCCGGGCGGAGCCTGAGTTGCAGGCGGCCCGCGCGCAGCTGGCGCTGAGCGGCGTGCAGCGCGAATCGCGGCAGCTGCAGTTGTATTCCACCTTGGCGCAGGCCCACGGCCGTTACGCCACCGCGCGGCTGGAGGTCACGCGGATGGCGCGCGACGTGCTGCCGCCGCTGGCCAAGGCCGAAGCCGCCGCCGAACGCGCATGGCGCGCGGGCGCCATCAGCTATCTGGAATGGGCGCAACTGCAGGCCCTGCGTATCGAAGCGCGACAGCGCCAGCTCGATGCCGCCGCGCAGGCGCAAAGCGCCCTGATCGAACTGCAACGCCTCACCGGGCAGGCGTCCGTCGCCGCCACGAACTCGAAGGACTCCGCACCATGAAAGCTCTCCCACTCGCCGCCACGTTGATGGCGTGCTGGCTGCTCGCCGCCTGCGGCCGATCGCCCGACGCGCCTGACGAAACGTCGCAGGTTGAAGCCGATGCGCATCAAGACGCCGATGCGCACGCCGACGAAGCGGAACACGCCGACAGCACCGTCATCCCGCTGAAGATCGCCACCGACAGCGGCATCCAGGTCGCCCCGGCGGCCGCCGGCACGATCGCGGATGAGCACGAGGTGCAGGGCCTGCTGACGCCGGTCGATGGCAGCATCGCCCAGGCCGTGGCGCGTTTCCCCGGCCCCGTGCGTGCGCTGCGCGCCAATGTCGGCGACACCGTGCGCGCCGGCCAGGCGCTGGCCAGCATCGAGAGCAACCTCAGCCTCACCAGCTACAGTGTCAGCGCGCCGATTTCCGGCGTGATCACCGCGCGCAACGCGCAGGTGGGTGGCGCGGTGGGCGAAGGCGCGCCGCTTTTCGAGATCGCCGACCTGTCCATGCTATGGGTGGACCTGCATATCTTCGGTCGCGACACCCAGCACATCACCGCCGGCGTGCCGGTGACCGTGACGCGCATGACCGACGGCGTCAGCGAAACCACCACGCTCGAGCGCGTGCTGCCTGGCACGGCGACTGCCAGCCAGAGCACGGTGGCCCGCGCGGTGCTGCACAACCGGGATGGCCTGTGGCGGCCCGGCGCGGCGGTCAAGGCGCGCATCGTCGTGGCCAGCACGCCCGCGGCGCTGGTGGTGCCGCTGACCGCCCTGCAGACGCTGGAAGGGCGCGAGGTGGTGTTCGTCCGCACCGGCGATGACACCTACACCGCGCATCCGGTCGAACTCGGCGCGCGCGACGCCACGCAGGTTGCGGTGCTGTCGGGGATCGCGCTCGGCGATGCGGTCGTGGTCGCGCAGAGCTATGTGGTGAAGGCGGATATCGGGAAGGGGAGTGCGGAACATGAGCACTGACCTTCGCTTTGTCTTGTTGAAGCGCCAAGTGCAGAGCGCTCGCGCCCTGCAGGCGCGACCTCCTTTTGTCTTGGCAAAAGGAGGCAAAACCGCCTTCGCCGGGACGTGCGCCGATGCGGCTGCGCCACATCGGTCCCCTGCGCTTCTCGGCCGGCAGGGCACGGCGCCCAAACTCGCTGCGCTCAGACACGGGCGCCTCTTCGGCCCCGCCGTCCTGCGATGCTCGGCGCCCTTTACGGCTCGCAAGATCAAAGGCCAAAGCCAAAGCCAAAGCCAAAGCCAAAGCCAAAGCCAAAGCGGTGGCTCCCTGCAATCGCCGGCTGTCAGTGCGACCAAATTTGAATATCTGGACAAAGGCGACCCCGCGTGTGCTCGTCGTTGGATATCTCGACGAAATTCGCAGCCGCAGCCGCAGCCGCAGCCGCAGCCGCCGTTGCTCTTGCAGTTGCAGTTGCTTCAGACGCTTTTGATCTTTCAGCGCCTTAAAGCGAGCCGAGCACCGGAGCCTGATCGGGCCGTAGAGGCGCCCGTGTCTGAGCGAAGCGAGTTTGGGCGCCGTGCCCGATCAGGCGAGGCGCGCAGGGCACCGGCCGCAGGCCGGCTCGCGTCGGCGCTTGCGGTTTTGGCTACTTTTGCCAAGACAAAAGTGGCTCGCGCCCAGCGGGCGCGAAAGCTCTTGCACTTGCTCCAATACGAAGAAAAAGCGATGGGAGCCAACTCCCATGCTTGAATCCATCATCCACACCAGCATCCGCCACCGCTGGCTGATGCTCGCCCTCACCGCGGTCCTGGTCGCGGTCGGCATCTACAGCTTCAAGCAGCTGCCCATCGACGCCACGCCGGACATCACCAATGTCCAGGTGCAGATCAACACCGAGGCGCCGGGCTACTCGCCGCAGGAGGCCGAGCAGCGCGTCACCTTCCCGGTGGAAACGGTGATGGCCGGCTTGCCGGGGCTGGACAACACGCGTTCGCTGTCGCGCTACGGGTTGTCGCAGGTGACCGTGGCGTTCAAGGACGGCACCGATCTGTATTTCGCGCGCCAGCAGGTGGCCGAACGCCTGCAACAGGTGAAGTCGCAGTTGCCGCCCGATCTGGAGCCGCAGCTCGGCCCGATCGCCACCGGCCTGGGCGAAATCTTTTCTTACACCGTCGATGCCGCGCCCGATGCGCGCAAGGACGATGGCACGCCGTATACCGCCACCGACCTGCGCACGCTGCAGGACTGGGTGATCCGCCCGCAGCTGCGCATCGTGCCCGGCGTGACCGAGGTCAACACGATCGGCGGGTTCGAACGGCAGATCCACATCACGCCCGATCCGGCCCAGCTGCGCGCGCTGGGCTTCACGCTGGACGACGTCGTGCAGGCGGTGCAGGCCAACAACCAGAACGTCGGCGCCGGCTACATCGAGCGCAACGGCCAGCAGTTCCTGGTGCGCGTGCCGGGCCAGGTCAGCGGCATCACCGACATCGGCAACATCGTGCTGGCGCGGCGCGAAGGCGTGCCGATCCACGTGCATGACGTGGCGCAAGTCGCCGAAGGCCGCGAACTGCGCAGCGGCGCGGCCACCCAGAACGGGCACGAGGTCGTGCTCGGCACGGTGGTGATGCTAGTCGGCGCCAACAGTCGCACCGTCGCGCAGGCCGCCGCGGCCAAGCTGGAAGAGGCGCAGCGCAGCCTGCCCAAGGGCGTGACCGCCACGCCCACCTACGACCGCACGGCGCTGGTGGATCGCACCATCGCCACCGTGGCCAAGAATCTGGTCGAAGGCGCGCTGCTGGTGATCGTGGTGCTGTTCGTGCTGCTGGGCAACGTGCGCGCGGCGTTGATCACCGCGGCGGTGATTCCGTTGGCGATGCTGTTCACGCTGACCGGCATGGCGCGCGGCGGCGTCTCGGCCAACCTGATGTCGTTGGGGGCACTGGATTTCGGCCTGATCGTTGATGGCGCGGTGATCATCATCGAGAACGCGCTGCGCCGCTTCGGTCAGCGCCAGCAGCTCGGACGAGCCCTGAGCCGCGAGGAACGCTTCGCCGAAACCGCCAGCGCCACCGCCGAAGTGATCCGGCCCAGTCTGTTTGGCTTGGGCATCATCACCGCGGTCTACCTGCCGATCTTCGCGCTCACCGGCGTGGAAGGAAAAATGTTCCACCCGATGGCCATCACCGTGGTGCTTGCACTGAGCGGGGCGATGCTGCTGTGCCTGACTTTCGTGCCGGCGGCGATCGCACTGTGCCTGGGCGGGCGTGTGCAGGCGCACGACAACCGGCTGATGGCGTGGATCGGCGCGCGCTACGCCGGCCTGCTCGACCGCAGCCTGCGCCACGGGCGGTGGGTTGGCGTGGCGGCTGTCGTGCTGGTCCTGGCGTGTGGCGCGCTGGCCACGCGACTGGGCAGCGAATTCGTGCCGCAGCTGGACGAGGGCGACGTGGCGATGCACGCCATGCGCATCCCCGGCACCTCCTTGAGCCAGTCGGTGGAGATGCAGCAGCGCGTGGAAACGCGGCTGATGCAGTTCCCGGAAGCGGCGCGGGTGTTCTCCAAGATCGGCACGCCGGAAGTGGCGTCCGATCCGATGCCGCCTTCGGTGGCCGATACCTTCATCATGGCCAAGCCGCGCGACCAGTGGCCCGATCCGCGCAAGTCCAAAGCCGCTTTGGTCGCCGAGTTCGAAGCGGCCGTGCAGCAGTTGCCGGGCAACAACTATGAGTTCACCCAGCCGATCCAGATGCGCATGAACGAGCTGATTTCCGGCGTGCGCGCGGATGTGGCGATCGGGTTGTTCGGCGATGACCTGGACACGCTGCGCCAGCTCGGCACGCGCATCGAGGCCGTTGCGCGCACGGTGCCCGGTGCAGCGGACGTGCGTGTCGGCGAAACCAGTGGGTTGCCGCTGCTGTCGGTGCTGCCGGATCGCGCCGCGCTGGCCGGTTACGGGCTCAATCCCGGGCAAGTGCAGGCCACGGTGGCCACGGCGATCGGTGGCGAAGTGGCCGGGCAGTTGTTCGAAGGCGATCGCCGCTTCGACATCGTCGTGCGCCTGCCGGAAAGCCTGCGCGGTGATCCCGCCGCACTGGCCGATCTTCCCGTGTCGCTGCCGCGCGCGGGCGAAGGCGACGCGGGTGCCGATGAAGCCAGCCGCATCGGTGGCTGGAACGCGCAGCGCTGGGGCGGCACCGAGCCGCGCACTGTGCCCTTGCGCGAGCTGGCGAAGATCCAGATGAGCGAGGGGCCAAGCCAGATCGATCGCGAGGACGGCAAGCGCCGCATCGTGGTCACCGCCAACGTGCGCGATCGCGACCTGGGCAGTTTCGTCGCCGAGCTGCAGCAGGCCGTCGGCGCGAAGGTGCAAGTGCCGCCCGGCTACTGGATCCGCTACGGCGGCAGCTTCGAGCAGTTGATTTCGGCGAGCCAGAGGCTGGCGATCGTGGTGCCGCTGACCCTGGCGTTGATCTTCGCGCTGCTGTTCTGGGCCTTCGGCACGGTGCGCGATGCGTTGGTGGTATTCAGTGGCGTGCCGCTGGCGCTCACCGGCGGCGTGCTGGCCTTGGCGCTGCGCGGGATTCCGTTGTCGATCTCGGCCGGCGTGGGCTTCATCGCGCTGTCCGGCGTGGCGGTGCTCAACGGGCTGGTGATGATCAGCTTCGTGCGCAGCCTGCGCGAGGCCGGCGTGCCATTGATGCAGGCGGTGCGTGACGGGGCGCTCGGCCGCCTGCGCCCGGTGCTGATGACCGCGCTGGTGGCGTCGCTGGGCTTCGTGCCGATGGCGTTCAACGTCGGTGCCGGTTCGGAAGTGCAGCGCCCGCTGGCCACGGTGGTGATCGGCGGCATCGTCTCGTCCACGCTGCTCACCTTGCTGGTGTTGCCGGTGCTGTATCGCTGGGCGCATCGCCGCAGCGAACGCGCCATGCCATGAGGCGTTCGGGGAGCGGGCGGTAGAATGCCGCTCCCCGTCCGCGCTGGAGCACGCCGTTGTCCTTTCCGCATCCGCTGGTGATCTTCGACCTGGATGGCACGCTGGTGGATAGCGCGCCGGACATCGCCGAAGCGGTCAACCGCACGCTCACCGACTGGAAACTGCCCAACTACGATCTTGCACAGATCACCAACTGGATCGGCGAAGGCTCGCGCCAGCTCATCACCTACGCGATGCGTGCTGCTGGAAGCGATGCGGCGATCGATGACGTCATGCCCGGCTTCCTCAAGCATTACGGCGATACCGCGCTGGATGGCCAGGCCTATCCGGGCGTGGAAGACACGCTGGCGGCGCTGCATGGGCAGGGCGTCAAGCTGGCGGTGTGCACCAACAAGCCCGAGCAGTTCGTGCGTCCGCTGCTGGAAGCGCGCGGCCTGCTGCACTACTTCGACGGCATCGTCGGCGGCGACACGCTGCCGCAGCGCAAGCCCGCGCCGGAGCCGCTCTGGCACCTGTGCCAGCAGTTCGGCGTCGAAGCAAAAAGCGCATTGATGGTCGGCGATTCGGAAAGCGACGCCCATGCGGCCCACAACGCCGGCGTGCCGCTGGTCCTGGTGCGCTACGGCTATCCCAAGTCGCTGGACCTGGATGCCGCCGGCGCGTTTGCCGTGATCGACACGATGCCCGCGCTGCTCGACGTCGCCTGACCGCAGCGCACAGCGCGACATTCGCAGGAACGAAAAAAGCCGGCATCGCTGCCGGCTTTTTCATTACCCATCCGCGTGAAGCGAAAGGCTTACTGCTGCCTGGCCTGCCAGCGCACGCTGACGGTGTACTCGCGGCCCGGCTGGTTGTACCACTGGATGGTTTCGTAGTCCTTGTCGAACACGTTGGCGGCCTTGGCCTGCAGGGTCCAGTCGCTGGACAGCGCGTATTCCAGGCGCACGTCCAGGGTGCCGTAGCCGGCCAGGCGCGCGGTATTGGCCGCGTCGTCGAAGCGGTGGCCGTAGCCGTTGCCGGTCAGGCCCAGGCGGAAGTCACCGATGGCGTAGTCCAGGTCCAGGCGCGCGGTATCGCGTGCGCGGCGGGCCAGCCAGTTGTCCTTGTTGATGCTGCCGTCGCTGTCGTTGCGCGGATCGGTGTGGCTGATCTGCGCGTTGATGTCCACGCCATACAGCGAGACGAAACCGGTCAGCTCGGCGCCGCGGATCTTGGCCTTGTCGACATTGACCAGGTTGAAGGCGGTGTCGTAACCGATCAGATCGTCGATGCGGGTTTCATAGGCATTGAAGGTCCAGTTCCACCCCTGCCCGTACTGGGCCAGGCCCAGGTTGAGCGACTTGCTCTTCTCCGGCTTCAGCTCCGGGTTGCCGAAGCCGCCCGGGTAATAGAGGTCATTGAAGGTCGGCGCTTTGAAGCCGGTGCCGGCGCTCGCGGTGAACTTGAAGCCGTTACCGAAGCCGAAGCCATAGCCCAGGCTGCCGGTGGTGTGCGAGCCGAACTGCTCATTGTCGTCGTTGCGCACCGAGGCCTGCAGCGAATGGGCGCCGAAGCTGCCCTGGTACTCGGCGAACACGCCGGTGTTGTCGCGGTTCTCGACATCGAACGGGGTGTTGCTGGTGACTTCGTCGTTCTGCCAATCGCCGCCCAGGGTGATGATCTGCCCCGGTGCGAAGGTGTAATCGGCCTGGGCCGAGGCGGTGTCGCGACGGGTGTCGAAGGTGCTGACGTAGCTGCGCGTGCCGGCGTCGCCATCGGCGTAATAGTTGTCGGACTGGTCTTCGGCGCGGCCGGCCTGCACGGTCAGGGTGAAGGCGTCGGACGGCGCCCAGCGCAGCTTGCCGCCGGAGACGCGCTGCAGGTTTTCCGCTTCGTTGCCGCCGAAGGCGCTGCCGTCGTATTCGTTGGTGCTGTCGGCGTTGAGGAAGTTGGCTTCCAGGCTCAGCGTGTCGGTCACGTTGATGCCGGTGCGCAGGCCAAACGAGGTGTTCTTGTAGCCGTCGCGGTCGGGCTCATCGGCGTAGCAGCCGGCGCCGAACGGCGCGTCGGCATTACCGGCGGTGCCGCGGCAGGCGTTGATGCCGTCGGTTTCCTGGTAGCCGGCGTTGGCCGACAGCCAGCCGCGCTCACCGCGATAGCTGAAGCCGGCGCTGTGGTTGCGCAGGTCGTGGGTGCCGAAGCCGGCCTGGGCGTAGGTGGTCAGGCCCTGGCCGCCGGTGCGGGTGAAGATCTGGATCACGCCGCCGATGGCTTCCGAGCCGTACAGGCTGGAGCGCGGACCGCGCACGATTTCGATGCGCTCGATCTGCGTCACCGGCAGGTCCTGGAACGCGGCCAGGCCTGCGCTGGCCGAGCCGATGCGCACGCCGTCGACCAGCACCAGCACGTGATCCGATTCGGTGCCGCGCAGGAACACGCTGGTCAGCTTGCCCGGGCCGCCCTGGTTGGCGATGTTGATGCCGGCGCGGCCGGCCAGCAGGTCGGGCAGCGAGGTGGCCTGGCTGCGCTCGATCTCCTCGCGCGAGATGACCTGCACCGGCACCAGGCTGTCCTGGACGGCGACTTCGGTGCGGGTGCCGGTGACCGAGACCTGATCCAGGTCGGTGGCGTTGTCGCCGGTGGCGGCCGAGGCGATGGCAGGCAGGCCCAGCGCGATGGCCAGGGAAAGCAGGGTGGTCTTCATGGGGATGTTCAACTCCGTCGCGCGCCCCGCGCGCATGGAAAGCAGGGGAAGCCGCGGACGAAGGAGTGCAGGCGGACAGCGCACGCGTGGACGCGGCGCGGCACGCGCGACGCCCTCCGCATCGCAACCGGTGATGGATTCGTGGTGAATCCGTGCTTCAGGCCGGTCTCCGGGCTTGCGAGTTGGAAGTGGCGACACTTCCGCCGCGGCGCCTTCCCGTGCGTGGTGCGCACAGTGGCCGATGCGTTGGCATGACTCGCTTACCGTTGCGGGGGCAGCGCCGGAATCGTCCGTCCATAGGACTCACCGGCTTCCCGTTTCAACCCGCCGCGCGTGTGGCTGCGCGTGGGGTCACCTGAAAGCGGCGCAGAGTGTACGCGATCGCACTGCGGGCCGTGGGCCCGGCTCAGTCGTCGTCGCGACCGGGGCTGTCGAGGAAATCGAACGACGGCGCGCTGCCGCCTTCATCGCTGCCGTGGTTGGTGGTGGTCACCGGCGCGGCAGCCGGGCGGCCCCGGGGCGGCGGCAGCGCGGCCGAGGCGACTTCCACTTCCTGCACCATTTCCTGGCGCCGCGCCTCGGGCACTTCCTGCCAGTGGCAGCCGCGCAGCGCGCCTTCCAGCGCGTAGAGCAGGTTGAGGCTGGGCCGGAAGCCGGCGCGCTTGACCTTCATGAAGGCGTCCACCGCACCGGCGCTGCGCAGGTCTTCCTCCGTGCGCAGGCCCACCTGGCGCAGCCACGCAGCGGACTTGGGGCCGATGTTGCGTAGCTGCGTGGTGCTCATGGCAGGGTCTCGATCCAGGCGGCGGCGATGGCTTCGATCCCGCGTTGGTCGTCTTCGTCGAAGCGACCGACCGAGGGGCTGTCGATGTCCAGCACGCCGATCAGCGCGCCGTCTTTCACCAGGGGGACGACCAGCTCCGAACGCGAGGCCGCATCGCAGGCGATGTGGCCCGGGAAGGCTTCCACGTCGTGCACGCGCTGGGTCTGGCGGGTGCTGGCCGCGGCGCCGCAGACGCCCTTGTCCAGTTTGATCCGCACGCAGGCCGGCAGGCCCTGGAACGGGCCGACCACCAGTTCGGTGCCGTCATAGAAATAGAAGCCGGCCCAGTTGAAGTCGGGCAGGGCGTTGAACAGCAGGGCCGAGAGGTTGGCCGCATTGGCGATGCGGTCGGTCTCGCCGTACATCAGGCCGCGCGCCTGGTCCAGCAACTGCGCGTACTGCTCGGGCTTGGTCCCTGAGAGGGTCTGGCTGGCAAATGACATGACCGCGATTCTACGCCGCACTTCGCCACAGGCGGCGGACATAGGCGGGCTGGCTTTGCGTGGCGTCCTTGGGTTGGCTGCGTTCGTGCGAAGCAGCGATGCGTTTGGGCCTGCGGAAGACCGACGCGCCTTTGCCCTTCCAAGCGCGACGCATAAAAAAAGCCCGACAGGGGGAGGGACCTGTCGGGCTTGGATTTGTGCGGGGGGAGGGACCCACACAAATTCGGGGTTGCGTGGCGCGGTGCGCCGGCGCGGTGTCTTGCCATCCCTGTCGCGTGTCGCTTGCGGAGTGATGTTGCGACGCAGCATACCCCCGGTTTTGGTGCAATGCAACGTAGGTCGAAGCCGGCCGACGAACGGTCGTTGGGCCTGAACAAAAAGGGAGCCTTGCGGCTCCCCTTGCTGTGTTTCCGTCAGTTTGCGCTCGGTCCGCGGTAGCGACTGCCCGCGGTGCAGGTCTCGTGGACCACGACCTGGCTCAGCAGCGGCAGCGCCGGCTTGAGGTGATCCCAGATCCACTCGGCGATGCGCTCGCTGGTCGGGTTGTCCAGGCCCTCGATATCGTTGAGGTAGTGATGGTCCAGCCGGTCGTAGAGCGGCTTGAAGGCCGCCTTGACGTCAGCGAAGTCCATGACCATCCCGGTATGCGGGTCCAGCGGGCCAGAGAGGTGGATCTCGATGCGGAACGAATGCCCGTGCAGGCGCGCGCACTTGTGCCCTTCGGGCACGTTGGGCAGGCGATGCGCGGCTTCCAGGGTGAAGACCTTGAAGATATCCATGGACGAATTCTCGGCGGCCGGCGCACCCCGTGCAAACGGAGTGCGCTGGCGGTTTCAAAGATCAGTCGGCGCGACGCGGCTGGCTGGAACGCTGCCCGCCACCGCCTGCGCGACGGCCGTTGCCGGCGCCGCCCGGACGCGGGCCGCCGTGCTGCTTTGGACCTGCATGGGCGTGGCGCGGGGCATCGCCGTGCGGGCGACGGTCGTGGCGACGCGGCGGACGGTTGCCGCCCGGCTGCTCAGCCTTGCCCGGGGCGCTGTTGCCCCAGCGGATCGGGGTCTGCGGCACGAAGCCCGGCACGTCCTTGATGTCCAGGTCGCGGTTGAGCAGACGCACGATCTGGCGCAGCAGCTTGGCGTCTTCCTGGGCGACCAGCGACACCGCCTCACCGGTGGAGCCGTTGCGGCCGGTACGGCCGATGCGGTGCACGTAGTCCTCGGCCACCATCGGCAGGTCGAAGTTGATGACCTTCGGCAGCTGGTCGATGTCGATGCCGCGGGCAGCGATGTCGGTGGCCACCAGCACGGTCACCTTGCCGGCCTTGAAGTCGCGCAGCGCGCGCAGGCGCTGGGACTGGCTCTTGTTGCCGTGGATCGCGGCGGCCTGGATGCCGGCCTTCTCCAGGAACAGCGCCAGCTTGTCGCTGCCGTGCTTGGTCTTGGCGAACACCAGGGTCTGGATGCGCGAATCCTCGGCCAGCAGGTGCAGCAGCAGCTCGCGCTTGCGCGCGGTGTCGACCGGATGCACGCGGTGGGTGATGGTCTCGGCGACGGTGTTCTTCGGCGTGACCTGGATTTCCAGCGGGTCGTTCATGAACTCGCGGGCCAGCGACTTGATGTTGTCGTCGAAGGTGGCCGAGAACAGCAGGGTCTGGCGGTTCTGGCGCGGCAGCTTGGCCAGGATGCGCTTGATCGACGGCAGGAAGCCCATGTCGAGCATGCGGTCAGCTTCGTCCAGCACCAGGATCTCGATGCCCGACAGGTCGACGCTGCGACGCTCCAGGTGGTCGATCAGGCGGCCCGGGCAGGCGATCACCAGGTCAACGCCACGGCGCAGGGTGTCCAGCTGCGGGCCCATGCCGACGCCGCCGTAGATGGTGGCCGACGGGATGCGCAGGTACTTGCTGTAGTCACGCAGGCTGTCGTGGACCTGGGTGGCCAGCTCACGGGTCGGGGTCAGCACCAGGGCGCGCGGCTTGCGCGGGCCACGGGTGACTTCCTGCGGGTTGGTGCCCAGGTGCTGCAGCAGCGGCAGGCCGAACGCGGCGGTCTTGCCGGTGCCGGTCTGCGCGCCAGCCATCAGGTCGCGGCCGTCCAGGGCCAGCGGGATCGCCTGTTCCTGGATCGGGGTCGGGTTTTCATAGCCCTGCTCGGCCAGCGCACGCAGCAGGAACGGGGCAAGCCCCAGGTTTTCAAAGGACATTGGATAGCTCCGGAAGCACGCGCGGCCGGACGGCAAAAACGCCACAAACGCGGCGCACTGAAGGCGCCACGTGTCGCGAAAAAACCGCTGGAAGTGCGTGTTGTTGCCCGAAGCGTTCCCTAACCGCGCGTCGAGTAACTATTTGGCGGCGCTGCCGACAGTGGCAAGGCCGTCTTTGCGAAGCGAGAAGGCGTCGGAGGAAGGTGGGCGAGGCGGGCGAAAGGCCCATGCAACGCCGCAAGATCCCTTCAGGGGAAACACGACTGCCGCTAAAGCGAAGCGCGCGCATGGTAACCGATCCGGGCCCGCCGTGCCGGCCGCGCGACGGGCGGTTCACCCGGCGGCGGGGCGTATCATGGCCGGTGCCGAACCGGACTGGAGGCCGGCAGACCCATGAGCAGCCTGCGTATCCACCGCAATTCCCCCGGGCCTGGCGTGGCCGAACTGGGCATGGTCGAAGCCCCTGAAGCGGGCCACGGCTGCCGGGTCTGCCTGGTGCGCCACCTGGCCGTGTGCACCGCGTTGCCGGCCGACCAGGCCAGCGCACTGGAACAACTCACCGGCGACACCCGCCTGCACGCCGGCGAATTGCTGGCGCGCGAAGGCGACCTGCGGCGTTATGTGTTTACCGTGCAAACCGGCGCGTTGCGCCGCACCCGGACCCTGGCCGATGGCCGCCGGCTGGTGGCCGGCTTCCTGATGCCGGGCGACTACATCGGCTTCAGCAGCGCCACCCATTACCGCCACACCATCGAGGCGATCACCGACAGCACCCTGTGTGCGGTCTCGCACGAAGGCATGCGCACCCTGTGCGCGACCTACCACGGGCTGGAGCACGAGCTGATGCAGCGCGCCTGCATCGAACTCGATGCCACGCGCGACAAGCTGATGGCGCTGGCCCGCATGACCCCGCCCGAACGCCTGGCCGGCTTCCTGCTGGACATGGTCCAGCGTCGTCAGCGGCAAGGCCTGGATGACGCCGTCGTCGCCCTGCCGATGACCCGTACCGACATCGCCGACTATCTGGGCCTGACCATTGAGACGGTGAGCCGCTGCTTCACCAAACTGCGCGGCGAAGGCCTGATCGCCACGCCCGACCCGCACACCGTGCAGCTGCTGGATCGGAAGAAGCTGGAGTTGCTGGCCGCGGCGGCCTGATCGCCTGCATCCGGTTTGTGATTGGCGCATTGCCGAGGCATGCTCCCATCGAACAAACAAAGGAAGCGGCATGAAAATCAGAAGGATCTGGGCGATGTTGTGCCTGGCTGCGATCGTGGGCATGGCGCAGGCGCGCGAGCCAGTACGCATTGACGCTAGTTCGGAACAAACAGCGAATGCAAGTTTCAATCAGATGATGAAGGCGCTGCCCAGAAGCAAGCAGGGAGCGCTGGCCGGCGCGATGCTTCAACTTAATCTTGTGGGAACCAACAGCGTTTACGACGTGGTAGGTAACCCGGCGCTCCAATCGTTGTCTGCCGGCCGCATCAAGGATCGCATCGCTGGCATGTCGGCCGAAGAGATCATCGAATTGGCGCGAACCGCTCCGGATGTGGACACGAAGATCGAGATTCACGAACAGCCTGCACCCGCAGCGCCAGCGGTGATCGAGCGCGGATGATTTCGATGTTTCGTTACGCAGTTACGGATTGATGCTGTAGGTGATGTACAGGCAGGCTGCGGTCAGCAGCACCATCGCGACGATGAAGGCGACATCGGCGATCTGTTCGAGCCGGTGGCTGCGCGCGTTGGTGCGCAGGGCGAAGTAGGACACCAGCGTGGCGATCAGGAAGATCACCGCATCCCATGAAAGGAGGTCGTCGGCGAGGGTCGCCTTTTGATTGACCGCCAGGGCAACGTGCAGCAGGCCGACACCGGTCAGGCAGACGCCGACCATCGCCGCGGAAATCGGGCAGATCAGCTTGCAGATCTTTTCGTCGAGCTGGCGGACGCGGGCGGGATCGTGCATGTGCGGCAGCGTGGCGTGGAGAGGCTCGAACTCTAGCGCGCGGCAGTGATGCGCGTGCCTGCTGGCGGGTGAACGTGGGCGCTGCGCGGTGGTGCAGTGGGGTGCTCACCCCAACTGCGGAAGCGTCCGGATGTCGCGTGGATCATGCTAGCTGCAGCCGGCCTTCGCGCAGCAAGTAGCGCTGCTCGACGATGCCCTCGGGCAAAGTGTCGTGGGTGATCACGATGAGGCTTCGGCCGTGGCTGGCACGGGCGACATCGGCCAGCAATGCGTGGGCGGTGTCCACGTCCAGGCCTTCGGTGGGTTCGTCGAGGATCAGGAGCGGCGCATCGCGCAGCAGGGCGCGCGCGAGGGCGATGCGGCGCGCCTGGCCGGCCGAGAGCGTGCGGCCGTGTTCGCCGATCCAGGCGTCGAGCTGGCCGGGCAGGCCGCGCACCAACGCTTCCAGTTGCACCTGCGCCAGCACCTGCCACAGGCGTGTGTCATCGGCGCCGGCATCGCCCAGGCGCAGGTTGTCGCGCACGCTGCCGGCGAACACCGGCGCGTCCTGCGGCAGCCAGGCGATCTGCCGATGCCAGTCGGCCTGGGCTAAGTCGCGCACATCGTGCCCGCCGTAGCGCAGCTGGCCGGCATCGGGATCGCACAGGCGCAGCAGCAGCGCCAGCAGCGAACTCTTGCCCGCGCCGCTGTCACCGGTGATGGCAATGCGCGCACCGGGCGCGATGCACAGGTCGACGTGATCGAGCACGCGCTGCGTGCGGCCGGGCCAATGGAAGCCGACGTCGTGCAACTCCATCGTCGCGTGCGCGGGCACCGAATGGGGCATGGTGGGATCGACGATGGCCGGCGCGGGCGAGACCGTGGCATCGAGCCGATGCTTTGCGCCACGCGCGGCCTGCAGTTCGCGCCAGGCCAGTGAAGCGCCGGCGCAGGCTTCCAGCGTGGCCACGACCATGAAGAACAGGCCGGCGGCGGCCGGCGCCGTGAGCACGCCGTCTGAAGCCGCCGCCAGCAGCAGGCCCAGCACGGTCGCCAGCGTGGCTGCGGTGACCAGGCCGTGGGCCAGCGTGCCCAGCGCCAGGCGCTGCTTGCGCTGGCGCTCGCTGCGGGCCAGGGCCTGGCTGGCCGCATCGATGCGCGCGAACCACGTGTCGCCTGCGTGCAGCGCGGCCAGGTCGGTCGCGCCCTGCACCGCATCGAGCACATCGGCGCGCAGGGTTGCGCGGGCGTGTTCGCGGGCGTGTTCCTGCGTGCGTGCGCCGCGCGTGGTCAGCCACGGGAGCAAGCCGGCCAGCAGCGTGCAGGCGATCAGCAGGACCACGCCCATCCACGGCAGCGCAAGCGCGGCGACGCCACAGGCCACCAGCACCAGCAGCGCCAGTGCGACCAGCGGGCCGATCGCGCGCACCAGGCCGCCTTCGACCCGCTCGATATCCGAAACCAGCTGCGCAAGCAGCGTGCCGGTGCGCAGGCCGCCCAAACCCAGCGGCGCAAGCGGCAGCGCGCGGCGGAAGAAGTCCAGGCGCAGGTCGCGGCCGATGCGCAGGGTGACGTCGTGGCCGATCAGTTTTTCGCCATAGCGCGAGAGGATGCGCACGAAGGTCAGCCCGCGGATGCCGGCCGACGGCCCGAACAGGTTGAAGCCCAGCGCGCCGACGCCGGCCAGCGACGCAGCGGTGAGGAAGTGACCGGCCAGGCCAAGCAGCGCCGTGCCGGCCAGCAGCGTCACCGTGAGCAGGAGCAAGGTCAGCGCGATCCCGCGGCGGTGCAGGCCGAGCAAGGTGTTCATGCGGCTCTCCGCAATGGGCGTTGTTGGCCATCGGGCAGCCACAGCACCTGGCCGATGCGCTGCATCACCGCCTCGCTGTGGGTGGCGATCACCAGCGAGCGGCCTTGTGCAAAGGCCAGCAGCGCGTCGAGCAGGCGTGCCTCGGTCTGCGCATCGAGGAAAGCGGTGGGTTCGTCCAGCAGCAACAGCTGCGGATCCTGCAGCAGCACGCGGGCCAGGGCGACGCGGCGCGCTTGGCCACCGGACAGGCCGAAGCCACCTTCACCGATGCGCGTGTCCAGGCCGCGTGGCAGTGCTTGGGCGAAGGCCATGACCTGCGCGGCGTCGGCGGCAGCGTACAGCTTCGCATCACTGGCATCTGGCGCGGCAATGCGCAGGTTGTCGGCGATGGAACCCGCGAACAGGTGCGGGCGCTGCGCTGCGTAACCGATGCGCAAACCGTCGCGCTGCAGCAGTACGCCGCCGTCGGCCGGCAGCCAGCCGGCCAGCGCTTCCAGCAGCGTGCTCTTGCCGCAGCCGCTGGGCCCGGCCAGCGCGAGCTGCTGGCCGGTGTGCAGGTCGAACGTGAGCCGTTCCAGCACCGGCGTGGCCGCGCCGTCATGGCGCAGGCGCAGCTCACGCGCCTGCACGCACACGCCCGCAGGTAAAGCGATAGGCGCGGCACTGCGCGCTGCGTTCGGCGTGTCGCCATCGAGCGCAGTGTTGAGCTGGGTGATCGCTGCGAGTGCGCCGGCCCGGTCGTGGTAATGCGCGGCCAGCCGGCGCAGCGGGGCGTACACCTCCGGCGCCAGCAGCAGGCAGAACAGGCCGGTCGCAAGATCCAGCGGCGCGGCGCGTAGGCTGAGCATGCCCAGGTAGCTCAGGCCCAGGTACAGCGCGACCATCGCCACGCCCATCGAGGCAAAGAACTCCAGCACCGCCGACGACAGGAAGGCGATGCGCAGCACCTTCAGGCTGCCTTCGCGCACGCCATCGGCGGCATCGCGCACGCCATCCAGTTCGTTCGCCGCGCGGCCGTAGAGGCGGATCAGGCCCAGCCCGCGCAGGCGATCGGCGAAGTGCGCGCCCATCCGCGTGAGCGCATCCAGTTGACGCTCGCTGGCGGCCTGCGCGCCCCAGCCCACCAGCGCCATGAACAGCGGGATCAGCGGCAAGGTCAGCAGGAGGATGCCGCCGACGATGCGGTCCACCCAGAACACCGCCACCAGCAGCGCCAGCGGCACCCAGGTCACTTCCATCCGCGCCATCAGGAAGCCGCCGACGTAACCATCCAACGCATCGACGTGCGTGCCGGGCAGTTCCGCCAATGCGCCCGCGCGCTGGTGACGCAGCCACAGCGGGCCGCGCGCCTGCAGGCGCTGCACCACCGACAGGCGCAGCCGGTGGCGCAGGGTTTCCACGGCGTCGTCGGCCTGGCGCCGGGCAAGCCACTGCAGCAGCGCACGCACGCTGGCCACGGCCAGCAGCCCGCCCAGCAGCGGCACGGCGCTGGCCAGCGGCCGATGGTCGACCAGCACGCGCTGCGCGGCCAGGGCGATCAGGCCGGCCTGCGCGACCAGGCCCACGCCGGCCAGCCCGTTGGCCAGCCCGGCCAGGCGCAGGCGGCCCCGCACCGGGCGGGTCAGGGCCTGCAGCTGTTGCGGGAGGGTGGGCGAAGCGGCGGCTGTCATGGTCGGCCTGGCGGAAGCGGGGCGCGTGGGCAACGAAGGCCCGATTGTGCGCCCGCACCGCCGGTCGGCACCTTGATCCAGATCAAGGCCGGCGCCGGGATTGCGGCGCATCCTGCGCCCATCTCCTCCCCGGGCCGCAGCCGCCATGCCTGACATGACCATCGTCGAACTCAGCAGATTGCAGTTCGCACTTACCGCGCTCTACCACTTCCTGTTCGTCCCGCTGACGCTGGGGCTGTCCTTCCTCATCGCCATCATGGAAAGCGTCTACGTGATGACCGGCCGCGATGTCTGGCGGCGCATGACCCTGTTCTGGGGCACGTTGTTCGGCATCAACTTCGCCATGGGCGTGGCCACCGGCATCGTCATGGAGTTCCAGTTCGGCACCAACTGGTCGTACTACAGCCAATATGTGGGCGACATCTTCGGCGCGCCGCTGGCGATCGAAGGCTTGATGGCGTTCTTCCTCGAAGCCACCTTCATCGGCCTGTTCTTCTTCGGCTGGGACAAGCTGTCCAAGGTGCAGCACCTGGTGGTGACCTGGCTGGTCGCGCTGGGTTCGAACTTCTCGGCGCTGTGGATCCTGATCGCCAACGGCTGGATGCAGTACCCGGTTGGCGCCAAGTTCAATCCGGACACCATGCGCATGGAAGTCACCGACTTCGCCGCAGTGCTGTTCAACCCGGTGGCGCAGGCCAAGTTCGTGCATACCGTCAGCGCCGGCTACGTGTGCGGGGCGGTGTTCGTGATGGCGATCAGCGCGTGGTACCTGCTGCGCGGCCGGCATCTGGAATTCGCCAAGCGTTCGATGGCGGTGGCCGCCAGCTTCGGCCTGGCCGCCTCGTTGAGCGTGGTGGTGCTGGGTGACGAGAGTGGCTACGTCGCCGGTGAAAACCAGAAGATGAAGCTCGCCGCGATCGAAGCGATGTGGGAAACCGAACCCGCGCCGGCCGGTTTCAACGCCTTCGCCATCCCCAACCAGGACACGCGCACCAATGACTACGCGGTGCACATTCCCTGGGTGATGGGCCTGATCGGCACGCGCTCGTTCAACACCGAGATGCCGGGCATCCTGCCGCTGGTGGATCGCGCCCGCGAGCGCATCCGCAGTGGCCAGCAGGCCTACGCCGCGCTGCAGGACCTGCGCGCCGATCGCACCAATGCGCAGGCGCGCAAAACCTTCGACGCACACTGGAACGACCTCGGCTACGGCCTGCTGCTCAAGCGCTATCGCGACGACATCGGCAACGCCAGTGACGAGCAGGTCGAGCTGGCCGCGTTCGATACCGTGCCACGGGTCGCGCCGCTGTTCTGGTTCTTCCGCGCGATGGCGGGCCTGGGCTTCTACTTCATCGGCTTCTTCGCGCTGGCGTTCTGGCTATCGACCAAGCACACGCTGCACGAGAAGCGCTGGTTCCTGAAGCTCGCGGTGTGGTCGCTGGCGCTGCCATGGGTGGCGATCGAGGCCGGCTGGATCGTGGCCGAGTACGGCCGCCAGCCGTGGATCATCGACGGCGTGCTGCCGACGTTCTTCGCCGCCTCGGGCCTGAAGCTGCACCAGATCCTGATCAGCCTGGCCATCTTCGTGACGCTCTACACCACGTTGGCGGTGATCGAGGTCTACCTGCTGCGCAAGACGATCCTCAAGGGGCCGACCGACGTTGCCGGTGGCCGCCAACCCGACACCACCGGCGCGCCGCTCGCCGCCGCCAACGCCTGAAGGACCTGCGATGGACACTATTCCGCTTGATTACCAAACCCTGCGCTTCATCTGGTGGCTGCTGCTGGGCATCCTGCTGATCGGCTTCGCCGTGATGGATGGCTTCGACCTGGGCGTGGCCACGCTGCTGCCGGCGGTGGCCCGCACCGACCGCGAGCGCCGCATCGTCATCAATGTCATTGGGCCAGTCTGGGAGGGCAACCAGGTGTGGCTGATCCTGGGCGGCGGCGCGATCTTCGCCGCGTTCCCGGCGCTGTATGCGGTCAGCTTTTCCGGCTTTTACCTTGCGATGTTCCTGATCCTGGTGGCGCTGATCCTGCGGCCGGTCGGCTTCAAGTTCCGCAGCAAGGTCGAACATCCCACCTGGCGCGCCGCGTGGGACTGGGTGCTGTTCGGCGCGGGCTTGGTGCCGGCGCTGGTGTTCGGCGTGGCGATGGGCAACGTGCTGGTCGGGGCACCGTTCCAGTTCGACGATGCGCTGCGGCCGCACTACCAGGGCGATCTGTTCGGCCTGCTGATGCCCTTCCCGGTGCTGTGCGGCCTGGTGAGCGTGGCGATGCTGGCCGCGCACGGCGCCGGCATGCTGGTGATCAAGACCAGCGGCGAGATCAATGCCCGCGCGCGCCGCTTCGGCAGCCTGGCCGCACTGGCCGCGGCGGTGTTGTTCGCCCTGGCTGGCGTCTGGCTGGCGCTGGGCATCAAGGGTTATGCGCTGGTCGGTGCACTGGATCCGGCCGGCCCGTCCGACCCGCTGGCCAAGCAGGTCGACGTGGTCGCCGGCGCGTGGATGGCCAACTACCACGCGATGCCGTGGACCTGGATCTTCCCGGTGCTGGGCGTGGTCGCGTTTCTGGGCTGTGCGGCTCTGCTGCGGGCAGGACGCGAACTGCCTGCTTTCCTCGCCTCGGGCGCTGGCATCGCCGCGATCATCCTGACCGAGGGCGTGGCGGTGTTTCCCTTCCTGCTGCCGTCCTCACTGGACCCGCGTTCCAGCCTCACGGTGTGGGATGCCTCATCCAGCCACATGACGTTGTTCATCATGCTGGTGGCCACGGCGATTTTCCTGCCGATCATCCTGGCCTACACCGCCTGGGTGTACCGCGTGCTGCGCGGCAAGGTCGGCGACGACGACCTGTCGCGCAATCCCAGCGCCTACTGATCCCCTTCTCAAGGAGCCAATTTCCATGTGGTACTTCGCCTGGATTCTCGGTGTGAGCCTTGCAGCGTTCTTCGCCATCCTCAACGGCATGTGGTTCGAGATGCGCGACGACGTGCGCAAGCAGGCGGCATCGAAGGACGCCTGATCGGCTGATGCGTGGCCTTGTCGATCAATGGCAGGACCGCGCCCAGTTCGCTGCACCGGAAGCCCGCCTTGTGCGGGCTTCTCTTGTTGAGCGTCAGTGCGCCGTGCAAGGCGTCGGCTTGAGCTGAATATGCGAAACATATACGATTCGTATATTCCAGGCTCAGGAGCCCGCCATGGGCATCGTCAACATCGACGACGAACTGCACGACCAGCTGCGTCGTGCCTGCACGGTCAGCAGCCGCTCCATCAACGCGCAGGCCAATTTCTGGATCAAGGTCGGGATGCTGTGCGAGATGCATCCGGACCAGAGCTTCCAGGAGATCGTTGCCAACGAGTTGCGCGCCGCCGGGGTCCAGCCACAGGCCTTGCGCGCAGGCCGGGCATGATCAAGAGCGCCGCCGAGCTGGCCTTGATGGCCAGGGCTGGCGCGTTGCTGGCGCAGGTGTTCGACGCGCTCGGCAGGCTCAAGCTGGAAGGCATGAGCACGATGGAGGTCAACGATTTCGTCGAGCGCATGATCGTCGATGAGCTGAAGGCGCGGCCTGCCAGCAAGGGCCAGTACGATTTTCCCTATGTGCTCAACGCCTCGATCGACGACGTGGTCTGCCACGGCATGCCCGCGCACGAGGACGTGCTGCGCAGCGGCCAGATCGTCAACCTGGACATCACGCTGGAGAAGGACGGCTACATCGCCGATTCAAGCACCACCTACCTGATTGGCGAGGTCGATTACGCAGCGCGCCGGCTGGTGTCGGCCACCTATCAGGCGATGTGGAAAGGCATCGCCGCCGTGCGTCCCGGCGCGCGCCTGGGCGACATCGGCCACGCCATCGCGCATTACGCCAAAGGCCAGGGCTACAGCGTGGTCAAGGAATACTGCGGCCACGGCATCGGCCGGGAGATGCACGAAGACCCGCAGATCCAGCACGTCGGCCGGCCCGGCACCGGGTTGGTCCTCGAAGAGGGTATGACGTTCACCATCGAGCCCATGCTCAACCAGGGCAAGGCCGCGATCCGCCACCGGCCCGACCAATGGCCGGTCTATACCCGCGACGGCAAGCTGTCGGCACAGTTCGAACACACCGTCGCCGTCACCCGCACCGGCGTGCGCGTACTGACCTTGCGCCCGGGCGAAACACCGTTGTGTGCGATGGGGTGAAGGAATCGCAGAGTCGGGGGCTCTGCTTTGATTCGGGCACAAAAAAAGCCGGAGCCCGAATTGCTTTCGGATTTCCAGCCTTGCCTAGTGCTGCCTTCGATCGCGTGGTGGCTATGGGTGGACTCGAACCACCGACCCCAGCATTATGAGTGCTGTGCTCTAACCGGCTGAGCTACATAGCCGCGCAATGAGCCGGTAATTCTGGGTATTCGGAGGCGGTCTGTCAACGTCTTCTTTGCGGGTTGAGGCGCCGGCCCGACCGTGGCACATTCGGACTCAGTAGATTTTCAGGAGTCCGCGTCGTGATCGATCCGGACGGTTACCGACCCAACGTCGGCATCGTGCTGATGCATCCGCAAGGGAAGGTCTTCTGGGCACGTCGCGTGCGCCGGGATGGCTGGCAGTTTCCGCAGGGCGGCATGAACACGGACGAGACGCCGGTCGAGGCCATGTACCGCGAACTGCGCGAGGAAACCGGCCTGCTCCCCGAGCATGTCGAGGTCCTGGGCGCTACCCCTGGCTGGCTCCGCTACCGGTTGCCGCACCGGGCTGTGCGCCGCAACGAGCGCCATGTGTGCATCGGCCAGAAGCAGGTGTGGTTCCTGCTGCAGATGGTGTGCGAAGACCACCATGTCCGGCTGGACCTGACCGAGACGCCCGAGTTCGACCATTGGCGCTGGGTGGATTTCTGGTATCCGATGGAACACGTCGTGATGTTCAAGCGGGGCGTCTACGCCCGCGCGCTGGATCATCTGGCGCCATTGGCCCGGATCGTGGCGGGCACGCAGGCGGTGCCGATGCCGCGGCTGGACCGGCGCCCGGTGGACCCGGCGGCGGCCCGCAGTCACCAGCGGCCGCGCAACCGTTCAGGCCGGCGGCGTGATGGTTCAGGCTCGATCCCTTCTGGCAATTGACACCCATTCGCATTCGCGTTTGAATGGCTTCGGGCCGTTCCGGCCTGCAGCAGTCCAAGCCATCGCCGTGTACGTCTGCATCTGTAATGGAGTCACCGACCACCAGATCCGCGAAGCCGCTGCCAACGGTTGCCGCACTGTGTCCGAGCTGACGATGCGCACCGGCGCCGGCAGCACCTGTGGCAGCTGTCTGGACATGGCCGGCGACATTCTCGCCGAACATCACGCCGTAGCGGGCTTCCCGCTGCCGATGCTGGGCGACGCGCTCGCCGCCTGAAGGTTGCTCGCGATGCCGGCGCGTCGCACGTCGAACTGATCACGATTCGCGTTTCATCATGCCGCCATGAGGGCGGCTATCCTGCTGCGCATTCCACACAGCACAGGCCATGACGATGAAAGGCGACGCCAAGGTCATCGAATTCCTCAACAAGGTCCTTTTCGACCAGTTGACCGCGATCAACCAGTATTTCCTACACGCCAAGATGCTCAAGAACTGGGGGTTGATGGAGCTCTCCGAGCACTCCTACAAGGCGTCCATCGTCGAGATGAAGCAGGCCGACAAGTTGGCCGACCGCATCCTGTTTCTGGAAGGCCTGCCGAACTTCCAGGCGCTGGGCAAGCTGCGCATCGGTGAGAACCCGCGCGAGATGTTCGAGTGCGACCTGGCGTTGGCCGGCACGCAGGCGGTGCCTGTCCTGCGCGACGCGGTGGCCTACTGCGAAACGGTGAGCGACTACGTCAGCCGCCAGCTGCTGGTCGATATCCTCGACAAGGAAGAGGAATGGATCGATTGGCTGGACACCCAGCTGGATCTCATCGGCCGCATCGGCGAGCCGAACTACCTGTTGACGAAGCTTGACGACTGAGCCGCGTTGCCGGCGCCCTGCAGGCGCACCAGATAGCCCTGCAGCGCGACCTTGGCCCGGGCAAATTCCGCGATGACCAGCGCCACCGCCACTGCAGGGCGGTCCAGGCGCTGTTCGCGTGCGCCCAGTTCGATGCGCTTGGCCGCAGCGGACAGCGCCATCGCGCCCATGTTGGCGCTGGAGGACTTGAGTGAGTGGGCAGCAGCGCGCATGGCGTCCAGGTCTGGAATGGCCGAGGCCGTTTCCAGCTCACTGATCAAGCGCGGCGCGTCTTCCAGGAAGACATGAATGATGCGGGCCAGGCCAGGGCCGGTGACCTCGGCCAGCTCGTCCAGCACGCTGGTGTCCAGGGCGATGACGGCGCCACTGGCGGCGGAGGCGGCAGGCGGCGGCATGGTCTCTTCCACGAAAGGTGCAGGAGCGGCTTCGACCGGCGCTGGCACGCTGGCGAATGCAGGCGGCGCGGCCGCTGCGCTGGTCTGCGGGGCAACGGCTTCGGGCGCTGCGGCGGCCTCCATCGGCGGTAGCCACTGGCGCAGGCACTTTTCCAGCAGATGGCGCGACACGGGTTTGGAGAGGTAATCGTCCATGCCTGCATCCAGGCAGCGCTGGCGATCGCCCGCCATCGCGTTGGCGGTCATCGCAACGATCGGCATGCGCGGCTCGCCGCGTTCGGCCTCCTGCTCGCGCCAGCGGCGCGTGGCCGTATAGCCGTCGAGCAGCGGCATCTGGCAGTCCATCAGGACCAGCGGATAGCGCGTGCGGCCCATCTTTTCCAGCGCCACGATGCCGTTGCCGGCGTGGTCGGCGCTGAAGCCCAGCGACTCCAGGATCTTTTCGGCCACGGCGAGGTTGACCGGGTTGTCTTCCACCAGCAACAGGCGGCGTCCGTCGATCGCGGCCGGCTGCTGCGGCGCGGGCTCGCTGGCGCCGACCAGGGGCGCGGACGTGAAGAACTGCTCCGGCTCGGGTAGCGGCAGCGACTGCACCGTCGGGGTTGTGGCTGCTGAGGCCGGCGTGCTGCTGAGCAGGGCGCGCAGGTCGGATTCGTGGGCCAGGCGTGGCAGCAGGGTCGCGCCGTTGCGCTGTTCCTCCGGCACCGGCTCGTCGCCGTACAGCCAGACCAGCTGGGTGCCGGACTCGATGAAGGCCCGGCCCAGGGCGCGGTGCAGCGCTCGCGCACTGCTGCGCACGCCGGCGTAGTCGGCCACCACCGTGGTGAAGCCGGCCGAGTAGGTGCGCAGGCGCTCCAGCGCTTCCTGCGTGTTGTCCACGCACTGCAGCGAGATGCCCCACTGACCCATCAGGCTGGCCAGGCGCGAGCGCAGCAGCGGGTCGGGCGTGACCAGCAGTACGCGGGCCTGGCCAGGAGTGGTTTCCGGCGTGGGCAGGTCGCCGATGGCCTTGAGCAGCGGGATTTCGAACCAGAAGGTCGAGCCGCGCCCCGCTTCGGACACCACCGCGATGCGCCCTCCCATCAGGTCGACGATGCGCTTGCAGATCGCCAGGCCCAGGCCGGTGCCGCCGAACAGGCGTGTGGTCGAAGCGTCGGCCTGGCTGAACGAGCTGAACAGCCGCGCCTGCGCATCGGCATCGATGCCGATGCCGGTGTCGCGGACTTCGAACCGCAGCAGGTGCTGGGCGCCGGTTTCGCCCAGGCGGCGCGCCACCAGGGTGACCGAGCCGCGCTCGGTGAACTTGATCGCGTTGCCGATCAGGTTGGTCAGCACCTGGCGCAGGCGCAGCGGATCGCCGCGTACCGGCAGGCGGACCTGGGGGTCCAGCTGCAAGCCCAGGCGCAGGCCGCGGTTTTCGGCCGGGCGCTGCATCAGCTGCATCACCTGCTCCAGCACCTCGCGCAGGTTGAACGGCGTGCTCTCCAGTTCGAGCTTGTTCGCCTCCAGCTTGGAGTAGTCCAGGATGTCGTCGACGATGCGCAGCAAGGCCTGCGACGAGCTGCTGGCAGTCAGCAGCAGCTGGCGCTGATCTGCCGCCAGGGCCGAACGCGAGAGCAGTTCCAGCATCGGCACGATGCCGTTGAGCGGGGTGCGGATCTCGTGGCTCATCGTGGCCAGGAACTCGCCCTTAGCCAGCACTGCCGATTCGGCCGCCTGCTTGGCGTGCGTGAGCTCGCCTTCCATGCGACCCAGGCGCTCCACCTCGCGCTGGGTCATCTGGCGCTCGGATTCGGCGATGGCCGCGCGCGCATCAGCCGCTTCGGAATGGCGGGCCACGCTGTGCAGCATCACCAGGGTCGCCACCGTGGCCAGCAACGCCGCAACGCCTGCGGAAAACGCCACCAGCAACCACGGGCCCGGGACCATCGACAGGTCCAGCCACAGGGCCACCAGCAGAACAGCGGCCGCGGCCGCTCCGAGCCATGACATCAGCGCCGCACGTCCAGGTGCGGACACCGTTAGAGGACCGCGTTATGGAAGTCGAAGCCCAGGTCTTCGCCGACGCCCTGCACCAGGTTGCCCTGGATGAAGTCGACGCCGCCCATCCACATGGCCGCAGCAGCCTGCGGATCCTCGATCTGCTGGCCGATCACCAGCAGGTTCTGGCGGTGGGCCAGGTCAATGGTGGTGCGCAGCTGGCCGCGCAGCGTGGCGTCCTTGTGCGCGCCGGCGAAGCGGCTGGACACGCGCAGGTAGCTCAACGGCAGCAGCGAGAGCAGCGATTCGGCTTCGGCGCCCGGCTCGAACTGGCTCAGGCAGAACTGCACGCCGGACTGCATCGGCGCCTGGGTGAAGTCGCGCAGCGCCATGGTGTGGATCAGCGCGTCGGACAGGCGGATATCGACCACCAGCGAAGCGGCTTCGATGCCGCGGCGCGAGATTTCCGCCAGCAGCCACTCGGCTGCGTCGCTGCGCGCCAGGGTCTGCGGCGACTGCGAGACGAACAGCTTCATGCTGGCGCCTTCGACCTGGCGGCGCGCGATCAGGTCCAGCGCACGGCCGACGATTTGGCGATCCAGGTCGACGATGTCACCAGACAGTTCCGCCGCCGGCACCACCTGCGCGGCCGGCAGCAGCGTGCCGTCGGCCTGGCGCAGGCGCATCAGCACCTGGAACTGGGCCTGGTCCCCGCCGGCGACCGACACGATGGGCTGGAACAGCAGTTCCAGCGTGGTGTCGGCCAGCGAGGCGCGGGCCTGTTCCTTGGCCGACGGTGCCGGCACGTGCGCGGCAACATGGCCGGGCAGCGCGCGGGCCTTCACCGTGGCCTGTTCGGCAGCCTCGATGGCGGCGTCGCGGTCGGCGAACCCCAGGTTGAGTTCGGTGTAGCCGATGATCGCGCGCAGCTGGATGGTCTCGGTGCCACGCACCGGCAGCGACACCTTCGCCAGCTGGTCGTGCAGTGAGCGGGCGAAGCCTTCCAGCGCGTCGCGCGACAGGCCGCGAGCCACGGCCAGGAAGCTGTTGTCGTTGAGGCGGGCCAGCGGCTGCGGCGCGGCGAAGGCCGAGAGCTGGCGCGCGGCCTGCACCATCAGCTGTTCGTAATTGGCGTAGCCGTAGCGCTCGCGCAGGCCCAGGGCGCCGGCGATCTCGATGAAGAACAGGCCGCCGTCGGCGTGTTCTTCCAAGGCCGAACCCAGCTGCTGCTGCACGTAGCTGCGGGTGTGCAGGCCGGTCTCGGCGCTAAGGTCTTGCGGTGCCTGGGTGGCTTCGGGAGCGGCGCTGGCGATGACCTGCACCGGGCTGCGCTGGCGCATGCGACGGATGCGGTTGGAGACCGCGGCGATCAGGTGGCGCGGGCGGATCGGCTTGGTCAGGAAGTCGTCGGCGCCGCTGTCCAGCACTTCGTACTGCTTTTCCGGATCCGGATCGCCGGTGAGGAACACGATCGGCAGGTCGACGTACTCAGCGCGCTCGCGGATCGCCATGGTCAGCGCCATGCCGTCGCGACCTGGCATGTGCAGATCCATCAGCAGCAGGTCCGGCACGAAGCGCTGGATGCTGTCGATGACGTTCTCGGCATCCATCTCCACTTCGGCCAGCATGCCGGCGCCATGCAGCACGCTCTGGGCGAACAGCGCCTGCGGGCGGTCGTCCTCGACGATCAGGACGCGATACGGCGATTCGAGCTGGCCTGCATCGCCGCCGCCCGCCGGGGCCGCGGGCGTGCCCGGTGCGCCGGGCGAAGAAGGCGCGTCAGCGGCGTCGCCTTCCACACTGCTGGACGCCTGCAACTCCGGCGCGTCCTTGGTCCAACGACGCCAGTAACGCGGCGGCGGTGTCTCGGCGCGCAGTACGGGCCGCACGGGCGAGGGGGACGACGGTTGGGGCGACAGCGGTGCGGACATCGGGCTTCCCGGCTTGACTGGACTCCATTATGCGACGGACGGCCGCTGCTGCGGGCATCCCCGCATTCAGGAACTGGACGTCGCGGGTCGCGCCGGCCTGGGCCGCAGTCTCCGCCAAACCGCACGCGCGATCCACACCAGCACCAACGCCATGGTCAGGCTCAGCAGGACGACCACCAGCAGGGCAAGCCACGGATGCACCAGCGCCAGTGCCAGGCCGCCGGTGACCAGCGCGTCCTCGGTCAGCGAGGCGGTCCAGTTGCTGACGGGCTCGGGCGAGGTGTTGAGCAGGGCGCGGGCGCCGGACTTGAGGACATGGCTGGTCAAGGCCACGCCGGCGCCGGCCGCCAGCGCGCCGGTGCCCAGCTGGCCATCGGGCGAAAGCGTGGCCGCAGCCAAAAAAGCACCGGCCGGTACACGGGCCAGGGTCTGCAGCAGGTCCCAGATCGAATCCACGCCCGGGATCTTGTCGGCGAAGAACTCGGTCAGCGCCAGCGCGCCCGAGGTGCCCAGCACCCACCACGACTGCGTGGCCTGCAGGGCTGGCGGCAGCTCCACCCAGCCCAGCAGCCCGGCCAGGCCGATGCCGAACACGGTCAGATAGACGCGGATGCCGGCCATCCAGGCCAACAGGATCCCAATGACGAACAGATGCGCTTCGGTCACGGTGCCAGATCCCCTAGACTTGGGAGCGACGGGGAGGGGAAAACAGGGGCCCCCGTCAACGAGTTGCCAGTATAGGCCTGCGCCACGCATGGCCCGTGCATGTGCCAGCGCACGCACGGCCGCACTCGATCCTTGCCTGTCTTCGAAACCTGTTGCCGCCGATGAATTCCAGCAATCCGCAGTACCGCATTGTCTTGGGGCGTCCCGCGCGCCGTACCTGGCAGCGTGCCGCCTGGATCACGGGCTGGGTGCTGTCGCTGCTGCTGGTGGCCGGCGGCATGTGGATGCTGGGTGGGCCGAGCAGTCAGCTGGAGGCGCACCGCCAGCTGCAGGCGGCCAGATCAGGTAAAGCCAAGCTGCAGAACGAGCTCGACCAACTGCAGCGGCGGATGGTGGTGCTGCAGCAATCGGACCGGATCAGCCGCGCGGCCAACCTGGATTTGCAGGACACCCTGACCCAGCGCGAGATCCAGATCGCCGACCTGCGCAGCGACGTGGAGTTCTACGCGCGCCTGGTTGGCCCGACCGCCCAGCGCACAGACCTGACCGTGTTCTCCTCCAAGTTTACCGAGCGCGATGCGGCGTCCTTCGATTACCGGATCGTACTGACCCAGACCCTCAACCGCGGCGCGATCAGCAGCGGCCAGATGCAGTTTTCGCTGGAAGGCACGCGCGCCGGCCGACGTGAAGTGCTGGACTGGGCGCAGCTGCACGGAAGTCGCGGCGTGACCCCGCAGGCGTTTTCGTTCCGCTATTTCCAGGAACTCAGCGGCAGCGTGGCCTTGCCGCCGGGCTTCACCCCGCAACGCGTGCGGGTGTCGCTGCAGGCGCCGGAGCGCGCGCCGGTGCAGCGCGAGTTCGACTGGTCCACGGCCAGCGGCTGAAACGCATTCCCCCTTTTGTCTTCCGGAGTCAGCATGTTGAAGAAGAAGAGCAGCTTTCACGACGGTCAGGCCGTCGATACCCTGATCGGCGCCGAAGTGGTGCTGCACGGCGACCTGCAGTTCAGCGGGGGGCTGGTGGTGGAAGGGCGCATTCACGGCCGCGTGTTCGCCGCGCCGGGCCAGCCGGCGATGCTGACCCTGTGCGAGAACGGCTTCATCGAAGGCGTGGTGGACGTGCCGGTGGTGACCATCAACGGCCGCCTGGAAGGCGATGTCCGCGCCACCGAGCGGGTCGAGCTGGCCGCCAAAGCGCGGGTCAGCGGCAACGTCCACTACCAGGTGGTGGAAATGCGCGCCGGCGCGGTCCTGATCGGCAACCTGGTGCACCTGTCCTCGGCCGAGCGCGCCGCGGCCAGCGCCGAGGTGGCGCCGGAAGCCCCGGTCCTGTCGATCGCCGCCAACGGCTGAGCCGGCGGCAACCGCGGCTGAAGCGCCGCGGACGCATTCAGAACGGCCTCAAGCGCGCGTGGCTATGCTGCGCCGCATGTCCCCGCCCGATCCCGCGCCGTCGCCCGGTTCCACGCCGCACCTGCTGCCGGTCAGCCGCGGCGCGCGCGCCACGGTGATCGGGCTGGCCGCGCTGCTGGTGGTCGCGCTGGGATTCGGCGCCTGGGGCGCATGGAAGGTGTTTTCGCCCGCCGCCAATGCGTTGCCCAGCAGCGCCCAGTGGCAGGCCGCGCAGGCCCGCAACCAGCAGCTGGAGCAGCGTGTGGCCACGCTGTCACGCTCGGACCAGATCAGCCGTGATGCCAATCGCGACCTGCAGGACACGCTGGGCGAACGCGATGAGCAGATCGCCGGGCTGCGCGCGGACGTGGCGTTCTACGAGCGCTTCGTCGGCGCCACCGGGCAGCGTCGCGGCCTGGCGGTGCACGAGCTGAAGCTGCAGCCGCAGACCGACCAAGCCTGGCATTTCACCGCCACGCTCACCCAGAACCTCAATCGCGGCGCGGTCAACCGCGGCCGCCTGCAGCTGACGGTGGAAGGCACCCGTGACGGCAAGCTGGAAACCCTGGACTGGCCTCGCCTGCGCCAGCAGCCCACGGCCGACGGGATGGCGTTTTCGTTCAAGTATTTCCAGCAGCTGGAAGGCGAGATCGTGCTGCCGCCGCAGTTCAAGCCGCTGCGCGTGACCGCGCGGTTGCAGCCCGATGACGGCAGCCGCGTGGATCAGTCCTTCACCTGGGCCGAGGCGACTGCCACGCAGAGCCCGGATACGGCCGCCGCGGCGGCCGACGCGGGTTGAACTGGCCGCCGGCTGGCCCCATCCTGCACGCATGAGCACGTTCGTCTCCCTGCCTACCGCCGCACCGGCACCGGATTACCAGTCGCTGGACCGGCCGCTCAACTTCACCCACGCCGCCGCCGCCAAGGTGCGCGAGCTGATCGCCGAGGAAGGCAATGCCGACCTGGCGCTGCGGGTGTACATCGAAGGCGGCGGGTGTTCGGGCTTCCAGTACGGCTTCGAATTCGACGAGAACCGCGCCGAGGACGACCTGGCGGTCAAGACCGATGAAGTCACCCTGCTGGTGGATCCGTTGAGCCTGCAGTACCTGATGGGCGCCGAGGTGGACTACACCGAGAGCCTCACCGGCGCGCAGTTCGTGATCCGCAATCCCAATGCCAAGACCACCTGCGGTTGCGGCAGCAGCTTCAGCATGTGATGCCGGCCGACGCGACCGGAACCCCGTTGCCGCACCCGACCGAAACCGGACCGCTGTCCGGTTTTTCGTTCGTGGCCGAACCGCTGGACCGCGCCGACGCGCTGCGCGACGACGGCAAGGCGCTGGCCGCGCTGTGGCCACAGGCACGCGTCCTGGTGATTGACCTGGAAGGCCTGTGCTTTGCCGATGCCGATGGAAATCTGCTGGCGCCCACAGGTGAAGAGATCGGCGGCGGGCCGGGGCAGGCGATCTTCCTGGGGATGCGCGGGCAGGTGGCGTGGTTCGCCATTTCTTCCGACGTGATTGCGCTGGAGGTGCCCGGCCGCATGGAGCTGCGCCAGGCGGCCAGCGAATGGGCGCATGCCGATTCCACCGCATTCGCCCAAGCGCGCGCGCTGCTGCATTGGCAGCGCAAGACGCGCCACTGCAGCGTGTGCGGCGGCAAGGTCGAATATCGCCGCGCCGGTTACACCGCGCGCTGCACGCAGTGCCGCGCCGAGCATTACCCGCGCATGGACCCGGCGGTGATCATGGCCGTCAGCGATGGCCAGCGCCTGCTGATGGGGCGCCAGGCGTCGTGGCCGCCGAATCGCTATTCGGTGGTGGCCGGGTTCGTCGAGCCGGGCGAAAGCCTGGAGCAGACCGTCGCGCGCGAGGTGATGGAAGAAACCCGCATCCGCGTGCGCGCGGCGCGCTACCTGGGCTCGCAGCCGTGGCCGTTCCCTGGCGCGCTGATGCTGGGCTTCGAAGCCGATGCCGAAGCCGGCGTGCCCACGGTCAATGGCGAGCTGGAAGACGCGCGCTGGTTCACCGTCGAGGAAGTCGGTGCTGCGATCCGCGGCGAAGGCACGCTGCTGCTGTCGCCGCGGATTTCGATCTCGCGTTCGCTCATCGAGCACTGGTACCGGAAGATGACCGCATGATGCGCCTGCGCGTCGGCGGCATCTGACATCGACACGGGAGAGAATGCAGGCATGTCGATCACCCTCGTCGCCGTTGTCGTCGCCATCGTCCTGGGCCAGCTGGCCCCGCATGCGGTGGCCGCGTGGCGCCGGCACGACCTGATCGCGCGTTGGCAGCTATGGCTGGACCAGCAACTGCGCGGTAACAGCGTCTGGACGGGTGCGGCTGGCGCGGCGGTGACGATCGTGCCGTGGCTGCTGGTGGTCGGCCTGCTGCAATGGTGGCTGCACGCGCCGCTGCTGGGCTTCCTGGGGTTGCTGTTCGGCGTGGCGGTGCTGGTCTGGGCCTGGGGACCGCGCGACCTGGATGCCGACGTGCGCGCGGTGCTCGATGCCGAAGATCCGGTCGACCAGCGCGTGGCGATGTCGCAGCTGTGGCCCGACGCCGGTGCGCCGCGGGCCGAGGCGCCGGTGCTGGTCGAAGCGGTGTTCCGCAGCGCGTTGACGCGCTGGTTCTCGGTGTTGTTCTGGTTCCTCATCGCCGGGCCGGTCGGCGCGGTGCTGTACCGGTTGTGCGCGCTGTCGGCCACGGGCGTCACGGCCGCGCGCCTGCCGCAGGCCCATCGCGAAGGCGCGCAGCGCCTGCTGCTGCTGATGGATTGGCCGGTCGCGCAGCTGATGACGCTGTCGATGGCGCTGATGAGCCACTTCGACGCGGTCTTCAACGCCTGGCGTGCCGGTGGCGGCAATCGCTGGCAGCTGGACACCGGCTTCCTCGGCTTCGCCGCACGCGCCAGCGTCAACGCCGAGCTGGCCGACGAAGCGCAGGACTACATCGCCGATGGCGTGTCGCCGCCACAGCTGCTGGACATGCCGGAATTGCGCGATGCGATGAGCCTTGTGTGGCGCATCCTGCTGCTGTGGCTCGCCCTGCTGGCGCTGTTCGTCATTGCTGGTTGGGTGAGCTGACCTGTTTGCGAGGCCCTGCCTCGCAGGTCAGCGAACGCACGGCCATGGATGGCCGGGCCGGGCGATCCAAAGGCCGTCATGCTTCGCCACGGAAGGCAGCAAAGATCAAATTGAAGTGAGCTTTTGCAGCGAGCAATAGCGCTATCGGCGCGGACTTACCTTCAGCCCGGCGGCGCCATCCAGCTAAACGGCGCCCATGGCAGGTTGCGTAGCAACCAGTAGGCGGGAATCACCGCCAGCCACACGCGTGGGTCCATCAGCCAGCGCATCACCGGCTGCAGCACGCGCGGTTGCCATCCCCACGACCAGAACAGCATCGCGGGCAGCGCGGGCAGCATCAGCATGCCGAGCGGATTCATGTGGAAGGCGAGCAGCACGTCGCCGTGGATCAGTGCGTGCAGGGCACGCGTCATGCCGCAGCCGGGGCACCAGAAGCCGGTGAGCGCGTGGAACGCGCATGGCGGCAATGGATTGCCTGGCAGGTTTGGATTGACGTGTCGCAGAACCCAAATGCTGGCGGCCACCACTGGGACGGTGGCCGCCAACAACGCGACACGTGGTCGCGTCAGCGCGATCACTGGTGCAATTGAGACTTGTACTGCTCCATCGCAGAGTTGAACTCTGCCATGCCGCCGCCTAGCGTGAAGCTGTAAGCAATCCACAGGATGCCTGCCGCGGCAAAGCCCGTCGTGACCCAGCACAGAATCTTTGCAGTGTTGGAGGCGCGCGCAGCGCCGTCAAAATCACCCGCTGCGAGCAGGCCGTTGACCTTGGCTGCAAAAACGATGGCCACGATACCGGTGATGATGCCAACGATGCCCAGGCACACGCATACGCCGCAAAGGTTGAACACGGTGGCGACGATCGCCCACACAAGATGGTTAGGAATCGGGCCCGGCGCAGCCACCTGTGGCGGCGGAACATATGGCGGTGGTTCTTGCGGCGGCGGGGTGTACACCGGCGGCTCCGATGGCGGAAGCGGCGGGCCAGGTGGCGGAGGAATTGTGCTCATGATGCGTCTCTCCCAACGTCGATGATGTGATCAGCTTAATGCACGCCGCCGGAAGCCAGTGCTCCCAGCGTTGCCAAGCCGCCAAAAAAAACAAACCAGAGGATGACAAGCGCCGGCAGCGCAATTGCCGAACAGATTGCCCACATCTTGGCCTTGTGCGACAGCTCACGTGCACCGTTGAGATCGCCCGCCAGACGGCGACCGTCGACCTGCGCCGCGTAGACGATCGACACGATGCCGAGCGGCAGGCAGCAGAAGAGCGTGGACAAAATCGCCCACACCAGATAGTTCGGGACGTACTCCCTGTTTGCGCTCATGACTTCCCCAAAATTACTCTTTCTCCCGCCGATGCGGGCCCCGTCGAAATACTAGCAGCAAGTCTTGACCTGCCGGCTCAGGCATCGTCGCCACGCAAGGCGCGCACCTTGGCTTCAAGTTGTTCTGAGCGGCTGTCGGCAGGCATCGGCGCGTCGGCGACCACTTCGATATGCGCGCGGAAACGGCGTGGCACGCGCATGCGGCGCAGGCGTGAGTCGCGCGTGGACCACATGCTGGTCCACATGCCCTTGAGCGCCATCGGCACCACCGGCACCGGGCGTGTTTCCAGGATCTTTTCCACGCCGGACTTGAAGCTGGCGATGTCGCCGTCGCGGGTCAATGCGCCTTCGGGGAAGATGCCGACCAGGTCGCCGGCAGCGAGTGCTTCGTCGATCTTCTCGAAGGCCTCGCGCATCAGCTGCGGGTTCTCGCGCGCGCCGGCAATCGGGATCGCCTTGGCGTTGCGGAAGATCCAGCGCATCACCGGGATGTTGAAGATCTTGTAGTACATGACGAAGTGCACCGGCCGCGGGATCGCCGCCGACAGGATCAGCGCATCCATGTAGCTGACGTGGTTGCACACGATCAGCGCCGGGCCTTCGGCGGGGATGCTGGCTTCGATGTTCTTCAACCGCAGGCGATAGAGCGCCCGCACCATCACCCAGCTCAGGAAGCGCATCAGGAACTCGGGCACGATCGAGAAGATCCACACCGCCACGATCACATTGGCGATGGTCAGGGCGAGGAACACCTGCGGAATCGTCCAGCCCAGGAAGCGCTGCACCGCGATGCCCAGCACCGCGGCGATGACGATGAACAACGAGTTCTGGATGTTGACCGCGGCGATCACGCGCGACAGCTCATTGCGCGGCGTGCGGCTCTGGATCAGCGCGAACAGCGGCACCACGAAGAAGCCGGTGAACAGGCCGATGCCGACCAGGTCGATGCAGATGCGCCAACTGCCATGCGCCTGCAGGAACTGCAGGACCGTCAGCCCGGTCTGCGCCGCCGCGCCGGGCCGCGCGAAGTACAGGTCCAGCAGGAACGCGCTCATGCCGAAGGCGCCCAGCGGCACCAGGCCGATTTCCACCGTGCGGCCGGAGAGCTTTTCGCACAGCAGCGAGCCGGTGCCGGTGCCGATGGAAAACAGCGCCAGCGCGAAGATGTAGACCGAGGGCTGGCCGCCCAGATTCACCTCGGCATAGGTCGGCAGCTGCGCGGTCAGCACGGTGCCGACAAACCAGAACCAGGACACGCCCAGGATCGCGTTGCGCACGGCCAGCTGCTTGCGCGACAGGCGGATGATGGCCAGCGCTTCGGGGATCGGGTTCCAGTTGACCTTCAGCTCTGGCGCACCGGCGTCCACGCGCGGCACCATGCGGGCGATGGTGTTACCGGTCACCGCCAGCACGATCACGGCGGTGGCCGCGGTGATCGGCCCGTGCGTGCCGGCGAGCTGGAAGATCAGGCCGCCGAAGATCATCCCGACCAGGATCGAGATCGAGGTGCCCATCTCGACCAGGCCATTGCCGCCGGTGAGTTCCTCCGGCTTGAGCACCGAGGGCAGGATCGAATACTTCACCGGGCCGAACAGCGTCGACTGCGTGCCGGTACCGAACAGGGCGATCAGCAGGATCGTCATGTTCTGGGTCATGAAGCCGACCGCGGCCAGCGTCATGATCGCGATCTCCATCGTGGTGGTGATCACGATCAGGCGCTGCTTCTCCATGCGCTCGGCGATCTGCCCGGCGATGGAGGAAAACAGGAAGTACGGCAGGATGAAAAGCGCCGGCGCCAGGTTGGTATAGAGCGTGCGCTCGGCCTGGGTGATGCCCATGTAGAACAGCAGGCCGATGATCGCCTGGCGGTACACGTTGTCGTTGAGCGCGCCGAAACACTGGACGGCGAAGAACGGCAGGAAGCGGCGCTGCTTGAGCAGCGTGAACTGGTTGTGTCCCGACGACATGCGCGATTCCATGCGAAAGCTGCGCGCAGCCTAGGGCAAAGCGCGGCGTTGCGGAAGTCGCTCAGGCGCCGCGGCGGGCCAGCACGCCGGCGCCGGCGTCGGCGGGCAGGCGCAGCGCATCGACGATCGCCAGCAGGGCCAGCCCCGCCATCATCCAGAACGCGAGGTGGAAATCGCCGGCCTGCGCGATGGCGTCGGTCGTTCCGCGCAGCAGCTGGGCCAGCGACAGGGCCAGCGCGCCCAGCGCGATGCCCATGCCGGCATTCATCTGCTGCACCACTGACAGCAGTGTGTTGGCATCGCGCAGTTGGGCCGGCGGCAGGTCGGCAAAGCCAATCGTGTTGAGCGCAGTGAACTGCATGGAGCGGCTCATCCCGGTGACGAACAGCAGCGCGATCACCAGCGCGCGCGGCGTCTCGGCGCCCAGCAGCCCGCAGGCGGCGAAGCCGGCGACCACCAGCAGGCCATTGGCCACCAGCACGGTGCGGAAGCCGAAGCGCTGCATGATCCAGGTGGTGCCCGGCTTCATCGCCAGATTGCCGGCGAACAGCCACAGCAGCAGCGTGCCCGATTCCAGCGCGCTGTAGCCGAAGCCCACCTGGAGCATCAGCGGCAGCAGGAACGGCGCGGAAAAGATCGCCGTGCGGAACAGCGAACCGCCCACCGCCGTCACCCGGAAGGTCGCGATGCGCAGCGGGTCGAGGTTGAACAGCGGATGCGGCGTGTGGCGCAGGTGGCGCGCGCACAGCACCAGCAAAGCGATGCCGGCCAGCAGCGCGCACGGCCACCACCAGCCGGGCAGGTCGTTGCGGCTGGCCAGCTCAATCCCGGTCATGCACAGCGCAAAACCCAGCCCGCTGAGGACGAAGCCGCGCGTATCGAACGGCTGCCGCGGTGCATCGCTGTTGCGCACCAGCTTCAGCGCCGCAATCAGCGCGATCAGCCCCAGCGGGATGTTGAGCAGGAAGATCCAGTGCCAGCTCCAGTGCGTGCTGATCCAGCCGCCTAGCGGCGGCCCGAGCACCGGCGCGGTGAGCGCCGGCCAGGTGAGGATCGCGATCGCCTTGACGATGCCTTCCTTGGGCGTGTCGCGCAGCACGACCAGCCGGCCTACCGGCACCATCATCGCCCCGCCGATGCCCTGCAGCACGCGCGCGGCGGTGAAGCTCCACAGCGAACCGCTCATCGCGCACAGCAGCGAGGCCACGGTAAACACGGCAATCGCACTGGCGAAGATGCGCCGCTCACCGAAGCGCTCGGCCGCCCAGCCGCTGATCGGGATGAACACCGTCAGCGCCAGCAGGTAGGCCGAGACGCCGATCGACAGGTGTTCCGGCGCCACGCCGAAATCGCGCGCCATCGCCGGCAGCGAGGTGGTGATCACCGTCGCGTCCAGGTTCTCCATGAAGAACGTGCCGGCGACCAGCAGGGTCAGCGCCAGGCGCGCGTCGAAGCGGGGGAGCGTCATGGCCGTCATGGTACGCAAGACATCGGGGCTGCCGATGTCCTGCGCGGGGCGCACGCCATCAGACGATGTCGTCGACCACGCCGCCATCCACGCGCAGCGCCGCGCCCGAGGTGGCCGACGCCTGCTGCGAGCACACGTAAACCACCAGGTTGGCCACTTCCTCGACGCTGGCCATGCGCTGGATCACCGACGAGGCGCGATGTGCCATGACGAAGGCTTTCCCGAGTTCCTCCAGCGATTTGCCGGTGCGCTTGACCTCGTCTTCCATCATCGTGGCGAAGCCATCGGACAGCGTCGGTCCGGGCAACACCGCGTTGACCGTCACGCCGCTGCCGGCCACGCGCTTGGCCAGGCCACGCGAGAGCGAGAGCTGTGCAGTCTTGGAGACGCCGTAATGAATCATGTCAGCGGGAATGTTGCGCGCCGATTCGGAACTGATGAACACCACGCGCCCCCAGCCCTTGTCGACCATCGCCGGCAACAGCGCACGCGACAGGCGCACGCCGGACAGCACATTGGTGTGCCAGTAGCGATCCCACTCGGCGTCATCGGTCTCGAAGAAATCCACCTGGCCGAAGATGCCGGCGTTGTTGACCAGGATGTCGATCGGCGGCAACGCGTCGATCAGCGCCTGGGTCTGCGCTGCATCGGAGAGGTCGGCCGGAATGCCGCTGAATTTCGCATCGGGCAGGCGTTCCAGCAGCTTGGCCTTGGCGGTGTCGATGCTGGCCTGGCTGCGCCCGTTGAGCACCACGTGCGCGCCCGATTCGGCCAGGCCGTAGGCGATGGCGTGGCCGATGCCGCCGGTGGAGGCGGTGACAAGGGCGGTCTTGCCGGTGAGGTCGATCTTCATGCGCAGCTCCTTGGGGGATGAGAGGCGGGGCCGACGGCAGGCGTCAGGCCAATGCGCCCCAGTCTGCGCGCGTCGATGTTGCGATCAGGTCCAGCGCGCCCGCACGGCGTGCAACGCTGCGTCGCGCTCAGGCCGGCGTGGCGGCCGAAGGCGTGGGCGCTTCAGGCGCGGGCCCGGCGATCACTTCATCCGCCGCTGCGCGCAGCTTGGGCAACAGGCGCAGGATCAACGCGAGCTGTGTGCGCAGGAGGCGCTGCTTGTCGTCGGTGTCTTCGGGCATCTGCTCCAGCGTGTCCGCCAATACGCCGACGCCGGCATCCAGGTCCTGCGGCAGCGGCTGGCGTGCGGACAGGGCCTTGGCCGTGAGATCCAGCGCGGTGCGCAGGCGCGCACCGGCTTCGTCCACCAGCGCATCGTCGGCATGCGGCGCCAGTGGCGCGCGATGCGCACCCAGCGCAGAGAGAAATCCCAGCAGCGTGTTGGACAGCGCCAGGAAGCGAAAGCCCGCATCCAGGTTGCGACGCAGGTAGCCGGGCTCGCGCACCATGTTGCCCAGCGCGGCCGAGAGCGCGGCGTCGGCGTTGTGCATGTCGCGGCGGGCAATGCGGTAGCTCAGGTCATCGCCGCCGCGGCCGCGGTAGTGGCTTAGCACTTCGTCCAGATAGCGGATGCAGGCGTTGACCACCGTGGCCATCACCAGGTGCAGGCGCCGGCCCTGCCAGTCGGGCAGGATCAGGAACGAGGCGCCGGCGGCGATCACGCAGCCGATCACCGTGTCCAGCAGGCGCGGCCATAGCAGCACGAAGCCGTTGCCCAGCAGGTTGAAGCACAACAGCGCCATCACCGTGATCGCGGCGGTGGCCAGCATGTAGCGGTCGGTGCGCGTGATGAAGAACAGCAGCGCCGCGACCAGCGCGATGATCAGCTGCAGTTCGGTCGCGGGGAACAGCTGCATCAGCGCCCAGGTGATGCCAAGGCCGACCAGCGTGCCGGCGATGCGCTGCACCAGCCGCAGGCGCGTGGCGCCGTAGCTGGGCCGGCACACGAAGGCGGTGGTCAGCAGGATCCAGTAGCCGTGTTCGGGATGGATTGCGCGCAGCACGCCATAGCCGACCGCCAGCGCGATCGCCATGCGCAGGCCGTGGCGGAACAGCAGCGACTTGGGCGTGAACTGCGCCACCAGGCGCGTAGCCATCTCGCGCAGCGTGTGCGGCGCCGAATCGCGCAGGCGCGTGTCGATGCCTTCGGTGGTGGTGTCCGACAGCGCGGTTTCGCTCAGGCGGCGTTCGATGGTCTGCAGGTTGGTGCCCAGCAGCTCCAGCGAACCGATCAGGCGATTCCAGCGCGGGTTCTTCTGCGCGCGCAGGAACGCCAGCGACTCGCCCAGGTCGGCAGTGGCGATGCGGGTCTGCTCGCCATATTCGAACGGCGTGCGCAGGCGGATCGCCGCGCCCAGGTTGGCGCAGGCCTTGCCCTGCAGGCCCAGCAGGCGCTGGCAGCGGTACAGCACGTCGCTGTGGAAGAACGCATCGGTCAACGCCTCGTACGGATAGTGCGAGGAGCTGGCGCGCTCGTGGAAATCCTGCGCCATGTAATACAGGCGGAAATACAGGCCCGACTGCACGCCCGGCCGGCCCGAGCGACCAAAGCGCGACAGGATCGCGGTCTTGGCTGCGTTGAGCGCCTCGACCACGCGCGCGTTCTGCTTGGCCAGGGCCAGCCGGCGCGCCTGCTGATCGACCTGGCGCACGGGCTCGAACAGGTCGGCCTTGAGCTTGAGGAACTTGCCCAGCTCCCAGAACAGCTGCGACAGCCGCTCGCGCACCGGGCGATTGGCGAACAGCGTCGTCCACAGGATCGACAACAAGCCGTACCAGGCCGCGCCCAGCAACAGCAGGCCGGTGCCCTGCCAGCTTGCCAGGCTGCTGCTGGCGGCCTGGCCCATGCCGTGGTCCATGCCGATCATCGCGTAGATCGACAGGCTCACCGTGCCCAGCGCGATCGAGGCGTAGCGCTCGCCCAGCGCGCCCAGCAAGGTCAGGCAGAAGGTTGCCGCCGCCATCGAGCCGACGAACAGCAGCGGATACGGGAACAGCAGCTTCACTGCGCTGGCCGCCAGGGTGAAGCACAGCAGCGAGAGCAGCACGGACTTGGTACGGCCCAGCCAGTTGTCGTCGGTCTCGGCCAGGGCGCTGGCGATGATGCCCAGGAACAGCGTCGGGATCGCCAGCAGCTGCCCGCGGTACCAGCACACGCCCATCACCACGCCCAGCGCGATGAACACACGCAGGCCATAGCTGGCCTTTTCGTGGGCCCACAGGCGGCTCAGGCGGGATTCGATCTGGGACATACGCGGCACGGGGAAGGGGCCGGCATTATCGCTGGCACCTTCCACACCGCGTGAACGGTCGCGGGCGGTTTGGCCCACGGGCCGGGACGGCGGACGTTCCCGCTGCGGCCTTGAAGCGGGCCGCGCGTCAGCGGCCCATCACCACGCCCCACGGCATCTCACCGACCGGGATCTGCTTGAGTTCCTTCATCGCGGCGGTGTCGATCACGCTGACCGTGTTGGAGCGACCGTTGGCCACGTACAGCTTGCGGCCGTCGGGGGTGAGCGAGGGATTCCACGGGCGCTGGCCGACCGGGATTTCCACCAGCAGCTTGCCGCTGGCACCGTCGCTGACCGTGACGCTGGCACCGCCGCCGTTGGACGCGTAGACGCGGCTGCCGTCGTCGGACACCACCACGCCGGCGGTGCGCAGGCCGGCGGCCACGCTGCGCATCTTCTTGCGCGTGGCCAGGTCGATCACATCCACCACGTTGGCCGATTCCTGCGCCACGTAGGCGGTGTGGCCATCGGCGGCGAAGGCGATATCGCGCGGATGCCCGCTGGTGGCGATGCTGGCGATGGACTTGCCGGCGGCCACGTCGATCACATCCAGGCTGTCGGAGGCCTCGTTGCTGGTGATGACCTGGGCGCCATCGGGCGTCCACGCGCAGTGTTCCGGCGCCTTGCCCTGCGTGTCCACGTGGCCGGTCACGGCCAGTTTGGCGACATCGACGAACATCACCTGGTTCTGCAGCTCCACGCACACCGCCAGTTGCCTGCCATCCGGCGACAGGCCAACGCCTTCGGCGCCTTCGCCGATATCAAGTTCGCCAATCACCCTGTCGCCCGCGATCTCCACCCGCAGCAGGCGATGGTGTTCGGCATCGACCACATACAGCGATTGCCCGTCCGGACCGAGCGCGATCTGCTGCAGGCGCTTGCCCAGCGCGCCGCCGGCCGACAGCGTGCGCACGACGGTGTCGCTGCCGGTATCGATGACCGAGATCGTGCCGTCCTTCTGGTTGGGCACGTAGGCGGACACGCCTGGCGTGGCCGGCGCTTCGGCCTTTGCAGGTGCGGGCGCCGTGTCGGCGTTTGCGGTGGTCGCTGCTTGCGGCTGGCATGCCGCCAGCAGGGCGAACGAGGCGGCGGCCAGCACGCCGCCGCAGCGCCAACGCAGCGCGCTCACGAGCCGCTGCCAGCGGCCGCCGGTGCTGCCGCATCGCCGGCCTTGGGCGTCTCGCCCTTGCCCGCGTCGGGATTGATCGAGTGGATGAAGGCCATGACCTTGTTGATCTCCTCGTCGCTGAGGATCGGCGCGAACGCCGGCATGATGCCGACCACGTTCTCGTGGCCCACGCGCTTGAGTCCGTGCGTGGTCTGCATGGCCTGCGAGCCTTCCTTGATCAGCGCATGCAGGGTGCTGTCGTCGCTGCCGTAGACCCAGATCTTGTTGATCAGCGGCGGGCACATGCCGCCGCCACCGGTGCCGCCGTGGCAGGCGTTGCAGCCGGCGGTGAAGTAGAGCTTCTTGCCCTCGGCGGCCAGTTCCGGCGAGGTCTTGATCGGATCGATGTGCGGGATCGGCGTGGGATTGGCCGACGGCGCGGCTTCGGTCGCACCGCCGGTCGGGGCGGCGGCAGCCACGGGCGTGGAAGCCGCAGGTGGCGATGCCGCAGGCGCGGCCGTCGCAGCGGCGGCTTCGGTCCCCGGGCCGCCCGGTTGGGCCTTCTCACCGCAGGCCGACAGCGCCAGGGCCGTCAGCGAGACCAACAGCAGGGACGTGAACGTGAGGCGTGTTTCATGGAGCATGGGTGTTCCTCCTTGATTGCTTGCGCGGGTGCTGGGCGTTGGGTGTCAGCGCTTGGCTTGCCCCGAGACCAGCGCCAGCAAGCTGGCGTTACCGGATTGCTGGGCCAGGCTGAGTGCGCTGTCGCCCTTGGCATCGCGGTGGTGGGGATCGGCGCCGGCAGCGACCAGCGTGTGCACCAGTTCCTCGCGATGCGCGGCCACGGCCAGCATCAGCGCGGTGATGCCGGCCTTATTGGCGTGGTCGACCGGCACCTTGGCTTTGAGCAGGCGTTGCACCGTGCCGGTCTGGCCGTCCACTGCGGCGAACATCAGCGGCGTGAAGCCGGCCGCATTGACCTGCGCCGGCGGTGCACCCGCGTCCAGCATCTTGTTCACCAGCGCTTCGTCGCCGTTGTGGATGGCCACCGACAGCGGCGTCCAGCCGTCCTTGGACACGACATCGAGCTTGGGTTGCTTGCGCAGCAGCCAATCGACGGTCTCTGCATCGCCGGTCCACAGCGCGGTCATCAGCGGCGTCCAGCCATCGCCATCGCGCGCTTCCAGCTTGGCGCCACCGCTGAGGAGGGCATCGCCGACCGCGAGCTCGCGCAGGCGGATCGCGTGTTGCAGCGGCAGGCGGCCTTGGTCGTCCAGCGCATCGCCGTTGGCGCCATTGGCCAGCAGCCAGCGCACGCGCGCCGGGTCGTTGGCCGAGACCGCGGCGCTGAGTTCGGCATCGGGCGATGCGCCGGCCTGCACGCGCGCCTGCATCTGCGCCAGCACCTTGGGATCGGACAGCGGCGCATCGCGATACGGCGGCGGTGGCGGATAGGCGCCGTGCGAAGGCACATCGCCTGACACCACGCAGTCGGTGCAGGCCACCAGCGGGATGTCGTAGTCCTTGAGGATGGCGGCGATGGCATCGCGGTTGTCGACCAACGCCTTGTCCAGCTTGTCGCGCAGCGCGGCGTTGTCCTTGCTCACCGCCAGCGACATCGAATACTCCAGCACCGTGTCGCTCATACGATTCAGCGGCACCATCGTCAGTTGGCTGCGCTTGGCGTAATAGCCTGCAACGGGGCCCCAGGATTCGACCGCGTCCAGCTTGCCGCTGGCGACCTGTTCGACCAGGCGCGCGGGATGCTGCTCGGGCTCGCGCGCCGAGTCGTAGAACAGGTACTGCACTTCGCCCTTGATGCCGTGGTCGTATAGCGCGCCGCGTGCGGGCGAACTCTGGAACACGCCGATCTTGGCCTGCTTCAACGCTGGATCATCCAGCGAGGTGGGCTTGAGCGGCTTGCTGCCGCTGCTGACCAGCACGTAGGTTGAGCGGAAATACGGCTTGGTGGTCAGCCCCATCTCGAAATCGGAAGGCATGTCCATCAACACGTCGCACTTGCCACTGTTGATGGTGCCGCGGGCCAGGCCGCGTTCGTAATAGGTGCGCCAGTAATAGGTGACCGGCAGGCCCAGGGATTTGCCGAGCACCTGGGCGACCTTGTTCTGGTAACCCTCGCCGGCCTGGTTGGACAGCGGCATGTTGCCGGGGTCGCCGCAGATGCGCAGTGAGGGGGCGTTGTCGTCGGCCTGCGCGACGCTGGCCACCTTGGGCGGCGGTGTCGCAGTTGCTCCTGGTGTGGCCGTGTTGCTTGAAGACGACGATTGCGAACAGGCGCCAAGCGCGAGCGCGCCAGCGGCGAGGAACAACATCGGAGTACGCATGGTGTGGAGCCTGGATCGGTGTGGGAGGGAGCGGCAGCCTTCGGCCGCCGCTCCTTGGGGACAGCGCGAAACGTCAGGACGCAGGCGTGGCGTGCTTGAGCGGCGTCGCCGACGCGGTGCTCTTGGACGGGGCCTGTGCAGGCACGCCATCGGTGCCCAGGTGGAACACGTGGACCATGCCGCCCAGCGGGATCTTGTCGAAGCCGTTGGAGAACGCCAGGCCCGCGGCGCCCAGCGCGCCGAACGGATCGCTCGGATCCAGGCCGCCGGCGATCGGCAGGCCGATCCAGCCGCCGATGCCCGAATACACCGCCACGTACTGCTCGTTGCCAACCTTGTAGGTGATCGGATTGCCGATGATGCCGCTGGGCAGCTTGGCTTCCCACAGCTTCTTGCCGGTCTCCTCATCCACCGCGCGGAACCAGCCATCGAGCGTGCCGTAGAACACCAGGCCGCCATCGGTCACCAGCGTGCCGCTCCAGGTCGGGAACTTCTCCTCGATCGCCCACTTCTCCTTGCCGGTCAGCACGTCGAAGGCCTTCACGATGCCCAGTGCGCCGGGCTTGTGCGGCTTCATCGCCACGTTGGCGAACACGTACGGCATGCCCTGCATGGTGCGGCCGCGTTCCTGCGGGGTCAGCTCCATGTACCAGTTGTTGGTGCCGCAGAAGAAGATGTTCGGCTGCTTGGGATCGACCGAGCACGGCTGCTGGTCCTTGGTGCCCATCGCCGAGGGCGAGGCCGAGACCATCTTGCCCACCTCAAGCGGCGAATGCGCGGCGACCTTGACCGGGCGACCGGTCTTCATGTCGATGCGTTCGGCCCAGTCCACCGGACCGTAGGTGTGCGCGCGCAGCAGCGTGCCATCGCGACGATCCAGCACATAGGCATGGCCATTGCGGTTGAAGGTGACCAGCGAAGGCACCTGCTTGCCGTCGATGTCCATGTCCACCAGGATCGGCTCGTTGATGCCGTCGTAATCCCACTGGTCGAAAGGCGTCATCTGATAACCCCACACCGCTTCGCCGGTATCGACGTTGCGCGCGAAGATGGTCATCGACCACTTGTTGTCCCAGTCGCCGTTGTTGCAGGCTTCCTGCGTGACCGGCTTGGCGCCGCAGCGATAGCTCGGGCTCCACAGGCCGGGGTTGCCGGTGCCGATGTAGATCAGGCGCAGCTTCGGGTCGTAGCTGTACCAACCCCAGGCTGCACCGCCGCCGCGCTCCCACTCGTTGTCCGGGAAGGTCTTGATGCCCAGGTCGCCGAGCTGGCCGTATTCCGGGTGCGCCTTGTTGAAGTCCTTGCCCAGGCAGATGTCCTTGTCGCTGCCGGTGGCGTGGCAGATCCAGGCCGGCTTGCCGTCGGACAGGTTCAAGGCCTCGACGCGACCGCGTACACCGAACTCGTTGCCCGAGATGCCGGCGATGACTTTGCCGTCGGCGATGATCGGCGCCATGGTCATGGTCTCGCCCTTGCCCGGGTCGGCGCCCTTGTACTTCCAGGCTTCCTTGCCGGTCTTGGCATCGAGCGCGATCACTTCGCCGGACAGGCTGTTGAATACGAACTTGCCATCGGCGTAGGAGCCGCCGCGGTTGACCGTGTCGCAGCACGCGACCGCGACCGAGCGCTCGTCCTGCTGCGGCGTATAGGTCCACAGCTCCTTGGGCTGGCCGGGCTGGGAAATATCCAGCGCATGGACGATGTTGGGATACGCGCTGACGGTGAACATCTTGCCGTCGATCACCAGCGGCTGGCCTTCATGGCCGCGCGTGGCGCCGCTTTTCATTTCCCAGGCGACCTTGAGACCTTTGACGTTGTCCTTGCTGATGTCGGCCAGCGGACTGTGCCGGGTCAGGGCGAAGTCGCGGCCGATGCCACCCCAGTTTTCGGGCTTGGCGACGTTGGCCTGGAACTCGGAATCGGTATCCGCCTTGGCCGCTGGCGGCGGACTGGCGGTGGGTGCGGTGGCGGAAGTTTGTGCGGTGGGTTCGGCGCTCTGTTTGTTGCAGGCTGCGGGGGCCAGGCAGAGAGCGGAGACGAGAATCGGTGTGACGATTCGGGAAGCTAAGGAAAGCGTGGACATACACCCCTCCGGTGATATGTGGACAGCTATCGTCAGGCGTGCCGCGTTGACGTGGGCGGAGCCTAGACCCCTAAAACCGGGCTTGCCAACATAGTCGGGGGGAGTATCACGTCGCAGATGGGCGGTAATTGAAAAAACCCTTTATTTCAGGGTTTTAGCGAAATTCTTGATGCAACGCGGCGAACGCAAAATGTTGCGCTGCAAAGCGCGAAGCGCGCAAAACCGGAATCTGGCGGCTCGTTTTTCGGTCTCGAACGTCGTCTTCGACGACGCATTGAGGAGCCAGCCGCTTCGCCAGTCCAAAGGGGCGCTTTGGGTCTGGGATGGGAGTGCGACAGGCGTTGCCCACCTGCGGTCGGCGGGCAGCGGATGCGTTGCGCGTCCGCAGGCCATGCGAACGGCTGGCCGTGTGGCCAGCCGTCGCGTCAACTCAGAGGTCGAATTTCACGCTGACTGCGTAAGTGCGCGGCACGCCGAGGCCGGCATTGGACCAGTAGGCCTTGTCGGTGAGGTTCTCGATGCTCAGGCGCCAGGTGGCCACGTGGCCATTGAGCGCCATGCGATAGCCGGCGCCAGCGTTGACCAGGGTATAGCCCGGCATCTTCAGCGTGTTCGCCGCGTCGTACCAAATGTCGCCGTAGTAGCGCGCGCCGGCATACAGGCTCAGGCCGTCGATGGCGGCCACGTCGTAGTCGGCGTGGACCACGCCCGACAGGCGCGAGGCCCCGGCCACGCGGTTGCCCTTGTTGGCCGCATTGTCGGGCGAGAGCTTGTCGTACGCGGTGTCCAGCCAGGTCACGCCGCCACCCACGCGCAGGCCGGCGGTGAGCTGCACGTCGCTACTGACTTCCACGCCGTCGTAGCGGGTGATGCCGTCCTGCACCAGGTATTTGCCGGCGTCGGTGTACTGGTCGATGCTCGCGCCCTGTTCCAGGCGGAAGGCGGCGGCATTGGCATTCCAGCCGGCGAAGTCGAGCTTGGCGCCCACTTCGTATTGCTTGCTGATGGTCGGGTCGAGCACCTGGCCGGCGTTGATGTAGTCGGTGCCCACGGTGCCGCCGGCTTCCAGCGACTCGATGTAGCTGGCGTAGAGCGTGACGTGGTCGATCGGGTTGAACAGCAGCGCGTAGGTCGGGGTCACCGGATAGGTGTGGTAGCTGCCGACCTGCTCGTAGTCGTTGTAGCGCCAGCCGGCCAGCAGCGACCAGCCCGGGGCGAACTGAATCGTGTCGCTGACGAAGACCGCCTTCTGGAAAGTCGCCGCGCCGCGCGTGACCTCCTTCGACGCGGTGCTGTCATGGCTCACCCGCTGCGGCTGATACAGGTTGAGGATCACCGCATCGCCGTTGGCATCGGTGATCGGGTTGTAGTTGTACGAGCGGTCCCAGCCCAGGTCGCGCTGCCACGACGCGCCAGCGACCAGCTGGTGCTGCAGCCAGCCGGTGGCGAACTTGCCCTGCAGCAGCGCCTGGCCCTGGCGCGATTCGCTGCGTCCGCCCAGCTCGTAGGAATTGACGGTGTAGTCGCCCTGCGCGTTCTGGAAGTAGGAAAAGATCTTGTTGACGTCGTTGGCGTGGCGGGTGACGCCGTAGCTGAGGTTCGCGGTCCAGTCGTCGTTGATCTTCCACGCCAGGCCGGTGGAGAGCAGGTTCTGGTCGATGTTGTAGTACGAGCCATCGACCGATAGATCGGCCTTGCCCGAGATCGCGCGCGGCAGCTGGGTGATGCCGCTGAAGTAGAACGCCGGCGCCTCGTCGCTGAGATCGCGCGACTGGTGGATCAGGTCTGCGGTCCAGGTCATCGCATCGCTCAGGCGCGCATCCAGCGACAGCGACACCGCCTTGCGATCCACTTCGCCGCCGTTGTAGGTCTCCCCCTTTTCGCGGAACACGTTGAGGCGATAGCCGAACATGTCATCCGCGCCGAAGCGCCCGCCCGCATCGACCTGGCCGCTGGCAATCCCGCTGGTGCGCCAGCCGGCGCTGACGGACAGCGTGGTCTCGTCGGTGGGCTTCTTGGTGATGTAGTTGGCGATGCCGCCGGGCGCGCCGAAGCCGTACAGGAAGCCGCCCGGGCCCTTGAGCAGCTGCACCTCCTCCATCACTTCCAGCGGCCATTCGCCGCCCCACGAGGACACCTGCAGGCCGTTGACGCGATAGCTGTCGTAGCTGAGCCCCAGGCCACGGTTGATGATCGGCGAGGACCAGCCGCTGGCGTAGCTGTTGACCTGGGTCACCACTGACGGATCGTTGAAGAACACATCGCCGAGCGAATTGACCTGGCGCTTCTCGATGTCCTCTTTGCCAACCACGCTGATCGCATACGGCGTGTCGTGCACGCTGCGGTCGCCGAGCGCGCCAGTGCCGTTCTCGATGGCCACGCCGGTGACGGTGACGCCATCGAGCTCGGTGGCTTTCTTCTTGCCATCGGTCTCCGCGTCGTCGGCGTAGGCGTGGAAGCTGGTGAGGATGGCGGCGGCAAGCAGGCCGCGGTGGAGCAGGGAGCGGCGCGCGGCAGCATGCGCGCCAGGGAACGTGGCGTTGAGGGACATGGCATTCCTGTTCGCGGACAGCACAAGGCAACCCGCATTGAAAGCAGTGCGGAAGGAAGGGTTGGCTTGCTGGTTGCAGCGATCCGCTGAGGCGGATGCGAGTGCGCGCGAAGGCGCCATGCGAACGTGGCTGGCGCGGATTGTTCCCTGTCGGAACTGTCACGTCAACGAAACACTCGCGGTTTCGCGTGCAACGAACGCGCAGGGCAGCACGACGCTGATGTGTTGCGTTTCGCGGCGCGCACAAGAAAACGCGCCCGGGAGGGCGCGCTTTCAATCAGGCAGCAGGGTGAAGCAACGCTGCGTGTGCAGCTGGAAGATCAGCCCTGCTTTTCGCGGGCGATCGCGCGCCAGCCGATGTCGCGGCGGTGGAAGGCGTGTTCCCAGGCGATCGCATCGACGCCGGCATAGGCATTGGCCTGCGCCGCCGAGACGCTGTCGCCCAGCGCGGCCACACACAACACGCGACCGCCAGCGCTGACCACCTCGCCTGCGTCGTTGAGCGCGGTGCCGGCGTGGAAGACCTTGGCGATGCCGGGCACCGAGTCCAGGCCGGTGATCACCTCGCCGGTGATGGGCGTTTCCGGATAAGGCGCCGCGGCGATCACCACGCCCAGGCTGGGCCGCGGGTCCCACAGCGCCTGGGTGACGTCGAGCTTGGCATCGATGGCCGCTTCAACCAGGTCCACCAGGTCCGACTGCAGGCGCAGCATCACCGGCTGGGTTTCCGGATCGCCGAAGCGCACGTTGAACTCGATCACCTTGGGCGCGCCGCTGGCGTCGATCATCAGCCCGGCATAGAGGAAGCCGGTGAACGGCACGCCGTCGGCGATCATGCCCTGCACGGTCGGGTTGACCACCTCGCGCATCACGCGCTCGTGGACTTCCGCGGTGACCACCGGCGCGGGCGAGTACGCGCCCATGCCGCCGGTGTTCGGGCCGGTGTCGCCATCGCCGACGCGCTTGTGATCCTGGCTGGTGGCCATCGGCAGCGCGGTGCTGCCATCGACCATCGAGATGAAGCTGGCTTCCTCGCCTTCCAGGAATTCCTCGATCACCACGCGCGCGCCGGCATCGCCGAAGGCATTGCCCGAAAGCATGTCGCGCACCGCGTCTTCGGCCTCGTCCTGGGTCATCGCCACGATCACGCCCTTGCCCGCGGCCAGGCCATCGGCCTTGACCACGATCGGCGCGCCTTTCTCGCGGATGTAGGCCAGCGCGGAATCGACTTCGGTATGCACCGCGTAGAACGCCGTCGGGATGCCGTGGCGCGCCAAGAAATCCTTGGCGAAGGCCTTGCTGCCTTCCAGCTGCGCGGCAGCGGCGGTCGGCCCGAAGATGCGCAGGCCCGCGGCACGGAACGCATCGACCACGCCCAGCACCAGCGGCACTTCCGGCCCAACCACGGTCAGCGCCACGCCTTCGTCCTGGGCCAGCTTCAGCAAGCCATCGATGTCGGTGACCTTGACTGGTACGTTGCGGCAGCGGCCTTCGGTCGCGGTGCCGGCATTGCCCGGTGCGACCAGCACTTCACTGACGCGCGGCGACTGCGCGAGCTTCCAGGCCAGGGCGTGTTCACGGCCGCCGGCGCCGATGACGAGGACTTTCATTTCAGGCATCTCCAAAGTCGTCATTCCCGCGAAAGCGGGAATCCAGCGCCTGATCTCGTGCTCAACTGACCGGCGATGGAAGTGGGAACAAGGTCAACGTCGCTGGGTTCCCGCTTTCGCGGGAATGACGGCGAAAAAAGCGAGCTTCAATGCCGGAAGTGACGCACGCCGGTGAACACCATCGCGATGCCGGCTTCGTCGGCGGCGGCGATGACTTCGCTGTCGCGCATCGAGCCGCCCGGCTGGATCACCGCCTTGATGCCGGCCGCGGCCGCCGCGTCGATGCCGTCGCGGAACGGGAAGAATGCATCGGAGGCCATCACCGAGCCCGGCACTTCCAGGTGCGCGTCGGTGGCCTTGATGCCGGCGATGCGCGCCGAGTACACGCGGCTCATCTGCCCGGCGCCGACGCCGATCGTGCGGCTGTCCTTGGCATAGACGATCGCGTTGGACTTGACGAACTTGGCCACCTTCCACGCGAACAGCAGGTCGGCGAACTGCGCCTCGGTCGGCGAGACCTTGGTCACCACCTTCAGCTCGTCGCGCGTCACCACGCGGTCATCGGCGGTCTGCATCAGCAGGCCCGACCCGATCCGCTTGGTGTCGATGAAGTGCTGGGACGGCGGCGCCATCGGGATGCGCAGCACGCGCACGTTGGCCTTCTTGGTCGCGTATTCCAACGCGCCTCGCTCGTAGTCCGGGGCGATCAACACCTCGACGAACTGGCGATCCAGGATCACCTTGGCCGTGGCCGCATCCAGCGTGCGGTTGAAGGCCAGGATGCCGCCGAAGGCGCTGGTCGGGTCGGTCGCGTAGGCGAGTTCATACGCATCGCCGCAGGCCACGCCCACGGCCACGCCGCACGGGTTGGCGTGCTTGACGATGACGCAGGCCGGCGCGTCGAACTGGCGCACGCATTCCCACGCGGCATCGCTGTCGGCGATGTTGTTGTAGCTCAGCTCCTTGCCCTGCAGCTGCTCGAAGGTGGCCAGCGAGCCCGGCGCCGGATACAGGTCGCGATAGAACGCGGCCTGCTGGTGCGGGTTCTCGCCGTAGCGCAGGTCCATCACCTTGACGAAGCTGCCGTTGGCCTGCGCGGAGAACGCGCTGCGGGCCGGCACGGCGGTCGTCGTATCGGTGACGGCCGAGAGATAGTTGCTGATCGACGCGTCGTACTGGGCCACGCGGTTGAACGCGGCCACCGACAGCGCGAAGCGCTTGGCGGCCGAGAGCTGGCCATCGTTGGCGTCGAGTTCGGCCAGCAGGTCGGCGTACTGATCGGGCGAGGTCGCCACCGCGACGCGCGCGAAGTTCTTGGCCGCGCTGCGCAGCATCGCCGGGCCGCCGATGTCGATGTTCTCGACGGCATCTTCCAGCGTGCAGTCGGCCTTGGCGGTGACCGACTCGAACGGATAGAGGTTCAGCACCAGCAGGTCGATCGGCGCGATGCCGTGCTGGGCCATCACCGCGTCATCGGTACCGGCGCGGCCGAGCAGGCCGCCGTGGACCAGCGGGTGCAGGGTCTTGACCCGGCCGTCCATCATTTCCGGGAAGCCGGTGACGTCCGAGACGTCCTTCACCGGCAGGCCCGCGTCGCGGATCGCCTTGGCGGTGCCGCCGGTGGAGAGCAGCTCGACGTTGCGGGCGGCCAGGGCCTTGGCCAGATCGATCAGGCCGGTCTTGTCGGAAACGGACAGCAGGGCCCGGCGCACGGGCAGGAAATCGGAGGACATGGGATGGCAGGCTGGGAAGTGACGCGGGGGCAGTATTGTAGGCCCCCGCGCCCGGGGGACGGGCTGGAGGAGGGATACGGATGTCGATCTACGCCTTGAAGGGCCGGTTCCAGGACCTGTTGCGGCCCGGCGTGCGCGGGCTGTTCCGGCTCGGCGTGACCGCCAACATGGTCACCTTGGGCGCGGCGCTGGCTTCGCTGGCGGTGGCCGCGGCGGTCTATCTGCTGGCGCCGGCCCAGCCGGGTTGGTACGCGCTGCTGCCGGTCTGGATGCTGCTGCGGATGGCGCTGAATGCGGTCGACGGGATGCTGGCGCGCGAGTTCGGCCAGCAGTCCAAACCCGGCGCGTATTACAACGAGCTGAGCGATGTCGTCGCCGATGCGGCGCTGTACCTGAGCCTGCTGTCACTGCCCGGGGTGAACGCGCCGCTGCTGTGGACGATGACCTGGCTGGCGGCGCTGACCGAATACGCCGGCGTGCTGGGCCTGATGGTCGGCGCCAGCCGGCGCTACGACGGCCCGATGGGCAAGAGCGACCGCGCGTTCGTGATCGGCGCGCTGGGGATCGTGCTTGCGGCGGGCTGGCTGGGCGCCGGCTTCGTCACCGGCATGCTCGGCGCGATGGCCGCGCTGTGCGCACTGACGGTCTTCAATCGCGTCCGCAACGGCCTGCGCGAGGCCGCGTCGGTGCCGCGCGCGTGACCTTGCCGGCATCGGCGGCGCGCCTCACGCCACCGCTGGCGCTGGTTGCACTGCTTTGGGGATTCGCCGAGACCACGCTGTTCTTCGTGATCCCGGATGTGTGGATCGGGCGCTGCGCCCTGCGCTCGCGTCGCGCGGGATTGCTGGCGGCCGGCTGTGCGCTGGTTGGTGCCCTGATCGGTGGCAGCCTGCTCTATGGGCTGTCGCTGCACGGCCACGCCGCGCTGCTGGCGGTGTTCGATCGCCTGCCTGCGATCTCCGCGGCGATGATCGCCGGCGTTGGCCAACAATTGACCAGCCTTGGTGCGCCAGGCGTGGTGCTGGGCGGCTTCAGCGGCGTGCCTTACAAACTCTATGCGGCGCAGGCCCATGCGGCCGGGATCGGCCTGCCGGTGTTCCTGGGGTTCACGGTGATCGCGCGTGGCTTGCGCTTCATCGTGGCGGCGTTGCTGGTGGGCAGCTTGGCGCGCGTGGGCACGGCGCGGATCGGCGCGCGCGCGACGGCGCAGGCCTATGTCGTCCTGGTGGTGCTGGGCTACGCGGCGTACTGGACGCTGATGCCGAACTAGGCCGGTTCAGGCCAGTCCGTAGTCCTTGAGCTTCTTGCGCAGCGTCGCGCGATGGATGCCCAGCAGCGCTGCGGCACGGCTCTGGTTGCCTTCGCAATGGTTCAGCACTTCGACGAACAGCGGGATTTCCATCTCGCGCAGGACGATCTCGTACACGTCATCGGCATCGCAGCCGTTGAGGTCGCGCAGGTAGCGACGGACGGACTGCGCGACGTGTTCGCGCAACGGCGACTTGGGCGTGCCACGACTGGCGTCCTGGCGGGTCGAAGCAGCGTTCAAGGCGTCCCCGGTGTAGATGCAGCGAAAGGAAGGCCCGGTCGGTGATCGACGCGCATGGCGGATCTCGACGGGGGAGGGAGTCTAGCGCGTGACCGGCACGCGCGCACCTTCCAAAATCCAAATTTGCCGCGTTCAGTGAAACTCGAAAGCGAAGGCGACCACGCCGCCTTCCGGTTCACGCACACGCACGGTCATCTGGCCGCTTTGCCCCGGTGCCAGCGTGGACTGCAGCTGGCCCGGCTCCAGGTAGTCGGCCGGCACCACCACGCGCGCACCGGCGATGCGGCCATCGGCATCGGACAGCGACAGGCTCACCGAAGGCCACGGCTGCGGCCAGCGCGCATCGTTGCGGAAGGTCGCGCGCACCTGCAGCACGCCGGCCGCATCGGGCAGTGGCTTCACGTCACGCGCGAGCATCGTGTAGGCCTGCGGCTGCTGCCATGCCGGCAGCGTGCAGCGCAGCGCGCCGCAGACACGTTCCAGCAGCGGTCGCCACGCAGCGTCCTGGGCCAGGCGCGCGCGATCGGCGACCAGCATCTGGATGATCAGCACGCCGGTCAGCACGGCCAGTGCCGCCCAGTGCCAGCTGGGAATACGCACCTGCGGCGCGCGCGGCGCGACACGGGCGAAGCTCGGGCCGGCATCGACACCAGGCGTGTCGTCGAAGGCCTCATGATCGGCGCGCAAGGTTGGGTCGTTGGGGTCGTCGGGCGGCACGATGAATTCGTCTTCGTCGGGCAACGGCGGTTCGTCCGCGGGCACTTCGATCTCTGGCTGCACGGTGACGGCGGACGTAGGCGCGATCGGCGCGGCCTCGGGTTCGGGCACGGCCGGTGATTCAACGCGCGCGCTGTCGGCGACGATCGGCGGGTCCTGCGTCGCGCGTGGCGCCGCCGGATAGTCCAGCGTCTGCGTCACCTGGGTGCGGGTCAGTACCGGGGCCAGTGCGCCCGGACGCAGCAGGCTGGCCAGGCTGGGGCCGCGCGGCGCGTCCTGGCCGCAATGCGGACACTGCGCCGGCGGCAACCCGGTGGTGGGGTCGTTGAGCAGCGCATGGAGGCATCGCGGGCATTCAAGCATCGCCGTATTCAACCATGCAGGCCGGTCGCGGGAACAGGACGGGGTTCAAGACGCGCGACGGACGCCGTCGATCCGCATCCAGTCGTCCTGGCGGGTGGCGACCAGCTCGTCGAACCACGCCGCGTAGCGCACCAGCAGCTCGTCTTCCTGCCCGTGCAGGATGCCGCTCAGCGCGATGCGGCCACCGGGCGCGACGCGCGCGGCCAGGGTGTCTGCCAGCGCATCCAGCGCCGAGGCCAGGATGTTGGCGACCACCACTGGATAGGTCTGCACCGGCTCGTCGTCGGGCAGGAATACCTGCAGGCGCTCTTCCACGCCGTTGCGCTCAGCGTTGTCATGCGTGGCCAGCAGCGCCTGCGGATCGTTGTCCACGCCGATGGCCTGGGCCGCGCCCAGCTTCAGCGCGGCCAGCGCCAGGATTCCCGAGCCGCAGCCGAAGTCGAGCACGGCCTGGCCATCGAGCTGGCCGGCGCCCGCCAGCGTGTCCAGCCAGGTCAGGCACAGCGCGGTGGTGGGATGGGTGCCCGAGCCGAAGGCCAGGCCCGGGTCCAGGCGCACCACCGCCGCCTCGGCGGTCTGTGCCTCGGCGGGCAAGTCATGGTTCCAAGGCACGATGAAGGTGCGCGCACCGAACTGCATCGGCGCGAACTGGTCGATCCACGCGCGTTCCCAGTCCTGGTCTTCAACCATGCGGAACGAGGCCTGGGTCCAGTCCAGCCCAGCGTCGAAGGCCTCCAGCGCGGCCAGCAACACCAGCGCGTCGGCGTCGTCGGGAAACAGCGCGGTCAGCACCAGCGCATGCCATAGCGGGGTCTCGCCGACGCCGGGTTCGAGGATGGCGCGCTCGTTGCTGGTCTCGGCATCGGCGTCGACCAGGGTCACCGCCAGTGCGCCGATGTCTTCCAGCGCGTGTTCGTAACGCGGCTGCTGGGCTTCGCTGCAGGGGACGGAAAGTTCGAGGAAGGGCATGGCGCGCTCGGCGTGGCGCCCGCGCAATGCGCGCGAGCTTTCAGGGCGCGCCACCTTACTCAAAGCCCCGGCGCGCCGCCAGCGCACGCCGGCCCACTTTTGCTTGTGGCCAGATGCACGAAAGCCGGCAGGAGCCGGCTTTCGTAGAGGCGCGTGATGTCGCTAGGGCTTACTTGTGCAGCGAGGCCCGCACCCGCGCCGCGTCCTTGGCGCTCACCGCCGGCGCCTGGTTGGACCAGGCCTGGCGCACGTAGGTGGCCAGCTCGGCCACTTCGGCATCGTCCAGGCGGCTGGCGAAGCCGGGCATCGGCAGCACCGACGGCGCCTTGGCCGTGGACGGCGTGGCTGCGCCGGCCAGGATCACGTGCAGCAAGCCGTCGGGCCGCTTGGCGTTGACCACCGAGGCGCCATCGACATGCGGGAACACGCGCGCTGCGCCCTGGCCGCTGACGAAATGGCAGGCGCCGCAGTTGTCCAGGTACAGGCGCTCGCCGGTGCTCAGGTCCTTGGCGGCGGTCAGTCGGGCGATGGTCTGCTGGCTGGCGGCCGGGTCGAGCTTGGCCGTCGGCGCGGCCGCACCCGGCAGCGACTTCAGGTACGCGGCGATGGCCTGGAGGTCGGCATCGGTCATGTGCGAGGTGCTGTTGGCGACCACGGCTGTCATCTCGCCGCCGACGGCGGCGGTGCTGTTGCGGCCGCCGCTGAGGTAGTCGGTGATGTCCTGCTGCGACCAGTGCGCCATGCCGCGCAGCGCCGGCACCGGCCAACCGTTGAGTTCGCCGCCGGTGAGGAACTTGGCATCGCCGCTGTCCAGTGCCTGCTCGTTCATCGACAGCCCGCGCGGGGTGTGGCAGCTGCTGCAGTGGCCCAGGCTTTCGGTCAGGTAGGCACCGCGCGCGATCTGCTCACTGGCGCCGGCCGGCGCGGTGAAGCCCGCATCGGTGGTGAACAGCGCGTTCCATACCTTTAGGCCCGGGCGCACGCCGAACGGGAACGTCAGCGCCGTCTGCGGCGGCGCGTAGTCGCTCGGCGCCACGCCCTGCATGAAGTAGGTGTAGAGCGCATGCACGTCTTCGTCGCTGATCTTGACGAAGTCCGGATAGGGCATCGCCGGATACAGGTTGGCGCCATCGGCACGCACGCCGTTGCGCAGCGCATCGGCGAACTGCGCTTCGGTGTAGTTACCGATGCCGTGCGTCTTGTCCGGGGTGATGTTGGTCGAATAGATCGTGCCCAGTCCGCTCTTGATGGCCAGGCCGCCGGCGTAGTCGGGCTTGCCCGGCACGCTGTGGCAGGCCACGCAGTCGCCGGCACGCGACAGGTACGCGCCGCGTTCGATCAGCTTGGCGGTGTCGTCCTGCGCGGCGCTGGCGATGGGCGCAGGCCGGGTCTTGTGCGTGGCCACCACGATGCCCAAACCGACCAGCACGACGATAGCCAGCGCAAGCAGGGCGAAGAAGAGTTTCCTGATCATGCCTGCACCATCGGGCCGGGGTTCTTGAGGTACTGCTCTTTGATCGCCTTGGCCGCGAACAGCGTGATCGCGCCGATCATCGCGGTCGGGTTGGCCTGGAAGTTCTGCGGGAAGGCGTTGCCGCCGGGCACGAACACGTTGTGCACGTCCCAGCTCTGCAGGTAGCGGTTGAGCGCGCTGGTCTGCGGGCTGTCACCCATTACCGCGCCGCCGACGTTGTGCGTGGACACGTACTTGGTGATGTCCCAATGCGAATCCAGCGACAGGAAGCTCTCGCTGAAGCTGTCAGGGTTCATCTCCTTGGTGATGTCCAGCACGATCTTGCGCAGGTGCTGCTGCAGCTTCAGCTCGTTCTGCTTCCAGTCGAAGGTGATGCGCAGCAGCGGCTGGCCCCACGGATCCTTGTAGGTCGGATCCAGGTCGACGTAGTGGTCGCGGTAGGACATGCAGCTGGTGGTGATGCTGATCTTCATCGAGTGGTCGTACCAGTCGACCATCCCGTCCTTCCAGCCCTGGCCCCAGCCGGGCGTGCCCTTGGGCAGCGCGGCGCCGATCGGCGCGCCGCTGGCCTGCGAGCTGTGGATCTTCGCGCCGCCCAGGATGCCCAGCGACGGGCCATCGAAGTTGCCCGGCGAGACGTCGTTGAACATCTGCCCGGTCGCCCCGGCGGTGGCGAAGGAGTTGAAGTTCTTGTCCTTGAAGAACAGCGTCGCGCCGCCGTTGCTGAGGAACGCGTAGTTGCGGCCGACCGTGCCGGTGCCGGTCTTGGGGTCATACGGCTTGCCGATGCCCGAGAGCAGCATCAGGCGCACGTTGACGAACTGGAAGCCGGCCAGCACCACGATCTTCGCTGGCTGGTAGACGATGTTGCCTTCGGCATCGGCATAGGTCACACCGCGCGCGGTCTTGCCGTCCGGATGCAGCTCCACCTTCAACACGTTGGCGTTGACGCGATAGGAGAAATTGTCCATGCGCTTGAGCGCATCGAGCACCGCGGTCTGCGGCGAGGCCTTGGAGTAGTTCAGGCACGGATACTTGCTGCAGTAGCCGCAGTAATTGCACGGCGCGATCTGGTTGCCGTACGGATTGGTCCAGGCTTGGGAGACGTTCGCCGACGGATTGGGGAACGGGTGGTAGCCCATCCTGCTGGCCACCTCGGCGAACATCGTGTTGTTGAGCGTGTCCTTCAGCGCCGGTAGCGGTGGCGGGTTGGAACGCGGGCCTTCGAACGGATCGCCACCGGGATGGATGACACCGTTGACGTTGCCGGGATTGGCCGACAGGCCGCAGACCTTGTCGAAGAAGTCCATGTGCGGCTCGATCTCGTCCCAGGTGAACGGGAAGTCCTGCACCTGCATGCCTTCTTCCAGCTGGCCCTTCTTGTAGGCGCCGTCGGCGTAGGTCTTGAGCTTGATGTCGGTCGGGGTCGGGCGGATCAGCACGCCGGTCCAGTGAAAGCCAGAGCCGCCCACGCCGGTGCCGGGCACGAAGGCGCCCCACTTGCGCGTAGGCAGCGCGGTTTCATCGCTGCTGTGGCGCACGGTCAGCGCGCCATCGCGCGGCGTGACCATGATCTTGTTGCGCACCGCGTACGCGTACTGGTCGGCGGGCTTGGGGTAGTTGATGTCCGCGTTGGTGCGGTCCGGGCCACGCTCGAGCGCGCGGACCTTGAGGCCGGCCTGGGCCAGCTCGATGCTCATCAGCGAACCGGCCCAGCCGAGTCCGACGACGACGACATCGACTTCGTCATTGGTGATGTTTGCCACGGGAATCCCTTGGAATACGAAAGAAAGTCGGGCGCGCGATCAGGCGCGGTTGCCCATGACGCTGACCGGGCCGAGCGGGTACTTCACGTTGTGCTGGGTGACCCACTCGACGAAGCTGGCGCGCGCACCGGGAAAGCCGATCGCGATCCAGGCCTTCATGCCCTTGTTGCCGCCGTACATCGGGTCGGAGAGGTAGCCGTTCTTGCTGTCGCCATTGAGCTCACCGAAGAACTGGCTGGGCTTGAGCGTGGTTTCACCCTGCGCGGCGAAGTCGACCTCATTGCCCTGCAGCGCCTTGAGCACCGCGTCCTTGGTCGCGGCGTCCAGGTCGCAGAACGCCTTGCCGTGTTGCGCGCGGCACCACGCGTCGGCCGCCTTGATGCCGTTGCGGTAGATCTGCTGCGGCGAGTACGGCAGCTGGTAGCCCAGCTCGGGCTTGGCGTGGAGGTCGAACGGCCCTTCCAGGTAGATCTCGCTGCCGAAGTCGCCATGCAGCTGCTGGTCGATAAAGATCGGGACGTTGGTCTCCAGCGCGCCCGGGCCCTTGCCGCCGGCCGGGATCAGCCGGTCGCACGCGGCCAGCACGAACTTCCATTCGTCGGCGGAGAAGAACGCGGGCTTGTAGGCGTCCAGGTCCGGCGCGGCCATTTCGGCCGCCTGCGCGGCGGTGAGCAGCTTCAGGCCGATGCCCAGCGTGGGCAGGGCCAACAGAGAGCCCAGCAGGAACTTGCGCCGGGTGGTGGGGGTGGCTGGCAACATGGTTGCGTGGCTCCAGGCAATGACGATGTCGAAGGCGTCAACGTCACGCCTGGGGCGGCCTTCATGCGCGGGGATCGATGCCGGGCGGATGAGCAGGGCCACGCCCAGGGACAGCAGGGCGCGAGGCCCGTCGGTTGCAGCACCGGATCGGCGCTGCGTGCGACTCGTCGCGGGCCGGTGGACCGCTGACGGAACAGTCATGTACGTTGCAGTGCGGCATTATGAATGCGCGTTCTGCCCGCTTTCCGCCTGTATTGATCCAATCATTGGATCGAAACTGGGCGTGGCTTGAATGCATCGCGTCAACTTGCAGGCGGTGGGCGGCTCCGGGTGCGCGTGATGCGACAACCGAGTGACTGCGAGATCCGGGCGGCCGCATGTCCGGCCGGGCGCGCCGTTTGGGGATGCGGGGCGCCGTTGGGAGGGATCTCATCGATTAAACTCCGGCCGCTGTGTGGCGCCGGATGTCAGGGGCGCCATCCATTCCCTGGTCTCGATGCCGTCCATGCCGCTGTTCCGCGCCCGACATTGCTGGCTGTTCGCGCCTGCCGTGCTGCTGGTCGCGGCGTGGTGCTATCGCGATGGGGCCTCGGTGGCGCTGCCGGTGCGGCTCTCCTTAGACGCGCCGCAGGCGGAACTGTCAGCTGCGGGTGCGACTTCGCCTGTAGAGCCGCTGGAATACGCGGATGCCAGCGCTTCGACCGTCGTGCCGGTGGCACACCGCCCAAGTGGCGACTTCGACGGCCAGGCAGACCTGCACCAGTACGCGCTGCAGCTGAAAGCCGCGGCCGATGGCGGCGACGCGCAGGCCAGCTGGCAGCTCAGCCGCGTCTACGACTACTGCGCCGGCTATGCGGTCGATCCGGCCGGCTACCAGGCCGACGACTTGTTGAACGCGCAGGGCGCCGCGCCCGGCGTGCGCGCGATGCTGGCCGCGCGCGGGCGCGTGGCGCAGCGCTGCGCCGGATTTTCCGCCGATGACGGGCTGGGCGCGCCGCTGGTCACCCTGCAGCGCCTACGTGCGGCCGAAGCCGGCAGCTTGGCCGCCGAAGCCGCCTTGCTCGCTCAGGGCAAGCCGCTGGAAGACAGCGCCGACTATCGCCGCGGACTGGTCCAGCGCGTGCTGGACTCGCGCGACCCGCAGGCCTACCTGGCGCTGTCGCCGGCGATGGGCGCGGTCGCCAGTGGCGATGCTTCGTATCGCGGCTATGTGGCCGGCACCCAGTTCACCCAGCTCGCCTGGCAACTGGCTGCCTGCAAGCTGGGCCTGGAGTGCGGCGCCGGCAGCGCGCTGATGACCAGCTACTGCGCCAATGGCGGCATCTGCTCGCAGGACAGCGCACAGGATTTCTCAAGCTTCGTGCTCGACGCCGCGGTCTCGCGGCAGGGCGCGGGCACACTCGATGACATGGTGAGCACGTTGGTCAACGGCTCGGGAGGACGTACATGAAATACCGTCGCTGGAAGCATGGCGCCAAGTTCTGGCTGGGCACGGTGCTGTTTGTCGCCTACTCGGCGCTGGCCGTGGGCGTGGTCATCGTCGATGCGCGCGATGCCAACCTGCGCAACCTCTCCAAGGTGCAGCTGACCACCGTCGCCAGCCCGGAGGCCAAACGCAGCGCCGGCGCGGCGGAAGTGGCGGCGATCTATCGTGCGCAGAGCGGCATGCCGTTCTCCACGCTGCCGGCTGGCTCGACCTTCCAGATCGTCTGGCCCGATGGTTCCACCGAAACCCTGCAGATCGTCGACCCCACCTCATCCACCGGCATCACCCCGGTACGCCACAGCCAGCAGGTCGTGCCGAAGTAAGCGATTGGTTTGCGCACATCGCAGGCAACAAAAAAGGCGGGGAACTCCCCGCCTTTTTCGTAGCTTCACTTCATCGATCGGAATCGATCAGGTCAGCGAGATGGCCTTGGTCTTGCGTTCGGCCAGGCGCTTTTCCAGGTAGTGGATGTTCTGGCCACCGGCCTGGAAGCCCTTGTCGCGCATGATGCGCTGCTGCAGCGGGATGTTGGTCTTGATGCCTTCGACCACCGTCTCGTTGAGCGCCACCTGCATGCGCGCGATCGCGGTTTCGCGATCCGGGCCGTGCACGATCAGCTTGCCAATCATCGAGTCGTAATTCGGCGGCACGCGATAGCCCTCGTAGATGTGGGTATCGACGCGTACGCCGGGGCCGCCCGGCGGATGGAAATGCTGGATCAGGCCCGGATGCGGCATGAAGGTTTCCGGATCCTCCGCGTTGATGCGGCATTCGATGGCATGGCCGTTGAGCACGATGTCGCTCTGCTTGATCGAGAGCTTCTGGCCGGCGGCGATCTTGAGCTGCTCGCACACCAGGTCGATGCCGGTCACCAGCTCGGTCACCGGATGCTCCACCTGGATGCGGGTGTTCATCTCGATGAAGTAGAAGCGGCCATCCTCGAACAGGAACTCGAAGGTGCCCGCGCCGCGGTAGCCGATGCGGACGCAGGCTTCCACGCAGACCTTGCCGATCTGGTCGCGCAGCTCGGGCGTGATGCCCGGGGCCGGCGCTTCCTCGACCACCTTCTGGTGGCGGCGCTGCATGGAGCAGTCGCGTTCGCCCAGGTGGATCGCGTTGCCCTGGCCGTCGGCCAGCACCTGGATCTCCACATGGCGCGGATTTTCCAGGTACTTCTCCATGTAGACCTCGCCATTGCCGAAGGCGGCTTTCGCCTCGGCCTTGGTGGTCTCGATGGAGGACTTCAGCGCCGCTTCGGCGTGGACCACGCGCATGCCGCGTCCACCGCCGCCGCCGGCCGCCTTGATGATGACCGGGTAGCCGATCTCGCGGGCGATCTTGGTGTTGGCGACGATGTCGTCGCCCAGCGGGCCGCCCGAGCCGGGCACGCACGGCACGCCGGCGGACTTCATCGCGCGGATGGCTTCGACCTTGTCGCCCATCAGGCGGATGGTGTCGGCCTTGGGTCCGATGAAGATGAAGCCGGATTCCTCGACGCGCTCGGCGAAGTTGGCGTTCTCCGACAGGAAGCCATAGCCCGGGTGGATGGCCTGGGCGTCGGTCACCTCGGCCGCGGCAATCAGCGCCGGGATGTTGAGGTAGCTCTCGCTCGACGGGGCCGGGCCGATGCAGACTGACTCGTCGGCCATAGCCACGTGCTTGAGGTTGCGGTCGACGGTGGAATGCACCGCGACCGTGCGGATGCCGAGGGTGTGGCACGCGCGCAGGATGCGCAGCGCGATTTCACCCCGGTTGGCGATGACGACTTTATCCAGCATGGGTGCGCCTTAGCCGATGACGAACAGCGGCTGGTCGAATTCGACCGGCTGGCCGGTTTCGCCCAGGATCGCCACGACCGTGCCGGAGGCATCGGCTTCGATCGGGTTGAACATCTTCATCGCCTCGATGATCGCCAGGGTCTCGCCGGCCTTGACGGTCTGGCCCACGGTGACGAAGGCCGGCTTGTCCGGCGAGGGCGAGGCGTAGAAGGTGCCGACCATCGGCGAACGGACCACGTGGCCGTCCGGCAGGGCGTTGCCCGGCTTGGCGGTGCCGCCGGTGGAGGCTTCGGTCGGCGAGCTCATCGGCATCGGCTTGGCTTCGACCGGGGCGGCCACGGCCGCCGGGGCGTAGCTCATCGGCGCCGGGGCGTAGCCGCCCTTGGGCGTGCGGGCCAGGCGGACGGATTCCTCGCCTTCCTTGATCTCGATTTCGGCGAGATTGGATTCTTCCAGCAGGTCGATGAGCTTCTTGATCTTGCGCAGGTCCATGGAGGCCTCTGTGGTTGTGCGGTTGGTACGAAGGAGGAGGGGGCGGACCGGGCCACTGGCCGGGTCGCGCGCAATCGGGTCGTGGGCGGATCAGTGCCGCGGCGGCATCGTGTCGATGCGGACGCCGCGCGGGAGGTGAGTCGAACGGCGTTGGCGATGCAGCAGGTTGACCATCGGGCGCTCCACGACGAAGGCGGCAGTCTGGAGGATGCCGGCAATGCTGTCCAGTTCGCCGAACTTGGCAGTGATTTAATCGCGCGTTTGAATTTTGCCGGCACGCGCCGCCGCGTCGGCGGCCCAGTGGTCGATCTCGCCATGCGCGAAGGGGCCGACCTGCTGCTTCAGCACGCGCCCGTCCGCACCGATGAGCACGCTGTAAGGCAGCACGCCGGCGCGATTGCCCAGCCAGACACTGGCATCGGCCGGGCCCGGGCTTTCCAGCAGCAGCGGGTAGCGCACCGGCACCTGCTGCAGGAAGCCCTGCACGCCTTCGCGCGTATCCAGCGCCAGGCCGACGACCTGCACGCCGTGCTCGCCCTGCGCGGCGGCGAAGCGATCCAGCTCGGGCATCTCTTGGATACAGGGGCCGCACCAGCTGGCCCAGACGTTCACCAGCAGTGGCCGGCCCTTGGCGAGCGCGGCGAGTTCGACGACGTTGCCGTCCAGATCGGGCAGGCGGATCGGCGGCATCGGGTCGCCCGGCGCGGCCGGTGTCACTCCGGCCGGCGGTGCCGGCGCCTGCGCATCCAGTGCGCGTTGCAGCACCTGCTGGCCGGCCTCGGTGCGGTGCCAGCTGCCCTGCGACCAGAGTCCGGCGCCGATCCCCAGCACGCCGGCCGCCAGTGCCACCAGCAGCAGCCGGGTGTTGCCGGACGTCATTGCCCGGCGGCGCGTTTCAGGGCGTCACGAACCAGTTGCGGGGTCAGCACCGTGGGCAGGACTTCGCCATCGCCGCCGCTCTTGGGGAACACCACGTACAGCGGCACGCCGACCGCCTTGTATTCGGTCAGGAACGCGGTAATGGTCGGGTCCACGTTGGTCCAGTCGCCGCGCATCAGCACCGCGTTACTGCTGCGCAGGGCATTACGGAAATCATCGCGGTTCAGCACGGCCTGCTCGTTGGCCTTGCACGACACGCACCAGTCCGCGCCCATGTCCACGAAGACCACCTGGCCCTGCTTGCGCAGTTCGGCCAGGCGCGCGGGCGAATAGGGTTCGCTGCCATCGGCCGAGGCGGTGTTGCTGGTCGCGCTTGGCGGCGGCAGGCGATGCAGCAGCACCAGCGGCACGACCGACACCAGCAGGACGACCACCGCCAGCGTGCGGCGCAACGGCGCGGTCTGGAAACGCACGCGCTGGAACGCCCACAGGCCCAGCGCCAGCACCACCAGGCCAGCCAGGGCCAGCGCCACTGCGTCGATACCGCGCTGCTTGCCAAGCACCCACAGCATCCACACCGCGGTGAGATACATCGGGAACGCCAGCACCTGCTTGAGCGTATCCATCCACGCACCCGGGCGCGGCAGGCGCGAGGCCAGCGCCGGCACCAGGCCGATCAGCAGGAACGGCAGCGCCATGCCCACGCCCAGCAGCGCGAACACCGCCAGCGCCACCGGCAGCGGCGCGGCGAACGCAAACGCCAGCGCAGTGCCCATGAACGGCGCCGTGCACGGGCTGGCCACCACCACCGCCAGCACGCCGGTGAAGAAATCGCCGCCTAGCCCGCTGCGTTCGGTCAAGCCGCGACCGGCGCCGGCCAGGCCGTAGCCCACCGCGAACACGCCTGACAGGCTCAATCCCACGGCGAACATCACGTACACCAGCACCGCGATCACCAATGGCTGCTGCAGCTGGAAGCCCCAGCCCAGCGCCTGGCCGGTGGCGCGCAGGCCCAGTGCGATCCCGCCGATCACCAGGAAGCTCAACATCACGCCGGCCGCATACGACAGCGCGCTCGCCCGGGCATGCCCGGCGCCGCGGCCGCCTTCGGCCAGCGACAGCGCCTTGAGCGACAGCACCGGCAGCACGCACGGCATTACGTTGAGGATCAGGCCGCCGAGCAGCGCCGCCAGCAGCGCGAGCAGCCAGGTGGAGGCGCTGTTGCCCTGCTGGGCGCGGGCCAGGACGTCCGGCGGCGGCGTCGAGCGCGGAACCTCGGCCGGTGCGGCCGGGGCCGGGGTGGCGCGGTCGTTTTCCAGCGGAATCGGCGCGGCGGTGCGCTCGGCTTCGGGCGTGATGATGCCGGCCGGCAGCGACAGCGTCACCTCGCGGGTCATCGGCGGATAGCAGATGCCATCGGTCTGGCAGCCCTGGAACGTGACCTGCAAAGTCGCCTGGGTCGCATCGACGCGATCGCGCTGGACCGGCACCGGCACTTCGATCTGGTCGAAGTACACCGTGACCTCGCCGAAGTGCTCGTCGCGATGCGCGCTGCCATTCGGCCACTTCGGGTTGCCCAGCGACAGTCCCTCGGCACCAGCCAAGGTCATATGGGTGCGGTCGCGATAGAGGTAATAGCCCTTGGCCGGGGTGAAGCGCAGCAGCAGCTGGTTGCCGGTGTCAGCGATGGCTTCGAAGTGGAAGGCGTCTTCCTGCGGCAACGGCGCCTGGTCGGTCGCGCCGCTCGCGGCCTTGCCGAACAGCGGCAGGCCGCCGGCTGGCGTCGGCAGCCCCAGTCCACCCGTGCCCGCGGTCGGTGCGGGCGCACCGCCGGCGCTCGGTTTGACCGCCACCTGCAGCGTGCGGCTCTGCGGCGGGTAGCAGACGCCGGCATCGGCGCAGCCCTGGTAACGCACCTTCAGCGTGACATTGCCGGTGCTGGCGGACTGGCCCGGCAGCAGTGCATCCAGGCGCCCACGGTAGGTCTCCACCGGCCCGAAATACTGGTCGGTGTGCTTGTCGCCGTCGGGCATCTGCAGCGTGCCGGCCTGGAAATCGGCGCCGTCGGCGGTCACCGCCGTCCGGTGCCGGTACAGGTAATAGCCGTCGGCGATCTTCCAGTGCAGCGCGATGCCCTGGTCGGTGGCCTCCGCCGTCAGGGCAAAAGCCTGGTCGACAGGCAACAGGCTGGACTCATCGACTGCAACAGCGGGCAGGGCGAGGGCGGACAGGGCCAGCAGCGTGGCCAGACGATGGATCAGGGACATGCCGCAAAGCTTAGCGAAAGCGGCGGGGTCTGATGGTGTCTGGCCGGCTGCGTTCGCGTCCGGTCTCGCCCCCGGTAGGGCGCAGGGACGGCGCTTAGCTGCGCGTTTCGGGCGTCCTGACCGTCGCGCGCGGGCGGGTGCGCCCGGTCCGTTGCGAGGCCAGCGTCTCCATCACTTCCAGCAACGACAAGCGCGCCTTGAGGGGCGCCTCGCGGAACGCGCGCACGAGGCGGAACTCCAGCGGGTCTTCGACCAGGATCGCCTCGGCGGTGGCGATCGAATCCAGCTCGGCATCGCGCGAGAGCGTCATCGCGCCGCGTCCGGTGGCCAGCCATTCAAATTGAGTCCCGGTCGCCAGGGCGACCTCACGCAGGTGCGACACGCTCGGGCTTTTGCCCTTCGGTGACTCCCAGTGGCTGACTGCACTTCGCTGCACCCCAACCGCTTCTGCTAACTGACTCTGCGAAAGACCCGCAAGGCGTCGCGCCATGCGGACTCGCTCGGGTGCATCCATCAAACCTCTCCGTGGCGATCGCCATCCAGAAACTTTTGTGACCATAGCCAAACGTTCCACGGAGCGGAATGGAAAGTGCCAACAATACTAACCTGTTGACCAAAAATAGGCATACGTTGTTCGCTTTCGGTCTCTAGGTATCGCATGGGACCCATTGGAATAAGGGTTCGGAAGGATTTCTGACCCTTCTGTTCACTAGTGACCCCGGGTTTTGGAGGGGTTCAGGCTTTGCTTCGCCCGCCATTGGTTGGTATCTCTATGTCCGTCGGCAAGGACGTCGACATAGACAGGACGTCGGCGGGGGGAGTTGGCGCAAGTCAGGGCTTGACGGAACCGGATTCCATTACCCATTCCCTAGAAGGGCACGCATGCCGCACATGCGTGCCCTTCTTCATTTCCGGCGCCTGACGCCGCGCTGCGCAGGAATTTCCATTCCCGGCCTTGAAAGGCCGCGCGCACCGCCCAATCTGCCCTGTCAGTCCGATGCATCGCTGCGATGCGGGGCCTGTCGTTTCCAGTGTGCTGGCACTCGTCATATGCGAGTGCTAACATCGCTGACCCTTTCCTAGTCCAATCAATCACTTAAGAGGATTGACATGAGCAATATCAAGCCGCTGTTCGACCGTGTGGTCATCAAGCGTATGGAAGAAGAGAAGCTGTCCGCCGGCGGCATCGTGATCCCCGACTCGGCCACCGAGAAGCCGATCAAGGGTGAAGTCATCGCCGTCGGTGCTGGCAAGACCCTGGACAACGGCACCGTGCGCGCCCCGCAGGTCAAGGTCGGCGACAAGGTCCTGTTCGGCAAGTACAGCGGCACGGAAGTGAAGCTGGACGGCACCGACTACCTGGTGGTGAAGGAAGACGACATCTTCGCGACGCTCGCCTGAGCGCGCGGTTCGTCCGACTTCTTTACTCCTACACATCAAGAACAACTGAGGTAATACGCAATGGCTGCCAAGGACATTCGTTTCGGTGAAGACGCCCGCGCCCGCATGGTGCGCGGCGTCAACGTACTCGCCAATGCCGTCAAGGCCACCCTGGGCCCGAAGGGCCGCAACGTCGTGCTCGAGAAGAGCTACGGCGCCCCGACCATCACCAAGGACGGCGTCTCCGTCGCCAAGGAAATCGAACTGGCTGACAAGTTCGAGAACATGGGCGCGCAGATGGTCAAGGAAGTCGCTTCCAAGACGTCCGACAACGCCGGTGACGGCACCACCACCGCCACCGTGCTGGCCCAGGCGTTCATCCGCGAAGGCATGAAGGCCGTCGCCGCCGGCATGAACCCGATGGATCTGAAGCGCGGCATCGACAAGGCTGTGACCGCCGCCGTCGCCGAGCTGAAGAACATCTCCAAGCCCACCGCTGACGACAAGGCCATCGCCCAGGTCGGCACGATCTCGGCCAACTCGGACGAGTCGATCGGCAACATCATTGCCGAGGCCATGAAGAAGGTCGGCAAGGAAGGCGTGATCACCGTCGAGGAAGGCTCGGGTCTGGAAAACGAGCTGGACGTCGTCGAGGGCATGCAGTTCGACCGCGGCTACCTGTCGCCGTACTTCATCAACAACCAGCAGAGCCAGTCGGCCGACCTGGATGATCCGTTCATCCTGCTGCACGACAAGAAGATCTCCAACGTCCGTGACCTGCTGCCCGTGCTGGAAGGCGTGGCCAAGGCCGGTAAGCCGCTGCTGATCGTCGCCGAGGAAGTCGAAGGCGAAGCGCTGGCGACCCTGGTGGTCAACACCATCCGCGGCATCGTCAAGGTCGTGGCCGTCAAGGCCCCGGGCTTCGGCGACCGTCGCAAGGCGATGCTGGAAGACATGGCCGTGCTGACCGGCGGCACCGTGATCTCCGAGGAAGTGGGCCTGTCGCTGGAGAAGGCCACGATCAAGGATCTGGGCCGCGCCAAGAAGGTGCAGGTCACCAAGGAAAACACCACCGTCATCGACGGCGCTGGCGACACCGGCGGCATCGAGTCGCGCATCAAGCAGATCAAGGCGCAGATCGAAGAGACCTCTTCGGACTACGACCGCGAGAAGCTGCAGGAACGCGTGGCCAAGCTGGCCGGCGGCGTGGCCGTGATCAAGGTCGGTGCTTCGACCGAGATCGAGATGAAGGAAAAGAAGGCCCGCGTCGAAGACGCCCTGCACGCCACCCGCGCTGCAGTGGAAGAAGGCGTGGTCCCGGGCGGCGGCGTCGCGCTGATCCGCGCCAAGGCCAACCTGGGCGAGATCAAGGGCATCAACGAAGACCAGAACCACGGTATCGAGATCGCCCTGCGCGCCATGGAAGCCCCGCTGCGCGAGATCGTCACCAACGCCGGTGAAGAGCCGTCCGTGATCGTCAACAAGGTCAAGGAAGGTTCGGGCAACTTCGGCTACAACGCCGCCAATGGCGAGTTCGGCGACATGGTCGAGTTCGGCATCCTGGACCCGACCAAGGTGACCCGCACCGCGCTGCAGAACGCCGCGTCGATCGCCGGCCTGATGATCACCACCGAAGCGATGGTGGCCGAGTCGCCGAAGAAGGACGAGCCGGCCATGCCGCCGGGTGGTGGCATGGGCGATATGGGCGGCATGGGCTTCTAAGTCCCGCTTCCCTCGCACCACGCTCTCAGGAGAGCCCCGCCGCAAGGCGGGGTTTTCTTTTGCGCGATGGAGGCGCTGCGCCGAGTTGCACATGAAACATTCGCGCATCGCGAAAAGTCGTGTTATCAATGCCCTCCAATGAACGCCTACCGCGCCCGCTATTACTTTTGGTTTCCGAAGCCCACGGCGGAGGAAGGAGCGCGTTCACCCTGAAGAAACCCTTCAGACGCATCCCGAAAGCCGCCAGCGAAACTGGCGGCTTTTTTGTTGCCAGCGCACCTCGCGGTCCCAATCAAGACACGACGACAAAGAGACTTTCCCGATGGCCCCGCTCACCTCAGACCTGCGCATCCGCAAGATCGAACCGCTCGCCACGCCCGCCGAGCTGATCGAGGAATTCCCCTGCGATGACGCGGTTTCCGACACCGTCGCAGGCGCGCGCGCCGCGCTGCACGAGATCCTGCACGGCCGCGACGACCGCCTGGCCGTGGTGATCGGCCCGTGTTCGATCCACGACCCGAAAGCGGCGATGGAATACGCACGGCGCCTGCGTCCGCTGCGCGATGCGCTGGGCGGCGAGCTGGAAATCATCATGCGCGTGTACTTCGAAAAGCCGCGCACTACCGTCGGCTGGAAGGGCCTGATCAACGACCCGCATCTGGACGGCAGCTTCCGCATCAACGAAGGCCTGGCCACCGCGCGCAACCTGCTGCGCGACATCAACGCGCTGGGCCTGCCGGCCGGCTGCGAATACCTGGACGTGATCTCGCCGCAGTACATCTCCGACCTGGTGGCCTGGGGCGCGATCGGCGCGCGCACGACCGAGAGCCAGATCCACCGCGAAATGGCCAGCGGCCTGTCATGCCCGGTCGGCTTCAAGAACGGCACCAGCGGCGACGTGAAAATCGCCGTCGACGCAGTCGGCGCGGCGTCGCATCCGCATCATTTCCTGGCCGTCACCAAGGATGGCCAGTCGGCGATCGCCTCGACCACCGGTAACCCCGATTGCCACGTGATCCTGCGCGGCGGCAAGACGCCCAACTTCGATGCGGCCAGCGTGCAGGCGGCCAGTGAGGTGTTGAACAAATCCGGCCTGGATGCGCGCCTGATGATCGACGCCAGCCACGCAAACAGCAGCAAGAAGCCGGAGAACCAGCCGGCCGTGATCGACGACATCGGTACGCAGCTGGAAGCGGGCGAATCGCGCATCGTGGGCGTGATGGTCGAAAGCCATCTGGTCGCCGGCCGCCAGGATCTGGTCGAAGGCCAGTCGCTGACCTACGGTCAGAGCATCACCGACGGCTGCATCGGCTGGGACGATTCGGTCGCCGTGCTCGAACGCCTGGCCGCGGCGGTCAAGGCGCGTCGCGCGCGCAAGGTGTCGCAGGCCGCCTGAGCCGCGACGTGTTCCACCAGGGCCGTGATCACGGCCCGGTGAGGCCACACGCTGCGATCACGCGTTTCGGGCATCCTTCCGCGGATGGATGAACCCGCATCGCAGCCTGCCGCCTCGAAGGACCGACCTCCACGCCATCGCTGGCTGCGCCGCACGTTGTGGGCGCTGCTGATTGGCTACGGCCTGTATGCGGTGCTGGGCAATCTCTATCTCAACACCGCGCTCGGGCCGTGGAGCATCAATCGCAAGCCTGACAAGTTCGCCATGCATTGGGGCCGGGCGCTGACGTGGTGGCCAGGCGAAGTGGTGCTGTGGAAAGTCTCGATGCGCGGTCACGTCGGGCGCACGGTGTGGACGCTGCAGGCCAATAGGGCCAGTGGCCATGTCTCGCTCACGGCACTGCTGGGCAAGCAGGTCTACGTGCCGCGCCTGCAGGTCACCGATGTCACGGGCGACGTGCAGCACGTGGAGGATGAAATTCCCGCGCCGGTGCCGCAGCCGGGCGGCTGGCTACTCAACTTTCCTTCGATCACCAGCGACAGCCTCCACGGCGGACGCTTCCATGCGCTAGTGCTGGAAGGTGAAGGCCAGGCCAAGGTCGGCTTCACCAAGCGCCTGCGTGGCGGGCCGGCCGAGCTGCTGCCGTCGACCGCGACGTTCCAGCAGGCACGTTTGATCCAGGACAACGTCGCGCTGCTGCAGAACGCGCGGCTGGAAGCGCAGTTCGCGATGCCGCCGGTGACGCGCGCGCAAGCGGTGGGCATCGACAAGCTGCGCTTTGCCCGGATCGGCCTGAAGATCGATGGCGATACGCCGGCGCTGAGCGCACGGCAAAGCGACGCCGGCAAACTGGAGCTGCACCTGCAGCCCGGAAAGGGTCACGTGCAGGGCGCGCTGGCGTTGTCCCAGGCGGCGCTGCAGCCCGGTGGCGTGTTGTCCTGGCGCATGCCGGTGGCCATCACCGATACGCATGGCCAGGTGCACGACAGCACGCTGACCGCGCAGCTGTCGGTCGACCAGGATCTGCATCTGAAAGCGAACATGCCGGCCCAGGTCGATGGCGTGCTGGCGCTGCAGAGCGAATTGAAGATTGATGGCACGCAGATCCCGCTGACCGACTTCCGCGCGCTGCTGCCGCGCACGTCCGGGCGCGTGGCCGGGCAATGGCAGTTCAGCTCGCTCAAGTGGGTCACCTCCCTGTTCGTCAACGTGCCGTGGCTGTCGCTGGAAGGCGCCGGCCGGGTCGAAGGCGATGTCACCCTGGATCACGGCGTGCTGGCGCCGGGCAGTCGCGTCGATGTCCCGCGCGTGCAGGCGCAGGCCGACATGCTGGGCCAGCGCGTGACCGGCACCGCCAGCGCGCACGCGCAACTCAAGCAGGGCGCAAAGGGCGGCACGCGCTCGATCGTCGACGTGGCGATGTCCGAGTTCAGCGTCGCGGCGCTGGATGACCTCAAGCGCCCGTACATCCAGGGCAACTCTCTGAAGCTGCACACCGAGAGCGATCCCGACCTGGCCAAGGCGCGCCAGTCGCTGCAAGGCAACGCCAGTTTCCAGAACGCACGCGTACCGGATCTGCGCGCGTACAACCGCTTCCTGCCCAACGACCATCTGCGCTTCGACGGTGGCTCGGGCACGTTGTCCGGCACGCTGGCGCTGGATGCGGCCGGCAACGCAGGCAATGGCCGGGTGCGCATCGCCGGGCGTGGCGCGGCCGTGCATGTGGCGGGCATCGCGATGCGCGGCGATGTGGATGTCGATCTCAAGCTGCAGCGTGCGGATCTGGCGCAGCAGCGATTCCGGGTCGATGGCAGCAGCGTGGCGCTGAAGAACGTCAGCTTCGCCCAGGGCAGCATGAGCCGCAGCGGCTGGTGGGCGCAGGTGGCGCTGCCGAGCACCCAGCTGGACGCCGCCGGCAAGCGCTTGGCGGTGCAGGGCGATGTCACGGCGAAGATGAAGGATGTCGGCTTCCTGCTGGATCTGTTCTCGCAGGATCGTGATTACCCCAAGTGGATGGTCAAGCTGGTCGACGCCGGCAATGTCCAGGCCAAGGCGAGGGTGCGCTGGCAGCGGCGCGATCTGGTGCTGGAGGGCATCGACGCCAGCAATGACCGGTTCGACCTGCTCGGGCGTTTCCAGCTCAAGGATCGCGCCAAGCCGCAGGGCGATCTCTACGCGCGCTGGGGCGTGCTGGGCACGGCGGTGGAGCTGCGCGGCGGCCAGCATCAGTTCCATGTCCTCGGTGCCAGGCGCTGGTACGACGCGCAGGCGCCGTATTTGAAGTGATCGGCCGCAGTGATCGGCTTTCAGCTGCCAGTGGTGCTTTGTTTTGCAGTGCAGCGTGCAATGTCCGCGAACGGGGCGCAGGATTGACCCGCATCCCGACGTGGGGGAGGGAGCAGGCCCGGAATTGGCGCAAGCCATTTCGGGCTTTTTATTGCCTGGAATTCGCCCGGGCAGCCCGCCGCTGCGGGGTTTCAAGGCCGCCTGGCCCGCACTGCTGCGTTCCGCCGGACGGGACATCGCCCGAGGCGCCGCGCGGGGCCAGGCGATAGAATGACGCCATGGAAACTTCCGCCCCCCGCCAGATTCCGCTGCAGGTCGTGACCGCGGCGGCGCCCGCCCCCACGCTGGAAACCGGTGCCAAGCAGCTCGGTGGCGACAAGATCGGCCGCTCGCCGGTCCAGTTCGCCGATGCGCCGGTGCTGCGCAAGCCGTCCTGGATCCGGGTGCGAATCCCCTCCGGCAATGCCGTGGCCAACCTCAAGGCCAAGCTGCGCGAGAACCGCCTGGTGACGGTGTGCGAGGAAGCCAGCTGCCCGAACATCCACGAATGCTTCGGCCACGGCACGGCGACCTTCATGATCCTGGGCGAGGTCTGCACGCGGCGCTGCTCGTTCTGCGACGTGGCCCACGGCCGGCCCAAGCCACCGGACGCCAACGAGCCGGCCAGCCTGGGCAATACCGTGGCCGACATGGGGCTGAAGTACGTCGTGGTGACCAGCGTGGACCGCGATGACCTGCGCGACGGCGGGGCCCAGCATTTCGTCGACTGCATCACCGCGATCCGCGAGCGCTCGCCGGGCACGCGCATTGAAGTGCTCACGCCCGACTTCCGCGGCAAGGGTCGCATGGAGCGCGCGCTGGAGATCCTGGCGCAGAACCCGCCTGACGTGTTCAACCACAACATCGAAACCGTGCCGGACCTGTATCGCAACGTGCGTCCGGGCGCGGACTACCAGTGGTCGCTGACGCTGCTGAAGAACTTCAAGGCCCAGCACCCGGAGATCCCGACCAAGTCCGGCATCATGCTCGGCCTGGGCGAGACCTTCGAGCAGATCCAGGCCACGATGCGCGACCTGCGCGCGCACGACGTGGACATGATCACCATCGGCCAGTACCTGCAGCCCACCGCGCACCACCATCCGGTGCTGCATTACTGGACGCCGGAGGACTACAAGGCGCTGGAGGTCTACGGCTACGAGCTGGGCTTCAGCCACGTGGCGTCCGGCCCGATGGTGCGGTCCTCGTACCACGCCGACCAGCAGGCCGCCGGTGCCGGCGTCGCTGCCTGAGCGATCGTCGCCAGCCTGGTCACACCGATCCGCCGCCGCGCCGCAAGGCCGGCGGCGGTGTCGTATCCGGCGCTAAAACCTGCTTGCGTTCACATTCCGATACCGATGCGCCGCTAGGCTGGAATTGCACGTGACAGCCCACGCAACTTTCGGCACTGTGATGCTGTCAATGCGTCCAGTTGTTCCCCACACCCGTATCCACCGGCCTGCCGGCCGCGAGTCCAACGAATGAAAGCCAAGCTCACCTACACCCTGTTGGCCCTGGCCTTGTCGGCCCCCGTCGCGCTGTTGGCGCGACCCGATGGCGACAAGCCGGCCGCCGCGCGCCCGGATTCGAGCGTGGTGCCGATGGGGCCGACCACCGACCAGTCGACCACCTCCAAGCTGGTCTACGGGTTGCTGTCCGACAGCCGCTACGCCTACCGCCCGCGCCAGCTGGACGATGCGCTGTCCAAGGACGTCTACAAGCATTACCTGGACGCACTGGATGGCAGCAAGCAGTTCTTCACCGCCAAGGACATCGAAGGCTTCATGCCGCTGTCCACGCAGCTGGACGATGCGATCAAGAGCGGCCAGTTGAACCCGGCGTACGACATGTTTTCGGTCTACCGCAAGCGCGTGGCGGAGCGGGTCAGCTATGCGCGCGGCCTGCTGAAGAACGCCAACTTCGATTTCAACACCGAGCAGCGCTGGGACTACGACCGCAAGGAGGCGCCGTGGGCCAAGGACAGCAACGAGCTCAATGACATCTGGCGCAAGTCGGTGATGAACGACTGGCTGCGCCTGAAGCTGGCCGGCAAGAAGCCCGACGCCATCGCCCAGACCCTGGACAAGCGCTACGCCAACATCCAGCGCAGCGTCGACGAGCTGGACAGCGAGGACGTGTTCCAGACCTTCCTCAACGCCTACACCTCGGCCGTCGATCCACACACCGATTACTTCACGCCCAAGACCGCCGAATCCTTCAACCAGCAGATGTCGCTGTCGCTGGAAGGCATCGGCGCGGTCCTGCAGCGCCAGGAAGACACCGTGGTGATCCGCGAGATCGTGCCCGGTGGCCCGGCCGACCTGTCCAAGAAGCTGCAGCCCGGCTCGCGCATCGTGGGCGTGGCCCAGGGCAGCGATGGCGCCTTCACGGACGTGATCGGCTGGCGCACCGACGACGTGGTCGACCTGATCCGCGGCAAGAAGGGCACGAAGGTGCGCCTGGAATTCATCCCGCCGGAAGCCGGCGTGGACGGCACGCACAACACGGTCACCATCACTCGCGACAAGGTGAAGCTGGCCGAGCAGGCCGCCAAGAGCGAGATCATGACCCTGCCGGCCAGCGGCTCGGAGCCCGAGCGCAAGATCGGCGTGATCAAGCTGCCGGCGTTCTACCAGGACTTCGAAGGCCGTCGCCGCAACCCGAACGACTACACCTCGGCCACGCGCGACGTGCGTCGCCTGCTGGATGGCTTCAAGACGCAGAAGGTCGATGGCGTGGTGATGGACCTGCGCCTCAACGGCGGTGGCTCGCTGGACGAGGCGGTCGACCTGACCGGCCTGTTCATCGACCAGGGCCCGGTGGTGCAGGTGCGTGAGTCCGGTGGCCGCGTGTCGGTCAGCGGCGACACCACGGCCGGCGTGTCGTGGGACGGCCCGCTGGCGGTGCTGATCAATCGTGGTTCGGCCTCGGCCTCGGAGATCTTCGCCGGTGCCATCCAGGACTACGGCCGCGGCCTGGTGATCGGCGAGACCAGCTTCGGCAAGGGCACCGTGCAGAACCTGGTGGACCTGGACCGCTGGCCGGCCAATGAAGGCGGGCAGCGCTTCGGCCAGCTCAAGCTGACCATCGCCCAGTTCTTCCGCGTGGCCGGTGGCAGCACCCAGCACAAGGGCGTGGTGCCCGACATCTCGTTCCCGGCCAGCATGGACGCGACCGAGTACGGCGAGGACACCTACGACAACGCGCTGCCGTGGACCAAGATCGCGGCGGTCCAGCACACCCAGTACGGCAACTTCGCGCCGTTGCTGCCCAAGCTGGAAGCCATGCACGAGGCGCGGGTGAAGACCGACAAGGAATACACCTGGTGGTCCGAGGACGTGGCCAACTTCCGCGCCGAGGCGGCCAAGAAGTATGTCTCGCTCAACGAGGCCGACCGCCGCGCCGAGCGCGACAAGCAGGAAGCCCTGCGCAAGGGACGTCAGGAAGAACGCAAGGCGCTGGGCATGCCGCTGGACCCGCTGGCCGGCGATATGTCCGATGACGGCCTGGGCGCCAGCGAGCGCGACATCGTCAAGGATGCGGCGCGCGACAAGCTGGCCGACAAGCGTCCCGATCCGCTTCTGCACGAATCGGCGGCGATCCTGGGCGATGCGATCGAAGTGCTGGGCCAGGACAAGAAGCTCTCGGCGCAGGTGCTGCCGGAGTCGACCAAGCCGAGCAGCTGGGCCGACTGATCGACGGCCTATAGGCCAGACGATCATGCTTCGAGGAACAGGCGCCGCAAGGCGCCTGTTCTGCGTTTGCACAGCGGCGCCGCGCGCTGATCCGATGCTGCAACGCCTGTTTCCATCGCCGTGCTGCGATTGGAGGCCGCGCGCCTGACGCAATCGCAATGGGCTCCCCTAGACTGTGCGGCCCCTTCGCAGGTCCCGCTCCCATGTCGTCGCCCACGCCAGCCCCGGCCACCGCCCCGCAGACCGGCCTGGCGGTCCTGATCGCGCTGCTGCTGGTGTACGTGGTGTGGGGCTCGACCTACCTGGGCATCCGCATCGCGCTGGACCACGGCATGCCTCCGCTGCTGGTGACCTCGGGCCTGCGCTTCGTCGTGGCCGGCTCGGTGATGTTCGGCTTCCTGCGCCTGCGTGGCGTGGCCGCGCCGACGCGCAAGCAGTGGCCAACGATCATGGTGATGGCCGCGCTGCTGCTGGGCATGGGCAATGGCCTGGTGGTGCTGGCCGAAACCACGGTCTCCTCCGGCCTGGCCGCGGTGGCGGTGGCCTCGATGCCGGTGTGGATGGGCCTGTTCGGGATGCTGCGCGGGCAGCGTGCCACGCGCGGCGAGTGGATCGGGATCGTGCTGGGCTTCATCGGCGTGGTCTGGCTCAACGCGGGCGGCACCTTGACCGGCAGCCCCCTGGGCCTGGTCTGCCTGCTGGTGGCGCCGATTGCCTGGGCGTTCGGCTCGGTGTGGTCGCGCGGGCGCGACCTGCCGTCGCCGTTCATGGCCGCTGCCTCGCAGATGCTGTGCGGCGGCGTGCTGATCATGCTGGCCGGCGCGCTGCGCGGCGAACGCATCAGCGCCTGGCCGCCGCTGGAAGGCGTGCTGGCGGTGAGCTACCTGGCGGTGTTCGGCTCGGTCATCGCGTTCACCGCCTACGTGTGGCTGCTGCACAACGTGCGCCCGGCGCTGGCCGGCAGCTACGCCTACGTCAATCCGGTGATCGCCGTGGCGCTGGGTGCATGGCTGGCGCATGAGCGCTTCACCGCGCACGACCTGGGCGCGATGGCGGTGATCCTGTCCGGCGTGGTGGTGATCAACCTGGCGCGGGTGCGGGCGAAATGAACCTGGCAGCGCCCGTGCTGGACCGCCGTGGCGTGGCCGCGACGGTCGGCGCGTTCGTCATCTGGGGCCTGTTTCCGCTGTACTGGCGGTTGCTGCACCACGTGCCGGCACTGCAGATCATCGCCCACCGCGTGGTCTGGAGCGCGGTGCTGGTGGTGGGTTGGCTGCTGCTGCGGACCGGCTTCGGCTGGCTGCGCGCGATCGCCGCGCAGCCGCGCGCGCTGGCCACGCTGGCCATCACCTGCGTGCTGATCAGCTTCAACTGGGGCCTGTACATCTGGTCGGTCAACAACGGCCACGTGGTCGAGGCTAGCCTGGGCTACTTCATCAATCCGCTGGTCAACGTGCTGCTGGGCGTGGTCGTGCTGCGCGAACGGTTGACGCGGCTGCAGTGGCTGGCCGTGGCCACCGCCGCAGCGGGCGTCGCGTGGCTGACCTGGCAGGCCGGGCACGCGCCGTGGATCGCGATCGGGCTGGCGATTTCCTTCGGCGCTTACGGCCTGCTGCGCAAGCTGGTGCAGGTCGACGCGGTGGCCGGGCTGGGGCTGGAAAGCCTGTACCTGTTCCTGCCTGCGCTGGCGCTGGTGGCCTGGGGCGAAACCGGGCACGGCGGACAGTTCGCCAGCGGCTGGGGCCTGGGCACCGACCTGCTGCTGATCCTGGCCGGCGCGGTCACCGCGATCCCGCTGGTGGGCTTTGCCTATGGCGTGCGCCGCGTGCCGCTGTCACTGGTCGGCCTGCTGCAGTACATCTCGCCGACGCTGCAGCTGCTGTTGGGCGTGCTGGTGTTCGGCGAGGTGTTCGACCAGGCGCGGCTGGTCGGCTTTGCCCTGATCTGGGCCGCCCTTGCGGTGTTCGTGGGCGACATGTTGTTGCGCGCCCGTGTGCGCGGCTGACCGCAACATCACGGTGTTCTGAAGCAGCGCTAGGCATCATCAGACGATGAAAGACGATGTCGCTCTCACGCTGCAACTGGCCGATGCGCACCGCGCGGTGCTCGATGCGAGCGCGCTGGCCGACCATCCGCACGCGGCACTGGCGCTGGTGGTCGAGACCGAAGGCTCCACCTATGTCCGCAGTGGCGCGATGGCGCTGTTCGACGGACGCGGCGGGCAGGTCGGCTGGCTCAGTGGCGGTTGCCTGGAGCCGGAGATCGAAGCCCGCGCGCTGGCCGCTGCGCAAGCCGGTCGACTGGACTGGATGGACGTGGATACGCGCGATGACGAGGACTTGCTCTCGGGTTCGGCGGTGGGCTGTCGCGGCCATCTGCAGCTGGCGCTGCTGCCGTTGGCCGCGCTGCCGGGCTGGGGCGAGGCGGTGCTGGCCTGGCGGGCCGGCGGCGACGTGCACCTGACCTTGCAGCCAAGCGATGCCGCACGCGTGGTGCTGGGTTTCGGCGCGCAGCGCTGGGAACTCGACTGCGCGCCGGTGCCGGCGTCGCTCCAGTGCGGCGTGGCGCTGCTGTTCAAAGCGCCGCCGCAGGTGCTGCTGTTCGGCGCGGGGCCGGAATCGCCGCACCTGCTACCGCTGCTGCGCGATGCTGGCTGGGTGACCACGCTGGTCGAGCGACGTCCGCGCTGGTCGCCTTCCGCCGAACGGCCGCTGCCGGTCGATGCCTGGCAGCCGCTGACGCCCGCCGCGGCAACGCAGTTGCCCGCGCTGGTGGGCGCGGATGCGGCGCTGGTGATGAACCACAATTTCGAACTCGACCGCGAGACGCTCGAAGCGCTGGCCGCGACCGACATTCCCTTCATCGGCCTGCTTGGGCCGCAGCGGCGGCGCGAGGATCTGTTCCGCCTGCTGCCGCCGTCGGCGACCGATGCGCTGGGCAAGCGGCTGCGTTCGCCGGTTGGACTCGATTTGGGCGGGCGCGGCGCGCATGCCATCGCCCTGAGCATCGCCGCGCAGCTGCAGGCCTGGCACCACGGGCGCGCCGCGTGACCGAGCACGTGGCGGTGGTGCTGGCCGCCGGCGGCAGTCGCCGGCTGGGCGGCAAACCCAAGCAGCTGATCCAGCGCGACGGCGAGCCGCTCGTGCACCGCGCGCTGCGCCTGGCGCGTGCGACGTCGCCGCGTCGCCTGGTGCTGGTGGTCGGCGCGCGTGCGACCCAGATCGCCGCGTCCGCGCGCGCGCCGGACGTGCAGGTGGTGCGCAACGGTGACTGGCGCGAAGGCCTGGCCTCCAGCGTGCGCGCCGCGCGCGATGCGCTGGCGCAGGACGCGGCCGGGGCGACGCAGTGCCTGCTGCTGGCCTGTGACCAGCCCGCGCTGGAAGTGCCGCATCTGCAGGCCTTGTTGAACGCAGCCGCGCAGGCGCCGTCAGGCTGCGCCGGCACCGTGCATGGCGCGCGGATCGGGATTCCCGCCGTGGTCACGCTGGCGCGCCTGCTGCAGGCCCAGCCGCAGGGCGATGCCGGCCTGCGCGAAGTGCTCAACGCGCTGCCGCCGGATCAGGTCGGCCAGCTGCACGCGCCGGATCTGCTGCTGGATCTGGATACGCCGCCGGACCTGCTGGAGGCGGCGCGACGCGGCTGGATCGACGCGCAGATCTAACGCTGCGGTTTCAGTGCGCGCTGGCCACCAGCGCGGCGGGCGCGACCGGCATCAGCGGCTGCGGGGTCGGGCAGCGCGTGCCGGTATTCGCCGTCTCGCGGAACCAGTCATCGACGGTCGGCGCCAGCCGGTCCAGCCGCATCGGCAGGCTCAGGTGGGTCTCGCCCGGCACTTCCAGATAGGCATCGCGCGGCGCAGCGGCGGCGAGCATGCGACCGTGCGCGACCGGGATGTGGTGGTCGTTGCGGCCATGCACGATCAGCACGCAGGCCGGCGTGTCGCGTAGCGCACCGGCCACGTCTACATCGTCCAGGTTGAGCTTGAGCTGCGCGTCGGCCGCGGCGATCACCGCATCCAGGTTCTGGCGGCCGTAGGTGGCCTGCGCGATCAGCGTGGTGGCCGCGGTCTTCCAGGTATCGGGACGGCTGGCGAGCATGTGCGGGACCATGTCGCGGATGCCGCGCCCGGCATTGGCGAAGGACTCCATCGCCACCACGCCAGTGACCTGATCGCCCAGGTCATGCGCGGCGAAGATCGCCGTGGCTGCGCCATAGGACACGCCGAACAGATACAGCGGCCCGGCGATCTCGCCACGCGCGCGCAGTTCGCCGACCACGCGCGCGACGTCCTCGCCTTCGCGGGTGCCGTAGCCGGCCGGGCCGGTGCCCGAGCGGCCGTGGTTGCGCAGGTCCAGGCTGATCGTGCGATAGCCGGCCTGGGCCAGTTGCAGCGCCCACGGCATCAGCGAGTCGCCATCCATCATCCAGCCGTGCAACAGCACGACCGTGCCACGCGGCGCCGGTGCGGCGGTCGGCTTGGCGAAGCCCACGTCGAAGGCGACCTGCTGCATCGCCGTGCCATCCGGATTGCCGGTGTAGCGATAGTCGAGCTGGTAGTTGCCCGGGTCCAGTGCGCGCCAGAAGATCGGCACGCCGCCTTCGCCGGCCAGCTTGCCGCTGCGCGTGGGCAGGCGCGCCATCAGCGTTTCCACGTGCGCGCTGTCCAGCAACGGCGATACGCCACCGGGCGCGACGATGCGGGTGCTGAGCGAGGTCGAAGTGGGCGGGATGCAGGCGGCCAGCCAGATGCAGCAGGCGACCACCAGCAGGAGCAAGCGGGACATGGGCGTGGGGTGACAACAAGCGGCCGCGCAGCCTAGCGCCGGCGTTCGCCGCCGCGCTATCGCATTGGCGTGACATTCCCATGACACCGGCGATCCATTCAGATCGGCGGCCTGTTCAGGATGTGCTGCCTGTGACGGAGATCGGTGCGAGCAGGGGCGTAGGACAGGGTTGACCGCGCGGTGGTGTCGCTGACAGCCAGGCCAGGAGGGGCTCGGCCAGCAGGTCCAGGCGTAGCGGGGCGCTGATGTGATCGTCCTCCGGCAGCATCAGCAGCGCACTGCGCGGCGAAGCCGCATGAAGATGCTCTGCCTGGCGAGGCGCGATCCAGCTGTCCCGGGCGCCGTGCACCAGCAGTACGCATGATGACGCGCTGGCGATCGCCTGGGTCGTGTCGACCTGCTCCAGATCGAGGTGCAGGCGTCGGCTGGCATCGTCGATGGCGGCGTCCACATCCACCTGCCCATAGCGCCACTGCATCCACCGTCGGGTCAATGCCTGTCGAAGACCCGAAGCCGGCGTGTCGCGGATCGCAGGGACCATGCCGCGAATGGCATCGGCGGCATTGTCGAACGAGGCGATCGAGATCACACCGTCGATTTGACCAGGTTGCAGTGCCGCGGCGAACAGCGCCGTCGCCGCGCCATACGACACGCCCAGCACGTGCAGCGAGCCGGTGATCTCGCCCTGCGCGCGAAGTTGCGAGATCAGCGCATTCACATCGCGTGCTTCGCGCATGCCGTAGCCCATCGGGGCTCGTGACGATCGGCCGTGGTTGCGCAGGTCGACCGTGATCGTGCGGTAGTCGTGCTGCGCGAGGAACAGCGCCCACGGCAGCATCGAACTGCTCTCCATTCCCCAGCCATGAAGCAATAGCACCGTGTCGCGCGCGGGCACTGCAGGAAAGGTATTGGGATCGGCGGGAAGGCCCGCGACGCTGAATCCGAACTCGGAGCGGCCATCCGCACTGCGATAGTGCGACTCAAATCGGTAGTCGCCGGCAGGAAAAGCACGCCAGAACAGACGGACCTGCTCAGGCGTGATGACGGTTCCGGTGTGCTGCGGCAAACGTTCGAACAGCGCTGCGCTGTCACGTGGCGTCCAGGCTTGAACGGCCGTCGGGTGCGATAGGCGATTGCCTAGCGAGATATGCGATGCGCATCCGCCAAGTAGGCACATGCACATCATGATCAACAGCCATCGCGCAGGTCGTTCCATGACCTGCACGATGCTAGCAGCCCTTACACCTCGCGCAGGGCGACGGTGATCGGCAGGCGGGCGGCGCGCAGGGCGGGGAACAGGCCGCCGACGAAGCCGATCGCCAGCGCCCACTTGATGCCGGTCCACAGCACGTCGGGCGAGACCTCGAAGGCGAAGGTCAGCTGGCCGATGCCGCCGGCTAGCGTGGAGGCGGTGAAGCCGTTGAAGATCACCCACGCCAGCACGCCGCCGAGCACGCCGCCCACCAGCGCCAGCAGCATCGTCTCCAGCATCACCGCCACCACCACCGGCACGCCGCGGAAGCCGATCGCACGCAGCGTAGCGATCTCGCGGGCGCGCGCAGCGACGGTGGCGAACATGGTGTTGAGCGCGCCGAACACCGCGCCGATGCCCATGATCCCGCCGACCACCATGCCGATGGCGCGGATGATCTTGGTCATCGTCTCGGACTGCTTGCTGAAGTAGGACAACGTGGTGTCGGCGTCCACGTCCAGCTGCGGGTTGCCGGCCAGCGCGGCCTTGAAGCCGGCGAACGCGCCCGGATTGGTCAGCTTGGCGGTTACCGAGGTGCGCGTGCTGCCGCGGCGATAGGTGGTGGCGACCACTTCCGCATCGGCCCACAGCTCCGAGTCGGTCGCATCGCCGGACTGGAAGATGCCGGTCACCGTCCACAGCTGGCTGCCCAGGCGGATCTGCTTGCCCGGTTCCAGCCCCTTGAACTGCCGCTGCGCGCCGACGCCGGCCATCAACTCACGACGGCCGGGCGCGAACTTGGCGCCCTGCACGACCTTGACGTTGGGCCGCACCGTCCACGCCGCTGCGCCGACGCCGCGCAGCTGCACGCTGCCGTCTTCGTCCGGGCCGCCGTTGCGCACCGGCAGGTTGGCGGCGACGACCAGCTCGGGCGACATGAGCGCGCGGTTGTCGGCATCGCGGGCTACGCCCGGCGCCTGCGCGATCTGGTTGACCGCATCGTGCGAGAGCGTGGACATCACCTCGGCCGAGGACGCGCCGCGCAGCACGATGGCGGTGTCCTCGCTGCCACTGGCGCGCAGCGTGGCGCGGTAGCCCTCGGCCATCGCCAGCAGCGCGACCAGCACCGCCACCACGCCGGCGATGCCGATCACGATCACCGACGAAGAGCCGATGCGCTGGCGCAACGTGCTCAGGCCCACCTGCGTGACCGAACCGGCCTGGCGGCCGCGCCGGGTCAGCAGCATCCACAGCGCGAACACGATGACCAGCGGCAACAGCACGAACCACGGCAGCGCCAGCCAGGCGGCCAGGCCGATGAGCACGACCAGGAACAGGCCCAGGCCGCGTGCGAAGGATTTCAGGAATCGCATGATCAAGTCTCCTTAGCGCCCGGCCAGGGCATCGACGATGTTCAACCGCCCGGCGCGTAGCGCGGGCAACAGGCCGACCAGCAGGCCGATGCCCACCATCAGCGACAGGCCCAGCGTCCAGCTGCGCAGGCCCACCGGCGGCATGGTGATCGCTCCGCCGGTGGCGGTGGTCAGCATCGGCCCCAGCAGCGCGGCGATGCCCAGTCCCAGCACGCCGCCCAGCAGCACCTGCAGGACCGATTCGGCCAGCACCAGGGCCAGCACCGCGCCATCGCGGAAACCGATCACTTTCAGCACCGCCAGCTCGGAGGTGCGTTCGCGCACGGCCAGCGCCATCGTGTTGCCGGTGAGCAGCAGCAGGGTGAAGAACACCGCGCCCATGATCGAGCCGACGATCAGGCCGATGTCGGCGGTCTGCTTCATCCACGAGGCCATCGCGGCGGATTCGGTCTGGGTCTTGGTTTCGTGGTCGGAGTTGGCCGACAGCGCATCGATGGCCTTGGCCACGCGATCGGCCTGGTTGGCATCGGCCACGCCGGCCACGTACCAGCCCACGTCACCATCGATGTAAGGCGAGGACTCCTCGAAATACTTGTAGTGCATCAGGATCATCTGGTCGTCCCAGCCAGCCGTGCTTTCATTGCTGCTGCGCAGGACGCCGACGATGTCGAAGGCCCAGTTCTTGGTGCCGTCGCTGTTGGGGAAGATGGTGGACAGCAACGGGATCTTCTGCCCGACCTTCCAGTTGAAGCGCTTCATCAGCCCTTGCCCGACCAGGATGCCGGTGCGGGTGTTGGCGAAGGCCTCGCGCTGGGCCTGGTCGACCTCGATCTCCGGATACAGGTCCAGGTAGTTGGGCGCCACGGCGAAGCTGAAGATCTGGTTGCGCGCATCCTGGTAGGCGCCGCCGAACCAGTTGGCGTAGGTCACCTTGGTCACGCCATCGACGCGCGCGATGCGGTCGTTGAGCGACAGCGGCAAGGTATCGATGAAGGACAGGCGCGAGCCGGTCTGCAGGCGCTTGGCGCCCTGTGCGCTCTGGCCGGCCTGGGCGAAGCTTTCGCGCACGCCGTTGAGCAGGCCGAACAGCAGGAACGCGGCCAGGATCGAGACCAGGGTGAGGATCGTGCGGGTCTTGCGCCGGAACAGCGCCGCCCAGATCAGGTGCAGGTATTTCATGGCGAAGGCCTCCGAAGGCTCAGGCGTGGGCCGGCTGTTCGACCAGCACGCCCTTGTCCAGGTGCAGGGTGTGACTGGCGTACTCGGCCGCCTTCGGATCGTGGGTGACCATCACGATGGTCTTGCCGTGCTCGCGGTTGAGCATCTGCAGCAGGCCCAGGATTTCCTCGGCGCTGTTGCGGTCCAGGTCGCCGGTGGGCTCATCGCAGATCAGCAGGGTCGGGTCGGAGACGATCGCGCGGGCGATGGCCACGCGCTGCTGCTGGCCGCCGGAGAGCTCATTGGGCTTGTGCGACTTGCGATCCGCCAGGCCCACCAGCGTGAGCGCGATCTCGGCGTTGCGCTTGCGCTGCGCGCCTGAGAGGTGCGTGAGCAGCAGCGGTAGCTCGACGTTCTTCTGCGCGGTCAGCATCGGCATCAGGTTGTAGAACTGGAACACGAAGCCGACATGGTCGCTGCGCCACTGCGCCAGCTGCCCGGCCGACATCGATTCCAGGTGCTGTCCGGCGATCTGGATCTGGCCGTCGCTGGCCGAATCCAGGCCGCCGATCAGGTTGAGCAGGGTGGTCTTGCCCGAGCCCGACGGGCCCATCAGCGCGACGAAATCGCCGGCGGCGATATCCAGGTCCAGGCCGTGCAGCACCTGCACTTTCTCCGGGCCGCGCTGATAGGTCTTGCTGAGGTTGCGGATGGAAACCAGGGACGTCATGGCGGTGCCTCGTGCGATCGACTCGGGTGGACGGCCCGAACGGGACGAAGATGCGCGCACGGAAGTCCGGCTCCGGCGCGTGGCCCGGCGCAGGCAGCGCCGGTCTTGCTCAAACGGAACGACGGTCGGGCAGGGCGGGGATCGACATCACGTGGTGCGATTCCCCCGTCCTCCTTGTTGCGGTGGTGCTACGACTTGTCTGCGGCGCCAGTGCTGACCGCGTCGCCATCCTTCAGCGTTGGCGGCGGATCGAGCACGACGCTTTCCCCGGCCTGCACGCCGCCGAGGATCTGGCGATCGTTGGCCAACGTGGCGCCGGCCTTGAGCGTGCGCTGCTGCACCTTGTCATCGACCACGACGAAGGCAGCCGGTGCGCCATCGCGCTCGGTCACCGCTGCGGCCGGCACGCGCACGCCCTTGGGCGCGGCGTCCTGGGCCTTTGCGGTTTCGTCGTCGGCGCGTTCGAGGAAGCTCACGTTGACGCCCATCTCCGGGACGATGCGCGGGTCCTTGGACTTCAACGCGATGCGCACCTTGACCGTGGCCTTGCCGCGATCGGCGGTGGGAATCACCGCGATGACCTCGGCCGGGATCTTCCAGTCCGGATACGCGTTGAGCGTGGCTTCGACCGGCATCTTGGGCTGCACGCGGCCGATATACGCCTCGCCGACGTCCACTTCCACTTCCAAGGAGTCCATGTCGACGATGGTGCCGATGCCGGTGCGGGTGAAGCCGCCGCCGGCCGACAGCGGCGACACGATTTCGCCCGGCTGCGCCGCCTTGGCGGTGATCACGCCAGCGAACGGCGCCCGCACCACGGTGTAGTCCTTGCCGATGTTGGAGATCTTCAGCTGGTCGCGCGAGACCTGCACGTTGCGGCGCGCGGTTTCCAGCTGCGCGCGTAGTGCATCGCGGTCGGCGACCTGCTGGTCGTACTGCGAGCGCGACACCAGCTGCTGCTGCACCAGGGAATCCAGGCGCTTGGCCTCGGCTTCGGCGCGGGTGAGCTGGGCCTGCACGTTCTGCACCTGGCTCTGCGAGGACGAGAGTTGCGACTGGGCGAGGCTGCGTTCGGCATCGGCATTGATCGGGTCCAGGCGGGCCAGGATCTGGCCTTCCTCCACACGTTGGCCTTCCTCGATCATCACTTCCTCCACCCGGCCGGTGATCTGCGCCGAGACCGTGGCGGTGCGGCGCGCCACGACATAGCCGGTGGCATCGAGCACCGAAGCCGCGCTGCTGTCCGCGCCGCCCATCGCCATCGCGGTGGCGGTGCGCACCTGCACCGGCTTGGCCCGGCCCAGCACGAACCACGCGCCGGCGCCCACGGCCAGCAGCACCAGCACGACGATCAAGGCGATCCACACGCCCTTGCCCGAAGACGGCGGCGGGGCCTTGCTGCGGTCGATGCGCAATTCCTTGAGGAGTTCTGCAGAAGCGTTCATAGGTCCATCAATGACGTCGTTGAAGCCCGAATGTGACCACACCGGGATGATTCGCACCAAGCTGCCGGAAGTCACAACTTGTCGCGGGGCAGCGAGGCGCAGCATGCGCGGCGCGGCCTGGCCCTCGCCAGTGACAGGTGTCACCTGGAATGCCTGATGTCGGCCACTGCCGCCTGCTGCCCCCCGCGGCGCAGGCTAACCGCACCCTCCGGTAATGGTTGATACGTCCATGCCTCCGATACTCGATCCCGCACCTGCTTCCCTGGAAAACGCCCACAAGCGCTACGGCGCGCTGGTCGCGCTCGATGGCGTGGACCTGTCGCTGCAACCCGGCCGCGTGCTGGCCCTGCTTGGCCCCAATGGCGCCGGCAAGAGCACCGCGGTGTCATTGATGCTGGGTCTGCAGCGTTCCGATGCGGGGCGCGCCTTACTGTTCGGTCAGTCGCCCGACGCCATCGCCATGCGTCGCCGGGTCGGGGTGATGCTGCAGAGCGCCGCGCTGCCGGACACGCTCACCGTCGGCGAGCTGCTGGCGCAGACGCGCGGCTATTACTCGCAAGCCTTGAGCATGGCCGACTGCGCGGCCATCGCCGGGCTGGAAGGCCTATTGCCGCGCCGCTACGGCGCGCTGTCCGGCGGCCAGCAGCGGCGCGTGCAGTTCGCGCTGGCCATCTGCGGGCGGCCGGAGGTGTTGTTCCTCGACGAGCCGACCACCGGGCTGGATATCCAGGCGCGCCGCCAGCTATGGGCGGCGATCCGCGAGCGCGCCGCCGCCGGCTGCGCGATCCTGCTGACCACGCATTACCTGGAAGAAGCCGAAGCCTTGGCCGACGACGTCGCGGTGCTGCAGGCCGGGCACATCGTCGCGCGCGGCAGCGTCGCCCAGATCCGCGCCAGCGTGCTGCAGCGCTGCATCCGTGCGCAGACCGACCTGGATGCAGACGCGGTCGCAGGCTGGCCCGGCGTGCATGGCGCACGCCGCGATGGCGCAGTGCTGGAAATCCAGGCCGAACCGGCCGAACCCATCGTCGCGCGCCTGCTGCAGGCCGATCCGCAGCTGGCCGACCTGGAAGTCCGCCGCGCCGGCCTGGCCGACGCGTTCCTTGCCATCACCCAGTCTCAGGAGGCCGCATGAACACTCTCGCATCCAGCACCAATTCGCCCGCGCCGTCGCTGCTGGGCGTGTATGCACGCGAGGCGCGCTATGAATTCATCCGCCTGCTGCGCACGCCTTCGTTCGCGCTGCCGACGCTGATCTTCCCGCTGATGTTCTACGTGCTGTTCGGCGTGCTGCTCAATCGCGGCAATCCCGGTGCCAGCCAGTACCTGATGGCCAGCTACAGCGTGTTCGGGGTGATGGGGCCGGGCCTGTTCGGCTTCGGCGTGAGCCTGGCGCTGGACCGCGAGCGCGGACTGCTCACGCTCAAGCGTGCGCTGCCGGTGCCAGCCGGCGCACCGCTGGTGGCCAAGATGGTGATGGCGATGGTGTTCGCCACCTGCATTGGCGCGTTGCTGATGCTGGCCGGGCGCCTGCTCGGTGGCGTGCAGCTGTCGCTGATGCAGACGGGCGCGCTGCTGCTGGTCGACGTGCTGGGCGTGTTGCCGTTCTGCGCGCTGGGCCTGCTGATCGGCAGCCTGGTCAGGGGCAGCGGTGCGCCTGCGGTGGTCAACATGGTCTACCTGCCGATGGCGCTGCTGTCGGGGCTGTGGGTGCCGCTGTCGATGCTGCCGGCGTTCTTCGGCCAGGTCGCCTCGCTGTGGCCGGCCTGGCACCTGGGCCAGCTGGCGCTGAAGGTCGTGGGCCACGATGCTGGGCATTCGGTGTGGCTGCATGTCGCGGTGCTGGCCGCGTTCACCGTGATCTGCTTCGCCCTGGCCCAGCGCCGGCTGCGCCGCGCATGAAGTCCTGGCGCGTGCGGTGGCAAGATCGACGCTTCGTACAGGACTGGATGCCATGAACTTTTCGTTTCCTGCATGGCTGCGGCCTGCGCCGGGCTCGTACTCCGCCGATCAGATCGCCCAGGGCAAATCGCCGTGGACGGAAACCGTCCACCTGATCTGGTCGTTGTGGGTGTTCGTCACCCCGGTGTTTACGCCGAACGGTTACGACCTGCACTGGTGGCTGTGCACGCTGGGTTCGTATCCGCTGTTCCTGCTGCTGTACACGCTGACGCTGGTGTCGCCGCCGCGCCGCGCGAATGCTTGCGCGCTGGGCATGATCGTCATGGCGACCGCGCTATCGCCGCTGTATCCCTCGGGCATCAGCTATTTCATCTTCGGCTGCCTGACACTGCGCCTGGGCGGGCCGTACCCGATCCGTCGCTACCTGCTGGTGATGGTCGCGCTGAATCTCGCGTTCCTGGCGTGCACGCTGGCGGTCGGCTATCCGTGGCAGGTGGTGGTGTGGATGCCGGTCACCACCATCGGCACCGGCCTGGTGATCTCGGTGCAGCGGCTCAACCATCGCAAGGACGCCGCGCTGCGCCTGAGCCATGACGAGGTGCGCCGCCTGGCCGCGGTTGCCGAACGCGAACGCATCGGCCGCGACCTGCACGACCTGCTCGGCCACACGCTGTCGCTGGTGGCACTCAAATCCGATCTTGCGCTGCGCCTGGTCGAACGCGATCCGGCCGCCGCACGGCGCGAGATGGAGGACGTCAGCACCGTCTCGCGCGAAGCCCTGGCGCAGGTGCGGCGTGCGGTGAGTGGCATCCGTTCGGCGCAGCTCGCCGCCGAGCTGGCCTCGGCCAAGCTGTTGCTGGAAACCGACGGCATCGCGCTGGACTACCGCATCGCCGATACGCCGCTGCCGGCCGAGGTGGAAACTGCCTTTGCCCTGGTCCTGCGCGAGGCGGTGACCAATGTGCAGCGCCATGCCCGCGCCCGCGCGGTGCGCATCGTGGTTGCGTGCATCGAAGACGCACTGGTGCTGGAAATCCATGACGACGGCCGCGGCGGCGACATGGTCCCCGGCAACGGCCTGGACGGCATGCGCGCCCGCGTGCAGGCTTTGGGGGGCACGCTGCAGGTCGACGGCGTGCGCGGACGCGGCACCACCGTGATTGCGCGCGTGCCGCAAGCGCAGCCAGCCGAGCCTGCCGCGGACGCGATGCCCTCCGCCGCTTCGCCTCCTGTGGGAGCCGCCCGACGTGGCCTCGGGCCATCAGCGGCGATGACGCCTTCCCAGTAAAGCCGCATCGCTGCTGAAGCAGCTCCTACAGCAGGTAGCTTGCACAACCGCAGCTCCCACAACCGCGACCGCTAGAATCCCGCCATGCCGCCTTCGACTCCCGTCCCGTGATCCGCGTCCTGCTGGCCGAAGACCAGGCGATGGTCCGCGGCGCGCTTACCGCGCTGCTCGGCCTGGAGGCGGACATCGAGGTGCTGGCTGCCGCCGCCGATGGCGAAGCGGCCTGGCGCGAGCTGCAGCGGCTGCAGCCGGACGTGCTGGTGACCGATATCGAGATGCCTGGCCTGTCCGGCCTGGAGCTGGCCCAACGGGTCCAGCGTCACCAACTGCCCACCCGCGTCGTGATCGTCACCACCTTCGCCCGGCCCGGCTTCCTGCGCAGGGCCTTGGATGCGGGCGTGGTCGGCTACCTGCTCAAGGACGCGCCGCCCGAGCACCTGGCCGATGCCCTGCGCAGCGTCCACCGCGGCGGCCGCGCCATCGCTCCGGAGCTGGCGCTGGAAGCCTGGTCCGAACAGGACCCGCTCAACGAACGCGAACGCCAGGTCCTGCGCCTGGCCGGCGACGGCGCCACCGCGGCGGACATCGGCAAGCAGCTGCACCTTTCGCACGGGACGGTGCGCAACTACCTGTCCGAGGCGATCAGCAAGCTGGGCGCCGGTAACCGGATCGAGGCCTTCCGGCTGGCCCGACAAAAGGGCTGGTTGTAGGGGGTTTTTGTAGGGGTTGATGCGAGAAAAAGTGACGGAACGCAAATTCGGCCGGAGTGCCGTATCGCGGAAAGCGCTACCATTGGCACACACTTTGCTTTCGTGTAATTCATGTTCTCAGCACGTCGCATCGTCAACCAGATCGGACCGCTGTTCGCGGCCCTGATTTTCGTCGCCATCGGACTGGGCGTGCTCCAGGGCACCGAGCGGTTTGCGACGGATGCCCGCTGGGTCTCGCACACCAACGAAGTCATCGCCCGCATCGACGAGATCGAAGCGCGCCTGCGTGACGCCGAGTCGGCCCAGCGCGGTTACCTGCTGACCGGGCAGGTGGATTACCTGGCCGAATACCAGTCCGGCAAGACCCAGCTGCCCGAGCTGTTTTCCAACATCAACGTGCTGGTGCGCGACAACCCAATGCAGCGCCAGCGCATCGTCCAGTTGCGCACCCTGATCGACCACCGCCTGCGCCAGACCGACAACGTCGTGCGCATCTACCAGGCGCAAGGCCAGGCCGCGGCGCAGGCCGCCATCGGCACCGATGCGCGCATCACCTCCGATGCGATCCGCCGCCAGGCGCGGCTGATGGCCGAGGCCGAACAGGCGCTGCTGGTCGAACGTGCCGCTTCCAGCGATCGCAGCGCGCTGCTGCTCAAGGGCCTGGCTATCGCCGGCATTCCCTTCGGCATCGCGGTGATCGCGATGGTCTACGTGCTGATGATCCGCGAGATCCGCGGCCGTGGCCGGGCCGAACACCAGACCATCGAAGCCAACGCCCGCCTCACCGCCTCGGTCGAGGAGCTGGAGCACACCGGCGCGGACCTGCGCGAGCTGAGCCACTTCGCCAGCATGCTGCAGAGCTGCGTGCAGGTGGACGAAGCCCTGGCACTGACCACCCAGCTGATGGAACGCCTGCTGCCGGGTACCGGCGGCACGGTCTACCGCATCCGCGCTTCCAAGGATTACGCCGAGGCGATGGCGCACTGGGGCACGCTGGTGGCGCCCAGCGCGCAGATGCTGCCGCCGGACCAGTGCTGGGCGCTGCGCCGCGGCCAGCCGCAGCTGGTCCACGGCCCCGGCGACACCGTGCGCTGCCGCCACATCGAATCCACGGTCGGCGCCACCGCCTGCATCCCGCTCAACGCCCAGGGCAACCAGCTCGGGTTCCTGTATGTGTCCTCGGCCGACGACGCTTTTTTGTCACGCGTGCAGCTGATCGAAACGGCGGCCGAGCAGCTGGCGATGGCGCTGTCCAACCTGCAGCTGCAGGAGCGCCTGCGTATCCAGTCGATCCGCGAGCCGCTGACCGGCCTGTTCAACCGCCGCTATCTGGAAGAGTCCCTGTCGCGCGAGCTGTCGCGCTGCGAGCGCCGCGGCCTGCCGCTGGCGGTGATGATGCTGGACCTGGACCACTTCAAGCGCTTCAACGACACCCATGGCCATCCCGGCGGCGATGCGCTGCTGGCCGGCTTCGGCAAGCTGCTGCAGAGTCTGTCGCGCGAGGAAGACATCGCCTGTCGCTATGGCGGCGAGGAATTCACCCTGATCCTGCCCGAAGCTGCACCGCAGGCCGCGCTGGCCCGCGCCGAGCAGATCCGCGCCGCTGTCGAAGCCATGCGCGTCCAGCACCTGGGCAAGGATTTGCCGCCGGTCACCGTGTCGATCGGCCTGGCCTTCGCGCCCGACGATGGCGGCGATCCGGAATCGCTGGTGCGCCATGCCGACCGCGCGCTGTACAAGGCCAAGTCGCGCGGCCGCAATCGCGTCGAAAGCAATCGCGACCCGCGCCAATCCACCGACGTCAGCGTCGCGATCTGATTCGAGCAGGCGATTTCAGCAGGTGATAAGAAAACGGCGCGTCCGAAAGGCGCGCCGTTGTCGTGTCAGCGGCCGTAGCGCGCGCTGAGCATCTCGAACGCCGCACGTAGCGCCATTGCTTCGCCGCCGGCCGGACGGCCCGGGCGATCGCTGTCGTTCCACGCGTACACGTCCAGGTGCGCCCACGGCGTGCCGGCCGGGACGAAGCGCTCCAGGTACAGCGCCGCGGTGACCGCGCCAGCCATGCGCGAACCGGCATTGGCCAGGTCGGCCACGGTGCTGGTGAGGTAGCGCAGGTAAGGGCGCCATAGCGGCAGGCGCCACAGCGGATCGCGGGTGCGCTCGCCGGCTTCCAGCCAGGCGTTGGCCAGCGCATCGTCGTTGGAGAAGAGCACCGGCACTTCCGGCCCCAGCGCGATGCGCGCCGCGCCAGTAAGCGTGGCGAAGTCCAGCAGCACCTCGGGCTTGTCCTCGCCGGCGTAGGCCAGCGCGTCGCCCAAGATCACCCGGCCTTCGGCGTCGGTGTTGTCGATCTCCACGCTCACGCCGGTGCGGGTGGCGATGACTTCGCCGGGGCGGAATGCATCGGGGCCGATCGCGTTTTCCACCGCCGGCACCAGCAGGGTCAGGCGCACCGGCAGCTGCTGGCGCATGACCAGTTCGGCCAGCGCGATCGCGTGCGCGGCGCCGCCCATGTCCTTCTTCATATTGCGCATGCCGTCGGCTGGCTTGATGTCCAGGCCGCCTGTGTCGAAGCACACGCCCTTGCCGACCAGCGACACCTTGGGCGCGTCTTGAGCACCCCAGCGCAGCGCGATCAGGCGCGGCGCGCGATGCGAGGCGCGGCCGACCGCATGGATCGCAGGGAAATTGTGGTCCAGCAGCCCCTGGCCTTCGAACACTTCGAGCTGCGCGCCGTGGGTCTGGCCGATCTGGCGCACCACGGCTTCCAGCTCGGCCGGGCCCATGTGCTCGGTCGGCGTGTTGACCAGGTCGCGCACGCGCAGCGAGGCGGCCAGCAGCGCGTCGGCCTGGGCATCGGCCGATTCCAGCAACAGGCGCGCCGGCGTGCGCGCAGGCGTCTTGTAACGGTCGAAGCGATACGCGCCCAGACCCCAGCCCAACTGCAGCGCGGCGCGGGCCTCGTCGGACAAGCTGCCTTGCGCGCGCCAGCTCGTGCCGGTCGGCAGGCCGGTTGGTGCGTGGCCGTAGCTGAGCGGATCGGCCGCATCGCCGATGCCGATCACCGCGCCGACGATGCCGGCCTCGCCCGGCAGCAGCGCCAGCGAACCAGGCGCCGCACTGAAGCCCTGCGCCAGCAGCCAGGCGCGGATCGCGGCCGGTTGCTGCGCGTTCCAGTCGGCGAACTGTTCGCGCTGCAGGATGTGCAGCGGCAGGGTGGTCGCATCGGCGGTGTCGAGAAAGGCGGGAGCGCTCATGCGGCAGCGGTGTCCTTGGTGTCCAGGTGCGTGTCCAGCCAGTCGGCCAACGCGGTGAGGGTCGAGAATTCCAGGTCGGGCTGTGCCTCATCCAACGGCCAGGCCACGCCTTCGCGATTGAGCCAGCAGGCGCGAAGGCCCGCGCGCATCGCGCCGGCCGCATCCATCAGCGGATGGTCGCCCACGTGCAGCACGTTGACCGGCGGCACGGCCAGGCGCTCGCACGCCGCATGGAAGATGCTGGCGTCCGGCTTGGCCGCGCCGTGTTCACGCGAGCCCAGCTGGAACACGAAATGCTGGTCCAGCCCGCAGCGCGCCAGGTCGGCGTTGCCGTTGGTCAACGCCGCCACCGGCAGGCGCGCGGCAATGCGTTCCAGCGCTTCGACCGCATCGGGATAGCATTCGACCTTGTTGCGCTCGGCATAGAAGATCTCGAACGCCGGGTCCAGCAGCGCCATGTCCGCGCCACTGCGGCGCAGCGCATGTTCCAGCGTGAGTTTGCGCAGCGCCGACAGGTCGTGGATCAGCTGCGGGTTCTCGGCGAACACCTGCTCGCGCAATGTGCGCATCGTCGCCACCGGGAACTGCGCGGCCGTGGCCGGGCTATGGGTTTCCAGCCAGGCATGCATCACCTGCTCGATGCGGGCCCCGATCGGCGCGAACGGCCACAGGGTGTCGTCCAGGTCCAGGGTGACAGCGCGGATATCGAAGTTCATCTGGGTATTTTAGCGTGCCTCGGGCAGGTGGGCTTTTGACGGGGATTTGCTTGTCCTTTCATCTGGACGTAGCTGGAGCTGGGTTTGGCTCTTGCCGCTGCTTTTGAGGCTTTTGCCCTTAGGGATTGCTCTGGCTTTGGCTGTTGTTGCCTTTGATTTTCTGACCGAGCCGTCAAAGCACGCCGAGCACCGGAGCAAAGCAGGGCCGAAGAGGCGCCCTGTCTGAGCGAAGCGAGTTTGGGCGCCGTGCCCTGCTTTGTGAGGAGCGCAGAGGACCGATGCGGAGCATCGGCGTGCGTCCGGCGAGAAGCGGTTTTGGTGACTTTTGCCGCGACAAAAGGAAGTCGTGCCGCGAAGCGGCGCGAAAGCTCTGCACTTGCTTCGGCTACATCGCTATCGCTTTGTCGTGTGCAAGGCGATGCAGGATCTCAAAACAGGATCAAGGGCTTTCGCGCCTGAAGGCGCGACTTCCTTTTGTCGCGGCAAAAGGAAGCAAAACCGCCTTCGCTGGACACTCGCCGCCGCGTTGCGGCGGTGCCCTGTGCTTCTCGGAAGTCAGGGCACGGCGCCCAAACTCGCTTCGCTCAGACAGGGCGCCTCTTCGGCCCTGTCTTCCTGCGATGCTCGGCTCGCTTTACGGCTCGACACGTCAACCGCACAAAGCAACATCACGAGCAACAGCAACAGCAACAGCAACAGCAACGGCAACGTCAGAAGCAACAGCAGACGGCGTCAGCGTGCGCGCCCAAGGTCGATGGATCACTCCATTAACCGCGCCCATCCCTCCATGCCCTGCACCTTGGCCAGCACCAGCTTGATGCACACCAGCATCGGCACCGCCAGCAGCAGGCCGATGATCCCCCACAGCGAGCCGAACACCATCAGTGCCAGGATCAGGATCAGCGGCGAAAGCCGCATCTGCCGGCCCAGCACGATCGGGGTGACCAGCTGACCTTCCAGGGTGTGCAGGCCCAGGTAGATCGCCGCAGGCAGCAGCGACTGTAGGCCGTCGTCGAACGTGGTCAGGCCAACCACCAGCATCATCACCATGCCGATCAGCGGGCCCACGTACGGGGCGAAGTTGAGGAGCGCCACCAGCGTGCCCCACAGCAGCGCGTCGGCGACCGGCAGTTCCATTAGGTAGAGCGCGCCGGCGAACAACATGCCCACGACGAAGTTGATGATGCTGATCGTCAACACGTAGCGCGAGACCGAGCGCTCGATGGAATGCAGGATGCCGAAGGTTAGTTTCTGTTGCTGTCGCCTGGGCAAAAGTGCAATCGCATGCCGCTGGAGCGTTTCGCCATAGACCATGAAGAAGAACGTCAGCAGCACCACGGCCAGCACCGAGGCGACCATGCGTGGCGTGGTGGTGAGCGTGCGATACGGATCATCGGCCGTGCGCATCACCTGCGGGCGGCGGCTGGTGTCGCCGGAGGCGGCGCGGGCGAAGTTTTCGGCGGCCTGGTTGGCGTCGTAAACCGGCTTGGCCAGCAGCTGCAGCTTGGGCGCGAGCTGGCGCAGCTCGCGCGGCGCGGCCTTGGCCCAGGCCGCGGCCGGCGGCACCATCTGGTAAGCCAGCGCCGCGGTGGCGGCCAGGCCCAGGACCAGCACGAAGATCGCGCCGAGGAAGCGCGGAATGTAGAGCTTCTGCAATCCGCGGATGATCGGGTTGCCGATCAACGCCAGGAAGCACGCCAGCAGCACCGGCAGGATCACCGCCTGCGCGGCCCACAGCGTGTAGCCGCAGGCCAGGAACGCCAGGATCACCAAGGACAACGGCCCGCGCGGACGCGGTGCGGGTGGGGCGGGCAGGGGGCTGACCAGCGCCTGGTCGGGCGGGAGGTCGGAGGGCGGGATGGCCATGAGGCGCTCTAGCGTTCGGAAACGTCGGTGGCAGCCTCGGCGGGGCGCGGTGGATGCGCCGCCCATTGTTCGGTTTCGCCACGCGCCTCGGAGGAGCGTGGATAGGATGACATGTGCGGCACGCGCTGGTGGCCGCCATCGTCGGCGGTGGCCATGCCCGCGGCGCGGGTGGTGGCGGCATGGCGCGCGGCCTGTTCGGCCGAGTCGTCCGCGCTGCTTGCCGCGTGATGGGTCGCGGCAGCGGCCTGCTGGGTGGCGCCGGCCGCGGCTTGTGCGCTGTCGGCGGCATCGTCGGCCTTGTCCGCGGCCTGGTCGGCCTGCCACGCAGCAACCGCGGCCTGGAGCGAAGTAAAGACACCCGACATCGAGCCGGCCATCTTCAGCCACTTGGCCGCGCCCATTGCCCGCGACGGACGCGACTGCCCGGTCAGAAAGCCAAGCCCTAAGCCCACTGCGACGATCCGCCACGGCGTCCAGCCGCGATGCCAGTGCTTCACCAGCGCATCGGCGTGTTCGACCGTCTGCTTGCGACGGCCTTCGACCAGTGCCTCGGCGCGCGCGACGCGATGCTTGAGCGCGTCGAACTTCACGGCGCGCTTCCGCCGGGCATCGACACCGGCTGCGTCAGCGGCGCGGAGGGTTCACCGGCGCCGTGCGTGTCCTGCTCGTCGTCGCCGAAGCCCATGGCCTTGAGCTGGCGGCGGGTGGCATCCATGCGGGTGTGTTCGAAATAGCTCAGCGTCTTGAGCACGCCCAGTGCGGTGATCAGCAGGCTCAGGCCCGCAGCAATGGACAGCGAGGTCAGCCAGGACATCCCCAACCGCTGCAACAGCGCGATCAGCGCGCCCATCAACAGCAGCCAGCTGGAGACCCCGAACACCGCGGCGATCGACATCCAGACCATTGCCCGCGCCAACGAGACGCGGGCCAGGGCAAAGTCGGCCAGGATCAGCGAGCGCAACGCGCGCGCCGTGTCCACGGCCGAACCCAAGCCCTCCTTGCCGGCCTTGCCTACGTTGCGCAGGCTTTCGTCCAGTGACGGAGGCGGATCGGGCTGTGCGGCCCGGTCGTGGTCTGCTTCGCTCACGCGTTCCCCAGCGCAGCTCGCGACTTAGTCGCTGCTGCGACCCAGCTTGGCGATAACCCAGCCGGCGGCCAGGGCGATGCCGAATGAAGCCAGCGGACGCTCGCGGATCAGTTCGGCGGCGCTGTCGATCAGGTCGCGGCCCTTGTCCATCAGCGCGTCCATCTGCTCGCGTGCGGCTTCACCACCGAACTCGGCGGCGCTGATGCCGGCCAGGGCGCTGTCGGAGAGTTCCGACTTCACCTGCGCCTTGCCCAGCTTGAGTTCGTCGGTGGCCACGCCGGCGGCGCCGCGCACGGCATCGGAGGCGGCGGACGCGGCGGACTTCAGGTGTTCGCCCACCTCGCCCAAGTTGTTCTTCATGTTGTCTGCGGCGTTCGGCATGTTCATGGGCGTCTCCAGAAGTGGGTCGATTGACCGGCCGAACATACCCCAGACCGGCATGAACGCCCTGTTAGTTTGCCGCGTCGTTTCCGCACGCGGCGCTCACGTCAGCGCATCAGCAGGCGGCCTTCGCCAGTGCCGTCGCGCCAGACATTCAGCAGCAACTGCGCGGGCGGTTTGCTAAAGCCGGAGCGGAAGCTCGCCAGGTCGGTGAAATTGCCGGTGCTGCCCGCGTACACGATGTCGCCGCTGCGCAGGCCGCTGTTCCAGGCGCGGCTGCGCTCGGTGACCGTGCCGACCTGCACGCCGCCGTTGGCGCCCATGCCGCGCAGCTGCTGGCGTGTGGCCTCGTCCAGCTCGTCGAAGGTCGCGCCGGTCAGGCGCGCGTCCAGCGTGGCGCCGCTGACTTCGCGCAGCTGCTCCTTGAGCGTGGCGTCGAGTTTGAGCGCCTTGCCATCGCGGCGCACGTCCAGCGTGACCTTGCTGCCCACGCCCTGCAGGCCTTCGAAGTTGTGCAGCGCCGCGCCGTTGGTGATGCGCTGGCCGTTGGCCTGCAGCACCACGTCACCGGCCTGCAGCCCTGCTGCCGCGCCGGCCGAACCCGGATACACGCCCGTGATCAGCGCGCCGCCCGGCGTGTCCAGGCCCAGGCCGTCGGCCAGGCGCTGGGTGACATCCTGCGTGGTCACGCCTAGCGTGCCGCGGCGGACCACGCCCTTGTTGGTATAGAGCTGCTCGGCGATGTTGCGCGCCAGGTCGATCGGGATCGCAAAGCCCAGCCCGATGTTGCCGGCCATCGAGCCAGACGGGTTGAAGCTGGCCGTGTTGATGCCCACCAGCTGGCCCTGCAGGTTGACCAGCGCGCCGCCGGAATTGCCCGGGTTGATCGACGCATCGGTCTGGATGAAGTTCTGGAAGCCTGCCACCGGGATTCCGCTGCGGCCCACCGCCGAGACGATGCCCGAGGTCACCGTCTGCCCCAGACCGTACGGATTGCCCACGGCCACCACGAAATCGCCGACCTGCAGCTGATCGCTGTCGCCCAGCGGGATCTGGGTCAGGTCCTTGGCGGGGATGCGGATCAGGGCCACGTCGGTGTCCGGATCGGAACCGAGGAACTCGGCTTCCACCGTGCGTCCGTCGCCCAGCGTCACCGAGACGCCATCGGCGTTTTCGACCACGTGGTGGTTGGTGAGGATCAGGCCGCGCTGCGCATCGATCACCACGCCCGAGCCCAAGGCGCGCTGCACGCGCTCGCGCGGCATGCTCGGCACGCCGAACAATTCCGCGAACGGCCCCAGCGGGCTGGCCACGCGCACGGTCTGGCGGCTGTAGACGCTCACCACCGCCGGCGTGACCCGCTTGAGCATCGGCGCCAGTGACGGCAGCGGCTGGCCTTCGACGGCGGCCGGCAACGCGGCCGCGGCGGTGGTCGGCAGGATCGATGACGAAGGCGGCGCGTCTTCGCGTGCCAGGGCGGGCCGGTCCAGCGCCTGATACAGGCCAAGGGCAACAAAGCCGCCAAAGGCAGCGGCGGCGGTCAGGGCAAGCAGGGTCGGCAGAGGGCGCATGGCGTCGTCGGGTCGAGGTCGGTCTTTGAAAGAAGGGTGGTGCAGGCGCACAAAACGGCCACGCCAGAAACCTGAACGAGTGTGCTGTCCCGCGCCTAAACCGGCAATGAAATCGGCCTTTCCAGCGGTCGCGTGGTTCCATGCGCGGCGCACTGCGCGGTTCCACGCAAAACCGCTTCCGGGCGGTTGACACACCCCAAACGCAGGATTAACGTCGCCGGCTTGTGGCCCAAGATGTAGCGAGCGGGTCATGCAGAGGCCCCAAGCAGTAGGGTTTGGCTTGGGAACACCAGCGCCACAGGGGAACCGGCGCATGCATCAGGTCGTGAGCGCGGGATGGATGTCCTGCCAACACAATCGGCATCACCTACGCAGCCCCTTTCCGGGTGGCCAGGCCAGCGGCACCTTGCCGTCGCCCAGCGCGTCCCCGGCCAGCACATCACCACGCTCCCGTGCGATCCCGCGCGGCGGCATCATTTTCACTAGGGAGAGCTCCAACCCATGAGCACGGTGCGCCTTGAGGCGGTCAAAACAGAACAAGCGGCCCGCATCATTCCGATGCAGCCCGCATCCCAGGACATCTGGGACAAGAAGTACCGCCTGAAGAGCAAGGCCGGCGAGGCCATCGATGCCGACATCGACGGCACCTACCAGCGCGTGGCCCGCGCCCTGGCCGATGCCGAGCCCACGGCCGAAAAGCGCACCTACTGGTACGAGCGCTTCGTCTGGGCGCTGCGCCGCGGCGCGATCCCGGCCGGCCGCATCACCTCCAACGCCGGCGCGCTGGAACACAAGCCGGCCACCAGCACGATCAACTGCACCGTGTCGGGCACCATCACCGACTCGATGGACGGCATCCTGGAAAAGGTCCACGAAGCCGGCCTCACGCTGAAAGCCGGCTGCGGCATCGGCTACGAGTTCAGCACCCTGCGGCCCAAGGGCGCGTTCGTCGCCGGCGCCGGTGCATACACCTCCGGCCCGATGTCCTTCATGGATATCTTCGACAAGATGTGTTTCACCGTCTCCAGCGCCGGCGGCCGCCGCGGCGCGCAGATGGGCACCTTCGATGTCTCGCACCCCGATGCCAAGGATTTCATCCGCGCCAAGCGCGAGGATGGCCGCCTGCGCCAGTTCAACCTGTCGCTGTTGATCACCGATGGCTTCATGCAGGCGGTGGACAACGACACCGACTGGCCGCTGGTGTTCCCGCTGAGCAAGAAGGAAGAAGGCGACTTCGACCTGGCCGACACCAGCAAGATCCTGTGGCGCGAATGGCCCACCTCTGATGCCTACATCAGCCGCGACGACGGCCTGGTGGCCTGCAAGGTCTACGGGCAGATCCGCGCCCGCCACCTGTGGGACATGATCATGGTGTCCACCTACGACTACGCCGAGCCGGGCTTCATCCTGATCGACCGCGTCAACGAAATGAACAACAACTGGTGGTGCGAAAACATCCGCGCCACCAACCCCTGCGGCGAGCAGCCGCTGCCGCCCTACGGCGCCTGCCTGCTGGGCTCGGTCAACCTGACCACCTTCGTGCGCGATGCCTTTACCGACCAGGCGCGGTTCGACTGGGAGGAATACAAGGAAGTCGTGCGCGTGTTCACCCGCATGCTCGACAACGTGGTCGAAGTGAACGGCCTGCCGCTGGAGCAGCAGCGCAACGAGATCCTGCGCAAGCGCCGCCACGGCATGGGCTTCCTCGGCCTGGGCAGCACCCTGACCATGCTGCGCATGAAGTACGGCAGCGCCGAGTCCTGCGAATTCACCGAAGCCATCGCCCGCGACATGGCCGTGGCCGGCTGGGAAACCGGCCTGGCCCTGGCCAAGGAAAAGGGCGCCGCCCCGATCATGGAAGAGCGCTTCGAGGTCACTGCCGCGATGCTGCGCCAGCGCCCGGAGATGGAAAAGGACGGCTGGCGCGTCGGCCAGCAGATCGAAGGCAAGGTCCTGCACGCCAAGTACAGCCGCTACATGCAGCGCATCGCCACCGTCGCGCCCGAGCTGGTGGACGAGCTAGCCGATGTCGGCGCGCGCTTCACCCACCACAGCTCCATCGCCCCGACGGGCACCATCTCGCTGAGCCTGGCCAACAACGCCTCCAACGGCATCGAGCCGTCCTTCGCGCACCACTACAGCCGCAACATCATCCGCGAAGGCAAGAAGTCCAAGGAGAAGGTGGACGTGTTCTCCTTCGAGCTGCTGGCCTACCGCGAGCTGATCAACGCCAAGGCCATGCCGTTCTCGGAAGAAGCCGAGGCCAAGCTGCCCGACTACTTCATCGCCGCCGACGACATCCACCCGAAGGAACACGTCGACGTGCAGGCCGCCGCGCAGAAGTGGGTGGACAGCTCCATCTCCAAGACCGCGAACGTGCCCACGGATTACCCGTACGAGCAGTTCAAGGACATCTACCGCTACGCCCACCAGCAGGGCCTGAAGGGCTGCACCACCTTCCGCTTCAACCCGGCTGCCTTCCAGGGCGTGCTGGTCAAGGAAGCGGACCTGGAGAACACCACCTACCGCTTCGAGCTGGAGGATGGCTCCTTCGTCGAAGTGAAGGGCAACGAGCAGATCGAATACGACGGCGAGATGCACACCGCCGCCAATCTGTTCGACGCGCTCAAAGAGGGTTACTACGGCAAGTTCTGAGCCGTGCCCCGGCAGGCCGGCATGGCCTGCCGTGTCGCCCGGCGCCACACGCCGGGTTGGCACAACCCAAACGCCGCTTCAACGCGTCGTGCAATACCACCCAAGGCTTCACCCCCGCTGCACTAGCATCAACGTCGTCATCAACTTCAACGCCCTAATGGAGGGCACATGAGCACAGGAACGGATATCACGGCGACGCTGTCCGATGCAGCGGACAGCGTGAAAGAGAAAACCAGCGAGATCGCCACCGTCGTGGCCGAGACCGCCAGCGTCACCGTCGACAAAGTGGCCAAGCGCGCGGCCAAGGCCAAGAAGACCATCGGCAGCAAGATCGCCGAGGCCAAGAAAGCCCTGACCAAGCGCACCACCAAGGTGACCAAGGCCGTCAAGAAGACCGTGGATACCACCAAGAAGAAGCTCGCCACTGCCAGCACCAACGGCAAGACCGAAGCCGCCGCGCTCAAGTCCGCCGGCGTGGGCAAGAAGGTCGCCGCCAAGAAGGCTGCGAAGAAAGCCGTCAAGAAGGCCCCGGCCAAGAAGCTTATTGCCAAGCCGGCAGTGAAGAAGGCCGCCGCCAAGAAGGCTGTAGCGAAGAAGGCTGCAGTCAAGAAAGCGCCCGCCAAGAAAGCCGTGACCAAGGCTCCCGCCAAGAAGGCCGTCGCCAAGAAAGCCCCGGCCAAGAAAGTCGCAGTGAAGAAGGTCGCCAAGAAGGCGCCCGCCAAAAAAGTCGCAAAGAAAGCCGTCAAGAAGTCGAAGTAAGCCGCACCGCCCTTCCCCGTGACGGGGAAGGGCCGCCGGCCTGGACGCGCCCGCGCGCCGCCGGCCCACCATTCCCTCGCCTCACCCCAGCATCCAGGACACCAGGCCATGGCCGTCAAGATCGACAAGAAAATCAAGGGCTACAGCGTCCTCACCCCGGAAGACAAGGCGCGTGACGCCGCCCCGCCGGTGCCCGCAGAGTCCATCAGTCGCGCCACGGCCGAGGCCGAACTCCCCGTTGCCGAAGTCATCCAGATGCACGAGCGCATCGAGCGCCCGGACGTGCTGATCGGCAGCACCTACAAGATCAAGTCGCCGATGGTGGAGCACGCCTTCTACGTGACCATCAACGACATCGTGCTCAACGCCGGCACCGAGCACGAGCATCGCCGCCCGTTCGAGATCTTCGTCAACTCCAAGTCCATGGAGCACTTCCAGTGGATCGTGGCGCTGACCCGCATCATGTCCGCCGTGTTCCGCAAGGGCGGCGATGTGACCTTCGTGGTCGATGAGATGAAGGCCGTGTTCGACCCGCGCGGCGGCTACTTCAAGGCCGGCGGCGTCTACATGCCCTCGCTGGTGGCCGAACTCGGCGCCATTGTCGAGGAGCACATGAAGTCCATCGGCCTGCTGCACGACCCGGAGATGAGCGAGCACCAGCGCGCCCTCCTGGCCGAAAAGCGCAAGCAGTACGAAGACCGCTCAAAAAAAAACACTGACGTAACCGCTTCTGCTCCCTCCCTTACGCGCAGCGAAGGGGAGGGCCGGGGTGGGGTCGCTTCTGCGCCAACCATCATCCCCAACAGCACCGCCGACCACGAAGAGGACATCGCCGTCACCGGCGAGGGCGCCTCGTTCCCGCCCAGCGCCACCATGTGCCACAAGTGCAACACCAAGGCCCAGGTGATCATGGATGGGTGTGCGACGTGCTTGAACTGCGGGTATTCGAAGTGCGGTTGAGGTAGGACGCCTAGAGATGGCTCGCAGAATTTTCTCAGTAGGCTTGGAGATTCCAGGTGGCGAGGCGAAAAGTATAGATTTCTTGTCTTCGCAGTCTCTTCTGGATGCGGATATCGTTCTGTTTTCCCCCGAAGTTCCCTATCACCACGAGCCAGAACGATACCAAGGAAAGCCCTGCCTTTCAGACGACTCCTCATTCCGTGCAAAAAACGCCATTGCTCATTGGCGTCGGGAGCTTGATGCGGCATTAAAGGCGGGGAAATTAGTTGTAGTTTTTCTGCAAGCGCCGGAGATAGTGTACGCAGCCACAGGCCAGGTTGATTATTCCGGAACTGGGCGTAACGCGCGCAAGACTAGGATAGTAGGCGAGTTGAATTCCTACGAAGCTCTGCCGGTCACCTGGAGAGTGCGAGCAGCTTCTGGGGCGGAGATGCGTCTTGCGCAAGGAGCGAACTTCTTCTCAGGATTTTGGTCGCAATTTTCTAAGGACATGGAGTACCAGCTCTATCTCGACGGTGTGCCTGCAGATTCCCTGCTAATGACGCGTGCTGGTGAGAGAGTTGTAGGTGCCTTCCTCAGAGTTGGGTCGGGGGCATTGGTTGCTATCCCGCCAGTGTCTTTCGATGATGAGGAATTTACGCGTGTTGAGGGGGAGGGCTACCAGCAGGAAGTATTCTGGACGGAGAGGGCAGTTAGTTTCGGAAGGAAATTCATTAATGCACTGTGCGTGGTCGATGATGAGCTTTCATCAGAGGTAAAATTGACGCCGCCACCAGATTGGGTTCAATCAGGTGCGTATGAAATGCCTGCGGAGCTGGCTCTTAGAGAAGAGATACTTTCGTTGAATGCTGAAATTGAGGCGCTCGATAGGCGAAAGAACGCTCTTGAAGAATCTCTTATTCAGGAGGGCGAGTTGAAGGCTTTGCTTTACGAGCAAGGGAAAAAGCTCGAGAAGGCAGTTCTTATTGCTCTCGGTCATTTCGGGTTCGAGGCGGAGAATCACTCTGATGGAGACTCGGAGTTTGATGCAGTTTTTTTAAGTGATGAAGGGCGGTTCTTGGGTGAAGTTGAAGGGCGCGACAACAAGGCGATAAATATCGAAAAATTCAGTCAGCTCGAAAGAAATCTAAGCGAAGATTTCCAGCGAGATGAAGTCGATGAGTATGCTAAAGGTGTTCTTTTTGGGAATCCTTACAGGATTAGCCCCCCGCTTGATAGGTCTGCGCCGTTTACGGCGAAATGTGTCAGCGCTGCAAAGCGACTGGGCGTGGCCTTGGTAAATACTCCAGACATGTTTGAATCTGCGCGTTACTTGAGCGCAGTCAACGATCCTGGGTATGCGTTGCTTTGTCGCAAAGCGATCCGTGATGCAAATGGCGAGCTTGTGGTTTTTCCCGTTGTCCCAGGTGCTCAATAGGCTGTCGCGCAAACAGCAAAGTTAGGGGGCACTTCCAAGGTGCCGGGGTCGATTTCAACTTCTAGCTCTGGAAGCAGAAGCAAGGGCTATCGCGCGATGCGTGCGAGCTACTTTTGTCTTGGAAAAAGTAGCCAAAACCGCCAGCGCCTGACACTCGCCGATGCTGCGCATCGGTGCCCTGCGCTCCTCGCCTGATCGGGCACGGCGCCCAAACTCGCTTCGCTCAAACAGGGCGCCTTTTCGGCCCGATCAGCCTGCGGTGCTCGGCTCGCTTTGAAGACGCTGAAGATCGAAAGCTGAGCAACAGCAACAGCAGGCCCGGCATTGATCTGGTTATTAGGTGCCGGGCACACTAGGCCGGCCACAGGGGTGTGGCGCTTACAGGGGGATAACTGGATGAAACGATTCGTGTTTGCTGTGTTGGCCGCGGCATTGATGGTGCTGTCTGGCTGCGCGACGCATAGCCGCGTGGTGGTCAATCCGGGTCATCACATTGTGGTCAAGTCCGCTTACGTCGTGCTGCATGGCGGAAGCTCCGAAGACATGGATGCCCATGTGCAGCAGGAATTGATGGCGCACGGCATCCAGGTGAAGGCGGGGCCTGAGACGCGCGATCCTGGAACCGATGTGGTGGTGCGCTACACGGACAATTGGCGCTGGGATATGGCCATGTATCTGCGCTCGCTGGACATCCAGGTTTACAACGGTGCTTCGGGAACGCTGGTCGCGAGCGGGTCGTGGAAGAATTCCGCTTTGCACGGTTACCACTCCGGCGCCAACGTCACGAAAAAAGTGATGGACGAGGTATTCGCCAAATTGGACGCAGGCTGAGCGGCAAGTTGCAAGCGACAGTGGCTAAGTCAATGCAAAGCGCATTTCCTGAAGATGTCCAGCATGAAACGGCTGCGGCCTACTTCTGGGCGGGCGTCGTCACGGGTGTCTTGCATTTCGAAGACGCCAGAGCTTGGGCGTTCTCGGTCATCGAGGCGTTGGATGCACCGCCAATCGAAGTGATCGAAGTGGCGACGGCCAGAGATCGGGTGGCGTGCATCGATGCGTTGCAAGCGGCCGCACATGGCGGTGATCTCCTCTGTGCTGGCCCTTGGCTCTTCGCTGACCTCTTGAATCAGCTGGAAGCCGGGGCGCGTCCGGTGCCCGAAACGATTTATGCAGCGATGCGCGTGGCGAGCACGACAGGGCTTCCAGACGATTGCTACTACGCGTTCGATGCGCTGGACGATGAGCTGCAAATGGCGATCAACAATGTCTGCTTTACGGTGGATCAGGCTCGGCACGATTTGATCAAGACGCTAGTGCAGTACGCTAATCAGTAAGGCCCGCCCTCTCGACGCTTGTCTCAATTTCTGGTGGACCAAAGCATGGACTTCTGGATTGCCATTCCGATTATTGCGTTCATCGTGTTGGCGGTCATTTGGGGTTTCCGCATCGCCAGGTTTGGCGGCACGTCCGGTGCGCTGTTCAAGTCACGGATCACGCGGACGGCGGGCTCGCTCAACGTGGTGAATACGCCGCTGGAGCTTCGCGTCAAAGTGCACGTGCTGGGCAGGGCGGAGCCTGGCTGGGTGGGTGTGGAGTTCGAGCGGTTCAACGGCGATGCGTTGCAAGTCAGCCCGATGACCTTGAGCAAGACCGAAGCACTCGCGTTGGCGGATCTGCTGAAAGACGCCGCGACCAGCAAGTAGAGCCGAGAGCAATGCGCTGCTTGGCTGTTCCTGGCCGGGATTCCATACGCGCGCGCGTCACGCAGGCGGCACCACGGCGTAATGTGACTCCGGTCGCGGTCAGCCTCTACGCCGCTGCTATAACTCCGTCGGGGCCAAGGGAACAGGGATGCCATGCCGCTGCGACGCAGAAAAATTCTATGGGTGGGGGTCGGGCTGGCCTGCGTGGCGGCGATGGCGCCGATCGCGGGGGCGTTCTGGTTTGCCCAGCAGCGCGCGCAGCGCAATGAAAATCGCCACCTGGCCGAGTACGCGCAGTGGGTGCTGCTGCGGGCCGGCGACACGCTGGACAGTGGGGCGCAGGTGCTGCGCCAGTTGGACAAGGAAGGCTGGGACCGCTGTTCGCCCGCGCACGTGGCGCGGATGCGCGAGCTCACCGTGTCCAACACGGCCGTGGACGAGGTCGGCTACTTCCAGAAAGGGCGCCTGGCTTGCACCTCGTGGGGCAAGGTGGACGTGGACGTGGAGCAGAAGCCGGCGCCGTACGCGCTCGGCGACGGGCTTGGCCTGGATGTGACCCTGGCGCCGCGGCTCAATCCGTCCGGGCCGATGGTGGTGCTGTCGTACGGGCCGTACAACGCGCTGATTCCGCCGGCGCGGCTGGTGGACGTGCTGTCCGATACGCGCATGGCGTTCGGCATCGCGATGCCCGATGGCCGGCTGATCGCCCAGTCCGACCATCTCGATCCGGCGCTGCTGGACACGCTGCTGCGCCAGGACATGGCCGGCGTGGTCGGTGAGCAGACCTATGCCTCGCAGCACGGGCCGTTCTTCCGGGCGGTGGCGGTCGGCCGCACCGAAGACCTGCAGGAGCGACGCACGCAGGAGCTGTTCCGCTGGATGCCGATCGGCGTGCTGGTGTCGCTGTTGCTGGCGGGCCTGATCGTGCTGGCCACGCGCTGGCAGCTTTCGCCCGCTCGCGAGCTGTCCGCCGCGATCCGCGGCAAGAAGCTGGCGGTGTTCTACCAGCCCATCATCTCGCTGGAGTCCGGGCGCTGCACCGGCGCGGAGGCGCTGCTGCGCTGGCCCAAGAGCCGGCCGGACCTGGCTTCGCCCGATGTCTTCATCGCGCTGGCCGAGCAGGCCGGCTTGATGGAACGGCTCACGCAATTGGTCGTCGACCGGGTCGCGGCCGACCTGCCGCGCATCCTGGCCTTGGATGGCGCAATGCACGTGGCCATCAACGTCAGCGCCGACGACCTGCGCAGCGGCAGCGTGGTCACCCAGCTGGCCCGCGCGACCAAGCGGCACGACCTCAAGCCGGCGAACTTCTGGATCGAGGCGACCGAGCGCGGCTTCATCGATGTGCGCGCCGCCACCGCCACATTGGCCCAGCTGCGCGCGCAGGGCTACAAGATCGCCATTGATGATTTCGGCACGGGCTATTCCAGCCTGTCGCTGCTGCAGTCGCTGCCGCTGGATTGTTTGAAGATCGACAAATCCTTCGTCGATGCGATCGGCCTGCAGACCGCGACCAGCGTGGTGACGCCGCACATCATCGAGATCGCGCGCAGCCTGGAGCTGGAGATCGTGGCCGAGGGCGTGGAGACCGAGCTGCAGGCCGAGTTCCTGAGCCTGGCCGGCGTTGCCTATGCGCAGGGCTGGCGCTACGCCAAGGCGCTGCCGCTGGAGGAGTTCATCGCCTTCGTCCAGCAGCACGCCGCGCGCCTGCGCAGCGAGGGCGATGCGGTGATCGAGCTGGAATACGACTAGCGCGGCCGATGGGGACGCCTGCGTTGTCGCGTCCGGGCGGGCTAGACTTCCGCCCTCACCAACCAGGGGATACAGGATGATCACTTACAGGACGTTGCGCGTCGCATTGCTGTCGGCCGCGCTTGTCGTCGGCACCGCGCAGGCCAAGGAGCCGTCGCTGCCGCCGGAGCAGGCGAGCCTGCTGTCGAGCATTTCGGCCGATGCGATGCGCGGGCATCTGTCCTTCCTGGCGTCCGATGCGCTGGAAGGCCGTGGCACGCCGTCGCGCGGGCTGGATATCGCGGCCGAATACATCGCCTCGCAGTTCCGCGCGGCCGGCCTGGAGCCGTTGGGCGACGATGGCTATTTCCAGACGGCCGACTGGCGCAAGATCGCGCCGGAGAAGGAACGGGCCAAGTTCGCCGACGCGCCCGAGCCGCTGACGGTGCGCAACGTGGTGGGCGTGCTGCGCGGATCGGACCCGGCCCTGAGCAAGACCTACATCCTGGTGACGGCGCATTACGACCACCTGGGCATCCGCAAGGACAAGGGCGACGACCCGATCTTCAACGGTGCCAACGACGACGGCAGCGGCACGGTCTCGGTGATCGAACTGGCACGCGCCTTCGCCGCGCAGAAGGAGCGGCCCAAGCGCAGCATCGTGTTCATGACGGTGTTCGGCGAGGAACACGGCCTGGTGGGTTCGCGCTATTACGGCGCCCATCCGCTGGTGCCGGTGGCCGACACCGTGGCCAACATCAACCTGGAGCAGATCGGCCGTACCGACGACAGCGAGGGCCCGCAGGTGCGCGCCGCGGCGATCACCGGCGCCGACTACTCCGAGGTGGCCGACGTGCTGCGCAAGGCTGGCGAGCTGACCGGCATCCGCATGACCAAGCACCCGGTCAACAGCGACCGCTATTTCGCCTTCAGCGACAACCAGGCCCTGGCCGACCTGGGCGTGCCCGCGCACACCATCAGCGTGGCCTACGACTATCCGGACTATCACGGCGCCGCCGACACCTGGGACAAGATCGACTACCCCAACATGGCCGCCGTTGACCGCACCGTCGCCCTCGCCATCTGGACCATCGCCAACAACCCCACCGCCCCGCGCTGGAACGACAAGAATCCGAAGGCGGCGAAGTACGTGGAGGCTGCGAAGAAGTTGCGCGGGGAGTAAGCGTGCAAAGCCTTTCTAGGCGCACCACCACGTCTGGGCCAGACGTGGTGGCCTTACTCTCATTCGGAATCGCAGCACCATGAAAATGATCCTTGTGATCTTCTTTCTGTCGATACAGAGCAGTTACTCGGAGGACATCGAGCTTCCGGCGACAAAAGAGGCGTTCGATACGGTGCAGTTCTATGCGGGCAATGGCATGAATTGGCGCATCAAGACCTACGCCAAGGACCAGGACGTCCACATCTGGTCAATCGGCGACAACGTGGATGACCTGGTGGCGCTGGCCAAGGCCAATACGGAGAAGCACTACGGCGACGTGCTCTCGGAGGCATACGTCATCGAAACCGATGACGGTCTGGACGGTTTGCGGCGTGCATTGGAACAGCGTGGCTTGGCCGCCAATCTGGAGCTTCCGCCCTCTGGAGCGGTGTTCTGGGCGCCGCCGGGTTCAACGTACCGGTCCAAGTCGACGCCGCGCTGAGGCTTTAACGATGCGTGCCGGCGAACCGGTACCGCCCCGACGCCAATACGAAACAAACGTCCTCCCCGCACGCGTGCACATCGCGGACCCCTTCCACGCGACGCAGCGGCTGGCCTGATTCTTCCAGCGGCGCATCGGGACTGACCGGCAGGCGGACATCGGCTTCCGCGCCGACGGGGATGTCGATGGCGATGCGGAACTGGGTGGGCGTGCGGGTCCAGTCGACGGACGCCTTGCCGTAGGGCGTCAGCGTGTCGGCGGCGGCGTGGTCGAGCTGGCGCGTCAACGCCGGCTGGATGCCGATGCGCTGCCAGCCGGGCGCGAGCGGGCGCAGGCCGGCGACATCGTCGTAGAGCCAATCGTCGATGGTGCCGAGGAAGTAGTGCCCGCGCGAGCGCGAGGCGAGTTTCCAGTGTTCCCACAGGCTGGTGGCGCCGTTGGCGTGCCAGAACCCCCAGCCGGGGAACGTGGTCTGCGTGGCAACCTTCATCGCCAGGTCGGGATGGCCGGTGTCGGTCAGCGTCGGCAACAGCAGCTTGGTGCCCAGCGCGCCGGTGTCGAGGTGATCGTCATGCGCGTGCACGGCGTCGACCAAGGCATCGGCCACGCGCGTGCGCTGCTCGTCCGACACAAGGCCGAAATCGAGTGCCAGCAGCTGGTGTGTCTGGCGCACGCCGTCGTCTCCTTCGCCGCGATAGCGCCCGGTCGCGGCATCGAAAAAGCGCGCGTTAAACGCCGTTCGCACGGCCGCGGCGCGCGTGGCGAAGTGCCGTGCCATCGCCGCATCGTCCAGCGCGGTGCCGACATCGGCCATCGCGATGGCCATGCGATAGAGATAGGCGGTGGCGGCGATGCGCTTGTCTTCCGGCGCGTTCTCGCCATCGGGCGCGGTGCTGGGGCTGACCCAGTCGCCCAGGTCGGTCTCGGCGATGCCGTCGGGCGAGCGCTGGTCTTCCAGGTCGACATAGCGCGCCATGCCGGGCGCGTGATCGGCCAGCACCTGGTGATCGCCGCGCTGCCAGTACAGAGACCACGGCACCAGCACATAGGCGGCATGCCACGGCGGCGCGCGGCCGGTGCCCCAGCCGGGGTTGGGGGCAATCAGCAACGGCGCGCCCTGCGGGGTGCGCGTGTCGGCGATGTCCTGCACCCACTTGGCCAGCAGCGGGGCGGCGGCGAGATTGCGCAGCATCATGTCCGCGCCGAGCATGCCGTCGCCGGTCCAGCCGTTCTTCTCGTACATCGGCGTGTCGGTGGGCAGGCCGTAGAGGTTGTTGAGCAGCGTGTCGACCGTCGCGGTGTGGATCCAGTCGAGCAGCGTGTTGCTGCTGGAGAAATGCCCGATCACCTTGGCATCGGTATGCACCACCTGTGCGGTCACCGCCTCAAGCGATGGCGGCGTGTCGCCGGGCCAGCCATCAAGTTGCACGTAGCGGAAGCCCTTCCACGAAAAGCGCGGATGCCAGGTTTCCTCACCCGTGCCGGCCAGCGTCACGCGATCGGTCTGGAAGCCCTGCTTGAAGTAGTGATGGTCATCGCGCGCATCGACGCTGCCATTAGGCAGCAGCTTCTCGCCGTAGGTCATCGTCACGGTGTCGCCAGGCTTGCCGTGCACCTTCAGCGTGGCCCAGCCGGCGATCACGCGAGGAAAGGCGAACACGTAGACGCCGGGCCTGGGCTGGCTGACCGCCGTGGCCGCCAGGGTCTGCGCCACGCGGATCGGCGGTTCCACCTGCGCCTGCAGCACGCCCTTGGGCGCTGGCAGCAGCGCGGCGTGCGCCCAGCGGCGATCGTCGAACTCAGGCCGGTCGAAGCCGGGTTGCGCGGCGCGCGCATCGTAGGTTTCACCGCCGTAGACATCGTCCAGCAGGGTCGGGCCAACGTGCGCCTTCCAGTCCGGGCCGGTGCCGACGGTCTGGCAGCGGCCGTCGTCGTAGCAGAGCCGCAGCAGGGCGCGCACACGCGGCTCGCCATGCCAGGGGGCCTTTTCCCAATGCCAGACATTCGGGTTGGTCAGGCCGTAAAAGCCGCGCCCCAGCACGATGCCGATGGCGTTACGGCCCGGCACCAGGCGATCGGTCACGTCATGCGCCTGGTAGAGCACGCGCTTGTCGTAATCGGTGAAGTCGGGCGAGAGCACCGCATCACTGGCAGGCTGGCCGTTGATCGACACGTCGGCATAGCCGCCGGCCGCGACATAGAGCCGCGCCGTGCGCAGGCCCGGCGCTACGGTGAAGCCTGTGCGCAGCAGTGGTGCGGCAGTGGTGCCGTTGGCCGGCTTGCTGATCCATGCGCTGGCCGACCAGTCCTCGCCTGTCATCGGGCCACGCTCGAACCACGATTGCGCGCTGACGCGGCCCTGCGTGGTGGTCGCGACGACTTTCCAGTAGTAGCGGGTGAACGGCTGCAATGCTGGCCCTTCATAGGCCACGCCGAAGGAAGCATGTGACGTCACGTCGCCGCTGTCCCACACATCGGGCTGATCCTGATCCAGCGCCTGGCGACTGCGCGCCACCTCGATCCGATAGGCCACCGGGGCGGTGCCGCGCGGCGCGTCCTGCACCACCCAGGCGAACCTCGGGTGTTCGGTCGCCAGGGCCAGCGGACGGTCCGTGCTTTCGACGGACAGGCTGGCGAGGTGCATGCCGGCATTCGTCTGGGTCGATGCTTGCGCCAGCGCAAGAGACGCGGCTGTGAGCAGAACCAGGCAGGCGCCCGTGCGCCACCGCGTCGATCTCATCCGTTGGCTTTCCATGTGCAGGGCCGCTTGCGATCGTAGTGCCTGCCTCGGGCAAGGCAACACCACCCGGTCACGGGTCGATCAACTGGCCGGCAGATTCCCTGGCGCAGGGAACCGGTTGCCTGGACGCGCCGGGTGACGCCTGATCCTTTGCGCCGGTTACGCTATGCGCCTCGTTTGCCGGCAATCGCAAGGTCCCGCCCATGTCACTCCATCCTGATTTCCCCGTCGTCGAAGGTCTGCACCCGCTCACGCCCGAGTGGGCGATCACGCTGGATGCGCCCTACAACCGCCGCATCGAAGACGGCGATCTGGTGCTGTGGAACCCGCGCATCACCATCTGGATGACGATCTGGCACAACGACGAGCACGCCAGCATCGCCGAGCGCCTGGAAGACCTGAAGCAGCACATGTCGCCCGACGCGGAAGGCGTCGAGCAGGCCCAGGACGGCGAGACCCTGTTCTACGCCTACCGCCTGGCCGAGGAAACGGACGAGGATGCCGACGAAGACGCCGATGAAGACGACCAGCGCATGCCCGGCTACTACGGCTATGCCTTCGCCGAGACCAGCCATGTGCAGATGGCCGTCTACTTCGACGACGAAGCCGACGTGGAGATTGCCCGCGCCCTGCATCGCAGCCTGGCGTATACCGCGCCTGGGGCGGCCGAAGGCTGAGCCAAGCGCCCGTCTTGAATGGCGAAGGACGCGCAAGGTGTCCTTCGCTTTGTGTTGAGTTGGATCTAAGGCATCGATGACATGGAGCGTCAGGAAATGGAGCCGCTTTCCTTCGCGTTGCTCGACGCGCGGATCAAACAGTTGCCCGAGTGCCCGCTGGAAGTCCTCAAGCATCCGGCCTGGATCGTGCGCCTCAGTGTGGTCGGCGCCGCAGGCGCCATCGTGGGCATCCTGCCGTCGCTGCTGATCAAGGTCATGGCGCCGGAGCTTTGGATGCTGTGGATGGCGCGGGTGGGCGTGGTCGTGACATACGCAGCGTGGGCGCCGGCCATTTTGCGCGGTGGCTTTGTTCTCATTCGCGACATCGTCCACCACCGCACGACGTGGATCGCGCAGCTCGATCACGACCGGCCGCTGTTCGCCGAGCTGAAACAGTGGCTGGCAACCTACCCGCGCGAGGCGCTGCAGGATCACCTGCAGTTCGCCCAGCATGCGCAGGTGCGCCTGTCGGCCAAGCTCGGGCTGCTTGCGGGTGGGGCGGAAAAGCTCGGCCTGCTGCCGGCTTTCATCGCCGCATTAATCGCATTGCGCAGCTGGCATGACCTGTGGGCGTTGCCGTCCTGGCTCACGGGGCTGGGCCTGTTTCTCGTGGTGACCTGGGTGATCGGCCTGGTCGCGGTCAACATGCGTTTGCGCATCCAGCTCTACGAAATGCTGCTGGCCGATGCGCTCAAGCTGCAGGACGCGACATCGGTGGCAGGCCTGACACACAACGTGCGCGATCTGCGTGCATCGTGAGGCGGCGGGAAGCGGCGTACCGTCGGCGCATCCCGCATGACTGAACGCGGTCACATCGGCTGATGCATCAGCGTGTGACGCCACGATATCGAGAAGGAGCAACGCATGGGCGCCTGGGGACATGGATCATTCGAGAACGACGACGCAGCGGATTTCATCGCCGATGTGGTCGATGGCAATGATCTGAACGTGGTCGGCGAGGCGTTGGCGGCCGTGCTCGCCGCGGGCGACGCGCTGGAGGCGCCCGAAGCCTGCTACGGCCTGGCCGCTGCCGAAGTGGTGGCCGCGGCCATCGGCCGTCCCACCGCGGCCGCGCAGGCCGACGAGGAACTGACCGAATGGCTGGCGCGCACCAGGCCGGCCGCTAGCGATGACCTGGTCCAGCTCGCGTTGGCCGCGCTGGCGCGTATCGTCGGCGAAGGTTCCGAGCTGAAGGAACTCTGGGACGAGGTCGACGAAACTGCCGCCTGGGAAGCAACCGTCACCGAGATCAAGACCAGGCTGAAAGGCTGAGCGCGCGTTGACGCAACGCGGGCGCCTTGGTGCAAGCTGCGTTCGTGTCCGCGCGAAAAGGGAAAAGTGCGATGTCGAGTGAAGTGACGATCCGGCCCGCGATCGCAAGCGATGCCGCAGCACTTGCTTTGGTCGGGCAAGCAACGTTCCTGGAAACTTTCGCCGGCGTGCTGGGCGGCGCGGACATCGTGGCGCATTGCGCGAAAGCCCACGCGCCGAGTCTCTACACGCAGTGGCTCGCCACGCCGCGCCATGCGCTGTGGCTGGCCGAACTTGCACCGGGCGCGGCGCCGGTGGGGTATCTGGTCGTGGCGCCCGCGCAGTTGCCGCTAGCTGATCTGGATGCCAGCGATCTCGAGTTCAAGCGCATCTATCTGCTGGACAAGCTGCGCGGCCAGGGCGTGGGCAAGCGGCTGATGCGTACCGCGATCGACCATGCGCGCACGGCCGGCGCGCGGCGCCTGTTGCTGGGTGTCTACGCCAACAACTCAGATGCGATCGCCTTCTACACGCGCTTGGGCTTCGACCAGGTAGGCACGCGCCAGTTCAATGTCGGCGGCCGGGACTACGACGACCGCATCCTGGGCTTGGTGCTGTGAGCGGTGGTGGGTCACAAGGCCAGCGTGTTGCTTGCGCCGGCCCCGTGATAGCGCAACGGCTAACCGGCGATGGCATCCAGCTTGCCGACCGCTTCGGATGGCAGCGTGAGCGTGGCGGCCTTGAGGTTTTCGCGCAGATGCGCCACTGAGGACGTGCCCGGGATCAGCAGCAGGTTGGGCGAGCGCTGCAGCAGCCAGGCCAGCGCGACTTGCATGGGCGTGGCATCGAGCTGCCGGGCGACGTCGGAGAGCGCATCGGATTGCAGCGGGCTGAAGCCGCCCAGCGGGAAGAACGGCACGTAGGCGATGCCATCAGCGGCGAGCGTGTCGATCAACGCGTCGTCGTGGCGGTTCGCCAGGTTGTACATGTTCTGCACGCAGACGATCTCGACCTGCGTCCGCGCCTGCGCGACCTGCGTGGGCGTGACGTTGCTCAAGCCGATGTGGCGCACCAGGCCTTGCTTCTGCAGCTCGGCCAGGGTGTCGACCTGCTCGGCGATGCTGCCTTCGCTGGGGCCATGCACCGAGAACATGATCCGCAGGTTGACCACGTCCAGCACGTCGCGGCCCAGGTTGCGCAGGTTGTCGTGCACGGCGCTGGTCAGTTCGGCCGGCGAGTAGGCGGGCTGCCAGGAGGCATCGCTGCCGCGCTTGGCGCCGATCTTGGTGACCAGGGTCAAACTGTCGGCATAGGGATGCAGTGCTTCGCGGATCAGCTGGTTGGTGACGTGCGGGCCGTAGAAATCGCTGGTGTCGATGTGATCGATCCCCAGTGCGGCCGTTTCGCGCAGGACCGCCAGCGCGGCATCGCGATCCTTGGGTGGGCCGAAGACACCCGGTCCGGCCAGCTGCATCGCGCCGTAGCCGAGGCGCTTCACGGTGCGGCTGCCGAGGGTGAACGTGCCGGCGTGATCGATGGATGTCATGGGCGTGTCTCCGTCAGGGCGAGGTCGCGTCACAGGATAGGGAGGCGCAAAGGGGATTTGAATTCGCATTCCCGCGAGCGCTTCAGGCTTGGAGAAACACAGGGAAAAGAGCACGTTTTGATGGCGTTACGTGCAAATTCTCGGCGCTTGCCTGCGGGGACTTTCAGGTTTCACGGGTAAGGGGCGCAGGTCTGAGCGATGGAGCACCGACCGCCTTGCATTGCCAGCGTTCGAGACGGGCCGCCAGCCTGTTAGTCGCGATACCGGGATAACGTCACGGCTGGTACGGCGTGGCGGGCGGGCCGATGCTGCGGGCCGACTTCAATGGAGATGTCCCATGCGTGTGTTTCTTACTGGTGCGACCGGCTTCATCGGCTCGCGCGTTGTTCCCGAACTGCTGAAGGCCGGTCACGACGTGCTGGGCCTGACCCGTTCCGATGCGGGCGCGCAGGCGTTGCAGGCCGCCGGTGCCGACGTGCATCGCGGCACGCTGGAAGACCTGGACAGCCTGCGCGCCGGCGCGGCGCAGGCCGATGCGGTGCTGCACACCGCGTTCGACCATGACTTCGCCAACTTCGTCGCCAACTGCGAGAAGGACCGCCGCGTCATCACCGCGCTGGGCGAAACGCTCAAGGGCTCGGATCGCCCATTGATCATCACCTCCGGCGTGGGCATGGGCGCGTTGCAGCCCGGCCAGGTCGCCACGGAAGAGGTGTTCGACACACAGTCGCATCATCCGCGCGCGGCGTCGGAACAGGCGGGCGAAGCGCTGCTGCAGCAGGGCGTCAACGTCTCGGTCGTGCGCCTGCCGCAGGTGCATGACACGCAGAAGCAGGGCCTGATCACGCCGTATATCGCGCAGTGCCTGGCCCAGGGCCAGGTGGCGTATGTGGGCGAGGGCGGCAATCGCTGGTCGGCCGCGCACGTCGGCGATGTTGCGCGCCTGTATGCGTTGGCGCTGGCCCATGCACAACCCGGCCTGCGCCACAACGCGGTCGCCGAGGAAGGCGTGTCGATGCGCGCGATGGCCGAGGTGATCGGCGCCGGCCTGGGCTTGCCGGTGGTGTCGGTGCGTGGCGAGGCAATCGCCGCGCATTTCGGCTGGATGGCGATGTTCGCCGATGCGGACATGATTGCCTCCAGCGCGATCACGTGTGCGCGGCTGGGCTGGACGCCGACCGGGCCGACGATCCTGGAAGACCTCAGGGCGATGGACTACACGCAGGTCGCGGCGCACGGTTGAGTCGATATGCGGCGGCGGCCCACAAGTGCCGCCGCCGCGTAGCGCGTGTCGGGCTCAGTCGCCGCTGCGTGGCGTATAGCGGCTGCTTTTCGCCTGCTCCGGCGAGAGCCCGAGCTGCTGGACCGCGTCGTAGTTGAAGCGCTCGGTCATCACCTTCCAGATCGCGGTTTGCGATGGGCCCGAGGGCGTGTCCGGTCCGATCTTGCTCAGCCTGACGGCCGGAAAACTCACGCTCATCCACATCGGCGTGTTGCTGCGCGTGCCGGCGTAGATCTCGGGCGCGATGGTGTAGATCGGCCAGCGCACACCCTTGAAGCCAGCGCCGAACGGATCGTAGTCGGCATCGCCGGTGCCATCGAAGGCGTAGGGGCCGAATTGCTCGGTGTTCAACGCCGCCGGCTGGTCCAGGCTGTCTCGATACTTGTTGCGCGTGCGCTCGATGACCTGCAGCTGGCGGGCGAGCGCGTCGTCGGGGTTGTCGCCTTTGGCGTTGGCGCGGCGGCAGCCGGCTTCGGCCACGTCCAACGCTTGCCGGCGGGTGATCGGCGTCAGCGGGATGTGGTCGATGCCCAGCAGCACGTGGATGGATTGCCCGGCCAGATACGTCAGCCGGCCATCGGTCACGCGCCGGGCCTGGGCCAGCGGTTCGGCATAGACGGCCGCGGCTTCGGGATCGGTGGGTTCGCCGCTGAGGCTGGCGGGGAAGGTCACGTACAGCGCGGTCGGCGTATCGAACCAGCCGGTGCCGATCAGCCCGGGAATCACGTTGGCGCCGACGCGGATGTCGTACGAGGCGGCCGGCTGCGCGGGTTTGAGCCTGGCGATATTGCGGCTGGCGTCGGCGTAGGCGGGGTTCCAGAAGCGCAGGTTGGTCGACCAGCTGGTCGGCATATAGAACTTGGGGTTGGCTTTTTCCGGATACACCTCGAACCACGGCTCGGCCACGGCGCCGACCGGTGCGGGGTAGCTCTGCCGGATCCACGCAGCGTAGTCGGCCATCATCGCTTGCCGCGCGGCGTTGTAACTGGGATTGCCGGCGGCCCGCGCCGGCGTGGCGGCATTGCCCTTCGGCGGCAGCTGCGCCGCCCAGCCGATGACCTGGGTGCGCAGTTCGCGCATGCCGGGATTGGCTTCTTGTGCGCCAGCGGCGTGGCTGGCCAGGAACAACATCAACAGCAGCCGGCGTTTCATCGGTGCGTGGGCCGGTGGTGGCGTTGCCGATGGATCACGCAAAACGACAGCACCAAGGGACACGGCGGCGTGGCGCCGCGCGCAACATGAATGCCCGGCCATCCGGCGTGCGACGCGCTGTGGCGTAATCGCGCCTTTTATGTGCCGCTCCGTTAGCCTGTGGCACGGCGCAACGACCGCCGTCCCCACGCGCAGGCTTTTTTCGAATGTTTCCGCCGGATGCCATCAAGACCTGGGATATGGAGGTCGAGTACCGCCATTGGTGCCAGGTGGCCGAGCTCAAGGGCTGCCCGGCCGAACAGTTCGCCTTCCGCTGGGAACAGATGCGCAAAATCTATGCGATGGCCACCGATACGCGGCTGCCGATGGAGCAGGCGTGCGAGGCGTTTCTGGTGCAGGCCCGCGCGGAGCTGGGCGAGGATGTGGCGCGGCTGGTGTTCGGCTGGACCTGGGCGCGGATCCTGTCGCGCGCCGAGTGAACGCGTCGAAGCGCTAGTGCAGCTTGCGCAGCGGCTTCATGTCCACGTTGTAGGACCAGTCCGCTTCGACGCCTTCCTCCAGCGGTGGTTGCTTCAGCAACAGATCCGGGTCCAGCGGCAGGCGCTTGCGCGGGATGCCGATCTCCTCGTTCTCCCATTCCAGCACCAGCCAGGGCTGGCCGTAGGAAACGATAGCCTGGCCGACGTACAACATGGTCCGTTGGCCGTCGCGATGGACATAGATCGCCACCCGATAAATCCGCATCACGTGCTGCTTCGATCCTGCTGTGCTGTCATGCCGGCCCGTGCAGGCCATGCGGGAATGCGACGGCCTGGAGCAGCGACGGACGCACGTTGAAGGATTGTGCGCTGGGGTGCAAGGCGCGCTGCAGCCACGCAACGCAAGGAAAACGCGCTAAAGTCCGACCCGGTCCCGGCTGAGTCCGGACCCAGGGAGGGGAAGATGGATCTGGCGCGGGTGCGGCCCGCGAAGACCATGGCGGCGAGGGAAGCGCAGCGAACGCGCTCGTACAGACCTCGCGCGGCCTCGCCGCTACCTCCTTGTTTAAGCCTGCTTTGGGCGCGTGTGTCGTCCGCGCCTGCAGCCTGCAAGGCCGTTTCTGTGGTGTTCTGCGATGGCGTCATGCCTCGACGGTTTCCTGCTCGCGCGCATAGCGCATCGGCGGCCGGCCCACGTGCCGGGCAAAGGCCACGCTGAAGGTGCTGGCCGAGCTGTAACCCACGCGCTCGGCCACCTGCGCCACACTGCCTTCGCGCCGGCGCAGCAGGTCCTTGGCCAGCGCCATGCGCCAGGCCAGCAGGTATTCCATCGGCGGCACGCCCACGGTGCGGTTGAAGCGCTCGAAGAACGCCGAGCGCGATAGCGCCGCTTCGCCGGCCAGTTGCGCCACGGTCCACGGCTGGGTGGGATGGGCGTGCATCGCGCGGATCGCCTGGGCCAGGCGTTCGTCGGCCAGGCCGTTGAGCAGGCCGGAAGATGCCTCGGTGCCGGTGGTCGCACGCAGTGCTTCGATCAGCAGGACTTCCAGCAGGCGCGACAGGATGACCTCGCGCGCGGGCCGCGCCGCGCGCGATTCCTCGCGCACCAGCTGCACCAGCGTGGCCAGGCGTGGCTGCCCGCGCACGTGCAGCAGCCGCGGTAGCAGCGAGACCAGCAGCGCGGCATCGGGCGAATCGAATGCGCAATAGCCCAGCAGCGACTGCACCGACAGCGGCTGTTGCGGATCGCCAACGCGCACATGCCCGTCGCGCACGATGAAGGTCGCCGGATCGGTGTCTTCCATCGGCACCGGGTCCACACTGGACATGCTGAAGTGATTGGCCGCCGGGATCAGGATGAAGTCGCCGGCCTCCAGCGCCAGCGGACTGCCGCCTTCCACCGAGAGCGCACACGCGCCTTCCAGCACCACGCAATAGAACGGCCGGCCGACCTCGGTGCGGGTGACGCGCCACGCGCCGCTGGCGCTGACCAGCTTGGACAGCGACGCGCGTGGCTGCAGCAGGGTGACGACGTCGGTCAGCGGATCGGTCAAGGCCGGACTCACGCGAAAGAATCTTGGACTTGTGAGTGTAGTGAGTCCTGGTGACGGTGCCTATCGTGGACGTGTCGTTTTTTCCACCAAGGAGTCAATCCATGAACACCGTCCTGATTACCGGCTGCTCGTCCGGCTTCGGCCTGGAGACCGCCCGGCACTTCCTGGCGCAGGGCTGGCAGGTCATCGCGACCATGCGCACGCCCAAAGCCGATCTGCTGCCGCCTTCCGACCGGCTGCGCGTGCTGGCGCTGGACGTGACCGACGCCGACAGCATCGCGCGCTGCCTGGCCGACGCCGGGCCGATCGACGTGCTGGTCAACAATGCCGGCATCGGCGTGCTCACGCCGCTGGAAGCCACCTCGATGGACATCGCGCACGAGGTGTTCGCCACCAACACGCTGGGCACCATTGCCATGACCCAGGCGGTGCTGCCGCAGTTCCGCGCGCGCAAGGCCGGCGTGGTGGTCAATGTGACCTCGACCGTCACGCTGCGCCCGCTGCCGTTGGTCTCGGTCTACACCGCGAGCAAGGCCGCGGTGAATGCCTTTACCGAATCGCTGGCCGTGGAACTGGCGCCGTTCAACGTGCGCGCCACGTTGGTGTTGCCCGGCGCTTCGCTGACCACCAAGTTCGCCGAGAACGCTGGTCCGCGCATGCAGGGCAGCGTGCCCGACGACTACGCGCCGATCGTGCAGGCGGCGCTCGCCGGCATGCGCGAACCCGGCCGCCCGATGACCCAGGCCGAAGACGTGGCCATCGCCGTGTATCGCGCAGCAACCGATCCGGCCACGCCGATGCGCCTGCCGGCCGGCGCCGATGCGGTGATCTGGGCAAAGGAAGCCGGCTTGCCGTAAGTCGGCCTTTCAGATGCGAACTACGCAGCGTCCATCGGGCGCCGCGTCGGGGTGAAGCAGCTGCGACAATCGGAGAAGTCTCGAACGAGCCGCGCTGCCGCATGTCCTTCTTCCCTGTTGCGCCATTGCCTGTTGGATCGTGCGTATGCACCGGCCTTGCGCGCGCCTGCGCCGTGCTGGCGAATGTTGTGATTGACGACTGACGCGTTCGAATCCATGGACTACCTGGGCCTGTTCTTCGCCGCGCTGATTGCGGCCACCTTGCTGCCGCTGCAGTCCGAAGCGGTGCTGGTCGGCATGTTGCTCTCCGGTCGACCGGCGCTCTGGCTGCTGCTGGTGGCCAGTACGGGCAACGTGCTGGGCTCGCTGATCAACTGGTGGCTCGGTCGCGGCATCGAGCGCTTCCGCGAGCGGCGCTGGTTTCCGGTCGGGCCCAAGGCGATGGCGCGCGCGCAGCGCTGGTATGCGCGTCATGGCCGCTGGACGCTGCTGCTGAGCTGGCTGCCGATCGTTGGCGATCCGCTCACCTTGGTCGCAGGCGTGATGCGCGAGCGGTTGCCGGTGTTCCTGCTGCTGGTCACCCTGGCCAAAGTCGGGCGCTATGCGGTGCTGATCTGGCTGACGCTGCGCTTGCGCTGATCACGACTGCAAGGCGTGTGCGATCGCGCGCGCTACGTTGGCCCGCAGCCGCTAGCGCGTGACTTCGTCCAGGCGCGTGTCGGTCGGGAATGCGGCCACCTTCCCATTGGGCGCGGTGACCATGCCGATTTCGTTCCACGGACCGGTGCGCCTGTCCACGCACCCGCCAGCAACGCGCCGTTGTGCAGCTTGCGCAGCAATAAGCGGCGCAGTGTCCGTTCCCCGTTCAGGCCTGCGTTCAGATGAAAGCTCGCTGCGACGCAACCGTTGCTTGCAGACCGATGCCTGCCGCTTTTGGGGAAACGTGCATGACCACTCGTCTGCTGATGTGCGCGATGCTGTGCCTGCAGGGTCGATTCCTGATGCCTGGCGTGCTGTGCCTGCTGGTTGCCAGCATCGCCTGGGCCGCCGTGGCCGAACCGGAGCGGCGCCCGCCGATCATCGACATGCACTTGCATGCTTCGGTGCCGGCGTCCCCGGCCAAGCACGACACATGCGCAGGTGCGATGGGCGCGCAGACGCAGGACGCTTGCCTGCCGGTGAGCTGGTCGCCCAAGGCCGAAGCCGCGATGCGCCAGCGCACGCTGGCCCAGCTGCAGCATTACAACGTGGTCGGCGTTCTGCATGCCGAACAGGCCGATGCCATACCTGCGTGGCGACAGGCCGCGCCGGGCCGGATCATCCCCAGCACGTTGCCGCTGGATCCGCTGCAGATCGACCGGCAGACCGTGGCGCGGGTCAAAGCGATGAAGGCCGCCGGCACGCTGGCCGTGCTGGGCGAAGTGGGCCTGCAGCATCACGGCATCGGCCTGGACGATCCGCGCATGGAAGCCTTCTGGGCGCTGGCCGATGAGGTTGATCTTCCGGTCGGGATTCGCGTCACCGGCCCCGCGCCGGACGCGCGGCACCACAGCGCGGTGCGCGGCGGCCCGCAGACGCTTGCCCATGTATTGGCGCGCCATCCGCACCTGCGCGTGTATCTGATGCATGCCGGCGAGCCGACCCTGGACGAACTCCTGGCGGTGCTGGATGCGCATCCGCAGGTGTATGTCGATGTCGGCCAGCTGGCCTACACGCAATCCAGGCCGGCGTTCTATCGCGACCTGCAGGCGATGGTGGAAGCGGGCTTCGGCAACCGCGTGATGTTCGGTTCGGGCAGTCGCGTGTGGCCAGAATCGATCGGCCGTGCGATCGAGACGGTCAACCGCGCACCGTTCCTGGATGCCGGGCAGAAGCGCGACATCTTCTACAACAACGCCGCGCGCTTCCTGCGGCTCAGCGAACAGCAACGCGCGCAGCACCAGACGATCTGATCCGCGTCCTGCAAAACGCGAAGGGACGCATTGCGCCTTTCGCTTGAACACGATGTCCAACGATGCGCGCCGATGCCTGCGGCGCGCATCGCCATGACCTCAGCTTGCGTAACGCTCCAGCCAGTGCGCGTACGGCGCCGGCAGCGTCCACGACGGCTTTTCCACGCCCAGCTGCTTGGCGGCGGCGAAGGTCCAGTGCGGATCGGCCAGGTGCGAACGGCCCACCATCACCAGGTCCAGCGACTCGCTGGCCACCGCCGCTTCCGCGGCCTCCGGCGTGCCGAAGCCCCAGGCCGAGGACACCGGCAAGCCGGTTTCCTGGCGCACGCGCTTGGCGATCGGCGCCAGGAACGATTGGCCCCAGGGAATCTTCACGTCGGGAATGGTGAAGTTGACGCTGACGCTCAGCATATCCAGGCCTTCACGCTTGAAGTCCTGCACCAGCGCGATCGACTCGGCCAACGTCTGCTCGTCGCGGCCGTCGTATTCGATCACGCCGAAGCGCGCGGTCAGCGGCAGGTGTTCGGGCCACACCTTGCGCACGGCGGCCAGCGTTTCCAGCAGGAAACGGCCGCGGTTTTCGGCGCTGCCGCCGTACTGGTCGTCGCGCTGGTTGGCATGTGGCGAGAAGAAGCTCTGGCCCAGATAGCCGTGGGCGAAGTGCAGTTCCAGCCACTGGAAGCCTGCCTCATGCGCGCGCTTGGCCGCGGCCACGAAGTCCTCGCGCACGCGCTGGATGTCGGCCAGGGTCATCGCCTTGGGCACGCGCGGCAGGCCCTGGCCGAAGGCGATCGCCGACGGTGCCAGGGTTTCCCAGTAGCGCGGATCGTCGTGGGCGATGTGGTCGTCGCCATCCCACGGCCGGTTGGCGTTGGCCTTGCGGCCGGCGTGGCCGATCTGGATGCCGGGCACGGCGCCGGCGGCCTGGATCGCGGCCACCATCGGCTTGAGCGCTTCGGCCTGCTGGTCATTCCACAGGCCCAGGCAGTTGGGGGTGATGCGGCCTTCGGGCGAGACGCCGGTGGCCTCGACGATGACCAGACCGGCACCGCCGCGGGCAAGGCCGGCCAAGTGGACGTGGTGCCAGTCATTGGCCAGGCCATCGACGGCCTCGTACTGGCACATCGGCGGCACCGCCACGCGGTTGCGCAGGGTGACGTCCTTCAGGGTGAAGGGTTGGAAGAGCGCGGACATCGGATTCCTTTGGGGGGGAGGGCAGGCGGCAGGAGAGCGTGTCGCCGCCATTAATTCGATAATAGTCGAACTATCGATTCTATGTCACCCCGGGTACCATGACCGTCATGCGCCCGTACAAGCATCCCGATCCGTCGACCTTCGCGCTGGAACGCATTTTCCATGCGCTCAGTGACCCGGCGCGGCTGGACATCGTTCGCCACCTGGACAGCGTGGAACGGGCGACGTGTGGCGAGCTGGAGTTCGGCCGGCCCAAATCCAGCATGTCGCATCACTTCCGTATCCTGCGCGAGGCGGGCCTGGTGCATACGCAGACCGCCGGGACCACGCACCTGAACACCTTGCGCCGGCAGGAGCTGGACGCGCGCTTCCCCGGCCTGCTCGGCGCGGTGCTGAAGCAACCGCGCTGACGCACGCGGCCGCGGCGTTGCGCGCGGTTCATCGGATTCACGGCATCGCCCCGCAGGGGCGCCTACGGTGGGCACGAACCTGCCATTGGATTTGCCATGCCTACCGACGCCTCGCCCCTGTCCCCTGATTTCATCGCCACGCAGAAGCAGCGCCTGCTCGACCTGCGCGCGGAGCTGCGCGGCGATACGCAGGCCTCGCAGCAGGAAGAAGACACGCTGCAGGAGGAGACCATGAACGAGGCGGAGAGCTCCGGCGACGGCGCGCAGAAGAACACCTTGCGCGACAACGACACCGCACTGATCGCGCACAACGCGGTGCGGATTCGCGACGTAGAGCGCGCGCTGCAGAAGATCGAGGACGGCACCTACGGCCTGTCCGATCGCAGTGGCCAGCCGATTCCGAAGGCGCGCCTGGAGGCATTGCCCGAAAGCCTGCTCACCGTGGAAGAAAGCGGCCAGGACTGAAGCACCGCCGCATCTGTTGCGGTGCCGTCAATATCCGGCGACTGCATCACCACAGTGGATGAGCAGGTGGGTGCGGACACTGGCGGCACCTTTTCGCAGGAGCGCCACATGACCAGCACGCCGCAGGACCTGGAACAGCAGTTCTGGAAAGCCCTCAAGTCCGACCGCACCGTCATGCTCGGGCTGGAGGGCGTGGACGATGGCCACACGCGGCCGATGACCGCGATGATCGAAGGGGATGCGGGCGGGCCGATCTGGTTCTTCACCGCCACCGACAATGCGATGGTGCAGCAGCTGGCCCAAGGCCATCGCGCGATCGCCGCCTTTGCCGCCAAGGATCACGCGCTGTTCGCCAGCGTGCGCGGCAGCCTGCATCGCGATGACGATCGCGCGGTGATCGATCGCTTGTGGAATCCCTTCATCGCCGCCTGGTACGAAGGCGGCAAGGACGATCCCAAGCTCGCACTACTGCGACTGGACCCGGAGCAGGCCGAGATCTGGCTCAATGGATCGAGCCTGCTGGCGGGTTTGAAACTGCTGCTCGGCCGCGACCCGAAGCACGACTACAAGGACAAGGTCGCCAAGGTGTCGCTCGACTGAGCGCGGCGGCCAGTTGGCCAAGTTGAATGACGCAAACGACGATGCCCGGACCTGGTCCGGGCATCGTCGTTCTGTGTGGCGCCTGGAGGCGCCTTCAGTGCTTGAGTTCTTCCGGCACCTTGCCGCCGTTGTCGGCCAGCTTCTTCATCACCGCCTTGTGCAGGGCGATGTTCTGCTCGGCGCTGCCGTGGTCGCCGGCGTGCACGTCGAGTTCGGCCGCCAGTTCCTTGCGCGCGGCCAGGCTGGAATCCAGGTCAAGCAGCTTGAGCAGGTCGACGATGGAATGCTGCCAGTCGCTCTTGCCGCCCTTGGCCTCAGCCATCGCGGTCAGCACCGCGGCCACGTCCACCGGCTCGGCCGGCGGGGCGACGGGTTCGGGTGTGCGTGCCGGCGGGGCGATGCCGGCGGTGGCCTCGGAGCCATCAACGATGATCACCGCGGGCTTCGGCGCGGCGCTGGGCGTGGCCACCGGCGGCGTGCTCGGGTGGCCGAAAATCTTGTTGACGATGCTGGAGAAGATGCTCATCGCAATGTCCTGGTTGGTCGGGGGAACCGCGAGCCTACGCCGGCCCGCACGCACGCGGGATGAAAGCGCGGTTGCACGCAGGTGAAGTCGCCGGGCGCGATTGCTGCGTAGTCTTCAATCGCCCGCAGGTGCGCCAGTAGAATGCCGACCCTGCCCAATCGCGGCACCCGCTTCCTCTGGATCGCTTCCTCATGGCCACGTCCTTCGTCACCGCTGTTTCGCTCTCGCTGCTGCTGGTTGCCGGCAGCGTCCATGCGGCCGAGCCCGCGCGCGTGATCCACCCCGATGACCTGCCGGCCGTGACGGTGTCCGAAGGCGTGCAGCTCAAGGAACTCACTGGCCGCGTCGCACCGGCAGGTGCGCGTTCCAGCCAGGGCAGCGTGGCGCTGTTCCAGTTGGCGGCTGGCAAGGCCAGCGCGTGGAGCCACAACAAGGTGGGCGAGGAGTCGTTCTTCATCCTCGAAGGTCATGGCGAAGTCTGGGTGGATGGCGCGCCGCATGCGGTCGGCCCGGGCGACTACATCCTGGTGCAGCCGCAATCGGTGCGCTCGATCCGCGCCTCGAGGGGCGAGCCGCTGAAGTTCTACGCGATCACCACGCCGGCCTGGAGCCAGGACGATGACGTGCTGGTGCCCGCACCGGCTGGCGCGCCGAAGTAGGCCCGCGCGCCGCCGGTCGCAACTGCACACATCGCGTCAGTAAGGCGGGGCCTTGCGTTCGCGCTGCGCGCGGGCGGCCTCGCTCCACCAGGCCAGGTCGTCGGCGAAGCGCGCGAAGCTCTTCTCCAGCGATTTGCCCGCTTCATCGATGGGCGCGCCCTGTGCATCCAGGGTCTTGCCGATCGGGCCGACGGTGACCGTGCTGGAGATCACCACCATGCCCATCTCCGAGAGCGTGCCGTGCCAGGCGACGCTGGCGTGCGCACCGGACAGGCGCCCGGCGGAATAACTGACGATGCCGGCCGGGCGCCAGAACCACTCTTCCAGGTAGTGGTCGGTGAGGTTCTTCAGGCCCGGCTGGACGCCCCAGTTGTATTCGCCGGTGACGAAGATGAAGCCATCAGCCTGGCGGATCTTGTCGGCCAGCGCTTCCATCGCGGCCGGCGCCTGGCCCTTCGGATATTCCTTGTACATGCGGTCGAGCATCGGCAGGTCGACCGCCTTGGCGTCGATCAGCTCGGCCTGCGCGCCGCGCGCGTTGAGCGTGCGCACGCAGTAGTCGGCCAGGCGGATGCCCATGCGGTCGGCGCGATAGGAGCCGTAGAAGACGAGGATGCGGTCGGACATCGGGAGGCCTGTGTGGAAGAGGGGGCGAGCCCGAGCATGGCATCGCCGGTGGAAGGGCGTTGTCGAGGCGTATGCCCATGCGCGGATGCCGTTCGTCGGCGCGGCAGAATAAATTTCACCTTTCGGTTGAATATCGCCGCGATCCGGGTAAATTCAACCGCATGGTTGAGAAAACGTCCGATGCACTCGATGCCGTGTTCCGCGCGCTGGCCGATCCCACGCGCCGGGCGATGCTGCAGGCCTTGTCGCGCCAGCCGCGCACGGTGGGCGAACTGGCCGCGCCGTTCGCCATCTCACTGGCCGGCGCGTCCAAGCACATCCAGATGCTGGAGCGCGCGGGGCTGATCCGACGCGAGGTGCAGGGCCGCGTCCACACCTGCCGGCTGGAAGCGCAACCGCTGCACGCTGGCGCCGAGTGGATCCGCCACTACGAACGCTTCTGGAACCAGCAATTCGACGCCCTCGATGCCGTGCTCAAGGCCGAGGACGCCGCCACGCCAACGCCGCCCGCCACACGCAGCGGCACCACCCGCAAGCCCAGGAGGACACCATGACCCTTGCCTCGACCGACGCCGATTACGGCGTGTTGACCGCGCCCGACACCGTCCGTGTCGAACGCCTGCTGCCCGGCCCGATCACGCGCGTCTGGCGCTATCTGACCGAGCCCGACTTGCGTGCGCAGTGGTTTGCCGGCGGCCCGATGGCCCCGCATCCCGGCGGTGCCGTGGCGCTGGTGTTCAAGAATTCCGAGCTGACCGAGCACGACGATCCGGCACCGGCCAAATACGCCAGGCAGGCCGGCACCGTGCATTCGAGCGGCACGATCACCGACTTCGATCCGCCGCACCTGCTGGGTTTTTTGTGGGGTGAGGGCGAGGATGCCTCGCACGTGCGGTTCGAGTTGAGCGAACGCGGTGAGCAGGTCCGGCTGGTGGTGATCCACAGCCGCCTGTCGTCGGCCGGCATGATCCTCAGCGTGTCCGGCGGCTGGCACACCCACCTGGACATCCTGGGCGACTGCATCGCCGGCCGCACGCCGGAAGGCTTCTGGCGCAAGCACACGCGGCTGGAAGCCGAGTACGCAAAGCGGCTTGGTCTCTAGCGAAGACGGCTGTACCCAGGGCGAGTAAGGTGCAAGGGCAGGCCGTCCCGCTTGGACGGCACGGAGTGCGCCATGCGGATACGGCTCATCGGCACGATCGTCCTGGCGGCGGCAAGCCTGCTGTCGGCCGGCAATGCCGCGGCCGCCGACCGCATCAGCCAGGGCGAGCGCGACGCGCTGATCGACGCGATCGCCACGCGGTTGCGTGACGAATACATCGCGCTGGCGTTGGTCCAGCCGATGGCTGAGGCACTGCGGGAAAATTCACGCCGCGGTGCTTACGCCACGCTCGAAGATCCGGTCGCGCTCGGCCAACGCCTGACCGAAGACCTGCGTGCGGTCAGTCATGACGGACACCTGTGGCTGGAATACCACCCGGAAGGCGCACGTGACGAGCCGATCCGTCCCTCGTTGGAAGACCTTGAACGCTGGCGCGACGCCGTGGCCCGCGATGGCTTCGGCTTTGATCGGGTCGAACGCTTGGCAGGCAACATCGGCTACGTGAAGTTCCGCGTGTTCGCCTACCCGGAACTGGGCGCGCAGGCCGCGAGCCAGGCGATGGGCCTGGTCGCGCACACCGATGCGCTGATCCTGGACCTGCGTGACAACGCGGGCGGTGACCCGCAGATGGTGGCGTACCTGGCGAGCTACGTGCTGGACGGGCCGGTGCATCTCAACGATCTGGTCTTCCGCAAAGGGGGCGTGGTGGAGCAGGCGTGGACCATGCCGGTGCCAGGTCCGCGTTTTGGCGGACGCAAGCCGCTCTACCTGCTGACCAGCAAGGCGACATTCTCAGCGGCGGAAGACTTCGCCTATGCACTGCAACAGCAAGGGCGCGCCACCATCGTGGGCGAACCCACCGGCGGTGGCGCGCATCCGAGCCGTGCATTCAAACTGACCGAGCACTTCGCCATTGCCATCCCGTATGCGCGCTCGCGCAGTCCGATCAGCCAGACGAATTGGGAAGGCACGGGCGTGGTGCCAGAGCGCCCGGTACCGGCCGGTGATGCGCTGCAGGTGGCGCATCGCGCGGCGCTCGAACGCCTCGCGCAGGCCAGTGCCGATGTGGGGGAACGAGAGCGCCTGCGCGCGTTGATGCCCGCGGCGGATTGACGGCCCCAGCTCAGTCAGTGGCCGCGGTGCTCACATGCGCGGCAAAGCCGGTCTGCCCCGGCGCGATGCCATCGTGCAATGTCAGTGCGGGGATCACGTAGTCGCCGCCGTTCTGCTTGCGGAAGGCGATCGGGGGTGTCGTGAACAGTGCGTCCAGGCGCTGGCCGAGTGCGTCGCGGATCTGCACGAAGCGCGCCTCGTCGGCGCGGTCGGTGCGATAGGCGACGTACGGCGGCAGCACGTCGAAGCCTGGGTAATGCAGCACGCCGTGCTGGATCGGGAACAGCAGGTCGTTGATCGGCCCGTTGATGCCGCGCGCGCTGTAATGCGGTTCCCAGCCGCCGGTGGTGACCACCAGCATCGCGCGCTTGCCGGCCATCATGCCCTCGCCATAGCGGTCGCCCCAATGTCGGTCCGAGTGCTCGCCCACGCCGTAGGCAAACCCATAGGCATACACGCGCTCGACCCAACCTTTCAGGATTGCCGGCATCGAAAACCACCACAGCGGGAACTGCAGGAGCAGCGCATCGGCCCAGCGCAGCTTGTCCTGCTCGGCCACGATGTCCGGCGTCTGCAGGCCGTGTTCCAGCGCGTGCCTGGATGCACACGAGGCGTTGAAGCGTGCGGGCGGCTGCGGGTCCAGCGTGTCGCGTGCGTCCAGTGGCGCCTTCCACTGCATGGCGTACAGATCCGAGACCTGCACCTGGTGTCCGGCGGCCTGCAGGCGCTGGACGGCGAAGTCCTTCAGCGCGCCGTTCAGGGACTGCGGCTCGGGATGGGCGTAGACGATCAGGACGTTCATGGCGTGGCACCTGGGAAGAAGATGCAGCGCACCGTAGGCAGGCGCCCGGTATATTGGAAATGAATTTCCAATATTCCAGGTATAGCCATGACCAATCTGAGGACGCTGGACCTCAACCTGCTGCTGACCCTGGATGCGCTGCTGGCCGAGCACAACGTCACCCGTGCCGCACAGCGGCTGCACCTGTCCCAGCCCTCGGTGAGCGTGCACCTGGCCAAGCTGCGCGCGGTGTTCGACGATCCGCTGCTGCTGCCCGGGCCGCGCGGGATGCGCCCGACCGCTCGCGCCGACGCGCTGCGTGAGCCCCTGCGCCAGGCGCTGGAAGGACTGGAGCGCGCGGTCTCGCCGGCAGCGCCGTTCGATCCGGCCCAGGCGCGCCACCGCTGGCGCGTGGTGGCGTCCGACTACACCGAGACCACGGTACTGTTGCCCGCGCTGGCCGCGCTGCGTGCTGCAGCGCCCGGCACGCAACTGGCGATCCTGCAGAAGCAGCCGGCGCAACTCGCGCGCCTGGCCGAGCAGGGCGATATCGACCTGGCCCTGCACACCACCGAAGGCGCGCCGCCCGGCCTGCGCCGCCGCGCGCTCTACACCGAGCGCTATGTGCTGGCCGGCCGTGCGGATCATCCGCGCCTGCAGCGCAAGCCGACGCTGGCGCAGTTCTGCAAGCTGGAGCATGTGATCGTCTCGCCCGACGGCGGCGGCTTCCACGCGGGCACCGATGCCGCGCTGGCCGAGCTGGGCAAGGCGCGCCGCGTGGTGCTGTCGGTGCCGCACTTCCGCTTCGTACTGTCGGTGCTGGCCCGCACCGACCTGGTCGCGTTGCTGCCGCAGCGGCTGATGTGCGGGCAACCGTCGCTGCGCGTGGTCGAGCCGCCGCTGGCGGTGCCGGGGTTCGAGATGTCGATGCTCTGGCACGAGCGCGTGCATCGCGATTCAGCGCACCAATGGCTGCGCGCGCAGCTGGCGGCGAGCGTGTGAGTACACGCCTGCCGGCTGGTGGCAACGAATTCGCGCCGACGTGTCGTCAGGCTGCATCACGGTTCGCGGGCCGCGTTAGCATCGCGCTTCGGCGCGTCCTTGACGGTGCCGATGACACTGCCGCATCGAGATGGCCCGCATGACTGCATCGTCCCTGTTGAACGAACTCCGCCTGCTGCTGGGCATCGAACGCGGGACCACGCGTGCGGGAGAGAAATGGATCTCCGGCCTGGGTGCGCTGTTCGGCATCCTGGCGGTGTACGGCCTGGCGCGCTGGTGCGCGCCGCAGGGTTCGCCGATGGGCGGGCCGATGGTGGCCTCGATGGGCGCCTCGGCCGTGTTGCTGTTCGCGGTGCCGCAGGGCGCGCTGTCGCAGCCGTGGGCGGTGATCGGCGGACATCTGCTGTCGGCCTTCATCGGCGTGAGCTGCCAGCGGCTGTTGCCTGGACATGACCTCACGCCCGCGCTGGCGGTCGGCCTGGCCGTCTGCGCGATGGCGTTCGCGCGCTGCATCCATCCGCCGGGTGGTGCAACCGCGCTGACGGCCGTGATCGGCGGCGATGCGGTGCATGCGCTGGGCTATCACTACCTGCTGATGCCGGTGTTGATCAATGTGGTCGCGATCCTGGCGATTGCGGTGCTGTTCAACGCACTGTTCGGCTGGCGGCGCTATCCCGCGCACTTGAATCATCGCGCCCGGGCCGCAATGGTGACGCCGCCGGCGCAACGCCAGTTCGACCTGACCCAGGAAGACTTCCACGCGGCGATGGCCGAACTCAACGCCTACGTGGACGTGACCAGCGAACAACTGACCGAGTTGCTGGAGCTGGCCAAGCAGCACGCCGAGCGCGACGCGATCCATCCGCAGGACATCGTCGTCGGTCACTGCTACAGCAATGGCCGCCTGGGCCGCGCCTGGGGCGTGCGCGAAGTGCTGGAAGAGGCGTCAGCCAATACGGCGACCGCGCAGGTGCATTACCGCGCCGTCGCTGGCGCCGAGGCGGGCCAGACCGGCAGCTGCACGCGCGAGATGTTCCGCCAGTGGGCGCGTTTTGAAGTCAGCGCGCAGGCCGATGGCCGCTGGCACAAGGCCGGTCGCGACACGCGCTGACCGGCCGGTTGCGGGTGCGCGATTACTGCTTCGGCCGCGCCACGCCGTACATCTCCCACGCGATCTTCTTGAGCAGGGCGTTGCTGTCCTCGCCCTCTTTGTACAAATCGAAGTGGGTGCGGCCGTCGAGGTAGCGGAAGTCACTCTTCGCCTTCAGGCCATCGAGCACCGCCTGGAACCTGTGCGCCGCGCCATCCAGGTAGAACGTGTCGGCGGTGCCGACGATCAGGTGGATCTTGCCGTCCAGGTCGGGCTTGAGCGACGGCCATTGCGCCGCCACGCGCGCGGCGATGTCGTAGTGGTCGTGCCAGTAGGCGACCACGGCCGGATCGACCTTGCCGGTATCGCGGTCGAACATCGGCACCGGGCGGCCATCGGCGCCGCGCGGCGAGAACACCCATTCGAACGAGGCCATCTGGCCGCCATAAGGGCCCAGCACGCGCTCCAGCTTGGCGAAGGTTTCGACGTCGGCGATGACCTCGCCCTGGTCGCGGATCAGCGGCACCTGGCTGCCATCGGGCTTGCGATACATGTTGGCATCGGGCGCGTACAGGTCCACGCCGGTGAAGTCGTGGAAGTCGCTGGGATCAGGCGAGGTCGACCAGGTGCCGCCGAACAGCTTCGGATAGCGGGTCTGCAGCCACAGCGTGGCCCAGCCGCCGGACGAATGCCCGTTGAGGAAGCGCCCGCTGGCCTTGGCGTCCATGCGGTAGTTCTTTTCCAGCGCAGGAATCAGCTCTTCCGTCAGCGCCGTGCCCCACGGCCCGTTGTTGACCGAGTCGGCGAACTCGTGGGTGCCGGTCGGCGTGGCCTGGTCCAGGAACACCCAGATCATCGCCGGCATCTGCTTGGCCGCCATCGCCTGCCACACCGAGGCGATGCTGCCGGCGAAGCGGTTGTAGTTGCCGGTGTAGCCATGGGTGAAATACACGGTGGGATAGCGCGTGGCGGCCTTGGCGTCGTAACCGGGCGGGGTCAGCACACGCGCGCGGATCGACACCGGACGGCCCCAGAAGGCACTCAGCGCCGGGCTCACCATCGAGGCATCGGTGGTGTGCGCCTTGGCTTCGGGCAAGGCGTCGCGCGCGGCCTGCGGGGCGCGTGGCGAGAGCTGCCAGGGATCGTCGCTGACCGGCACCTGCTGGGTCAGTGCCAGCGTCGGCAGCGGCTTGCCCTTGGCCAGCGCGACCGGCGTGACGGCGCTGATCAGGTCGCCGCCATCGCGGCCGATGTAGTTGTAGCTGTGATCGGGGTCGAGCACCGCCTGCATCAGGTAGTCGCCAGCCGGCAGGGCGGAGAAACCGCTGGGGAAGGCCACGTCGTCCAGATCGATCTCGACGCTGGCGCCGGGCTTGAGCGCGGTCACTTCCTGCGCGGCCACGGCGACCGAGGTGGGGTGGAAGGGATTCATGTCCACTTCCTCGACCTTGTCGTCCTTGGCCTGCGCTTTGGCTTCGTCGGCCTTGGTCGCGAACACCAGCAGGCGACCGGACGTCGGCTGCTGGCTGGCGCCATCAAGCGTGACGCGCAGCAGGCGGTGCGAGGTGGCCGGCTCGGCCGCATGCACGCAGGAGGCGCACAGCAGGCTGACGGCCAGGCCCAGGGTTGGGGCAAGACGATGCAGATACATGAAAGTCCCTTGAAGCAGCGGTGGCAAGGGCAGGGCGCGCTGCCCCGCGGACGCTGACGTTATCCGCTTTTTTCTGGCTCCGCGCATGACGCGATGGACACCATGACTTCCTTCCCATGTACCGCTTGCGTCGCTCTGATGCAAAAGACCGCGGGAGCGACCCGCGGTCCTGGAGCATGCACTTCGATGTCGCGCTTACGGGCTCTGGTAGTAGACGTTGTCGATGGCGAAATCCACATCGGCCGGCGGCGGATCGGAGACCACCATGAAAGGCTGCTTCACCGCGGTGAGGTCCAGGTCGTAGAACGCGCTGAAGGGCACGGTGACTTCATGCCACTGGCCGTCGCGGACCAGGCCGTAGTTGTTGCCGCCGCTGACGAAGTCCACCCAGCTATCGCCGAAGGAGGTATTGATGCCGATCTTGAAGGTGCCGGTGGCATTGGTCTTCATCTGGAACTTGAGCGATCCGCCGGCGTAGTGGCTGAAGTTCATGAAGCCGGTGCTGATGCCCAGCCCGTACCAGTTGTTGGCCGCGGCGTGGTACGACATCACCTCGCTGCCTTCGAACGCGGCGCCGTTGTTGGGCGTGAGGTTGTTCCACAGGAACAGGTCGGTGCCGTTGCCATAGGTCAGCTGGCCATTGAGGCCGGACTGCTCGGAAAACAGCCCGAACTTGCCGGCCGGCGCGGCGTTGGCCGAGCCCACGTACAGCTCCGCGCCGGGCGTGTCCTGGTACAGGCGGATGTAGTCGACCTCCATCTTGCCGGGGATCGGTGCGGTGATGCCGGCCACGTCGTGGATGCCCGGATAGTTGCCGCCCACGGCCAGGTTGAGCAGCAGGAACTGCTGGGCATGGAACTCATCCAGCGAGCCGCCCTGGATATCGGAAATGGCGAACTCGAAGTACTGCTGTCCATCGATGGACATGCGCAGGTAGTTCGCGTCCCAGGTCAGCTTGTAGGTGTGGAAATCGTTCTGCAGGTCCACCGGGCTGTTGTAGTCGCTGCCGTAGTCGGCTTGCGAGCCGTTGTAGTCCCAGTGCACCGCGGCGCCGACGCGGCGGTTGGCCATGCCGTCGGCGATGGCCTGCGCCGAGCCGGCTTCCATCATGTCGATCTCGCCGCGGGCCGGCCACACGCCGACCGCGCCCAGCATCCAGTACGCCGGCCACAGGCCATTGCCGGCCTGCGGGATCTTGATCCGCGCTTCCAGCGTGCCGTACTTGAAGTGCATGCGGCCCTCGGTCTTCAGCCGCGCGGAAGTGAAGGGCTTGCCGCCGAAGTCTTCGCGACGCGCTTCGATGATCAGGTTGCCGTTTTCCACGCGGGCGTTTTCCGGGCGACTGGTGTAGTACTCCAGCTCGGCGTTGCCCCAGCCGCAGTTGCCGATCTGGCAGCCATCGCCGACGTCATAGGTCCACTTGTTGCCGTCGATGGCGGTGCCATCGAAGTTGTCTTCCCAGACTAGCGTCTGGGCCTGCGCAGCCGGCACGTGCGTGGCGCAGGCAGCGCCGATGAGCACGGCGGATGACACCGCCAGGGCACGGAATAAGGTCATGCGGTTCTCTCCTTTGGGTGGTGGAGCGGCCTGCCTGGGCGGCGGGCCGGCAGCGACCCTCGACCCGGCATGACAGCGCTGTCAAAGCCTGATTTGCGCGATGTGCGGAACTGAAGGCTCTGTCACAGCGAGTCGTTCACGGCGCATGAAAAGCACGGTCAGATTCGCCGGGTCTTGCTGCATGACAACAGCGCGCCATCGGTGCAAGTCCTTGATATGGAAGCGTTTTCGGTGGCGTTTCCCAGCGCGCGAGCGCCCTGTGCGGACCAGGCGCCGGCGGGAACCAAAACGCGGCGTGCGCCAGCGCTAGCGCGAACCGGCGGTTACGGCGCGTTGAAGCGGCGCTCGGTAAGTTGGCGTGCGTCGGCGTTCGCTGGAAAGCCGATGCTTCTTCCGCAACCCAGGGCCTGCATGCGTTCCAAACTTCGACCCAAGGTGCTCGACGCGTGGTGGCGCGGCGCCGTGATCTACCAGGTGTATCCGCGCAGTTTTTCCGACAGCAACGGCGATGGCGTGGGCGACTTGCCCGGCATCACCGCGCACCTGGACCACATTGCCGAGCTGGGCTGCGACGCGGTGTGGATCTCGCCGTTCTTCAAGTCGCCGATGCGCGACTTCGGCTACGACATCTCCGACTATCGCGACGTCGATCCGCTGTTCGGCACGCTGGCCGACTTCGATGCGCTGGTCGAGCGTGCGCACGCGCTGGGCCTGAAGGTGCTGATCGACCAAGTGATCTCGCACACCGCCGATGCGCATCCGTGGTTCGTCGAAAGCCGCAGCAGCCGCGACAATCCCAAGGCCGACTGGTACGTGTGGGCCGACGCCAAGCCCGACGGCGGCCCGCCCAACAACTGGCTGGGCATGTTCGGCGGCGGTGCCTGGCAGTGGGAGTCGCGGCGCCAGCAGTATTACTTCCATGGCTTCCTGACCAGCCAGCCGGATCTGAACTTCCATAACCCGCAGGTGCAGGCCGCCGTGCTGGAGGAGGTGCGCTTCTGGTGCGAGCGTGGCGTGGACGGCTTCCGCTTCGATGCCTGCAACAACTTCTTCCACGACGCGGCGCTGACCGACAATCCGCCTTCGACGGACGCGCAACGTGCGCGCACCAGCACGGTCAAGCGCGACAACCCTTTCAGCCTGCAATGGCACGTGCACGACAAGAGCCGGCCGGAGAACCTGGCCTTCCTCGAACGCCTGCGCATGCTGCTGGACGACTACGGCGTGGCCAGCGTCGGCGAGATCGGCGACGAAGCCGCGCCGCCGCTGATGGCCGACTACACTGCGGCCGGCAAGCGCCTGCACATGGCCTACAGCTTCCAGCTGCTGCAGGGCGATGGCTCGGCCGCGCGCATCCGCCAGGAGGTCGAACTACTGGAGCGCGAGCTGGCCCGCACCGGCGGCTGGGGCTGCTGGGCACTGTCCAATCACGACGTGATGCGCGTCGCGTCGCGCTGGGCGCCTGACGGCGTGGTCGATGACAACGTCAGCCGCCTACTGATGACGCTGCTGGTGTGCCTGCGCGGCAGCGTGTGCCTGTACCAGGGCGAGGAACTGGGCCTGCCGGAAGTGGAGGTGCCGTTCGAGCGGCTGCAGGATCCTTACGGCATCGCGTTCTGGCCGGAATTCAAGGGGCGGGACGGCTGCCGCACGCCGATGCCGTGGATCGCCGATGCGGTGCAGTGCGGCTTTACCGTCAACGTACCTTGGCTGCCGCTGAGTGGTTCGCATGCCGAACGCGCGGTGGACCGCCAGCGGGCAGATCCGTTCAGCACCTATCACCACACCCGGCGCCTGCTGGCCTGGCGCCGCGACGAGGCGCGGCTGCGCGTGGACGATATCCGGTTCCACGAGGCGCCGGAGGGCGTGCTGCTGTTCGAGCGCGGCGCGTTGCCGCACGATCCGTCGCAGCGTGCGCCCGGCAGCCTGGTGGTGATGATCAATCTCGGTGGCGAAGCGGTGGTGATTCCGCGGCCTGCGTTGTTGCACGGTGCGCAGCCAATCCAGGGGGCGACAGTCGATCCGGCGCGTTGCGTCGAGGACAGCGGCGCGGTTGATGCGGACTGGATCCTGGCGCCGCACAGCGCGGCGGTGGCGGAGCTGCCGCGCTAGCGCTTGCTTTCACTGCAGAGACGGCGAGACGCACGCATCGATCGCGTGCGTTGCGTGTCGCGGCGATCAACCCCGGCGGCGTGAGGTCGCGCGCGGCTTGAGCGCATCCAGTGCGGAGGCATTGCGCCGCGCCCAGTCGTAGATCAGTTCGATCGGTTCGACCAGCTGCACGCCCAGTGGCGTCAGGGTGTAATCGACCGCCGGCGGCACGGTCGGATGCACGGTGCGCAGCAGCGCGCCGGCGTCTTCCAGCTCGCGCAGGGTCTGGGTCAGCATCTTCTTGGAGATCGCCGGCAGGCTGCGATGCAGCGCGCCGGTGCGCGCGCTGCCGCCGTGGCGCACCGACAGCGTGTGCAGCACCATCGAGGTCCATTTGGTGCTGAACAGCTCCAGCACGCGCCGTGGCGCGCAATCCTCGCGCCAGTCTTCTTCGGGCGAACCTGACTTCATGGGGTGGTCACCATTTCGTGCCTGCTTGGAAGCGTCCACCGCCTTGTCTATGGTGGCGCCCTGAATTTTTCGGAGTCCACATTGTGACCCAACACGCCTTGGTCGTCGGCGCCACCGGCATCACCGGCAGCGCGCTCATCGATCTGCTGCTTGAACACGGCTGGCAGGTGAGCGGGCTTGCGCGTCGTCCCGACACCTTGCGCGCCGGCGTGGCCCGCATCGCCGCCGATCTGCAGGACGCGGTCGCCACGCGCGCGGCGCTGGACGGCATCGCCCCGACGCACGTGTTCATCACCACGTGGGCGCGCCAGGCCAACGAGGCCGAGAACATTCGCGTCAATGGCGCGATGGTGCGCCACCTGCTCGACGCACTGCAGCCGGCACGCAGCGTGCAGCATGTTGCGCTGGTGACGGGGTTGAAGCATTACCTCGGGCCGTTCGAAGCCTATGCGCAGGGCGCGCTGCCACAGACGCCGTTCCGCGAGGAACAGGGCCGCCTGGACGTGGACAACTTCTACTACGCGCAGGAAGACGAAGTGTTCGCCGCGGCCAAGCGCGACGGCTTCCACTGGAGCGTGCATCGCCCGCACACGGTGATCGGTGCGGCGGTCGGCAATGCGATGAACATGGGCACCACGCTGGCCGTCTACGCGGCGCTGTGCAAGGCGCGCGGCCGGCCGTTCTATTTCCCCGGTTCGCTCGCGCAGTGGAACGGCCTGACCGACATGACCGACGCGCGCCAGCTGGCCAAACAGCTGCTCTGGGCCACGCAGACGCCGGCGGCGTTCGACCAGGCGTTCAACATCGTCAACGGCGATGTGTTCCGTTGGAGCTGGATGTGGCAGCGCCTGGCGCAGTGGTTCGATGTCGAGGCTGCGCCGTTCAACGGGGAAGTGCGGCCGCTGGAACAGCAGATGGCCGATGACGCGCCGCACTGGGCCGCGCTGGCGGCCGAACACGGCCTGGCCGAGCCCGACATGGCGCGCCTGGTCTCGCCCTGGCATACCGATGCCGACCTTGGCCGTCCGCTGGAAGTGATGACCGACATGTCCAAGAGCCGGCGCATGGGCTTCCTCGATTACCAGCCCAGCGACGATGCGTTCTTCGACCTGTTCACGCGCCTGCGTGCGGAGCGGCTGATTCCCTGAGCGGACGCCGCCGGGGCCTTAGCGTGCGGGCACCCCGTCGCGCCATTGCGGCCAGTGGGCGACGATGTGGTCGACCACGCGGGCGCCCACGGCCTCGATGTTCTGCACGGTTTCGGGGAAGCCGCCGGCGGTTTCGCCCGGCGCGGGATCGAGGTGCTGCAGCGTGGTTTCGTGCGGATTGCCCTGGTCGAAGTTGACCGCGCCGCGCAGGCTGAGGATGCGGTCGGTGCCATGGGTACGCTGGATCACCAGGACCAGCGCGGCCGCTTCCATCTCGGTGATGACGTAATCGTCGGCGCCGTAGAGCTTGGCGATGTACTGCGCCTGCTGCGAAAAGCCGGGACCGTGGAAAAACGTATCGCCGGTCATGTGCGTGCCGGTGCCCACGAACGGCGCGCGCCGCGCGGCCGCATCGGGATAGCGCAGGCGATAGGCGCGTGCGGCGTCGGAATCGGCCAGCGGCACGCCTTGCGAGAGCTGCAGCGCCCAGCCGACCAGCGCCGGGTTGAGCTGGAACACGCGGTAGGCCTCGTAGCCCTTGCGCGGCATGAAGGTCGGTGCGCCCGGGGTGTTTTCCTCCGGCGCCCAGCGATGGCCCAGATCGAAATCGACCAGCCAGCTGGCCCAGTTGACCTCGCCGATGGTCCCGCGCGATGGCGGCGTGCCACCGACGCCGGACAGCAGGTAATAGCTGCGAGAGAAGTCGAACGCGGGATTCAGCAGGATCGCCTGCATCGACGCGGATGAATTCACCTTGCCCATGCCCAGCACCGCGCCGCACACGCCATCGGTGTTGCAGTAGACCGGGTTGAGCGCGCCGGGCACGGCGATCGGTGTGGCGTTCTTCCAGTAGCGCTCGTACCAGTGCTGGAACTCGCCGGCGCGGTCGCCCGTGTTGGCGCCGATCTCGAACATCGCCGCCACGAACACCTTCACCTGTATCGGCTGCTGTGGCGTGGCCGCAGGCGCGGCGCGCGCCAGGCACAGCGCGGCGAGCGTCCACAAGGCGGTGCAGGAAACCTTCAAGGCGAAACGGGGCATGGCAGGCATCACGACGTGCGGGCCGCCAAGCCTATCCCGCGCGGCGTTGGCCGGGCAGGGGATGCACGCTTCAGCCGGCCGGGCGCAGTCGCATGGTCAGGCCCTTGAGGAAGTTGCGCAGCAGCTGGTCGCCGCAGGGGCGGTAGTTCTTGTGGTCGGGCTGGCGGAACAGCGCCGACAGTTCCGGCTTGGACACCGGGAAACCGGCCGCGTCGAAGATCGCGTGCATATCCACGTCCTTCAGCTCGAAGGCCACGCGCAGCTTCTTCAGCACCAGGTTGTTGGTGACGCGCTTTTCGACCGGGCGCAGCGGCGCGGATTCGTCGCGGCCGCGGCACTGCACGATCAGGCCGTCGAGGAAATGCGCCAGCAGCGCGTCCGAGCACGGCGCGAAGCCATCCTCGTCTTCCTTCTTCAGCGCCGCCTGCACGTCGCTGCGCTCGATCGCAAAGCCGGGATCGGCCAATTGCGCGATCTCGATGATCTTGGGTTCGCTCAGATCCAGCATGTAGCGGATGCTGCGCAGGACGTCGTTGGTGATCATGGGGTTCCATCAGGACTGCCCGGCCCAGCGGCCGGAATCGCACAGTTTAGCCTCCTGCGCCTGTCTGCCCGCCGACGCGGCGCTGTGGGACCATGCGCGCCATGTTCAATCCGCAGCCCAAGCTCTCCACCGTGGCCATCCCCGGGCGCGCGCCCTGCGTGGTGGTCGACGACGCCCTGCTGGAGCCGCAGCGCCTGCGCGACTACGCGCGGGAGCGACGCGCCGAGTTCAGCTGGCCGACCCACAACGCCTATCCCGGGCGCGAACTGCGCATGCCCGACGGGTTCTCCGCGCAGCTGGACGATGTCTTCCGCCAGCATGCGCGGACGCTGCTAGGCGCACGTCGAACGCTGGCCCTGTACAGCCGCCTGTCGATGGTCACCCTGCGGCCGGAGCAGCTGCAGCCGGGCCAGTCGGTCTGTCACCAGGACCGATTGCTGGTGGCGCCGGAGCAGCTGATCGCTGCCTCGGTGCTGTACCTGTTCGACGATCCGCGCCTGGGCGGGACCAGCTTCTACGCCCCGACCCGCAGCCCGGCCGAGGTCGGCCAGCTGATGGGCGATGCAGGACGCATGGACCCGGCCAGCTTCCAGGCGCGTCATGGCGTGGCGCAGGGCTATATGACCACCGGCAATGCCTACTTCGCGGCGCTGGCGAGCGTGCCGGCGAAGTTCAACCGGTTGATCTTCTACGACGCCAGCATCTTCCACAGCGGCCAGATCGATCACCCCGAGCTGCTGCGCGACGATCCGGAGACCGGCCGGCTCACGCTCAATGGCTTTTTCACCTGCAGTCGCGCGGCAGCCTGATGCGCTTTGACGTGCGTTGATGCTGCACTGCCTGATGCCCGCGCCTCCGCTGGCCGCTACGCTCGCCGGCCTCGATCACGAGCGAAGGACAGGCGATGGCACGACGCGCAGCGGTGTGGGCTTTGGGCATGGCGGCTTGGTGTGCGGTGGCAATCGCCAGCGCGGCCACGCCGGCGCGGTTCGCCTGGCCCGACGGCAAGCGCGCTGCGGTCAGCCTGGCCTATGACGATGCGCTGGACTCGCAGCTGGACAACGTCATCCCGGCGCTGGACAAGGTCGGACTGAAGGGCAGCTTCTACCTGCAGCTTTCGCGCGAACCGGTCAACACGCGCCTGGCCGAATGGCGCGCGGCGGCCGCTGAAGGCCACGAGTTGGGCAACCACACGCTGTTCCACCAGTGCCAGGCCTCGTTGCCGGATCGCAGCTGGGTCGAGCCGCAGCGCAACCTCGACACCACCACCAAGGCGCAGATGGCCGACCAGGTGCTGCTGGCCAACACAATGCTGCACGCCATCGACGGCAAGACCGCGCGCACCCTGACCGTGCCGTGCGGCGATGTGCACGCGCAGGACGGCGACTACCTGCCGCTGGTGAAGCAGGCCTTCGTCGGCATCAAGCTGGGCGGCGGCGCGGTGGTGCCGGACATGATGGCGCTGGACCCATCTGCAGTGCCGGTGGAGGCGCCGGTCGGCGTCACCGGCAAGCAGCTGATCGCGCAGGTCGAGGAAGCTGGGCGCAAGGGCACGATGGTCAACTTCACCTTCCACGGCGTGGGCGGCGATTACCTCACCGTGTCCAACGAAGCCCACGCCGAGCTGCTGGCCTATCTGGCCGCGCACAAGGATCGCTACTGGACCGACACCTTCCTCAACCTGATGACGTACGTGCGCCAGCAGCAGGCCACGCAGGCCAAGGCGCCGTAACGCCTCAGCGTTCGCCCAGGGCGCGATAGGCCACGCGGTTGCGGCCGGCCCGTTTGGCGTCGTACAGCGCCGCATCGGTGGCGGCCAGCAAGGTGGCCGGGTCGTCGCTGACCACGTGCTCGGCCGAACTGACGCCGATGCTCACGGTCACCTCGCCCTCGGGCGCGGGCAGCATCAATGCCTGCACGGCGGCGCGCATCTGCTCGGCCAGCGGTTGCGCGGCGATCGCGTTGGTCGCCGGCAGGATCACCGCGAACTCCTCGCCGCCATAGCGCGCCACCAGGTCCAGCGCACGTGCGGTGCCGCCGGCCAGCGCCTGGGCGACCTCGCGCAGGCGCACGTCGCCGATCTGGTGGCCGAAGCTGTCGTTGAGCCGCTTGAAGTGGTCGATGTCCACCATCAGCAGCGACAGCGGCTCGCCGGAGCGGCGCGCGCGATTCCATTCGCGCTGCAGGGCGTCGTCGAACTCGCGCCGGTTGGCGAGCCCCGTCAGCTTGTCCACCCGCGCCAGCGCATCGAGCTGGTCGCGCTCGGCCATCGCGCGCAGCTGGGTGATCACGCTGCGCACGCCGTAGCCCAATGTGGCGATAACGAAGCCGGCGATGGCCAGGTGCAGGTGCGTGCCGGAAATCAGCGCCGACATCACCAGCAGGCTCATCGGCAGCAGCAGGGGGCTGCCGGCCTGCACCACCAGCGACAGTCGCGGCGAGACCCGGGCCGGTGGCGCGGTCGTCGGCGCACGCAGCGCCAGCGCGGCCAGCAGCAGGAACGGCAGGTCGATCAGCAGGTCCGTCATGCCGCCGAAGCCTGCATCGGCGGGTTCGGCGTGGTTGATGTAGGCCGCCACGGCCAGGTAGGTCCAGGCGAACACCGTCTGGCAGCGGTAGAACCCCCGCCGCGACGCCGTGCGGCTGGCCAGCCAGCGCACCAGCGAGAACAGCGCGATGAAGCTGTTCTCGATGTCCAGCATCAGCACCAGCTTGCCCAGGTCGTTCTGGCTGGCCGTGCTCATCGTCGCGAACGAGAAGGTATGGACGAAGAACAGGTAGCCCAGCACCAGCGCCAGCACCGCATCGACCACCCGCACCTGCCAGCGCTCGCGCTCGGGGCTGGCCAGGGCAAAGGTGAGCGGGACGCCGTAGAGCACGTACAGCAGGATGCTGGCGCCGGCGGTGGCGTCGGCGCTGTCCAGCAGCACCGTCTGCACCATGTTCACCGCCATGCCGCCCGCCCACAGCAGCAGGCCGACCGCCAGGGCAATCCAGGCCGGCGCGGCGCCATTGCCGCGGCAGCGCCACAGGCAGGTGCCGGCCGCCAGCAGGGGCGCGCCGATCAGGAACAGGAACGACAGCACTTCCGCCCGGCCTGGGGCCAGCACGATGGCCAGCATGTGGCCCAGCAGGTAGAGCAACGGTAAGGCCAGCGGCACGTGCAGCCTCCCCCGCCGCATGAGCCTTGACCATACGCGCGGAGCTGCATGGCTCACAAGCCAGGCCCGGCGCGCTGGTGCAGCGCAGGTGTCCAGGCGTGAACCACGTCGCGCTGCTGCGCACGAGGTTCACCGTGACCGGCCTAGCATGAGCGCCCTTCTTTGCAGCCAGGCCGTTCCATGACCGAGACCACGATGACCGCGATCGCCATTCGCGACGGCAAGGGCGATGCGCAGGCGCTGCATCCGGTGCAGGTGCCGCGGCCGGTGGCCGGCGACGGCCAGCTGCTGGTCCGCGTACGCGCGGCCGGCGTCAATCGGCCGGACCTGCTGCAGCGGCAAGGCCATTACCCGCCGCCGCCGGGCGCGCCGGAGACCCTGGGCCTGGAGGTCGCCGGCGAAGTGGTGCAGGGCAGCGGCCGCTGGCAAGCGGGCGATCGGGTCTGCGCGCTGCTGGGCGGAGGCGGCTACGCGCAGTACGCGGTGGTCGATGCACGCCATGCGCTGCCGATCCCGGAAGGCGATGACTTCATCCAGGCTGCGGCCTTGCCGGAGACGGCGTTCACCGTGTTCGTCAACGTGTTCGAACACGGCCAGCTCAAGGCCGGCGAGCGCCTGCTGGTACACGGCGCGACCTCCGGCATCGGCGTGATGGCGATCCAGATGGCCAAGGCGGCCGGGGCGCAGGTGATCGCCACCGCACGCGGCGCCGACAAGGCCGCGCAGGCGCGCGCGCTGGGCGCCGACGTGTCGGTCGATACCTCGGCGGGTTCATTCGTCGAGGCGGCCAAGGCGGCCGGCGGGGTGGACGTGTCGCTGGACATGGTCGGCGCCAGCGTCTTCGCCGACACCTTGCAGGTGCTCAATCCGCGCGGCCGCATCGTCTATATCGCCGCGCTCGGCGGTGGCACGCTGGAAGTGCCGGTGTTCGAACTCATGCGTCGCCAGGCCGTGCTGACCGGCTCGACCCTGCGCCCGCGCCACGCCGACGAAAAGGCCCGCATCGCCGCCGAGATCGAACGCCGCGTGTGGCCGTGGATCGCCAGCGGCCAGGTCAAGGCGCAGGTGGACAAGACCTTTCCGCTGGACCAGGCCGCCGCGGCGCATGCGTATCTGGAAGCCGGACAGCACCTGGGCAAGGTGGTGTTAACCGTGGACTGAGGCCGGCATCTCGGCGGGAAGAGCGTCGGTGTCCCCGGCATCGTCTACCGCGCTCGGCATCTCCATCACAAAGCGCGTGCCCGTGCCGGGGACCGAGTACACGCGCAGGCCGATGCCCAGGCTGGCCGCGGTCTTCTGCACGATCCACAGGCCCAGGCCCAGGCCGTCGCGGCTGTGGTCGGGCTGGCGGAAGGCGCCGAACATGTGCTCGATCTGGTCCTCGGCGATGCCGCGACCGGTATCGACCACTTCGATCTCGACCTGGCCGCGCCGCCGGCGCACGCCGATCAGCACCTTGCCGCCGCGCGGGGTGTACTTGACCGCATTGGCGACCAGGTTGCCCAGCAGTGTTTCCAGCTGGCGCGGATGGGTCAGCGCGCTGGCGCGCGTGGCGACCATGCGCAGCTGCAGGCCACGGCGCCCGGCCGCGGTCGCCTGGGTCGACACCACGTGTTCCAGCACGCCGTGCAGCGGCGTCGGGACCAGCTGTTCCAGCTCGAACGTGTTCTTGCCGCTGGCCGCCGACAGCATCCGGGTCAACCCGTTGTCGACGTTGCGCAACGCTTCCTGCCCCATGCTGACGACGCGTTCCATGCGCTCGGGCGGCGCATCGCGCGCCAGGTCGAACGCCAGCATCGCCGTGGTCATCGGCGTGCGGAAATCATGCCCGGCCGAGGCCAGCAGGCCGGCCCGGTACTGGCTGGTGCGCTCGCTCAGGGCCAGCATGCGGCGCAGTTCCAGCTGGGCCATCACCTGCCGCGCCAGCGCACGCAGCGCCTGGCCCTGTTCCTCGGTGATGGCGTTGGGCACGGTGTCGAGCACGCACACCGTGCCGATCGGCAGGCCGTCGGGCGTCTTGAGCAGGGCGCCGGCATAGAAGCGCAGTCCCGGTTCGCCCACCACCAGGGGATTGCCGACAAAGCGCGCATCCAGGTGCGTATCCGGCACCACCAGCAGATCGTCCTGCAGCAGCGCATGCGCGCAGATCGAGCCTTCGATCGGGGTCTGGCGCGCGCCCAGGCCGTGTTCGGACTTGAACCACTGGCGCTCGGTTTCCACCAGACTGATCAGTGCCATCGGCACGCCGCAGAGCTGGGCTGCGATCCGGGTGATGTCGTCGAAGACCGTTTCGGGCGGCGTATCGAGGATCTCATAGCGCCGCAGCGCTTCGAGCCGTCGCTGCTCGACAGCAGCCGGAAGAGTGGGGGCGGCACGATGGATCATGGAATCGATCTTGTGAAGTCGCCGAACGCTGGCATGACGGCCGTAGCCGCACAGTGAAACCGGCTGCGCGCAGGCATGGCATGATCCGCCTCCCCCACATCCTCACCGCGCCGGAGCATCGCGCGCGGCCTGCCGTCGTTGTCGAGGGGAATCAATGATGTGGAAGCCAAGCAATGTCCTGGCCGCGTGGCTGCTCTGCATGCCGCTGTCCTGCCTGGCCCAGGTCGCGCAGCGCGGCCCGGCCGATGTGCACGTGGTCCAGGTGCAGGGCCGTTACCAGCTGCAGGTTGATGGCAAGCCGTTCTACGTCAAGGGCGGCGGCATGGCCGGCACGCCGCAGCAGCAGGACGCACTGGCCGCGCGTGGCGGCAATTCCTTCCGCACCTGGCACACCGGCGAAAACCGCAGCGACGTGGTCACCATGCTCGACCACGCCCAGCGCAGCGGGCTGAAGGTGGCCATGGGCATCGAGGTCGCACGCGAGCGCCACGGCTTCGATTACGACGACGCCAAGGCGGTCGACGCGCAGCGTGCCCGTATCCGCCGCGAAGTGCTGGCCTACAAGGACCATCCCGCCGTGCTGATGTGGGTGGTTGGCAACGAGCTGAATCTTGAAGGGAAGAATCCTGCCGTGTGGACCGCGGTCGGCCAGTTGGCCGACATGATCCACACTCTCGATCCACACCATCCGGTGATGACCACGCTGGCGGGGTTCGACAAGCCGCTGATCGAGGCGATCAAGCAGCGCGCCCCGTCGCTGGACCTGATCGGCATCCAGCTCTACGGCGACATTTCCGCGCTGCCGGAAAAACTGAAGACCAGCGGCTGGACTGGCCCGTACATCGTCACCGAGTGGGGCCCGACCGGGCATTGGGAAAGCCCGCTTACCACGTGGGGCGCGCCGATCGAAGACACCGCCACGCGCAAGGCGCAATTGCTGACCGAGCGCTACCAGCGTTACATCGCCAGCGACACGCGCCAGGCGCTGGGCTCGTATGTATTTCTGTGGGGCAACAAGCAGGAGCGCACGCCGACCTGGTATGGCCTGTTCCTGCCAAGCGGAGAATCCACGCCCAGCGTCGATGCGATGCAGCAGCTGTGGACCGGCAAGCCGGCAGCCAACCGCGCGCCGTCGATCGCCGTGCCCACCATCGACGGGCAGCTTGCCCAGGCCAGCGTGACCGTCGCGCCCGGCAGCGAACATGCGGCCAAGGCCGCGTCAGAAGATCCGGACGGCGATGCGCTGCACTACCAGTGGAGCGTGCGCGCCGAAAGCACCGCCAGGACCGTTGGCGGCGATCCGGAAGACGTGCCGGCGCAGGTCGATGTGCGTATCAGCGAGACGGCGAACGGCGCGATGCGATTTGTCGCGCCCACGCAGCCTGGCGCCTATCGCCTGTTCGTCGAAGTGCGTGACGAACACGGCCACGCGGCCTACGCCAACTTCCCGTTCCGTGTGCAGGCCAAGGAGTAACGAAGGCGGGTCAGAAGTCGATCTGCACCGACGGCGCGCTGCGTTTGGCTTGTCCGTGGAAGACGGCCTCGATGTTGTTGCCATCCGGATCCAGCACGAAGGCCGCGTAATACCCTGGGTGGTAAGGCCGTTCGCCAGGCGCGCCGTGATCGGTGCCGCCGTGCGCCAATGCCACCGCGTGGAAGGCTTCGACCATCGCGCGGTCGCGCGCCTGGAATGCCAGGTGATGGCGTCCGGTCAACGCGCCCTGCGCAGCGACGCTGTCGGCAGTGGAGACGAACAGTTCGTCGGCCCAGAAATAATCTTCGCCGGTGCCGCCGATCGGCACGCCCAGCACGTCCAAGATCGCGGTGTAGAACGCCTGGCTGGCCGGCAGGTCGCGCACGACCAGCTGCAGGTGATCGATCAGGCGTCCACGATGAAGCTGCTGGGTTTCCATGGCGGTGCTCCGCTAAGGATGGAGTGGGCGTTCTAGCACTGGCCAGCTGGCAGCGGGCTTCACGCGCATCCAACGGCGCATTACTCATAGAACGCGTCGGCCGCATCGATGGCCAGCGCGTGTGTTTTGGCAAAGGCGACCGCGGCCTTGCAGGCGGCTAGTGCGACCGGATTGTCTTCCAGGTGCGAGACCGGCGCGCACCGCATGGTCAGCAGGTCGGCGCCGCTGCACAGCTCAACCTGGCCATCGGCGGTGACGGCGATGGTGTCGTCGCCGGAGGTGACGAAATACAAGCGGTCGGTCGTCCGACCATAGATACGAAATGCGGATGGGGACATGGCGTTTCTCCTTGAGGGAGCGCTGCCTGTTCAACTTACCCAATCGCCCCTTCAGAACTGCTCCTGCGCAGGTCACGAACCCATACCGAAACGGAACGTGTGCACTTCCTTCGCACGTCATGAATGTCGACGCGTTGCATCGCGTCGCGACGTTTTCTCTGATGCAGCCCCGGCGGCGCAAGGCGATGCGCCGGTGCGATGAATGCAGGTTCATCGAAGGCGTTGTCAGGTGAGGAAATGCGCTGCGTTGCTCACGCCTCGCTAGCGTCGCCGCGCGCAGGGTGACTCGCACCAACGCTGCTTGCCAGCAGTCCCTGTTTTCGCCCAGCTCGACATCGCGTTGATAAGCGCGACCGACGCCACGGCCCACCGCGAAGGAGTTCCAACGCATGAATACCCAGACCAAGACCACGCATACCCTCAATGACCTGATCGCCATCGCGCGCGATGGCCAGGATTTCTACACCGAGGCCGCAGGCAAGGTGGATGACGCCACGTTGAGCGCGCTGTTCAGCCGCATCGCCGGCGTCAAGCAGGACATCGTGCGCGATCTCAGCGCCGCGGTGACTGCAGCAGGCGGCGAGCCGGCCACGCACGGCACGGTCGTCGGCACGATGCAGGAGTTCTACGGCAAGGTCCGCGCCACGCTGGGTGACAAGCAGTACGGCTATGTTGCCGAACTTGAAGAGTCGGAAGATCGCCTGCTGAAGGCTTTCACCCAGGCGGCCTCGGACAACGATGCCAGCGTGGCCGTGCGCGAGGCTGCACAGCGCTTGCTGCCGCAGGTGCGCGAGTGTCACAACGTGATGCGTGATCGCAAGCACGCGATGAAGAACGCGGCGTAAACCGCAACCGCCTGAAAGCCAGGCGTCTGAATGCAGCCCGCCCGATGCAGATCGGGTGGGCTGCTTGTTTTTGCGCGGGGCACGCAAGGCGCCAGGCACGCCCTGCTTGCCTCCCGTGCGCCGCATCGGCGACTGTAGGCGCCTTCCTGCCGACCTGATGGCGTTTCATGCGCACGCTTTATCCCGCGATTTCTCCCTACGCCGAGCAGCGGCTTGCCGTGGACGCATTGCACACGCTGCACATCCAGGAGTGCGGCAATCCCGAGGGCAGGCCCGTCGTGTTCCTGCACGGCGGCCCCGGCGGTGGTGTGGTCGACGACCATCGGCGCTTCTTTGATCCGCAGCGGTGGCGGGTGGTGCTGTTCGACCAGCGCGGTTGCGGCCGGTCAACCCCGATGTCCGAGGTGCGCGACAACACCACCGCGCATCTGGTTGCAGACATCGAAACGATCCGCCAGCACCTGGGCATCGAACGCTGGGCGGTGTTCGGTGGCTCTTGGGGGTCGACCCTGGCGCTGGCCTACGCACAAGCGTATCCGGCGCAGGTCACCGGCGTGATCGTGCGTGGCATTTTCCTGGGCCGGCGCGAAGAACTGCACTGGTGCAACGAAGTGGACGGCGGCGCGCGCATGGTCTTCCCCGAAGGCTGGGCGCGTTACGAGGCGCACATTCCCGAAGACGAGCGTGGCCAGATGGTCGAGGCCTACTGGCGCCGCCTGGACAGCGATGACCCGGCCGTGCGCCAGGCCGCGGCCGACGCCTGGAATGCATGGGAGGACAGCTCTTCCACCCTGATCCACGAGGCCGATCCGCCGCCGCCGGAAGACGATGCGGCGGCCGCGCTGGCGGTGGCACGGATCGAGGCGCACTACTTCCGCCACGACGTGTTCCTGCAGCCCGGCCAGCTGCTGCGCGACATCGACCGCATCCGCCATCTGCCCGGCACCATCGTGCAGGGGCGCTACGACATGCTGTGCCCGGCCAAGGCGGCCTACGAACTGTCGCAGGCCTGGCCCGAGGCGACGCTGGAGATGGTGCTGGCCGGGCATAGCGCCTTCGACCCGGCGATCACCGATGCACTGGTGCGCGCCACCGACGCACTGGCCGACACGTTGGGCTGACGCGTATCGCCCGCCTGCGTCGCTGGATGACGCGGCGGACTGCTGCCGTCGCGCGTTCGCAAAGGCGGGAGCCGCACTTCGCGCGTCGGTCCGTGCTTGGCGCCCACCGCGGGCTCAACGTCGGCGCGCGACGGGGATCGCTTCCACAGCGATCCGGGCGTCACGGATCCTGTCCAAACGCGTGCCACCACACGCCCGAAGCCTGTTCATGGACGCACCCGTCAGGTGTGCTGCAATGCGCCTGTCCTCGCTGGCACGCTCATTGCGTACCCGCTGGGGGCGATCGCCACTGCGACCGCATGCAACGCCAGACGACAGGGGGATGGCGATGTGGGACTTCAATGAGCAGGACGAAAGCCGGTTGCTGGACATGCTGTTCCGCATCTCCGGGATGAGCGAGCAACCGCGCCAGGACGACTACCAGCTGGTCACCAGCTGTCTGCACCATCCACGCAGCGAGATCCGCGAGCGGGCGATCCTGATCGGTGGGTTGCGCTGGAAGGATCAGACCGTGCTGGGCTATTTCCAGGGCGCCTTGGTCGGCGGCCGCGAGCCGGATGACGAGAACCGCCGCTTGATGATCGAATGCCTGGTCGCGCAGAGCGTGGCGCAGGAAGACGATCCGGAAGGCCTGGTCGCGTTCCTGCGGCGGCTGTCGTTCGACCTGCCGCGGGCCAGCATGACCTGCAAGGCGGCCTTTGCCGGGGTGGAGCGCCTGCGCGGCCGGATGGATGCGCAGGCCTATGCGAGTCTGGATTACGACCAACTGCAGCTCGGCAACGCGCGCCTGTTGAGCTGAAGGTCCGGCAGGTCAGGCCGGGGCCAGTTCGACCCGGTCGCGGCCGGCGCGCTTGGCCGCGTACATGGCGGCATCGGCGCGCTGCAGCAGGGCGACGGTGTCGGCGTCGTCGGGCAGCAGTGCAGTGACGCCGGCGCTGAGGCTGACGTGCAGATCGGGCAAGCCAAGCTCACCGGCAATCTGGCCCAGCAGGCCGCGTAGCGATTCGATGCGCTCGCGTGCGCGCTGAGGCTGCGCGCCAGGCAGGACCACCAGGAATTCCTCGCCGCCCATGCGGGCCACGTAATCGCCATCGCGGAAGACCTGGCGCAGGGTGCGTGCGAACAGCTGCAGTACCTGGTCGCCGACATCGTGGCCGAGCCGGTCGTTGATGTCCTTGAAGTGGTCGATATCCAGGAAGCCCACCGAAAGCGACAGGCCGCCGCGACGGGCGCTGGTGCTGGCGGCGGCGAGGTATTCCAGCGCGGCGCGGCGATTGGGCAGGCCGGTCAGGGCATCGGTCTGGGCGAGCAGGCGCATCTCGTCGCGCTGCCGGCGCAGGCTGCCCAGGCGCAGGGTCAGGGCCATGCTGGCGGTCAGCGCCAGCCAGCAGCCGCACAGCATCATGGCTTCCACTTTCCAGCGGGCAAGCGTGCCGGGCACGGTCAGTTCCAGCAGGCCGAGCAGCAGGAACGGCGCCACGCACGCCAGCGAGGTGACGCCGCCGCCTTCGCCGCGCCACAGGGTCAGCACCGCCAGCGCGGCCAGCACCAGGCCCAGCAGGTACAGGCCGATCTCATCCAGCAACGAGGCCAGGGGCAAGACGCCGGGCGGCAGCAGCATGACCAGTCCGGCCAGCGCGAAGCAGCCCAGCATCAGCCCGTCCGAAATCCGCCGCACCGTCCTGACCACCGACGCCGGCGCGGACTGGTAGGCCAGCATCCGCACGGTCAGGCCAATCATCGCGGTGGGCAGGGCGATCATCAGCTGCAGGGCAGCTCCGCCCAGCGGCAGCCACGGCCGCGGATACGCCCACAGGCCCGATAGCAGCGCCATCCACAGCGCGAACAGCGCCGCACTGACCGCGTAGGACAGGAATGCCCGCTCGCGCGTGCTGATGAAGGTCAGCAGCGAGGACAGCACCAGCGCCAGCATCACCGCCACCGAGGCCACGCGCAGCGAGAAGCGGAACGTATCCTGGCGCTGCACGGTTGCCGGTTCGCCCAGGCGCACGATCGGCCGCCACAGCGGGAACGGGCTCGGGTCGAATTCCACCTCGATCGGCGTCAGGTCACCGCGCTTGGGCACCAGCACCGTGCCCATGCCGGCCAGGAAGCGCGAGTCCAGCGTGCGCGCATCCTGCAGCAGGCCGCAGCGTTCGCGACTGCCCTGGCGGATCTCGATCTCGCCGCGGAACACATTCATCACCACCACGGCCTGCGGCGCGCCGGACCAACCACCGCTGGGCGGCGGCAAGGTCAGTCGCGTCCGGTCGGGCTGGTGCTGGTGCAGGCAGGGCTGAAGCGGGGCCTCGCTGAAGGCGGCTTCGCCGGTGACCACGTAGGCGTCCTGCATGGGCGCACGCGCGCACGCCGCCAACCCGCACAGGGCGAGCAGCATGCACAGCAGCCTGGTGGCGCGACGCGCCAGGAGCAAGGTCATCGGGTCGTGGGAGGGCAACTGGCGCCGACGGGAATCCCCGGCGTCCACCCATGGTATCGGCTGGCGCGGGCAAGACTTGAACCCGCGTCGCGTGCCCGCGTTTGCGTCAGTGCGTGGCCGCCGGCGCGACCGGCAGCGCAAACTCCGCCACAACCGGGAAATGATCGGAGGGATAGCGCGCGCCGGCGTGATCGGTGAGCGTCTGGACTGACTGCAATGTCATGTTGCGGAACAGGATCCAGTCCAGGCGCCGGTCGGGCGTGCCGGTGAAATCGTGGAAGGTCGCTTCCGGCCCGCTGCGCGGCGCGCCGGCCAGCCAGGCATCCTTGAGCACCGCGGTCAACGCGGCGTGGGCTGGATCGGCGTCGGTGGTGTTGAAGTCGCCGGTGAGCACGAACGGCTCGTCCGCCGGCAGCGCGGCGATGCGCTTGACGATCAGCTGGGCGCTTTTCAGGCGCGCCGCGTCGTCCTGGTCGCGATAGGGAAAGTGGGTGTCGTACAGGACGAAGCGCTTGCCGTCGGCGACGCGCTCGAAGCGTGCCCAGGTGACCATGCGCGGATACAGGTTGCCCCAGGTGATGCTGCCGGCCGCCTCGGGCGTGTCGCTGAGCCAGAAGTTGCCCGAGGCCAGCACCTTCAAGCGGTCGGTGCGATAGAACACGCCCATGTGCTCGTCGCCGTCGCCGCCACGGCGGCCTTCGCCGAACCAGCGGTACTGCGGCAGGCGCGCGATCAGGTCATCGGCCTGCTGCTTGACCAGCTCCTGGGTGCCGATCACATCCGGCGCCTGCGCGGTGATGAGCTTGGCCATCAGGTCGCGGCGATTCTCCCAGCGGTTGTCGTTGGTGTCGGCCGGCGTGCGCACGTTGAAGCTCATCACCTTCAGCGACGGCGTAGCCGCCAGCGTGGCCGCGGCGGGCAGCACCATCAGGATGATCAGCAGCAGGCGGAAACGACGTCGCCGGGCGCGGGAGAAGAACATGGCGGTTTCGTGCGGAAGCAAGTAGACGCAGGCATGGTCCCCCTCGCACCCGGGCGTGAACACCCGGCGATGGTCGCAGATGAATCCCGCAGGAACCCCGAAATGCGAGGTTTGCGTCACAGATCCGGCGTGTCGCACCGATCAGGTGCGTTGTGGCACAGCCATCGCCGCAACAGCGCCGGACGTCTGCCCGGCGCCGTGCACCCGGTCAGTTCCAGTCGGCGTGGAAGCTGCCTTCGCGATCGGTGCGTTCGAATGTATGCGCGCCGAAGAAATCGCGCTGGGCCTGCAGCAGGTTGGCCGGCAGGCGCGCGCTGCGGTAGCTGTCGTAGTAGGCAATCGCCGACGAGAAGCACGGCACCGGGATGCCGGCCTGCACCGCGGTACTGACGACCTCGCGCAGCGCGCCCTGGTAATCGGCGGCGATCTTCTGGAAGTACGGGTCCAGCAGCAGGTTGGCCAGCTTCGCGTCGGTGGCGTACGCGTCGGTGATCTTCTGCAGGAAACGCGCGCGGATGATGCAGCCGGCGCGGAAGATCTTGGCGATCTCGCCGTACTGCAGGTCCCAGTCGTATTCGTCCGACGCCGCGCGCATCTGCGCGAAGCCCTGCGCGTAAGACACGATCTTGCTCAGGTACAGCGCCTTGCGCACCGCTTTGATGAAGACTGCGCGGTCGCCGGAGAACTTCGGCGCATCCGGGCCGGCGAGGATCTTGGCCGCGGCCACGCGCTCGTCCTTCAGCGAGGACAGGACGCGCGCGAACACCGACTCGGTGATCAGCGGCAGCGGCGCGCCCAGGTCCAGCGCGCTCTGGCTGGTCCACTTGCCGGTGCCCTTCTGCGCGGCGCGGTCCAGCACCACGTCGACCAGGTCGGCGTCGCTCTGGTCATCGCGCTTGCGGAAGATCTTGGAGGTGATCTCGATCAGGTAGCTGTCGAGTTCGCCGTCGTTCCACTGCGTGTAGATGTCGGCCAGCTCGGCGTTGGACACGCCCAGCACGTCCTTGAGTACCGCATAGCTTTCGGCGATCAGCTGCATGTCGCCGTACTCGATGCCGTTATGGACCATCTTGACGTAGTGGCCGGCGCCATCGGTGCCGATGTAGGTCACGCACGGCGTGCCGTCTTCGGCCTTTGCGGCGATCTCGGTGAGGATCGGGGCGACCAGCTCGTACGCATCCTTCGGGCCGCCGGGCATGATCGACGGGCCTTTCAGCGCGCCTTCCTCGCCGCCGGAGACACCGGTGCCGATGAAGTGGAAGCCGGCATCGGCCAGTTCCTTGTTCCGCCGGCGCGTGTCCTGGAAGAAGGTGTTGCCGCCATCGATCAGCACGTCGCCCTTGGACAACAGCGGCTTCAATTCCTCGATCACCGCATCGGTGCCGGCGCCGGCCTTGACCATCAGCAGGATGCGGCGCGGGGTTTCCAGAGAGTCGACGAATTCCTGCAGCGAATAGGTCGGCACCAGGCCGGCATCGGGGCTGTCGGCCATCACTTCGTCGGTCTTCTCGCGGCTGCGGTTGAAGATGGAGACCTGGTGCCCGCGACTGGCGATGTTGAGCGCCAGGTTGCGGCCCATAACCGCCATGCCGACCACACCGATGGGTTGCTTGCTCACGTTGTTGCTCCTGGAAAGGAAGAAGGCCGCGGAAGGCTCCGCGCAGCGCGCCATTTTATGCCGGTCGCCGTGTGCGCTGGTGGCCGCGGCATGGAACGCAGCATGTGCGGCGCGCTGGCCCTGCTGCGTTGCGCCAGGTGCCTGCAGTCTTGATGACGCCATGGATGGATTGTGTAAAAGCGTCAGCGGTTCTGCGCATGCAGCACCGCAGGGTGTAACGCACGATCTCGCGCGAGGGCCGCGCGCTTGCTGCGCATTGCGCATCTGCATGGCGCAATGCGTGAAGCCAAGCACGTTTGGCCGTGTCCGATGCGTGATCGAGGCGGCGTTGAGTGGAAGTGCGCACCCAAGGCCAAGCGATGGCTGGGGCGCATTCGCAGGGGCAGTCACTGCGCTTTCCAGGCACGCCGCGCGCTGCCGGCTTCCCCACAGACCCGCGCCACCCACACGGAAGCCGGAGCACACGCATGTCGATCAACCTGACAAAACCCCTGGACGACACCGTCATCAGCAACGTCGAAAAACATTTCCTGCGCGGCCTGCAGGCCAACATCCTCAAAGGACACGGACGCGAGCACATCGCGCTGCTCTTCCTCGAAATCGCCGATCAGGCCAAGGCGCTCGCCTTTCTGCACGCCTATCCGGTCACCGATGCCTTCACCCAGCTGGAGGAAACCAAACTCTTCAAGGAAACGCGCGCGCCCGGCGGCGTGGTGCGGCTGGTGTTTTTTACCAAGGCCGGGCTTGATGCGCTGGGGCACGGCGCGCCGTTTGCCGGTTTCGGGGCGTTTGCTTCGGGCATGGCCGCGGATGCCGGCGTGCTCGATGGTGGCTCTAATGGATCGTGGCAGGCGCAGTTGAAGCAGCCGGCGCACGTGCTGCTGCTCATCGCATATCACGACGAAGCGACGCTGGCGCGGATGGTCGGCAAGCTGGTCGAGGATTTCGCAGCCGATGATGCGCCGTTCAAGACCCTGCTGGTGCAGGAAGGTCGCGCCTACAAGAACAGTGACGGCGAGGGCATCGAGCACTTCGGCTATGTCGACGGGCGCTCGCAGCCGCTGATGATGAAGAGCGACATCGAGCGCGAAGCCAACGGTGGTGGCGGCATCGGCCAGCATGATCCGACCGCGCCGCTGGGACAGTTCATCCTGGCCGATCCCTTGGGCGGCGACGGTTTCGGCAGCTTCTTGGTGTTCCGCAAGCTGGAGCAGGACGTGGCCGGCTTCAAGGCCGCCGAGCGCCACCTGGCGGCCACGCTGTCGCTGGCCGGCGATGATCGCGAACGCGCCGGCGCGCAGATCGTCGGACGCTTCGAGGACGGCACGCCTTTGACCCTGGGCAATGCCGAAGGCGGCGTTCCGGTGCGCAACGATTTCAACTACGGCGCTGATGCCAATGCCTCGCGCTGTCCGTTCCAGGGCCATATCCGCAAGACCCATCCGCGTGGCTCGAGTCCGGGTGGACTGGCCTTCGACAACACCGTGCAGATGGCCCGGCGCGGTATTACCTATGGGCATCGCCTGCAGGACCCGGACACCAAGGAGCTGATCGACCAGCCCAACGATGGCGTCGGCCTGCTGTTCATGAGCTACCAGGCCTCGATCGAAAACCAGTTCCACTTCATGCAGACCCAGTGGGCCAACAACGAAGGGTTCCCGAGCGCCGGCGTGGGCATCGATCCAGTGATCGGGCAGGTGGGCACGCTGGGGCAGCGCTGGTTCCCGACCTTCGGCTCGACCGCCTCGCCGCAGTCCGAGCATGTCGGCGGCTTCGTCAAGCTGAAGGGCGGGGATTACTTTTTTGCCCCGTCGATTAGCGGTCTGCGCAGCCTTTGATGGCCGCGGCGTGACGATCCGGACAGAAGGGTGCGTTTTTCAGGAGGGCTTCAACGCGCGTCGCTAGGCTCGATGGTTTCCCGCGTTGGAGCCCTTCATGGATTGTCCCGTCTGCAAAACCACCGCTCTGGTCATGTCCGAGCGCCAGGGCATCGAGATCGACTATTGCCCGCAGTGCCGCGGGGTCTGGCTGGACCGCGGCGAGCTGGACAAGCTGATCGAACGCGCCGTGCCGGCTTCCGCGCCACAGATGGCCGCGCCGCCACCGCCGCCGGCCGCCCATTACGATCAGGCGCGCCATGGCCACCCGCCGCAGGGCTATCGCGATGGCCGCCGCCATGACGGGTATCGGGACGGCTACGGGCATCATCCCAAGAAGAAAAAGGAAGGGTTCCTCTCGGACCTGTTCGACTTTTGAGCGCGCTGCATGGCGATGGGGCGCGACAGCAGTGTCGGCCCTTGAACCAGCCCCCGGCCGGTCCTATGTGAAAGCTGGGGCAGCGCGATCTGGTTGGCGCCTTGTCGCAAGTGACTGACGAGGAAGGAAAAATTCTTCTGAAGGCGCTGATTTCTAAAAGTGAATGCAATACAACGAAAAGTCTGGAAATTGTCTCCCTGGTAGAACAATGGGAACCATCCCAGGCCTTAGCAGTCGAACCCTCACATTGCTAATATCGCTGCCATGAACCAGACCTCCGCAGCCACCGCCATGGTGGCCAACAATCTCCCGATTCCCAGCCCGCTTGGCTCGCTGGACGCCTACATCGGCGCCGTGCACCAGATCCCGGTGCTCACCGTCGACGAGGAACAGGAACTGGCGCACCGCTTCCGCGACGAGGACGATCTCGACGCCGCGCGCGAGCTGGTGCACTCGCACCTGCGTTTCGTCGTGCATGTGGCCCGCGGTTACAGCGGCTACGGCCTGCAGCTGGGCGACCTCGTGCAGGAAGGCAACATTGGCCTGATGAAGGCCGTCAAGCGCTTCGACCCGGACATGGGCGTGCGCCTGGTGTCTTTCGCCGTGCACTGGATCCGTGCCGAGATGCACGAGTTCATCCTCAAGAACTGGCGCATCGTGAAGGTCGCCACGACCAAGGCGCAGCGCAAGCTGTTCTTCAACCTGCGCAAGTCCAAGACCCGCCTGGGCTGGATGAACGCGGCCGAAGTCAGCGCCGTGGCCAAGGACCTCAACGTCTCCGAACGCGAAGTGGTCGAGATGGAGTCGCGCCTGTCCGGTCGCGACATCGGCTTCGACGCGCCGGCGGACGAAGACGAAGAGCGCGCACCGCCGTCGCCGGCCGCCTACTTGCGGGCCAACGAGGAAGATCCCTCGCAGGCCTACGAGCGCGCCGACAGCGAGGACAACCAGCTGGAGCTGCTGCGCGAAGGCATGGCCAACCTGGACAAGCGTTCGCGTGACATCGTGGCCCGTCGCTGGCTGGACGCCGACAACAAGGTCACCCTGCAGGAGCTGGCCGACGAGTACGGCGTGTCGGCCGAGCGTATCCGCCAGATCGAGGCGAATGCGCTGAAGAAGATGAAGGCGTTGTTCGCCGCGTAAGCACGCGACGGCTGCTGTGATGAAGAAACCCCGCCATGTGCGGGGTTTCTTTTTGCCGCGTGGCGGAAAGATCGCGTGGGCGATCACCGGTCACGGGTTCCCTGACAATCGTGTAATCACGATTTCAAGAATGATTCGCATTTGTTAGGCTTTCGCGAATTCGGTCACAGCCCTCCGGCTGGGCCACGAAGCTGGCCAAGGTGGAACGCGCGCTCGCGCCGTTCCCGCGCCTGACTCCGCTGCATTCGCCCAAGCCAATCGCCAGGGCCCTCCCCCTGACGAGGCTGTCCCATGATCCGCGCTGCACGCCGTGCTTTCCGTTCGCCTGTTTCCCATCCGCTGACCCTGGCCGTCCTGGCGTCGTTGGCCCTCGCCGCGCCGCTGCATGCGCAGCAGGCCGACGAAGATGAAACCCGTGCCGAGCAGGCCGGTGCTTCGACGCTGGATACGCTGCACGTGACCGCCGAGCAGATCGCCAAGCAGGCGCTGGGCACCTCGATCATCACCCAGGAAGACATCGAACGCCGGCCGCCGGCCAACGACCTGTCCGACATCCTGCGGACCATGCCGGGCGTCAACCTGACCGGTAACAGCTCGTCGGGCGCCTACGGCAACAACCGCCAGATCGACCTGCGCGGCATGGGCCCGGAAAACACCTTGATCCTGGTCGACGGCCGCCGCGTGAGCGCGCGTGACTCGGTGCGCATGGGCGTGGCCGGCGAACGCAACAGCCGCGGCGACACCAACTGGGTGCCGGCCGAAGCGGTCGAGCGCATCGAAGTGCTGCGCGGCCCGGCCGCGGCGCGCTACGGCTCCGGCGCCGCTGGCGGCGTGGTCAACATCATCACCAAGAAGCCCACCGGCGACCTGACCGGCAGCATGACGCTGTACGGCCTGGTGCCGGAGAACAACGACGAAGGCGGCAGCCAGCGTGCCGGCTTCACCCTGAGCGGGCCGCTGTCGCGCGACTGGTCGTTCCGCCTGTACGGCAACCTCAACAAGACCGAGGCCGACGCCGCCGACATCAACAGCGCCAACTCCGAAAGCGGCGTGGCTGCGGCCGGCCGCGAAGGCGTACGCAACAAGGACGTCAATGGCCTGCTGCGCTGGGATCTCACCGACGACCAGGTGCTGGAATTCGAAGCCGGCTACAGCCGCCAGGGCAACATCTTCGCCGGCGACTACCTCAACACCTCCAACGCGACGGTGACCAGCAAGGTCGGCGACGAGACCAACGTGATGACCCGTCGCAACGCGGCGGTGACCCATCGCGGCAACTGGGCGTTCGGCACCTCGCGCCTGACCGTGTCCACCAGCGACACCGACAACGACCGCATCAGCGAAGGCCTGGCCGGCGGCCCGGAAGGCTCGCTGTCCACCACACCGGTATGGACGCACTCCAACCTCAAGGACACCACCGCCGAAGGCGAAGTGAATATCCCCAGCGTCATCGGTGGCATGGACAACATCTGGACGCTGGGCTTCGAGTATCGCGACAGCGAGCTGGACGATCCGTACTCGATGACCCAGACCGGCACCGGTGTGGAAGGCGTGGACCTGACCAACCGCGACGGCAAGACCGACGAGCAGGTCACCGCGGTCTTCATCGAGGACAATATCTACGCCACCGAGCGCCTGACGGTGACGCCGGGCCTGCGCTTCGACCATCACAGCGCGTTCGGCAACAACTTCAGCCCCAGCCTCAACGTGCAGTACAAGCTGACGCCGGACTGGCTGATCAAGGGCGGCGTGGCGCGCGCGTTCAAGGCGCCCAACCTGTACCAGGCCAACCCCAACTACCTGTACTACACGCGCGGTAACGGTTGCCCGGATTACTACACAGGCAGCGGCGGCTGCTACATCCAGGGCAATGCCAGCCTGGATCCGGAAACCAGCATCAACAAGGAAATCGGCGTGGAGTGGCTGCCCGACTCCGGCTACCACGCGTCGCTGACCTACTTCCACAACGACTACGACAACAAGATCGTCGCCGGCTATAGCGACTACTACGAGACCTCGGCCAGCGGCTACGTATACCAGTGGATCAACGCGTCCAAGGCGCTGATCCAGGGCGTGGAAGGCAACGTCAAGATCCCGCTGCTGGGCGAGCGCGGTGACCGCCTGAGCTGGAACACCAACGTCACCTGGATGATCGACAACAAGAACAAGGCCACCGGCCAGCCGCTGTCGGTGATCCCCGAGTACACCGTCAATTCCGCGCTGGACTGGCGCGCGACCGAGAAGCTCTCGTTGTCGCTGATGGCCACCTTCTACGGCAAGCAGGAACAGGCCTCGCTGGACCGCAACAACGAAGCGGTGTGCGGCACCGACGGCCTGGTCGCCTGCGACACGCTGGGCGCGTACCACCTGTTCAACGCCAGCGTGCGCTATCGCATCACCAAGAAGGTGGGCGTCGGTTTCGGCGTGAACAACCTGGCCGACAAGCGCATCTTCCGCGAAGGCAGCCGCGCCAGCAGCGCCGGGGCGGCGACCTACAACGAGCCGGGACGCGCGTACTGGGCCAGCCTCAACTTCGGCTTCTGAGGTGGATGCAGGCCATGTGCGCCCTGCGCGATGCCTGCGGTGGTGGACGACGATCCTGCGATCGCCGTTCGCCGTCGCCTGTCTGCTGGGAGGCGTGATGACGTTACCGATCGATTCGGCCGAGGCGTACCAGCGCAAGTTCGAACAGACCATTGGTGAGACGGTGGCCGAGCGTCCTTCGGCGCAGTACCGGTTCGAGCGCTTCGTCGTCGAAAGTCCCGATGGTGTGCGCCGTTGGCGGATTAACCTGGGGATTCCGAAAACAGCGGCGCCGGTGAATGGCTTTCCGGCATTCTGGATGCTCGACGGCAACGCCGCGTTGCAGGTGTTCGACGCGGCCTTGCTGGAGGAGCTTGCCGCAGCCACGCCGCAGGTGCTGGTGTTCGTTGGTTACGACAACGACCAGCGCATCGATAGCGCGTCTCGCACCCGCGACTACACGCCGTCGGTGAGCGTGCGTGGCGAAGGCAATGCCGTCGAACAGCTCGGCGGCGGTGCGCAGGCCTTCCTGCAGACGATCGAACAGCAGATCCGCCCGGAGGTCGAGCGTCGCGTGACGATCAATCCGCGCCGGCAGGCGCTGTGGGGGCATTCGTTCGGCGGCTTGTTCACGCTCGATGCGCTCTACAGCGGGGCCAGCGGTTTCCAGACCTTTGCGCCTGCCAGTCCATCGTTGTGGTGGGACCACGGCGTCATGCTGGGCGTGCCGGAGCGTGACTTCGTTGCCCATCGCGAACGCCACGCCGTACGCGTGCTGCTGATGCTGGGCGGCGCCGAGCGCCATCCCGATTACAGCGATCGCGATCTTAGCAATCCGCGCGTGGCTTCGCACATGAAGCGCGTCGGCGATGCGCCGCCGGGTGCGGCCTTCGCGTTGTCCGAACGGCTGCAGACGCTACCCGGCCTGCAGGTTGAGTACCGCGAGTTCGACGGCCTGGGTCACGGCCCGATGCTGCGCGCCTCGCTGCTCTACGCACTGCATGCCGTGGCCGGCGTTGCCGATCACAGTACCGATGTCGCGCCGTGAGAGGCGCGTCGTCCGATGCGATGTCCCGGTGCGCGCTGCAGCGTGCCGATATTTGTTTCCCTGCGCCCAGGTCATTCCCCAGGCATCACCGCGTGCGGCGCGTGTCGCCGCCTTTTCGATAGAGGCCTGACCATGTCGTTTTCATTTCCCTCGGTTTCCCTGTCGCGCCTGCTGCGCGTGTCCGCGCTGGCGCTCGCCCTGGGCGTTGCGCCCAACGCATGGGCCCAGCAGGGCGCGTTTACTGCGCCCGATACCAGCTTCGCCGGCAAGCTCAGCCTGAAAACTCCGGTGGCCTACGCCGGCGAGACCGTCGAGCTGGCAGGCGAGGGCTTCAAGCCCGGCCAGCAGGTCACGCTCTCGCGCGGCACCCGCGTGCTCAACGCGCAGCCCTACATCGCCGATGCGCAGGGCAAGTTCACCGCCGCGTTGCAGGTGCCGGCCGATGCGGCCGCGGGACGGCATCCGCTGCTGGTGAACGTGGCCGGGCCGGATGCGGCTGAAGTGTTCGAGCTGAAGGTCTCGCCGAAGCTCGAACTCTCCGGCGACAAGCAGGCCCGCGCGCACGGCGCGCCGCTGGTGCGTGGCCTGTACCAGTCCGCGTACAGCGCCAGGAGCAATGCGGTCTTCGTGACCTCGGCTGTGGGCCGTCCGCCGGTCAAGCAATCCGAGTTGGTCAAGGTCGATCCGAAGACGCTGAAGATCCTCGCGCGGGTCACGCCGCAGACCGCGCCGGCCCCGGAAGCGCGTCCCGACCAGCCGGCGCGCGAGGCCAGCGTCTACGCGGTCTATGGCGTGGGCGTGGACGACGCCAACGGCCACGTGTGGGTGACCAACACACGCCAGGGCACAGTGGCGGTGTATCGCCAGTCCGACCTGGCGCTGGTCAAGCAGTTCCCGGCCGAAGCCGTGCCGCATTCGCGCGATGTCATCGTCGATGAAGTGCGCGGGAAAGCCTATGTGTCGGCCACCGGTGAAACGCACGTGGCCGTGTTCGATACGCGCACGCTGGAACACCTCAAGGACATCCAGATCGACAGCGCGCAGCGCGGCGAGAAGTTCACTCCGACCAGCCTTGCCCTGGACACGCAAGGCGGCAAGCTGTTCAGCGCCAGCATCGGCACGCCCGAGGCGGTGGTGATCGATACCGCCACCGATACCGTCGAAAAGGTGATCGCTCTGGGCCATGCCACCAGCGCGATTGGCGTCGGCTGGGACGGCGGCGCCAAGCGCCTGCTGGTGGTTGCGCAGGGCAGCGACAACCTGCTGATCGTCGATCCGGCCAGCGGCCGCGTCGAACACGACGTGCCGGTCGGCGCCGGTCCGCTCAACGTGGCGGTCGATCCGGTCTCGGGCCTGGCCTACGTCAGCAATCGCGCCTCGGGCACGCTGGCGGTGGTCGATCGCAGCGGCAAGGTCGTGGCGAATCTCGACGGCGGCACGCTGCCCAACCACGTTCATGCCGACGGCAAGGGCGCGGTTTACGCAGTCAACAAGTCGCGCGGCGAAGACGATCCCAAGGGCGATCGCATCACCCGCATCGTGTCCAAGCGCTAAGCCCGTACGCCGGTGGCGGGCGCGTGCCTGCCATCGGTGTCGAATGCCAATACTTCAAGGCAGGACCGCATGAAACAACGCAACGGGTGGGTAATCGGTTTGTTGGTGCTGGGCTTGGCCGCGTGCGGTGGCGGCAAGCCCGCCGCTTCGACCGACAGCGCCGCAGCGCCGACCGCGGTGTGGCGCACGTTCGACAACGCCGATGGCACCAGGACCGAGATTCCCGCGTCGCCCACGCGGATTCTTTCGACCTCGGTCGCGATCACCGGCACGCTGCTGGCGATTGATGCGCCGGTGGTGGCCAGCGGCTCCAACGCCAAGCACCAGTTCTTCGCGCAGTGGGCGTCAGTCGCCCAGGCGCGTGGCGTCGAGGACGTGTGGCCGGCGGGCAGCGTCAACCTGGAAGCGGCGTATGCGGTGAAGCCTGATCTGATCGTGATCGCGGTGAGCGGCGCCGATTCGGCGATGCCGCAGCTGGCCGAACTGCGCAAGGTCGCGCCGACCATCGTGCTCGATTACGGCGACCAGACCTGGCAGGACTTGGCGCTCAAGCTGGGCCGCGCGACTGGGCACGAGGCCCAGGCCGAAGCGCGCATCGCTGCGTTCGAGGAACGCGTCGCCCAGGCGCGGGCGAAGATCAAAGCACCGGCAGGCAAGACCAACCTGATCAGCTTCAACGGCGCGGGCATGGGCAATCCCATTGCCACCCGAGAGAGCGCGCACGGGCGCCTGCTGGGCGCGTTGGGTTTTGACATCGAAGAGCCCGATCCGTCATGGCAGACCAACGCCGGGCAGCGCAAGGATTTCATCTGGGCACCGTATGAAAATTTAGGGAAACTGACCGCGCAGACGACCTTCCTGTTGAGCGTGGATGAGGCCGGTACCCAGAAATTCCTGACCGATCCGGTGTTGGCCAATCTGCCGTCGGTACGCGCGCAGCAGGTGCATGGGCTCGGCAAGAATTCCTTCCGCATCGACTACTACAGCGCCAGCGAGATCGTGGACGATCTGGTGCGCAAGTTCGGTCCTTGATGTCGTTGCGGTCTTTCGACAACTGATGCTCGCGCGTGCTGGCTGAGATGGCGATGCAAGGCGGGAGCGCACACCGTTCGCGGCAGCGCATCGCGCTGCTCGCAGGCTTGGTGCTGCTTGCGGTGCTGGCGTTGGTGAGCTGCTGCGTCGGGACGCGCACGTTGCCGCTGTCGGTGACCTGGCAGGCGGTGCAGGCGTTCGATCCCGGGAATAGCGATCACCTGCTGGTGCGGCTGCTGCGCATCCCGCGCACGCTGATTGCCATCGTGGTCGGCGTGGCATTGGGCGCAGCCGGCGCGGTGATGCAGGCGCTGACGCGCAACCCGCTGGCCGATCCCGGCCTGCTGGGCATCAATGCCGGCGCGGCCACCGCGATCACCGTGGCAGTGGTGGCCTTCGGCATCACCGATGTCACCGGCTACCTGTGGTGCGGCCTGATCGGCGCGGCGTTGGCCGGCGCTGGCGTGTACCTGCTGGGCGGCGTGGATCCGGTGCGGCTGGTGCTAGCGGGCGTGGCGTTGACGGTGGTGCTGCAGGCGCTGACGCAGGTGATCCTGCTCAACAGCGACGAGGCGGTGTACGACCAGTTCCGGCACTGGTCGGTGGGCTCGCTGCAGGGACGCGGGATGGCCGTGTTCTGGCCGGTCGCGGTGGCGACGCTGCTCGGCAGTGCGCTCGCGCTATCGCTGGCACGGCCATTGGACGCGGTGGTGCTGGGCGAAGACCTTGGCCATGCGCTCGGCGCGCATCCGCTGCGGGTCTGGAGCCTGGCGATGCTGGCGGTGGTGGTGCTGGCCGGCGCGGCAACCGCGGCCGCCGGACCGCTGGCCTTCGTCGGCCTGGCCGCGCCGCACGTGGCGCGTCGCATCGTGGGACCGGCGCACCGGGTGCTGATGCCGGCATCAATGCTGATCGCGGCGCTGCTGCTGTTGGCCGCTGACGTATTGGGGCGTGTCATCGCCTGGCCCAGCGAGATCGGGGTCGGGATCATGGCCGCGTTGATCGGTGGGCCGTGCTTCGTCGCGCTGGCCCGCCAGCGCCGGATCGCGCACCTGTGAGCGTGGGCTTTTCCGCGCAGCGCGTGTGGCGGATCGGCGGCGCGTCGCTGGTCGTGCATCGGCGCGGCGTGTGGATCGTGCTGGCGTTGTGCGGGCTCGCGTTGCTGCTGGCGCTGGGCGAACTGCTGGTCGGCCGCATGGCGCTGTCGCCGGGGCAGGTGTTCGACGTGCTGCGCGGCGCAGGCGATGGCGGCATCGTCGAGCGCATCGTGCTGCACATCCGCCTGCCGCGTGCGCTGACCGCGCTGTTCGCCGGTGCGGCGTTGGGGATCTCCGGCGCGATCTTCCAGTCGGTCTCGCGCAATGCGTTGGGCTCGCCCGACGTGATCGGTTTCACCGTGGGCGCGGCCAGCGGCGCGATCGCGCAGATCGTGCTGTTCGGCGGCGGCGCGCTGCAGGTTGCGCTGGCCGCGGTGTTGGGCGGCTGCGCGACGGCGGCGCTGGTCTACCTGCTGTCATTGCGTGTCGGCGTCACCGGCGGTTACCGGCTGGTGCTGGTCGGCGTGGGCATGGGCGCGATCCTGGATGCGTTCAACGGTCTGATGCTGGTCAAGGGCGACCTGGACACCGCGGTGATGGCCAACCTGTGGCGCGCCGGTTCGCTGGAGGCGCGCACTTGGGAACATGCGGTGCCGGCAATGCTGGGCGTGGCCGTGCTGCTGCCGCTGGTGCAGGCGATGGCGCGCCGCCTGGAGCTGATCGAGATGGGCGACGACCTGGCCCGCCAGCTCGGGATCGGCGTCGAACGCACGCGCCTGCTCGCGATCGCATGTGGCGTGGTGCTCGCGGCCCTGGCGACCGGCGCGGCCGGGCCGATTGCCTTCGTGGCATTGGCCGCGCCGCAGCTGGCCACGCGCCTGTGCGGCGGCGGACGCCGGCCGGTGCTGGCCTCGGCGGCGATGGCCGCGTGCCTGCTGCTGGTCGCCGACCTGATCGCCCAGGCGCTGCCGTGGAAGATCACCCTGCCGATCGGGCGCATGACCGGGATTGTCGGCGGCGCCTACCTGCTGTGGCTGCTGACCGGCCAGCGGCCCTCACGATGACATCGACGATGCCTCCACACCACGACGCTGCTTCGCCCCTGCGTGGCGAATGCCTCACCCTGTCCTACGAGGCGCGGCAGGTGACGCGCGACCTCGACGTGCAGATTCCCGACGGCCAGGTGACCGTGATCATCGGTCCCAATGCCTGCGGCAAGTCCACGCTGCTGCGCGCGCTGGCGAGGCTGCTCAAGCCGCAGTCGGGCCGCGTGCTGCTGGATGGGCGCGACATCCGCGACCAGCCCACGCGTGAGGTCGCGCGCCGGCTCGGCCTGTTGCCGCAGTCGCCGCTTGCGCCGGCAGGCATCTGTGTCGCAGACCTGGTGGCGCGCGGTCGCTTTCCGCACCAGACGCTGCTGCGGCAGTGGTCGGGCGAAGACGAGCGCGTGGTGTGGGAGGCGATGCGCCAGACCGGCGTCGACGCGCTGGCCCAGCAGCCGGTCGATGCGCTCTCAGGCGGACAGCGCCAGCGCGTGTGGCTGGCGATGGCCATCGCCCAGGACACGCCGCTGCTGCTGCTGGACGAGCCGACGACGTACCTGGACATCGCCCACCAGTACGAACTGCTGGAACTGTGTCGCACGCTCAACCGCACGCGCGGGCGAACGCTGGTGATGGTGCTGCACGACCTCAACCAGGCCGCGCGCTACGCCGATCACATCATCGCGATGAAGGCCGGCGAGATCGTCGCCAGCGGACCGCCGCAGGCTGTGATCGCCGAGACGCTGATCGAAACGGTGTTCGGCATGCGCGCGATGATCGTGCCCGACCCGGTGACCGCCACGCCGATGGTGATTCCGATTGCGGCGATGCCCGCTGATTCCCACGGCTGAAAACACGAACGGCGTGGATGTCCACGCCGTTCGTTTGGTGCGATATCGCTTCGGGACGTCAGCCGGCGGCGCGCTGCTTGTCCGCTTCCGGCAGCGACTGCGGCAGGCCTTCATCGGGCACCACTTCGCGCGAGGCCTCGCCGAAGATGATACGCGCGGCGCGCTGGTAGCTCATGTACGCCATGCCCCAGTTGACCAGCACCACGAAGCGGTTGCGGAAACCGATCAGGAAGTACACGTGCGCGGCCAGCCAGAACCACCACGCCAGCGGGCCGGCGAATTTCAGCTTGCCCAGGTGCACGATCGCGGCCATGCGGCCGATCGTGGCCAGGTTGCCGAAGTCGCTGTACTTGAACGGCGTCACCGGCTTGTCGGCCAGGCGCGCGCGCAGCACCTTGGCGATGTGCTTGCCCATCTGCTTGGCGGCCGGGGCCACGCCGGGCACCGGCTTGCCGTCGGCCTGATTGATCGCGGCCAGGTCGCCTCCGACGAAAATGTCCGGGTAGCCCGGCACGCTCAGATCCTGTTCGACCAGCACGCGGCCGGCGCGGTCCAGCGGCACGCCCAGCTGGCGTGCCAGCGGCGAGGCGGCCACGCCGGCGGCCCAGACCACAGTGCGCGCGGCGAAGGCTTCGTCGCCCAGCTTGTAGCCGTGTTCGTCGATGTGGGTGACCGGCTTGCCGGTGCTGACTTCCACGCCGAGCTTTTCCAGCTGGGCGCGAGCCTTGGTGGTGAGGTCCTCGGGGAAGGACGGCAGCACGCGCGGGCCGGCTTCGATCAGGCGCACGCGGGCTTCGCGCGGGTCGATGTGGCGGAACTCGTCCTTGAGCGTGTGGCGCGCGATCTCGGCCAGGGTGCCGGCCAGTTCGACGCCGGTCGGGCCGCCGCCGACGATGGCGAAGTGCAGCCACGCCGCGCGCTTGGCCGGGTCGGTCTCGGCTTCGGCGCGTTCGAACGCCACCAGCATCTCGCGGCGCAGGCGCAGGGCGTCGTCCAGGGTCTTCAGGCCCGGCGCGTGCTGGGCCCACTGGTCGTTGCCGAAATAGGCGTGGCCGGCGCCGGTGGCCAGCAGCAGGCTGTCGTAGGTGATGCGGGTGCCGTCGGCCAGCTCGATCTGGCGGGCTTCCGGCGCCAGGTGGGTGACTTCGCCCAGCTGCACTTCGACGTTGCGCTGGTCGCGCAGGATGTGGCGCAACGGCGCGGCGATATCCGGCGCGGACAGGCCGGCGGTGGCCACCTGGTACAGCAGCGGCTGGAACAGGTGGTGGTTGTGGCGATCGATCAGGGTGATGCGCACCGGCGCATCGTCGAGCGCACGCGCGGCCCATAGGCCGGCGAAGCCGCCGCCGACGATGACCAGATGGTGTTTGGTAAGGGACATGGGAAAGACAACGGCAGTGGGAAAGTCGTGGCGGCGCCGGGCGATCGTCCACCTGTCGCGCGCGATGGGGTCGATTTTGTCATGCCTGCGTCATCGCGGCCGTCAAGTCAATTCGACTTTTTGATGCGTTCTGCTCAATCCGACGCGCGGCGCCGATCAGTACAGGTCGACCGGGTCCACATCCAGCGACCAGCGCACGCGGCGGGCTTCGGGCAGGGCGTCGATGGTCGGCAAGGCCGCCTGCAGCGCGGCGTGCAGGCGCGGGCGCTGGGCGGCCGACAGCAGTAGCTGCATGCGCTGGAAGCCAGCGCGACGCGGCATCGGCGCCGGCAGCGGGCCGTGCAGTTCCAGCGCTGCATCGGCCTGGGCCAGGGCGGCGCGGGCGGCGCGCAGGAAGGCCTGCACGTGCTCGATCTGCTTGGCTTCGGCACGGATCATCGCCAGGTGCGCGAACGGCGGGAAGCCGGCTTCCTGGCGCTGGATCAGTTCGGCATCGGCGAAGGCGCGATAGCCACCGGACAGCAGCGTTTCCAGCAGCGGATGGCCGGGATGGTGGGTCTGCAGCCAGACCTGGCCCGGACGCGCGGCGCGCCCGGCGCGGCCGGCGACCTGGATCAGCAGTTGCGAGAGTTTTTCCCCAGCGCGGAAGTCGGCAGAGAACAGGCCTTCATCCACGCCGACCACCACCACCAGGGTCAGCAGCGGCAGGTCGTGGCCCTTGGCCAGGATCTGGGTGCCGACCAGGATGCCGGGGCCGTCGCCGAGGGTGGCGAAGTGCTGCTCCAGCGCGTGCTTGCGCTGGGTGGTGCTGCGGTCGATGCGCAGCACCGGCACCTGCGGGAAGGTGTCGGCCAGCAGTTCCTCCAGCCGTTCGGTGCCCACGCCCTGCGGCTGCAGCGCCAGCCCGCCGCAGTCCGGGCAGGCCGGTGGCGCGGGCTTGCGATGGCCGCAGTGATGGCACTGCAGGCGGCGTCCGGCCGCGTGGACGGTCATCGGGGCGTCGCAGCGGTTGCAGTGCGCGCTCCAGCCGCAGTCGTGGCACAGCAGCACCGGCGCGTAGCCGCGGCGGTTCTTGAAGACGAGCACCTGGCCGCCGGCCTGTAGCTGGGCGGCGATGGCGGCCAGGATCTCCGGCGAAAGGCCGGCGGCGAGCGGGCGCTTGCGCACATCCACCACGCGCACCGACGGCGCCTTGGCATCGCCCGCGCGCTTGACCAGGCGCAGGTGCGCGTAGCGGCCGGCTTGTGCGTTGTAGAGCGTCTCCAGGGACGGCGTGGCGCTACCCAGGATCACCGGCACGTCCAGCGCCTTGCCGCGCACCAGGGCGAAATCACGCGCGTGATAGCGGATGCCGTCGAGTTGCTTGTAGCTGCCGTCGTGTTCCTCGTCGATCACGATCAGGCCGGCGTTTGGCAGCGGCACGAATACGGCCGAGCGCGTGCCGACCACCACCCGCGCCTCGCCGCGCAGGCACGCGGCCCACGTGAGCGCGCGTTCGTTGTCGGCCAGGCCCGAATGCAACGCGTGCACTTCCACGCCCAAGCGCGCGCGGAAGCGCGCCAGCGTCTGCGGGGTCAGGCCGATCTCCGGCACCAGCACCAGCGCCTGCTGGCCGCGCGCCAGGCAGGCGGCGATGGCCTGCAGGTAGACCTCGGTCTTGCCGCTGCCGGTGACGCCTTCCAGCAGGATCGGGGCGAAGCCGGTGGCGGGGATCGCCGCGACGGCGGCGACCTGCTCGGCATTGAGGGTCGGTCCGGCCTGCATCGGCAGCACCTGGGGCGCGGCCTGTTCGGCGATGCGTTCGACCAGGTCGCGCTGGGCCAGGCTGCGTGCGGCGGTGCGCCAGCCGGGCTGGGTGTCGTCCAGCTGCCACTCGGCCAGGCCGTCGCCGCGCAGGGCCTCGGCCAGCAGGCGCGGCTTGCTGCCGGCACGCAGGCGATCCAGGCCGGTCATGCCTGCCTCGGTCAGGCGCCAGCGCCAGGTCTCGCGCACCGGCAAGGGTTCGCCGTGACGCAGCGGGCCGGGCAGGGCGGTGGCCAACACCTCGCCCAACGGCGCGTGGGTATAACCGGCCAGCCACTGCAGCGAGCGGCGCAGTTCGCCGGCCAGCAGCGGCGCGTCGTCCAGGAGTTCCAGCGCGGTGCGTAGCTCGCTGGCCGCCGGGTCCGGTTCGGTCACCGCGACCACCACGCCGACCAGCTCGCGGTTGCCGAACGGCACCCGCACCCGGCGGCCGATCGCGTCGGGCCCGGCCGGATGCCCGGCAGGCGGCAGATAGTCGAAGGCCTGCCGCAGCGGAACCGGCACGGCGACACGGAGAACCAAAGTGGGAGACATCGGCGGCAAGTGTAGGGCACCGGTCACGCCCGGCAGTCCGATGTGCGTTTGCGACAGAAACCTGTCCGCCAAGTGACGAACCGCACGCAACTGCTGGTCCCCGTTAGGAAAACCCCCTTATCCACACCGCCTGTGGATAAGCCTGTGCATGGACGAGCTGCTCCACGCGAAAAATCCGGTGTCTTCTGGGCCGGCGTCACATTGGTGAAAAAAACGCCAAGCGCGATTTATCAATAAAATTCAATCACTTGCGCGTGGAACAGGGCGACACACGACTGTCATCCGGCCACTCGAGCCCGCTGGGTGAACGAAAAATGATTGCTGTGCACAACCGTCGCAGCAGGGAACCCGCGGGATTCCCGGGAAATTTGAATGTTTGTCCAATGTCAAGACGTTTCTTGACGAACCCAACCGGGGCATCGCCGCCTATCATGGCGACACGTTTCCGCTGAAGCAGACCGATTTCCCTTTGAACGCACCTGCCGACGTCCCCGCGGCGCTCTCCGCATTCCTGCGTGGCGTTGAACGCCGCGGCGTGGTCCTGGCGGAGCTGCAATGCGGTCGCCGCGAGACCGGCGAGATCGCCTTGGCTGCCTCGCTGCGCGCCTTCCGCCAATACGCCAGCGAGCAGCCGATGGCCCAGTGGCCGCGCGGCTTCTGGTCGCTGCTGGCCGCCGCCCCGCCGCTGCGCCAAGCCCATCCCGAAGCCCGCTGGCCGCAGGACCTGGACTGGCTGGCCGACCTCTCCGATGTGGACCGCATGGCGCTGCTGTTGCGCCTGGCCGCCGGCCTGGACGAGGACGATGCCGCCGCCGCCATGGACGTGGACCAGGCCGGCTATCGCGCCGCCCTGACCCGCGCTTGTCCGCGCGATGCCGAAGGACAGCCCGATCCGCAGGGCTGGCGTGACCTGGCCGAAGCGATCCAGCAGCACCTGCGCGCGTTGTCGCCCGAGCGCTTGGCGCATCTGTCGCGCCTGCGCGAAACCCTGGTGCTGGGCGCCGATCGCCGCGCCGTGGTGCAGGAGCCTGAGGCCGAAGCCAGCCCGCAGCCTGCTGCAGTCGCCGCTGCGGCAGCGGCAGCGGCAGCGCCCAAGGCCGCCCCGTCGCGTGCGCCGGCCAAGCCGCGCCGTCCGGGCAAGCCGTTCCCGTGGACCCTGGCCGCGATCGCGCTGGTGGTGCTGTGCGCGCTGGCGGCGTTGGGCGCGTGGTGGTGGCACGGACAGCAGGCACGCCTGTCGGCTCCGGCCACGCAGGCTGGGGGCCTCGCTGGTGAGCAGGGCCTGGTCGATGACGCGCAGGTGCAGGTCGAAGCGCTGTCCCGCGACGACGATGCCGGCAAGCGTTTCGATGCCGCGCAGGGCGTGCTGACCCATCCGGATTTCGACCTGCTGATGGATCCGCAGGGCCAGGCGCTGTCGCAGCGCGCCGGCCTGCTGGCTTGGTATGCGGCCGCGCCGCAGGACCGCCAGCGCGAGGCCGCGCAGGCCATGACCACGCCACAGGAGGCGATGGATGCCGCGCAGTAAGGGTTGGCTGCTGCTGGGCCTGCCGGCGCTGCTGCTGATCGTCACCGCCACCCTGGTCGCGCAGCCGGCCGAAGAGGACGCTGCAACGCCGGCCGTACAGGCGCGGCGTGCCAGCCGCCTGGCCGCGCTGGATGCGCCCGGACGCGCGGCCTTCGCCAAGCGCATGGCCGCCTGGGATGCGCTGTCGCCACTGGAGCGCCTGCAACAGCGTGGCGCGTACGCCGACTGGCGCGCGCTGGATCCCGCGACCCGCCAGCGCCTGCAGCAGGCCGCCGCGACCCTGGCGACCCTGCCGCCGGCGCAGCAGCAGGCGATGGCGGCGCGTTTTGCCGCGCTGGATGCGGCCGAGCAGGCCGGCTGGCGCTTGGGGCCGGACGTCGGCGCCGACTACGCCAGGCTGTATCCGTTGCTCGCCTTCATGCCCGAGGCCGAACGCCAGCCGATGCGGCAGGTGTTGCAGCAGATGAGCGCCCCTCAGCGCGCCGACCTGGCCGTGCTGACCCAGCGCACCCCGCCGCAGGAACGCGACGCCTTGCGCCAGGGCCTGATCGCCACCACCAGTGCCTCACGCGCGCAGTGGCTGCACGAGCAGTTGTCGCGCTGAGACCTCAGTGCGTCATGCCGTTGAAGGCCACCATGAGCGCGGCCATGCCGACCAGCATGAAGTACAGGTTGCCGATCACCACGTATTTGATGGTGGTCAGCCACCAAGGCTCGCCGTAGACGCGCTGCTGGGTCAGCCAGAGGTAAATCGGTATCCACAGCAGCAGTAGGACCCGAAGCGTGGCGAGGATCCATGACAGCCAGCCGGCGCTGGCCGGCAGTGCGCCGTCGATCAGCATCAGCAGGAAAAGCGCCAGCAGCGACAGCACCATGTAGGCGTGGCTGTAGAGGCCGACCACCAGATGCTCCAGGTAGCCGCGGCCGCTGCCGAGGTAGGCCACTTTGAGCAGCACGGCGAACACTGGTACCAGCACGAACAATGCGCTCGGAATCGCGGCGATGAACACATGCAGCGCTTCGGCGGGATCGTCGCTGTAGCGCTGGAAGTTGATCTGCGCACGTGCCAGCTTCTTGTTGATCCAGCGATTGGCAAATCCGGGAAGCGCATCGATGTGGACCGGGTTTTTGGCCGGGTCGAAATGGCCCAGCAGGTTGCCGTCATCGGCATCCTGCGTTTCGGGCAAGGCGCCTGAAGCATTCGCCGGTGCTGCCAGGGTGGCCGGTTGGCTCGGATCCAGCTCATGGATGCGTGCCTGCGCGTCAGCGCGGATCTTGCGCGCGCCGAACTGCGTGAATTGTGCGAGACCCGGCACGCCTGAGACCTGTGCGTTGGCTTGGGTCAGGGCGGTGAGCTTGGCGTCGCGCTCGGCTTCCACCGCCGCCACGGTGCCCTGCGCGGCGAATTCGCCTGGGTCGGGCTGAGGATCGGTCTTGCCGGGAGCGAGCGTGGCGACTCTGGGTACCGATACGGTCGGACTCTCCCAGTGCAGGGCGAACTGCGCCACGAAGAACGTCAGCACGCTCAGCACCACGAACAGGCGCAGCGGTGGCACGTAGGGCGCGCGATGCCCTTTCAGGAAGCGCGCCGCCAGCAGCCCTGGAAATAGCAGGTCGCGCAGCGTGCGCACGATGCGGCCGTCCAGGTGCCAGAACGATTCGAACACGTCCTCCACCGCGTGGCTGAAGCTGCGCAGTGGGTTGTGCGCGTGCTGGCCGCAGTGGGGGCAAAACTCGCCCGACAGTGGCGTGGCGCAGTTGTCGCAGGCGGCAGGAGCGGCGTGGTCGCCGGCCGGTGTGTGCATCGCAGGAGCTTCCTTCCCCAAGGAGGCCGGTAAGATAGCCGGCCTTTCCGGCCCGATGCCAGCGCCCATCCCGCGCGCGGTCGCAGCCGATGTGCCTGGCTTCCCATGTCCTCCTCTCTTTCGCCCGCGCCGGGCCTTGCGCAGGAAGTGCGCACCACCGGCCGGCTGGCGCTGCCGCTGGTCATCGGCCATGTCTCGGCTGGCCTGGTGGGCTTCGTCGACAACATCATCGCCGGCCACCACGGCACCGCCACGCTGGCCGCGGTCACCACCGGCACGGCGCTGATGTGGCTGCCGCTGATGGTGCCGATCGGCACACTGGTGGCGCTGGCCGCGTCGGTGTCGCACCACGACGGCGCTGGCGAACACGACCGCATCGGCCCGCTGTTCCGCCAGGCGCTGTGGCTGGCGTTGGGCCTGGGGCTGGCGATGTTCACCTTCCTGAGCCTGGCGCCACATGCGCTGGCGCCGATGGGCATCGCGCCGGAGATCGTGCCGGGCGCGCGCGATTTCCTGCATGGCATCCGCTGGGGCTTGCCGGCGATGGCGCTGTTCCTGTGCATGCGCAACCTGAGCGAAGGCATGCACTGGACGCTGCCGACGATGGTGCTGGGCTTCGGCGGCCTGTTCCTGCTGGCCCCGCTGGGCTATGCGCTGGCGTTCGGCGCGTGGGGCTTTCCTGAAATGGGCGCAGGCGGGTTGGGCATCGCCTCGGCGGTGATGATGTGGGTGCAGATGCTGCTGTTCGGCCTGTATCTGGCGCGCTCGAAGCGCTTTGCGCCGCTGGGCCTGTTCGCCCATTTCGAACCGCCGCGCTGGTCGCAGATCGCGCCGCTGCTGCGCACCGGCCTGCCGATCGGCGTGACGGTGCTGATGGAAGGCGGCTTGTTCATCACCACTGCGCTGCTGATCGCGCGCCTGGGCGCGGTGCCGGCTGCGGCGCACCAGATCGCGATCAACCTCTCAGCGATCTGCTTCATGGTGCCGATGGGCCTGGCCGAAGCCACTACCGTGCGCGTGGGTCATGCGCTGGGCCGGCGCGATGGCGCGGGCGTGTTGCGCGCGGTGCGCGCCGGCTACGCGATCGTGCTGGGCACGCAGCTGTGTTCGGCGCTGGTGCTGACGCTGTTCCACAACCAGATCGCCGGGATCTACACCAACGACCTGGCGGTGGCTTCGCTGGCCGGCAGCCTGCTGGTGCTGGCGGCGATCTTCCAGTTCCCCGACGGCATCCAGGTGATGTCGGCCGGCGCGCTGCGGGGCTTGAAGGACACCCGCGTGCCGATGGTGCTGGCGGCCATTTCCTACTGGGGTATCGGCATGCCGCTGGGCGCCGGATTGGGCCTGGGGCTGGGCTACGGCCCGCGCGGGATGTGGATCGGCCTGACCGTGGGCCTGACCACCGCCGCGCTGCTGATGGGCCTGCGCCTGCGCCGCAGCGCCGCGCAGATGACCTGATCGAAAGCCGCCGCCATGACGTGTGGGGCATGCCGGATTCGATGGACTGCGGCTAAGCTGGCGCCAGTTCCCGCGAAGAGCGCCCGCCCCACATGAACCAGCCTGTCCGCCGCGATCCCGTCAGCCGATTCTTCATCGGCCTGTGGGACGTGATGAATTTCACCCGTCGCCTGATCTTCAACCTGGTCTTCTTCGGCCTGCTGTTCCTGATCGCGGTGCTGGTGATCATCGGGCTGGCCAAGGGCAACGCCGGTCCCAAGCCGCTGGTGGACAACACCACGCTGGTGATCGCGCCCGACGCGGCGCTGGTGGAGCAGTACTCCTCCGACCCGGCCAGCCGCGCGCTGTCCAAGGCCTTCGGTCAGGAAGGCAACGAGATCCAGCTGCGCGACCTGCTGCGCGTGATCGAGGCGGCCAAGGACGACAAGAAGATCAACCGCGTGCTAGTGGACTTCGACAAGCTGCAGGCCAGCGGCTACGCCTCGCTGCGTGAAGTGGCCGGCGCACTGGCCGAGCTGCGCGCCTCGGGCAAGCAGATCGTGGCCTTCAGCGAGAACATGAGCCAGGGCCAGTACCTGCTGGCTGCGCAGGCCAACGAGGTCTACCTGGACCCGATGGGCAGCGTGGTGATCGAAGGCCTGGGCCGCTATCGCCAGTACTACCGCGAAGGCCTGCAGGACAAGCTGGGCGTGGACGTGCACCTGTTCCGCGTGGGCGAGTACAAGTCCGCCGCCGAGCCCTACATCCTCGATGCGGCCTCGCCCGAATCGAAGGAAGCCGACCTGTTCTGGATGAACGACATCTGGAACCGCTACCTGGCCGACGTCGGCAAGGCGCGCAAGCTGGCACCGTCCGAACTGGGCGCGTCGATCGACAACCTGCCAACCGACGTGGTCGCCGCCGGCGGCGACCTGGCCAAGCTGGCCCTCAAGCAGAAGCTGGTCGACGGCCTCAAGACCGCCGAGGAAGTAAACCAGGAGCTGACCAAACGCGGCGTCGCCGACGAGGATGACGACGACAACCTGGGCTTCCGCCACATCAATTTCGACGCCTACCTGGCGCAGCTGGGCGCGCGCACCTCGCCGCTGGACGAGCGCGACCAGGTGGCCGTGGTCGTGGCCGCCGGCGAGATCGCAGGCGGCGACCAGCCGGCCGGCAAGATCGGCGGCATCAGCACCTCGGCGCTGCTGCGCGATGCGCGCGAGGACGAGAAGGTCAAGGCGGTCGTGCTGCGCGTGAACTCGCCCGGTGGCGAGGTGTTCGCCTCCGAGCAGATCCGTCGCGAAGTGGTCGCGCTGCAGGCCGCCGGCAAGCCGGTGGTGGTATCGATGGGCGACCTGGCGGCCTCGGGCGGCTACTGGATCAGCATGAATGCCGATCGCATCTACGCCGATGCCTCCACCATCAGCGGTTCGATCGGCATCTTCGGCCTGATCCCCAACTTCTCGCGCGCGCTGGACAAGATCGGCGTGCACACCGATGGCGTGGGCACCACGCGCATCGCCGGCGCGTTCGATCCGACCAAGCCGCTGGATCCAGAACTGGGCAACGTGATCCAGGCTGTGATCAACAAGGGCTACGCCGACTTCACCGGACGCGTGGCGCAGGCGCGCCACAAGAGCGTCGAGCAGATCGACCAGATCGCGCGTGGCCGCGTATGGTCGGGCCAGCAGGCGCTGGACCGCGGCCTGGTCGACCAGATCGGTGGGCTGAAGGACGCCGTGGCCGACGCCGCCGCGCGCGCCAAGTTGGGCGAGGCCGGCAAGTACCGCGTGCGCTACGTGGAGAAGGAGCTGTCGCCGTTCGAGCAGTTCCTGGCCAATGCGGCGGGCAGCCCGATGGGTGGCGCGCTGCTGGGCAGGTCCGACTTCGCCCGCATGGCGCTGTTGCAGGCGATGCCGCAGACCGCGCAGCAGCTGCAGTTCGTGCAGGACGCGATGGCCCGCAAGCCCGGTGCCAAGCCGGTGAGTGAACTGGCGTACTGCTTCTGCGGTTTCTGATCGCCCAGGCGACCGGATGAAACGGAAAAGGCGGGCCACTGGCCCGCCTTTTTCTTTGCCCGAATCCGCCGCGCGTGGCGCGCGATGATCTGGCGTCTGCGGCGCGGCGTTACTGCGTGTCGGCCTCGATCTGCTTGTCCTGCGCGTCCTTGGCCGCCTGCACCTGGCCTTCGACCGCCTTGGCCTTGTTCAGTGGCGCGTGGATCGCCTGCGACATCGCGGTGGCCTGCGGCGCCGGCGGCTTTTCCGGCTGCGGCGCGGCAGGCGGGCTGCAGGCGCCCAGCGCGAGGCTGGTCAATAACGCAGAGGCGGCAACGAGGCGGTGTGCATGCATGGCAGGTGTCTCGCGGGTGAGTGCGTGGCTATCCTACGCCCAGGATCTACGTAAATCTGAGGACATGGAGATGTCGAGGAATATCCGGGACGGCGCGCACCGCAAGCCGTCGGATGCGAAAGGCGTGCATGCACTTTGCGTTTTCGGCGGCGCGCTGCTGCTCGCACCATCACTGCTGTTCTTCTATCTCCTGTGGCGTCGTGCAATGCAGTCCGGGGAGATGATCGTCCACGTGCAGGGCCTGCCTTGGATGGCCTGCATCTGGCTCGCGCTGTGCCTGTGTGCCACGGCCATCCTGTGGCCACTTTCCAGGCTGCCGAGGTGGGCCGCTTTCCTTACAGGAGGTTTGCTCGCGCCGCTCTTGGGCGCGTTGATGTGGATGTTGTACAACGTGCGCTGATTGATTGATGCGCTTCGAGCGGTGCCATGTCCGATTACCAACTTCTCCACGAAATTCCTTCCATCGAGGTTTATCGCGCCCTGCGTATTGGCGCGGGCCTGAGCGCCAAGAGCGAAGCTGCCGCCGCAGCAGGCTTGCCCAACTCGTGCTTCGCCGTGCAGGTGCTGTTCGAAGGCGCGCCGGTCGGCATGGGTCGGGTGATCGGCGATGGCGGCTGCTTCTACCAGGTGGTGGATATCGCGGTGCTGCCGGCGCATCAAGGCCAGGGCCTGGGCAAGCGGATCATGCAGGCGATCAGTGATTACCTGCGCGATCACGTGCCCACCAGCGCCTATGTCAGCCTGATCGCCGACGGGCAGGCGCATCGGTTGTACGCGCAATACGGATTCACGCTGACCGCGCCGGCGTCGGTCGGCATGGCGTTGGTGCGTTGAGCGGCGCAGGAGAAACGACGATGACCACACCTCGCTGGCGACTGGACGGACAGCTTGCCCTCATCACCGGCGCCAGTGCCGGCATCGGCTTGGCTACGGCGCGCGAACTGTTGTCGCTGGGCTGCGACGTGCTGATGGTGGCGCGCGATGCCGATGCGCTGGAAGCCGCGCGCGATGAACTCACCGACCAGTATCCCGAGCGCCTGATCGAAGGCTTCGCCGCCGATGTTTCCGATGACGACGAGCGGCGCGCGCTGCTGGACTGGGTCGAAGACCAAGGCGATGGCCTGCATATCCTGATCAACGCCGTGGGCGCGAGCCGGCGCGGCGAGGCAATGGAGATCGACGAGGACCGCTGGCGCGCGATCTTCGAAACCAGCCTGTTTTCCGCGTTCGAACTCTGCCGCTACGCGCAGCCGCTGCTGGCGAAACATCCGGCCAGCTGCATCGTCAATGTCGGCGCGGCCAGCGGCCTGCGCTCGGTGCGCGGCGACACGGTCGGTGGCATGGCCAAGGCCGCGCTGCACCAGCTCACCCGCAGCCTGGCGGCGGAGTGGGCCGAGGACGGCATCCGCGTCAACGCCGTTGCGCCCTGGGCGATCCGCACCGCACGCACCGCCAAGTCATTGGCCAACACCGATCACTACGAGCAGGTGCTGGCCCGCACGCCGTTGCAGCGCATCGGTGAGCCGGAGGATGTCGCGGGTGCGATCGCCTTCCTCTGCCTGCCAGCCTCGGCCTACATCACCGGCGCATGCGTGGACGTAGATGGCGGATTCGGAAGCCTGGGCTTCTAGCCGCAGGTTCGAAGGAAGCGCTTCGCTGCGACGCTTACGCCGATTTCTTGCGCGCGCGTGGCTTGCTCGGCTTTGCGCCGTTGGGCATGCGTTGGGCATCCGACTCGCCGTCGGTTTCGCCGCGCAGCTGCGCCATCCATGACAGCGCATCGACGTAGCCGAGGAAGTGCTGCAGGTAGCCCGGCGCAGTGTCGTGCATCAGGGTCAAGGCACGATGCACCAGCATGTGCGAGTTGAGCGGACCGGCATCTTCCGGCGCCGGCTCCAGCGACTGGCGCAGCTGGCGCGCGGTGCGGACTTCTTCCCACAGGCGCTGGAACTCATCGAGCGCCGGCATCTGCGGGAACACGGCGGTTGAAGCTGCGATGGGCTTCGGCTGCGCAGCGTCGCTTTTCTTCTTCGCTGTGCCGCGTGCTGAGGCAGGCGCCGGTGGCTGAGATGCCTGCGGTCCCGCGCGCAATGCGTCCAACAATTCGGCCAAGGGGCTGGCCACGCTCACCGCCTGCGCGGCCTTGCGGGTCTTCGGCTTCGTCTTGGCGACATCGGCGCCGTAGGCCGCGAGCAAGCCGTCGAGTCGGGCGTCCAGCAATGCGCGTGCGGCGCCGGTCTGTGCCTGCGTCCGCGTGGCGAGGGCATCGAGAAACGCAAAGCGCAGCGGGTCGTGCCGGTCTGCGCCTTGCGCGCGCCATCGTGCGAGCTGGCTCAACGCGTCGCGCATGTCAGGGCGTGGCGGCCTGCTTGGACGGACGCGGCATCGGCGCGATTTCCACGCGGCGATTGCGGGCGCGGCCGTCGGCATCGTCGTTCGACGCGACCGGCTGCTCGGCGCCGAACGCGGCGGCGAAGACCGAAGACGCCGGCACGCCTTCGGCGATCAATGTGCGCGTCACGGTCAGCGCACGCTGCGCGGAGAGTTCCCAGTTGTCGGCGTAGTGCAGGTTGTCGCCATGCACCGGGCGATCGTCGGTGAAGCCGCTGACCATCAGTACTTCATCGCGCGCATGCAGGTAGCCGCGTAGCGGCGCGGCCAGGCTGTGCAGCACCTCGCGGCCTTCCGGCTGCAGCTGGTCGGAGTTGAGCGCGAACAGTACGTTGCCGCGGATGCCGATGCGGCCATCGACCACGGTCACGCGTCCGGCGGCCAAGGGGCCGGCCAAGGCCTGTTCCAGGGCCTCGCGGCGGCGGGCTTCTTCATCCAGCTTGCTGGAGAGCTGCAGCTGCACCGCGATCACGCCGACCAGGATCAGCACGAACGCGCCCAGCAGCACCGACATCAGGTCGCCGAAGGCGGCCCAGACCGGCGTGCCGTCGCCTTCGTCGAGTTCGACCTCGCCGCTCATGCTGCGGTGGCCTTGGTGTCACCGAGCTGGCGCAGGTCCTCGATGATCTGGCGCTGCGAGAGCAGGCTCAGGTCGATCACTTCGCGCGCCTGTGCGACGTAGTACGCAAGCTGTTCGTCGCTGCGCGCCAGCGACTTGTCCAGCGCCTGTTCGATGCCGTGCAGGCGCTCGGCCAACTCGGCGTTGGACTGGCCGAACTGGGCCACGGCCGCGCCGAAGGCATCGCCCAGGCTGGCCACTTCGGTCGCGCTGGCGCTGACCTGCGCGGCGACCTCGCCCAGCTTGCCGGTCTCGCCTTCGATGTGATCGGTGAAGCGGGTGCCGACGCGTTCGAGCAGGTCGGACGACGTCGCCACCAGCGCATCGATCGCGCCACGTTGTTCGGTGGACGCGTGGTTGACCGCGTCCAGCAGGGTGTCCAGCGTGCCCATCAGCTGGTTGCGCTCGGCCAGCATCTCGGTGTCGCGCACCATCGAATCGGACAGCTTCTGGCGCAGTTCGGCGATGACCTCGGCCGCGGCGCGCGGGGCTTCGGCCGCGGCATCGACCAGGCGGGTGATCTCGGCGATGGTTTCGCGGGCGTGGGTCTGCGCCTGGCCGGTGATCGCCTCGGCGGTCTGCGCCAGCGTGTCGCAGATGGCCTGCTGGCGCTGGGCGGTGTCGGCGCCGGCCTGCTGCCATTCGGCGCGTAGCGCCTGATGGGTGGAGCCGAGCGCGTCCGACCATGCGGCCAGGCGCTGCTGGTCCTGCGCGGCCAGCGTGTCTTGCAGCGTGGCGTGCGACTGGGTGAGGCCTTCGGCCACGGCGCTGGTGTGGCGCTCGAACGCCGCGGTGGCTTCGTGCAGCTGCGCGGTGCCGCGCTCGGCCTGCATGGCCAGCGCGTCCTGCAACTGCGCCTGGGTGTCGGCGGCGGTGCGCAGCAGCGTGCTGGCCTGCGCATCGAACGCGCTGGCCGCCTCTGCGGTGCTGCGGGCGAACGCCGCGGTGGCCGCTTCAAGCTGCGCGGTGCCACGCTCGGCCTGCGCGGCCAGGGCATCCTGCAGCTGCGCCTGCGCGTCGGTCGCGGTGCGCAACAAGGTGCCGGCCTGCGTGTCGAAGGCGCTGGCGGCTTCGGCCGTGTGGCGCGCGAACGCGGCCGTGGCGGCGTCGAGCTGTTCGCCGCCGCGTGCGGCCTGGGCGGTCAACGCCTGCTGCAGCGCGGTCTGTGCCTCGGTGGTGGTGCGGACCAGCGCGGCCGCCTGCGCTTCGAACGCACGGCCGGCCTCGGCCAGCGCCTGGGCGTGGTGTTCGGCCTGGGTAGCGTGCAGGTCGCGCTGTTGGGCCAATGCCTGGGTCCAGGTGTCGCCGAGCTGCTGCGCGGTGCCGTCCAGGCGTGCTCCGATGCTGTCGACGGTCTGCGTGGCCTGCGTGGCCAGCGCTTGCGCGGCAGTGGCGAGTGTCTGGTGCAGTGCATCGGTCTGCGCGGCCTGTGCCTGGCGCTGCGCATCGAGGGCCGCGGTCCAGCTGGCGGCGGCGGCCGTGGTCGCACCGGCAAAGCCGCTGGTCAGCGCATCAAGCTGCTGCTGCACGGCGCCGTGCACGCCGGCCTGCATGGCCTTGGTTTCCTGGGCCAGGCCATCGAGCGTGCGCGCGACCACCGGCTGCAGCGCGGCGTTCACCGCCTGCGCGCTATCGGCGACGCTGGCGGCCAGCGCCTTGGACAGCACCTCGCTCAGCTGCACGTGCGCCGCTTCGGTCTTGGCGTGCAGCGCTTCGTGGCGGTCGATCAGCTGCGTGTGCGTGGTGCTGCTGTGCGTCTCGATGGTGCGCATCAGTGCGCCGAGCTGATCGATCAGCTGCGGCATCAGCGCGGTCTGCGCCTGCTGCAGGCGGAAGGCTTCTTCCTGCCGGTGCGCGCGCGAATGCGGATGCAGCGTGGTGGCGATGGCGGCATCGAGCTGCTGCACCGCTTCCAGGCGCTCACGGCGGCACAGCGCCGACAGCAGGCCCAGCATCGCCGAGGTCGCCACGCCGGCGATCGAGGTGCCGAATGCAAAGCCCAGGCCCTTGACCGGCGCGGCCAGCGAGCCGCGCATGGCCTGCAGGTCGGTCGCGCTTTCCAGCGCCAGACCGGTGCCGCGCAGGGTGGCCATCATGCCCAGCAGCGTGCCGAGCATGCCCAGCAGCACCAGCAGGCCGGCCAGATACGGGGTCAGCGTCGGCGCGGGCAGGGCGACACGTGCGCCTTCGATGCGCAGGCGCACCGGCTGGCGCAGGTTGGGCGCCAGCCGTTCCAGCCACGCGGGCAGGCCGTTGCTACCCGTCGGGTCTTCACTGAGCGCCAGTTCCAGCGAGCGCGTGGCCTGCCGATAGCGATACAGCTCGAACGCGCCAGCGACATAGCAGGCGGCGATCACCAGCGACACGGCCACGCCCAGTGGGTTGTTGCCGACATAGCCGGCGCCCACCCAGCACACGGCGAGCAGGCCCAACAGGAAGACGACGAAGTTCAGGACGATTCTGGGCATGGGGACTTGAATGACTTATTGGCTGCGGAGCGCTGCGAGCAGCGCATCGATCGGTTGGAAGCGGAGCTCCAGCTCGGCCAGCAGCGCACGCTGCATGTCCGTGTGGAAGGTCTCCAGCCAGGCAGGGATCTGCGCGGCGTCGGGATGGGGTTCGGCCGGCGCAGGCGTGTCGGCATCGGCCGGACGCAGGCGCAGGAAGTGCTGCTCCAGCAGGCCGGGCGCGGTCGCCAGCACGGTCTGTTCGCGCGGGCTCAGGGTCAGCTCCATCACCGCGTCCACTTCGGCCAGCCGCGCCAGCGCCGCCGGGCCTTGGCCCAGCATGTCGCGCAGGCGGCCGCGCAGGTGGCCGGTGGCGGTGAGCATCGCGCGCTGGTGGGCCAGGTAGCGCTGGCGGAACACAGAGAACTCGACCGCGGTGTGCAGCGAGGTGCCCTCGCTGACGGCCTTGTCCACGCGCCGCTGGATCGCGGCGGTGAGGTCGCGGTCTTCGCGGATCGCATTGGCCAGCGTGGTGCGCTGGGTCGCGCAGGCTTCGGCTTCGGCCTCGTCGAACGCGGGCCCCGCATCTGGCGCAGGCGGAGTGCCATCCAGCGCCCGCGACAGCGCCACGGCGCGGTTCCAGTCCACCCATTGGGCCAGGCGATCGGGCAGTGCGGGCGGCGGTGCAGGCACGGTCACCTCGCCCAGCCGCGCGAGCAGTCGCACGAAGGCCGGGCCGGGCACAGGTCCGCGTTGTTGCGCTTTCGCCATGAAGGGGCACGCCAGCTGCGCGCGCAAAAGACGGCAATTTTACACGCCGGAGACGACGCCCCGCCTTGCCCTCAGCGCAGATCGCTGAAAGCCCGCCGGAGCGGGCTTTCAGGGGCTTGTCGCTGTTGAGGAGCCCGTACGGGTGGCTTTTCGGGCCGCCAGTCCGCGCGGGCGGGCCTCAGCCGGCCGAAACCCCGTCCCAGCGGGCTTTCAGGTCCTGCGCCAGCTGCGCCAGGCGGACGCGATAGCCGTCGATGTCGGCAATCGGGCGCGTGGCCACGCCGCTGGCGGCCGCGGCCTGGGCGACGGCCGCCGGCAATTCCACCAGCAGGCGCGCGTCCAGCGGGTGCGGGATCAGGCGCTCGCGGCCGAACAGCGCGTTGCCCTCGGCATCGGTCTGGGTCAGCGCCAGCTGGGCCAGCGCCTGCACGCAGGCGACCTTCATGCCGGTGTCGATCTGCGACGCGCCGCAATCCAGTGCGCCGCGGAACAGGTAGGGGAAGCACAGCACGTTGTTGATCTGGTTCGGGAAGTCCGAGCGCCCGGTGCCGACGATCACATCGCTGCGCACGGCCTTGGCTTCGGCCGGGAGGATTTCCGGATACGGGTTGGCCAGTGCCAGCACGATCGGATCAGCCGCCATGGTGGTCAGCATCTCGGTGGTCAGCGTGCCCGGGCCGGACAGGCCCAGGAACAGGTCCGCGCCGACCATCGCATCGGCCAGCGTGCGTGCGTCGGTATCGCGCGCATACGCCGCCTTGCTCGCATCCAGGTTGCTGCGGCCGCTGTGGATCACGCCGCTGCGGTCCACCGCCAGGATGTTGGCGCGCTGCAGGCCCAGCGAGACCAGCATGTCCACACAGGCCACACCCGCCGCGCCCATGCCGCACACCACCAGGCGGATGTCCTCGATGCGCTTGCCGACCAGCGACAGCGCGTTGGTCACGGCCGCGCCAACCACGATCGCGGTGCCGTGCTGGTCGTCGTGGAAGACCGGGATGTTCATGCGGCCGGCCAGCGTGCGTTCGATCGCGAAGCACTCCGGCGCCTTGATGTCTTCCAGGTTGATGCCGCCGAAGGTCGGCTCCATCGCCGCGACGATCTCGATCAGCTTGTCCGGATCGTTGGCGTCCAGCTCGATGTCGAACGCATCCACGCCGGCGAAGCGCTTGAACAGGATGCTCTTGCCTTCCATCACCGGCTTACCGGCCAGCGGGCCGATGTTGCCCAGGCCCAGCACGGCGGTGCCGTTGGTGACCACGCCCACCAGGTTGCCGCGGCCGGTCATGAAGTGCGCCTGCGCCGGATCGGCGACGATCGCTTCGCAGGCGTAGCCCACGCCCGGCGAATAGGCCAGCGCCAGGTCGGCCTGGGTGCTGACCGACTTGGTCGGCGCCACTTCCAGCTTGCCCGGCTGCGGCCAGCGGTGATAGTCGAGCGCGGCCTGGCGATGGTCGGCGGCGGGCGGGGCGGCGTTGTTGGAATCTGCGGTCATGGATTCAAAAAAAGCATGAGAGAGGAAAGAGGCCCGTGGCGCGATCGGCGTCGCAACGCGACGCGCACAAGTCAGGCCCATGGCCTGCCGGGGGACGCGATCAGACCAGAGTTGACGCGCTGCGGACAATCGCTGTTTTACGCGCATTCCCACTCAACGGAACGCTGTCGTTGGCGGTTTCCGTTGAAAACATTGAAGTGCTGCGATGGAAGCGGTTTCTGGTGAGATCGCGTCGGATTTGCGCGGTACTTGGCGGTCTGCGTCGCGGTCTTGCGGACAGCTCATACACCTGATTTCGTCATCCCCGCGAACGCGGGGATCCAGTGCCTTGCTACATCAGGTGAGGCAACGGCAATCGAATGAATACCTTATTTGTCTCGATGGGGAGTGCAGAGCTTTCGCGCCTGAAGGCGCGACTTCCTTTTGTCTTGGCAAAAGGAAGCAAAACCGTCTTCGCCGGACGCTCGCCGCCGCGTTGCGGCGGTGCCCTGTGCTCCTCGCCTGAAATGGCACGGCGCGGGAACTCGCTTCGCTCAGACACCCGCGCCTCTTCGGCCATTTCAGCCTGCGGTGCTCGGCGCGCTTTACGGCTCGCAAGATCAGGAGCGAAAAGCAACGGCGGAGGGCAACAGCGAAGGGCAAAGCCGGGGTCAGTGTGCAAGCTCAAGAAAACGACATCGCGCTCTGACCCCGGTTCTAGTGTTTCGGTCGCGCTGGGCGATCCAAGAAAAGTCCTGTGATGCGCGTGACGCGGCCAATCGCCACACGCTTGGAGCCTTCATGGCAATAAAACGTGACACCCGGTTTGATGCGCGCCCGATGAACCTCCTCGCGCATCTCGTCCACCAGGACGGTCATACGCGCAAACAGCTCGGTAGAAAGCGGGAGAGGCATGTCTTTGGGGAAGCTGTCACCAGACGGGCCGTGGAAGTCTGGCCAGATCATGTAGAGCTGCCTGGACGCCGGATCATCTGCGTAAGCAAAGTCCCAGCGAATGCCATTGAACGGCGAGGTTTTCCTGCCGCCTTCGGCCTCCGTGAGGATGCGGATGCTCGCTTCGAAATCGTCGGCGACCTGATACATGCGATCCATTCAACAATTCCTTTTGTTGGAAAAGGTTGCGCTCAACGCGCCTTGGTCAGCTTGATCTCGAACAGCTTCGGCCAACGCTTGCCGGTGACGAAGATGCGGTCGTGCTGGGCGTCGTAGGCGATGCCGTTGGGGACGTCGTCGGTGGGGTCGGGTAGCTTGCGGTAGTCGAACAGGCCCTTCAGGTCGACCCAGCCCACGACGTGGCCGGTTTTCGGGTCGATCCGCGCGATGCGGTCGGTCATCCAGACGTTGGCCCACAGCTCGCCCTTGATCCACTCCAGCTCGTTGATCCGCTGCAGCGGCTTGCCGTCGGCGGTGACGGCGATGCTGCCGGTCTGGGTCATCGTGGCCGGGTCGAGGATGCGGATGGTCGGCGTGCCGTCGCTCATGTAGACGCGGGTGTCGTCGCGGGTCAGCGCCCAGCCTTCGCCCGGATAGCGGAAGCTAGCGACGATCTCGAAACTGTTGAGGTCGCGCACCGCGCCGACGCCGTTGCGCCAGGTCAGCTGCATCAGCTTGCCTTCGTGCACCACGATGCCTTCGCCGAAATACTGCGGCGGCAAATCAGCCTGCTGCAGCACCTTGCCGGTGGTCAGCTCGACCTTGCGCACCCACGAGGCGCCCTGTTCGCCGGTGCTCTCGTACAGATGTCCGTCCAGGAACAGCAAGCCCTCGGTGAAGGCGGCGGTGTCGTGCGGATAGGTGTTGACCGCCTTGACCCCGTAGACCGGGATTTCCGCGAAGGCGGGCAACGCGGACAGCGACAGGACCAGGCTGAGGAACAGGCGCGGGAAGGAGAGCGTCATCTGGAGCAGCGGCAGGAAGCGTGCGCGCAGCTTAGCCCAGCGTGCCGGCGCCAGGATGACGCGCCGCCCGCTGGCCGGCCGCCCTTGCGTCCCGTGCCATCCGTCATCTTCCCGCTCGCCCGCATCTGGCCGAAACTCCAGGGTTTCCCCTCGCGAGAAACCCGATGCGACTCCCACGGCGCACCACGCCCCTGGCCACCGCGCTCATGGCGTGCGGCCTGACCCTGCTGGCCGCCGCGCCCGCGCTGGCCCAGCAGAAACCCGATCCGAACGCCGAACTGATCGCCAAGCGCAACGCGCTGGAAGCGGAGCTGGAAAAGATCGCCGTGATCGACCGCAAGGTGATGGTCAAGATGCGCGACGGCAAGCTGATGGCCGCCGACATCTATCGCCCCAAGGGCACCGGCAAGCATCCTGTGATCTTTTCGCGCACGCCGTACAACTTCAACTACTGGGATGTGAAGCTGGGCGCGCCGCGCGACATGAGCAACCAGCTTGAGGCGGTCAAGCGTGGCTACGCGCTGGTGCAGATGCAGGAGCGCGGCCACTACTTCTCGCAGGGCAACTACGACATCCTCGGCATGCCGCTCAGCGATGCCACCGATGAGCTGAAGTGGATGTCCTCGCAGCCGTGGTCCAACGGCAAGGTCGGCACCACCGGTTGTTCGTCCACCGCCGAATGGCAGATGGCCGTGGTCGCGCAGGACGAGCCGGCGCTGGCCACCTTCAACGTGCAGGGCTTCGGCGCCGGCGTGGGCAAGGTCGGTCCGTATTACGAGCAGGGCAACTGGTATCGCGGTGGCGCGATGCAGATGCTCTTCGTCTCGTGGATCTACGACTACGGGATCCAGAATCAAGTGCGCCCGCAGTTCCCGGCCGGCACCACGCAGGAAGAACTGATCAACGCCTCGCGCTTTTTCGACCTGGATCCGCAGATGCCCAAGGTCGACTGGGACAAGGCGTTCTGGCACCTGCCCAGCAAGGACATCATCAAGGCCGTTGGCGGCCCGCCGGGCATCTACGACACGGCGATGCCGGTGGCGACCGGCGGCAACATGGTCGCGCGCACGCCCAACAGCCCGGCCTGGTACAAGGGCGGCCTGTGGCACGAGGACATGAAGATCAACAAGCCCGGCTTGTGGTTCATGAGCTGGTTCGACGTATCGGTCTCGCCCAACCTGGCCGCCTACAACCAGGTACGCAAGACCGCCGACAAGTCGATCGCCGACCAGCAGTACGCGGTGATCGCGCCGGTGCTGCACTGCGCCTACAAGCGCGCCAGCGAGCACACCATGGTCGGCGACATGGACATGGGCGACGCGCGCTTCAACTACGATGATCTGGTCTACGGCTGGTTCGACCAGTACCTCAAGGGCGAGGACAGCCCGGTGGTCGCCAAGCAGCCCAAGGTCATGTACTACGTGATGGGCGCCAACCGCTGGAAGAACGCGCAGACCTGGCCGCCGGCCGGCGTCAAGACGCAGGAGCTGTACTTCGGCAGCGACGGCCAGGCCAACACGCTGTACGGCAACGGCGCGCTGACCGAAACGCTGCCCACGACCGAACAATCCGACAAGTTCACCTACGACCCGAGCAATCCGGTGCCTACGCTGGGTGGCGGTGGCTGCTGCCAGGGGGCCACCAAGTTCGGCTCGTTCGACCAGCGCCAGCAGGAAACCCGCAACGACATCCTGGTCTACGACACCAAGCCGTTCGAACAGGGCGTGGAAGTCAGCGGCCCGGTGACGGTGACGCTGTACGTGTCCTCCGATGCCAAGGACACCGACTTCACCTTCAAGCTCATCGACGTGTCCCCGGACGGCCGTGCGATGAACATCACCGAGAACATCCAGCGCATGCGCTACCGCAACGGCTACGACAAGCCGCTGGCGTGGATGGAGAAGGGCAAGGTGGTGCCGGTGACTTTCCAGCCGATCGACACCGCGTACTACTTCAAGCCCGGCCACAAGCTGCGCGTGGACGTGTCCAGCAGCAACTTCCCGCGCTTCGACCGCAACCTCAACACCGGTGGCAACAACGTCGATGAAGATCACGGCGTCATCGCCCGCAACGTCGTCCACCACGGTGCGCAGTACCCATCCAAGATCACGTTGACGGTGATGCCGGCGGCCGAGCCGGCGTCGGTCGATCAGGACGACGACGCGAAGTAAGTGCGCTCATTCCTGCCTCCCCGCGACCGCGCGGGGCGGCAGGCGTCCCATCCAGGCCTGACGCGTCGAACGACGCGCCAGGCCTTTTTGCATCAGAAGTCGTAGCTGACGCTGAAGCGCATGTAGCGTGGCGCTTCGCGGATGATCGCGGTGCCGTAGAGCGGGTTGGGCGTGGTGCCGCCGGTGACCGAGTTGGGATTCTCGAAGGTCGCGTGCTGCTCGTTGAGCACGTTGAAGATGTTGGCGCTGAAGCCCAGCCGCCCTTGCGCAAAGTTCGGCCGGTAGGTCACGCCCAGGTCCAACTGGTGCTGCCAGGGCAGGCGGCCGTGGCTGCCCGGCGGCGAAGGCTCGCCATCGCAGTAGTGATAGGCGTTGCCGTAGCCGACCGGATCGCTGTAATCGGCGCCGTACGACCCCAGGCAGATCTTCGGGTTGCCCGACTGGATCGACAGCGTCGCCGAGACCAGCCATTCCGGCGTGAACTGGTAATAGCCCATCGCCTTGAACTGATGCGTGTGGTCGTTGTTCTGCGGGCCGTTGGTGTGCTCCATGATCACCGCGTTGTCCCAGTCTTCCGACGCCGATGCACCGCTCTGCAACAGATCCGAGCGCAGCTGGCCTTCGGTATTGCCGTAGCTGCGCGAGAACGTGTAATCCAGGCGCGCATACCAGGTGCCATCGAACGGATGTTCCAGGAACGCATCCATCGCGTAGTACTTGCGCTTGAGCTGCGGGAAGCCCAGCTCATCGTTGCTCAGCGAGGTGGTGAAGTGGTTGCCGTCGGTATCGACCAGGGTGAAGGTGTTGGCCCGGCCCGGATTGATCAGGTAACAGCTGTTGGTCGAGCCCACCTCGTGCCCTTCGGCTTCGGCCTTGGCGGTGACCAGGTCCACGTCGCAGAAGTCGTCGATGGCGTTGCGCAGGATGCGGTGGGTGACCTTGGCGCCGTACTGCCACTGCGCGTTGAGCTGCTTTTCGAAGCCCAGGATGAACTCGTCCTGGTATTCGGCCTTGATGCCCTTGGCCGTGACCGTCTGCGGATCGGGCTGCTGGCCGAAAGAGTTGTTGGCCGAGACCGCATCGGAGATCTGGGTCAGGCCGTTGGGCGTGCCATCGGGATTGATGCCGGTGTAGGTGTAATAGGTCTGCGTGGCGATATAGCCCGAGGCCGCGCCGGTGGCCGGATTGAGCGGCAGGCCCAGGTAATAGCGCCCGGCGTTGCCGTAGATCTTGAAGCTGGAATCGCCATGCACGTCCCAGGCGAAGCCCAGGCGGGGCGCCCACTGCGGCTTGGTCTGCTTGATGAAGGCCTCGCCGGCCGGGTTGTAATCGGTGAACTGATCGTTGCGCAGGCCCAGCGACAGCAGCAGGTTGTCGCGGATCTGCCACTTGTCCTCGATGTACTGCGCGCGCTGCGAAGAGCGCACCGACACCGCGTTGTAGGCCACGTTCTGCTGCACGTAATAGCCGTCCTCACCGCCGGGATAGCCGGCCGGTGCCGGCACGCCCAGGCCGCTGACGATCGGCGTGTTGGGCGTATCGGTGTGGCCATAGCCCCAGCTGTAGCCCGGCCCGGTATTGATGCTGCCCTGGTTGTAGGCATTGGCGACCTGGTTATCGATGCCGACGCTGATGCTGTGGTCGCCCAGGTGGTAGTTAAGGTCGATGCGGGTGTTGGTGGTCTTGTTGCCGCGGCCGGCATCGGCCAGCGAGGACACCTGCGTGTTGGTGATCGGCGTGCCACCGGTGATGGCCGGGTTCTGGTTGATGGCGCCGCTGACGTAGGTGAGGCTGGGGTCGTAGGAGCCGGGGACGTCGTAGTTCTTGGTCTTCAGTTCGCCGTAGGTCGCGCTCAGGGTCAGCGCATCGGTGAGATAGCCGGTGTACTTGCCCACCCACAGGTCGCCGCCGGTCTCGGTGGTGTCGCGGTCGCGCAGCTTGTCGCCGCGCAGGCGCGCGTTGAAGTCGTAGTCGTAGATGCTGCCCGAGCCCTTGCGCTTGTCGCTGGCGCCGGTGAACTCCAGGATGTTGTTGTCGTTGATGTTCCAGTCGAGCTTGGCGTACAGGCGCGGGTTGTCGTAGCGGTACGTGGTGGCAGGCGTCGAACTGTCTTCCACGTTGCTCACCGAATTGCCGTTCTCGCGCTCGAACTCGCCGGCGACGAAGAAGAACAGCTTGTCCTTGATGATCGGGCCGCCCGCATACGCGCTGACGGTGGTGCTGTCGACATCGTTCTTGCTCTTGGGATCGTAGAGCCCGCCGGCCACCGGGTTGTCCGGCGTGCCGTTGGCGTAATACACGTCGCGCTCGCTGGCGCGGGCGAACTTCGGCTCCCACAGCACCTGCGCGCCGAAATGCCAGTCGTTGGTGCCGCGCTTGCCCAGCTGGTTGATCACGCCGCCGTCCGAGCGCCCGTACATCGCGCTGTAGCCGCCGGTATAGACCTCCTGCTGGTCGATGGCGCCGTAGGGCAGGGTGAGGCCGCCGGCGCCGTTGAGCGGATCGGTCGTGTTGAACCCGTTGATGTAGTACGCGTTCTCGCTGGCGGCCGAGCCGCCAAAGCTCACCAGCGACTGGCCGGTGGCGCTGGTGAAGTTGGCACTGTTCTGCACCACGCCTGGGGCCAGCTTGGCGATGTCCTCGGCGCTGCGGCCCAGCGGCAGCTTCTGCAACTGTTCGGCCGTGATCACCGTGCGTGAGTCGACCTGGGTCACGTCGATTGGCGGCACCGCGCTGGCCTTGACGCTGACCGCGCCGAGTTCCTGCACACCGGCGTCCGAAGCCGGCGCCGGTGCGGCGAAGGAGACGTTGGCGGCGCCGCCGATCTGCAGCGCGATGTTCTCGCGGCTCTCGACCGTCTGGCCGTCCTTCTGCAGCGTGACGCCATAGGTGCCGATGGGCAGCTGCGAGGCCACGTAACGCCCATCGGCATTGACCGGCACCACGCGATGCACGCCGCTGCCGTTATCCAGCACCACCTGCGTGCCGGTGCCGGGTGCGACCTGGCCATAGACCGAGCCGGTGGTGGACTGGGCCATCGCAGCGGTCGCACTGCCCAGGCCCAGGGCCACGATCAGGCTGCGGGCGAGCGCCTTGCGACGCAGGAAAGGACGGGTCTTCATGGCGGATTCCCCTTGGAGCGAAAAGGAAGGCGGCGCCATCACGTCCCAACGGTTGCCGGCGCCGCGCGTTGCGTCCCTGCTCCAGCCGCCTCAACGCGTGTACCGATCGCGATGCGATCTGAAGCGTTTTAGAAATCCGGTTCTGGCGTGCGCGCAGCGCCGCATTGCAGCGCCTCTTGGCGCGAGCAATGTCGGCTTCTGCTTGCCGGGCTGGAAGATTTAAATCGATACAAATCGAAGCCCGAGATTGGCATGACGGTTCCGGCACAGTCGAGTGATATGTGTTCCATTTCTGACAGTGGCGACAGGAAGTTCCCTGCGCGCGTCGGTGTCGGTCAAACGGCGTGCGGCCGCGTCAGGCAGGCGACGAAGGTCGTTCGAAGAAGGGGATCAGGGCCGCGCGTGTTCGGCCCCGGCTGGATCGAAGGCGGCGTCGAAAGCGTGTTGGCGATTGCGCCGGACAGGCGGCGCGAGGAGGTCGATCGCGATCGCGTTGCGTCAGCACGCGCGAAATTTGCGGCCGCGTGAAGCGCATTGCGCTTCAGTCGTGCGGCTTCGGTGTGGCCTTCAATAAACTGCGGTCAAAGGTGGTCTTGCCCGCTTCGCAGGTCAGCTTGGCCACGATCTTCTGCGCCTTGGTGAGCGCCACCTCGGCCTTGGGTCCTGCCGCGCCGCGATCACGCGTGACCGACACATGGAACACCTCGCCCGCTTCGGGAAAGTGCAGGTCATCGACCGCTTCGCCCGCACGATCGTCGTGCTGCCAGAGCAGCTTGTCAGTCGGCACCGATACCGCCTTGTCGCCGGACCGAAACACGACGGACGTGGCCGCCTGACACACTTCAACCGGACCGGTGTTGGAAGGACATGAGAACACCGATGCTTCGCCGGGTTCACATGCGAGCGTTGTGCTGGAGATCGACAGCAGGACGAGCAGCGTCGCTTGCTTCATGTCACCTCTCCAAAACTGGCTTCCATCACCCAGACGAGCTTCATTCTGCTTCCTGTTTCGCCAGTTAGTCGGCTTCATTGTCTGACGTGCCTTCGTCTTGGCGACCACGCGCGAGTTACCTGGTCAGTCTGAAGCGAGATCAAGGATGCGTCCATCCGGGCGCTTGATTGGTCCCTTTGCATTCGGGTGCTGCAGCTTGATCATCTGCATCTGTGATGCCACCGATGCCAGATCTTCTTCAAGGAGCTTCCGGTCGCGGGTAGTCCAGTACCTGCCCTCGTCCACGACATCCAACTGATCGGTAAAGGGTTTGATGGCATCTAGGATATGAATCACACCGATGTGAGCATTCGCGCCAGCGAATTGCGTTTTGACAAAATTTTTGAAGGCTCTCGCCTCGCCAACCACCAGATAAAGTGGCTCTGACATTTCGTTCGGATAAATGACAACGCCAAGCGCCGAAGAACGGCTTTGATTCCCTTCAAGTTCGCAAAGCATGTCGATCGTTATCTGATCGAGCTTCGGATCCGATGCGCCCGAAATCAGAACGCATCGCCAGGACAAGCCCTCTGCGGATCTGCAGGCGGCGCTGGCGATATCGTCGATCTCGATGCCTTGTCTCAGGTGGCCGTCGAAATGGATGGTCACACCTGCATGTGCATCACAAGATAGAAGGGCGCCGAGAACGCTCCACGCTAACAGGTGCAGTGCGAACCATGTCTTGCTTAGCATCGTTCTGGATCCTTCCATGGACAGGCTAACCATAGCGCACGGGTGGCGCTTACCGCACCACCGCCCCCAACTGCGGCAGCGCCGGAAACGCGCGCTGCAGGCAGTCGCTCCACTCACACGTTCTGCAGCCTGGCCCGATCGGGACGGCGCTGTCGGCGCGCAGGTCGATGCCGCGGGCGTAAACCAGGCGCTCGGCATGGCGCAGGTCGCAGCCGAGCGTCACGGCGAAGGTCTTGCGCGGCTGGCCGTGGCCGACCGGTCCGCTGCTGACCTGGCGGGCGAGCCAGAAATGCCGGCGGCCATCGGGCAGGCGCGCGACCTGGGTCAGCACGCGGCCGGGCTGGTTGAAGGCTTCGTACACGATCCACAGCGGGCATGAGCCGCCGACCTGCGAGAAGTGGAAATCGGTCGAGGAGTGGCGCTTGGACACGTTGCCGGCGCGATCCACGCGCATGAAGAACAGCGGCAGTCCGGCGGCGCCCTCGCGCTGCAGCGTGGACAGGCGATGGCACACGGCTTCGAAGCCGACGCCGAAGCGCTGGGCCAGCCATTCGATGTCGTAGCGGCTGTCCTCGGCGCTGCGCAGGAATTCGCCGTAGGGCATCACCAGCGCGCCGGCAAAATAGTTGGCCAGGCCGATGCGCGCCAGCGCGATGCGTGCGGGATCGTCGAAGCCGGCGCGGGCGATCAGCGCGGCGACCAGGTCCGCGTGTTCCAGCAGTACCAGCTGTGCGGCCATCTGGAAGGCCTGCTGGCCGGGGCGCAGGTAATCGGGCAGGTGCAGCACGCGCGCGATGGGATCGTAGGCGCGCTTGTCGTAGCCGGCGGCGCCGTGGACCTCGACCAGCACGCCGTGGCGATCGGCCAGCAGCTGGCGCAGGCGCGGCGCGGTGTGGCCGGGGACGAGGCCGAGTTCAGCGAACAGCGCCTCGGCCAGGTCGTCCAGCTCGGGGATGTGGTTGCGCAGGCGATTGAAGTAATCGCGCACCTGGTCGCCCGGCGGCAGCAGGGCCGGCGCGTTGGGGGCGGGCCCGCTGCCCAGCTGCAGCTCCAGCGCGGCGGCGCGTTCGCGCAGGGAGCGGTGCTCGCGATGCAGGTCCAGCAGGGCGTGCGCCACCTGCGGCAGGTTGCCGGCCAGGGCGCGCAGCTCGGCCGCGCTGATGCCGGGCTGGCCGAGCGCGCGCAGGGTGTCGTGCAGCGGATCGACCAGCGCGGCCGGGTCGTCGGTATCGAACAGCTCGGCGGTATCGCCCAAGGCGGCGCGCAGGCGCTGCTGCACGGCCGGGGTGAGCGGGCGCTTGTTGCGCTCGATCTGGTTCAGGTAGCTGGGCGAGAGCTCCAGGCGCTGTGCCAGCTCGGCCTGGGTCAGGCTGTGCTGCTGGCGCAGGCGCTGCAGACGCAGGCCAAGCTGGCGGTGGGGGCGGCTCATCTTCACAATCTTCGCAGAATGGTGGGGCGAGATTCGCCAGATTAAGCAAAAAATCGGCTGAAGACGGCGTGGAGCTTGCAAACAATGTGAATCTCTTTCGCTCCCAGGCCGCCGCTCCCATGAATGCCGAACTGCCCCGCGTGTCCCTGCTGATCGACGGCGCCTTCGTCGAATCCTCCACGACCACCTGGAAGGACGTCATCAACCCGGCTACCCAGGACGTGCTGGCGCAGGTGCCGTTCGCCACCGTGGGCGAGGTGGACCAGGCCGTCGCGGCGGCCAAGGAGGCCTTCAAGACCTGGCGCAAGACGCCGATCGGCACCCGCGCGCGCATCTTCCTCAAGTACCAGCAGCTGATCCGCGAGCACATGAGCGAGCTGGCCGCGATCCTCACCGCCGAGCAGGGCAAGACCCTGCCCGACGCCGAAGGCGATGTGTTCCGCGGCCTGGAAGTGGTCGAGCACGCCGCGGCCATCGGCAACCTGCAGCTGGGCGAATTGGCCAACAACGTCGCCACCGGCGTGGACACCTACAGCGTGCTGCAGCCGCTGGGCGTGTGCGCCGGCATCACCCCGTTCAACTTCCCGGCGATGATCCCGCTGTGGATGTTCCCGATGGCGATCGCCACCGGCAATACCTTCATCCTCAAGCCGTCCGAGCAGGACCCGATGGTGACCATGCGCCTGGTCGAGCTCGCGCTGGAAGCGGGCATTCCCAAGGGCGTGCTCAACGTGGTCCATGGCGGCGAAGAAGTGGTCAACGCCATCTGCGACCACCCGGACATCAAAGCGGTGTCCTTCGTGGGTTCCACCAAGGTCGGCACGCACGTCTATAACCGGGCCTCGCTGGCCGGCAAGCGCGTGCAATGCATGATGGGCGCGAAGAACCACGCCGTCGTGCTGCCTGATGCCAACAAGGAGCAAACGCTCAACGCGATGGCCGGCGCGGCATTCGGCGCGGCCGGACAGCGCTGCATGGCGGCTTCGACGATGGTGGTCGTCGGTGCGGCGCGTGAGTGGATTCCGGACATCGTCGCCAAGGCCAAGACGCTGAAAGTGGGCCCGGGCAATGCGAAGGGCGTCGATGTCGGCCCGTTGATCTCTACCGGCGCCTGCACGCGTGTCGAGAGCCTGATCGAATCGGGCATCAGCGAAGGCGCCACGCTGGAACTCGATGGCCGCAAGCCGCAGGTGGACGGCCACGCGCAGGGCAACTTCGTCGGCCCGACCATCTTCTCCGGCGTGAAGCCGGGCATGCGCATCTATGACGAAGAGATCTTCGGGCCGGTCTTGGTGATCGTCGAGGTCGACACGCTGGAAGACGCGATCGCCTTCGTCAACGCCAATCCCAACGGCAACGGCACGGCGGTGTTCACCCAGTCCGGTGCGGCCGCGCGCAAGTTCCAGGAAGACATCGACGTGGGCCAGGTGGGCATCAACGTGCCGATCCCGGTGCCGGTGCCGCTGTTTTCCTTCACCGGCTCGCGCGCGTCCAAGCTTGGCGACCTGGGGCCGTACGGCAAGCAGGTGGTGATGTTCTACACGCAGACCAAGACGGTCACCGCGCGCTGGTTCGACGACGACACGCTGAGCCACGGCGTCAACACCACGATCAGCCTCAAGTAAGTCTTCAAGCAAGCCAGTCCAGCCTTCGCCAGAGAGCAGTGCCATGAATGCAGTGATGAAACTCCCGATGGATGCCGCCGACCTCAACGAGGAACAGCTCGCGTTCCGCGATGCGGCGCGCGATTTTGCCGACAAGGAGCTGGCGCCCTACGCGGCCAAGTGGGATGCGGAAGGCATCTTCCCGCGCGAGACCATCGCCAAGGCTGGCGAGCTGGGCTTCTGCGGGTTGTACACGCCGGAGGACGCCGGTGGCCTGGGCATGACGCGGCTGGATGCGGCGGTGGTGTTCGAGGAACTGGCCAGCGTCGATCCGTCCACGGCGGCCTTCATCACCATCCACAACATGGTCACCTGGCTGATTGCCAGCAACGCCACGCCCGCCGTGCGCGATGCGTGGTGCCCGGCGCTGGCCGCAGGCGAAAAGCTGGGCTCGTATTGCCTGACCGAACCGGGTGCAGGCTCGGACGCGGCCTCGCTCAAGACCCGCGCGGTGCGCGATGGTGACGAGTACGTGCTGGATGGTTCGAAAGCCTTCATTTCCGGCGCAGGCGCGACCGATGTATTGGTGGTGATGGCGCGCACCGGCGACATCGGCGCACGCGGCATCAGTGCGTTCGTGGTGCCGGCCGATGCCAAGGGCATCACCTACGGCCGCAAGGAAGAAAAGATGGGCTGGAACAGCCAGCCCACGCGCGGCATCACCTTCGAAGGCGTGCGTATTCCCGCCGCCAACCTGCTGGGCAGCGAGGGCGATGGCTTCAAGCTGGCGATGAAAGCGCTGGATGGCGGCCGCATCAACATCGCCGCGTGTTCGCTGGGGGCGGCGCAGGGTGCGCTGGATGCGGCGCGTCGTTACATGGGCGAGCGCACCCAGTTCGGCAAGAAGCTGGGCGAGTTCCAGGCGCTGCAGTTCAAGCTGGCCGACATGGCGACCGAGCTGGTCGCGGCGCGCCAGATGGTGCACACGGCCGCGCGCAAGCTTGATGCCGGCGCAAGCGATGCTACGGTGTGGTGCGCGATGGCCAAGCGTTTCGCCACCGATGCGGGCTTTTCGATCTGCAACGATGCGCTGCAGCTGCACGGCGGCTACGGCTATATCCGCGAGTATCCGGTCGAGCGCCTGCTGCGCGACTGCCGCGTGCACCAGATCCTGGAAGGCACCAACGAGATCATGCGCGTGATCATTTCGCGGCATCTGCTGACCACCGACGAGGGCCTGCGATGAGCTGGCGCACTGCTGCGCACACCGGCTTGCAGGTTGAAGCCGATGGCCACGTCGCCGTCGTCACGCTGTCCAATCCGCCGGCCAACACCTGGACCGTGCACAGCCTGTCGGCGCTGCGCGATCTCATCGCCGCGCTCAATGCCGATCGCGGGATCTACGCGCTGGTGATCACCGGCGAGGGCGAGAAGTTCTTCTCGGCCGGCGCGGACCTCAAGCAGTTCGCGTCGGGTGACAAGGCGCATGCGCGTGAGGCGGCGCGCCGCTTCGGCGAGGCGTTCGAAACGCTGGCCGCGTTCCGTGGTGTCTCCATCGCCGCGATCAACGGCTATGCGATGGGCGGCGGATTGGAATGTGCGCTGGCCTGCGACCTGCGCATCGCCGAGGAACATGCACAGATGGCGCTCCCCGAAGCAGCCGTGGGCCTGCTGCCGTGTGCGGGAGGCACACAGGCGCTGCCGCGGCTTGTCGGGGAGGGCTGGGCCAAGCGCATGATCCTGCTCGGCGAACGCGTCGATGCGGCCACGGCCTTGCGCATCGGCCTGGTCGAAGACGTCGCGCCGAAGGGTGAAGGCAAGGCGCGTGCGATCGAATGGGTGCACAAATGCGGCAAGCAGAGCCCGACCAGCGTGGCCGTGTGCAAGACGCTGGTGCAGGCCACGCGCAGCGGCAGCTTCGCCAGTGCGTTGGTGGCCGAGCGCGAGGCCTTCGTCGATCTGTTCGATACGGCCGATCAGGCCGAAGGCGTCAACGCCTTCCTGGACAAGCGCGCACCGCAGTGGAGCAACGCATGAACATGGCCGAGCCGTTGGTTGAAGCGCCGGTGCTGTTCGAGGAGCGCGCGGGCGTGGATGGCCAGCGCATCGGCATCGCCACGCTCAACACGCCCAAGACGCTCAACGGCCTGTCGCTGGAGATGACGCGCCTGCTGGCCACGCAACTGCGCCTGTGGGCCGATGATGCGGCCATCGCCTGCGTGTTGCTGCAGGGTGCGGGCGAAAAGGCCTTCTGCGCCGGCGGTGACCTGCACGGCCTGTACCGCAGCATGCGCGCGTACCGCGAGAGCGGCAGCGCCGACATCACCACGAATACTTACGCGGCGGCGTTCTTCGAGGAGGAATATCGCCTCGACTACTTCATCCACACCTATCCCAAGCCGCTGCTGTGCTGGGGCCACGGCATCGTCATGGGGGGCGGCATCGGCCTGATGTCCGGCGCCAGCCATCGCGTGGTGACCGAGCGCTCGAAGCTGGCGATGCCCGAGATCAGCATCGGCCTGTTTCCCGATGTCGGCGGCAGCTGGCTGTTGGCGCGCGTGCCGCGGGGCGCGGGCCTGTTCCTCGCGCTGACCGGCGCGCCGCTCAATGCGGGTGATGCGATCTATGCGGGTTTGGCCGATGTCTGCATCGAGAGCAGCCAGCATGACGCGGTGGTCGATGCGTTAGTCGCGCAGCGCTGGAGCGGTGATGCCGCGGCCGATCGCGCGGCCTTGACCACGCTGCTCAACGGTCTGTCGACCAAGCCTGCACCCGGTCCGCTGCAGGCGCACCTGGACACCATCGAGGCGCTGGTCAAAGCTGGATCGCTGGAGCAGGTCGTCGCGGCGATTGTCGCGGCGCAGAGCGATGACGATCCCTGGCTGCAGACAGCGCAAGCCACGCTCGTCGCGGGTGCGCCAGGTTCGGCACGCTTGTCGTGGGAATTGCAGCAACGCGCCGCCGCGCTGTCGCTGGCCGACACCTTCCGCCTGGAATGCATCGCCGCGCTGCATGTCGCCGCGCATGGCGATTTCGCCGAGGGCATCCGCGCGCTGCTGATCGACAAGGACCGCACGCCGCACTGGAGCCCCGCCACGCTGGCGCAAGCTGATGCACGCTGGGCCGACACCTTCCTCGTTTCACCGTGGCCCGCCGACGCGCATCCGCTGGCCGATCTCGATTCTTCCTTGCATCACAGGAGTCACGCATGAGCCGTATCGCCTTCATCGGTCTGGGCAACATGGGCGGCCCGATGGCCGCCAACCTGGTCAAGGCCGGGCACCTGCTACGCGTGTTCGACCTGGTGCCCGCCGCGCTCGATGCGGCCAAGGCGGCCGGCGCGATCGTCGCCAGCTCGGCCATCGACACGCTGGCCGGTGCCGAAGTGGTCATCTCGATGCTGCCGGCGAGCAAGCATGTCGAAGGCCTGTACCTGGGCGACGGCGGCATCCTGGAGAAGATTCCGGACGGCGCGCTGGTGATCGACTGCAGCACGATCGCGCCGATGAGCGCGCGCAAGGTCGGCGACGCAGCCAAGGCGCGCGGCCTGGCGATGCTGGATGCGCCGGTCTCCGGCGGCACCGCCGGCGCGCAGGCCGGCACGCTGACCTTCATCGTCGGTGGCGATGACGCCGCGCTGGAGCGCGCGCGCCCAGTGCTGCAGGCGATGGGCAAGAACATCTTCCACGTCGGCGCCAGCGGCGCGGGCCAGGTCGCCAAGCTGTGCAACAACATGGCGCTCGGCGTGATCATGGCCGTGACCGGCGAGGCCATCGGCCTGGGCGTGGCCCACGGCCTGGACCCGAAGGTGCTCTCGCAGATGATGGCCGTCAGCACCGGCCGCAGCTGGGCCACCGAAGTCTGCAATCCGTGGCCGGGCGTGCTGGAAAACGCGCCGGCCTCGCGCGGCTACAGCGGCGGCTTCGGCAACGACCTGATGCTCAAGGATCTGGGCCTGGCGGTGGAAGCGGCGATGGGCGTCGGCGCGACAATTCCGCTGGGCGAGCTGGCCCGCAATCTCTATGCGATGAACAAGCAGGCTGGTCGCGGCGGGCTGGATTTTTCCAGTGTCGTGCAGCTGGTGAGCGACAAGGCGGGCTGATCCGCTCGCCCAACTTGAGCTGCTGATCTGATGTGGGGCTTGGCTTGTGCGGGCCTTGCTTGGCTTGCGGGCTGCTTCAGCAGCGACGTGGCTTTCAGTTAACGCCATCGCTGCCCAAGCAGCTTCCACATCAGCACATGTCGTGATTGAGCGAAGCGAACGGCCGGCTTACTTGCAGCCGGCATCCTGGACGATGCGCTGCACGCGCGCGTACTCAGCCTGGTTCTGCGCCGCGTTTTCCGGCTTGGCGTAGCGATACGCGACCTCGGTTTCGCCCAGGCGCTTCTTCCACGCGCCGCACAGCTTCTGGTCGGGCACGCGCGCGCAGACGTCGTGGATTACCTGGCAGGCCTTGCCGCTGCCCGAAAACGGATTGCCGTCCAGGCCAACGGTCTTGAGCGGCGCGCAGCGCGACTGCGGTTCGGCCTGCTCGGTGAGATAGGTGCCGTTGTCGTAGGTGGTGCACTGGAACAGGATCGGTGGCGCGCTGCCGGTGACCGTGCCTGCATCGACGGCCTTTGGCGCGGCATTGCCGCGACCGGCCAAGGCATCGGCAGCCGCATCGTCCTTGTGCAGGGTTGGGTCCTCGATCAGGGTCATGCCGCCGATGGTCTGGATGGTCTGCGCGTCTTCCGGCGGCGGCAGCGCGATCGCGCTGGAACGCGAACCGTCGTTGCGCCCAGGCGCTGTGCTTGCGGCGCTCGGCGGCGCGGCCTGCGCCGGCGGCGGCGTGGCGGGCGCGTTGCCGGGCAGCGGCATGCTGGCCACTTCATGCACCTCGCGCTTGTCCTGCTTGCTGCCGGGCGGACAGGGCGCGTTCTGCACGGTCATCTCGCCCTTGGCATCGGTGCAGCGATAGATCGTGGTGGCCGGCCCGGACGGCGCGGCCACCACCGGCGTTTCCGGCTTGGCGCTGAGATGCAGCGGCGCAGGCGGGATTTGGGGCGCGGCGGGCGGTGTGGGCTCGGCGGCGCTCCTGGCCTGCGCGGGTGACGACTTGAACGAGGCAGGCAGCGGCTGGGTGGCGACGTCCTTCACCTCGCGCTTGTCCTGCCTGGTGCCTTCCGGGCAGGGTGCGTTCTGCACCGTCATCTCGCCCTTGGCATCGGTGCAGCGGTAGATCGTGGTCTGCGCCTGTGCGGCGCCGCCGGCGATCAGTCCGCACACGCACAGGGCGGCGCGCGCCCAGCCTTTCATCGACATCAACCCGCTCCGCAATCGTTGCCAAGGCGCGCGTCCACGCCGCGCTGCTCGCGATCCAGCGCCTGCCGCTCGCTCTGCAGCGCGCTGTGGTACTGGCGCAGGATCTCGTAACGGCGATCGCGCAGGCGATCGCAGACTTCCGCCTGCGGCAGCTGGTGGCAGGTGTCGCGGACCCAGGTATTGCCGACGACCACCGAGCCGCGGCCGCGATAGCCCAGCGACCAGATCGGCACCAGGCGCGGATTGCCGTCACCGTTGTCGCTGGTGTAGGTCTTGCTGTCGTCGACGTTGGTGCATTCGTACATGGGGCGCGGTGGAGTCCGGTAGACGACCACGTCGCGCACGATCGGCGCGGTGGGCGGGGGTGTTGGGGCCGCGACCGGCGCCGGCGCGGGCGGGGGATCCTGCGGACGGATCATTTCGCGGGTTTCCTGGCGCTGTCCGGCCGGGCAGGGCGCATCGCCCAGGGTGACCTTGCCGTTGCTCGCTTCGCAGCGATACACGGTGACCTGACCGCTGGCGTGTGCCACGCCCGATGCGATCAGCGCCAGCAGGACACCACACGACAGCAGGGGCAGGTAACGCGACATGCCGGCATCTTGCACGCGTGGCCGCAGGCAGGAAAGCGTGCGCCGCCGCGACGTTCAGCCGCGCAGCACCTGGCCGGTGAGGGCATTGCGGATCACGCTGGGGCGCTCCAGGCCGCCGGTCGCGCCGGGCAGCACGCCATCCAGGCGCGCGAGCAGGGCCGGATCGAGCGCGTCCTGCGTGCTCACTGCCGGTTGCCCGGTGAGGTTGGCACTGGTCGAGACGATCGGCCCGCCGAAGGCCTCACATAGGGCGATCACCTGCGGGTGCGCGCTGACCCGCACCGCGATGCCGGTGTGCGCGCCGGTGACCCAGGCCGGCGCCTTGGCCGAGGCCGGCACGATCCACGTATTGGCAGCCGGCCAGCTGGCGAGTACCTCGTCGCGGCGCGCGTCGGGCAAGGCCGACCAGTCGAGCACGCCATCGAGCTGGTCCACGCGCGCGGCGATCAGGATCAGGCCCTTGTCGACCGGGCGTTCCTTGATCGCCAGCAACTTTTCCACCGCGGACTGCGACATCGGATCGCAGCCCAGGCCCCAGACCGCTTCGGTCGGGTAGGCGACCACGCCGCCGTCGCGCAACAGCGCGGCAGCGGCATCCAGCGACAGCGTTCTGGCGGTCATGCGGTGGCGCCGATCAGAACGGCGCGGCGTCCTGGCCGGTCGCCTTCTTGGCCACGGTCTTTTTTGCCGCGGGCTTCTTGGTGGCCTTCTTGGCCGTCTTTTTCGCGGCCTTCTTCACCGCCTTTTTGGCGGCGGGCTTCTTCTCGGCCGGCTCGGCCTTTTTCGCAACCTTCTTGGCCGCGGTCTTCTTGGCGCCGAAGCCCTTGCGCACCGGCTTGCCGGTTTCTTCCAGCAGCTTGATCACCTCGTCGCGGGTCAGCGACGCCGGCTCACGGTCCTTGGGGATCTTGCCGTTGAGCTTGCCGTCGCTGATGTACGGACCGAAGCGGCCGTTGAGCACCTGGATCTCGCTGTCCGGGAATTCCTTGATGACCCGGTTGCGCGCGATCTCTTCCTTCTCTTCGATCAGGAATACGGCGCGGGCCAAGTCGATCGTGTACGGGTCGTCTTCCTTCTTCAGCGAGGCGTAGGTGCTGCCGCGCTTGGCGAAGGGGCCGAAGCGACCGATGCCGACGCTGACGTCCTCGCCCTTGTCCTCGCCCAGCGCGCGTGGCATCAGGAACAGCTCTAGCGCGTCTTCCAGCGAGATGGTGTGCATCGACTGGCCTGGCCGCAGCGAGGCGAACTTGGGCTTATCCTCGGCGTCCTCGGCGGTGCTGCCGATGGCCGCGTACGGCCCGAACCGACCCAGGCGCACGCTCACCGGCTTGCCGGTCTTGGGGTCGGTGCCGAGCTCGCGCGCGCCACTGGCCTCGGCGCGGTCGACCGATTCCTTCTTCTCTTCCACCAGCTGGTTGAACGGGCCCCAGAAACGGGCCATCAGCGGGATCCAGTCTTCTTCGCCACGGCTGACCGCGTCGAGCTCGTCTTCGAGCTTGGCGGTGAAGTCGTAGTCCACGTACTGGGTGAAATGCCCCGACAGGAACTTGCTGACCGCACGGCCGACGTCGGACGGGCGGAAGCTGCGGCCTTCCATCTCCACGTACTTGCGGAAGATCAGGGTCTGGATGATCGAGGCGTAGGTCGAGGGACGGCCGATGCCGTATTCCTCGAGCGTCTTGACCAGCGCCGCTTCGGTGAAGCGCGGCGGTGGCTGGGTGAAATGCTGTTCGGCGATGACGCGGTCCAGCGGCACGGTGTCGCCGGGCTTCATGGCCGGCAGCTTGCGGCCTTCGTCCTCGTCGTCGGCGCCCTTGGTGTCCTTGCCCTCTTCGTACACGGCCAGAAAGCCGGGCACGACCACGGTGGTGCCGCTGGCGCGGAAACTGTGCGCGTTGCCGGCGGCCAGCTCGACGCTGACGGTGTTGAGCGTGGCCGGGATCATCTGGCAGGCCACCGCGCGCTTCCAGATCAGCTCGTACAGGCGGCGCTCGTCGTCGGACAGGAACTTGGCCACCTGCGCCGGCGTGCGCAGCGCGGAGGTCGGGCGCACGGCTTCGTGGGCTTCCTGCGCGTTCTTGGACTTGGTCAGGTAGGTGTTGGGCTGATCGGGCAGCGAGGCGGTGCCATAGTCGCGCGCGATTACGTCGCGGATCTCGCTCAGCGCATCCTGCGACAGGCTCACCGAGTCGGTACGCATGTAGCTGATCAGGCCGACCGCGCCTTCGTCGCCCAGGGTGACGCCTTCATAAAGCTTCTGTGCGACCTGCATGGTCTTGCGCGTGGTGAAGCCGAGCTTGCGCGAGGCTTCCTGCTGCAGCGTGGAAGTGGTGAACGGCGGCGCTGGGCGACGCTTGCGCTCCTTGCTGGCCACATCCGTCACATGCAGCATGCCTTGGGCGGCCTGCTGGATACGCATGCGCGCCGCTTCGGCGGTGTCGCCATCGGTGACGGTGAACTGCTCGAACTTCTGCCCGTCCAGCTTCACCAGCTTGGCGGCGAAGGGCTGCGAGGGATGCGCGCACGCCGCACCGATGGACCAGTACTCGCGGGCGATGAAGGCTTCGATCTCTTCCTCGCGCTCGACGATCATGCGCAGTGCCGGGCTCTGCACGCGGCCGGCAGACAGTCCGCGCTGCACCTTGCGCCACAGCACCGGCGACAGGTTGAAACCCACCAGGTAATCCAGCGCGCGGCGTGCCTGCTGCGCATCGACCAGATCGCCGGCGATGGCGCGCGGCTTGGTCATGGCTTCCTTGATGGCGCGCGGGGTGATCTCGGTGAACACGACCCGGTGCATGGGCTTGTCCTTGATCAGGTTGCGCTCTTTCAGGATCTCGGCGATGTGCCAGCTGATCGCCTCGCCCTCGCGATCCGGGTCGGTCGCCAGATAGATGTCGTCGGCGCCCTTGGCGGCCTTGGCGATGGCTTCGACGTGTTTCTCGTTCTTCTCGATGAGGTCGTAGCGCATCGTGAAGTTGTTGTCGGGGTCGACCGCGCCTTCCTTGGGGATCAGGTCGCGCACATGCCCGTACGAGGCCAGGACGGTGAAGTCCTTGCCGAGGTATTTGTTGATCGTCTTGGCCTTGGCCGGCGATTCGACGATGAGCAGGTGCTTGGGCATTGAATAAGGTGTTCGAGTCGGGCCGCGCGGGGCGGCGAGTGTGCGCCAGTTGGACGGGGGACAGAAGGCGACGCCCGGGCCTTGCGGCGCCGGGCGTTCAGCTTTTCTCTATTTATAGTGGAATCACGCGCCTAGCCCGGCTGTCAAGCGCGGCGTTCAGGCAAGGCCGGTCAGGAGCCGAAGCCGCGCGAGGCCACGGCGGCGATCGCAATGCCCGCCACGACCAAGGCCAGCAGCATCAGGACGCCGAAGATCGCCAGGATCGCGATCGTCACCCCGCCCAGCTCCGGACGCTGCCGTTCGGGCTGGTCGGTGAAGGCCCAGCGGTCCACGACCAGGGTGCCGGAGATCATGTCGTGCAGGGCGCGTTTGCGCTCGGTAAACCCAGCCATGGCGAAGCCGATGCACAGGGTCAGGCTGCTCACGATCATCGCGAAATAGCGGCCAAAGCCCCGCATAAAGCTGATCGATTCACCGTTTGGCGCCACCACCTTGATGCCCACGGCCATCTTGCCGGGCGTTGCCTGGCTGCTGGATGCGTGGAAATAGGCGAAATAGGACGCGCCCAGGATCAGGCTCACGACTTGGGTCACAGCCTGGATGGCGATATAGCTGCCCGAGCCCAAGCCGCCGCTGAGGCCAAATCCGGCCCCCATCACGCCGCCGATGATCGCGCCGACAATGCCGCACGCGAGGCCGGCGATGATCGAATCGATCATGTAGGCCGCCACGCGTTTCCAAAAACCGGCGTAGACCACTTCGCCGCCCAAGACCACCTGGCCATGGCCGATCAGCGCGGCGCTGGGCGCCGAATACGGCGAGTAGTCGGCGGTGCTGGTGCGGGTAGCGGTGAAAGCCTCGGCCTCGCGCTGGGCCTGGTAGCTCGGCTCGCGGGCGGTGAACACGGCGCGTCCATCATCGGCCGTCGCGGTCGCAGGCGCTTCGGGCAACGCGGGATCGGCCGGCGCTGGCGGCGGCGTGACCGGGGCGTCGGCCAGCAGGCCGAGTTCGCCGCTCATCTGCGACAGCGGCTGCCAGTCGGGCATGCCGTCGCGCCAGACCAGCGCGTCCAGCCCGATGCGGCCATCGCGGAACAGTTGCGCCAGCACGGCGCCCTCCATCGGCCCATGACGCTGACGGTCACGGTCGGCGTAATACCAGTTCGACATCCTTTCCCCACGTGTCTGTGAATTCCCGGCGCGACGTTACCCCAGCCGCGCGGGCCGGCCTAGTCCGCGTGGCTGCGACAGCTGGGCGGGAGATATTTGTCGGGCAGTTCCGAGCGGCAAGTCCAGCCGCCGGACAGGCCGGGTTCCAGCGTCAGCCAGAGGCGCTTTCCGTCCAGCGCGCGCTGTTTGGGCTGGCGCAGGACCAGTTCCATGCCGCAGTCGCCGGTCTCCATCGCGCCGAAGGTGATGCGGGCAAGGCCTTGGCGGGCGTAGTCCTCCGGGGCGCGCAAGGCGCCCTGGCCATTGCCCGGGCATTGGCCGGCGGGTTGGCCGATCATCGACATCTGCAGGTGCAGCTTGGCCGGGGAGGCCGCGCCGATTGCCTGCGAGACCATCGCCCGGCGGGTGTAGTCCTGGTAAGCGGGAATGGCAATCGCCGCGAGGATGCCGATGATCGGCACCAGCAATCCCGCGGCCACCAGCGCGACGATCGCGCAGCCCGACAAGCCTCGGCTGCGCGCAGGTTGGGGCGCGGCAATCGGCGTCGCCATGCGAGGGGGCAAAGGCGGGGGCGGCGGTGGAATCGATGTGGGCGCCAGGCCCAGTTCGGCCATGCAGCTGGCGATGGGCTGCCATTGTGGCCAGCCCTCGCGCCAGGCCAGGTGCTGCGGGAGCAGACGGCCGGCGCGGATTTCGGCGACCATCGCCTCGGTGGTCAGCGGACCCTCTGGCGGGCCGCCGTTACTTGTGTACCACTGCGTCAAGACGTTCCTCGGCATCCATGCGGTGCCGGGTTCGGCCGGCGATCAGTCCAGCAACGTCAGTGAACCGGTTCCGGTTCGTCGGCGAACATCTGGGTTTCCATCCAGGCATAAGCCGCTTCGGAGCCGGGCTGGTTGAACAGCACCATCAGCACGACCCACTTGAGGTCGTCCAGGTCCAGTTCGTCCTGGTCCAGGGCCATGGCGCGGTCCAGTACCAGCTCGCGCTGGTCCGCATCCAGGATGCCGTGCTGCTCCAGGAACATCAGGAAACCGCGGCCTTCCACGTCCAGTTTTTCCAGCTCGGGGCCGTGGAAGATGCGGATCGGGCCGTCGACGCGCGGTTCGGTGGCGGCAGGCCGTTGTTCGGCCAGCGCATCGAGCCAGTCGAAGGCTTTATTGATTTCGGTGGGGCTGAAACCGGCCTGGATCAGGCCGTTCTGAAGGGAGTCGCGGTCGCGGACCGGGTCGGCGTCTTCGGTGAAATAGTGTTCAAACAGGTACAGCAGGACGTCCAGGATGCTCTCTTTCATTGCCCTCGGCCTGTGCTTCGCAAGCACTGTGGAGGTGGGAAAACTATGATCTGCGTGAGTAGCGCCCGTGTTCGACCGCCACTCGCCCATCCAGTTCCATGACCAGCAGCATGGAGGACAGTTCGGCGGTCGTCAATCGGGTGCGCGCGACCAAGTCATCCATACCGGTTGGGTCGTGGCCAAGGGCCTTCCACAAGGTCTGGTAGTCCGGGTCCAGCGGCGCAGGCGCCACGCGGGCCTCTGGATGGGGGCGCTGCGGCGCGCTTGCAAGGCGCTGGCGCAGGGCCTGGGCCAGCTCGCCGGCCAGGGTGCCGATCCCGTTGATAATGTCCTGCGGCGTCTCGACCAGGGTGGCGCCGTCGCGGATAAGGCGGTGGCAGCCGCGCGCCATCGGGTTGTGGATCGAGCCGGGCACGGCGAACACTTCGCGCCCGGCCTCGCCGGCCTGGCGGGCCGTGATCAGGGCGCCCGAGCGTTCGGCCGCCTCGATCACCACCGTCCCCAGGCTCAAGCCCGCCAGCAGCCGGTTGCGGCTGGGGAAGTGCGCGGCACGCGCCTCGGTGCCGGGCGGAAATTCGCTGACCACCGCGCCGCGCTCGACCAGTCGCGCGCGCAGCCGTGCATGGCTGGCGGGATAAGCCAGGTCCGGCCCGGTGCCGACGACCGCGACGGTGCGGCCGTCAGGCAAGGCCAGGGCAGCCTCATGCGCCGCGGCATCCACGCCGGTGGCCATGCCGCTGAAGACCACCAGGCCGGCCGAGGCCAGCCCATGGGCGAAGGCGCGGGCATTGTCGCGGCCGCCGGTCGTGGGCACGCGACTGCCGACCACGGCCACACCGGCATGCCAGAGCAGGTCGGCATCGCCTTCGACGAACAGCGCCAGCGGCGGCGACGGAATCTGCCGCAGCAGCGCCGGGTAGTCCGGATGCTGCCAGTGCAATAGATGGTGGGCCGGCCCGTCCAGCCAGGTTTCGCAACGGGCGAACGCTGCCGCGCTGGGCGACTGCAGGCGCGCGCAGCGCTTGTCGTCCAGCCCGGCCGCGCGCCATGCGGAAGCGCCAGCGGCCAGCGCGGCGCGGGCGCTGCCGTGGGTGTCCAGCAGCAGGCGCCGCGGCGCGGTGGCGCCTCCGGCCAGGATCAACAGCAGCAGCGCGTCGGTCTCGTCATCCATGCGAGAAGTGTGGCGGCCAAACGACGACGGCGCCCTCGGGCGCCGTCGTGGTCATGCGTAGGAAAAGCCTGAAGTCAGTGCAGGCTGGCCGTCGCGGTGCTGGCCTGGCCGGCATCGGGATCGCGCAGGAAATAGCCGATGCGCGAGGGTGCCGAGCCTTCCATGATCAGGCCGTAGCTGACCTTCTCGTAGGTCTTGAAGATCATCACGTGCGCCGTGTACTGGTCGGGCAGCTTGTTGCGGCCCTGGCCGGACTTCTTGGTCTCGGCGATGCGCGAGGTCTCGCCCTTGAACGGATCCAGCTTGTAGCTGCCCGGGCGCCAGATCGACAGCACGGTGCCGTTGTCCAGGCCTTCGCGGCTGCCGCCGGAGATCGCGACGACGTCGTGGGCACCGCCGTATTGCATGGCGTCGGCGACCGACATGATGCGGACCTTGCCGTCGACCAGCGGGGTCTTCGGTGAGTGCGGGAAGAACTGCAGGTCGTAGGGCTGGGCCTCGACCGGGATCAGGCGATCACCGGCGCGGACTTCACGGCCGTTGCCTTCCAGCTTGAGCGTGCTGGCGTTGCCATCGGGATCGACGGCGGTGACCGTGCCGATGCTCATCTGCTCCAGCTCGTAACCGAGGAAGTCGCTGTTCTCGTTGGGAACCTCGGTCTGCTTCCACAGGCTGCCTTCGCCACGGGTGTAGTCGCCGCGGGCATCCAGGTCGTAGCTGGGCTTGGGTTCGTCGTAGAGCTTGGTCGGGCGGACGATGGCGTAACGCTGGCCGACCTGTGGCGCTTCCAGGTTCAGGGCGTAGACGTCCTGGTCACCGAAGGCGCGCAGGCGGTCGTCCTGCAGGCCGGCGATGTAAGGCAGCTCCTCGAAGCTGTCCACGATGCGCATGTTGCGCAGGAACGGCTCCACATCGGACAGCGGCACGCCGCTGAGCGGTGCCTCCTGGCGCGGGCCGGGCTGCACGGTGGCCACGCGGTCCAGATACGCCAGGCTGATGATGTCGCCGGGGTAGATCAGGTGCGGATTGGCGATCTGGGGATTGGCCTGCCAGATCTCCGGCCACAGCCACGGCTTCTTGAGGAAGCGCGCGGAGATGTCCCACAGCGTGTCGCCCTTCTTCACCACATAGGTGTCGGGGTGGTTGCCCGCCATTTCCTGTGCGGTCGCATAGGTGGCAAGGGTCAGGAACGCGACAGCCGCAGCTGTACGAAAGTGTTTGAACATGGCGGTATGTACCTGATTCCCCAACAGGCGGTCGCCACTATAGTCCAGAAAAACCCGGGCTATGCAAGCGATCCGATGTGTCGGCTGCGCTACAATGTGCGGTCCGTCGCCGGACCAGAGCCGGCACCTTACCTTGGTGGTCACCATGGCCCTGCTGCCGATTCTTGAATTCCCCGATCCCCGCCTGCGCACCAAGGCGGTGCCGGTCACGGCTGACCAGGTCGCCGAACCGGCGTTCCAGACCCTGCTCGACAGCATGTTCGAGACCATGTACGACGCGCCGGGCATCGGCCTGGCCGCCAGCCAGGTGGACGTCCACCAGCGCTTCATGGTCATCGACGTGAGCGAGGAGAAGAACACCCCGCAGGTGTTCATCAACCCCGAAATCGTCGACAAGACCGGCGAACAGGTCTACCAGGAAGGTTGCCTGTCGGTGCCGGGCATCTTCGCCGACGTGACCCGCGCCGATGCGATCACGGTGAAGTTCATGGACCGCGCCGGTGCGGCCCAGCAACTGCAGGTCGATGGCCTGCTGGCCGTCTGCATCCAGCACGAGATGGATCACCTGGACGGCAAGCTGTTCGTCGATTACCTCTCGCCGCTCAAGCGCGAGATGGTCAAGAAGAAGCTGGCCAAGGCCAAGCGCAACGCGGCCTGATGGCCATGGCCGGCGCGGTTTTGCGCCGCGGCCCTGCGTCGGTGGGTCTGCCGCCGGCGCTTCCCCTCCTGAAGTTTTCGGTCACGCCCCATGAAAATCGTCTTTGCCGGCACGCCTGAGTTCGCCGTGCCGTCGCTGCGCGCGGCCGTGCGCCACAACGAAGTCATCGCCGTCTATACCCAGCCCGACCGCCCGGCCGGGCGCGGGCGCGGGCTGTCGGCCTCGCCGGTCAAGCTGGAGGCGGTCAAGCGCGGCATCCCGGTGCTGCAGCCGGAAACCCTGCGCAACCCCGAGACCCAGGCCGCCCTGCGCGAGATGGCGCCGGACGTGATGATCGTGGTCGCCTACGGGCTGATCCTGCCCAAAGCGGTGCTGCAGATCCCGCGCTATGGCTGCTGGAACGTGCATGCCTCGCTGCTGCCGCGCTGGCGCGGTGCGGCGCCGATCCAGCGTGCGATCGAGTCCGGCGACAGTGAATCGGGCGTCTGCCTGATGCAGATGGAAGCCGGCCTGGATACCGGCCCGGTGATCCTCAAGCAGACCACGCCGATCAACGACACCGATACCGGCGGCCAGCTGCACGACCGCCTGGCCGAGCTTGGCGCGCAGGTGCTGGCCGATGGCCTGGGCCTGCTGCGTGCCGGCATTCGCCCGATCCCCACGCCGCAGCCGGCTGAGGGTGTCACCTACGCCCACAAGCTGGACAAGGCCGAGGCGCGCCTGGACTGGAGCCAGCCGGCCGACCTGCTGGCGCGCAAGGTGCGCGCGTTCGTGCCGTGGCCGATCGCTGAAGCCACGGTGGCCGGCGAGCGCCTGCGCATCCACGGCGCGATCGCGATCGAGCTGCGGCACAACGCCGCGCCGGGCACGCTGCTGATGGCCTCGCGCCAGGGCCTGGACATCGCCTGTGGCGAAGGCGCGCTGCGCCTGCGCGTGGTCCAGCGCGAAGGCGGCAAGGCGATCACCGCGGCTGACTATCTCAACGCGCGCCGCGACCTGGTCAGCGCATGAGCACCACCCAGGCCGGCGTGGTCGTGCGGGTGATGGCGGCGCGCGTGCTGGATGCGGTGCTGCATCGCGGCCGTTCGCTCAAGGGCGAGCTGGCCACCGCGCTGCCGCAGTTGGCCGACGTGCGCGACCGCGCGCTGCTGGAGGCGATCTGCTTCACCGCGCTGCGCCGCCGCGGTGCCTATAACGCTGCGCTCGAAAGCTGGATGACCCGGCCGCTCGGCCCGCGCGAAGGTGACCTGCGCGCGCTGCTGCTGGCTGGCCTGGCCCAGCTGGATGCGCTGGAACTGCCGCCGCACGCCGCGCTGTCGGCCACGGTCGAAGCCGCGCGCACGCTCGGTCGCCCGCACCAGGCCGGCATGGTCAACGCGCTGCTGCGCCGCGCCCAGCGCGAAGGCGTGCCCGAGGGCGATCCGGCCCAGGTCTGGCCGGCCTGGCTGCGCACGCGCCTACGCGCCGACTGGCCCGAACAGGCCGCGGCGATCTTCGCCGCCAGCGCCCAGGCCGCGCCGCTGTGGCTGCGGGTCAATCCGCAGCTGGGGACGCGCGAGATCTATCTGGCCGAACTGGCCCAGGCAGGCATCGACGCCCAGCCCAGCGAAGTCCTGCGAGACGCGCTGCAGCTGGCCGAATCAGTGCCGATGTCGGCGCTGCCGGGCTTTGCCGAAGGCGCCGCCTCGGTGCAGGACGGCTCGGCCCAGCAGGTCGCGGATCTGTTCGACCTCAAGCCCGGCGCGCGGGTGCTGGACGCCTGCGCCGCGCCCGGCGGCAAGTCCGCCCATCTGCTCGAACGCTTTCCCGGCCTGGCCCTGACCGCAATGGATGTCGACGCGCGACGCCTGCGCCAGGTCACCCAGACCCTGGAGCGCGTTGGCGTGCAGGCGACCTTGCTGGCGGCTGACGCCTCGGATCTGGACGCGTGGTGGGACGGCACGCCGTTCGACGCAGTGCTGCTGGACGCGCCGTGTTCGGCCACCGGGATCGTGCGCCGCCAGCCCGATGTGCTGCTGCACCGGCGCGAAGACGACATCGTCGCGCTGACCGCCTTGCAGGCGCGCCTGCTGGACGCGGCCTGGACGGTGCTCAAGCCCGGCGGCGTGCTGGTCTATGCGACCTGCTCGCTGCTGGCCGACGAGAACGCGCGTCAGATCGACGCGTTCCTGGCGCGGCATCCCGAGGCGCAGCCCGATGATCCGGGCGCGGCGTTCGGCCATGCCAGCGGCGTCGGCCGCCAGCGCCTGACCGGCGAGGACGGCATGGACGGCTTTTTCTACGCACGCCTGCGCAAGCCTGGCTGAGGCAAAGTGCTTCCCGTTGCGCAAGACAACGGGCTTCCGACATTCCATCGCTATCATTTTGCGCCATGCGCCCAATGACCTTCGCCCGCACCCGTTCCCTCGATACCTGGCTGCTCTTCATCACCGCGCTGCTGGTGATCGGCGCGGGCATCGGCCTGCGCGATCCGTGGCCGGCCGACGAGCCGCGCTTCACGCTGGTGGCCAAGCAGATGGTGGAGAGCGGCAACTGGCTGTTCCCGCATCGCGGCGTGGAGCTGTATTCGGACAAGCCGCCGATGCTGATGTGGCTGGAAGGCCTGTTCTTCCTGATCACCGGCAACTGGCGGGTGGCGTTCCTGATGCCGTCGCTGGTGGCCACGCTGGGCGCGATCTGGTGCGTGAAGGACCTGGGCCAGCGGCTGTGGACGGGCAAGGTCGGCCTGTATGCGGGCTGGGCGCTGCTGTTCGCCTTCCAGTTCACCTACCAGGCCAAGCGCGCGCAGATCGACGCGCTGGTGCTGGGCATGATCACCCTGGCCAACTACGGCCTGATCCGGCACCTGATCAAGGGCCCGGACTGGAAGATGTGGGTCATGGGCTGGTTCTTCGCCGGCCTGGGCACGATCACCAAGGGCGTGGGCTTCCTGGCGCTGTTGATGATCCTGCCGGCAGCGGTGGCCTCGGTGCGCGGCTGGCCGGGCGTGAAGGTGTGGGCGGGCGATCGCCGCTTCTGGCTGGGGCCGCTGGCCTTTCTGGTGGCGGTCTCGATCTGGCTGGTGCCGATGGTGGCCACGGTGCTGCTGTCGGGCGATCCGGAGCACCGTGCGTACCTGGACGACATCCTGTTCCGGCAGACGGCCAAGCGTTACGCGCGGTCCTGGGACCATCCGCAGCCGGTCTGGTATTTCCTGACGGTGCTGGCGATGTGGGCGCCGGCGATCCTGGCGCTGCCGTGGGCGATCGCGCCGTGGGCGCGCCGGCTACGGCTGCGGCACGACCCGCGCTACCTGCTGCCGATCGCGTGGTGGCTGCTCGTGATGGTGTTTTTCTCCATCCCGCACGGCAAGCGCGATGTCTACATCATGCCGGCGCTGCCGATGCTGTGCCTGGCGCTGGCGCCGCTGCTGCCGGGCATCCTGCGCCTGCGCCTGCCGCGCGCGGTGCTGTATGCCTTTGCCGGATTTCTGGTGATGGTCACGCTGGGCCTGGGCGTGACGATGCTGACCGGCGAGCCGTCGTTCGAGCGCAAGCTGCATGTCGAACGCGGCCTGGACAATTCGATCACCGACACCCTGGCCTGGGTGCTGGTGACGATCGGCACCTGGGGGTTGGGCAGCCTGCTCTGGTTCCGGCGTCGGCCGCTCCAGGCATTGCTGTCGATCCTGGGCGCGTTGTGGGTGCTCTACGGCATCACGCTGGCGCCGCTGATCAACGATTCCAGCTCCGCGCGCGGGGTGATGCACGAAGTCGCCCGGCGGATCGGCCCGCAGGCCGAACTGGGCCTGGTCGCCTGGAAGGAACAGAACCTGTTGATGACCCAATCGCGGACCACGACCTTCGGCTTCAAGATGACCTGGAAAGAACAGCTGCAGCGCGGCCTAGCCTGGCAGGCCCAGGCCCAGCAGGCGCGCTGGCTGCTGGTGCAGGACGTGGCGCTGCCGACCTGCGTGGACCGCGCCGTGGCCCAGCAGGTGGCCAATTCCAACCGTCGCGGCTGGTGGCTGGTGCCGATGGCTGCGCGTGTGGGCTGCCCGGCCTCGCCACCGGTCCCGGCCGACGATGCGGCGCGTGCCGCACAGGTGGAAGACGAGTGAGCCTGCGTTCGGGTTGTGCGGTGTAAATAGTCCCGATGCTCGTGCACGACGACAGGATGTTCCTGGACCAGCCTTTCCCCGACACGTTGCGGCTGCGTGCCGCGCGCGCGTGCTACACGCTGGCGCTGGTGCTGCTGCCGGCGTGCATGATCGCCACGCCGTGGGGCCTGACCCCGGCCGCCTGTTGTTCACTGCTGGCCGCGTTGCTGGCGCCGGATCGCATCTGGCAGGCGCGCAAGGCCGCCGGCTGGCCCCTGCTGGCAATGCTGCTGGCGGTGCTGTTCGTGGTGGCGGTAGTGAGTTTTTCGGTGCTGGTCCACCACGACACTTGGAAAGACGCCGGCGACCGTGGTCGGGTGCTGATGATCCCGGTCGCCACGCTGATGGTGCTGGGCTTCGCGCCGCCGCGCGCAGCGCTCTGGGCGGGCGCGGTGCTGGGGTTGATCGGCGCGGGCATCGTGGCGGTCGTGCAGACCCTGCAGCATCTGCCGCGCGCCGATGGCTGGAACAACGCCATCACCTTCGCCGACATGGCGGTGCTGCTGCTGGCGCTGGTGGTGTTCCTGCGGCCTTCGGGCCGGTTCGTGATCACGGTGGTCGCCACCTGCGCAGGGTTGGTGGCCATCGGCCTGAGCGGCACGCGCGGGGCCTGGCCGGCGGCGGCGCTGGTGATGATCATCGCGCTGTTCGTGCGCGCCACCAGCGGGCGCGGGCATCGGTTCGAAGCTTGGACGCTGGCGTTGTTGGCGGTAGTGGCTTTCGCGGTGGTCCTGCCGCAGGTGCAGCAGCGGGTGGAAGCGCTGCAGGTGGACATCCTGCGCTACGCAGCCGGCGACCCGGATTCGTCCTCGGGCGCGCGGATCGAACTATTCGGCCTGGCCCGGGACGAGCTGGAGGCCCGGCCCTGGACCGGTGCCGGCGTGGGCCGTTTCGAGCGCGTGGTCCAGGCCGCGCCGCAGTGTCAGGTCCCGGCCCCTGATGGTTGGTGCAAGCTCGGCCACGCGCACAGCGACGTGCCCGAATGGGGCGCGACGATGGGCATTCCCGGGCTGATCGCACTGCTGGTGCTGTATGGCGTGCCGGCCTGGCTGTTCGCCCGCCAGGTGCTGGTGCGGCCATTCCCGCGGCGTTCGCGCAGCGCGGCGCTGGCCGGGCTGGCGGTGGTGATCGTGTTCGTGTTGTGCGGGTTGAGCCAGTCGATGTGGGCGCACCAGCTCAGCGGTGGCAGCTTCCTGACGCTGGTCGGCATCCTGCTGGGTTTCAGCCTGCGCGAAGACCCGCACAAACCCTGATCCGCGTCAGCTTTTGCGCGGCGGGTCCTGTACTGGCTGGCCGTGTTGCAGCAGCCACAGCATGATCGCCTTCTGGCGCACGTAGTTGGCCCGCACGTAGGCATAGACCAGGCCGCGCCAGCCATCGAGGAAACCCAGCCTGAACACGTAGCCGCGCCAGAAGCGCCACGCTGGTGACACCACCAATTTGCCGAACGAGGCCCGCTTGCCGCGCGCGAATTCGTGCTGCGCCATCATCAGGGCATAGCGCTGGGTCTTGGCCAGCTGCTGTTCCAGCGAGCGATACGGGAAGTGGACCAGGTCGCCGGCCAGCGTCTGGAGCGCGCCATCGACGCTGGCGGCTTCATGAATCTCGCGCGTGCCGCGCCAGCCGCCGCGACACCGGTCGAACAGGCGCAGCACGCGGTCCGGATATGCGTTGCCGTGGCGCAGGAACTTGCCGAAATAATCCGAGAGCCGGTTGAAGCGATAGCCCGCCGCGTCGGCAAAGCCCCTGTCGCGCGCGGCCAGGATCGCCAAGCGCAGCGCCTCATCCACGCGCTCGTCGGCATCCAGGCACAGCACCCAGTCGTGTGAGGCGCTTTGCACGGCGAAATCCTTCTGGCTGCGATAGCCATCGAAGGCGCGCTGCAGCACGCGTGCACCCTTGGCCTGCGCGATCTGTAGCGTCGTATCGGTCGAGCCCGAGTCCACCACCACGCATTCATCGCAGAACGCCAGCGAGTCCAGGCAGTCGCCGATGCGGTCGGCTTCGTTGAACGCGATAATGCAAGCCGAAATGCGCGGCCGTGGGTCGTGTGCGGACGTGGAGGACATGGCGTGGGCGATTACCTGCTGTTTGCGACCGAACGGTACGCGCTGCCTATTCTGGCGCCTCTGGCCCAGGCACTGCACGCCTCTGGCCAGTCCGTCAGCGCCTGGTTCGAGGGCAATGCGCGCGGGCTGGAGACGCAGGTGGCGCCGTACGTGCGGCAGGTGAACCTCAAACAGGCCGTAGCGCTGAAGCCGCGCGCGGTGTTCAGCGCGGCCAACTGGGTGCCGCCGTTCGTGTCCGGCGCCAAGGTGCAGCTGTTCCATGGCTTCAACGTGGAGAAGCGTGCCGATACGCGCGGGCACTTCCGCGTGCGCGGGCTGTTCGACCTGTATTGCACGCAGGGGCCGGCCACGACCGCGCCGTTCCGCGAACTGGCCCAGCGCGAAGGCCACTTCGCCGTGGTCCAGACCGGCTGGCCGAAGCTGGATCCGCTGTTTCGCGACGATGGTGGCGCCAGTGCGGCGCTGCGTGCGTCGGCGGCGGGTCGTTCGGTGATCCTGTTCGGGTCGACCTTCACCGAGCGCCTCAGCGCTGCGCCGCTGCTGATCGATCAGATTGCCGCCGACATCGCCCGCGGCGATCGCTACTGGCTGCTGACCCTGCATCCCAAGTGTCCGCCGGACCTGTTCGACCGTTATCGCGCGCTGGCCGGGCCGAACGCGACCTTCGTCGAACCCGAGCAGGTGATGGCCGCGCAGCGTGCGGCGGACGTGCTGTTGTCGGACACGTCCTCGATCGTCTCGGAGTTCATCGTCCAGCACAAACCGGTAGTGACCTTCCGCAATCGCGCGCCCAAACCGCACATGCTGGATTTCGACGAGGCCGATGCGCTGCCGCAGCAGCTGGCGCGCGCGCTGGCGCCTGAGCCTGCGCTGATGGAAGAGATCGTGCGCTATGCCGATTCGATCCATCCCGATCGCGATGGACAGTCGTCCGAGCGGGTGATCGCGGCGACTGAGGATTTCGTCGCTGGCGAGTTGGGCGTGCTGAAGCCCAAGCCGTTCGGCGCACGTTTCCGTGCGTTGCAGATCCGCAAGGAGCTGGGGTACTGGGGACTGGGCGCGCGCTGACCGAAGCCCGCTGCCCGTGTGGGAGCCGCTTCAGCGGCGATGTGGTCTTCCCAGTAAAGCCATCGCCGCTGAAGCGGCTCCTACAACCGCGGTTTGCCGCGCTTACCAGCGCAGCTGGCGGCGGGCCAGGGTGCGGGTGAGCTGTTCGTGCAAGGCGCGCGCCTGTGCCGTGGGCACAAAGCGCAGTGTCATGCGCGGCCCGTCGCCGAAGGCACCGGCCGTATCCAGCAGCAGGGTCGCGGTATCGCACCACCGGTCCAGCGGCGAACGGCTCAGGCGCAGCGCCTGCAGCTTGTCCACTTCGGCAAAGCGCCACCAGCGCGTCCACCAGCCGCCGCGCACGGTGACCAAGCGCGCATCCACGCTCCAGCCCATGCGCCGCACCTGGCGATGGGCCTTGAACGCCGACCACGGCAGCCACAGCAACACCAGCAGACTGGGTGCGCCGAGCCACGGCCACAGCGCGGCTGCCAGGCCTGCCAGCCAGAACACCGGCCACAAGCACAGCCGCCACCAGTGCCGGCTCGGCACCGCATGCCATTGCGACGGCGGCCATTGCACACCGGGGAGCACGTGCTGGACCAGGGCATCGCAGGTGTCGGGCGTAGCCAGCGGCACCAGTTCGCGGATCGACTTGTCCTGCTCGCCATGCGACTCGGCCACGGCGGTATCGATGCGCAGGCTGCGGCGCTTGAAGGCGCGATGCAGCACGCCTTCGCGCAACGTCCACGACTGGATCCGCCGCCGCGCCGCGCTGGTGCGCATACGCGTCAGCAGGCCGCGTTCGACGGTGAGGCGGCGGTCGGTCTCGCTCAGCCGGAATCCGTGGTACTGCACCACGGCCAGCACGATCGACAGCACTCGCAGCAGCGCGATCGCCCAGAGCAGCAGGCTGGCGGCGGTGATTGCCCACGACAGCCAGCCCATGTGCAGGTGGCTGGTGTACCCCAGTACCTGCCGGCCGTAGTCCTCGAGGGCGTTGGCGACCATCTTCTGCGGGAACATCTGGTAGGCCGCGCCGGCGGTGGCGGCCATCACGATCATGCCGCGGTTGGAGATCAGTCCCAGGCGCACGATTTCGCCCAGTGGCAATGTCAGCAGCGTGTTGCTGTCGCTGGCTTCGGTGGCGTGTTCCGGCGTGGCCTGGCCGCGATGGCGCACCAGCTGTTCAAGCGCCAGCGCCTGGTCCAGGCGCAGCACGCGCATCTGTGCTTCGGGCTTGGTGCCGCCGGCCGATTCCAGGCGCAGCTCGGCCACGCCGAAGAGCCGGTGCAGCAGCGACTGGTGGACCACCACGTTATGGATGCGGGCGAACGGGATCTCGCGCCGGCTGCGGTTGAACAGCCCGCTGCGGATGCTCAGACCCTCGCTGCCGATGCGATAGCGATAGGTCAGGTAGCGCATCACTGAAATGCCGACCAGAATCGCCATCACCACGGCGGTGGCGATGTTGTCGTAGTAATCGCGCTCGCCATCGCGTCCGCCGAATACCACCAGCACGATCAGCGGCAGCAGGAACTGCTTGAGCTGCTGCAGCAGCACGAACAGCCACGACCACGGATGCAGGCGCTGGTCGTTCGCCGACGCGGAGCTGGCCTCGCTGGTTGAACTCACAGCGCGTCGTCGTCGCGGTCGAGCTGGTGGGCGAGGCGGTCGCGCAGGCGTTCGGCATCGCGCTGGTCCAGCCCGGAGACCGAGACCGCGTTGAGGCGCGTGCCGGCGGTGTGGACGACCAGCGTGGACAGGCCGGCGGCGCGTTCCAGCGGGCCGCGGCGCACATCGAGGTGCTGCACGCGCGAGATCGGGACGTGGGTTTCGCTCTGCCAGAGCCGGCCCTGCATCAGCGCGAAGCCCTGAGCGTCCAGGCGCCAGCGCGTGTAGCGATGGCGGCGATAGGCGATCACCGCTGTCACCAGCGCCAACACCAAGATCGCCGCGGCGATCCAGCCCCAGGGCAGCGCGACATGCCAGGCCAGGCGCGCGACCACGCTCGCGACCAGCAGCGCGCAGAGCGTGCCCAGGAATGCGCCGGCCGCGGCCATCTTGGCCCCGCGCGGTGGCAGCTGCTGCCAGCCTTCGGGCAATCCGCTCGGCAGTGGCGGAGGCGCCGGGCTGAAGGCCTCAGTGGAAGCGGGACGGTCGTCGGGCGTGGGGGAGTCGTGCAACGCGAGGGCCTGCTGGAAACGGTGCGGAAGCGACCGCGGCGTCAGGCGCCCGCCGATGCCATGCACCGGCCGGCGCTCCCGGTCCGGTCATCGGCGGGGAGCCTATCACTGCAGTGGCGGTGGCTTCGGCGATGACGCGACCGTCACCGCAACGGCGCGCTACGAGAGCGAGGCGATCAGCGCGTCCACGTCCAGCGCATGGCCGGCGCGGGCCGCCTTGGTGCGCAGGTAGGCCTCGTTGTCGGCGGTAATGCGGCCGGTCACCGGCACGCGTTCGATCACCGCCACGCCAGCCGTGCGCAGGCGGTCGACCTTTTCCGGGTTGTTGCTGAGCAGGCGCACCTGGCTGATCCCCAGGCCGCGCAGCATCGCGGCGGCGCCGTCGTAGCGGCGCTCGTCCGGGCCGAAGCCCAGCAGCGCATCGGCGTCGATGGTGTCCAGGCCGTCGTGCTGGTAGCCGTAGGCGCGCATCTTGGCGGCGATGCCGGTGCCGCGGCCTTCCTGGTCCATGTACAGCAGCACGCCTCCGCCCAGTTCGGCCAGCTTGTGCAGGCCGTTGCGCAGCTGGTCGCCGCAGTCGCACTTGAGCGAGCCGAACAGGTCGCCGGTCAGGCACGACGAATGCACGCGCACCGGTACCGGCTGGCTGAAGTCCGGGGTGCCGATCACGATGGCGACCTGGTCGCGCTGGGCCACGCCGCCGCGGAACACCACGAACTGCGCATCGCCGAACTCACGCAACGGCACGTGGGTGCGCGCCACCAGTTCCCAGCCCTGGCCGGCGTGGGCCGCGCCCTGGGCGAGCTGGTCCAGCGAGATCCGCGCGCAGCCATCGAAGGGCGAGGCGTCGCCGACGATGTCGTGCACCAGCAGCGCGGGCAGCAGCAGCCCCAGGCGCGCCAGCTGCAGGCCGCCGGCATCGCGCTCGGTGCCGCGCGACCACGCGCCGGCGTGCGGCGCGGCTACCGGCAGGTGGCTCAGTGCGGCAAGTGCATCGAAGGCATGCCCGGCCAGGTCGAGCCGGGCGCCGCGCGGCGCGGCCAGGCCGAGCAGGCGCGCGCGGGTCGGGGTCAGGCTCAGGGCAAAATCGCCGCCGGCCGCGTCGCCGAAGGCGGCATAGGTCGCCGGCGTCGCGCCGTCGACGGCCAGCAGCGCCGTGCGGCTGCCGCTGGCGTCATCGACCACCACCGGCCGGCCGCTGCGCAACTCGGCCGCGGCTCGCTCGCAGGCAACGGCGGCCGGGTGTCCAAACAGGGCGATGGCGGAATCGGGAGCGGTCATGGGCATGCGGCAACGGCGTCAGCGACGGGAAAGTCCTGCGCGCCAGGCACGCAAGGATCAGATGGAGACGAAGGACGGCGATCTCCAGCCGGCACCCATCGCATCCGTGCAGCGTGGGCAGGCTGGCATTTTCGCCGATTCACTTGGCCCGCGACGAGGTCGCTGGCGGAACGGAGCGGCCTTGCGGTGGCCCGTCGTTGCGCCAGTAATGCGGATTGCCCTCAGTGCGGGTGCTTGGCGGTCCAGTAAGGATCGGTCTCGCCACTTTCCGGCGGGCGCAGGGTGTAGCGCTTGTAGGTCCACTGGTACTGGGCCGGATCGCGCCGGGCGACGCGCTCGATCTGGGCGTTGAGCAGGGCGGTGCCGGCGACCGGATCCTTGTCATCGATCCCGGGCGGAGTCGGTTCGACATGCAGGGCGAAGTCCAGCCCCGAGCCGGCGCGCTCGCACCAGCCCAGCAGCACGATCGCGCCGGTGCGCTCGGCCAGGCGGTTGACCAAGGTCATGGTCAGCGCCTCCTTGCCGAAGAACGGGGCGAACACCCCATCGCCGGCCTTGGGTTGCTGGTCTGGCAGGATCCCGACCGCGCCGCCCTCTTTGAGCACCTTGAACAGCTGGCGTACGGCCGGGCCTTCGGCGCGGACCTGGCGGATGTTCTCCGCGCCGCGCACGCGCTGCAGGAAGGCATCGCCTACGTCGGACGACGGCGGTTTGTAGACGATGGCGATGTCCCCGCGCGAGGCCAGCCACTGGTTCAGCAGCTCCCAGTTGCCGAAGTGCGGCGCGGCCACGATCACGCCGCGGCCGGACTTGAGCGCCGCGTCGTACAGGTCCTGGCCGTGGCGCTGGCGCAGGTGGCGTTCCAGGTTCTGCGCGTGCGGCCGGGTCCAGAAGTACAGGGTTTCCAGCGCCTGCCGCGCGGTGCCGCGCAGGATCCGCCGATGCAGGTCGGCGCGCTGGCTGGGTAGCAGCTCGGGGTAGGCCAGTTCCAGGTTGCGGCGGGTGACCCGGCTTTCGCGGGCGTCCAGCCTGCCCCAGGTCCAGGCCAGCGCATCGCCGAAGCGGCTCAGCAGCGGCCAGGGCAGGGACGTGAAGGCGGCGGCCATGCGGAACAGCCCTTCGGCCAGGGATTGCGGTTTCATCCGGCCAGTCTATCGGCTGGCCCTGCGGCATGGCATTGCAAAGCACCGCGGCGGTCCGCACCTTGACGGGCCCTGCCAGACACGGAGCCGCCCCATGCTGTCGCTGATCCAGCGCGTCACCCGCGCCTGCGTCGTCGTGGACGGCGAAACCGTCGGCGCGATCGGCCCCGGCCTGCTCGCCCTGGTCGGCCTGGAGCCTGAGGACGGCCCGTCCCAGATCGCACGCATGGCCGAGCGGCTGCTGGGCTACCGGGTCTTCAGCGACGAGGCCGGCAAGATGAATCGCTCTCTGGCCGACACCGGCGGCGGCCTGCTGCTGGTCAGCCAGTTCACCCTGGCCGCCGATACGCGCTCGGGGATGCGGCCCAGCTTCACGACCGCGGCGGCCCCGGATCAGGCTGAACGTGGGTTCAACCAGCTGGTGGAAATCTGCCGCCAGCGCCATCCGGGGGTGGAAACCGGCCGGTTCGGCGCCCACATGGTGGTGGACCTGGTCAACGATGGACCAGTGACTTTCCTGCTGCGGAGCTGAACTTCGCGCAAAAAAGCAAAAACTGAACGCCACGCGGCCAGACTGGACACCCTCCGGCTGGTATAATACGTGGTTCTCCTGACCTTTATTTTAGGCGGCGCAAGCACTCATGGCCAACGAACGTCCTGCCCAGGCATCCGACATCAAGCTGTTGATCAGCAAGGGCCTTGAACAAGGCTATCTGACCTATGCCGAGGTCAACGATCACCTGCCCGACGACATGGTCGATCCGGAGCAGATCGAAGACATCATCGGCATGATCAACGGCATGGGCATTGCTGTCCATGAAGTCGCACCGGATGCTGAAACCCTGCTGCTGGCCGGCGAAGCCTCCGGCAACCGCGAAGTCGACGAAACGGCGGCCGAAGAAGCCGCCGCTGCGCTGACCTCGCTGGATACCGAAGGCGGCCGCACCACTGACCCGGTGCGCATGTACATGCGCGAGATGGGCACGGTCGAGCTGCTGACCCGCGAAGGCGAAATCGCCATCGCCAAGCGCATCGAGGAAGGCCTGGGCCAGGTCCAGGCGTCGCTTGGCCTGATGCCGTCGATCGTCGAGCTGGTGCTGGAAGACTACGAACTGCACAAGGCCGGCAAGAAGCGCCTGGCCGAAGTGATCGTGGGCTTCAACGACCAAGTCGACGAGCCGGAACCGGCGCCTGCCGCTGCTGCGGATGACTCCAGCGATGACGCCGACACCGAAGGTGACGAAGACGACGGTGACGACGATTCGGCCGAGGAAGAAGCCGGCCCGACCGGTCCTGACCCGGAAGAAGTCGCCCGCCGCATGGACGTGCTGTCCACGGCGCTGGCCAAGTTCAAGAAGGGCTACGCCAAGAATGGCGCGGTCGACAACAAGGCCAACAACAAGCTGCGCGTCGAGATGGCCGAGACCTTCGTGACGCTCAAGCTGCCGCTGGCGCTGACCGACACGCTGGTGCGCACCGTGCGCGAGGTGTTGCAGCAGATCAAGGACCAGGAGCGCCGCGTGCTGCACCTGTCCACCGTCACTGCACGCATGCCGCGCAAGGACTTCATCCGTTCGTGGGAAGGCAACCAGACCAACCTGGAATGGGTCGACGAAGCCCTCAAGCGCAAGCAGAAGTGGTCTTCGGGCCTGCGTGAGGTCAAGGACCAGATCATCGCCGAGCAGGAAGCCACCATCGAGGTCGAAAAGTCCCTGATGCTGATCCTGGCCGACCTGAAGGACATCAGCCGCCAGATGGCCTACGGCGAAGCCAAGGCGCGCAAGGCCAAGAAGGAAATGGTCGAGGCCAACCTGCGCCTGGTGATCTCCATCGCCAAGAAGTACACCAACCGCGGCCTGCAGTTCCTCGACCTGATCCAGGAAGGCAACATCGGCCTGATGAAGGCGGTGGACAAGTTCGAATACCGCCGCGGCTACAAGTTCTCGACCTATGCCACCTGGTGGATCCGCCAGGCGATCACCCGCTCGATCGCCGACCAGGCGCGCACCATCCGTATCCCGGTGCACATGATCGAGACGATCAACAAGCTCAACCGCATTTCCCGCCAGATGCTCCAGCAGTACGGCCGCGAGGCCACGCCGGAGGAGCTGGCCAAGGAAATGGACATGCCGGAAGACAAGATCCGCAAGGTCATGAAGATCGCCAAGGAGCCGATCTCCATGGAAACCCCGATCGGCGACGACGAGGATTCGCACCTGGGCGATTTCATCGAGGACACCAACGTGGAGTCCCCGGTGGAGAACACCACCAACATCAACCTGATGGAGACGGTGCGCGACGTGCTCGCGGGTCTGACCCCGAGGGAAGCTAAGGTGCTGCGCATGCGCTTCGGCATCGACATGAATACCGACCACACCCTTGAGGAAGTCGGCAAGCAGTTCGATGTGACCCGCGAGCGCATCCGCCAGATCGAGGCCAAGGCGCTGCGCAAGCTGCGTCACCCCTCGCGTTCGGAAACGCTGCGCAGCTTCCTGGACATCGACTGATCCAGCGGCGCCCGCGGGCGCATGCAGGACCTGGCACGGGCCCGCCATTGGCGGGCCCGTTGCGTTTGTGGCGGCCCGTGTCCTGGCGCTAACGAATCGTCGATTACCATCCGGTCGGGTGCCCCCACCGCCCTTCAGGAGACTGCGTGTCTTGCAGACCGGCCTTCCATGACGCTGCGGTGCTCCGCGCGTCGCCCCGATCTTTTCCCGCTTCGCCCCGCCGGCCGTTGCCGCGGGCGCGGACGCAATGCAATCGCGCCATGCAGGCCGCCGGCCTGCGCCTGTATTCTGGCGCCCATGTCACTGCACTCCATCACGCCATGATGTCGCCACAGGAGGACCGGCTGCCGTGCTGGATCGCATGAAGACCGTCGAACCCATCCTCGTCCCGCACCTGGACATCCCGCTCACCGATGAAGCCCGTGCCTACGAGTTGATGCCGCCGCCTGCGCCGATGGCCATGCCGCAGCAGTCGCTGCGCACCGGCAAGCTGCACAGCCCGCCGATGCCCTCGACGCCGCCCAACATGGCGATGCGCCGCTTCTACATCTTCGGCGGGACCGCGGCGATCACCCTGGCCGGCCTGTACCAGATGTTCCGGGTCATGGCGACCGATGGCCTGGGCGTGCTGGAAGTGGTGTTCCTGTGCTTCTTCACCCTGCTGTTTGCCTGGGTGTCGCTGTCGTTCGTCAGCGCGCTGGCCGGCTTCATGCTGATCGTCACGCGTCGCCGTCGTCGCCTGGGCCTGCGCCCGGAAGACCCGCTGCCCACGCCCAAGCAGCGCACGGCGCTGCTGATGCCGACCTATAACGAAGAACCGCAGCGGCTGATGGCTGGCCTGCAGGCGATCTACGAATCGGTGCGCGATACCGGGCATCTGGAGCAGTTCGACTTCTTCATCCTGTCCGACACCACGCGCGGCCCGATCCGCATGGACGAGGTGGCCGAGTTCCACCGCCTGCGTGAGCGCCTCGGCGGCGCGCCGAACCTCTACTACCGCCACCGCGCCGACAACAGCGAGCGCAAGGCCGGCAACATCGCCGAATGGGTGCGCCGGTTCGGCGGTGCCTATCCGCAGATGCTGATCCTGGATGCGGACAGCCTGATGACTGGCGACACCATCGTGCGCCTGGCCTGGGGCCTGGAAACGCACCCGGACGTGGGCCTGATCCAGTCGCTGCCGCTGATCGTCAACGGCAGCACGCTGTTCGCGCGCATGCAGCAGTTCGCCGGGCGTGTGTACGGCCCGGTGATCGCGCACGGCGTGGCCTGGTGGCACGGCACCGAGAGCAACTACTGGGGCCACAACGCGGTCATCCGCACCCAGGCCTTCGCCGATCACTGCGGCCTGCCCAAGCTCAATGGCATCCGCCCGTTCAACGGCCACGTGCTGAGCCATGACTTCGTCGAAGCCGCGCTGATCCGTCGCGGCGGCTGGGCCTGTCACATGACGCCGGCGTTGGGCGGCAGCTTCGAGGAAGGCCCGCCGTCGCTGACCGACCTGCTGGTGCGAGACCGCCGCTGGTGCCAGGGCAACCTGCAACACGTGGCGGTGCTGCCGACGCGCGGCATGCACTGGATCAGCCGTACCCATTTCATGATCGGCATCGGCCATTACCTGACCGCACCGATGTGGGCGCTGATGATGCTGATCGGCATCGCGATCCCGCTGGAGCAGGGCGGCGCGCTGGTCAGCCTGCAGGCGCTGGAGCATTTCTCGCCGGTCTCGTACTGGCGCACGCTGGACCCCGAGCGCATCGTCTACGTGTTCGGCGCGACGATGTTCGCGTTGTTCGCGCCCAAGGTGATGGGCTACCTGGCGGTGCTGGCCGACACCAAGGTGCGCCGCGGCTGCGGCGGCTGGCTGCGGATGATCGTGAGCATCGTGATCGAAAGCGTGCTGGCCGCTCTCATGGCGCCGATCGTGATGTACGTGCAGTCGCGCGGCGTGGCCGAAGTGCTGGCCGGCAAGGATTCGGGCTGGGATGCGCAGCGCCGCGACGACGGCAGCATGCCGTGGTCGACGCTGGTGCGCCGCTATGGCGGACTGTCGCTGTTCGGCGTGCTGACCGGCGCGGCCGCGTACTTCGTCTCGCCGGCGCTGCTGGCGTGGATGTCGCCGGTGATCATCGGCCTGGTGTTCTCGATCCCGATCGTGGCGCTGACCTCCTCGCGCACGCCTGGCCAGTTCCTGAGCCGGCTGCGCCTGCTCAGCATTCCCGAGGAAACCGTGCCGCCGCCGATCCTGGTGCGGGCCGGTCGCCTGCGTCGTCGCATCGAAGCCGAGGCCGAAGCGGCCGACGCCGCGCAGGCGTCTTCCTGACGGTTTGAAATCCAGTCACGCGCCTGCGCATGCCGCAGGCGCGTGCATCGGCCGCGCGTTGCGGCCTACTTCTGCAGGAACAGGCGATAGACCGGGTTGTCGGTCTCTTCGACGTACGGGTAGGCCAACGCATCGAGGAATTGTGCGAAGGCCTTGTCGTCCTTCTTCGGCACCTGCAGGCCGACCAGCGTGCGGCCGTAGTCGGCGCCCTGGTTGCGGTAGTGAAACAGGCTGATGTTCCAGCTCGGCCGCATCAGGTTGAGGAACTTCAGCAGCGCGCCGGGACGCTCGGGGAAGACGAAGCGCAGCAGCCGCTCGTCCTGCGCCAGGCTGGAATGCCCGCCCACCATGTGGCGCACGTGCTCCTTGGCCAGCTCGTCGTGGGTCAGGTCCAGCGTGGCGAAACCATGGCGCTTGAAGTTGGCTGCGATCTTGGTCGACTCACCCTTGCCATGCGTGGTCAGGCCGACGAACACATGCGCCTGGCTGGCATCGCTGATGCGGTAGTTGAACTCGGTGACATTGCGCGGGCCGCCGGGCAAATTACCCACCAGTTCGCAGAAGCGACGGAAGCTGCCGCGCTCCTCCGGGATGGTCACGGCGAACAGCGCCTCGCGCTCCTCGCCGACTTCGGCACGCTCGGCGACGAAGCGCAGGCGATCGAAGTTCATGTTGGCGCCGCACAGGATCGCCGCGAAGGTCTGGCCCTTGAGCTTGTGCGTGGCCACGTATTGCTTGATCGCCGCCACGGCCATCGCGCCGGATGGCTCGACGATGCTACGCGTGTCGACGAACACATCCTTGATCGCCGCGCACACCGCATCGGTATCGACGATCACGAACTCATCGACCAGGCCGCGCGCGATGCGGAAGGTTTCCTCGCCGACCAGCTTGACCGCGGTGCCATCGGCGAACAGGCCGACATCGTTCAACACCACGCGCTTGCGCGCGGCGATCGAGCGCACCATCGCATCGGAGTCGGCCATCTGCACACCGATGACCTTGGTCTCCGGGCGCACCGCCTTGATGTAGTTGGCCACGCCAGAGATCAGGCCGCCGCCGCCGACGGCGACAAACACCGCATCCAGCGGGCCCTGGTGCTGGCGCAGGATTTCCATCGCCACCGTGCCCTGACCGGCGATCACGTACGGATCGTCGAAGGGATGGACGAAGGTCAGGCCATGCTTTTTTTCCAGCGCGACCGCGTGCTCGTAGGCATCGGAATAGCTTTCGCCATGTAGCGCGACCTCACCGCCCAGCGCCCTGACCGCATCGATCTTGAGCTGCGGCGTGGTCACCGGCATCACGATCACCGCGCGCGTGCCGAGCTTGTGCGCGCCCAGTGCGACGCCTTGCGCATGATTGCCAGCCGAGGCGCAGATCACGCCGCGCTTGAGCTGTTCCGGCGTCAGGTGCGCCATCTTGTTGTACGCGCCGCGCAGCTTGAAGCTGAAGACCGATTGCTGGTCCTCGCGTTTGAGCAGCACCTTGTTGTGCAGGCGCTGGCTGAGCGTGCGCGCCGGTTCCAGCGCCGATTCCACGGCCACGTCGTAGACGCGCGCGGTGAGAATTTTCTTGAGGTAATCGGCAGGTTTTAAGTGCTTGGTCATGGCATTCGAACAGGTGGGCTGGGGCCGCACGCACACGGGTCCGAATGTCGTCGTTGATCGCCCCGCCGAAACGCGAAATCGTTTCGTACGGAACTGATCGGATTCCAAGCTGCGCGATCGGATCTAGTCTAACTGCGTTCTCGCGGGCCGCCTGCGTCCGCCGTGCCCGATCAACGATCCAGCGCTCAGCCGAGCGTAGATTCCAGATGTACTCACGCCACCGACGCGCGTGCCCTGCCTTCCAGCGTGACCGCCACGTACCACAGCGCCAGGCCGCCGGCGGCCATCGCCGCGCCGATGTAACCGGTGGAGGTGAGCCCGTAACCGGCGTCGATCGCCAGGCCGCCGAGTAGCGGGCCGAGCGCATTGGCGGCGTTGAAGGCGGCGTGGTTGGAGGCTGCGGCCAGGGTCTGCGCCTCGCCGGCCTCGTCCATCAGGCGCGTCTGCAGGGCCACGGCCAGCGCGCCGACGGTGCCGACCGCGACGATGCAGGGCAGGGCGGTCCACAGCGACAGCGCGGCGAAAGGAAATGCCAGGAAGATCACCACCGACCAGGCCAGCACGATGGCCGTGGCGCGGAACTTGAAGCGGTCCACCAGCTTGCCGCCGGCCACGTTGCCGATCACCGCGCCGACGCCGAACGCACCGACCGCCAGCGGCAACCACGACTCGCGCATGCCGGTGACCTGCACCAGCGTGGGCGCCATGTAGGTGAACACGCCGAACATGCCGGCGAACCCGATCGAGCCGATCAGCAGCGCCAGCCAGATCTGGGTGCGGTTGAAGGCGCGCAGCTCGCCCATCGGCGAACTGCGTGGCTCGCTCGGATCGCTGGGCAGGAAGCGCGCGATCATCAGCGCCGTGGCGATCGACAGCACGCTCACCAGCGCAAACGCCACGCGCCAGCTGATCAATTGGCCGAGCCAAGTGGTAAAGGGGTTGCCGACCAGGATCGAAATCGACAGGCCCAGCAACACCTTCGAGACCGCAACGCCGCGCTGCGCCGGCGGGCTGATCGCCGCGGCCACGAGCATCGCCACGCCAAAGTAGGCGCCATGCGGCAGGCCGGCGATGAAGCGCGCGACCAGCATCGTCGCGTAGTTGGTGCCGAACGCGCTGCCGAGATTGCCGACCGCATAGAAGCCCATGAAGGCCAGCAACAGGGTGCGCCGCGGAAAACGTGCGCCGAAGAACGCCAGGATCGGCGCACCGACCACCACGCCGACCGCGTAGGCGCTGATGAGATGACCGACCTGGCTCTGGGTGATGGCCAGGCCGCGGCTGATTTCCAGCATCAGGCCCATGCTGGCGAACTCGCTGGTACCGATGGCGAATCCGCCCAGCGCCAGCGCCCACAGGATGAAATTGCGCTCGCGCGGGGACAGCCGGGCTGCCAGCGATTCAGGGGAGAGGGACATTGGGGGCTTGAGGAACGTGGGGGTGCACAGTATGCAAGCTCGACGTGTCAGTCCCCAGCAATCCACGTCAGGAAACGCATGGAATCGCGCGGAACACAGTGTTGATCGTCGTCCTCACGCGCGATGCGATCACGGGCGCGTGGTGATCGCTGGTCGGAATCTACCGTGCGCAATGCATCGAAGGTGGACGACTTCCATCAGATCGACACTTGCGTGATCGGCCGTCGGGTTGCGGAAGGAAAATCCCATGCGTTGGCGGCGCGCGCTGCGGTGCATGTCATTCCTGCTCCACCCGACGAATCACGTGGCTTCCATGGCGCGATCCGCGAAAGATTCCATCTACGCTGAAGTGGTCGCGCATGGCCTGATTGTTGTTGCTTTGCAGCACGACGTTTTGAGCAAAAAGACCTTGCAATCAAGGGCGTGGCTGCTATCGTGCAATCGATTGCATGGGCGCGGCTCATGTAGGTCGCATCCGGTTGGGAGGCCGGTGAATGGCACGACTCGATCACACGTCGATTTGCCGCAGCGGGCTTGCACCGCACGCCGCCTTTTGTTTTTTCGCCGGCTTTAAAACCTTTAAATCGCGCGGTGCCTGCGTTGCGCACGCGTTGTGTCGTGCAGCCCGAGGCTTATCCGCATGACCGATCGACCGACTCGGCGCGATGTCCTGCGCGCCGCGCTGCTGGGGAGTGCGGGCTTGGCCGCCTCCAGTCTGTTGCCTGCATTCGCCAAGACCGCGTCCACGCCCAAAGGTCACCTCAAGCAATCGGTCGCGCGCTGGATCTTCGACAACCAGTCCATCGACCAGCTATGCAAGACGGTCAAGCAGCTCGGGCTGTCGGCCATCGACCTGGTCGGGCCCGAAGACTGGCCGACGCTGAAGGCCAATGGCCTCTACAGCTCGATGTGCAACGGCGCCGAGATCAGCCTGACCAAGGGCTTTGCCGCCACCGAATTCCATGACGAATTGATCGCGCGCTACACGCGCCACATCGATCTGGTTGCCGATGCCGGCTATCGCAACCTGATCTGCTTTTCAGGCAATCGCAATGGCATGGATCCCGAGGACGGCCTGAAGCATTCCGAAGCCGGCTTGAAGCGCCTGCTCGGCCACGCCGAGAAGCGCGGCGTGGTGCTGGTGATGGAGCTGCTGAACTCCCGGGTCGATCACCCCGACTATCTGTGCGACCACTCCGCGTGGGGCGTCGAGCTGTGCAAGCGGATTGGTTCACCCAATTTCGGCCTGCTGTTCGACATCTATCACATGCAGATCATGGAAGGCGACATCATCGCCAGCATCAGGAAGCACCATGAGTATTTCGTTCACTACCACACCGCAGGCGTCCCCGGACGGCATGAAATCGGCGCTGACCAGGAATTGAATTACCCGGCGATCTGTCGCGCGATCCGCGCGTCGGGATTCGACGGCTACCTGGCGCATGAGTTCAGCGCCGTGGCGTCCGATCCGATTGACGCGGTCCGCGAGGCGATCCGCCTCTGCGATGTCTGAAACACCCGCACATCCACCCAGGGACATCTCCCCATGGCAGACAACCACTACGACGCAATCGTCGTCGGATCCGGCATCAGCGGCGGCTGGGCCGCCAAGGAGCTGACAGAGAAAGGGCTGAAGGTCCTGATGCTCGAACGCGGCCGCAACATCGAGCACGTCAAGGACTACGTCAACGCGATGAAGGAGCCGTGGGACTTCCCGCATCGCAATGTGCCGACGGAAAAAATGAAGGCCGATCATCCGGTCCTCAAGCGCGACTATCCGCTGGAAGAAAACACCCACGGCATGTGGGCCGACGAGAAGGAATGCCCGTATACCGAGACCAAGCGCTTCGACTGGTTTCGTGGCTACCACGTGGGCGGGCGCTCGCTGATGTGGGGCCGGCAGAGCTATCGCTTCTCCGACCTGGATTTCGGCGCCAATGCGAAGGAAGGCATCGCCACCGATTGGCCGATCCGCTACGCCGACATCGCGCCGTGGTACGACCATGCGGAGCGTTTCGCAGGGATTTCCGGCACCAATGAGGGGCTGGACGTGCTGCCCGATGGACAGTTCCTGCCGCCGATCCCGCTGAACATCGTCGAGAAGGACGTGGCCGCGCGCATCAAGAGCGCCTTCGGCGGCACGCGCCACATGATCCACTCGCGCACGGCCAACATCACCGAGCCCAAGGTCGACCAGGGCCGCGTCAACTGCCAGTACCGCAACAAGTGCATCCTGGGGTGCCCGTTCGGCGCGTATTTCTCGACGCAGTCGGCGACGCTGCCGGCGGCGATGAAGACCGGCAACCTGACCCTGCGTCCGTTCTCGATCGTCAAGGAAGTGCTCTACGACAAGGATCGCAAGCGCGCGCGCGGCGTGGAGATCATCGATGCCGAAACCGGCCAGACCTACGAATACACGGCCAGGATCGTGTTCCTCAATGCCTCGGCCTTCAACTCGACCTGGGTGCTGATGAACTCGGCCACGGAGGTGTGGGAGGGCGGGCTTGGCTCGTCCTCGGGCGAGCTGGGCCATAACGTCATGGACCATCACTTCCGCGTCGGTGCGTCCGGTCGCGTGGAGGGCTATGAAGACAAGTACTACTTCGGCCGACGTCCGTGCGGGTTCTACGTACCGCGGTTCCGCAACGTCGGCAACGACAAGCGCGACTACGTGCGTGGCTTCGGCTACCAGGGCTCGGCCAGCCGCAGCGGCTGGTCGCGCGATATCGCCGAACTCAACATCGGCGCCGACCTCAAGCAGGCGCTGAGCGTTCCAGGTGACTGGAGCATCGGCATGACGGCGTTCGGCGAGATGCTGCCGTACCACGACAACACCATCAGCCTGGATCGCAGCCGCAAGGACAAGTGGGGCCTGCCGGTACTGGCGATGGATGTCTCGCTGCGCGATAACGAGCTGGCGATGCGCAAGGACATGGGCGTGGATGCGGCTGAGATGCTGGAGGCCGCCGGCGTCAAGGACGTCAAGATCTACGAAAGCGACTATGCGCCGGGCATGGGCATCCACGAGATGGGCACCGCGCGCATGGGCCGCGACCGCAAGAGCTCGGTGCTGAACATGCACAACCAGGTCTGGGACGCACCCAACGTGTACGTCACCGATGGCGCCTGCATGACCTCCAGCGCCTGCGTGAATCCATCGCTGACCTACATGGCGTTGACCGCGCGCGCTGCCGATCATGCCGTGCGCGAACTCAAGGCGGGGAACCTCTGATGGAACGTCGCGCACTGCTCAAGATGATCGCCGCGGCGACCGGCATGGCGATGATCGGTCGTCCTGCGCTGGTGTTCGCCCAGGCGCAGTTGCCGGTGGCGCCGGCCAACAATGCGTTCTCGGCGGCCGAGGTGGCGATGCTGGACGAGATCGCCGAGACCATCCTCCCCAAGACCGACACGCCGGGCGCGAAGGATGCGGGCGTGGGTTTGTTCATGGCGCAATTCGTGACCGATTGCTACACGCCCGAACAGCAGGCGGTCTTCCGCGCGGGCCTGGCCGACCTGGACAAGCGGGCCAATGGTCGCTTCTTGCAGCTGACGCCGAAGGCGCGCGCCACGCTGCTGCGCAAGCTGGACGAGGAAGCCAAGGCCCAGGTGCTGGCCAACCAGGTGGTGCCGGAAGATGGCCAGCCACAGGCCCATACGCCGCATTACTTCACGATGTTCAAGCAGCTGACGCTCTTCAGCTTCTTCACCTCCGAAGTGGGGGCCAACCAGGTGCTGCGCTACGTCGCCGTGCCGGGCCGTTACGACGGCGACCTGCATTACGAACCAGGCACGCCGGCCTGGGCCACGAACTGACCGCATCCCTGCGCTTGCCTTGCATGTCTGGAGACCATCCATGAAATCCATCGTTATCACCGGCTGCCTGATCGCCGTGATTCCCGCCCTGGCCCTGGCGCAAGCTGAGAGCAAGGGCGATCCGGCCAAGACCGAAGTGTGGAAACCCGTGCCCGCCGCAGTGGCCACGCCGCAGAACGCAGCGCCTTCCGATGCGGTGGTGCTGTTCGACGGCAAGGATCTGTCGGCCTGGGACGGCGAAGAAGGCGGCAAGCCGGCATGGACCGTGGCCGACGGCGCGGCCACCGTGGTGCCCGGCGGCAAGGGCATCAAGACCAAGCGCAGCTTCTGCGATATCCAGCTGCACATCGAATGGCGCAGCCCGACCGAGACCAAGGGCTTCGAAGGCCAAGACCGCGGCAACAGCGGCATCTTCCTGCAGAACCTCTACGAGCTGCAGGTGCTGGACAGCTACAACAGCCCGACCTATTCCAACGGCCAGGCCGGCTCGATCTACAAGCAGGCGATCCCGCTGGTGAATGCGTCGCGCCCGCCGGGTGTGTGGCAGACCTACGACGTGATCTGGAAAGCCCCGCGTTTCTCCAAGGGCGGCGGACTGGAAGCGCCGGCGCGCATCACCGTGCTGCATAACGGCGTGCTGGTGCAGGACGACACGGTGCTGTCGGGCAAGACCGAATACATCGGCGCACCCTCGTACGCGCCGCACGGCTGCGCGCCGATCGCGCTGCAGGACCACCATTCGAAGGTCAGCTATCGCAACATCTGGGTGCGCGAGCTGTAAGGCCGCGTGCCGCGCGCGGCGTGCAACGTGTTATGAGGCACAAAAAAGCGGCGCCCATCGGGCGCCGCTTTTTCTTGGGCGATCGCGTGAGAAGCGTCAGCGCTTCACGTCGGCCGGCAGGTGTTCGACCAGGAACGTCGCGCCGATCTGGACGACCTTCGCAGGATCGATCGGATAGTCGTGCTCGATGATGTACCACTTCACGCCTGCGCGATCTGCGGCCGGCAGGATCTTGTTCCAGTCCAGTACGCCGGTGCCCAGCGCTGCAAAGCCATGTTCTTCGATCGCCTGCCCCTTGGGCGCGTTGTCCTTGGCGTGCACGGCGATCACGCGGCCCTTGAGCTTGCCCAGGAACGCGGCCGGGTCGTAGCCCGCGCGCGCAACCCAGGCCAGGTCCAGCTCGGACTTCAGCGCGGGGCCGGCGCCCTGGAACATCAGCTCCAGGCCGGTCTTGTCGCCGAACTTGGCGAACTCGAAATCATGGTTGTGGTAGGCCAGCGTCATGCCTTCGCTGTTGACCTTCTTCGCCAGTCCGCCCAGTTCCTTGCCTAGCGCGGTCCAGCCGGCGGCGTCCTTCGGGCGTTCTTCTTCCTGCAGGTAGGGCACGACGAGCACGTGGTTGCCGATCGCCTTGTTGAAGGCCACCACCGCGTCCGGGTCCTTGCGCAAATCGGCCAGCGGCGCGTGCGTGGAAATGGCCTGGATGCCGTACTGGCCGAGCAGGCGCTTGAGTTCGTCCGCGGTGACGTCCTGCGTGCCGACGGTTTCGACCGCGGTGACGCCAGCGTCGTGGACCAGCTTGAGCCGGTCTTCCAGCGAGGGAATGTTGCGCAGCGTGTACATCTGCACAGCGATGGGCAACTTGGCCGCAGTGGTTTCCTTGGCAAACGCAGGCAGCGCCGCGCATAGCAGCAGGGCAGCGGCCGCAGCGCGGCGGGGCAGGGTGAGTGTCATGGTGTCCTCCCAGATCAGATGACGATGGATGATGCGGAATCTGTTTAGCCGATGGATGTCCAGGCGCGCGACCTGGCCGAGGCAATGACACGATCGACGATCAACGCCGAGCGCAGGCCATCCTCGAAGGTCGGCAAGCCTTCCGGCCGTTCGGCCGCGATGGCCTGGTAGGTATCGGCGACGAACGCCTCGAAACACTGCGCATAGCCCTGCGCGTGGCCGGCGGGCAAGGTGGAGAGGCGGCGTTGTTCTGCGCTGCCGGCACCGGGGCCGCGATAGAACGTCATCTCGCGCTGGTCCTGGTAGCCCATCCACAGCCGCTCGCTGTCTTCCTGGTCGAAGGCGACGCTGGCCTTGGCGCCATCGATCTCGAACCACAGGCGGTTACGACGCCCGGCCGACACCTGGCTCACCGTCAGCGTGGCGAGCGTGCCGTTGCCGGTCTTGAACATCGCCGCGGCTACGTCCTCGCTGCTCACGGTCTGCAGGTCACCGCCGGCCGCAGGCGTGGCGAAGCTCTTGCCGGTGGCCACGGCGCGCTGCGCGATGACGGTCTCGAAGGCCGCGCTGACCTCGGCAAAGCGTTCGCCGCTGACCCATTCCACCAGGTCGCACCAGTGCGATCCGATATCGGCGAACACGCGCGAGGCGCCGCCCAGCTTCGGATCCACGCGCCAGTTGTTGCTGGCCGGGTCGAGCAGCCAGTCCTGCAGGTAGCTGCCGTGCATCAGGCGCAGCGGGCCGAGTTCACCCTGCGCGATCCGCGCGCGCGCCTCGCGCACGACCGGGTGATAGCGATAGACGAACGGCACCGTCGCCACCAGCCCGGTGGACTTGGCCAGTGTGGCCAGTGCCTGCGCATCGGCCTGGGTGGTGGCCAGCGGCTTCTCGCAGATCACATGCTTGCCGGCTTCCAGCGCAGCCTGGGCCATGGCGCGATGCAGGTGGTTGGGCGTGCACACGTGCACCACCTGCACCTGCGGATCGGACAAGACTTCATCGAAATCGCGGTAAGCGTGGGCGATGTTCCAGGCTTGCGCGGCTTCCTGCGCGCGTGCGGCGCTTGAAGCACTCACGCCACGGACTTCGGCGCCAGCCAGCAGTGCAGCGCGCCGATGCACTGCACCGATCATCCCAGTGCCGACGATGGCGATCCCGAGCTTGCTCATCTTTCAACTCCTCAATGCGTCGAAGCCGCTGTTTGCGCCGCGGGCTTGTCGCGGAACAGCAGCAGGAAGGCGACCAGCACCACGAACGCCACACCCGCCGGGAACAGCCAGATGTGCTGCCAGTCCGGGCCAGCGGCGGTGGTGTAGTGCTCCACGACCGCGCCAGACAGGAAGGTGCCGATCAACATGCCCACGCCATAGGTGGCCAGGGTGATGAAGCCCTGGGCGCTGCTGCGGAACGCCGGGCCGGCGTGCGCGTCGGTGTAGATCTGGCCAGTGACGAAGAAGAAGTCGTAGCAGATGCCGTGCAGCACGATGCCCAGCACGAGCAGGGCGAAGCCGCCGCCCGCATCGCCATAGGCGAACAGCACATAGCGCAGCACCCACGCCGCCATGCCCAGCGCCAGCATCGCCTTGACGCCCAATCGCGCGAACAGGAACGGCATGGCCAGCATCAGCAGCACTTCGGACACCTGGCCCAGCGACTGCAGGCCGGCGGCGCCGCGCACGCCCAGGTCGTTGAGATAGGGGTTGGTGAAGTTGTAGTAGAACGACAGCGGGATGCAGATCGCGATCGAGGCCAGGAAGAACACCAGGTAGGCGCGCGACTTCAGCAGCCGCAGCGCGTCCAGGCCCAGGATCTGGCCGAGCTTGGCATTGCGCTGCTGCTCCAGCGGCGGCGTGTGCGGCAGGGTGAGTGCGTACAGGCCGAGCACCAGCGAGGCACCGGCGGCCATGCGGAAGGTGAGTTCCAGGCGATGCGCCTGTTCCCAGCCCAGCCAGCCGATCAGCACGCCAGCGATGATCCAGCCGATGCTGCCGGCCACGCGCACCGGCGGGAACTGCTTCTCGGGCACCTGCATGTGGCGCATCGCAATGCTGTTGGCCAGCCCCAGGGTCGGCATGAACAACAGCATGTAGCCCATCACGCAGGCGGCGAAGGTATCGAAGGTCGTGGCGACCGAGGCGCCCCACATCAGCACCGCGCCGGCCAGGTGCAGCACCGCCAGGATGCGCTGCGCGGCGAAGTAGCGGTCGGCGATCAGCCCGACCAGGAACGGCGCGACGATCGCACCGATCGACTGGCTCAGGAAGGCCGTTGCCACCTGGCCGGCACTGGCCTGCAGCGGCCCCTGGACCAGGTACGTGCCCAGGGTGACGAACCACGCCCCCCAGATGAAGAACTGCAGGAACATCATCGCGCCCAGGCGCGACAGGGTGGACGTCATGACTTCCCCTCCCAGGTCAGTGTTGAATCAGGCCAATGTGCGTCAGAGGCCCAGCAGGCCGCGCAGGGCGTCCGGGCTGGCGCCGCTGCCGGCGAAATCGTCGAAGGCGTGTTCGGTCACGCGGATGATGTGGTCGCGGATGAAGGCCGCGCCTTCGCGCGCGCCGTCCTCCGGATGCTTCAGGCAGCACTCCCATTCCAGTACCGCCCAGCCGGGGAAGTCGTACTGGGCGAACTTGGAGAAGATGGCTTTGAAGTCCACCTGACCATCGCCGAGCGAGCGGAAGCGGCCCGGGCGATCGATCCAGTTCTCGTAGCCGCCATACACGCCGCTGCGCGCACTGGGGCGGTACTCGGCGTCCTTGACGTGGAAGATGCCAATGCGCGCGTGATAGCGGTCAATGAAGCCCAGGTAGTCCATCTGCTGCAGCAGCAGGTGGCTGGGGTCGTAGAGGATCTTGGCGCGCGGATGCTGGTCGACCACATCGAGAAAGCGCTCGAACGTCGCGCCGTCGTGCAGGTCCTCGCCCGGATGGATCTCGTAGCACAGGTCCACGCCGCACTCGTCAAACACATCGAGGATCGGGCGCCAGCGGCGGCCGAGTTCGGCGAAGGCTTCGTCCACCAGGCCAGCCGGGCGCTGCGGCCACGGATAGAAGTACGGCCACGCCAGCGCCCCGGAGAAGGTGGCGTGTGCGGTCAGGCCCAGGCGCTGGCTGGCCTTGGCGGCCAGCTTGACCTGCTCGACCGCCCAGGCCTGGCGCGCGGCCGGATTGCCGCGCTTGTCCTGCGGGGCGAAGCCATCGAACAACGTGTCGTACGCCGGGTGCACCGCCACCAGCTGGCCCTGCAGGTGCGTGGACAACTCGGTGATCTGCACGCCGTGCTTGTCCAGCATCGCGGCGATGTCGTCGCAATACGCCTGGCTCTGCGCGGCTTGTTCGAGGTCGAACAGCTGCGGTGCGCTGGTGGGGATCTGCAGGCCGCGATAGCCCAGCCCGGCGGCCCATTGCGCCAGCGTGTCCAGCCGATCGAAGGGAGGCGTGTCACCGATGAACTGCGCCAGGAACAGCGCGGGACCCTTGAGCGTTTTCATGCCAATCCGACTTGATGCAATCGATTGCATGATCCTAGCATGCGATCATCGCCGCACACGTTGTGCAACGCATCGACGCCTGCCGGACTGAGTTATGGCCACGATTTACGACATCGCAAAACGCGCCGGCGTCTCGGCTGGCACGGTGTCGCGTGCGCTCTCCCGGCCGGAAAAGGTGCTGCCGGACACGCGCAAGCGCATCGAGCAGGCGGCGGCCGCGCTGGGTTACGTGCCCAACGCGGCGGCCCGCACGCTCAAGACCCAGCGCACCGGCAAGATCCTGGTCACCGTGCCGGACATCGCCAACCCGTTCTTCGCCCAGATCCTGCAAGGGGCCGAAGAAGCGGCGCAGGCTGCCGACTACGCCGTGCTGCTTGGCGACACGCAGCAGCAGCCCGCGCGCGAAGAACGCTATGCGCAGATGCTCCGCCGCAACGAGGCCGATGGCCTGATCGTGCTCGGCCATCGGCTGCCGCCCACCGCGCGCCAGATCGTCAAGCAGCTCGGCGCCAGCGCACCGGTGGTCAACGGCTGTGAATTCGATCCGTCGATGGGGATCCCCAGCGTGCACATCGACAACGCCGCCGCCGCACGCGCGGCGATGGAACATCTCTACAGCCTCGGCCACGAACGGATCGCGGTCATTGGCGGGCCGGCCGATAACCCCCTGCACCAGCAACGCCTGGAAGGCGCCAAGGCCGCGGCCCGGGCGAGGGGACGCGTGCGCTCGTTGACGCTGGTGCCGGGCGACTTCTCGGTCCAATCCGGCCACGCCGCCGCGACCGCGTTGCTAGCACAGGCGAACGCACCGACGGCCGCGTTCTGTTTCAGCGACCAGATGGCGCTCGGCGTGCTGGCGGCGTGCCGCGAGCAGGGCATCCGTGTGCCGGAAGAGTTTTCCGTGGTCGGCTTCGACGACCTGGCCTCCTCGCGCTACCTCACCCCGCCGCTGACCACGATCAGCCAGCCCATGCGGGAGATCGGCATGCGCGCCGTCAACCTGCTGCTGGCCATCATCGAAGCAGTGGACGTCCCACTGCAGCAGACCCTGGATTTCCGACTGAACCTGCGTGGTTCGACCGCCGCGCCGCCGGCTTGATTTACTGCGCTCCAATGGGCTGCCGCTGCTGAACTTGCTCGACCGAAGTCGCGCATGTCTTGATGTTCAGGCCATGCACGGTCCTGACGTGTGCGAAGTGGGCATTGCTGGCCACGCCGGGCCAGAGCCTTCAAGACGTCCTCCATCAGTCTCCTTGCGTTCTGCCAGCGCGGTGGCATCTTTCAAGCGTCTGCGTGCTTGCATGCTGGGTACCGTCCGTCTGAATTGCCAACGGTTCCGGTGCAAGTGGCGTAGCGTGCAGCAACGAGATCTTTCTCGTGCCCCGCAGGATTGTGATGAAGTGCATCAAGGGGCCCCGCATCGTGCATCGAGACGTTCTCCGCGCAGTGCAGGCTGGATCTGGCCTGTCGCCGCCACGTCTCTCCATCAATTCGTTTGCCGGGCCTTGCTTGCAGGATCCCGGTTGGATGCATGGACCACGGCAGCCAGATGGCGTGCTGGAAGGGTTGCAGTTGCGGCCTGGAACGTCATGACCGAGCGCACCCACCTGTTCCTGCTTCACTTGAGGAATGGCCAATCCATCAGCCCGGATCGGCTTGGTTCCATGTGGAGCCGTGCGTGCGGCTCGACGTTCGGGACTAGCGTTTCCTGCCCTCAGGGCGGTAACGATGCCAACGATCAGGTGACATACCGACTGGGGGCAAGCCCGGGTGCGAGGATCGAGGTCGCTGAGGGATCGATGCGTCGCATGCTGGACGCCTGCGGACTCGCTTTTCGTCTGACCCGCTCGCGCTGATCTCAGGCCGGGCTTGAAATGCGCGCTCGCTGGAGGCGACTGTCTGCGTCTTCGTGATGGAAAAGCGTGCGCCTACCCTCCTTCAGGGACATCGAAATGGTTGCTTATCTCTTCAAGAACCTGCGCCAAGTGTCGGAAAAAGACGATCAACTGATCGTGTCGGTGCGCGCCGCGCTTCGGGAAATCCAGGTCGGCGGTGCGCTTTACCACGAGGCCCTGGATGCCACCGAGACGTGTGGGTCAGATAGCGGGTATGTCCTCATGGACATTGCCTCGGCCGCAGGCTGGCAGTACCAGCAGGCATCGATCTTCCTGCGTCATGGCGTCAGCTGCTCATACTTTCCCGATGAGCTCGGCATGGGAACGTGCTGATGCACTACATCGAGGACCAGCCGGAGACTACAGGCGACGCGGCGTTGATCTCGCGACTCTCGCTGTGGATCGGGCAATTTGATCCTGCCGGTAAGATCTTCCAGATGTTCGAGCGCGAGAAGTGCGGGCACAACGCCGAGCTCATGGCGGTACTGACCTCGCCGAGATGCTCCAGGAATCTGTTTCACGCGTATAGCAACGCGCTGACCAGGGCGGATCAACTGGGATACTTCCCCTTCAACCTTGATTCGGAACATGGCGTTGAACTGACCGAGCACGACTACATTCGCCGGGAGGATCGCGAGCGGAACGCGGACGTTCCTGCGCGATGAAGCCCTTTCATGTATCGCTGGGCGCAGTTGTGTGAGTCCTGGTGTTTCTTGTGATCCTGGCGCTCTTTCGCCTATGCGTAACGTCGACACGTCAGGCCATGTTCTTTCAGAGATGACGCTCTGAGGACTTCCCAGTCCAAGAGCGCATCGATGGTTACCACGACAAATGCGCCGTCCTGGTCAACGGTTGGATTCGAATCCATCCTGATCACCGAGATCTCATCACCCAGGGACTTCATCTTGCGGATGGCCGCGCCCAGGTTGCCCAGCAGCAGCACGGAATCTTTACTGCTGTGGCGGACGTGGAAGATCTGACGGCAGATGGGAGATGACATTGGGCAACATACGCATGTGGCGAACGCGGTGCCGGCAAGGCCGTGCGTTTCTGACAGGCGGTACGCCATGATCATCAAGGTGTCTTCACGCCTCTGGCTTCATGAGCGCGCATGATCGCTGCCTCTAGCGGCGCCCATGCCGCACAGGCCACGTCATATGCCTCCAACATGGAGGATGTCGGGATTCTTGGCGTGGCGTAGTCCGTTTCGACGCAACGCTCGCTTGGCTCAACGCGCCCAGGTTACCGACGGCCAGCAGCGAGGGCAGGTGCGTGCTGCATTGCTGGGCGCTGAGCAGATGGAAGCGCTGGGGCGTGCGCTGGCCAATGTGCATGTCGTGCATCAAGGCGCGGCGCAGGAGCTGTTGCTGGCAAGGCTGCGCTCGAACACGCTTGCACTCAGCGCCGCGGCGCGCAGCCTGGCGCATATGTCGGCGGATGGGCTGCGACTGCATCCTGCTGGCGAATGGCTTCTGGATAACTACTACCTGGTCGAAGAGCAGGTGCGCGCGGCGCGCGATCATCTTCCGCGAGGCTATAGCAGGCAGCTTCCACGCTTGAAGGTCGGCGAGGTGATCGGCCTGCCGCGTGTCTACGAACTCGGCCAGCAGGTTATCGCCCATGGCGATGGACAGGTCGATGCGATCACGTTGAGCCGCTTCATCGCCGCCTATCAGCGCATTGCGCCGCTCAAGTTGGGCGAGCTGTGGGCGATCCCGATCATGCTGCGGCTGGCGCTGATCGAGAATCTGCGGCGCGTGGCCGACGGCATCATGCGCGATGGCGAAGACCATCGCCTCGCCAATGCCTGGTCCACGCGTCTGAATACGACGGCCCTGGACGATCCATCGGCGCTGGTGCTGGTGGTGGCCGATCTCGCACGTTCGCAGCCGCCGGTTACGGGGGCCTTTGTCGCCGAACTGACGCGTGGCCTCCAGGGGCGCGGGCCGGTGGTCTCGATGGCCAGCGCCTGGATCGAGCAATGGCTGGCCGCGGGTGGGCAGGGCGTGGAAGCGCTGGTTCACACCGAAAGCCAGCGCCAGGCCGCCGACCAGGTGTCGGTAAGCAACAGCATCGGCAGCCTGCGGTTCCTGGACAACATGGATTGGCGCGAGTTCGTCGAGACGATGAGCGTGGTCGAGCAGACCTTGGGCCAGGATCCGGCCGGCATCTATCCGCGCATGGCGTTCCAGACACGCGATGGATATCGCCACGCGGTTGAACGCCTGGCGCGCGGTGCGGGACTGGACGAGACGGTCGTGGCTGCCGCGGCCCTGCGATTGGCCCAACGTGGCGAGGACGCGCCGCAGCTGCGCGCGCATGTGGGCTTCTATCTGATCGATGCGGGACTGCCGCAGCTGCGCGCCGAGCTGCAAGATCCTGGTGTTGCAACGCTCGCCGCCGCGGAAGATGGACCCGCGCGGCGTGTGCCCTTGTGGCTGTACCTGGCGCCGATTGCGGCGATTGCGGTGCTGTGGAGCCTGGTGCTCCTGCGTGGTGCGCCCGTGGCGGCGCCGGCCCTGCTGTGGTGGCTCAGTGGATTGCTGGCGCTGGTGGCGTCGAGCGAGCTGGGGATTGCACTGGTCAACTGGGTCGCGACGCTGTCGGTCACGCCACGTGCGTTGCCGCGCATGGATCTGAGGCTCGGCATCCCGGTCGAGAGCCGCACCCTGGTGGTGATCCCCAGCATGCTGGCCGGGCGCGATGCCATTGACGTGCTGGTCGCCTCGTTGGAGGTGCATTACCTGGCCAACCGCGATGCGCATCTGCACTTCGCGCTGCTGACCGATTTCCTGGATGCCGGGCAGCAGGTCATGCCCGACGATCAGGACATGCTGGATTACACCGGGCAGCAGATCGATCAGCTCAACCAACGCTATGCGCCCGAACGCGGGCATCGCTTTTTCCTGCTGCATCGGCCGCGCCAGTGGAATGCCGCGGAAGGCTGCTGGATGGGCGTCGAACGCAAGCGCGGCAAGCTGGAAGCGCTCAACCGCCTGCTGAGCACCGAGCCCTTCGACGCGCAGGCCGGCCAGGAGTTTCTGCGGATCACCGGCGATCTCACCGGACTGTCGCGGGTGCGTTATGTCATCACGCTCGACAGCGACACGCAGTTGCCCCGCGATGCCGCCAAGGCGTTGGTCGGCGCCATGTCCCATCCCCTGAACGTGCCGCGCCTGGATGCGGCCGGCAAGGTCGTGGTGGCCGGTTACGGCATTCTCCAGCCTGGGCTCGGCACCGGCATGGGCGCCGGACAGGACACGCGTTTTGCCCGCATGTTCGGCCTCGAGCCGGGCATGGATCCGTACACGCGCGTGGTCTCGGACGTCTATCAGGATCTGTTCGGCGAAGGCTCGTTCATCGGCAAGGGCATCTATGCCGTGGCAACGTTCGAGCAGGTGCTGACGGCGCGCTTTCCCGACAACCGCGTACTCAGCCATGACCTGCTCGAAGGCTGCTATGCGCGCGCGGGCCTGATCAGCGATGTGCGCCTGTACGAAGGTTATCCGCAGCGCTATGCGGCCGATGCCAAGCGACGTGCGCGCTGGGTGCGTGGCGACTGGCAGCTGCTGCCGTGGTTGTGGCCATGGGTGCCCACCGCACGCGGCTACGAGCGAAACCCACTGTCATGGCTGTCGCGCGGCAAGCTGCTGGATAACCTGCGTCGCAGCCTGGTGTCGCCCGCCGCGCTGGTGCTGCTGTTGGTGGGGTGGTTGGCCTCACCGATGCCGGTGCGCTGGACCCTGTGGTTGTTGTCGCTGTGGTTGCTGCCCGGCGTGCTGGGTGCGTTGTACGCCCTGGTGCGCGTGCCCGAGGGGCTGGGCGTTGCGCATCACGCGCGGCAGGTGGGCCTGGACTTGCGCCAGCAGCTCGTCCGCACCGGCGTGACGCTGGCCTGCCTGCCCTACGAGGCCGGCATGCAGCTGGCGGCCATCGGCCGCACGCTGTTCCGGATGATGATCAGCGGCCGGCGGCTGCTGCAGTGGAATCCTTCGAGCGAGGTGGAACGCGGCCTGCGCGGTGGCCAGGCCGAGCATCGGCTGATGGCCGGCGCGGCGGTGTCCGCCGTCCTGATGCTGGGCGTCGTTGCCTGGCGGGCGCCGGGCGCGCTGTGGGTGGCGGTGCCGCTGTGCGCGGCCTGGAGCGTCGCACCGTGGTTGATGGCCTGGCTTGGCAGGACGCCGGTCGCGCCCGCTGGCCAGCTGGTGCCGGCGCAGCGGCTGTTCCTGGGCCGGCTCGCGCGCCGGACCTGGGCGTTTTTCGAATCGCACTGCACGGCCCGGCACCACTGGCTGCCACCGGACAATGTCCAGGAGCATCCGGTGCCGGTGGTGGCCCATCGCACCTCGCCGACCAACATCGGCCTGTCGCTGCTGGCCAACCTGGCGGCCTACGACCTGGGTTACCTGGGCGTTTCCGGCGTCATCCGGCGGGTCTCGGACACGCTGGCCACGCTGGAAGGACTGCCGCGGCATCGCGGTCACTTCTACAACTGGTACGACACCGAAACGCTCACCCCGCTGTTGCCGCGCTATGTCTCCAGCGTCGACAGCGGCAACCTGGCCGGCCATCTGCTGACGCTGCGACAGGGGCTGCTGGCGCTGGTCGACGCACCCGCGGTATCGCTGATGGTCTTCGCAGGCCTGTCGGACACGCTGGGCGTGTTGCGGGACACGCTCGACCACCCCAGCGAAGCGCAGGAGCGCGCGCTGGCGGCCTTTGCCCATACGCTCAAGGCCATCTGCGCGCTGCCCAATCCCAGCCTCGACCAGGCGGATGCGGCGCTGGTGCAATTGATCGATCAGGCGCAGGTCCTGCTGGACGCGGGCCTGCCGCAGGACATCGACGAGGATGAGCCCTGGGTCGCGCGCATGCTGCAGGCCTGTCAGGCGGCGCAGCTGGATCTGCGCCTCTGCGCCGTGTCGCCGGCGGTGACCGGCGATGGCCTGAAACCGCATCCCCTGCGCGCCGTGCCGACCCTGCGCCAGCTGCGCGAGGCCAGCACCGAGGCAAGGCTCCGCGCTTGGGCCAGCGAGCGCATCCAGCAGCTCGAGCGCCTGGCGCATGTCGCCGGGCAACTGTCGCTGATGGAGTACGACTTCCTGTACAGCCCTGCCCAGCACCTGATGTCGATCGGCTACAACGTCGATGAGCGTCGCCTGGATGCCGGCCACTATGACCTGCTGGCGTCCGAAGCCCGGCTTGGCAACTTCGTCGCGATCGCCCAGGGCAAGTTGCCCCAGGAGAGTTGGTTCGCGCTGGGGCGCACGCTCACCGATGCGGGCGGCGAACCCACGCTGCTGTCGTGGAGCGGGTCGATGTTCGAGTACCTGATGCCCGACCTGGTGATGCCCAGCTATCCGCAGACCCTGCTGCATCGCACGGTGCACGGCGCGGTGCAGGCCCAGATCCGTTACGGCGCCGCGCGCGACGTGCCCTGGGGCGTTTCCGAGTCTGGATACAACACGGTCGATACCCAGCGCAATTACCAGTACCGCGCGTTCGGCGTGCCGGGGCTCGGGCTCAAGCGCGGGCTCGGACAGGACTTGGTGATCGCCCCGTATGCGACCGCGATGGCGCTGATGGTCGAACCCGATGCGGCCTGCCGCAACCTGCAGCGCCTGGATGCGCTGGGCTTCGGCGGCCGCTTCGGCCTGTACGAGGCGATCGACTACACGCCCTCGCGCGTACCGCGCGGCGAGGCCCATGCCATCGTGCGTTCCTTCATGTCCCATCACCAGGGCATGGCGCTGCTTGCTATCGACCACGTCCTGCGCGATGCGCCGATGCAGCGGCGCTTCACCGCGGATCCAGAGTTCCAGGCCACGCTGTTGCTGCTGCAGGAGCGTGCGCCGCGCACGGGGGGAAGTTTTGCCAAGGGCCTGGCCGAGGTGGCCGAACGTGCCACGCCGCCTGACGCGGGCATGCCGCTGCGCATCCATCGCGATCCTTCGGCGCCGCAGATCGCGGTCCAGCTGCTGTCCAATGGCCGCTACCACGGCATGCTGACCAGCGCCGGCGGCGGCTACAGCCGTGCACGCGACATGGCGGTGACCCGCTGGCGCGAAGACAGCACGCGCGATCACTGGGGCACCTTCTGCTATCTGCGCGATGTTGGCAGCGGTACGTTCTGGTCGGCGACGCACCAGCCCACGTGCGTGCCGGTGGATCGCTACGAAGCGATCTTTTCCGATGCCAAGGCCGAGTTCAAGGGCAGCCATCTCGGCTACGACAGCCATCTCGAAATCGCCATCTCTGCCGAAGACGACGTGGAGCTGCGCCGGCTGCGGCTGCGCAACCGTTCGCGCCAGAGCCGCGTCATCGAGATCACCACCTACGCCGAAGTGGTGCTGGCACCCGCGCTCTCCGACGAGGCACATCCGGCCTTCAGCAACCTGTTCGTACAGACCGAGCTGCTGGCCGACAAGCAGGCGCTGTTGTGTACCCGCCGTCCGCGCGCGCACGACGAAGCACAGCCCTGGATGCTGCACCTGGTGGCGGTGCACGACGCGGATGTCGATGCGATCTCCTACGAGACCGACCGCGCGCGCTTCATCGGGCGCGGCCAGAGCACGCGTCGCCCGGCGGCGATGACCGGGGACGGCGCGCTGTCCGATTCGGCCGGTTCGGTGCTGGACCCGATCGTGGCGATCCGCTGCAGGATCGCGCTGGCACCTGATCAACAGGTGCAGATCGACATGGTCTCCGGCGTGGGCGCCCAGCGCGAGGCTTGCACTGCACTCATCGACAAGTATCGCGATCGGCGCCTGGCCGACCGCGTGTTCGAGATGGCGCTGACGCAGAGCCAGGTCACGCGGCGCCAGCTCAACGCGTCGCTGGTGGACGTGCAGCTGTACGAGCGCCTCGCGGCGCGGGTGCTGTTCATCGCGCCGGAGCTGCGCGCCGATGCCGAGGTGCTGCTGCAGAACCGTCGCGGCCAGTCGGCGCTGTGGAGCCATGCGATCTCCGGTGACCTGCCGATCGCCCTGCTGCGCATCACCGACACCGAGCATCTGGAACTGGTCCGGCAGATGGTGCAGGCCCATGCGTACTGGCGCCTCAAGGGCCTGCGCGTGGACCTGGTCATCTGGAACGAGAGCCAGGCCGGCTATCGCCAGCAGCTGCAGGACAGCATCGTGGGCTTGATCGCGGCTGATCCGGAAGCCAACGTCATGGACCGTCCGGGCGGCATCTTCGTACGCGCCATCGAGCATATCTCGCAGGAGGATCGCATCCTGCTGCAGACCGTGGCCCGGGTGATCCTGAGCGACACGCTGGGGACGCTGGACGCGCAGCTTGAGCGACGCCTGCTTGCACGCGTGCAGGTGCCGATGCTGGAGCGGGCACCGCCCATGATGCAAGGCGCTGTGCCGCACCAAGCCGAGGTCATCGAGCGGGAACGTCCGAAAGCCCCCGATGTTGGCGATCACCATTTCAGCAACGGCCTCGGCGCCTTCTCGGAGGACGGACGCGAGTACCGCATCGTGCTGGAAGAGGGGCAGCCGACCCCCGCGCCGTGGTGCAACGTGCTGGCCAATGCGCAGTTCGGCACCGTGGTCAGTGAGAGTGCCGCCGGCTACACCTGGGCCGAGAACGCACACGAGTTTCGCCTGACGCCCTGGCATAACGATCCGGTCGGCGATGTCAGTGGCGAGGCGTTCTATCTGCGCGATGAAGACAGCAGCCAGGTCTGGTCACCGATGGCGCTGCCCTGTCGCGGGCAGGGGGCCTACGAGGTGCGGCACGGCTTCGGCTACAGCGTCTACCACCACGTGGAGCAGGGCATCGCGAGCACGCTGTGGGTGTTCGTCGATCTGGAAAAATCGATCAAGTACAGCGTGCTGCAGCTGAAGAACCAGTCCGGCCGCGCGCGCAGGCTCAGTATCACCGGCTATGTGGAATGGGTGCTGGGCGACAGCCGGGCACGCTCGCATGCGCACGTGATCAGCGAGCTGGACCTGGCCAGCCAGCTGTTGACCGCGCGCAATCCCTACAACACCGAGTTCGAAGGGCGCGTGGCGTTCTTCGATGTCGATGCGGCGGCACGCAGCGTCACGGCCGATCGCGTCGAGTTCATCGGCCGCAACGGCGATCTCGCCGCACCGGCGGCGATGCAACGGCAGCGCCTGTCCGGTCGCGTCGGGGCAGGGCTGGATCCCTGTGGCGCGATCCAGGTGCCGGTCGCGCTGGCGGTGGATCAGTCTTTCGAGACCACCTTCCGTCTGGGCGCGGCTGCGGGGCGCGAGGCTGCGCTCACGTTGGCCCTGCAGGCACGGGGCGCGAAGGCCTCGCATGCCGCGCTCGCGGCCGTGCGTGCGCATTGGCACGACGTGCTGGGTGCCGTGCAGGTCTCGACGCCAGATCAGTCCGTGAACCTGCTGGCCAATGGCTGGCTGCTGTATCAGACCATCGCCTGCCGTTACCTGGCGCGCAGTGGCTACTACCAGTCCGGCGGCGCGTTCGGTTTCCGCGACCAGCTGCAGGACAGCATGGCGATGGTCCACGCGCAGCCGGCCCTGAGCCGTGCGCACCTGCTGCGCAGCGCGGCCCATCAGTTCCTGCAGGGCGATGTGCAGCACTGGTGGCATCCACCGCAGGATCGTGGCGTGAGAACGCGCTGCTCGGACGATTTCCTGTGGTTGCCGCAGGCGGTGTGCCGCTACCTGGACGTGACCGATGACGTGGCTGTGCTTGGCGAGCCGGTGGGCTTCATCGATGGACGGCCACTCAACCCGGACGAGGAGTCGTATTACGACCAGCCGCAGCGCGTGGGCCAGGCGCAGACGCTGTACGCCCACTGCGTCCTGGCGCTGGAGCATGGACTGGCCAGCCTTGGCGGCAAGGGGCTGCCGCTGATTGGCAGCGGCGACTGGAACGATGGGCTGAATCGCGTCGGCAAAGAGGGCAAGGGCGAAAGCGTGTGGCTGGGCTTCTTCCTCTACGACACCTTGGTGCGCTTCACCGCGGTGGCGCGGCGCCGTGGCGATGATGCACTGGCCGCACGTTGCACCACGCAGGCCGACGCCCTGCGCAAGGCGCTGGATGAGCACGGCTGGGACGGCGGCTGGTATCGCCGCGCCTGGTTCGATGACGGAACCCCGCTGGGATCGACGGAGTCGGAAGAATGCGCGATCGATTCGATCTCGCAGAGCTGGTCGGTGCTGTCCGGCGTCGCGGCAATGCAGCGCGGCCGGCAGGCGATGGCGGCGATGCACGCGCAGCTGGTCGATGAAGACGCCGGAGTCATCAAGCTGCTGGCGCCGCCTTTCGATCGCACCACGCACGATCCAGGCTATATCCGCGGCTATGTGCCGGGCGTGCGCGAGAATGGTGGCCAATACACCCATGCCGCGGTCTGGGCGGCGATGGCTTTCGCCGCACAAGGCGACCCCGCACGCGCCTGGCAGCTGGCCGGCATGATCAATCCGATCGGCCATACGCGCGATGCGACGTCAGCCCAGCGTTACAAGGTCGAGCCCTACGTGCTGGCCGCCGATGTCTATGCCGTGGAACCCCACATCGGACGTGGCGGCTGGAGTTGGTATACCGGCGCGGCGGGCTGGATGTACCGGCTGTTGACCGAATCGCTGCTCGGCCTGCATCGCACGGGCGATCGGATGCGGATCACCCCGTGCATCCCCGCGGACTGGCCTGGGTATCAGCTGCGTTATCGCTTCGGCACGAGCCTCTATGTGATCGACGTGCGCCAGCGTCCGGGCATCCCGGCGCTCATGCTCGATGGCGTGCCGCAGGCCGCGCTGGATTTCCCCCTGTCCGACGATGGCGCCACCCACGCGGTAACGCTTGGATGGCCTGGAGCGGTGTGATGAGTACGCGCGAATCGCTTGACCGCCAGCTGCAGGAGCTCGGCGACATGCTGCCCGACTGGCTGGAGAAGCTGCGCCACCCGACGCAGTTCTGGCCACAGTTCGATGCGCTGGCGCAGGGCATCCTCGATGACTGCCCCGAGTGCGAACTGCCCTACGTCCGGCGCCGCCTGGCGTTGCTGCTACAGCGGCACGGGCTGGTCAGGCCGGATCAGGCGCAGCCCTGACACGGCATTGCGTTGCGATGGCGGAGGACGTCGGGTGACCGAACGGTCTGGCGGGTTCGGCGCACGTTCTTCGCATTCCTGGTACGGGATTGCGCGCTGCGCGCTGGCTTTTCGGGGTCGTTCGCCGGCGGGCCTTGGCCGCACGGAGCTGGCCGATCGGAGCGCAGGCCGAAGGGTCCAAATCCGATGTTGGTGCTAAGCTGTCTGCGACACCCGGGGCGCGCCGTATGGACATTCGTTTGCGGAACAATGTCCACTCGCTTGGCGAGGGCGATCTCACGCTGATTCTGGCCCACGGGTACGGATGCGACCAGAACATGTGGCGCCTGCTGGCGCCTGAACTGCAGCGCAGATTCCGGATCGTCCTGTTCGATTACATGGGCAGCGGCGGGTCGGATCTGAGCCAGTACGACGCCGAGCGCTACGCGACTCTCGATGGATACGCCGATGACCTGATCGCGGTGGCGCGTGCCGCGGGCGCGGGGCCCTTGGTGCTGGTCGGCCACTCGGTCAGTGCCATGGTCGGCCTGATCGCGGATCAGCGGGCGCCTGGTTTGTTTGCCGCGCACGTGATGATTGGCCCTTCGCCGTCCTACATCAATCGAGGGGACTATGTCGGAGGGTTCGAACGCGCCGATATCGACGAGCTGCTGACGACGCTGGAGGGCAACTACCTGGGATGGGCAGGCGATATGGCGCCGGTCATCATGGGCGCGCCTGACCAGCCGGAGCTGACCGACGAGCTCAGAAACAGCTTCTGCAGGACCGATCCGCAGATCGCGGCGAGGTTCGCGCGGGCCACCTTCCTGGCCAATAACCTTGCCGACCTCCCCAGATTGACCGCGCCCGCCCTAGTGCTTCAGAGCACGGACGACTTCATCGCGCCCGTCTCGGTGGGTGAGTACACCAGTCGCACTGTCGCCAATGGCACGCTTCGCCTCGTGGAGAACATTGGCCATTGTCCGCACCTCAGCGCCCCCAAGGCCTGCGCCAGGGAGATCGAGGCCTTCCTGGGCTCGCTCTCCTTGCCGAAGCGCTGACGCAGGCATGGTCGTTACTGACGAGGTGATGTTTGCCGGTGCGGCATGCGGACTCGTGCTGACCGATGCCAGGGGCATGATCCTCAGGATCAATGGCACCTTCTGCGATTGGCTGGGGTATGAGGCAGGAGCGCTGGAGGGGACGAAGCGGTTTCAGGAGCTGCTGACGGTCGGTGCGCGCATCTTCCATCAGACCCATTGGCTACCGTTGATGCAGCTGCAGCACTCGGTCGCGGAGATCAAACTGGATTTCCAGCATCGAGAGGGAAGGAAAGTCCCAATGCTGGTCAATGCCAGGACGCTGGTCCTGGCCGATGGGCAAATCTGCCACTCCATTTCGGCATCCGTCGCCACGGACCGGGACCGATACGAGCGGGAGCTGGTCAAGGCGCGTGCAAGCGCAGAAGAATTGCTGCTGGAGCGGACGCAATTGCAGGCGGAGGCGGACCAGCGCTCGCTGTTCGCCGAGCAGCTGATCGGGATCGTGAGCCATGATCTTCGCAATCCGCTGACGGCCATCCGCATGGGGACCGAGATGCTGGTCCTGGACGATGTCGATCCCAAGCGCTTGCGCCTGTCCGAGCGCATCAACCAGTCAGTCGACCGTGCGTTGCTGCTGGTTGAAGACCTGCTGGACTTCACCCTGACCAAGACCGGTCGGGAGATGGCGATGAATCGACATGACGTCGATTTCCATCACGTGATCGCCACGGGTGTGGACGAGCTGAGGTTGGCTTTTCGTGGCATTGCCATCGAGCATCGCAGTGAGGGCGAGGCAGCGGTCAGTGCCGATGCCGAGCGTCTTGTCCGCGTGCTGGGGAACCTCGTGGCCAATGCGGCGCGTTATGGAGATAACAGGGCCGGCATCACAGTTCGATCCGTCATTGATGGGGAAACCGCGCGCCTGACAGTCGAAAACAGCGGGGAGCCGATTCCGGAATCCTTAATGCCAAGTTTGTTTCAGGCGATGACCAGGGGATCCACCCATCACGGTGGCGGCGTAGGTCTGGGTCTATACATCGTGAGCGTGATCGCTTCCGGACACGGTGGTACGACGCTCGTTGCTTCAGACAGTGTCTCGGGTACGCGTGTGGGAATCGAATTTCCAATCCAGCCTGCAACCGCAGTGGATACATCGAAACAGCCTGACGACGAGATTCAGTGCGCGTCGTCCAAGGAATCACAATGAATACCCTGCGCGCAGGTTCGAACTTGGTAGAAGGCGACAGTCCCGTTCGCGCGAACAAACGCGTCCTGCTGGTGGAGGACGATCGTCTCATCTCCACGCTGGCCGTCGATCTGCTGGAATATCGCGGCTTGCATGTCGTTGGCCCCGCAGAAACCCTGCAGGTGGCCAAGGAGATGGCGAGCAACGAGGAGATCGACGCGGCAATCCTTGATGTCAATCTGGGTGCTGAGACCAGCTTCGCGGCAGCCGCCATTCTCAGGGCGCGTGGAATCCCGTTTTTCTACACGACGGCGCTTGTAAACCTCAGTCACCCAGAAATCGTGCGTGAGACGTCGCTTGCCAAGCCCTACGGCGCAAAGCAGTTCTTTGATGCGCTGGAGCGGATTCTTGCTGCCAGGGATGCGGCCTGACCGCCTGCGCAGCATTTCAACTGCATCTCGCAAGACGCAAGGCATCGAAAGATGCGAGACAACTTGAACAAGACGCCTGTTGGTGGCCGGTAGCTGTCGTCACGACGACATGGCAACACCCTGAGAAGGCCTGTTGACGGAAAAACGAGGTGGGCGTTTTTTAGACCCAGCGTGAGCCAGGCACCGACCGCTTGATCATGGTCAACTTCTCGCTGGTCAGCTCTTCAGGCTCTGCTGGGAGCGGGATGCGCACAGCGCCAGTCACAAGCCAAGGTCCGCCGCTGTGCTCGATGCGTACCGTTGGCGGAAGTGCCAGGATGCGACCAAGCTGGTCGACGAGCTTGAGCAAGGTCATCCGCGAGCTCCCGTATTGGAGGGCTCATTAAGCTACGTGTATCGGGGTGATGGAGGCGTCTCCGAGGCTTCGCTTGCCGGTCCACGACTCCGTACAGATTCACTGTCTCCCTCCGTTCACAGGCCACGTGGCACCGTCAGTTCACCCCCTGCGCGGACAGCACGATGTGGAAGTTGAGGAGTTGGTTCACGAGTCGGGAGATTCGCCGCGCACAGCGGGACCTGATGACGGCACGCCAACTTAGATTCGCAGCGCAACGCAGCGCGGAATCCCAGGTTTTCCGGCTATGGATGGCGGCCCACAAGGGCGAGCAAAGGTTGGAGGAGCTGGGCCACTCGGCGCCATGCGCGGGGACCTTCGGTTCACTGAAAGGCCATGCTCAAGAGCTGGCAGCTTTTCACGGCGATGCCAGCCGAGCCGTCGCCCGTATCCGCTCACTCACCGTCCATGGCGTCAACGGCATCTATAAGGGGGCAATCAGCCCTCCGAGCTCCTCCTATCACTTGGAGCTGGTCGCCGACGAGATGGAGCTGCGTGCGCAACTTATCGATGCGGAGAAGGACGCCCGGAGGTTGGCTGACCACTCGAACCGCCTGTTCGACGAGAATCAGCGTGATCCACTCGCCGGCGAGTCCCAATCGTTACCCCAACCCGTGTAGCGCCGCAGGGTCACTCTTGGCCTGATCAAGGCTAGGCGTCGGAGGAAGCTACATCTTCCAGATTCGGAACCTCATTCTGGCTGGCCGGATACGCATCCAATGTCGCCTGATCACCTTGGGGAAATGGTGGAAGAAGAGCGAGCGAGAATCGGAATCTGCGGCTGGCGCACGTGGAAGGGGAAGCGAGTAGGCGCCACTGCTCCAGCACCTTCACCCATGTGCCCTGAGCGATGGCCTCGGCAGTGGGGTTTGGGCGCTGCCAAGGCGGGGAACGATCGCCACGCGCGAGCTTGTGCCCCATGAAGTCAGGCCGGAGCCCAATCCTCATTCACGGTAGTTCGGGCCATCGCGCGCGCAGTGGACGAGACGCTGGTTCGCCACGAAGCCTACCGATCTGCGCTCGATGCGCGCCAAACGTGAGCGAAGGTCACGACCCTGATGTCAGACTCGGCTTCCTGATTGGAGGGATGGAATGGCAACAGGGTTTGGGCGGGGCCGCAAGGCATGGACCATCGCAGCCACGGTGCTGCTGACGGGGCTGGGGATCCTTTTCGCGGTGAACTTTTCGACTCCGGAGAAGAAGCTCGAGCACGTGCCCCGCCATCAGTACGGCGTGGACGATCCCCAGTTCAAGCGCGAGATGTCAGTGCTGCTGGGACCGACGGTGTTGCCGGGAAACCGCATCACCGTCTTGAACAACGGCAGTGAGATCTTTCCGGCCATGCTCGAGGCGATCGGCTCGGCCAGGCAGACCATCACCTTTGAGACCTATATTTACTGGTCGGGCAAGATCGGTCGTCAACTCAGCGACCTGCTCTCGCAGAAGGCACGATCCGGGGTGGCCGTGACCATCACCATCGACTGGGCCGGCAGCATCAAGATGGACGAGGACATGCTGGCGCACATGGAGGCCGCTGGCGTGCGGATCCAGCGCTACCGGCCGCTGCGATGGTATGACCTGCACCGCATGAACAACCGGACCCATCGCAAGCTGCTGGTGGTCGATGGCCGGATCGGCTTTACAGGCGGAGTCGGCATCGCCGATCAGTGGATGGGCCATGCGCAGGATCCTGACCACTGGCGCGACACGCACTTCAAGGTCGAAGGGCCTGTGGTGGCGCAACTGCAGGCCGCCTTCAATGACAACTGGATCAAGAGCACCGGGCGGGTGCTCAATGGCCCTGATTACTACCCTCGGCTAGATCAGGCCGGGCATAGCGATGCGCAGCTGTTCCTGGCCTCTCCGTCCGGGGGCAGCGAGAGCATGCACCTGATGTATCTGCTGGCCATCGCGGCGGCCAACAAGCAGATCGATCTGGCGGCCGCGTATTTCGTCCCCGACGCGCTCATTACCCAGGCGTTGCTGGACGCCAGCAAGCGGGGGATTCGTATCCGTATCCTGGTGCCGGGACCGCATATCGATTCGGATGCGGTGCGCCTGGCATCAAAGGCCAGCTGGGAGCCACTACTCAAGGCCGGCGTGGAGTTCAGCGAATACCAGCCCACGATGCTGCATACCAAGCTGCTGATCGTCGATGGCCTGCTGGTGTCGGTGGGATCGACCAACTTCGACATCCGGTCCTTCCGGCTCAACGACGAGGCCAGCCTCAACGTTTACGACCCTGCATTCGCCGCCGTCATGACGCAGGTATTCGAGCGTGACCTGAGAAAGGCCACGCCCTACACGCTGGAAGACTGGCGATCGCGGCCCGTGAAGGAAAAGCTCTTCGAGAAGATCGTCCTGCCGATCAAGTCGCAGCTGTGACCCATCTGCGCTTGAGCATGGCCAGTACGGTCCCGTAATTCGACATGAAAACGCTGGCGGCGTGCCAACGCGGGAAAACTCAATCACCCGACTCTATTAAGCCCAGGAGGCAGGTGCGCGCGGACCAGTGTGCGACAAGCGTGTGTCAGGGACGGACCCGCAAAGCCACATGGCGTGCACCACGCTAGGCGTCATGGCGTCAGGCCTCTTGCGATGGAGAATGCTCGATCCGACCTCGAGTCAGGCGTTACGCACTATTGCTCCTGGCTCGCCGCGTAACGGGATCGGGCGTCCTCGATGCGCGCGATGTTGCTGACCACCCATGTCGAGAGTGTCTCGACAGGCTCGAGGAACTCCCGTCCGAAATCCGTCAACGCGTAGTCCACGCGCACGGGCGCAACGGGAGTGACGGTCCGGGACACAAAACCCGTCTCTTCCAGGCTGCGCAGCGTGCCGGTGAGCACCTTCTGGCTCACGGTCCCGAGCTCGCGTCGCAGCACGTTGAACCGAAGAGGTCCGCCGCGAAGCGCCCTGATGACCAACAGCGTCCACTTGTCGGTGATCTGCCCGAGCATCTGGTTGATATAGATGCAGTTGCTGGTTTCTTTTTGGATACCTGAGCACGCAACGGTGCCTTCTTGTGAAGTCATGACCACTCTCTATAGTTGGGATCACGCAAATGGTCACAGGCGGTTGCCAGCCGCGGTGCCGCCAAGCTTTCGAGCAATGACTTCTTGCGCTTCGCTTGGCAGATCAATTCGGGAAAACGTACGTGACGAAAAAGCTCAATATCGCCATTGTAATTGGCTCAACACGCGACACGCGCATGGCTGACAAACCCGCGCGTTGGATCCTGGACCAGGCCAACGCTCGGGGCGACATGGAGGCAGAGATCCTCGACCTGCGGGACTTCTCGCTGCCTTTGTTCGACGAGATGGCTTCCAATCTCTACATGCCCAGCAAGAGTCCCGAAGCCCAGCGCTGGCAGCAGGAGGTCGACAAGTACGACGGCTACATTTTCGTCGTGGCCGAGTACAACCATTCGATCACCGGCGCGCTGAAGAACGCGCTCGATCAGGCCTACAACGAGTGGAATCGCAAGCCCTTCACCGCCATCGCCTACGGCGGCATGGGTGGGGCACGGGCACTGGAACACTTGCGCGGCATCGCGGTTGAACTGCAGATGGTCTCGACCCGCACGGCCGTCCACATCGGCGGCGCGGACTTCTTCGCGATCTTTCCGATGGGGGGCAACCTCGCGATGGAGGCGATCGAGAAGGGTCTATTCAACCAGACCAAGGCCGCGTTGGACGAGCTTGTCTGGTGGGCGAAGGCGACCACTGCGGCCAAGGCAGCGGCCTGACATGGAGGGAGTTGGCATGCTCAAGGACCACGCCCACTCCGGTGATGCGTCGAGAGCGGTGATCCAGCGCACGCGCGGCGAGCGACATGGTCCGCTCACCCGGCTGATCAGCCCGAACGGGCTTGGCCGCACCCTCAAGCCCTTCGTGCTGCTCGACGTGTTCCAGAAGGACGGCGCCGCATCGCGATTTGGTTTGCACCCGCACTCTGGCATCGCAACGGTGACTTATGTTGCCGAGGGCACGGCGAACTACACAGATCCGAGCGGTGAGTCTGGAATCCTTGCCGATGGCAGCCTGGAATGGATGAAGGCCGGACGCGGGATGTGGCACGCCGGCGGTTCGGAGGCCGGCGCCCTGATTGGGATCCAGCTTTGGGTCGCACTGCCGCCAGCGCTTGAGCTGACACCATACGAGTCTGCCTACATTGCGGCCGATCAGATCGACAGCGATGGTCCGGCGCGGGTCCTGCTCGGAACGTCCGGGACGGTGGGGTCGCGCATCGACGTGGACCTTCCGGTCAATTATTTCGCTGTGTCGCTTGCGGCCGGGAGCTCGTGGTCCTACCGGGCGCCGGCCGGGCACCGCGTCCTGTGGCTCGCCGTCGTCAAAGGCCATCTGGTGTCGCCCGAGGTCGCTCACGGCGAGCTGGTCGTCTTCGATGAAACCGATGCGCCCGTGATGCTCACCACCAACGTCGACACCATCTTCGTGATCGGCTCGGCGGAACCGCATGAGCACGACCTGGTGATGGGACGCTATTCGATCCACACCAGCGGGGAGGCGCTGGCGGCCGGGGAGCGCCAGATTGAAGAACTGGCCGTCCAGCTGCGTGCCTCCGGCCGCCTGTAATACCCGCGACCCACTCACAAGCTCCCAGTTCTCGGAGGACCCATGGTGCGGATGGCTGCTTCTGACCGGAAGATTAGGCCTATTGAACGGTCAGGGCGGCAGCCGCCTGTGGTTCGATCCGGATGTCCGACAGCCCAAGCCAGCTAGCCATGAGATCGAGTTCCTCACGAAGTCGCCTGGCTGTGTCACGTGGAGGGTCGGGCTCGAGGTGGGCACGCTGGACGATGAGGATTCCGGACTTGCGATCAGCCTTCAGATCGACGCGTGCGACGATTTGGCCGTCCATCAGGAATGGCAGCACGTAGTAACCATGCTCACGCTTGTGCGCAGGCGTGTAGATCTCCAGGCGATAGTGGAAACCGAACAACCGCAGAGTTCGTGGCCGATGCCAGATGAGCGGGTCGAATGGCGATAGAAGCGTGGCGCCGTCTGTCTTGCGTCCTGCACTTGCGTCGCGATGCAGATAGGCCTGCTGCTTCCAGCCTTTGACCCGGACTATGGCGAGCGTTCCATCCTCAACGAGGTCCTGTATCGGCGCTGCCACGTCCGCTGCCGGAATCCGGTAGTAATCGCGTAGGTCTTCGGCTGTGGCGATGCCTAATGCCTTCGCCGAGCGCGCAAGCAAGTTCCGTTGCGCGTCACGTGCAGTTGGCGTTGCTTGGGCCTGGATGGCGGCTGGAAGCACCCGTTCCGGTAGGTCATAGACGCGCTCGAAACTGCCGCGCCGATGCGTGGAGGTGATCAAGCCCGCCCAGAACAGCCATTCCAGCGCGTGCTTGGCATCGCTCCAGGCCCACATGCCCTTGGATACCTTGCTGCCGGCGAGATCTGAAGCCGCCTGGGGGCCGTCGCTGCGGATGCGGTCCAGCATGGCATCGGCTTCACCACGGCGGCTGCCTGCAAATGGCTCGAGCTGTTTCCACACGCCGATTCCCTGGCGAGCGCGCTCCATCCGCCATCGCAGCAGCGGATGAACATCCAGGGGGAGCAGGGAAGCCTCATGTCCCCAGTATTCGAACAGGCGCTTGGCCTTGCTGCAGATCACCGCGTCCAGCAGCGATCGATCATAGGCACCCAGGCGCGAGTACAAAGGCATGTAGTGCGCCCGGACCAGCACATTGACGCTGTCGATCTGCAGCAGGCCAAGGCGTGCGATCGACCTGCGCAGGCCAGCCGCGTCAGCAGCTCCGTCGCGATGCAAGGAATTGAATCCTTGCGCTGTCAGCGCGATGCGTCGTGCTTCGCCAAGGGAGAACTCGGCTTTAACCATACCGCCTCAAGCTCCGATCAACAGCAGAAGGAGTTGGTTCTACCTGCAGCGCGCTAATCGGTTGGTGAAGAGCTTCGCTTTCTGCGGCTTCTGACTGATCGAGCAAGATGGAGCCTCGGGTCTACCGAGGCTCCTGGCGAGCGTTTAAGCCTCGATGCCCCACTTGTGGGCGTCGGCCGGCTTTTCCTTGTAGATCACGCCTGCGAAATCGACATGCAGTTCGGTCCAATCTCCCTCGCCCTGGTAGGCCAGGACCTCGAAGTGCTTGGGCTTGCGCTCCGGTTCTCCTTCGACCGTCCAGCCGGCTTTGCCGACGGCCTTCAAGATCAATTCCGGATCGGCCGCAACATCGGGATGGTGATGCTTGGGGCCGTGGTGAGGCTTCTTGTGTTCGATGTCCACAGGATGCCCGCCCTTCTTGCTGATCCGGAGGACCTTGATCTCCGAGGGCCGTCGCTCGCCTTCCAGGGTAACGGTCAAGCCTTCCACAAGCGGGAAAGCTTCAGCGCCCTTGGGACCCAGGTCGGCAAGGTGGGTCTGGCCCTTGGAAAGCACGGTGAAGCGATGGGCGAAGACATTTTCGATCACGCCACGCAGGGCGATCTTTTCATGGTGCGGCATGCATTTCTCCGTAGGGCGCCCAACCGCGGGCGCTCATCCTTCATTGCGTCCCTCGCGTTGATTTCAATTTGCGTGCCTCACCGCGACGCGGAGCCGTTCAGGCACATGCTCACAGCTGCGACTTGAAGGGCAGTACCAGGGTTTCGAACAGCCTTTCGGAAAGGGATCTGTGCTGCCAATGCTCGAGGGTGTAACGCTTGGACTTTTTAAGATCGAGCTCGAAGACCGCGCTCAGGCGCTCGGCCATGTCGGGGTCGTACATGTTGAGGCTGGCTTCGTCGTTGAGCCTGAAGGAGCGGATGTCGAAATTGGTCGAACCCACCGAGACCAGCAGCTTGTCGATGATGAGCAGCTTGGTGTGCAGCATCGTGGGCTGGAACTCATGGATTTCGATCCCTGCCTGCAGCAATGGTCCCCAGCTTGCCTTGGACGCCAGGCGCACGGAGCTCGAATCGATATGCGGGCCGGGCAGCATGACCCGGATCTTGACGCCGCGGGCCGCCGCATCACGCAGCGCCTTGGAAATCAGGTCATCAGGGACGAAGTAGGCCGCTGCCAGATCGATGCTCGTCGCTGCGGCTGCGATGGAAAGCAGGTACATGAGGTGCATGCTCTCGCTGCCGCCTGCAGGGGAGGCGAGGAACAGCTGTGCATCGGTATCGCCAGCCGGTGGGAGCTCTGGATAGAACTCAGGGTCATGCAGGACCCGGCCAGTGCTTTTGATCCAGTTGTCGTTGAACGCCGCCTGCACCTGGGCCACGACAGGGCCTTCGATCCGATAGTGCGTATCCCGCCAGTGTTCGGGGTCCTGCGCGTTGCCCATCCACTGGTCGGCAACGCCGACGCCGCCGGTAAGGCCGATCTTCCCATCGACCACCAGCAGCTTGCGGTGGGTGCGATTGTTGACCCGGTGCAGGTTGTACCAGGCCAGCGGACGGTAGCGATGCACTTCAACGCCGGCCTGTTCCATCTTCTGGATCAGCGCGTTGTCCATCTTGAGGCTGCCACCCCAGTCGATTGTTGTACGGACTGCAACGCCGGCACGGGCACGCTCGCACAACACCTCGCTGAACGCACGTCCGATATCGCCAGACCAGTAGATGTAGGTCTCGAACGTGATGGTCTGCCGGGCCGAGCGCATGGCGTCGAGCATCGCCGGGAAGATCTCCGCGCCATTGTTCAGCACCTCGATCTTGTTGCCCGGCAGGATGGTCGGCCCCAGAAGTGCAGACATCTGGCGCTTGAACATCGGGTCGGTGACGTTGTATTCGTGCGTAGGGATATGTTCGAGCTTCTTTTCGGGCGTGGCGAAATTCAGCGCGAACAGCACCGCGACCAGGGTCGCCACCACCGCGCCCGCAATGATCCAAAACATCGTGTAAGTGTCCCCAAGGTCGAGTCGCGGCATCCCGCCAGCGCGGAATTGTCAGCAAACGCGCTTCACGCAGGATGTGAAGGTCTGTCGGTGCAACGCAGCGCCGTTGCGCGGCCACGATCGGGCGGGCGTTTGGCCTGACAGGCCTATACATCTGCTGCACGAACCTGCACTCAGAATGCGCGCCCACGACAGGAGTGCCCCATGAAGATGCTTGCCGGCTGCGAACTGCTCCTGGAGGCAGAAGCGCCAAGCCCGGTGGTCTCCATGCTTCGGCCCCGCGATGCGCAATGCGTGTGGCGGGTCGACGGGCGTACCGGCTTCCAGTCGCGGCATGCCTTTGAAGAGTACTTGGATACCTTCGGCAACTTCTGCCAGCGCTTCTGGGTCCCCGAAGGCCAGATGCGGGTTTCCATCGAGGCCACCCTGGACGCCGATGACGCGCTTGCATTCGATGAGGCGGCTGGGCTTGTCACGCCGTTTGCGTTGCCCGCGCAGACGCTGCAGTTCACCCTGCCGAGCCGGTACTGCGCATCGGACCGTCCCGAGCTGCTCGCACTGGCGACGAAGATCGTCAACGGCTTTGCGCCCGGGTATGCGCAGGTGGAAGCGATCCGGGCCTGGATCCGGCAGAACATCGAGTATCGCTATGGCGTGAGCGACGCGCACAGCTGTGCGCGCGACACCATCGAGCAGCGGGTGGGGGTGTGCCGTGATTTTGCGCACGTCGGCATCGCGCTGTGTCGGGCACTGGATATCCCGGCGCGCATGGTGGTCGGCTGGTTGCATGGTCTCGAACCAATGGACCTGCATGCATGGTTCGAAGCCTACGTCGGCGATGCCTGGTACACCTTCGACGCGACCCAGCCCGAGCGTAGGGCAGGGCGCGCGGTGATCGGCTACGGACGCGATGCGGCCGATGTGGCATTCCTCATGAGCTATGGATCGCTCAAGACCCTATCGGTCAACGTCTGGACCCGGGCCGAGCAGGCGCAGTTCGCCTAGATCATGAAGCTCTTCACCTGTGACGTGTGCAGCCACGTCGTCTACTTCGAGAATTCCCAGTGCCTGCGGTGCGGCGCGCGCCTGGCCTTCGATCCCAAGCAGGCTGCCATGGTCGCGGTCGCCGCTGAAGGCGCGCTGTGGGTACACGTGGCTGACCAGAACAGGCGCTGGAGGTTGTGTTCCAACGCGACCTATGGCGCGTGCAACTGGCTGATCGACAGCGCCGATGACGCCGCATTCTGCAGGGCCTGCCGGCACAACAGGACGATCCCGGACCTCAGCTGCGAGAAGAGAATCGAGGCCTGGCGGCGCATCGAGGTCGCCAAGCGCCGCCTGTACTACACGATCTTGCGCCTGCATCTGCCCGCACCCGCGCCGGGCGAGGGCGATCACGAGCCGCTGGTGTTCAACTTCCTGGCCGATCAGCCCGCCATGCCGCAGGTCATGACGGGTCATCAGAATGGACTGATCACCATCTCGCTGAGCGAGGCAGATGATGCCGAGCGTGAGAAGTCGCGGGTCCGCCTGGGCGAGCTGTACCGGACGTTGCTTGGACACTTCCGGCACGAGGTCGGCCATTACTACTGGGACAGGCTCGTTCGGGACGCGGGCTCAGACGAGCGCCACAGGTTCAGGGCGTTGTTCGGGGACGAGCGGCGCGACTACGCCAGGTCCCTGGCGGACTACTACAACTTCGGTGCGCCGGACGACTGGCAGGAGCGCTTTGTCAGCCCCTATGCCACCGTGCACCCATGGGAGGACTGGGCCGAGACATGGGCGCACTATTTCCATATCGTCGATACCTTGGAGATGGCGGGCGCCTTCGGCATCCGGGTGCAACCGGATGTGCCAGATGCCCAGTTCATGGGATCTCGAATTGATTTCGATCCCCACGGCGTGCGCGATTTCCAGAAGATCATCGATGCCTGGCTTCCCCTGACCTATGCGGTCAACAGCCTCAATCGCGCGATGGGCCAGAACGACCTTTATCCCTTCGTGATCAACATCTCGCTCAAGTCCAAGCTCGCGTATATCCATCAGCTCGTCATGGACAATGCAGCGCGCACGCGCTCGGCCGATGCCACAGGTGTAGCCGAATCCGGCGTTTGACCGGCCATTGACACGGCAAAACCGGCGACGCGGCTTTCACCCGCGCTGGAGGAATGTCCGGACTGGGCAGGGTCGAGTGCATGGCGGGTGAGCGTGATGGAACATAGCTTGGTGATCCGCGAAGAGTTCGAAGAGCTCCAGGGGCGGCTGGAGGCACACCGCGCCGCCCTACGAGGCCTGCTGAGGCACCTGGATGAAGGAGCACGCGAGGCCGTGCGGAAAGAGTTGGCCATCCGCGCCATCGTCGATGGTGAGCCCTCCGCCACCGAGGCCGGCATGCAGGCAGAGGCCGCTGATCTCGTAACGATGCTGGGCTTCACGCCGAATTGAACTGCGTGACACAGGGCGCGCGAAGGCCGGACGCCGTGCGCGCCAGGGGCCTCGCTTCAGCCGACCTGCATTGGCGCTGGGCGGCCGATTTCCTTTTGAAACTTCAGAGCAGCTTGTCCAGCGTGATCGGCAGGCTGCGGATGCGTTTGCCGGTGGCGTTGTAGATGGCGTTGGCCACCGCAGCGGCAACGCCGGTAATGCCGATCTCGCCGATGCCGTGTGCGCCAAGCGGCGTGTGGGGATCGGGGATGTCCGTCCACATCACCTCGATGTTGGGCACATCCAGGTGGACCGGGACGTGGTACTCGGACAGGCTGCGATTCATGATTCGCCCACTACGCGGATCGAACTCGGTCTGTTCGGTGAGCGCCAGTCCGATGCCCATGATGATCCCGCCGCGGAACTGGCTGGTCGCCGTCTGCGGATTGAGGATGCGCCCGGTGTCGAATGAGCCAAGGAAACGGCTGACCCTTACTTCGCCGGTGATGGCATTGACGCGGACCTCGCAGAACTGGGCGCCATAGGAATGCATGGAGTATCTCATCAGCTCCATTGGCGCCGGCGCGTCTGCCTTGGCTTCCAGGTGGTCGACACCCAGTTGTCGCAGCAGCGTGGGGTAGGGCACGTGCACGCTGGCATCGTCGCTGCGGCCAAGGCCGCCGTCGCGCGGAACGAGTGCGTCGGCCTTGCAGCCATGCAGCCCCGAGTCCCTGGGCAGCTGTTTCAGCAGGTCCTTCAGCAGCTGGCTGACCGCTGCCTCGACTGCAGCAAGCGTGCCCGCGGTCTGGGACGAGCCACCGGCCATCGCACCTGCAGGCAGGGCACTGTCGCCGTATTCGAATGACACGCGATCCAGCGGCAGTCCAAGCCGGTCGGCCAGATGCTGGGCCTGGACGGTCGCGGTGCCCATCCCCATTTCGTGGCCTGCGGTTGACGCGTGCGCCGTGCCGTCGGCCGCGAGGCGAACGCGTGCGGCAGAGCCTGGCATCCGGTAGTAGGGATAGGTCGCCGTGGCCACCCCCATCCCGATCAGCCATTCGCCCTCGCGCCTGGTGCCAGGCGCGGCGCGCTGCTCCCAGCCAAAGGCCTTGGCGCCGTCCGCGTAGGCCTTGATCAGATGGCGCGAGGAGAACTCCGCGCCGCTGGCAGGATCCTTGTCAGGCTCGATGCGACGACGCAGTTCGATTGGATCAAGTTGGAGCTGTTCGGCCAGTTCGTCCAGCGCAGACTCCAGCGCGAAGGTCCCGACCGACTCACCGGGAGCGCGCATGAAGGTGTTGGCCAGCATGTCCATTTCAGCGACCTGCTGTTCCAGGCGCATGGTGTCTGCGGCATAGAGATGGCGGGCGGGAAAGGTGAACTGTTCGGGCACGCTGTTATGCGCGGTCATGGCCACCACGCCGGAGTGGATCAATGCGGCGAGGGTCCCGTCGGGATTGGCGGCCAGTGCCACGCGCTGTTCGGTCAGGGTACGCCCGCCGATCAGGCGGTAGACGCTCTCGCGGCTGAGCGAGAGCCTCACGGGTCGTCCGGCGAGCTTGGCCGCCGCCGCGGCCAGCATCTGGTGGGTCCACAGCCCCTTGCCGCCGAAGCCACCGCCGACGAACGGAGACAGCACACGCACCTGCTCGGGCTTCAGGTCGAAGACCTGTGCGAGCGTGGAGACCGTCCCATTGAGCATCTGCGTGGCGTCGTGGACGACCAGGTTGTCGTCCTGCCACTGCACCGTCACCGCATGCAGTTCGATGGCGTTGTGATTGTGGCGAGGGGTCGTGTAGATCTGATCCACCCTGACCGAAGCCTTGGCCAGCGCGGACTCGGCGTCTCCAATCTCCAGCAATGGCGATTCGCCCAGGACCGACTCCGGCTGGTGCGCATGTTCCTTGGCGCGCTGGAAATCGGTGATCGCCGGTTCGAGTGCATAGGACACATCAACCAGGGTGGCGGCGTAATTGGCCTGCTCGGCAGTGGCTGCCAGGACGACTGCGACCGCCTCACCGTTCCAGTGGATCTGTTCGTCCTGCATGACCGGCAGGGCTGCGCCTGCCACGCCGCTGCCCTGTCCGAAGGCCTGTGGCGTCTTCAGCCGGGGCGCGTTGCGGTACGTCATGACCAACGCGACGCCCGCGGCCGCCTCGGCCCGGGAGACGTCCAGGTGAGCGATCCGGCCGCGGGCGATCGTGCTGTGGGCCAGCGCGGCATACAACATGCCGTCCAGGGACACTTCACCGGCAAAGCGGGCCTTGCCCTGGACCTTGAGCGGGCCATCGATGCGCGGTGTCGCCACGCCAATATTGGGTCGCGGGCCTTCCAGCTGTTCCGGCCGCGTGCCCGGGAGCAACGCCTCGGGAACGTGCCGCAGCACGGTCTTCATCATCTCCTGCAAGGTCACAGCGCACCTCCGGCCAGTTCGGCGAGCACGGCGGCGGTGGTTCGCTGCAGCAGCGGCAATTTGAATGCGTTGTCGGAGAGCGGGACCGCGGCCTGCAGTTCAAGTTCGATAGCTTGGGCAATGGCATCGGTGGTCAATGGCTTGCCCAGCAGTTCGGCTTCAAGCCTGGTTGCCCGCCAAGGCTTGTGCGCCACGCCGCCCCATGCCACGCGCACGTGGTTGATCGTGCCATCGGTCGACAGGCCAACCACGGCAGCCACCGAAACCAGGGCGAAGGCATAGCTGGCGCGATCGCGGACCTTGCGATAGCTCGAACGCGTGTGCCCGGGCGCGGCTGGAATGGAAACAGCGGTGATCAGCTCACCCTCACGCAGCACCGTGTCCCGCTCGGGATGTTCGCCTGGCAGGCGATGGAACTCCACAAGCGGAACTGCACGGTCTCCGTCTTCGCTGCACAGATGAACCGTGGCATCCAGCGCGGCCAGCGCCACGCACATGTCCGATGGATGGGTCGCGACACAGTCTGCAGATGCGCCGAGGATGGCATGCATGCGGTTGAAACCGCCGGCTGCATCACAGCCCGAACCGGGGACACGCTTGTTGCAGGCGGCTGCCTGATCGTAAAAATATGCGCAACGCGTGCGCTGCATGAGGTTGCCGGCCACCGTGGCCATGTTGCGGATCTGCGCCGATGCGCCCGCCAGGATCGCGCGGGAGAGCAGCGGGAATTCCCGGCGGATTTCCAGGTTCGCTGCCACCGCGGTATTCCGGGTGGCGCCATCGATCCGCAGGCCGCCTTCGCTGGTGCGGGAAATCTCGTGGGGGAGCGCGGTGATGTCGACCAACACGTCCGGCTGCTCGATGCCTTCTCGCATCAGGTCGACCAGATTGGTGCCGCCGCCAAGGTAGCGTGCGTTGGCGTGCGCCGCTTGTTTTACGGCTTGGTCTGCTGCGTCAGCTCGATGGTAGGCAAAGGGCTTCATGCGGCCTCCTGCTTGGCGGCCTGTGGCGCGTCCAACGCATCGGCAATCGCATCGACGATGCCGTTATAGGCGCCGCACCTGCACAGGTTGCCACTCATGCGTTCGCGCAGTTCGTCATGGCTCAAGACCAGATGCTCGCTCGCGAGGTCTGCGGTCACATGGCTGGGTACGCCGCGCTGGAATTCCTCTTGCATGCCCAGGGCGGAACACAGCTGGCCAGGCGTGCAGTAGCCGCACTGGAATCCGTCGTGGGCAATGAACGCCTTCTGCATCGGATGCAGCTGGCTGCCCTGTGCCAGTCCTTCCACCGTGGTGATCTCGCGCCCCTGGTACTGCACGGCAAGCGCGAGGCAGCTGTTGATGCGTTCACCGTCGACCAGCACCGTGCAGGCGCCGCAGGCGCCCTGGTCGCAGCCTTTCTTCGTGCCGGTAAGTCGCAGGTGTTCCCTGAGCAGGTCGAGCAGGGAAGTGCGCACATCCACTTCGGCGCTGACAGGTGCGCCGTTGATCAGGAAGTCCATTGCGATCGCTCCGCTGGCGGTAAGGGGCATGCCCGAGCTGGCGGTTTCGGTTATGTCAGGTCCAATGTTGCCGGACTGTCATCGAGGTGCGAATACGCCCTGCACTTTCCCCAATAGGTGCAGGTGATGGTGGTGTGCTTCGGCCAGTATTGTCCCGTGGTTGGGCCAAGCCCGGACATTCTCGTTCGACCTGCACAGACCAGGGCTGGCCGTCCTAACGGTGTAACCATTCCGTGTACGCGCTGGGACTTCGACTTGACCTGCTGGTTGCGCATACAGAGTGACCATGGCGCTCCAACGAGAAAAGGGCCATTCGATGTCCAGGCAACCCGACCAGCAAAGTGACACCGCGGCCGACTCGCAAAAGGCGAGCGGTCACCAGGCACACCTTCCAGATCCGAGAACCCAATACCCCAGGCCTCCGTTCAAGCACCAGCAGCAGGATTGGCCGGGCCTGGCATCACGGATGGATCCACGTCCTGATCATGGTGAGACCAGCTATGTGGGGTCAGGGCGCCTGGCAGGGCGCAAGGCACTGATCACGGGGGGCGACTCGGGGATGGGACGGGCTGCGGCGATCGCCTTTGCCCGGGAAGGCGCTGATGTCGCCATTGGGCACCTTCCGCAGGAACAGGAGGATGCCGACGAGGTGCTTGCGTTGATTGCGCAGGCCGGCCGCAAGGGCGTGGCGCTCCCCGGTGATATCCGTACCGAGGCGTTCTGCCGGCAGCTGGTCGCCGATGCAGTCGAGCAGCTGGGTGGTCTGGACATCCTGGTCAACAACGCGGCGTTCCAGCACACCGTGCCGCAGATCGAGGACCTGACGTCCGAGCAGTTCGACCAGACCTTCAAAACCAATGTCTACGCGCCGTTCTGGATCACCAAGGCCGCGCTGGCCCATCTGCCCGCCGGTTCGGCCATCATCAACACCGCTTCGATCCAGGCCTATCACTCATCGCAGTGCCTGCTGGACTATGCGCAGACCAAGGCGAGCAACGTGGCCTTCACCCATGCCCTGGCCAAGCAACTGGCCGAGCGCGGCATCCGCGTCAATGCCGTGGCGCCAGGGCCGATCTGGACGCCGCTCCAGCCCGCAGGTGGGCAGCCGCCGGAGGCGCTCCCACAGTTCGGTGCGCAGACGCCGCTGGGTCGCCCGGGGCAGCCCGCCGAGCTGGCCGGTGTCTATGTGAACCTGGCCACCAGTGATTCGGCGTTCACCACCGGCGAGGTGTATGGCGTGGCCGGCGGCAGCGGTCGCAGCTGAAGATCAGGCCATCGCCGTAAGTTGCCTGTAAGTCCGAGAGGAAAAGACTGACGTCCCGTTCGCTGACTCCCCCTGACGTCATGACCCTGAAAGCCGCTGCAAGCCTGTTCTGCCTGTTCCCTTCCATCGCGCTGGCACAGTCCCCGTCCAGCACCAGTGACTTGCTGGCCAAGCAGGAAGATGATCGCTGGACCATCGGGGTCGGCGCTTCGGTCAAGGATGATGGCTATGCAGGCGAGGGCACCCGTATCCGTCCTTTCCCGCTGATCGGCTACGAAGGTGAGCGCGTGTTCTGGCGTGGCCTCACTGGCGGCGTCCACGTCATCAAAGGCGAGAGTTTCACGCTGGACGCCGTGCTTGCCGGGCGGTTCGATGGCTTCGACATCGACGACCTGGGAAGAAAGGAACTGGCTGCCAATGGCTTGAACGCCGATCTGCTTGAAGACCGCGACGATGGCCTGGATGCGGGCCTGTCAGCGTCCTGGCGAGGCACCGCGGGCGAACTGAAGCTCTCGGCGCTGGCCGACGTTACCGATTCCAGTGGCGGCTACGAGTTCGCCGCTGACTATGGCTATGCACTCCATTGGGGGCGTACCACGCTGGTGCCCAGTGTGGGCGTGCGCTGGATGTCAAGTGATCTTGTTGAGTACTACTACGGGACCCTGGACGAGGAAGTTGCCCGAGGTGTGGTGCGCTACCAGCCGGGTTCGGCGGTGGTACCGCAGGTGGGCGTGGGGTTCTCGCGTCCGCTGGGCGAGCACTGGAAGGTCACCGGCTCGGTCAACTACAAGTTCCTCCCCAGCGAGATCACCGACAGCCCGCTGATGGATCCGGACGTCAGCGGCGCGTTGGGTGCGCGCGTTGGCATTGGCTGGTCGTTCTGAGAAGGTAGCCGCCCTGTCTCTGGCGGGAAACCTGATGACCGACACAGCGCCAGCCATCGCGACCCGCGTTGCCCTGATCGAGGACCACCCCAGGCTGGCAGGGTTGATCGAGCGTGGGCTGGCCAGCGCCGGGATCGCGGTCGATGTCTTCCAGACGCTGGAATCTGCCTGGCATGGCTTGAGCGGGCAGGGCTATGCGGTGGCCATCGTCGACCGCGGCATGCCCGATGGCGACGGCCTGGACCTGGTGCGCCGGCTGCGGCGCGCCGATGTGCGCACGCCCTGCCTGATGCTCACCTCGCGCGATGCGTTGCGCGACCGTGTTGACGGCCTGGATGCCGGCGCCGATGACTACCTGCCCAAGCCGTTCGCCCTGGACGAACTGGCAGCCCGCGTGCGTGCCCTGATGCGGCGCCCGACGGCGCTGCGCAGCGTGGCGCCGAGCTTCCTGGGGTTGAGCGTGGAGCCGGAAAGCGGCTCGATGCTGGCCGGGCAGGAACGCATCAGCCTGGCGCCTGCAGAGTTGCAGCTGATGCTGGCGCTGCTGCGCGCCCAAGGACAGACCGTCAGGAGAACTGCGCTGGAGAACGCGGCATGGGGGGCGGGCGGCGCGGTGACACCCAACGCGCTGGACGTGGCCATTCACCGTTTGCGCAAGAAGCTGGTCGCGATCGAGGCGGCGGTGGGCCTGGTCAACGTACGCCAGCAGGGTTTTGCACTCAGGGCGGCCGATGCGTCCGCGTAGCCTGACCGCCCGCCTGATGCTGGCGGCGGTTGCCGGCCTGGCCGCGGCGACGGTCGTGGCCTGCGTGCTGGTCTGGATCGGTGCTGACCTCCGCTCTCCGGACCGCCTGCTGCACGCAGAACTGGAGGAAGAGGTCGCCGACATACAGGCCGGCTTGCGCATCGGTCCCGCTGGCAGCGTGCATGTCTGGCTCAAGCAGGGCAATGCGCGGGTTTACGACGCCATGCCCAGGGACGCGGCTTACCAGCTCTTCGATGCGGCCGGTCGTTCGGTTGCCCACAGTCCGCAGGGGCCGGCGCTTCAGGCGTTGATGGGCATGTCGCCCGGGCCCGACGAGCAGGCCGTTCCCATCAGCAATGGTGGCGGGCAGCTGCGCTTGATCCAGCGTTCGATCCGGCACGCTGACCAGGTCTTTACCGTGCGCGTGGCACGCAGCGACCGCCTGGTGCTGACCCTGCGCGACTACGCCGACAAGCTGTATGTGCGTGCCGGGCTGGCAACGGCACTGCTTGCGTTGATGACCTTCGGCGCCGTGGTTTTTCTGACCGTGCGTCGCATGATCCTGCCGCTTCATCGCGTCTCGCAGGTGGCGGCGGGCATCGGGCCGCGCAATCTCACAACGCGCCTGGATGTAGCGCGGGTACCGCTGGAAATCGTGCCACTGGTGCAGGGCTTCAACACCGCGCTGGAGCGTCTGGAACGTGGCTATCGGGTGCAGCAGGAGTTCCTGGCCGCGGCTGCGCATGAGCTCAAGACGCCGCTGGCCCTGCTCCAGGCTGAGATCGAACTGGGTGGCGCTGCCAATACCGAGCTGTTGCTGCGTGACACCGGACTGATGGCGCGTCAGGTACACCAGCTGCTGCACCTGGCCGAGGTCAGTGAGGGGCACAACTACACCTTCGCTGCGATCGATCCCGGCAGCGTGCTGGAAGAGGTGAAGGAATACGTCGCGCGCTTTGCACATCAGCGCAGCGTGCACCTGGAGTTTGCGCGCGAGCCAGGGGCACTTGGCCATATCGAAGGCGACGCTGCGGCGCTGTTTGTGTTGGCCAAGAACCTGCTGGAAAACGCGCTCAACCACGCGCCAGCCGGCAGCGTCGTTCTGGTCATGCTGGGAGCTGACGGGTTCTCCGTGCAGGATCAGGGTCCGGGCGTTGCGCCGTCGGATCGCGCCCATCTGTTTCAGCGCTTCTGGCGGTCGCAGCGCGATGGCAATGGGGCTGGACTGGGCCTGGCGATCTGCCAGGAAATTTGCGCTGCGCATGGCTGGCGTGTCGGCCTGGCCGATGTGCAGGCCGGGCAGGGCGCTTGCTTCTTCGTGGCGATGAAACCCAGCGAGGCCGCGCGATGAACGCCAGCCTTGCCTTGCTCGACACGGCAATCGAGCAGGACATCTTGTCCGTTGCAGGGTTGCTGGAATCCAGCCCACAGGCAGTGATGGACTGGTACCACGCCGTGCCGATCCGCGCACTTGGCGATGAAACAGCCGCCGAGCTGGTCTGTCAGGGACGTGGCAGCGCCGTGATGGCATTCCTATGGGCGGTCATCGAGATCGAACTCGAGACGAACTGGTAGCGGGCGGCTCACGTGCCGCTTCCGCAATTGCCAGAAAAGAACGGATCGACTCAAGACGTATGTGAGGACCGCGCGGCCATCGCAACAGGGCCGGAAATCGGCCGCCAACAGGTTTACTGCAGGTGGAAGTAGAACAGTGCCGTCATGCCGGGCAAGTCCCACAGGATGGCATCGATCTGGAAGTTGACCATCGGCCGTTGCGCAGGTGCAGCCTCGGAGATTGCGTGTGCCTTGAGCTGCAGGGCTTCGGTTCTGAACGCTTCGCTCCTGCCGTGCTCGGCCCAGGCCTTGCGAATCATCTTTTCAATGCTGCTGGAGTTGTCATTGTCAGGTTCTGCGCGCAAACCCATGCTCCTCTCGCGTTGATCATCCTTGCATTGCATTCGGATCGCTTGCCCAGTATCGATCGGTCACTTATTCATACATGTGGCAGGTGAAAAGAGCATCAGTACCTCACACCTTGTTTGCGTACGGCCTGCGTAAGCTGGATCGCACTCGATGGCGATCAGATGGTTGCCATCGAGTTCTCCCCCAAGAGAGGTGCTCCCATGAGCCAGTTATTCAAAGGTCTACAGCTGCTGTTGGCCGACAACGACCTGCAGCGCAAACCACTCGACGAGCAGGCTGCGCAGTGGCGCCAGAAGTCAGAGCGCGATATCGAGGTTGAAAGCGAATTGATCGAAACCGCCAAGGGCCAGTGGCTGGCCGGTTCGGTCATGCTCTGGCTGGGTGTATCGCTGACCGCCCTTGCGGTGATCGCCGATAACCTGTGGGAGCATAGTTACAACCCGAGCTTCCCCAAGATTGTCCTTGTGCTGCTGATCTGGGTCGGCATGCTGTTTGTACTGTGGCTGATTGCACAGATGTTTGACCAGACCGCCGGCTTTGCCCGCTGGGTGCGCGCATTCAGCAGTCGCTCGCCACTGGCCGAGATGGATGACTCGCTTGAGCAGGTTCAGGAGGCACTGGCCTTGGCAAGGACCTATCCGGACGTGCTGGCTTACAAGCAGCAAATTGTTGCGTCCCGCCGTCTGCGCCAGGAGGATATCCGGATCATGCGCGACATGGGGCGCCGGCATCGCCAGTCCGCGTACGAGCGTGAGCTCAGCTTGCTCTGATTGACTGCGCGCCTACCCCAGGGTCGGCGCCGTTTCTATTTCTTCCAGCATTAATTGTCCCGCAGCTGAGCGAGTCAATCTGCCGCATTGACTTGTCCGGTGTCTGCCGCATCAAGTGCGCCCGGATCCTGTCGAACAAGCTCCGCTGTTGAAGTGCGCACATGCCGCTCTCATCGAATGCCTCGCACTGCAGTTGGATGGCCAGGGCCTGATCCTGATCGCAGGTCTGCAACGTAAAAAAAGAAAGAGATTGCCGTGTGTGGTCCATGAGAGTTTCGAATTGACTCTCCGTGGGGCACGGCCATTGCGTTGCACTGTGCGTCCAGTAAACAGGTCACGCCTGGTCACGGGTCCATCGCCCAGCGCTTGCGTCGTGCAACAAGAAGAAAGGCCGGACTGGGTCCGGCCTTCGTACAAATGAACCGCTAGGGCCGTGAAGGAGAGATCAGCCCTTGCGTCCGCCATCGAACGGTTCGTCGGAGGTAAAGGCATCATGCACCGCCCCCTTGGCCTGATCCCAGGTCAGGCGAGAGTGATGCTTCGCCGACTCCCAGCCCAGGCGCAAATCATTCTCCACGGTGTCATCCCATTTGCGCCCGCCGAAGTCGGTACTGAAGCGTGAGCGGGTCCCATAGCGATATGCAGGGGCATAATCTTCGTAAGCGCTGTCCTGCTCACGATAGGCTGCGTGATCAAAGCGCGACCTGAAGTAGTCATCACTGCCTGCGTAGGTGCCATAGGTCCGATCGGCGCGATACCAGGAGTCCCGTGCGGCTTCACGCGCCTGGTCCCACTCGAGGGTGGAGGTGCCGCGCTGCGCTGGCCACTGCTTTTCAAGCTCGGCCTCACGCTCCTCCCAGCGACGCCCAGGCTCCAGTTCCCTGGCCTGCAGGCCAAACCCGTAGGCGGTGGCGTAGTCGCGATCGAATTCCTTGGACGGATCCACATAAGGTCGATTGGCGAATTCGCCGCGCCAGTACTCCGTCTCCATGGTGGGATCGATGCGCTCTGCCACGCCTTTACCAGCTGCGCTGCCGACAACGACACCGACGGCCGCGCCGATCAGGGTTCCGATCGGTCCCAGTACCGTCCCTGCAGCTGCACCAGCGGCGGCGCCGCCGATGACGCCGCCGACCCCGACACCCACCGGATGGGAACCCGGTGCGCCCGTGATCGGGTCGCGATTGGCGTCGTCAGGAAGATCTCCATAGTTGTGATCGTGCTTGCTCATGTCTGTGACTCCCAAGTAGATCCATCGCGTGGCTTGCTGCGAGGTGCGAAAGCGTCGCGTCAGATGTGGATCGACTTTGGGAAGCCCTGCGTTAATCGAACGTGCGAGCCACGTGATTCGATGCACATGCCTTGGCAACGTTCGCGCGAGGCGCGTCAAAGGCATGGGTTTGCGCACGTGCGCGAGCACGAGGGATCAGCTGGTGGGAACCGGCGCTTCAGCGTCGATGAGTCCGCTTTGCTTGAGTTCCTCCCATAGCGCCTGGGGAATGCGTGCTGCCATCGATTGGACATTTTCCCTAACCTGTTCGGGTGTCCTGGCGCCAGGGATGATCGCCGAGACCACGTCCGGGGCGCAGGCGAACTGCAGGGCGGCTGTGCGCAGATCGACCTGGTGGCGATCGCAGATCGCTTGCACTTCCGCCCGCTTGGCCGGCGCCCAGTCCGGCACCTTGCCGTCGTAGAGGTAGCGGTCCCGGCCAGCCAGATAGCCGGCAAGCAGGGGAGCGCCGACAACGACCGAAGCCCCGTGGGCCTGAATCTTCGGAAAGGTCTCATGCAGCGTTTTGGCATGGTCGAGCAACGAGTACTGGCACGCCAGCAGGAAGATGTCCGGGTCCGCCTGTTCGATGGCGCGGAGGGCAGGCTCGGGACTATTCACCCCAAAACCCCAGGCCTTGATCAATCCTTCCTCGCGCATCCTGGTGAGCTCGGGCATCGCGCCTTCCAGTGCCTGCTTGAAGCGTTCTTCCCAAGGCATGCCCAGGTCCGCCTCATTGTCCGGCGAAAGATCGTGGATGAAGACGATGTCCAGCTTGGCCACGCCCAGGCGGTTGAGACTGTCCTCCACCGAGCGGCGAACACCTGCGGCCGAATAATCGTAGCGATAGCGAAAGGGTGGAGGATCGGTCCACATCGTCTCCTGCAGCTCGCCGGTCGTGGCGGTCAGCAGGCGTCCGACCTTGCTTGAGATGACGTAATCGTTCGCCGGTTGCCTGTGCAGGAAATGGCCGAACCTACGCTCGCTGAGTCCAAGTCCGTACCAGGGCGATGTGTCGAAATATCGGATCCCCGCGTCCCATGCCGCCTGGAGCGTGTCCTGGCTTTGCGCATCGGTCGCCGGCGCAAAGCCGTTGCCGATGGCGACGCCGCCCAGCCCGAGATGGCTGGAGGGACGGAACCTGCCTTGTGGGCTTGCGCTGTCAGATGTGGATGGCGTGTTGGCGGCATCTTTCATTCGGATTGCTCGAAGTGAGGATCACGCCGAGCCTCGCATCCATGCCGTGTACGGGCGGTGCGGAACGCTGCAGGCAGCGGCGCTGCTTCGCGGTCACCTGTTCAGGAATTCATTGCGCGGCCGTCACGGCAAGCACCGTAGAAAATCGTGAATTCTTGCGAACGGTTGCCTGCTCCCCTTGGATACGATCACTGCATTTTCCACGACGTATCCCACTGTGGCAGTCGCGCTTGTTCTGCTTGCTCTGGTCTGTGCGTTCTTTGGTTTGCTGCACCTCAGGCCACGGCTCAAAGCGCTTGATGCGACGGTCGCTCCCGATCGCGCACTCGAAGCCAGCCTGGCCACCTGGTCCAATGATCTGAAAACCTTCGCCATCGCCCTGCATCTTGGCCGTTGGAACGACGTCAGGTATGCGATGCGCTGGGACACGCTGGGCGTGCCAGACAGCGTCTTTGCCGCCATGGACAGCCATTCCGTGGGGGATGAGGCACTTGTCTTGCTGTCCCGCATGGCGCTGGAGGCCCAGACGCTTGCCAGGACGTCGGTGCTGATTGAACACCACTATCTGCTGCCGTCCGGGCAGATGCCCAAGGACAGCACGCCACGCTATAGCGCGACCGATTACGCCAGAGCCGTCCGGATGTTGTGCGTGTCGATTGACCGTGCGGTCGCAAGCTTGGCAACGCGCGATGTGTGCCTGCCAAGGGAAGAGGCTGCGCAGGAGACGGTGATCGAGCCAGTGCGGGTGGCCGCATGACCCGTTCACTGCATCGCATCGCACTTGATGCCGGCAGCGGTACCGAACTGCACGATCTTCTCAAGCTCGGGAGCTTCGAGCACTGGATCGTCATGGGCTGGCAGGAACGCGGGCGCTACTGCATCCCTGAGATGGCCATCCGCCTGGAAGGGCTGCCCTATGTTCCCAGTGGTGTCGGTGAGGCTGATTTCACTCTCATGTGCCGTCTGCCGCTTGCCCGCGCCGAGTTCCACAGGGCATCTGGGATGGTTGTCGTTGAGTCAGGCGAGACGCAATCCTGGCGCCTTCGCGTGCTTTCAGCCCTGCTGACCGAACATGCAGCCAAGCACCATCCTGACCCAGTGGCGTTGGTGTCCAGGCCAGACGGGCGGCACCTGATGGATCCCAAGGTCAGGCCACTCAGGGCAGTGAATCGCGCCGTCCAAACCGGCGACTTGGATCGAACCGGTCCGGTCGCACCATGACCCTCCGCATGAGCAGATGCGCTGTTGCGCAAGGCCACCAAGTCGCTGCGCGCCAAGAAAGCCATCGCACGGATCGCACCAGCTTGTGGGCCCACCAGGACTCGAACCTGGAACCAAAGGATTATGAGTCCTCTGCTCTAACCATTGAGCTATAGGCCCGCAGCCGGGCATTGTACCGGTCGTGGGAGGATCGGTCTCGGGTCTGGACGTTGCCGCAGGTTGGCCCTCACGCGGGATGACGCGAGGTTCGGTGGCGGGGTTTACGCCGGCGATTGCGCAGTGTGGGAAGGAATTGGCGCATTCATGGGGTTCCGCAGTGCGGCGCTGCCTTGAAAACCCTGCTCTCCCTGATGTTTAAGCGTCATCGGGGCTGACGATCCGGTCAGGGCGGCGATTGAACACGGCAGCTTCATGCTGATGGCCTAAGCTCGGATGGCGTTGTGGGGCCACGACGCGCGCGTCGGCGATATGCGCCGCACTCCTGTCTTTGCAGAACCGCCGCAGCGCACCGGCGATGTTGCGTTATTGGTCCAATCCACCCACCCAGCTGGAGGCATCAGCCAGGCATGAACACTCCTTTCGACGATTTCAAGATCTCCCGCCGTGGCTTGTTGAAAGCCGGCTCGGCTTCGGCCGCCACGGCCGCCTCCGGCAGCCTGGTGGCAGGCCCGGCCCGCACGCTGGCCAAGCCGGCGGTCGAGCAGATCAGCACGCAGTCCGTGTCCCTGGAGGTCAACGGCAAGCCGGTGACGCTGGAGCTGGATACGCGCACCACGCTGCTGGATGCGCTGCGCGAGCACCTCAAGCTCACCGGCACCAAGAAGGGCTGCGACCACGGCCAGTGCGGTGCCTGTACGGCGATCGTCGATGGCCGGCGCATCAATACCTGCCTGAGCTTCGCGGTGATGCACGAGGGCAGCAAGGTCACCACCATCGAAGGCCTGGGCCAGCCTGGCAACCTGCATCCGATGCAGGCGGCCTTCGTCAAACACGATGGCTACCAGTGCGGCTACTGCACGCCGGGCCAGATCTGCTCGGCAGTGGCGGTGCTGGAGGAGGTCAAGCAGGGCGTGCCCAGCCACGTCAGTGGCGACCTGGACAAGGTCGCCTTCAGTGCCGATGAAGTGCGCGAGCGCATGAGCGGCAACATCTGTCGTTGTGGCGCGTATTCCAACATCGTCGAAGCGATCACCGAAGTCTCGGGAGAGCGCGCATGAAGGCCTTTACCTACGAGCGCGCCAGCTCGCCCGCAGCGGCAGCCGCTGCGATGGCCAAGGCCTCCAACGCGCGCTTCATCGCTGGCGGCACCAACCTGATCGACCTGATGAAGCTGCAGATCGAAACGCCCACGCATCTGGTGGACGTCAACGGCCTGGGCTTCGATACCATCGAGAAGACCGAAGATGGCGGCCTGCGCATCGGCGCGCTGGTGCGCAATACCGATCTGGCCGCCGACAAGACCGTGCGCAGCGATTATCCGCTGCTCTCGCGTGCGCTGGTGGCTGGCGCGTCCGGCCAGCTGCGCAACAAGGCCACCACGGCCGGCAACCTGCTGCAGCGCACGCGCTGCCCGTACTTCTACGACACCAGCCAGCCGTGCAACAAACGCCTGCCAGGCAGCGGCTGCGGCGCGATGGAAGGCTTCAACCGGATGCTGGCCATCATCGGCAGCAGCGACGCCTGCATCGCTACCCATCCCAGCGACATGGCCGTGGCCATGCGCGCGCTGGATGCCAAGGTCGAAACGCTCAAGGCCGATGGCAAGACCCGCACGATCCCGCTGGAACTGCTGTATCGCGCGCCGGGCAGCACGCCGCATCTGGAGACCACGCTGGAGCGTGGTGAGCTGATCACGGCGGTGACCCTGCCCAAGCCCGTGGGCGGCAAGCAGGTCTACCACAAGGTCCGCGACCGGGCCTCGTACGCCTTCGCGCTGGTCTCGGTGGCGGCGATCGTACAGCCCGACGGCAGCGGCCGGGTCGCCCTGGGCGGCGTGGCGCATAAACCGTGGCGCGATGCGGCGGCCGATGCGCAGTTCCCCAACGGCGCCAAGGCCGTGGTGGACCGCCTTCTGGCCGGCGCCAAGCCGACCGAGCACAGCGCCTTCAAGGTGCCGCTGGTCGAACGCGCCCTCGGCGCGATCATTGCCGAAGCGAGGGCATGAACATGAAATTCGACACGCCTGCCACCACCAATCCGATCGACCAAGGCAAGGTCATCGGCAAGCCACACGACCGCATCGATGGGCCGCTCAAGACCACCGGCAGCGCGCCCTATGCCTACGAACGCCACGACGTGGTACCCGGCCAGGTCTATGGATTCGTCGTCGGCGCCACGATCGCAAAGGGCCAGATCCGTTCGATGGATCTGGCCGCAGCCAAAGCCGCGCCCGGCGTGCTGGGCATCGTGACCGCCGCCAGCGCCGGCAAGCTGGGCAAGGGTAAATTCAATACCGCGCACCTGCTGGGCGGGCCGGAGGTGCAGCACTACCACCAGGCCATCGCGCTGGTGGTAGCCGAGACCTTCGAACAGGCGCGCGCCGCCGCGCAGCTGGTGAAGGTGGACTACGCGCGCAAGCCCGGTGCATTCGATCTGGCGGCGGCGCGCGACGGCGCGAAAATGCCCGAGACCGGGCCTTCCGATGCGGACACCGCGGTTGGCGATTTCGCCGGCGCGTTCGCCGCCGCGCCAGTACAGTTGGATGCCACCTACACCACGCCCGACCATGCTCACGCCATGATGGAGCCGCACGCGTCCATCGCCACGTGGGAGGGTGACAAGGTCACGATCTGGACGTCCAACCAGATGATTGCCTGGGGCGTGGGCGATGTTGCGGCCACGCTCAACGTGCCCAAGGAGAACGTGCGCCTGGTGTCGCCCTATATCGGCGGCGGCTTTGGTGGAAAGCTCTTCGTGCGCACCGATGCGGTGTTGGCCGCACTGGGCGCCAAGGCCGTCGGTCGGCCGGTCAAGGTCAACCTGACCCGTCCGCAGATGTTCAACAACACCACGCACCGTCCCGCGACGATCCAGCGCCTGCGCCTGGGCGCCACGGCCGATGGCAAGCTCACCGCGATCGGCCATGAAAGCTGGTCCGGTGACCTGGAAGGCGGTGCCCCGGAGACCGCCGTTGCGCAGACCCAGCTGCTCTACGCCGGCGCCAACCGCATGACCGCGATGCGCCTGGCCGTGCTGGACCTGCCCGAAGGCAACGCAATGCGCGCGCCGGGCGAAGCGCCCGGCCTGATGGCGTTGGAAATCGCGATGGACGAGATGGCCGAAAAGCTCAAGCTCGATCCGATCCAGTTCCGCATCCTTAACGACACCCAGGTCGATCCGGCCAAGCCGGAGCGCCCGTTCTCGCAGCGCAAGCTGATCGAGTGCCTGCAGACCGGCGCCAAGCAGTTCGGCTGGGACAAGCGCAGTGCCACGCCAGCCAGCCGGCGCGAGGGCCGCTGGATGATCGGCATGGGTGTGGCTGCGGCGTATCGCGGCAACCTCAACATGAAGTCCGGCGCGCGCGTCACGCTGGATCGCGACGGCGTGGTCACGGTCGAGACCGACATGACCGACATTGGTACCGGCACCTACACGATCATTGCCCAGACCGCGGCCGAGGTGATGGGCCTGCCGCTGGAGCAGGTCAAGGTGAGCCTGGGCGATTCGGCGTTTCCGGTGTCGGCCGGTTCTGGCGGCCAGTGGGGCGCCAACAGCTCCACCGCCGGCGTGTATGCGGCTTGCATGAAGCTGCGCGAGACGATCGCCACCAAGCTCGGATTGGACCCGGCCAAGGCCGAGTTCGCCGATGGCAAGGTCTCGGTGGGGCGCAAGCATGTGGCGCTGGCCGATGCGGCGGCCTCGGGCAACCTGACGGTCGAGGACAGCATCGAGTTCGGCGACCTGGCCAAGAAGTACCAGCAGTCCACCTTCGGCGCGCATTTCGTCGAGGTGGCCGTGGACAGTGCCACCGCCGAGATCCGCATCCGCCGGATGCTGGCGGTGTGCGCGGCCGGACGCATCCTCAATCCCAAGTCCGCGCGCAGCCAGGTAATCGGTGCGATGGCGATGGGCGCCGGTGCCGCGCTGATGGAGGAGCTGGTGGTGGACAAGCGCCTGGGCTTCTTCGTCAACCACGACCTGGCGGGATACGAGGTTGCGGTGCATGCGGACATCCCGCACCAGGAGGTGATCTTCCTGGAGGAGACCGATCCGACCACTTCGCCGATGAAGGCCAAGGGCGTGGGCGAGCTGGGGATCTGCGGCGTGGCCGCGGCGATCGCCAACGCGACCTACAACGCCACCGGAATCCGCATCCGCGACTATCCCGTCACGCTGGACAAGCTGCTGCGTGCCGGGATGCCGGAGATCAACCTGACCGCGTGATGCACCGGCCATGCCGCGCCTGCACGGCGCGGCATGGGTTCAAGTGGATCAGGGCAGCAGCGGATCGCGGCCAGTGCTGGTCTTGCCGTCCGCATTGAAGTCGAGCATCGGCTGGGCCTTGGCGTCGTAGGCGGGCCATTGCGGCAAGCCTTTGCCGTTGGGATCGCCGTGCTTGACGAAATTCACCAGGTAGCTGCTGGCGAGCCGGCCCACGCCGCGGTCCTTCGCCGTGGCCTGCGCGCCGTATTTGATGTCGACGGTGTCGAAGAAGAATGGGATGTCGCTGGCATGGCTGGCGCCGGCGGTCTGCGGCGTGCGTGTGCTGTCGGCCACGTAGGAGAACCGGTAGTAATACGTCGGCACGCCATGCCCGACGAAGACATCGGCGGCTTTGCGCGCGCCGGCGATCATGAAGCCATCGCGTCCGCCGATGTCGTCGCTGGTCGCGCCCAGCATCACCGGCACGGTGTTGAATTGGCCACTGGCATACGCGGCAGCACTGTCGACCGACAGCGTGCCATCCACCACCGGCGCGCTGAAGGTGCGCGGCGCGTCGGTCGGGGTGAACAGCGACGCCAGGTTCAAGCCACCGACGATGGTGTCGGCCGGCAATGCGCGTAGTTTCTCCAGTGCCTGCGGATCATCGGCGGCAATGCCTTTCGACGCGGCAAAGGCCACGCTGATCTGCTCGGCCGCGACGACGTCACCCTTGTAGGCGCCGCCATCGCCGCCGGACTGGATCACCGCGCGCTGGAACAGGCCCTTGGTCATCGGCGAAGTCAGCAGCGTATGCACCGACATGCCGCCGGCGCTCTCGCCGATGATCGTGACCTGCGCCGGATCACCGCCGAATGCGGCGATGTTGCGCTGGACCCACTGCAACGCAGCGAGCTGATCCATGAAGCCATAGTTGGCCAGCAGCGCGCCATCGGGATGCTGTGCAGTGAGCTGCGGATGGGCGAAGGTGCCGAAGCGGCCGACGCGATAGTTGAAGCTCATCACCACGATGCCCTGGCGCGCGAGCGCGGCGCCGGCGTAGGTGGGCGGCGATGCGCCACCGTTGACGAAGCCGCCGCCATAGATCCACACCAGCACCGGCAGCTTGCCGCGCGCCTTGGCCGGCTTCCACACATTGGCGTACAGGCAGTCTTCGGCCGGCGCGGTGCCCAGCGGCGCCGCATCGCTGGGGAAGGGCAGCTGCATGCAGTCCGCACCGTACTGCGTGGCATCGCGCACGCCGCTCCACGCCGAGGCCGGCTGCGGCGCCCGCCAGCGCAACGCACCCACCGGCGGCGCGGCAAACGGAATGCCCTTGAAGGCGATGACGCCGTCGTGCGTGTTGCCTCGCAGCTCGCCGGTGTCAATGCGGGCGGTCTCCGCCTGGGTGGCGGCGACGGACGATGCTGTGGTGGTCAGCGCGAGCACCGCAAGCGCGGTCCTGGCGAAATGGCGGAGCGTGGGCATCGAGCATTCTCGCGGGCAGCGTGGCCAGACCGCCACAGCGCGCAAGCATAGCGTCGATCCTGATTCGACCATGGCGCAATGCAGCCAACCTGCACGGCTGGTTGCTCCGTGGCCCGCGCGGCGTCAGCGTCCTTCGAACGCGGCCGGACGCTTCTCCATGAAGGCGCGCATGCCTTCGCGTTGATCGGCCGTATCGAACAGGCGTTCGAACAGGCGCCGTTCCAGCGAGAGTGCGGTCTCCAGCGGCACGTCGCCTCCCAGGCGCAGTGCCTCGCGAATGGCCTGCACCGCCAGCGGCGGCATACGCGTGATCTTGCGGGCGATCTCCAGCGCCTGGTTCAACGCCTCGCCCGCAGGCACGAGCGTGGAGACCAGGTTGGCCGCATACGCTTCGCGCGCGGGGATCATGTCGCCGGTCAACGCCCACAGCGCGGCCTTGTAGCGTCCGGCCGAACGGAGCAGGCGTTGGGTGCCGCCGGCGCCCGGCATGATGCCGACCTTGATTTCCGGCTGGCCGAAACTGGCGTTGTCAGCGGCCACCACCAGGTCGCAGGCCAGTGCGAGTTCGCAGCCGCCGCCGAGTGCGTAGCCTTCCACCGCGGCGATGACGGGTTTGGTCGAAGCACGGACCACGTCGAACAGGCGCCCCGAACGCTGCAGGACATGATCGATCGGGCGCATGTCGGCCATTTCGCCGATGTCGGTGCCGGCGACGAAGTAGCCACCGCTGCCGGTGAGGACGATGACGGCGATGGCCTCGTCGGCGATGGCGGCTTCCAGTGCGTCGACCAGTTCCTGCTTCACCTGCAGGTTGAGCGCGTTACGACGCTCGGGCCGGGTGATGCGGATCACCGCGACCGTGTCGTGGAGTTCGGTGCCGACGAACTCAGCCATGTGCGCGAGCCTCGGCCTGGGTGCGCGCCTGCAACCACGGCGACACGCGATAGCGGTCCTCGCCGTAGGCGCTGGACAGGTGCCTGATCACGCCGGCGACGTAGGGCAGTTCCACCTTGCGTCCCCAGGCCAGCGGCCCGAGTGGATAGTTGACGCCGCCGGTCATCGCGGCATCCACGTCATGCTCGCTGGCGATGCCCTGCTGCACGGCGTCGGCCGCTTCGTTGACCAGCATGGCGACCGTGCGCGAGACGGCCATACCGGCGGCATCGCCCAGCACCGAGACCTTCTTGCCCAGCGCGGTGAACAAACCGGCTGCGGAATCCAGCTGCGCCGGGCTCACATCCACCGCACCGGCCAGCGCGATGCGCGTGCTGGTGCGGTAGTCCAGGGCCAGGTCGAACAGCACCACCGGTTCGCCCAGCTCCACGCTGCGGGCTGCGGCGCTGCGGCCATCGGTCAAGGCCAGGGCGACGCCATCGACGCGGATCAGGCCGCGGCCTGGCGCGTAGTGCACGGGAATGTTGGCTTCTTCGATCAGCGTGCCCAGTGCCGCGGCCGGGCCGAGGTCGCCTTCGATGACGACCTGCGTGGTGATCGACCCGTGCAGGTCCTGGATCGGGGTGCGCTCCTGGCCCTCGCCGTAGGCGAAGAAGCCGCGGCCGCTCTTGCGGCCCAGCCAGCCGGCATCGACCAGCTGCTTCTGCACCAGCGACGGCTGGTAACGCGGGTCGTGGAAGAAGCCTTCCCATACCGAGCGCGTCACCGCGAAATTGACGTCGTGGCCGATCAGGTCCATCAGCTCGCACGGCCCCATGCGGAAGCCGCCGCATTCGCGCATCACCGCATCCAGGGTTTCCGGCGTGGTGTGCTGCTCCAGCAGCAGGCGCAAGGCCTCGCCGTAGAACGGCCGGGCCACCCGATTGACGATGAAGCCCGGCGTGGACTGGCACACCACCGGCACTTTCTTCCAGGCGCGCGCGGTGGCGACGATGGTGTCGACCACGTCTGGATCGCTGGCCTGGCCGCGCACCACTTCCACCAGCGGCAGGATCGTGGCCGGGTTGAAGAAGTGCATGCCCACCACGCGCCCGGGCTGCGGCAGGCGCGAGGCCAGTGCGGTCACCGAGAGCGACGAAGTATTGGTGGACAGGATGGCGTCCTCGTCCACGCGCGCGGCCATGTCGCGCAGTGCGGCGACCTTGATCTCCAGGTTCTCGACGATGGCCTCGATCACCAGGCCGACGCGCTCCAGCGGCGCGCCCGGGCCGGCGGCGTGGACGCGGGCATACACGGCTTCGGCGTCGTGCTGGGCGATCTTCGCCTTGGCCACGCGTTTGTCGAGGCTGGCGCGGATCTGTGCGCGGCCGCGATCCAGCGCAGCCTCGCTGGTATCGCAGAGGTAGACGACGTGGCCGGCGCTGGCGGCGACTTCGGCAATGCCGGCGCCCATGGTGCCGGCGCCAATGACCACCACCGCACGGTCCAGCGGCAAAGCGGTTGCAGTGGACTCAACCATCGGCCGGCTCCGTTGCCGCGAACGACGGACGCGCCGCGACCGTGGCGAACCACGCCGCCAGTGCCGGCGCCTTGGCGCGCCAGCCGACATCATCGAAGCGATAGTCGAGATAGCCCAGCGCGCAGGCGATGGAGATCTGGCCGATGCCGAAAGGCGCGGCGGCCAACGCCTCGGCTTCGCCGTCCAGCATCGCCAGGCTGGCCTCGGTCTTCAGCACGAAGGCCTCGATCAATGCCTGCAGCGGTTGCGCGCGCTCGCGCTCGTTGCGCCACAGGATCAGCGCATCCAGCAGGCCATCCCCGAAGGCCAGCCAGCGCAACGCCGGCCAGCGTGCGTCGCCGGTCGGGAACAGGCCGCCATCGAAGCGTGCATCCAGGTATTCGCAGATCACCGCCGAGTCGAACAGCGTGGTGCCGTCGTCCAGCACCAGCGTCGGGATCTTGCTCAGCGGGTTGTCGACCATGATCGCGGAATTGGGCTTGAGCATCGCGGCGACCGAGCGCTGCAGCTCCAGCTGCGCGACGCAGTCCAACTCGTGCGCCGCCACCATCACCTTGCGCACGAAGGGCGACTTCGGGGACCAGTGCAGTTTCATCAGATGACTCCCTTGGCCCGCAGGCCTTCGATCTCATTGTCGCCGTAACCCAGTCCGCGCAGGATCTGGTCGCTGTGCTGGCCCAGCAGCGGCGGCGCGGTGCGCGCCTGCAGCGGAGCCTGGGCAAAGCGCATGGGGCTGGCGACCAGCGCGACGTCCACGCCGGACGGATGCGGGGCGGTCTGCACCATCTTGCGGAACTTCACCTGCGGGTCGTCCAACACTTCGGGCACCGAGTTGATCGCGCCGCTGGGCACGCCGGCGGCGTCGAGCCGGGCGATCAGGTCGGCACGCGTCCAGTCCTTGAAGCTGGCCTGCAGCAGCGGCGTGAGTTCGGCGATGCCTTCCACACGCTGTGCGTTGGTGGCGTATTGCCCCTGCGCCCACTGCAGCTGGCCCAGCACGTCGCACAGCTTGGCGAACTGCCGGTCGTTGCCGACCACCAGGATGATGTCGCCATCGGCGCAGTGATAGACATCCTGCGGCTGGATGTTCGGATGCGCGTTGCCGTTGCGCTGCGGCACCTTGCCCGAGACCAGGTAGTTCATCGCCTGGTTGGCCAGTGAGGCGACCTGCACGTCCAGCATGCTGATGTCGATGGCATCGCCCTCGCCGGTGGCGTGGCGGCGATTGAGCGCGGCCAGCACCGAAACGGCGGTGTACATGCCCGTCATCAAGTCTACGATCGGCACGCCGACCTTCTGCGCACCACCGCCGGGCTTGCCGTCGCGCTCGCCGGTGACGCTCATCAGGCCGCCCATCGCCTGGATCAGGAAGTCGTAAGCGGGCTGTTCGGCGCGCGGGCCATCCTGGCCGAAGCCGGTGACCGAGCAGTAGATCAGGCGCGGATTGAGCGCACGCAGGCTGTCGGCATCCAGGCCGTAGCGCTTGAGCGTGCCGACCTTGTAGTTCTCCAGCACGATGTCCGCCTCGGCCGCGAGCTTGCGCACGATGGCCTGGCCTTCTTCGGTGTCGATGCTGACGGTGATCGATTGCTTGCCGGCATTGACGGCCAGGTAGTAGCCGGCCTCGCGGGTATTTTTGCCTGCGGCATCCTTGAGGAACGGCGGACCCCACGAGCGGGTGTCGTCACCGGCGCCGGGACGCTCGACCTTGATCACTTCCGCGCCCAGGTCGGCCAGGATCTGGCCGGCCCACGGCGCGGCGAGGATGCGGCTTAGGTCCAGGACCTTGATGCCGCTCAGCGGACGTACGTTGGAACTCATGCGATGTCGTGCTCCGGCAGCGGCGCTGCGCGTTGGATGCGCAGGCCGCATCCGGCCCGCGCGATGGCTGGGTGTTCAGCGGCCGACGAAGACCGGCGCGCGCTTCTCGCGGAACGCGGCCTGCGCTTCGCGGGCGTCTTCGGTACGGCCGATGGCGGCGGTCATGTCCTGTTCGTAGCGATAGCCATCGCGCAGGCTCATGTCCTCGATGGTGTTGAGCGTGTGCTTGCTCATGCGCGTGGCTACCGGGCTTTTTGCGGCGATGGTGTTGGCGATCTCCAGCGCGGTGGGCAGCAGGGCTTCCGGTGCCACGCAGGCTTCGACCAGGCCCAGCCGGTACAGCTCGGCGCCGTCCACGCGCAGGCCGGTCAGGGCCATGCGGCGCAGGCGCGAATGACCGAACAGGCGCATCGCATGGCGGCAGCCGCCGAGCAGGCCGACGTCGATTTCCGGCAGGCCGAGCTTGGCGTTTTCGGAGGCGACCAGGATGTCGGCGGAAGCCACCATCGCGAGCCCTGAGCCGAGCGCCGCGCCGTTGATGGCCACCACGACCGGCTTGGCGCATTCGCGGATGGCATGGAAGCATTCGCGGGTGCGGCGCAGGTGCGCGCCGAGGTCGCCCGGTCCCTTGATGACCGCTGCGCGGCCCTTCAGGTCGGCGCCGGCGCAGAACACCTTGCCGGCGGAGGTGAGCACCACCGCGCGGATGTCGTCGTCCTCGCTGATGCGATCCAGTGCCAGCACCAGCTCGTCGTTGAGCGTGCGGGTCAATGCATTGACCGGCGGGGCATCCATCGTCAGTACGGCAACGTGCGCCGTCACCTGCACGTGCAGTTGGGTCAGGTCATCCATGCGCTGTGGCCTTCGTCTTTCATCGAAGGCCAGCTTAGGCAGCGCCTTCGCGCATGCCGACGCACCTCGCCGCAGAGCTGCTATGCCAGTGCGCGCATAACCTCTATGACCAACGTCGTATTGCGCGGCCTGGTGCGGCGCTCAGGCGTAGAGTGCGGCGGGATTGTCGACCAGAATGCGTTGCGCAGTCTGTGCATCGCCGGCGCCTTCGTGGAAAAGAGCGAACAGCTGCGCGGTGTCCGGTTCCGGCGACACGCGCAGGTGCGGCCAGTCGCTGCCCCACAGCATGCGGGCCGGATTGGCCTGCTGCAGCGCCTGCTGGAAGGCGAGCCCGCGTTCCGGTTGTTCCTTGCCCAGCAGGTTGCGATAGAGGCACAGCTTGACCCAGGTATTGCCTCGCTCGACCAGGCGTAGCAACGACTGGAAGGCGGGGGCCTCCACGCCGGCATCGAGATCGAAACCGCCGGCATGGTCGATCACGACCGGGATCGGCAGTCCGTCCAACAGGCCTGCTACGTCCTGCAGTGCTGCAGTGTCGGTCCAGAGCTCGGCGTGCAGGCCGGCATCGGCCAGGGCCGGTGCGAGTGCCTGTAGATCGTCCAGGCCGGCTGCACCAGGGAAGTTGCCGCCGCTGCGATGGCTGAAGCGGGCCGCGCGCACGCCACGCGCGCGCAAGGCCTTGAAGTCCAGCACGTCATCACGGCGCGCGACGATCACGCCGCGCAGCTGCGGATAGCGGTCCAGTGCATCCAGCAGTGGCGAAAAATCCTGGCCGTAGGCACTGGGATGGACCAGGACGCCATGCTCCAGGTCAAGCCGATGCAGCAGGCCGATATAGGCCTCGGCGCTGGCTTCGGGCGGCGAATGCACGCTGGTGTCGGCCAGCGGAAAGCGCGCATACGGGCCAAATACATGCGCATGGCAATCCCAGCCGCTCATGCGAGGTCACGCTGCGGCAGCGGAAAGGCCGGCGTCACGCCTTCGGGCAGCGGGATCTCATGCGTGTTCAAGGTCATGGCGACCATCGTGTAGTAGCCCACCAGCGCGGTGAGTTCGACGATGGCCTTCTCGCCCAGCAGGGCCAGCGTCCGTGCGTAGGTCGCGTCGCTGACCGAGTTGTGCGCATTGAGCTCGCGCGCGAAACAGACGATGGCGTGCTCGGTGTCGTCCAGCCCTTCGGGGATCTGCTGCGCCAGCAACGCCTCCAGGATCTCGGTGGACAGGCCGGCCTTTTCGCCTTCGAGCCGATGCGCATACCACTCGAACGGCGAGTTGCAGGCACGGCCGGTGACCAGGATCGCCAGCTCGCTCTGGCGCGGCGTCAGCGAGGTGTTGTAACGCAGCAGTTCGCCCAGCGCCGACCAGCGCGAAGCCAGTTCGGCATTGTGCAGGGCGGCGCGCAGAGGGCCCTGGATCTTGCCGCGCTTGCCGGAGACGACGCGGTCGTACACCGCGCGTTGGTCGGCATCCAGCGTGGCGGGGTCGGGCAGGGTGATGCGGGGCATGGTCACTCCATCGGATCGAAAGTGGCAGCGCGGCGGCGCGCCATGATCCGGTCGTTATAGCGGAGCGCTGCCGGCCCAGGTCACCGTGCCGGCGGCAAGGCTGTTATGCATCGGGTGAGGCATACGCCGCGCGCTGCCACAGACCTTCGGTCGCCAGCGCCTGGAAGACGTGGTCGATCTGCTGGGCCACGGCCGAGACTGCGCGGGCCGGTCCCTTGGCGCGTGCATGGGCCATCGAGATGATCCGCTGCAGCGGTGGATCGGTGATGCGCGCAGCCTGCAGCACGCCATCGGCCAGCTCCTTCCACACCGCGTGGATGGGCAGCACGGTGTAGACGCCGTCACCGGCGGAGAGCGACTTCTGCAGGGGCAGCGAATCAGCCTCGATCGCCGGCGCCAATGTGATGTGCCGCGTGCGGGCCGTGGCATCCAGCGCCGTGCGCAGGCCATTGGGCGCGCTCGGCAGGACCAGGGGCAGGCGGTCCAAGGCATCGAAAGGCACCGCGCCGCTGGCGGTCAGCTTGTCGCCCTTGCGGCCGATCAGATAACTGTCGACCACGGCCAGCGACTGCTCGCCTTCGGGCAGCGCGGCGCCGTAGCGATAGAACACCGCGATATCCACGCGCGCATCGGCCAGCCATTCCTCGACCTGCCCGCTGGAGCCTTCCAGGATCTTCAGCGTGACGGCCGGATAGCGGCTGCGCAGGCCGGAAAACAGCTGGCCGGTCAGCGCCTGCGAGATCGACGGCAGCAGGCCGATGGTGACCCGGCCGGTCGGTTCCAGCGCCTCGCCGCGGATATCGCGTTCCAGCTGCGCCGCGTCAGCCAGCAACGCCTTGACCTGCGGGAACAGGCGCTCGCCCAGCTCCGAGAGCTGCACGCCACGGCCGGTGCGATTGAACAGGCGTTGCCCGCAGTCGCGCTCCAGCGCATTGAGCTGACGGCTGAGCACCGACTGGTTGCTGTCCAGGAACAACGCCGCGCGGGTCACGCTGCCCAGCTCGCCGATGGCGACGAAGGTGCGCCAACGTCCCAGATCGGTCACCAGGTCGATGTTGAGCGCGGTGACCTTGGGGCTGGGCATGGCAGTGCGGCTGGCGGATCGAAAGAGTGAATGAGGGTAGCAAACCGGCTGCATTACGGCCCTGCACGCATGGAGTTTCGGGCCTCTTCGACTAAAGGATAAGTCGCACTGCGGCGCCTGAAATCCGCTTGAAACCCTGTGTTTGCGGGGCGCCGGTGCCCGCCGCGCAAGCCATCGCATTCCCGCCATAGCTGGATTGACCGCGCCGGCCGTGCGCCCAAAAAAACACCGTGCCTAGACTCCGCTCCGTCATCGCCTGCAGTGCACCGCAGGTCCACATCATCGAGGAGGAGGGCCTCATGTCCATGCACCACGTATCCCGTCGGCTGGCGCCGCGCCCAGCGGGACGACTGATCAACGCCAGGCCACCGCCGGGCTGATCACGCGCCTAGCGCAAGCGCGGATCGCGCGCTCCAACTGCATCCCATTCGTTCGTGCTGGCGCCTGCACAAGGCCAGCGCGCTTGGCCCCGCGCAGCCGGATCTCTGGCGCCAGGGTCGTCCATCAGTTTCGGGAGGTTCTGATGCACCTTTTCTCCAACGTTGCCGTCCGGCGTCTCGCGTTCCTCTGTCTCGCCGTGCTGGCCAGCCCCGCAGTGGCGATGGCCGGCGATGCGCGCGTCCACCAGCAGCTGCAGTGCGGCCCGGCCAGCCTCGATGTGGTGGTCGAAGGCAGCGGCCCCACCATCGTGCTGCTGCCGTCGCTCGGTCGCGATTCGCTGGACTACGATCCGATCGCCGAAGGCCTGGTGGCGCGTGGTTACCAGGTGCTGCGCCCGCAGCCGCGTGGCCTGGGTGCAAGCCGTGGGCCGATGGACGGCATCACCCTGGCCGACCTGGCCGATGACGTGGGCTGCGCGATCGCGCAGGCCGGCAAGGCGCCGGCGATCGTCGTCGGCCATGCCTACGGCAACTGGGTGGCCCGCATGCTGGCGGCGCGGCATCCGCAGGCCGTGCGCGGCGTGGTGGTTGCCGCGGCCGCGGCCAAGACCTATCCCAAGGCGTTATCGGCCAGCATCATCCGCATCGCCGATCCCAAGACCTCGCGCGAGGATCGCCTGACGGAGCTGCAGGCCACCTTCTTCGCACCGGGCAACGATGCCGCGGTGTGGCTGGAAGGCTGGCACCCGGAGGTCCGCACCAGTCAGCGCAACGCCAGCGATGCCACGCCAAAGGCGCTGTGGTGGAGCGCGGGCGGCAAGGTGCCGCTGCTGGATCTGCAGGCCGCATCGGACCCCTTCATGCCGGCCGATCGTCGCCAGGAGCTGCGCGAGGAGCTGGGTCCGCGCGTCAGCGTGGTCACGATCCCTGGCGCAAGCCACGCGCTGCTGCCCGAGCAGCCGCAGCAGGTCGTCGCGGCCATCGCTGACTGGGCGGCCACCCTGCCTTGAGCGCGGCCGCGCCCCTGTCGTCCCCCGCTTCTTCAGCGCGCTGCCGCAGGCGGCGACGCTCCCGCCATTCGCATCCAGTCCTGGGAGGGAATTCGATGCCTGTCTGCAACATCTCGCGCCTGCCGCGCCATCGGCGTCTTATCACCAGCCTCTGCCTGCTGGCCGTGGCCGGCAGCGGCCACGCCGCCACCTTCGGCAACGAAGACGCAGGCATCGAGTTCTTCGGCAACCTGTATCCGCAGTACCAATGGACCTCGTTCGGCAGCCCGACCACGGTGGGGAGCCAGGTCAGCACGCTGACCACCAAGTCCAACGCCAGCACCACGCTGCGCAGTGTCACCGACAAACCCGACGCGGATCGCGTCAACTGGTCGCAGTCGTTCTTCGCCATGCGCGGCCATTACCGCTTCAACCCGGATTGGGAAGTCGGCTTCCGCCTGGATGAGCAGGTGACCGAGCCGTACGACAACAGCGAGTACTTCAATCGCAGCCGCGATGCGTTCGTCTATGTCGAGCATCGCGTGCTCGGCACCTTCACCGGCGGGCGCATCAACAGCATCCTGTCCAACTGGGGCGACCCGGTGCGCATGCTGGGCGTGAGCGAGAGCAATTTCGTTTCGACCTCGACCCTGCTGGGCGGCGCGGCGTTCGGCACCGGCAGTCGTGCCGGGACGACCACCTGGGTGACGCGCGCCAGCCACGGCTACAAGTGGGAAAGCGCGAAGTGGAAGGGCTTCTCGCTCGGTACCAGCTACATGCCGCATCGCGATGGCCCCGACTACGGCAGGCCACGCCGCGCCTATTCCTACGGTATCCGCTGGGAGCAGGGACCTTGGTACACCGCGCTGCAGTACGAGCGCCACACCAATCACCTGGTGATCAGCGGCGTGCCGACGACCACGCCGGCGGCCAGCTCGATCGTCAACCAGGGCGGCGGCTCGCTGGACCAGAACCTGCGCCTGAGCGCGGCCTACCAGACCAAGCGCTTCAAGCTGGGCCTGGACCTGTCGCGCGTGCAGTACGCGGAAGACCCCACCGCGGCCTACGGCAAGTTCAAGTCCTACACAGTGCCGACCTGGAAGGTCAGCGGCGAGTGGCAGGCCACGCCCAAGCTCACGCTGGCCGCCAACTACATCCATGCTGGCGCCGGTCACTGCGTCCTGTCCGGCGGCGCGACGTGCAGCACGCTGGGGCTCGGCGCGCAGGCCTACAACGTCGGCGTCCAATACAGCCTGTTCAAGTACACCTCACTGTTTGCGCTTGCCGGGCGCGTCGACAACGGCGCCTCTTCCAGCTACGGCTCGCCGGTGCGGGCACCGGTCGGCGCGACGCTGGACAACGTGGCCCTTGGCCTGCACGTCAAGTACTGATGCGCGCCCGGCGATCCCCTTTACTGCAGCGCTTCGCCACCCGCCAGGCTGGCGGCGCGCGGCGCTGCCTGACACCCTGATGCGAGGTCCCCAATGAGTTCCCAGGTGCAACCGTCATCCACCACCGGCATGGTCGAGCCCTCGCTGGCCGATGCCACCTACCGCAAGATCAAGTGGCGCATCCTGCCGCTGATCATGCTGTGCTACACCGTGGCGCTGATCGACCGCAACGTGATCGGCTTTGCCCGCCTGGACTTCATGCACCAGCTGGGGTTCAACGAGGTCATGTACGGCATCGGCACCGGCATGTTCTTCATCGGCTACTTCGTGTTCGAGGTGCCCAGCAACCTGTGGCTGCAGAAGATCGGCGTGCGCCTGACCTTCCTGCGGATCATGATCCTGTGGGGCCTGGCCTGCGCGGCGTTCGCGATGATGTCCTCGCCGACCGAGTTCTACATCTACCGCTTCCTCCTGGGCGCGGCAGAAGCCGGCTTCTTCCCCGGCGTGCTGCTGTACATCACCTTCTGGATTCCCAAGGCGCGCCGCGCCAGCGTCACCGCGTTGTTCATGGCCGCATTGCCGATTGCCGGCATGCTCGGCGGGCCGTTGGCCGGCACGATCATGCGCCTGCTCGATGGCGCGCTGGGCCTGCATGGCTGGCAGTGGTTGTTCATCGTCGAAGGCCTGCCCGCCTGCGTACTCGGCGGGGTGGTGTACTACTTCCTGGACAACAAGCCGGCCGATGCCAAGTGGCTGACCGCGTCGGAAAAATCCCTGGTGCAGGCCGACGTGGACCGCGACAGCGCGGCATCGCCGGGCCAGCATCATTCGCTGTGGCAGGCCTTCGGCGACAAGCGCGTCTACATCCTGTCTTTCGTTGCGTTGGCGGTGTTCAGCGGCGCGGCAGCCAACGCGTACTGGATCCCGACCATCATCAAGAACTCGGGCATCAAGGACGTGCTGCATGTCGGGCTGCTGTCGTCGATTCCGTTCCTGGCCGGCCTGATCGTGCAGTTCCTGGTGGCGCGTCATTCGGACAAGGTCGGCGAGCGCCGTTGGCACGTTGCGCTGTGCCTGGGCACTGCGGCCGTGGCCTGGCTTGTGCTCGGCACCACGCAGTTGAGCACGATGCCGGCCATCGCCCTGCTGACGGTCTGCACGGCGGCGACGCTGGGCGCGACCGGTCCTTTCTGGACCCTGCCGGGCAGCACCTTCTCCGGCCCCAAGGCCGCCGGCAGCATCGCGCTGGTCACCACGCTGGCCGGGCTGGGCAACGTGTTCGTGCCGATGATCGTCGGGGTGCTGATCGACAAGACCGGCACCCTGGCCGCGTCGCAGTTGGCCTACGGCACGCTGCTGATGGCCGGTGCCATCACGATCGTTGCCGCCACGCGCGCGCCGCAGCCTGCGGCCAAAGCCTGACCTGATTGTTGAACGGAGCTGACATGCAAGACGTTTTCATCTGCGATGCCGTGCGCACGCCCATTGGCCGCTACGGCGGCGCCCTGTCCGCGGTGCGCGCCGACGACCTGGCCGCGCATCCCTTGCGCGCACTGATGGCACGGCACGCCGACATCGACTGGTCGCGCCTGGACGAGGTCTTCATGGGCTGCGCCAACCAGGGCGGCGAAGACAATCGCAACGTCGCGCGCATGGCCGTGCTGCTGTCCGGCCTGCCCAAGGACGTGCCGGGCGTCACCCTCAATCGCCTGTGCGCCTCGGGCATGGACGCGGTGGGCGCGGCGTTCCGTGCCATCGCCCTGGGCGAGATGCAGTTCGCCATCGCCGGTGGCGTGGAGTCGATGACGCGCGCGCCGTTTGTGATGGGCAAGCCGGAAGCCGCGTTCGGTCGAACGCAGGTGCTGGAAGACACGACCATGGGCTGGCGCTTCATCAACCCGGCGCTGCGAGCGGCCTACGGCGTGGAGACCATGCCGCAGACCGGCGACAACGTCGCGGCGGACTTCGGCGTATCGCGCGAGGACCAGGATGCGTTCGCGTTGCGCAGCCAGCAGCGTACGGCGGCCGCGCGGCAGCGTGGCTACTTCGCAGAAGAAATCGCGCCGGTCACGATCGCCGGGAAGAAGGGCGACACCGTGGTGTCCGAAGACGAACATCCGCGCCCGCAGACCACTGCCGAGATGCTGGCCGGGCTGCGTGTGGTCAATGCAGGTGGCACGGTGACGGCCGGCAATGCGTCGGGCATCAACGATGGCGCTGCGGCGCTGATCCTGGCGTCGGCCGAGGCCGTCAAGGCGCATGGGCTGACGCCGCGCGCCCGCGTGCTGGGCATGGCCAGCGCCGGCGTGGCGCCGCGCATCATGGGCGTCGGACCGACCCAGGCGGTGCAGAAGCTCACAACACGATTGGGGATCGACATTGCCGCGTTCGATGTGATCGAGCTCAACGAAGCCTTCGCGTCCCAGGCGTTGGCGGTGACCCGCGCGCTTGGACTGGCGGACGACGCACCGCAGGTCAATCCGAACGGCGGCGCGATCGCGCTGGGCCACCCGCTGGGCATGAGCGGCGCGCGCCTGGTGCAGACCGCGGTCCATCAGCTGGAAGTAGGTGGCGGCCGGCTCGGCCTGGCCACCATGTGCGTCGGCGTCGGTCAGGGCGTCGCGCTGGCAGTCGCGCGGGTCTGAGCGCTGCGCTCAGTCGCTGACTGCGCTACTGGAACCCGATCGACACGCCCAGGCCGCCCTGCCAGTCGGCGGCATCGGAGGTCGTGCCGCGCAGCAGCGAGACATCGAGCTGGGCGTGATCGCCCAGCGACCAGGCGATGCCGCCGCCCACGCCTTGGGTGCTGTCCTGGCCGTGGCCGATGCCGGCTTCCACATAGGCCTGCCAGCTTTCGCGCTTGATCACGGTGAGGTTGGGCGCGAAGGTCCAGCTGTGGCCTTCGTCGCTGTCCACCGCTTCGGCGAACAGGGTGAGCGCGCGCTGGTCGGCCAGTGCCCACTGCGTGGACAGGCCAAGCGAACGCGTGTGCGCGTCGCTGCCGTAGGGCGAGCGTCCACGCGCGACCTGCGCGTTGAGTAGCAGTGCCCACGAGAATGCCTCGCGCTGGCTGGGCAGGGCGATCTTCAGGCCCAGCGTGCTGTCGCCAGCGCCGTGTCCGGTGAAGCGCGCGGCGCCGGTGTCGTGCTCCGACACCTGCGTGTCGCTGGCCAGCTGCAGCTCCACCGCGTCGGTCAGGCCCAGGCGCAGCACGGTGTCGGCCACGTACTGGCGCTGGGTGGTGCCATCACTGCGGTCGAGGGTGATATCGGGCAGGCCTTGTTCCCAGGCAAAGCCGCCCGCCTTGAGCGTCTCGGTGGCAAATGGAATGCCGGGCCGATCGAACGGGATGTCATCGGCTAAAGCCACCACGGGTACAAGCAGGAGCAGGCCGGCCCAGCGGCGATGCAGGCGCGTGCGCGGGGAGGAAGCGGAAGCGGAGGACGACGACATGGTGGATCTCGGACTGACCGGTCCGTCATTGTCCGCCCGCCGCTGTCAGCGTTGCATCACGCGCGCTGACACACCGTGCGCCACTGCCCGCATGCGCCACACGCCTGCAACGCGAAGCGATGGCCGCGCGCTGCCTGCATCATGCTTCGGCGTGGCCGGGCCGGCCGCGGCGCACCAGCACGAAGAACAGCGGCACCAGCAGCACCGCCAGCAGCGTGCCGGTGGCCATGCCGCCGATCACGCTGATGCCGATCTCGCGGCGGCTGGCCGCGCCGGCGCCGGTGGACAGCGCCAGCGGGATCACGCCGGCGACGAAGGCCAGCGAGGTCATCACGATCGGTCGCAGGCGCAGGCGCGCACCTTCCAGCGCGGCGGCGATCGGCGAGCGTCCGGCTTCTTCCTCGGCCTCGGCGAACTCCACGATCAGGATCGCGTTCTTGGCCGAGAGGCCAATCGTGGTGAGCAGGCCCACCTGGAAATAGATGTCGTTGACGAAGCCGGCCAGCGTGGTTGCCGTCACCGTGCCCAGCACGCCCAGCGGGATCACCATCAGCACCGCCACCGGGATCGACCAGCTCTCGTAGAGCGCGGCCAGGCACAGGAAGATGAAAGCGATCGACGCCGCGTACAGCCAGAGCGTCTGGTTGCTGGACAGCTGTTCCTGGTAGGACAGGCCGCTCCATTGCAGGTCGAAGCCCGGCTGGGTCGCGACCAGGTCCTGCATTCGGTCCATCGCCGCGCCCGAGCTTTCGCCTGCCGCCGCGCTGCCCTGCAGCTGCACCGCGGCCAGGCCGTTGAAGCGCTGCTGCAGCTGCGGGCCACGGGTCCAGTGGACGCTGGCGAAACTGTCGAACGGCGCCATCTGGCCATTGCTTCCGCGCACGTACCACTGGCCGATGTCTTCGGGCAGGGCGCGATACGGCGCATCGCCCTGCACGTACACGCGCTTGACGCGGCCGCGGTCGATGAAGTCGTTGACGTAGCTGCCGCCCCAGGCCGTGGCCAGGGTGGAGTTGATGTCGCTCTGCGCCAGGCCCAGCGCGCTGGCCTGGGCGTGGTCGATGTCCACCTGCAGCTGGGCCTTGTCGCCCAGGCCGTTGAGGCGCACCGCGGTCAGCTGCGGGTCCTGACTGGCCTGGTCCAGCACCTTGGCCTGCGCGGCGTTGAGCGCGGTGCGCCCGGCGCCGTCGGTGTCGCGCATCCACAGCTCGAAGCCGCTGGACTGGCCCAGGCCGCGCACCGCCGGCGGCGAGAGCACGCTGACCTTGGCGTTGGCCAGCTTGCCGAAGTGCTTGTTGGCGCGATCGATGATCGCCGCGGCGGTGTTGTCGCTGTTGCGCGTCCCCCAGGGCTGCAGCGCCAGGAAGCCCTGGCCGGCGTTCTGCCCGGTGCCGGCGTTGTTGCGGCCGACCACCAGGAAGATCGCATCGATGTTCGCCTTTTCCTCGGTGAGGAAGTAATGGCTGATGTCCTGCGCGAGCGCTTCGGTCACGGCCATCGGCGTGCCTTCGGGCGTGGTGAACTGCACCATCACCTGGCCCTGGTCTTCCACCGGCAGGAAGCCGGTCGGCATGCGCATGTACAGCGCCACCATCACCACCACGATCACCGCATACAGCGCCATCCAGCGCTTGGGCTGGACCAGCATCTTGCCCAGGCGGCGCTGGTAGCCGCCCTGGGTGCGCTCCACGCCGCGGTTGAACCACTGGAAGAAGCGGCCCGGCTTGCGCTCCTTCTCCACCGGCTTGAGCAGCGTCGCGCACAGCGCCGGCGTGAGCGTCAGCGCGATCAGCGCGGAGAGCGCCATGGCAGAGGCGATCGTGATCGAGAACTGCCGGTAGATGATGCCGGTCGAGCCGCCGAACAGCGCCATCGGCAGGAACACCGCGCCCAGCACCACGGTGATGCCCACCAATGCGCCGGTGATCTCGCCCATCGATTTCTCGGTGGCCTCGCGCGGTGGCAGATGCTCCTCGTGCATGATGCGTTCGACGTTTTCCACCACCACGATGGCGTCATCGACCAGCAGGCCGATCGCCAGCACCATCGCAAACAAGGTCAGCGTGTTGATGGTGAAGCCGGCGATGGCCAGGATGCCGAACGTGCCCAGCAACACGACGGGCACGGTGATCGCCGGGATCAGCGTGGCGCGCGCGTTCTGCAGGAACAGGTACATCACCACCACCACCAGGATGATGGCCTCGATCAGCGTATGGACCACGCCTTCCACCGACACGCGCACGAACGGCGTGCTGTCGCGCGGGTAGGCGACCTTGATCCCCGGCGGGAAGGTGGGAGACAGGCGATCGATCTCCGCGCGCACCGCATCGGCGGTGGCCAGCGCGTTGGCGCCCGACGACAGCGATACCGAAAAACCCGATGCCGGATAGCCGTTGAGGAAGCTGCTGGTGGTGTAGCTTTCCGCGCCGATCTCCACGCGGGCCACATCGCCCAGGCGCACGCTGGCGCCGCTGGGCAGGGTGGTGAGGATGATGTCGCGGAACTGTTCGGGCGTCTGCAGGCGCGACTGCGCGGTGACCGTGGCGTTGAGCGCCTGGTCCGGGCCAGTGGGCAACGCGCCGATCTCGCCGGCGGTGACCTGGGTGTTCTGGTCCTCGATCGCGCTGCGCACGTCGCTGGGCATCAGCTGGTAGGCATTGAGCTTGTGCGGGTCCAGCCACACGCGCATGGCGTACTGCGCGCCGAACACGTTGATTTCGCCCACGCCGCTGATGCGGCTGATCGGATCCTGCAGGTTGCTGACCAGGTAGTCGGCCACGTCTACGCGCGTCATCTTGCGCGTGGTGTCGTACAGGGCGACCACCATCAGGCTGTCGCCCTGCGACTTGGCCACGGTGACGCCCTGCTGCTGCACTTCCTGCGGCAGGCGGGTCAGGGCCTGGTTGACTGCGTTCTGCACCTGGACCTGGGCGATGTCCGGGTCGGCGGCCTGGTCGAAGGTGATGCTGATGCGCGCCTGGCCCGAGGACGAGCTGGTCGAGGAGAAATACAGCAGGTGGTCGATGCCCTTGATCTGCTGTTCGATCACCTGGGTGACGCTGTCTTCCACCGTCTGCGCCGAGGCGCCGTTGTAGGTGGCACTGACATTCACCTGTGGCGGGGCGATGTCCGGGTATTGCTCCACGGCCAGGGTGCGGATCGCGATGGCGCCCATGGCCATGATGACGATCGCAAGCACCCACGCGAAGATCGGGCGGTGGATGAAGAAGCGCGGCAGCATCGGTCGATCAGCCCTGCTTGGTGGTGGCCGCCGCAGCGGCCGGGGCGCTGGTCACCGTGACCTTGGCGCCGTCGCTCAGGCCCTGCGAACCGCCGATCACGATCTGGTCGCCGGCCTTGAGCCCATCGGCCACCAGCCAGCGATTGCCCACCGCGCGCAACGTGGTGAACTCGCGCAGGTGCACGACGTTGTCGCTGCCGACGACCCAGGCCTGCGCGTTGCCGCGCGGGGTGCGGTCCACCGCGGTCTGCGGCACCAGCAGCGCCTGCTGGCGGATGCCCTGGCCGACCAGTGCGCGCACATACATGCCGGGCAACAGCAGGCCATCGGGATTGGGGAACTGCGCGCGCAGGGTGATGCTGCCGGTGGTTTCGTCCACGTCGATGTCGGCGAACTCCAGCGTGCCGGCCACCGGATAGTCGCTGCCATCGGAAAGCTTGAGCTTCACCTGCGCGGCCGACGCCTGCACGCCGCCATTGGCGATGGCCCGGCGCAGCGCCAGGAACTGGTTGCTGGACTGGGTGATGTCCACGTTCATCGGATCCAGCTGCTGGATCTTGGCGATGGCATCGGTCTGGCTGGCGGTCACCAGCGCGCCGGGCGTGACCGCGGCGCGGCCGATGCGGCCCGTGATCGGCGCGGTGACGGTGGCAAAGCGCAGGTTGGTGCGCGCGGTGTCCAGCGCGGCGCGGCTGGCCTCGCTCTGCGCGGCGGCCTGGCGATAGGTCGCCACCGCGTCGTCCACGTCCTGCTGGGAAATCATCTGCTGCTTGCCCAGCTGCTGGTAACGCTCGGCCTGCAGCTTGGCAGTGACCAGCGCGGCCTGGCTGGTGGCCAGGTTGGCCTGGGCTTCATTGGCCGAGGCCTGGTAGAGCGTCGGCTCGATCTGGAACAGCGGCTGCCCGGCCTTGACCGTGTCGCCTTCGGTGAACAGCCGCTTGAGCAGCACGCCGCTGACCTGCGGCCGCACTTCCGATTCCTCCGAGGCGACGGTGCGACCGGCCAGCTCGGTGTCCAGCGCGACGGCTTCGGCCTTGAGCACCAGCACCTGGACCTGCTTGGCCTGCGGCGCGGCGGCTTCGCCCTTGCCCTTGCAGCCGCCCAGCAGCAAGACCGTGCCGATCAGCAGCGCCACCAGTGGCGCGTGGCGATGCGGCGTGCCGCGCGTGGAATCCAACCGGGGGCCTGTCACGGCGCGGTCATGCGACAACAATGCGGCTTTGCACATAGACGTAAGAAGGGGAATCTGGTCAAAGGGGAGGAAAACAGTCGCGGCATCCTACGCGAACGCTCTACATGGATTTGTCGGAGCCAGTTCAGTCTTGCATCCCCGCGCGTGGCCAGGCGTGGCCCATGACGTGATGGTCATGCCCAAGCCAGGCGCGGTGGGGATGGATTCAGTTCAGTTCGCGGGCGCCCGCGGACGGCCCGCCACGCTAAGCCATCGCGCCTGCAATCGGGTGCCGGCCGGCGCTTATGTACCGCATAAAATTCTCTTATGGCCCTAGCGGACAGGGGCCTTCTGCGCCGCCACCGATTGCAGCAGGGCCACGAACTGCGATTGCAGCGCGGTCGGACGCCAGTCGATGCGGCGGGTCATCGCGATCCGCCGCCAGAAGTCGGCACCCGGCGAGCCGATCTCCATCAGCCGCCCCGCCTGGCTCTCCAGCAGGAACTGATCGCGTGACATCAGGGTGAGCCAGTCGCCCTCCAGCATCAGCCCCCGCATGATCAGGACCGAGCCGCATTCCACCCGCAGCACCGGCGGCGCCTGACCGCGGACCTGGAACATGCGCTCCCAGTTCAGCCGCATCGGCACGCCGTGCGCCGGCACCACCCACGGATGCCGGTGCAGGTCGGCATCGGAGAGCCGGCGCTTGCCACCCAGCGGATGGCCGACGCGGCCGACGATCACCAGTTCGTCGTCGAACAGCCCTTCTTGGACCACGTCACGCGCCGGCACTGAGGCGCGCTGCGAGCCGATCAGCAGGTCCATGTCGCCCTGGCGCAGGCGCCCGAGCAACTCGGCGTACGGGCCTTCGATCACCTCGACCGAGGCGCCCGGATGCTGGCTGCAGAATTCGGACAGCACCCGTGGCAGGAATTGCGCGCGCGCCACTGGCAGCACGCCGATCCGGATCTTGCCAACCGGTGCCTGGTCTTGCGCGCTGAGTTCGTCGATGCCTGCGCGCAGCTCGGCCAGCATCAGGCGGACGAAATGGACCAGCCGCGCCGCGGCATCGGTCGGCCTCACCGCGCGTCCGCTGCGGTCCAGCAGCGCCACCTGCACGACCGCCTGCAGCTCGCGCATGGCGCGATGAAGCGAGGGCTGCGACAGCCCGGTCTGTGCCGCCGCGCCGGCATAACTGCTGGCGCTCACCACGGACACGAGCGCGCGCAGCTGGCTCATGGTGACGCGCCGTTCGACATGGTGGATGGACGGCAGGCGGGCGGGCCGGCGGATCTGCTGCACGCCGCGCTCCAGGTAGCGCAGGGCACGGCGGGTGCGGTCGATGAAGCGTGCGCCGGCCTCGGTCGCGGTGACGCCCCCGGGATGACGATCGAACAGCCGCGCCTGCAGCACCTGCTCCAGCTTGCCGATCGCCTGGGCCAAGGCCGGCTGCGACAGGCTGACCGAGCCGGCGGCCAGACTGATGTTGCCCAGGCGCGCGACCTGCAGCAGTGCGTCCAGATGGCGCACGTTCAGTGCGTAGATCGCATCCATGAAAATTCATTAGCAAGATTCAATGGCGCGATCATAAATCGAATTTGGATGGGCGCTCGCAATTGACCATATTGCGCACCTCGGCGCAGCGCGGGTGATATTGCACTGCACAAATCAATAGGCATTCCGAATACGCACTGTGTTTGCGGAGTGACCATCGATCCAAGCCCGACGCCATCCAAGATCCCCATCGTTCTCCCCCGAGGCCCTGCGTGAAGCTGCTAGATACCCACACCCACGTCATCTCTCCCGACAAGAACCACTATCCGACCAACCCGATCGGCGGCCATCAGTCCGAATGGTCCCAGGCGCGTCCGGTCGATGCCGATGGCTTGCTGCGGGCGATGGATGCGGCCGGGATCGAGCAGGCCGTGGTCGTGCAGGCGTCGACCGTCTACGGACACGACAACCGCTACGTGACCGACAGCGTGCGTCAGCACCGGGACCGCTTTGTCGGCGTGTATTCACTGGATGCGATGGCCGCCGACGCGGTGGAAAAGATCCAGCACTGGCAGGCGCAGGGGCTGCACGGCTTCCGCCTGTTCACCACCGGGAGCACCATGCCGGGCCAGGCCGACTGGCTGGGGCATGCCGATTCCTATCCGGCCTGGGCCTATGCCGAAGCGCAGGGCATTCCGGTGTGCCTGCAGATGACGATGGAGGGCATTCCGGCGCTGCGCAGCCTACTGACGCGTTTCCCCAAGGCGATCGTGCTGCTGGACCACTGCGCGCGTCCGGTGCTGTCCGATGGTGCTCCGTACGCCAAGGCGCAAGCCTTGTTCGATCTGGCCAGCTTCCCCGGCGTCCATCTCAAGCTGACTAATCGCACGCTGGCCGCGGCGGCTGAAGGCGACTCGACTCCGGCCGCATTCCTGGAGCGGATCGTGGCGTCCTTCGGCGCCGAGCGCATCGCCTGGGGCTCCAATTTCCCGGCGGCTGCGGGCACCTTGGCCGAACTGGCACAGGTCGCGCGCGCAGCGCTGTCCACGCTGCCTTCCGATGCACAGGTGGCCATCTTCGGCGGCACCGCACAGCGCCTGTATCCGTTCGCCGATACGATGGCGCAGGCATGAGCGGCGCGCCGGTCCTGAAGACGGTGCTGGCCGGCTATCCGCATACCGCGGCGCTACGCAGCGGGGCATTGACCGATCCGCGCGTGCGCCTGGCGTTCGAAGACGTCGCGCCGGTGCACAAGGCGTTTGCGCCGATGGTGCGCACGCAGGCTTTTGATCTGTGCGAACTGGCGATCGTCACCGCGCTGCAGGCCATCGCCTACGGCAAGCCGGTGGTGTTGCTGCCGGCGGTGGTGGCCTCGCGCTTTCAGCGTGGCTGTCTGATCGGCAGCCGGCCCAACGGCCTGCCCGCGCCGCAGGAACTCGCCGGTCGCCGCGTCGGTGTACGCGCCTACACGCAGACCACCGGCATGTGGGTGCGTGCGCATCTGGCCGAGGATTTCGGCGTGGACCTGCGCCAGGTGCAGTGGGTGACCCATGACCCGGCGCACGTGGCCGAATACGACAACCCGTCCTACGTCCTCACGCCCAATGGCGACAAGAAGACCCTGGACATGCTGCGCGATGGTGAGGTCGAGGCCTGCATCCTGGGCAACGACCTGCCCAAGGGCGACGATGATTACGTACCGCTGATCCCCGACGCAGCCGCGCGCGACCAGGCCTGGTATGCGCAGCACGGCTTCATGCCGATCAATCACATGGTCGTGGCCGGTCGTGATGCAGTCGAACGGCAGCCCGACGCCGTGCGTGCCGCCTACGCGCTGTTGCGGCAGGCCGATGCGCAGGCCAACGGCAGTCGCGAAGGGCCACGGCAGACCTTGTTCGGCTTCGAACGCCTGCTCGGCCCGGTCCAGTTCACCATCGACGCCTGCCTGCAGCAGGACCTGTTGCCGCGCCAGATGACGGCTGAAGAAGTCTTCGCGCCGGCCCGCGCCCTGCTGGGCACGGACGGTTACTGAGCAACACGCCAGGGACGGCGCCGCATTTCCCCCGCACCACCCACTCCGGAATTTCGCCTCATGGCTACTCCCGTTTCCCAAATCGCGCCGCCCAAGCCCGCGCGCCCCAAACGCTTCTATGAAGACCTGACGTTCCAGGTCCTGGCCGGCATGGCGCTGGGCGTGGCCGTGGGCGCGCTGGCGCCGGACATCGGCAAGCAGCTCAAGCCGCTGGGCGATGTGTTCGTCCGCCTGATCCAGATGGTGGTGGGGCTGATCATCTTCTGCACCGTCACCCATGGCATCGCCAGCGTGCGCGACCTGGGCAAGGTCGGGCGCATCGCGATCAAGGCGATCGTCTATTTCGAGGTGGTCACCACCATTGCGCTGGTGATTGGCCTGGTGACGATCAACGTCCTGCAGCCCGGCGCGGGTATGCACATCGACCCGGCCGCGCTGCACAACCCGGGCGAGGCGGTACATCCGGCGGCCAGCATGAGCTTCGGCGAGTTCCTGCTGAACCTGGTGCCCAAGTCGGCGGTGCAGGCCTTTGCCGAAGGCGAGATCCTGCAGGTGCTGGTGTTCTCGGTGCTGTTTGCCTGCGGCCTGGCCTCGATCGGCGACAAGGCGCAGCCAGTGCTCGATGGCATCAATGCCGTGTCGCAGGCGCTGTTCTGGGTGATCCGCGTGGCGATGAAGATCGCGCCGATCGCCGCCTTCGGTGCGATTGCCTTTACCGTCGCCAAGTTTGGCCTGCAGTCGCTGGTGCCGCTGGCTGCGCTGATCGGCGAGTTCTATCTGACCTGCCTGATCTTCTTCGTCATCGTGCTGGCGCCGATTGCCTGGTACGCCGGCTTCAGCCTGCTCAAGCTGATGCGCTATATCCGTGAGGAACTGGTGCTGGTGATCGGCACCAACTCGTCGGAGAGCGTGTTCCCGCAGCTCACCGGCAAGCTCAAGAAGCTGGGCGTGGAAGAATCGGTGGTTGGCCTGGTCCTGCCCACGGCCTACAGCTTCAACCATGACGGCACTTGCCTGTACTTCGCCGCGGTCAGCGTGTTCCTGGCCCAGGCCACCGGCACGGCGATGGGCTGGGAGCAGCAGCTGGGCCTGTTGATGGTGCTGCTGGTGACGTCGAAAGGCGGTGCGGGCGTGGCCGGCTCTGCGATCGCGGTGCTGGCGATGACGCTGGCGGCCACCAAGGCGATCCCGGTCAACAGCATCGCGTTGATCCTGGGCATCCACCGCATCTTGGCTTCGGCCTTCGTGTTCACCAACATCGCGGGCAATGCCGTGGCGACCCTGGTGGTGGGCAAATGGGAGAACGCCATCGACCGCCAGCAGCTGGACCACGAACTACAACACGGCTATCGCGCTGCCTGACGGCGCGCCACGCACATACCGTCGACGCGCGGCCACCGCGCCAGCGCACGCGCCTGGGAGGGCGACACCATGAAATCCAGCATCACCCTGATGGGGCTCGGCAGCCTGTGCCTGGCCGCCAGCGGCACTGCCTTGGCCACGCCGGTCGACGACGCCTTCGCACCGCCCGCTTCACTGGCCGTGCAAGGCGGCGATGACGCGCCGGCCAAAGCCTACGATCCCTCGCTGGCGGCGGTGATCCGGCGCTGGGCCGATGAAGGCGTGTTCCTGCGCGCCAACCTGATCAACCAGTACGCGCAGAACACCACTGGCGCGGTCGATCAGGACGGCAGCAACGTCGGCCAGTTCAATGTCGGCGCTGACCTGGACCTGGACAAGCTGTGGGGCGTGCGCGGCGGCAGCTTCCACGTGACCGTGTATCGCGACTACGGCCATGGCCTCAACCACGACACCACCGGCACCTTCACCAAGCAGCAGAACATCTACAAGAACGAATACAACGCGGTGCACCTGGGCCTGTTCGCGTATCAACAGAAGCTGATGAACAACCGGCTGGACCTGGTCATCGGCCGGCTGGGGACCACCAGCTATTACGGCAAGCTGGCGGCCAATTGCCAGTTCCAGGCGGCCACCACCTGCGGCCTGCCGCGCCTGATCAATGCCGAGGCCGGCTTCAGCCTGCTGCCATCGGCGACCTGGGGCTTCAACGCGCAGTTCAAGCCGACCAGGCACACCTACATCGAGACCGGCGTTTTCGAGGTCAATCCGACCTCGGCGCCCAGCAATGGCGCCGATTTCTCCGTGGCCAATGCCACCGGCGTGACCGTGCCGGTGGAGTGGGGCTGGACCCGCACGGATACCAAGGAAGATCCGCATACCTTCGCGCTCAAGGTCGGTGGCTACGTCAGCACCGCGCCGCACACCGATCCGTTCTACAACACCGCCGGCCGCTCGCGCGGACTGTATGGCGGCACAGCGCGCACCATCGATGCCAATCGCACCGGCATCTACGTGATGGGCGAGCGCGTGATCTGGCGGCCGGAGGCGCATTCCACGCGCGGGCTCAATCTGTTCGGCGGCATCGCGCAGCAGCTTGAGGTCGAGGAGGTCATGCGCCAGCAGGTCTACGGCGGCGTGGTGATGACCGGCCCGTTCGCGGCGCGGCCGCAGGACACCCTGGGCGTCCAGGTCTCCTATTTCGACATGACCGACAAGGAGCAGGCCTACCTGCGCGATGCGCGCATCCGCGCGGGCGGGCAGGGCACCAACAACCCCAACCAGTACGCGTTCGAACTCAATTACGGCTGGCATCCCACCCGCGGGGTGATCGTCATGCCCAACGTGCAATACATCATCCACCCCGACAATTCGGCGCTGCCCAACACCTCGGTGCTGCCGAAGAACATGTTCGCGTTCGGCCTCAGCGTGCAGCTCAACTTCGGCAGCATGATCGGGCTCAAGCGCGACAGCGGTGGTGGCGACTGATCCCTTCGTCCTTGCGTGTGCCGGACGGCACGGCAGGACTTCGCTGCAGAGGAACCCCCATGTCCAAAGTCTTCACCCATGTGGCGCGCGTCGAGCGCGCCGTGATCGATGCGCTGGCCCAGGCCGGCGTCGCCACCGTCCATGAGGCGCAGGGCCGCAGCGGCCTGCTGCATCCGCGTCTGCGGCCGATCTACAGCGGTGCGCGCATCGCCGGCAACGCCGTGACCGTGTCGGTGCCGCCGGGCGACAACTGGATGATGCACGTGGCCATCGAGCAGCTGCAGCCCGGTGACATCCTGGTGGTAGCCCCCACCAGCGAATGCACCGATGGCTACTTCGGCGACCTGCTGGCCACCTCCGCGCAGGCGCGCGGCTGCCGCGGGCTGGTGATCGATGCCGGCGTGCGCGACATCCGCGACCTGACCCAGATGGGCTTTCCGGTGTGGAGCCGCGCCATTCACGCGCAGGGCACCGTCAAGGAGACCCTGGGCTCGGTGAATGTGCCGCTGGTCTGCGCTGGCGCGCTGGTGAATGCCGGTGACGTGGTCATCGCCGACGACGATGGCGTGTGCGTGGTGCAGCATGCCGATGCGGCAACTGTGCTGGCGAAGGCGCAAGAGCGCGAGGCAAAGGAAGCCGAGAAGCGCGAACGCCTGGCCAAAGGCGAGTTGGGCCTGGACATTTATTCCATGCGTGAACGGCTGGCGGCCAAGGGCCTGCATTACATCTGACGGCCTCGTCGGCTTTCTTTCCGCTTTTAAGAGTCCCGCACATGATCATCGACTGCCACGGCCACTACACCACCGCGCCCGCCGGCCACGACGCCTTCCGCAAGGCGCAAGTTGCCCACTTCAAGGATCCGTCGCTGCCAGCGGCGCAATACCCGGCCATCTCCGACGACGAACTGCGCGAGAGCGTCGAATCCAACCAGCTGCGCCTGCTGCGCGAGCGCGGCGCTGACATGACCATCTTTTCGCCGCGCGCCAGCACCATGGCGCACCACGTCGGCGATGAAGCGGTGAGCCAGGCATGGACGCGCCACTGCAACGACCTGATCGCGCGCGTGGTCGGGCTGTACCCGGAGACCTTCATCGGCGTGTGCCAGCTGCCGCAGTCGCCGGGCGTGCCGATCGACCACTCGATCGCCGAGCTGGAGCGCTGCGTCAACGAACTCGGTTTCGTCGGCTGCAACCTCAATCCCGATCCGTCCGGCGGGCACTGGACCGGCGTGCCGCTGACCGACAAGGCCTGGTATCCATTCTTCGAGAAGATGGTCGAACTGGACGTGCCGGCGATGGTGCATGTCTCGGGCAGCTGCAACCCCAACTTCCACGCCACCGGCGCGCATTACCTCAATGCCGACACCACCGCGTTCATGCAGTTCCTGCAGGGCGATCTGTTCAAAGACTTCCCGGAGCTGCGCTTCATCATTCCGCACGGCGGCGGCGCGGTGCCGTATCACTGGGGCCGCTTCCGCGGCCTGGCCGACATGCTGGGCAAGCCGCCACTGGCCGAGCACGTGATGAAGAACGTGTTCTTCGACACCTGCGTCTACCATCAGCCTGGCATCGACCTGCTGTTCGAGGTGATCGACGTGGACAACATTTTGTTCGGTTCGGAGATGGTCGGCGCGGTGCGCGGGATCGACCCGCAGACCGGCCAGTATTTCGACGACACCAAGCGCTACATCGACGCGCTGTCCATTTCCGAGGCGGACAAGCAGAAGGTGTTTTCGGGCAATGCGCGCCGGGTCTATCCGCGCTTGGATGCCCGCCTGCGCGCACGCGGGCTTTGAACGGGCGCGGCGACCGGCCCGGGCGGGTCGCCGGGACCTAAGCACCATCTCCGGCGATTGTCCCCCGCGCAACGAACTTCGCCGGGGCGATCATTGAACGGGTGAGGGGAGCCGATAGGCTGGATTTGTCGCCGGACCGCGGGTGTTGCACCGCGTTTGGCGGCTTCTTCCAAGCGCTATGAGGTTGCCGTGCCCCTTGATTCCCTGACCCAGCAGCCGCCCGATGGCCTGTTGGCGCTGATGTCCCAGTACGCGGCCGATCCGCGTCGCACCAAGCTCGACCTGGGCGTGGGCGTGTATCGCACCGAGGCCGGCGCCACGCCGGTGATGGCGGCGGTGAAGCTGGCCGAACAGCGGCTGGTGGACATCCAGGGCAGCAAGTCCTACCTGGGCCCGGAAGGTGATGTGGAGTTCGTGCGCGCGCTGCAGCCGGTGGTGTTCGGCGCGGCGCTGACGGCTGAACTCGGTGGCCGCCTGACCGGCCTGCAGACCGTCGGCGGCACCGGCGCATTGCGCCTGGCGGCGGACCTGATCGCCGCGGCCTCGCCTGGCCATCGTCTCTGGCTGGGCACGCCGAGCTGGCCCAACCACGCGCCGGTGTTCGCCGGCGGTGGCCTGCATGTGCGCCCGTATCGCCAGTTCGATGCGGCCACCCAGCGCTTCGACCTGGAGGCCACGCTGGTGGCGCTGAACCAGGCGGCCACGGGCGATGTGGTGCTGCTGCACGGCTGCTGCCACAACCCCACCGGCGCCGATCCGACCGCTGCGCAGTGGGACCAGATCATCGAGGTGGTGGTCCAGCGCGGGCTGGTGCCGCTGATCGACATCGCCTACCAGGGGCTGGGCCAGGACCTGGAAAGCGACGCCTGGGCGCTGCGCCGGATCGTGGCGCGCGTGCCGCAGGCACTGGTGGCGTACTCGTGTGACAAGAATTTCGGGTTGTACCGGGAGCGCGTGGGCGCGCTCTTTGTCGTGGCTGCGCGCGCAGCCGGTGCCGAAGCCGCGTTGAGCCACCTGGCGGCGCATGCGCGCGCCAGCTATTCGATGCCCGCAGACCACGGTGCGGCCGTGGTGCGGACCATCCTGGCCGATGCGACGCTGCGCGCGCAGTGGAGCGATGAACTGCGCGGCATGGCCGCGCGCATCGCCAGCATCCGCAACGGGCTCTCGGCGCTGGGCCAGGTGGGCCTGGTCGACCTGACGCCGCTGTCCCAGCAGCGCGGTCTGTTCGCGCTGCTGCCGCTGGCGCCGAACGTGATCGAACGCCTGCGCGTGGAGCACGGCGTGTACATGGCCGGCAACGGCCGCATCAACATCGCGGGCCTGGCGCAGTCGGCCGTGGCGCGTTTCGGCGATGCGCTGGCGGCCGCCCAGACGGCGGCCGCGGCATGAGCGAGGCTTCGTCGCTGCGGATCGGCGTGGTCGGCGCCGGCGCCATCGGCGCGGTCGTGGCCGGCATGCTGGCCGGGGTCGGTGCGCAGGTGAGCGTGGTCGAACTGGGCGCGCGCCGCGCGGCGATCGCGCGAGACGGCCTGCGCTTCCAGCTCGGCGATGCGCCGATGCAGGCGCTGCCGCTGCCGGTCGGCGATGCGGCGGACTTCGGCGTGCAGGACCTCGTGTTCCTGGCGGTGAAATCGCAGGTGCTGCCGGCGGCGCTGGCCGGGGCGATGCCGATGATCGGCCCGAACACGCAGGTGGTGCCGTTGGTGAACGGCGTGCCGTGGTGGTACTTCCTCGGCACCGATGCGCCGTTTGCGCGCGAGCACGTGGAAACCGTCGATCCCGGTGCGCGTGCGCAGCAGCTGCTGACCCCAGCGCAACTTATCGGTAGCGTGGTCTATATCACCGCCGCGCTCAGCGCCGACGGCGTGGCCCACGCCACCGGCCCGCAGCGGCTGGTGATCGGCGAAGTGCTCGGCGGCATGAGCGAACGCATCCAGGCGCTGGCCGCGCTGCTGGAATCGGCTGCCATCAGCACCAAGGTCAGTGACGACATCCGCCGCGATGTGTGGACCAAGGTCGCGCTGAACCTGGCGACCAACCCGCTCTCGGTCGTGGCCGAGGCGCACCTGGCCGACCAGTTCAACCGCGACGACCTGCGCAACGCGGTCGATGCGGTGCTGCATGAGACCGTCGCGCTGGCCGGCCTGTACGGCGTGCAGCCGTCGATGGACCTGGAGCAGATGATCGCCACCGGCAAGCGCGTCGGCGCGTTCGATACCTCGATGCTGCAGGACTACCGCGCCGGCCGGCCGCTGGAGCTGGGCGCCATCGGGCAGGCCGTGCTGGAGCTGGCCGAGCAGGCCGGCCACGCCATGCCGGTAGCCCGCAGCATGGTCGGCCTGGCTGCCTACAAGGCGCAGCGCGCCACTGCCTTCGTTTCCAAGGAACTGCCATGAGCCAGGTCGCGACCGCGCTGCCCAGCCCCAAGCCCGACGCGGTGGAACAGCAGCTGCGCCAGCAGCTCTGCGACTTCTATCACCTGGTCGACTGGATGGGCTGGGGCGAGCTGATCTTCAACCACATCTCGGTGCGCATCCCGGGCCCGGAACACCATTACCTGGTCAATCCGTTCGGCCTGAATTACTTCGAGATCACGCCTGAGAACCTGATCAAGGTCGGCGTGGACGGCAAGCTGGTCGAGGCGTCCGAATATCCAGCGAATCCTGCCGGTTTCGCGCTGCATGGCGCCATCCACGGCGCGCGCGCCGATGTGCATTGTGTCGCCCACACCCACACCTTGCCGGTGTCGGGCGTGGCGATGAAGCAGGGCGGCTTCAGCCACAATAATTTCTACGGCGCGCAGCTGATCGGGCGCATCGGCTACCACGATTTCGAAGGCATCACGCTCTTCGATGACGAGCGTGGCCGCATGCTGGACAGCCTGGGTGACAAGCACGTGCTGTGCCTGCGCAACCATGGCATCGCCGTGTGCGAGCGCGATATCCCCAACACCTTCATGCTGCTGTGGATCGTGCAGCGCGCCGCCGAGGTGCAGACCCACGCCGGCATGATCCCCGGTGCGGACATCGCGCTTTCGAGCGACGTGCAGCAGCGCTGCGTCGAATCGGCACGTCGCATGGTCGACAAGTCCAACGCCGCGCAGCTGGTGTTCGACGCCACCGTGCGCCGCATGCGCCATGCACAGGGGCGCTGAGATGACTGATTCCAACGAACGCCCGATCTTCATCGAGTCGCTGGCCTTGGGCGACGGCGCCTTGCGTGTCGCGGTGAAGGACACGATCGACATCGCCGGACTGCGCACGCGCGCTGGCTCGGCGGTGTTCGATGCGGAGCCGCCGGCCGCACGCCATGCGCAGGTGGTCGATCACCTGCTGGCGGCCGACTGCACGATCGTTGGCAAGACCCATCTGCATGAACTCGCGTTCGGCGTGACCGGACTCAATGCGCGCATGGGCACGCCGCCGAATCCCAAGTTTCCAGATCGCGTGCCCGGCGGGTCGTCCAGCGGTTCGGCTGCGGCGGTCGCCGCGGGCCTGGCCGATTTCGCGCTAGGCACCGATACCGGTGGCTCGGTGCGGATTCCCGCTGCGTGCTGCGGTGTGTTCGGGATCAAGCCGACTTACGGCCGCGTGAGTCGCGCCGGTGTCGCGCCGCCGACCTCGTCGCTGGACTGTGTCGGCGTGTTCACCGGCAACGCGCCGATGCTGGCCAAGGCGATGGCGATCATCGATCCGACCTTCGTCGCCGATCGTGGGCCGTGCGCAGCCAGTGTCGGCTGGGTGCAGGTGGAAGCCGATCCGGCGATCCAGCAGGCGATCGCCCTCGCAATCGATCACTCGGGCTTCCAGCACACGCCGTTCGACCTGCCGATGCTCTCGCAGGCTTTCGATGCGGGCCTGATCATCATCAACCAGGAAAACTGGCAGGCCTTCGGCACGCTGGTCGGCCATCCGCAACTGGGCGAAGACGTGCGCGTGCGCCTCAAGGCCGCCGGTGAAACCACCGCCGCGTCGGTGACCTGCGCCGAGGGCGTGCGCCAGCGTTTTTCCGCTGCGGTCGATGCGGCGCTGGCGCAGGTCGATGCGCTGGTGCTGCCGACCATGCCGGACTTCCCGCTGACCCTGGAGCAGGGCGCCGATGCGCGCGCGGCGATTGGCATCACCAGCCTGGTGCGGCCGTTCAACCTGAGCGGCCATCCGGCCATCACCGTGCCGCTGTCCACGCCGCAGGGCCTGCCCGCCGGCTTGCAGCTGATCGGCCGCAAGGGCGACGACGCGCGCCTGTGCCGGATCGCCGAATGTCTGGCGCAGCGCGCCCCCAACGTCATCGTCACCTGAGGTCGCCCATGCACGCCGAAGCCCTCGAACACCCCGTGTTTCCCGACGCGCAGACCGATGCCCACGACGCGGCGCTCGACGCGCTGCTGCTGGAAATCCGCGCGCGCCGCGATGAGTTCGCCAAGCAGACGTATCTGTCGCAGGACATCGTCGAGAAGCTGCGCCAGGTGGGCGTGTACCGCGCCCTGGTGCCGCGCAGCCTGGGTGGCGATGAAGTCAGCCCGGCCGATTTCTGCCGCCTGGTCGAACGCATCGCGCAGGCCGATGGCTCTGCCGGCTGGGTCGCCAGCTTCGGCGTGTCGGTGATGTACCTGGCCGCCTTGCCGCAGGCCACGCTGGAGGCGATCTATGCCGATGGTCCGGACGTGGTGTTCGCCGGCGCGGTGTTCCCGCCGCAGGCCGCGCAGGCCAAGGACGACGGCATCCACGTGGCCGGTCGCTGGAAGTTCGGCAGTGGCTGCACCGGTGCCTCGCTGGTGGGCGTTGGCATCAAGCTGGATACCGATCCGGCGCCGGGCCTGCCGCGCATGGCCGTGCTGCCGCGCGAGCAGGTGCGGATCGAGCACAACTGGGATGTCATCGGCATGCAGGGCACCGGCAGCCACGACGTGGCCGTCGATGCAGCCGTGGTGCCACCGGAGTGGACATTCATCCGCGGGGGCGCGCCGACGCTGGAGTCGCCGCTGTATCGCTATCCCTCGATTGCCTTTGCCGCACAGGTGCTGGCCGTGGTCGGCCTGGGCGTGGCCCGCGCGGCGCTGGATGAGATCACCGCCGCCGCCGATGGTCGCGTCTCGATCACCGGCGCGCCGAACCTGGCCGATCGCGCCTACGTGCAGATCGAACTGGCCAAGGCCGAGGCGCAGCTGCGTTCGGCACGCGCGTTCTTCTACGAATCCACCGAAAGCGTGTGGCAGGCGGTGCTGGCCGGCGAAGCGATCACGCCGCAGCAATCCAACCTGCTGCGTCTGGCCTCGACCAACGCCGCGCGCGCCGGTGCCGACGTGGCCCGCGCCGCCTTCACCCTGGCCGGCACGCCCGGCATCTTCCGCGCCCAGCCGATGCAGCGTTACCTACACGACGCGCTGGTGGTGGTGCAGCACGCGTTCCTGGCCGAAGGCCATTGGCAGAGCGCCGGCCGCGTCCTGCTGGGCCAGTCCACGCCGCCCGGTTATCCCTGATTCCTTTCGCTGTCCTTTCTTTTTTTTTCGAACGAGAACACCCATGTCCGACGCTTCCGCCTATCCGATCCGCGCGCTGCTGTGCATCGCTGTCACGCAGAACTTCTTCGACCTGCCGGGTGGCGAGATCGGCACGGTATGGAAAGCCGTCGGCGAGATGCTCAAGGGCGTCAACACCATGCCCGGCGTGCGCCTGATGGGCACGATGGACGATGACGAGACGATGGTCGGCACCTCGCCGAACGGCTGGCCGTGGACCTGCTACCTGCTGGTCGAAGCCGCCGACCGCCAGGCGGTGGTGAACTGCTGCAACCTGTTCCGCGTCACCCAGGTCGGCGAATACCGCCTGTGGAAATACCTGCGCGTGGAAGCGCGCCTGGGCCGCGAGCTGGTCGTGCCGGCGTGACAGCGCCGCGCGCTGCCCGCACGCGCCTGCGCGTGCCCACCGTGCAGGAGCTGGCCGAGCGGCTGGCCGCGCTGGAGCAGCGCGCCGTCCGCCATGAAGCAGAGAGCGCCTGCCGCTGGGTGATGGCCGAGTACATGCGGCTGTGCGACCAGCTCGACGCCTCCACGCCGATGGACGAGCTCGGCGCGCTGTTCACCAGCGACGCGGTCTGGGAAGGGCGCGGCAGCACCTACACGGCCGCGTTCGGCCGACACGAAGGGCGCCAGGCCATCGTCGATTTCCTTGACGGCTATCGCGGGCCCACGCCGCACTTCGCACTCAACGTGCACTACCTCACCTCCGAAACCATCCACGTCAACAGCGTGCAGTCGGCGCACGGCACCTGGGTGATGTTGCAGGTGTCCACGCTGGCCAGCGGTGAATCGACGCTGCGCAGTGCACGCATCGAAGCCGACTTCCGCTTCGATTTCGGCCGCTGGCGCATCGGCCACTTCAGCACCACCAAATTGTTCAGCCAGGCCCGCGACCGCGCCTGGGATGACGCCGCGGTCATCGTCGAACCACGCCATCGCTGACGCCCCACGCACCCACCTTCGTATCAAGGCAGGAAACCCCACCATGCAAACCGCCGCCACCGCCACCGCGCCGGTCGACCTGGACCAGATGGTCCAGCCCGACCGCGTGCACAGCGCCCTGTACAAGGACCCGGCGCTCTTCGAAGAAGAGATGTCGCGCATTTTCGAAAGCACCTGGGTCTGGGTGGCCCATGCCAGCGAAGTGCCGCAGTCGGGCAGCTTCAAGAACACCCATGTCGGCCGTCATCCGGTGATCGTGGTGCGCGACCGCAAGGGCGAGGTGCACGTGCACCTCAACCGCTGCCGCCATCGCGCTTCCACCGTGTGCGAAGGCCGCAAGGGCAAGGCCAACAGCTTCGTGTGTCCGTACCATGGCTGGAGCTACGGACTGGACGGCGCGCTGCGCGCAGTGCCGCACCCGGAAAGCTATGCGGCCGACTTCGACAAGGCCAAGTTCCCGCTGCGCTCGCTGCGGGTGGAGCAGTACGCCGGGATGATCTTCGCCACGTTCCGCGAGGACATCGAGCCGCTGATGGATTTCCTGGGCCCGGCCAGGAAGTGGATGGACCTGTTCATGAAGCAGGGCGCGGGCTATCCGATCAAGGCCGGTGGCGAACACAAGTTCCGCTTCCCCGGCAACTGGAAGATCCAGATGGAGAACACCACCGACGCGTACCACTTCCCGGTGGTGCACAAGTCGTTCCTGCAGTCGCTCGATGGCAGCACCGAGGAGCTCTTCACTTTCGTCGGCCGCAAGGGCAGTGTCGAGGACCTGGGCAACGGCCACAGCGTGATGGTGATGATCCCCGAGCTGGTCGACCTGGACGAAAACCTCGACGACCCGATCCCCGAGCGCTTCCAGGCGCTGGCCGACGAGCTGGCCGCAGAAGGCCACGACGATGCGCAGGTGCGCAAGATCGTGCGCGCGGTGGGCGGCACCGGCTTCAACTTGAACCTGTTCCCCAACATCGCTTGCTCGATGGCGTTCTTCCGCGAGCTGCGGCCGATCTCGGTGGACGAAACCGAGATCAACCACGTCGTGATCACGATGGACGGCGGCCCGGCCGCGGCCAATCGCGCGCGCCTGCGGCTGCATGAGCACTTCCAGGGGCCGATGGGCTTCGGCACGCCCGACGACGCAGAAGCCTGGCAGCGCGTGCAGCGCGGCGTGCAGGCCGGTGGCGAGGACGTGTGGATCCTGCTCAACCGCAGCCTGGGGCTGGAAACCGAATCCGAAGGCGGCAAGCCGCTGGGCGATGTGAGCGCCGAGACCGGCATGCGTGCGTCCTACGCACAGTGGAAGAGGATGATGACTGCATGAGCGCCATCACTGCTTTGGCGCCGCAGGCGCGCACGATTTCCCTGGCCGAGGCGTCCGAGTTCATCTGGCGCGAAGCCGACCTGCTGGACCACAACGATTACCCGGCGTGGCTGGCGCTGTGGTCCGACGGCGGTCGCTACGTGATCCCGATCGAGCCGGACGAGACCGACTTCGAGAACACGCTCAACGTGGCCTACGACGATGCGCAGATGCGCCTCATGCGCACCCGGCGTTTGAGCGGCGGCTTCACCATTTCTGCTGCGCCGGCCGCGCGCACGGTGCGCACGCTCTCGCGCTTCCGCGTCACCCACAGCAGCGAAGGCGTGCTGGAACTGCGCGCGGCGATGGTGCTGGTCGAACAGCGCCTGCAGGTGCAGCGCCTCTACGCGGCCGAAGTGGAATACCGTCTGCTCGCCGACGACGAAGGCCTCAAGCTCGATCGCAAGGTCGTGCGCCTGGTCAATTCGTCCGACGCGCTGCACGCGCTGGGTTACCTGCTGTGAGCGAAGCCGCGCAAACCGTCCTGGTGACCGGCGCCGGGCAGGGCCTGGGCGCGCTCATCGCCGCCCAGCTGCATGCGGCCGGCTGGAAGGTCGCGGTGTCGGACATCGATCTCACTGCCGCGCAGGCCGTGGCCGAGGCGCTGGACGCCAGCGGCGACACAGCGTGTGCGCTGGCGCTGGATGTCGCGCATCACGCGTCGTTCGAAACCGCGCTGGCCGCGCTGCGGGACCGCTGGGGCAGCGTGCAGGCGCTGGTCAACAACGCGGCCGTGACCGTGGCCACGCCGGTGATGGAGATCGCGCCGGAAGAATTCCAGCGCGTGCTGTCGATCAACGCCGGCAGCGTGTTCGCTGGCTGCCAGGTGTTCGGTCGTCACTTCCAGGACAACGGCTACGGCCGCATCGTCAACCTGGCCTCGCTGGCCGGGCAGAACGGCGGCACCGCCACCGGTGCGCACTACGCCGCGTCCAAGGGTGCGATCGCCACCCTGACCAAGGTGTTCGCGCGCGAGCTGGGGCCGTCCGGCATCACCGTCAATGCGATCGCGCCGGGTCCACTGGACCTGCCGGTGGTGCATCGCGTGGTGCCGGCCGCGCGCATGGCGGCCTTCCTCAAGAACATCCCGGTCGGCGCGCTCGGCGACCCGACCTACGTCGCGGCCACGGTCGCGCATCTGCTCTCTCCGGCCGCTGGCTTTGTCACCGGGGCAACCTGGGACATCAACGGCGGCCTTTACCTGCGTTAGGACAACGCAGGGTTTTTCTTTCCCCTTCGCGCGGTGCTGGGTTGTGCCGCGCGTTTTTTCTTCAGCAGGCCTGCCATGTCCGCAACCGCTTCTCCGCTGCAACTCCAGGTGGCCCGCCGCGAACTGCACACCGCGCAGATCGTGGTGCTGGACCTGCAAGCGCCCGATGGCGCGCCGCTGCCTGCGTTCGAAGCCGGCGCCCATGTCGACCTGCACCTGGCCGACGGGCTGGTGCGCCAGTACTCGCTGTGTGGCGATCCGGCCGACCGCTCGCGCTATCGCCTCGGCGTGCTGCTGGACCCGGCCACGCGCGGCGGCTCGCAGGCCGTGCACGACCAGCTGCTGCCCGGTGCGACCATCGGCGTGGGCACGCCGCGCAATCTATTCCCGCTGGCCGGCGATGCGGCGCATTCGGTGCTGGTCGGCGGCGGCATCGGCATCACCCCGATGATCGCGATGGCCCACGCGCTGCATGCGGCCGGGCGTTCGTTCGAGCTGCACTACTGCACGCGCGCGGTGTCGCATACGGCTTTCATCGACGAGTTGCGCGCCGCGCCGTTCGCCGCGCAGGTGCAGCTGTACCACGATGACGGCGGCAGCCGCTTCGACCCGGCCAGCGGCCTGCCGGCGCCGGCCTCGCGCACGCACGTGTACGTGTGCGGGCCGAACGGGTTCATGGACTGGGTGATTGCCGGCGCCACCGCCGCCGGCCACGCGCCGGCCAACGTGCATCGCGAATACTTCACCGTCGAGGTGGATACCAGCGGCGACGGGTTCGAGGTCGAGCTGGCCAGCACCGGCCAGGTGCTGCAGATCGCCCAAGGGCAGAGCATCGTCTCGGCGCTGCAGGCGATCGGGGTCAAGATCCAGGTCTCGTGCGAGGAAGGCGTGTGCGGCACCTGCCTGACCAACGTGATCTCCGGGGTGCCCGATCACCGCGATGTATTCCTCACCGATGAGGAAAAAACCGACAACGACCAGATGCTGCTGTGCTGCTCGCGGTCTTGCAGCCCGCGCTTGGTGCTGGACCTATGAGCGCGGCCGTGGCCCCGACGCGGGATAATGCGCAGATGAATACCGAACAATTCCGCCACGCCATGTCCCGCCTGGGCGCCGCGGTGAACGTCATCACCACCGCCGGCCCGGCCGGCCGCCACGGCATGACGGCCTCGGCCGTGTGCAGCGTCACCGACAGTCCGCCGACCATGCTGGTGTGCATGAACCGCCGCTCCGGCTCGCACCAGCGGTTCCGCGACAACGGCAACCTGTGCGTGAACGTGCTGGCCGGGCACCACCAGGCGCTGTCGGCCCGCTTTGCCACGCCGGCGGACGCGGCCACGCGCTTCGATCACGAGCTGTGGACCACGCTGGTCACCGGCGCTCCGGTGCTGGAAGACGCCAGCGCCGCGCTGGACTGCCGGATCAGCCAGATCAGCGATGTCGGCACCCACAGCGTGTTTTTCTGCGAGGTGGTGGGCGTGTCCACCGCCGCCCAGCCGGGCGGGCTGGTGTGGTTCGACCGTGCCTACCACGCGCTGGGCGCGGGCTGAGTTCGCGCCTGACCGAGAACGCTTGATCAAGCGCGCCTGACCGAGCTGTCACCCGCGCCGGCGGGGCCTGGCGCACAGTCCGGGCCGGGCCGCCTGCGGTAGCATCCGCGCCGGGGCGTGCGTGGTCGAATCCAGGACAAACCCTGCCGTGTCCGCACGGCGGGGTTTTTCGTGCCTGCAGGAAAGCGGTTTCCGGGCGGGGACCGTGCGTGGCGATGTGCAGGGCGGTTGCGTTATGAGCAACAAACTCACCGCCATGTGTTATCGACCTGCCAACACGGCCGAAACAGTATCGGTCTGCGGATTGCAACAGATCGCAGTCCACGCAACCGGTGCCTGGGGAGGGGCCGGTTGCCAGGAGTCGTGATCACTACGGCCGGCATGGCCATCACTTCAGTCAGACGAATGCGCGCCTGCGCATCGCCAACCGCTCCATACCTCACCGGGGAAACCATGAATCCGAAGTCCAACCGTCGTCCGGGCCGCTGCCGCGCCGCCGACCTCGCACCCTCCCAGCTCAGCCGCGCCGTGCTGGTCGGCCTGACCGGCCTGGCCCTGCTGGCGCCGCTGGCCGCGTCCGCCCAGGACGCCGCCGCCGACGCGACGACCTCGCCCAAGCTGCTGGGCAACGTGAAAGTCACCGCCAGCAAGATGTCCGCCGCCAGCACCGTGCAGGACACGCCGATCTCGGTGCAGGCGCTGGGCCAGGAAGACTTCGACAAGAAGGCGGCCACGGATTTTTCGGATTTCTACCACCAGATCGACGGCCTGTCGGTGCAGGACAACGGCCCGGGCGACAAGCGCTACGTGATCCGCGGCATCACCTCCAACGGTGCCGGCACGGTCGGTGTGTACCTGGATGACGTGGTCATCACCGGCTCCAACGAGCAGGACGGCGGCGGCCAGCAGGCCGACGTGAAGCTGTTCGACCTGGATCGCGTCGAAGTGCTCAAGGGCCCGCAGGGCACCACCTTCGGCTCGGGCTCGCTGGCCGGCACCATCCGCTACATCACTGCTCAGCCCAACACCTCCAAGTTCGAAGGCAAGATCAACACCTCGGTGCGCGCCACCAAGGGCGCCGACCTGGGCTACCAGAGCGATGTGGCGATCAACCTGCCGATCGTGAAGGACAAGTTCGCCGTGCGCGTGGCCGGCTTCGGCACCGAGCTGCCCGGCTGGATCGACAGCAAGTTCGACAAGGGCATCAACGGCGAGACCAGCAAGGCCGGCCGCATCTCCGCGCTGTGGACTCCGACCGAGAACCTCTCCATCACCGCCATGGCGATGCAGCAGAGTACCCAGCAGGACGGTAAGAGCTACTACAACGTCACCGACTACGACGGCAACACGATTTCCAGCGGCAGCGACTACAACCAGGCCGACCTGACCCGCAATCCGTGGGACGAAAACACCCACATTTACAACTTCAAAGTCGAGTACTACCAGCCGTACGGCACCTTCACCGCCACGGCCTCGCGCTACGACCGTCAGACCAGCTACAGCCGCGATGCGTCGTTCGTGGCCGGCCTGTACTTCGGCCTGGATCCGGAAACGACCGGCCTGAGCAGCCTGGTCCAGCCCAACCAGCGTTCGGTCAATACCTACGAAGCGCGCTTCGCCTCGACCCTGGACGGCCCGGTGCAGTTCCTGGCCGGCCTGTACCAGCAGAACCAGAACCGCCTGTTCCGCAGCGTGTGGCCGTATTCGGATGCCTCGGGCAATGCGCAGTTCGGCGGTCCGACCCTGCTGGAGCGCACCCTGCAGACCGGCCTGAAAGAGCAGGCCGCGTTTACCGAAGTGTCGTGGGCGGTCAACGACCAGTTCGACCTCACCGTCGGCGGCCGTTACTACAAGTTCGACCTGGAATCGCAGCCGATCAGCATCACCCGCGCCGGCGGCAGCGCTGGCACCGGCGCCGGCCTGGCCGGCAGCTCGTCGGATAACGGCTTCATCGGCAAGTTCAACGCCAGCTACAAGTTCACCCCCGACGTGATGGGTTACCTGCAGGTGGCGCAGGGCTTCCGCCCGGGCGGCGTCAACGACCAGACCGCGGCCGAGCTGGCCAACGTCACCATCCCGGGCGGCTATGACGCCGACTCGCTGGTGAACTACGAGCTGGGCTTCAAGACCAGCTGGCTGGACCAGCGCCTGATCTTCAACGCCGCGGCGTACTACATCGACTGGAGCGACATCCAGGTCACCTCGCAGGCAACCTCGGGCAGCCTGTCCTTCCCGTACACCGCCAACGGCGGCGGCGCGGACGTGACCGGCTTCGAGTTCCAGCTACAGGCGCAGCCGACCGACGCGCTGACCCTGGGCCTCTCGGGCAGCTACAACGATTCCAAGTTGTCCAAGAACAACCCGGCGCCCAGCGACGGCAACAAGGGCGACCGCCTGCCGTACTCGCCCAAGTGGACCGCCTCGGCCACGGCCGACTACGCGTTCTCGCTGGCCAGCCTGGGCGAAGGCCTGGAAGGCAACATCGGCGCGGACTACTCCTACACCGGCGCGCGTGCCACCGACTTCAACGACAGCGTCAACACCTACATGCCGCTGGACGCCTACTCGCTGCTGGGCGCGCACGTGAGCATCGGCAAGGGCCCGTGGACCATCGCGCTGTCCGGTTCCAACCTGACCAACGACGACACCGCCACCAACTACGACGCGGTGGCCTACGGCGCCACGCCGTGGAACGTGTACATCAACCGGCCGCGTACCTTCGTGTTGAGCTTCTCCTACAAGCTGTAAGCGCTGCACAAGACAAAGCCACCGTCAAACGACGGTGGCTTTGTCGCTTTACGCACCTCCCAGAATTCAAGGTTCGATTCCATGCCCAAACGTCCGCTGCGCGCCACGCTCTCCCTGCTTGCCTTAGCGCTATGCGCGCCGGCCATCGCTGCCGATCCCGCATCGCGTCCGTGGATGGATGCCAGCAAGCCGGCGGCCGAACGCGCCCGCGCCGTGCTGGCGCAGATGACCACCGAGGAGAAGCTCAAGCTGCTCAACGGCGACGTGGAGCTGGACGACATCGGCACCGGTATCAACCCGTGCATCGGCCATATCGCCGCCAATCCGCGTCTGGGCCTGCCCGAGCTGTGCATGGCCGATGGCCCGGCCGGCGTCAGCAATGGCACCACCGGCGTCACCGTGTTCCCCGCGCCGATGATGACCGCATCGAGCTGGAGCCCGGACCTGTTGTACCGCTACGGCGTGGCGCTGGGCGCCGAGCACGCCGGCAAGCGCCACAACGTGGTGCTGGCACCGACCATCAACATCGCGCGCTCGCCGCGCTGGGGTCGCCTGGCCGAAACCCTGAGCGAAGACCCGCTGCTCACCGCCAAGCTGGGCACGGCGATCATCCAGGGCGTGCAGTCGCACCCGATCATGGCCGACGCCAAGCATTTCGCCGCCTACAACCAGGAAACCGACCGCTTCGGCGACGCGCCCGGTTACAACGCGGTGGACGTGCAGGTGGGCGAACGCGCGCTGCACGAGATCTACTACCCGGCGTTCAAGTCGGCGGTGCAGGAGGGCAAGGTCGGCTCGGTGATGTGCGCCTACAACCGCATCAACGGCCACTACGCCTGCGAGAACGCACAGACCTTCGGCACGCTACGCAAGGAGTGGGGCTTCGATGGCTTCATCGTGGCCGACTGGTACTTCGGCCACCGCAGCCTGTTGCCTGCGGTGAAGGCGGGCATGGATATCTCGATGCCCGGCGGCAAGAACCCGTTCGGCTTCGAGGATTTCTACGGCGCGCCGCTGGTGGCCGCGGTGAAAGACGGCAGCGTCACCACGTCCGACATCGATGGCATGGCGCTGAACGTGCTCACGCCGATGTTCCGCTTAGGGCTCGTCGACCATCCGCTGCCGCGCGAAGTCAAAGCCGATGTGCGCACGCCCGAGCACAAGGCTCTGGCGCGCGAGATCGCCGAGCGCGGCACCGTGCTGCTGAAGAACGACCGCGGCGTGCTGCCGCTGTCACCCACGCTCAAGACCCTGGCCGTGATCGGTGACGACGCCGGCGCCAATGTCAGCGCGACCGAGCGCTACGGCGGCTTCGTCAACTATCCGGGCATGGAGATCGTGACCCCGCTCGGCGGCCTGCAGCGCCGCGCGCCGAAGGGCACCACGGTGAAGTATTCGCTCGGCACCGCCGGCATCAAGCCGCTGCCGGTGATGGAGGCCTCCGCGCTGCAGGGCAAGGGCTGGACCGCGCGTTACTACGCCAACAACGACTTCTCTGGCGCACCGGCTATCACGCGCAGCGAAGCCACCATCGACATGATCGACAAGGTGCCCGAGACGCTGCCCAAGCCGTTCTCCGCGCGCTGGAATGCGACCCTGGTGCCCAAGGACAGCGGCCTGTATCGCTTCTCGATCACCGGCGGCAGCGACCTGCGCCTGTTCGTCGATGGCGTGGAGATCGCCAAGATCTGGAAGCAGAGCTTCAGCGGCACCAGCCATGGCATCGCCCAGCTGACTGCCGGCAAGGCCGTGCAGCTGCGCGTGGACTACGCCAGCGGCGCGGGCCTGTCGCATCCCGGCGTGCGTCTGGGCTGGGAACCGGCGTCCGATTCGAAGATCGCCGCTGCAGTTGAAGTGGCACGCAAGGCGGACGTGGCGCTGCTGTTCGTCGGCGACCACGTCTCCGAAGGCATGGACCGCACCTCGCTCGCCTTGCCTGGCGACCAGGACGCGCTGATCGCCGCCGTGGCGGCGGTGAATCCCAAGACCGTGGTGGTGCTCAACACCGTCGGCCCGGTGACGATGCCGTGGCTGGGCCAGGTCGCCGGCGTGGTGCAGGGCTGGTATCCGGGCGAAGAAGCCGGCAATGCGATCGCCGCGGTGCTCTACGGTGACGTGGATGCCACCGGCCGCCTGACCATCACCTTCCCGCGCGGCGAAGATCATCCGCTGCTGCTGTCCCAGGCGCGCTTCCCCGGCACCAATGCGCAGGCCGATTACGACGACGGCCTGCTGGTGGGCTATCGCGGTTACCACGCCACCGGCGACACGCCGCTGTTCCCGTTCGGCTACGGTCTGTCGTACACGACCTTCGCGCTGTCGGACTTTGCACTGAAGCCGGTCAGCGGCCAGCACGTACCCAGTGCACGCGTACGCGTCACCAATACGGGCAAGCGCGCCGGCACCCAGACCGTGCAGCTCTATCTCACCTATCCGGCCAGTGCGGGCGAACCGCCGCGCCAGCTGGTCGGCTTCGCCCAGGCCACGCTCGCCGCCGGCGCCAGCACCGTGGTCGAGATTTCGGTCAGCGCCGACGCCGGCAAGATCTGGGACACCGCCGCGAAGGGCTGGATGCAGCCGGCTGGCAGCTATCGCCTGGAAGTGGGTACCTCGTCGGCCGACATCGTGGCGGCGAAGGACTTCTGATCCATCACCTGCGTGGCTGCCGCGATGGCGGCCACGCAGGGGCTTCATTGATGGCGACATGACCAAGCTGTCAGGGTCATGCCAGCGTCATCTGCGCTTCCTACCGTGCGCGGTTTCCGACGGGTAGGGCAGCAGCGTGGCCGAGCAGGCGAAGCGTGGCTTGGCACGGATGTTTGCAGAGCAGCGCCCGGTGCTGCGCGGCTTCTTCGTCCGTCGTGGCGCGCATGAAGAGGCCGAGGACATGGTGCAGGAAACCTATCTTCGCCTGCTGCGCGCGCACCAGTCCCAGGGTGAGGCCATCGCCAACCCGGAAGCCTATCTCTTCACCGTCGCGCTGAACCTGGCGCGCGAGCAGGCGGTGCGCCGCAGGCGCACGCCGCTGCCGATCGAGGACGTCGAGCACATCACTTCGCTGCTGGCCGATGAGGACAGCGTCGAGGATGCGACGGCGCGCGACCAGCGCCGTACGCGCCTGCAAGCGCTGCTGGGCACGCTGCCCGAGCACACCCGTGCCGTGCTGGTAATGCAGTACCGCGATGGCCTGAGCTACAAGCAGATCGCCGAGCGCATGGGCGTGTCCTCGCACATGGTCAAGAAGCACGTCACGCGCGGCCTGTCGGTGTGCCGCCAGGCGCTGGCCGGAGATGCGTGGTGAGCGACCTCGATTTCGACCAGGCCACGCTGACCGAACAAGCCGCGCACTGGCACGCCTTGCAGCGCGCCGGTGGCCTGAATCCGGTGCAGCAGGCGCGCTTCATGGACTGGCTGGTGGCCACGCCCGAGCACCTGCGCGAATACCTGGCAGTAGCGCGCGTGGCCAGCGAGCTGGGCGATGCGCTGCGGGCGATGCAGCTGGACGTGGATGCCTTGCTCGATGGCGCGCCTTCGCCCGCACGGACCGACAACGTGGTGGCGCTGCCGGCACGTGGGGCCGTGCGCGCGGTGGCACCGCGCAAGCCGCGCCGCGCGTGGCCGCAGGCGCTTGCGGCAGGCGTGGCGCTGGCCTGCGTGGGCATCACGGCATATCTGGCCTGGCCGCAGACCCGGCATTACGTCGCCGCACACGGTGCACCGCAGCGCTTCGAATTGCCCGACCGCACGGTGGTGCACCTCAACGCGGAAAGCGCGCTGTCGATGCGTTTCGGGTTGTTCGATCGCAAGGTGACGCTGGAGCGCGGCCAGGCCAGCTTCGTGGTGGCGGTGGATCGCCGACCGTTCCAGGTACAGGCCGCGGGGCTGCAGGTGCGCGACATCGGCACCACCTTCGATGTATCGCTGCGGCGCGAACAGGCGCGCATCGACGTGGCCGAAGGCCAGGTGCACGTGATCGGCGCCGATGGCGATGGCCCGATGCTGGCCGACCTGCATGCCGGCCAGAGCGCGCGCATCGACTACCGCGATGACAGTGTCAGTGTGCAGGCGGTCGATGTCGGCGCCATGACCGCCTGGTGGCAGCGCCGCGTCGTGTTCCGCGATGAGCCGTTGCGCGAGGTGGCCGAACAGTTCAACCGGCTCAATCGCACCCGCCTGCAGCTGGACGATGATGCGGCTGGCGCATTGCGCCTGACCGGCAACCTGCGCGGCGATGACCTGGCTTCGCTGCGCGCGTTTCTCGATGACCAGCCGACGCTGGTGACGCAGCTGCAAGCGGGCACGTTGCGCGTCGGCACGCGCCACGACGCGCCCGCGGAGCTGCATCGCCGGTAGCGCATTGCGCATGATTCGACGGCGCGCAATACAGCAGTTGTGCGACAGCGACGTGGCAATGCGCGTGTTGATGTCCCTGCATCGCAGGCCGATGCGATGTCAAAAAAAATTCATCGAAAAACCGGTACCCGGTTTGTGCCGACGGCGGTCGTAGTTGGGCATGCGCAGACACATTGCGCCGCCCACTCCCCACCGCCACCCTCGGACTCCACGATGCGCCGCACGCTGTTTCTCTCCATCGCCCTCGCCCTGAATACCCTCACCGCGACCGCACAGGAGGCCACGACGGCCACCGCCGCGATTCCCTCGCAGCCGCTGGACTACTCGCTCAATGCGCTGTCGCGCCAGACCGGCCTGCAGTTCGTCTACAACGCGCAGCGTGCGGGCAATCCCACCGCGCGTGCGATCCCCGCGGGCCTGGCGCCGGAGGAAGGCCTCAAGCAGCTGCTGCAGGGCACCGGCCTGCGCTATCGCTACCTCAACACCAACACGGTGACCATCGAAGCCGATGCGTCGGGCACGCCGACGCCTGCCGCGGTGCCGACCGCGCAGCGCGGCGGTCCCGAGGCGCAGGTCGCCAGCGCACCGGTGTCCAACAACGTGCAACTACAGGACCTGGACGGCGTGCAGGTAACCGGCAGCTACAGCCGCAGCCTAGAGCAGGCGGTGGACATCAAGCGCGCCAACATCGGTTTCTCTGATTCCATCGTCGCCACCGACGTGGCCGACTTCCCCGAGCAGAACATCGCCGAAGCCCTGCAGCGCATGCCCGGCGTGGCGATCGAGCGCAACAAGGGCCTGGGCACCAAGGTCAGCGTGCGCGGCCTGCCGACCGAATACACGATGGTCTCGATCAACGACCTGGCGACCGCCTCGGGCAGCGGAGGGCGCGATGTGGAGTTCGACATCTTCGCCTCGGAAATCATCCAGCAGGTGACCGTACAGAAGTCGCCGACCGCCGCCGACGAGGAAGGCGGCATCGCCGGCTCGGTCAACATCTCCACGGCCAAGCCGTTCGATTACCAGGGCCGCAAGCTGGTGGCCTCGGCCGAGGGCGCCTACAACTCGATCTCCGAAGAGACCGATCCCAAGTTCGCGTTCCTGGCCAGCGACACCTGGGGCGACTGGGGCGCGCTGGTGTCCTTCGCCACGGCCAAGCGCACCAACCGCACCGACTCGACCTCGGGCATCAACTTTCGCCCGTTGACGCGCTTCCTGGGCGCCTCGGGCACGCGCAGCAGCCAGGCGGTGGACGTCCTGCAGCGCGACGCCGGCATCACCGTGCAGAACCCCAAGGACACCGACGAGACCGATCTGCTGGTGTTCCAGGACAAGGTGGGCGATCGCGTCTACGTCAACGACCAGGACAAGTGGGGCGCCACCGCCTCGGTGCAGTACAAGCCCAGCAACGATTTCAGCCTGAGCTTCGATGCGATGGTGGGCGGCTACGACACCACCGAGGACGAGTACGACGCGGCCGCGTATTCGGCCTCCAGCCGCAGCACGCTGGAACAGATCTACGACTACGACGCCGAAACCCTGTCCGACTACGGCATCGTGGTGCTGCGCGACGTGGCCTACACCGCGACCCAGCATGAGTTCCTGAGCAAGGAACGCATCAACAAGACCGACTACAGCCAGTTCAGCGCCAACCTGGACTGGAAGGGCGACAGCTGGACGCTCGATGGCCTGGTCGGCTATTCGGGCGCGGAGAAGACGCTGGATTCCTCCAACCTCAAACACGTGGCCTACGCGCCTTCGCGTACGCGCTGGACGGAGAAGAGTGGCGAGACCATCCCCAGCAGCAACCCGGCCACCATCGACATGTACAACGCGCCGGACAAGTACCTGTTCGAGGCGTACGAGACCACGCTGGAAAAAGTCAATGACGACAAGTACGCCGCGCAGCTGAATTTCAGCAAGTCGCTGGACCTGGCCTTCCTGCCGGCGCTGCGTACGCTGAGCTTCGGCGGCCGCTATACCGACAAGACCAAGGAACGCCAGTACGGCGAGCTGAAGATCACCGGCCCCAGCGCCGGCAGCACCGCGTGGGTCAACACACGCACGCTGGCCGACAATCCGCTGCAGTCCATCGGCGACATCGTGCCGGGCGGCGGCTACAGCCTGAAAGGGCTGGACTGGGCGATGGTCTCCAACGACTACGCGCGTGACTTCTATCGCTACGACGGCTTCCACACGCCGTTCGACGATGGCCAGTACTACAAGGTCGACGAGACGGTGACCGCGCTGTACGGCATGGCCGACTTCGCGTTCGATATCGGCACCGTGCCGGTGACGGTCAACGCCGGCACGCGCTATGTCGATACTTCGGTGACCTCGGCTGGCTTCCACCCGGTGCAGAACGCCGACGGCACCACCGGCTACACCGATACGCCGATCTCCAAGGACGGCAGCTACAAGGACTGGCTGCCCAGCTTCAATGCCACCGCCGAGCTGATGCCCGATCTGCTGCTGCGCGGCGCCGCCTCGAAGGTGATGATGCGCCCGGCCCTGACCGACATCGCCTACAAGCGCACCGCCAGCTGGAGCTCCTACCGCTACACCGACGGCAACCCGGACCTGAAGCCCACCTACGCCAAGCAGTGGGAGGTGGGCCTGGAGAAGTACCTGGACAACGGCGGCCTGCTGGCGGCGTCGTACTTCTACAAGAAGATCGACGGCGTGGTGATCAGCGCGCTGACCGGCACCGTGCCGGGCGTCACCGTCTACAACGCCAACGGCAGCCTCAACGGCATCTACGACTTCGACGTGTACCAGCCGGTCAACGCGGCGGGCACGTATGAAGTGGATGGCTGGGAGCTGATCGCGCAGCTGCCGCTGGGCAACTTCCACCCGCTGCTGGAAGGTTTCGGCATCAACGCCAACTACACGATGCTGGACAGCTCGCTGGCCGGTGAATCGGACCTGGGCGTCAAGACGCCGATGCCAGGACTGGCCGACAAGGTCTACAACTTCACCGCCTACTACGAGAACGACCGCTTCGACGCGCGCGTGTCCTACAACCACAAGAGCGAGTACGTGGAATCGATCGGCTACAACCTGTATCCGATCTACCGCGATGCCTACGGCCAGGTGGATGTGTCGATCGGCTACCGCATCAGCGACAACGTCAAGCTGAGCCTGAAGGGCATCAACATGACCAACGAGGCCACCACCGGCTACACGATGGACCCCTCGTTCCCGACCATGTACGAGCTGTCGGGTCGCCGCATCAGCCTGGGCGTGCGCGCCGATTTCTGAGCGCTTGCGCGAAGTGATGCGCCGCTGCCCGCGTGTGAGGCGGGCAGCGGTCCTGCGCTGGCGCGACACGCGTGCGCCAGCGGGTTGACCAAGAGGAACCCCCGATGCGATTGATCCCCACGGTGCCTGCGCTGGCACTGCTGCTCCTGGCATGCCCGCTACGGGCCACCGCCCAGGACGAAGGCCGCCAGTGGCTGGCCGGCGACCACCACGTCCACAGCGAGTGGAGCGTGGACTGGGACCGCAGCACCACGCCGCCCACGCCGATCCGCGGTGGCGATTCCAGGTACAGCCGCACCCGCAATGCGCAGGAAGCGGCGGCCAACGGGCTGGTGTGGATGGTGCATACCGACCACGGCGGTCCGGGCCATTCGCGGGTGACGCGCGACCTGGCCTGGCCGGAACTGCTGAAGGCCCGCAAGGCGGTGCCTGGCGTCATCCAGTTCCACGGCATGGAGTTCAACGTGCCGGCGGGCGAACACGCCTCCCTGATCATCGCGCCGGGTGCGGCCGAGCGCGAACAGGAGTACGTGATCGAGCGCGACTACAGCCGCGGCGAAACGCTGGTGGAAGGCGAGCGCGACGATGGCCAGCTGATGCTCGATGCGCTGGCGCACATGAAGGCGCTGGCGCCGCAGCCGCTGGTGTTCATCAACCATCCCTCGCGCACCGCCACGGGCATGGGCCAGTGGGGCGAGGTGGAGCCCGATGAGCTGCGTAGCTGGCACGATGCCGCGCCGACCGTGCTGGTCGGCTTCGAGGGCGCGCCCGGCCACCAGGCGTCGGCGACCGATCGCGGCCTGTATCGCAATGCGCCGGCGCGCGCGCTGGGTGGCTTCGACCAGATGACCACGCAGGTCGGCGGCGCATGGGACCAGCTGCTCGCGCAGGGCAGGCGGTTCTGGATCACCGCCACGTCCGATTCGCACGTCAACCAGCGCGATGGCGGCAGCGACTTCGATCCGGGCCAGTACAGCAAGACCTACGTGTGGGCGCGGCCCGAGGCCGGCGATGTGATGGACGGGCTGCGCGAAGGACGCATCTTTGCCGTCACCGGAGACCTCATTGATCGACTGGAACTGACCGTCAGCTCCGTCGGCGATGCCGGGGCCAGCGCCACGATGGGCGAGCGCCTGGCCCTCAAGCCGGGCAAGACGATGCGCGTACAACTGCGCGTGCGCCAGCCCGACGCGCCCAATGCGCACGGGCAGCGTCCCGCGCTGGATCACGTCGAACTGATCGTCGGCAGCGCCGACGCCGCGGGCAACCCTGCGATGCAGACCAAGCGCTTCGCCGCGACCGACTGGCAGCGTGACGGCGCGTGGCTCACGGTGCGCTGGGAACTGCCAGTGCCGGCCAGCGGCGGCTTCGTCCGCGCGCGCGGCAGCAGCACGGCCGAGGTCACGCCGCTGGCAGACGTGCCGGGCGAGGACCCGTGGCAGGACCTGTGGTTCTATTCCAACCCGGTCTTCGTCGGGGCCGAAGGCTGATGGGCCAATACGCATGCAAGGCCGTGCTGGGTGCGCTGCTTGCAGTGGTTAGTGGCGTGAACTCCACGCACGCACAGGAGGTGCCGGTGCGGCTCAACGACCTGCGCGCAGTCGGCACCCACAACAGCTACAAGCAGCCGATGCCAGCAGAAACGATGGTGCGGCTGCAGCGCGACGAGCCGGCGATGGCGCAGGCGCTGGACTACGCGCATCGCCCGCTGGTCGAACAGCTCGACCACGGCGCGCGCCAGCTGGAACTGGACGTCAACTACGATCCGCGCGGCGGCCACTACGCCGCCGGTTCCAGCGCGCCGGACCTGCTGGCGCCCGGCTTCAAAGTGCTGCACATGCCGGGCCTGGACAACACCAGCAGCTGCGTCCGCCTGGTGCAATGCCTGCAAGTGCTGCGCGACTGGTCCGACGCGCATCCGCGGCACGTGCCGATCCTGCTGCTGTTCAATGCCAAGGACGACCAGAACGCCAAAGGCGGCGGGATCGATGCGCTGCGTTTCGATGCGGCTGCGTTCGATGCGCTGGATGCGGAGATCCGCTCGGTGCTGCCGGCGAACAAGCTGATCGTGCCCGACGAGGTGCAGGGCGATTTCCCGACCCTGCGCCAGGCGGTGCTGGCCGGACAGTGGCCGACGCTGGAGCAGGCGCGTGGACGCTTCATCTTCGCGCTGGACGAGCAGCACCCGAAGGTCGCGCTGTACCAGGGAACGCGTCGCTCGCTGGAAGGGCGCGTGTTCTTCGTCAACACCGATGCGAGCGCGTCGGCCGCGGCGTACATGACGATCAACGATCCGATCAAGGACGGCGACCGCATCCGGCGCGCGGTGCAGCAGGGTTTCCTGGTTCGCACCCGCGCCGATGCCGACACCCGCGAAGCACGCGCTAACGACACCCGCCGCCGCGACGCCGCGCTGGCCAGCGGCGCGCACTACATCTCCACCGATTACTTGTGGCCGGATCCGCGCGTGTCGGTCGACTACGTGGTGCCGCTGCCCGAGGGCGCGGCCGCCACCTGCAATCCGGTACGACGGCCGCAGGGTTGCGGCGCAACGGTGCTGGAGGCGATGCCCTGATCACCTGCGCGTGGGCTCAATTGCCCGGCAGCGGCACGGCCGCACCAGCCTTTTCCGGCGCATCGAAGATCGGGGCGCCGGTCTCGGACCAGCGTACGCGCTGGATATGCGGCGCGCGTGCGGCGGTGCACTGCATGTTGGGGCCGGAATTGGCGTGGTAGACGATCCAGGTCTGCTTGCCGTCGGGCGTGGTGAAAAACCCGTTGTGACCCGGCGCATACACGCCGCCCTGCGCCGACTTGGCGAACACCGGGCCGGGTTGCTTGGTCCAGCTGGCAGCCTTGAGCGGATCGCTGCCGGCCGGCGCGCGCAGCAGCCCCAACGCGTAGTCGTCCGACCAGCACGCGCTGCCCGAATAGGTCAGGAACAGGTCGCCGCGCGGCCCCTGCAAAAATTCCGGCCCTTCCAGGATCTGGCGGCCGCCCTGGCGCTCCCAGGTCTGATCGGGCTTGGCGATCACGGTCTCTGCGCCGCTCAGCGTCCACGGGTTGGACATCGCCACGATCGCCAGCACGCTGTCCGGGCCGACGTAGGGCGAGTAGACGAAGTAGCGCTTGTTGCCCACCGCAAACGTGGTGCCATCGATGCCGGCATGCGCGGTCTTCAACTTGCCGTGATCGGTCCACGTGCCCTGCGTAGGATCGACGCTGTCGTTCTGCAGCACGAACACGCCGCGGTGCGCATCGTCGTCATGCACGTTGTCTGAAGCGGTGTAGTAGATGAACCAGCTGCTGCCGATGCGATGCAGCTCCGGTGCCCAGATCGATTTCGCATTCGGCCCGGTCGCCGGCGGCGTCCACACGGTGATGTCCTGCGCCTCGGCGAGCTTGCCCAGGTCGGTGGTCTTGCGGATCGCGAGCCGGTTGCCGTGCGTGGCCATGAAGTAGTACGTGTCGCCCTGGCGCGCGATCCACGGATCGGGTCCGGACTTCAGCAACGGATTGGTGAACGTGCCTTCGGCGGCTGGCGATGCCAGCGGCGCCAACAACAGCAGGAGGGCAGGGAGGAGGGCGGTCTTCAGGCGCATGCAGGGGCTCCGGGAAATCGGGGGAAGGGGGCGCATCGGCTCACGGCGCCAGCGTCTGCAGCAGCACCGGACCAAGCAGGCCGGACGGTCGCAGCGGCGCATCGGCGCGATACGGGATGGCGGTGGTGAAGGTGGTCGGTGTCGCGCCGGGCTGCGCATCGCCGATCAGGCGATTGACCCACAGGTTGGCGACCTCGACCTGCAGGCGGTTTTCGCCCGGCCGCAGCGCGTCGCCGATATCCAGCGTCGTCGGTGCGTGCCACACCGTGCCGACCACCTGGTCGTTGACCGTGACGCGCGCGATGTCGCCGAGCTGGCCCAGCGAGAGCTGCAGCCGTGTGCCCGCTGCGGGCGCACGGGCGAGCGCGAACGTACGCGTGTAGCGCGCCGTGCCGGCGTAGTACTTCAGTCGCGGATCGTCGGACTGGTTCCAGGCCTGCAGGGTCTGCAGGTGTTGCGCCGATGGCGGATTGCGCGGCGTGGTGAATGCCACGTCCCAGTCCTGGCTGAGGTCGATGGCGTCGACGATGCGCGCGGCCGGAATGTCGCGCGACGCGGCCTGGCTCGGTTCGCGGAACACCACGAACACCGCATCCTCGGCGTCCAGCGACAGCGGCACCACCGTGCGCCCGTCGCGCACCGTATAGGGCAGCGGCGTGCGCGTACCGGTGTCGGCGCGCCACAGCTCCGGCGCATAGCCGTTGATGCGGAAGCTGGCTTCCATCTGGGTCGGGCGCATCGCGGTGGTGTGCAGGTAGTACAGCGCGCCGTCGGGCAAGGCGCGATGCACGAAGCTCGGCGTGGGGTCGCCGGTCGTGGCCTGCACGGTGACATCGGCAGCGATGCCGGCCGTGGACAGGCCTGCGGGGAGATCCTGCGTGGCGACGATGCGGCCTGCCGCCACCTTCGGTGACGCGCCCCACAGCTGTTGGACCAGCATATTGAATGCCGCGTGGTCGTCGGCCTGCGAGGGTGTATCGCTCGGCGCCGTGCCGATCACGGTTGCACCCGCTTGCACCAATTGCGCGATCGCACGCAGTGTCGGCAGGGTCATCTGCGTGCTCGCAGCATCCAGATAGAGCGCCCGGTAGCGCGCACCGCCGCGGGTCAGCAGGGTGCCGCGGTCGACCGAGAACTCGTGCAGCAGCATGTCCGCGTTGACGTAGTCGTAGGCATGGGTCGCTGGCCCGGCGCGCAGCGTGCCGTTGGCCCATTGCGCGGTCACCGGCGCTTCCTCGCCGATGAACCAGGCCACGTCGGCCACGTTGCAGCCCTGCTGCAACAGATAGCTGCTGCGCGCGATGTAGTCGACCCACGGCCGCGCGAACTCGGCCCAGGTGTCGTGGCGGTTGAAGTACTGGCCGAAGCCCGACAGCGTCAGCCCCGGCTGCTTGTCGTCAACGGGCTGATGTACCGAACTGTGGATCACCGGCCGATTGATGCCGCTGGCGAAGGCCAGGTCGATCACCCGCTTCAGGTCGCTCGGCGCGAAGGCATACGAGGCCAGTCCAGCAGTCATCGTTTCGGCCGCCGCATACGGGCGCCCGTACACATGCGCCACCGATGCCGCGCCACGCATGTCGCCCACATACGCCGGGTTCGGCCCGAGCGCAGGATTGAAGGTCCACAGCGCGGCCATCGGGATATCGGCGTGGCTGCGCATCGCCAGGTCATCGCCCAGCTGCGGGCGGCCGGTTTCCAGCGCCTCGCCGAACAGCGTGAGTTGCTGGTCCTTGGCGATGCGCGCGATCGTGCCGTAGTGGGCGCTGGTCAGCAGGTCGGTCAGCGTGCGGCGCCAGTCGTAGAGAAAGCCATCGCTCGCGCGGCGCGAGCCAACCACCACGCCGGTCAGCGCAGGCAGGTACGGCGTGGGGTCGTAGCCGCGCAGGCGCTTGAAGTCGCCGACGATCGTCGGCGTCCAGTTCGCGTTGCCCGATTCGATGCTGTCGGTGACGATGGTCTTGAGCCCGCGCTTGCCGAACAGGTCCGCGCCCACCGCCGCCTTGTACATCGACAGGTAGGTGCTGAAGTAGCGCGATACCGCGGCCGGATCGTACTTGTCCACTTCCAGGCCGGTGGCTTCGGCCGGCGCGGGATGGTTGGTGGTGCCCAGCAGCGAATACCCCAGGCGCAGTACGCGCCAACGGCCGGGCGGCGGCGTCCAGTCCAGCGTACCGTCGGCGTGCAGCTTGCCGGTGAGGTCGCGGACCTGCGTGGGATCGACACCGTGCGCCTCGATCGTCGGATCGCCCAGCGCGAAGTAATCCGGCGCCGTCGCAAACCCGGCTTTTGCTTCGAACCGGTTGACCCGCGCATCGCCGGAGACGGTGAACGTGGTGACCTCGATCGAACGCGAAGCGGCGTGCATATCGACGCCGACATCGACACCGGGCGCGGGGTTGTCGATGACCGGGCGCACGGGATGCGGATTGACGGTGAACACCACGCGCATCGCATCGGCCCGCACCGGTGCGAAGCTCACCGTGGTTGGCACCGCTTCGACCGGCAGCGTGGCCAGCGTGCGCCATTGCCCGTCGATGCGCGCCTGCAGCGCCGGCACGAAGCGCGCGGCCTGGAACGGCACCCACGCCCCGGCCATGAACAGCGTCGCCGATTGCAGCATGCGTGGCGCCTCGAAGCTGAGCGTGAGGTCGGTGGGCTGCTCGGGCGTGCCGGACGGCACGCTGATCGAACGCGCGCCGCGTGGATCGGACAGCGGCGCGCCATCGATGGGATAGCCCGAGACGGTGACGCGGGAAGCGGGCTGCTCGGCCGGTGTGTCGAGCGGATAGGCGAGCACGCGCGTGTCCTGCGCGACGCGCTTCGCGCCGCCAGGCAGCTCTCCGTCGCCACGCGGAATCTGCTGATACGGCCCGGCGACATCGGGCAAGGCAGGCAGGCGGATCGTGCGTGCACCGCCGCTGACGATTGCCTCGCTCCAGACCAGTTTCTTCATGCCGTCCTGCGGCGACACCCACGGGCCGCCGGTCTCGCTCCAGCCCGGCGAGGCCGCAGTGCCATAGCTCAGGCCCTGCGCATCGGCTTGCTGCACTGCGTGGCGGAAGGCGGCCTTCCACTGCGGCGACAGGTAGGTGATGCGTTGGTCGACGATGGTCGGCGTGCGCAGGCCGGCGTCGAAATTCTGCACGCCGCCCAGGCCGATCCGCTTGAACCAGGCGATGTCCGCATCGATGCCGTCCCGGGTGATGTTGCCGTCCATCCAGTGCCACCACGCCAGCGGGCGCGCGTCGCTGGGCGGATCGGCGAAGCCTTCGGCCAGTGCATCGCCGCCTGCAACGCGCTGCTGGCTCGACGCCATCGGCGCGAACAGGCACAGCGCGGCGAACAGCAGCGTGCGGTGGCGGGTGGCCATGCGCGTCCTCGGATCAGTGGCTCGCTGCGCGGGCGGCGGCATCGACGATGTGGAAACGGGCGCGGCGGACAGGATCACGCCGCGCCCGCGTGGCTCACCAGAACGTGGCGTACAGCGCGACCAGCACCGCGATGATCGCGATCGACGCGATGTTGAACGACGGCCGGGTGGCGTAGACCACGTCGCGGGTCTGGATGCGGTCGCGGTCGCCGCTGGCCTTGGTCATCAGCGAGACCACCACCGACAGCGCCAGCGACACCAGGAACACCAGGCCGATGCGGTTCATGAAGGGCATGTCCGGCAGCGCGAACTTGAACACCAGCGACAGCACGAACGAGCCGATCGCCGCGGTCAGCGCGCCGGCTTCGTTGGCGCGCTTCCAGAACATGCCCAGGAAGAAGATCACCACGATGCCCGGGGTGAAGAAACCGGTGAATTCCTGGATGTACTGGAAGCCCTGGTCGAAGCCGCCCAGCAGCGGGCGTGCGGTCAGCACCGCGATGATGATCGCCACGATCGCGGTGATGCGGCCCACGCGCACCAGCTTCTGTTCGGAAGCCTGCGGTGCGCGCTTGGCGTAGAAATCCAGGGTGAAGATGGTCGCCACCGAATTGATCTTGGAAGCGAGCGAGGCGACGATCGCGGCGATCAGCGCGGCGAATACCAGGCCCAGCACGCCGCTGGGCAGCATGCGCAGCATGGTCGGATAGGCTTCGTCCGGGCGCTTCAGGTCCGGCGCCAGCATCACCGCGGCGATGCCCGGCAACACCACGATCACCGGGATCAGCAGCTTGAGGAACGCGGCGAACACGATGCCCTTCTGCGCCTCGGGAATGTCCTTTGCCGCCAGGGCGCGCTGGATGATGTACTGGTTGAAGCCCCAGTAGCTCAGGTTGGCGATCCACAGACCGCCGAACAGCACCGCCAGGCCCGGCAGATCCTTGTAGAAGGGATTGTCCGGCTTGAGGATCATCTCGAACTTGCCCGGATGGGTCTGCAGCAGGGTCGTGAAGCCCCCGACGATGCTGCCGTCGCCGATCCGGCTCAAGGTGATGCCGGTGACCATCAGCCCGCCCAGCACCAGCAGGCAGACCTGCACGATGTCGGTCAGCGCCACCGCCTTCAGGCCGCCGTAGAGCTGGTAGGCCAGGGCGAAGATGCCCAGCAGCACCAGCGCCAGGGTCTGGTCGATGCCGGCCACCTGGGCGATGGCGATCGAGCCCAGCCACAGGATCGAGGTCAGGTTGACGAAGACGTACAGCGCCAGCCAGAACACCGCCATCAGCGTACGGATGCGGTTGCCGTAGCGTTCCTCCAGGAACTGCGGCATCGTGGTGATCTGGTTGCGCAGGAAGATCGGCAGGAACCATTTGCCCACGATCAGCAGGGTCAGCGCGGCCATCCATTCGTAGGAGGCGATCGCCAGGCCCAGCGCATAGCCGGAGCCGGACATGCCGATGATCTGCTCGGCAGAAATATTGGCCGCGATCAGCGAGGCGCCGATCGCCCACCAGGGCAGGCTGCGGCTGGCCAGGAAGTAGTCCTGCGCGGATTTCTCGCGCCCGCCTTTCTCGCGCGAGACGACCTGGGCCAGGATGAAGATGCCTGCAAGGTAGACCAGGACGATGGTGATGTCGAGGGTGGAAAGACCCATGTTGAGGTGCTCCGCTGTTGCAAGAGGTGCGCGGCGTCAGCGACGCAGCGCGGAATCGGGATGCCCGGCGAACCGGGCCTCAGGCAGGCCACGCACGCCCACCGGCAGGGCGAACACATCGCCTGCCGAGGGATCGGCTGCACGGGTGGCGGCATCCATGCCGTCGTGCGCGCTGGTGACGTAGAGCGTGGAAAGCTCGCCGCCGCCAAACGCCGGACGCGTGGGCTGCGCGGTCGGCATGGGGAACACGCCGTCCTCGCGGCCATCAGGCCGGTAACGCACCACGCGTGCGGCGCCCCACTGCGCGCTCCACACGCCACCCTGTGCATCCACCGCGGCACCATCGGGCTCGCCGGGCTGGTCGGACAAGTCGACGAAGGTCGAGGGCGTGCCCAGCGTGTCGCCGTACTCCACGCGCTGGATCGCCTTGTCCAGCGAGTCGCAGAAGTACAGCGTGTCGCCGTCGGGACTGAAGGCGATCGCGTTGGAGATCGCCACACCGGGCAGCGGCAGGGCTTCCAGCGCCAGCTCGGCGTTGAGCCGGAAGAAGCCGCCGACCTTCTGCTTCGGGCCCTGCGCCGGCTCGTGCAGCGTGCCGAACACGAACCGGCCCTGGCGGTCGCAGCCGCCGTCGTTGGCACGGGTGTCTGGTGCGCCGTCGATCGTGCAGATGGCGCGCAGCTCGCCGGTGTCCAAGTGGAAGAACGCCAGCCGCGAGGCCATCGCCAGCAGCAGCCAGCCGTCGGTGTCGCACAGCGCGAACGAGGCCAGCCGCTCGGGCATCGGCCACTGCCGCGTCGCACCGGTGGCCGGCACGTGCCGCCACAGCACCGCGTTGTGGATATCGGTCCAGAGCAGGGCGCCGGTGCGTTCGCACCAGACCACGCCTTCGCCCAGCCGGTTACCGGCCGCCACGACCGTGCGCGCGTCGGTGCTCACACCCAGCCGCCGTCGACGATGAAGTGCTGGCCGGTGCACATGCGGCTGTCGTCCGCGCCCAGGAACAGCGCCATCCGGGCCAGGTCCTCCGGCTGCAGGTGGCCAGGCAAGCATTGCGAGCGGCGGATCTGCTCCTCGCCTTCCTCGTCCAGCCACAGCCGGCGCTGCTTCTCGGTGATCACCCAGCCGGGGATCAACGCGTTGATACGGATACGATCGCCGCCCAGCTCGCGTGCCAGGCCGTTGACCAGGCCGTGCACGGCGGACTTGGCCATCGCATACATCGGGTAGCCGGCGTTCTTGATCATCCAGCCGGTCGAGCCCAGGCAGATCACCGAGCCGCCGCCGTTGGCGCGCATGTCGGCCACCACCGCCTGCGTGGCGAAATACTGGTGGCGCAGGTTGACTGCGATGTTGCGTTCGAAATCGGCCGGTGTGGTCTTGGCGAAGCTGTGGCGCACGTCGTTGGCCGCGTTGTTGACCAGCACCGAGATCGGGCCGATCTGCGCGCGCGCCGCGGCGATGCTGGCCTGCAGTGCGTCGATGTCGGTCGCATCGCAATGCAGGTATACCGGCGCGTGCGGCACGTCGTGCAGCTGTTCGACCAGCGCCTGGGCGCCGGCGTCGTCGATATCCAGGAACGCCACGCGCGCGCCCTGGCGGGCGAACTGCTCGACGAAGCTGGCGCCGATGCCGGTGGCGCCGCCGGTGACCAGGACGGCGCGGCCAGCGAGGCTGGGGTAGTGCGCGGTGTTGTCGGTGTTGTCGATGCCCTCCCTCATCGCGCTCACCACTCCGCCACGCTGCCGTCGGCGTGGCGCCAGATCGGATTGCGCCAGCGATGTCCCTCCGCGACGCGTTCGTCCACGTACTGCTGGTTGATCTCGATGCCCAGGCCCGGGCCATCGGGGATGGTTACGTAGCCTTCGTTGTAGGCGAACGGCGCGCGGTCGACCAGGTAATCCAGCAGGTCGTTGGCAGCGTTGTAGTGGATGCCCAGGCTCTGCTCCTGGATGAAGGCGTTGTAGCAGACGGCATCCAGCTGCAGGTTGGCGGCCAGCGCGATCGGGCCCAGTGGGCAGTGCAGCGCAAGGGCGACGTCATACGCTTCGGCCATCGCCGCAATCTTGCGCGTCTCGGTGATGCCGCCTGCGTGCGAGGGATCGGGCTGGATGATGTCCACGCCGCCGGTCTGCAGCACGCGTTTGAAGTCGAAGCGCGAGTACAGCCGCTCACCCAGCGCGATCGGCGCCGGCGACAGCGCGGCCAGCTCGGGGATGGCTTCCAGGTGTTCGGACAGCACCGGTTCTTCGATGAACATCAGGCCGAACGGGGCCAGCTCGCGCATCAGCACGCGCGCCATCGGCTTGTGCACGCGGCCATGGAAATCCACCGCCAGGCCGATGTCCTTGCCCACTGCATCGCGCACGGCCTGCACGTTCTCCAGCACCTTGGTGACCTTGTCGTGCGAATCGACGAACTGCACTTCCTCGGTGGCATTCATCTTGACCGCGGTGAAGCCGCGTTCGACCGCCGCCTTGGCCGCGCGCGCGGTGTCGGCCGGGCGATCGCCGCCGATCCACGAGTACACGCGGATGCGGTCGCGCACCGGGCCGCCGAGCAGCTTGTGCACCGGCTGGTTCAGCGCCTTGCCGTGGATGTCCCACAGCGCCTGGTCGATGCCGGCCAGCGCGCTCATCAGGATCGGGCCGCCGCGGTAGAAACCGCCGCGGTACAACACCTGCCAGTGGTCCTCGATGTGGCGCGGATCCTTGCCGATCAGGTAGTCGGAGAGTTCGTCGACGGCCGCGGCGACGGTGTGCGCGCGGCCCTCCACGACCGGCTCGCCCCAGCCGCTGATGCCCGCATCGGTATCGATGCGGACGAACAGCCAGCGCGGCGGCACGAGGAAGGTGGTAATCGCAGTGATCTTCATGGGGTGGGGGCCCTGTTCGTCTCGTTCCAGGCGTTGATGAAGGCATGGGCGCGGCGGCCGACTTCGGCTGCGTCCAGGCCGGGGGTGTAGAGCGCCGAGCCGATGCCGAAGCCGCTGGCTCCGGCTTTGCGATAGGCGCCCATGTTGTCCGGGGTGATGCCGCCGACCGGCAGCAGGGCCGTGCCCTTGGGCAGCACGCTCAGCCAGGCCTTGAGCACCGGCGGCGGCAGTTGTTCGGCGGGGAAGAGCTTGAGCGCATCAGCGCCGGCGGCCAGCGCGGCGAAGGCTTCGGTCATGGTCGACACGCCGGGCGCGCAGACCAGGCCGGCGGCCTTGGCTTCGGAGATGACCACCGTATCGGCGTGCGGCATCACGATCAGCTTGCCGCCGACCCTGGCGATGTCGCGCACCTGCGCCGGCGTCATCACCGTGCCGGCACCGACCAGGCAGCGATCACCGAAGGCTTCGGCCAGCAGCCCGATGCTCTGCAACGGGTCGGGGGAATTGAGCGGCACTTCCAGCGTGCGGAAGCCGGCATCGACCAGCGCCGTGCCCACGGCCAGTGCGTCCTGCGGCGTGAGGCCCCGCAGGATCGCAACCAGTGGAAGAGGTTGCAGCCATGCGGTACTCATGAGGACTCCGTCAGGGTTTGGATTTGGTGGCGCGCGAGCGCCGTTTGATGTTGGCGCGTGAGTCCACGATCATCCCGTGCATCGCTTCGCGCGCCGATTCGGGGCGCTTGAGGCGAATGGCGTCGTAGACCGCGAAGTGGCGCGGCAGCGAATACTTGAAGTCGGCTGCCTTGCGCGCCGACAGCAGCAGGTAGGCGCCCAGCGCGGTGTCGATCACCGAGAACAGCGACCCCAGCAGCTCGTTGTTGGCCGCATCCAGCACCGCTTCGTGGAACGACAGGTCGGCCGTGGCCCAGGCATCCTGGTCCTGCGCCGCATCCATGTCCTCGTAGGCAGCCTTGATCCGCGCCAGCTGCTCGGGCGTGCGGCGCTTGGCCGCCGCCGCCGAGGCGAAGGGCTCGATGATCTCGCGCATCTCCACCAGCTTCTCGACGAAATCCTCGGTCGGCATCGACGCGCAGCGCCAGGCCAGGATGTCGGCGTCCAGCTGGTTCCAGTAGCGCGGATCGCGCACCCGGGTGCCGGTCTTCTGCTTGGTTTCGATCAGGCCCTTGGAGCCCAGCACCTTCAACGCCTCGCGCAGCGCCGTGCGACTGACCGCCATGCGCTGGGCCAAGGCTTCCTCGCGGGGCAGCAGTTCGCCGGGCTTGATCTCGCCGGTGATGATCAGCCGGCCCAGTTCCTGGATCACCTGATCGTGGAGATTGCGAACCGAGATCTGTTTCACTAAGCGCCCTTCGACGGAAAGCACCGCGCCATGCGGATGCTCCTATTATCCGACAATAGGGGTTAACGCGGTCGACGAGCAAGCTGGAAGTCCCGTTTCCGGTCATGGCGTCACCGGATCGATCTGCAGGTAGTCGTAGTCCAGCGCCTGCGCCGGGTTGCGCACGATGACCTGATTGTCACCGGCGCGGAACGCCGCATCGAATTGCGCCATGCGCCAGCCGCTGCCATCCACCGCGCCGATCATGCGCGCGGGCTGCCCGTTGACCTCAACCTGTGGCGTGCCGCCCAGGCCGATGTCGTTGAAGCGCACCTGCAGCCGGCGCGTGCCAGCCTTGCCGATGCGCAGGGGGAAGGTCAGGCGGGCGTCGTCGACACCGGCCACGCGCACGCGGCGCCCGGCCGAGGCGGTCTTGTCCTCGATCTGCGCGCTGCCGCTGCGGGCGGCGTCCTCGGCTTCGTAGCGGTTGAGCGCCAGCGGCGCGCTGGCGTAGAGGATCTCGTTGTCGGCTTCGACGTCCGGCGTGGCGGCGCTGGACGACGAGGTGACATGCAGCAGCTTGCCGTCGGCGCGCGGCAGCAGCACCTGGGTCCAGCCGGCATGGCCGTTGCCGGTGCGCTTCTGCACCGGGGCCACGGTTTCCCACCACGGGCCGCGCCCGCCGGTGTCGTTGCGATACAGCGTGCGGCCGGCGACATCGCCACCACCGCCAGCGCGTTGCGCGGCGACCAGCAGCACGCCATCCTCGGTTTCGCCCGGCATCCAGCGGATCATCGGGCAGGCCGAAGGCCATGCGCCGGACGCGGTTTCCAGGCCGATGCCACGATCGCTGGCGTTCCAGGCCAGGCCATCGCGGCTGAACTTGATATGCACCTGTCCGCTGCGCGGACCATCGGTGTTGTCGATGTTTTCGAACACCATCGCGTAGTCGCCCGAAGGCAGGCGTTCGACCACTGCCATGCCGGGACGATCCACGCCGCCGGGCAGGGCGACGTCGAACACTTCCTCGCCCCAGGTCCGGCCGCCATCGCTGGACACCTTGTGGGCCAGCAGCTGGTTGAAGCCTTCGCGCTTGTGCCGTTCGCTGGAATAGAAGGCGACCATGCGGCCGTCGTCCAGGATCACGATGTACGGTTCCCAGACACCGCCGTTGAGGCGATCGGACGGCTGCCCGGCGCCTTTGACGATGCTGCTGCGGTAGTGCCAGGTCTTGCCCGCATCGGCGCTGGTGTAGAGCTGCATGTCCTGCGCGGTGATGCGTTTGTCGTCGTTGCGTTCAATCGAATTGGCGGCCAATAGCAGCGTGCCGGCCGGCAGGTCGCCGCTGGCGCGCGGCAGCTCGCTCAGGTGCGGCTGCCAGTGGAGGCTCCAGTGCGGCGAGCCGTCGTGGGCCTGGTCGGCGAGGTGGCCGATCTGTCTCCAGCTGTCGCCGTCGTCGCGGCTTTCATACAGCGGCAGGGTCGGATCGCCGGCTACTTCGAACACCATCAGCATCCGCTTGTTGTCCGCGGCGTTGCGTTGATGCGCCATGCGCACCGCCGAGACATAGCTCATCCCGGTCGCCAGGCGCGTGCCGACGACCGGCGCCGCGTCCTTCGACGCGGGCAGGGCGGCGGCGGCCCCGACGCAGAGCAGCGTCGGGGCCAGCACGGCGGCAAGGAAGGGCCGGGCCTTGGTCACAGCTTGAACCGCACGCCCAGGCCGAAGGTCTTGTCCTGGAAGCGGATGTCGCGCGGACGGGTCGTGCCGTCACCCCAGTACTGGTGGAAGTCGTTGCCCAGCAGGTTGGTGGCCGACATGACCAGCGTGGTGTGTGCGCCCAGGTCGTAGCTGATCGAGAAGTCCAGCGAGTTGGCCGGCACCACGTAGTCCTCGTTGCCCGACACCGTGTCCTGGGTGAAGGCGTCGATATAGCGGCTGCGATAGCCGTAGGCCAGTCGCGCCGAGATGCCGAAGTTCTCGTAGAACAGCACCGCGTTGTAATTGTTCTTGGAGACGTTCTGCAGCGGACGGGTCACCATCGGGCCGCCGACCGAGGCCGGGGACTGGGTTTCGCCTTCGATGTAGGTGTAGTTGAACTGCGCGCCCAGGCCACTCCATGCACCAGGCAGGAAGTCGAAGGTCTGCTGCCAGGCCGCTTCCACGCCCTGCAGGTAGCCGCTACCGGCGCTGAGCGGGATCGACAGCTGGTAGGCATCGCCGGCGATGGTGGTGTCGGTGATGTAGGTCTGGATGTAGCCGTCGATATCACGACGGAACACGCCCACGCTGGCCGAACCCACCGGCGAGAAGTACCACTCCAGCGAGGCGTCGTAGTTCTTCGATTCGATCGGGGTCAGGTTGGGGTTGCCGCTGGAGGCCTGGCCGCGACGGTTGATGGTGGCCGGGTTGAGCGACAGCGAAGGATTGAGCGCGCCGAAATCCGGGTAGCTCAGCGTCTTGGCCGCCGACAGGCGCAGCTGCCAGTCCGAGCCGAAGTGGAAGATCGCGCTGGCGTTGGGCAGCACGTTGACGTCGCTGGTCTGCTCGCTCAACGGGCTGTAGGTGGAGGTGCTGGCATCGAAGGTGAAGGCGTCCAGGTTGCGGCGCACCTTTTCCGCACGCACGCCGACCAGGCCATCGACGCGGACGTTGTCGCCCAGCGCGATGTCGTACTTGGTCTGCAGGTAGCCGGCCAGCTTCTTTTCCCCGATGTCGAAGAAGCGGCCCGGATCTTCCGAGGCCACGCCGGTCGGCAGGCCGTACAGCTGGCGCAGCGCGTCGGCGTTCTGGATCAGGTAGCCGTAGCAGGGCGTCAGCCAGTCCTGCTTCATGGCCGCGTTGCTGGGCATGGTGCACATGAAGTCGCCCGCCGGATAGCGCGTGCTGATCTGGTTGTCGGGATTGGGCACGGCGGTGGAACCCTGGCCACCCGGCGGCGGCGTGGAAATCTGGGTGCTGCCGCGGGCCAGCGCATCACGGTCGGCATAGCGCAGGCCGAACTGGATCGAGGCGATCGGGCCATCGTTGAAGTCGAAGTGGCCGTCACCGTGCCAGGCGTTCTCTTCGCCGTAGGTGTAGCTCCAGGTCTGGAACAGGCCGGCCAGGTAGAAGTTGTCCGCGCTCAGCGCCGGATTGCCGTCCAGGTACCAGTTGGTGTGGCTGCCGGCGTTGCCTTCCCACACGGTGGTGTTGGGGCCCTGCAGGTAGGTATCGATGATGAAGTTGCGGTCGCGGTAGTAGCCGGAGGTGCGCGAAAGTTCGCTGGACAGGTGCAGCTGGTCGCCGTCCCACTTGATGCCCAGCGCGTTCTGGATGTCCTGGCCGCGCTGCTTGTGCGCCTGCATGCTGGTGGCCGCGTAGCTGTTGCCGGTCCAGGTGCCGCTGTTGGCATCGCAGATGGTCTGGCCGCTGTACTGCGGATCCTGGCCCGGCGTGAGCTGGTTGGCGTAGCAGTTGTCCGACACGCCAATGGAGCTGGGCGCGATCACGCTGGTCGGGAAGCTGAAGTAGTACGCCTGGCCGTAGCTGTCGCGCACGTAGTCGTACAGGCCTTCGAGGTAGACCTCGGTGTTGTCGTTGGGCTTCCACTGCAACGCATAGTTGAAGGCGCCGCGGCGGCGGTTGCCGTCGTTGTAGGCGGTGCCGAAGCCGTTCGGTGCCGAGATCAGGTTGCCGTCGTCGGTGCGGATCGGATTGGTGGTGCCATCGGCATTGGTGGTGCCGTCGGTGAGCACGCGCGGGTTATCGGCCCAGACTGCGTCGTAGCGGTATTCCTTGCGCTGGTAGCCGAAGTTGACCAGCGCGCCGAACTTGCCGGCATCGGTATCCCAGGTGTCGCTCAGCAGCAGGCTGCCCTTGGGATCGTGCTTGCCGCCCAGGTCGCTGTGGGTCATGTCATAGGTCGCAGCGACCTGCGGCCCTTCGAAATCGAACGGGCGGCGCAGCTGGATGTCGACCAGGCCGGCGATGCCGCCCAGCGGCAGCGAAGCTTCGCTGGTCTTGTAGACGCTCAGCGTCTTGACCGCGGTGGCCGGCAGGTTCTGGAAGCCGTAGCCGCGCCCGGAGCCGCTGAAGATCTCGCGCCCGTTGAGCGTGCTGATGACGTTGGGCAGGCCGCGGATCACCACGCCGGTGGTTTCGCCCTGGCTGCCCTGTGCAATCTGCACGCCGGTGACGCGCTGCAGGGCGTCGGCGACGGAGTTATCCGGCAGCTTGCCGATGTCCTCGGCCACGATCGAGTCGACGATCATGTCCGCGCTCTGCTTGATGTTCTGCGCGGTTTCCAGCGACTGGCGCAGCGCGGTGACCTTGACCGCGTCCAGGTCGGTGGCCGTGCTCTGGGCCGATGCGGGGGCATCGGTGGCGGTCGTGGGGGTTTGGGTGGCGTCCTGTGCATGCGCCAGTGTGGGCAGCAGCAGGGCCGACAGGATGGACACAGACAACAGCGTACGTGCAGGCCGTTGATACATGACATCGTCTCCGGACGAAGGCTTCAGAAGGACCGCGCAAGGCCGGTGGCGGCGGTGGCGGCAGTCGGGTTGCGGGACAGCGGTGTGCGTGTTGCGAGGCCTGCGACAGGCGGCATGGCGATGCGGCCGGGGCGGTGTCTCCGAGGTGTTGCAGGTACAGATCCAGGCATGCCTTCGGCGTTGGCGATGGCCGGGGGCCATCGCGCTGCAGCAGGCAGGTGAAACGGGAGCGGAGGGCGCCGCGTCAGCGGCCCGCGCTGGCGCCCTTGTCCGTGGTGAAGCGGTAGACCATCCGGTTCACGTACTCCTGACTGGGCGCCAGGCGCGCCGCGGCCGGGCCGAACGTGGGCTGGTTGGGCGTATCGGGAAACAGCTGCGGTTCCAGCACGAAGGCATCGCCCTGGCGATACAGGTGGCCGCTCTTGCCGACCGTCTTGCCGTCCAGGAAATTGCCGGAATAGAACTGCAAGCCCGGCTGGGTCGAGGACAGCGACATCACCCGGCCCGAGCGCGGATCGTGCACGCGCGCCATCTCACGCGGCTGCTTGGAGGCGGTGCGGCTCACCACCCAGTTGTGGTCGTAGCCCAGGCCCAGCATCAGCTGTGGTTCGGCCACGGCGTTGCGCAGGTCCTGGCCGATCGGCTTGGGCTTGCGGAAGTCGAACACCGTGCCGGCTACCGGCACGATCTTTCCGGTCGGGATCAGCGTGGCATCCACCGGCGTGTAGGCATCGGCGGCGATCATCAGTTCGTGATCCATCGCCGTGCCCATGCCCTCACCGGAGAGATTCCAGTAGGTGTGGTTGCTCAGGTTGACGATGGTCGGCTTGTCGGTGGTGGCGCGGTATTCGATGGCTAGGCTGCCATTGCCTTCCAGCGCGTAGCTGGCGGTGACGGTGAGCTTGCCGGGGTAACCCTGGTCGCCATCGGGGCTGACATAGCGCAGCTTGACGCGATCGGGCTTGGCCTCGACCACTTCCCAGACCACCTTGTCGAAGCCCTTGGTGCCACCGTGCAGGCTGTTGGGGCCGTCATTGGTCGGGACCGTATACGACTTCTTATCCAGGGTGAACTTGCCCTTGGCCACGCGGTTGGCGAAGCGGCCGACGATCGTTCCGAAGTACTGCGGCTTGGCCAGCGTGGCCTGCAGCGTGCGGTCGCCCAGGACCACGTCGCCCAGCTTGCCGTTGCGGTCGGGTACGTCCAACGCGTTGAGCGCGGCGCCCAGCGTCAGGATGCGTGCCTGCATGCCGCTGGCATCGTGCAGCGTGATTGTCTCGATCTTGGTGCCATCGGGCAGGTTGCCCACCACCGCGCGTTCCTGCGCGCCGGCCGAGGCCACCAGGCCCATGGCCACCAGGCCCGCGCACAGGCCGGTCGTCTTGTTTCGCATCGACATCTGTCCAGTCTCCCCACAGCGTGAGGCTACTAAACCATATAATCATACAATTGAAACGCTGCACTGCAGCAGGAGTCTGACCTGCGTGTCAGCGGTCTGTCAGGCCTTTGCAACGCGCTGACGCGCAGCGAGTTCGATGAAGCCGCGCACCACCGCATCGGCCGAGGCGACGAAGCGTGCGCCGATGCCCAATTCCTCCAGCGCAGCGCGATACAGCGCGCACACCGGACCGGCGCCGACCAGCGGCACCGTGCTGCCTTTCAACGCGGGGAACAGTGCCAACGCATCGGCGATCTCCGCCCCGATCAGCAGGCCACGCAAATAGCCGTTGGCTTGTTCCAACGGCAATACGCCGCGAATCACACGCGCCCGCACGCCGAACAGCAGCGTGCCCAGTCCCAGCGATTGCGTGGTCGCCACGCGCACGCCCTCGCGGAACGCCGGGCCATCCTCGCTGGCACCTGCAACGACGGACGCGAGGACGCCGGCCGAAGTCATGCGGTCGTGCATCTCGCCGGACATCGCGGTCATGAACTGGCCGATGCGGCCGTCGTCCATCGCCACCCATTTGGTGTGCGTGCCGGGCAGGGCGATGACCGGCGCAGCCTCGAGCTGGCCGCTGGCGAGCAGGCCGAACAGCTCGGTTTCCTCGCCGCGCATCACGTCGGGTGCGCCGTCGGCGGTGCGCACGCAGGTGACGCCGGGGACGATGTGCAGATCCAGCACGCCGATCCGTGCCGGCACCAGCTGTGCGGCGATGTCATCCAGGCCCGCAGGCGCCTGCGCGTAGCCGGCGTCGGCCCAGCCGATGTTGGAGCCGATCATGCCGGCGGCGATCACGCGGCGTGCGTCGGGCCAACGCGCCTGCAGGCGCGCGGCCATGTCGATCATGCCGTCGCGCTTGAGCGTGGCCACGCCGGCGGCGGCTTCCAGCGTGTCTTCGACCGCGCCGTCGGCGCCGATGCGATACGCGCGGAAGTTGGAACTGCCCCAGTTGATGCCGATCAGGGGATCGTGGCTTGCGTGATTCATGTGCGTGGAATCTCTAGAGGGTTCAAGCAAAGGCGTCGATCAGCGCGTCGGCACAGGCCGGCCGTCGCGCCAGTCCAGCGGCTGCACGTACATCGCACGGTAGCGTGGATGCGTCGCCGTGGCCGCGCGCCAGCCGTGATAGGCGATCCAGCTGCGGCCCTGGAACTGGAACACATGCTGGTGACCCGGCCCGATCAACGGTGGCGGCCCATCGGTGCTGCGCAGGATCGGATTTTCCAATGCATCGCGGCACGGTCCGGCCGGGCTGTCGCAGCGCGCATAGCCGGTCGCGTACGCGCCGTTGCCGTAATCGTTGCCGGCGAAGAACAGATAGAGCTGGCCGTCGTGGCGCAGCAGTTGCGGTGCTTCGACCACATGGCCTTCCCACGGCTGGTCGTTGACCGCGCCGGCCATCGTTTGCGGCGCGTCGATGAGTGCCAAGCCATCCGCACGCAGGTGCTGGGCGACGAAGGTCGTCGGCACGCCGCAGCAGTTGCCGTCGGTCTTGTAGATCAGCCACAGCTGCTCCTGGCCGGAGGCATCGACATCGCGGAACGGGCTGACATCGATCACGCCGTGTTCGCCGCCGCAGGTCAGCGGCGCGGGCTGCGGCACGAAGGGGCCAGTGGGCGTCTTGGAGATGGCCGCGCCGAGACACAGCGTCAAGCCATCCGGGCGCCTGCGCGTGGCGTGGCGCGCGCTGAAGTAGGCGATGTAGTGGTCGCCAACCTGCAGCACTTCCGGGGCCCACAGATCTGGTCGCTCGGCACGTGCCCACGGCGGCGCAGCCGGCATGGCGTCGACCGGCGTCGTCCAGTACTGGCCATCGCGTGAGGTCGATACGGGCAGGTGCATCCGGGTGCCATCGTCGGCGGTGTGGTTGGTCGCATAGGCCACGAGCGTGCCGTCGTCGATCGGCAGGACGAAGGGATCGGCGAACTCGGTATCGAGGACCGGACTGGTCCATGTCGTGGGCGCGGTTTGTTGTGCTGCACAACCGGCGAGCAGCAGCACGAGCCCGCCTGCGAGCTGACGGAGATGACAGTGAATGACTTTTTCCGTTGTAAAAATCATATTGTCGGATAATATGCGCCAGCGCCGGACTATAGGGTCCGGCACGCATCACGTCGATAGCTGCGCACACTCTGGGAGGGGATATGCGCCATGCGGCAGGTCGTTTCGCGTCCCTCGTGGGCGTGTCCATGCAGGTGAGCCGTGCGCTGCGCGCCGGCTTCCACCCGATTACGCAAGCGATGCGTGCAGACGTGTTCATGCCGGTGCGTGCGCGCAATGCGCGCGTCATGGCGTTGGCGATACCCGGCGTCGCTGCGACGTCTTTTCTTGAATCCGATTCCCGCACCGGGTGCTCGCTGCCTGTGCGAAGTCCGCGCGTGGCCGCGGCCCTGTCTTCGCGTCATTCCCATCCAACCGATCACCCAACGGAGCACACCATGCCTCGCCTGTCCGCCGTCGCTGTCCTTGTCTGCCTCTGTCTCCCCGCCACGTTCGTGGCTCACGCGCAGGCGCCGGATGCGGCGGCCCGCTCCGCGGCCATCGCCGGTGCATCGGACCGCTGGAGTCCGGAAAAAGCCGAGGCCTGGTACAAGGCGCAGCCGTGGCTGGTGGGCAGCAACTACATCCCGGCCAACGCGATCAACCAGCTGGAGATGTTCCAGGCGGCGACCTTCGACCCGGCGCGCATCGATCGCGAGCTGGGCTGGGCGCACGAGCAGTTCGGCATGAACACCATGCGCGTCTACCTGCACGACCTGCTGTGGAAGCAGGATGCCAAGGGCTTCACCAAGCGCCTGGACCAGTTCCTGACCATCGCCGAGAAGCACGGCATCAAGCCGATCCTGGTGCTGTTCGACAGCTGCTGGGATCCGGACCCGGTGCTGGGCGCGCAGCATCGCCCGATCCCCGGCGTGCACAACTCCGGCTGGGTGCAGAGCCCGGGTCGCCATGAGCTGGTCGATCCGGCCAATGACGCCGGTTTCCGCAGCTATGTCGAAGGCGTGGTCGGCGCGTTCGCCAAGGACAAGCGCGTGCTGGCCTGGGACATCTGGAACGAGCCGGACAACCCCGGCGGCGGCAACTACATGGACAAGCAGCTGCCGCAGGAACAGGACCGCATCGCCGAGCTGCTGCCCAAGGCCTTCGGCTGGGCGCGCAGCAAGGCGCCGATCCAGCCGTTGACCAGCGGCGTGTGGATCGGTGATGACTGGTCGCCAGGCTCGAGCAAGCTCAACGCGATCCAGAAAGCGCAGCTGGAACACTCGGACATCATCAGCTTCCACAACTACGAGCAGCCCGAATCGTTCGAGGCGCGCGTGGCGCAGCTGCGCCCGTATGGCCGTCCGCTGATCTGCACCGAATGGATGGCGCGTGGCAGCGGTTCGGCCGTCGATACGATCCTGCCGATCGGCCGTCGCGAAAACATCGGCATGGTCAATTGGGGCCTGGTCGACGGCGCGATCCAGACCCGCTTCCCGTGGGACAGCTGGGAGCGTCCGTACACGATGAAGGAACCGGTGGTGTGGTTCCACGACCTGATCAAGCCCGACGGCACGCCGTATCGCCTGCGCGAAGCGGAGCTGTTCCGCCGCATGGCCGGCGCCGACGGCGCCGCGGCAGCTGCGGCCGCGCGCTGATCCCACCCGAAGCGCAAGAAGGCCCCCACGCCCTCTCACGCGGCCAATGAAGGCCTACTCCGGAGTCACCGGCATGAACTCGATCCGCACCCGACGTCCCGTCACCCTGTTGGCCACCGCGATCACCGCGGTGCTGATGGGCGCCCCTGCCTTCGCCCAGGACGCTACCGTCCAGGCCACGCCGACCACCACCGCGCAAGCGCTGGATGCCCCCGCGCAGGACGCGACGCCCGTGGCCTCGCCACAGACGCCTGCCGAGCCCGGCAACGCCAAGGACCTCGATGCGGTGAAGGTGGTCGGCCTGCGTGCCAGCCTGCAGAGCGCCCAGTCGATCAAGCGCGACGCGACCCAGATCATCGATTCGGTCGTGGCCGAAGACCTGGGCAAGCTGCCCGATGTCACTGCCTCGGCCTCGCTGGCGCGCGTGACCGGCGTGCAGGTGACGCGTGCGGCCGGTGAAGCGGCCGATGTGCAGGTGCGTGGCCTGCCCAACCTCACCACCACCTACAACGGGCGCGAACTGTTCACCGCCGAGAACCGCAGCGTGGCGCTGCAGGACTTTCCGGCCGGCGGCGTGGCGGGCCTGGACGTGTACAAGTCCAGCACCGCCGAGCTGGTGGAAGGTGGCATCGCCGGGTTGATTGACGTGCGCTCGCGCCGGCCGTTCGACTTCGAAGGGCGCGAGCTGTCCGGCTCGATGAACTACGCCTACTTCGACCAGGCCGACAAGGGTGATCTCAACGGCAACTTCCTCTTCAGCGATCGCTGGGATACCGATGTCGGCGAGATGGGCTTCCTCATCAACGCCGCGTGGAACCGCCTGCGCTTTCTCGATTCCACCCGCGAGAACTCGTTGGTGATGGGCGTGGCCCAGCCCAACCAGACCGACGAACCCGGCTTTCGTTATCCCGACGGCATCGGCACGTTCTACGGCCAGGGCATGCGCACGCGGCCGTCGGTCAACAGCGCCTTCCAGTGGAAGCCGAACGAAAGCTGGGAGATCAACGCGGACTTCCTTTACCAGGGCTTCCGCAGCCACGACGACGACAGCTACATGTTCGTGCCGCTCTACACCGGCGACACGCAGTTCTCCAACGTGGTCACCGCGCCGGGCGAGTCCGGGCCGCAGGCGCAGAGCCTGACTGCCAGCGGCGGCCTGCGCCCCGAGGGTTACCAGGCCTCCACCAACGCCAGTACCAACACCTACCAGATCGGCCTGGGCGCGGTGTACCACGAGGGCGGCGTGCGCTGGTCGACCGACCTGGCCGCGACCAATTCCAAGTTCAAGCTCAAGCAGGCCAACATCGACTACGCCTTCGCCTCTGCGCCGGTGGTGGATGTGAACTACGCCGTCCCCGGCAGCGATGGCGGCGGCAGCTACAGCTTCCAGAATTTCGACCTGACCGATCCGAACAACTTCATCTTCCGCGGCCTCTACGACCGCAATTACGAAGCCTCGGGCAAGGACTTCCAGGCGCGGACCGACTTCGAATTCACCCCGGAAAGCGGCGTGATCACCGCCTACCAGGCCGGCCTGCGCTACACCGACCGCGACGCCGAGCGCAAAAGCGGCGACCGCTACGGCTACGTCGAAGGCGCGGGCCTGAGCTACCTCGACCTGCCGGTCACGCTGTCCACCACCGGTGGCGGTTTCGAAGGCGACAGCCACGCGCCGCCGACGCGCTGGGTCGCGCCGACGCGCGACAGCATCCGCGACAATGTCTATGCGCTGCGCCAGCTGACCGACTCGCTGCTGGGCCCGGACAACCACGACTTCGACGACTACGGCCTGCCGGCGTTCAACCCGCTCAACACCTTCAACGCCAACGAGAAGGCTTCCACCGGCTACGCGCAGGTCAAGTACGCCTTCGATACCGCGATCCCGATCGACGGCGCGGTCGGCATGCGCGTGGTGCGCACCAAGACCCAGGTCGATGGCACCTCGCGCGACGACGCCACCGCGACCTACTCGCCGATCAGCAGCTCCACCCGCTACACCGACTACCTGCCCAACGCGAGCATCCGCTTCCGCGTCACCGATACCTTCCAGATCCGTGCGGCGGCCACCAAGACCCGCACACGCCCCAATTTCGACCAGCTCAATCCGTCGACGATCGTCAATTCGCCGCAGGGCGCGTGCAATACCGATCCGGACAGCGTGAACTGCTTCCGCACAGCGTCCAGCGGCAATCCCAACCTGTCGCCGCTGGAGTCGGAAAACTACGACCTGTCGTTCGAGTATTACTTCTCGCCGACGGGCTCGGCGACGCTGGCGTTCTTCCGTCGCGACGTGAAGGGCTTCATCGCCAACGTCACCACTGATCAGGCCGACGCTGAGTACGGCACGCTGCGCCTGACCCAGCCGGAGAACGGTGGCGAAGGCAAGTTGCAGGGCGCCGAGTTCGCCTTCACCAGCTTCCTGGATTTCGACGCATTGCCGGAGTGGGCGCGCGCGTTCGGCGTGCAGGCCAACTACACCTATATCGATGGTGGCGCCGAGCAGGGACCGACGGTGGCCTCATCGATCCCGGGCGAGCCGCGCATCCCGGGTGTGTCCAAGAATTCGTACAACCTGGTGCTGCTGTACGAAAAGCCCGAGTTCTCCGCGCGCCTGGCCTACAACTGGCGCTCGAAGTGGGTGCAGGAATACTCGCAGGTGTACGACGCGGCGCTGGGCGCCAACGGGCCGTTCTTCCCGCTGGTGCAGGATGACCGCGGCACCCTGGACATGTCGCTCAATTACACGCCGATCCCGGCGGTGACCTTCGCCTTCGACGTCTCCAACATCCTGGGCGATCCGATCACCAACTCGCGCACCTACAACGTGCAGGGCGATGCCTACGCGCGCCAGATCAAGTATCTGGAAACCGTGTACTCGCTGGGCGTGCGCTTCCGCTTCTGAGGCGCCGATGAGGGACAGGCTGTGATCGCGCTCCCGGCGTGCACCATGCGCGCCGGGACTTTCACATTCCCTGCAGCGGGCGTGCATGCAGGATCGGGCCTTCCCGACGGATCGGATGCCCGCATGACCATTGCATTGGATCTGCCCAGGCAGGTGCCGCCCTGGCTCGACCTGGAAACCGAGCACCAGCACTGGATGCATCATTTCCAGAAGCTGCCGTGCGCGCGCAAGGGCGACACCATCGACGAATGCTGGCCGCTGATCGAGACCGTGTACGGGCTCTACATCAAGCACCCGCAAGCCACGCTCGACCAGGCGCTCGCCCTGTACGGACAGGCGACCGCAGGCCTGGAGCGCCAGCTCACCCATGAAGACATGCGCGAAATGTTCGCGCGCGTCTGGGCACGCCTGCTCAAGGTCTCCGCAGGCCGGTCCCTGCCGCACTGGCTGCCGGGGCTGGCCGACGCGGTTTGACGTGCATCGCCGTCACCGGCCCGTGCGGCCGATGACGCTACAGCTCAGCCCTGGATCGAGATGAAGATGATCACCAGGCCGACCGGCACCACGTAGCGCACGGCGAAGCGCCAGGCGGTGAACATCGCCGGGTGCGACATGCGCAGTTCCTTCGCGACGACTTCGCGGGTCAGCGCCCAGCCGGCCACCAGCGCGACCATCAGCCCGCCGAGCGGCATGAGGAGGTTGGAGGTCAGGTAGTCGAGCAGGTCGAACGGGGTCTTGGTCGAGGTAAAGCCCAGCCAGGTCAGCGGGTGCACGTCCTTCCAGCGGTTGAAGGAGAACACGGTGATGAAGCCGGTCAGCCAGATCGCCAGGCCCGAGCCCCAGGCCAGGGCGCGGCGCGACTTGCCGGTGCGTTCTTCCAGCCAGGCGACGATCGATTCCTGCATCACGATCGTCGCGGTCAACGCGGCGAAGGACAGCAGCATGAACAACAGCGCGCCGAACACCGCGCCACCGGGCATCTGCGAGAACGCCACGGGCAGGGTGACGAAGATCAGGCCGGGACCCTGCGCCGGCGCCAGGTTGAACTGGAACACCAGCGGGAAGATCGACATGCCGGCCAGCAGCGCCACCAGGCCCTGCGCCACGGCGACGGTGACCACGGCCTTGGAGATCGAATACTCCGGCTTCATGTAGGCGCCCATGGTCATCATCACGCCCACGCCGATGCCCAGCGAGAAGAACGCCTGGCCGACGGCGGCGATCACGATGTTCCAGCTGATCAGCGAGAAATCCGGCACGAACAGAAACCGTGCGGCCTGGCCGGCACTGCCGTAGATCACCGCAAAGCACAGCAGGCCGATCAGAATCAGAAAGCGCAGCGGGGTCAGGATGCCGGCCACGCGCTCGATGCCCTTGTTGACGCCGAAGCTGATCACGAACGCCGTGGTGGCGACGAAGAAGCCCGAGCACGCCAGCATGGCGACGGGGCTGTCCATCATCGTGGCCTGCATCTGCGTGGCACTCTCGGCGGTGACGCCGGAGAAGCCGCGGGTGATGGACAGCACGAAGTAGTACAGCATCCAGCCGCAGACCACGAAGTAGAAGCTCAGGATCAGGAAGATGCTGGTCAGTGCGAGGTAGCCGAACGACTTCCACGCCTTGCCGATCCGATAGCGGTCCACCAAAACCTGCATGTTGCCGACCACGCTGCGCCCGCCGATGCGGCCCAGCAGCATCTCGGCCATCAGCGCCGGGATGGCCAGCACCACCAACGCGATGAAGTAGAGCGCGACGAACAGGCCGCCGCCGTTGCTCCCGGCCAGGTAGCTGAACTTCCAGACGTTGGCGATGCCGGCCTCGGTGCCGATGGCGGCGATCAGGAACAGCAGGTTGGACGACCAGGTACGCGGGGCGGGGGCAGCGAGGCTCATCGGATCACTTGTGCAGGTCGTATTTCATGATGCGGCCGTGGCGGCCTTCGATATCGCGTTCCAGGCCATACACATCGCCCAGGGGGCCGGTGCGGCGCGCGGTGACGGCGTGGATTGTCGCCAGGTCGTCCGCATCCAGCACCACTGTGCCGACCTTGCGGTGGGCTTCCAGGTGCGCGGCGCTGGTGGCGCCGACGATCGCCGCGGCGACGTTATGGCGGGTCAGCACGGTGGCACTGGCAATGGTGGCGATGTCGCAACCGTGCTTGGCGCCGACCTTGGCCAGCGCGCGCAGCAGTGCCTGGTACAGGTCCCAGCCGCCGAAGTCCTCGATGATCAGCTTGTACTTGACCAGCGAGCGGTTGGCGAAGGTCTCGGTGGGTTCGGGCTTGCCCAGCCAGCGCTCGGACAGGAAGCCGCCGGCCACCGTGCCGTAGCACAGGAAGGCGATGTCGTTGGCCTGGCAGAACGCGTCCATGCCGTGCTCGGGGCGATGGTCCAGCACCGAGTACTGCACCTGGTGGCTGAGCACCTGCACGCCGGCGTCCAGCAGCTCCTTCAGGCGCGGCACGTCGAAGTTGGTCACGCCGATGTGCTGGATCTTGCCGGCCTGCTGCAGGCGCTTGAGCTGCAGCGCGGCGTCCACGTAGCCGGGCACGTCGAAGTTCCACCAGTGGAACTGCACCAGGTCCAGCGAGTCCTGCTTGAGGCGGCGCAGCGAGCGGTCGATGCTGGCTTCCACCAGCGCCGGGTCGACGCGGTCCAGCGCGGCCAGGTCCGGCACGAACTTGGTGTGCACGCGCACCGACTTGGCCAGCGCGGGGTATGCGGCGCGGAAGTCGCCGATCATTTCCTCCACGCCGGTGTAGATGTCGGCGCAGTCGAAGGTAGTGATGCCGGCCTCGACGAAGGTCGCCATGTCGCGCAGCGCCTGGTCGCGGTCGATCGCGCCGTGGTCGCCGGACAGGTGCCAGCCGCCCTTGATCAGGCGCGAGATCTCATAGCCCGGCGCCAGCGTCGCGCGCGGCACGCCGGTCAGCGTGGCCGGCGGCAGGGCCACGGCGGTGGTGTCGGCACGCTTGAAGGTGCGCTTGCCGGTGCGGGTGATCTTCAGGCGCACCGGGCAGTGGGGATCGGGATTGGCGATCTCTTCGTCCGAGGTCATCCAGTCCAGCGGCGCGGTCTCGCGCTGCTTGGCCGCCAGTAGCGGCAGCACCGCCGAGAGCGAATAGATGGAGAACCCCTGGCCCGGCGGCAGGTAGAGCATTTCGCCCTTCAGCTCGAAGTAGTCGCCCGGCTGCGCGCCGCTGTAGACCTTGACCCCCGGTGGGGCCACGGCTTCGACCTTGAGGTCGTAGAGTTCAAAGCTGTCGTTGTGTTCTGCAGCCACGGATTTGCGTTGCTCCATTGAAGCGAAACCTGCCGGTCAGCGGCCCTGGGACAGGGGCGACGGCGCCGGTTTCGTGGGGTGATCGGGCAACAGGAGCATCCGTGAATCAGGTTCGCATTAGGGGTTGAGTTGGTTGCCGCGGCTGCAACGTTGCACGCGGGTACCTGCGCTCAGCGGGCAATGCGGCCCTTGTCCAGCTGCGGCAGGCCGCGCAGGTAGCTTTCCAGCATGGTCATCAGCTGGGCTGGGCCCGGCGGCAGGCGCCGGCCCAGGCGGCGGATCAGCGACACCGGCGTCTGTTCGCTGAAGGCCGGGTTATCGAGCGGCAGCGCGACGAACTGGCCCTTGGCCAGCTCCTTGGACGCGGCCAGCACCGAGAACAGGGTGATGAACTGCCCCGAATGCAGCAGGTCGCGGATCATGTTGATCGAGTTGGAGGTCACGCACGGTTCCAGCGTGATCTGTTCGGCGGCCTCGCCCTGGCGCAGCAGCTGGCGGGTGCGGTTGGAGGCCTCGGGCAGGCACAGGTTGTAGCTGGCCAGGTCGGCCAGCTTGACGCTGTCGCGGCTGGCCAGCGGGTGGTTGTGCTTCATCACCACGCACAGCGGCTGCGGCACGGCGTGCTGGATGCGGATGCGCGGGTCGTCGGTCGGCCCGTAGATCAGGCCCAGGTGGGCTTCGTCCTCGGCCACCATGCGGGTGACCTCGTTGGAAGACACCACCATGTGCACGCTCAGGGTGATACCGGCATGGCGCTTGGTGAAGGCCGAGACCACCTCGGTCAGGCCCTTGCCGATGAAGCCCTCGCCCAGGGCCAGCTTGACCCGGCCCGAGCGCAGCGACTTGAGGTCGGCCAGCTGCGATTCGAACAGCTCGCCGTGGGCCAGCTGCTCCTGGTAGAACTTGATGCCCAGCTCGCCGGCCTCGGTCAGGATGATGTTGCGACGGCCGTGCTCGATCATGGTCACGCCGGCCTCGGCTTCCAGCTGCGCGATTTGGCGGCTGATCGAGGACACCGCCACGCCCAGCTTGTCGGCCGCCGCGCGCATGGACCCCAGGCGGTGCGACTCGTACAGGTAGCGGAAGTTGAGGCTGTGCATGGCGGGCTGGCGGTGGCAAACGTCGCCGCTTTATAGCAGGCCGCGCCAGGCGGTCGTCAGCCGCGGCGTTCCACCGGCTACGCCAGGCTTGGAATCTGGCGAAAACCCGCCATGGGCCGCCAGCGAAGCAAGACCTGCCGTAGCGAAGCACAATCTGCCGGGCGCGGGGGGCAATTCGGCGCAAAGCGTGTTTTGACCCCGAAACTTCCCGCGTGATCTCGCGAGGCCCATCGCTAGTGTTTGTGACACCGCAGTTGCCTCAAGGACACGCAGTGAAAAGCTCCCTGGTCGCACGGGACCGTCTGGTCGAACTGGACCGCGCCCACCTGATCCATCCGGTCACCTCCTGGTCGGCGCACGAGCAGCGCGGCGCGACCATCGTCGATTCTGCCGACGGCATCTACATCCGCGACCACCAGGGCCACGAGCTCCTGGATGCGTTCGCCGGCCTGTGGTGCGTCAACGTCGGCTACGGCCGCAAGAGCATGATTGCCGCGGCCACCGCGCAGCTGGAAAAGCTGCCGTATGCCACCGGCTACTTCCACTACACCAGCGCCCCGGCGATCGAACTGGCCGCGCGCCTGTGCGAGCTGGCCCCGGGCGACCTGGACCATGTGTTCTTCACCATGGGCGGCTCGGACGCGGTGGATACCGCGATCCGCTTGATCCGCTACTTCTACAACGTGCAGGGCCAGCCGCAGAAGAAGCACATGATCGCGCTGGACAAGGGCTACCACGGCTCCAGCGCCATGTCCTCGGGCCTGTCGGGCCTGCCGGCCTTCCACGCCAACTTCGACGTGCCCACGCCGACCCAGCACCACATCCCGGCGCCGTACGCCTACCGCAGCGAGGCCGCCGATGACGCGGCGCTGATCGCGCTGTCGGTGAAGCAGCTGCGCGACAAGGTCGCCGAGCTGGGCGTGGACAACGTGGCCGCCTTCTTCTGCGAGCCGATCCAGGGCTCGGGCGGCGTGATCACCCCGCCGCGCGGCTGGCTCAAGGCCATGCGCGCGCTGTGCACGGAGCTCGGCATCCTGTTCGTGGCCGACGAGGTCATCACCGGCTTCGGCCGCACCGGCACGCTGTTCGCCTGCGAGCAGGAAGACGTCGCCCCGGACCTGATGACCCTGGCCAAGGGCCTGACCGCGGGCTACAGCCCGATGGGCGCGGTGCTGCTATCCGACCGCTTCTACCGCGCCATCGCCGACAACGCGCCGGCCGGTGCGGCTATCGGCCATGGCTTGACGTACTCCGGCCACCCGGTCAGCGCGGCGGTCGGCCTGGAAGCCCTGCGCATCTACACCGATGAAGGCCTGGTCGCCCACGGCGCCAAGGTCGGCGCCTATTTCCAGGCGCGCCTGGCCGAGCTGTCCCGCCATCCGCTGGTGGGCGACGTGCGCGGCCGCGGCCTGCTGGCCGGCGTGGAGCTGGTCACCAGCAAGGCCAACAAGACCAAGCCGGCGGCCGAACTGAAATTCGCCGACCACCTGGCCCGCATCGGCTACGACAATGGGCTGGTGTTCCGTGCCTTCGCCGATGGCGTGGCCGGCTTCGCCCCGCCGCTGATCGTGACCGAGAGCGATATCGATTTGATCGTCCAGCGCTTCACCAAGACCCTGGACGACGTGCTTGCCATTGAGGAGATCCGCCATGCTGTTGACTGATTACAAGGTCCTGACCTTCGACTGCTACGGCACGTTGATCGATTGGGAGTCGGGGATGATCGAAGGGCTGTCCGAGCTCACCGCCAAGGCCGCCAAGGCCGGCGTGGAGCTGACCCGCGACCAGATCCTGCAGGCCCACGCCAAGCACGAGTCCACCCTGCAGCGTTACACCCCGGCCAAGCGCTATTGCGACCTGCTGCCGGTGGTCTACAAGCGCCTGGCCGAAGAATGGGGCGTTGCGGTTTCGGTGGATGAATGCGAAAACTACGGTCGGTCGGTGCGTAACTGGCCGGCGTTCCCGGACTCCCCCGGCGCGCTCCAGTACCTGAAGAAGTACTACAAGCTCGTGATCCTCTCCAACATCGACAACCGCTCCTTCAGCTTCTCCAACGAGAAGCTGCAGGTGGAATTCGATGCGATCTACACCGCAGAGGACATCGGCTCGTACAAGCCTTCGCCGCGCAACTTCGAGTACATGCTCGAAACCCTGGACGACATCGGCATGACCGCCAAGGACGTGTTGCACACGGCCGAAAGCCTGTTCCACGACCACAAGCCGGCCAATGATTTCAACCTGGCCAGCTGCTGGATCTATCGCCGCCACGCGCAGGAAGGCTTTGGGGCGACGATGGACCCGGGCGACAAGCCCAAGACCGATTTCTGCTTCAACTCCATGGCCGATCTGGTGAAGGCTCACCAGGAAGCGCTGCGGGGCGGTGGCGAGGACTGACCGCACTGCCATGATGGACAAACTGCCCAAGCTCGATCGCATCGACATCAACATCCTTGCCGAGCTGCAGCGCAACGGCCGGGTCACCAATTCCGACCTGGCCGATCGCGTGGGCCTGTCCGCCAGCCCGTGCCTGGCACGGGTCAAGCGCCTGGAGCGTGCCGGCTACATCGCCGGCTATGGCGCGCGCATCAACCTGGCTAAGCTGTTCCGGGTGCAGGTGGTCTATACGTCCGTCACGCTGGTCAACCACCGGCGCGAGGACTTCGACAAGTTCGAGTTCGGTCTGCGCAGCATCGACGAACTGTCCGAATGCCACCTGGTCAGCGGTGGCTTCGATTACCTGCTCAAGTTCGTGGTGCGCGACGTGGCGCACTATCAGGGCCTGATCGAGCTGCTGCTCGATCGCAACATCGGCATCAGCAAGTATTTCTCGTACATCGTCATCAAGTCGCCGATCGTCAAGATCGATGTCTCGATGAAGTCGCTGGCCTGACGCGCATCGCGTGAGGCCACGCCGCGGGCCCGGACGGGCCCGCGTTGCGCCTGGAGGGAGGCGCGGGTTTTCAAGTGCACGGAAGCGCCGGGCAATCCGGCAGCAAATCCCGTCACGGCATTGTCATTCGGCAGCCACTACCGCCGGCCCGTGCCTAGGATGAAACCAGACCCCACTCCCCACGAGCAGGTAATGCGATGAACGGTGAAGACCGCGAACTTGGTATGGGCCGCACGATCACGCGGCGTGACTTCATCCAGGGCGTTGCGGCCGCCACGGCCGTGGGTGCGGCCGCCGTCACCGCGGGCAGCGCGCTGGCAAAGAGCGCAGCGAGCACCTCGGCCAGTTTCGTACGACCGGCCGATGCCAGCACTTATCCGCCACTGCGCTCCGGGATGCGCGGCGCGCATCCGGGCTCGTTCGAATCGGCCCACGCCATGCGCGACGGCACCAAGTTCGGCGAAGGCGAGGACACCGGCGAAAGCTACGACCTGGTCGTGGTCGGCGGTGGCCTGAGCGGCCTGGCCGCGGCCTGGTATTACCGCGAGCGCGCCGGCAAGGACGCCCGCATCCTGGTCATCGACAACCATGACGACTTCGGCGGCCATGCCAAGCGCAACGAGTTCGAGGTCGACGGCAAGCAGATGATGGTCACCGGCGGCTCGGCCTACATGGTCGCGCCCAAGACCTGGCCGCGCGAGGCCATGCGCCTGGTCAAGTCGCTGGGCGTGGAGAAGGGCGATCCGAGCGATCGCGTCGATGGCGCGATCTACAGTTCGCGCGGCCTGCAGGAAGCGACGTTCTTCCGCAAGGAAATCTACGGCGCCGACAAGCTGGTGGTCGGCGGCAGCTTCTATCGCCCCAACGCGGCCTTCATGGCGGCCGCGCCGATTCCCGAGGCGCTCAAGGCCGACCTGCTGCGCCTGATGACCGGCAAGGTGGATTACCTGCCCGGCCTGACCGCCGAGCAGAAGATGGCCAAGCTGCAGACCATCAGCTACCGCGACTACCTGCTGGACATCGCCAAGCTCTCGCCCGAGGTACTGCCTTACACGATGGGCGTGTGGTGCCTGGGCAACGACATGTGTACGGCGTACTTCGCCTACTTTCGCGGCGCGCCGGGCTTCGACGGCCTGGGCATGCCGATGCCGTCGACCTCGCCGGAGAGCAAGGAAAACCTGGCCGAGGATTTCTCGATGCCGGCCGGCAACTCCGACATCGCCCGCCTGATCGTGCGCGACCTGATCCCCGATGCGCTGCCGGCCGGTTCGTTCACCGAGATCGAAACCGCACGCACCGACTACAGCACGCTGGACCGCCCGGGCCAGGCCGCGCGCATCCGCCTCAACAGCATCGTGACCCGGGTCAAGCACGTGGCCACCACCAAGCAGGTGCTGTTCGAGAAGGACAGCAGCGAGGTGCAGGTCAGCTACATCACCGGCGACAAGCTCAAGCACGTGCGCGCCAAGGACGTGGTGATGGCGTGCATGAACAACATCATTCCCTACCTGTGCCCGGAAATGCCCGACGCGCAGAAGGTCGCCCTGCACCAGGCCGTGCGCGCGGCCAACCAGACCACGACCGTCGCGTTCCGCAACTGGAAGGCGTTCGAGCAGCTCAAGATCCGCAGCGTCACCATGCCGCGCGCGTTCTACGGCCGCATGGGCCTGGGCTCGCCGCGCTACTTCGGCAAGCTCAAGCCGTCCACCGATCCGTCGCAGCCGGTGCTGGTGGGCTTCGGTACGGGCTTGAACTCGGGCATCTGCAGCAACGAAACCATGGTCGAGACGCTGCTGGGCGCCAACCTGCCGCCGGGCATGCCGATGGACGACCAGTTCCGCGCGGTGCGTGCGGGCCTGCTGGCCACGCCGTTCGAGACCTTCGAGCGCGAAGTGCGCCGCCTGTCGTCCGGCGCGCTGGCCGGCAGTGACTTCGATCCGGCGCGCGACATCGTCGGCATCACCGTCAACCGCTGGCCGCACGGCTTCGCGACCGGCCGCAACATGCTGTTCGACGACGTCGGCCCGGGCACGGTGTCGCCGACGGTGATCGCGCGGCAGAAGTTCGGCCGCATTGCGATTGCCAACTCCGACGCGTCCGGCCAGGGCCTGGCCGACACGGCGATCGACGAGGCGTTCCGCGCCGTGCGCGATCTTGAGCCGCGCGATTTCGGCTACTACGAAGTGTTCTGATCCAGGTGCGTTAGTCCGGCTGGGATGCCGCCGCCCCGACCTGTCCACGTGATCTGGAGATCGCGCGGGCAGATCGCCGATCCACTCCACGACACGGACCACGGCATGAGCAACGACGATCGCGCACTCGGCATGGGCCGGGCGATCACCCGGCGCGATTTCATCCAGGGCACGCTGGCGGCTGCGGCCGTCGGCACGGCGGCGTCCGGCCTGGCCGCTAGCGCACAGGCAGCGACGAAAACGACTGCACCGCTGGCCGCGCGTGCGGCAAGCGCCAGCGACTATCCGCCGCTGCGCAGTGGCATGCGCGGTGCGCATCCGGGCGCGTTCGAAGCCGCGCATGCGCTGCGCGATGGCGCGTCCTTCGATGCCGGCGCCGAGACTGGCGAAACCTACGACCTGGTCGTGGTCGGTGCCGGCCTGAGCGGCCTGGCCGCAGCGTATGCCTATCGCAAGCGTGCCGGTGCCTCGGCGCGGATCCTGCTGATCGACAACCACGACGACTTCGGCGGCCACGCCAAGCGCAACGAGTTCGACGTCGATGGCCAGCAGCTGATCGTCAACGGCGGTTCGGAATATCTGGTCGCACCCAGCACCTGGTCGCCGGAGGCCTGGGGGTTGATCCGCGATCTCGGCCTGGACCAGGCAGGCAAGAACGCCGGTGATTTCTCCATCTACGGCGGCAACGGCAGTGGCGAGGCGACCTTCTTCCGCAGCGAAGCCTATGGCCGCGACGCGCTGGTGCGCGGTGGCACGCCGCTGAATCCGACGCCGGCTTTCCTTGCCGATGCACCGTTGCCGCAGCCGCTGAAGGACGCGCTGGTGCGCCTGCATGGTGGCACCACCGATTACCTGGCCGGCCTGGACGAGGCCGCCAAGATTGCGCGACTGCAGTCGATCAGCTATCGCGACTACCTGCTGGAGGTAGCGAAGTTCCCGCCCGAGGTGCTGCCCTACACGATGGGCGTGTGGTGCCTGGGCAACGACATGTGCAGCGCGTGGTTCGCCTTCTTCCGCCATGCGCCGGGCTTCGACGGATTGGGTCTGCGCCGGCCCGATGCGTCGCCGGAAAGCCCGGAGCACGCACGCGACGATTTCGCCCTGCCCGCCGGCAACTCCGATATCGCGCGACTGATCGTGCGCCAGCTGATTCCCGATGCGTTGCCGCCCGGCGACTACATCAGCGTGGAAGGCGCGCGCGTGGATTACGCGACGCTGGATCGTCCCGGCCAGGCCACGCGCATCCGCCTGAGCAGCATCGTTCTGCGCGCGCAACACGTGGGGCAGGGCCGGCATGCGCGCTTCGACCCGGATACCAGCGAGGTGCAAGTCAGCTACATCACCGCCGGCAAGCTGTTCCACGTGCGCGCCAAGGACGTGGTGATGGCCGGCATGAACAACGTCATCCCGTATCTGTGCCCGGAACTGCCCGAGGCGCAGAAGGCGGCGCTGCACCAGGCCGTGCGCGCGGTGAACCAGGTCACCAACGTGGTGTTGCGAAACTGGCAGCCGTTCGACCAGCTGGGCCTGCGCAGCATCACCACGCCGCGCGCGTTCTTCGGCCGCTTCGCGCTGCAGCGGCGCAGCCTGGGGAACTTCCAGCCGGTGGTCGATCCATCGCGGCCGATCGTGGCTACCTTCATGACCGGCAAGAACTCGGGCATCTGCAGCAACGAGACCATGGTCGAGACGATGCTCGGGGCCAGTTTGCCGCCGGGCATGCCGATGGATGACCAGTTCCGCGCGGTGCGCGCGGGCTTGCTGGCCACGCCGTTCGAGACCTTCGAGCGCGAGGTGCGACGGCTGGCGTCCGGTGCGCTGGCCGGCACCAGCTTCGATCCGGCGCGCGACATCCTGGGCATCACCGTCAACCGCTGGCCGCATGGGTTCGCGACCGGGCGCAACAGCCTGTTCGACGACGTGGGGCCGGGCTCGGTCTCGCCGACGGTGCTGGCCAAGCAGCGCTTCGGCCGGATCGCGATCGCCAATTCCGATGCGTCCGGGCAAGGCCTGGCGAGTACGGCCTTCGACGAAGCGTTCCGCGCGGTGCGCGAGCTGGAGCGCCACGACTACGGGTATTACGAGACGTTCTGAAGCTGCACGCTTGGGCCGCAATGACGGTAGGCGAAGCAAACAACAAGGCCGCGCCTGGCTGGGCGCGGCCTTTTCAGTGCAGCGAGAAGAAGCTTACTGGTGCTTCTTCCAGTGCGCCTCGAAGCTTGGCTTGAACGGCGCGCCGTTGTCGCTGATGTGCGAGGTTTCCAGCATCGAGCCATCGGCCTGCAACGCCAGGCGGAAGCGGCGCACCGTGGTGCCGGTACCCGAGGCGCTGGGATATTCGATGAGGAAGGTGATGTCGTTGGGCTTGGCCTCGGCCTTGAGCGCGGCGGTGTCGCCGCCCTTGTTGCCGGCGTACAGGAACATCGGGCTCTTGCGCAGGCGCGAGTAGGTGAAGAAGCCCGTGCCGGTCTGCGCGGTGGCCACTACCGGCTTCCAGGCGAAGGTCACGGTGCAGCCGTCCAGGGCCGGCTCCAGGATCACCTCGGCGGTCTTGCTGCCATCGGTCTTGAAGGCATCCCAATGGCCGACCAGGTAATCGAGCTGGCGATAGTTGGGATCGGCCGCGCAGGCCGGCGGCGCGGGCGGGGCGGTCTGGGCGCTGGCGCTGTGGACCAGGCCGGCCGCGGCGATCAAGGCGGCGGCAACGGCGCCGTGGTGCAGGCGGAAACGTCGGGACATGGGCAGGCATTCCTTCTGGGGTCAGGGCGGGAAGCGGCCGCACGCGGCCGCCTGGGTCCACTGTCGCCGCGGTCCGCAGCGCAGCGGCCGTCAATCGCCCTTCGTCCGGGGGCGATCGCACGCGTTCTGCCGCGCCTGCCGGAAGATCCTGCTGTTGCTGTCGACGATGTCAGCCACGGCCGCGCCAGGCTGACATCGCCGACAGGCCGATCAGGGGCGATCGCCCATGTCGCCCAGCTCGGCCTGCTTCTTCTTCCACACCGCCTCGAAGGTCTGCTTGAACGCACCGCCGTTGTCGCTGACCTTCTGGGTCTCGTGGATGGTGCCGTCGGGCATCAGCTTCAGGCCCATGCGACGCACCGCCGTGCCCTTGCCCGACGGGCTGGGATATTCGACGAACAGGCCGATGTCGCCGTCCTTGCCTTCCGAGCGCAGCGCCGCGGTCTCGCTGCCCTTGTTGCCGGCATACAGGAACATCAGCTGCTTGCGCAGGCGCGAGTAGGTGAAGAAGCCGGTGCCGTGCTGCGCGTCGGCCTTGACCGGCTGCCAGGTGAAGGTCAGCACGCAGCCATCCAGCGCCGGCGCGATCACGGTCTCGGCGTGCTTTTCGCCGTCGGGCTTGAAGGCTTCCCAATCGCCGATCAGGAAATCGAGCTGGTGGTAGTTGGCATCGGCCGCGCAGGGCACCGGCGGTGCAGCCGGCGCGGTCTGGGCCGAAGCGACGGCGCTCAGGCTCAGGCCGGCGGTGGCCAGCGTGGCGGCCAGGGCGCGACGGCGCAGGCGGGAAAACGAAGACATGGGCAAGCCTCGAAAGGTCGGGGAGGGGACGCACGCGCCAGGCGCGCGGCGTCATTCAATGTCGTCCCGCCCGGCGCGCGTTTGGCGCGGTCTGCAGGCCGGTGCAGGCCGGCCGTAACGCGTTGTCCGGGCCCGGATGGCAGAATCTGCTGTCCTTCCCCGGGAGGCGGTGCGGGTTTGGCGGCCAGAGGCTTGCGGCGACGCGGTTTGCGCCGATTTCGCTGGCCTGGCGTGCAGCAGGCTGTGCTGCGTTTGCGGTCGATACCTGAAGGTTTCGCCCCCGCGCGCAGGCAAACGCGGCCAATCTGCCGGGTGGGATGCAGTAAGGTTTTTCGACGGCCGCGGTGGCCTTTGGACATGGGTGAGACAGTGCGCGTTCTGGTCATGGGAAGTGGAGTGATCGGCATCTCCTCGGCGTGGTACCTGGCCCAGGCCGGGTTCGAGGTGACGGTGGTGGATCGCCAGCCGGGGCCGGCGCTGGAAACCAGCTTCGCCAACGCCGGCCAGGTCTCGCCGGGCTATGCCTCGCCCTGGGCCGCGCCGGGCGTGCCGCTCAAGGCCTTCAAGTGGCTGTTCCAGAAGCACGCGCCGCTGGCGATCAAACCGGGCGTGGATGCGCGCCAGTACACCTGGATGCTGCAGATGCTGGCAAACTGCACCAGCGAGCACTACGCCCGCAACAAGGCGCGAATGGTGCGCCTGTCCGAATACAGCCGCGATTGCCTGGACGAACTGGTCGCCGCCACCGGCATCGATTACGAAGGCCGCCGCCTGGGCACCATCCAGCTGTTCCGCACCCAGGCCCAGCTGGACGGCGCGGCCAAGGACGTCGCGGTGCTGGCCGATTCCGGCGTGCCGTTCGAACTGCTCGACCCGGCCGGCATTGCCCGCTACGAACCCGCGCTGGCCCAGGCCCGCGCGCCGTTGGTGGGCGCCCTGCGCCTGCCCAACGACCAGACCGGCGACTGCAACCTGTTCACCCAGCGCCTGGAGGCGATGGCGCGCCAGGCCGGCGTCGAGTTCCGCTACAACACCCGCATCGAAGCGATCGAAGGCGACGGCCGCCGCGTCACCGGCGTGCGTTTGGATGGCAAGGTCGAAAAGGCCGACCGCTACGTGCTGGCGTTGGGCAGCTATTCGCCGCAGCTGGTCGCGCCGCTCGGCCTGGACCTGCCGGTGTATCCGCTGAAGGGGTATTCGCTGACCCTGCCGATCACCGATGCGGCGATGGCGCCGGTCTCTACGATCCTGGACGAGAGCTACAAGGTCGCCATCACCCGTTTCGACCAGCGCATCCGCGTCGGCGGCATGGCCGAGCTGGCTGGCTTCGACCTGTCGCTCAACCCGCAGCGGCGCAAGACGCTGGAGCTGGTCGTCAACGACCTGTATCCCAAGGGCGGCGCGCTGGACGCAGCGCAGTTCTGGACCGGCCTGCGCCCGGCCACGCCGGACGGCACGCCGATCGTCGGCGCCACGCCGCTGGCCAACCTCTATACCAACACCGGGCATGGCACGCTGGGCTGGACCATGGCGTGCGGCTCGGGCCGCTACCTGGCTGACCTGATGGCAGGCCAGGCCCCGGCGATCGACACTGAAGGCTTGAACATGTTCCGTTACCGCAACACCGCTTCCACCCGCGAGGCCGCGCGATGCGCCCAGCCCGCGCACTGATCGACCTGGGCGCGCTGCAGGACAACTACCTGCTGGCGCGACGCTTGGGCGGCGGCAAGGCCGTCGCGGTGATCAAGGCCGATGCCTACGGCCACGGCGCAGTGCACTGCGCGCGCGCGCTGGAAGGCATCGCCGATGCCTTCGGCGTGGCCTGCATCGAAGAAGCCATCGAGCTGCGCGAAGCCGGCATCAGCGCGCCGATCCTGCTGCTGGAAGGCTTTCTCGATGCCGACGAACTGCCGCTGATCGATCGCTATGCGTTCTGGACCGCCGTGGCCTCGCCGTGGCAGCGCGACGCGCTGGCGCGCTACACGCCGGCCGCGCCGCTGCACGTGTGGCTGAAGCTGGACAGCGGCATGCATCGCCTGGGTCTATCGCCGGACGACTTCGCTCGCGCGCTGCAGCAGCTCTCCAGCGATCCGAAGATCGGCTCGGTCGTAGCGATGAGCCACCTGGCGCGCGCCGACGAGCTGGACAGCGATTTCAGCGAGACCCAGCGCCAGGTGTTCGAAGCGGCCACGCGCGATTTCACAGGCCCGACCAGCTTCAACAATTCGCCGGCGCTGCTGGGCTGGCCCGGCATCCGCAGCGACTGGGTGCGCCCGGGCTTGATGCTGTACGGGGCCAATCCGTTCCCGCTGGACGCACCGATCCCGCACGTGCTGCGCCCGGTGATGCAGCTGGAATCAAAAGTGATCGCCGTGCGCGACCTGCCCGCCGGTGAAGCGGTGGGCTACGGTGCGCGCTTCACCGCCCCCGTGCCGATGCGCATCGGTGTGGTCGCGATGGGCTATGCCGATGGCTATCCGCAGCTGGCGCCCAACGGCACGCCGGTGGTGGTCGATGGCGTGGCCACGCGCCTGATCGGCCGTGTGTCGATGGACATGCTCACCGTGGACCTGACCGACCTGCCGCAGGCCGGCGTGGGCAGCGCGGTGGTGTTCTGGGGTCATCAGCCGTTGCCGACGCCCTCGCAGATCGCGCAGGCCTGCGGCACCAGCGGCTATGCGCTGCTGTGCGGGATCAAGCGGGTGCGGCGCGACTACATCGCCGCGCCAGCGGCCGCCGCGACGCGAGATCCTGCCGCGGCGCACGCGCTGGGCTGAGCCTGCGCAAGTCCTTGCATGCAAAGGCCTGTCGCGCGTGCGGCAGGCGCGAATACGGCAGAACGCTGCCGATCCAGCGGGCCCGGCAGCAGGAATCACTGGCCCGCTGCCGATAGGCTGGAGTCATCACGGAGCAGCAGGCATCGGGCCTGCGCCGGGCAGTCCGCGCCGGTTCGTTGCGCTCCGCATGAGGTGAACGATGGCGGCCAGCCCCCCGGTATTGAACGATCCGTCGCTGTGGATCAACGCAGTCCGCATCGGTGGACATTGGCGCGACAGCGCCGCCAGCGGCGAGCGCTTCGGCGTGCACGATCCGGGCAATGGCCAGCTGCTGGGCACGCTGCCGACCTGCGGCGCGGCTGACACGCGCGATGCCATCGACGCGGCGCAGCTTGCGTTCAAAGCCTGGCGCAAGACCACGGCCGAGCATCGCGCCCAGGTGCTGGAGCGCTGGTACGACCTGATGCTCGAACACGTCGACGACCTGGCGCGCATCCTCAGCGCCGAGCAGGGCAAGCCCTTGCCCGAAGCCGCCGGCGAGATCCGCTACGCCGCCTCGTTCGTGAAGTGGTTCGCCGAGCAGGGCAAGCGCGTGGGCGGCTACAGCATTCCCGCGCCGACGGCCGACCGCCGCATCTTCGTGGCCAAGGAACCGGTCGGCGTGTGCGCGCTGATCACGCCGTGGAATTTCCCGGCCGCGATGATCACGCGCAAGGCCGCGCCGGCGTTCGCCGCCGGCTGCACGGTGGTGATCAAGCCGTCGGAGTTCACGCCGTACACCGCGCTGGCGCTGGCCGAATTGGCCACGCGTGCCGGCCTGCCCGATGGCTGCATGAACATCGTCGCCGGCGATGCGCCGGCGATCGGTGGCGAACTCACCGCGCACGCTGACGTGCGCAAGCTGTCCTTCACCGGCTCCACGCGCGTCGGTGCACTGCTGATGCGCCAGTGCGCCGACACGATCAAGAAGGTCAGTCTGGAGCTGGGCGGCAATGCGCCCTTCATCGTGTTCGACGATGCCGACCTGGACCTGGCCGTGGCCGGCGTGATCGCCAGCAAGTACCGCAACGCGGGGCAGACCTGCGTGTGCGCCAACCGCATCCTGGTGCAGGACGGCATCCACGATGCCTTCGTCGCGCGCCTGGCCGAGGCGGTGAATGTCTTCATCATCGGCCACGGTGCGCAGGACGGCGTGGGCATCGGCCCGCTGATCAATGCCGACGCCTGCGCCAAGGTCGAGCGCCACCTGCAGGATGCGCTCGACAAGGGTGCCACGCTGGTCGCGCGCACGCCGCTGCCAGACGGGCTGGACCCGCAGCGCTACAGCGCGCCGGTGCTGCTGACCGGCGTTACCGCCGACATGCAGGTCGCAAGCGAAGAAACCTTCGGTCCGCTGGCGCCGATCTTCCGCTTCACCGACGAGGCCGAGGCGATCGCCTTGGCCAACGACACGCCGTTCGGCTTGGCCAGCTATTTTTACAGCGACAACCTGCACCGCGCCTGGCGCGTGGCCGAGGCGCTGGAAAGCGGCATGGTCGGCGTCAACACCGGCTCGGTCGCGGTGGAGATGGCGCCCTTCGGCGGCATCAAGTTGTCGGGCCTGGGCCGCGAAGGCGGCGAAGCCGGCATCGAGGAATACCTGGAACCCAAGGCCATCCATTTCGCAGGATTGAAGTCATGAGCACGACACGTACCCACCGCATCGCAGTCATCCCCGGCGACGGCATCGGCACCGAAGTGATGCCCGAGGCCATCAAGGTGTTGGAGGCCGCAGCCAAGCGCTTCGGCTTCACGCTGGAACAGCAGTGGCACGACTTCGCCTGCTGCGACTACTACGTCAAGCACGGCAAGATGATGCCCGATGACTGGAAGGCGCAGATCGGCAACCCGGGCGCGATCCTGTTCGGCGCGGTTGGCTGGCCCGACACCGTGCCCGACCACATCTCGCTGTGGGGCTCGCTGATCCAGTTCCGCCGCGAATACGACCTCTACATCAACCTGCGCCCGGTGCGCCTGATGCCAGGCGTGCCGTGCCCGCTGGCCGGCCGCAAGCCCGGCGACATCGACATGATGGTGGTGCGCGAGAACACCGAGGGCGAGTACTCGGCCATCGGCGGCGTGGCCTTCGAAGGTACCGAGCGCGAGGTGGTGATCCAGGAAACGGTGATGACCCGCACCGGCGTCGATCGCATCCTCAAGTACGCCTACGAACTCGCGCAGACGCGCCCGAAGAAGCACATCACCTCGGCCACCAAGTCCAACGGCATCGCCATCACCATGCCGTACTGGGACAAGCGCGTCGAAGCGATGGCCGCGCAGTATCCGGACGTGCGCACGGACAAGTACCACATCGATATTTTGACCGCGCAGTTCGTGATGAACCCGGACCGCTTCGACACGGTGGTGGCGTCCAACCTGTTCGGCGACATCCTCTCGGACCTCGGCCCGGCCTGCACCGGCACGATCGGGATTGCCCCTTGCGGCAACATCAATCCGGATCGCAGCGTGCCGTCGGTGTTCGAGCCCGTGCACGGCTCGGCGCCGGACATCGCCGGCAAGGGCATCGCCAATCCGATCGGCCAGATCTGGTGCGCGGCGATGATGCTCGACCACCTAGGCGAAGCCGAAGCCGCGCAGGCCGTGGTGGCCGCGATCGAAGCCACGCTCTCCAATGCCGCCACCCGCACCCGCGACCTGGGCGGCACCGCCAACACCGTGGCCTGCGGCGATGCCGTGGCCGCCGCGCTGGGCTGATTCGAGACCCGCGACACGCAACACCCGTTTCGTCCCCACCACCGCAGGAGCAATGCCCCTCATGTCCAGCTGGCTTCGTCGTCGTTCCGTGGAAGTTTCCGCTCCTGGCGATGCCGCCGCCACGCAACTGCGTCGCACGCTGAGCTGGCCGCACCTGATCGCGCTGGGCATCGGTGCGATCGTCGGCACCGGCATCTACACGCTCATCGGCGTCGGTGCAGGCCTGGCCGGGCCCGGCGTGCTGCTGTCCTTCGCCATCGCCGGGGCGATCTGCGCCTGCACTGCACTGGCGTATTCGGAACTGGCGACGATGATCCCGGCCTCGGGCAGCGCCTACACCTACAGCTACGTGGTGCTGGGCGAATCGATCGCCTGGGTCGTGGGCTGGAGCCTGATCCTGGAATACTCGCTGGTGGTGAGCACCGTGGCGGTGGGCTGGTCGGGCTATGCGGTGGGCTTCCTGGAAGGCTACGGCGTGCACCTGCCGCACGCGCTGGTGGCCGGGCCGCATGCCGGCGGCATCGTCAACCTGCCGGCGGTCTTCATCACCTTCGTCGCCGCGGGCCTGCTGATCCTGGGCACCCAGGTCAGTGCCACGCTCAACGCGCTGCTGGTGGTGGTCAAGATGATCGCGCTGCTGGTGTTCGTGGTGATCGCGCTGCCGCGCTTCGATGCCTCGCTGCTGCATCCGTTCATGCCCAATGGCTTCTTCAAGACCGTCGATGCGGCCGGCAACGGGCACGGCGTGATGGCCGCGGCGTCGATCATCTTCTTCGCCTTCTATGGCTTCGATGCGATCTCCACCGCGGCCGAGGAGACCAAGAAGCCCGAGCGCGACCTCACCATCGGCATCATCGGGTCGATGGCCGGCTGCACGCTGATCTACGTGCTGGTGGCGCTGGCCGCGATCGGCGCGTTGTCCTACACCGACGTCTCCGCCAGCAACGAACCGCTGGCCCATGTGCTGCGTGTGCTCGGTCATCCGGGCGCGGCCTCGCTGATCGCCGCCGCCGCCGTCATCGCGCTGCCGACGGTGCTGCTGGCCTTCCTGTATGGGCAGACGCGCATCTTCTTCGTCATGGCGCGCGATGGCTTGATTCCCGAGCGCCTGGCCAAGGTCAATCGCAAGACCGGCACGCCGGTGACGGTGACGCTGGCCACGGCGGTGCTGATCGCGCTGCTGGCGGGCATCTTTCCGCTGGATGAAATCGCCGCGCTGGCCAACGCCGGCACGCTGCTGGCCTTCGTGGCGGTGGGCTGCTGCGTGATGGTGCTGCGCAAGCGCTCGCCCGATGCCAAGCGCATCTTCCGCATGCCCGCCGCCTGGGTGCTGGCGCCGCTGGGCGTGCTGGGCTGCGTCTACCTGTTCACCAGCCTGCCGCACACCACCCAGCTGTCGTTCCTGGTGTGGAACGTGATCGGCGTGGTCGTGTACCTGGCCTACGGCCGTCGCAACAGCCGCCTGGCGGCGCAGGCACCGGCGGGTTGAAGAAATTCACGGGCCGCCGCGTGCGGCCCAACGGTGCGTGATCCGCCCCATCGTGCACCCCGGAAGTGCATTCAGAAGCAGCGGAACTTCCTACCGCGCCCCCTTGGAAATCAGCACAACCGGGCGCTGCGGCAGGAAAAAAAAGCACAACCGGTTGCACAAGCTGGGATAAGGTTTCCTTGCGTTGCAGAGAAGTGACAGGCCGGACACCCGCCGCCTCGTGCGTCGGACAGGCCTGGAAACACCGCCGGACGGGCCTTTCAGCCCGGCTGGCAATGTGGAAGGCGGTGGGGCAGGCCATGCGATGTGGCCTGCGGGAGACCCCGTCATCCGTGCAGCGGCCGCGCCAGTGAAGCGCGCGGCGGGACGAGAGCGAAAAGGACAGGACAACTTCGAAACCGACGAGCGCCCCCGCGCGCCGTCGCTGGCGATGCATTGCCCGAAGCCACCTGCGCCTCCCGCACGTTCCGACCATCCGCCGCGATCGGAATCTGAAGTTGCAGTCGTTCGTCTCCAGCCGGGTTCACAGGGGAAACCGGTTGGACAGTCGCCAAGCCACTCATGCCACACCCGCGCCAAGGCCCCACGCCTTGCGCCTCAACCAGCTACGGGGAACTGCCAGGTGAAGAAGAATCTGCTGTCGAAATCGATCTGCCTCTGTCTCATCACCCTTCCGCTGCCCTTGCTGGCGCAGGAAGCCAGTGACAGCAGCGCCGCCCTCGCAGCAGGCCCGGCCGATGCCAGCGCCCCGGCCGACGGCAAGACCAAGCAGCTTGATGCGGTCTCCGTCACCGGCCTGCGCGGCTTGACCAAGACGGTGACCGAATCAGCGGTGCCGGTTGATGTGATCAGCCCGGTCGAGCTGCAGCAGGTGGGTTCCAACGACACGCTGGACGTGCTCAAGACGCTGGTGCCTTCGCTGTCGGTGAACCGCGCGACCAACTCCACCACCGGCACCTTCATCCGTGCCATCACCTTGCGCGGGCTGAGTGCGGACAAGACCCTGCTGCTGGTCAATGGCAAGCGCCGCCACAAGTCGGCCAGCGTGGCGATGGACGGCAGCGGTTCGCAGGCCGCCGATGCGGCGGTGATTCCCTCCATCGCGCTGAAGTCGGTCGAGGTGCTGCGCGATGGCGCCGCGGCGCAGTACGGCTCGGACGCGATCGCCGGTGTGGTCAACTTCCAGTTGAAGGATGCCGACCATGGCGGCTCGCTGGAAGCACAGATGGGCCAGTACTACGAAGGCGACGGCGACGACTACAAGGTGGCCGGCAACATCGGCCTGCCGCTGACCGACCACGGCTTCATCAACATCTCCGGCGAGATCACCAAGAACGATCGCGTGGTGCGCTCCAGGCAGTACACCAACAGCGCCTTCGACCCCTATGCAGAAGCCGCCAGCAACCCCGCCTATGCAGCCAACGTCGACCTGAGCGAGCCGCTGTACCGCGCCGGCAAGCCCAAGAGCGAGGCGTATCGCCTGTTCGTCAACTCCGGCATCGACGTGGGCGACTACGGCCAGGTCTATGCCTTTGGCAACTACTCCTGGTCGCAGGGCTGGACCGACGCCAACTATCGTTACCCGGGCCACGGCCAGGCCGTGACCGATACGCCGGTGCGCCTGCAGGACGGCAGCGTGTGGCGCTTCAGCGACATCTTCCCGGCCGGCTTCACACCGCAGTTTGCAGGGCGGGTCAAGGACGCCAGTGCAACCGCTGGTTATCGCGACACGATTCCGATGGGCGACAGCGAGTTCAACTACGACCTGAGCGGCCGCTACGGCCGCAGCCAGATCGACTACTACATGACCAACACGGTCAATCCGTCGCTGGGCATGGACTCGCCGCGCAAGTTCCACTCCTACGGGTTCCTCAACGAGGAAGCCGCGCTCAATGCCGACACCACCTTCCGTACGCCGGTGTCGTGGATGAGCGACGACCTGGTGCTCAACGCCGGTGCTGAAGCGCGCCGCGAATACTTCGAGATCCTGCCGGGCGATCCGGCCTCGTATGCGCAGGGCACGTATTCGGTCGCCGATCCATATGGCTTCTGCAATGACGACGGCACCCCGACCGCCAGTGCGCCGACTGGCGTGGGCCTGAACTGCGCCAACCCGAGTGATCCGGTCTACCGCCTGTTGTCGGTTGGCGCCAGCGGCTTCCCCGGCTTCTCGCCGGAGAACACCAGCCGCACGCACACCGACAGCTATTCCGGCTACCTGGAAGCCTCGGGCAACGTGACCGAAAAGTGGTTCCTGGATCTGGCCGGCCGCTACGAGCATTACGACGAGTACGGCGGCAACACCAGCTTCAAGCTGGCCACCCGTTACGCGATCAACGACTGGCTGGCGGTGCGCGGCTCGGTGGGTTCGGGCTTCCGTGTCCCGTCCACCGGCGTGGCCAACATCCAGAGCGTGTCGGTGGTGAGCATCGACGGCATCATGCAGGAGACCGGGCTGTTCCCCGCATCCAGCGCAGTGGCCGGTTTCCTCGGCGCAGATCCGCTCAAGCCGGAAAAATCCAGGAACGTCTCGCTGGGCCTGGTACTGACGCCGGCCGACAACATCAACCTGACCCTCGACGCTTACCGCATCGAGATCGACGACATGATCTATGCGACCTCGCTGATCACCGTGACGCCGGCGATCCGCACGCAGATGGAGGCCGCCGGCGTCCCCGGCGCAGGCACCATCAGCAGCGTACGCTTCTTCCAGAACGGCTTTGACGCCACGGTCAGCGGCGTGGACCTGGTCGGCTCGTACCGCAAGAGCTGGGGCAACGGCCAGACCACCGACTTCACCACCGGCATCAACTACAACAAGTACGAAGTCGACCAGGTCAATTACACCAATCTGTTCAACAGCCAGACCATCTACAACTTCGAACACTCAGCGCCCAAGTTCAAGGGCAACGTGACCGCACGCCATGACTTCGGTCCGGTGCAGGCCATGTTGCGCGCCAACATCTACGGCCCGTACGACTACATGCGCACCACCTCGCCGTACCCGGTGCAGAGCTACCACACCAAGGTGCAGTTCGATACCGAGGTATCCTGGGACATGAGCGAGAAGGTCAAGCTGGCCATCGGCGCCAGCAACCTCTTCGATACCTACCCGGACAAGGACCGCATCAACTCGGTCAGCTACGGGCAGGTGTATCGCGACGGTCCGGTGGACTGGCTGGGCGGGTATTACTACGCCAAGGTCAACGTCAACTTCTGATCGGCATGCGGTGCTTGAACTTGCGCAGGTGGCGCCAGGGGCTGCTGCTCCTGGCGCTGGCCGGCACCGGGCCTGCGCTGGCGCAGGCGCAGGCGCCGGTGGCGACCCAGCAGGTCGATGCGCCCGGCGCGTTCCCGGAGAGCATGACGGTTGCGCCGGATGGCACGCTGGTTTTCAGCGCGCTGTCGGGCAATCACCTCCTCCGCGCCATCGATCCGCAGCACGTGGTGCCGTGGATCAAGGTGCCGGGGCAGGGCGTGTCGATCTACGGCGTGTTGGCCGATGCGGCGCGCAACACCTTGTGGAGCTGCATCGTGCGCCGGGTCGATGGCGGGCTGCAGACCACGCTCAATCGCTACACGCTGGACACTGGCGCGCTGGTCTCGGCCACGCTGTTTCCCGGGCGCGGTCGCTGCAATGACATCAGCGTCGGGCCCGATGGCGTGGTCTATGCCACCGATATCGAAGCCGGCCGCCTGTTCTCGCTGGATCCGAACACCGGGACGCTGAAGCTGCTGCTCGACGATGCCGCGCTCAAGGGCCTCGACGGCATCACTTGGCTTCAGGGCGTGCTGTACGTCAACAACTTCCGCACCGGTGCGCTGGATCGCGTGCAGCTGCCCGATGCCGCCCCGGGCACGCCCGCGAAGCTGATTCCGCAGCGCCTGTCGCGTCCGCTGGAAAAGCCCGATGGCATGCGCCTGAGTGGCGATGGCGCCTTGCTGGTGGCCGAAGGCGTCGGTCGGATGAGCCTGCTGCGGCCGTGCGGCGCGGACTGCTTCGAAGTCCGCACGCTGGCCGAAGAGCTGGACGGGCCGACCGCGGTGTCGGTCCGCGCCGGCCTGGCCTGGGTCGTCGATGCGCGCCTGCGCGAACGCACCGCGGTGGCGCAGCGCACGCTCGCGCCGACCGGCTTTATCGCGCGCGCTTACTGTATGGCGGACGCGTGCCCGTGAGTTTTCCTCTTCTGTTTCCCCATCCGCTTCTGGAGTCCGCAATGAAGAACAAGACCCTTTGGGCCACCCTGGCGCTGATCGCAGGCGGTGCCTGCGCGCAGGGCGCCTCGGCCAAGACCTGTGCGGTGGAGGTCTCCAGCACCGATGCGATGCGCTTCGACAAGACCGAGCTGAAAGTCGACGCCAGCTGCACCGAGGTCAAGCTGACCCTGGTCCACGCCGGCAAGCTGCCGGTCAACATCATGGGTCACAACGTGGTGGTCGCCAAAACCGCTGACGTCGCCGAAGTGACCAGCGCCGGCATCAAGGCGGGTGCGGCCAGCGACTACGTCGCTGCCGACGACAAAGCCGTGATCGCCCACACCAAGCTCATCGGCGGTGGCCAGAGCACCACGCTGACCTTCTCGACCAAGGGGCTGACCAAGGGCGGCGATTACAGCTTCTTCTGTTCCTTCCCGGGCCATTCCAGCCTGATGAAGGGCAAGTTCGTCTTCGGCTGATCTGCCGCAGAGCGCGGCCCGGGTGCAATGCCCGGGCCTGGCGTCCGTTAGCGGGCGCGCTCCAGTTCGAACATCTGCAGGACGTCATGGACGCCCTTGCGCACGGCCAGGCGCTCCGGCGCAGCCAGATCGCGCGTGGCGGCCAGCAGCAGGCTGGCGGCCCAGGTCGTGCGATCGGCGTTGGTGTCACTTGCATGGCACGCCAGGCGCAGGGCCACGCCGGACACACGTTCCTGCACGAGTTCTTTCTGGATGCCTGACATCAGAGTCCCCACCGCGCTCGATGCGTCGCTCCCCAGCGGCGCTGACGTCCATCCTAGCGTTGCTTTCCTACGTGCGGGTGACCCGGCGCGACCGGTTGTCGGATCGTGTCATCGCGTGTGATGGGATGCTCGATTCGGTCGCTTGGCATGGAGCGTGCGTCGAGTTTCACGACGCACCGGCACCCGGCCGGCCCATCAAGCACCCGTGCAGATGGCCGTTACCGGGGGCAGGCCCGTGGCCTTTGAATCGTAGTCCTGGACGTAATCGCCGCATGGAATCCATTGCTGAAGCTCGCCTGGCACGCCGCCGCGCCCGCGCCGACCGGAACTGGCACGCGGCCGTCCTGATGCTGGGCGGCCCACCGATCGCCACGATCCTGGCGTGGATGCTGCTGCCTCCGGACATGGTGGGCGGCGCCGGCGACGTGACCCTGATCTGGTCGATCTTCATGGGCACCTTCGTCATTGCCGGCGTTGTGGCGCTGGTGGAGGTGTTCTTTGGCGAGCCGCTGGTGTTCTGGCTGGCGTTCGCCATCCTGTCCGGGCTGCTGGTCTACAGCGTGCATGATTTCCGGGCCAGGACGGTCGCTGAAGCCGCGACGCTGGCCGATCAGCCGGTCGATTCCCGCAGTGGCCCGGGCGGCCCGCGCGGCTGATCCTTCGAAGCAGCGGGCGCGCCGCGTCCGCGGCAGGGCGTTCGATCTGCAGTCTCCCAGACGCCGACATCCTGTGCGTTGCATATGGCAGACACATCGCTGTCCTGCGCGGGTCCTGTCGTAGGTCGCGCCGGGACATCGGAAGTCCGGCCGGGGCTTGCGTTGCGCATTCGAAATGGCGCAGTGCAGCGAGGATTACATGGCGCGCGCCGTGACTGCGCGAGTCGGGATCCGCCTAAAAACTTTAAAACCTTTAAAAACCGTTATTTGAACGATCGGTGGCCGTGCTGCGGCGGTAGCAGAACGTGACGCCACATTGCACCTTGCGTCGCAGCATGTAAGCGCTTGCAACTCCTGATACGTTGCCGCCCGCCAAAGGGGCAGGGTGCCGTGGAAGGGGGGCTTCCAGTGCCGAAAGACACATGCAATCAGCGGATGTCGCAAAACGTGACGCCGCTTCAATCCAGCATCTGGACCGGGTGGCCGATGCCGTCCGTGCACCAGGTCCGTGCCGTTTTGTTGCCGACGCCGCCACAGGCATGAACATCACCATCAAGGATGTCGCCCGCGTGGCCGAAGTGTCCGTGGCGACGGTGTCGCGCGCGCTCAATGGCCGCCAGTACGTGGCCGAAGACGTGCGGGCGCGCATCCTCAAGGTGGCCAGCGAGCTGCGCTACAGCCCGCACCATGCCGCCCGCGCCCTGAGCAGCCGTCGCACCCACACCATCGGCGTGGTCCTGCCCGACCTGTATGGCGAGTTCTTCTCCGAGTTGATGCGCGGCATCGACCACGCCGCCCGCGAACGCGGCCTGCACCTGCTGGTGTCCAGCTGCCACGGCAGCCTGGCCGAACAGCGCGACGCGCTGCGTGCCACGCCTGGTCGGGTCGACGGCGTGCTGGTGATGTCGCCGTTCCTGGGCAGCGAGCAGTCGCTGGACGAGGCCCTGGCCCCGGACGTGCCGGCGGTGTTGATGAACTGCGCCGGCAGCCCGCGCGCCACCGTACTCAACGTCGACAACTATGGCGGCGCCTACGCCATGACCCGCCACCTGCTGGAGGTGGGCCATCGCCGGATCGCCTTCATCTGTGGGCCGGCCGACAACTTCGATGCCTGCGAGCGCCTGCGTGGTTATCGCGATGCGCTGGCGACCGTGGCCGATGCCGCCGCGCCGTGGACGGTGGAAGGCGCCTTCGACGAGGCCTCCGGCTATCGCGCCGGCGAAGCCTTCGCCCAGGGCGAGCGCCCGGATGCGGTGTTCGCCGCCAACGACATGATGGCGCTGGGCTGCCTGTTCGCCCTGCGCAAGGCCGGCCTGCAGGTGCCAGACGACATCGCCGTGGCCGGCTTCGACGACGTGCCGATGGCGCGCTACGTCCATCCGGCCCTGACCACGATGCGCGTGGACATCGCCAGCCTTGGCGCCCGCGCGCTGCAGCTTCTTCTCCAACACCCCGGCCTGGGTGGCGATGACGCCACGCCCGGGGATGCCTCGGCCCTGGTGCCGCAACTCGTCGTGCGCGATTCCAGCGCCGTGCCGGAGCGTCGCATGGGCTGAACCACCGCCTTCTTCGTTTTCGCAGTGCAAGCAAACAACCGATAGAGACGTCCCAAGTCAGTGTTCCGACTGCCCTAAGGAGGGCAAAGTCATGAAGAGCAAGCGTTCATTCCGTCGTACCCCGTCCCGTAGCGTGCTGGCCATCGCGTTGGCTGGCTGCATGGCCGCGTCCGTGCCGAGCTTCGCGCAGACCTCCACCTCGATCCTGCGCGGTACCGTGACCTCGGCCGATGCCGGCCAGGAAGTCACCGTGACCAACAAGGCCACCGGCTCGGTGCGTCGTGCGGTCATCGGCCAGAACGGCAACTACACCGTGGTGGGCCTGCAGCCCGGCGCCTACACCGTCGAAGCCGGCGGCGTGACGCGCGATGTCACCTTGCAGGTGGCTTCGTCCTCGACCGTGGATCTTGAATCGCCGACCTCGGCACCAGCAGGTGATGCGACCACGCTGGGCTCGGTTCGCGTGACCGCGCCGCTGACCCGCGACGTCAAGACGTCTGAAGTCGGCAACACCATCTCGCTGCGTCAGATCCAGCAGCTGCCGCAGGCGACGCGCAACTTCCTGGAGTTCGCCGACACCGTACCGGGCATGGTGTTCAACGTCGACGCCCAGGGTCACACCACCCTGCGCGGCGGCGCCTCCAACTCCAGCGCCGGCAACCTGTACATCGACGGCGTCAGCCAGAAGAGCTATGTCGCCAAGGGCGGCATCGCCGGCCAGAGCGACAGCCAGGGCAATCCGTTCCCCCAGTTGGCCATCGGCGAATACAAGGTCATCACCTCCAACTACAAGGCCGAGTTCGGCCAGGTCAGTGGCGCGGCAGTGACCGCGGCGACCAAGTCCGGTACCAACGAACTGCACGGCGAGGCGTTCTACCGCTTCACCAACCAGGACCTGCGCGAAAAGCGTCCGGACGAAGACAGCGGCAAGGTCGACTCGCAGGTGAAGGAATACGGCTTCGCCATCGGCGGCCCGATCATCCAGGACCGCATGCACTTCTTCTTTGCCTATGAAGGCAAGGACAACGTGGTGCCGCGCTCGATCCAGCCCAGCGCACAGTCCGCACAGTACGTCGGCTTCCTGCCGTCCAACCTGTCCTCGCAGTACGGCGCGGCCAACCTGCCGTTCACCGAAGACCTGTACTTCGGCAAGCTGGACTGGGAAGTCACCGACAACGATCGCGTCGAGCTGTCGGCCCAGTACCGCGATGAAACCCAGGTGGACAACGTCGGCGGCCAGAACGCCACCGACCATGGCACCGACAAGATCAACAAGGACAAGCGTGTGTCCCTGCGCTGGCAGCACAGCGCCGACGCCTGGTACAACGAGTTGATCGTCTCCAAGGAAAATTCGGAGAACAATCCGCAGCCGATGGGCATCGGCCCGGGCGCCAACTACGTGTATCTGAATTACCGTGCGGCCCCTTCGACCGACATCGACGAGTACACCTTCCTGTCGACTGGCCCGGCCGGTGGCGCCAGCCTGCAGCGTCGCAGCCAGGATGGCTGGAGCGTGCAGGATGACCTGACCTTCACCAGCTTCGACTGGCATGGCGAGCACACCATCAAGATGGGTGTGAACTACAAGTCCATCACCCTGACCGCGCAGGATGCAGCTTCGTTGAACCCGCAGTTCAGCTATGCGGTTGATGCCAACGGTGTCGCGACGACGCCGTACCGCGTTGACTTTTACTCGCCGTTCGCCACTCCGGGCCAGAAGGCGCTGGTGGAAACCGATGCCAAGCAGTACGGCATCTACCTGCAGGACGACTGGGCCGTCACCGACAAGCTGCTGCTGAACATCGGCGTGCGCTGGGACTACGAGGACAACCCGGCCTACACCGACTTCGTGACCTCGCAGGCCTTCGTCGATGCACTCAACGCGGTGGAGACTGATCCAGCATCAGCTAATTTTGGCAATCCCTGGGGCAACCGCCTGGCGGCCAGCGGTCTGGACTACCACGATTACATTTCCACCGGCCACAACCGCAAGAATTTCAAGGATGCGTGGCAGCCGCGCTTCGGTTTCTCGTACGACATGTTCGGCGACGAGAGCAGCGTGATCCACGGCGGTGCCGGCCGTTCCTACGACCGCAACCTGTTCGAGCAGCTGGCGTATGAAACCAGCAAGGCGGCGCTGTCGCCGGTGGCCGTGTTCTTCCAGGGCAATTACCCCAACAGCACCAATGGCTGCTATCGCCCGGATCGCACCTGCGTCGCCTACGATCCGAAGTACCAGGACATCAATGAGTTGAACGCCATCGCCGGCGTCAGCGGCAGCGGTGAGCTGTTCGTGTTCAACAACAAGCTGAAGACCCCGTACAGCGACCAGTTCAGCATCGGTGTGGCCAACCAGGTCGGCGACTGGCTGACCGACGTCACCCTGCAGCGCAATCTGAGCTACGACGGTTTCGCGATGACGTTGGTCAACCGTTACCCGAACGGCGACTACTTCCAGAACGGCAGCGCGCCATGGGGCCAGCCGGTCCCGGGCTACAACAACACCATCATGGGCAACAACGGCCTGGAGTCGCGCAGCACGCAGGTCCTGCTGTCGGCAGAGAAGCCGTACACCAAGGAATCGGGCTGGGGCTTGACTCTGTCGTACACGCACACCAACGCCCGTCAGAACCGCAACATCGACGAGCCGTTCGCGTTCGACCAGGGCACCATCGGCGACTATCCGTTCGTGAAGTCCGACGCCGTGGCGGCACACCGTTTTGTCGCCTCGGGTTCCATTGACGGTTTCTGGGGCATGACGTTCGGCGCAAAGCTGGTCCTGGCCACGCCTGAGCCGATCAACACCATCGCCTGCTATGGCTACACCGATAGCCACGGCGCGACCTGCCAGCAGGTGGCGGCCACGCCACCGGGTGCCGGCGCGTTCTTGGTGGGCGGCAAGATCTGGGGCTATCGCACGGTGGACTTCCAGGCCAGCAAGGACTTCACCATCGCTGGTGACTTCAAGATGTCCGCGCGCCTGAACCTGCTCAACGCGTTCGACTTCAAGAACTACTCGGCCTACTCGTACAACAGCTTCGGCAGCAACGGCCAGTTCGATCCGAACATCTCCATCAATAAGACCGGTGACATCAACTACTTCCCGCGTACCGTGACCTTCGAGATCGGCGCCAAGTTCTGATCCACCGCAACACCACGCAGGCCGGCGATCCAGGCCTGCGTGCTCCATCCGAACGGGGCCATCTGGCCCCGTTCGTCTTTCAGTGGCAAGGTGCGCGCAATCGCGTGCGAACAAGGGCTGCAGATGAGCGTTTCCTCCCTCCGCAACATCGTCATCGTCGGCGGCGGCACCGCGGGCTGGATGGCGGCTGCCGCGCTATCGCGCGTGCTGGGACCCACCTACAACGTCACCCTGATCGAGTCCGAGCAGATCGGCACCGTCGGCGTCGGTGAAGCCACCGTTCCGCACATCAAGGCCTTCAACAACCTGCTTGGCCTCAACGAGGCCGAGTTCGTCCGCCAGACCCAGGGCACCTTCAAGCTGGGCATCGAATTCGTCGACTGGCGCCGCAAGGGCGCCAGTTACATCCACGGCTTCGGCACCGAGATCGGGCACATGCTCGGCCTGCTGCCGTTCCACCAGTATTGGATCAAGGCGCACCACGCCGGCTGGGCCAAACCGCTCGGCCAGTACACGCTCAACACCATCGCCGCGCCGCGCGGCCGCTTCATGACCTCGGCCAGCGATGTGCCGCCGCAGTCGCCACTGGCCAACATCGCCTACGCGTATCACTTCGATGCGGCGCTGTATGCGCGCTTCCTGCGTGGCTATTCGGAACAGCGCGGCGTGCGTCGGGTCGAAGGGATTGTCGAGTCTGTGCAACAGCATTCCGAATCCGGCGACGTGCTGTCGGTGCGCTTGCAGGATGGCATCGAGATCACCGGCGATCTGTTCATCGACTGCTCCGGCTTCCGCGGCCTGTTGATCGAACAGACCCTGCACACCGGTTACCACGACTACACCCGCTGGCTGCCCTGCGATCGCGCGCTGGCCGTGCCCTGCGAGAAGGTCGGTCCGCCAATGCCATACACACGCGCCACCGCGCGCGAGGCCGGCTGGCAGTGGCGCATCCCGCTGCAGCACCGCACCGGAAACGGCTACGTTTATTCCAGCGCGCATCTCAGCGATGACGAGGCGGCCGCCACGCTGCTGGCCAACCTGGATGGCAAGGCGCTGGGCGATCCGCGTCCGCTGCGCTTCACCACCGGGCGGCGCAAGGCCTGCTGGAACAAGAACGTGGTCGCGCTTGGCCTGGCCAGCGGCTTCATGGAGCCACTGGAATCGACCAGCATCCACCTGATCCAGTCGGGGATTTCCAAGCTGCTGGAGCTGTTCCCGCGCGAGGGCATCAGCCCGGTGCTGGTGCAGCGTTACAACGATCGGCTGGCGTTCGAGTTCGAGCGCATCCGCGATTTCCTGGTGTTGCACTACAACGCCACCGAGCGCGATGACACCAGTTTCTGGCGCCAGTGCCGCGATATGGCAATCCCGGCCGAACTGCAGGACACGTTGGACCTGTTCCGCGACAGCGGGCGCTTCTACCGCAATGGCGATGAGATGTTCGCGGAGATCAGCTGGGTGCAGGTGATGATCGGGCAGGGCATCGTGCCGCGCGGCTATCACCCGCTGGTGGACCAGGTGCCCGAGGCCGACCTCAGGGGCTTCATGGCCAGCGTCGAAAAGACCCTCAGCCACTGCGCCGATGCCATGCCTGGCCACCAGCAGTTCATCGATCGCTATTGCGCTGCCGCGCCCATGCAGATGAGCGCGGCCTGAGGCGTCGCCAGCGCCTCCACTGTCGGGTGAGACTGGCTGTGGCAGCATCGTGACCCTGATCCGCAGTTCGCGCAGGTGCGCCCATGAGCAACGACGACGTCCAGATCCCCGGTGTGCAGGACTACGACGGCCCTGCCGGCGGCTGGGGCGCGCTGCGGGCGGTCGCCAAGGCGTTGAAGGACCAGATGGGCGTGGGCCGCGAGACCTCGGCGCTGCGTCGGGTCAACCAGCCGCTTGGCTTCGATTGCCCTGGCTGCGCCTGGCCCGATCCCAAGGACACCTCGTCCTTCGAATTCTGCGAGAACGGCGCCAAGGCGGTGAGCTGGGAAGCCACCACCAAGCGTGCCACGCCGGACTTCTTTGCCCGGCACACGCTAGCCGAGCTGTGGAAATGGAGCGATCACCAGCTGGAAGACGTCGGCCGCCTGACCCATCCGATGGTCTACGACCACGCCAGCGATCGCTACGTGGAAATCAGTTGGGATGACGCGTTCGCGCGCATCGGTACGGCGCTGCGGGCGTTGCCGCACCCGGACATGGCCGAGTTCTATACCTCGGGCCGTGCGTCGAACGAGGCGGCGTTCCTGTACCAGCTGATGGTGCGCGAGTACGGCACCAACAACTTCCCCGACTGCTCCAACATGTGCCACGAGGCCACCAGCGTCGGCCTGCCGCAGTCGATCGGCGTGGGCAAGGGCACGGTGACGCTGGAAGACTTCGATCACTGCGATGCGCTCTTCAGCTTCGGCCACAACCCCGGTACCAACCATCCGCGCATGCTCACCACGCTGCGCGCCATCGCCAAGCGCGGCGTGCCGATCATCGCGGTCAACCCGTTGAAGGAGCGCGGTCTGGAGCGCTTCGTCTCACCGCAGCATCCGGCCGAGATGCTGACCAACCACGCCACCCAGATCGCGCAGACCTATTACCAGGTCAAGGTCGGCGGCGATGCGGCGCTGCTCAAAGGCATGATGAAGTGGCTGTTCGATACCGACGCGGCCGAGATCGCCGCAGGCGGCATCGGCCTGCTGGATCGCGCCTTCATCGAACAGCACACCGATGGCCTGGACGCGCTGCGCGCCGACATTGAAGCCACGCGTTGGGACGACATCGTGCGCGTCTCCGGCCTGTCGCGCGCTGATATCGAGGCCGCGGCCCAGGTCTATGCCAAGGCCGAGCGCGTGATCATCTGTTACGGCATGGGCATGACCCAGCACCAGGGCGGCACGCACAACGTGCAGCTGATGGCGGACCTGCTGCTGCTGCGCGGGAACATCGGCAAGCCAGGCGCCGGCATTGCGCCGATCCGCGGCCATTCCAACGTGCAGGGCGATCGCACCGTTGGCATCACCGAGAAGCCGAACCAGGCGCTGGCCGATGGAATCCGCAACACCTACGGCTTCGAATTTCCGCTCACCCACGGCCATGACGCGGTCGAGGCGCTGCGCGCGATCCGCGATGGCCGCTCCAAGGCGCTGGTCTCGCTGGGCGGCAACCTGGCCGTGGCGATGCCCGATCCGCAGGCGTGTTTCGCCGCGATGCGCACGCTGGATCTGGCGGTACACATCGCGACCAAGCCCAATCGCTCGCATTTGATTCCTGCCAAGGAGGTCCTGTTGCTGCCGTGCCTGGGCCGCACCGAGCGCGACGAACAGGCCAGTGGCCTGCAGTCGGTGACGGTGGAAGATTCGATGTCGATGGTGCATGCCTCGCAGGGCGGGCTGACGCCGGCGTCCGAGCACCTGCTGTCCGAACCGGCGATCGTCGCGCGCATGGCCATCGCGCTGCTGCCGGACTCGAAGGTGGACTGGCAGCATCTGGTCGACGACTACGATCGCATCCGCGACGGCATCGAGGCGGTGTTCCCGATCTTCAAGGACTACAACCAGCGCATCCGCGTGCCGGGTGGTTTCCGCCTGCCGGTGGGCGCCTCGACGCGCGACTGGGGTGGGCCGGGCGCGAAGGCGCACTTCCTGGTTGCGCCCGGGCTGGCCGAGGACGCGCCCACGCCGGCGGGCCTGCTGACCATGACCACGCTGCGCGCGCACGATCAATACAACACCACCATCTATGGCTTGGACGATCGCTATCGCGGCGTGCGCGGGCGGCGCGATGTGGTGTTTCTCAATCGCGACGATCTGACCGCGATGGGGCTGGAACACGGCGACGCAATCGATGTGGCCTCGCGCATGCCCGGCATCGCCGACGATGGCCACACGGTGCGCAATTTCACCGCGGTGGCCTACGACATCCCGCGCGGCTGCGCGGCGATGTATTACCCGGAAGGCAACTGCCTGGTGCCGCTGGACAGCCACGATCCACAGTCGGGCACGCCCACCTACAAATCGGTGCCGGTGCAGGTCAGTCGCGCGGCGTGAGCTGAAGCGCGCCACGCGCGCTCAATCGAGCCGCCAGGCTCCGCCCGCATCGCGCGGCATGACATCGATCGCCGCGCCGGCTGGCAGTAGCCCCGCGTCTTCATCGATCACCGCCCAGGCGTTGGCCTCCAGTAGCGCACCGATGCGGAACGATTCCTGCCCGGTCAGCACCTGGACCTGCAGCTGGCCGGCGTCATCATGGGTGACGCGCGCCTTGAGGAACTGGCGGAAGCCGGCTCGTCCCTGGCATGCGGCACTCAGGCGCGCGCGCAGTGGGTGTTCGGGCGGAAGCCCGAGCCAGGCGCGCAGCAGCGGCACGCCGAAGAAACGGAATCCCACTGCCGTGGCGACCGGATTGCCTGGCAATCCCAGCACCAGCACGCCGGAAGGAAGCCGTGCGGCCAGCAAGGGCTTGCCCGGCCGGATCGCGGTCTTGTGGAACAGCGGCGTCGCACCGACGCTGCGCAAGGCCTGCGGAATGAAGTCGTGGATGCCGGCCGACACCGCGCCCGTGGTGAGCACCAGATCGGCGCCAGTGGCGACCTGCTCCAGTCGCGTGATGAAGGCTTCCGGATCGTCGCCCAGCGTGTGATGCGCCACCACGCATGCGCCGACATCTTCCAGGGCGGCGGCCAGGTACGGTCCGTTGGAGGCACGCAGTTGTCCCGGGCGTAGCGCGGTCTCGGCATCGTCGACCAGCTCCTTGCCCGTGCTCAGGATCGCCACGCGCGGACGCGCACACACCTGTACGCGTGCGATGCCCTGCGCGGCCAGCAGCATCTGCAGGGTCGCGTCGATGCGCTGGCCCGCGCGGGCCAGCCGTTCGCCGGGCTGCAGGTCGCTGCCCTGGTGGCGCAGGTGTTGGCCCGGGCGCACGTCCTCGCGCAGCCGCAGGTGCAGCGCGTCGAGGCGTTCGGTGTGTTCGACCGGGACGATGGTGTCGGTGCCGGGTGGCAGCGGCGCCCCGGTCATGATTTCCCAGGCGGGCGCCACGTGATCCGGCGGCGCATCGCCGGCTGCCACGGTACCGGCGATGGCGATCACGCTGCCAGCGCGCAACGGCTGTCCGTCGGCGTGCAGGGCGAAGCCATCCATCGCCGCGTTGTCGAAGCCCGGCAGTGGCGCGAGGGCGACCAGATCCTCGGCCAGCACGCGCCCGCCCGCCTCGGGCGCCGCGCACTGTTCGCTCGATAGCGCTGGCGCCGCGGCCAGCAGCCGCGCCAGCGCGTCGGCATGGCGCAACAGACCCCCTTGCATGTGACAGGGATCAGTCATGACCGGGTGCCTTCCTGCGAAGCAGCAGCGCGTCGTGTTCCTCGGGCGTGTTGGCATTGTCCAGCGCATGCGCCACCGGCAGGCGCAGCAGGTGCACGTCATCGCTAGCCAACACGCTGCGCAGTCCATAACGGCCTTGCGCGACCTGCGCCTGCAGTCGCTGCAGGGCGATCGGTTCCCAGATCGCGCACAGCGGTTCGGCCAGGCTGTCGTGTTCGCTGCGGAACGCGATGGCGGCATGTGCCGGATCACGTGCCGCACGCAGCGCATCGAGGGTGTCCGTACCGAGGCAGGGCAGGTCGCAGGCCACGACCAGCCAGGCGGCCTGCGGGGCATGGGCATGCGCGGCCAGCAGGCCGGCAGCCGGGCCGATGCCGGGAGCCGTATCCATCAGCTGCGGAAAGCGCGCACGCAGCGGCTCGTCCTGCTGGTCTGCGCGCAACGACACGTAACACTCTTCGACCAGCGGTTGCAGCAGCGCGAACGCGGCTTCCAGCTGAGGCTGCACGCCATAGCGCAGCGCGGCCTTGTCCCGACCCATGCGCGCGCTGCGACCACCGGCCAACACCAGGCCATGCAGCACGGGCAGGGCAGCAGAAGGCGTCGGTGGCGCGGCGTTGCTCATCTCGACCGGATGGTAGCGCCGGGATGTGTGCGCACCATGCGGCGAACGTCGCATGGACCGGCGCCCGTCGCCGGTCCGCTCCGGGCGATCAGATCCGCGTGGTGGCCAGGAAGCGCTCGCGGTCTTCCTGCGTGCGGCGACGGATTTCGGCCAGGGCCTCGCTTTCGGTGGCTTCCAGCATCGCTTCGAACAGGCGCTGGAAATGCTCGCGCATCGCCGTGCGTGCCGCAGCCGGGTCGCGCGCCTTCAGCCCATCCAGGATCGCGGTGTGCTCGTCGGTTTTGGAAGCGCCATCGTCGTGGCAGACCCGCGCATAGACCTGCTTGACCCGCGGCAGCTCGGTGCGCATGCGCCAGATCTGCTGGATGCAGTACTCGACCACCGGATTGCCGCAGATGCGGGCGATCGCCAGGTGGAACTTGCGGTCGTGCTCGTTGTGTTCGGCTTCGCTGGCGGCCGGGTCGATCATCGCCGCCAGCAATCCTTCCAGCTCGATCACCTCGGTATCGGTGATGCGGCTGGCAGCCAAGGCGGCGGCCTCGGCCTCGATCATGATCCGCGCGGCGGTCAGGTCGAATGCGCTGACGTCGGGCAGGGCGCCGGTCGCGGCCGACGGCTTGGCGCGCACGTACACGCCCGAGCCGGTCTTGATGGCGATCCAGCCCTGCGCTTCCAGCGCGATCTCGGCCTCGCGGATGGTGACCCGGCTGACCCCGAAGCGTTCGGCCAGGTCGCGCTCGCCCGGCAGGCGCGAGCCTGGCGGGAATTCACCGGCCTCGATCAGCTTGAGGATCTCGGTGGCGATGGACTGGTAGAGGCGATTCTCCGACATGCGTGCAGGACCTGTGCGTTGGCGTCCGGTGGCGTGGGGCACATGATGCCCAAAGACGCGACCGTGGCTCAAAAAAACGGCGCAGCCCGGGGGCCGCGCCGCTACTTTCAGAAGCGATATCGTACACCCAGGTACGCCCGGCGCCCGTAGGTGACGTATTCGCGGAAGTTGCCGTAACTGGGCTGGTAGGCCACCCGTGCTTCGTTGGTCAGGTTCATCAGTTCCAGCGACATCGACAGGTGCTTGTTGAAGCGGTAACTGGTGCGGAAATCCACCGCCGTGTTGTCGCCGTAATACCTGTTCTGCTGCGCCGCATTGCCGGTGAAGTCCTGGTAGTAGTGCGAGCGGAACTTGCCGATGGCCTGCATGCTGAACTTGCCGATGTCCCAGTACAGCGAGCCGGACAACACGTGGCGGGAAAAGCCGCTCAGGCCGGCCGTTTCGACGATGGCCGGGGTGACGATGCCGGTGGCGGTGTCGACCTGTTCGCCCAGGCGCGGGTCCTGGGTTTCGTAGTTGGCGTCGGCGTAGTTGTAGCTGACCTTGAAGCCTAGGCCGTCGAAGGGTTTGGGGAGGTAGGAGAACCGGTGCGAGGCGCTCAGTTCGAAGCCGGTCAGCGTGCTCTTCTCGTCGGTAGTCACTTCCTGGCGCACCGGCACGATCACGCTCTGGCCGTTGATGTTGTAGGGCTCGTTGACCAGCGCGGTCTGGGTGCCGCCGTTGAACTGCTTCCAGTACAGCGCGCCGGCCAGGATGGTGTCCGCGTTGGGGTACCACTCCAGCGACAGATCGCCATTCCACGACATCAGCGGCTCGGCGGCAGGGTTGCCGGCGGCGGTGATGCCATCGAGCGCGTCGGCCAGGTTGGCGTAGTTCTCGTCGTTGACGACGGTGATGGTGCGGCCGGCGCCCAGGGCGGCGATGTCCGGGCGCGACATCGCCCGGTAGGCGCCCACGCGCAGCAGCAGGTCCGGGTGCACCTCGAAGGCGGCATTGATGCTGGGCAACAGCTTGTCGTTGCCGGCCTTGAACACGCTGGTCTGGTAGTTGCCGGTGGAGTCGAGCCTGATGGTGCCATCGCCGTTGTTGGTGATGACCAGGTCGGTGCGGGCGCCGGCCGAGCGCACATCGGTCTTCACCCAGCGCACGCCGGCATTGCCCGAATACGGAATGCCGAACAGCTCGCTGCGGAACTCGCCCATCAGGTACAGCGACTTGGTCTTTTCGGTGACATCGACGTTGCTCGGATCGACCCGGTTGGTATCGATGTTGAGGTCGCTGCTGCCGGTCAGGGTTTCGTACAGGCAGCTCGGGTCGAAGTACGCCCAGCTGCTGATGGTGTTGCCGCTGCCGCCGTCTTCCAGGAAGTCGCTCTGCGGGAACGCGGTGCGGCAGGCCTGGTTGGCCGCGATGATCTGCGCACGGCCCGCGCCCGTTGAGGCGATGGCGGTGGTGACGGTGTTGTCGAAGTAGGTGTAGTCGGCTTCCGAGGCGCGCAGGCCTGCCTTGACTTTGGTCAGGAAGCCGTCTTCGGGCATGTAGCTCACGTCGAAGCGCGCGGTCTTGATGGTGTGCTCGTTGTCGGTCTCGCGCGAGCTCACCTGCGCCGCGCCGGTGTAGGCATCGGCATTGTTGGGATCGAACGCCGGGTCCAGGTAGATGCTGGGGATGTCGCCGTCCTTGACCCAGTCGTAGTTGACGTAGCCGGTGGTGCCGCTGCTGATGCCGGGCACGACACCGTTGATGCCGGCACGATTGGCCCGCAGGCGGGTGATGCGCTGGGTGTCCTGGCGCAGGGTGTGCGAGTAGGACAGGTCGGTGGAGATTTCCCACGCGGCCGACGGACGCAGGATCAGGTTCACGCCGCCGCCAGTGTATTCCTCGTTGCGGTCGTACTTGGTCGAGGTCGAATCGATCGAAGTGCTGCCGGAGAAGCTCTGCAGCACGCCGTTCTCGTCCACCACGCGGTCGTTGATGGAGCGGCGGGTGTTGGACAGGCTCAGGTCCGAGCGGTTCTCATGCCAGTTGCGGTCGGTGTGTTCGTAATCGACGTTGAGTTCGACCACGTCGTTGGGACGCCACTGCACGGCCGCGAATTCGGATTGGCGATCGTTGCGCTCCTGCTTGAGCCGGTAGATGCGGCTGCTGGGCGCCAGGTAATACGGCGCGCCGGCCGCGACCTGGTTGCCGTCCACTTCGGCACAGTTGCCGGTGTAGTTGATCTGGGTGCCATCGCAGGCATACCAGGTCGAGCCACTGGTCATGCTTTCTTCCGGGTCGCTGCCGTCCAGCGCCTGGATGCCCAGCGACACGCCCAGCTTGCCGCCGTTCTCGAATTCGAACTGATCGATATAGCTGCCGGTGCCGCGCCAGCCGATGCCGTCCTTGTCGCGGAACTTGTTGTCGTACTCGGCCCAGGTGCCCTTGGCGTCGAGCTGGATGGCGCGCTTGCCGTAGTCCAGCGGCTTGACCGTCTCCAGGCCGATGGTGCCGGCCACGCCGCCTTCGATCAGGTCCGCGCGCTGGGTCTTGTAGATGGCCACCGTGTTGATCAGCTCGGCGGGGAACATGTTGAAGTTGACCGAGCGGTCGCCGCTGCCGTTGGTGATCTCGCGGCCGTTGAAGTTGGTGCTGCTCAGGAACGCGCCCAGGCCGCGGATCGAGATTTCCGAGGCGCCGGTCTTGTCGCGGGTGGAGGCGGCGCCGGTCAGGGTCTCGATGGCATCGGCCAGCGAGGGCGCCGGCAGGTCGCCGATGTCCTGGGCCGAAAGCACGTCGGAGATCACCGTGTCGTCGCGCTTCTTGTCGATGGACGACTGGATGGAGGCACGCACGCCGGTGACCCGCACCTGGTCCAGGGTGGTCGGATCGCCGGCCTGCGAGGGGGTCTCGGGTGTGGTCGCGGTTTGCGCCGGCGCGTCGGCCGTGGCAGCGGCCGGCGGATTGGCCGGCGCAGCGGTCTGAGCCAGGGCCGAGCCACTGGCGGTCGCGAACAGGGCATACATCAGTGCGCTGCAGAGCGCGGTGGGACGGATGCGCCCGTGAGCCGGGCCTCCGAAATGGTGCCGCATGGTGATCTCCTCCCAGAGTGATGCCCGACGTGCATCGGGCCGGCGGCAGATTTCACCGAGTTTTACGCCATGTCAACCAATTGGTTCGAAACACTACTAAGGTCTATTGGTCTGGCAATAAAAGCGAATAAATATGTGCAACTGCAGCAATAAAATGCGCCAATTATGTTTTCCAGTTAGACAAAAGTTGGACTGGCAAATTGGTTGACGGGTCGGATGCCTTTGCTACCATCTGTCGCACCGGTGGCCCTGGGAGGGGCGGCCAAAGGGAGGAGTGGCATGCGTGTCTCCGCATCTGGCGTGTTGGCCCTGCTGATCTGGCTGGGCGCCACGATCGCGCCCGCCGCATCGGCGGGCCCGGCGCGCACGCTGCTGGTCCGCGACATGGCGCAGTACCAGCAGGCGACGGCGTCCCTGCGGCCAGGCGATACCGTCGTCCTGGCCGATGGCACCTGGCGCGATGCGCGCCTGGTCTTCAAGGCCAGGGGCCAGGACGGCCAGCCCGTTCGCCTGACCGCGCAGACGCCGGGCAAGGTGATCCTCAGTGGCCAGTCCGACCTGCGCCTGGCCGGCGAGCATCTGGAAGTGTCCAATCTGGTGTTCCGCGATGGCTGGGCGCCGGGCGGCGAGGCGCTGTCGTTCCGCATCTCGCGCAGCGAGCGGGCCAACCACAGTCGCGTGACCGGCGTGGTGATCGATGGGTACAGCAAACCCGACCGCGGCGAGGCCGACCATTGGGTGGCGCTGTATGGCCACGACAACCGCTTTGACCACAACCAGCTGCTGGGCAAGACCAACCGCGGCACCACGCTGGTGGTGGTGCGCGATGAAGAACAGGGCCTGGACAACCGCCATCGCATCGACCACAACTGGTTCGGCCCGCGCCCCAACCTGGGCTCCAACGGCGGCGAAACCCTTCGCGTCGGCACCAGTCACGATTCGCTGAGCGATTCGCATACGGTGGTGGAAGACAACTGGTTCGAAGGCTGCGATGGCGAGGTGGAGATCGTCTCCAACAAATCCGGCGGCAACATCTATCGCGGCAACGTGTTCTTCCACTCGCGCGGCTCGATGGTGCTGCGCCACGGCAGCGGCAACCTGGTCGAGCGCAACGTGTTCCTGGGTGGCAGCAAGGCTCACACCGGTGGCGTGCGCGTGATCAATGCGCGCCAGACCATCCGCGACAATTATTTCGAAGGACTCGACGGACAGAACTTCGCCGCCGCCCTGAGCGTGATGTACGGCGCGGTCGATGCGCCCAAGAACCGCTACGCCCAGGTCGAGCACGCGGTGATCGAGCGCAACACCTGGATTGCGTCGCGCCAGCTGCTGCTGGGCACCGGCATGGACGACGAGCGCAACGCCGCGCCGAAGGACAGCCGCTTCGCCAACAACCTGATCGTCAACGGCCAGGACAATCCGCTGGTGGTGCAGGGCGACATCAGCGGCATCGCGTTTGCTGGCAACGTGCAGAGCCCGATCGCATCGCCCGGGTTTCCCGACGGCGTGGTGGCGCACACCCTTGCGATGACGCGGGCCGCCACGGGCCTGCAGGTGCCGTCCACGCCGCTGCCGGGCATCGGCGCGCCGCGCGACCTGACGCCGATCGCACGCGAAGACGTCGGCGTGACCTGGTATCCCAAGGACGCGGCGCGCGCCGCGCTGGATCGCGGTCGCACCGAATCGGTCGCGCCCGGCGACGACACGCTGACCCGCGCGGTGCAGGCGGCCACGCCCGGCCAGCGCCTGCAGCTGCGCGCCGGCCGCTATACGGTCAACGAAGTGCTGGCGCTGTCGCAGCCGCTGACCGTGCAGGGACCGGCGCAGGGCGCGGCCGAGCTGCAGTTCAGCCGGCCGGTGCTGTTCGAACTACTGCCGGGCGCGTCGCTGCGCCTGGCGCACCTGACCGTCGACGGTGCGCAGGCACCGGATGAAGCCGGCAACGCCGTGATCCGCATTGCGCCCGGCGCCAACACGGCCAACTACACCGTGCTGATCGAAGACAGCCGGCTGGTCCATCTGGACGGCAACCGCGGCTTCGACGTGATCAATGCGGGCAAGGGCACGATGGCCGACCTGATCGCGCTGCGTCACGTGCTGGCCAGCGATGTCAGCGGACGCATCGTGTCGGCGGCGGCCGAAACCGACGATGGCGGCACCTACAACGCCGAGCGCGTGGAGATCGTCGGTTCGCAGTTCACCCGCATCGGTGGCGCGGTGGTGGACCTGTATCGCGGCGGCACCGACGAGAGCACCTTCGGCCCGGCGCTGGACGTGCGTGATTCCACGTTCCGCCAGGTGGGCCGGCGCGACGATGCCAGCCTGCGCCTGCGCGGCGTGCAACACGTGCAGCTGGTTGGCAATACCTTCGATGACAGCGCCGCCGTGCGCTTCACCCACGCCGTCGGCACGCCCACGCTGGTGGCCACGCGCAACACGTTTGCCGGTACGCCGGCGATCCAGTCCGATATTCCGGTTGAGGCCACACGATGATCCGACCCACCTCCCTGTCCCTGCTGCTGGCCGCCACGCTGGCGCTGTCCGCCGCGCCGGTGCTGATGCCGGCTGCCCATGCGGCCACCACCCAGCACGCTGCGGACGCCGCGCCGGTCCTGGTGACGCTGGATGAGTGGAAGGCGATGACCGCGCAGGGCAAGTCCGCGCCGCTGTTCGCCAAGGAGCAGGCCAAGGCCGCCAAGGAACTGGACAAGCAGATCAAGCGCGGCATCGACGTGCCGGTGCCCAAGGATCCGGGCGGCGGCTACACGCACGAGCAGCACAAGCGCAATTACCAGGCCATCGAAGCGGCCGGCACGCTGTATCGCCTGACCGGCGACATGCGCTACGCCGAGTACGCACGCGACATGCTGCTGCAGTACGCCAAGCTGTATCCCACGCTGGGCCCGCATCCGGCCGGGCGCAGCGAAGTCCCGGGCCGCCTGTTCTGGCAGACGCTCAATGATTCGGTGTGGGTGGTGCATGCGATCGCCGGCTACGACGCGATCCGCGACACGCTCAGCGCTGCGGACCGCAAGAGCATCGATGACAACGTGTTCCGCGCGATGGCGCGCTTCATGTCCGATGAGTCGGCCGACAACTTCAACAAGATCCACAACCATGCCACCTGGGCGGTCGCCGCCGTCGGCATGAGCGGCTACGTGCTGCGCGACGAAACGCTGGTCAACAAGGCGTTGAAGGGCACGAAACAGGACGGCAACGCCGGCTTCCTCAAGCAGATCGACCAGCTGTTCTCGCCCGATGGTTATTACGAGGAAGGCCCGTACTACCAGCGCTATGCGCTGGCGCCCTTCATCCTGTTCGCCGATGCGATCGCGCGCAACGAGCCGCAGCGCAAGATCTTCCAGTACCGCGACGGCGTGCTGCTCAAGGCGGTCGATACGCTGGTGCAGACCAGCTACGGCGGCTATTTCTTCCCGCTGAACGACGCGATCCTGGACAAGGGCGTGGACACCGAGGAGCTGGTCGCCGGCATCGACATCGCCTATGCGCAGACTGGCGATGCGCGCCTGCTCGCGGTCGCCCAGCAGCAGAAACGCGTGCTGCTCAGTCCCGAAGGCCTGGCCGTTGCGCAGGCGCTGCAGGAGAAGAAGGCGAAACCATTCGCCTTCCATCCCACGCTGCTGCGCGATGGCGGCGACGGCACCCAGGGCGCGATGGCGATCCTGCGCATGAATGGCGACGACGGCCAGACCCTGGTGATGAAGAACACCACCCAGGGCATGGGCCACGGCCACTTCGACAAGCTCAACTGGATCTTCTACGACAACGGCCAGCGCGTGGTCACCGACTACGGCGCCGCGCGCTTCCTCAACGTCGAGGCCAAGCAGGGCGGCATCTACCTGCCGGAGAACAAGAGCTGGGCCAAGCAGACCGTGGCCCACAACACGCTGGTGGTCGATGAGACCAGCCACTTCGACGGCGACTGGAAGATCGGCGAGCAGCGTCCGCCCAAGCAGCTGCTGTTCGCCACCAGCGACGACACCCAGGTCAGCGCCGCACGCATGGAGGGCGCCTATCCGGGCGTCAGCTTCACCCGCACGATGGCGCTGGTGTCGCATCCGGAGTTGAGCGAGCCGGTGGTGATCGACCTGTTGCGCGTGCACGGCGACAAGCCGGCGCGTTACGACCTGCCGCTACACTATGCCGGGCACGTGATGCAGGTCGGCTTCAAGGCCGAACGCGCGCTGGCCGAGCGGCCGGTGCTGGGCAAGGACAACGGCTACCAACACCTGTGGGTGGATGCGGTCTCGCAGCCGGCCTCCGAACAGCGCACGCTGGAATGGCTGCTGGATGGGCGCTTCTACACCTATCGCTTCGCCGGCAGCGCGCCGAGCCGCGCGATCCTGGCCGAGAGCGGGGCCAACGATCCGGACTTCAACCTGCGCCGCGAGCCGGTGCTGATCCAGCGCATGGACGGGCAGAAGGACGCGACCTTCTTCGGCGTGTTGGAACCGCATGGCGAATACAACGGCACCGCCGAATACGTGCGCGGCGCCAACAGCCGCATCGACAAGCTCGAACGCGTGCGCGGCAGCGACGCCGACGTGATCGTGCTGACCATCGCCGGTGGCAAGACGCTGGCGCTGGCGGTGGCCGACGATCCGGACAAGGCCGATGTCGAGCATCACGTCAGCGGCAATGGCTACGACTATCGCTGGCGCGGCGGCTGGGCGCGCTTCGATGCCAAGTCCGGCGCCGCCAGCGGCGCTGCACAGCAGGCGAAGACGCCATGACCCGCACCCGCTCGGCCGTGCGCTGGATGATCGTGGGCATGATCGCCGTGGCCACGGTGATCAACTACATCGACCGCAACGCGCTGGCCGTGATGTGGCCGGAAATCGCCAAGGACGTCGGCGCGACCAAGGAGGACTACGCGCTGCTGGTGACGGTGTTCATGCTGTTCTATGCCGCGGGCCAGTTCGTGTTCGGCCGGCTGTTCGACATCATCGGCACGCGCATGGGCTTCGCGTTGTCGATCGGCGTGTGGTCGATCTCGATCGCCCTGCATTCGGTCACCCATTCGATCCTGTCCTTCAGCATCGTGCGCGCCATGCTGGGCATCAGCGAGGCCGGCGCCTGGCCCGGCGCGGTCAAGGCCAATGCCGAGTGGTTTCCCGCCCGCGAACGCGCGCTGGCGCAAGGCATCTTCAACGCCGGGGCATCGGTGGGCGCGATCATCTCCGCACCGCTGATCGCGCTGCTGTTCCTGTGGCTAGGCTGGCGCGGCACTTTCATCTTGGTCGGCGCGATCGGCTTCGTCTGGCTGCTGCCGTGGCTCGTGATCTATCGCGCGGGTCCGGACAAGCATCCGTGGGTGAGCGAAGCCGAGCGCGTACTGATCCTGGACAAGCCGCTGCACGCCGATCCCAATCCCGCACTGGAGTACCTGCCGACCGTGCGCGAGTTGATGTCGCACCGGCAGAGCTGGGGCATCGTGGTGTCGCGGTTCTTCCTCGATCCGATCTGGTGGCTGTTCGTGTCGTGGCTGCCGATCTACCTGGCCGAAACCTTCGGCTTCGACATCAAGCAGATCGGCATCTTCGCCTGGGTGCCGTACGTGGGCGCGGCGATCGGCAGCCTGCTCGGCGGCTGGCTGTCGGGCCGGTTGATCGCCCGCGGCTGGAGCGTGGACCGCGCACGCAAATGGTCGATCACGATCGGCTGCGTGGTGATGGCGCCGGCGCTGCTGGGCGCAGTGCTGGCCACCGATCCGCTGTGGGCGGTGATCACCATTGCCGCGGTGCTGTTCGGCTTCCAGGTCGCGATCGGCAACATCCAGACCCTGCCGGGCGACCTGTTCAGTGGCAAGTCCGTTGGCTCGATGGCCGGCATCGGCGGCATGGCCGCGGTGGCCGGCACGCTGATCACCACGTGGCTGGTGCCGGTGATGACCGCCAAGTCTTACGCCCCGATTTTCATCCTGGTCGCCGCACTGGTGCCGCTGTCGCTGATCGCGACGTGGTGGATCACCGGCCCGATCAAGAAGCTCGACGGTCCCGCACGACGCGGCTGACCTGCTGTTCCTTTTCTCTCCCCACTTCTTAAGGACATTCCATGGATTTCAAAGACAAGGTCGCCATCGTCACCGGCGGTGGTCGCGATATCGGTCGCGAGGTTTCGATCAAGCTGGCCGCAGCCGGCGCCAAGGTCGTGGTCAATTACGCCAACGACGACGCCAGCGCGCAGGCGACGGTCAAGCAGATCACCGACGCGGGCGGCACCGCGATCGTGCATCGCGCCGACGTCAGCGATGCCAAGGCCGTCGAAGGCCTGGTCGCGGCCACGCAGGCGGCGTTCGGCCAGAAGATCGACGTGCTGGTGAATGTCGCCGGCGGCATGGTCGAGCGTCGTACGCTGGCCGACATCGACGAGGCGTTCTTCCACAAGGTCATGGACCTCAATCTCACCTCCACCTACCTCACCACGCGCGCGGTCGTGCCGCACATGGCGCAGGGCGCGGCGATCGTGAACTTCGCCTCGCAGGCCGGGCGCGACGGCGGCGGTCCGGGCGCGGCGATCTACGCCACGTCCAAGGCCGGCGTGATGACCTTCACCCGGGCGATGGCCAAGGAACTTGGGCCCAAGGGCATCCGCGTCAACTCGCTGTGCTGCGGCATGATCGCCACGCGTTTCCATGACGATTTCACCAAGCCGGAAGTGCGCACCGCCGTGGCCGGCGCCACGCCGCTGCGTCGCCAGGGCGATGCGGCCGAGGCGGCCGATGTCGCGGTGTATCTGGCCTCTTCGGCGGCCAGCTTCATCCAGGGCGCCAACCTGGACGTCAACGGCGGCACCTACTTTTCCTGATGTCGCCTGGGAGGGCCTTTATGCGCTGGACTCATGCACTTCCGTTGTTGCTGGCCTTCGGGTTGGTCGCGTTGCCGGCCCGCGCGCAGGTGTGGGTGCCGGCATGGACCGCCTCACCCGCGCCGGACCGCAAGGACGGGACGCCGGACAAGCCGGTGCAGTTCGCCGACCAGACCGTGCGCCAGGACATGCGCCTGGGCACCTCGGCCAAGGCGCTGCGTTTCCGCATCAGCAACGAGCTGGGCGTGGCGCCGCTGAAGGTCAACGCGCTGACCGCGCAATTGGCCGGCGGCAAGGGCAAGCCGCTGCCGGTGACCTTTGACGGGCGCAACGACATTGTCGTGCCGATCGGCGCGGCCTTGCTCAGCGATGCCGTGCCGCTGGCCGCGCCGGCGATGGCCGAGGTCACGCTGAACGCGTATTTCCCAGAGCCCACCATTGCCGTCGTGCGGCGCACGCCGCTGCGCGTGGCCGCAGGCAAGGTCGCCCAGATCGATGACGCGGTGAAGCTCTCCTACCTGCAGTCCATCGTCTCGGCGATCTACGCAGAACGCGCGAGCAAGCCGACGATCGTGGTTGCGCTGGGCGACTCGATTACCGAAGGTGCCACCGCCGAGCGCGGCAGCCACGGCCAGTGGCCCGAGTTGCTGGGCGCGCGCCTGCAGCAGGCGTGCCCGGACCAGTTCGTCGTGCTCAACCAGGGCATCAGCGGCAACAAGGTGATGGATCCGGGTCGCAGCCACAGCGCGTTGGCCCGTATGGATCGCGACGTGATCGCGGTGTCGCAGGCCGACCAGGTGATCCTGTTCGAAGGCATCAACGACATCCGCCACGGCGGCGCGCCGCAGATGATCCCGGGGCGCAACGCCGACGACATGCTGGTCGCCTATCGGCAGATCGCCACGCGCCTGCACCAGCATGGCATCAAGGCATACGCGGCGACGATGACGCCGTTCGGCGGCTCCGAGCGCTACGAGCCGGTCTCCGCCGGCACGCGCACGACGATCAACACCTGGATGCGCAGCAAGAACAGTCCCTTCGATGCGCTGATCGATTTCGACAAGATCCTGCGCGATCCGGCCAAGCCCGAATCGCTGCCCGACCACATCACCCGCGATCACCTGCATCCCAACGACGAAGGCTATGCGCGCATGGCCAACGCCATCGACCTGTCGCTGTTCGGCTGCAAGGCACGATGAGCACGACGGTGGCGGGAAGCGTGTTCGACGTGCCTGCGCGCGACGGGCGCCGTTGGGACTGCGCTGCGCTGGGCGAGGTGATGCTGCGCTTCGATCCGGGCGAAGACCGCATCCGCAGTGCGCGCACGTTCCGCGTCTGGGAAGGCGGCGGGGAATACAACGTCGCCCGCGGCTTGCGCAGCACCTTCGGCCATCGCGCCACCGTGCTGACTGCGTTGCCGCGCAGCGAGATCGGCGCGCTGGCCGAATCGCTGATCGCAGCCAGCGGCACCGACACCGCGCAGATCCTGTGGCGCGACTACGACGGTATTGGCCGCAACACGCGCATGGGCCTGAACTTCACCGAGCGCGGCTTCGGCCTGCGCGCGGCGCTGGGCGTGTCCGATCGTGCGTATTCGGCCGCGTCGCAACTCGCGCCTGAGGACTTCGACTGGGACATGCTGTTCGGCGCGCAGGGCGCGCGCTGGCTGCACACCGGCGGCATCTTCGCCGCCTTGTCCGAAAGCACGGCGCGCACCGCGGTGGCCGCCGCCCGCGCGGCCCGCGCGCACGGCGTGCCGGTGTCCTACGACCTCAATTACCGCGCCAGCCTGTGGAAGGCGCATCCCGATCCCGATGCCGCGCGTCGCACCAACTGCGCAGTCGCGGCCGAATGCACGCTGCTGATCGGCGACGAATATTCCTTCGCCGCCTGCCTGGGCATGGACGTGTCCGACCTGGGCACACGCACCACGCCGATGGACCTGGCGCCGGCGCGTGCCGCGGCGCAGCGGGCGTTGGCGCAGTTCCCGCAGCTCAAGGCGGTGGCCTTCACCCTGCGCGATGCCAGCAACGCCTCGCGCAACGGTTGGGCCGGCGCGCTGTGTACGCGCGATGAGGTGTACCTGTCTTCTTCGTACACGGTCGATATCCTCGATCGCGTGGGTGGCGGCGATGCCTTCGTATCCGGCCTGCTGCACGGCGTGCTGTCAGGCGCGGACCTGCAGCAGTCCGTCGAGCTGGGCGCCGCGCATGGCGCGCTGGCGATGACCACGCCGGGCGACAATGCCATCGCTTCGCTGGCCGAAGTCGAATCGGTGATGCGCGGCGAGTCCGCGGCCGCGCGTCGCTGACGCCCCAATCTAACTCCAGGAATCCATGTCATGCCCGAAGTCGTCGTATTCGCGGTCGAAGGTCGTACCGCACAGCAGAAGAAAAACCTGATGAAGGCCATCACCGATGCGGTGGCCGAACACTTCACCGTCGATCCGGCCGGCGTGGTCGTGCAGATTGTCGAAGCGCCGCGCGATTCCAAGTCCAAGGGTGGCGTGCCCTACAACGAGCGCTGACGCGCGCGACTCAGGTCCGCACGGCGGCCCGGTTGCGGCCGCCAGCCTTGGCGTCGTACAGCGCCAGGTCGGCCAGTTCGACCAGGCTGGCCGGGCCCGCATCCGCCCCCAGGCGGCCGGGCCACACCGAGGCTGCGCCGACGCTGATGGTGACCACCGGCGCGGTATAGCTTTCGGCGTGCGGCACGCCGAGTTCGCGCACGCTGCGGCACACCGCTTCGGCCAGCACGCGCAGCGCGTCGCTGTCGCAGCCCGGCAGGACCAGTGCCAGTTCTTCGCCGCCGTAACGCGCGGCCAGATCGCCATGCCGGCGCGCGCAGCGTTTGACCGCCGCCGCCACCTGGCGCAGGCAGGCATCGCCGGCCTGGTGGCCGTAGGTGTCGTTGAACGCCTTGAAGTGGTCGATGTCCACCAGCAGCAGGCCCAGCGGCGTGCTCTCGCGCACCGCGCGCGGCCAGCTGTCGGCGAGGTATTCGTCCAGGGCGCGGCGGTTGGCCAGCCCGGTCAGGCCATCGGTGCGCGCCAGCGCTTCAAGCTGGTCCTGCACCACCTGCCGTTCCAGCAGCTGGCGGCGCAGCCATTCGCCCAGGCCGGCGAACAGGCCGATCGTGACCAGCGTCAGCAGCGCATGCGTGCGCACCGAGCGCTGCCAGGCGCCCAAGGCTTCGTGCTCGGACAGCGCGGCCACCGCGATCAAGGGAAAGTGTTCGGCGTGGTGGAATCCACTGATGCGCCGCACCTGATCCACCGGCGAGACGTAGGTGAGCGAACCGCTCACTTTCCCCTGCATCGAGGCGAACAGTGGCGTCTTGCTGAGATCGCGGCCGACGTTGCCGTTGTCGTCGGGCAGGCGCGCGCAGACCACGCCCTGCGCGTTGATCAGGGCAATCGCGCCCTGCTTGCCGACGTCGTAGCCGCGATAGAAGTCGGCGAAGTAATCCGAGCGGATGCTGGCCAGCACGACGCCACCGAACTTGCCCTCGGCATCGTTGAAGCGCCGGGTGATGGTGATGATCCAGGTGTTGTCGGTGCGGCTGCGCACCGGCGGTCCCATCCACGACAGCGCATCGTCCACCTCGCGGTGATGGATGAAGTAGGCGCGGTCGCTGTTGTTCATGTTGGCCGGCACGTTCGGCAGCGAAGTGGCGATCCACTTGCCCTGCGCGTCGTAGACGAATAACCCGTGGATGCGGGTGGAGCGCGCGGCTTCCTGGCGCAGGAACGCATTGAGCAGCGCGAGGTTGCGCGGGCCGGTGCCGTAGTCGTGCAGGCTCTCGACGATGCCCGCCAGGGTGCTGTCGGCGAGCTGGAAGGAGTCCTCGGCATGCTGGCCCACCGAGCGCGCCAGATTGGACGCATCCAGCTGGATCTGGGTGCGCGCCTCGGCGCGGGTTTCCAGACCGTGCCAGTACTCCACGCCGGCAAAGATCAAACACACGGCCAGGACGAAGCCTCGCAGCATGTTGGGCAACAAGCGCCTCGGCGTCTGGTCCAGCGTGGTCATTGCATCGTCTCCCTCGGTGCGAGGGTAGACGTTTGTCGCGGTGGCGTCATGCGCACGCATCCAATCCCTGGAAGCGGCCATCCTGGCCGCACGCGGTGCTTAGTTGGGCAGGTGCTGGCGCATCGCGCCCAGCAGGGCCTGCCGGTTGTAGGGCTTGGCCAGGAAGGCGGCGTTGCCGGGGAAGTCGCGGAAGCTGTTCTGTGCGTGGCCGGAGGTCAGCACGACCGGCAGCTGCGCGTTGAGGTCGCCGATCCGGCGTGCCAGCTGGATGCCGTCCATGCCGCCGGGCATGTTGATATCGCTGAAGATCAGCGACACATCGGTATTAGAGGCCAGCAGGTCCAGGGCCTGCATGCCGCCACTGGCTTCCACCACGGCGTAGCCTTCCGCTTCGAGGATCATCGCGGCGATCTCGCGGGCACCAGAATCGTCCTCGACGATGAGGATGACGGGCATGCTGGCGCTGGACATGGTATTTCCGGGGCAAAAGACAGCCCGAATGTGCCAGCGAGCGCGTGAAAGCGGAGTGACCCTCTTCAATCGCGGCCCCTGTGGTCACTACAATGGCAGCCAGATGCCACCAGGCGACCGCTACCGCCAGATCGTCGAGCTCTCGCAGGATTGCATCCTGGAGCTGGACGCGACTGGACGGATCACCTCCGTCAATCGTCATGGCCTGGACATGCTGGGCGCGTTCGAGCGCAATGACGTCCTGCGCCAGCCCTGGCAGGACTTCTGGCCGGAAACATTGCATGTCGTGGTCCGCGAGGCCTTGCGCCGCGGCTTGGACGGACAGTCCAGCGAATATCTTGGCAGCCTGACCACGTTGCGCGGCGTGGTGCGGCAGTGGTCGGTCTCGATCGCGCCACTGACCGATGTTGGCGGGCGCGTTGAATCCCTGGTGGTGGTCGGGCGCGACATCACCGAGATCCGCCGGGTCGAGCAGGCGCTGCGCACGCTCAATGTCAGTCTGTCCTCGCAGCTGCAGGGCGCCGAAAGCCGCGCGATCGCGGCCAGCGAGCACAACGAATACCTAGAAGCGACCCTCACCCAGGCCCAGGTCATCAGCGAGCGGCGTCGCCACCACGAGCTGCAGGCGCTGGAACAGCGCGACATCGCCGAGGCGGCCCGCGCCATGGCCGAGCACACCGCGATGCAGGCACAGAAGGGCGAAGCGGTGGGGCAGCTGGTGGCCGGCATCGCCCACGATTTCAACAACATGCTGCAGACCGCGGTGGCGGCGATCAGCGTGGTGACCGACAACCCCGATGCGCTGACCCCAATGCAGCGCAAGCTGCTGGGACGCGGCAGCGATGCGCTGGCCCATGCCACCACGGTGGCCAAGCGCCTGCTGGGCTTCGCCCGCCAGCATCCGGTCCATGCCGAAGACATGGACGTGCAGGAGGTCGCGCTGGAAATGGCCGACCTGATGCAGCAGAGCCTGCCGCCGGACATCGAGCTGGTCGTGGAGCAGCGGGCGGGTGCCTTTCCGGTCGTGGCCGATCGCCATGGCGTGGGCCAGGCGGTGATGAACCTGTGCATCAACGCCCGCGATGCCTGCGACGGTGCCGGCACGATCACCCTGCGGTGCGATACCGGCCGGGTGGAACCGCAGTCGGTCACACCGACCCGGGCATTGGGTGATTACGTCACCCTGGCCGTGTCCGATACCGGCAGCGGCATGGATCAGGTGGCGATGTCGCGCCTGTTCGAACCGTATTTCACGACCAAGCCCGAAGGCCGCGGCACCGGCCTGGGCCTGGCCCAGGTGTACGCGCTGATGCGCCAGGCCGGCGGCTTCATCGACGTGGACAGCGCGGTCGGTGTCGGCACGGTGATGACCTTGTGGTTCCCGCGTGCCCATCTCATGGCCGAGCAGGCGCCGGTCCTGGTCTCGGCCGACGGGCTCCAGGCCTGAGTCCTGCGTTCCGGCGGCAGGTTTGCCGCCGGTTTGAAGTCTCTCCGAAACGAAAACAGCCGCTCGAAAGCGGCTGTTTTCTTGTGCGATGTCGCTGAAGACTCAGAGCTTGCTGGGCGCGCCCATGATCTTCTGGTCATCGCCGTTCAGGCGGGCGTTGGCGTCGGCGCTGAGCAGGGCGTTGACGTCCTGCAGGTCGGCCGCGTCCAGCGTGCCGGCAGCGGCTTCCAACAGCAGGCGGTTCTGCAGGAAGTTGTACTTGGCCAGCGAGTACTGCTCCTGTGCCGCGACCAGGTTGTTCTGGTTGGTCAGCACGTCCAGCACGGTGCGGGTGCCGACTTCCAGGCCGACCTGCGAGGCGTCGAACGCGCTGCGCGCCGAAACCACGGCCGAGCGACGGGCCTCGATCTCGCTGATGCCCGCTTCCAGCACCTGGTAGGCGTTGCGCGTGTTGCGCACCACCGAGCGGCGCTGCAGCTCGTAGGCGTCCTGCGCCGAATCGCGCTGGGCGATGGACTGGCGCACCTGCGACTGGATCGCACCGCCGGAGAAGATCGGGATGTCCAAGGTCACGCCGATCGAGCGGCCGTCGTTCTGGCCACGGCTGTTGAGCGCGTTGGCGGTGTCATCGCCGCCCCAGGCCGCGCTGCGCGTGTAGGCGCCGCTCAGGCTCAGGGTCGGCAGGTGGCCGGCGCGGGCACCGGCAACACCGGCTTCGGCCGACTGCACCTGCAGCTGAAGCGACTTCAGGGCCGGGTTCTGGGCAATGGCGGTATCGACCCAGCCGTCGGCGCTGTATTCGCTGGGCAGCTGCGGCTTGAAGTCGTCCGGCAGGCCGCGCAGGCTGGCGACCGGCTGGCCGGTGATCTCGGTCAGCGCCTCGTAGGCGTCCTTGAGCGTGTTGCGCTGGGTGATGACCGTGGCGCGCGCGCTGTCGTAGGAGGCGCGGGCTTCATGCACGTCGGTGATCGGGGCCAGGCCGACGTCCAAACGCTTCTGCGCATAGTCGAACTGCTTCTGGAAGGCCGCTTCGGCTGCTTCGGCCGAGGCCAGCGTCTCGATCGCGATCAGCACGTTGAAGTACGCCGCCGAGGTGCGGGTGATCAGCGAGTCGTTGGCCGAATCCAGGTCGAAATCCGCCGACTGGCTCAGCGCCTTCTGCGAGCGCACCGTGGCGTAGGAGCTGAAGTCCACCAGCTTCTGGCTGACGTTGACCGCGTAATCGCGCGAGCGCGGGGCTTCGATCCAGTCGCCGCCGTGGGTGACCTTGGCGCTGGAACGGCCCAGCGAGGCGCTGCCGTTGACCTGCGGCAGCAGGGTGGCGCGCGCCTGCACGACGCCTTCCTTCTGCGACAGGCGGTTGGCTTCGGCCTGGGCCAGCGTCGGATCGCCGTTGCGGGCCATTTCATAGGTCTGCATCAGATCGGCGGCCGAAGCAGCGGAGGGCAGCGCCAACGCAACTGCGAGAACGAGAGGAAGACGGCTCATCGGAGGGGGTTCCTTGAAAGTTTTGGTGACGCTTAAAAAACGAATTCGGCGACCGGCGCGGCGCCGGTCAGGTACGCAAGGTCGGTCTCGAACAGCGATTCCACGCGCGGACCGGCGGCGTCGTTGTGGATCAGCACCGCGTCCATGACCGGCGAGCGGCCGCGCACCACGAACAGGCGACCGCCCGGGCGCAGCCACGTCATGAAGGACAATGGCAGGGTGTCGACCGCGGCGGTCACGCAGACCACGTCGAACTGGCGGTCGCTGGCCCAGGTCAGGGCATCGGCCACTTCGACCCGTACGCTGCTGGACAGGCCGGCGGCAGCCAGGTTGGCCTGCGCGGTGGCGGCCAGGTCCGGATGCAGCTCCAGGCTGACCACTTCGCGGCCCATCGTGGCCAGGCAGGCGGTCAGGAAGCCGCTGCCGGTGCCGATTTCCAGCACATCCTCGCCCGCCTGCACGTCCAGCGCCTGCAGGGTGCGGCCTTCGATCACCGGCTTCATCATGCGCTGGCCGTGGCCCAGCGGCAGTTCCAGGTCGGCGTAGGCCAGGGCGCTGTGCGCCGGCGGCACGAAGGTTTCGCGCGGCAGCGTGGCCAGGGTTTCGAGGACGCGGCTGTCCAGCACGTCCCAGGGACGGATCTGCTGTTCCACCATGTTCTCGCGGGCTTGGGCGTAATTGATCGTCATGGGCGTGCTTTGAGGGGGCGTGTCGGGGCGCGGGAGCAGGGCATTCTAGCGGTGCGTGGCACGTCCGGCATGTTCAGGATGGCCGCGCGGGCCGATCCGACGCAGTGCCGGAAGTCATCGGGACTGTGGTCATGGCATGGCGTTCAGCGCACCGCGTAAGCGCGCAGGAACATGTCCACGGTCGCGTCGAGATGGCGCTCCACCTCGCCTTCGACCGGGCCACTGCACACGCCGCACATCATTCGCGCGTATAGCTCGCCCTTGAGCAGGGTGAAGAACTGGGTCGCGGCGACGCCGACATCGGGGATGTCCAGCTTGCCTTCGGCCACGCCCGAGCTGAGAAACGCCGAGAACGCATCGTGGGTGCGTTGCGGGCCGGCCGCCCAGAAGATCTGGCGCAGGTTTTGATCGGCCTGGCCCGGGTTGAGCATGATCCGGTGGGTGCTGATGGCCTCGTCGCTGACCACCAGCTTGAAGAAGCCCTCGGCGATCTGGCGCAGCTGGCCGCGCACGCTGCCATCGGCCTGCACGTTGAAGAAGCCATCCGGCAGCATCTCCTCGCACAGGGTGCGGATCGACTCGGAAAACAGCGATTCCTTGTCGCCGAAATGGCTGTAGACGGTCAGCTTGGACACGCCGGCCTCGGCGGCGATGCGGTCCATGCTGACCCCGGCAAAGCCTTCGCGGCCGAACAGCACCTTGGCGGCGTCCAGGATCGCGGCGCGTTTGGCCAAGTCCTTGGGACGACCAGGGCCAGACGGCACGCGGGCGGTGCAATCAGGGTCGGCGGGCATGGAGCTGGGGGCTTGCGGGGCCATCCGCCAATACTAGACTAGGCGGTTCGATATTTACAGTCTCGGGCAGGCCAAGCTGGCCTGCCTGTCATTGTCCCGTCAGGTTTAGCGGAGCGCCGGCAACTGCCAGGCGCTCCGCTAACGGCTCAGTCGCGCAGCTCGGCGACGAAGCAGTGGGTGTCCAGCTGTTCCAGCACGGCCGCAGTGGCTTGCTGGGTGGACAGCGCCTTGCCCGGACCGGCCAGGTCGGCGGTGAAGGCGCGAGCGTCCAGCGCGGCGCTGACCGCGCGTTCGATGCACTGGGCCTCTTCTTCCAGGCCCAGCGAATGGCGCAGCAGCATGGCCGCCGACAGGATCGTCGCGTAGGGATTGGCGATGCCCTTGCCGGCGATGTCCGGGGCCGAGCCGTGGATCGGTTCGTAGATCCCCACTTTCCCTTCCTGGCCCAGCGAAGCCGACGGCAGCAGGCCCAACGAGCCTGCCAACATCGAGGCCTCGTCGGTGAGGATGTCGCCGAACATGTTCTCGGTGACGATCACGTCGTACTCGCGCGGCTTGGCCAGCAGGTGCATGGCCATCGAGTCGACCAGCTGGTGTTCCAGCTCGACCTCGGGGAATTCCTCGCGGCCGATGCGCGTGGCCACATCACGCCACAGGCGCGAGGTTTCCAGCACGTTGGCCTTGTCCACCGAGGTGACCTTGCCGCGGCGGGCCTTGGCCAGCACGAAGGCGCTGCGCATCACGCGCTCGATCTCGGCCACCGAATAGCTGCACAGATCGCTGGCGGCCTCGGCCGTGCGGGTCTTGTCGCCGAAGTAGATGCCGCCGGTGAGCTCGCGCACGACCATGATGTCCACGCCGGTCAGCAGGTGCGGCTTGATCGGCGAGGCGTCCAGCGCGGCGTTGTGCGGGCGCACCGGGCGCAGGTTGGCGAACAGGCCCAGGGCGCGGCGGATGGCAAGCAGACCCTGTTCCGGGCGCACCTTGGCGTTGGGGTCGGACCACTTCGGCCCGCCGACCGCGCCCAGCAGCACGGCATCGGCGTTCTGGCAGGCGACGGTGGTGGCTTCGGGCAGCGGTACGCCGTGGCGGTCGATGGCGATGCCGCCGATGTCGTGCTCGGCGAAGGTGAAAGTGTGGCCGTGGTGCTTGGCCACCGCCTGCAGGACGGTGATTGCGGCAGCGGCCACTTCCGGGCCAATGCCGTCACCGGGCAGGACGACGATGTCAGCGTGCATGGGAAGCCTCGTAACGTGCGATATCGGGAGCGCGGGCCAGCAAGTAGCCCAGCTCGTCGACACCTTCCAGCAGACAGGTCTGGGCAAAGGCGTCGAGCGGGAAGGTGTAGGTGCGGCCATCGGGCGTACGCAGTTCGCGCGCGGCCACGTCGATGGTCAGCTGATCGTCCGGCCGCTCCATCAGCGTCTGCACGTCGGCTTCGGCCAGCACGATCGGGATCAGGCCGTTCTTGAGGCTGTTGTTGCGGAAGATGTCGGCGATCTCGCTGGAGACCACGGCCTTCAGCCCCAGGTCGGTCAGCGCCCATGGCGCGTGTTCGCGCGAGGAGCCGCAGCCGAAGTTGCGCCCGGCCAGCAGCACCTGGCGGCCCGCGCTATGCGGCTGGTTGAAGGCAAACTCCGGGTTCGGCACGCCTTCGGTCTTCCAGCGCCAGTCGTTGAACGCGAACTGGCCCAGGCCGGCGCGCTCGGTCGTGGACAAAAAGCGCGCCGGGATGATCTGGTCGGTGTCGATATTGGTCGAACGCAGCACCACGGCCTGCGAGGTGACGGTCTGGATGCCGGCCATTACACGGTCTCCTTGGCGTCGTCCGCAGGCGCGGCCACCACGATCTCGGCCGAGGCCAGCAAGGCTTCGGCCTGGGCCGGCAGCGGACGCAGCGGGGTATCGCGGATGCTGCGCGCCAGCGCACTGGCGACGGTGGCGGAGAAGGCCATGTCGGCGGCCTGGTTGGTATCGCGGTTGGGCATCACGCCACTTCCTTCTGGTCAGCGTCGAACAGTTCACGCACATCGGCCACCTGGCCACGCACCGCCGACCACGCCGCACCCAGCGGCGAGGCCAGCAGCGTGCGCGAACCCGGACCCTGGCGGCCTTCGAAATTACGGTTGCTGGTGGAGACGGCCAGCTCGCCGGGGGCGACCAGGTCGCCGTTCATGGCGATGCACATCGAGCAGCCGGACTCGCGCCATTGCGCGCCGGCGTCGCGCACGATCACGTCGATGCCTTCGGCCTCGGCCTGGCGCTTGACGATCTCCGAACCGGGCACGACCAGCATGCGTACGCCCTCGGCGACCTTGCGCCCGGCCAGCACGCGGGCGACGTCGCGCATGTCGCTCAGGCGGCCGTTGGTGCATGAACCGACGAACACCACGTCGACCTTGGTGCCCGCTACGGCATGGCCGGCCTCGAAGCCCATGTAGTCCAGCGACTTCTGCGCGGCGGCATCGTTGGCGGCCGGGATCGGCGCGTCGATGGCGATCGCCGTGCCCGGATGCGTGCCCCAGGTCATGGTTGGGCGGATGTCGGCGGCATCAATGGTGACTTCGGCATCGAAGCGCGCGCCGTCGTCGCTGCGCAGAGTCTTCCAGTAATCGACTGCAGCCTCGAAGTCGGCGCCCTTGGGCCCGCGCGGGGTCGCCGCGACGTAGTCGAAGGTGATCTGGTCTGGCGCCACCATGCCGGCGCGCGCGCCGGCTTCGATCGACATGTTGCACAGGGTCATGCGCTGCTCCATGTCCATCGCCTCGATGGTGGAGCCGCGGTATTCCAGTACGTGGCCGGTGCCGCCGTTGACGCCGATCTGGCCGATGATGTGCAGGACCACGTCCTTGGCGCCGACGCCCGGTGCCAGCGGACCGTCGACGGTGATCGACATGGTCTTGGGCTTGCGCTGCAGCAGGCACTGGGTGGCCAGCACGTGGCCCACTTCGCTGGTGCCGATGCCGAAGGCCAGCGAGCCGAACGCGCCATGCGTGGAGGTGTGGCTGTCGCCGCAGACGATGGTCATGCCCGGCTGGGTGAAGCCTTGTTCCGGCGCGATCACGTGCACGATGCCGCGGTTGTCCGAGCCCATGTCGAACAGCTCGATGCCGTACTGGGCGCAGTTGGCTTCCAGCGTCTCGACCTGCTTCTCCGCGGCGGCGGTGTAGTAGGGCAGCTTGCCGTCGGCGCCGCGCGGCAGGGTCGGCGTGGAGTGATCCATCGTCCCCTTGGTGCGGTCCGGGCGATGCGGCGCGATGCCGCGCGCACGCAGCTCGGTGAAGGCCTGCGGCGAGGTCACTTCATGGATCAGGTGAAGGTCGATGTAGAGCACCGCGGGCGCGGTGTCGCTCTCGGGCACGACGACATGCGCGTCCCACAGTTTCTCAAAAAGTGTTCGAGGGGCCGGGGTGCGGGGGGCTGGGCTCATTGCGGATTGCCTTGCTTGAAATCGGAAGGAGTGGACGTGCGCGCGACGAAGCGCAGGCGCACGTAGTCGGCATGCCATTGGCCGCGCTGGTCGCACAGCGCCGGGCGCAGCAGGGTTTCGGTGTCTTCCAGCACGCGCCGGCGCACGTGCGCCTCGACATCGGCCAGGAATGGATCGGCGAAGGTCCGCAGCCAGCCGGCGATGCCGGTCGGCAGCGGGGTCGGGCGCGGGATCAGCGCGATCTGCTCGACATGGAAGCGATGCTCGGCCAGCAGTGCGGCGTATTCGTCGGCCGTGGGGAAGAACCAGGCGAACGTCGGTTCGCCCGCATCGTGGGCGCACAGCGACGCGCGCAGCGCGGTGACGATGGCTGCGACATTGCCGTGGCCGCCGAACTCACCGACGAAACGGCCGCCCGGCTTCAACGCGCGCTGCACGCCGGACAGCACCGCCTCAGGCTGGCGCATCCAGTGCAGGGCCGCGTTGCTGAAGACCGCATCGAAGGCGTGGTGGAAGGTCAGCGCGTGGCCGTCCATCACCCGTGCATCGACGCCGCGTTCGACCGCCGCGGCGACCAGGTCGGGCGAGGCATCGACGCCGATCACCTGCGCGCCGCTGGCCGCTAGCTGCGCGGTCAGCACGCCGTCGCCGCAGCCCAGGTCCAGGATGCGCTCGCCGGCCTGCGCGGCCAGCAGCTCGGCCACCGGCGCGCCAAGCGTCGGCACGAAGCCGGCGTTGTGCGCGTAGCGGGCGGCATTCCAGGTCTGGCCGGCGACCGTGGTCGCCGAGGCGATATCGGTGTTCATGGCACGGGCTTGGATCAGGCGGCGGCGGCTTCGGACGGCGTGGGCGCGGCCTGGCGATGACGCAGCAGGCGATTGGCCACGTCCAGCCACGCCAGCGCGCTGGCTTCGATGATGTCCTTGGAGGTGCCGGTGCCTTCGTACTCGACGCCGTCGTGGCGCACGGAGAGGCTGGCTTCGCCGCGGGCATCGGTGCCGATGCCGACGCTGTGCACCTGGTAGCTGTCCAGGGTCAGCTGCACGCCGGTGGCGGCCGACAGCGCGCCGAACAGCGCATCGACCGGGCCATTGCCCTGCGCGGTTTCGGCGACGCGGTTGCCGTCCGGGTCGGACAGCTCGACCAGCGCATTGGCGCGGTTGCCGACGTCGGAGATCGTCATCGAGGACAGGCGATAGCCTTCGCTGACGCTGGCGTCCTGCATCAGGGTCTGCAGGTCGGCGTCGTTGACCACGCGCTGCTTCTCGCACAGGGCCTTGAACTGCTCGAAGACCAGCTTCAGCTCGTCTTCCTCGAGCAGGTAGCCCAGCGCACGCAGGCGTGCCTCGACTGCTGCGCGACCGCTGTGGCGGCCCAGCACCATCTGCGTGTCCGGCCAGCCCACGTCCTGCGGCAGCATGATTTCGTAGGTGCCGCGATGGCGCAGCATGCCGTGCTGGTGGATGCCCGACTCATGCGCGAACGCATTGGCGCCGACGATGGCCTTGTTGCGCTGGACCGGCATGCCGACCAGGCGCTGCAGCAGCTGCGAAGTCGGCACGATGCGGCGCGTATCGATGTTGGTGCCCAGGTTGTAGAACGCGTTGCGCACCTTCAGCGCCATCGCGATTTCTTCCAGGGCGCAGTTGCCGGCGCGTTCGCCGATGCCGTTGATCGAGCCTTCCACCTGGCGCGCGCCACCTTCGATGGCGGCCAGCGAGTTGGCCACGGCCAGGCCCAGGTCGTTGTGGCAGTGGGTGCTGAAGATCACGTCCTTGGCGCCTGGCACAGTGGAGATGATCCGCGAGAACATGCCGCGGATTTCTTCCGGCGTGGTGAAGCCGACGGTGTCGGGCAGGTTGATCGTGGTGGCGCCGGCGGCAATGGCGACCTTGACCACTTCAGCCAGGAAGTCCTCTTCGGTACGGGTGGCGTCCTCGGCCGAGAACTCCACGTCGTCCAGGCTGGCGCGTCCCAGGCGCACGTGCTTGTCCACCGATTCCAGCACCTGCTCCTTGGTGATGCGCAGCTTGTGCTCGCGGTGCAGCGGGCTGGTGGACAGGAACACGTGCAGGCGTGGTTTGGCGGCGCCTTCCAGGGCGCGTAGCGAGGTCTCGATGTCGCCGGCCAGGCAGCGCGACAGCACCGCCAGGGTCGGCGTGCGGATTTCGCGCGCGATCAGCGCCATGGCCTCGCGGTCGGACTGCGAGCTGGCCGGGAAGCCGGTCTCGATGATGTCCACGCCCAGCTCGGCCAGGCCGCGGGCCATGACCAGCTTCTGCTGCGGCGACATGCTGCAGCCGGGAGACTGCTCGCCGTCGCGCAGGGTGGTGTCGAAAATTCGTACGTTGTCGGTGGTAATGGCGTTGGTATTCATGCGATGGATTCCTCTACGGCTTCGGCCGTCCTGACGGCGATGGGGCGGCGTGTTGTCTGGGGCGTTGGCGCGGTGGGAGGAAGGGGGGCGTCTTCGGGGGCATGCTGCAGGCCGGTGCGCCGCCTCGGGCGGCTTGCGGGCCGGTGCGGTCGCGGTGCCGCGCGACTGCATCCGGGCGGTGGGCCGTCAGGCCGCAGGCGCGCGACAGTGTCGTGCAAGTCCCGTGGGCCGGCGATGACCCTTTCGTCCAATGCACGCCAAGCGCGCCGGCCGCGGGGCACGCGGTCCAGCGCCATCGGCGCGCTGCTGCAGCGCAGGCGTTTTACTTCAGGCATTGCCGCGGATACCCCGGCGGCCTGGGAGAAGACCCCTCCGTACGGCGGGGTCCATTGAAGTGGCGACGGTCTTCATGCCGCCACTCCGGCGTCGGCCGCGACCGCGGCCACCGCGCTGACGGTGACCGACTCGCAGTCGTACACCTTTTCCAGCTGGTGGCGCAGGGTCTCGCCCGGACGCGTACTGTCCACCTGCATCTGCAGGCGCCAGCGTCCATCGGCATGCGGCGTGGCCTGCACGTCGCGCAGGACGAAGCCACGGCGTTCGACCATGCCGATCACGCGCACCAGGGCGCCTTCGGCCGGTTTCACGATCAGGTCAAGCCGGTATTGCATGGGACGTGGGCTCCGTGGCGGCCTTGGCAGGGTTGCTCTCCAGCATCGAGCTGTTGGCGTGGTTGGGCGGCACCAGCGGCCAGACATTGGCCTTGATGTCGATCGCCACGTGCAGCAGGGCTGGACCGGGGGTGGCCAGCAGTTCGGCCAGCGCGTCGTCGACGTCTTCGCGCAGTTCGATCCGGCGCGAAGGAATGCCGAACACCTTCGCCAGCGCGGCGAAATCCGGGTTGTCAGACAGGTCGATCTCGCTGTAACGCTCGGCGAAGAACAGCTCCTGCCACTGGCGGACCATGCCCAGCGCGGAGTTGTCCAGCAGCACGATCTTCACCGGCAGCTTGCAGCGGGCGATGGTGGTCAGCTCCTGCACGTTCATCATGAAGCCGCCATCGCCGTTGACCAGCACCACGGTGCGATCGGGACACGCAAACTGCGCGCCCATCGCCGCCGGCAGGCCGAAGCCCATCGTGCCCAGTGCGCCGCTGGTCAGGTGGTTGCGCGGATGGTTGAACTTGCAGTGCTGGGCGACCCACATCTGGTGCTGGCCGACGTCGCTGGTGATGATCGTGTCGGCCGGGGCCACTTCGCTCAGCCGCTTCAGCAGCGCCGGGGCATAGATGTCCGTGCCCGGTGCGTCGTAGCGGAAACCGAAACGCTCGCGGTTGGATGCGCACTTGGCCTTCCACGCATAGCAGCTGCTGCGTGCACCGCTCAGGGCGCGCAGGCCGCTGGCCACGTCGCCGGGAATGGCGATGTTGGCCGTGCGCAGCTTGGAGATCTCGTACGCATCGGCATCCAGGTGGATGACGCGGGCGAACGGGGCGAACTCGGCCAGCTTGCCGGTGGCGCGGTCATCGAACCGCGCCCCGACCACGATCAGCAGATCGCTGTCCTGCACCGCCATGTTGGCCGCGCGGGTGCCATGCATGCCCAGCATGCCCAGGTAATTGGGATGGTTGGCGGGCAGGGCGCCCAGGCCGCGCAAGGTGAGCACGGTCGGGATACCGCTGGTTTCGACGAAGTGGCGGAACGCCTCCACCGCGTTGCCCAGGGCGATCCCGCCGCCGCCGTAGACCACCGGCTTCTCCGCGCCGGCAATGGCCGCCAGGGCTTCGGCGATCGCGGCATCGGCTGGCGCCGGCACCGCATCGACGGTGGCCGGCACGTGGTCGGCCAGATGCGAGGCATCGGTGACCTGCACGTCCTTGGGCAGGTCGATCAGGACCGGGCCCGGACGACCTTCGCGCGCGATGCGGAACGCTTCGGCGAACACATGCGGCAGCTCCTCGACCTTCCGCACCAGGAAGCTGTGCTTGACGATCGGCATGGTCATGCCGAACACGTCCAGTTCCTGGAACGCATCGGTGCCGATCAGCGGCGTGGCGACCTGGCCGGTCAGGCACACCATGGGCACCGAATCCAGCATCGCATCGGCGATGCCGGTGACCAGGTTCGACGCGCCCGGGCCCGAGGTGGCCACGCACACGCCGACCTTGCCGGAGGCGCGCGCATAACCGTTGGCGGCCAGTGCGGCACCCTGCTCATGGCGGACCAGGATGTGCTTCAGGTTTGAATCCACCAGCGCGTCGTAGAACGGCATGATGGTGCCGCCCGGGTAGCCGAAGATCGTCTCCACGCCCTCGGTTTCCAGGGCGTGGGCGATCCAGCGGGCGCCATTGCGGGGTGCAGTGGCGACAGTCGCGTTCATGCGGCTGCGGCCTGGGATGTGGGTGCATTCTCGGCCAGCCACACCATCTTGGCGCGCAGCTGCTTGCCCACCACTTCGATCGGGTGATCCAGGTCGGCCTGCTTGAACTTCTTGTAGTTCGGCAGGCCCGCTTCGTATTCGGCGACCCAGTTCTTGGTGAAGGTGCCGTCCTGGATGTCGGTCAGCACGTCCTTCATGCGCGCCTTGGTCGAGGCGTCGATCACGCGCGGGCCGCTGACGTAGTCACCGTATTGCGCGGTCTCGGAGATGAACTCCAGCATGCGGGTAATGCCGCCTTCGTAGAACAGGTCCACGATCAGCTTCAGCTCGTGCAGCACTTCGTAGTAGGCGATTTCCGGCTGGTAGCCGGCTTCCACCAGGGTTTCGAAGCCAGCCTGCACCAGCGACGAGGCGCCGCCGCACAGCACGGCCTGCTCGCCGAACAGATCGGTCTCGGTCTCTTCCTTGAAGGTGGTCTTGATGATGTTGGCGCGCGCGCCGCCCAGGCCAGCGGCGTAGGACAGGGCGAACTGCTCGGCCTTGCCCGACTTGTCCTGGTACACGGCGTAGATGCACGGCACGCCGCGACCGATTTCATATTCGCGACGGACCAGCGCGCCCGGGCCCTTCGGCGCGACCAGGACCACGTCCAGGTCTTCGCGCGGCTCGACCATGCCGAAATGCACGTTCAGGCCGTGGGCGAACAGCAATACCGCGCCCTGCTTCATGTTCGGGGCCAGCACGTCGTAGTACAGGGTCTTCTGGACCATGTCCGGGGTCAGCACGGCGACCAGGTCGGCGTCCTTGACCGCTTCGGCCGGCGACTTGACCAGGAAACCATCGGCCTTGGCCTTGGCTTCGGTCGGGCCGCCCGGACGCAGGCCGACCGTCACATCGAAGCCCGACTCACGCAGGTTCATCGCATGGGCGCGACCCTGGCTGCCGTAACCGACGACGGCGATGGTGGGCTGGGGAAGATTGGAGGTCGAAGCGGTCATGTCGGGCGTTCCTGTGGGTGTTCGAAGGTTGGTGGTGAAACTTTCTCAGGGGCTGAAAGCACGAAACCCCGCACTTCGCAGTGCGGGGTTTCGTAGGATTTGCGTGTCTTTGTTGCTTACACGTCCGTACGTCCCGCAGTTGGCGAGGGAATAAGTACGAGCACAAGCACGGCGGCCGCGTTGGGCGCGGTCTGCAGGGTCTTGGGCGTGGGACGGGTGTGCTTCATGAGGTCGGCAGAAAACCATGCCCGCGAGGGGCCTGTCAAGCGCTGATTTTTGTTTCTTCGGCAACCACGTCAATGTGACAGCGCGCTGGTACACCAGGCAAGTGCGCGGTGCGTCGGTTGAAGCCGGCGAGTGCGGATTTTCTGAACAGGATGACGGCTTGCGGGCGGCCGGTTGGCCGCCGGTGCGGGACGCACCGACGGCCACGAGACATCGCATCACTCAGGGCGCGTGCGTACCGATGTGGGCGTCTAGGAAGGTTTCCAGCGTCTTGAACCAGGCGATGTTGTTGTCCTCGCCGTAGAAGCCGTGGCCTTCGTTGGGCACTGCCAGCCACTGCGGCGGATTGCCGGCCTGGGTCAGTGCTGCGCGCATCGCCTTGGCCTGGGCAAACGGCGCGCGCTGGTCGTCTTCGCCGTGGGCCAGCAGCACCGGCACCTTGATCTTCGCGGCCAAAGTGACCGGGGAGTTGGCATCCAGCTCGCTCTCGCTGCGGCCGATCACGCGTTGCAGGTAGCGGCGGCCCGATTCGGTCGTCTTGATGTCGCCCTTGCTGTACATCATGTCCAGGTCGTAGACGCCGGCCATGCCCACGGCGCACTGGAACAGCTCCGGGGCGCGCGTGACGGTCATCATGGCCGAGTAGCCGCCGAAGCTGCCGCCGTAGACGCAGATCCGCTTGGGATCGCTCATGCCCTGGTCGATCGTCCAGCGCACGCCGTCCAGCAGGTCGTCCTGGATGCGCGTGCCCCATTTCAGGTAGCCGGCCTGTTCGAAGGCAGGCCCGCGCCCGCTGCCGCCGCGATAGTTGACCTGCAGCACCAGGTAGCCGCGGCTGGCCAGGAACTGCGCATCGGTGTCGAAATCCCAGTCGTCCTGCACGCCGTGCGGGCCGCCATGCGGTACCAGCACCATCGGCAGCGTGCGTGGATCGGTGATGCCGGCGGGCAGGGTGAGGAGGGCTTCGAGCTGCTTGCCGTCACTGGTGGTGAAGCGCATCGATCGGCGCTCACCCATCTGCGCCGGATCGATGCCCTCGCGTTCGGTCAGCAGGCGGCGCAGCTTGTTGTCGGCACGGTTGAGCAGGTACCAGGCGCCGGGATCCTTGTCGCTGGTGATGGCGATCAGGATGACCTGGCCGTCCTGGCTCTGGTTGATGAACTCCACGCGCTTGCCGGGCAAGGCCTGGGTCAGCTGCTGGTGCAGCTGCGCGTCGGGCGAACTGCTGTCGAAGTAGGTGAATTTCACCGCGCCGCGCCCGGTCCTGGCGGCGAAGGGCACGCCGGGCACATGCGTCCATTGCAGGCTGCCGACGCTGGCGAAATCATCCTTGGCCAGCACCTGGATGTTGCCGCCCTGCACGTCGCTGCGGATCAACTGGGCCGGGCCGTCGTCATGGGTGCGCCAGCCATAGACCTGGGTGTCATCGGGCGAGAATGCGAACGGGCTCCACAGGTCATGGCCTGAGGTGGCGATCGGCTGCCAGCCGTTGCCGACCGCCCGATAAATCAGTGGGTTGTCGTCGACGTCGGTGCCGATGGCAAAGCGCGCCTTGCCGGCATGGTCGAGCACGAAATCCAGGTCGGGCTTGTCGATGTCGGCGACCAGGTGGAAGGAGAGCTTCTCGCTGTCCACGTCGTAGACCATCGAGCGACGTGTCTCCCACGAGAGCTGGCGCAGGTAGAAGTGCCCGTTGGGCACCTCCGGCACGCCTTCGATATAGCCGAAGCCACGGTCCAACGAGGCCATGCGCGCGCGCTGCTCGTAACCGTAGACGTACTTCTGGTTGGTGCCATCGAAGTTGCTGGCGATGATCTCGCCCATGGGGCGCGGCTGCTCCAGCGTGCCGACCTTGCGGCCCTTGGCGATCACCAGGCGCTGGTTGCTGACCCATTCCACCTGGTAGGCCATTTCGAACCGCGGGAACTTGAGCAGCGCGGTCTGCGTCATGTCCGCGATGCGGTAGACCGCCAGCGCCGAAGCGCCCTTGTCCAGGTCCATCGACACCGATAGGTATTTGCCGTCCGGCGAGAGCCGCGGCGCGCTGAGTTTGCTGAACTTGGCAAATGCCTCCACCGGCACCTTTTCCGCGGCCAAAGCGCCCAGGCAGGCGCTGCCCATCAGCGCGGCCAGGATGGCCCGCGTCCATGCATGCATTGTGTTGTCCCCTGTCAGGTCAATCCCCGTCGCGAAGATTAGCGCAGTGCGATGGCGCATGACACAAATGTCAGGCGTGGGCGCATGGGCCTTGTGCGGGCAGGTCGGCTTCTGCTTTACCGCTCGCTTCCGGACGCGAGCGGCCTGACATAACGCACGCGCCACGGCAGCGCTCGGACCTGGTTTCGGGTTTGGACTGGCGCCGTCGATGGCCGCCGGCGCGGCGCGATACCATCGTGGTCGGATCCGCTGCCGTCCTTGCGCATGAAATTGCAATCGCCGTTCTTCCAGCTTCCCGTCCAGCTCGACGCGGAGGTCTTGCGTGCGGAAGTCGCAGCGCTGACGCCTTCAGCCTGGCTGGAGCAGGCCGATGGCAGCGCGTTGCTGCGCCTGGTCAGCAAGCATGGCGACCCCGCGCTGGAGGCTGCTTCGGGCACGATGCAGGCCACGCCCTGGCTGCACGCTCTGCCTTACGTGCAGGAAGTACTGGCCGCGCTTGGCGCCACCTGGGGTCGCGTGTGGCTGCTGCGCGTGCCGGCCGGTGTGCAGCCTGCGGCGAGGGTCGAATCGGCGTACTACCACCGCGAACGCATGCGCCTGCACATCCCAGTAGAGACTGCGGACGACGTCGTCATGGACCTGGATGGTGATGCGGTCCAGATGTTGGCCGGCAGCGCTTGGGTCATCGATACGTGGCGGCCGCACCGGCTGATTGGTTCGACAGAAGCAACCTGCATCCATCTGCTCGCCGATACCGTCGGTGGCGCGCATCTGTGGGACCTGCTGGTGCGGGCGCGCTCGCCCGGGCGGCGCAAGGTCGTGGCCTGGGCGCCCGAGCGCATCGAACCGGAGACCGCGCATCGGGTCGCGCTGCGTTTCGAGACCGCCAATGTGCCGTCCGTGATGACGCCCTGGGAGTTGCGCGAGCACCTGATGTTCCTGCTGGCCGAAGCCGTCCAGGATCATCGCCTGCCTGCGCTGCAAAGCATCCTGCTGCGGTTCTCGCGGCACTGGCAGGCGCTATGGGCCGCCTACGGCACCGACGCTGCCGGCGATGTGTCTTATCGCGCGCTGCTGGATTCGGTGCGTGCCGAATGCCTGGCGTTGGACCTGGACGGCATGACGCTGCGCAACGGACTGGACTTGTGGCCGACCCTGGGCGAACAGGTCTTCGAGGTCGCGCTGGGCGAAGGCGCGCGCAAGCCGGTGGGCAAGGCCAAGGCGGCCAGCCGCCGCAAGCGCGCCACGCCCGAACTGGAAACAACCCTGCTCAGGGCGGGCGATGCGCTCGACGCGCCCCGCCCCGCAGGCGTGGTCGCGCCCGCGCTGCAGGTCCGCCAGCCACTCTTCATCGTCGGGGTGCCGCGCTCCGGCGCGCAGCTGCTGCTCAGCACGCTGGCGCAATCGCCGGACCTGGTCACCGCCGAAGGCGACACGCAGCGGGTGATCGAAGGCGTGCGTCGCCTGTCGCCCAAGCAGCGCGACCAGTACGACAACCGCCTGCTGGCCGAAGACGCGCTGGGCGAAGTCACCCGGCGCCTGCGCCAGCGCTTCACCAAGGGCCTGCGCGATCGCGACGGCCGCCGTGCGCAGGGGCCGGATGTCCGCCTGATCCAGGCCGGCAGCAAGCAGGCGCTGCGGATCCCGTTCCTGGCCCAGCTGTACCCGGACGCGCGCTTCATCTACCTGCATCGCGAGCCACACGAGGCGCTGGGCAGCATGCTCAACAGTTGGAAATCGGGTCGCTGCATCACCTACCAGGCGCTGCCGCAGTGGGAAGGGCTGCCTTGGTCGTTCGCGCTGACCCCGGACTGGCAGCGCCTGTCCGGGCGCTCGCTGGAGGACATCGTGGCGGGGCAGTGGAGCGCGATCGCCGACTGCATGCTGGGCGACCTGGCCGAGCTGCCGGGCGAGCGCTGGATCGGCGTCGACTTCGATCGCCTGCTGGCCGATCCGCAGGGGGAAGTTGAGCGCCTGGTCCGCTTTGCCGGCCTGGCCTGGGATCGGGAACTGGGCATTGTCCTGCCGCGCCGCGACAGGCCCTTCAGCGCCAGTGCCGTGGCCTCGGCCCGCCAGCGCGGAGCACGCATCGCCGAAGCGCACCCCGAGCTGGTTGCGCGCGCCTGGCAGGCGTCGCTGCACGGTTGAGGAACAAGAAAGGCGCCCGGAGGCGCCTTTCTTGTTTGAACCCGTGAAGCCGAGCCTTACTTCGGGCTCTGCTGCGCGTCGCGTTCGATGGCTTCGAGCAGGATCTTCTTGGCCTCGTCGGCGCCGCCCCACCCGTCGAGCTTGACCCACTTGCCCTTCTCCAGGTCCTTGTAGTGCTCGAAGAAGTGGCCGATGCGCTCCAGCCAGTGGCCGCTGACCTGGGCGATGTCATTGATGTGCGAGTAGCCGCTGAACACCTTGTCCACCGGCACGGCCAGCAGCTTCTCGTCGCTACCGGCTTCGTCGCTCATGCGCAGCACGCCGACCGGGCGGCAGCGGATGACCGAGCCCGGCACCAGCGGCAGCGGCAGCACGACCAGCACGTCGGCCGGGTCGCCGTCGCCGCACAGGGTGTGCGGCACGTAGCCGTAGTTGCAGGGATAGCGCATGGGCGTGGACAGGATGCGGTCGACGAAAATCGCGCCGGACTCCTTGTCCACCTCGTACTTCACCGGCTCGGAATCCTTGGGGATTTCGATGATGACGTTGATCTCTTCCGGCGGGTTCTTGCCGGTGGGGACGCTGCCAAGGCCCATGTACTGCTCCAGTGTGAGGTTTGGTCGAAAGTGGGCCGCATTCTAGCGCAGGGCTGTTGCGACGCAGCAGTGAACGTCGGCGGGAACCGCTCAGGGAAGCGGTTTCTGCCGGCGCTCGCGTTCAGGCAAGGCGCTTGCCGGAGGCGGTCGAGCCCGCGGCAAGGCCGCGGGCGTTGGCGCGCGCAAGGCGGGGCGGAGCCCGCTCAGGGGCCAAGCAAGGGAATGATCAACAGCGCGACGATGTTGATGATCTTGATCAGCGGATTGATCGCCGGGCCGGCCGTGTCCTTGTAGGGATCGCCGACCGTGTCGCCGGTCACCGCAGCCTTGTGCGCCTCGCTGCCCTTGCCGCCGAAATGGCCGTCCTCGATGTACTTCTTGGCGTTGTCCCAGGCGCCGCCGCCGGTGGTCATCGAGATCGCCACGAACAGCCCGGTCACGATCGTGCCGATCAGCAGGCCACCCAGCGCCTGCGCGCCCAGCAGCAGGCCGACCACCACCGGCACGGCCACCGGCAACAGCGAGGGCACGATCATTTCGCGGATGGCGGCGCGGGTCAGCAGGTCCACGGCGGTGTGGTACTGCGGCTTGCCGCTGCCGTCCATGATCCCGGGGATTTCGCGGAACTGGCGACGCACTTCCTCGACCACGCTGCCGGCGGCGCGGCCCACGGCTTCCATCGCCATCGCGCCGAACAGATAGGGAATCAGGCCGCCGATCAACAGGCCGATGATCACCCGATGGTCGGACAGATCGAAGGTGTAGACCGAGCCCGGGTGCGCGGTGGCCAGGTTGTGCGTGTAGTCGGCGAACAGCACCAGCGCCGCCAATGCGGCCGAGCCGATCGCATAGCCCTTGGTCACCGCCTTGGTGGTGTTGCCGACGGCATCGAGCGGGTCGGTCACCGCACGCACCTCAGAGGGCAGTTCGGCCATTTCGGCGATGCCGCCGGCGTTGTCGGTGATCGGGCCGTAGGCATCGAGCGCGACGATCATGCCGGCCATCGACAGCATCGCCGTGGCGGCGATCGCGATGCCATACAGGCCGCCCAGCGCATGTGCGCCCCAGATCGCCGCGCACACGGCGATCACCGGCATCGCGGTGGATTTCATCGACACCCCCAGCCCGGCGATGATGTTGGTGCCGTGGCCGGTGGTCGAGGCCGAAGCCACGTGCTGCACCGGCTTGTACTGGGTGCCGGTGTAGTACTCGGTGATCCACACGATCACGCCGGTCAGCGCCAGGCCGATCAATGCGCACCCGTAGAGCGGCATCGCGCCGACGGCGGCATCGCGCATGAGTGCCGTGGTCACCGGATAGAAGGCAATCGCCGCGAGCACGGCCGAAACGATCACGCCTTTGTAGAGCGCGCCCATGATCGAGCCGCCTGGCTTCACCCGCACGAACAGCGCGCCGATGATCGAGGCGATGATCGACACGCCGCCCAGCACCAGCGGATAGAGGATGGCGTTCGGTCCGGCCTCACTGGCCATCAAGCCACCGAGCAGCATCGTGGCGATCACCGTGACCGCATAGGTTTCGAACAGGTCCGCGGCCATGCCCGCGCAGTCGCCGACGTTGTCGCCGACGTTATCGGCGATCACCGCCGGGTTGCGCGGATCATCTTCGGGAATGCCCGCTTCGACCTTGCCGACCAGGTCGGCGCCGACATCCGCGCCCTTGGTGAAGATGCCGCCGCCCAGGCGCGCGAAGATCGAAATCAGCGATGAGCCGAAGGCCAGGCCGACCAGCGCATGCAGCGCGGCCTCGCCACTCAGGCCCATGTGATGGGTCAGCAACGCCCAGTAGCCGGCCACGCCGAACAAGCCCAGGCCAACCACCAGCATCCCGGTGATCGCACCGCCGCGGAAGGCGACATCCATTGCCGCGCTGATGCCGTGGCGTGCGGCTTCGGCCGTGCGCACGTTGGCGCGGACCGAGACATTCATGCCGATGTAGCCGGCGGCGCCGGACAGCACGGCGCCCAAGGCAAATCCGATCGCCGTCGGCCAGTTGAGGAATACACCCACCAGCACGAACAGCACTGCGCCAGCGACCGCGATGGTCAGGTATTGCCGGTTGAGATAGGCGCGTGCGCCTTCCTGGATCGCGGCGGCGATTTCCTGCATGCGTGCATTGCCCGCGGGGCGCGACAGCACCCAGCGCGAAGACACGATGCCGTACACGATGGCAACCGCTGCGCACACCAGTGCCAGCTCAAGTCCGTAATGTTCCAGCATGACCCCTCCCAAGGCTGATGGATGGCGGCCTTCGACCGAGCTGGGCGATGCCGCGTCTGGCCGCGTGTGCTTGCAATGCGCAGCGGGCCGGGCCTGAGTGTAGGCCGCCGGCGGATGGGGTCATGACGCACTGCCGCGATGGCTGCGCAACGCAGGCGTGGGGTGCGTGCCGTGGCGTCGGCACGCGCAGGCCTTGCGGCCGGAGAATCAGGCGGCGACGGAGATCCTGGGGTCGCCCAGCACCACAGAGGCTTCATCCGGCTGCGGCGTCGCGAGATCGCTGTCGAGCTGGCTGGTGGGCGTGGCGATGGCGTGGGCCAGCATGTGCAGGGTGACGCCTTCCCAATCCAGCACCTGGCTGTTGTCGATGCTGTCGCGATCGTGCGACAGCGCGTTGCGCAGCGCGGCCACGATGCTGTCCTCCGAGCCCGGGACATAGGCGGCCATGTGCGCACTGCGCGCGGCGAAATCTGGCGCGATGATCGGCAGCCTGCAGTAGGTGTACTGGATCATCTTCATGCTCGACTGGCTCAAATAGTCGGCATTGGGCGCGGGGCGATACGGCGCGATGCCAGCATCGGCGTGCTGGATGTAGGGCGTGATGGTGGCGAAGGGTAGTTCGCCATGCGTGACCACGTTGGGCAGCACTTCATCCAGGCGCGCCTGCTTGCCGAACAGGTGAAAGTTCACCGACGGCTCGGCCTTGGCCATGGTCGTGATCGCGTCGGCATCGAACAGCATGTCGCCCACGCTGACCACGTTGCGCGTGCCCGCCGGGTAGGGCGAAGCGCTCGGCGCATCGAACGCCAGCTTGTCCAGCCCGTGCGGGATGTACTGCACATTCCGCGCGGTCGGATAGTCGGCCACCATCACCTCGGCCGGCACGCGCACCAGGCTGAAATACGGCAGCGCGGCGCGCTCGGCTTCCAGGATGATCGGGTGGTAGTGGAGCGTGGCAATGCGGTCGCAGACGCTGTAGACGAAGCTCGCCTTGGGGAACTTGCGCGCCAGGGTCGGCACCAGGCACAGGCCGGCGCCGTTCTCCACGATGAACACATCGGCGTCGCTGATCCCGTCCAGCAAGTCGCGCGACAGCAGCTGCGGATACAGCGCGAACAGCGGCTTGGTCAGCGCGTCCAGCGCGGCCTTGCCCAGCGACATAGGATGGAACAGCGGCCGCCACAGGAATTTGCGCACGCGCGGGGCGACGTCCTTCCACGCATTGAACGGGCCCTGGAACTGGCGGCCCTGGCGCTTGAGCTTGGTCAGCGGACTCATGCCGATGGTGACGAACTCGACCTGGTCGCCGCGGCGCGCCAGCACATCGCTCCAGAAGTGGAAATCCACCTTGCGGGCGGACGTGGCCTCGTGGACGGTGAGCATGACGATCTTCATGGGCGATGTTCCTGCGACGCTTGGGGGAATGACGTCCGGGCAGCGCGCCGCGCTTTCACATTCGTGGCGCCGGCGACCGGGGTCTCTCCAAAGAACGCAGGCTCGCCGGGATGCCGGTCACATCGCGCGGTTAAATCGGCGTGGGTGGCGCGTGAGGGCGCACAGGCGACGGCGGCGCGCGCGATGACCTGTTCAGCTACTGCGTGGCAGCCTCCGGCGGTCTTCCCCTTTCCTGGAATCGTCCGATGCCCAGCTTCCTCGTCCGATCAGTCGCCCTATCGCTTGCCGTGCTGCCGTTGGCGGCCCTGGCCCAGGACACGCCGGAGATTCAGCGCCCGGTTGGCGCCGCCCAGGCAAACGGTGTGCTGCACACGCTGCGCCAGATCCCCGAGGCCTGCACCCGGTTGGAGGGCACCTTCACCGGCGATGCGGCCAAGCCCTACGACATGAAACTGGTGCGGACCAGCCCCAGCTGCCAGGCGCGGGCGGTGTTCATGGACTACGGAAAGGTCCAGCCCAGCGTCGCCAAGGGCTGGAAGCTCAACGACATCATCAAGGTACCCTCGGCCAGCTGCAGCAGCCAGCAGGCGGTGGTCCATGTCTGGCGGAAGCCGGCCGGTCAGGAGCTGAAGCTCGACGGCCAGGACCGCGCCCGCATCTACCTGGAAGACGCCAAGGCCCAGGCCGCCGCCGGCAAGCTGGCGGCGCTGCCGGCGTATGCGGCGCAGCTGGAAATCGAAGGCAAGGCCTGCCGCTAAGGCGTGCAGGTGATGGCGAGGCGCATGCAGGCCTCGCCATCTAAGGCGTGAAACTCAGCCTTCCCAGGCCGGCAGCTTCTTCTTGATCGCCACGTTCTTCAGCGTCACGTACTTGGGCAGACCGTCGCTGCCGTAGGGCAGGGGCGCCTCGCCCTTGATCAGCGGCGCCAGGTAGGTGCGTGCCTTGGCGGTGATGCCGAAGCCGTCCTTGCGGATGAAGCTGGGCGGCATGGTTTTCTCGTGATTGGCGACCTTGGACAGCGGCGCCGGTTCGATTTTCCAGCGATACGGGGCATCGGCGCTGCGCACGATCACCGGCATCACCGCATTCATGCCTTTCAATGCGTACTGCACCGCGGCCTTGCCCACGGCCTGGGCCTGGGCCCAGTCGTTCTTCGAGGCGATATGCCGGGCCGAACGCTGCAGGTAATCCGGCAGCGCCCAGTGCACCTTGTAGCCCAGTGCGTCCTTGACCTTGCCAGCCAGATACGAGGCCACGCCACCCAGCTGCGCGTGGCCGAACGCATCGGTGCCGCCGCCGGCATCGGCGACGAAGCGGCCATCGGCGCTGCGGATGCCTTCGCTGGCGACGACCACGCAATAGCCGACTCTTTTCACGACCTTGTCGACCTGGGCCAGGAAGACGGCTTCGTCGTAGGCGCGCTCGGGGAACAGAATGATGTGCGGGGCTTCATCGGGCGTGGCGCCCGCCAGGCCGGCCGCGGCGGCCAGCCAGCCGGCGTGGCGGCCCATGGCTTCGTAAACGAAGACCTTGGTGGAGGTCTCGGCCATCGCAGCCACGTCCAGCGCGGCTTCGCGCACCGACACGGCGGTGTACTTGGCGGCCGAACCGAAGCCCGGGCAGGTGTCAGTGACCGCCAGGTCGTTGTCGATGGTCTTGGGCACGCCCACGCAGGTCAGCGGATAGCCGAAGGCCTGGGCCAGCTGCGAGACCTTCCAGGCGGTGTCGGCCGAATCGTTGCCGCCGTTGTAGAGGAACCAGCGCACGTGGTGCGCCTTGAGCACGTCGAGCAGGCGTTCATAACGGGCGCGATCGGCTTCCAGCGACTTGAGCTTGACCCGGCAGGAGCCGAACGCGCCGCCGGGCGTATGCGCCAGGGCGGCGATGGCAGCCACCGACTCCTTCGAGGTGTCGATCAGCTCCTCGCGCAGCGCGCCCAGGATGCCGTTGCGGGCCGCCAGGACCTTGATCTTGCGGCGCCGGGCTTCGGTGATCACGCCGGAAGCGGTGGCATTGATGACGGCGGTGACGCCGCCGGACTGGGCATATAGAAGAGTGGATTCCACCATCGTCTCGCCTTGGGGTCTGGACCGGATGGGGTAAGCTTCCCATATCGATGCGAGAACCGTGTTGGCGCCGCCCGCAGGCTGGCAGCCCGGTTCCGCTCCCCCGATTTCCCCATTGAAATGTTTGGAGTGACACGATGCGACTGGTTCTTTTGGGACCGCCCGGCTCGGGCAAGGGCACGCAGGCCACGCGCCTGAAGGACTTCCTCAAGGTCCCGCACATCTCCACCGGCGACCTGCTGCGTGGCGAAGTGGCGGCCGGCACGGAGCTGGGCAAGCAGGCCAAGGCGGTGATGGATGCCGGCAACCTGGTGTCCGACGACATCCTGCTGGGCATGCTGGAATCGCGCCTGGCGCAAGGAGATGTGGCCAACGGCTTCATCCTGGACGGCTACCCGCGCAACCTGGCCCAGGCCGACGCGCTGGGCAAGCTGCTGGAACGCATCGGCCAGCCGTTCGACGCCGCCGTGCAGCTGGAAGTGCCGAGCGAGCTGCTGGTCGAGCGCATCGCCGGCCGCGCCCAGGCCGAAGGTCGCGCCGATGACAATCCGGAATCGGTCCGCAAGCGCCTGCAGGTCTACACCGACAGCACCGCGCCGGTGATCGGCTTCTACAAGGATCAGGGCCGCCTGACCGTGGTCGATGGCGTGGGCGAGCTGGACGAAGTCACCCAGCGCCTGACCGACGCACTGGCGCCGGCCAAGGCCTGAACCCAGGCTTCAGCTGCGAGAAAGAAGGCGCCTTGAACGGCGCCTTTTTTCATGGCGCACTTCCCTGTGCGCCACCCTTCGCGCGGCTGCGCGGTGAAAAACGCCTGCCCCGCCGTTTTTCCTTGCGCCTGGGTCGTGCCCCGCGGCGTGATCGGCGACAATCGAAGCCATGAGCAAACTGCATATCCTGGGCATCGCCGGCACCTTCATGGGCGGCGTGGCCGCGCTGGCCCGCGAGCTGGGCCACACCGTCGAAGGCAGCGACCAGGCCATCTACCCGCCGATGTCCACGCAGCTGGAGCAGCTGGGGATCGAACTGGCGCAGGGCTACCTGCCGGGCAACATCTCGCCCGACTGCGATGCGGTGATCGTCGGCAATGCGCTCTCGCGCGGCAACGCCGCGGTGGAAGCGGTGCTCAATGACGGCCGCCGCTATACCTCCGGCGCGCAGTGGTTGAGCGAGGCGGTACTGCCCGGCCGCACCACGCTGGCAGTGGCCGGCACCCACGGCAAGACCACGACGACCACGATCCTCACCTACCTGCTGGAGGCGGCCGGACGCACGCCGGGTTTCCTGATCGGTGGCGTGGCCGAGGATTTCGGCGTGTCGGCGCGGCTGGGGCAGGGTGCCGAATTCGTGGTGGAAGCCGACGAATACGACACCGCGTTCTTCGACAAGCGCAGCAAGTTCGTGCACTACCGCCCGACCGTGGCGATCCTCAACAACCTGGAATACGACCACGCCGATATCTTCCCGGACGTGGCGGCGATCCAGCGCCAGTTCCACCATCTGGTGCGCACCGTGCCGGGCCACGGCCGGCTGATCGTCAACGGTGACGATGCGCGCCTGGACGAGGTGCTGGCGATGGGCTGCTGGACCCCGGTGGAACGCTTCGGTTTCGACGCGGCGCTGGACTGGAGCGCGCGCCTGATCGCTGCCGACGGCAGCGCGTTCGCGGTGCTGAAGAACGGCGTGGAAGTCGGCGAAGTGCATTGGCCCCTGGTCGGCAAGCACAACGTGCTCAACGGCCTGGCCGCACTGGCCGCGGTGAACGCCGTTGGCGTGGAGGTCGCCACCGTGATCCCGGCGTTGGCCCGTTTTCGCAGCGTCAAGCGCCGGCTGGAAGTGATCGGGACGCATGACGGCATCACGGTGTACGACGACTTCGCCCATCACCCCACGGCGATTGCCACTACGCTCGATGGCCTGCGCGCGAAGGTGGGCGACGCGCGCATCGTGGTGGCGATGGAGCCGCGCAGCAATTCGATGCGCCTGGGCGCGCATGCCGATGCGCTGGCGCCTTCGCTCGATGGCGCCGACGCGGTGGTGTTCCTGCATCGCCCCGAGCTGGCCTGGGATGCAGGCAAGGTGATCGCCGACGTGCGCGGTGATGCGCGCGCGGTGCCCGATACCGATGCGCTGATTGCGGCCTTGCGCGCGCTTGTGCAGCCGGGCGACCAGGTGGTCTTCATGTCCAATGGCGGCTTCGACGGCGCGCCGCGACGCTTCCTGGCGGCGCTGCAGGACTGAGCCTTTCGTATAGGCGACGTGCAGGCCTGCCTGCCGCGCCATGTTTACACTCGACCCCATGCCGTCCACCGAAAGCCTGCCGCTGTTCCCCCTGCACACCGTGCTGTTGCCCGGTGCGGGCCTGGGCCTGCGCGTGTTCGAACGCCGCTACCTGGACCTGATCCGCGAGTGCGGCCGCAGCGGGCGCGGCTTCGGCGTGTGCCTGATCCTGGAGGGCGAGGAAGCCGGCAGGCCGGCCACGCCGGCGGCCTATGGCACCGAGGCGACCATCGAGGATTTCTCCACCGGCGCCGACGGGCTGTTGAACCTGCGCCTACGTGGCGGCCGGCGCTTCCACGTGCAGCGCACGCGGGTGCGCGACAACGGCGTGGTGGTGGGCGAAGTGGACTGGTGCGCGCCCGAGGACGATGACGAGCTGCGGCCCGAGCACGGCCTGCTGGCCACGGTGCTGGAAAAGATCTTCGAGAAGGCCGGCGCCACGCCGCCGAACATGCGCAGCAGCGACCTGGACAGCGCCGCGTGGGTGGGCTGGCGGCTCGCCGAACTGCTGCCGCTCACCGATGCCCAGCGCCTGGCTGTCCTGCAGGAAGACGATCCACATGCGCGGCTGGATCGCCTGCTGGCGCTGATGGCCTAAGCCACGGATTCATCCGCACGCGCGTGCCCGGCCTGGGCGCGGCGCGATGCCGCCACGCTCAAGGTTTCAGCGGCGCCACGGGCTCCGGCCCGACTTCATCGGTGCGCAGGCGCAAGACCGGCAGTCCAGTGGACGGATGCGGTGAACTCGCTTGCGGCAGATCCTGCACGGCCTGGGTCAGCACGCTCAGCGAGGCATCGGCATCGGGCAGCGGTCGCCACAGGCCGACCAGGCCGAACAGCGTCTGGTGGCGCAGGGTCTGCGCGCCGCCGATCCACAGCGGCGTCTGGTTCGGCTGCAGCATCAGCGGCGTGGCCCATAGGCGCAGCGCGTATTGCTGGTCCGGGCGCGGGCCGGGCTTGAGCATCAGCAGGCTTTCGGCATGGGTGTCGAGCGTGGCCGGCAGCACCGGGTGCTCGCGCGGCGGCACGCCGGCCTTGAGCAGCTGCAGGGCGCGCTCCCAGCCGGCCTGCGGCTGCAGGCGCCAGCCGTCGGATTCCAGGCGATGGACCAGCGGCAGCAGCGGGCCGGCGACCTGTACGTCCAGCGGCCAGCGCTGTTCGTCGTCGAATTCATTGCGCGTGGCCGGCAGCACGCGCCAAGCATCGCGCCACCAGTCTTCCAGCGGTCGCGCGACGCTCACCGGCGTGGCATCGAAGCGGTTCAGCATGCCGTCCACCGCGCGCGGGCCGTGCCACAGCGCGGCCGCGGCGAACACGCCGTAGAAGATCCACGCCAGCGGCTTGACCCACAGCGAGCGCTTGGTCCGGCGCCGGTAGGCCACGCCCAGGATCAGCAGCCAGACCACGCCCAGCAGCACGCCGCCGACCACATCGCTGAGCCAGTGCGCGCCCAGATACACGCGGGCAAACCCGATCGTGCTGACCACCACGCCGGCGACCACGTACGGCCACATGCGATCGCGCCCCGGCAGTTCGCGTGCGATCAGCACCGCAAAGAAGCCGAAGATGATCGTGGTCATCGTCACCGCGATCGAGGGAAAACCAAACCCGCTGGCCACCGTCGGCGGCTTGGGGATATCGATCACCGCACCCAGCCACGCCGTCAGCGCCAGGCCGAAGGCGATCGCGGCCAGCCAGTGGCCGGCGGCCAGCCAGCGCTTGCGCCAGGCCAGGTAGCCCAGCACGGCTAGGCTGGCGGGCGTGAGCACGTCGGCATCGCCGATCGCGGCGATGGCCGCCAGCGGCCGGTCGGCCAGTGGATTGCGCAGGCTGTGCATCAGCTCGAACAGCCACAGGTCCAGCGCCAGCGGCTTGCCGTGCCCGACCACCAGCGCCAGGAAGCCGAACAGTACCCAGGCCACCAGCAGCAGGACCACGGCCAGCACGGCCAGCGACACGGTCTCGCGCCGGTTCGGGTCGAACACCGCCACCGAATAGCGGCCCAGCACCGGATGCGCGCGCGACCAGGCCAGGCCGCGCGCCAGCAGCGCATCGGCGTGCGCGGCGAACCAGCGGTAGGTGTACAACACCACCGCCCAGATCAGCGCCAGCACCACTAGCAGCAGGGCGACCACCACCGCCAGGCGTCCGGCGACCGCCGCCACCGCGTCGTAGGCATGGCCCAGCGCCCAACCCGGCAGCAGGAACAGGAAGCCCCACGACAGTCCGGCGATGGCGCTGACCGGCAGGTAGCGGCGCAGCGGCATGTGCAGCATCCCGGCCACGGCCGGCACGAACGGACGGATCGGCCCGACATAGCGCGCGATCAGGATCGCCTTGACGCTGTTGCGCCGGAGCAGCCGCTCGCCGCGTTCCAAAAACTGCGGGTACTTGTTGAACGGCCAATGCCCGCGCAACTGCGGGCCCCAGCGCCGGCCCACCCAGAAGCTCAAGCCATCGCCGACGAACGCGCCCAGCGCCGCGCAGACCACCGCGTACGGACCGGACAGTTCGCCCAGCCCGATCAGCACGCCCACGCCGATCAGCAGCGGCAGTGCCGGCACGATCGCACCGAGGATGATCAGCGAATCGGACAGCGCAATGAGAAACACCACCGCGCCGGCAGCGACCGGATGTGCGGTGATCCAGTCCAGCAGTCCATCGAACCAGGAATCCATCGGCCGCATTATAGGAAGTCAGCCCTGTCCGGCCCGTTAGACTTCAGTCCCCCGCGGGTGCGCTGGCCGTGCCTGCCTTACCTGGTGTGCGTCCATGACCTCATTGTCAGGCAAGACCCTCTTCATCACCGGCGCCTCGCGCGGCATCGGCCTGGCCATCGCCCTGCGCGCGGCACGCGACGGGGCCAACGTGGCCATCGCCGCTAAGTCGGCCGTGCCCAATCCCAAGCTTCCCGGCACCATCCACACCGCCGCGCAGGCGGTGAACGACGCCGGCGGCAAGGGCCTGGCCCTGCAGTGCGATATCCGTGAAGAAGACCAGGTGCGCGCGGCGGTGGCCGCGACGATCGAGACCTTCGGCAGCCTCGACATCCTGGTCAACAACGCCAGCGCAATCTGGCTGCGCGGCACGCTGGACACGCCGATGAAGCGCTTCGACCTGATGCAGCAGGTCAATGCGCGCGGCAGCTTCCTGTGCGCGCAGGCCTGCCTGCCGCATCTGTTGAACGCGCCCAACCCGCACATCCTCACCCTGTGCCCGCCGCCGTCGCTGGACCCCAAGTGGTGGGGGCCGCACACCGGTTACACCCTGGCCAAGATGGGCATGAGCCTGGTCACGCTGGGCCTGGCGGCCGAGTTCGGTCCGCAGGGCGTGGCGGTCAACGCCCTGTGGCCGCGCACCCTGATCGGCACCGATGCGCTGAACATGATCCCCGGCGTGTCCACCGCCAATGGCCGCAGGCCCGAGGTGATGGCCGATGCGGCGCATGCGGTGCTGGTGCGTGAAGCGGCCGGTTTCAGTGGCCAGTTCCTGATCGATGACGAGGTGTTGGCCGCGGCCGGCATCACCGACCTGTCCGGCTATGCGGTCGATCCGTCGCAGCCGCTGCTGCCGGATTTGTTCCTCGACTGAGCCGCGGCGCGCGGGCTTCTACAATGCGCGGTTCCCGGCGCCCCCACGCCGCCTCAAGATCGGAGCCAACGCCACGATGAAATACCTGCACGCCATGATCCGCGTCCACGACCTGGATGCGACCTCGAAGTTCTTCACCGAAGGCCTGGGCCTGAAAGAAACCCACCGCAAGGACAGCCAGGCCGGCCGCTTCACGCTGGTGTATTTCGGCGCACCGGAAAACCCCGAGGCCGAGGTCGAGCTGACCTACAACTGGCCGGCCGAGGACGGCAGCGTCGAGGACTACGGCAGCGCCCGCAACTTCGGCCACCTGGCCTTCGAAGTGGACGACATCTACGCCACCTGCGCGCACCTGCAGGCGATGGGCATCACCATCAACCGGCCGCCACGCGATGGTCACATGGCCTTCGTCCGCAGCCCGGACCTGATCTCGATCGAACTACTGCAGAAGGGCGGCGCGCTGCCGCCGGCCGAGCCGTGGGCGTCGATGCCCAATACCGGCGTCTGGTAAGCGCAATGCCGCGCCGTTGCCGTCACGGCATCGGCGCGGGCAGCGCGTGGCCGCAATGGCGGCAGTGCAGGGCGGTCGGCTCGTGGCCTTCCAGCCCGCACTCCGGGCAGCCGCGGCGATCGTGCTGCGGGCTGGCATCGCGCAGGCCGGCGGCCAGTTCGGCCGTGTAGATGCCGGTGGGCACGGCGATGATGCTGTAGCCGATCAGGATCAGCAGCGAGGTGATCGCCCGGCCCAGCGTGGTCTGCGGCGCGATGTCGCCAAAGCCGACCGTGGCCATCGTGACGATCGCCCAGTACATGCTGGTCGGAATGCTGGTGAAGCCGTTTTCCGGGCCTTCGACCACATACATCAGCGCGCCGAAGATCACCACCAGGGTCAGCACCGTGCTGACGAACACCAGCACCTTGCGTCGGCTGCGCCACAGCGCGCCCATCAGCACGCCGCTTTCCTCCACGTACTGGGTCAGCTTGAGGATGCGGAACAGCCGCAGGATGCGCAGCACGCGCACCACCAGCAGGCTCTGCGCGCCGGGGATCAGCAGCGACAGGTAGCTGGGCAGGATCGAGAGCAGGTCGATCACGCCCCAGATGCTCAGCGCATAGCGCAGCGGCCTGCGCACCACCATCAGCCGCAGCAGGTATTCGGCGGTGAATACCACGGTGAACGCCCACTCCACCACGTAGAACCAGTTCGCGTAGCGCTGGTGGATGTGCTGCACGCTGTCGACCATGATCACCACCACGCTGGCGATGATCGCCACCACCAACAGCAGGTCGAAGTTGCGCGAGGGCACGTCGTCGTGCCGGTAGATGATGTCGAACCAGCGTTTGCGCCAGCCGGTCTCGCGGGCCGGGTTGAGCTGGGGATTGGAGAGCAGTCGCATCGGGCCATTGTGGCAAGGGCATCTGTGACCGTCACATCACGCGCGCCGCGCAGTGGCCGTTACGCGGGCCTGCATCGGGGCTGAAGCCGGCCCACGCGCTGCCCGTGTGGCGCCGTATGATGCGCGCCGGCACGCGCCGCCACCGGAGGGCACGCGGCTGCCGCCCGTCCGCTTTCTTCAGGTTGTCTTGTCCTCCATGCCGCCAATTCGTCCCGAAGTTCCCGCCCTGCGTTGGCCCGCATGGGCGTTTACCGCGATCGCGCTGGTGGCCTGCGGCTGCGCCTTCGTGGGGCTGGGCAACAGCAACTACTGGGCCGATGAGCTGTTCACCGTCTTCGTGATGGGCGGCGACGGCGGCCTGGCCGGGCTGTGGCAGCGGGCGCTGACCGACGTGCATCCGCCGCTGTACTACGCGCTGCTGCACGGCTGGAGCCTGCTCGGTGACCTGTCCGAGATCTGGCTGCGCCTGCCCAGCGCGGTCTGTGCGGTGCTGGCGCTGCTGGTTACTGCGCGCGTGCTGTTGCGGCGTTTCAGCCCCGCGGCGCTGGGCTATGCGATCGCGGTGGCGGCGGTGTCGTTCTTCTTTTTCGAGCAGGCGCAGAACGCGCGCAGTTACGGCCTGTCGCTCCTGATCTCGGCCGCGCTGTTGGGCGTGACCCTGTGGCTGCGCGAACACGCCGCGGCGTCGGTGCGCTTCCCGTGGAAAGCCGTGGCGGCGCTGTGGCTCCTGGGGTTGGCCGGCAGCTTCGTGCACTTCTACCTGTTCCTGCTGACCGGTATGGTCATGGCCTGGCTGTTGGCCGTGCCGCGGCTGCGCGTGGCGGTAATCGCCAGCGGCCTGTCGGTGCTGGCTGCGGTCGCGCTCTACACCTGGCTGCTGCTGCATGCCACCGCGCAGGACGTGGACAAGACCTGGTATCGCGCCGATTTCAAGTTCTTCTGGACCCAGACGCGGATCGGCTGGAAGCACCTGGCCGCCGGGGCTTCTGGCTGGGCCTTGACCGCGCTGTGCCTGGTCGCGGTGTGGCGTCGTTGGCGCGATGGCCGCGGCAGTCTGGCCGCGCGCGTGCCCGAGGCCGGTCGCGCGGCGGCGCAGCTGTCGCTGTTCGTGCTGGTGGGATTGATCGGCAGCGGCGTGCTGGTGAGCTGCGTGGTGGCACCGTCGTATTCGGCGCGCAACGTGCTGGTCGCGCTGCCCTTCATCTGCGCGCTGATGGCCTGGCTCTACGACGCAGCAGGCCCGCGGCTGGCCACGCGTGGCAGTCATGTCCTCGCCGCGCTGTTGGTGATCGCTGTGGCGGCGAACCTGTGGCTGCAACGCGGTCGGCTGGTCCAGCGCAATGAGCCGTGGCGCACCACGGCCGACTTCGTCGCGCGCATGCCCGGCTGCGCGGGCGAGCCGATCCCGGTGATGCATCCGTACAAGTTCGGCCCGCCGACGGCGGACTTCCGCGCCTTCGCGCAGCGGCAGTTTTTCGGCCATTACGCCCCGCCCGGGATGCGGATCCAGGCCTGGATGCCGTCCGAGCTCGTCGGCCGTCATCCCACGCCAGCGCTGCAGGCGTTGCTGTCTTCGCGTGCCGAACAGGCCGGCACCGGCCATTGCGCGCTGCTGGCCTGGGCTGTGCACGATCTGGACAAGAAAGACGCACCGCTGCTGGCGGAAGATCTGGCGCGCGCACCGGGCATCGCGCCGCGGCGGGTGGTGATGCAGAGTTTCCTGCGCGCCAAGCGTCGCTCGATGAACTGGAGGCCGACCGAGGATGGCTTCGTCTTCTACGTGATCCCTGCGCGTGCCGTGGGTACGCCCGCGGCTGATCCCGGCCCGCTGGTACAGATGCCGGCCGGCACGCTGGGTCGCAGGTTGGTGGTGGGCTTGCAGGCTTCAGGGGCGGTGGACGACGGCCGCGATCACTTCGCCACCGAGTCCTGGTCCAACGACGGCCACCTGCGCAGCGAAGCGGTCACCTCCGCTCCGAGGCTGGCCTGTGATCCGCCGATGCGGGCCAACGATGGCATCCGGCCGTCACCGACGCAGCCGGGCTGCGCGCCGAAGAAGGCGCCCGTCATCAGCGCCAACTGATCCACTCGACGCAGCGGATTCGCTGCCAACGCCGAGCTTCGAAACACGCACTTCAGGTGCGATCTGCGCGTGACCGTCGCGTGCCGATGTCGTGCGCCGCATCGGCGCGACGGCGCCTTGCGCAACATGAATTCGCTTCCATGTCGGGCGTCGATGCGGCGTGTTGCTATTGCCATGTCGATGGCGCGCGCGGCACAAATTTCTTGGTGTTTTTCCGGCCGAATTTAGGCCAAATTCAAACGTCCGGCACTGGCGCGCACTAGCCTTCCTGCACGGTCCAGCGCTGCAGCTGGCCGCTCCGGAGCGCAGGGAGCATCCGGTTCTTTCTCGACCTTCGTGGTGCGCATCGGGCGATGCACGCCAACGGCGAAGCCTTGCCTGGCGAACGGGCAGGGCGCGCCTTCACCAGGACCTCCCATGGCGTTCGATCCGCGCAGCCCCCAGCGTGACCCGACTCCCGACGTCTCCGTCGTCATCTGCACCCTCAACGAGCATGAAGCCATCGGCGGCGTGCTGCGCGAACTGGACGCGGCGCTGCTGCACTGCCGGCACGAGGTGATCGTGGTCGATGACTCCAGCGACGAGCGCACCGCGCGCGCGGTGCAGGACTATGCGCGCGCCCATCCGTGGGTACGCCTGCTGCGCCGACGTGGCGGACGTGGGCTTGCTTCGGCCGCGGTGGCCGGCTGGGATGCAGCGCGCGGACGCACGCTGGCGCTGATGGACGGCGATGGCCAGCACGATCCGCAGCTGATCGCGCGGATGCTGGACGACGCGGCGGTGCTGGATAGCGAGGTGGTGATCGCCAGCCGTTACCTGGAATCGTCTGCCTCCGGCCTCGGTGCGATCCGCCATCTCGGCAGTCGCATCACCACGCAGGTGTCGCGTTTGTTGCTTGGCTTGAAGGTCGCCGATCCCATGAGCGGATGCTTCCTGATGACGCGCGCGTGGTACCAGCAGGTGCGCCCCGGCTTGACCGCGCTGGGCTTCAAGATCCTGATCGACGTGCTGGCCGCCGATGCACGCCGGCCACGCGTGTCGCAGGTGCCGACCCGGCTGCGCGAGCGCGCGGGTGGCAGCTCCAAGCTGGATCTGCGCGTGGTGCTGGAGCTGGGCGCGCAGCTGCTGGAAAAGGCCACGCAGGGCCTAGTGCCGGCGCGCATGGCGCTGTTCTTCGGCGTGGGCATCAGCGGGCTGGGTGTCCACCTGGCGGCGCTATCGTTGGGCACCTGGGCGGGTCGGCCATTCTGGCTGGCGCAGCTGCTGGCGATCTGGCTGGCGATGAGCTGGAACTTCGCGCTCAATAACCTGCTGACCTTCCGCGATCGCCGCTTGCATGGCGTGGCCGCGCTGCGCGGGCTGGTGGTGTTCTACGCGGCCTGCCTGAGCGGCGCGATCCTGAGCGAAGTGCTCGGCGTGGTCAGCGCCTGGGCCGGTGCGCCGTGGTTCGTCGCCGGCATCGGTGGCGCCTTGCTGGCCGGCGTGTGGAACTATCACCTGGCCAAGCGCGCGGCCTGGGGCGCGTCTGCCGAAGCTAAAGAGGCGGTGTCCATCGTTGAATCCACCGCTGCCCCGGCGCGCCACGATGCCTGAGCCGAAGGCGATGCAGCCCTTCCTGTCCAAGGTCCGCAGTGCTGGCGCCGTGCGCTGGCCTGCCTATGCATATGGCCTGATCGCGCTGCTGGCCTGTGGGTTTGCCTTCGTTGGCCTGGACCGCAGCAACTTCTGGACCGATGAGCTGTTCACGCTGCATGTGATCGGCCACGACGGCGGCCTGGCCGAAGTCTGGCGTCGCGCGCTCACCGATACGCATCCGCCGCTGTACTACTTCGGCCTGTATGGCTGGAGCCGGCTGGGCGGCACGGGCGAAGCGTGGCTGCGCCTGCCCAGCGCGGTGTTCGCGGTGCTGGCGCTGCTGGTGACCGCGCGCGCGCTGTGGCGACGCTTCAGCCCGGCGGCGATCGGGTTTGCGCTGGCGGCCTCGTCGGTGTCGATGTTCTGGTTCGAGCAATCGCAGAACGCGCGCAGCTACACGCTGTCGATGCTGCTCTCCGCGGGCCTGTTATCGAGCGCGCTGGCGTTGCACGAGCGCTGGCGCGCGCGCAGTGAATTCCCGCGGTGGCATCTGCTGCTGGTGTTCGCGCTGGGCACGGCCGGCGGGCTGACCCATTCCTACGTGCTGCTCACCGCCGGCATGGTGTTGGCGTGGCTACTGTGGGTGATCCCGGACCTGCGCGTGCGCGCAGCCGTGGTGCTGGCCGGGCTGTTGATCCTGGCCGCCAACGTGGCCTATGTGTGGGTGCTGCTGCATGCCACCACGCAGGACGTGCATGGCGGCCTCTGGTTCGACACCGGGGCGAAGTTCTTCTGGGGCCAGACGCGCATGGCCAAGCGCGATCTGGTGGTCGCCGGTGCCGGCGCGGCGACGACGCTGCTGGTACTCGCGGCGGTGTGGCGACGCTGGAAACACGGACGCGGCGCACTGCAGTCGCGCGTGCCCGACGGCGGCCGCACCGCGCTGCAGCTGGCGCTGTGTGTGCTGCTGGGCGTGATCGCCAGCGGGATCGTGGTCAGCTATGCGATTGCGCCCTCGTATTCGTCGCGCAACCTGCTCACCGCGGCGCCGTTCGCGTGGGTGCTGCTGGCCTGGTGCTACGACGCGGCCGGTCCGCGCCTGGCCACGCGCGGCAGCCAGGCGATGGCCGCGCTGTTGGTGCTTCTGGTGGCCGGCAACCTGTCGCTGCTGTCGGGCCGCTTCATCGAGCGCAACGAGGCCTGGCGCAACACCGCACAGTTCGTCGCGCAGATGCCGGGCTGCGCCGGCGCGCCGGTGGCGGTCATGCAGCCGTACAAATTCGGCCCGTCCACGCCGGCTTACCGTGAACTGGCGGCGCGGGATTTCTACGGCCATTACGCCGCTGCGCACACGCAGATCCAGGCCTGGATGCCGTCGGAGCTGGTCGGCCGGCATCGCATTTCCGCGTTGTCCGCGCAATTGGCCGAGCGCGCCGCCAACGCGCAGGCCGGCGGTTGCACGCTGCTGCTCTGGGGCGTGCACGACCTGGACGGCGATAGCGCGCTGACCCTGGCCCAGGACCTGGCCCGCGCGCCGGGCATCGCGCCGCGCCGGATCGCGGTGCAGACCTTCCTGCGCGGGCGCCGGGCGTCCACGCGCTGGCGGATGATCCCGGACGGCTTCGTCTTCTACGCGCTGCCGCCGGCCGCGCCCGGTGCGCCAGCGACCGATCCGGGCGCGCTGGTGAAGCTGCCGGACGGCGTGCTCGGCGACCGCTATGTGGTGACCCTGCTCGGCCCGGCGCATGGCGCGGCAGCGGCCGATACCTTCCTGATGCAGCGCTTTTCCTACAAGGGCGACGCGCCGCGCCAGGAGCAGGTGATCGCGCCACGGGTGAGCTGCGACCTGCCGATGCGCGCCGGCGACGACATCCGCCCAGATCCCGATGCGCCGGGCTGTTCCACGCCTGCACCGCACTGACGCCACACGCAGGCCGCGCCGATGCGCGACAATGCACGGCTTCCCTCCCACACAAGGTTTGCCGTCATGACCGCCGCTTCCGATCTCATCGCCTCCGCCAAGCAGTACACGCTCAGCGTGTATCGCCAGCGCGAACTGGTGCTGGAGCGAGGCCAGGGCGTGCGCGTGTGGGACAGCGAGGGGCGCGAGTACGTCGATCTGTCCGCCGGCATCGCCGTGTGCGGCCTGGGCCACAACGACCCGGACCTGGTCAGCGCGCTGGTCGAACAGGCCGGCAAGCTCTGGCACACCAGCAACATCTTCTACAGCGAGCCGCCGCTGCGTCTGTCGCAGGAGCTGGTGGAGTCCTCGCGCTTCGCCACGCGTGCTTTCCTGTGCAACTCCGGCGCCGAGGCCAACGAGGCCGCGATCAAGCTGGTGCGCAAGTGGGCGAGCGAGCAGGGCCGCAGCGCGGACAAGCGCGTGATCGTGACTTTCCGCGGCAGCTTCCACGGCCGCACCCTGGCCACGGTCACCGCCACTGCGCAGCCCAAGTACCAGGAAGGCTACGAGCCGTTGCCTGGCGGCTTCCGCTACGTGGATTTCAACGATCTGGCCCAGCTTGAAGCCGCGATGGCGCAGGGCGATGTCGCTGCGGTGATGATCGAGCCCGTGCAGGGCGAGGGCGGCGTAGTGCCGGCCGCGCCGGGCTATCTCAAGGCGATCGAAACGCTGTGCAAACAGCATGACGCGCTGCTGGTGCTGGATGAAATCCAGTGCGGCATGGGCCGCACCGGCGCGCTGTTCGCGCACTGGGAAGATGGCGTGACGCCCGACATCGTGACCCTGGCCAAGTCGCTGGGCGGCGGCATGCCGATCGGCGCGATGCTGGCCGGTCCGCGCGTGGCCGAAGTAATGCAGTTCGGCGCGCATGGCACCACCTTCGGCGGCAATCCGCTGGCCAGCGCCGTCGCGCGCGTGGCGCTGGCCAAGTTGGGCTCCGATGCCATCGCCGAGAACGTCGAGCACCAGGCTGTGGCCCTGCGCGCGGCGCTGGCCCGGCTGGATGCCGAATTCGGCCTGTTTTCGGAAGTGCGTGGCCGTGGCCTGATGGTCGGCGCGGTGCTGCGCCCGGAATACGCCGGCCAGGCCGCCGCGATCCTGGACCAGTGCGCCGCGCACGGCCTGCTGCTGCTGCAGGCCGGCCCGGACGTGCTGCGCTTCGTGCCGGCGCTGAACATCACCGGCGAAGAGCTGGCCGAAGGCCTGTCGCGTCTGGAGCAGGCCGTGCGCGCCTGGCTGGCCGCGCGCTGAGTCAACTGAAAGGCTGCAGCTGATTTTGTGGGCGCCGCCTGAGCTGCGATGAGGCCTTCCTGGTAAAGCCACTTCGCCGCTGAAGTGGCTCCCACACCTTTGATTCGATGTGATCACTGGCCCGGCTGCTAGAATCCACAGTCTTCACGGTCCGCGTCAGAACCCATCGCCATGAGCCAAACCGCCACCGCGCCGGCCAACGCCGAAAAGCGCTACACCGTTTCCCGCGCCGACCTGCCGCTGAGCTGCCCGCTGCCGTCGATGGCGCTGTGGAACTCGCATCCGCGCGTCTACCTGCCGATCGAAGACGAGCCCAACGGCGAGGCCGATTGCCCGTACTGCGGTTCGCATTTCGTCCTTGCCGACTGAAATCCCCACGCCTGCGCACCGCCGCCTGACGGTGGTGCAGCTGCTGCCGGCGCTGCAGTCCGGCGGGGTTGAACGCTCCACCCTGGAAATCGCCAGCGCGCTGGTCCACGCGGGCCATCGCGCCATCGTCGTGTCCGCCGGCGGGCGGCTGGTGCCGTCGCTGGAAGCGGTCGGCGCGCAGCACGTCACCCTGGACATCGGCCGCAAGTCGCTGCGCACGTTGGCCCAGCTCCTGCCGCTGCGGCGCCTGTTGGAACGCGAACGCCCGGACATCGTCCATGCGCGCTCACGGCTGCCGGCCTGGCTGGGCTGGGGCGCGCTGCGCGGCATGCCGGCGCAGGTGCGGCCGCACTTCGTCACCACCGTGCACGGGCTCAATTCGCCCGGCCGCTACAGCGCGATCATGACCCGCGGGCAGCGCGTGCTTTGTGTCTCCGAGACCGTGCGCCGCTACGTGCTCGCGCATTACCCCAATACCGATCCGGCGCGCCTGCGGGTGATCCCGCGCGGCATCGATCCCACGCAATTCCCACGCGCGCCGTGGCCTGATGGCGCCATGCGCGCGCAGGTGGCCGGACAATTCCCAGAACTCGATGGCGCCGGCCCGCTACTGCTGCTGCCGGGCCGCGGCACGCGCCTGAAAGGGCACGCCGACGGCCTGCAGCTGCTGGCCGACCTGCGTGCGGGCGGGCTGGACGCACGCCTGTGGCTGCCCGGTGCGCGTGAGCCCGGCCGCGCGGCCTACATCGCCGAACTCGAAGCGCTGGCCGCGCAGCTGGGCCTCACCGGCGCGGTCGCGTTCACCCCGCCGACCGCGCAGATCGCCCAAGCCTATGCGGCCAGCGACCTGGTCCTGCAGCTCTCGCGCAAGCCTGAATCCTTCGGCCGTACCGTGATCGAAGCGTTGTCGGTCGGTCGCCCGGTGCTGGGCTGGGCGCACGGCGGCGTCGGTGAGCTGCTGGCGCAACTGCAGCCGTCCGGCGCGGTCGCGCCCTTCGATGCGCAGGCCTTGGCTGCGGCGGCACGTGCGCTGCTGGCCGCGCCACCATCGCCCCCAGCGGCGATGCCCTATACGCTGTCGGCCATGCAGGACGCCACGCTGTCGCTCTACCAGGAACTCGTCGCTCCATGACCACGCCCGTCGCCGAACACCGCCTTGCTCCCCGCGCCGATGGCTGGCGCTGGGCGCCGGCGTGGATCCTGCTGTTCGTGGCGCTGTGGCCGGCCCCGGGTTATGCCGAAGCGGTGCTGGCGCTGGGCGCGCTGGCGGCGCTGTTCCAGTTGGTCCTGCGGCGCTTCCGCGGCGGCAACCAGCTGCTCAGCAACGAAGCCTGGGCGCTGACCAGCGTGATGTTCTTCGCCTACTGGACGCCGGAACTGATCTCGGCCTTCGACGCGATCGATCACGGCCGCGCCTGGGGCGAGGCGGCGACCGACCTGCGCTACCTGCCGTTCCTGTGGCTGGTGGCCTCGGCCGTGGCCAACGAGCGCGGCCGCAAGATCACCTTCGGCGGCCTGGCGATCATCGTGGCGATCTGGACGATCGATGCATTGGCCCAGGTCGTGTCCGGCACCAGCCCGCTGTTCTTCGGCATCGATGCGCTCAAGCAGGCGATGAGCGGCCATCCCATGTGCTCGGCGGAAGAAGCCGCCACGGTCGACCGGCTCAGCGGCTTCTTGGGGCCGTGCAATCTCAAGCTGGGCCTGGTGCTGGCCAGCCTGTCGCCGTTCGGCCTGTTCGCGGCCGGGCGCCGCTTCGGCCTGTTCGGCTGGCTGCTGGCGGCCGCGGCGATGGGCGTGGTGATCCTGCTGGCCGGCGCACGCGCGGCCTGGATCACCTACGCACTGGTGCTGCTGTTTTCCGGCTGGCGCCTGCTGGGTTGGAAGAAGCTGGCCGGCGTGTTCGCCGCGGCGGTCGTGCTGCTGGTCGGCATGGCGCTGGTCTCGCCGCAGCTGGCCAAGCGCGTGCAGCTGACCACCGCGGCGATGACCGCCGACGAGGCCGGCGTGGACGTGGCCCTGTCCGGGCGTGCGCGAATCTGGCAGGCCGCCGGCTGCATGATCGGCGAGCACCCGATCAACGGCGTGGGCGTGCGCAACTTCCGCGATGTCTTCCCGCAGTGCGATCCCACCCCGACCGTCGCCCCGGCCTGGGGCCACGGCCCGGCGCTGCATGCGCACCAGATCGTGCTGGAGATCCTGGCCGAAACCGGCGTGATCGGCCTGCTGCTGTGGCTGGCCGGCGCGGCGCTGGCCTGGCGTGCGTGGCGTTACGCCACGATGGACGCGCGCGATCGTGCGCGTCCGGCGATGCTGGCGCTGGCGGTGACGGTGTTCCCGTTCAACACCCACCTGGCGTTCTACTCGACCTTCTGGGGCGGCCTGGCCCTGCTGCTGGCTGCCCTCTATTCGGGCAGCCTGCTGGCCCGGCACGATGCCGCCACGCACTGAGCGCGGCTGCTGGTTCGCCGCACCGCTGCGCTGGGCCTGCCGCCGCATCGCGCGGCTACCGCAGGCGCGGTTGCTGCAACTGGGCGGTGCGCTGGCCTGGGTGCTGACGCCGCTGCTGACCGGGCGCCGCCGCATCGCGCGGATCAACCTGGCGCTGTGTTTTCCTGAGCTGGATACGGGCGCGCGCGAGGCGCTGGTGCGCGCCAACACCCGCGACAGCCTCATTGGCTTGCTGGAAATGGCCCGCGCCTGGTATGCGCCGTCCTCGCTGTTGCGCGGGATGGCCGAGGTCGAAGGGCTTGAACATCTCGAAGCGGCCCGCGCACAAGGCCGTGGCGTGCTGCTGCTGACTGCCCATTTCCCGCATCTTGATCTGGGCGCGCGCCTGCTGGGCGAGGCGCTGGGCGAACCGCTGTCGTGCATGGTGCGCCGGGTCGGCGGTTCCTGCGGCGAGCAGGTGATGGAAGCCGGGCGCCGGCGCGCGTTCGCCAGCGTGATCGGCAAGAAGGACGTGCGCGGCCTGCTGCGCACTTTGTCGCGCGGCGGACTGGTCGCGTATCTGGCCGACCAGAACTTCACCTACAACAGTGCCTTCGTGCCGTTCTTCGGCGTGCCGGCGGCCACGTTGACCACCACGCCTGACCTGGCCCGGCGCGCGAACGTGGCCCTGTTGCCTTACTGGTGCCAGCGCCTGCCCGACGGGCACTACCGCGTGCGCGTCGATGCGCCCTGGGACGAGGCCAGCGGCGAAGACCCCGTGGCCTTTGCTGCACGCTACATGCGCGAGCTGGAAGCGGTGATCCGCCAGCATCCGGCGCAGTACCTGTGGTGGCACCGGCGCTTCAAGACCCGGCCCGAAGGCGAGGCGTCGCCGTACGCGCGTTGATGCTTCATGGACGTGTGGGAGCCGCTTTAGCGGCGATGAAGACTTCCCGGTAAAGCTCCATCGCTGCTGAAGCAACTCCCACAGACAGCGGAATTATTTGTACAGCTCGCCGCGCCCATCCGGCTGGCGCTTGAAGCGCCGATGGATCCACAGATACTGCGCCGGCACCGCGCGGATCATCGCTTCGATCGCGGCCATCACCTTGGCCGTATCGGCGGTGGCGTCCTTCGAGGGGAAATCCGCGAACGCCGGTGACAGGCGTAGCGTGTAGCCGCCATCGGGCCTGCGCTCATGGGCGAACGCGATCACCGCCGCTCCGGACAACCGCGCCAGCTGGTGGGTCGAGGTCAGGCTGTAGGCCGGCCGGCCGAAGAACGGCACGAACACGCTGTCGCCGCGTCGCGTGTCCTGGTCCGGCGCGAACCACAGCAGGCCGCCCTGTTTGAGGTGCTTCAGGGCGGGGCGCAGTTCCTCGCGGCCGAACATCGCCGTGGCGTAGCGCAGACGGCCGCGCTTGACCGCCCATTCCATCGCGCCGGTAGCGTGCGGGCGATACATGCCGGCCAGCGGTGCGTAGTCGCACATCAACCGTGCGGAGAGCTCCAGCGTGGTGAAGTGGCCGGAGATCACGATCACGCCGCGGCCGCCTTCCTGCGCAGCCTTCAGATGCTCCAGGCCTTCCACGCGCAAGCCCTTGCGCATCGGCGCCACGTCGCCCCACCAGGCGCGGGCGAATTCGAACATGGCCAGGCCCAGCGCGGTGAACGCGTCATCCAGCAGTTGCGCCCGCTCACCGGCCGGCATCTCCGGGAAGCACAGCTCCAGGTTGCGCGCGGCCACCTTGCGGCGCGAGCCGAGCGCGACTTTCAGCAGCACGCCCAGCGGCTTGCCCAGCGCCTGCTGCAGCGACCAGGGCAGGCGCGCGATCAGCGCGGCAAAGCCCACGCCCAGCCAGGTCAGCCAGGTCGAAGGCTGCAGTGGTGGCGGGCCGGGATCGAAGGGCGTGGCCTGGCGCGGGGCGGCCTCGGCGGGGCGTTCAGTCATGCCGGCCATTGTAGGGCGTGCCGGCAAATCGTCGGGAGCGCGTGCCGCCGCAGGCGCGCTGCGTCCATGCGCAACCCGATGCGCTGCGCGTGCCGGCCGCCTTTTCCGTATCCTTGCGCCCAATGCGTCGTGACCTGACTGAAACCTGGTTGCGTGCCCTGTATTCGGCCGTGCTCTACGTGCTGACGCCGGCCACGGTCTACCACCTGATCTGGCGCGGTTTCCGCGTTCCGGGGTATTTCCAGCGCTGGGGCGAGCGCTATGCCGCCTGGAGCGGCACGCCGCACGACGTGGATGTGTGGGTGCATGCGGTGTCGGTGGGCGAGGTCAACGCGGCCGCGCCGGTGGTCGATGCGCTGCGCCGTGACCATCCGCATCTCAAGCTACTGATCACCACCATCACCCCAACCGGTTCGGACCGCGTGCGCGCGCTGTGGGGCGATTCGCTGCTGCACGTGTACGCGCCTTACGACCTGCCGGGCGCGGTCGGTCGCTTCCTCAAGCATTTCCGTCCCGGCGTGGCGCTGGTGATGGAAACCGAGCTGTGGCCCAACCTGCTGCTGGGCTGCAAGGCGCGCGGCATCCGCACCTACATCCTCAACGCGCGGCTGTCGGCGCGCTCGCTGCGCGGCTATCGCGTGCTGGCGCCGCTGATCCGGCGCGTGGTGGCCAGCGTGCATCGCATCGGCGCGCAATCGGTGGCCGATGGCCGCCGCTTCGTTCACCTGGGCGCGGCGTCGGAGGCGATCGTCGACACCGGCAACCTCAAGTTCGACATCGGTGCGCCGAGCGGGCTGGAGGCGCTGGTCGCGCAGTTCCGCGAACACGTCGGCACGCGTCCGGTGTGGATCGCGGCCAGCACCCATCCGGACGAAGAGGCGCTGGTGGTCGCGATGCATCGCCGCCTGCTGGCGCGCTTCCCCGACCTGTTGATGCTGTGGGCGCCACGCCATCCCGAGCGGTTCGGTCGCGCCGCGGAGCTGGCCCAGGCCGCGGGCTGGCAGGTGGGGCGTCGCAGCGTCGCGCGCTGGCCGCAGGCGGGCGATCAGGTCTTCGTGCTGGATACGCTGGGCGAACTGATGGCGTTCTACGCCTGCGCCGACGTCGCCTTCGTTGGCGGCAGCCTGCAGGCGATCGGCGGGCACAACCTACTCGAACCCGCGGCGGTCGGCACTGCGATGGTCACCGGCCCGCACCTGCACAATTTCGTCGAGATTTCGCGCCGCCTGAAGGAAGCCGGCGCGCTGGAGATCGGCAAGAACGCGGACGAGGTGGGCGACCTGCTGGAAACCCTGCTGGCCGACGCGCCACGCCGCGAACACATGGCCGCCGAAGGTCGCCTGCTGGTCGAGCGTGGACGCGGCGCGCTGGGCCGCACGATGGCGATGGTGGCCGGGGACCTGCGCCCGGTCAGCTGAGCCGCGCAGGCGTCAGTGGGTGTGCGAGCGCCCGGCGCTGAGTTCGATCAGCTGCTCGCGCGTCGCATCGGCATCCTTGGCCTTGGGCGCCACGTGCAGGTAGCGCGCCAGGTCGGCGAGCGCGCCCTTGCGGTAGTCCATCTTCAGATAGGCCAGTCCGCGGTCGCGCAGGGCGTCGGGCTGATCGGGCACCAGCTTGAGCACGCGATCGGCGCTGCGCGCGGCGCGGTCCCACTCGTTGCGCTCGGCGTAGACGCCATGCAGGTTGCGCAGCACGCGCACCAGGATCGCGCGATGCGAGGCCGGGTCCAGGATCTGCAGCAGTGCATTGTCGTCGGGCACGTCGCCGCCCAGGTGGGGCTTGGCGCGTTCGCGCAGTTCATCGGCGCCGAGCGGGCGGCCACCGTTGAACGGGTCCATTACCAGGATGCCGTCGTCCACCGGCAGGCGCACCAGGAAATGCCCGGGAAACGACACCCCGTCCAGCGGCACGCCGAGGCGGCGCGCGACCTCGATCTGCACCACCGCCAGCGAGATCGGATTGCCCAGGCGGCGCTCGAAGACTTCGTTGATGTAGCTGTTGCGCGGGTCGTAATACTCGTCGTGGTCGCCGGCGTAGCCGAGCTCCTCGAACAGATGCCGGTTGATCGCCGCCATCTTCAGCGGCCATGAATCGATCATCTCGATCTCGTGCTTGAGGTGCGCCGCGTGGCTCTCGACCAGGGTGTCGTAGAGCTCGGCATCGAGCTGCGGATACTCATCGCGCGCGATGAGCAGCGCGGTGCCCAGCAACGGCAAGGTGTCATCGGCCTGGCTGGCCAACGAACCCCACTCCGGCAGTGTCAGTCGATCCCCCATGGGTCAAGACTGCAGCGATTCGCGCGGGCGATCAAGCCCTGCGTTACTCGACCTTGGCCTTCAGCTCGACCTTGGGATCGACGGTCAGCGCATCGCCTTTCTTCAGGCCGATCTTGGCGGCCTGGCCGGCGTTGAGTTCCAGCACGTACAGGGCGGGCGCGTGGCTGGGATAGGACGGGCAGGCGTTGCCCGCAGTGCACGGCGGCACGTCGCGCTGCTCGCCGACCAGCTTGAGGTCGTGGTCGAAATACAGGATGTCCAACGGGATGTGCGTGTTCTTCATCCAGTAGGCGAGCGGCTCCTCGTTCTGGTGGATGAACAGCATGCCGTGGTCGTCCGCCATCTCGTCGCGGAACATCAGGCCGCGCGCGCGCTCGGTGTTGTCGTCGGCGATCTCGATCGAATACCGGTGCCCGTCCAGTTCCACCCACGGGGTGCGTGCGCAGGCAGTGAGGCCGGTCAACAGCAGGGCGGCAAGGACGGCGAGGCGGACTGGCATGGGAGCTTCCTGCAAGTGGTGAAATCAGAGGCGCGCGGTGCTTACAGCACCTGCACCGTATCGCCGCCGATGATCAGCACATCGGCCGGGCGGCGCGCGAACAGGCCCACGGCGACCACGCCGGGGATCTGGTTCAGCGCGGTTTCCATGGCCACCGGATCGGTGATGGCCAGGTTGTGCACGTCCAGGATCACGTTGCCGTTGTCGGTGATCACGCCATCGCGCCACACCGGCTGGCCACCGGTCAGGCTCAGGATTTCGCGCGCGACCAGGCTGCGCGCCATCGGGATCACTTCCACCGGCAGCGGGAACTTGCCCAGCACCGGCACCTGCTTGCTCGGATCGACGATGCACACGAACTTGGCGCTGGCCTGGGCGATGATCTTCTCGCGCGTCAGTGCCGCGCCGCCGCCCTTGATCAGGCACTTCTTCGGATCGAACTCATCGGCGCCGTCGACATACAGCGACAGGTTGCCGCTGTGGTTGAGGTCCATCACCTCGATGCCGTGCGCGCGCAGGCGCGCGGTGCTCTGCTCGGAGCTGGAAACCGCGGCCTTGATCCGGCCCGGGTCGCGGCCCAGCGCATCGATGAAATAGGCAACGGTCGAACCGGTGCCCACGCCGACGGTCATGCCGTCCTCAACGAACTCGATGGCTTTCTCTGCGGCCAGGCGCTTGGCTTCGGACATGGTGTGCTCGATCGGAAATGAAATGGAAAAGCGAAAGGAGTTACTTGGGTTCCAGCGACAGCAGCAGCTTCCATTGCGCCGCGCTGACCGGCAGCACCGACAGGCGCGTGCCCTTGCGGATCAGGGCGAAATCCTCGCCCAGCGCGTCAGCGTGCTCGCGGATGGTGTTCAGTGAAATGCCGTCCTTGAGCTTGCGCTCGAAGCCCACGTCCACCAGGAACCAGCGCGGCTGCTCGGCCGTGGCCTTCTCATCGAAGTATTTGGACTTCTTCTGGAACTGGGTCGGGTCCGGATACGGGGTGCTCGCCACGCGCGCGATGCCGTAGATGCCTGGCACTTCGGTGTTGGAGTGATAGAACAGCACGCCGTCGCCGACCTGCATGCCATCCTTCATGAAGTTGCGCGCCTGGTAATTGCGCACGCCGGTCCACGGTTCGGTGCCCACGCGGGCCAGGTCATCGATGGAGAAGTCCTCGGGTTCGGACTTCATCAGCCAGTAGCGGGTGCGCGTGCTCATCAGGGGTGTGCCAGCAAGGTGTGAGATTCGGTGCAGATCGCGTCGGCGCGCACGTCCCAGGGTTGGACATCCAGGCTTGGCGTGCGCTGGGCCTCGAAGCCCACGCCCACCAGCCACGGCGGCGCGGCAGTGCCATGCCGGAACGCGAAGCTGCGATCGTACCAGCCGCCTCCCATGCCCAGCCGGTTGGCCTGGTCGTCGAAGCCCACCAGCGGCATCACCACCAGTGCCATCTGTTCCGGCTCCAGCGCCGAGGACGGCGCGACATCGGGTTCGGGAATGCCGAAGCGGTTGGTCACCAGGCCATCGCCCGCGCGCCAGGGCGCGAAACGAAGCTCCTCGCCGTGCAGCACCGGCAGGCAGTACACCAAACCCGGTGGCAGCTTGAGCTGGAACACATGCAGGCCGATCTCGCCATCCATCGCCCAGTAGCCGGCGACGTAGCCGCGCTCAGGAAAAAAGGGCAGGGCGAATAGCTGCTTGGCCAGTGCATCGGCACCCGCGATGCGCTGGGCGGCGGGCAATTCACGGCGGCGCTGGCGCAGGCTGCGGCGCAGGGCGGTGCGGGCGTCGTTTTCGCTCATGGAAAAAAGAATGCCGCGTCCTGGTGCAGGGCGCGGCATTCTAGAAGATTGAAGACATCCTCCGCCAATGGCGATGCTTCGAAACGACCTTGAACCCGGGGTCCAAGTGGGACACCTTGGGGGCCATCGGGCTTCCCGCTGCTAAGGCGGACTTGCGCTCCCGGCTTCCGTTGATGCCCCGTAGTCGTCATTAAGGGACAAGGCGAATGTTTTGACGCTGTCGCACACAGCAGAGGATGCGCGATCAGTATAGCCCCGCATCCTTTTTTGCCTAGCCCGTTTGTCGGCGCGGTTCAGTGCACGGTGATGGAGGTAGCGGATTTGCGAACGCGCATTGACGTTGCATTGGATCTTATGGGAGCCGATTCGGCGGCGATGCGACGCAACTTCGCAGGCTTCATCGCCGATGAATCGGCTCCTACAACAATGGGGAATCAGCGCGGTTCCAACCAGCCGTCGAGGCGGCGATGCAGATCGCCCAGCGTGCGCGTGAGCTCGCTGTCTTGCGCGGCCTGCTGGTCGCGCAGCTGCTGCAGTTCGTGCGCCAGGTTGAGCGCGGCCAGCACCGCGATGCGATCTGCGGAAGCCAGGCGGTGTGCGCCACGCACTTCGCGCATGCGCGTATCCAGCAGTTTGGCAGCGGCCATCAGGCTGCCGCGTTCGCCCGGCTCGACGCCGATGGTGTATTCGCGATCCAGGATATGGACGTTGACCGGCTCGTTGCTGCTCACGTGTGCTGCTCCAGGGATCGCAGGCGCGTGATCATGGCTTCCACCCGCGAGCGCGCCAGTTCGTTCTTGGCCAGCAGCTGCGAGCGTTCGCCGGCCAGCTGCTCCTGTTGCGCGCGCAGGCTGCGGTTTTCATCGGTCAGTCGCTGGCAGCGATCGCCCAGCTCCTGCAGACGTGCAGCCAGGGCGCGGAGCTGTTCGATCGAGGGCAAGGGGTCCATGGCCGGCACGATAGGCACGCGTGGCGGGGGCGGTCAAGCGCGCGGGTCGAGCCGCGCAGGCGTTGCGGTTCAGGCGTCGGCGAACACGTCCGCGCCGGGGTAGTAGGCGCGGATGAAATCCAGGCACTGCGCGCGCTCCAGCGCCCGGCTGACATAGTGGCCCTGCACCTCGTCGCAGCCGCGCTGCTGCAGGAACGCCATCTGCGCGGCGGTCTCCACGCCCTCGGCAACCACGTTCAGCGACAGCGAGCGTGCCATGGCGATGATCGCGCTGGTGATCGCCTCATCCTCGACGTCGTGGTTGATGTCGCGCACGAACTCCTGGTCGATCTTCAGCGTGGTCAGCGGCAGGCGCTTGAGGTAAGCCAGTGAGGAATAACCGGTGCCGAAATCGTCGATGGCGATCGACACGCCCAGCGCCCGGCAGGCGCGCAGCTCGTTGCTGCTCTGCTCGGGGTTGGCCATCAGCACGCTTTCGGTCAGCTCCAGCTCCAGGCACGACGCATTGACGCCGGTTTCGGCCAGGACGCGGGCGACCACGTCGGCCAGGTCGCCACGCTGCAGCTGCAGCGAAGACACGTTGACCGCCACACTCAGCTCGTCCAGACCGGCGTCGTGCCACTCGCGCAGGGTCTGGCAGGCCTGGCGCAGGGTCCAGATGCCGATGTCCACGATCAGGCCGCTTTCCTCGGCCAGCGGGATGAACTGCGCCGGCGAGATCTCGCCCAGCTCGCGGCTTTCCCAGCGCAGCAGGGCTTCGGTGCCGATCACCTGCTGGTCGTGCAGCGACAGGCGCGGCTGGTAGACCACGCGCAGTTCGTTGCGCTCCAAGGCGCGGCGCAGGGCGCTGGCCAGGATCGCGCGGTGGCGGGTCTTCTCGTCCATGGCCTCGGAATACACCGCCCAAGTGTGGCGGCCGGCGGACTTGGCCTGGTACATGGCCGTGTCGGCGTGCTTGAGCAGTTCGGTCGGCACCTGGGCGTGGTCGGGATAGACGCTGATGCCGATCGAGGGCGACACCGCCAGTTCCAGCCGCTCGCCGAACGCCAGCGGCTGGCTGAAGGCCTGGATCACGCGTTCGGCCACGCGCTCGGCCTCGGTGGTCGAGGAGATGGCTTCCAGCACCACGGTGAATTCGTCGCCGCTCAGGCGCGCCACGGTGTGTTGCGCACCGACGGTCTCCTGCACGCGCGCGGCGGCGGCGCGCAGGATCCGGTCGCCGGTGGCGTGGCCGAGCGAATCGTTGATGTCCTTGAAGCGGTCCAGGTCGATGAACAGCACCGCGACCCGGCTCTTCTCGCGCCGCGCCCGCACCACCGCGCGCGACAGGCGCTCGGACAGCAGCGAGCGGTTGGGCAGGCTGGTCAGGGTGTCGTAGTTGGCCAGGTAGCGCAGTTCCTGCTCGGCGCGCTTCTGCTCGGTGATGTCGTTGAGCACCAGCACCACCATCAGGCGCTGGCCGCTGGCGTCGGGCACGACGTTGGTTTCGATCCGGCAGAGGATTTCCTCGCCGTCCTTGCGCACCTTCCAGGCCTCGCCGGACCAGCGGCCCTCGCGCTGCAGCTGGCCGCTCATACGCGAGGTGCTGTCGGTGGCGTTCTGGCGGCTGTCCAGCAGCGTGAGCGGCTGGCCGGCCACTTCGGCGCCGTCATAGCCGGTCATGCGGCTGAAGGACGGATTGACCGTGATGAAGCGGTATTCGGCATCCAGCACCGCGACCGCCTCGCTCATGCTGCGCATGACCTCGCTGGCCACGCGGTGCTCGTACTCGGCGTTGCGGCTTGCGGTGATGTCGCGCGCGGTGCCGGCCAGGCGCAGCGCACGGCCTGCGGTGTCGGATTCGACCACCCGGCCGCGGGCGCGCACCCAGATCCAGCTGCCGGTCCCGGTCATGTCCATGCGGTGTTCGGAGGTGAACAGCGGCGCCTCGCCGCGCAGGTGGCTGCGCAGGCGCTGGGTGACCAGCGGCATGTCGTGCGGATGGATCAGTGGCACTTCGCCCACGCGGGTGAGCATGGCGATGGCATGGCCGCTGGAAGGGGAATGCTCGTCGGCGCGCATCCGGTGCAGGCGGCGCTTGACCAGGTCGTAGTCCCAGAACACCTCGCCCGAGGCCCACAGCGCCAGCTTCAGGTGGTCGTCGCCCTCATGGACGGGCGCGGCCTGCGGCAGACGCCGGCGCAGCAAGGGCAGCCACCATGCGCGGCTGCCGATCACGACGACCGCCACCAGCACCAGCACGGCGATGACCATCCACACCACGCGGGTGGTCGTGGAGGCTTGCACGGCGCCCAGCAGGGCGAGGGGGGGGATTGTCGGCATGACTTCGGGAACGGCTCCGCCTCGTCCGACAGCGTGGGGAATGCCCGGAGTGTAGGCGTGCGATGCGTCACACAACAAGCGGTTACATGACTTTCGTTCTACAATTTCGGCCATGCAATCCGATGCTTTTGACCGTCCGCAGGCCGCCACGCGATGACCTTGCCGACCCCCGAAGCCATCGACCAGGCTGCCCGCAGCCTGGGCCTTGGCGCGACCCCCTTTGAACTCCACGGCGGCCTGTGCGGCTGGCTGGCAGGTGGCGGCGAGAACGTCATCGCCTGGCCGGCGCGCGTGCTTGCCGATCCGGCCGTGGCCGCGCCCGCGCCGGACAGCCCGCTGGACGAACTGCGCACCACCACGGCCGCACAGCTGGAAGACCGCGGTTTCGGCTTCGACCTGCTGCTGCCCGAGGCGGCCTCCGGCCTGGAGGACCGCGCGCAGGCGCTGTTCGAATGGTGCCGGGCGTTCCTGGGCGGCTTCGGCCTGGCCGCGGTGGGCGAGGCGGCGCTGTCCGACGACGGCGCCGAAGCGCTGGCCGACCTGGGCAAGCTGGCCCAGGCCAGCCCCGAGCTGGGCGAGAGCGAGGAAGACGAGGACGCGCTGGCCGAGATCGAGGAGTTCGTGCGCGTGGCGGTCCTGCTGCTGCACGGCGACTGCGTGCTGGCGCCCAGGCATCGCAAGAGTCTGAACTGATGAAATCGGCTGCCGGGATCAGCGCCGCCGAGTTCGCACGCCGGCGCAAGCAGCTGATGCGCATGGTCGGCGACGACGCGATCCTGGTGCTGCGCGCCGCGCCCGAGCGGGTGCGCAGCAACGACACGCACTATCCGTACCGGCAGGATTCAGACTTCTGGTACCTGAGCGGGTTCCCGGAACCGGACGCGGTGCTGGTGCTGATCCCCGGCCGCCGCCACGGCGAGGTGATCCTGTTCAACCGCGACCGCGACCCCGCGCGCGAGGTCTACGACGGCCCGCGTGCCGGCCAGCAGGGCGCGGTCGATGACTACGGCATGGACGACGCCTATCCGATCGAGGACATGGACGAGATCCTGCCCGGGATGCTGGAAGGGCGTTCGCGCGTCTACTACCACTTCGGCCGCGACACCGAGTTCGATCTCAAACTGATCGGCTGGGTGAACCAGGTCCGCGCCCACGCGCGCGCCGGTGCGCAGCCGCCGCATGAATTCCTCGAGCTGGGCCACCTGCTGCACGAACAGCGGCTGTTCAAGTCCAAGGACGAACTGAAGCTGATGCAGCGCGCCGCCGACATCAGCGTCGAGGCGCACCTGATCGCGATGCGCGGCGTGCGTGCGGGCATGCGCGAGTACCAGCTGCAGGCGATGCTGGAATGCGTGTTCCGCAGCCACGATGCGTGGCCGGCCTACGGCAGCATCGTCGGTGCCGGGGCCAACGCGATTACCCTGCATTACGTGGCCAACAACGGCCAGGCCAGAGCTGGCGACCTGGTGTTGATCGACGCCGGCGCCGAATACCGCAACTACGCGGCCGACATCACCAGGACCTTCCCGGTCGATGGCAGGTTCAGTCCGGCGCAACGCGCGCTGCACGACCTGGTCGGCGCCGCGCAGGCCGCGGCGATGGCGCAGGCGCGGCCGGGCGTGGCCTACGAAGCGGGCCATGACGCGGCGGTCGAAACCCTCACCGAAGGCCTGCTGCGGCTGGGCCTGCTCAAGGGCAAGCTGGAGGCGCGCATCGCCGATGGCAGCTACAAGCGCTTCTATCGGCACAAGACCGGGCACTGGCTTGGCCTGGACGTGCACGACGTCGGCGACTATCGGCTGGCCGGCGACTCGCGCCTGCTGGAGCCGGGCATGGTCTTCACCATCGAACCGGGCCTGTACATCTCCGCCGACGACACCAGCGTGGACGCCAAGTGGCGCGGCATCGGCATCCGCACCGAAGACAACGTGGTGATCACCGCCACCGGTCACGAAGTGCTGACCGGCGCACTGGCGCGCAGCGCCGACGAGATCGAAGCGGTGATGGCAAGCGCGAGCTGAGCGCTGCTCGACAAGCTTTTGTGGGAGCCACTTCAGCGGCGATGAGGCTTTCCCGATGAAGCCCCATCGCCGCTGAAGCGGCTCCCACACATTTGCTGTTTAGTTCGCGGCGAAAGCAGGTCGCGTCAGGTTGTCCCCACCACTGTCAGTGCACAGCAGGTTGTCCTCGATGCGGATGCCGCCGAAGGGTTTGAAGTGCGCCACGCGGTCCCAGTCGATCGCGTCGCCGTGGCCGGCGGCCCTGGCGTCGTCCAGCAGCATGTCGATGAAGTACAGGCCGGGTTCGATCGTCACCACCATGCCGGGCTCCAGCGCGCGGGTCATGCGCAGGTAGGGATGGCCTTCCGGACGCGGGATGCGGCCGCCGCGGTCGGACTGGGCGAAGCCGGCCACGTCGTGCACCTGCAGGCCGAGCGGATGGCCCAGGCCATGCGGGAAGAACGCCGCCGACACGCCGCTGGCCAGCGCGGCTTCCGGCGAGACCTTGATCACGCCGAAGTCCTTGAGGATGCCCATCAGCGACAGGTGCGCGTCGATGTGCAGCTGCTTGTAGTCCACGCCTGGCGCGACCGCCGCGCCCATCTTGATCTGCGCGGTATCGACCGCCTCGATCATCGCCTGGAACTCGCTGCCGGCATCGGCCGCGTAGGTGCGGGTGATGTCGCTGGCGTAACCGGCGGCGCTGGCGCCGGCATCGATCAGGAAACTGCGCGACACCGCGGGCGCGGTGCGGCCCAGCTCGGTGTAGTGCAGCACGGCGGCGTGCTCGTTGAGGCCGATGATGTTGCCGTAGGGCAGTTCGCTGGCGTCCTGGCCGACGGCGGCGCAATAGGCCATGTGGATGTCGAACTCGCTGGCCCCGGCGCGGAAGGCGCGTTCTGCCGCGCGATGGCCGCGCACCGCCAGCGTCTGCGCCTGGCGCATCAGCGCGATTTCGTACGGCGTCTTGTACGAGCGGTGATAGGCCAGGTAATCGACCACGGCTTCGGGGTTGTTGGGCGCGTATTCGCCCAGCGTGCTGTGCGCCTCGCCCAGGATCGCGCACAGGCGCGCGGGCTTGGGCAGCAGGGCGATGGCCTCATCCGGCGTGCGGATGATGTGCAGGTCGAAGTGCTCCACCCACCAGCCTTCCGGCGTGGCCGGCACCACGTGCCAGTAGTCGCGCGGCTGCAGGAAGATCAGCTGCGGCCGCTGGCCCGGCGTGTACACGATCCAGCTGTCCGGCACGCGCGTCAGCGGCAGCCAGGCCTTGAACTGCGGGTTCACGTAGAACGGATAGCCCAGGTCGTCGGACGCCTGGTAATGCAGGCGCCCGCTGGGAATCACCAGGTGATCCAGCCCGCCACGGGCCAAGGCTTCGTCCGCACGCGCCTTCAGCGTGGCCAGGTGGGCGGCGTAGAGCGGGGCGGGATCGGGCAGGAGCGACATGGCGAAGACTCGTGGTGCGGGTGAGCCTGCGATTTTACGCGCCTTGGATGTCTGAGCCTCCCTTTCGCGTCATGCGCGAAGGGGCAGGCACTACAACGATTTTGCAATCAAGCTGGAGTTCAGCGCCCCACCCAGTCCCGCAATGCCGCCAGATGCGCCGGCGACAGGGTCAGGAAGCGCAGGCCACACAGCGATTGGCCGGGCGTGTGGGCAGCGCCGGTCCACAGCAGGTGGGCGCCGACGTCGATGGTGGCTTCGCGCGCGGCGGTGCTGCCGGGCAGGGTGAACTGCAGCTGGTACAGCGCGTCCTCGCGCATCGGCTCGCTGGCCACCAGCAGCATGCCGGCCTCGGAGATGTTGCCGATGCGGCCGATCATGTGGCCGGTCATCACGTCGCTGACGACGATGGCGCCGTTGGGATTGCGACGCTGGGCGCGGCGGGCTTCGGTGATGCTCATTCCTCGACTCCGGCCATTTCGCGCAGCTTGCCGACGGTGGCCTGCCAGGCGCGGTCGATCAGGCTGCCGCGGTCTTCGGTCAGGATGCGCGCCTGCTCGCGCGCCATCAGCCGCGCCACGCTGTCCAGGGTGTGGTCGCCGACTTTCTGCCCGCGCTGGTTCACGAACAGCGCGTGGTCGCTGGTCGGGTTGAACCAGGACAGGCGAAGCCGGCGCACGTCGCCCTGCTGGTTGTGGACGAACTCGAACCAGGTGCCGAACGGCTGCTTGCGCAGGATGTCGTAGCTGGCCTGCTCGGCGGCGCTGCGCGGCGGCAGCACAACCTTGACCGGTGCTTCGGCCGCGGCAGTCTTGGCGCGGGCCTGCATGCGCGCGGCCAGGTCGGCGCTGCCCGGTGGCTCGCTGTCGGCGCCGGACAGGCGCTGGGCGATCACCGCCGCTTCGTCACCGTGGTAGCCGACGTGGACCAGGGCACGTTCGATGCGCGGGGCGAGCTCAGGCTCGGGCTTTGCGCCCGGGCCGCCGATGGACTGGGCGATATGCGCGGTGATGCCGGCTACTTCCTGCCACTCGGAAGATTCCTCGCCGTTGCGCAGGCGGGTCAGGGTGAGCACGTCGGCCCAGGCCTGGGTCAGCAGCGCCTGCACGAACGGCGCCGGCTGGCGGCCGTCCAGCGCGCCTTCGATCAGCTCGGCGGCGCCGCGCTTGGCCAGTTCCAGCCGGTCGCGGCCGCGGGCGGCTTCCACGTGGCGGCGTTCGGCGACCTCGGCCTTGCGCGCGGCGACCTGGAAGTGGTCCTGCACTTCGCGGTGCGCGTGTTCGAACACCGATTCGTCGCCGGTGTACTCGGCCAGCACCTTGGTGACGGCGGCCTTGAGCTTCTGCAGCAGGACCGGATCGACCTCGTCCTCGCCCAGCCAGTTGGCACCGGACTCGGCCACGGCGTTGAGCAGTTCGCGCGCCGGGTGCTGCGGGCGCAGAAAGAACTCGCGGTCGTTCAGTGCGGCCTGGACGATCGGCACCTGCAGCTGGCCGAGCAAATCGGCGGCCGGGCCCTTGCGGACCTCGCGGCCGATCTCGTGATAGAGCAGGTCGAGCAGTTCGAAGGTGTCGGCATCCTCGCGCGCCAGCTCGGCATCCGGGCCGTGGGCGCGGCGCAGGCCGGCCAGGGTGCGTTCGCGGATCTCGCCCAGCGAGGTCGGCGCTTGCGGCGCCTGGCCCTGGGCGACCTGCAGCTGCAGGGTCTGCAGCGTGCTCAGCAATTTGCCGGTGGGCAGGGCGACGCCGGGTTGGGCGCCCGGGCTGCGGGCGGTTGCGGGGCTGGCCGCGGTGCGGGCGCCGGGCGTGGCGGGCATTCCGCTGGAAGGCGTCGCGCCCGGTGATCCGCCCGGACTCGGCGTTCCCGCGCCCGCGCCGGCCAGCCAGCCGGGCATGGCGTCGGTGCGGACCTGTGGCGTGGCGCTGGCGCGGGCATGCCCGGCCGAGAGCAAGCGCTGCAGCGAGGCGAAGGTCGAAGCGCTCGGCGCGGGCCGGGTCGATGCCGGCGGCTTGGCCCAGCTGGGCACTTCGCCCGCGCCGGGCATCGGCGGCGGCGCGGCGACCTTGGTCGGCGTCTTGACCGCCGGGACTTCCGGCGACTGGGTGTCGCGGGTGACCGGCACCCGGCCCGACGGCGTGCGTGCGCGTTGCGGGGCGAACACCAGGCCCGGCAGCACGCCCTGCTGGCCGAGCAGTTCGCTCAGCGCGTCCAGCAGATCGCCGTAGCTGGCCATGCCGTGCTGTTCGAACAGGCGGTAGAACTGCAGCTGGGTCGGCAGGTCCACGTCCAGCTCGGCCGCGGCTGCGCGCAGGGCGCGACACAGCGACTGCGGCGAGAGCGGCTGTTGGGCTTCTTCCAACGCCGGGCTGCCGGCCAGCACGCCCATGCGCTGGGACAACAGGGTCAGGGCCTCGTGGTGGCGGTTTTCGTGCCGGCGGGCGATTTCCTGTAGGACGATGTCCTGGTCGATGTCGTCATCGGCCACCAGGGTCAGCATCGAGGGGATCTCGGCTGGCTCCTCCGGCGCCTCGCGCGGCGTGCGCAGGTTGGCCAGCTCGCTTTCCAGCGCGGCGGCCATCTGCGGCAACAACCGTGCTCGGTGCTTGCGCAGGAGCTGCAGGTTGGCCATGTGGGTGCCCTGCAGCTCGTTGCTGCGGGCACGCTCGGCCTGGGTGAACAGCTCCTGCTCCAGCGCGTCGGCGGTGGCGTCCAGGCGCGTGGCCAGCTCCGGCTGCAGCTGGGTCAGCAGCACATCCAGAATGCGCCGCACGCGCACGGGAAGGGTCGACCCGGCGAGCGTGTCGTGCGATTGAAAGATGGTCGAAGCAACCCCTGAAGCAGCCATTGGGTTCCGTTTGGGCCGTGCGCTGTGCCACGGATTTTTAACACACCTGTCAACCGCGCCTTCCGTGGCCAGGCGTAGCGGAAATTTCAGGCGTCGAGGAACAGTTCCATGACGTCGTTGGCAAAACGCAGCCCCAGCGCGGTGGGGGTCACGTGCGTATCGGTCACTTCCAGCCAGCCGCGTTGCGCCGCTTCGGCCAGGGCCGGCGCCAGCTGCGCGGCCGGCAGGCCGGTGCGCACCTGGAAATCGCGCAGCGCAAACCCTTCGCGCAGGCGCAGCAGGTTGAGCATGTATTCGAACGGCCGGCGTTCCGGTGCGATCAGGTCATCGCCGCCGAGGCTGGCCGCGGTGCCGGCGCTGGCCAGGTAGCTGGTCGGATGCTTGGTCTTCCAGCGGCGCAGGATGGTCTGTTCGCCGCCGGAGGTGATCTTGCCGTGCGCGCCGGCGCCGATCCCCAGGTAATCGCCGTAGCGCCAGTAGTTGAGGTTGTGCGCGCACTGCCGGTCCGGCTGCGCATAGGCGCTGACTTCGTAATGGCTAAAACCTGCCTGCGCGATGCGCGCCTGGCAGGCCTCCTGCATGTCCCAGGCGTCGTCTTCCTCGGGGATGCCCTTGGGCGGCCGGGCGAAGAACACGGTGTTGGGTTCCAGGGTGAGCTGGTAATGCGACAGGTGCGCCGGCTGCAGGGCGAAGGCGCGCTCCAGGTCGGACAGCGCCATCTCCAGCGACTGGCCGGGCAGGGCGTACATCAGGTCCAGGTTGAGGTTGTCGAAGCCGGCGTCCTGGGCCAGCTTCACGGCGCCTTCGGCCTGGGCGCTGTCGTGGATGCGGCCCAGCCGCTTGAGGCAGCCGTCGTCGAAACTCTGGATGCCGAAGCTCAGCCGGTTCACGCCCGCGGCGCGATACGCATCGAAGCGCCCGTGCTCGGCCGTGCCCGGGTTGGTTTCCAGGGTGATCTCGCACTCGGGCACGAAACGCAGCCGCGCGCTGGCCGCCTGCAGGAAGCGATCGATCTGTTCGGCCGGGAACAGGCTCGGCGTGCCGCCGCCGAAGAACACGCTGTGCACGCTGCGCCCCCACACCAGTGGCAGGTCCTGCTCCAGGTCGCGGATCAGCGCATCGACGTAATCATCGAACGGCAGCGCGCCCTTGCCCTCATGCGAGTTGAAATCGCAGTACGGGCATTTGCGCACGCACCAGGGCAGGTGGACGTACAGCGAGAGTGGGGGCGGGATCAGGGCGACGGACATGGCGGAAGACGGCAACGCCGTCATGGCTGGATTCTCAGGTGCCGGCGAACAGCGCGGTCAGCTGCTGGTTGAGCACGGCCAGCGCGCGGCCGCGATGGCTGAGTTTGTTTTTCAGCGCGTCGTCCATTTCCGCCGCGGTCAGGCCGTAGTCCGGATCCAGGAACAGCGGGTTGTAGCCGAAGCCGCCGGTGCCACGCAGCTCGCGAATCACTTCGCCTTCCCACGCGCCTTCGGCGATCAGCGGCTGCGGATCTTCCGGGTGGCGCAGCAGCACGATCACCGCGTAAAAGCGCGCGCGCCGCTGGCCGTCAGGGATGTCGCGCATCGCGTCGAGCAGCTTGGCGTTGTTGGCCGCCGCGTTGCTGGGTTCGCCTGCATAGCGCGCGCTGTACAGGCCGGGCGCGCCGCCGAGTGCGTCGACGATCAGGCCCGAATCATCGGCCAGCGCCGGCAGGCCAGTCACCGTGCAGGCGTGGCGCGCCTTGATCAGCGCGTTCTCGACGAAGGTGGTGCCGGTCTCGGGCACGTCTTCGACGCCCAATGCTTTTTGCGGGACGATCTCGTACGGCAGGTGCGCGAGCATCGCGTTGAATTCAGCCAGCTTGCCGGCGTTGCCGCTGGCCAGGACGAGACGTTTCATGCCTTGGGCTCCAGCAGATCCCACTGGTTGCCGTAGGCGTCGCGGAACACGGCGACGGTGGCGTAGGACTCGTAGCGCGGCGCTTCGAGGAACTGCACGCCGCGCGCGGTCATCGCCGCATGATCGCGCGCGAAGTCATCGGTGTGCAGGAAGAAGCCCACGCGCCCGCCGGTCTGGTCGCCGATGCGCGCGCGCTGGGCGTCATTGCTGGCGCGCGCCAGCAGCAACGCGGTGGCGTCGTCGGTGTGCGGGGCCACGCGCACCCAGCGCTTGCCGCCGCCCAGGTCGGTGTCTTCGAGCAGGGCAAAGCCCAGGTCGCCGGTGTAGTGGGCGATGGCGCGGTCGTAGTCGTCGACCAGCACCGTCACCAGGGCGAGCGTGCGCTTCATCGCTGTTGGCTCCGCTCAGCCAGCCAGCGCGTCGCGCTGTGCCTGCACGAGCTGGTCGATGCCGGCCTGGGCCAGGCCCAGCAGCGCGTCCATTTCCTCGCGGCGGAAGGCGTGGCCCTCGGCCGTGCCCTGCACCTCGATGAAGCCGCCGCCGTCGTTCATGACCACGTTCATGTCGGTGTCGCAGTCGCTGTCTTCGGCGTAGTCCAGGTCCAGCACCGGCACGCCCTTGTAGATGCCCACCGACACCGCGGCGATCGCGCCGAAGATCGGGTCGCGCTTGATCTCGCGGCGGGCCTTCAGGCCGCTGATCGCATCGGCCAACGCCACGTAGGCGCCGGTAATGGCGGCGGTGCGGGTGCCGCCGTCAGCCTGCAGCACGTCGCAGTCCAGGGTGATGGTGCGCTCGCCCAGCGCGCCGCGGTCCACGCAGGCGCGCAAGGACCGGCCGATCAGGCGCTGGATTTCCAGCGTGCGGCCGCCCTGCTTGCCGCGCGCGGCCTCGCGATCGCTGCGGGTGTGGGTGGAGCGCGGCAGCATGCCGTACTCGGCCGTCACCCAACCCTCGCCCTTGCCGCGCAGGAAGCCCGGCACGCGGTTCTCCACGCTGGCGGTGCACAGCACGCGGGTCTCGCCGAAGGACACCAGCACCGAGCCCTCCGCATGCTTGGTGAAACCGCGCTGGATCGACACGGGGCGAAGCTGGTCGGCAGCGCGACCGCTGGGACGGGAAAAGGTCATGGAGGATCGCTTTGGAGAAGTGAGTCGCAGCGGTGCGTTCGAGCAGGCCGCGCGGTGCGCTAGGGTACCATCGGCGCCTCTTTACAGCCCTGGAAGCCGCCCGCCGTGATCCGCAGCATGACCGCCTACGCCACCGTCGAGCGCCCGATCGAGGGCGGCGCGCTCAGCGCCGAACTGCGCGCGGTCAACCACCGCTTCCTGGAATTGGGCCTGCGCCTGCCGGACGAGTTGCGTGCGCTGGAACCGGCCCTGCGCGAGCGCGTCTCGTCCCGCGTCGGCCGCGGCAAGCTGGACCTGGTGCTGCGCCTGCGGGCGGCCGATGGCGAAAGCGGCCTGCATCTGAACGAGGACGTGGTCGATGAGCTGTCGCGGACCAAGGCGCAGCTGCTCTCGCGCTTCCCCGGCCTGCAGACCAGCTTCACCGAACTGCTGCAGTACCCCGGCGTGCTGCGCAGCCGCGACATCGATCCCGAGGTGCTGCAGGCCGAGGCGCTGGTGCTGCTGGAGACGCTGCTGGACCAGTTCATCGCCGCCCGCGAGCGCGAAGGCAGCAAGCTGGCCGAAGCCATCGCCGAGCGCGTGGACGGCATCGAGGTCCGCGCGGCTGAGGCCCGCGAGCTGATTCCGCTGATCCGCGACGGCCAGCGCCAGAAGCTGGAAGCGCGCCTGGCCGACCTGGCCCAGCCGGCCGATCCCGGGCGCCTGGAGCAGGAGCTGGTGCTGTCGCTGCAGAAGCTTGATGTGGACGAGGAGCTGGATCGCCTGGGCAGCCACATCAAGGAGATCCGCCGCGTGCTCAAGCAGGACGTGGCCGTGGGCCGTCGCCTGGACTTCCTGCTGCAGGAGTTCAACCGCGAGGCCAATACCCTGGGCTCCAAGTCGGTGGACGTGCGCACCACCAGCATCGCCGTGGAGCTGAAGGTGCTGATCGACCAGATCCGCGAGCAGGTCCAGAACCTGGAATGAGCATGGGCGGGCGCCGCTGGCGGCCCGGCGCGGCTTTGCTAGACTTGCCCGCCTTTTGACGCAACCGCCGCTTCGCCGGCGATGCCAAGGCCACCACTGCCATGCGCGGCACCCTCTATATCGTCGCGGCCCCTTCGGGCGCCGGAAAGAGCAGCATCGTCAACGCCACGCTGGCGCGCGACCCGCGCATCAGCCTGTCGATCTCGTTCACCTCGCGCGCCGCGCGGCCGGGCGAGCGCCATGCCCAGCACTATCACTTCGTCAGCGCCGACGAGTTCCAGTCGATGATCGACGCCGGCGATTTCTTCGAATACGCCCGCGTCCACGGCGACTGGAAGGGCAGTGCCCGCCAGTCGGTCGAGCCGCAGCTGGCGGCTGGACAGGACGTGCTGCTGGAGATCGATTGGCAGGGCGCACGCCAGGTGCGCGAGAAGGTGCCGGACGCGGTCAGCGTCTTCATCCTGCCGCCTTCGCGCGACGCGCTGGAGCAGCGCATGCGCAAGCGTGGCCAGGACAGCGAGGCGGTCATCGCCCAGCGCCTGTCGGCTGCGCGCGAGGAGATGTCGCACTACGACGAGTTCGATTACGTGATCGTCAACGAGGTCTTCGACCAGGCCGTCGACGAAATGTGCGCGATCTTTACCGCCAGCCGTCTGCGCCGTGAGCAGCAGAAGGCCGAGCACGGCGGCCTGATCGACGCCCTGTTGGCGGACTGACGCGCGCACTGCTTGAACGTCCTGTTCGTCTGCAGCCAGAACCGGCTGCGCAGCCCGACCGCCGAGCAGGTCTTCGCCGACTGGCCCGGAATCGAAGCGGCCTCGGCCGGCCTGAACCACGACGCCGAGACCCGCTGACGCCCGAACTGCTGGCCTGGGCCGATCTGGTCCTGGTCATGGAGAAAGCGCAGCGTTCGCGGCTATCGCAGAAATTCCGTCCGCATCTGGACGGCGTGCGCGTGGCCTGCCTGGACATTCCGGACGACTACGACTTCATGGACCCGAAGCTGATCGCGCTGCTGCAGGCGCGGGTCCCGCGCCATCTGCCGCGGCGTTGAGCCGATTCTTGGGCTGGGATCTGGCTTAACTGCCTGATTTTGAAGGATTGCATTGCAATCCGGGGCGGGCGCCCCTAGAATCCGCGGTCCCTTTCCGCTATTCGCGCGGCCCACCTTGCCGGTGGCAGTCCGCCTGGAGCCCACATGGCCCGCATCACCGTAGAAGATTGCCTGGAAGTCGTCGACAACCGTTTCGAGCTGGTCATGATGGCCGCCAAGCGCGCCCGCCAGCTAGCCAACGGCGTCGAGGCCACCATCGACAACGAGACCGAAGACAAGCCGACCGTGCTGGCGCTGCGTGAAATCGCCGCGCGCAAGGTCGACAACGAGCTGATCGACCGCGTCGAGAAGGCCGAGCGTGAGCGCGCCGAGCGCGAAGCGCTGGAGTGGGCCGCCGCCGAAGTGGTCGCCGACGACGACATGTCCAAGGGCGACGACTGATCGATCGCAAGATCGACCTGCTTGCTCCACCCGACGGCCCGCCTTGTGCGGGCCGTCGGCATTTCAGGGCTGCGGCCACGCGGTGGCGCGCGTGCTGGCAGCGGTTCCTGCCGCTGGCCGGGACTTGCACCATCCCGAACGCGTGATTTCCCGCACATGGTGCATTGCCGCGATGGCGTCGCTGGCATAGGCTTTGTGCAATGAACTCAGGGCGTTCCAGCAAGGCCATCCGACCCCAGCTGCCAGAGGACGACGACGTACCGGAGTACGTCCGCCGTTTCGAGGCCGCTGCCAGCTACCTGCCCGATGACCAGCTGCCGTTGCTGCGCCGCGCGTGGGAAGTCGGCGCCGCCGCGCACGAAGGCCAGACCCGCAAGTCGGGCGAGCCCTACATCACCCATCCGGTGGCCGTGGCGCAGGTGCTGGCCGAGCTGGGCATGGACGTGGAGACGCTGATCGCCGCGGTCCTGCACGACACCATCGAAGACACGCCGCTGACCCGCGAGGAAATCGCCAGCGCCTTCGGCGAAGCCGTGGCCGAACTGGTCGATGGCGTCACCAAGCTGGACAAGCTGAAGTTCCGCGATCGCAAGGAAGCCGCCGCCGAATCCTTCCGCAAGATGCTGCTGGCCATGTCGCGCGACCTGCGCGTGATCATGATCAAGCTGGCCGATCGCCTGCACAACATGCGCACGCTTGGCGCGCAGAGTTCGGAAGCGCGCAGCCGCATCGCGCGCGAGACGCTGGACATCTATGCGCCGATCGCACAGCGATTGGGCATGAGCCTGGTCAAGTCCGAGCTGCAGGACCTGAGCTTTGCCGCGATGTATCCGTGGCGCCATGCGGTGATCCGAAAACACATCCAGAGCCAGCCGGTGATGCGCCGCGAGGCGCTCGCCCAGATCGAAACCGATCTGTCGCAGCGGATGACGCGCGAAGGCATCGCCAACCGGCTGGTGAGCCGGGTCAAGACTGCCTGGAGCATCTACACCAAGATGCGCAGCGAAGGGAAAAGCTTCGACCAGGTGATGGATGTGTTCGGCTTCCGCGTGGTCGTCGCGTCGGTGCCCGATGCGTACCACGCGCTCGGTGCCGCGCACGCGCAGTACAAGCCGCTGGACGGGCGCTTCCGCGATTTCATCGCGATCCCCAAGGCCAACGGTTACCAGTCGCTGCACACGGTGCTGTTCGGTCCTTACGGGTCGCCGATCGAGGTGCAGATCCGCACCGAGGAAATGGACCTGGTCGCCGAACGCGGCATCGCCGCGCACTGGACCTACAAATTCGGCCAGCAGATGCCGAGCAGCGCGCAGAGCCGCGCCCATGCGTGGATTTCCGAACTGATCGAGAACCAGCGCTCGGCCGGCTCGTCGCTGGAATTCCTGGACAACGTCAAGGTCGACCTGTTCCCGGACGAGGTCTACCTGTTCACGCCCAAGGGCAAGATCCTCTCGCTGCCGCGCAACTCGACCGCGCTGGATTTCGCTTACGCCGTGCACACCGACGTGGGCAACCAGGCGGTGGCCTCGCGCGTGGACAAGAAGCTGGTACCGCTGCGCACCAAGCTCGCCAGCGGCCAGAGCGTGGAGATCATCACCGCCAAGTCGGCCGCGCCCAAGCCGCAGTGGCTGGAGTTCGTGGTCACCAGCAAGGCGCGCACCGCGATCCGCCACCAGCTCAAGCAGCTCGGCCACGAAGATGCCGTGCAGCTGGGCCATCGCATGCTCGATCGCGCGCTGGAAGACCTCGACAGCTCGCTCGACCGCCTGCCGGCGCAGCGCCTGGAGGCCTTCCTCACCGAACACAAATACCCGCGCCTGGAAGCCCTGCTGGAAGACGTGGCGCTGGGCAACTGGATGCCGGCGCAGGCGGCGCAGGCGATGATGGCCTTCGCCGAGTTGCGTAGCGGCGGCCACTCCAAGCATTCGATCGAGAAGATCCTGATCACCGGCGGCGAGCGTGGCGTGATCAGCTTCGCCAACTGCTGCCAGCCGATCCCCGGCGACGAGATCATGGGCTTCCACACCGCCGGCAAGGGCATCGTGGTGCACCGGCTCGATTGCCCCAACGTCGCCGAGTTCCGCAAGTCGCCGGATCGCTGGGTGCCGATCGACTGGGATTCCAATGTCAGTGGCGATTACGACGCCAGCCTGCTTATCGAGGTCGAAAACCGCACCGGTGCCCTGGCGCAGGTCGCTGCGGCGGTCGCGCAGAGCCAGTCCAACATCGAGCGCGTGGAATACCTGGAGCGCGACATCAACGCGGCGGTGATGCGCTTCAACATCCAGGTGCGCGACCGCAGCCACCTGGCCGAGGTGATGCGCCGCGTGCGCCGCCTGCAGTCGGTGCTGGGCGTGCGGCGCACGTAAAACATCAGGTTCTGCCGCCGCGCCAGGGCGCGTCGCGTGGAGCCTGTCACCGCGCAGCGCCTACAATGCGAGCCTGAGTTCATTACACAAGGCCCGCCCGCATGACCAAGCAGATCATCCACACCGACCAGGCTCCGGCCGCGATCGGCCCGTATTCGCAGGCCGTGCGCGCCGGCAACACCGTGTACTTCTCCGGCCAGATCCCGCTGGACCCGGCTACCGGCAATCTGGTCGAAGGCGACATCAGTGCGCAGGCGCGTCGTTCGTTCGACAACCTCAAGGCCGTGGCCGAAGCCGCTGGCGGCTCGCTGGGCGACATCGTGCGCCTGGGCCTGTACCTGACCGACCTGTCGCAGTTCGCCGCGGTCAACGCGGTCATGCAGGAATACTTCGTCGCGCCGTTCCCGGCCCGTTCCACCATCGAAGTCTCCGGCCTGCCCAAGGCGGCGCTGTTCGAAGTCGACGCGGTGATGGTGCTCGGCGGCTGATCGCGCCGTATCGCGCGCGGCGTTTTCCGACAGCCGCGCGCGATGGATTGAAGTGGTAATCGCAGGTGGCGGCCGGCATCCTTATGCGATGCCGTCCGCCGCCCGCAGCCTGGAACCCGCCTTCAACCGACCCATCGTCGGCTTGAGTGGCGCCGGCCCGAAGGTGGCCGAGAAGCTTGCGGCGCGCGGCCTGCTGACGCTGCAGGACCTGTGGTTGCAGCTACCGCTGCGCTACGAAGACCGTACTTCGCTGACCCCGATCGCGCGCCTGCAGCCCGGCGTCGCCGCGCAAGTGGAAGGCACGATCGAAGCGGTCGAACGCGGGTTCCGCTATCGCCCGGTGTTGCGCGTTGCGATTGGCGATGACTCCTACGGCACGCTGGTGCTGCGCTTCTTCCATTTTCGTGCCGCGCAGGTCGGGCAGTTCGCCATTGGCCAGCGCATCCGCGTGTATGGCACGCCGCGTCCGGGGCAGCAGGGGCTGGAGATCGTCCATCCTAGCTACAAGCTGATCGGCATCGAAGGCGAATCGCCGCTGGGCGACACGCTGGAACCGGTGTATCCGCAGATCGAAGGCGTCGGCCCGGCGACGATGCGCAAGCTGATCGCCCAGGCGCTGGATCGCTTGCCCGACCAGGTCGCGCTGGAACTGCTGCCCGAGCACCTGCTGCGCGAACTGCGCCTACCGACCCTGCGCGAAGCGCTGATCACCATGCATCGCCCGGCGCGCGACGCCGATGTGGCTGCGCTCTCGGCCGGCACGCATCCGGCGCAGCGTCGGCTAGCGCTGGAGGAATTGCTCGCGCATCACCTGAGCCTGCGTCGCCAACGCATCGCCCTGCAGCAGCACGGCGCGCACGCGCTGGCAGGCAAGGGTGTGCTGGTGAACAAGCTGCTCAAGGCGTTGCCGTTCAAGCTCACTGGCGCGCAGCAGAAGGTGCTCGCCCAGATCCGTAGCGACCTCGCGCAGCCGCGACCGATGCTGCGGCTGGTGCAGGGCGACGTGGGCAGCGGCAAGACCGTGGTGGCCGCGCTGGCGGCGATGCTGGCGGTCGAGAAGGGCAAGCAGGTCGCGTTGGCCGCGCCGACCGAACTGCTGGCCGAGCAGCATCTAGCCAACCTGCGCGGCTGGCTCGAGCCGCTGGGCGTGCGCGTGGCCTGGCTGGCCGGCAAGGTCACCGGCAAGGCGCGCACCAAGGTGCTGGAAGAGGTTGCCAACGGGCACGCACAGGTCGTGGTCGGCACCCATGCGCTGATGCAGGAGTCGGTCGCCTTCCACGATCTGGCGCTGGCGATCGTGGACGAGCAGCATCGGTTCGGCGTGCACCAGCGCCTGGCGCTGCGCGACAAGGGTTCGCAGGATCGCGATGGGGCCAGTCGCGTGCCGCATCAGCTGGTGATGACGGCCACGCCGATTCCCCGCACGCTGGCGATGGCCTCGTACGCCGACCTGGATGTCTCGGCGATCGATGAACTGCCGCCGGGCCGCACGCCGGTGCAGACGATTGCGCTCAACGCCGAGCGCCGGCCCGAACTGATCGAGCGCATCCGCGCCGCCTGCGCCGAAGGCCGGCAGGTGTACTGGGTCTGCACCCTGATCGAAGAAGCCGAGGACGACCCCAAGGCGGCGCCCGCACCGCGCGGTGGCCCTGCGATGCGCATCGAAGCCCAGGCCGCGCAGACCACCTTCGAACAGCTCACCGAAGTGCTGCCGCACGCGCGCGTGGCGCTGGTGCACGGGCGCATGAAGCCAGCAGAAAAGCAGGCGGTGATGCGGGCCTTCAAGCAGGGCGAAAGCGACCTGCTGGTCGCCACGACGGTGATCGAAGTCGGTGTCGACGTGCCCAATGCCTCGCTGATGGTGGTCGAGAACGCCGAGCGCCTCGGCCTGGCCCAGTTGCACCAGCTGCGCGGGCGGGTAGGGCGCGGCGCGGCGGCTTCGTCGTGCGTGCTGCTGTACCAGGCGCCGCTGTCGCAGATGGCGCGCGAGCGCCTGGACACGATGCGGCAAACCAACGATGGCTTCGTCATCGCGGAGAAAGACCTGGAATTGCGCGGCCCGGGCGAACTGCTCGGCACGCGACAGACCGGCCTGGCGGCGTTCCGCGTCGCCGACCTGGCGCGCGATGCTGGCCTGTTGCCGCAGGTGCATGACCTGGCCGAAACGCTCCTGGCGACTTCGCCCGCGTTGGCCGAGCGCATTACCGAGCGCTGGATCGGCGGCGCCGCACGCTACGCCAGCGCGTGAGCGTGGCCTGGCATGATCGCCGCCTGCGTTGAACCCGATGGGTGTCGGGCCAATCCCCTGGGTCAAACGACCGCCCATCCCCCCGTGGCTGCCGAAATGGCGGCCAATTTTTTGCCCGCGAGCAGGCGCGTGATGGACGCGTTGGAAGCAGCAACATGGCGCGGGCCATAATGGGGAATGACTGAAAAAACTCCGCTGTTGATCGATACCGACCCGGGCGTGGATGACGCGCTCGCCCTGCTAATGGCCTTCAACGACACCGCGCATGCGGTGGTCGGCCTGACCATCGCCGCCGGCAATGTCGGCCTGGACCACACCGTGCGCAACGCGCTGAAGCTGTGCGAAGTCGCCGGCCGCAGCGACGTGCCGGTCTACGCCGGCTGTCCCGGCCCGCTGCTGCATCCCTCGCCGGATGCGGCCGACGTGCACGGCCAGGATGGTTTCGGCGATGTCGGCTATGCGCCGGCTGCCCACGGCGTGCAGGCCGAACACGCGGCGCTGGCGATCCTGCGCCTGTCGCACAAATACGCAGGCCAGCTGCTTCTGGTCACCCTGGGTCCGCTGACCAATGTCGCCGTCGCGCTGAAGCTCGATCCGACGCTGCCGCAGCGGGTGAAGCGGCTGGTGGTGATGGGCGGCGCGGTTTCCGCCCACGGCAACCTGACCCCGGCAGCCGAGTTCAACGTGGCCTTCGACCCGGAAGCGGCGCATCTGGTGTTCGAGGCCTTCCCGCAGTTCGACGTGGCCGACTGGGAAGCGACGATGGCTCACGGCCTGCCGCATGCCGATGTCGAGCAATGGCTGACCGCACCGTCGCCACGGGCGGCGTTCTACGACCAGATCTCGCGCCAGACCCGGCTGTGGTCGGCCGACCGCCGCGGCGACCGCTGGCACAGCGCCGATGCGCTGGCGATGGCCTATGCCCTGCATCCGGACGGCGCCACCCGGCTGGAATCGCGCCCGTTCGCGGTCGAGCTGGCCGGCACCCTGACGCGTGGCGCGACGATCACCGACTGGAATCGCCAGACCGGTCGCCCGGACAATGCCCGGCTGTTGCTGGGTTACGACCAGGCCCGGTTCGAGGCGCTGGTGCAGGCCGCGCTGGCGGCCTGCTGAGCCCCCTTGCACGAGGTGAATCGGGCCGCTAGAATGCCCGGCTCAAATTTTCACTATTCATTGGTGCCGCATGAAAGCCGACATCCATCCGCAGTACCGTGACGTCGTCTTCCACGATGTCACTTCCGATTTCAAGATCCTGACCCGCTCGACCCTTGCCAGCAAGGAAACCGTGAAGTGGGAAGACGGCAACGAATACCCGCTGGTCAAGGTTGAAGTGTCGTCCGCTTCGCACCCGTTCTACACGGGCAAGCACAAGGTCATGGACACCGGCGGCCGCATCGACAAGTTCCAGAAGCGCTACGCGCGCTGATCGAACGATTCGTTCCGCATGTTCGAACAACGGCTGCGTCCTTCGGGACGCGGCCGTTTTCGTATGCGCGCGACTGACGCAGGTGTCAGCCGAAAACGCGTCCTTTCATCTGACGCAATCCATTCAAAACAGGCATCGATCCGCGGCCGTATGCGATAATCCTCGGACTCCGTAGCGCCTTTTGCTGCGGATCCTGTCCTGCGCCACGGCCGACAGGCTTTGGCGCTTCCCCACGAAGGAGTGCACTGTGTCCGAACTTGACCAGGTCACGCTGACCGCCGGTGAAAAATCGGTGGCCCTGCCTGTACTGAAACCCACGCTTGGCAACGACTGCGTCGACATCTCCAAGCTGACCAAGGAAACGGGTCTCTTCACCTACGACCCCGGTTTTGGCGCCACCGCCAGCTGCAAATCGGCCATCACCTACATCGATGGCGACAAGGGCGTGCTGCTGTATCGCGGCTATCCCATCGACCAGCTGGCCGCCAAGTCGAGCTTCACCGAAGTGTCGTACCTGCTGATGAACGGCGAGCTGCCCAGCTCGGACGAGCTGAGCAAGTTCGAACACGAAGTCACGCATCACACGATGATGCATGAGTCGCTCAAGAGCTTCCTGCAGGGCTTCCGTCACGACGCGCACCCGATGGCCATGCTGGCCGCGTCGGTCGCCTCGCTCTCGGCGTTCTACCACGACACCCTGGACCTCAACGATCCGGAACAGCGCCGCCTCGCCGCGATCCGCCTGATCGCCAAGATGCCGACCCTGGCCGCTGCCGCGCACCGCTACACCGCCGGCCAGCCGATCCGCTATCCGCGCAACAACCTGAGCTACGTCGAGCGCTTCCTGCACATGATGTTCGAAGTGCCGAGCGAAGACCTGGAGCTGAGCCCGGTGGTCGCCAAGGCGATGGACCTGCTCTTCATCCTGCACGCCGACCACGAGCAGAACGCGTCGACCTCGACCGTGCGCTTGGTGGGTTCCACCGGTGCCAACCCGTACGCCTCGGTCGCAGCCGGTATCACCGCGCTATGGGGCCCGGCACACGGCGGCGCCAACGAAGCCGTGCTCAAGCAGCTGGCCGAGATCGGCGATGCGAAGAACGTGGCCAAGGCCGTCGAGCGCGCCAAGGACAAGAACGACCCGTTCCGCCTGATGGGCTTCGGCCATCGCGTGTACAAGAACTTCGATCCGCGCGCCAAGATCATCCGCGAGATGACCCACAAGGTCCTGGGCGAACTGGGCGTCAACGATCCGCTGCTGGAAGTGGCGATGAAGCTGGAAGAAGCCGCGCTGCAGGACGACTACTTCGTGGAGCGCAAGCTCTATCCGAACGTCGACTTCTACAGCGGCATCATCTACAAGGCGCTTAAGATCCCGACCGAAATGTTCACCGTCATGTTCGCCATCGGCCGTACGCCGGGTTGGGTCGCGCATTGGCTGGAACAGCAGGTCGATCCCGATGCCCGCATCGGCCGTCCGCGCCAGATCTACACCGGCTCGCCGAGCCGCGACTACACCAAGGGCTGAGTTTCAGCCTGCGGTGAAGGAAGAAGCCCCGCGGTTGCGGGGCTTTTTTATGCCTGCGATTGCGGTGAGCTGTTGATGCTTGTGCGAACCGTTTCAGCAGCGATGGGGCTCTCCGAAACAATTTGAAGAAAGCCTCATCGCCGCTGAAGCGGCGCCCGCAAATGCTCAGTCGCGCTGTGCCGGATGCACGGTGACCGAGGCAGTCATGCCGGCGGCCAGCACCATGTCCTTGGGGATGCTGGCTGGATCGATGCGCACGCGCACCGGCACGCGCTGGGCCAGGCGGATCCAGTTGAAGGTCGGGCTCACATCGGCCAGCAGGTCGCCGCTGCTGGTGGGGTTGTCGGCGTCGGTGATGCCGCGCGCGATGCCTTCGACTGTGCCCTTGAGTGCGTGGCCGCCGCTCATCAGGCGCACGTCGGCGACATCGCCGGCACGGATCAGCGGCAGCTTGGTTTCCTCGAAGTAGCCATACACCCACAGGCTGTCGCTGCGCACCAGCGCCATGCGCGCGCTGCCGGCGCTGGCGTAGTCGCCGATGCGGACATCGAGATTGGTGATGTAGCCCGGCGCGGTGGCGCGCACGGTGGCGCGTTCCAGGTTGAGCTGGGCCAGGTCGACGGCGGCCTGTGCTTGCTCGACCGCGGCCAGGGCCTGGGCCTGCGAGGCGGTGGCGGCGTTGCGGTTGGCGCGCGACTGGGCGACGGCGGCCTGCGCGGCGCGCGCGGTGGCCACGGCGTCGGCGCGGTCTTCGGCGGAGATCACCGCGGCCGCCTTCTGGCGGCGCTCGGACTGGGCTTCGTACTTTTCGTAATCGGCCTGGCTGGCGGCGGTGCCGGCGCTGGCGGCGGAGATGCTGGCACCGGCGGCGCGCGCGGCGGCCTGGGCGGCGCCGAGGTCGGCATCGGCCTGGGCCAGGGCCAGTTCGAAGCGGCGCGGGTCGATGCGGAACAGCACGTCGCCGGCCTTCACCAGCTGGTTGTCATGCACGTCGACCTCGGCGACCAGACCGGAGACATCCGGCGCCACGCGCACGATCTCGGCGCGCACGCGGCCATCGCGCGTCCACGGCGAATACATGTAGTGCTTCCACAGCGCGTGGCCGATGAGGGCCGCGGCCAGCACCACGATCACGGTCAGGGCGGTACGGATCAGGGATTGGGTGTTCATATGGATTCGTCAGTTGAGCAGGGCCAGGCCGAGCAGTCCGAACACGCAGACATACAGGGCCAGGCGGAACAGGGGCGGATGCCAGGCGTGGCGGTACAGGCCGATGCGGCCGGCGATGCCGTCGAGGATCCAGAACAGGACGAACAGCGCGATTGCCAGGACCAGCAGGCCCGGCACGTACACGCCGCCGATGGAAATTTCAGACGGCAGCATGGGGCGCCTCCGTGGTGGTATCGGGATGGCCGCCGGCCGCACCGGCCAGGACCGAATCGGCATCGCGCAGCGCGCTGCGCAGCAGGTGCAGGTGCTGGCGAACCGGTTGCAGCGACGGCGGCACGACGCCTTCGACAACGGTGTCGGCCAGCGCCGCATCCAGATGCGACAGCGCGGCCTGGTGATCGGCGGGCGAGAGGTGGTCGTACAGGCGTGCGATCGCCGAGACGGCTGCGTCGATATGCGCTTCGATCGCGCGCGGCACGGCGGCGTCGATGCTGTCGTGGCGCAGCTCGATCAGGGTGCGGCCGGTCTCGTGCACGGCCAGCGCCCAGGCCAGCAGGGTGCGCGATTCGGCGCTGCCGGGCTGGGTGTGGGTGACCACCTGCAGGAACAGGTCGCGGCTGACGCTCTCGAAGCGCGGCGCCAGGCCATCCAGCGGCGCGCGCGCGGCGAGCGTGACCTGATGGCGCAGCTCCGTCAGCAGGCGACGGCGCTGGTACTGCGTGCCGATTACCGACGGGATCACCTGGAAAGCGACCATCGCCAGCACCGCGCCCATCAGGAACGCCACGCCGTTGTTGAGGAAGCTGGCCACATCGAAACTCGGCGCCAGTCCCAGGCTCAGCGGCACCAGCGTGCCCAGGCACATGCCCAGGCTCATGCCGAACAACGCAGGGCGCGTGGACAGGTACACGGCCAGCATCAGGAACGGCGCCGTTCCCAGCACCAGCATCCCGTAGGAATCGATGCGCGGCATCACCAGGGTGACGCAGACGAAGGCCATCAGCAGGCCGATCGAAAAACCCTTGGTGATCTGCGCGGCGGTGATGTTCGGATTGGGGCCGGCGGCCAGGATCGCGGTGAAGGCGATCACGTTGGCCATCGCGCCGGCGCCGCTGGCCCAGCCGCTCTGCATCCAGGCCAGGCCCAGCAGCAGCGAGACCAGGAAGCTGCGACCAATGGTGATCGCAACCGAGACCCGATCGGTCGCGTAGCGGAAGCGCACCTGCTCACTGGCGCGTGCCAGCTGGCCGCCGATGCCGGGTTGCTGCATGGCCGCGGCGGTGTGGGTCATGTCGCGCAGTTCTTCGGTGAAGCGCAACAGCAGCGACGCGCCGGTATCGAAGTCATCCAGGCGTGGTGCCGGCAATGAAGCGCGCAGTGCGGATGCACGGGTGGGCTGCACGGCCAGCACGTCATCCAGGCGCGTGGTGATGTCCTGGTGGTCGCCTACCCGGCGCGCGGCCAGCGCTTCGCCCAGCGGCCGGTACAGCTGCATCAGCGCACCGGCGACGGCATCGTTGGGATCGCTGCGCAGCAGCCGGTTGATCAGGTGATGCAGCGACTGGAAGCGTGTGGACGCGGCCATGAAGCGCTGGTTGAGCAGGCGCATGCGGCGGCTGCGCACGCGGGCTTCGGGATCTTCGAACACCACCGACGAGCGCAGGTCTTCCAGCGCCATCGACTCACGCACGAAGCGCAGGTGCGCCTGTTCCATCTTCTCGCGCGGCAGCGCGCCGCGCGTGCCGTCGCGGACGAAGTCCAGGAAGCTGGTCATCAGGCTGTTGGCCGCCGTGCGCAGGCTGTTGCGCAGGCGCGCGGGGAACACCACGTCGAACACCACCGCGCTCACCAGCAGGCCCAGCAGCACTTCGGTCAGGCGTGCGGTGGCAAGGATGAACACCTGCGTCGGTTCGTTGACCGCGGGCAAGGCGATGATCGCCACGGTGTAGCCCGACAGCACGAACCCGTACGAGCGGAAATTGCGGAACATCAGCGCGCCGCCGGCGCACAGCCCGACCCAAATCGAGAGCGCCAGCAGGAACAGCACCGGCTGTTGCGGAAAGAGCGCGGTGATGCACACCGCCGCGATGCTGCCGACGATGGTGCCGAGCGCGCGATAGAACGCCTTGGCCAGGACCATGCCGCTCTGCCGGTTCATCACCACGATCACCGTGATCATCGCGGTGCTGGGCGAAGAGAAGCCCATGCGCATGGCGATCATGCCGGCGAGATAGATCGACAGCAGCACCTTGAACACGAACATCCAGGCCGCGCCTTCGCCGCGCAGGGCTTCGCGCACTTGCGTGGTCCACGGCGTGCGCGGCGCGTCGGTGGGGGCGACCGGTGCGTTCACAGCGCGTCTTCCACGCCGCGCAGCAGCTTGGCCATCAGCTGCTGCAGCTGGGCCTGTTCGCCGGCATCCAGGTGGCGCGTGTAGGCCAGCAGCTGGTCGCTGACGTCGGGCAGGAACGCGGCGATCAGCGCCTCGCCTTGCGCAGTCAGGCGCAGCAGCGACATGCGCCGGTCGTGCGCGCTGGGCTGGCGCGCGATCAGGCCCTTGTCGACCAGCTGGTTGGTCAGGCGGGTGACGTTGGCCGACTTCTCGCCGGCCGCATCGGCGATGAGCGAAGGATTGAGCGCACCGTCGGGGCTGGCGTCGATCATCATCAGCACGTTGTATTCGGGATAGCTCAGGCCGTGTGCGCGCAGCAGCTCGTTTCCGTGATCGACGGTGAGCTTGTGCAACAGCTTGACCATGCGCACCACCGTGGCCGCCGGCTTGGGGAAGCTGGCGTGCTTGCGGCAGGTGGCCTGCAGGCCCAGTTCGGTCGCGTCGAAGCGGCTGGGCGGGGGATCGAATCTGTTCACAAGCTAATATTACACTTGTGTAATAAATTTTGCCGTCAACGGACGCTGAACGATGTCACCGGCCGCGATGTGTCGACACGCCCTCGTTCCTAGTGCGGAAAACGCAGTTCGCCCAGCGGCCCGCGCATCTCGAACGGCACCGAGACCAGCCGCATCCCCGCATTGACCTGCACCACGAAGTGCAGGTGCGGCGCGGTCGAAAAGCCGGTGTTGCCCGACAGCCCGATCCGCTGCCCGGCGCTGACCGACTGCCCGGCGCGCACCAGCACGCCCTCGGGTTGCAGGTGCGCGTACAGCGCCATGGTCCCGTCGCCGTGCAGGACCCGGATGAAGTTGCTGCGCCCGCCGAACTTCTCCTTGTCCAAGCCGGCCTGCTCGAAATCGCCTTCGACCTGCATCACCACGCCATCGCGCGCGGCCAGCACCGGCGTGCCTTCGGGCAGGGCGAAATCGATGGCGTCGAAGTTCTGCGCATCGTCGTGGCTGAAATGCCCGCCCGGTCCCTGGTCCACGCGCACTGGCGCGGCGAATGGAAGCTGGTACATCACCCCAAGCGGCTTGGCCTGCGGGTCGCCGGGTTGGGCCTGCAGCTTCAGGCGTACTTCACTGCCGGCCTGCGGATCGGCCAGGATCAGGGTCGATACCAGCACCTTGCCGTTGGCGGGAATCACCTTGCGCGTGGGCAGGCTGGGCGAGGCGATCACCCCGCGCTGGCTGGCGAAGGACAGCTCCACCTGGACCGGGCCGGGCAGCAGGTTGTCGACCCAGGCCTGGTAGCGGGTGGGCGTCTGTTCCAGGCGCAGCTTGACCAGGCTGGTCGGGGTGTTCTGGAAATGCAGGACGTCGACGCGCGCGTTAGGCGCAGGGTCCTGCGCCGGCGGTGTGCCGGTGTAGTGGGCCACGCCCTTGGCATCAGTCCATTTGTAGAACCGGCCGGCCTGCGCGCTGGAGAGCGTGGCCAGCAGCGCCAGGCCAAGCGCGCAGGCCAGGCGCGGCCTCACGGCAGGCAGCTGCCGCGCAGGCGCAAGGCGCGGGCGATGTCGCGCAGGTCGAAGGCTGCCACGGCGCGGTTGTCGTGCTGGACGAACAGCGCGCCATCGGGGAAGCGCGGCGTGCCGGCGGCGTACAGCGCCTCGCCATCGGTCTGCGCCACCACCTCGCCGCTAAAGGTGCCGGCCGGCGTCAGGCTGGCGCGGTCGTAGAGGCGAAACAGGGTCGGGCTGGTCTGGTCCACGGCGATCCACCAGCCGCCATCCACGTCGCAGTCCCACAGCGCCACGCCTTCGGCATCGGCGGCAAAGCGCGGCAGGCTGGTTCCGCGAAAAGCACCGTCCAGCGTGTAGTCGCGCAGGGTCGAGCCGACGCGCGCGTCCTCGTCGGCAATCAGCAGGCGGTCGTGGGCCGGATCGCCGGCGATGGACTCGACCATGCGCAGCATCCCCGCATCGCCGGTGTCGCCGAAGCTGCCCAAATCCGTGCCCGTGACCGGCCCGTCGCCGTTCAGGGCCACGCGGAAGCGGTGTACGCGCTGATCCATCTGCGCGCGCGGCGGCAGCACGCCGGTGCGGAAGTCGGTCATGAAGCTGTCGGTGACCAGCAGCTCCAGCTCATCCGGCGCGGTTTCCTGCAGCCACAGGCCGTAGGGCACCTTGAGCGTATCGGCGCCGATGAAACCGCGGGGGCTAAAGTCCGGCAGCTGCAGTACCTGCACGCGGTGGTTGTCGCGTTCGACCACGAACACCAGGTCGCCCCACACCGCGACGCCGTTGGGTCGCTTGAACTGGCCCGGGCCATCGCCGGCCCCGCCGACGGTGCGCAGGCGCTGGCCGCTATCGGCGTCGAAGACCATCAGCTGGTTGTTGGACTTGGCCGTGGCGATCACCCAGGCGCCGCCGTCCTCGGTCGGCCAGACGGCCAGCGAATCCAGTTCCTCCTGCACATCGCCGGTCGAGATCCAGGCCTCCTTGACCACCGCATCGGGCGGCGGCGCGGCCGTCACGGTGTCGGGCGCCGTGACGGCCGCGGGCGGGACAGTGGTGGCGCAGCCGGCCAGGAGCACGGTGGCAAGGGCGGCGCAGAGCAGGAGGGAACGGGTCATTACGCCCGATTATGGCCGAGCCGCGTCACGGCCGAGTGGGCGATGTGGCAGGCGTGGCAACGGTTGCAGGGGTGACCATCTCTCCATCTTGATAAAGCGATTGACATGCCTGGCCCGGGCTGGCAACCTTGCTCCACCATCGAGACCGGCAGAGGGACAGGCCCTTTGAAGCCGGGGCAGCCAGCGACGCAATCCAGCGTGTCGTGTAGGTGCCAAATCCTGCGGCGACGCCTGACGCGTTTAGACCGAAAGATGGTTCGTACGTTGCAACGGCAGTGTTGTTTTCTGTCCTTGGCACGACGAACGCGAGCTTCCCGCGAAAGCTCGATGGCCGTTCCTCCCGGATCCGCCATGAGCCTCGTGAATACAGTCACCGCCCACATCCCCGAATACGTCGAAGCCGATGCGTGCTGTACGCCCGCCGCCGCTGCGCCCGCGATCCGCGGTGAGCTGCCGGTGGCCCTGGCGTTGCGTCATGCCGGCGCGCGCACGCTGACGCTGCGCTATGAACTGCAGGGCCCGGCCGACGCGCCGGTGGTGTTCGTGGCCGGCGGCATTTCCGCGCATCGCCACGTGGCGGCCAGCGCGCAGTTCCCCGAGAGCGGCTGGGCCAACGACCTGGTCCGCGCGGGCCGCACGCTGGACCCGGCGCGCGTGCGCATCCTCTCCTTCGATTTCATCGGCGCCGATGGCCTTCTGGACGCGCCGATTGATCCGGCCGACCAGGCCGATGCCATCGTCGCGTTGCTCGACGCGCTGGAGATTGCCGCGCTGCGCGCCTTCGTTGGCTATTCCTACGGCGCGCTGGTTGGCCAGCACCTGGCCGCGCGCCATCCGCAGCGCATCGAGCGCCTGATCGCAGTCAGCGGCGCGCATCGCCCGCATCCCTTCGCCTCGGCCTGGCGCGCGCTGCAGCGCCACGCGGTCGCGCTGGGCCAGATGCAGTGTGCCGACCAGCAGGGCCTGTCGCTGGCACGGCAGTTCGCGATGCTCAGCTACCGCACGCCGGAGGAATTCGGCGAGCGCTTCGACACCGCGCCGGAGCTGGTCAACGGCCGCGTGCGTGTGGCCGCCGAGGATTACCTTGACGCCGCCGGCGCGCAGTACGTGGCGCGTACGCCGGTCAACGCCTTCCTGCGCCTGTCCGAGTCCATCGACCTGCATCGCATCGACCCGGCCACGATCGCCGTACCCACCACCGTGGTCGCCGTCGAAGGCGACCGCCTGGTGCCGCTGGCCGACCTGGTCACGCTGGTCGAAGGGCTCGGTCCCAACGGCCACCTTCGCGTGCTGCGCTCGCCTTATGGCCACGACGCCTTCCTGAAAGAAACCGATCGCATCGACGCGATCCTCGCCACCGCCCTTCGCCCCACCGGAGACACCCCATGAGCCATTCCGCCAACGAGAACATCCCCTGCAGCGCCGCCACCGCCGCCGTGCGCGCGGGCATCGATCGCGACACCGCCTATGGCGCGGTCACGCCGCCGATCGTGCTGTCGTCCAATTTCTCCTTCGACGGCTTCAACAACAAGCGCCAGTACGACTACACCCGTAGCGGCAACCCTACGCGCGACCTGCTGGGCGAAGCGCTGGCCGAACTGGAAGGCGGCGCCGGCGGCGTGATCACCGCCACCGGCATGGGCGCGATCAACCTGGTGCTCAACGCGCTGCTGCAGCCGGGCGAGAAGCTGGTGGTGCCGCACGATGCGTACGGCGGCAGCTGGCGCCTGTTCAACGCGCTGGCCAACAAGGGCCACTTCGAGCTGATCACCGCGGACCTGACCGACCCGCGCTCGCTGGCCGATGCGCTGGCGCAGTCGCCCAAGCTGGTGCTGATCGAAACCCCGTCCAACCCGCTGCTGCGCATCACTGATCTGCGCTTCGTCATCGACGCGGCGCACAAGGCCGGCGCGCTAGTGGTGGTGGACAACACCTTCCTGTCGCCGGCGCTGCAGCGTCCGATCGAATTCGGTGCCGACCTAGTCCTGCACTCGACCACCAAGTACGTCAACGGCCACAGCGACGTGGTCGGTGGCGCGGTGATCGCGCGCGATGCCGAGCTGCACCAGCAGTTGACCTGGTGGGCCAACGCGCTGGGCCTGACCGGCTCGCCGTTCGATGCATTCCTCACCCTGCGCGGCCTGCGCACGCTGGATGCGCGCCTGCGCGTGCACCAGGAAAACGCCACCGCCATCGTCGACCTGCTCGACGCGCACGACGCCGTGGCCCAGGTCTATTACCCGGGCCTGGCTTCGCATCCGGGCCACGCGATCGCCGCGCGCCAGCAGAAAGGCTTCGGCGCGATGATCTCGTTTGAACTGGACGGCGGCGAAGCGGCCGTGCGCGCCTTCGTCGATGGCCTGAAGTACTTCACCCTGGCCGAATCGCTGGGCGGCGTGGAAAGCCTGGTCGCGCACCCGGCCACCATGACCCACGCAGCGATGACGCCGGAAGCGCGCGCCAAGGCCGGCATTTCCGACGGCCTGCTGCGCCTGTCGGTCGGCATCGAGCTGACCGAGGACCTGGTCGCCGACCTGCAGGCCGCGCTGGTGCGCGCGCAGGCGGTGGTGGCCCAGGCCAAGCGGAAAACGGTCGACGCATGAGCGCGGTCGTCCGGCTCAACGCGCGCCGCGCGCCGCGCCTGGCCCTGCTGGGCACCGGCGTGGTCGGCAGCGCGCTGGTGGCGCGTTACCGGCGCCTGCAGGCGCGCGGTATCGCGCTGCCTGCGTTCGCCTGGATCGCCAATTCGCGTGAAGTGATCGAAGGCAGCGACACGCTGGAAGCCAGCCTGCAGCAGTTGCGCGAGGCGGCGGCCAACACCCGCATCGTGCCGCCGTGGGCCGAGGCCGACGCGCTGGATGCCGGCGACATCGTCATCGACGCCACCGCCAGCGATGCCATCGCCCTGCGCCATGCCGAATGGCTGGCGCGCGGCGTGCACGTGGTCACCGCCAACAAGCTGGGCTGTGGCGCGGACCTGGTGCGTGCGCAGGCGATCGAACAGGCCGCGCGCGACGGCGGCGCGATCTACGGCGACAGCGCCACGGTCGGCGCCGGCTTGCCGCTGCTGCGCAGCCTGCGGGCGCTGGTGGCCGGCGGCGATCGCATCACCTCGGTGGAAGGCGTGCTGTCGGGTTCGCTGGCATGGCTGTTCAATCACTTCGATGGGGAGCAGGCGTTTTCCAGCTATGTGCGCCAGGCGCGCGCGGCCGGCTATACCGAGCCGGACCCGCGCATCGATCTGTCCGGCGAAGACGTGCGCCGCAAGCTGCTGATCATGGCGCGCGCCGCCGGGCTGCCGCTGCAGAGCTATGACGTGCGCGTGGAATCGCTGGTGCCGCAGGTGCTGGCCAATGCGAGCGATGCACAGATCGACGATCTGCTCAGCGTGCTCGACGCGCCGCTGCAGGAGCAGCTGGAGGCCGCGCGTCGCGACGGCGCGCAGCTGCGCCTGGTCGGGCGCTTCGACGCCGCTGGCGCGAGCGTGGGCCTGCGCGCGCTGCCGGCCGACCACGCCCTGTGCGGCGGCGCCGGCACCGACAACCGCGTGGCGATCCACTGCGACCGCTATCCCGACCAGCCGCTGCTGGTCCAGGGCCCGGGCGCAGGTGCGGAAGTCACCGCCGCGGCGCTGCTGGACGATGTGCTCGCGGTGGCACTGGGCACGGCAGCGCACGCTGCCTAAGCCGGGGCGCAAACGTCGGATGTCGTGCGCGCGGCCTCAAGGCAGCGTGGCCTTCGATGCGATCCAGCGTTGAAGGCCACGCGCCTCTCAGCGAGCGGCTGCCCGCTTGACGCATGAAGTGACGCGCTGGGCTTATTCCGGCCGCTGGCCGTCCAGCATCTGGTGGGCTTGCTGGGTCAGCTCCAGCGACAGCGAGACGCGGGTCTGCAGCAGTTCACGGGCCAGGGCACCGACGGGCTCAAGGTCGCCATTGAGCGAGGAAAACGCGTGCAGCGTCACGTCAGCCTGGCGCTTGAGGATGGACATCAGCATGTCCACGCCCAACGCATCGACGATGTCCTCGCGGTGCACCAGCTGCGCGGCCTGCGGCAGGTTGCTCATGCGGAAGGCCAGGATGATGTCGGCCGCTTCCACCGCCGCTTCGGGCGCGTGGGTGGCGTACACCAGGGTCTGCAGGTCCTGGCAGGAATATTCGGCCAGGGCGGCATGCAGGATCTCGATCGGCAGCCCTGCAAGCTGGCCATATAGGCGGGCGAGGGGAAGCATTCGCGCAGCTCTCCGATGTGATCCAGTGCAGGAAAATAAGGCAGCGACCGTTACGCAATGATTCTGAGGATGTAGGGAATTCGCAAGTTCCCTGTTCAGTCTCGCGGCAACAGCCCCTGCGGGTTACGCACCGGCGGTGCGATGCGGCTCTGCTGCAGCTGCAGCAGCAACTTGGGTTCGTGCTTGGGCTTCCAGCCCGCGGCGCTGGACTGGAAACAGGGCGTGCACACGACGATGCCATAGCGCTCGATGACCTGACCTTGGTCGGCATCGGGTGCGAAGTGCAGCGTCTGGTCGCAGCAGAAGCATGCGGCGGTCAGTGAATCCGAATACATGGCTGGTGTTCCCCCTGGCGTCGCGGAAGCCCGCCATACCGTTGCGCAGGGTGCGTGCCAAGAACGCAGGGGAAAGTGTGACGTCGCCTGAAAAACGTGATGTTGGGTGACATCGGCGCGTGGCAACACGTCCGATGTCCTTGCGCTGCGGGTCAACTCAGGGCGTGGCCAAGGCCTTGAGCAGCGCGGCGTTGAAGCGCGCCGGGTCCTGCACCTGCGGCGAATGGCCCAGCTCGGCGAATTCCACCAGCGTCGCGTTGGGGATGGCCTTGGCGGCCTGCTTGCCCAGCACCGGATAGTTGCCCAGCGTGGCGCGGACCGCCGGCGGCGCCTTGCCCTTGCCGATCGCGGTGCGGTCCTTGAGGCCGATGAACAGCGTCGTCGGTACGGCCAGCTTGGGCAGTTCGTAGACCACCGGCTGGTTGTAGACCATGTCGTAGGTCAGCGCCTGGTCCCAGGCGTTGATGTCCTTGCCGGCGCCGGCATACAGGCCCGCCTGCATACGTGCCCAGCGTTCGAATTCCGGCTTCCAGGTGCCGGCGTAGTACACGTCCATCTGGTACTGCTTGATGCTGTCGAAGCTGGTTTTCAGCTCGCCCGCATGCCACTGGTCGACGGTCTGGTAGGGCACGCCCACGGCTTTCCAGTCTTCCAGGCCGATCGGGTCGACCAGCGCCAGGTGTTGCACGTCCTGCGGGAACATCAGCGCGTAGCGGATCGCCAGCATGCCACCCATCGAGTGGCCGACGATCACCGCCTTGTCGATGCCCAGGCTTTCCAGCAGCGCATGGGTGTTGTCGGCCAGCCCGGCCAGCGAGAACTGGTAGTGCTGCGGCTTGGACGATTTGCAGAAGCCCACCTGGTCCGGCGCGATCACGCGATAGCCGGCCTTGGCCAGCGCCACGATGGTGGCTTCCCAGGTGGCGCCGCAGAAGTTCTTGCCGTGCAGTAGCACCGCGGTCTGGCCATTGGCCTTGCCGGTCGGCGCGATATCCATGTAGGCCATCTCCAGCGCCTGCTGCTGCGACTGGAAGGCGTAGGTCTTCACCGGATGCGGATAGTCGAAGCCTTCCAGGCGCGGGCCGTAGGCCGGTTGTTCGGCAGCGGCGACGGGCAGGCTCAGGGCCAACAGGAGGGCGGTGAAGAGGGGGCGCACGGGCGGTTCCTGTGGGGCAAGGCCGCCAGCCTATCGACCACGCCGGCAAGGCGGGGTGACGCGTCGGTCAGGCTGTCTTGGTGGCGTCATGTTCGTCACGTCCAATGGCGCCATCGCAAAGGATTGCATTGCGGGGGGCGGGATGCCCCCAGGCCTGAAACATCCCCCGGCCAGGTCGGCGCGTGACTCCACCTGACGGGATCCTTGATGTACGTGCCTACGCTGTCGCCGCGCCTGCCTGCGCGCGGCTTTGCTCGATTTTCCTGCCGCGCTGTCCAGCTGCCGGTGTCGCCATGAGGGACACGTCGATGGCCATGGGCGCCGGTCCATACGAACTGGCCGGTACCGACTTCGGCATGGTGTTCCAGCCGATCGTGCGCCTGGATACCCAGCGCGTGGTCGCGCACGAAGCCTTGATGCGCCCGCACGATGGCCAGTCGCCGCTGGCGCTGCTGGACGCGGCACGCGACCTGGGCCGCCTGGGCGAACTGGAAACGCTGGCGGTGCGCAGCGCGACCTCGAGCTTCGACTTCGCCAGCGGCGGGCTGCTGTTCGTCAACCTGAGCGTGCACGCGGTGCTGCAGAACCCGCGCCGGCCGCAGCAGGTGCTGGAAAGCCTGCAGTCCTCCGGCCACGACCTGCGCCGCTTCGTCATCGAGATCACCGAGCGCGACATCGTCGAGGACTCGGGCCGGCTGGCGCATGCGCTGGGCTTCCTGCGTGCGGCGGGCGTGCGCATCGCGTTGGATGATTTCGGCAACGGGCATTCCAACTTCGAGCTGTGGCACGAGCTGGCGCCGGAGTTCGTCAAGCTCGATCGCTACCTGGTCCATCGCATCGCCGAAAGCGGCGGGCGCCTGAGCATCGTCAAGGCGCTGGTGCAGGTGGCCGAGAGCCTGGGCACCGAGCTGGTGGCCGAAGGCGTGGAGGACGGCCAGGACCTGCGCATCGTGCAGGACCTCGGCATTCCTTATGCGCAGGGTTATCTGCTGGGCCGCCCGAACGCGCAGATCGCACTGCAGGCCAGCAGCGAGGCCTTCCGCACCGAAGGCGGCAAGCTGCCGGTGATGCCGCGCAGCGCACGGCCCAACAGCTTCCGCCGGATCACTGCCGAGCACCTGATGATCGAGGCGCCGTGCCTGCGCGACGACGCCTCCAACACCGATGCCGAGCAGCTGTTCCGCAACAATCCGCAGCTGCCCGCGCTACCGGTGGTCGATGGCCACGGCGTGCCGTTGGGCCTGCTCAACCGGCGCGTGTTCAACGAGCGCATGGCGATGCCGTTCGCCCGTGAGCTGAGCGGGCGCAAGCCGTGCACGCTGCACATGCATACCGCGCCGGTGGTGTGCGATGTCGGCCAGAGCATCGATGCGATGTCCGAGATCCTGCTGGGCGAAGACCAGCGCTATCTGTCCGACGGTTTCATCATCGTCGAGGGCGGTCGCTATCGCGGCGTGGGCGCGTCCGAAGCCCTGGTGCGCCGGGTCACCGAACTGCGCATCGAGGCGGCGCGCTACGCCAACCCGCTGACGCTGTTGCCGGGCAACATCCCGATTACCGAGCACATCGGCCGGCTGCTGGAAGGCAAGCAGGAATTCGCCGCCGCGTACTGCGACCTCAACAGCTTCAAGCCGTTCAACGACCAGTACGGTTACTTCCGCGGCGACCGCATGATCCAGCTGGTGGCCACCACGCTGGCGCGGCATGCGGACCCGCGTTGGGATTTCGTCGGCCATGTTGGCGGCGATGATTTCGTGGTGCTGCTGCAGAGCGAAGACTGGCAGGCGCGCTGCGAGCGCGTCGTGGCCGAGTTCAACGCCGCGGCAATGGCCCTGTTCGATCCGGAGGACGTCGCGCGCGGGGTGCTGGAAGGCGAAGACCGCAGCGGCCGCTACGCGACGTTCGCGCTGACCACGCTGGCCATCGGCGTGGTGCACCCGCTGCCGGGTCAGTTCACCAGCGCCGAGGAAATCGCATCACTGGCGGCCAGCGCCAAGCGCCAGGCCAAACGCCAGCAGCGCGGGGTATTCGTGCTGTCGCAGTAAGCGCTACAACGGCGCCGGCATCGCCGGCACGTGCGCCTCGGAGCCGACCATCACCAGCAGCCCGGCCTCGATGAGCTGCGCGGGCTGGCCATCGGTGGCCTGCACTTGAGCCAGGGTGGCCCCGGGCGCGCGCCGGTACGCGGCCCAGCCGTTCCGGCCGTTGGCCTTGACGTGGTAGAGCGCGCGGTCGGCCAACGCCACCATCTGCTCCCAGCCCAATAGCTGTGGCGCATCGGGGAAGGGCGGGTATTCCATCAGGCCCAGTGACACGGTGACCTGCATCGCCTGGCCGTTGCCCAGGTCGAAGGGCTTCTGCGCGATGGTCCGGCACACGCGGTCGCCCAGTGCATGCAGCTGCGCGCGCGGCATCGGCCGGAACACCAGCAGGAATTCCTCGCCGCCCCAACGCACCACGTAGTCGCCCTTGCGGGTGAGCTCGCGCAGGCACTGCGCCACCTGCTGCAACACGCGGTCGCCGGCGTCATGGCCGAAGGTGTCATTGATGCGCTTGAAGTGATCCAGGTCCAGCAGGCCGAACATCAGCGCGTCGCGTTGCATGTCCACGCCGATGTCGCGGTCGTAGAAGGCCAGGTCCAGCGGGATCTGCCGGCCCAGGTAGCGGCGGTTGTGCAGGCCGGTCAGCGGGTCGGTGACGGTGAGCGCTTCGAGCCGCTCGTTGGCGTCGCGCAGGTCGCGCGTGCGCTGCTGCACCAGCGCTTCCAGCTCCGCACGCTGGCGCGCATAGCGGCGCGAGAGCCAGCCGTAGCCCAGCGCGATCAGGAGCAGCACGGCCAGCCCGGCGGCGAGGCGGAACCACCACTGCTCGTAGAAGAACGGATGGATCTCGAACGCCAGCTGCGCCGGCTTGGCGCTCTGCACGCCGCTGTTGTTCACGCCGATCACTTCGAAGGTGTATTTGCCGGCGGGCAGGTTGGTGTAGTTGACGCTGCGCTGGTTGATGTTCTCCAGCGTCAGCCAGTTGGCGTCGTAGCCGCGCAGGCGGTAGCGGATGTCGGTGTGTTCGGGCGCCTGGAAAGTCAGTGCGGTGAACTCGAAGCGCAGGTCGCGTGCCTGCGCGGGCAGGGTCCAGTCGCCGCCGGCTTCCACGTCGCGCCACTGGCCCTGCACCTGCACGCGTTCGACCAGCGGCGTCGGCGGCAGGGGGTTGCCGTGGTCGCGCTCGGTGTCCATCGCCACCAGGCCATCGCGGGTCGGCAGCCAGAACGCGCCGTCCTGCAGGAAGCCGCGCGCGTTGCCGGCGCCGTTGCAGCAGTCGCCCTTCTGCCCACCGTGGCGGTCGCCGCGTTCGTTGAGCAGCTGCTGCACGCTGAGTTGCGCCGTGGCCGAGCCTTCGACCTTGGAGATATCGGTCAGCGGAAAGCGGTAGATGCCGCGGAGCCCGCCGACCCACAGCTGGCCGTGCGCATCGGCCGCCATCACGAACACCGGGTTGGCCGGCAGGCCGCGATCCTGGCCCAGCTCGGTCCAGCGCTGGCCGTCGAACAGCAGCAAAGTCTCGCGCGACAGGTTGCCGACCAGCAACTGGCCATCGGCCAGTTCATGGATGGCGGTGACGTGGGTGTCGGCCGGGAAGCCGCGGTCGCGGCCGAGCGGCATCAGGCGTTCGTTGCGCCATTCGTACAGGCCGGTATAGGTGCCCACCAGCAGCCGGCCCGTGTGGGTGATGGCCAGCACCCGCACGCGCGGATCGGCCAGGCCCTCATCGATTCCGTAGCGGGTGAGCACCTCGCCCTGCAGGCGGAACAGCCCGTTGGTGGTGGCGAACCAGAGCGGGCCCTTGGGATCGCGCACGATGCCGTTGATCTGGCTGCCGTCCATCGGCGCCAGCACCGCCGGCCGCTCGACCTTGCCCATGTGCATGACCGCCACGCCGGCGCGGGTGCCGATCCAGGCCTGTTCCTGTTCAATCAGCAGCGAATACGCCGCCGGATGCGGCAGCTGCCGGCCGGGGATCAGTGTGCTGAAGCGGCCATGGTCGAACAGCGCCACGCCGTCGTTGCTGGCGACCCAGATCTGGCCGCGGTTGCCCTGGCCTACGGCCCACAGCAGCGGATCGGCCAGGCCGTCGCTGGTCGAGTAGCGGCGCGTGCCGCCGTTCCACACGCGGGTCGCGCCTGACACCACCGTGCCCAGCCACAGGTCGCCCTCGCGGTCTTCCATCAGGCTGCGCGTGGCCAGCTTCGGATCGCCGGTGACGCGCTCGGTGACCTGGCCGTCGCGCAGGCGCAGCAGGTGATCGGCAGCGGCGATCCAGAGGTTGTCGTCGCGATCCAGCAGCATCGCTTCCACCGGCGCGCGCGCCAGCAGCGGATCGCCGCTGTAGAGCTGCCAGCGGCCGTCGCGCAGCACGTACAGGCCAACGCTGGTGCCGGCCCACAGATGCTCCTGCGCGCGCAACAGCACGTGCACGGTGGCGGTGGTGGCCGGGTCGGGCAGGGGCAGCTCGCGGATCTTGCCGTCGGCGGCCAGCTCCTGGACGCGGCCGATGCCGCCGACCCACAGCGATGACGCCTCGTTGAGCAGCGCGGTGGCGGGTTTCTCCAGCTGCGGCAGGCGGGTCAGGTGATCGCCATCCACGACGTACACGCCCTGGCTGGAGGCGACCAGTACCCGGCCCTTGGCGTCGTGGGTCAGGCCAGTGACTTCGAACGGGCCATCCGGCGCGGGCAGTGGATCGAGCTGGCGGAAGGTGGCGTGCTCGCGCACGGCCAGGCCCAGCCCGGTGCCGATCCACAGCCGGCCATCGGGCTCGGGCAGCAGGGCGCGGATGTCGCCGCTGTTCAGGCCCGGCCAGGCGTGACCATCGAAGGTGGTGAACTGGGTACCGTCGAAGCGTGCCAGTCCGGCCTGCGTGCCCATCCACACGTAACCGGTGGCGTCCTGGGCGAGCGCGGTGACGCTGAGCTGCGGCAGGCCCTGTTCCAGCGACCAGTTGGTGGTGACGTAATCCTGGAATCGCTTGTCCGGCTCCAGCGCCTGCGCCGGCAGGCTCAGCGCGGCGGCCGTCCACAGCAGCGCCCGCAGCAGCCAGTGGCTGCCGCGGACCTGCCTGTGTGCTGGTGAAGCGTGAAGTGCCATCGCCGCCGCCGTTTTCCCCTGATCCGGTTAACGGCCGCCGATGGCTGGGCTAAAGCGCGCTCAGCATTCGATGACGTTGACCGCCAGCCCTCCCCGGCTGGTTTCCTTGTATTTGTCGCGCATATCGCGGCCGGTGTCACGCATCGTGCGGATCACCTTGTCCAGGGAGACCTTGTGCTTGCCGTCGCCGCGCATCGCCATGCGACTGGCGTTGATGGCCTTCACAGAACCCATCGCGTTGCGCTCGATGCAGGGAATCTGCACCAGCCCGCCGATCGGATCGCAGGTCAGGCCCAGGTTGTGCTCCATGCCGATCTCGGCGGCGTTCTCGATCTGGCTGGTGTTGCCGCCCAGCGCGGCGGTCAGGCCGGCGGCCGCCATCGAGCAGGCCACGCCCACCTCACCCTGGCAGCCGACTTCGGCGCCGGAGATGCTGGCGTTTTCCTTGTAGAGGATGCCCACCGCCGCTGCGGTCAGCAGGAAGTCGAAGATGCGCTGCTCGTTGGCGCCCGGGCAGAACCGGTCGAAGTAGTGCAGCACCGAGGGCATGATCCCGGCCGCGCCGTTGGTGGGCGCGGTGACCACGCGGCCGCCAGCAGCGTTTTCCTCATTGACCGCCAGCGCGTACAGGTTGACCCAGTCCAGCGTGGTCAACGGATCGCGCATCGCCGCTTCGGGCTTGGACGACAGCTCGCGATACAGCGCCGGCGCGCGCCGGCCCACGTGCAGGCCACCGGGTAGGGTGCCTTCCTCGCGGATGCCGCGCGCTACGCAGGCCTGCATCGCGCTCCAGATCTCGCGCAGGCCGTCGCGGATGTCGTCCTCGCTGCGCCAGGATTTTTCGTTTTCGAACATCAGCTGGGCGATGCTCAGGCCGCTCTCGTTGCTGCGCGCGATCAGCTCATCGCCGCTGTTGAACGGGTAGGGCAACGGCGTCTCATCGGCGACGATGCGGTCTTCCGCTGCCTCATCGGCATTGACCACGAAGCCGCCGCCGACCGAGTAGTAATCGCGCGTGGCGATCACATTGTCGGCCGCATCGAACGCGGTGAAGCGCATGCCGTTGGTGTGGAAGGGCAGCTTCTGGCGCTTGTTCATCACCAGGTCGCGTTTCTCGTCGAAGGCGATGGCGTGCGTGCCCATCAGCAGGATCTGCTTGTCGCCGCGGATGCGCGCCAGCGTGGCCGGGATGATGTCCGGGTCGATCAGGTTGGGGCGATGACCTTCCAGGCCCAATAGCACGGCTTTGTCGGTGCCGTGGCCGCGCCCGGTCAGGGCGAGCGAGCCGAACACCTCCGCGCGCAGGCGCACGGTGTTGGCCAGCTGGCCCGGATCCAGCAGCCAGCGATGCACGAAGCGCTCGGCCGCGCGCATCGGCCCGACGGTATGGGAGGAACTCGGCCCGATGCCGATCTTGAAGAGGTCGAAGGTGCTGACGGCCACGTTGGGAAATCCGAGAGAACTGCGTTGAGATGGAAATGCGCGCGCTGGCTCAGCGCCGCGTGCGTGTACTGGGGGCGACAGCGTCGGTCTGCAGGTGCTGCGCCAGCGCGGCGCGCACGCTGTCGTGGGTGCGCGCCATGTGTTCGTCGTGCAGGCGGCAGGCCTTGATCACGTTGCGCTGGAGCGCCGCATCGGCAATCGCCAGGTGTTCGTCCAGCGAAAAGCGCTTGTCGCGCGAGCGCGGCAACGCGGCGTACCGATAGCGCTCGGCCTGGTGATAGAACATGTCCTGCAGGCGCAGCAGCCACGGCGAGCGGCATGCGCCGAGCAGCGCACGATGAAAGGCGAAATTGCGCGCTTCCAGTTCATCCAGCACGTCGCCCGGCGGTTGGGTGCTGCTGCCGGAGAGGTCGCGTTCGATCGCCGCCAGCGCATCGAGCGACTGGGTCACCTGCGCTTCCCACACAGCGTCGCCGTGGACGATGGAATCGTTCATCGCCTCGTTGACCACCAGCACGCGCACCTTGGCGATGTCGTCCAGCTCCTGTAGCGACAGCGGCGCGACCCAGAAGCCGCGCTGGTCGGCGCTGACCACCAGCTGCTCGCCGCACAGCCGCGCCAGCGCCTCGCGCAACGGCGCCAACCCGATCTGGTAGCGCTGCTGCAGCTCGGACAGCTTGAGCTTGGACGCCGCGCGCAGCCGCCCGCGCACGATGTCGTGCCGCAGCTGTTGGTGGATCCGGCTGGCGAGGGTGCCGGCGACGGCGATGTCCATAAAATCGAAATTATTCTGCGCTGGGGCGACTTGGCGCCATTGTAGGCGCCGGATCTGCGCTTTAATTTCGATTTTCAGCATATGACTTGATCGCCAAGGCTGTGAACGTACGCGGCAGGGCTCGACGCGCCGGCCCGGCTTGGGGTACCACGTTGCCCGTCTCCTGCCTGAGCGCGCCGCCTGCGATGCCCGCCTATCTGCTCTACCAACGCGACGACTGCTGGCTGTGCGATACCGCGCTGGCGATCCTGGCCGCGGCCCGTTTCCCCGATTTCGACAGCGTCTACATCGATGCCGACGACGCGCTGGAGGCGCGCTACGGCATTCGCGTGCCGGTGCTGCATGACGCGCGCGATGGGCGCGAGCTGGACTGGCCGTTCGACCTGGCGCGCGTGCAGGCGTTCATGGCCGGCTGAACTTGCGCGCTGACCGGCGAGCGACGCGCACGACGCTGGGCGGATCATCCAAACAAAAAACGCCAGGCAAAAGCCTGGCGTTTTCGGTGGCGCGACGTGCGGGCTCAATTGGCCGGCTTGAGCACGACCTTGGTGCTGACCGCGACGGCATCGGGGATGGTGCTGGTGTCCTTCCAGTCGCCGCCGCCCACGCCGAAATCCAGGCGCTTGAGCGTGGCCTTGCCGGTCAGCGTCGGCTGCGCGCCGGGCGTCCACTGAAAGGTCAGCGTCACCGGCTTGGACACCCCGCGCAGGGTCAGCGTGCCATCGGTGCTGTAGCGGTTGCCGCCCAGCGGCTTGAAGCCCTTGGCCTTGTAGGTGGCTTGGGCGAACTTGCCGACGTTGAAGAAGTCCTCGCCCGCCAGGGTCGAATCGCGGTCGCCATTGCCTGTCGCGGTGCCCGCCAGACCGATGGTGACGTCGATCGTGCTCAGGTCCGGACGCATCGGGTCGAAGCTGACCTTGGTGTCGAACTTGCCGAACTTGCCGGTGAAGGTTTCGCCGTCGTAGCTGGTGGCGAACACCAGGGTCGAGCCCGGCGCCTGCACGAAGTTGGTGGCCGTCGCCGCCGAAGCCGTCGTCGAGAACATGGCCACCAGCGCGGCAGCAGTGAGGACGGGCGAAAGGAACTTGCTGGGCATGATCAGGAATCCTTGGGTTGCGAAGCAGGAGCGGGCACGCGCAGCCAGCCGCGCGGCAGCATGCGGGCGAGGGTGGCATCGCCCTGGAACAGATGGTGGTAGAACGCGGCGCCAGCGTGCATCGCCACCAGCACGATCAGCACGTACAGGCCCCACTCATGCGCGGTGTGGGCCAGGTGGCGCAGGCCTTCATCGGGCGCCACCAGCTTGGGCATGTTGAACAGCCCGAAGAACTTGAACGGGCGCAGCCCGCTGGCCGAGTCGTACAGCCAGCCTGACAGTGGCATGGCGAACATCAGCCCGTACAGCAGCACGTGGGTGAACGAGGCGATCGCATGCTGCCAGCCCGGCGTGTTCGGCACTGGCCGGGGCGCGCCGGCGTACAGGCGCCAGGCCAGGCGCACGATCACCAGCGCCAGCACCGTGATGCCGACCGACTTGTGCGCGGTGTAGACCCAGAAATACTTCGGCGTCTTGGGCAGGTCGCCCATGGTCAGGCCGACCACGGCCAGCGCGAAGATCAGCAGCACGATGATCCAGTGCAGCGACTGGCTGACGGCGCCCCAGCGCTCGGCGTTGGGTTGGGTCATGGCGTGGTGTCCTGTGGCGGGTTGGCGGGCAGGGAGGGCGCAGGGTCGCTTGCGGGCGCGGCGCCGTCTTGCACGGGTGTGTTGGGCGCGTCGAAGTCCTGGCCCGAGCGCGTGGCTTCGGCCTGGATGGTCAGCTGCACCGCGTCGCCGATCACCGACTTCCACGCGGTGATGCCGAAGTCGGCGCGGCTGATGGTGGTCGTGGCCGAAAACCCTGCCGTGCGCCGGAACGGCGGTAGCGGATGGCGCTTGAGCTGGTTGAAGGTCACCTCCAGCGTGACCTCGCGGGTGACGCCGTGCAGGGTCAGGTTGCCGATCACGTGCGCGTGGGTCGCATCGATCCCGACCACGCGCGTGGACACGAACGTGGCTTGGCTATGGTCCTTGCTGTCGAGCAGGTTGCCGGCGGCCACGGCCTTGTTCCAGGCCGGATCGCCCAGGTCGGCGCGGTCCAGCGGCACCGTGACCTCGACCCGCGACTGGCTCCAGTCGTCCGGGTCGAACTGCAGCAGGCCGGTGCTGCCCGAGACCGTGCCCATCGCCTGCGAAAAGCCGGCATGGGAAATGGCGAACAGCACGCGGGTATGCACCGGGTCGAGCTGGTAGGTCGCCGAGGCGGCCGACGCGGGGCCGGCCAGCAGGGCCGCGGCCAGCAGGCAGGCGCGGAAGACGTGGCGGAATCGGGCGGGTGGCTGGCTCATGGCGACGATTCTAGACAGCTGCCCGTTGCGCGGCGTTGTGGCTGGCGAGAACAATCCATTGCAGTCGATGGAATGACGCAAAGGGAACTTGTCGGTTTGTTCCAGTCCCGCAACGGTTGCCATCGCCCGCTGCTTGCTTGCACGATGTCCGCTGCGCACCGGCGGCTCGCCCCGCCCGGACCGCAGCGGGATACGCGCAACGCCACGAGGGCACCAGCGGATGTGGGCAAGACGACTGTTTCTGTGCGGCCTGCTGGCCTGGGCCGGATGCGCCTTCGCCGCAGTGCCCCTGACCCCGCAACCCCGCCAGATGGGCGTGGCCGATGGGTTGCCCAGTGGACGGGTCAACGATTTCGCGGAAGACAAGCTCGGCTATCTGTGGATGGCCAGCCAGGATGGCTTGGCGCGATATGACGGTCGTGGCTTCCGTATCTGGCGTATGGAGGATGGGTTGCGCGACAACCTTGTCTGGGCACTTTATTTCGATAAAGACAATCGTCTTTGGATCGGCACTGAATATGCGGGCATCGGTGTCCTCGACCCTGACAGGCGTCAATTCACTTTCTATGACCGCGCTAATACCCCCGAGCTGGGCAGCAATACCGTCTGGTGCATCACGGCAACTCCGGACGGGAGTTTGTGGTTCGGAACTTCCGGCGGAGGACTCACGAGGCGTCTGCCCGATGGCAGCTTCCGGCAATACGTCCACAAGCCGAAAAACTCACGCAGCCTCCCCGAAGGTGGCGTAATCCACATGGCGGTTACAACCGACGGAAGCCTCTGGGTCGGGACGGAAATGGGGCTCGCGCGCTGGACCGGCCAGGATTTCGAACGAGTTCCCGATCATGCGCTTCCCTCTGGTTTCATCAACCGGCTGAAGCCCGAGCCTGATGGGAGCCTCTGGATTGCCGCTAACCGCGGCGTCGCCCTGCGCACGCCTGACGGCAAGATCACCCGCAATCCCTGGGGCAAGATTTCCGATGTGCCGGTGTTGCAGACCTTGCTGCATGACCGAGAAGGGACCTACTGGCTCGATACCGCATCCGGCATGGGATACCACGACAAAGCGGGTATTCAGAATGTGCCGCTCTACAGCGTCTCTGCGCGCGGTATCGTTAAGCCCAGCTGGGCGCTGGGTTACGAAGACCGGGACGGCGGGCTTTGGTTCGCGAGTATCAATGCCGGTGTCTGGCACTTGCCCGCGAACTGGCGGCAGTTCTCTGTCTTGACCAACGACAGTGAAAACCCGGCGACGATGTACAACCCTTACGTCCTGGCAACTGCGCAGGCGAAAAACGGTGGGCTCTGGTTGGCAGGCACGCGCGGTGCGCTGGATTGGCTCGATCCTGCGACAGGGCGCATCGAGCATCATCTTCGCGTGATTGACTCGGTCGCATGGCCCGGTGCTTTGGTGGAGGCTCCTGATGGTGCTGTCTGGATCGGTCTGGCAGATCAGTTGCAGCGGTACGATCCGGCCAGGCACCAAGTGCGCAAATGGACCTCTAAGGACGAGGCCGACGCATCAATGCGGGGGAATCTGGACATCCTCAGGGTTTGCGACAAGACACTTTGGGTCTACTCGCGCGTGTCCGGGTTGCAGGCGAGGCACCTTGATGGGCGTGTTGTGGAGTCGTTGAGCGCTTCCGATATTGCTGTTCCAAACATCACTTTCGTTCACGACATGCAATGCGGTCCTGATAATCGCTTGTGGATGACGTCAGACGACGGCCTATTGGTGTGGGATGACGTCGCGCACACGGTGAAACCATTGCGGGGCAGCCCGAGACTTCCGATGTATGCGATGGACTTCGCTGATCGAGAAAGTCTCTGGACTGGAAGCGTTGGCGGTTTGGAAAAATACCGATGGGACGGAACGCAGCTCAAGGCGTTGAGCAAGATTGGCGAGGCGCAGGATTTTCCTTCGATCACTCCCACTGGGATGGTTGTGGATGATGGCGGCGTAATCTGGTCCACCTCTGCACGTGGTTTGATTCGGGTGGATCCGGCTACCGGGCATATCCGTCAATACGGCACGCGTGATGGCTTGCCGAATCCTGAGATCAAAGGTCTTTCTCTCGTCCAGGCCACCACCGGCCAGGTCTCGGCAGCCACGCCAGACGGGCTGGTGCTCTTTGATCCCCGCGAGTTCAAACCTTCGACCAGTAAGCCTGCCCTGCAAATCGAATTCGTCGGCGTACGTCGCGGCGATGAAGGCCTGGACCTGACCCATGTGGCCGAGCCGGTGATCGGCAGCGAGGATCGCGATCTGCATATCGTTGCGCGGCTGTTGTCGTTTTCCGGCGCCGATGACAACGGCTATCGGTTCCGGCTTAGTGGCTACGACCCGGACTGGGTGGAAGTGGGGCTGCAGGGTGAGCGCATCTTCTCGCGCCTGCCGGCGGGGCGTTACACACTGGAAATCCAGGGACGCAGCAGCGACAGCGTGTGGTCGCCGGTGCGCACGCTGAAGTTTCGTGTGCTGCCGCCGTGGTGGCGAAGTGCATGGGGCATGGCGCTGTTGATCGGCCTGTCGCTGCTGCTGATCAGCTGGGCGCTGTACCTCTATCGCCAGCGCGTGCGTCGTCGCAGCGCCTGGCAGCTGGCCCAGCACAAGCGCGAAGTCGCCGAACAGGCATCGCAGGCCAAGACCCACTTCCTGGCCACGCTCGGCCATGAGGTGCGCACGCCGATGACCGGTGTGCTGGGCATGAGCGAACTGTTGCTTTCCACGAATCTGGACGCGCGCCAGCACGGCTATACGCGCTCGATCCAGAACGCCGGCACGCACCTGCTGCGGCTGGTCAACGACGCGCTGGACCTGGCGCGCATCGAGGCGGGCCGACTTGAACTGGATCAGCAGGATTTCGATCTGCGCGAACTGCTCGATGGCGTGTCCGCGCTGGTTGCGCCGATGGCGGAAAAGCGCGGCCTGATCTTCAGCAGCAACGTCGCGCCGGGCCTGCCGGTGGCGCTGCGTGGCGATCCGGTGCGCGTCCGCCAGATCCTGCTCAACCTGTTGAACAACGCGGTCAAGTTCACCGAGCAGGGCTGGGTGCGCCTGCAGGCCTTGCCACTGGAAAGCGGCGGCATCCGCCTCATCGTCAGCGACAGCGGTCCAGGCATCGGCGCCGAGCAGATGAAGCGGCTCTTCCAGCGCTTCGAGCAGGCCGATGGTGTGCGTACGTCCGCGCGCTACGGCGGCAGCGGGCTGGGCCTGGCGATCAGCCAGGAGCTGGCCGGCGCGATGGGCGGCCGTATCAGCGTGGAGAGCACGCCGGGCAAGGGCACGCGTTTCCTAGTGGAACTGCCGCTGCCCGCGGCCGAAGCCGGTGCGCCGCTGGCGGTCGCGGCGAAGCACGAAAGCCAGCCGCTGTCGGTGTTGCTGGTCGAGGACGATCCCACCATCGCCGAAGTCATTACCGGCCTGCTGCGCGCGCGCGGGCATCGCGTGCAGGCGGTCGGCCATGGCCTGGCGGCGCTGACCGAAGTGGCCGTCGGCGGTTTCGACATCGCCTTGCTGGATCTGGATCTGCCGGGCATGGACGGCCTGGCGCTCGCTCGGCAGCTGCGCAATCAGGGGTTCTCGCCGGCGCTGCTGGCGGTGACCGCGCGCGCCGATGCCGATGCCGAGGCGCAGGCGCGCGCGGCGGGCTTCGATGGCTTCCTGCGCAAACCTGTCACCGGCGACATGCTGGTGGAGGCCATCGCGGCGGCGCGCGCGATGGCCAGGCAGCGGATCGAAGTCTGAGCTGATAGAGCGCCGCTGCGGCCTACGTCGCAGCGGCTGCACGTTGTTTGATCACAGGCGCGCAGCTTGCGCGGGTCGGCCAGCGTTGCGAGGATGTCCATGGGGAACCACAAGGACGAAAGACGACGCATGGATGGGTGGCGTGCAGCGATGCGTGCCGGCTTGCTGGTGTTGGCCCTGTGCGGCGCGGCCGTGCAGGCGCAGATACCGCAGCGGCCGGTGTTCCGATTGAGCACGGTGGTCGATGGCTTGCCATCGGCGACGGTCACCGCCTTGGCCACTGATCGCCAGGGGTATCTGTGGGCTGCGACCTTCGATGGCCTGGCACGCTATGACGGCACCGAGTTCACCGTCTGGCAGCACGATCCGCACGATGCGGCTTCGCTTGGCGGCAACTTGCTGCAAGCCATGTATATCGATGCGCAGGATCGGATCTGGGTGGCGAGCTCGGGCTTGAGCATGCTTGATGCGCAGCGCAAGCGCTTCACGCATTACAGGCAGGCCGAGCATCCGCAGATGCTTAGCGAGGACGTCTACGCGATCGGCGGCATTGGCGATGAGGTGTGGTTCGGCACCAATGGCGGCGGCCTGTATCGCATCGCGGTCGACGGCACGCTGACCCGCTTCGATCGCGAGAGCACGGCCGGCGCGCTGCCCTCCGATGCGGTGCAGACCCTGGCCAGCGATGCGCAGGGGCGGTTGTGGGTGGGCACCAGCGAGGGACTGGCGTACGTTGAGAACGGCCGGGTCCACCAGCCAACGGCCGACGCGCGCTATGCCGAGGGCGTGCTGCTGCTGGCGCGCGTGGGCAATGAGCTGTGGCTCGGCGGCGGCGACGGTCCGCGCGTGCTCGGCGCGAACGGCCAATGGCGCACGCCGCCGTGGCGCGCGATGTTCGAGGGCGCCAATCAGTTGACCGCCGTCGCACCGGCCGGGCAGGGCGAATACTGGCTCGGCACGCCGACCGGGCTCTGGCTGACCCAGCGCACGGGTGTGCCGCAGCCGGTGCAGGACCGTGACGGCCTGTTCGCCAATCGCTATTTGCTCGGCTTCCAGCAGGTGCCGGGCGATGGCCTGTGGGTCTCGGTGATGGGCCAGGGCCTGGCCTATCTACGACCGGATTGGCGGCGCCTGGCGGTGGTGCCACCGACCAAGTCGATGTCGGTCAGCGCGTACTGCAACGTGGCTCCCGGAGCGCAACGCAAGCTGTGGCAGATCGATGCCTCCGGCACGCTGGAGCAGTTCGACAGCCGCACCGGTGACCTCAGCGTCACCACGCTGCGCGACCCGGAACTGAAAGGTCTGACCGCCACGAGCGGCCTGCAGGATAGCCGCGGCCAGGTCTGGCTGGGTCACGTTCCCGGGCATCTGGTGCGTTTCGACATGGCCACCGGCGCGCACCAGCGTTGGAAGATCGAGCGCATCAAGGGCCAGGGCATGGCGCCCGAAGCCCTGCTCGAAGACGCGCGCCGCGATGTGTGGGTCGGCGTAAGCGGCATGGTCCAGCGTCGCGATGGCGCCACCGGCGCGGTGCTGGACGAGATCCAGCGCAATCCGGTAACGGGCGATGATCTTGCCTTCCAGCAGCTGCGCCTGGGCCCCGATGGCGAGCCTTGGGTGGCCAGTGGCGGCGGCCTGTTGCGCTGGGATCCCAAGGCGCGCGCGCTGGTGCCGCAGCCGGTGTTCGACGGCGATGACGTGTCCGGGTTCGTGCCGGTCGGCGACCGCCAGCTGTGGCTGTATCGCGTTGGCCTGTTGGAGCGCTGGGACCTGCGCGAAGGCGCGTGGCAGCGGCGACAGTCCATCAGCGCCGGCTTGCCCGGCATCCCCACTAATGGCCTGCAGCGCGATGCGCAGGGTCGGCTGTGGCTGGCCACGCAGCGCGGCCTGCTGCGCGTGGAGCCAGACACCGGCCTGGTGCGCAACTTCGGCATGCGCGATGGCCTGAGCAGCCAGGAATTCCTGGAGAAGTGCCTGTACGCGCTGGGCGATGGCGTGCTGGCGGCGACTACGAGCGATGGCGCGCTGGTGCTGGTCGATGCCCAGCTGCCTGATCGTGCGCCGAACACGCCGGCGCTCCTGCTGCAGCCGCCAACGGTCGTGCGTGACGGCGCGGTCGTGCCGTTGCCGATCGATGCGGTGCGCCTGCAGGCGAAGGATCGCGAACTGCGCGTCGGCATGCGGCTGCTGTCATTCGACGATCCTGCCGGCAACCGCTATCGCTCGCGGTTGTCGGGACTCGATCCGGATTGGGTGGCGCAGGGCGCCAGCGGCGATCGCGTGCTGTCGGCGCTGCCGCCGGGCAAGTACACGCTGGCGCTGCAGGGGTTCGATGCGGGCGGCAATGCATCGCGGGTGCATACGGTGGCTTTCAGCGTGGCGCCGCCATGGTGGCGCAGCGCCTGGGGCATGGCGGCACTGCTGCTGGCGGGCGTGCTGCTGGTGCTGCTGTGCGCATGGGCGTATCGCGAACGCCTGCGTCGACGCAGTGCGTGGAACCTGGCCCAGCACAAGCGCGAGCTGGCCGAGCAGGCCTCGCTGGCCAAGACCCATTTCCTGGCCACGCTCGGCCATGAGGTGCGCACGCCGATGACCGGCGTGCTGGGCATGAGCGAACTGCTGCTGGGCACCGTGCTGGACGAACGCCAGCGCGGCTACACCAGCTCGATCCAGAAGGCGGGTACCCACCTGCTGCGGCTGGTCAACGACGCGCTGGACCTGGCCCGCATCGAGGCCGGTCGGCTGGAACTGGATGCGCAGGATTTCGACCTGCGCGAGCTGCTCGACGGTGTGGTCGCGTTGGTCGCCCCGAATGCCGAGCAGCGCGGCCTGGCGTTCTCCTGCACAGTCGCCGACGCCGTGCCGCAGACCCTGCGCGGCGATCCGCAGCGCGTGCGCCAGATCCTGCTCAACCTGCTGGGCAACGCGGTCAAGTTCACCGAGCACGGCGCCGTGCGCCTGCGGGTGCTGCCGATGGCCGGCGAGGGCGTGACCCTGATCGTCAGCGACACCGGCCCGGGCATGAATGCCGAGCAGCAGGCGCGGTTGTTCCAGCGCTTCGAACAGGCCGAAGGCGCACGCACCGCGGCGCGCTACGGCGGCAGCGGCCTGGGGCTGGCGATCTGCCAGGAGCTGGCGGTGGCGATGGACGGCACGATCACGGTGGAAAGCACGCCGGGGCAGGGCACGCGCTTCCTGGTCTCGCTGCCGTTGCCCGCGGTCAGCGGGCGCGTGGCACCTGCGGCCGTGATGACCCCGGCCGGCGAGGTCGCGCCGCTGTCGGTGCTGCTGGTGGAAGACGACAGCACCATCGCCGAGGTCGTGACCGGCCTGCTGCAGGCGCGCGGGCACCGCGTGCACGCCGTGCCGCATGGCCTGGCGGCGCTGACGGAGGCCGCGTTGCAGCCGTTCGATATCGCGCTACTGGATCTGGACCTGCCCGGCATGGATGGCCTGGCGCTGGCCACGCAGCTGCGCAACCAAGGCCTGACCTTGCCGCTGCTGGCAGTGACCGCGCGTGCCGATGCGCAGGCCGAGCCGCTGGCGCGTGCGGCCGGCTTCGACGGCTTCCTGCGCAAGCCGGTGACCGGTGAGCTGCTGGCCGAGGCGATGGCGGCTGCACGCGCGGCGCGTCAATGAGCGTGGGCGGATGAGCAACCCACCACAGTTCGGGCGCGTGTCGACAAGAGGTTATCGCGGCGCTTGTTAGCATCGGGACCCTGATCCCCCGCAGAGTTTTTCGTCATGGATGATTCCTCCACGCCGCGCGCGTCCGGCGAGCGTGCCGATACGCCTTCCTCACCGCTCAGCGGCAAGCTCGATGGCGGGCTGACCGAACACGGTGCGCGGGCCGAAGCCAATGTGAGTGTCGGGGGCGAACACCTCAAGGCGGGTCTCGACGCCAAGATCGAAGGCGCCGTCACCCGCGCCGATGGCCAGGTGCATTACACGCTGGAAGGCAGCGCGGCCGGCTTCGTCGAAGCCAACGCTGCGGTGCGTGGCTTCGGCGGCGGCGTGCGCGTCGAGCAGGGCGGTACCGCGCGGTTTGAAGTGGCGGTGCCTGAAAGCGCGGCCAACGCGACCGAGCTGCGTGCGATCAATCCGTTCGAGCCCGCCACGATGCCGGTCGGCACCCGCATCACGATGGACGCCGCGCATACCGGCAGCGTCGAGATGACGACGCAACTGCGCCAGCTGTCCACGCGCGACCGCGTCAGTCAGGAGCAGGGTGTGGAAGTGGCGATCGAGGCGCTGGACCAACAGCGCGTGCGCGTGACCGCAGGTCCACGCGAAGCGGTCGACGCGTACCACGGCATCGGGCTGAAGGCGGGCCCGGCCAGCGCCATGCTGGGCCGCGAGGACCAGCTCAAGGGCGGCACGCTGCACACGGCCGAATTCGACCTGTCCAATCCGCATGGCCGCCAGGCCTACGATGACTTCATGCGCACCGGCACCATGCCTGAGCGCGACGCGCCGGGCCTGTCGCAGGTCTCGACCGTCACCACGCTGGACATGCGCTCCGAGGGCCAGGTCGAACTGGGCTTGGGATCGCACAGCACGACGCTGTCTACAGGCGCCAACAGCGGCCAAGCGGTGCGCACGGTGCATGGCGACGGCAGCGCCGAGATTTCGCGCACGCTGCGGTATCGCGAGCACGACGTTAGCCTGAAGGTCGACCAGGCCATCGCCGCCGACGGCACGCCGGGTGAGCGTACCTATCGCTACACGCTGACGCCCGACGCCAGCGATGCGCAAACGCTCAACGCCTTGTACGGTCGCGATGGCAGCGCGCCATTCAAGGCGGGCGAACCGGCCACGCTGCGTTTCAGCGAGCAGGAGATGACGCAGCTGCAGGCGCAGACTGCGCGTGCCAACCAGAACATCGCGCGCACCGGCAGCAACGACGTGATCCGTCTGCTGTCCGAACCCGCTGGCCGCACGCCCGAAGCCTTCGCCACCGACTTGATCCGCAATCCCACCACGCTCGCCAGCCTGCCCATCACGTTGCACACCGTGGCGCTGCGGTCGGGCGAGGAAGCGCGCGATCGCCCGCTGACGCTGTCGCCGCTGCCGGGGCAGGTGGAGACCGGACGAGATCCGCAGACCAACGCGGCGCTGCGCGCGGCCACCGACCGTGCCGGCTACGTGCCGTCGCCGCTGGCGTTGGACGAGCAGGGCCATCCGGATCACGCGTTATATGCGGCCATCCGCGACCGTGCGCCAAGCCAGGTCGGCGATGACCATCTTCATCAGGCCACGCTCCTGGCACGCCACGAAGGCATCACCGCGGCCCGCCTGCAGCATGTGGTCGTGCAGGATCAGACCTTGTGGCTGGCAGGCAACCAGCCCGGCCAGCGCACGAGTGTGGACCTGGCCCAGCCGGCGCCGCCGGCGCGCGAGACCAGCGCGCAGCTGCTAGCGATGCCGGCCCAGCAGGAAACAGCGCAGCAGGAGCGCCAAGCGTCGCAGGCGCGCTAGTTCACGCCGATGTGGCGGCGCGTCTGCGCCGCCCGCTTTTCATCGCGCGCTGTGGCGATGCACCGATTCGACCAGCGCGGCGACGTGCTCGGGATTCATGTCCGGTGACATGCCGTGGCCGAGGTTGAAGATGTGGCCGTCGCGGCTGCCGCCGTTGCCGCAGGCGTAGCTGTCCAGCACGTTCTTGACCTGCGCATCGATCGCTTCGGGTGCGCCGTACAGCACGGCCGGGTCGAGGTTGCCCTGCAGCGCGACCTTGCCGCCGGTGCGGCACGCGGCATCGGACAGCTCAACCAGCCAGTCCACGCCGACCGCGTCGGTGCCGGTGGCGGCCAGCGCTTCCAGGTGTGCGGCGTTGCCCTTTCCGAACAGGATCAGCGGCGCGCGTTCCTCGCCCTGGCCGCGATCCAGCTCGGCAGCGATGCGCTGCAGGTAAGGCAGCGAGAACTCGCGGTACATCGCCGGGCTCAGCACGCCGCCCCACGTATCGAACACCTGTAGCGCCTGTGCACCGGCTGCGCGCTGGGCCGAAAGGTAGGCGATCACTGCATCGGTGTTGACCTTGAGCAGCGCGTGCAGCGTGGCCGGGTCGTTGAGCGCCATCGCCTTGATGCGGGCGAAATCCTTGCTGCCACCGCCTTCCACCATGTAGCAGGCCAGCGTCCACGGGCTGCCGGAGAAGCCGATCAGCGGCACGCTGCCGTCCAGCTCGCGGCGGATCACGCGCACCGCGTCCATCACGTAGCGCAGCTCGGTTTCCATGTCCGGCACGCCCAGCTTGGCCGCGTCGGCGGCGCTGCGCACGGTGTGGCGGAACTTGGGGCCTTCGCCTTCGACGAAGTACAGCTCCAGGCCCATCGCGTCGGGGATGGTCAGGATGTCGGAGAACAGGATGGCCGCGTCCAGCGGGAAGCGCGCCAGCGGTTGCAGCGTCACCTCGCAGGCGATCTCGGGATTCTTGGCCATGCCCAGAAAGCTGCCGGCCTTGGCGCGCGTGGCGCGGTATTCCGGCAGGTAGCGGCCGGCCTGGCGCATCAGCCACACGGGCGTACGGTCGGTGGGCTGGCGGCGCAGGGCGCGCAGCAGGCGGTCGTTCTTGAGCGGGGTCATGGCGAAGTCAACGAAAGGAAAAGGGAAAGCGCGCAGCCTTCATCGCGGGGCGTCGGCGCCGTGCACGAACATCACCTGGAAGCCGCGCTTGAGGTGGGCATCGCGCAGCTTTTCGAACGCAGCGGTTGCCTCGGGCTGGGCCAGGTACTGCTCGCGGCGCAGCTGGCCGCGGCCGCCGATCTGGCCGCTTTCGCGCAGCAGCTCCCAGCCGCCGAACAGGTCGGGCTGCAGGGTCAACTGCAGGTAACGGGCGGATTCGCCCGCGGTCGGATGCTGCTGGAGGAAAAGGCGCATGGGCGCGAGTTTATCCCAGCCCGATGCGCCAGCCGCGTGCAGGCGTTGGGCTCAGGGCATTCCGGCCAGGACCGGCAGCACCTGCGCTTCATCCACGTCGGGCACCACTTCGGCCTGGCCGATGCCTCGCCACAGCACCAGGCGCAGGCGGCCGGCGATGTTCTTCTTGTCCAGACGCATGCGGCCCAGCAGCGCATCGGGCGACAAGCCGGCGGGAATCTGCGTGGGCAAGCCGTAGCCAGCCAGCAGCGCGATCAGGCGCTCGGTGTCTTCGGCCGCGCTCAGGCCCAGGCGCGCGGACAGGCGCGCCGCCAGGACCATGCCCACGGACACCGCTTCGCCATGATTGAGATTGTCGTTGGCCACGCCGCCGTAGCCCTGTTCGGTCTCGATGGCATGGCCGAAGGTGTGGCCCAGGTTGAGCAGGGCGCGCTCGCCCTTTTCCAGCGGGTCGCGCGCCACGATCGCGGCCTTGGCCTCGCAGCTGCGCGCGATCGCCGTGGTCAATGCGTGCGCATCGCCGGCCAGCAAGGGCTGCTGCTGGGTCTCGAGCCACTCGAAGAACAGCGGGTCGCCCAGCGCGCCGTACTTGATCACCTCTGCCAGGCCAGCGCGGATTTCGCGCGGCGGCAGGGTGGTGAGCGCGGCGGTATCGGCGAACACCGCGCGCGGCGGATGGAACGCGCCGACCAGGTTCTTGCCCTGCGGGATGTCCACCGCGGTCTTGCCGCCCACCGATGAATCGACCATTGACAGCAGTGTGGTCGGCACCTGCACCACGTCCACGCCGCGCATCCAGCAGGCGGCGGCAAACCCGGCCAGGTCGCCGACCACGCCGCCGCCCAGCGCGAACACGCAGGCATCGCGCGTGGCGCCCAGCGCGGCCAGCGCATCGATCGCGCCGCTGAAGTGTTCCAGCGTCTTGGATTCCTCGCCGGCCGGCAGCACGAAGCGCGCGAGCTTCAACCCCGGCTTTGCCTCGGTCAGCGCCTTTTCCAGCGCATCGGCGTAGAGCGGTGCCACATGCGAATCGCTGACCAGCAGCACATGGCGGCCGCGCACGTGCGCGGCCAGCGCTGCGCCATCGCCGATCAGGCCGGCGCCGATGCGGATTTCGTAAGGGACATCGCCGCCGACGTGGACGGTCTGCATTGCCTGGCTCATGCGGCGTTGGCTCCGTTGCGCTGCCATTCGCGCGCCAGCCGGCCGACCAGCGCGGCCGTGGCTTCGCCCGGGGTCAGGCGGTCGGCTTCCAGGACCAGGTCGGCCACTTCCAGGTACAGCGGTTCACGGAGACGGATCAATTCGGTCAAGACCTCACGGCGATCGCCGGTGTTGAGCAGGGGACGGTTGCGGTCGCGGGCCACGCGCTTGAGCTGGGTTTCCACGTCCACGCGCAGGTAGACGACGAAGCCGCGTTCGCGCATCAGGGCGCGGTTTTCCTCGCGCAGCACCGCGCCGCCGCCGCTGGCCACCACCTGGCCTTCGCCGGCGAGGAGGGTGGCCAGGGCGGCGCTTTCATGGGCGCGAAAACCGGTTTCGCCGACCTGCTCGAAGATGCTGGGAATGCTGGTCCCGCAGGCCTCGACCACCGCGTGGTCCACGTCGGCGAAGACCAGGCTGAAGCGCTCGGCGATGCGGCGGCCGATGGAGGTCTTGCCGGCGCCCATGGGGCCGACCATCACGAGATTGGGGGCGGGATTCATCGCCACGAATGATAGCGGCGCACGCCGATGCGCCGCCAAGGCAGTTGCAGTCGAAACCGTGTCAGCCGCCCAGCACGCGCCGCTGCGCATCCACAGCGATCACCCGGTCGGCCCGTTGCGGCAGCGTGCGCAGCGCCTGCCGGCTGACCCGCTCGTAGTGCTGGACGAAGCGCTCCAGCTGCGGCCGGCTCATGCCGCGCTGGTCGGGATGAGCGGACTTGAGCTGTTCCTCGGCCTGCCAGCGCCAGTCCACCACGTTGTCGAAACCCGGCGGCTGCAGGAACCACAGCGTGTCGCAGGTGTTCCACAGCGCCGGGTAATCGCGCGCCAGCGCGGCGTTACAGGTGCTGCGCCACAGCCCTTCTCGGTCCTCGTCGCGCTCCAGCGCGTTGATCGGCGCCACCAGCGCGGCCAGTTCCTGCGCCGGCGTGCCCAGGCACCAGCCTTCGAAGATCACCAGTTGCGCCGGCGCGTCCAGCGTGGGCCACTGCGACTCCGGCGCGCGGTCGTCGGCCAGCTTGTCGAAGCGCGGCAGCTTCACCGGGCGGCCCTCGCGCAGCGCCTGCAGCGTGTGCAGGGCCAGCGGCAGGTCGTGGGTGCCGGGCGGGCCGCGGGTTGCCAGCAGCGGGTGCAGCTCGCGCGCCAGCGTCTGCCGCTCGGCGCGGGTCAGGTAGAAATCGTCCAGCGACAGCACCGCGGTGCGCAGCCCGGCGGCTTCGGCGGTTTTGGCCAGCTGACCGGCGAAGGTGGATTTGCCGGTGCCCTGCAGCGCCGACAGGCCCCAGACCGGGATCGCCTGCGGCAGGGCGCGGATGCTGGCCAGCGCCTCGTCGACCAGCGCTTGCGGGAAGCCGTGCGGGGAATCGTGCGTGGGTGTGCCCATCGGGCGACAATAGCGCACCGCCTCCGGGCCGCCCGTGCTTTCAAGATGACCACCGACGTCGACCTTTACGCCGAAGCGCTGTCCACCTTCACCGACCTCTACCAGGAGGCCCGCCAGAGCAAGGACGAGCCCGAATACAACGCGATGAGCGTGGCCACCGCGACCCTGGACGGCCATCCGTCGGTGCGCACGGTGCTGCTCAAGGCACACGACGCGCGCGGCTTCGTCTTCTACAGCCACCTGGACAGCCAGAAGGGGCGCGAGCTGCAGGCCAACCCGCGCGCGGCGTTGCTGCTGTTGTGGCGCACCCTGCGCGAGGCCGGCATCCAGGTGCGCATCGAAGGCGCGGTGCAGCTGGTCGCCGATGAAGAGGCTGATGCGTACTTCGCCACGCGTGCGCGCGAAAGCCAGCTCGGTGCCTGGGCCTCGGCCCAGTCGCATACGCTGGAAAGCGAGGCGGATTTCAACGATCGCCTGCGCCAGGTCGAGACCGAGTTCGAAGGTGGTGACGTGCCGCGCCCGGATGGCTGGACCGGCTTTCGCGTGGTGCCGGAAAGTTTCGAGTTCTGGTATGGCGCCAAGTTCCGCCTGCATGCGCGCTGGCGCTACGAGCGTGCGGTCGACGGCAGCTGGTCCAAGCGGATGCTGTTTCCGTGAGTGCGGCGCTGCAGCTGCTGCCGGTCTACCGCATCACCGTGTTCGTGCCGCCGGCCGACGTGGAGGCGGTCAAGGCCGCGATCGTCGCGGTCGATGACCTGGCCATCGGCCACTACCGCGAAGTGATGTGGACCTCGGCGCCGGGCATCGAGCAGTTCCGTCCCGGCCCGCAGGCCACGCCAACCGTCGGCAGCGCCGGTGCGCTGACCGCCGACCCGACCGTGCGCCTGGAATGCAGCATCAGCCGCGATGCGGCGCGACTGCAGCGCGTGCTGCAGGCGATCAACGCGGCCCATCCGTGGGAAGTGCCGGCGGTGTTCGTCGACGAATCGTTGTTCCCACTGCCTTGAACGACGCCTTCTCGATCCGCGCCGCCAGCGCCGGCGACCTGCGCGCGTGGGTGCAGCTGCGCCGCGCGCTGTGGCCCGATGAAACCGATGCCGTGGGCAACGTGGCCGAGGCGCTGCAGCGTTCGGACGCGGGCAACTTCATCGCCTTCGCCGACGGCGCGGCGGTGGGTTTCGCCGAAGCCACGCTGCGCCAGGACTACGTCAACGGCACCGATTCCTCGCCGGTGGGGTTCCTGGAAGGCTGGTATGTGAGCGAGGCCTGGCGCGGGCGTGGCATCGGCCGCGCGTTGCTGGCCGCGGTGCGCGACTGGACCCGCGCGCAGGGCTGCACCGAGTTGGCTTCGGACGCGACGCTGGACAACCTGGACGCGCAGCGCGTGCATGCCGCATGCGGGTTCGAGGAAACCGAGCGGGTCGTGTACTTCCGCATGGCGCTCTGAGGCGATGAGCCCGCGGCGCATCGTCTGCCTGACGGAAGAACCTTGCGAGACGCTCTACGCGCTGGGCCAGCAGGACCGCATCGTCGGCATCAGCGGCTTCACCGTGCGTCCGCCGCAGGCGCGCCGCGAGAAACCCAAAGTTGCCGCGTTCACCAGCGCGAAGATCGACCAGATCCTGGCGCTCAAGCCGGACCTGGCGATCGGCTTCTCCGACATCCAAGCCGACATCGCCGCCGCGCTGGTCAAGGCCGGCGTGGAAGTGTGGATCGCCAACCATCGCAGCGTTGCCGGCATCCTCGAGTACGTGCGGCGTCTGGGCGCGCTGGTCGGTTGCGCGGCGCAGGCCGAGGCGTATGCCGATGCACTCGAACGCAGCCTCGACGCCGTGCGCAGCGCAGCAGCACGATTGCCGCACCGGCCGAAGGTCTACTTCGAAGAGTGGGACACGCCGATCATCACCGGCATCCAGTGGGTGGCCGAGCTGATTGGCATTGCTGGTGGCGATGACATCTTCCCCGAGCTGTCGTGCGAGCCGCTGGCCAAGGGCCGCATCCTGGCCGATGGCGCACCGGTGATCGCGCGAGCGCCGGATATCATCCTGGGTTCGTGGTGCGGCAAGCGCTTCCGCCCCGAACAGGTCGCGGCGCGACCGGGTTGGGACGCGATCCCGGCGGTGCGCGATGGCGAGCTGCACGAGATCAAATCGCCGCTGATCCTGCAGCCGGGTCCCGCCGCGTTGACCGATGGCCTGCAGGCCATCGCTGCGATCATCCAGGGCTGGAGTGCGCGCCAGCGCTGAAGGCGTTTCATGCGCTGGCGGTGCGCCGCGCCAGCCACGCCGCCACCGACGCACACAGCAGCGAGATCGCAAACGGCGCCGCGTAGGCCAACAGCGCCGCCCGCGTCAGCAGCAGCGCGAACAGCGAGCCGCCGACCGCCAGCGCCGTGGCCACCGCGACCGCTTCGCACAGCTGCAGGGCGGCGCTGTTGCGGCCCTGTTCGGCCGGCGGCGACAGCGAGAGCGTCAGCAGCGACAGGCTGGCGTAGAGCAGGCCCATGCCCAGCCCGGTGCAGGCCCAGCCGATCACCGGCACAGCCACGGGCATCGCCGGCCACATCACCGTGGCGGTCGCCGCCACGCCCAGCCCCAGCAAGGCGCAACCGCGACGCACGATGGCCTGCCGGTCTGCGCCGGCCGGCCGATGGCCTTGGTACCAGGAGCCGAAGAACCAGCCCAGCGCGCCCACGCTCAGCGCCGCGCCGGCCCAACTGGGCGACAGGCCGTGTTCGCGCGAGAGCACCAGCGGCAGGAACGCTTCGCTGCCGAAGAACGCAGCCGCGGCCATGCCGCGCAGACCGATCACGCTGGGCAAGCCACGCACACCGCGCAGCGTGCCGCGCGGCAGCAGGCGCCAGGTGCTGGCCAGCAGCAACGCCAGTGCCGGCAGCACGGTCAGCGCCGCGCCGGGGCCTTGCTGGTGCGCGCCCAGGTACAGCGCGCATACACCCACCGCTGCGCCGATCGCCCAATGCGCGGACTGGCCCGGCTTGTTCGGTGCCGGCGGCAGAGTCAGCGAGGCCAGTGCAGGTCGCAGCAACCACGCCGCCGGCGCCGCCAAGACGGGCACGGCCAGGAACACCCAGCGCCAACCCAGGTGTTCGACCACCAGGCCGCTCAAGGCCGGGCCGACCAGCGACGGCACCACCCAGCCGGCCGAGAACGCGGCGAAGATGCGCGGTCGCAAAGCCTCCGGATACTGCCGTCCGACCAGCACGTACAGCGCCACCGACAGCGCGCCGGCGCCCAGGCCCTGGACCAGGCGGCCCACAATCAGCATCGGCATCGTCTTGGCCAGTCCAGCCAGCAACAGGCCGGCAACGAAGCAGGCCAGGCCTCTCCACAGCGCGCCAGCCGGGCCGCGGCGGTCGCTCCAGCGCCCGGCCACCGTCATGCCGACCACACTGGTGGCCAGGGTGCCGCCGAAGGCCAGCGCATACAGCGACAAGCCATCGAGCGCGGCGGCCACCGTCGGCATCGCGGCCGCCACGGCCAGCGCTTCGAACGCGGTCAGCGACACCAGCGCGACCATGCCGATGGTGGTGGCGCGATAGCGCGGGCCAAGGATCGACTCAGGCGCAGCGGACGCATCGTCGCGGGGTAGGGCGTTGGTGTTCGAGGTGTTCATGCGGGACCACATTGAAAAGAGTTACCGGTCGATTCGCGGCTTGCGCGGCATCGGCGGGGACGGCAGCATGCGACCTCAAGCGGGGTTGAGGTCAAGCGATGCAGGAACTGGCGGTCGGCGACGTGGCAAAGCGCAGCGGCATGGCGGTCTCGGCGCTGCATTTCTATGAGAAGAAAGGCTTGATCCAGAGCCTGCGCACCGCCGGCAACCAGCGCCGCTACGGGCGCGACGTGCTGCGAAGGCTGGCCGTGATCCGCGTGGCCCAGCGCGTGGGCGTGCCGCTGGAAGCGGTGCGCCGGGCCTTCGACGTGTTGCCCGAATCGCGCACCCCGACCAAGGCCGAATGGGCGCGCATGTCGGCCGCCTGGAAGCACGAACTGGACCAGCGCATCCTGGCCTTGCACCAGCTGCGCGACCAGCTCACCGACTGCATCGGCTGCGGCTGCCTGTCGCTGCGCCGCTGCCGGTTGAGCAATCCGGACGACACGCTGGGCGAGCAGGGCGATGGGCCGCAGCGGTGGAGTGCGGGATGAGGTCTGCTTTGCTTTTGTGGGAGCCGCTTCAGCGGCGATCTGGCCTTCCCTATAAAGCCCCATCGCTTCTGAGGCAGTTCTCATTAGGCAAGTTGCTAGAACGTCCGCTCAAACCTCAGCGTCCCGCCGCCTTCTTCGCTGCGCACTTCAAGCACGAACCGCAACGTGTCGTGCGTACTGATATCGACCACGCCGATGTGATCTTCGTACTCGCCGGTGCGCACGGTGCGGAACGCGATGGGCTGCCGGCGCCCGGATAGATCCGTCGCCGTGCCGCTGACCTCGCCATGTGCCGGCAATTCGTCCTGGCCCTGCACGCGGCGCAGCGCGATCACCACCAGCGCCTTGCCGGCGCCGCGCTCGATGCCATAGGCCTGCGTGGCCGCAGCCGGCATCGACAGGCTGGGCAGCGCGTTGTAACGCACGCGCAGATCGCCGAACTGCTGCGCGCTGTCCTGCGGCGCGATGGCCTCGACCTTGCGCGGCGTTTCGCCGGCCGAGCAGCCGGCCAGCGCCATGCACAGCAGCAGTGGGCGGGCCCATCGACCCGCATTTCGCAGCAGCGTGGCGCGAGGATCGAGCATCTGCGTCAGTCGTTGGCGGCCGACAGCGCCTTGCCGCGCGCGGTGGCCGCGGCGATGGCCGCATCGGTCAGCAGCTCGAAACCGCCAGCCTGGAAGGCTTCGATCGCGGCCTGGGTGGTGCCGTTGGGCGAGGTCACGCGACGGCGCAGTTCGGCCGGCGCTTCGCCCGATTCGGTCAGCATGCGCGCCGCGCCCAGCACGGTCTGCAAGGTCAGGGCGCGGGCAGCCTCGGCGGGCAGGCCCTGGGCGATGCCGGCGGCTTCCATCGCCTCGGCCAGCAGGAACACATAGGCCGGGCCGCTGCCGGAGACGGCGGTGACTGCATCCATCTGCGCTTCGCTGTCGATCCACACGGTCTTGCCGGCGCTGGAAAGCAAGGCATCGGTGCGTGCGCGGCCGGCGTCATCGACGTGTGCGGTGGCGAACAGCCCGGTCACACCCGCGCCAAGCAGCGCCGGCGTGTTGGGCATCGCGCGGACCACCGCCGCGTCGCCGCCCAGCCAGCGCGAGAGCTGCGCGGCAGTGATGCCAGCGGCGATCGAGACCACCAGCGGCTTGCCCGCCTGGGCGACCTCGGCCAGCGACTCGCACACGCCGCGCATGACCTGCGGCTTGACCGCGAACAGCCACAGCCCCGCGCCCTGCACCGCATCGGCGGCGGCCTCGAAGACCCGCACGCCGAACTGGCTGGCCAGGCCGTCGCGCAGTTCAGCCACCGGTTCGGCCACGCGAATACTGGCCGGCGCCGCGCCGCGCGCGATCAGGCCGCCGATCAGGCTGCGCGCCATGTTGCCGCCGCCGATGAAGGCCACGGTGTCGGTGGCCGAAGAAGCAGACTGCGGGGACGTGCTGGTCATGGCGCGGATGGGTCCTGGAGAAGTCGACCGGCGGATTATCACCGCTTCGCCGCGTCGAGGCTTCGCCAATGCGGCCTTCGGTGCCGCCGGAGCAGCCCCGTGAAATCAGGTCAGCCCTTGGCCGGACGCGCCCCGAACAACGCCGTGCCCACGCGCACCATCGTCGCGCCTTCGGCCACGGCCAGCGCGCAGTCATCGCTCATGCCCATCGACAGCGTGTCCACGCCCGGATGCGCCGCCGCCAGCGTGTCGAACAGCGCTTTCATCTTCGCGAAGGCCGCGCGCCGCAGTGCCGGATCTTCATGTGGGGCCGGGATCGCCATCAGCCCGCGCAGCGCCAGCGTCGGCCGCGCCGCAATCAGGGTGGCCAACGCCTCGACCTCGTCCGGCGCACAGCCGTGCTTGCTGGATTCGTCATCGATGTTGACCTGGATCAGCACGTTGAGCGGCGCGCGCGTCGTTGCACGTGCGTCGGCCAGCGCGGTCACCAGCTTGGCCCGGTCCACGGTTTGCACCCAGTCGAACAAGTCGGCAGCGACTGCAGCCTTGTTGGACTGCAGATGGCCGATGAGGTGCCAGGTCAGGTTTGGGCGCGCCAGTTCGGCCAGCTTGGCCTGCGCCTCCTGCACATAGTTCTCGCCGAAGACCTGTTGGCCCGCGTCGGCCAGTTCGGCCACGGCACTGGCGGGCTGGAACTTGGACACCGCCACCAGCGCCGGCACTGGCCGTCGCGCCTCGGTGGCCGCGTTCTGCAGCCTGTTCAGGGTGTCGGCAAGACGCTCGGAAAGCACGGTAAACACGCCCGTTGGCAGTTGCGGGAAGGGCGCTATACTGCCTTTCGGGGATGTACGGTTCCAGTTGGCAGCACTTTTCCACAGGGGAAACACTTCACGATGGATATCGCCGAACTACTGGCCTTCTCGGTCAAGAACAAGGCCTCGGACCTGCACCTGTCCGCCGGCCTGCCGCCGATGATCCGCGTGGACGGTGACGTCCGCCGCATCAACATTCCCGCCCTGGACCACAAGCAGGTCCACGCGCTGGTCTACGACATCATGTCGGACAAGCAGCGCCGCGATTACGAAGAATTCCTCGAAGTCGACTTCTCCTTCGAAATCCCGTCGCTGGCCCGCTTCCGCGTCAACGCGTTCAACCAGAACCGCGGCGCCGGTGCGGTGTTCCGTACGATTCCGTCCGAAGTGCTGACCCTGGAAGACCTGGGCTGCCCGCCACTGTTCCGCGAGATGGTCCAGCAGCCGCAGGGCCTGATCCTGGTCACCGGCCCGACCGGTTCGGGCAAGTCGACCACGCTGGCGGCGATGATCGACTTCATCAACAAGAACGAATACGGCCACATCCTCACCGTCGAGGACCCGATCGAATTCGTGCACACCTCGCAGAAGTGCCTGATCAACCAGCGCGAGGTGCACCGCGACACGCACGGCTTCAACGAGGCGCTGCGCTCGGCCCTGCGCGAAGACCCCGACTACATCCTGGTCGGCGAGTTGCGCGACCTGGAAACCATCCGCCTGGCGCTCACCGCCGCGGAAACCGGCCATCTGGTGTTCGGCACCCTGCACACCAGCTCGGCGGCCAAGACCATCGACCGCATCATCGACGTGTTCCCCGCCGGCGAAAAGCCGATGGTCCGCTCGATGCTCTCCGAGTCGCTGCGCTCGGTGATCTCGCAGGCGCTGCTGAAGAAGGTCGGCGGCGGCCGTACGGCCGCGTGGGAAATCATGGTCGGCACGCCGGCCATCCGTAACCTGATCCGCGAGGACAAGGTCGCGCAGATGTATTCGGCGATCCAGACCGGCCAGCAGTACGGCATGATGACCCTGGACCAGCACCTGCAGGACCTGGTCAAGCGCAGCCAGATCACGCGCCAGCAGGCCAAGGAATACGCCAAGGACAAGCGTCTGTTCGAGTAATCGTTAAACCCGGCCAACGCCTGCGCGACGGTCGGTTGACGAGGGTTTCGTACAGTTTCCCGGCCGCCGGCCCACGGCGTCCGGCACCCGGAGAGACAGATGAGCACCATCGACTTCACCTCGTTCCTCAAGCTGATGGCGCACCAGAAGGCGTCGGACCTGTTCATCACCTCGGGCATGCCGCCGTCGATCAAGGTGCACGGCAAGCTCTCGCCGATCACCCAGACACCGCTGACGCCGCAGCAGTCGCGCGACCTGGTGCTGAACGTGATGACGCCGGCCCAGCGCGAAGAGTTCGAAAAGACCCACGAGTGCAATTTCGCCATCGGCGTGGCTGGCGTCGGCCGCTTCCGCGTGAGCTGCTTCTACCAGCGCAACCAGGTGGGCATGGTGCTGCGCCGGATCGAGACCAAGATCCCCAGCGTCGACGAGCTGAACCTGCCGCCGGTCATCAAGACCCTGGCGATGACCAAGCGCGGCATCATCATCTTCGTCGGTGCGACCGGCACCGGTAAGTCGACCTCGCTCGCCGCGATGATCGGCTATCGCAACCAGAACTCGACCGGCCACATCATCACGATCGAGGACCCGATCGAATTCGTGCACAAGCACGAGGGCTGCATCATCACCCAGCGCGAAGTCGGCATCGACACCGACAGCTGGGAAGCCGCGCTGAAGAACACCCTGCGCCAGGCGCCGGACGTGATCATGATCGGCGAGGTGCGCACCCGTGAAGGCATGGACCACGCGATTTCCTTCGCCGAAACCGGCCACCTGGTGCTGTGCACGCTACACGCCAACAACGCCAACCAGGCGATGGACCGCATCATCAACTTCTTCCCGGAAGACCGTCGCAATCAGCTGTTGATGGATCTGTCCCTGAACATCAAGGGCGTGGTCGCCCAGCAGCTGGTGCCCACGCCGGACGGCAAGGGCCGCCGCGTGGCGATGGAGATCATGCTGGGCACCCCGCTGATCCAGGACTACATCCGCGACGGCGAGATCCACAAGCTCAAGGAGGTCATGAAGGACTCGACCAACCTGGGCATGAAGACCTTTGACCAGAGCCTGTTCGAGCTGTACCAGGCCGGCGAGATCTCTTACGAGGACGCGCTGCGCTACGCCGACTCGCAGAACGAAGTGCGCCTGCGCATCAAGCTGGCCCAGGGCGGCGACGCCCGCACGCTGGCCCAGGGTCTGGATGGCGTCGAGGTGGCGGAAGTCCGCTGACTCCGGCGTTTTTCCGACTTGTGGCTGAAACGGCCGCGCCTTCCGGTGCGGCCGTTTTCGTTGGGGCCCGGCTGGTGCGTCACGGGAAAAGTTTCAGTTGTGACGGAATCGCCGGAGGCCTGCCGGTAGAATGCAGCGCCGCCCACGCCTGCTCCCATCGTGCCGCATTCCAAGCCGCCTGCCGAAGATCCCGCTCTTGCCGCAACGCCGCCCGCGCCCGAGGTGGGGCTGGACGATGGCGGCCAGGATCATTCGCCGCCCGGCGTGGTGGTCACCTCCGGGCCGCTGACGCCGTCGCCGGATTCGGAAGGCACCGAGATCGACGACCGCGCGTTTCACCATTCGGTCGCCGAGGACGTGCAGGGCATGGTACTGGCGACGTTGACGGCCTCGCTCGGCCTGGCGGTGTTCGCCAAGGGCGGGCTGATGATCGGCGGCATGGCCGGCGTGGCATTCCTGACGCACTACGCGTTCGGCTGGAATTTCGGCCTGATGTTCGTGCTGGTGAACCTGCCGTTCTACTGGCTGTCGGTGCGGCGCATGGGCTGGGAGTTCACCCTCAAGACCTTTGCCGCCGTGGCCGCGTGCGGCGTGCTGACCGACCTGCTGCCGCGTTGGGCGCCGTATGCGCAGGTGACGCCGCTGTATTCGGCGCTGGTCGGTGGCGCGCTGGTGGGCATGGGCATCCTGTTCTTCATCCGCCACCACGCCAGCCTGGGCGGCGTCGGCATCCTCGCCGTCTACCTGCAGCGTGCGCACGGCATCAGCGCGGGCAGGGTGCAGATGAGTTTCGACGCGATGCTGATGGTGGTGGCGTGCTTCACCCTAGCCCCAATGCAGGTGCTGTATTCGGCGCTGGGCGCGGTGGTGTTGAGCCTGGTGCTGATGTTCAACCATCGGCCGCATCGGTATATGGGCGTTTGATTTGGCTGCCTTGCGGTCTTTTTCCTAAAGCAAAGGCTTTCGCACGACTTCGTCGCGCGACCCACTTTCTTTGCTCGTGCAAAGAAAGCTGGGCAAAGAAACACGCCCCGGGCAGCACGCCCTCGCGGTGCGAGGGTCCGCTACGGGTCGAGGGATTTTTCGAAGGGACATCCATGTCCCGTCGAAAAACGCCGTGCATCCATGCACGGCGCCCTGCGGGTCTGATCCTCGGCCCTTCGCCGTGCCTTACGGGGATCTCAAAGTCCAAAGCAAAGCAAGAACCGAAGCGATCTTGCTTCGGCTCTTGCTTTGCTTTTGATCTGCCGGTCCCTTGAGGTTGGGCGGAGGGCGACGGGTTAAAACCCGAAGGGCGACGCGCAGGACGCGCGTCGTTTTTGGAAGGGACATGGATGTCCCTTCCAAAAATTCCCGACGGCCGCAGCGGACTTTTCGCAAAGCGAAAAGCCGACCGCCAGGGTGTGCTTTCTTTGGCCTAGCCTTTCTTTGCACAAGCAAAGAAAGGTAGGTCGGGTGGCGAAGCCGCACGAAAGCTTTTGCTGCTAAAAAATCAGCAAAGCGCGGAGAACTACTTCTTCGTCTTCGCCGACTTCAACGGTTTCGCCACCTGCATCCACGCCGGCTTGCACTTCGCCGCCGCCGCGAACGCCGGACATCCCTCGTGATGCGCGCCCGGCAGATACCCCAGGCTCATCAAGAACTCGCCAGTGATCTCGCCGCCGGTGAAGCGAAAGGTCTTCTTGAACAGCTTCACCCAGTCCGCTTTTTCCAGCGGATGGTGCGCATCCAGCCACGCGGCGAAGCTGCCGTGTGAGGCGCGCAGGGTCTGGATGACCTGGGCGTTGTGGATCGCGGCCAGGACCTTGAGCCGGTTGCGGATGATGCCGGCGTCACCCATCAGGCGCGCGATGTCGGCCTCGCCATAGTCGGCCACGGCATCCACGTCGAAGCCGCTGTATGCGGCGCGGAAGGCCTCGCGCTTGCGCAGGATGGTTTCCCAGCTCAGGCCGGCCTGGTTGATCTCCAGCAGCAGGCGCTCGAACAGCACCGCTTCCTCGCGCTGCGGGAAGCCGTATTCGGTGTCGTGGTAGCGCCCGTGGATCGGGTGGCCGGGGGCGATGGCGCAGTAGCCGCTCATGCGGGCAGTCCGTTATCGGTGAAAGGAAGAGGCGGGCATCAGCCGGCCTCGCGCACCACTTCGATCAGCGCTGGTCCGTAACGGTCCAGCTTGCTGCCGCCGACGCCGCCGACCTTGGCCAGGGCGCGCAGGTCGATCGGGCGTTGCTCGGCGATGTTGCGCAGGGTGGCGTCGTGAAAGATCACGTAAGCCGGTACGTTCTGTTCCTTGGCCAGCTGCGCGCGCAGGCGGCGCAGGGCCTGGAACAGCGGCTGGTCATATTCGGAGACTTCCGCCGCGGCCGGGCTGCTGCTTCCGCTGGTATTGCTGCGCTGGCGCAACTTGGGCGAATCCTTGCGCAGCAGGACCGTCTGCTGGCCTTGCAGGATCGGCTTGGCCGATGCGGTCAGGCGCAGGCTGCCGTGGCCTTCGGTATCGACTTCCAGCACGCTGGCCGCGACCAGCTGGCGGAACACGCCGCGCCAGGCGGCCGCATCGACATCGGTGCCGATGCCATAGGTAGTGAGCTTGTCGTGGCCGAACTGACGGATGCGCTCGGTGTCGCCGCCGCGCAGCACGTCGATCAGATGCGCGGCGCCGAAGCGCTGGCCGGTGCGGTACACGCAGCTCAGCGCCTTGCGCGCGGCATCGGTCGCATCCCAGCTGGCCGCGGGCGTCAGGCAGTTGTCGCAGTTGCCGCAAGGCTTGGGATAAGTCTCGCCGAAGCCGGCCAGCAGCACCTGGCGCCGGCACTGCATCGATTCGCAGTAGCCCAGCAGTTGGTCGAGCTTGCGGCGCTCCAGGCGCTTGCGCTCCTCGGCGGCTTCGCCCTGCTCGATCATCTGCTTGAGCAGCACCACATCGCCCAGGCCGTAGGCCAGCCAGGCCTGCGCAGCTTCGCCATCGCGGCCGGCGCGGCCGGTTTCCTGGTAGTAGCCCTCCAGCGATTTGGGCAGGTCGGTATGCGCGACGAAACGCACGTCCGGCTTGTCGATGCCCATGCCGAAGGCGATGGTCGCGCACATGACGATGCCGTCCTCGCGCAGGAACCGGCGCTGGTTGTCCGCGCGCACCTGCGCGTCCAGGCCGGCGTGGTAGGGCAGGGCGTCGAAGCCCTTCTCGCGCAGGAACTCGGCGGTCTGCTCGACCTTCTTGCGCGACATGCAGTAGACGATGCCGGCCTCGCCCTTGTGATCGGCCAGGAAGTCCTGCAGCTGGCGGCGGCCGTTGTCCTTCTGCACCACGGTGTAGCGGATATTGGGGCGATCGAACGAGCTGACGAAGCGGCGCGCATCTTCCAGCTGCAGGCGCTCGGCGATCTCGGCCTGGGTCGGCGGATCGGCCGTGGCGGTCAGCGCAATGCGCGGAATGTCAGGCCAGCGCTCGTGCAATACGGTGAGCTGGCGGTATTCCGGGCGGAAATCATGGCCCCACTGCGAGACGCAGTGCGCTTCGTCGATGGCGAACAGGCCGATCCGCGCGCGGTCCAGCAGCGACAGGAAACGTCCGGTCAGCAGCCGCTCGGGTGCGACGTAGAGCAGGTCCAGCTCGCCGGCGAGCAGGTCGCGCTCGACTTTCTGCGCGGTTTCGCCGTCGAGCGAGGAATTGAGGAATTCGGCGCGCACGCCGAGTTGGCGCAGCGCCTCGACCTGGTCCTGCATCAGCGCGATCAGCGGCGACACCACGATCGCGGTGCCCTCGCGCAGCAGCGCCGGCACCTGGTAGCACAGCGACTTGCCGCCGCCGGTGGGCATCAGCACCAGGGCGTCGTGTCCGCTGGCCACATGTTCGACGATGGCGGCCTGTTCGCCGCGGAAACCGGGGTGGCCGAACACCCGGTGGAGGATTTCAAGTGCTTGTTCCTGCATGCGTACAGGATACCGGGCCGGCGTCTCATCCCCCAGACGCACAACGCCCGGCGCAGGGCCGGGCGTTGGTGGAAAGCCTTGTCGGAAATCGCTGACGTTTTGCTTCAATCCCCCGGCCAACTTGCTGGAGGAAAGCCCCCTTGAGTCAAGGGGGCGCGCCGAAGGCGCGGGGATCTGGCCAGCGAGTGAGCAGGGGCCCAAGGTTTCGCCTACGGCGGAACCTTGGGGTAAGCCCGCAGGGGCGACGCCCCGAAGGGATTACTGCAGGAGCGAACGCAGCATCCACGCGTACTTCTCGTGGGTGTTCAGGCGCTGGGTCATCAGGTCCACGGTCGGGTCGTCGTGGCCGTCGTCGGCGGTCTTGAGCGTCACGCGGGCGGTGCGGCAGACGGCCTCGTTGCCGACCACCAGCTGACGGACCATTTCCTTCCAGTCGGCGCTGTTGGACAGGCCGGGTTCCTCGGGGATTGAGGTCAGCTTGACGAACTCGGCGTAAGAGCCCGGCGCGTTGTAGCCCAGGGCGCGGATGCGCTCGGCCACTTCATCCAGCGCGCCCCACTGCTCGGTGTACTGGCCTTCGAACATGGTGTGCAGCGAATTGAACATCGGCCCGGTCACGTTCCAGTGGAAGTTGTGGGTCTTCAGGTACAGCGTGTAGGCATCGGCCAGGAAATGCGACAGGCCATCGGCGATCTCCTTGCGGGCGCCGGTGGAAATGCCGATGTCCACGTTCGGCGCGCTGGGGGCGGCGGCGAGCGGGGTGGCCTTCTTCTTGGTCTTCGTAGCGGGTTTGGACTTGGCCATGTCAGGCTCCTGGTCAGTGGCGATGGTTCACAATAAACACGATAGATAAAGATTAGTAATCAAAAGATCTAGAACAATCGATTCATGGCATCAATCGCAACGCTCCCCCAATCTCCCGACGCCGCCCGGCGTGCCATCGACGGCGCGCTGAGCCGCGACCGTGGCCGTCTACACGGCCTGTGGTCGCGCTGGAAGGCCAAGCCCGACGATGCCCAGCTGCGCGAGCGCTTCGGCCAGGCGCTGCAGGCCTCGGTGAGCGCCTGCCAGGCGCGTGCCGTCTCGCTGCCGCGCGTGACCTTGGATGAAGCGCTGCCGATCGCACGTGAAGGCGACCAGATCGTCGAACTGATCCGCCAGCACCAGGTGGTGGTGATCGCTGGCGAGACCGGCTCGGGCAAGACTACCCAGCTGCCCAAGCTGTGTCTGGCGGCCGGGCGTGGCGTGGCCGGGATGATCGGCTGCACCCAGCCGCGCCGCATCGCCGCGCGCGCGGTCGCCCGGCGCGTGGCCGAGGAGCTGCAGGTGCCGATGGGCGGCGCGGTCGGCTACCAGGTGCGCTTCAATGACAACGTCGGCGACGACACCCGCATCAAGTTCATGACCGACGGCATCCTGCTGGCAGAGATCGCCAGCGACCGATGGCTGTCGAACTACGACACGATCATCGTCGACGAGGCGCACGAGCGCAGCCTCAACATCGACTTCCTACTGGGCTACCTGAAGCAGCTGCTCACCAAGCGCCGCGACCTGAAGGTCATCGTGACCTCGGCCACCATCGATACGGCACGCTTTGCCGCGCATTTCGCCGATGCGCCGGTGGTCAGCGTGGAAGGCCGCACCTATCCGGTGGAAGTGCGCTATCGCCCGCTCGATGAAGCTGCGCCTGGTGGCGAAGACGACGAGCCCGCCAGCGGCAACGAGCGCAGTGTCAACGAAGCCATCGTCGCGGCCGTGGATGAAATCACCCGCGAGGACGCGCGCGGCGACGTGCTGATCTTCCTGCCGGGCGAGCGTGAGATCCGCGACGCGCACCAGGCTTTGGAGCGGCGCAAGTACCGCCATACCGAAGTGCTGCCGCTGTACGCGCGGCTCTCGGCCAGCGATCAGGATGCGGTGTTCAATCCCGGGTCGCAGCGGCGGATCGTGCTGGCGACCAACGTGGCCGAGACTTCGCTGACGGTGCCGCGCATCCGCTACGTGGTCGATCCGGGCTTTGCCCGCGTCAAGCGCTACAGCCCGCGGCAGAAGCTGGACCGCCTGCACATCGAGCCGATCAGCCAGGCCAGCGCCAACCAGCGCATGGGCCGCTGCGGCCGCGTGGCCGAAGGCATCTGCGTGCGCCTGTTCGCGCAGGCCGATTTCGAGGAACGCCCGCGCTATACCGATCCGGAAATCCGGCGCTCGTCGCTGGCCGGCGTGATCCTGCGGATGCTGCAGCTGGGCCTGGGGCGGATCGAGGATTTCCCGTTCCTGGAGGCGCCGGACGAGCGCGCGGTCGCAGATGGCTGGCAAAACCTGGTCGAGCTGGGCGCGGTCACCGATGCCGATCGCCACGGCCTGCGCAAGCTGACCGAAGTCGGCCGCAAGATGGCGCGCCTGCCGGTGGACGTGAAGCTGGCGCGCATGCTGGTTGCCGCACAGGCCCACGGCTGTCTGCGGCCGATGCTGGTGATCGCCGCGTTCCTGGGCATCCAGGATCCGCGCGAGCGTCCGCCGGAAGCGCGCGAAGCCGCCGACAACGCGCACGCGAAATTTGCAGACGCGCGTTCGGAATTCGTCGGCATCCTGCGACTGTGGGATGGCTATCGCCAGGCACACGAAGACCTCACCCAGTCCAAGCTGCGCGACTGGTGCGGGCGGAATTTCCTCGGCTTTTTGCGCATGCGCGAGTGGCGCGAGCTGCACCGCCAGCTGCGCCTGCTGTGCGAGGAACTGGGCTGGGCCGAAGAGCCATCGCCTGCGTCGATGGCCCCGCTGCTGGCCGGTTCGCCCGCGGCGCCGGTCGCGGGCGAAGGCAAGCCGTCCTCGCGCCCGACCCGGGGCGAGCTGCACCGCGCCGCGCGACTGGCGCGCGAGGGTCGCAGCGAAGCGGCTTCAGCACCGCAAGCCGCTGCGCCGCAATCGAACAAACCGCAGGTCGAAGACGGTTCGCGCATCAGCGAGCGTGAGCGCAGTGCGGCGTACCAATCGCTGCATCGCGCCTTGATTGCCGGCCTGCCCACGCAGGTCGGCCATCGCACCGAGAAGGGCGATTTCCTCGCCGCGCGCCAGCGTCGCTTCCATCTCTTCCCCGGCTCGGCGCTGGCCAAGAAGCCGCCGGCCTGGGTGCTGGCCGCCACGCTGCTGGATACCCAGCGCGTGTGGGGCCTGACCAATGCGTCGATCGAGCCGGACTGGGTGATTGCCGAAGTGCCGCAGCTGCTCGCGCGCAAGCACTTCGACCCGCACTGGTCGCGCGCGCAGGGCCAGGTGCTGGCCTCTGAGCAGATCAGCCTGTTCGGCCTAGTGCTGGCGCCGAAGAAGCCCGTGCACTACGGCCGCATCGCGCCGAGCGAGGCGCATGAACTGTTCGTGCGCCAGGGCCTGGTGCCGGGCGAGATCAATACCCGCGCCGCGTTCGTCGCCGACAACGGCAAGGTGCTGGCCACCGCGCACGAGGAAGAAGCCAAGCTGCGCCGCGCTGGCATCGTCGCCGACGAGGACTGGCAGGCGCGCTGGTATCTGGATCGCATTCCCGGCGAGCTGCATTCGGCCTCGGGCCTGGATGCGTGGTGGAAAACCTTGGCCGAGGACAAACGCAACGGCCTGCGCTGGTCGCTGGCCGACCTGTTGCCGGGCGAAGGCAGCGAGGCCGATCGTTATCCGAAGTATTTCGCGCTGGGCGATGCGCGCCTGCCTTTGCAGTACAAGTTTGAGCCGGGCGCCGAAGACGACGGCGTGACGCTGGAGATCCCGCTGCACCTGCTCAACGCGCTCGATCCCACGCGGCTGTCGTGGCTGGCGCCGGGCTTCGTGGCGGAGAAGGCCGCCGGGCTGATTCGTTCGCTGCCCAAGGCGCAGCGGCGCAACTTCGTGCCGGCGCCGGATTTCGGACGCGCGTTCTACGAGGCGTTTGCCAAGCCGTCGGCCGATGACCTGCGGGGCGAGCTGGCGCGTTTCCTGTCCAAGGCGGTCGGCGTGCCGGTGAGTGCGCTGGATTTCGACGAGGCGTCGCTGGAGCCGCATCTGCGCATGCACCTGCGCCTGCGCGATGAGGATGGCAAGGTGCTGGCCTCGTCGCGTGATCTGGATGACCTGCGCGAACGCTTCGGCACGCGTGCCGGTCACGCGTTCGCCGCGCGCGCCGGACGCGCGCTGGCCAGCGAAGGCCTGCATGCGTTTCCGCACGATCCCATTCCGCTGCAGGTGCCGGGCGAAGCCGGCGTGCCGGCGTATCCGGCGCTGGTGGATGAAGGCGACAGCGCCGCGCTGCGGATCTTCGCCGATCGTGCGCAGGCCGCGTCCGCCCATCCCAAGGGCGTGCGTCGTCTGCTGGAGATCGCGCTGGCCGACAAGGTCAAGCAGGCGCGCAAGCAGCTTCCGGTCTCGCCCAAGACCGGGCTGCTGTATGCGGCGCTGGAATCGCAGGAACGCCTGCGCGGCGACATCGTCGATGCGGCGTTGAACGCGGTGCTGGCCGAGGGCTTGAGCGAGATCCGCGACCCCGGCGCGTTCGCGCAGCGACGCGATGCCGCCGGCAAGGGTCTGTTCGGCGAGGCAATGGAGCGGCTCAAGCTGGCCGAATCCATCCTCAGTGCGGTCGCCGAACTCAAGCCCGGGCTGGAAGCGCCCTTGATGGGGTGGGCGCGCGGCAACCTTGACGATCTGCATGCGCAGCTGGCGGCGCTGGTGCATCCGGGCTTCCTGCGGCAGACGCCGGCCGAAGCACTTGCCCAGTTCCCGCGCTACCTCAAGGCGATGAAGCTGCGCGCCGAACGGGCCAAGCGCGATCCCACCCGCGACCAGCAACGGATGCTGGAACTGGTGCCGTTCGTGCAGGCATTGACCGATGCAGCCGCCTCTGGAAAGGGGCAGTCCGATGACTGGCAGGCGTTGCGCTGGGATATCGAGGAACTGCGTGTGTCGCTGTTCGCCCAGGAGCTGGGCGCGCGCAGTGGCATCAGTCCGAAGAAGCTGGCGCAGCGCGTTGCGGCATTGCAGGCGCGCTGAGTCAGTCGTCGCTGACGACACGTTCGCCCATCAACTCCCGCTGTCGCTTTTCCAATTCCTCGGCGTAGCGCTTGCGGACGAAGCCTTCGGACAGCACGCCGAGCACCTTGCGCTCGGCGTCGACCACGGCCAGTTCATCGGTCTGGGTGGTGTCGAAGGCGTGCATGACCGAGACGATGTCGGTATCCGCGCTGAGCGCGGCGTCCTTGTTCTGCGCGTATTCGGCGACGGTGGCATCCAGGCGGATGCGATCGCCGTAGATGAAGGCCAGCGGCACGATGCCGGCGTAGTGGCCTGCGTCGTCTTCCAGCACCACGCGCTGGGTAGAGCCCAGCGGGAAGCGGCGGCGGAATTCGGCCACGGTCGTCGCATCGGGCGTGTGGTTGGCGTCCTTGCGCATCATCTTGCCAGCCGACAGGTTGCGCACCCAGCCCACATCGCGCGCACTGCGGATGCTCTCGCCGCGCAGGTGCAGGCGCCAGGTGGAGAACGAGTAGCCGAAGGCCTGGCGCACCACGGTATTGGCCACCAGCACCGCGGCCATCACGGCGCTGGCCAGGACAAAATCGTGGGTGCCTTCCAGGATCAACATGGCCATCGTCATTGGCGCGCCGACGATGGCGGCCGCCAGGCCGGCCATGCCGACCAGCGCGGCACTGGTGACGTCCACCCAGGATTCGCCGACCAGCTGGTTCAAACCGATCGCGAAGAACGTGCCGACCAGTGCGCCCATGAACAACGAGGCGAAGAACAGGCCGCCGCGGAAGCCGAAGCCCAGCGAGATGCCCGAGGCCAGGCACTTGAGCACCAGCAGCGTGGCCAGCAGCTGAAGCGTGTTGTCGCCGCTGATGTCCAGGTGCAGCGCGCCATGGCCCGAGGACAGCACCTGCGGCGAATACAGCGCGAGCGGAATCAGCAGCAGGCCGCCGACCACCGGCCGGCCCCAGACGGGCAGGTTGACCTTGCCGATGACGCGTTCGATCCCGGCGACCAGGCGCATCACCGCGATGCCGATCAGCGCGCAGGTCAGGCCCAGCGCGATGTAGATCGCGTAGTCGCGGGGTTCCAGCTGATAGGCCGAGGCCGCGGGGAGCAGGTAGGGCGGGGCGCCCAGGGCTTCTGCCAGGAAGGCGCCGCCCAGTGCGGCCGCGGCCACCGGCGCCAGCGCGGAGGGCGTGTAGGCGCCGATGACGATTTCGAAGGCATAGAATGCGCCGGCCAGTGGCGCGCCGAACGCGGCGGCGATCGCGCCGCCCGCGCCCGCACCGACCAGGGTGCGCATGTCGGCCCGGCGTACGCGCAGGATCCGGCCCAGCTGCGAACCGGCGCCCGAGCCCATCTGCGCGTAGGCGGCCTCCAGCCCGACCGAGGCGCCGAAGCCGTTGGACAGCAAGGTCTGCAGCGAGACGATCAGGTTGTCGCGCATCGACATGCGCCCGCCGTGCAGCGCGTTGGCTTCCACGGCATCGACCAGCGGCCGCTTGCGCCGCCGCGCCGCTAGCGTCACCAGGCCGACCAGCAGGCCGCCCAGCGGCAGCACCAGCAGCTGCGACAGGCTCAGGCTGTCGCTGGCGCTCAGCCGTTCCTCCGGTGCCAGATCGAACAGCCAACGCTGCACCGCATGCGCCAGTTCGCCCTGCAGCAGGGTCAGTCCCGCGGCGATCAGCCCGACCAGCGTGGCCAGGCCGATGAACCACAGGTCATTGGCGCGGAACTGCCGCCGCAGCCAGTCCAGCGGGCGGTGGAGCTGGGCGCGCGAGGCCTGCCAGAGGCGATCAGCCGTGTGTGGCATGGCCTGCATCGCGGTTCCTTCGCAAAAGGGCATCAATGGCGACGCGCGCACGCGCTGGGCGGTGCATGGGTGTTCCCGCGTTGATCAGACCGTTAGTGTAGTCGCCTCGTCCCTGTCGACCGTGTCAGTGTCCGCCCCGATGTCCGCAACGTCTTCGCCCTTGCCCGCTGTCGTCCAGTCCGTCCTGGCGGGACTGCCGCAGGCGCTGCGGACCACGACGCAGGCCGCGTTGGGGTTGCCCGACGCGCAGACGGGGATGCCCGATGCGTGGCCGGTGCTGGAAGACACCCTGGCCACGCTGACCGGTCTGTCCGCCGATGCCGAGGTGCTGGGCGCGGCGCTGCTGTCGGGCTTGCCCGCGATCCAGCCGGGCCTGATGCCGCAGCTGCGCCGCGAGGCGCCGGGCATGGCCACGCTGATGGATGGCCAGGCCGCCGCCGCGCAGGTCTGGGCGCTGCATGCCGAGCCTGGGGCCGCCCGCAATACCGAAGGCCTGCGCCGGCTGCTGCTGGCGATGATCCAGGATCTGCGCGTGGTGCCGATCCTGCTGGCGCGCCAGCTTGCGCGGATGCGTGCGGCCAGCCATCTGGACGCCGCCCAGCGCCGGGAGCTGGCGCTGCTGACCCGCGACATCCACGCGCCGCTGGCCAACCGGCTGGGCATCTGGCAGCTCAAGTGGGAGCTGGAGGACCTGGCCTTCCGCCACCTGCAGCCGGACACCTATCGCTCCATCGCCACCCAACTGGATGACAAGCGGGCGGCGCGCGAGCGCTACATCGAGAAGGTCAAGGCGACCCTGCGCGCGACCCTCACCGAGCATCGCATCGCGGCCGAGGTCAGCGGCCGGCCCAAGCACATCTACAGCATCTGGAAGAAGATGCAGCGCAAGCAGGTGGCGTTGGACGAACTGTTCGACCTGCGCGCGGTGCGCATCGCGGTCAGCGACGTGGCCCAGTGCTATGCCGCGCTGGGCGTGGTGCATGCGCTGTGGACGCCGATCCCGTCGGAGTTCGACGACTACATCGCCCGGCCCAAGGCCAACGATTACCGCTCGCTGCACACCGCCGTGGTCGGCCCGGAAGGGCGTGCGCTGGAAGTGCAGATCCGCACCCACGACATGCATGCCCAGGCCGAACTCGGCGTGGCTGCGCACTGGCGCTACAAGGAAGGCGGCGGCGATGCGGCCTTCGACCGCAAGATCGCCTGGATGCGGCGCCTGCTGGAACACGGCCACGACGGCGAAGGCGAGGCCGTGCTGGGCGGCGCGCTAGATGCGGAGCTGGCCGAGGATCGCATCTACACGCTCACGCCCAAGGGTGAGGTGATCGACCTGCCGCGCGGGGGCACGGTGCTGGATTTCGCCTACCACGTGCATACGATGGTCGGGCACCGCACGCGCGGGGCCAAGGTCAACGGGCGGATCGTGCCGCTGGGCCACGTACTGCACAGCGGCGATCGGGTCGAGATCCTGACCAACAAGACCGGCGAACCCAAGCGCGACTGGCTGCAGGCGTCGAGCGGTTTCCTGGCCAGCGCGCGTTCGCGCGACAAGGTGCGTGCGTATTTCCACAAGCTCGACCGCGCCGGCAATATCGCCGCGGGCAAGGACCTGCTGGAACGCGAACTCAAGCGCCTGCACCTGCACCAGCTGGAGCTGGCGCCCGCGTTGAAGAAATTCCGTGCCGAAACAGCGGAGGAGCTGTACATCCAGGTCGCACTGGGCGACACCGGCCCCAGCCAGGTCGCGCGCGCGCTGCAGGAAGACCAGCGCGCGCAGGCCGGCGATACGCCGCTGCCGTTGCAGAACGCCACGCGGCGCCCGGTGCAGCGCGCCCCGGGCGCGGACAAGTCGCGCTTCACCGTGCAGGGCGTGGGCAACCTGCTTGTGCAGTTGGCCAAGTGCTGCCAGCCGGTGGCGGGCGAGCCCATCGTCGGCTACCTCACGCGCGGCCGCGGCGTCACCGTGCATCGGCGCGATTGCGCCGCGCTGCGGCGGCTGTCGGCCCAGCATCCGCAGCGCGTGTTGCCGGTGGAGTGGGGCGTGGCCGGCGGCGGGTACGAGGTCGATGCGCTGATCAACGCGATCGACCGCAAGTGGCTGCTCAAGGACATCACCACGCTGATCGCGCAGGAAGATGCCCACGTGCTGGACATCCACAGCGATGCGGCCGGCAGCCCCGGCAAGATCCGCTTCAAGCTGCGCCTGAAGGTGTCTGACTACGGCCAGCTGTCCACGCTGCTGGGCAAGCTGGACGCGCTGCCCGGCGTGCAGGACGCGCGCCGGGCCGGTTGATGGCCGGGCGAGCCGCCACGCGCGTTCAGCGTGGGGATCGGCTCGTCACGTGGGCTGGCGGATACTGCCGCGCGTGACTTCCCCGCCCGACCCACTGCCCGACGGCAGGATCGAACCGCACATCGACTGGCATGCCGCGCCGGATGACGGGCGCGTGCGTCCGCGCCGCCCGGTCGCGCGGCCGGCGCGACCGTGGTGGCCCTGGCTGCTGGGCGCGTTGGTGGTCGCGGGCCTGGCGTCGGCGGTGCTGCTGCGCAAGCCGATCGCCGATCGCCTGTGGCAGGGCACGCGCGTGCAGGCGCTGCTGGACCAGGGCGATGCGGCGATCCGCCAGGGCAAACTGAGTGCGGCCGATGGCAGCGGCGCGCGCCAGCGCTTCGAGGCGGCCCTGGCGCTGGACAACGATCGTCGCGAAGCACGCGATGGCCTGGCGCGCGTGGGCACGGCGGCGATCGCCCAGGCGCAGGCTGCGCTCAAGGGCAATGACCTGGCGGCCGCGCGCGATGCGCTCGCGTTGGCCCGCCAGCTGCAGGTGCCGCAGGCGCAGTCCGATGCCGTCGCCGCCGAGCTGCGCAAACGCGAATCCGATGCGGCAGGCATCGGCACGCTGATCGCCAATGCGGTCGCCGCGCGCGCTGCGGGCCGTATCGATGGCGCGCCGGATGCAGCTTTGCCGCTGTTCAAACAGGTCCTGGCGCTGCAGCCGGACAACACCATTGCGCTGGAAGGGCGCGAGGACCTGCTTTCCGACCAGCTGCAGCAGGCACGCAAGGCGCTGCAGGGCGGGCACCTGGCCGAAGGCGCGGCGTTGATCGCCAGCGTGCGCGGTTACGACGCCGGCCATTACGACCTCCCCGGCGCCAGCGCGCTGCTGGCACGCACGCTGGACCAGCAGCGTCGCCAGGCCGATACCGACCTGCGCCGCGACCGGTTGGACTCGGCAGTGCGCACCTACCAGGACGTGCTGGCCGCGGTGCCCGGCGACGCCGCGGCCACGCTGGGTCTGCAGAACGCGGCGGCGCAGTACGCCCAGCGCGCGCGCCGGCAGGCGTCGGATTTCGATTTCGCCGGTGCGCAGGCGGACCTGGAACAGGCGCGCGCGCTGGCGCCGCAGTCAGCCGCTGTGGCCGAGGTCACCCGTGCGATCGAACGTGCGCATCGCAGCCAGGCGCAGCTGGATCAAACCATGCCGGCCTCGCCGCAGCGCCAGCGCAGGGTGCGCGCGCTGTTGGCCGATGCCGATCGCGCCGCCGCGCGCGGCAACTGGATCGATCCGCCGGGCGAGAGCGCTTTCGACAAGGTCCGCGCCGCGCAATCGCTGGCGCCTGACGATCCGCAGGTGCGCCGCGCCGCGCAGCAGCTGGTGCCCGACGTCCAGCAATGCGTGCGTCGCGAACTGTCCGCCAACCGTGTGCGCGCGGCGCAGACCTGCCTGGATGCCTGGCAGGCGATCGCCCCGGGCGACGGCAACCTGGGCGTGGCCCGGCGCCAGCTGGCGATGCGCTGGATCGACATCGGCACCGAACGGCTCGGCGCAGGCGAACTGCGCGTGGCCAGCGAGGCGCTGCAGCGTGCGCGCGGCCTGGATCGCAGCGCGCCCGGACTCGATGACTTCGCCGCACGCGTGGCGCATGCGCGTGCCGGTGGTGGTTAGCGCATGTTTTCGAACCGCATGTCCTTGAGGAACCGGCGATGAGCAAGGCACAGGCCGCATTGGCGGGTGAACTGATTCCGCTGGGCAGCGCCGGCACGCTGGGTCCGCAGGATCTGGAGCAGCTGCGCCAGGCGGTGCAGCGGCTGGAACACCCCAGCTTCGGCGCGCGCGTGGCCAACCTGGTCGGCACCCCGGTGGAGAAGCTGATCGGTTTCCTGCCCAAGCGCGCGAACGCGGTAATCGCTTTCGCCGCGCGCAAGGCGATCGGCGCCGCGCTGCGCGTGTCGCTGACCACGATGGACACCCGCAGCAAACCGGAAGGCGCGCGCAAGTCCTCGGACTGGTGGCACCTCGGCGCGACCGCAGCGACCGGAGCGGTGGGTGGCGCGTTCGGCCTGGGCGCGCTGGCGGTGGAGCTGCCGCTGACCACCACGATCATGCTGCGTTCGATCGCCGACATCGCCCGCAGCGAAGGCGCGGATTTGAGCGACCCCGCCGTGCGCCTGGAGTGCGTGCGCGTGCTGGCGATGGGCGGCAGTTCGCCGGCAGACGACGCGGCCGAGGTCGGCTATTACGCCGCACGTGAGGCGATGAGCCGGATGGTGTCCGACGCGGCCACGCACGTGGCGCGCCACGGCCTGCAGAAGGAAGGCGCGCCGGTGCTGGTGAGCCTGGTGAAGGCGATCGCCCAGCGGTATTCGATCCAGGTCAGCGAGAAGGCGGCCGCGCAGTGGATGCCGGTGCTGGGCGCGGTGGGCGGCGCGACGGTCAACTCGATCTTTATGGACCACTTCCAGAGCATGGCGCGCGGACACTTCATCGTGCGTCGGCTCGAAGCCCTGCACGGCCCGGAGACCGTGCGCACCGCCTACCAGGCAATTGCCGCGTTGCTGGCGGACTGAGTCAGGGCGCGTCGTCGAAGAACACGCGCCGCACCGTGGCGCGCGCCGCATCCAGCGAGAAATGCTGCTGCACGTTGGCCAGCCCGTGCGTCGCCAGCGCCTGCCACAGCGCGCCATCGCCATACAGGCGCGCCACCGCGTCAGCGAACGCCTCGGGCGTATCGCCGACCAGCACATCCACCCCGTCGCGCAGGTGCATGCCTTCCACCGCCATCGTCGTGGCGACCACCGGCAGCCCGTGCGCCATCGCCTGGTTGATCTTGCCCTTGACCCCGGCGCCGTAGCGCAGCGGCGCAAGCGCGATCCGGCTGCCTTCCAGCAGCGGCAACAGGTCGGGCACGTGGCCGTGCACGATAATGCCCGGCTGCGTCGCCAGGCGCTGGACCTGCGGCGGCGGATCAATGCCGACGATGTGGAACTGCACGTCCGGCAACTGCGCGCGCACCCGCGCGAACACCTCATCAGCAAACCACTGCACCGCATCCACGTTCGGCGGATGGTGGAAGCCGCCGACGAACAGCAGGTCACGGCGTGCCTCAAAAGCCGCGCCGGCGCCACCCAGCTGGTGCAGGTTGGACAGGATTTCCACCTTCACATCAGGCGCTTCGCGGGCCAGCTCCTCGCGTTCGACCGGGCTCACCACCAGGGTCGTATCGGACGCACGCATCACCGCCAGTTCCAGCGCCTGGGTCGCATGCGATTGCTTGCGCATCAGCGCATCGCCGCTGGTCTCCGCGCCGCGGCGCTCGCGCAGATAGTGCAGGTCGACAGTGTCGAAGATGACCCTGGCCTGGGGCGCATGCCGGCGGACCAACGGGACGAATTGATCGCCAACGTAGTGCCGGCTCAGCATCACCACATCGAAGCGTTTTCCGTGAGCCTTGAAGAACTGGGGGAAACGCTTGATGAAGGGGGCATGCCAGACTTCGATCCCCAGTGACAGCAACGCTGGGGTGTATTCGGGAACGAAAGCTGCGTCGGCGGCAACGAAACATACATGCGCGCCCTCGGCTTGCAGCAACTGCATCAGGTTGACCAGGCGCAGCGACCCGGAATCGCGATCAGCTTTCGGGGTCAGCGTGTCGATGACCAGTATCTGCCGCTGTTTCGCGTGCAAGCTCGCCGGCGATGGGGCTTCTCGTTCCGCAAATTGGCCAGCCAAGGCAGTGCGCCATTTCTCAGCGAAAACGACGGCGTTCCGAACTTGATAGGCCTTGACGCCGGTCTTCTCGTCGGTGCCGGCGGTGGCGCCTTCGCGATGCACCACCACCGAAGCAGGCTGGTAGCGAGTCTTCAGCCCGGCCGCGCGCACGGCGAAGGCCAGGTCGGTGTCCTCGTAATACGCCGGCGCGAAACGCGTGTCGAAGCCGCCGATCCGGTTGAACAGGGCGCGCGGGATCGCCACGGCCGCGCCGGAGAGGTAATCGGCTTCGCGCACATAGGTGTAGCGCGGGTCATCGGGCGAATCAAAGCGGCCATAGTTCCACGCCGAACCATCGGCGAACACCACGCCACCGGCTTCCTGCAGGCGCCCGTCCGGGTAGACCAGCTTCGCCCCGGCCAGACCGGTATCGGGATGCGTGGTGAACGTTGCCAGCAGTGCTTCCAGCCAGCCGGGCTGGGGCAGGGTGTCGTTGTTGAGAAAGATGATGAACTCGCCGCGGGCCAGCGCCGCGCCGTCGTTGCAGGCGGCGATGAAGCCGCCGTTCCGGGCGCGCAGGTGATAGTGCAGGCCTTCGACCTGGGGCAGCACCTGCGCGGTGTCGTCCGGCGAGCCGTCATCGACCACGATGATTTCGATCGATAGTTGCGGCGGCTGCGCGGCCAGGGCGCGCAGGCAGTCCAGGGTCATCTGCAGCTGGCCGTAGACCGGGATCACGATGCTGGCCTGCGGCGCATCCGAGGTCGGCACGGCGAACGGTGCAAACGGCTGCGAGGCGGGCAACCAAAGCGGCTGCGCTGGCGCGCGCCGGGCCAATTGGCTCCCCAGCCGCTGGTGGACGCGTTCCAGGGTCTGGGACAGGCCGCGGGTGCGCAGGCTGGCGAGCATCCGGCGCAGGGTCGATGTCGCGCGCGTCAGAAGAAAACGCGTGTCATCCAGCAACATCGGCATGTTCGTTCACAACTCCAGCTGATCGGGTGGAGGCCGCCGAAGCCGGGCATTCACCCGCCTGCGCTAGACTCTCCTGTCCCTTTTATTGTCGCATCCCAGTGGCCCGCAACGACGACGAACACGACGCCGACGACACGTACGACGATCAGGACGACCAGGCGCAGCCGGCTCCGGCGTGGCGCAACCGGTTGATCACCATTGCTTTGGCCCTGTTGGGACTGGGCCTTGGCTTCATGATTCCCTACGTCGCCTACCTGAACCATCAGGTCGGCCAGCGCTTTGGTGCGCTGCAGTGGCAGATCCCGACCCGCGTCTATGCGCGCCCGCTGCCGCTGGCGCCGGGCGAGGCGCTGGACGCGGCCACGCTGAAGACCGAGCTGGACGCGGCGTCCTACCAGGAAGACGACAAGGGCCAGGCGCCGGGCACCTATGCCCGCAGCGGCAATCGTTTCACCATCGCCAGCCGCGGTTTCACCGATGTGGACCACATCATCCCGGCGACCCGGGTGCAGGTGACCCTGTCCAACGGTGACGTGCTCGGCCTGCGCGACTTGACCCGCGGCCGCAACATCAAGTCCTCGCGCTTGGACCCGGCCCGTATCGCCACCCTGTACGGCAAGCAGCAGGAAGAGCGCCGCCTGGTCCGGCTGGAAGACGTACCCGAGCTGCTGGTCACCGGCCTCCAGGCGGTGGAAGACCGCGATTTCGCCACGCATCACGGCATCGACCTGTCGGGCATCGTGCGTGCGGGCTGGGAGTTCGTCAGCAGCGCCGGCGAGACCCGCCAGGGCGCGAGCACCCTGACGCAGCAGCTAGCTCGCAGCGGCCTGCTCGGCATTGGTCGCGAACAGACGGTCAGCCGCAAGTTCAACGAAATCCTGTACGCGGTGATCCTGGAGGCGCGCTACGACAAGCGCACGATCCTGGAGGCCTACTTCAATCAGGTGTACTGGGGCCAGCGCGGCAGCCAGGCGATCCATGGCGTGTCGGCTGCGTCGGAATTCTGGTTCGGGCGTGACCTGGACAGTCTGTCCACCGAGCAGATGGCGCTGCTGATCGGCATCGTCAAAGGCCCGTCCTACTACGATCCACGGCGCCATCCCGAGCGTGCCAAGGAGCGCCGTGACCTAGCGCTGCGCCGGATGCTGGCGACCAAGCTGATCGACCAGAAGGAATTCGACCGCGCCATCGCCGCGCCGCTGGGCGTGACCAAGGATGCGGGCATCACCGCGGCCAACCGCTTCCCGGCCTACGTGGACCTGGTCCGTCGCCAGCTGGCGCACGACTATCCTGAAGACGCCCTGCAGGGCGCCGGCCTGACCGTGATGACCGGTATGTCGCCCTCGGCCCAGGCCTACGCCGAAGGCGCGGTGACCCGCACCATCACCCAGCTGGAGAAGGGCAAGCGCCCGCCGCTGCAGGCTGGCGTGGTGATGACCGACGTGCACAACGGCGACGTGCTGGCCGTGATCGGCAGCCGCGACGTGGCCGCGCCGGGCTTCAACCGTGCGGTCGAGGCCCAGCGCCAGGTCGGCTCGCTGATCAAGCCGTTCGTCTACCTGCTGGCGCTGGCCCAGCCCGATACCTGGTCGCTGGCCAGCTGGATCGACGATGCGCCGATCAGCGTGCCGCTGGGCCGTGGCAAGAGCTGGAGCCCGGGCAATTCGGACAACCGCAGCCACGGCCGCGTGCATGTGATCGATGCGCTGGCGCACTCCTACAACCAGGCCACCGTGGCGCTGGGCATGAAGGTTGATCCGCAGCGCGTGGCCGACCTGATCAAAGTGCTGGCTGGCATCCAGGCCGACCCCAATCCCTCGCTGCTGCTGGGTGCCACCGACCAGAGCCCGTATGCGATGGCGCAGGCCTACCAGTTCCTGGCCTCCGGCGGCGAGATCCAGCCCCTGCACGCCGTGCGCGGGGTGATCGATGCCGAAGGTCGCGTGCTCAACCGCTACGACAAGACCCCGGCCAGCGCGCAGAAGGGCGACTCGATCGCCGCGCATTTGATCAGCGTCGCCCTGCAGGACGTGGTCACCGATGGCACCGGCCGCCAGCTGCTGTCCGATGGCCTGGGTCGCCTGTCGCCAGCCGGCAAGACCGGCACCAGCAACGATGGTCGCGACAGCTGGTTCGCTGGCTACACCGGCGACCACCTGGCCGTGATCTGGATGGGCAACGACCAGAACCTGGAAACCGGCCTGTACGGCGCCACCGGCGCGATGCGGGTCTGGTCGGGGATCTTCTCGCGCCTGCCCAGCGCGCCGCTGCAGGTCTCCAACGAAGGCCTGGACTGGCAGTGGGTGGCCGAATCGGCCGCCGTCGACGCCAGCTGCCCGGGCGCGCGGCGCTTCCCGTTCGTGGCCGGCTACGCGCCCGCCCGCGGCGACTGCCAGCAGTACCAGACCGGCGACGACACCGGTGGCGGCTGGCGCCGCTGGTTCGGCCTGCCGCCGAAGGAGCCGGACGCCCCGGCCCGCGAAATTCCCGCCCCGGCGCAGCCGGCGCCTTCCACGAGTCCGCTATGAACACCGTCACGCGCCTTGCCCTGACCGCTGCCCTGCTGCTGCCGCTCGCCGCCTGCGTCACCGAGCCGGCGCCGGCCCCGACGCCGGCGCCGCCGAAGCTGACCCCGACCCAGGCGCTCAACGCCGTGCTGGCCGTGGCCAAGGCCGACGACCGCGAGCTGGCGATCCAGCCGGTGCGTGATCCGGAAGTCGAAGACCTGCGCGAGGCCTCGGTCGCGGCGCAGAAGCGCGGCGACTGGAAAGCTTCGGCCGAAGCCCTCAACCAGGCCCTGCTGATCAGCCCCGAAGACCCTGCCGTGCTGCAGGAACGCGCCGAAGTCGCGCTCGCCCTGGGCGAGTGGGACCGGGCCGAGACCCTGTCGCGCAAGGCGCTGGAGCTGGGCTCCAAGACCGGCCCGCTGTGCCGTCGCCACTGGGCGACCATCGAGCAGTCGCAGCTGGCCCGCAACCAGGACCAGAACGCCGCCTCGGCCCACGCGCAGATCGCCAGCTGCACCGTGGCCGGCTTCGACCGGATGTGACCTGGATGGCGTTGACCGCGCCGCCGCTGGCCTCGCGCCGCACGGCGGCGTGGGATGACGCGCGCTGATGTCCCAGTTGTCGCAGGCCAGCCGCGAGGCGCTGGGCGAGGGCGGGGCGCTGGCGATCCGGCTGGAGCGGTTCGTCCCGCGCCAGGCGCAGTTGAACCTCACCGGCGCGATCGCCGATGCGCTGGATGCGCGCGACACGCTGTTGGCCGAGGCCGGCACCGGCACCGGCAAGACCTTCGCCTATCTGGTGCCCGTGCTGCTGTCAGGGATGAAGGCGATCCTGTCCACCGGCACCCGCGCGCTGCAGGACCAGCTGTTCCACCGCGACCTGCCACGCGTGCGCGCGGCGCTGGGCGTGGGCCACAGCGCCGCGCTGCTGAAGGGGCGGGCGAACTACCTGTGCCGCTACCGGCTGAGCCAGGCCCGCGGCGAGCCGCAGTTCGCCAGCCGCGACCAGGTCGACCAGTTCCAGCGCATCGTGGTGTGGAGCGGGCGCACCCGCTATGGCGACATGGCCGAGCTGGAATCCCTGCCCGAGGATTCGCCGCTGCTGCCGATGGTCACCTCGACCGTGGACAACTGCCTGGGCACCGAATGCCCGTTCTGGGACGACTGCTTCGTGGTGCAGGCGCGCCAGCGCGCGCAGGCCGCCGACATCGTGGTGGTGAATCATCATTTGTTGCTGGCCGACCTGGCGCTCAAGCAGGAAGGCTTCGGCGAGATCCTGCCCGGCGCGCAGGCCTTCGTCATCGACGAGGCCCACCAGCTGCCGGAACTGGCGGCCAATTTCTTCGGCGAAGGTTTCGGGCTGCGTCCGCTGCAGGAGCTGGTGCGCGATGCGATCAGCGAAAGCCGCGCCGTGCCCGGCGCGCTCGCCCAGGTCGAGCCATTGGCGCGGGGGCTGGATTTCGCGCTGCGCGAGCTGCGCGCGGCGATGGAAGGCCTGCCGCCGCGCGGCACGCGCCAGCGCGCGCTCGGCAGTCCGGCGGTGCGCGAGGGCTTCGATACGCTGGTGATCGCGCTGCAGGACCTGGCCCGCGCGCTGGCGCCGCTGGCCGCGGCCGCGCCCGGCGTGGATGCCTGCCATGCGCGCGCGCGCGACATCACCGGCCGCCTGCAGCGCTGGCTGGGCGAACCGGCCGCCGACGAGCTGCCGCTGCCTGCCGTGCAGGCCGACGCCAACGATGATTTCCCGCTGCCGCCTGAGGACGACGCGCCACGCGGCCCGTCTACCGATGTGTTCTGGTACGAACTCACGCCGCGCGCCTTCCGCTGCCAGCGCACGCCGCTGGATGTGTCCGGACCGCTGCGCCAGCACCGCGAGGAATCGCGCGCGGCCTGGATCTTCACCTCGGCGACGCTGACGGTGGGCGAGGGCTTCGACCACATCGCCACGCGGCTGGGACTGGACGACCCGCACACGCTGCTGCAGCCCAGCCCGTTCGACTGGCCGCGCCAGGCGTTGTGCTACCAGCCGCCGGGATTGCCGGACCCGAATGCGCGCGGCTATGGCGCGGCGCTGATCGCCGCGCTGCTGCCGGTGCTGCATGCCTCCAACGGCCGCGCGTTTTTGCTGTTCGCCTCGCATCGCGCGCTGCGCGAGGCGGCCGAGGCCTTGCGCGATGCGCCGTGGCCGCTGTTCGTGCAGGGCCAGGCGCCGCGCGCCACGCTGCTGCAGCGCTTCCGCGAATCGGGCAATGGCGTGCTGTTGGGCTCGGCCAGTTTCCGCGAAGGCGTGGACGTGGTCGGCGAGGCGCTGAGCGTGGTGGTGATCGACAAGCTGCCGTTCGCTGCTCCGGACGATCCGGTGTTCGAGGCCAAGCTGGAGGCGATCCGCAACGCCGGCGGCAATCCGTTCCGCGACGAACAGCTGCCGCAGGCGGTGATCGCGCTCAAGCAGGGCGTGGGCCGGCTGATCCGCAGTGAATCCGACCGTGGCGTGCTGGTGCTGTGCGACCCGCGCCTGAGCAACAAGGCCTATGGCCGCACGTTCATGCAATCGCTGCCGCCGTTCTCGCGCACGCGCGAGGTGGCCGACGTGCAGGCGTTCTTCGGCCAATAGGCCGGGCGGATCAGGGATGCCGATCGTGTGGGAGCCACTTCAGTGGCGATGAGGCCTTTCCTGTGAAGCCCGATCGCCACTGAAGTGGCTCCCACCTTGATTGCCCACAGCAAGCGATGCCACGGCATCTGAAATAATGCAGGCGTTCCCCGTTCCCGCAGGCCCAGGTGACCCATGTCCGCAACGCTCCGCATCGCGATGGCGCAGTTCGATTTCCCGGTCGGCGACCTGGCGGGGAATACCCAGCGCATCATCGAGCAGATCGCGGTGGCCCGCGACGAATACGGCGCCGACCTGGTGCTGTTCCCGGAGCTGGCGCTGAGCGGCTATCCGCCGGAAGACCTGCTGATGCGGCCCTCGTTCCTGGCCGATTGCCACGCGGCCATGGACACGGTGGCCAAGGCCGCGACCGGCGGCATCACCGCCGTGGTCGGCTGGCCGGAAAGCGCCGGCAGCGTGCTCTACAACGCGGCCTGTGTGCTGCGCGACGGCAAGATCATCGCCAACTACCGCAAGCGCGAGCTGCCCAACTACAACGTCTTCGACGAGCGCCGCTACTTCCACGTCGATCCCGATGGCGGGTCGTGCGTGTTCGAGATCAAGGGCGTGCCGGTCGGCGTGGTGATCTGCGAGGACCTGTGGTTCGCAGAACCGCTGGCCGATACCGCACAACAGGGCGCGCAGCTGGTGGTCGTGCCCAACGCCTCGCCCTTCGAACACAACAAGCACGCCCAGCGCGATGCGCTGCTGGCCCAGCGCGTGCGCGAGACCGGCGTTGCCCTGGCCTATCTCAACGTGGTCGGCGGGCAGGATGCGCTGGTGTTCGATGGCGCGTCGGTCGTCGCCAGCGGCAACGGCGACATTTCGCCGGCGGCTTCCGCCTTCACCGAGCAGTGGCTGGTGGTGGACTACGACGCCGATAGCCGCGCGTTCACGCCGGTGCAGTGGCAGGACGAAGGCGACGAGAGCCGCGACGCGCTGGCCTGGCGCGCGATCGTGCGCGGCATCGCCGATTACTGCGGCAAGAACGGCTTCAAGAAGACCTGGGTGGCGCTGTCCGGCGGCATCGATTCGTCGATCGTGCTGGCCATGGCGGTCGATGCGCTGGGCGCGGACAACGTCACCGCCGTGCGCCTGCCGTCGCGCTACACCGCCGGCCTGTCCAATTCGCTGGCGCAGGAGCAGTGCGACGCGCTGGGCGTGCGCATGGAGACGATTGCGATCGAAGGCGCGTTTACCGGGTTCCTCAGCGCGCTCGGACCGCTGTTCGAAGGTCGCGAGGTCGATACGACCGAAGAGAATCTGCAGTCGCGCACGCGTGGCGCGATCATGATGGCGCTGTCCAACAAGTTTGGCGGCCTGCTGCTGACCACGGGCAACAAGAGCGAGTACGCGGTCGGCTACGCGACGATCTATGGCGACATGTGCGGCGGCTACGCGCCGATCAAGGACCTCTACAAGACCGAAGTGTTCGCACTCTCGCGCTGGCGCAACACCGTCGGCGGTGCGCCGGTGATTCCGCAGGCGGTGATCGACCGTCCGCCGTCTGCCGAGCTGCGCGAGAACCAGCTCGACCAGGATTCGCTGCCGCCCTACGACGTGCTCGACGCGATCCTGCTGCGCTATGTGGACCTGGAGCAGTCGCAGGCCGAGATCATCGCCGCTGGCTTCGATGCCGACGTGGTCAAGCGCATGCTGCGCCTGGTCCGCGTCAACGAGTGGAAGCGCCAGCAGGCCGCGCCCGGCCCCAAGGTCTCCCAGCGCGCCTTCGGCCGCGAGCGCCGCTACCCGATCAGTAACCGCTATCCGGCTTGAGCCTCGCGGCGTTTCAGGCGGACATGAAAAAAGGGGCCTTGCGGCCCCTTTTTTATGTATCCGACAAGGCGGATCAGTTCTTGCGTGCTTCTTCGTTGTCCAGCGCGGACTTCTCGCCGGCGAACGGGTTGAGCTTGCGCATGGTCATCGGGTAGTCGGGCCACTTGCCGGCCAGCCACGGATGCTGCGGGTCGTTCATTTCCAGCACGCGGCGCGCGTCGTCGGCCAGGGTCTTGTTACCCAGCTTGGTGTAGGCCTCGCCCAGCGCGGCGACCGCGTCGTACTGGTAGTCGCTCTGCGGATAGGTTTCCAGGATGTACTTGGCGCGGCCGACGGCTGCGGTGTAGGCGCCGCGATGCAGGTAATACAGCGCGCTGTCCATCTCGTGGCGGGCGAAGGTGTTGCGCAGCTTCACCATGCGCAGGCGCGCGTCGTTGGCGTAGCGGCTGTTGGGATAGCGTTCGGAGACGGTGTTGAAGTCGCTGAAGCCCTGCAGCGGGGTCGACAGGTCGCGGCGGCTCGAATCCAGGCGCCACACCTTCTGCAGGAACACCGTGTCACGGCTGGAGTTGGCCAGGCCGCGCAGGTAGTACATGTAGGGCACGTTGCGCTGGGTCGGGTAGGTGCGCAGGAAGCGGTCGATGCTGGAGACCGCATCGTCCATCTTGCCGGCCTTGTACTGGGCGTAGGCGATTTCCATCTGCGCCTGCTCGGTGTACGGGCCGTACGGATACTGGGCGGTCAGCGCCTGGAACTGCTTCTCGGCGCCGGTCCAGTTGCCGCGCGTCATGTCGGTGTGCGCTTCGCTGTAGATGGTCTCGACCGGGCGGGATTCCTGGGCCCTGTCCTTCTTGTTGCGACCGCAGCCAGTGGCCGCGATGGCCACCACCAGGAGCAGGAGCACGACGCGGACGGTGGGGCGGGTGTACGGGGCTGCGAAACGCTGGGACATGGGCAGGCGGCTGGACCGCGTCGGGGAAACGAAGCGCCGATGATAGCCTAGGCGGCTGCCGGGCCATGAATATCCGGCCAACCGATACCGAAGAACCCCTGACGAAATGACTGCTGCCCCTGACGACGACACTTTGCTGGACTCCGCTGCCCAGGAGGGTCCACGCACCGCCCAGGTGCCTTCGCACGCCGCCGGACGCCGTTTCGACGCGGTCCTGGCCGAGCTGTTCCCCGAATTCTCGCGTTCGCGCCTGGCCGAGTGGATCAAGTCCGGCGATGCCCGGCTGGACGGCGAGATCGTGCGCCCGCGGGACCCGGTCACCCCCGGACAGGTCGCCAGCCTGACCGCCGTGCTGGACACCCAGACCCACGCGCTGCCGGAGGACATCCCGCTGGAAGTCCTGTACGAGGACAGCGAGGTCATCGTCCTGAACAAGCCGGCCGGGCTTGTGGTCCATCCCGGCGCCGGCAACCCGACCGGGACTCTGGTCAACGCGCTGCTGTTCCATGACCCGTCGCTGGCGGCGCTGCCGCGCGCGGGCATCGTCCATCGCCTGGACAAGGACACCTCGGGCGTCATGGTCGTGGCCAAGACCCTGCCGGCGCATACCTCGCTGGTGGCCCAGCTGTCGGCGCGCGACGTGCATCGCCAGTACCTGGCCGTGGCCGTGGGCGCGATGGTGTCCGGCGCGACCGTCGATGCGCCGATCGACCGCCATCCGCGCGACCGCCTGAAGATGGCCGTGCGCGAAGACGGCCGCGACGCGGTCACCCACGTGCGCCTGCGCGAGCGCTTCCGCGGCCACACGGCGGTGGAATGCCGCCTGGAAACCGGCCGCACCCACCAGATCCGCGTGCACATGGCACACCTGCGCTTCCCTATCGTCGGCGATCCGCTGTACGGCGGTCCGCTGCGCCTGCCGCGCGGCGCCGACGAAACCCTGACCAGCCAGCTGCGCGGCTTCCGCCGCCAGGCGTTGCACGCCGAAACGCTGGAGTTCGCCCACCCCACCACCGGCGAGCCGGTCCGCACCAGCGCGCCGGTCCCGGCCGACATGCTGGCGCTGATGGCCGCGCTGCGCGCCGACGCGGCCGCGCACAAGGGCAAGTGAGCCAGGACGGGTGAGCCGGCTTTCATGAGCCATCTTTCATGAGTGCGTTCCTGCCCGCCGACTGGCCGGCGCCACCGGGCGTGCAGGCCTTCAGCACGCTGCGCTTCGGCGCGGGCGGGTCGCAGGCGCCGTTCGATACCTTCAACCTGGGCAACCGCACCGCGGCCAACGGCGATGCGCCAGCCCAGGTCGAGGCCAACCGCGCCGAACTGGCCGCGCTGGCCGGACTGCCATCGTTGCCGCAGTGGCTGCGCCAGGTGCATGGCACGGGCGTGGCGCGCTTCGAGACACCGCTAGGCCAACCGCGCGCGCTGGCCGATGAGCCGGAAGCCGATGCCGCGCTGACCGCTGCGCCGGGCGTGGTCCTGGCCATCCTCACCGCGGACTGCCTGCCGGTGGTGTTCGCCGCCGACGATGGCCGCGAAGTCGCCGCCGCCCATGCCGGCTGGCGCGGGCTGGCCGACGGTGTGCTGGAAGCCACGGTCGCAGCGATGGCCACGCCGGCCGCGCGCGTGCGCGCCTGGCTGGGACCGGCCGCCGGACCGCAGGCCTATGAGATCGGGCAGGAGGTGTTCGACGCTTTCACCGTGGGCGATCCTGGCGCGACCGAGGCGTTTGTCGAAACCCGCCCAGGCCACTGGCGCGTGGACCTGTATGCGCTGGCGCGGCGTCGCCTGGCGGCGGTCGGCGTGACCGATGTCCACGGCGGCGGCCTGTGCACGATCAGCGATCCGCAGCGCTTCTATTCGCACCGGCGCGATGCCCGCACCGGCCGCCTGGCCACGCTGGTCTGGCGCAGCGCCTGAACGGCCGCGCCAGGATGTCGGTCATGGATGCCGTCCCAGATGAATTGCCTTCAGCGCAGTCCGCGTCGTTGTTCGAACGCGTGCTGGGTCCAGCTGCGTTCGCCGCATTGCCGCTGCCGGTGCAGGCGCTGCATGGCGGCGTTGGTCGACAGTGCTGGCAGGGCCAGGGCCAGGTGGAACGCGGGCGTCATCCGCTGGCCGTGTTGATGGCCTGGGCTGCGCGCCTGCCGCCGACCGGGACCGTCCCGGTCACCGTGACTTTCGATCGTGCAGCCGGGCGCGAACGCTGGCATCGCCAGTTCGGCACGCATGTCATGGCCTCCACGCTGTGGCAGCGCCGGGCGTTGCTGCGCGAGCGGCTGGGGCTGGTGACCTTCGATTTCGCGCTGGCCCAGGACGATGCAACCTTGGACTGGCAGGTCCGCGCGGTCCGCGCGCTGGGCGTGCCGCTGCCGCTGCGCTGGTTCGGCGGGGTGCAGGCGCGCGAATCGGCCGACGGCGCGCGGTACCGGTTCCTGGTCGACGTGCGCCTGCCCGGAGTCGGCCTGCTGGTGCGCTACGACGGCTGGTTGCTGCCGGTGGGCGACGATGACTGAGTCTGCCGTGCCTGGCACTGCTGCGGGGCAGGCCGTGATCGTCTTCGACGGCATCTGCGTGCTGTGCAATGGCTGGGTCAAGTTCCTGCTGCGCCACGACGCTGCAGGGCGCTATCGCTTCGCCGCGATGCAGGGTGCCAGCGGCCGCGCGCTGCTGCAGGAACATGGTCTGGATCCGGACGATCCCAGCTCGTTCCTGCTGGTCGACGCCGCCGGCATGCATACCGACAGCGACGCCATCGTGCGGGTGCTGACCGGGCTGGGCGGCGTGTGGCGCCTAGCTGGCATGGCCAGGCTGATCCCGGCGGCGCTGCGCGACGTGCTGTATCGCGCGCTGGCGCGGCGTCGCTATCGCCTGTTCGGCACCATGGCCTGCACGATTCCCACGCCCGCCCAGCGCGCCCGCTTCCTGGACTGAAGCAGACCCCGGTCCCAGCTTGCCGGTGTCGCGCCGTGGCAGCGGTGGCACTTGTCGTATCGGCGTGCAATCGTAGGGCGTGGGGTGCCGACCACCGCCACCATCCAGGGGTTCCATGCACGATGCAGTCCCCCTGTCCGCCGGAGCGCCGCGGGCAGGATGCAGGTCAGGGAAGACAGGGCGATTGTCACGGTGGGGCACTGGTCTCCTGGCCGTCGTGGCGCTGTTGCTGCCGGGGATCGCCTTCGCGCAGGCTACGCCGCCTGCTGCCGCAGCCGTGTCCGATCCGTGGGCCGTGTTCGAACAACCGTCCTTCGACCGCGTCACCGGCGTCGATGGCCTGCCCCATGACGCGACCACCGCGCTGATCCAGGACGCCTGGGGCCGGCTGTGGCTGGGCACGCTGGCCGGGCTGGTGCGCTACGACGGCCAGCGCATGCAGCTGTTCCAGCAGGGCAGCCAGGAAAACGGCGACCTGCCCGATGGTTACATCCGCGCGCTGCTGGCGCTGGACGGCGGGCGCCTGCTGGTGGGCACCAATGCCGGCGGGCTGGCGTTGTTCGACCCGGGCACGCGGCGCTTCGAGCGCATCGCGCTGGGTGCCGGCAAGATCCTCAATACCAAGATCTTTACCCTGCGCCGCGCGCGCGACGGACAGATCTGGGTGACCTCGGACCTGGGGCTGGATCGCTACGATCCGGCCAGCGGGCGGGTGACCCAGGTGCCGGTGCAGGACATCGTCACCTCGTCGCAGTCCACCCGCATCTTCGATGTGCAGGAAGAACCATCGGGACGGCTGTGGGTCGGCGCCAATCCCGGCCTGTATGTGCGCGAGCCGGGGCAGAAAGCCTTTAGCCGCGTTCAGGGCGAGGGGGCGCTGGCCGAAACGCTGGCCAGCGACCTGGTGTGGATGCTGTATCGCGATCGCAAGAACCGCCTGTGGGCCGGCACCGGGCGCATGGGCGTGTTCGTGATCGAACCCGATGGACGCCAATGGGCGCCGGCGCAGGTGAGCGGGCAGGGCGGCCTGACCCAGGGCCGCACCGTGCGCGCCTTCGCCGAACTGCCCGATGGCCGGCTGTGGATTGCTACCGAGGGCAACGGCATCGTCCAGTGCCTGCAGGATTGCGCGCAGGCGCGGCTGCTGCAGTCCGACATCGGCAACCCGTATTCGCTCAGCGGCGATGGCGTGCGCGACCTGCTCATCGACCGCGGCGGCAACGTGTGGGCGGCGACCAATGCCGGCCTGTCGCGTTATGACCCCAACGCGCGGATGACGCTCAACATCAGCGGCTCGACCTCGCTCGCGCCGGAACTGGCGGGCAATTCGGTTGCCTCGATCCTGGTCGATGACCGCAAGCGGATCTGGCTGGGGCTGGCCAAGGGCGGGCTGGAGGTGATCGACCTGTCGGCCGGCACCATTCGCCACGTCGCGTTGCCCGGCATCCACGCTGCGCAATACGTGCGCGCGATGCTGCAGGTAGACAGCGGCAAGATCTGGGTCGGCACGCTGGGCGTACTGGCGATCGATCCGGACACCCTGCAGGTGCAGGGCGAAGTGCTGCCGGACGTGTCCAAGAAGCGGGTGATCGTGCTGGCCCACGACGGCAAGGACGTGCTGGTCGGTACCTACGACGGCGTCTACCGGATGAGCGGCAGTTCGGGCGAGATGAGCCGCTTCCGCCACGTGCCCAACGACCCCGACAGCCTGATCAACGACCAGGTCCAGGGCATCAGCGAGGCCGGTGGCCGGCGCTGGTACGCCACGGTCGGCGGCCTGAGCGTGCGCCGGCTCGACGCGCCGGGCTTGGCCAACCTGCGCCACGATCCGGCCGACCCCAGCAGCCTGCCGCAGAACTACGTCACCGCCGTGCTGGAAGATCCGCGCCACCAGCGCCTGTGGGTCGGCACCTATGGCGGCCTGGCCTGGCTGCAGACGCCGCTGCCCGACGGCCGTTATCCGTTCCATGCGCTGGGCGTGGCCGAAGGCATGCGCGATGCGCACGTGGACGCGATCGTGGTCGATGACGATGGCGACCTGTGGGCCAGCACTGCGCGCGGCATTACCCGGGTCGACGGCGATACCTTGCAGGTCGCCGCGCTGGGCGCGCGCGACGGGCTGCGCATCGGCGGGTTTTCGCACGATGCCGGCCTGCGCGGCCCCAATGGCGAGGTGCTGTTCGGCGGCGCCTGGGGCCTGACCGTGGTGCGCCCGCAGCAGGTGGCAAGTGCGGCCGAGGACTCATCCGCGCTGCCGCTGGAAATCACCGGCATGACGGTCAACGGCGCGGCGCGCTATGGCGATGCGCCGCCGGCCGTGGGCCAGCAGATCCCGTTGGCCGAGGACGAACGCAACATCCTGGTCGATTTCGCCCTGCTCGATTACCGCACCCCGCGCGAGACCAGCTACGCCTATCGCCTGGTGGGTTTTGACACGCGCTGGAACGAGGTGCCGGCCGGCGTGCCGCCAAGCGCGGTCTATACCAACCTGCCCACCGGCAGCTACACGCTGGAGCTGCGCGCGCAGACGCGCGGCCTGCATGCGCGCACCCTCCAGGCCAGCTATCCGCTGGTGGTGGCGCCGCGGTTCTTCGAAACCTGGCTGGCCCGCCTGTTGATGCTGCTCTCGGTGCTGATGCTGGTGCTGCTGGTGCTGTACCTGAGTCATCGCTGGTCGCTGCGCCGCGCCAGTGCGCTCAGCCGGATCATCGATGACCGCACCCGCGAGCTGCGCGATGCCAATGAACGCCTGGATGCGATGGCCAGCATCGATGCGTTGACCGGCCTGCTGACCCGCCGGCGCGCGCTGGAAGTCTCCGAGACCGCGCTGCAGGACGCACGCAAGACCGCGCGGCCGATGTCGATGCTGATGATCGACCTGGACCACTTCAAGGCGGTCAACGACACCTGGGGCCACTTGGCCGGCGATACCGCATTGGCGACGGCCTCGCGCACCATCGCCCAGCGTTGCCGCGGCGCCGACGTGGTCGGTCGTTATGGGGGCGAGGAGTTGATGGTCTGCCTGCCCGGAAGCGGCGCGCAGGGTGCGTGCGAACTGGCCGAGCGCCTGCGCATCGCCCTGCAGGAACTGCGCATCCGCCACGGCGAGGCCACCCTGGAGCTCACCGCCAGCATCGGCGTGGCCAGCCTGATGGAAGCCGACCGTGGCCTGGCCGACGTGCTGGCCCGCGCCGACCAGGCGCTCTATGTGGCCAAGCGCAGCGGTCGCAACCGCGTCGTGCTGTCGCTCGGTCCCAATGGCGAAACCCAGGCGGTGGACGGCCACTGACCCCGGCCATCGCACCGCGTGTCGATCAAGGCGTCGCGATCAGCGCAACACGATCAGGATGGTGGTGGTCAGGCCCAGCACCAGCGCGATGCCGACGGCGACATCGCGCGGGATGTGCGCCAGGCCCGGGCGTGCATCGGCCAGGATCTCGCGACCCTGCGCATCGGGCACATCAGCGGTGCCCAGCTTCCACATCCAGAAGGCGGTGAGCAGCGCCGTGGCCACGCACAGTACGCCGCCCATGATGGTGAAATGCAGCGTGATGATTTCGGTCTCGCGCAGCACGAACAGCACCGCGCTCAGCGCATGGCCGCAGGCCAGTCCGCGCAACGCGGCAGAGGCGCCCAGGCGCTTGACCCACAGGCCCATCAGGAACACCGCCACCAGCGGCGAGGCCACGAACGCGAACACCTGCTGCAGGTAGGCCCACAGCCCGGAGAAGTGCTGGATCATCGGCGCCCACAGCGCGGCGATGAGCGCGATGATCATCGTGGCGATGCGGCCGGTCCAGGCCAGCTGCGTGGGCGACAGATGCGGTTTTTTCGGCTGCACGAAATCCAGCGTGATCAGCGTGGCGGCCGAGTTGAGCGTGGCCGACACCGTCGACATCAGCGCGGCGATCAGGCCGGCCAGGATCAGGCCGGTGATACCTGCAGGCGTAAAAGTCGAGACCATCGCCGGGAACACCTGGTCCGGATGTTCCAGGCCGGGCAGCAGCACGCTGGCCATCGCGCCGGGGATGGTCATCAGGAAGATCGGCAGCAGCTTGAGCAGCGAGGCGATCACCGCGCCGCGGCTGGCGGTTTCGATGTCGCGCGCGCCCAGCACCCGCTGGATCACGTACTGGTTCATCGTCCAGTAGTAGAAGCCCACGATCGGCACGCCGGTGACCAGCCCCAGCCACGGCACGCCGGGATCATCCAGCGGCCGGATCAGCGACAACTTGTGCGCATCGACCTGCTGCACCACGTTGGCCCAGCTGTAGTCGAACTTGCCGAACACGATGAAGCTCAGGCAGGCCGCGCCGGCCAGCAGCACGAAGCCCTGCATCACATCGGTATAGACCACCGCGCGCAGGCCACCGCAGGCGGTATAGATCGCGGTGAAAAACGCAATCGTGATGCACACGCTCCACAGGTCGAACATCGGCAGGAAGGTCGTCACGATCAACCCTCCGGCGTATAGCGTGCCGGCCGTGTCCAGCACGATCGACAGGAACAGCGTGATCACCGAAAGATATTTGCGCAGGCGCGCATCGAAGCGCCGCTCCATCAGCTCCGGCATCGTCGAGACCTTCGCGCGCAACAGCACCGGCATCACGAAGATGCTGGCGAAGATCAGCACGATCCCGGCCATCCACTCGTAGTTGGCGGCCGAAATGCCGGTGCTGTACGCCGCGCCCGGCAGGCCGACCAGCGTGTCGGAGGAGATGTTGGAAGCGAACAGCGACACGCCCACCGCGATCGGCCCAAGGCTACGACCTGCGAGGAAGAGTTCGTCGGAAGAGGCTTTCCTGCGCGTGGCGGAAAAACCGATGATGGCGGTCAGCAGGAAGTAGCCTGCGATGACCCAGTAGTCGAGTGTCGAGAGATGCTGCATTGCCCCGAACGGTGCGTGAACCGTGTTTCAGGGAAGCATGACTACGCGTGATGATGCAAATCACGCCTCTTCACGCCGAGGCTGGAAATAGCCTGTTTTCGATCGAAATCCGGATGTGTGCGCATCGCGCCGAGCCCGGTGCGACGCGCTTTCCGCGCCGCACCGGGGAGTGCATCAGAACGTGAAACGCACGCGGCCGTAGTAGTACGCGCCGTTGCTGCCGATCGGCGAGAGGACGTCGTAGGGCAGGTTGCCGAAGTAGCTGATGTCCGGGATCGATTCGTCCGGATACTGGTCGGTGAGGTTCTGTCCGCCGATGGCGATGCTCCACTGCGGCGTGATGCGGTATTCGACTTCCGCGTCCAGCTGGTATTCGGCGCTGTAGGTCTGCGTCGGCGTGAAGCCGCCGCCGAAATCGAACACGCGCGTGGCGGTGCCGTAGCGGCTCAGACGCGAGGTCAGCGACCACTGGTCGCTGGTCCAGCTGGCGGCGATGGCCGCACGCGTGCGCGGGGTGGCTTCGGTCAGCGTGTTGCTTTCCTCCACGCCGAACAGCACGTAATCCGGATCGAGCGCGAGCAGTTCGCCCGGCGTGCCGACCAGGTTCTTCAGTTCGGTCTTGGCGTAGCTGTAGGTGCCGGTGAGCAGCAGCGTGCCCTGGCCCAGCGCGTGGCGCCAGTTGCTGACCAGCTCCGCGCCACGGGTGCGGGTGTCGGCGGCGTTGACGAAGAAGCTGGCGCTCTGCACGCCGGCCACGCCGAAGTTGTCCTGCACGAAGCCGGTGAGCGCATCGCCGCTGATGTCTTCGGACAGCGCGATGCGGTCGTCGATATCGATCTGGAAGAAATCCAGCGACACATCGAAGCTCGATCCGATCCGGCTGGTGAAGCCGAAGCTGTAATTGACCGACTTCTCCGGCTTGAGCTGCTGCGCGCCCAGCGCCTGGGCGATCGGGTTGTTGACCGACAGGATGCGGCCCTGGACCAGCTGGCCGGAGGCGTCGTAGCCGGTGGACGTGGCTTCGTAGCCGATCTGGCTCAGCGACGGGGCGTGGAAGTTGTTCGAGATCGCCGCGCGCACAGCGAAGGCCGGGACGAATTCATAGCGGGCGGCGAGCTTGCCGGTCCACTGGCTGCCGAAGTCCTGGTAGTGCTCGTAGCGGCCGGCGATGTCGGTGGAGAAGTGATCGCCGAACTGGCTGGACAGGCTGCCGTAGGCGCTGGCGACATTGCGCGACAGGTCGGCCTCGTCCTGCGGGGTGAGGCCACCGCCGGCCTGTGAGCCGGTCGGGCGATCGGTGAACGGACCCGCCGCATAGCTGGCCGGATCGCCGGCGTGGGTGCGGTACTGCTCGCGACGGAACTCCACGCCGGTGCCCAGCGTGTGCGAACCACCGATCGCGTCGAAGCCACGGCTCAGATCCAGATTGGCCACGGTCTGGTCGAAGGCGTAGTCGCCGGTCTTGAAGCGGGTCGGGCTGGACGGCCCCAGTGAGGCATTGAGCGAATGCTTCAGCCGGTAGGTGAAGTCGTTGTGGCCGTAGTCCAGGCTGGCGTCATAGCTCCATTCGCCCCACTGGCCGCGCGCACCGGCCACGGCCTGCGCATCGCGGTTTTCGCCCAGCGAGATCGGCCGGTAGCCGTTGGGGTAGACCTCCTTGAAGTTGGCCACGCCATCGGGATAGCGGAAGTAGTTGGCGCCCTGGGTATCGCGCTGGTTGTAGGTGCCGAAGGCATAGAACTCACTGGTTTCGCCAAACGGCACTTCGGTGTTGATCCAGGCGTTGAGGTCCTTGGACTTGCCGTCGCCCAGCACGTAGTTGCGCTTGCCGGCCAGGGCCAGGTTGTCCGGGGTCTGGTCTTCGAAATACGGGATCTGATCAAAGCCGGCGCGGTTGGTGCCTTCGCGGTTTTTCAGTTCCAGGCCGACCTTGAAGAAGCCGCCGTCATCGCCGATGCGGCTGCCGGCCTTGGCGCTGAAGAAACTGGTCTGGCCGTCGGTGACAGTCTGGTCGATCGGCTTTACGTCGGTGTGGTTGGCGCCGAAGCTGGCCTCGATGGCGCCGCTGTCCGGATCGTCGTCCAGGATCACGTTGATCACGCCGGCCACCGCATCGGAGCCGTACTGCGCGCCGGCACCGTCGCGCAGCACTTCGATGCGCTTGATTGCGCTGACCGGGATCGCGTTGAAGTCCACCGGCGTGGTGCCCTTGCCGATCTTGCTGTCGGTGTTCACCAGCGCCGAGGTATGGCGGCGCTTGCCGTTGACCAGCACCAGCACCTGGTCGGGCGACAGGCCGCGGAGCTGCGCGGCGCGCACGTGGTCGGCACCGCCGGAGTTGGACTGGCGCGGGAAGTTGAACGAGGGCAGCAGCGCCTGCAGCGCGCTGCCCAGTTCGCCATTGACCACGCCTGCCTTGCGGATGTCCTCGGCGCTCAGTACGTCCACCGGGGAGGTGGATTCGAGCACCGTGCGGTTGCTGGCGCGGGTGCCGGTGACGATCACCGTGTCCAGGTTGGTGGCGGTGTCGGCGGTCTGGGCGAGGGCGGGCGCGGACAGCGCCAGGGCGATGGCCAGGCCAAGCGGCGCGGCGGCGGGAGAGGGCATGGGGCGGGAACTCCGGTCGATCAGGAAAGAGGGCCGGGAGATCTAGTCCATTACATCCATCCGGATAGAGCGATATATTATTCGGGCGTTAAGGCGTTTGCCATGCCGTGTTGATGCGGCCATCGCATGGACACATGCGAACCGGTGATATGGCGCCCGTGCCCGCATCCCTCACACTGCGCCGTTTTTCCGGAGATCCCCATGCTGCTGCGTCCCCTCCTGCTTGCCTCCCTGCTGGCCCTGGGCGCCTGCGCCACCACGCCGGGTGCCGCGCCGGTCGCCTCGACCACCGCCTCGATGCAGGGCGACGCGGCGCGTCCGGCCGCAGCCACCGGCTGGGTGCGCAGTGAGCTGTATTTCGGCGTGGGCGAGGAAAGTGGTCCCGCCGATCGCCCGCAGGCCGAGCCGATCAGCGAGGAGAAATGGCGCGCCTTCCTGGACAAGGAAGTGACGCCTCGCTTCCCCGACGGCCTGACCGTGTTCGACGCCTACGGCCAGTGGCTGTTCCGCGGCGATGCCGAGCCCAACCGGCTCAAGACTAAGGTGCTGGTGGTCCTGCACGAGGACACGCCCAAGCGCCGCGCCGACATCGAGGCGATCCGCCTGGCGTGGAAGCAGGCCACCGGCCACCAGTCGGTGCTGTGGTCGCGCCAGCCGGTGGAAGTCTCGTTCTGAGCGTGGCTTGATGGCAGGCCTCCCACAGGCCTGCCTGCCATGTCACTGACTGATTCCGCCGCACCAGCTGCTCGCTTCGCGCTTCGCGAAGACGACCTGAGCGGCGCGCAGATCCGCGCGCTGCTCGAATACCACCTGCGCCAGATGCACGCGAACTCGCCGCCGGGCAGCGTGTTCGCGCTGGATCTCTCCGGCTTGCAGGCGCCGGGCATGACGGTCTGGAGCGCGTGGTGCGACGACGCGCTGGTCGCCGTCGGCGCGCTCAAGGACTGGGGCGACGGCACTGGCGAACTCAAGTCGATGCGCACCCATCCCGACCACCTGCGCCAGGGCGCCGCCGCGGCCGTGCTGGAACACATCCTCGGTGTGGCCCGCGCGCGCGGCCTGCAGCGCGTCAGCCTGGAAACCGGCTCAGGCGAAGCCTTCGAACCCGCGCTGGCGCTGTACCGCAAACGCGGCTTCAGCAACGGCGACGCGTTCGGCGATTACGTCGCCAGCGACTTCAACCAGTTCCTGCATCTGTCGCTTGTAGCGCCCGACGGGCACTGAAGAGCGTCGGCGTTGGCAGTACCGCCAGCAGCGCGGCGCCGACGAGGAGCGCGGCGCCGCTCCAGCCCCAGTAGCCGAGGCGATCATCGAGCCACAGGGCGGCGAAAACCGCGCCGAAGGCCGGCTCGCAACCGCTGAGGAGGGCGACGCGGGTGGCGCTGCGATATCGCGCGCCGAGGTTCTGCGCGCCCGTGGCGAACACGGTGCAGCCGATCACCAGCCAGGCGATGGCCAGCCACAGGCCGCTGGCCTGGGTGAGGCCCGGCAGCGCGACCGCCTGGCCGGGGATCAGCCAGATCGCCAGCAATGCGCCGAGTGCGACCACGCCCGACTGCACACCGGTCAGGGCCAGCGCAGGCAGCGGGCGACGCAGCATCTGCTGGCGGGTCAGCACGCCCAGCGCAGTGCGGCTCAGCGCCGCGCCCAGGATCAAGCCGTCGCCCAGCTGCAGGTGCAGGCCGCCGCCGGCGGTGAGCAGCACCACGCCGGTCAGAGACGCGACGCAGGCAACGGCTTCAAGGATGCGCGGGCGGCGGCCGAGCCAGGCCCATTCGGCCAGCGGCGTGAATACCAGGCACAGGCTGATCAGCAGCGCCGCGTGCGAGGCGCTGGTGTGCAGCACGCCCCAGCATTCCAGGGTAAGGGTCAGCAGCACCAGGCCGCCCAGGCCAGCGACACGCGCCCAATCCGCACGCGGCAGACGCAGGCGTAGCCACGCCGGTGCCAGCAGCAAACTGGCCAGGCCGAACCGCAGGGCCAGCAACACCGCGACCGGCACCCAGTGCAGCGCGGTCTGGGTAACGCCATAGCTGGTCGCCCAGACCAGCGCGGACAGCACCAGCAGCAGGTCGGGCCAGCCGAGGTTGGAGCGAGAAGGCGACATGGCGCACCGGCATCAGGAGGGGAGCGTCAGTCTGGTTTGATGCGCACAATCCGATAATCTGGCAGACCGGCATATCAGCTGTGCCTGCCACGCACGAATTGAATCACCCACGAGGAGCCGCCTTGGACGACATCGACCTGATCGCCCTGCTGCCGGACATGGCCGCCTTCGTCCACGTGGTGGAGGCCGGTAATTTCTCGGCCGCGGCGCGGCGGCTGGGCGTCACGCCCTCGGCCGTGAGCCGGCAGGTGCAGCGGCTGGAACAGGCATTGTCGGTGCGCCTGATCGAGCGCTCCACGCGCCGGCTGCGCGTGACCGAAGCCGGCGAGGCGGTCTGCGCGCGCTGTCGCGAGATGACCCAGGCCGCCAGCGGCGCGTTCGAGGCGGCCGGACAGTTGCAGGCCACGCCGCGCGGGCTGGTGCGCCTGAGCGCGCCGGTGGCCTACGCGCGACACCTGATCCATCCGCATGTGCCGGCGTTCCTGGCGCTGTATCCGCAAGTTGACCTGCAACTGTTGCTGCTGGATCGGCTGGTCGATCCGATCGCCGAAGGCGTGGACCTGGTGCTGCGGGTGACCGACCAGCCATTCGAAGGCTGGGCCGCGCGGCCGCTGCATCCGGTCGGCCATGTGCTGTGCGCGTCGCCGGGCTACCTGCAGGCGCATGGCACGCCGCTGCATCCGCGCGAGCTGGCCACGCACCAGTGCCTGCACCTGGGCGAATCGCGCGAAGACCAGCGCTGGAAATTCCTACGCGGCAGCGAGCGCGCGCAGGTGAGCGTGCGCGGCCGCTATGCCGCCAACCACAGCGCGGTACGCGCCGATGCCGCCGCGCAAGGACTGGGCATCGCGTCGCTACCGGATTTCGTCGCGCGGCCGTGGCTGGACGAGGGCCGCCTGCAATCCGTGCTGGACGACTGGCGTTTCCAGCCGCCGGCCTATGCCGGCACCGCGTGGTTGCTGTATCCGCCCAACCGCTATCTGCCGCCCAAGGCGCGCGTGCTGGTGGATTTCCTGGTCGAACGGCTGGCTGTGTCCTAGCAATGCCGTTGTCGCGCGGCGGTGCGAACGCCTAGGATCGCGTTCCCACTGCGTCGGCGCCCCCTGCATGTCTGCTGCTTCCCCACAAACTTCGGCGCGTCCGCGCTGGATCGTCGCTGGCGATCTCAACGGTTTCTTCGGCCTGGTGGTCGACAACCTGTCGATCCTGGGCTTCATCGCGATGGCGCTGGTGGGGATCTTCCAGTTTCCGGCCGAGGTGGTGTTCGGCCGCATGTTCCCGGGCACGGCCTTCGGTGTGCTGGTGGGCAACCTGGCCTATACGTGGATGGCGCGCCGCCTGGCGCAGCGCACCGGGCGCGACGATGTCGCCGCGATGCCGCTGGGCCTGGATGCGCCGACCAGCATCGGCATGGCGCTGCTGGTGCTGGGCCCGGCGTTCGCTGCGTTCAAGGCTGGCGGCATGGCACCCGATGCGGCGGCGATCGCCACCTGGCAGCTGGGCATGGCCTCGCTGGTGATCATGGGCGTGTTCAAGGTGGTGCTGTCGTTCTTCGGCGAAGCGGTCACGCGCGCGCTGCCGCGGGCGGCGCTGCTGGGCTCGATCGCCGGCATCGCGCTGGTGTTGATGGGTTTCCTGCCGCTGCTGGAGACCCTCAAGTCGCCGGTGGTCGGCCTGCTCACGCTGGGCCTGCTGCTGTACGTGCTGATCGCCAAGGGGCGGTTGCCGATCAAGTTGCCGGGCGTGCTGGTGGCCTTCGTCATTGGCACGGTGCTGTATTACGCGCTGGGCCTGGCGGGCCTGGGCGCGCCGGGCTTCAAGCTGCCGGCGCTGGTGGCACCGCACATCGCGCTGCCGCTGCCGTCGCTGGGCTTCATCACCGGCCTCACCTATGCGATGCCTTACCTGCCACTGCTGCTGCCGTTCGGCCTGCTGATGGTGGTCGGTGGCATCAACGTGTCGGAAAGCGCGCGCGCCGCGGGTGATGATTACCGCACCCGCGACATCCTGCTGGTCGAGGCCATCGCCACGCTGGTGGCCGGCATCTGCGGCGGCGTCGCGCAGACCACGCCCTATATCGGCCAGCCGGCCTACAAGCACATGGGCGCGCGAAGTGGCTACACGCTGTTGACCGGCTTGTTCATCGGCATCGGCGGCATGCTGGGCATCGTCTCGATGCTGGTGCAGTGGCTGCCGCTGGCGGTGCTGTCGCCGATCATCGTGTACGTGGCGATCGACATCACCACCCAGGCGTTCCAGGCCACGCCGCAGAAGCACGCCGGCGCGATGGTGCTTGGCTTCCTGCCGTCGGTGGCCTATCTGCTGCTGATCAAGGCGCACAGCTGGATTCCATTCGAGCAGTTCGGCGCGATGACCACCACGCTCGACGGCCACGGCCTGCCAGAGATGGCGGTGATCCTGCTGCTGGGCAACGGCTTCATCATCACCGCGATGCTGTGGACCAGTGCGGTGGCGGCGATGGTCGATGGCGCGCTGCGCCGCGCTGCGGCGTTCTGGCTGGTGGCGGCGGTGCTGACGCTGTTCGGCGTGATCCATTCGGTGGCACCCAACGGCGCGCTGACCCTGCCGTGGCAGCTCGAAGGCCTGGCTCGCACGATGAGCCTGCAGTTCACCGGCGCCTACGTCGCGCTGGCGCTGCTGATGGGCGTGCTGTCGCTGTGGCAGGTGCGCCCGGCGGCCAAGGCGTGAGCTTCCAAACAGGGATTCCCATGCGTTTGATCTTTGCTGTCGCGGGCCGTCGTGTCCGACGTGCGCTGTTGTGCGTGTGCCTCGCGCTGTTTGCGATCGCGCCGGCCTGGGCGGCCTCGCCCGTGCGCGCGCCGTGGTGGAACGATCTGCCGCCGATGCAGGCCACCCAGGTCCACGGCCAGACCATCCGCTACTACGACATGGGCCACGGGCCGACTCTGGTGCTGCTGCACGGCCTGGGCAGCAGCGCGGGCTTCGACTGGGGCACGGTGATCCCCGAACTGGCCAAGCACTACCGCGTGCTGGCGCCAGACCAGCTGGGTTTCGGGCAATCGGACAAGCCGCTGATCAACTATGGGCCGGCAACCTGGGTGGACATGCTGGGCGGCTTCCTCAAGGACCGCGGCGTGACCCGCTTCGACCTGGCCGGCGAATCGCTGGGCGGCTGGATCGCCGGGCTCTACACCGCGCGTGCGGCCGATCTCGGCTATCCGCTGCCGCAGCGGCTGGTGCTGGTCGATGCCGGAGGCCATCCGTCGATGAAGCCCGTCGCCGGCGCGCCGGCGTCGGCCAGCGTGCTGCCGGTGCTCTCGATCGCCTCGGTGCGCGAAGGCCTGTCGAAGTACGTCTTCCACGATCCGGCGCTGGTCACGCCCGCGGTGGCCGAACAGGCCTTCGCCCTGCGCCTGTCCGAAGGCTCGCAGTACACCCAGGACAGCTTCCGCAGGAACCTGGCCGGCAGCGACGCGGTGTTCCTGGACCAGGCCACGCTCGCCGGGCTGAAGCTGCCGGTGCTGGTGGTCTGGGGCGAACAGGATCGCCTGGTGTCGCCGGCCCATGGCGCGGATTTCACCGCCTGGATTCCGGGCGCGCGCCGGGTGCTGATTCCCGACGCGGGCCATGCGCCGGCGGTCGAACAGCCGCAGGTGTTCCTGCAGGCCGTGCTGCCGTTCCTGCAGCAACCCTGAAGCGCGCCCCGCGCGCTGCGGAACCCTCGGGCGAGGCTGCGGTCGGAACAGGGTGTTGGTTTTTCAGGATGTTGCTGTATGCAAACCCGTTCGTCGTCTTCTTCGATCCCGTGGTGGTCGGTGGTCCTGGTCGTGCTGGTCATCGGTGCAGCGGGCTGGTGGTTGTTCAAACCGGCTACGCAACCGCAGGCGCCAGTGGCCGAGGTTCCGCAGTCGCCTGCGCCAGCGGCCCCTCCCGCGGAACCCACGGCGCCTGCCGCTTCGACGCCGGCGATCGAACATCCCATCGACGCCGCCGTGTCGGCCGATGCGGCCGCCCCCGCGCTGCCTGCACTGGCCGACAGCGATGCGCCGGCCTGGGACGCGTTGTCGCAGGTGGTGGGCGATGACGGCGCGCTGGCGCTATTGCTGCGGGAGCATCTGATCCAGCGCATCGTGGTGATGGTCGACAACCTCACCCAGCGTAGTCTCACCCGCAGCGCGATGGCGGTGCAGCCGGTGGCAGGCAACCTGGAGGTTGCCGATGGCGGCGCCGGCATGGTGATCACGCCGGCCAACGCGCAGCGCTATGCGTCTTATGTGCAGGCCTTCACCCATGCCGATGCAAAGGCCCTGGTGGGCGCGTACAAACAGTTCTATCCGCTGTTCCAGGCGGCTTATGCCGAGCTGGGCAAGCCCGATGCCTACTTCAACGATCGCCTGGTGCAGGTGATCGACCACCTGCTCAATACGCCCGAGCCGACCCAGCCGATCGCGGTGGAACCCAACGGCAAGGGCCGCCTGCGCTTCAGCGACCCGATGCTCGAATCGCTCTCGGTCGGCCAGAAGGCGCTGGTGCGCCTGGGTCCCGAACAGGAAGCCGCGGTGAAGGCACAGCTGCGCGCGATCCGCACCGCGCTGACCCGCATGTAAGCGCGGCGCCGCATCAGGCGGCGTCCAGCTCCGGATAGTGGCGGAAGATGCCGTTGGTGTTGAAGGCTACGCGCCGCTCCGAGGCCAGGTAGGCGGCGAGGTTGGGCCGCTGCGCGACGCGGCCCTTCAAACCCTGCAGCAGCGGCAGGGTCGGCGCCAGCGTGGCCATGCGCTTGGGGAACATGTACTCCAGTCCACTCAGGACCTGGAACAGCGACAGATCCACGTACGAATGCTGGCGCAGGACGTGCTGGCCGCCGCCCTGTTCCAGCACGTCCTCGAAATAGCCGAGGAATTTCGGCAGGCGATTGCTGCGCAGGTCCTCGGCACGACGCGCGGCCTCGGCCTGCTGGTCTTCGTAGTACAGCGACGACGCAACGGGGTGATGGGTGTCGTGCACTTCGGCGACCAGGTCGGTGATGGTCATCTGCAGCTGTAGCGCCTGCAGGCGGCGCGATTCGGCTTCAGGCACCAGCTCCAGGTGCGGGCCAAGGTAATGCAGGATCGCCGCGACCTGCGCGATCACCAGGCGCCCGGCCTTGAGGAAGGGCGGGGCGAATGGACGCGCGGCCTCGTGCTGGCCTTCCAGGAAGGCATTCATCGCCGCGTCGCCCTCCACGCGCGCCACGTCGGTGTACTGCGCGCCGGCGTCTTCCAGCGCCAGGCGCACGAACTCACCGCGTCCCTGCAGGCCGGTCCAGTAATAGAGCTGGTAATGCATCGTGGAACTCCACGCAGTGGGGAACACCCGAGGCTAGGCAATGGCGCGCAAGCGCAACGTGATCCGTTCGTATGGATCAGGTCAGTGCGGCATCGTGTGCCGTCGCGTCCTGGAGCCAAGCCAGCTTGCGCGCCCTGGGCAACTGCTTGAGCTGCCATTCGGCGCGCGAGGCGCTGGCGCGATCGGGATAGACGCGGCTGGCGAGGATGCGCAGCGGCGGATTGGCCCGCGTGTAGCGTGCGCCGGTGCCGCGCTGGTGGGCGAGGAAGCGGCGCTCCAGGTCGTTGGTGATGCCTGCGTACCAGCTGCCGTTGCGGCATTCCAGCAGGTACAGCAGCCAGGGGCGGGGCAGGTCGGTCATCGCGCGCAGTATGCCGCGACCGCGCGCGCCAACAAAAAAAGCCTGCCGCTTGCGCGACAGGCTTTTTGTCTTGCATCACCGCGCAGTGCACATCGCACCGTGCGGTGAGATCGATCTGCGTGGCGCGATCAGAGCGCCTGCATTTCCTTGTTGCTGGTGTCCTTCTTGTCCACCGGCAGCACTTCCGGCTGCGCAGGCACCGCCGGGTTGCTCACGCCCGGGGCCGGGTCGGTCGCATCGGTGTGCTCGGGCACTTCCAGGTATGGCAGGTTCAGGGCCTGGCTGGTCATGCGGCGGATTTCATTGGTGCGCGCGGCGCTGTCGTTGATCTGCTCGCCGTAGGAAGGAATGATCGCCTTCAGGCGGGTTTCCCAGCCGGTGGCCATTTCCTTCGGGAAGGCCTTGGCCAGCACCTTGAGCATGATCGGCGGCGACGTCGACGCGCCCGGCGAGGCGCCCATCAGCGCGGCGATGGTGCCGTCCTTGTCGGCGACGATCTCGGTGCCGAACTGCAGGCTGGTCTGGCCGGTCTTCTCGTCACGCTTGATGATCTGCACGCGCTGGCCGGCGGTGATCAGCTTCCAGTCTTCGCGCTTGGCTTCGGGGAAGTAACGCAGCAGCTGTTCCTGGCGGTCGGCGTCGGTCAGCTTGGCCTGTTCCATCAGGTACTTGACCAGGTCCAGGTTCTCTTCGCCCACCTTCATCATGCCGGCCACGTTGTTGTGGTTGACCGAGGAATACAGGTCCCACTGCGAGCCTTCCTTCAGGAACTTGGTGCTGTACAGCGCGAACGGCCCGAATAGCACGACCGGCTTGCCTTCCAGCTTGCGCGCGTCGATGTGCGGCACCGACATCGGCGGCGAGCCGGTATCGGCCATGCCGTAGACCTTGACCTTGTGGCGCTCGGCGATGGCCGCGTTCTGGATCGCCAGGAACTGGCCGCCCACCGGGAAGCCGGCGTAGTTCTTCGATTCCGGGATGCCCGACATCTGCAGCAGCTTCAGCGCCGCGCCGCCCGCACCGATGAACACGAAGCGCGTCTTGACCGTGCTGGTCGTGCCGGCCTTCAGGTCCTTGGTGGTGACATTCCAGGTCTTGTCGGCGTTCTGATGCAGGCCCACTACTTCATGCTGCAGCTGCAGGTGGAAGTTGGGGTTCTTCTGCAGCGAGGCCGTCAGCTGGTTGGTGATCACGCCGAAGTTCACGTCCGTGCCCAGTGGCATGTAGGTCGCGGCGACCTTCTGCTTCGGATCACGGCCTTCCATCACGATCGGCGCCCACTTGCGGATCTGCTCCGGGTCGGTGGAGTACTGCATGCCGTAGAACATCGGGTTCTTGACCATCGCGTCGTGGCGCTTGCGCAGGTATTCGACGCGGTCGTCGCCCCAGACGAAGCTCATGTGCGGGGTCGGGTTGATGAAGTCCGAGGGCTGGCCCAGGCGGCCTTCCTTCACCTCGTGCGCCCAGAACTGACGCGACACCTCGAACTGCTCGACGATGCCGACCGCGCGCTTGGTCTCGATCGAGCCATCGGGCAGTTCCGGGGTGTAGTTGAGCTCGGCGTAGGCCGAGTGGCCGGTGCCGGCGTTGTTCCAGCCGTTGGAGCTTTCCAGGGCCACGCCGTCCAGGCGCTCGAACAGCTGCACGTTCCAGTCCGGCTGCAGTTCCTGCAGGTAGGTGGCCAGGGTGACGCTCATGATGCCGCCGCCGATCAGCACGGCATCGACCGGCTTGTCGTTGTCGGCCTTGGTGTTGGCGTCGTTGGCGATCGGCCAGAACAGGAACGCGAGTCCTGCGACGGCCACGATCAGGACCAGCCCGATCAAATATTTGAGGAATTTCTTCATGGGAATGTGGAGTGCATCGTCGACGAAGGGGTGGGGTCTTCCGGGTGACGCTCGGCTGCCAGGACCGCGCTGCGCCGTCGATGCAAAACGTCATGCCGACGACGCCTTCCGTCCTGGATGGCAGACAACCTTGGGGGAGGTTGGGACGAAAAAGCATCACGTGATGCTTTTTCGGCCTGAGCGGAATTGTACCGGCTGGATCGCGTCAGTGCTTCGGACGAAAAAACGTCTTATGCCGGGGCGGCCCGCAAGGTGGAACGCCGCCGGACCCGGCGCCAGGCCGGTTCCTGCTTGAATTTCAGGCGCTTATCCACATCTCAGCGGCATTGGCGCCGGTTCGGGCGCCCCCTGATCCGAGGATGCTTTCAATGCGGATGGACAAACTTACCTCGCGCTTCCAGCAGGCCCTGGCCGATGCGCAGTCGCTGGCCGTGGGCCGCGACCACAATTTCATCGAGCCGGTGCACCTGCTGGTGGCGCTGCTGGACCAGGCTGGCGGCAGCACCCGGTCGCTGCTGCAGCAGGCCGGCGTCAACGTGCCGGTGCTGCGCGAGCGCCTGGGCGAATCGCTGGAGGCGCTGCCCAAGGTCACCGGCCAGGCCGGCAACCTTTCGGTCGGTAACGACTTGAGTCGCCTGCTCAACCAGACCGACAAGCTGGCCCAGCAGCATGGCGATGCCTTCATCGCCAGCGAGTGGTTCGTGCGCGCGGCGGTGGACGACAGCGGCCCGATGGGCATGGCGCTGCGCGCGGCGGGCGCGGACAAGAAAAAGGTCGAGGCGGCGATCGACAAGATCCGCGGCGGCGAGACCGTGCAGAGCGAGAGCGCCGAGGACCAGCGCCAGGCGCTGGAGAAATACACCATCGACCTGACCGAGCGTGCCGAAAGCGGCAAGCTCGATCCGGTGATCGGCCGCGACGAGGAAGTGCGCCGCACGATCCAGGTCCTGCAGCGGCGCACCAAGAACAACCCGGTGCTGATCGGCGAGCCGGGCGTGGGCAAGACCGCGATCGTCGAAGGCCTGGCGCAGCGCATCGTCAATGGCGAGGTGCCGGAAAACCTGAAGAACAAGCGCGTGCTGTCGCTGGACATGGGCGCGCTGATCGCCGGCGCCAAGTTTCGTGGCGAGTTCGAAGAGCGCCTCAAGGGCGTGCTCAACGACCTGTCCAAGAGCGAAGGCCAGATCATCCTGTTCATCGATGAGCTGCACACGATGGTCGGCGCCGGCAAGGCCGATGGCGCCATGGACGCGGGCAACATGCTCAAGCCCGCGCTGGCCCGCGGCGAGCTGCACTGCATTGGCGCGACCACGCTCGATGAATACCGCAAGTACGTGGAGAAGGACGCCGCGCTGGAGCGCCGCTTCCAGAAGGTCTATGTCGGCGAGCCGTCGGTGGAGGACACCATCGCGATCCTGCGTGGGCTGAAGGAGCGCTATGCGGTGCACCACGGCGTGGAGATCACCGACCCGGCCATCGTCGCGGCGGCCACGCTCTCCAACCGCTACATCGCCGACCGCCAGCTGCCGGACAAGGCCATCGACCTGATGGACGAAGCGGCCAGCCGCATCCGCATGGAGATCGATTCCAAGCCGGAGGAACTGGACCGCAAGGAGCGTCGCCTGATCCAGCTCAAGATCCAGCGCGAGATGCTCAAGAAGGAGAAGGACAGCGAATCGGCCAAGCGCCTGGCCGACCTGGAAGCGGACATCGACACGCTGGAACGCGAGTTCTCCGACCTCAACGAAGTCTGGAAGGCCGAGAAGGCCGCGCTGCAGGGCGCAACCAAGATCAAGGAGCAGATCGAGGCCGCGCGCGTCGAGCTGGAAGCCGCGCAGCGCCGCCAGGACTACGCCCGCATGAGCGAGATCCAGTACGGCCAGCTGCCGCAGCTGGAGCAGCAGCTTGCCGCCGCACAGGCCGCCGAGCAGCAGGATTTCAAGCTGGTGCAGGACCGCGTGACGGCCGAGGAAATCGCCGAAGTCGTCTCGCGCTGGACCGGCATCCCGGTCAACAAGATGCTCGAAGGCGAGCGCGAAAAGCTGCTGCAGATGGAGCAGCAGCTGCACACGCGCGTGGTCGGCCAGGAAGAGGCGATCAAGGTCGTGTCCGATGCGGTGCGCCGTTCGCGCGCCGGCTTGTCCGATCCCAATCGCCCGGGCGGCTCGTTCCTGTTCCTGGGCCCGACCGGCGTGGGCAAGACCGAGCTGTGCAAGGCGCTGGCCGATTTCCTGTTCGATAGCTCAGACGCGATGATCCGCATCGACATGAGCGAGTTCATGGAGAAGCATTCGGTGGCGCGCCTGATCGGGGCGCCGCCGGGCTACGTGGGCTATGAGGAAGGTGGTTACCTGACCGAGGCGGTGCGCCGTCGTCCGTATTCGCTGATCCTGCTGGACGAGGTGGAGAAGGCGCACGGCGATGTGTTCAACATCCTGCTGCAGGTGCTGGACGATGGTCGCCTCACCGACGGCCAGGGCCGCACGGTGGACTTCCGCAACACCGTCATCGTGATGACCTCCAACCTGGGCAGCCAGCTGATCCAGGAGATGAGCGGCGACGATTCGCCCGAGGCCTACCTGCAGATGAAGTCCTCGGTGATGGGCGTGGTGCAGGCGCATTTCCGCCCGGAGTTCGTGAACCGGCTGGACGACATCGTCGTGTTCCATCCGCTGGACAAGGCGCAGATCCGCCAGATCGCCAAGATCCAGCTGCGCGGGCTGGAAGCGAGACTGCGTGAGCGCGGCATCGGGCTGGACGTGGCCGACGGCGCGTTCGACGTGCTGGGCGATATCGGCTTCGATCCGGTCTACGGCGCGCGGCCGCTGAAGCGGGCCATCCAGCAGCAGCTGGAAAATCCGCTGGCCACCAAGATCCTGTCCGGCGCGTTCGCCAACGGCGATACGGTCAAGGTCGATGCCGAAGGCGGGCAGCTGAGCTTCACCAAGGGCTGAGCAATCCAGCAAGATCGGGCACGCGGCCGGCCTGTCCGGCCGCGATGCTGTTGGCATTCCCCAGCCTGGAGCCGCCATGAAGCCCGGATCGCAACATGACTACCAGCAGCGCATCGCGCGCGTCCTGACGCGCGTGGAGCAGGCCGTGGACGCCGGCGAGGAACTACCGGACCTGGCCAAGCTCGCGGCCCTGTCGCATTTCTCGCCCTATCACTTCCATCGCATCTACCGCGCGCTGACCGGCGAGACCCTGGGCCGCAGCCTGGGTCGGCTACGCCTGGCGCGCGCGCTGCATCTGCTTGCCGATGAAGGCCGCTCGATCACCGAGGTCGCGCTGGCCGCCGGCTACGGCAGCTCGCAAGGCTTCGCGCGCGTGCTGCGCGACGCGCTCGATACCACGCCAAGCGCGCTGCGCGAGGATGGCAAGGCCTTGGCCGCAGCGCGCACGCGCCTGCTGCAGCCGGCAGCAATTGCCGATCACAGCGAGGCGCCGTTGCAGGTCAGCGTGGTTTCGCTCGAGCCGTTCGAGGTGATCGCGCTGCGCACGGTCGGCCAGTACGACGACCTGGACCAGGTCTATACGCGCCTGTTCGACTGGGTGGCGCAGGCCGGGTTCCTGGATCGGCTGGATGGCTTGTTCGGCATCGCCGGCAACGACCTGCGCGATACGCCGCCGGCCGAGGTGGTGTTCACCAGTGCGCTTGGCGTGCCGGGCGTGGTGCCGCCTGCGCCGATGCAGCAGCTCAAGCTTGAAGGCGGGCGCTACGCCAGCCTGCGCCATATCGGCAGCTTCCTGGGACTGGAAGACAGCACCGACCGACTGTTGGCGCAGTGGCTGCCGGACAGCGGCGAAGCCCTGCGCGACGCACCGATCCTCTATGCCTATCTCGATGATCCCGAGCACGTGCCCGAGCCGCTGCTGCGCACCGACATCCTGGTGCCGCTGGCCTGATGCGCTGAAAAGAAGAAGCCCCGCAGTGCGGGGCTTCTGTCTGTGCAGCAAAAGACTGAGGCGGCGCCTCAGAAGTCGTAGCTCAAACTCAGGCGCGCGTAACGCGGTTCCTGGCGGATGGTGACGGTGTTGAACAGCGGATTGGGCGAGAACGGCGCGTTCTCGCTGAAGGCGTAGCGCTGCAGCGGCGTCTGCGCATTGAGCACGTTGAACACGTCCACGCCGAAGGTCAGGCGATGCGCGGCGAAGGCCGGGCTGTAGCTCACGCCCAGGTCCAGCTGCTTGACCCACGGCATCCGGCCCTGGCTACCCGGAGGCGCCGGTTCGCCATTGCAGAAGTGATAGACGCTGCCATAGCCCAGCGGATCGGTCTGGTCACTGCCGTAGTAGCTCAGGCAGTGGCGCGGCGTGCCGGAGATCGCGCTGACGCTGGCCGAGGCCAGCCACTCGGGCGTGAACTGGTAATAGCCGTAGAACTTCACCTGGTGGGTGTGGTCGTTGTTCTGCGGGCCGTTGGTGTAGGCCATGATCGCTTCGTTGTCCCAGTCGTAGCTGGTCGAGGTGCCGGACTGGCTGGCGTCGGAGCGCACCTGGCCTTCGGTGTTGCCGTAGCTGCGCGACCACACGTAGCTGAACTTGCCGTACCAGTTGTTTTCCATCGGGTGTTCCAGCACCGCCTCGACGCTGTAGTAGCGGCGCTTGAGCTGCGGGAAGCCCAGCTCGTCGTTGGTCATCGGCACGCTGACGTAGTTGCCGCTGGTGTCCTTGAGCAGGAAGGTGTTGGCGCGACCCGGATTGAACAGGTAGCAGCTGTTGTAGTTCTCGATGTCGTATCCCAGGCTCTGCGCCTTCTCCACCACCTGGCTCATCGAGCAGAAGTCGTCGATGGCGTTGCGCAGGTTGCGGAAGGTGCCTTTCACGCCATAGGCCCAGCTGCTGCCCAGGGTCTTGTCGAAGCCCAGGATGAATTCGTCCTGGTATTCGGGCTCGATGTTGGCGGTGCTGGCGGTCTTGGGATCGGGCGCCTGGCCATACTGGTTGAGCGAGGAATACGGCTCGGAGATCTGGGTCAGGCCGGTCGGCGTGCCATCGGCGGCGATGCCGCTGTAGGTGAAGTACTGCGCGGTGTTGATCGCGTTGGACGCGGCCACCAGCGCCGGGTTGAGCGGCAGGCCCAGGTAATAGCGGCCGGCGTTGCCGTAGAGCTTGAGGCTGGAGTCGCCGTGCACGTCCCACGCCACGCCCAGGCGCGGCGCCCACTGCGGTTTTTCCTGGCGGATGTAGGGCTGGCCGCCGGCGTCGTCGTTGATGAACTGGTCGTTGCGCAGGCCCATGCTGAGCAGCAGGTTGGGCGTGACCTGCCAGCGGTCTTCGATGTACTGCGCCTTCTGCGAGGAGCTGATCGTGGCCGACTGGCTGTAGACGTTCTGCTGCACGTAATAGCCGCCGGCGCCATTGGCGTAATCGGCCACCGCGCCGATGCCGGCATCGGCGTTGATCGGCGAAGTCGGCGCGCTGGTGTACTGGTAGCTCCAGTTGTAGCCCGGTCCGCTGGAACGCGCGCCCTGGCTGGCCGCGATCGACTTGAGGTTGTCGATGCCGGCGCTGAGCGTGTGGTTGCCCAGCACCCAGCTCAGGTCCAGGCGCAGGTTGCTGGTCTGGTTGCCCTGGCCGGGATCGGAAATGCTGTCCACGGTCTGGCTGTTGGTGATCGGCGTACCGCCGTTGAGCGCCGGGTTCTGGTTGCCCGCGTCATAGATGTACGGCAGCGAGGCGTCGTAGTTGCCCGGCACCGAGTAATTGCGCGTGCGCATCTTGCCGTAGGTACCGCTGAAGGTCAGCGTGTCGGTCAGGTAGTTGGTGTACTTGGCCACCCACAGGTTGCCGCCGGTCTCGGTCTTGTTGGCCGAGTTGACGTAGTCGCCGCGCGTCTTGTCGCTGTAGTCGTAGGTGTAATACGAGCCCCAGGTCTTGTAGCGGTCCGACACGCCGGTCAGCTCCAGCATCTGGCTGTCGGTGATGTTCCAGTCGATCTTCGCGTAGCCCTTGGGCATCTGGTAGCTGTAGTCCAGCAGCGCGTTGCTGGGGTTGGTGTCCACGGTATTGACCGTGGTGCCGCTGCTGCGCTCCAGCTCGACGCTGGCGAAGAAGAACAGGCGATCCTTGATCAGCGGGCCGCCGGCATACAGCGCGGTGCTCCAGTCATCCTTGTGGTCGTCGCCCTTGTAGCTGTAGAGATAGGGATCGCCTTCGACCGGCGAGTTGGGCAGGCCGTTGGCGTAATAGCTGCTGTCGGATTTGGAACGCGCCCAGTTCGGCTCCCACACCATCTGGAAGCCATAGTGCCATTCGTTGGTGCCGCGCTTGCCGATGACGTTGATCACGCCGCCGTCCGAGCGGCCGTATTGCGCGCTGTAGCCGCCGGTATAGGTTTCCTGCTGCGAGATCGCGCCATAGGGCAGGCTCAGGCCACCGGCGGCGTTGAGCGGATCGGTCGTGTTGAAGCCGTTGACGTAGTAGGCGTTCTCGGTCGGCGAAGAACCGCCGAAGCTCACCAGCGAGCGGCCAGTAGTGCTGGTGAAGCCGCCGCTGTTGTTGACCGCGCCCGGCGCCAGCTTGGCGATGTCCTCGGCGCTGCGGCCCAGCGGCAGTTTGCGCAGCTGGTCGGCGACGATGACGGTGCGCGAATCGGTCGAGGACACATCGATCGGCGGCGTCGCGCTGGCGCTCACCTTGACCGCGGCCAGGTCGGTCGCGCCGCCGCTCGGTGTCGCGTCGGTGGCGAAGGACACCTCGCTGGCCGCGCCGACCTTGACCAGTACGTGCTGGGACTGGATCACCGCGCCCTGCTGCAGCAGCTCGACGGTGTATTCGCCCACGGCCAGCGGCGGCGACTTGTAGCGGCCATCGCCATCGACCGGCAGGTCACGCGCCGCGCCGGTGGCGCTCTCGATGCGGATGCTGACGCCGCTGCCCGGCGCTTGGCCGAACAGCGTGCCGGTGGTGGACTGGGCAAAGGCGGGTGTCGCGACCGCCAGGCCCAGGGCCAGGCACAGGACGCGACGGTGGGAGAGGCAGGAGGAGCGGCTGGACATGGCGGAACTCTCCAAAGGCAGGGCACAGGCGTCCGTCCGGTGCGCTTGAGGCCCGGTGCAGGTCGCGGAAAACGAGGTCAAATCAGGGCCGCCCGGCGCGTGGTGGACGCGTGCGGGAGGCCGTGTCGTCGCGGCATTGCGTCGCGTCCTGCGAAACGTGGCACGTCCTGTATTTCAAATTTTTAGCAGCGAGAAAACGTTTTCACAACGGCTTGCCCACGGTCGCGAATTTTTCGCGTCGGCCCCTGCCTCGACAGGAATTCCCCGCGTCGGCCGCCAGGCCACCAGCAGACTGTGCTGTGCGCTGACACACGCCGGGCACGCCAGCCGTCTCGCCCCGGCGCGTTGCGCCGCGCGGCGTCCAATTTCTTGCGCTGAGTCACTTTGCGTTGCCAAACCGCTGCCGATGCCACGCGGCTCCATGCATGATGGGACCCATGGGGGAACGCCAGCTTTCATTGTTGAAGACCACGCTGCTCCTCGGCGTGCTGGGCCTGCTGCTGCAGCGGGTCACCATCGGCTATCCCTCGTTCCTTAGTCGCGCCACCGAGATGGCCTCGCTGGTCCATCTGCAGGCCGGCCTGTTGCTGGCGGTGGCGATGCTGTTCCGGCAGACGCGGGTGGTGGCCGGGGTGTTCGGCATCCTGTTCCTGGGCTGGATCGTGGACTGGCTGTTCTTCATGGGCGGGCGCTGGCAGGACATCGTGGTGGGCGCGGTGGCTTACACGCTGTTGTTCGGCTGGACCTTGGCCTGCGCGCGCCTGATGGGCTGGCCACGCGAAGGCGCTGCGGTCCAGCTGCAGCTGCGCGACCTGCCGCCGTTCGTGGGCGTGGGCCTGCTGCTGTATCCGGTGGGTATCGCGCTGATCGGCTGGCTGGCCTCGTGGCAGCTGTTCGTGGCCGAGGAGCGCCTGCCGGTCACCGTGGAAGTGTTCTTCGCCAAGCTGTTCGGCGTGCTGGTGGTGACCCTGCCGTTGGTGACCGGCTGGGCCGAACGCCGCACGCCGGTGCCGCGTTCGCTGCGGATCAGCTCCTTCGGTTGGCTGCTGGTGCTGGTGCTGGCGGTGGCGGCCAGCTACACCTTCGAGCATTACCTGCGGGCGCAGCTGGGCCTGCACGGCGGGCGCGCATTGCCGCTGATGGATTTCCGTTTCGTGTTGTTCGTGCTGCTGGGCGTGGCGGTGATCCGGCTGCGCTATCCGGTGGCGATGGCCCTGCTCAGCGCCAGCCTGCTGCTGGTGGCCTACGGCGCGGCCAATGCGGCCACCGCCAGCAACACGCCGCTGGGCTTCATCAACCTGCTGCACATCGCGGTGGAACTGGGCGTGCTGCAGGTGGCGATGCTGTATCTGCTGATCATCCTGCGCAACGGCCGCGCCAACGCGCGCCGGCTGGACGAGGAAACCCGCCGCGACACAGTCACCGGCCTGCCCAACCTCAAGGCACTGCGCAGCGGCGCCGCCGCGCAGCCCCGCGCGCCCACCCATCGCCAACTTGGTTATCTGGTGCTGGACCGCACCGAAGACCTGATCTCGGTCTATGGCCTGGACGTGCAGGCCGAGGTCATGACCCAGGCCGCCGGGCGCCTGGGCGAGGACGTGCAGGCCTTCGTGGTGGGCACCGGCCAGCTGGTGGTGCTGCCGACGGCCTCGGCCGACATGGCCGATTGCTGGGACCGGCTGATGGCCGGCCTGCAGCACGTGCAGATTCAGGCCGGCGGCGGCCGTTTCCGGCTGCTGCCGTACCTGGGTGTGGCCGCGTTCGACGAAGACACCCAGGACGCGCTGGAGTCGGCCGTGCGCAGCGCCTCGCAGCTGGCGTTCCAGGCGCGCCACAACAGCGAGCTCAACCCGCTGCTGCACGACCCGGAAGAAACCCGCGTCGGCGCCTGGCAGACGGTGAGCGGCGCGGCCGATGCGCTGGCGCTGCTGCGCAACGACCAGGTCGAGCTGCATTTCCAGCCGATCCAGCGCCTGGACCCGGCCACCGGCGCGATCGATCCGGGCCAGACCATGCATGGCGAAGTGCTGTGCCGGCTGCGCGACGACGACGGCACGCTGCTGATGCCCGGCGCGTTCCTGCCGCAGGTCGAGGCGGTGGGCCGTGGCGCCGAGCTGGACCTGGCGGTGGTACGGACCCTGTTCGCCCAGCTCGCCGCGCAGCCGCAGGCGGTGCCGCGCTTTGCCCGCCTGAGCGTCAACCTCACCGGCCAGAGCCTGGCCTCGGCCGGCTTCGGTCGCAAGCTGCTGGCGCTGATGGACAGCGCACCGATCCCCGGCAGCCAGTTGATCTTCGAAATCACTGAAACCGCCGCGATCCTGCAGGCCAGCACCGCGCGCGAACTGCTGGACCGGCTGCGCGAGCGCGGCTGCCTGATCGCCATCGACGATTTCGGCGTGGGCATGCAGAGCTTCGAGCGGCTCAAGACCCTGCCGGTGGACATGATCAAGATCGACGGCTCGTTCGTGCGCAACGTCGCCGCCGGCGGCAAGGACCACGCCGTGGTCCAGGCCTGCGTCGCGGTGGCGCAGGCCTTCGGCGCGCAGACCGTGGCCGAGTTCGTCGAGGACACGCGCACGGCCGAGTGCCTGCATGCGCTCGGCGTGGACTGGGTGCAGGGCTATCTGATCTCGCCCCCGCGACCGCTGCAGCCCTTGCTCGAACAACCCACCGTTTGAGCCATCGCGGCGCGCATGTCGCCGGGAACATAAAAATCTGCGTGATCCAGCGCACGCAATGATTGTGCGGCTGCAGCAACCCTGCCGTTCACATGGCACGATCCGCACCAGCACGCGTGCCATGACGACGCCGCTGCAACAGGGGGCAAGACCAATGAGGGGCTGGGCGGCCACACGGACGGGCAGGATCGTGCTGCTTGGATGTGCGTGCCTGCTGTTGCAGCAGGTCACGGTGGGCTATCGGATCGACTTTGGCGGCGATGTGCAGGACGCATCGCTGGTCCATCTGCACGTGGGGCTGTTGCTGGCGATCGCGCTGCTGGACCGTGACCGCTGGGTGCTGGCTGGCGCGACCGCGTTTGCCTTCGCCGGCTGGTGCGTGCGTCAGAGCGTGTTCGATGGTGGGCCGAGCCTGGTGCTGCTGTGGGGCGCTGGCACCTGGCTGCTCAATTTCTTCTGGATGCTGGCCTGCGCGCGCTGGATCGGCTGGCCGCGCGCGCCGCATCGGGCCCAGTTGCTACGTTCGGAACTGCCGCGCCTGGCGCTGGTGCTGCTGCTGGTCTATCCGCTCGGACGCGCGCTGATTTCGGCCACGGTGCTGGTGATCAACCTGCCGGTCGAGGCGGTGGTCAGCACGGTGTTCCAGACCTTCTTCGCCAAGCAATTCGGCGTGGCGGTGTTGACCCTGCCGCTGATGCTGGCCTGGACCGAAAGCCGTCGCCAGCCGCCGCCCGGTCGTGCCTCGCTGGGCCTGCGTGTCCTCTGGCCGCTGCTGATGCTGGCGACGATGGCGCTGAGCTGGTGGGGTTCGCGCCAGTTGACGCTGGGCTTCTCCTCGACCGGTGCGCTGCCGCCGGTGCTGATGGATTACCGCTTCATGCTGTTCCTGCTGCTGGCCTGGCTGGTGGTGCGCCTGCCGCTGCGCGAGGCGATGCTGGCCCTGTCCAGCGGCCTGCTGCTGCTGGTCGCTGCCGTGGCCGGCACGGCCGAGTACGGCAACACCGCGCTGGGCTTCCTCAACCTGCTGCACATCGCGGTGGAGGTGAACATCCTGCTGGTGGCCATGCTCTACCTGTGGATGGGCCGCCGCGATCGCCTGGCGTTGTCGCAGCGGCTGTCCGAACAGGCCCTGCGCAACAGCGTCACCGGCTTGCCCAACCTGCGCGCGCTGCAGCGCGACCTCAACCAGCAACTCCCGAAACCGCGCGAGTTGGGTTACCTGCTGCTGGATCATGCCGATTCGATGGTCCACGGCTTCGGCGTGGAAACCCAGACCGAGGTGATGCGGACCTCGGCCCGCAAACTGCAGGCGATGGCCAGCGTTTACTACATGGGCACCGGCCAGTTCGTGCTGGTCGCCGAGCGCGGGGCCTGCGACTGGGAACAGCTGATCCACACCCTGGAAGCAGCCGAGATGGACGTCAACGGCCAGCACCTGCGCCTGTCGCCCTACCTGGGCGTTGCACCGCTGCTGGGTCACGATGCCGCCGCGGTGGATGGCGCCCTGCGCGCCGCCTCGCACCTGGCCTTCGATGCCCGCCGCCGCAGCGACGTGCTGCCGCGCTACGCCGCCGATGCCGATCTGCAGCAGCAGGATTGGCAGCTGCGCCAGCTGCACGACACCGGGCAGGCGCTGGACAGCCTGCGTCGCGATCGCATCAGCCTGTATTTCCAGCCGATCGTGCCGCTGCACGGCCGTGGCCACGCGGCCGACAAGCTGTGCGGCGAAGTGCTGTGCCGGTTGTTCGACGAGGCCGGCACGCTGATCCCGCCGCCGCGCTTCATGGCGCCGATCGAGGCCTCCGGCCGCGGCGCCGAACTCGACCTGGCCGTGGTCCGCGCGCTGCGCGGCGAGCTGGAGCGCAACCCGCAGGCGCTGGCTTACTGCGGGCGCATCTCGGTCAACCTGACCGGGCAGAGCGTGGCTTCGCCGAGCTTCCGTTCGGAACTGCGCGCACTGCTGGCCAAGTGGCCGCTGCCGCTGTCCACGTTGTGCTTCGAGATCACCGAGACCGCCGCGATCGCCAGCACCTCGGCCGCGATCGAATTGCTGGAAGAACTGCGCGCGCAGGGCTGCCGCATCGCCATCGACGACTTCGGCACCGGCATGCAGAGCTTCACCCGCTTGAAGGAGCTGCCGCTGGACGAGATCAAGATCGACGGCTCGTTCATCCGCAACATCACCCAGTTCGGCCGTGATCACGCGCTGGTCCAGGCCTGCGTGGCGGTGGCCGAGGCCTTCGGCGCAGAGACCGTGGCCGAGTTCGTCGAGAACGCCGAGACCGAAGCCTGCCTGCGCGCGATGGGTGTGGACTGGGTGCAGGGCCACCTGTACGGCGCGGCGCGGCCGCTGGCACAGATGCTGGCCGAGATCGCCCAGCCGGTGACGGGCACGGCCGACGCCTGAGCGTCGACCGCGAGGATGCTTACTGCGCCGGCTGCAGGCGCAATGCGCGGTACGGCGGCGTGGCCAGGATCATTTCCGCCAGCGAATGGGCCAGCTCGCGTTCGGCCAGCACCGCGCCATCGGCACCGTGTTCCAGCAGGTGCGTCACCTCGGCTTCGCTGTGCGCGCGCGCCAGTACGGTCAGCTCCGGGTTGAGCGCGCGCAGCTTGGCGATGGCTTCGCCCGCTTCCAGCGGCTGCGGGATCGCCAGCACCGCGATCTTGGCCTTGTCCGGCTGCGCTTCGGCCAGCACCGCATCGGCGGCGGCGCTGCCGCGGATCGCCGGGATGCCGGCGGCGTGGGCCTTGATCACGTTGTCGCGGTTGTCGTCGATCACCACCAGCGGCACGCCGCGCTCGCGCAGCACGCGCGCCAGGTTGCTGCCGACGCGGCCGTAGCCGATCACGATGGCGTGGTCGAACGCCGCCAGCGGCGGGCCGGGCAGGGGCTCGGGCGCTTCGGCCTCCGGCGTGCCGGCGAGGTCCTGCTCGTGGCGCTTGTTCCAGGCATCGAGGGCGGTGAACAGGAACGGATTGGCCACGATCGACAGCAGCGCGCCGGCCAGGATCATGTCGTGGCCTTCCTGCGGCAGGATCTTCAGGCTCAGGCCCAAACCGGCCAGGATGAAGGAGAACTCGCCGATCTGGGCCAGGCTGGCGGAGATGGTCAGGGCGGTGCCCTTCGGGTGGCCGAACGCGCGCACGATGGCGTAGGCCGCTACCGACTTGCCGACCACGATGATCAGGAAGGTCGCCAGCACCTGCAGCGGGTAGTTCACGATGATGCTCGGGTCGAACAGCATGCCGACCGAGACGAAGAACAGCACCGCAAACGCATCACGCAGCGGCAGCGAATCGTTGGCCGCCTTGTGGCTCAGCTCGGACTCGTTGAGCAACATGCCGGCGAAGAACGCGCCCAGCGCGAAGCTCACGCCGAACAGCTTGGCCGAACCGAACGCCACGCCCAGCGCGATGGCCAGCACCGACAGGGTGAACAACTCGCGCGAACCGGTCGCGGCGACTTTCTCCAGCGTCCACGGGATCACCCGCTTGCCCACCACCAGCATCACCGCCACGAACGCGGCGACCTGCAGCAGGGTGATGCCGATGGCTTTGGCGATCGACAGCCACGCATTGGGCTCGGCCTGGGCGGCATTGACCGCTGCGCCACCGCCCGCTTCGGCCGCGGCCTGCGCCGTGCCGCTATCGCCCAGCGCGCCGGCCAGCGCCGGCAGCAGCACCAGCGCCAGCACCATCGCCAGGTCTTCCACGATCAGCCAACCGATCGCGATGCGGCCCTTGTTGGTGTCCAGCATGCGGCGCTCTTCCATCGCGCGCAGCAGCACCACGGTACTGGCCACCGACAGCGCCAGGCCGAACACGAAGCCCTGCAGCGGCGTCCAGTGCATCCACCAGGCCAGCCCCCAGCCCAGCAGCGTGGCCACGGCGATCTGCACGATCGCGCCGGGGATGGCGATCTTCTTGACCGACATCAGGTCTTCCAGCGAGAAGTGCAGACCCACGCCGAACATCAGCAGCATCACGCCCAGCTCGGAGAGCTGGGTGGCCAGGTCCTGGTTGGCGATGAAGCCGGGCGTGAACGGGCCAATGATCATGCCGGCCACCAGGTAGCCCACCAGCGGCGAAAGTTTGAGCTTGTTGGCCAGGGCGCCGAGCACGAAGGCCACTGCCAGGCCGACGGCGATGATGTCGATCAGGCTGGTGTCGTGATGCATGGCGTTTCCCCGTTAAGTCCGTTCCCGTGACCCGAGTGTCGCCGATGAGGCAGAGGCTGGGCAAATCGAAAATGACTCATCGGTTCATGCCGTCTATCAAAGATGACGCCAATGACAGCGACGACAGGCCGACCTTACGCCGCTCGCCGGGCATGCGTGGATGCTGCTTCAGCAGCAATGTTTTTTTGGCGATGGCTGATCGTGGCCGAAGCAGTGGCCACACAGCAGTCGCGATGTGCAAAAGAAAACCCCGGCGCGTGGCCGGGGTTTTCAGATCGAACTGATGCGTGCGTGGCTTACCAGGTGTAGGCGATCTTGCCGTACACGTAGGCACCGTTGAAGCCGAACGGCGAGTAGTTGCTGTACGGGAACACGCCGCTGGTGGAGTTCACGTAGCGGTTTTCGTCCGGGTAGGTGTCCAGCACGTTGTCCGCGCCCAGGGTCAGGGTCCACTGCGAGGTCGGCTTGTAGCTGGCGGTCACGTCGACCAGCCACTTGGCGGCGTAGGTCTGGTCGTTGGCCGGCGTGGTCGAGTTGCGCACGGTGACGCTGCCGTAGCGCGTGCCGGTCAGGCCCAGGCTCCAGTGGTCGCTATGCCAGGTGCCGCCGACGATCGCCTTGCTCTTGGGGAAGCTGTCTTCCAGGCGGCCGACTTCATCACGCCCGACCAGGCCGGTGGTGATGCCCAGGTCGGTCAGCACGCTCGGCGAAGCGTCGAGGTTGGTCACCTCGGTCTTGCCGTAGCTGTAGCTGGCGGTCAGGTCCAGGCCGCTGTTGGCGAACGGGATCGCGTAGGTGCTGACCACGTCCACGCCGCGGGTGCGGGTGTCGGCCGCATTGGTGAAGTAGCGGAACTGGGTCACCTGGTTCACGCCCAGGCTGGCCAGCAGCGCCTGCGCGGCGGTGGTGGTGGCGATGTTGGAGGACAGCAGGATGCGGTCGTCGATCTCGATCTGGTAGGCGTCCACCGTCAGCGAGAACTGGTCGGTCGGCTGCAGCACCAGGCCCAGGCTGTAGTTGGTCGAGGTCTCGGCCTTGAGCGGCTTGGCGCCCAGGGCCTGGGCCACGGCGGTGTCGGCCGGGAAGGTGCCGCTCTGGTAGAAGACGCCGTTGTTGATCGTGCTGGAGATCGCCTGGTAGCTCTGCTGGGCCAGCGACGGCGCGCGGAAACCATTGGAGGCGGTGGCGCGCAGCGCGACGCGGTCGGTGAACGCATAGCGTGCCGACAGCTTGCCCGAGACCTTGCTGCCGAAGTCCGAGTAATCCTCGAAGCGGCCGGTGATGCCGGCGGAGAACTTGTCGGTCAGGTCCGCTTCCAGTCCGGTGTAGAAGGCGTAGTTATGGCGATCGGCGTGCACAGAGTTGGCCGCGGTGAAACCGATGAAGCCCTGCGCGCCGCTGCCGGTGTAGGACGCCAGGTCGCCCGGCGACTGGTTCCACTTCTCGTCGCGGTATTCGGTGCCGAAGGACCAGGTCACCGGATAGGCCAGGCCCCAGTCCAGCGCCTGGGTGAAGTCGGCGTTGAAGATGTTCTGGGTGTATTCCAGCGCGCCGTCATAGAAGCTGGTCGGGCTGGAGGTACCCAGCGCGTAGTTGATCGAGTTGCGGGTGAAGTAATCGACCTTGTTGTAGCCGTAGTTGTAGCTGACGTCCCAGGTGAAGCCGCTGTCGTTGCTGCCCTTGACGCCGGCCACCAGCGAGCGGTCCTTGGAGTACTGGTTGATCTCCGGCACGTAGCCGTCCGGATAGAACTGCGCCAGCAGCGCGGTCTGGCCGCTGTGGTTGGGCGAGCGGTAGAACGCGTACGAGGTGATGTCGCGGTTGCTGGCGATCGCCGTCGCATAGGCGGTGACGTTCTCGCTGAAGTCGAAGCTGGCGTTGGCCGAGACCGCACCGGCGTTCACGTCGGGATCGCCGATGACGAAGGCCTTCTCGCCCACGCCCGGGTAGTTGCCGGTGTTGGGCACGGTGCCGGCGTAGGCGCCGGAGCGGTTGGTCGGATCCTGGCTGCCGACCTGGCCGGCCACGTGCACGGTGCCGCGGCCATCGGCGAAGCTCACGCCGGTGTCGCCGGAGAGCTGGAACTGCTCGCCGTCGCCCTTGGAATATTCGCCGTAGTTCACCGCCAGGCTGCCGCCCTTGCCGGCGCCCTTGAGCACGATGTTGATCACGCCGGCGATGGCGTCCGAGCCGTACTGGGCCGAGGCGCCGTCACGCAGCACTTCCACGCGCTCGATGGCCGCGACCGGAATGCTGTTGAGGTCCACCGCCGACGAACCACGGCCGATGCTGCCGTTGAGGTTGATCGCCGCGGAGGTGTGGTAGCGCTTGCCGTTGACCAGCACCAGCACCTGGTCGGGGGAGAGGCCGCGCAGCTGCGCCGGGCGCACGCCGCTGGTGCCGTCCACCAGCGCCGGGCGCGGGAAGTTCAGCGAGGGCAGGGCGCGCGACAGCGCGGTCGCCAGCTCGGTGGTGCCGGTGGCCTGCAGGGTCTCGGGCGAGATGATGTCGATCGGCGACTGCGACTCGGCCACGGTGCGGTTGGCGACGTGGGTACCGGTGACGATCACCGTATCGAGCGTGCTGGCCTTGGTGGTCTCGGAAGACGCGTCCTGGGCGAAGGCGGGCACGGTCGCCAGGGCGAACACCACGGCGGCGGCCAGGCGTGAGGGGGTCAGGGACATCGAAGAACTCCGTCGAATAGAAAGCCAGGACAACAAGGTCGATCAAGTGGCGCGAGGCCGGGTTGCTTGTTGACTACGAAGGCTAATTATTCGTTAAAGCTCGGCGCCGTGCCTACCAACCGATGGTTATCTGCTCATGACAAACCACCGGAAAATGCGGTGTTTTCGTCAATTGAGGTGCCGTATGGCGCGATGTGGCGTCGCATGGCGTTGCGCGGGACGGGGTGTTCCTTCCGTGCAAACAAAAGCCCCGGCATTGCCGGGGCTTTTGCGCTACGCGTGATGTCCGCGATGCAGGCCGGACGTCAGCGTGTGCTTACCACTTGAAGCCGATGTTGCCGTACAGGTACGCGCCGTTGAAGCCGTACGGCGAGTTGGTCGCATACGGCAGGTAGGTGCGTGTGCCCATGCCGGCCAGCGACTGGTCCGGGTACTCATCGGTCACGTTGTCGCCGCCCAGGGTGAAGCTCCAGTTGCCCAGCTTGTAGGTGGCCGCCAGGTCCAGCGTCCACTGCGCGGCATAGGTCTGCTGCACCGGGTTGGTGGTGGGCGAGTTGTAGACCACGAACTCACCCCAGCGCGTGGTGGTCGCGCTGAAGGTCCAGTCGCCCGGGCTCCACAGCGCACCCAGGTAGAACTTGTCCTTGGGCGAGCCTTCCTCGATGCGGCTCAGCTCGGCCTGGCCGATGCGCACCGCGGTGGGATCGATCGCGGCCAGCGCCGGCGGATTGGCGGCGACCTTGTCGATCTCGGTCTTGTTGCGGTTGTAGCCCGCGCTCAGGTCCAGGTTGCTGCCGGCCAGCGCCCAGCGATAGGTGCTGACCAGGTCGACGCCGCGGGTGGTGGTGTCCACCGCATTGGTGAAGTAACGACCGCCGCCGATGCCCGGGAAGCCATTGGCCTGCAGGTAGTTGCGCACCGGCACCGAGGTCAGGTTTTCCGACAGCACCACGCGGTCGCGGATCTCGATCTGGTAGGCGTCCAGGGTGACGTACAGGCCGTCGGCCGGCTGTAGCACCAGGCCCAGGCCGTAGTTGGTGGACTTCTCGGCCTTGAGCGGTTCGGCGCCCAGGGCGATGGCCGCCGGGTTGTCGGTGCGGAAGGTGCCGATCTCATACGGCACGCCGCCGATGAAGTTGGTGGCGATGGACTGGAAGAACTGCTGCGGCAGCGACGGCGCGCGGAAACCGGTGGACGCCGTGGCACGCAGCGCGACCGCATCGTTGAAGGCGTAGCGCAGCGACAGCTTGCCGGTGCTGGTGTCGCCGAAGTCGCTGTACTTCTCATAGCGACCGGCCAGGCCGGCGGAGAACTTGTCGGTCAGGTCCGCTTCCAGGTCCACATAGAACGAGTGGCTGTTGCGGTCGTACTTGCCCGAGTCGCTGGGCTTGAACCCGGCGAACACCTGCGCACCCGGCAGCAGCGCCCCGTTGGCCGAAGGCACGCCGCCGTTGACGTAGGACGCCACTTCGCCGGGCGACTCCTTGTAGTCCTCGCCGCGCCACTCGGCGCCGAAGGCCAGCGTCACCGGATAGGCCAGGCCCCAGTCCAGCTGCTTGTTGAAGTCGGCGTTCAACACGTACTGGCTCAGCTCCAGCGCGCCGGCGTAGAACTCGGTGGGCGAGGTCACGCCAAGCGAGTTGTTGAGCGAGTTCTTGACGTCGAAGGTGAGCTTGTTGTGGCCGTAGTTGGCCGACAGGTCGATGTTGAGGCCGCCTTCGGTCGAGGTCTTCAGGCCGCCGACCCAGGACTGGTCCTCGGACTCGTTGTAGATCTGCGGCAGGAAGCCGTCGGGATAGATCTCCGGGCGATTGCGGTTGTCGCCGGCGAAGCGGAAGTAGCCGTTGGACAGGATCTTGCGCTTGCTCGCCATGCCGTACGAATAGAACGTCAGGTAGTCGGTGGGCTTGAGCTCGCCGTTGTAGGAGAACGCGCCCTGCTCGACTTCCGGATCGCCGTAGCGCTGTTCGACCACGCCCTGGTAGGGCTTGGCGCGGTCGGTCTGGTTCTGGTGACCGGCCTGGGCGGCGAAGTGCACGCCGCCGATTTCGCCCAGCTTGAAGCCGGCATCGCCGGACAGCTGGTACTGGGCGCCGTCGCCAGCGCTGTACTTGCCGCCGCGCAGGCTGACGCTGCCGCCGCTGTCGCTGCCCTTGAGCACGATGTTGATCACGCCGGCGATGGCGTCCGAGCCGTACTGGGCGGCCGCGCCGTCGCGCAGCACTTCGACGCGCTCGATCGCCGCGACCGGGATGCTGTTGAGGTCGGCCGGGGCCGAACCGCGGCCCTGGCTGCCGTTGAGGTTGACCAGCGCGGTGGTGTGGTAGCGCTTGCCGTTGACCAGGACCAGGGTCTGGTCCGGCGAGAGGCCGCGCAGCTGGGCCGGGCGCACCGCATCGGTGCCGTCGGTGATGGCCGGGCGCGGGAAGTTGAGCGAGGGGATCGCGCGCGACAGTGCGGTCGCGAGCTCGGTGGTGCCGGTGGCTTCCAGCACCTCGGGGGTGATGATGTCGATCGGCGACTGCGATTCGGCCACGGTGCGGTCGGCCACGCGCGTGCCGGTGACAATCACGTTATCCAGGGTCTTGGCGTTCTGCTGGCTTTCCTGTGCCTGCGCGGGGACGGCCATCGCCAGGGCGATGGCGACGGTCAGGAGGGTTGGCTTGTACGTCATGGTGGCTCCGGAAGAAGAAGAGTTGCCCGCATTGCGTGAAGCGTTCCGGCCGCGGATCTGTGTCCAAGTGTCGCGGAATGTTGCGGTGCGAGACACGAATAACCGCTGCGCGGAGGCGGTGTCAACGGTTTCTTAACAAACAATCGTGTCAGCAAGACCCGATACACTGCGCGGTCTGCTGCAACCCTCTCCCGGAAACGTCACGTGATTTCGCTCCGCAACTTCGCCCTTCGCCGCGGCGAACGCCTCCTGTTGTCCAACGTCGACCTGACCATGCACGCCGGCTATCGCGTCGGTGTTGTCGGCCGCAACGGCACCGGTAAATCCAGCCTGTTCGCCGCGGTCAAGGGCGAACTGGAAGCGGACAAGGGCGATGTGGAGCTGCCGGGCAAGGTGCGCACCGCCAGCGTGGCGCAGGAAACCCCGGCGCTGCCCGATCCGGCCCTGGACTTCGTCCTAGGCGGCGATACCGAGGTGGCCGCCGTGCTCAAGGCCGAGGCCGACGCCATGGCCGCCGAGGATTGGGAAGCGGTCGCGGCCGTGCACCTGCGCATGGAGGAAGTCGGCGGTTACGACGCCCAGGCGCGCGCCGGCAAGCTGCTGCATGGCTTGGGATTCCCGGCCGATACGCACCAGCGCGCCGTGAAGGATTTCTCCGGCGGCTGGCGCGTGCGCCTGAACTTGGCGCGCGCGCTGATGATGCCCAGCGACCTGCTGCTGCTCGACGAACCGACCAACCACTTGGATCTGGACGCGGTGTTCTGGCTGGAGCAGTGGCTGCTCAAGTACCCGGGCACGCTGCTTCTGATTTCGCACGACCGCGAGTTCTTGGACAACGTCGCCACCCACACGCTGCACCTGCACGGCGGCGGCGCGAAGCTTTACGTCGGCGGCTATACGGATTTCGAACGCCAGCGCACCGAACACCTGCGCCAACAGCAGATCCAGCACGAGAAGGCCGAGGCCGAGCGCGCGCACCTGCAGAGCTTCATCGATCGCTTCAAGGCGCAGGCCAGCAAAGCCAGCCAGGCCCAGAGCCGGATCAAGCGCCTGGCCAAGATGGCCGGCACCGAGGCGGTGCGCGCCGAGCGCGAGTTCCGCATCGAGTTCTCCGAGCCGGCGCGCCTGCCGTACTCGCTGATCCGCCTCAACGATGCCGACTGCGGTTACGGCGACGATTCGGTAATCCTGCACAACGTCGGCTTCGGCCTGGAGGCAGGCGACCGCATCGGCCTGCTCGGTCCTAACGGCGCGGGTAAGTCGACGCTGGTGAAAACGCTGGTCGGCGAGATCGCGCCGATCCGCGGCGAGCGCAGCGCGCATCCGGACCTGCGCATCGGCTACTTCGCCCAGCACACCGTGGAGTCGCTGCACGAGGGCCAGTCGCCGATCGACCATTTCCGCGAGATCTCGCCGGATGCCTCGACGCAGTCGTTCCGTGACTTTTTGGGCAAGTGGAATTTCCCCGGCGACCGCGCGTTCGAAGTGGTCGATGGTTTCTCCGGCGGCGAGCGTGCGCGCCTGGCGCTGGCGCTGATCGCCTGGCAGCAGCCCAACGTGCTGCTGCTCGACGAACCGACCAACCACCTCGATCTGGAAATGCGCGAAGCGCTGGCAGAAGCGCTGAGCATCTTCGAAGGCGCGATCGTGATGGTCAGCCATGATCGCCATCTGATCGGCCTGGTCTGTGACACCTTCTGGCGCGTGGCCGATGGCGTGGTCGAGCCGTTCGCTGGCGACCTGGACGAATACGCCGCCTGGCTGCGCACGCGTCCCAACGCGCAGGGCACCAAGCAGAAGATGGCGCAGGCGGCGCCTACGCCACCGCCGCCGACTCCGCCGGTCTCGCAGAAGAAGCCGCCGAACCCGCACAAGCTCAAAGCCGCCGAAGAAAAAGTCGCCCAGCTCGAAGCAGCGGTCGCCGCGATCGATGCACAGCTCGCCGATCCGACCAATGCGGCCAATGGCAGCAAGCTGGCCGACCTGGGTCGCCAACGCGAGATGACCGCGGCCGACCTGGCCAAGGCCGAAGCGGCCTGGATGTCGCTGTACGACGACGCGGCGTAAGGCCTGTCTCCTTTCCTTTCGCGAAGCGAAGGGGAGGGCCGGGGTGGGGTGCCTTGGTCTTTGCTCTTGCTGTTTCAGTTGCGGCAGTGCGAAGAGCCAACCCCTCCCCCTCAGTCGCTAGAACGCGACTTCGAGCTCCGCTTCGCTACGCGAAAGGGAGGGGGAAAAAATCCCAACGCCACACAGCAGAAAGGCCGCTTCTCAGCGGCCTTTCTGTTTCCAGCGATGTCGCCGAAGCGACTTACTTCAGCTTGGCATCCGCGCGCAGGGCGTCGGCGCGGTCGGTCTTTTCCCACGAGAACGCGGTGGCCGAATGCGACTTGCCGGCACCGTCGGTGTAGGTGAAGTCCTTGGCCTTGCGGCCGAAGTGACCGTAAGCGGCGGTCTGCTGGTACATCGGGTGGATCAGATCCAGCATCTGGATGATGCCGTACGGGCGCAGGTCGAAATGCTTGCGGATCAGCTTTTCGATCTTCTCGTCGGCGATCTTGCCGGTGCCGAAGGTGGTGACCGAGATCGAGGTCGGCTCGGCCACGCCGATGGCGTAGGAGACCTGCACTTCGCAGCGATCGGCCAGGCCGGCGGCCACGACATTCTTGGCGACGTAACGCGCGGCGTAGGCAGCCGAACGGTCGACCTTGGACGGGTCCTTGCCGGAAAACGCGCCACCACCGTGACGGGCCCAGCCGCCGTAGGTGTCGACGATGATCTTGCGGCCGGTCAGGCCGCAGTCGCCCACCGGGCCGCCGATGATGAACTTGCCGGTCGGGTTGATGTGGAACTTGGTGCCCTTGTGCAGCCACTTGGCCGGCAGCACCGGCTTGATGATCTCTTCGCGCACGGCTTCGATCAGGTCTTTCTGCTTGACGCCCGGATCGTGCTGGGTCGACAGGACGACCGCGTCGATCGCCGTGGCCACGCCGTCTTCATAGCGCAGGGTGACCTGCGACTTGGCGTCCGGACGCAGCCAGGACAGCGGCGAGTTCTTCTTCTTGCGGATCTGCGCCTGGCGCTCGACCAGACGGTGCGACAGGTGGATCGCGGCCGGCATGTAGCTGTCGGTCTCGTTGGTCGCATAGCCGAACATCAGGCCCTGGTCGCCGGCGCCCTGCTGCTCGGGGCTCTTGCGGTCCACGCCCTGGTTGATGTCGGGGGACTGCTTGCCGATCAGGTTCAGCACGCCACAGGTCTCGCCGTCGAAGCCGACCTCGGAGCTGTTGTAGCCGATGTCCAGGATGACCTTGCGGGTCAGCGCTTCCAGGTCGATCCAGGCGCTGGTGGTCACTTCGCCGGCCACGATCGCCACGCCGGTCTTGACCAGCGTTTCGCAGGCCACGCGCGCGCGCTTGTCCTGCGCGAGGATCGCGTCGAGGACGGCGTCGGAGATCTGGTCGGCGATTTTGTCCGGATGGCCCTCGGAGACCGATTCGGATGTGAACAGGTAGCTGGACATCAGGCTTATATCCTTCAATGCGGATGAAAAGATGGCCGCGCATGATACACGCGTGCGGGGCTCGGCGCATGTTGGCGCGCCGCTTGTTGCCGTGGCGTTACTTTGCGTCGTGGCGGTGACAGCCCGGCGTCAGTGCGGCTGATCGCCGTGTCATCGGCCCGACGCAGCAATGACATGTGCCTGTCGTCGCCCATGCCAAGACTGGCGTTCCAGACAGCCGCTGCCTCGCCAGGCCTCCCATGCGACCTCTGGAAGACACCCTCATCGAACGTTACCCGCGCTGGTTCGGCGGGCGCCGCGGCGCGATCACGCGCCCGCTGCTGCGCCGTTGGGGCCACTGGTCGGGCATCGACCAGGCGCAGGCCTTCCTGCGCCAGACCGCGGACCTGGACGGCTGGCAGTTCGTCGCCGCCTCGCATGATTTCCTGAAACTGGACCTGCAGGCCGATCCGCAGGCGCTGGCGCGGATCCCGGCCAGCGGCCCGCTGCTGGTGATCGCCAACCACCCGTCCGGCGCGCGCGATGCGATGGCGCTGCTGGGCCTGGTCGGCCAGGTGCGGCGCGACGTGCGCATCATCGCCAACCACCTGCTGGCCCATATCGGGCCGTTGAAGGAACTGCTGTTGCCGGTGCGCGTGTTCGGCGGCCAGGCCGAGGCGGGCAGCCTGCGCGCGGTGCGCAGCGCATTGGCGGCGGGGCAGTGCGTGATCGTGTTTCCGGCGGGCGAAGTGTCGCGCCTGCATCCGCTGGGCGTGCGCGACGGGCGCTGGCGCGCAGGCTTCGCCCGGTTCGCGCGTGCGACCGGCGCGCCGGTGCTGCCGATCCGCGTGGAGGCGCGTAACTCGGCGCTGTTCTATGGCGCCTCGGCGGTGTTCAAGCCGGTCGGTACCGCGCTGTTGCCGCGCGAGATGTTCGCCCGCCGCAAGCAGCCGCTGAAGCTGCATGTCGGCCACGCCCGCACGCTGGACGCCAACGGCGATGACGAGGCCGCGATTCGCCAGTTGCGCCGCGCGCTGTACGCGCTGGGGCGTCGCGCCGATGCGCGCGCCGACACACTGGCGCCGCTGGCCGAGCCGGTGCCCGTTGCTGAGCTGCGTGCCGCGGTCGCCACGCTGCCGACCTTCGGCAACACCCGCGACGGCCGCACGATCATTGCCGGCCGGCTTGAAGCCGACTCGCCGCTGCTGCGTGAGATCGGCCGCCTGCGCGAACTCACCTTCCGCCAGGTCGGCGAGGGCACCGGCCGCGCGCTGGACCTGGACGACTACGACACCTGGTACGACCACATCGTGCTGTGGGATGACGCGGCTGGCGCAGTCGCCGGCGCGTATCGCGTGGCGCGTGGCGCGCAGGTGCTGGCCCAGCGCGGACTGGCCGGGCTGTACACCGCCTCGCTGTTCGACTGGTCCGAGGCGGCGCTGCCGCGCATCGCGCAGGGCATGGAGCTGGGCCGCAGCTTCGTGACGCCGGCCTACTGGAACAGCCGCAGCATCGACCAGCTCTGGCAGGGCATCGGCGCGTACCTCACCGCGCATCCGCAGGTGCGTTATTTGTTCGGCGCGGTGTCGATCAGCGCGGCGCTGCCGTGCGCGGCGCGCGAGCAGATCGTCGCCTACTACCAGCAGTTCCACGGACATGGCACGGAAGCCACGGCGCGCAAGCCGTTCCGTTTCAGCGATGCGCCGCCGGAGTTCGAAGCGATGGATGCGGCCACGGCGTTCGCGGTGTTGCGCGGCAACCTGGATGCGCTGGGCGCGCAGCTGCCGATGCTGTTCCGGCAGTACACCGACCTGTGCGAGCCGGGCGGCGCGCGCTTCCTGGCCTTTGGCGTGGATGCGGATTTCGCCGGCTGCGTCGATGGCCTGATCGAACTGGACCTCGAACGCATGAGCGCGCGCAAGCGCCAGCGTTACCTCGGATCTTCCCCGCAGGAGCAAGCCGCATGAACCGCGCCGTGTTCGTCTCCGATGTGCATCTTGGGTCCACGCATTGCCACGCCGCCGAGTTCGCCGATTTCCTCGGGCGGGTGAAGTGCCGGCAGCTGTATCTGGTCGGCGACATCGTCGACCTGTGGTGGATGTCGCAGCGGCGCGCGCGCTGGGATGCCGCGCACCAGCGCGTGGTCGAGGCGCTGCATGCGCTGGCCCGCAACGGCACCGAGCTGATCTACGTGCCGGGTAATCATGACCGCGCCGCGCGCCGCTTCTGCGGGCTGATGCTGCCGGCGATGCAGGTGCGCCGGCGCGTGATCCACACCACCGCCGATGGTCGCCGCCTGCTGGTGGTGCACGGCGACGACTACGACGCGGTGACGCATTTCGGCGGGCTGCAGGAGCAGTTCGGCGATTGGCTGTACTACCGCATCCTCACCGGCAACCGGCTGGTCAACCGGATGCGGCGCCGCTTCGGCCTGCGCTACTGGTCGCTGGCCGAATACCTCAAGCGCAAGAGCGTGGCGGCCGAGCGCTATATCGCGCGCTTCGTGCAGGCCGGGCTGGACGACGTGCGCACGCGCGGGCTGGATGGCATCGTCTGCGGGCACATCCATCGTGCCGCGCTGATCCGCCAGGACGGGCTGGTCTACGCCAACGATGGCGACTGGGTCGAAAGCCTCACCGCGCTGTGCGAAACCCACGACGGCACGCTGCAGCTGCTCTCGCACACCGGCCAGGTGTTGAGCGAACTGCCCGCGCGCCTGCGCGCGGTGCCCGACGCCACGCTGCCGCGCGCTGCCTGAGCGCCATGCAGGGCAGGGACGCCGATGCGCGTGCGTCGCGGCTTGGTGGTGCGCAGCAACCTGTGACGATGCCGATGATCGAGGTCGTCCAGCATCCACTGGTGCAGCACAAGCTCACGCTGCTTCGCCGCAGCAAGACCTCCACCACCGAGTTCCGCCGGCTGGTCGGCGAGATCGGCGCGCTGCTGGCCTATGAGGCCTGTCGCGATCTGCCGCTGGCGGCGACCACCATCACCACCTCCAGCGGCGTGATCAGGTCGCCGCTGCTCACCGGCAAGAAGCTCTGCCTGGTCTCGATCACCCACGCCGGCAACCGCCTGATCGACGGCATGCTGGAAGTGATCCCGGCCGCGCGCGTGGGCTACCTCGGTTTGCATCACCACGCAGGCATGGACGATGTCGTCGAGTACGACTGCCGCCTGCCCGAGGACATCGCCCTGCGTCAGGCGATCGTGGTCGATCCCATCATCGCCACCGGCCAGACCGCCGTGGCCGCGCTGCGCCGGATCAAGGCCGCGGGCACGCGCGAGCTCAAGTTCATCTGCCTGCTGGCCGCGCAGGACGGGCTGGAGGCGCTGACGACGGCACACCCGGATGTGGCGATCCACCTGGCCGGCATCGAACCGCGCACGGACGGCGAGGCCGCGCACATGCACGGGCTGGGCGATGCCGGCGAGCGGATGTTCGGCGTGCATTGACGCGTCGGGTGTAGGCGCGTTTTCGTTCCGAAGGAGGGACTGGCCGGCGGGCCGTGCGCGCCGCGTAATGCGGGCATGGACATTCGCCCGCGCCTGACTTCCCTGATCCCCGGCCTGTTGCTGATCGCCGCGCTGCTGGTGCTGGCGCTGGCCCGTTCGATGGTGGGTACCGCGCGCGATGGGCTGACCATCGACGAGCCGTATCACTATGCGGCCGGGCTGTCGTACCAGCGCTTTGGCGACTACCGGCTCAACCCCGAGCATCCGCCGCTGGCCAAGCGCTGGACCGCGTGGCTGGCGCCACGCACGGTGGTGATGCCGCCGCTGCGCGTGATCCACGAGAAGCGCGACGAGCGCCGCTTCGTGCAGACCGCCGCCTACCTGGACAACACGCCCGAAGCGACCCAGGCCAACATCCGGCGCGCGATGTTCGCCTTTAATCTGCTGCTGCTTGGCGCCATCGCGCTGGTGGTGTGGCGCGTGGCCGGGCTGTGGTGGGCGGCAGGCATGCTGGCATGGCTGGCGGTCGAACCGACCATCGGCGCGCACCTGCCGCTGCTGATGACCGACCTGCCGGTCGCGCTCTGCCTCGGCCTGGCCGCCGCCTGTGCGGCGTGGCTGGCGACGAGCTGGCGCTGGCCGGCGTGGCTGGCCTTCGCGCTGGCCTGCGGGCTGGCGCTGGGCACCAAGCATTCGGCGCTGGGCGGACTGGTCGGGATCGGCATCGGATTGAGCGTGCTGGCACTGTGGCGCACGCGCGACGCGGCGGGCATCAGGCAACCCGCGCATCGCCTGCGCCGGCTGGGCGCGATCCTCGCCGCGGCGGTGCTCGCGGTGGTGCTGCTATGGGCGCAATACGGCTTCCAGTTCCATGCCAGTCCCGATGGCAGCGATCCATTCAACCGGCCCTTCGCCGACAAGATCGATGACCTCGCTTCGCCGACACAGCGCGCGGTGCTGACGTTTGCCGACCGTACGCACCTGTTGCCGCGCTCATATGTGTGGGGCCTGGCCGATACGCTGCGGGCCGGCGTGGAAGGACGCGGCCAGCGCAACCACTGGCTGTTCGGTCACAAGTTCAAGGGCGCGCCGCCGTGGTTCTTCTGGCCGGGCGAACTGGCGGCGAAGATTCCATTGCCCTTGCTGGCCGCCGCGCTGCTGGGCCTGCTCGCGCTGTGGCGCGCGCCGTTGACCGGCGCGCAGCGCCGGCTGCTGGTGATGATGGCCGCGTTGGGCCTGGGCTACTGGCTGTCGCTACTGTCGTCGCGTGGCACCTATGCGGGCGTGCGCCACGCGCTGCCGATGTTCCTGCCGCTGGCGACGCTGGCCGGCGCGCTCCCCTGGCGCGCGTCGGTGTCGCTGCGCGGCCGCGTGTGGAAGCCGCTGGCCTTCGCCCCGGCGGCACTGGCGCTGGTGATGACCGCGCGCGAGCCGCGCCTCTACGAATACTTCAACGAACTGGCCGGCGGCAGCGACCAGGCCTGGCGCGGCTTCACCGACGAAGGCGTGGACCTGGGCCAGCGCCTGCCGGAGATCAAGGCGTACGTGGCCGTCCACAAGCCAGCCGACGCGATGCTCTACAACGGCTACATGTACATGCCCGAGTGGGCGCGCGCTGAGCAGGTGCCGCTGCGGCGCTATGTGGAAAGCGTGGACGACACCAACGTGGCCGGGCATTACGCCGGCTGGTTTCTGCTGCCGATGGCGATGACCATCCCCGAGCCGGAGTTCGATTACGACCCGAAGAAAACCATGGCGCATCTGAAGCTGATCAAGCGCATCGGCACGCTGGGCGTGTGGACCGGCTATATCGACGAGCCACGTGCACGCGCCTCCAGCCTGTATCCGATCGTGATCGAGGAGATCTACGAACAGCCCAAGCCGGACTGGCCGCAGATCGCGCGACGCTGCGGCGAGATCGTCAAGCTGATGCCGTTCCACGTCGGCTGCGCGGTGGAAGAAGGCAATGCGCTGGCGCGCATCGGCGACATCACAGGTGCGCGCAAGGCCTGGGCACAGGCGCGCGCGACCATGCCGGCCGATGACCCGACCGTGGTCCAGCTGCTGGCGATGGAGCAGGCCACGGCCAGCGGCACGCTGCCCGCGCAGTGGCGGCCGGTGCGCAATCCTTGGATGGAGTAGGGCGCAGCGATTGCGCGCTTTCGTGAGCTGTGCGGGCGCGTGGCGCGGCTCAGGGCGTTGCGCCGGGATGGCGCTGCCAACCCGGTGTGAGAAAAGCGCCCAGCGGCCCGCCGACCGCGTGCAGCGAATAAATCTTCCATCCGCCATCCTGCTTGACCAGGCCGACGCGCATGGCCACCGCGCGTCCGTGCGTGGTGTGGACCTGTCCATGCAACAGGCCGCGACCGGTCATGCGCTTGCGTCCGAACCAGGTCGTGCCGCGGACTTCGATCAGCCCGTGGCGCACCTGCCAATCGTGCAGGGCCGCCGCATCGGTGGCCGCGAGGAAGGCATCGGACAGAAACGCGCGCGCCGCACCCGCGTCATGGCGTGCCAGCGCGGCGAAGAAGCCTGTGCCTGCTTCGGCCATGCCGCGCGTCAGGCGAATCAGCAGCCACACCAGCCCGCCGGATAACACGGCCGCCACGAGTAACCCCAGCAGCAACGCGGGGAGCCACAGGCCGATCGGTGCCGCGCTGCTGGTCATGGCCATGCTCCTGTCGATCCGGGCGCGTGGAGCGATCCACCTCGCAAGCGAGGCGCGCGCATCCATCGTCGCCATCCACAACGTCCCGGCGTGCGGCAATCGGTCGCGGGAGGGACAGCATGATCGCGGCATGACATCGCGGTCAGGCGCGATCGCAGCTTCTAAACGCCCCAGCGCCGATCCAGCCAACGCTGCATTGAACCAAGGAGCTCCATCGCCCTCACCACCGCGCAGGCCCGCGACGCGCTGCTAGCATCGACGCCCATGGATTCCTTCACCCACCTGGTTCTCGGCGGTGCCATCGGCGCCGCCATCGCTCCGGCCGGCCAACGCCGCGCCGCCATCCTGGCCGGCGCCGCGCTCAACACCGTGCCGGATCTGGACGTGTTGCTGCTGCCGCTGTTCACCGATGACCCGGTGCTGCTGATGACCTGGCATCGCAGCTTCCTGCATTCGATTTTCCTGCTGCCGCTGATCGGCTGGCTGGTGTGGGGCATGTGCCGGCTGCACGGCAAGCGGGTGAAGTCGGCGCCGGTGCGTTGGTTCTGGCTGATCCAGGCCTGCCTGCTCAGTCATCCGCTGATGGACGCCTGCACCGTCTACGGCACCTCGTTGCTGTGGCCGATGGAGACGCCACCGGCGATGTGGTCGCTGTTCTTCATCATCGAACCTGCCTTCACCCTGTGGCTATTGCTGGGCTGCGTGATCGCCTGGTGCAGTCCGAAGAAGCCGCTCGGCCGGCGCAGCGCGATCGCCGGCGTGGTGCTTGCGGCCGGCGTGATCGGCGTGGCCGGCTTCTCCAAATGGAAGGTCGATCGCGAGGCCGATCGCACCCTGGCGGCGATGGGCCTGGCGCACGCGCCGCGTTTTTCCACGCCGCTGCCGTTCTCCACGCTGTTGTGGCGCGTGGTGGCGATGACGCCCAGCGGCTATGTCGATGCCGAGCGCTCGGTGTTCGACGAGGGCCCGATGGTGTTCCGCGGCCATCCGTCCAACACCCAGGCGCTGGCGCAGGCCAAGGCGATCGGCATTCCGGCCGTGACGCGCCTGGACTGGTTCAACCACGGTTTCATGCGCACCCAGGTGCAGGATGGGCGACTGGTGCTGTCGGACCTGCGCATGGGCCTGGACCCGACCTACACCTTCAACTTCGCCGTGGCCGCGCAGCACGAAGGCGACTGGCAGGCGGTGGCGCCGGAGCAGATCAAGGTGCCGCTGCCGATCTCCGGCGTGTCGGGCTTCGCGAAGTTGATCGGCGCGGTCTGGCACCGCACCTGGCATGAAAGCAACGTGCCGCTGCGCGATGTGATCGTCGCGCCACGGCCGGTCGATGCCACGACGGAAGCGGTCGCGCCGGACGGCGGCGCGCACTGAGCGGCGACCGGGCGCCATCGCGCACCTGATCACGGCATCGTCCCTGTACGCCACCGGGCAGGCCTGCATCACGCAAGCTCAGTAGTGCTTGGCGTCCGGGTCGTAGATCGTGGCCTGGCGCGCGATCATCACCCACGCCCCGTCGCCGTACTGCCAGACGTTGGTGCTGCGGCGCCGGATCGTCTTGCCCTTGTCCGGGCCGAATCCGGGCACCAGGGTTTCATCGGCCATGGTGACCGCGACGTTGCCGTAGAACTCGACCTTCTCCAGCCTGGAGGTGTAGCCGCCCTCGTACTCCAGCTGGCCGCGCTTGATCGCATCCAGCACTTCGGCGCGGGTCAGCACGTGGTTGTTGGGGCTGTTGACCAGCAGCTTGGGTGACCAGAGTTTTTCGAGTGCGGCGGTGTCATGCGTGGTGATCGCCTTGCCGACCGCGGCGCCGGCGGCGGCGAGCTGCTGCTTCGCCTCGGGGAGCAGCTCCTGCGCCTGAACGGCCCGGCTGCACAAGGCCAGCAGGAGCAGCATCGGGACAACCCATGACCTGGACATGGAAACTCCTTGATCGAAGAGGGAAGGTCTCCCGGGATCAGCGGGAGACCTGTCCCTGTTACGCGAAAAGCGTCGCCGACCCGCCACGCGGCGCTGGGGGCCGCATGGATCAAGGGCACAACGTCAAGGAAGAACGCGCCAGCTGCGACGCGTGCGGGCGATGTTGCAATGGAGCGCCGCCGGTCCCGGCCTCAGGCTGCTGCGGCGAATCCCGACGGCACGCCGGCTTCGAGCGCGTCGAAGTAATCGGCGGTCAGGCGCAGCTGCTCGTCGGACGTCGCGGCGCGGTTGACCACCGCGCGGAAGGCGGCATTCTCGGGACGATCCTTCGCATACCAGCCCAGGTGCTTGCGCGCGATGCGCACGCCCTGCGGCGCGCCGTAGAAGGCGTGCAGCGCCTGCAGGTGGCCGAGCAGGATGTCGCGCACTTCGCCGATCGACGGCGGCGGCAGTTCTTCGCCGGTGGCCAGGTAATGGGCGATCTCGCGGAAGATCCACGGCCGGCCCTGCGCGGCGCGGCCGACCAGCACCGCATCGGCGCCGGTCTGGCGCAGCACCTGCGCGGCCTTGCGCGGTGAATCGACATCGCCATTGGCGAACACCGGGATCGTCAGCGCGGCCTTGATCGCCGCGATGGTGTCGTACTCGGCGAAGCCGGTGTACTGCTGGTCGCGGGTGCGGCCGTGCACGGCCAGCGCGGCGATGCCGGCGTCCTGCGCGATGCGCGCGATCACCGGTGCGTTGCGATGGTCGGCATCCCAGCCGGTGCGGATCTTCAGCGTCACCGGCACGTCCACGGCCTTGACCACGGCCTCGACGATGCGCGCCACCAGGCCTTCATCGCGCATCAGCGCCGAACCGGCCCAGGCGTTGCACACCTTCTTGGCCGGGCAGCCCATGTTGATGTCGATGATCTGCGCGCCGTGGTCGACGTTGTAGCGCGCCGCATCGGCCAGCTGCTGCGGCTCGGTGCCGGCGATCTGCACGCTCACCGGCGCCGGTTCACCGTCATGGTCCATGCGCCGCAGCGACTTGTCGGTCTTCCAGAAGCGCGGATCGCTGGTGGTCATCTCCGACACCGCCAGGCCGGCGCCGAGCTGCTTGCACAGCTGGCGGAACGGCTTGTCGGTGACCCCGGCCATCGGCGCCAGGATCAGCGGTGGATCGATCGTGTACGGGCCGATGCGCATGCTGGAATCGTCGCAGCCCGGACTCAGAAGTCCGGCGTCAGCTTCGGCATCGACACCGCGGCGCCTTCGCTCTCGGTCGAGCGCGCGGCAAAGCGGTTGGCAAAGCGCACGTGCACGTTGAACGCGGCCTGCGGTGCATGCGCCAGCGACGCGGCCAGCGCGCCGTTGAACGCATCGCCTGCGCCTGTGGTGTCCACGGTTTGCGCGCTGTCGGCGCCAACGCGGTAGTACGCCTGGGTGTCGCCGCGCAGCTGTTCGTCCTCGTGCGAGACGAACACGCCGACCGCGCCCAGGGTCACCACCACGGTGCCGCCGGGCAGCAGCTGGCGGCAGAGGCCATGCAGCGTATTGCCGTCCAGCGCGGCGACGTCGTCGCCCTCCATGCGATGGCCGACGTGGCGGCCGAGCAGGGCGGCGAACTCGGTTTCGTTCGGGGTGAGGATGTCGCTCTGGCGCAGCAGCGAGATGCTGGCCACGGCGTTGGCCGGCGCAGCGTTGAGGATGGTCAGCACGCCGGCGGCGCGTGCGGCGGTCATCGTCGCCTCGATGCTTTCCAGCGGCGATTCCAGCTGCGCCAGCACCACCTGCGCACCGGCCAGCAGCGACTGCTGCTGGGCGATGAAATCGGTGCTCAGGGTGAAGTTGGCGCCCGGGCCGATCACGATGGTGTTGCGGCCGTGGTTATCCACGTAGATGCCGCCGGTGCCGGTGGGCTCGACGCTGTCTTCGGCGATCACGTGCACGCCGTCGTGCGCGGCCAGGTCGCGCGCCATCACGCCGCCCGGATCGTGGCCGAGCGAGCAGACGAACGCCGTCGACGCACCCGCGCGCGCTGCCGCGATGGCCTGGTTGAAGCCCTTGCCGCCGGGGCCGGAGCTGTAGCGGCCGGCAATGGTGGCGCCAGCGGCCGGCAGCGCATCGCAGCGCCAGACGTGGTCGACATTGAACGAGCCGACGACAACGACAGAACTCATATACATCTCTTCTTCAATAGAAACGGCAGCTTGGCGCGGCCGTGTGGGCGCGCAAGTATGCCGCAGGCGGCCGTGCGGCCGCCGTACGCGATCCCAGTTTGCTGAATGGAAAATCGCGCGATCGGGCGCAAAGGCCCGTCGCGCCAAGGGCTCAGCTGAAGTGCGTCAGCACGCCGGCGATGGTCGCGGTCATGAACGTGGCGATCGAACCGCCCAGCACTGCGCGCAGGCCGAAGCGGGCCAGGTCGGCGCGGCGCTCCGGGGCCAGGCCGCCGATGCCGCCGATCTGGATCGCGATCGAGCTGAAGTTGGCGAAGCCGCACAGCGCGTAGGTGGCGATCAGGCGGCCGTCCGGGCTCAGTGACATGCCCGGCACCTGGCCGTTCACGATCTGGGCCAGCTCGGAATAGGCGACGAACTCGTTGATCACCACCTTCTGGCCGATCAGCGAGCCGACGGTGATCGCATCGGCCCACGGCGTGCCGATCACCCAGGCGATCGGGGCCAGCACGTAGCCGAAGATCGTCGCCAGGTTGGTCGGACGGCCGATCGCCGAGGCGATGCCGGTGACATCGCCCAGCCAGGTCAGCGGCGCGTTGATCAGCGCGATCAGCGCGATGAAGGCCAGCAGCATTGCGCCGATGTTCAGCGCCAGGCGCAGGCCGTCGCCGGCACCGGCCGCGGCGGCGTCGATGATGTTGCTGGTGGTCTTTTCCACTTCCATCTTGACCGTGCCGCGGGTCAGCGGCGTGCCGGTCTCGGGGATCAGGATCTTGGCGATCACCAGCGTGGCCGGCGCGGCCATGATCGAGGCGGCCAGCAAATGCTTGGCGTAGAACGCCTGCTGCGCCGGATCGCCGCCGCCGAGCATGCCGACGTACGCGGCCAGCACGCCGCCGGCGATGTGCGCCATGCCGCCGATCATCATCGTGATCAGCTCCGATTCGGTCATCTTGGGGATGTACGGGCGCACGGTCAGCGGCGCCTCGGTCTGGCCGATGAACACGCTGGCGCAGACGCTGGTGGTTTCGGCACCGGACACGCGCATCACCTTGGTGATCGCCAGCGCCATCACCCGCACCACGGCCTGCATCACGCCCAGGTGGTAGAGCACGCCCATCAGCGCGGAGAAGAAGATGATGGTCGGCAGCACCTGGAAGGCGAAGATGAAGCCGGCCTTGGGCACGTCCATCAGGCTGCCGAAGATGAAGTTGGAGCCTTCGCCGACGAAGCTCAGGACCTTCACGAACACCTGGCCCAGCCAGTCGAACACGTCGCGACCGCCTGGCACCAGCAGCACCAGCGCGGCAAAACCGATCTGCAGGATCACGCCGGTGGCCACCAGCCGCCAGTCCACCGCACGCTTGTTATTGGAGAACAGCCAGGTGATGCCCAGCAGCACGACCAGCCCGAACAGGCCAAACGCGGCCCGCGATACACCTTCCAGCATCAGCTTCCCCAAGAAACACGCGACTTCGAATCTGCCAGCCTAGTGGAGGGCGCCGGCGGCGGCAAGGAAAAGGCCGGCGCGCGGCGCGAAGCGCCAGGATTGGCGGGCGATTTCTCGTTTCTTGTGCCTGTGGGCCGGCGCGCGAAACACGACGTCGCCGCCGTTCAGCGGCAGGGCGCAGCGGCCGGATTGTCGGGCTGCAGGGTCAGATCGCGCGGAATCGGCGCCTTCGCCGGATGGCTGTCGAAGGATTCGCGGTACAGGCGCTGGGCCTGGTGCTCGGCATCGGCGCGCTGGCGGGCGTCGAGCGTGCCGGCCGCGGGCGCGGGACCGCCGCTCAGGTAGGACAGCAGCAGCTGGTAGCTGTACGCCTGGGTTGGGTCGTCGGGCACCAGGGCGTTGAGCAGGCCGCCGTCGCTGGCGTAGGCATCGGCCAGCAGCTGCACGGCCATCGGATCGCCGGCGTGCAGCGCCCGCTGCAGCATCGGCACCGCTTCACGATACCAATCGGCGAACACCGGGTCCTGCAGGTAGCTGTGCTGGTCCAGGAACGCGTTGGATTTGTTGAAGAACGGCCCCGTCGCGTAGCGCAGCATCGCGTCGCGGTTGCCGGCCAGGGCGGCCTTGCGCAGATAGCTCGCCGCCTGCCTGAGCGTGGCGGTGTCCAGCCCCTGGCAATAGCCGTCGAAGCCGCGGTCGCGGGCGATGACCTGCTGGCGCGCGGCATCTGCGGCCGCATCGGCCTGGCCCAGCGACGCGCCATGCTTCAGCGCTTCCACGCGTGCGTTTTCGATCGGCAGGTCATCGGTGATCTGGGAGAGGTTGCACAGGCTCAGCTCCACGCCGATCCGGCAGGCGGCCTGTGCGTCGCCCGCGTCGGCGCGGCGGCGCAGCGTGTCGAAGTTCGCACCCAGCGGCTCGCCCCAGGGCGGTAGCGGCGCGGTGGAGGCGGGTGGCGATGCGGGCAGGCCGCGTTCCTCGCGGGCGGTGTCGACGCGGTTCCGGTCTTCGGTGCTGCTGCGGGCCTGCGCGACCCGGGCGGCGATCTGCGCCGAGACCGCGGCGCTGCTGGCCTGCTGTCGCCAGCGCCACAGGCCGAAGGCCACGGCGGCCAACACCAGCAGGCCCATCACCAGATTGAACCGGGCGCGTGGGGTCACGGCGCTTTCCTTGGTCGTCGCATGGCGGGAAGTCTGCCACGGCGCATTGAGAAGGCGTCATGCCGAACCGGGAACGCCGTGGCGCATGCCGCGGCTTCATTTGGAAAGGCGATCGAAGTTATTTGACTCTTGAATGAGAATGATTATCATCACTCTCGAATCGTCTACGGAGCTCGTGCCATGAATGTCCACACTGTCGTCTTCCCCCAGAACGACCTGCGTGCCGCCGACCGCACCCCGCGCGTCGTGCCGCCGGCCGAGACGCTCAGCAGCGAAGCCCTGCTCAAGGGCCGCCGCGAAATCCTGATCCAGCACGGCGATCGCACCTACCGCCTGCGCCATACCAGCAACGACAAGCTGATCCTCACCAAGTAAGTCGACCGATTTCGTGGGCGATGGAGTGCCCGCCTTTGTTGCCGCCGTGCCGACCGCTGCGTCAGGCATGGCCGGGCCCCCCGGAATTGCCGGCGTGGCCCCGGCGGACCGGCTCGGCTGAGCCGGCTGCCCTGATTCGGCTTTGCCCCGCAGTACTTGCTGCCGTCGCGTTTCCCGTCTTCCCGCTCTCGTCCAGGTAACGGTCATGACCCTCGACACGACTGTCCGGCCCGCCCACATCGTCAAGGCCCTGCCGAGGCCGCAACAGCTCGCCGCGCTCGGTACGGTCCTGTGCCTGTATCGCCCGCAGCAGGGCAGTGAGCTGGCCGGTTGGAACCAGTCGGTGAGCGCCTGCATCCAGGCCGGTGTGGAAAGCGACGGCCTGCGCGAAAGCCTGCTGTTCTTCGATCGCGATGGCCAATGCTGCTGGCGGCTGTGCCTGCTGCCGGACAGCGACTTCCTGGCCTGGGACCAGCTTGGCGCGCAGCTGCCGGTGCAAAACCCTGCGGCGTTGGCGAGTCGCGGCGTCAGTGAGCGGCTGTGGCAACGGTTGGCGCGTCGCCTGACCGGCGAACAATGGCGCGCCTGCCCGGTGCGCCTGCATGCCTTGCCCGAAAGTGGCGCCGGCGCGGTGCTGGCCGCCAGCCTGACGCCGGTGTCTTCGTTGGGGGCGGCAACCACGCGCGAGATCGTCCGCGCCGAAGGCGCCGAACTGGCCGCGTGGGACGACTGCTGCTGCGCGCAGGCGGCGTTGCGTTCGGTCGATGCACCGGTAAAAAAAGGCGAGCTGGCCGATTACGTGTTCCGCCCCGATCTGGAGTTCCATCGATGAGCCGCGTGCGCAACGTCGCCGTCCTTGTCGCACTCACCGCTGTCTTCGCCTCACCTGCCCACGCGGCCGAACCCGCCGCCGCCGATCCAGTCCGCGACCACGCGACCCTGCTCAAGATCGCAGGCGAATACGCCGTGGATTTCGCCTTTGACGAGACCGTGTTGCTGCAGCCCGGCTACGAGCGCGCCGCGGCGATGCGCAGCGGCGGCGATGAAGCGGTGATCGTGATCGAAGACACGCCGACCAAGGTGTCGCTGCAGCACCTGCTGGTGGACGGCAAGAGCGGGCATGTGACCAAGCACTGGCGCGAAGACTGGATCTACCAGGCGCCGCAGCGCTTTGAATTCACCGCAGACCAGACCTGGACCGTGCGCGCGCTGTCGCCGCAGGAAACCACTGGCGCCTGGACCCAGTGCGTGTACGAAGTCAGCGACGCGCCGCGCTATTGCGGCACCGGGCGTTGGACCTACAACGGTGAAGCGGCCACCTGGACCAGCGACGACAGCTGGCGTCCGTTGCCGCGTCGCGAGTACACCCGGCGCAGCGACTACAACGCGCTGCGCGTGATCAACCGCCATACGGTCACGCCGAACGGCTGGACCCACGAGCAGTTCAACACCAAGGTGCTGCGCAAGCCGGACGGCAGTCAGATCGAGATCGCGCGCGAGTTCGGTTTCGACGATTACCACCGCGACAGCCAGGTCGATTTCACCCCGGCCTATACCTATTGGAAGGCGACCAAGGACTTCTGGGCTGGCGTGCGTGCGCGCTGGGCCGGCTTCCTCGACCAGCCGCCGGGCGTACACCTGAAGACCAAGCTGGACGGCATGGCGATGATCATGCCGCTGTTCGAGCAGGCCGCCACGCTGGAGGAAGGCGGCAAGGTCAAGGCCGGGGACACCGACGCGGTGTTCGCGCAGTGGGTTGAAGCGGCGCCGGCCGCGCGTTGAACCCACTACGCCGGCCCGCCGCCGGCGCATGCCTATAATCGAAGGCAGGGAGCGCCCTGACGCAGGGCGACGCAAGGGAAGGGGAATGTCATGGGTATCGGAATGATCCTGGCCGCGGTGATCGTGGTCTTCGTCGTGGTCACGCTGTTCAAGGGCGTGCGCGTGGTGCCGCAGGGCTTCGAGTACACGGTCGAGCAGTTCGGCAAGTACACCAATACGCTCTCGCCGGGCCTGCACATCCTGATTCCGTACATGCAGGGCGTGGGCCGCAAGGTCAACATGATGGAACAGGTGTTCGACGTGCCTTCCCAGGAGGTCATCACCCGCGACAACGCGGCGGTCACCGTGGATGGCGTGGTGTTCTTCCAGGTGCTCGACGCCGCCAAGGCGGCCTACGAGGTGTCCAGCCTGGACCAGGCGATGATCGCGCTGATCCAGACCAACATCCGCACCGTGATCGGCTCGATGGACCTGGACGAATCGCTGAGCAATCGCGAAGTCATCAACGCCAAGCTGCTGGGCGTGGTCGACCACGCCACCAGCCCGTGGGGCGTCAAGGTCAACCGCATCGAGATCAAGGACATCCAGCCGCCGCGCGACCTGCTTGATGCAATGGCGCGGCAGATGAAGGCCGAACGCGACAAGCGCGCCTCGATCCTGGAAGCCGAGGGCGCGCGCCAGTCGGGGATCCTGCGCGCCGAGGGCGAAAAGCAGAGCGCGATCCTGGAAGCCGAAGGCAAGCGCGAGGCCGCCTACCGCGAGGCCGAGGCCCGCGAGCGCCTGGCCGAGGCCGAAGCCAAGGCCACCACGCTGGTCTCACAGGCGATCGCCGATGGCAACGTGCAGGCGATCAACTACTTCGTCGCACAGAAGTATGTCGAGGCGTTCAAGGAACTGGCCACCGCGCCCAACCAGAAGTTCGTGCTGATGCCGATGGAGGCCAGCGGCATGATCGGCTCGCTCGGTGGCATCGCCCAGCTGGCGCGCGAAGCGCTGGGGTCCGACGGTCCCAAGCCGCCGCCGGCGATCCCGCCGCGCGCGCCGCGTCCCGGCGTCTGAGGGCATGACGATGCGTCTTGCCTTCTGGGCGGTGCTGGCGCTTGTGCTGTTCGCCGCCGAAGCGCTGGTGCCCGGTGCCTCGCTGATGTGGCTGGGCTTTGCCGCCGTGGCGATGATGGCGGTGATGCTGATCGCGCCCGGCCTGGACATCCTGCCGCAGGCGATCCTGTTCGCGGTGTTCGCCATTGCCTCGGTACTGGTCTACCGGCGCTGGTTCCGCGCCCGCGCCCAGGTCAGCGACAAGCCGCTGCTCAACCGCCGCGCCGACCAGCTGATCGGCCAGACCGCGCTGCTGGACCAGGCCATCGTGCGCGGCCGCGGCCGTATCCAGCTCGCCGACACCTACTGGACCGTCGAAGGCCCGGACCTGCCGGTCGGCGCCGCCGTGCGCATCGTGTCCACCGACGGCATGGTGCTGCGCATCGAGGAAGCCTGATCCCGGGCCCCGTGGCATTGGTCATGCCGCGGGCCAGAGGTCCTTTCTGGAATAATGCCGGCCTCTTTGGAAGGACCAGCCCATGACCCAGAAGACGATCCTCAACGACAGCCACCGCGCGCTTGGCGCCAAGATGGTGGACTTCGGCGGCTGGGACATGCCGATCAGCTACGGCTCGCAGATCGAGGAACACCACGCCGTGCGCCGCGATGCCGGCATGTTCGACGTCAGCCACATGACCGTGGTCGACCTGCGAGGCCCGCGCACGCGCGAGTTCCTGCGCTACCTGGTGGCCAATTCGGTCGACAAGCTCAAGAAGCCGGGCAAGGCGCTGTACACCGCGATGCTGGACGCCAAGGGCGGCGTGATCGACGACCTGATCATCTACTTCCTGGACGAGGCCTTCTTCCGCCTGGTGGTCAACGCCGCCACGCGCGACAAGGACCTGGCGTGGATCAACAAGCAGGCTGCCGCCTATGGCGTGGAAGTGATCGAGCGCCCGGAGCTGGCGATGATCGCCGTGCAGGGCCCGAACGCGCGCGCCAAAGTCATCGGCCTGCTGCGCGAGCAAGATCGCGCCGCGGCCGACAAGCTGACCCGCTTCGCCGCGGTCGATGCGGTCAGCACCGGTGGCGCCGAACTGTTCGTCGCGCGCACCGGCTACACCGGTGAGGACGGCTTCGAGATCGTGCTGCCGGCCGATGCGGCCGTGGCGTTCTGGGACGCGCTGGTAGAAGCGGGCGTCAAGCCGGCCGGGCTGGGCGCGCGCGACACGCTGCGCCTGGAGGCCGGTATGAATCTTTATGGCCAGGACATGGACGAGACCGTCTCGCCGTACGAAGCCGCGATGGGTTGGACGGTCACGCTGGACGAAGGCCGCGAGTTCGTCGGCCGCGAGGTGCTGGAAGCGCAGCACCTGCAGGGCGCGCCGCGCCAGCTGATCGGGCTGGTGATGGATGAGAAGGGCGTGCTGCGTCACGGCCAGAAGGTCATCACTGCCGAAGGCGAGGGCGAGATCCTCTCCGGCACGTTCTCGCCGACGCTGGGCAAGGCGATCGCCTTCGCGCGCGTGCCGGCGGGCGAGCCTGGTGAGGTGCGCGTGGACATTCGTGGCCGCGAAGTGCCGGTGCGCGTGGTCAAGTTCCCGTTCGTGCGCGATGGCCAGCCGCAGGCCGGCGTGCTCACCTAAGCAGGAGGCACGGCCATGGCCGAGTCACTGGACTACTTCGTCACCTTGCACTCGCCCTGGTCTTACCTGGGTCACCAGGCATTCCTGGATGTCGCTGCGCGCCACGGCGCGCAGGTGCGCACGCGGCCGGTGCGGATCCTCGACCTGTTCGCCGAAGTCGGTGCGCTGCCGTTGGCGCAGCGCCCGCCGACGCGCCAGGCCTATCGGCTGATCGAACTGCAGCGCGTGCGCGAGCAACGCGGCCTGCCGCTCAACCTCAAGCCGAAGTTCTATCCCTGCGACATCGGCTTGGCCGACCGCGTGATCATCGCGCTGATCGAGCATGGCCACGCGCCACATACTTATATGTCTGCCGCCTACGCCGCGCTGTGGGCGCAGGAGGCCAACCTAGCCGATGCCGACACGCTGGCCGGCTTGCTGCGCGCACTGGGCGTCGATGCCGATGCGATCCTCAAGACGGCCGATGCACCGCACGTTGCGCAGCTCTACGCCGACAACACCCGCGCGGCGATCGAGGCGGGCCTGCCCGGATTGCCGGGTTACGTCCGCGGCGGCGAACCGTTCTGGGGGCAGGACCGCATCGACCTGCTTGACGCGGCGCTGACCAGCGGTCGCGCACCGTACCGGGCCGGGTGACAAGTCGCCTGCGCCTTTCGCTAAACTTGCGTCCATTCCCACCACCGCCTTCAAGCCGGAGCACCCCATGAGCGAGATCCCAGGCGATCTGAAATTTCTCAAGTCCCACGAGTGGGCCCGCGTCGAGGGCAACGGCCGCGTCACGGTCGGCATCTCCGATCACGCGCAGGGTCTGCTGGGCGACCTGGTCTATGTCGAGCTGCCGGGCGTCGGCGATACCGTGACCGCCGGCAACGCCAGCGCCGTGGTCGAGTCGGTCAAGGCCGCTTCGGACGTGTACAGCCCGGTCTCGGGCACGGTGGTCGAGGTCAACGATGGCCTGACCGACAAGCCGGAAACGATCAACGAAGACGCCTACGGCGACGGCTGGCTGTACGTGGTCGAGATCAGCAACCCGGAAGAACTCGAAGACCTGCTGGGTCCGGACGAGTACGCCGAGCAGATGGACGAAGAGGAAGACTGAGCCTCGCTTCCTCCGCCGGCTTCCAAAGCCGGCACGCTGCAACCGAAAACGCCGCGTCCATGACGCGGCGTTTTTCGTTGGTGCTTGCAGGCCGGTCATGGTCGCTCGCGTGCATCGATCAAACCCACGCGAAGCACGCGCGACATGCATCGAACGCCATGCATCGAGGACGCGTGGTGGCGAAAAGTTTGCGCAGTTCGTGCGCAATGCTGCTTGTGCGACGCGAAAAGCACGAACGAACTCTCGGCTTGGATCAGCCGCGATTCAACTGCGCGGCGCGTTCGCAGCGCCTGCATGCAGGCAAGCGTGCATGCACGATTTCGGCAAGTGCTTTCGCAGGTGCCATGCACGAAACATCATAAAAAAAGCACTCTGCTAAAAACGCATCGCTTGCATGCAGGCCATGTGGCGCATGCAGAAACGATGGCTCTTGCCGTCGACCGGGGAGGGCGTGCGAACGCATCGCGAAAATAGATGCGAAATTTTTTTGCAAAGTAGTTGACACCTATAAAAACCGTGATTAGGTTTCGCCCCAACACGCCTTCCGCACCACACATGCAAGCGAGCCGGTCATCGCGACGAAACGCACAACGACAAGGTCGCCCGTACGCCCCCCGATGAGGATGGTCGAAGGCTTCGCTTCCCCCAAAGAAATTCAGCGACTGATCTCACCAGACACCTGCGCCGCACCAGACGCGGGTGTCTTTGCATGGTCAGGCGCACGACGCAGGCAGTGGCCTGCGTCGAACAAGATCCGCCCCAGCGCGCATGGCGCGTCGGCGGCTGCATGCGGGTCCGACTCCCGCGGCGTTTCGAGTACTGGGCTTGGTACTGGATGTTTCATCCAAAGTAATCACTGACGAGGAGCCATCACATGGCAACGAAGAAAGCTGTAAAGAAAACGGCCAAGAAGGCCACCAAGAAAGTCGCCAAGAAAGCAGCCGTCAAGAAGGCTGTGAAGAAGGTCGCGAAGAAGGCTGCCAAGAAGGTCGCCAAGGCCAAGAAGGCAGTGAAGAAGGTCGTGAAGAAGGCTGCCAAGAAGGTCGCCAAGAAGCCGGCCAAGAAAGTAGCGAAGAAGGCTGCTGCCAAGAAGGTCGCCAAGAAGCCGGCCAAGAAGGTCGCCAAGAAGGCTGCTGCCAAGAAGGTTGTGAAGAAGGCCGCGAAGAAGGTCGCTAAGAAGGCTCCGGCCAAGAAGGCACCGGCCAAGAAAGTAGCCAAGAAGAAGGTTGCCAAGAAGAAGGCCGCCCCGGTCGCGCTTCCCGCGACGCCGGCTCCGCTGATCTAAAAAGATCGCGGCAACAGCGATACGCAAGACCGCAATACTTCGATAAAGCCTCCTCCCCGGCGCCCAGCGGGGAGGAGGTTTTTTTTCGCCTGCGTGTTGGCTTAGGCGGGCGCGAATGTTCAGGCAAGCGCACGCGAGACGCCGGGTCGATGCGTGTGCTCGGGACAAAAAAAGGCGCGACACACCGGAGGGGTATCGCGCCGCACGGCCATGCTGGCCGTGACAGGGGATCAGTCGCGCGCGGCGATCAGGCCGCTGATTTCCACGCGTCGATTGGGCGCTGGGCAATCGATGACTTCTGGCGAAGCCGGCCCGGGACTCTGCGCCAGTGGATCACCGGCCTTCGACTGGATCGTGTACGCGGCGATGCCGCCGGCGACCGAGCCATCACGCATGGCTTCGGCACGACGCTCGGACAGCGCCTGGTTGTCGTCCGCCGCGTGCAGGCGATCGGTGTCGCCGATCAGCTGCAGGTCGGAGAGTTGCCGTGCCGTCACGGCCTGCGCCATGAGGCTGGCCAGTCGCGGCCGCCAAGCAGCTGCGCCAGAGCGATAAGCGTCACGAGCTTGCGATAGCGCACGGAGGGATTGGGGCATCGCTGCATGGGGGCGTCCTTTGGGGCAGGGAACAAGCGGTGTTCGAGTCACCACTGGATGCCGGCGCCCACCGAGACGCCGCCATCGCCGCGGGTGTTGGTCGAGCCGCTGAGCTTGTAGACCCAGCGGCCGCCTTCGGTGATACCGGAGACACCCACGGCCAGGCCCGACTCGCCGTTGTAGCTGCCGGCGGCCACGGCGGCCATGTTGCGGCCCGGTTCTGAAGGCTGCGGCAGGCTGGCCGCCGCCATGGCCGAGGCGATGCCGGCCGAAGCGCGGTTGTCGACCTCGTTCAACTGGCGTCCGTACTGGGCAAAGCGCTGGTCGGTGTAGTCCTGCGCCCACGTCATGGCATCGGCCATGCCGGTGCTGAGCTGGGAGACGTTGACCGCATCGGTGCTGGCGGTACCGGGCGCGACATGGGTGACCTGGCGCTCGTTGCCGGTGCTGCCCACGGCGACGGAGTTGGCGCGGTCGGCGGTGGAGCCGCTGCCCAGCGCGACGCTGTTGTCGGCCGCGGCCAGCGCATCGCTGCCAAGCGCAGTGCTGTCGGCGCCGGAGGCCACCGCGTTGCTGCCGTAGGCGCTGCTGTTGAGTCTGCGCGCGCTGGCGCCGTTGCCCATCGCCGAGGCGTTATCGCCCAATGCGCTGGCGGCCTGGCCGATCGCGGTACTGCCGAGGCCTGTGGCGGCCGCACCGCTGCCATAGGCGCTGGCGCCGATCGCGCTGGCCATCGCGTTGTTGCCTGCCGCGATACTGTCGGAAGCAAGGGCCGAGGCCGCATTGCCGATCGCCACCGCGCTCAGGCCATTGGCATTGGCGCCGTTGCCCAGCGCCACCGCATTCTCGCCCGAGGCCAGTGCGGCATTGCCGAGCGCCACGCTGTCCAGGCCGAGTGCCTGGGCGGCCTCGCCGTCGGAGTTCACGTCCAGATACGGGCTGATCGCTTCGAGGTTGGTGATGCGCTGTTCGTAATCGTTGAGCGTGTTGTAAACGTTGGTCAGGTCCAGATCGCTCAGGTCGGGCACGCCGACGCCAAGATCGATATCGACCAGGCTTTCGCCCGCGTCGCATGCAAGGGTCACCACGCCGAGCACATCGGCGCAGACGCCCACGCCCGCGGTGATGCCGGGCAGGCTGATGCCCAGCAGTGCGCCGTCGCCGCCAGTGGCCAGCAAGCCGGTGCCGAGCAGGCCATCGCTGCCGATCACGCCTTCCAGCGTGTCGCCCAAGGCGGTGCCCAGGCTGCCACCGAGATTGCCGGTGCCGAGCGTGGAGCCGAGCAGATCGCCCAGGCCACCGACGGCACCGCCGCCCGTGCCATCGCTGCCCTGGAGCACATTGGCGACCACGCCGCCGACCTGGCTCACGGTCTGCGAGAGCCCAGCGGAAAGCGGTGCGAGCGCGGTGCTGTTGCCGGTCGCTGCGCCGAGCGTGCCGCCGAGTCCCTCGAGGGTCGTGCCGAGCACCGTCGCGACCGTGCCGCTGGCCGCATTGACCGTGTCGGACAGGTCGGACGACGTCAGCGCAGTGGCCGTGTCCTGCAACCCGCTGTCCAGCTCGGCCGTGGCGGCATTCAAGGTCTGGCCCAACGGCTGCGAACCGGTGATCGCCGACACTGCGCTGCCGAGTTGTTCGCCGGTCCGGCTCGCTGCATCGCCGACGCCGCTCACCGTGCTGGTCACGCCCTGGCCGAGCGCGTTGTTGGCGAGCAGCTGCGTGGTGAGTGTTTCGACCGGGTCGACGACGGCGGCCAGCGGCGCGTTGTCGGTGGCGCTGTTCAAATTGGCGAGCAGTTCGCTCACTGCATCGCTGACCGGGGAGGCGGTGCCACCGGTCCCGTCTTCTCCGCCCCCTGTTCCTGTCCCGGCGCCGGAGCTGCCCTGGACGACGGTGGCGACGACACCACTGACCTGGGTGACGGCCTGCGACAGGCCATCGCCGACAGCGTTCAGTGGCGCACTGGTGCCGGTGGCACCGCCAAGCGTGGTACCCACGCCGCTGATCGCGGTGTCGAGCACGCTGGCCACGGTCGTGCCGGCAGCGTTGACCGTGTCCGATAGATCCGAAGACGTGAGCGCGGTCGTGGTTGCCTGCAGACCTGTGCTCAGCACCGTGGTGCTGGCGCTGACCGTCTGGCCGAGCGGCGCGGAGGTGGTGATCGCAGTGACGACGCTGCCAAGCTGGCTGCCGGTTTGCGCTAAAGCGCTGCCCGTGCCGTTGCTGATTTGGCCGACGCCCTGGCCGAGCGCGGTGCCGGACAACAGCTGCGTTGTCGTGGCTTCGACCGGATCGACGATTGCCGCCAGCGGCGCATCCTGCAGCGGAGTCACGCCCAGGTTGGGCAGGCCAGCATTGCCTGCGCTGCTGCCCAGCACCGAGGTAACGGTGGTCTGCGCGGTCGTGCCCAGCGTGCTGGTGGCGGCGGTCGGCGATGTCGTCGCCGGCGACGCTGGCAGGTATTGATTGGCGGTCTGCAGCAGTTCGTTCAAGCGCAGGTCCTGCGCGGCCGCCGTGCTGGCGAATGCGCCAAGCAGGCCTGCGCTGGCCAATACCGCAATGGTGCGAGTGGCGCTGCGTCCGGCCTGCTTGCCGCGAGGCGACGCCAGCTCCGAGACCACCACCAGCGCGTTGAGGGTGCGATTCCAGACCAGTCGATAGATGCGATTCATGGGGATCCCCTGCTCATCCTTGCAGCGTCGCGGCGACGCGGTAGGCCTGCATTACAGGGGAGTGGACGCGCGCGGCTCACCTGAATCCGGCACGTCATGCGCGCGATCCGGCAAAGCGTTGGCCGAAACCGGCAGGCGATTGCACGTTTCTGGCAAGGCCGTGCATGCGCGGTCGCCCGCGCGGGCTTACATCGAGCGGCGCATCAAGGTGTCGCGCGGCAGTTCGCCGAACACGCGGCGATAGCTTTCGGCAAAGCGCGATAGATCCCACAGCCCGCAGCTCAGTGCCACGGCTTTCACCGACTTGCGACTGCTGTCAGCCACTGACAGGCTGCGGCACGCCATGCACAGGCGCAGCAGCGAGAGATAGCGGTTGGGCGAGATGCCGACCAGATCTTCGAAGGCGTAACGCAACGTGCGCTCGCTGACGCCTGCGGCGTCGCAGATTTCCTGGATGTAGATGTGGCGACGCAGGTGCATCCGCATGAAGTCTTCCGCACGCCGCAGGATCAGGTAACGCGCCCGGCGCGAGCGTGCACACACGATGCGGTCGAAGCTGCTTGCGGCCAGCACCTCGCGCACGTGGCAATCCAGTAAGGCCGCCAGGTCGTAACCGCCCAACGCCTGGTGGCCCTGGGCAAGCAGGGCATCGAGTTCGCCATAAGCCTGGCCCAGCTCGCCCTTGCCGTGGCTGTTGGTCAACGCCAGCGCATGGCCCGGTCCATCCAGGCTGCCCAGGTGCAGTTCGGAAAACTTCTTCTGCAGGCGGCGATATGGCAGCAGCGCGAAGCTCACGCGCGTGCCGCTGCTGAGCACGATCTCGCTGATGCCATCGGGCGTGAGCGTCACGATGGTGCCCGGCACCAGTGCCGCGCCGTGGCACCAGCTGGCGGCTTCGTCGATGTGGTGGATGTAGCCGATCAGGCACCAGTCCAGCGGCAGCATGAAGCGCGCGCGGGCGGTGAAGCCGATCTCCAGCGTGCACAGCAGCGACTCGTCATGCACCTGCTGCTGGATCGCCGCGCGTGGGCCGATGCCGTCCAGCAGCACGAGTTCGACATCGCAGACACGCAGCATTGCGCTGAGGTCGAGCAGGTCGAAGGGTTCGAGCACGCTGGCGCCTTCCATCTTCAAGCGCGACGGTCCACGTGCTGCTGCAGCGGGCAAGACTCGACCGGCCGCGCGAGGCGAGGCCTGTGTTGATGTCGCGTGTGACTTGACGCCCCCTGTGCACCGATGCCCATCGGCTCGTTCCACGTCCTGATGTCCGTGCGCCATCTAAACCTCAAAACCGGCGCGTGGATGTACGTTTTCGGAAATGTGGCCGGGCTTGCGAATCAATGCGTGGTCAAGAGTTGTCCATGCGCACAGATCGGCGGCGTCCAAGCTTGAGACTTGTGTTCCATGACAGCGCTGACACGCCTGCTGTTAGTGATTCTGAGCATGTGCGTCCCAGCGCGTGCAGCTGCCGTTTTTGTGTATTGCGCTGCGGGCTTCTCGCAGACGATGCCGTCCAAGGGCGCAACGCCCCGTGGCAGGCCAAAGGATCTTGGAAAAACACTGCAAGCAGGTAAGCCCGGCAGCACGTTTCCAACGGCTTCATCAGCGGCAGTGCTGGAAGCAAGGTGCTTTGTCTACCACGTCGTACACGCCGCACGCCTGGTCCGCCCGGGGCGTGACGGTCTCTCGATCAGGGCGATCCAATGCAGTCGGGGGAAATCCAATGAACGTTGCAATCAAGAAGTTCCTGAAGGAAGAAGACGGCGTCACCGCGCTGGAATACGGCCTGTTGGCTGCCATCGTCGCCAGTGCGCTGGTGCTCGTCTTTCAAAGCAACCTGAGTACGCTGTTCACCAGCTTGTTTACCAAACTGACCGCGGCTGTCGCAGCGGCTTGAGGATCAGTTCGAGGCCCTCGCGTTGAGTTTCAATGCTGAGCTGCGGGGAAGAACGTGCTGGCTCTGAATCCGATCCTTGCCGTGGCGATTGCGCTCAGCCTTCAAGTCGCAATCAGCGATTTGTACGCACGGCGGGTTTCCAACCGGGTCTTGTTGTGCGCCATCGGCGGGGCTGGCATCTGCTACGTGTCAGGCGTCGCGGGACCTCTCTCAGGCGTAGACGGTATGCTCGGTTTCTGCGCAGGGCTGGTGGCGATGCTGCCGTTCTACGCCATGCGGGTGATGGGGGCGGGGGACGTCAAGTTCTTCGCGGTCTTGGGGCTGTTGCTGGGATGGAAGGCGCTGTTGCCCGTGTGGGTGGTGGCCAGCCTGATGGCCGGGGTCTATGCGCTCTGTGTCCTGTCTTGGCGCAGAGTGGAAATTTGGATTCCGTCGGGCTGGTCGGTGGCGCTGGTTCGACACGTACCATCCTGCGTTGCACTGCGCGGGAAGGTGCTCGCGGCACGGCAGGGGCGGCAGGGCATTCCCTACGCCACCTGCCTGGCAATGGCGGCGATGGCCTGGATGGTCTGGGGGTGATGTATGCGAACGAGTGCAGGCGGCCGACGGTCGCGGGGAGCCCGGCCTAGCGCCCAGCGTGGCGTGGTCACGGTGGAGTACGCGCTGCTGCTGATGCTGGGCGTGATCCCGCTGCTGATGTTGCTGTTCACCGGGGTCATGATGTTCGCCGCGCAGCAGTCGCTGTCGCTGGCTTCCGCCGAAGGCGCGCGCGCATCGCTGCGCTATGGCACCACCGCCGAGCGGCGCAGCGCCGCGTGCATGGCGGCCAAGGGTTCAATGGAGTGGCTGCTGACGTATTCGGGCAGCCAGGCCAACTGCGCCAGCGCTGATGGCGCGCCGGTGGCGGTCTCACAGCCTTTCGCCTGCGCCGGCACGCCGGATCGGCAGTGCATGCAGGTGACGGTGAGCTTCGATTACGACGATCATCCATTTGTCCCCGGGACTGCCACAATGATGGGGTGGTTCCTCGGGCGGGACATGCGGAGTACCGCCGTTGCGCAACTTGACCTGGGCGAGTGATCGCTCGTGAAACACGGAATTTCATGACGATGCAGAAAGCAACTCGAACGCTCGCCCTGGCCCTGGTGGTCGTGGCGGTGGCCTTGGCCGGTGTCGCGCTGACCATGCTGGTGCGCTCCAAGGCGCCGGCCGAACCGACCGGTGTCCAGGTCGTGCGCACGCCCGACAGCGGCCAGTCCACCAAGGTGGTCGTGGCGGCGCGCGCGCTGCCCGCCGGCCTGCCGGTACAGGCGCTGGATCTGGAACAGGTCGAACGCAAGGGCGCCCCCGTGGGCGCCTTCCTGCGGGTCGAGGATGTGGTGGGGCGTTCGCCTTCGCAGTCGGTGAGCTCGGGCAGCGTGCTGACCGAGAACCAGTTCAAGGGTGGCCTGGCCTTGGCGCTGCGCCCGGGCGAGCGCGCCATCGCCATCCCGGTCGACGAGCTGGCCGGCGCGGGCAATCGCGTCGCGCCAGGCGATCTGGTGGACGTCTTCCTGAGCATCCGCGACCAGGGCGATGACCCGCGCGTGCCGGCCGCCGCCGCAGGCAGCCAGGCGCGCCTGCTGCTACCGCGCTTGCGTGTCCTCAGCTACGGCGATCGCGATGTCGACAGCCCCGCGCTGGTCCAGGGCACCGCGCCGCAGTCGCGCGAAGAAGGTAATGCCGATGCGCCGGCGCCGCAGCGCGAAGACCGCGCCGCCGCGATCACCGCCCGTGCAGGTGCTGGCGTCAGTCGCGCCGCCGCCACGGTCGCGCGTAGCGCCGTGCTGGCGGTGCCGGTGGACGGCGCCGATCGCCTGATCCTGGCCGCGCAGACCGGCAAGCTGTTCCTGGCCCTGCGTCATCCGGGCGACGAAGGCATGCCCGACCAGGAGTTGTTCCCCGCGCCGCGCCAGGTCCTGGGCCTGCGTGCTGGCCTGGACGATGCACAGCGCGAAAGCGCCAACAGCGCCGAGAACCGCGCCTATGCCGGCGTCGATTCGGCCGGCCTGCTGGGCCGCAATGGCCAGGCCGCAGCTAAGCCACAGCCGTCGCCGGCTGCGGACCGCCCGATCCGTTCGGCAGCGCCCACCGGTGGCCGCCTGGAGATCATCCGCGGCAGCCAGTCCGGCAGCACCTCCCCATGATGACTTTCCAGGCCTCCATGACTTCTTCTTCCAAGCTGCCGCGCCGCCTCGTGACCTGCCTGCTGGTGGCATCGCTGTTGACCACCACCGCGGCGGGCCAGGCGCAGACCGATCCAGGCACGGCGCTGGTCCTGCAGAGCCATGAGCAGCGTCCGTGGACGTTGCCGGCCGACCTGGAGCGCGTGGCCATCGCCGATCCCGAGGTGGCCGACCTGGTCACGCTCAAGGGCGGCAAGAGCGCGCTGCTGGTGGCCAAGAAGCCCGGCCAGACCACGCTGCTGCTGTGGCATCGCGGCGCGGCCACGCCGCAGCGCATGTCGGTGGAAGTGCGCGGCGCGCTGCAGCAGCAGCTGAGCCAGGGCAGCCCGGTCGCGGTGGCCGTGCAGGACAACCAGGCGACGCTGCAGGGCAGCGCACCTTCGCTGCTGGACCACGAAGCCGCGCGCAAGGCCGCGATCAGTGCGATCGGCCCGCAGGGCGTGATCAGCGATGTCTCCACCGTGTCCACCGGCGGCGTGGTCCAGGTCGACGTGAAGGTGGTCGAGTTCAACCGCACCTCGCTCAAGCAGATCGGCATCAACTTCACCAACACCAATGGCGGCTTCAGCTACGGCGTGACCTCGCCGGGTGCCAGTGATTCCAGCAGCGCGCTGTCGTCGGCCTTCAGCCTGGTGGCTTCCTCGGCCAAGCATGCGTGGGACGCCAGCTTCGACCTGCTCACCAGCAACGGCATGGCCCGCGTGCTGGCCGAGCCGTCGCTGACCGCGCTGTCGGGCCAGAGCGCCAGCTTCCTGGCCGGCGGCGAACTGCCGATCCTGGAGCCGCAGGGTTTGGGCACCACCACGGTGACCTTCAAGCCCTTCGGCATCGGCCTGACCGTGACCCCGACGGTGCTGTCGTCCGATCGCATCGCGCTCAAGGTCGCACCGGAAGCCAGCGAGCTGGACTACAGCAGCGCCGTCACCCTCGATGGCGTACAGGTGCCGGCGATCTCCACGCGTCGTGCCGACACCACGGTCGAACTGGGCGACGGCGAGAGCTTCGTCATCGGCGGCCTGGTCAGCAGCAACATGGCCACGACCGTCGCCAAGGTGCCGCTGCTGGGCGACCTGCCGATCATCGGTTCTTTCTTCCGCAACCTGCAGTACAAGCGCCAGGACAAGGAACTGGTGATCGTGGTGACCCCGCATCTGGTCAAGCCGATCGCGCGCGGCGTCAACGTGCCGCTGCCCGGCGCACGCGAAGCCGATGCCAAGCTGCCGGTGTGGGGCAGCTGGCTGCTGCATCCGGCCGGCCCGGACCAGCTCCCCGGATTCTCACGCTGATGGCACCCACGCCCGCCACGTCGAAGTTCGACATGTTCTCGTCGCGCCAGCCGGACAGCGATGCGCCGAAGCTGCTGCTGTTCGCGCCGGACAACGGCTTCCTGCCGCGTCTGACCTCCAAGCTCGGCGGTCGCTATGCGCTGAGCTGGCAGGACAGCCGCGATGTGCTGCCGGCCACCGTGGCGCAGCAGGGCAAGGACTGGGACGTGCTGCTGCTGGATTTCACCAGCACCAACATCCGCTATTCGATCGAACTGGCCCAGCAGCTGGCCACGGCCAATCCGCAGCTGGTGATGGTGGCCGTGGGCACCGGTGCGCCGGACCAGGGCGAGGCGGTGCTGTCGGCCATGCGCGCGGGCATGCAGGACTTCATCGATCTGGACAGTGGCCCGGGCGAAGTCCAGGAGCTGCTGCAGCGCGTGCTGTCGCGCAAGCCTGCACCATCGGCCGCACCGGTTGCGCAGGACACGCCGGCGCCACAGCAGCGCGGCAAGCTGGTGCTGCTGTACGGCGTGCGCGCCGGCGTCGGCACCAGCACGCTGGTGGGCTATCTCGGCGTGATGTCGCGCCCGGCGACCACGCCATCCACGGTCGCCGATGCGCATGCCGATTCGCGCCTGGTGCTGGACCTGGGCTATCCGGCGGCTGATGTCTCGCTGTACTTGGGGCTCAACGGCCGGTTCCATTACGACGAAGCGCTGCGCAACCCGACGCGCATCGATGCAACCCTGGCGCGCACGGCCTTTGCCGAGCATCCCAGCGGCGTGGCGGTGCTGGGCCGCGCGCCGGGCGAACTGCCGCAGGCGCAGGACCCGCATGCCTTGATCGAGCGCCTGCGCGCGGTGTATCCGCTGGTGCTGTGCGATATCGGCGGCGTGCCGGTGCAGCAGATGCCGCTGACCCTGCTGCAGGACGCCAGTGAAGTGTGGCTGGTGACCGACCAGTCGATCGGCGCGCTGGTGTCGTTCAACCAGATCCACCTGGAACTGGGTGAACGCCGGCTGCTGGACGATCGCTTCAAGGTGATCGTCAACCGCTACGACGAAACCGCCGGCATCAGCAGTGCGCAGATCGCCGAGCGCTTCAGCCTGCCGGTGCTAGCCACGCTGCCCGACCGCGGCCGCGTGCTGCGTGCGGCCGCCAGCCTGGGCACGCTGCTGCCGCAGGCCGGCTCGCGCGATCCGTACCTGCGCGCGCTCGATCCGCTCGCGTCCCGCCTGGGAGGCGTCGGTGCCGGAGCGGCCTCGCCGCTGCAGCGCCTGGCGCAACGACTGAAGAAATCGCCGGCATGAACAGCAACGTCACCCCGTTCGTCCTGAAACGGGACGCGAAAGGATTTTCCGAGAGGGAATTGCCGATGTCCTCACCCACGCCTTTCGATCAGACCGAGCATTTCCAGGGCGTCCTGCTGGCGGTGCACGAGCACCTGCTCAACCAGATCGAGGACGAGCGGATCGACATCGATTCTTGGGCGCCGGACACGATCGCCAAGTACGTGCGGATGCAGACCTCGACCTTCGTGCGCGAGTGGCGCATCCCGGTCAATGAATCGGAAATGGAGCTGGTCGCCATCGCCCTGCAGAAGGAGCTGACCGGTTTCGGTCCGCTGGAAGACCTGCTGCTGGACCCGAAGATCGAAGACATCCTGATCAACGGCTACAAGGACATCCACGTCTCCCAGGGCGGCGTGCTGACCCGCGCGCCGCAGCGCTTCAGCGATGATCGCCACCTGCTGCGTATCCTGCGCCGGATCCTGGCACCGCTGGGCCGCCGCCTGGACGAATCCAACCCGATGGTCGATGCGCGCCTGCCCAACGGCGGCCGCCTCAACGCGATCATCTCGCCGCTGGCCGTCGACGGCCCGATGGTGTCGATCCGCAAATTCCGCAAGGACCCGTTCACGCCCGACGAGCTGATGGATCGCGGCGCGTTCGACAAGCCGATGCGCGCGCTGCTGGATGCGATGGTGCAGGGCCGCTGCAACATCGTGATCTCCGGCGGCACCAGCTCAGGCAAGACCTCGCTGCTCAATGCGCTGGCCAGTTTCGTGCCGTCCAACGAGCGCATGGTGACGGTGGAAGACACCGCCGAACTCTCGCTCAACCATCCTCACGTGGTGCGCCTGGAAAGCCGCGTCGGCGGCCTGGACGGCACTGGCGCGGTCAGCATCCGCGACCTGCTGCGCAACAGCCTGCGCATGCGCCCGGACCGCATCGTGGTGGGCGAAGTGCGCGGCGCCGAAGTGCTGGAAATGCTGCAGGCGATGAACACCGGCCACGACGGTTCGATGGCCACCATCCATGCCAACTCACCGCGCGATTGCCTGTATCGCATCGAGATGCTGTCGGGCTTTGCCGGCTTCCAGGGCAGCGAGGAAAGCCTGCGTCGCCAGATCGCCGGCGCCATCGATTTCATCGTGCAGATCTCGCGCCTGGCCAACGGCCGCCGCGTGATCACCTCGATTACCGAAATCACCGGCGTCACCGACAACCTGATCACTACCCAGGAACTGTTCCGCCACGAGCCCGGCTATGACGGCGCGCCGGAACACGACCGCTGGACGGGCCTGGGCTTCCACCCGCACTCGTACAAGCTCGAACCGTATCGCCAGTACCTGCGCAACGCCCTGCACGAGACCTATTGATGGCTTTGGTCCTGCTCCTGCTGAGTCTGGTCGCGCTGCTGCTGGCTGCCGGCGTCGAACTCTGGTTCGGCGTCGCCGCACGCCAGCGCCAGCGCCTGGCCGCGCAGGTCGCCGAACAGCGCATGGCGGCCTCCAGGACATCGGCACCGGGCGCGCGCTCGGAAGCGGCGGCCGCCGCGCTGTCGCCCAGCGCCGGCACGGCGGTCGCGTCGACGGGCATTGGCGCGCGCTGGCTGGCGTTGCTTCGCCGGGCCAACCTCAGTGCGACCCATCGCACGACCGCGGTGATCTTCGGCGCGGGTTTGCTGTTGATGCTGGGCAGCTGGGTGCGGCTGGGCTCGGTGTGGTTCGGCCTGCTGACGCTGGCCGTCTATGCCGCGGCGATCGCGCTGTGGCTGCATCGTCGGGTCGAGCGCCAGCTGCAGCAGCTGGTGCGCCAGCTGCCGGATTTCCTCGACAACATGGTGCGCGTGGCCAGCATCGGCAACAGCCTGACGATGGCCTTCCAGAGCGCCACCGCGCAGGCCTCGGCGCCGCTGCGCCCGGTGCTGGATGCAGCGATGTCCTACAGCCGCGGCGGCATGGACCTGGACCGCGCGTTGTCGCTGGCGGCGAAACCTTACCGGCTGCAGGCGCTGGATACGCTGGCCGTGGTGCTGGGCACCAGCATCCGCATCGGCGGCCGCACCGACCAGATCCTGCAGCGCATGAGCGACTTCCTGCGCGATATCGAACAGGTGCAACTGGAGCTGCGCGCGACCACCTCCGAGACGCGGATGTCGGCCTGGGTGCTGGGCCTGCTGCCGGTGGCCTGCGCGCTGTTCATGGCGCTGGTGGACCCGAAATTCTTCGCGCCGATGTTCCAGCAGCCGCTGGGCCACAAGCTGATGCTCGGCGCGGTGCTGCTGGAGGCGATCGGCGCGTTCACGCTGTATCGCCTGGCCAAGTCGCTATGAGCCCCCGGGAGATGCCGACGTGGTGATGCTGCTGGCTGCGGCCATCCTGATCTTCGCCATCGCGCTGTTGCTGCTGGGCAGCGACCTGTGGACGCGCGCGCGTCTGGACAACCGTCGCGACCAGGCGCTGGAGCGCGCCTTCGGCAACGCGCAGCCGCAGGACGCGCCGGAACAAACCGGTGGCGTGCGCAGCCAATTGCTGGAGCAACTGGCCAGCCTGGGGCGCCGTTTCGAAGGCAGTCGCGTGCGCGATTGGTTGCTGGCCGACGAGGATCGTCTGCTGCTGGATCAGGTCGGCTGGAACAACAGTTCCGGCACCGCCGTATTCCTCGGCCTGCGCCTGCTGCTGGCCTTGCTGCTGCCGCTGGCCGTGCTGGCGCTGGGCGACCTGCAGGGCATCAAGGCGTTCGTCGTGCCGTTGGCCGCGCTGGCGGCGGGCGTACTGCTGCCCAAGTTCGCGCTGCGCAGCTGGGCGCGGCATCTGTGCAAGCAGGCCAGCGATGAATTGCCGCTGCTGATCGACCTGCTGCGCCTGCTGCAGGGCGTGGGGTTCAGTGTCGACCAGAGCCTGCAGATGCTGGGCGAAAAACTGCGCCCGGCGCTGCCGGTGCTGGGCCGCGAACTGGCCGATGCCAACGCCGCCTACAGCCTGGGCCGCGCGCGCGCGCAGTCGCTGCATCGCCTGGCCGAATCGTTCGGCGACAAGGACCTGCGCAGCCTGGTCCAGCTGATGGTGCAGGTGCACCAGCATGGTGGCGCTGTACAGGAGCCGTTGCGCCAGTTCAGCCTGCGCCTGCGCGAGCAGCGCCGCATGGAGATGAAGGAAAAAGTGGGCAAGCTCTCGGTGAAGATGACGGTGGTGATGATGTTCACGCTGCTGCCTGCGCTGTTGATGGTGCTGGCGGGGCCGGCGCTGATCGCGCTGGGCAGCACGATCGCGCGGATGGCCCAATGACGGCGCCGCGCATGCTCGCGATCGCCGCGGTGCTGGTGCTGGCCGGCTGCGCGACCAAGGGTGGCTACAACCAGCCGCCGCCGGCCGCTGTGCAGGCCGCGCAGGAACAGACGCCCGAGCAGGACGATCGCGCGATGTATCTGTCGCTGATCCATCGCATGCAGGACGAAGGCGCGTACTTCGCCTCGCTGGCGCATATCGACGCCTATCGCCAGCGGTTTTCCGGCAGTGCCGAACTGGACCTGCTGCAGGCCGATGCGCTGCGCAACACCGACAAGCCCGCCGAAGCCAGCACGCTGTACCACGCGCTGACCAAGGGCCCGCAGGCCGGCCCGGCCTGGCACGGCCTGGGCCTGATCGCCGCGGCCCAGGGCCAGTACGCCGAGTCGGCCACGCTGCTGGGTAAAGCGGTCGCGATGGATCCGCTCAACGTGGATTACCTCGGTGACCTCGGCTTTGCGCGTCTGCGCGCCGGGCAGGTGGCGGAGGCCCGCGAACCGCTGGCCAAGGCGGCCGAGCTGGCGCCGGCCAACCAGAAGGCCGTGGCCAACCTGGCGCTCTACACCATGCTGTCCGGTGACGGCGCGCGCGCCGAGGCCATGATCCAGAAGGCCGGCCTGTCGCAGGCCGCGCGCGATGAAATCTACCGGCTGTCGATGTCGCTCAAGCGCGCCTCGTCGAGCACGACACCGGCCGGCGGTGTACGCGCGGCGGCCGCCGCACCTTCCACCGTCGACGGCATCGCCGCGCCCCCATCCATGCTTGAACGTTTCGGTGACCGCTCAGACGCGCACCAGGAGAATCCGCGATGAAACACCCCGCAGCACTGCGCCGCGTCCCGCTGCTGGCGTCCCTGAGCCTGGCGCTGTTGATCGCCGCGCCCGCCTTCGCCCAGCAGCAGCCGCTGACCGGTCAGCGCATGGGCAAGGACGCCAGCGTGCCGTCGCCGCCTCCGCCGCCGGCCGAAGCCCTGGGCCAGTTGCCGGCACCCATGCCGATGCCGGAGCCCGTCGCCGCGCCGATGGACGAACCCGCCAGCCGTGCGCCGCTGGCCTCGAGCGAGATCGGCACCACCACGCGCGCACTGCTACGCATGCAGGTCGAAGGCACCTACGCCGGCCGCAGCCAGCCAATGCTGGGCGATGAAGCCACTGCCGCCTATCAGCGTTACCTCAAGAGCTTCGAGCATCCGATCCCGGAGTTCTTCGAAGGCAACCTGCCCAGCGGCAAGCGCGGCGCCTCGCAGGGCAGCGCCGGGAACTGATGCCCATGGCCGCCGGCGCCTCGGTTGCTTCGCGCAGGGCAGGTGGCCAGTCGTTGCCGGGCGCCCGGCAGCAGCGTGGCGCCGGCGCGGTGACCATGCTGCTCCTGCTGGGCATGCTGGTCGGCATGCTGGTGCTGGTCGAAGTCGGCTACATCTATTGGGTCAAGCGCGAGGCACAGAAGATCGCCGACCTCTCCGCACTGGCCGGCGCGCAACGCCTGGATCTGTGCGTGGGCGGCCTGGACAACAGCGCCGCCCGCGAGATCGCGACGGTGGCCAACCGCTTCACCGGCACGCTGCAGGTGCGCTGCGGCAACTGGGCCATGGGCAACGCCGCGCAGGACCATTTCGTGGTCTCGACCGATGAGGTGCTGGTCAACGCGGTGCAGGTGGTCGCGCGGCAATCGGTGGTGCCGTTCTTCAGCACCAGCAGCGGGCTGACGGTATCGGCCTCGGCGGTCGCGCGGCACGCGGTGCCGACCGCGGCCTTCAGCGTCGGCTCGCGCCTGCTCAACGTGAACAGCGAAGCCCCGCTGCAAGGCCTGCTGCGCCTGGTCGGTGCCGACCTGGACGCGACCCAACTGCTCAGCTACAACGCATTGGCCGACGTCCAGGTGACCCCGCGCGGCCTGCTCAGCGCGCTCGGCGTCGGCATCGATGCGGACCTCACCGTCGGCGAGATCAACTCGCTGCTGCAGGCCGAAAGCCTCAGCGTCGGCCAGCTGCTCGATGTCGTGACCACGATTGCCAGCCAGCAGCAGTTGCCTTTGATCGACATCACCGCGTTGCGCAGTGCCTTGCGCCAGTCCCCACTGGGCAATCTGGACGCCGTGACGATCCGCCTCGGCAGTGGGCCTGATGGCGGCGGCTTGCTGTCGCAACTGACCGGCACCACCGACGCGGCCAATGCCGCACTGGATACGAATCTCAACGTGCTGGATCTGGTCGGCGCTGCGATCACGATCGCCAGCGGCAAGCATGCGATCACGCTGGAGGAGTTGGGGACGCTAGGCGGCATCACCGCCAAGGCGGCCGTGGTCGAGCCTGCTTCTCTGGGCATCGGCGCCATCGGCACCACGGCCTACAACGCCCAGATCCGGGTCAACCTGGATGTCGATACCGACAAGCTGGCCGTGGTCGGCTCGGTCCTCAAGCTGCTTGGGATCCGGGTGCACCTGCCGGTGTTCGTGGATGTGGTCGATGCCTTCGGCGAGTTGACCGGCATCGACTGCAGCGGCGAAGTGCCCACGGCGACCATCGCAGTGACCAGCAGCATTTCCAACATCTGCGTCGGCCAGCCGGTCGGCGACTGGGCCTCGACCCAGGACATGTGCGTCAGCCCAGGGAGCCTGCTCAACGCCGATCTGGCGACGCTGTTTGGCAAATCGGTGCTCTCGACCCAGCTGCAGGTCCCCAGTCTCGCGTCGCATCAGGAGGTCACCCTGCCGGCGGGGGAAGTGGCCACGGTCGCGCCGAACCAGCTGGCCGTCGGTACCCTGGTGAGCAATCTCGTCGCCGAACTGCTCGACGCGGTGGACAGCCTGCTGTCGCCGACAGATTCCAGCAGCGCGACCGCGGCCAACCTGGCCAACCAGTACCTGCAGGCGACCAAGGACAGCAACGGCCGCTACAACATCAACGCCGTGGTCGCCGCGCTCCAGAATGGCTACGGCGATCTGGGCGCGCTGGGGACCTGGAATACGCCCATTCCCAGCTGCACCGGTTCGATCATCCCCAGCTGCAAGCTGGTGAACGGCGATGTCTGGGCCGGCTTCCGCTACGAGACCACCAATCCCGACACCAGCCTGCTGGGCGGCCTGCTGAGCGCGCTGGGCGTGACCAGCTGCACCGGCCTGCTCACCAACCTGTTGAACTACAACAACTGCGTGGCCAACTCGCTGGCCAAGTACGTGGCGACCAACCCGGCCGGGGTCAAGGCACCGACCAGCAACGCTGCCAGTTGCACCGGCGTGCTCTGCGCGCTGTTGCGCCCGGTCATCCAGGGCACCCTGGAGCCGCTGCTCAATTCGGTGGGGAGCGTGCTCTCCAGCACGCTGGCGAACGTCTTCGGGCTGGAACTGGGGCGTTCGGACGTGCACGTCCAGGCCGTTCAGTGTCGCTCCTCGCAGTTGGTGTACTGAGCCCGGATGCATGAGAATCCGGGTCAGTCCGCCGTCGGCGCGACGTGGGTGCGTGCTACCATCCGACGGCACGCGCCTGCGCGTGTTCCAGGGGGCGAAAATGCTGAAGAGCGCGGGGCATTACGGATGATTCATCGGGGTTGCATGTCTAGGGTCTGCTTTGCTGTGGCGGTGCTGTTGGTCTCGACGGCCTGCGTGCCCGTGTCCGCGGCGTCTCGCACCAAGCCACTGGCGGAAAACGCATCGAAGTCCGAGGTCGTCGAGCCCAGCGTCGGCAACACGGCCGATGAGCTGCGTCGCCTGATGAATGCCAGCTCGTTGACTGAGCTGCGCACGACCTACAACGGCAACTACGGCGCCAGCCTGCTGTTCCATGCCGATTCGCTGAATTATTACGTGACCCTGTTCCGCGACAAGGAATTCTGGCGCGTGATCCGCACCAATTCGGTGGATCAGGCCGAGCAGATCTACAAGACCTTCGTCGAGCAGACCAGCCAGCTGTCGCAGGTCTACATCGATACCGTGCGTCTGGAAGCCGGCAAGCGCTACACCGAGCGCATGGTCGACCTGAACCAGAAGCGCCTGCAGGGCCTCCAGCAGGAAGTCGAGCAGCAGCGCCAGCAGGCGATGCAGGTCAGCAGCACGCTGCAGCAGAACAAGCAGCAGGCGGTGACCCTGAGCAGCGACCTGCGCGCGACCAACTCGGAGCTGGAAGCGCTGACCAAGCGCATCGAGCAGTTGCAGCAGCTGCAGGGCAATCCTGCGCTGGACCTGCCCGCGGTGCAGCCGGCCCAGCCGCCGGCCGCCCCTGCCAGCACGGCGGCCCCGGCCGCAGCAGCGCCTGCTTCCAAGAACTGATCGCGTCGCCGTCAGGCGCGCGTTCCAGACAAGGCCCGGTGTGCAGACACCGGGCCTTCTTGTTTTCAGGGATGGATGGACGCCTTCAAAAGATGGTGGTCGTTCGCACAGCGACTTGCGAGTAGGGCAGGGCCGTGTGGTGGTCGTGGTCCTTGCGTCGAATCCGAGTCAGCGTGCGCCTCGTGCGTCTCGCCAACATGTGTGACGCGCGGCATGCGCGTCCGCGTACAGGTCTTTCGATCGCCCAATTCGATCGCCCAATGCGTAAAAGTCTGATGGCCGACCCGGGGCGCTGCTGAGGTGGTGAGGCGAAAACCTGTCCTCTGCACGCCGGCTGCATGCGCCACTTCGAGAGCAAAAGAAAACGCCGGGACAAGCCCGGCGTTGTTTTGGTGTCCTTCTAGCTGAGACCTCAGCGCGGCGCGGCGACAGCCTTGCCAGAAGACGCGCCGGCCTCGTCGTCATCGGTACCGTCGTCATCAGCCGCCATGTGCAGTGCCTGCGGCAGCGGATGGCCGTTGGTCTGGGCCAGTAGCAGCTGCTTGCCCAGCTCGGTGTTGAGCCACTGCTGCGGCGGCAGGCCGAGCGCGGTGTCTAGCACGGTCGGCAGCAGGCCCGAGGGCAGTGGGCTGGTGCTGTTCCACAGGATCGCCACGCCGAAGTCGCGGCCCGGCACCATCGCGACCAGGCCACGATAGCCCTCGACCGCGCCGGCATGGAACACCACCTGCTGGCCGGAGTAATCCAGCACGCGCCACGCCAGCGCGTAGCTGGCCGAATCCACGCGCGCGCCGCGCCAGCCGGCGCGCATTTCGCCCGGGGTGTTGATCAGCGGGGCATGCAGGGTGGCCAGCAGCGGCGCCGGCAGCACGTCCGGGCGGTGGCCCAGGTGGGCGAGCAGCCACTGCGCCATGTCGCTGGCGCTGGCATTGACGCCAGCGGCCGGGGCGAGGCGGTAATAGGTGGGCTTGGGCTCGATCGAGGTCCAGCCGCTGCGCGCGCGCACGTGCGGATGCGCCCAGCTCGGGCTGTTCTCGATGCCGGCCAGGCCGATGCTGGCGTCATTCATGCCCAGCGGCTTGAAGATGCGGCGATCCACCGCCTGGTCGTAGAAGCTGCCGGTCGCGGCGAACACCACGTCGCCGATCAGGCTGAAGGCCACGTTCTGGTACTCGTAGCACTGGCCCGGCTTGCAGCCCAGCGGCGCGGTCGCCAGCTTCTGCGAGACGGTGTAGTAATCGGCGTTGGACTCGATATCGCGATCGAACGCGTTGTGCCAGCGCAGGCCGGTGCGGTGGCTGAGCACGTCGGCCACGGTCACCTGGCGGGTCGCGACCGGGTCGATCAGCTGGAAGCGCGGTACGTAGTCGGAGACCTTGCTGTCCCAGCGCAGCATGCCGTCGTTGACCAGCAGGCCGGTCATGGTGCCGGCGAAGGCCTTGGACAGCGACGCCAGGCGAAACACGGTGTGCGGGTTGACCGGCTGCGGGTTGCGCACGTCGGTGACGCCATAGCCGCGCGCGCTGATCACGCGTCCGTCCTGCACGATGGCCATCGCCAGGCCGGGCACGCGCTCGCCGACGGTCAGGTCGTTGGCCAGGGCCTCGAAGGCGGCGACATCGAAGCCGGCTGCGACCGGTCGCACCTGCGCGGGATTGAGTGCGGTGCGATACGGCAGCGGCTTGGTCGGCGATTCATAAGGCGTCGGCGCGGCGCGCCAGGCCTCGGCGGCGGCGCTGGAGGCCTGCGCCACCGAGTTGACGACGGTCGGCAACGGGGCGGAAAGCGTCGGCGTCTGGGCTGTCGACGAGAGCGCCAGCGGCAACAGCATCGCCAGTGAGCTCAACCGCAACGAACGCGCACGACGCCGCCCCGTGTGTTCTTTCATGTGTCCAACGCCCGCGTGATTTCTGCCCTGCGGGGATCATAACGCCGCGTCCCGGCAATGCACAAACGGGGAGAGGTAGCCTCGCCATCTTGTTCATCTGGCAGGGATTTATGCGCTTTTTCTGAACACGGATCGCGGTTGCTTCCGAGATGCGATGGACGTGGAGTAAAGCCCGGCCATGACTCCACGGACAGGATGCCTGCTGACCGTTTTGCCAGACCAAAGCGGTAAAGACGGGCCAAGGCCCGACGGGCGATCATCACGCCGATGCCAGATCACGCCCCCTCTTCCACGCGTCCCGGCGGCGATGCCCTGCTGGGCATCGGCTTCGTGCTGGTGTGGTGCACCGGTTATATCGCTGGCAAAGCGGTGGTGGGCCACGCCGCGCCGCTGACCTCGCTGGCGCTGCGCTTCGGCATTGCGGCCGTGCTGTTCGGCCTGGTCTCGCTGGCCGCGCGCGTGCCGCGCTGCAGTCGCGCCGAGCTGTGGCACAGCGCGGTCACCGGCGTGCTGATGCTGGCGCTGCATTTCGGCGCGGTCTATGTCGCCTTCCGGATGGGCGCCAACGCCGGCGTTTCGGCGCTGGTGATCGGGGCGATGCCGCTACTGGTCGCCCTGGTGGCGACGCTGGACGGCAGCGAGCGGCTTGGCGCATGGCGCTGGTTCGGCATGGGGCTAGGCTTGCTGGGCGTCGTGCTGGTGGTCGCCGACCGGGTCGATGGGGCGACGCCATTGCCAGCGTGGGGCATGTTGCTGCTCGGCCTGGTCGGCATCACCGCCGGCACGCTCTACCAGAAGCGCCATGCCGCGCAGCTGGACATGCGCCTGGCGCTGACGATCCAGAACGGCGCCGCGTCGCTGGTGCTGCTGCCATTCGCGCTGGGCGAAGGGTTCCACTTCGACAACACGCTGGCCTTTTACTGGCCGCTGGGCTGGTTGGTGCTGGTGAACTCGGTCGGTGGCTTCGCGCTGCTGTTCCTGCTGATCCAGCGCGGGGCGGCGACGCAGGTGGCGGCGCTGTTTTTCCTGATGCCGCCGGTGACCGCGGTGTTCGGGCACTTCACCCTGGGTGAGCACCTGACCTGGCTCAAGGGCGCCGGTTTTGCCTGCGCCGCATTCGGCGTGTGGCTGACCACGCGCGCGTCGGGCCGCAACACCGACTGATCCGGCACGCAGTGGTGCCGTTAATGCGCTGGCGATGTTGCAGTGCATCGGCTACCGTGCGCGCGTGATGGCCCTTGAGTTCGTGCACATGGTGGTGTCCCCGCAGCAGCCGGTGTCCAAGGCCCGATGAGCCAGGCCACACGCAATCCCCACATGCTCGGTCGGTTCCGCGATGCGCTGGGCGCCTCGCCGCCGCTGATCTGGGCCTTTCTGTATTTCTTCTGCCTGCTCAGCGGCTACTACATCCTGCGGCCGGTACGCGAGGCGATGTCCTCGTCCAACGACATCGGCGCGATCTTTCCGCCAGGCATGATCGCCTTCTTCGCCGCGCACGGGATGCCGTTGAAGGAGTTCACACTGCAGGTGATCTTCACCTGCGTGTTCCTGATCATGCTGGCGCTGCAGCCGGTCTACGGTGCGCTGGTGAGCCGTTTCCCGCGTCGGGTGTTCCTGCCGGTGGTGTACGGGTTTTTCATCGTGACGCTACTGGGCTTCTACGTGATGTTCGACAGCGGCGTGCCCGGTCGCGGCATGGCCTTCATCCTGTGGATCACGGTGTTCAACCTGTTCGCGGTGGCGGTGTTCTGGAGCTTCATGGCCGATGTCTTCAGTGATGCTGAAGCGCGTGCCAACTATGGCTACATTGGCGCGGCCGGCACGCTCGGTGCGCTGGCCGGTCCGCTGCTGACCCGCATGCTGGTGGATCGGATCGGCATCGCCAACTTGATGCTGGTCTCGGCTGGGTTCCTGGTGATGTGCGTGGTGTGCATCTATCGGCTACGGCTGTGGGCCGTGCAGCGCGAGCAGACTCGCAAGTTGACCAGTGGCGAGGTGCCGATGGGGGGCGACATCCTCGGTGGCCTGAAGCTCATTGCGCGCGAACCGCTGCTGCGCTGGCTGGCCGTGATGGTGGTGCTGGGCGTAGGTGTAGGCACGCTGCTCTACAACGAACAGGCCGCGATCGCGCGCGCCTACTTCACCAGTGCCGATCAGAGCGCGCGTTACTTCTCCACGATCGACCTGGCGGTCAATGGGCTGACGTTGCTGGTGCAGTTGCTGCTGACGCGCAAGTTGCTGTCACGCTACGGCATCGCGCCGGCGCTGCTCATTCCAGGCGGCGCGATCATCCTGGGTTACGCGGCGCTCGCGGCTTCGCCCTTGCCGATGATGGTGGCGATCGTGCAGGTGGTGACGCGCGCCAGCGAGTTCTCGCTGGCCAAGCCGGCGCGCGAGACGATCTACACCCGCGTGCCGCGCGAATGGCGCTACAAGGCCGGCGCGGCGATCGACACGGTGATCTACCGCGGCGGCGACCTGAGTTTCGTTTGGCTGCACAAGTTGCTGTCGGGCTTCGGCTCGCACGCCGTGTTCGGCGCCGGGCTGGTGGTGGCCTCGGGCATGACGATCAGCGCGTTCCGCCTGCTGCGCGAAGCCAGGAAACTGCCTGCCGAGCGTCCGCGCAGCGCCGACTGATCGGCCCTGGCGAGCGGTGCCGCAGGCGTGCACACTGCGCGCCTGTTCAGCCTTGCATGGATCGCCCCGATGTTGACTGCTGCCCTCGTCCTGACCGCGCTGGTCGCCGTGCTGCACCTGTGGTTCCTGGTTCTGGAAATGCTCCTGTGGACCAAGCCGCTCGGCCGCAAGACCTTCCGCATGTCGGTGGAAAAGGCCGAGACCACGCGCGTGCTGGCGGCCAACCAAGGCCTCTATAACGGCTTCCTCGCCGTGGGCTTGTTGTGGAGCGCGTGGCTGTTGAAGGACTGGCGCGTGACCGCGTTCTTCCTGGGCTGCGTGATCGTGGCGGGCGTCTTCGGCGCGGCGACGGTGAGCCGCCGCATCCTGTGGATCCAGGCCTTGCCGGCGGCCTTGGCGCTGGCGTGCCTGGTTGCGGCCATCGCAGGCGCGCACTAAACCACGGCGTGGCGCGCCGGCTTGGGTGAAACCCACATCTCCACCTGCGCGGTGAACACGGTGTCGCCATCTCCATCGCGCACGGCGACGTCTACCTGTAGCGCATAACCCGCACCGGATTCCTTGAGCGGCGCTGCGGGTGTCGCCACCGCGTGCAAGGTGCCGACGGCTTTCTTCAGGTACTGCACCGACATGCCCTTGGGGATCCAGCGCATCGACGCGGGCAGGCTGGCATCGGTCATCAGCCCGGCCGTAAGTTCGGCCAGGTTGCACAGCGCGATCGCGTGCACGGTGCCGATGTGGTTGTGCACGCGACGACGGTCGGCGATGCGCGCTTCGCAGCAGCCATTGTCGAGGCGTGTGATGCGCGGCGCGATGCTGGCGAAGTAGGGCGCCTTGAAGCACACCGCGCGCGAGAACAACCAATTGCCTGCAGGCCAGCGCTGCAGGCGGCGATACAGCGACAGGATCGGTGCGGCCATGTCGAACTCCGGATAAGACAACGGCGGACTGTTGCGAGTCCGCCGTTGCAGGTGAGGCTTGAAGTGAAGGCTTACGCGGCTTCGCGCGAGGCCGCTTCGTCGAGCGCGTCGGGACGATAGCCGGCCGAGCGCAGTTCTTCGGCGTCGAAGTCGTCCACGCTGATCGTGTCCATCGTCAATGCACGCAGTTCTTCCAGCTGCAGGCGCTCGTCGGCGGTGATCAGGCCTTCGCGCACTGCTTCGTCCAGCTGCGAGGGGAAATCCAGCGCCTCGATCCCCTTGGTCTTGAGCGCCTTGATGAACTTGCGCTCCACCGGCTCGGCCGCCACGGCCTTGGCCAGGTAGCTGGCGATACGACCACCCGGGTTGTTCTCGCATGGGGTCAGGAACACGCCCTTGGCCAGCTGGTCGCGTGCGGCGTTAGGCGCCATCAGCAGCGCGGCGACGCGATGGCCCAGGCGATCGCCCGGCGCTTCGGCGCGACGGCCCCACGGGAAGATCAGCACCCACATCAGCCAGCCGACCGGGCGGATCGGGAAGTTGCGCAACGCGGCCGACAGGGCCAGTTCGATCTCATGCACGCTGTGGTGGAACGCCCACGCCAGCAGCGGCTGCTCGGCCTGCGGTGCGCCATCGTCGTGGTAGCGCTTGAGCATCGCGCTGGTCATGTAGATGTGGCTCAGCACATCGCCCAGGCGACCGGACAGCGACTCCTTGAACTTGAGCTTGCCGCCCAACATCAGCATCGACACGTCGGCCATCAGCGCCAGGTTGGCCGAGTAGCGATCCAGCTTGCGGAAGAAGCGCTTGGTGTAGGCATCGCCTGGCGCGGCGCCGATGCGCGCGGCGGTCAGGCCGAACCAGAACGAACGCACCGCATTGGAAATGCCGAAGCTGATGTGGCCGAACAGGCTGCGGTCGAACGCCTCCAGGCCGGCGGCGTGATCCGGGTCCTGCGCGGCCTTCATTTCCTTCATCACCCACGGATGGCACAGGATCGCGCCCTGGCCGAAGATCAGCAGGCTGCGGGTCATGATGTTGGCGCCTTCGACCGTGATGCCGATCGGCGCGGCCTGCCAGCTGCGGCCGGCGAAGTTCTTCGGGCCCAGGATGATGCCCTTGCCGCCGACCACGTCCATCACGTCGGACACCACTTCGCGGCCCATGTTGGTGCAGTGGTACTTGGCGATCGCCGAGGGCACCGACGGCACGTCGCCGCGATCCACCGCCGCTGCGGTGGCCTGGGCCAGCGCGCTGATCGCGTAAGCCTTGCCGCCGATGCGGGCCAGGGCTTCTTCGACGCCTTCGAAGCGGCCGATCGACAGGCCGAACTGCTTGCGGATGCGCGCGTAGGTGCCGGTGACGACCGCGCCGAACTTCGCACCGCCCGAGGCGGTGGAGGGCAGGGTGATCGAGCGGCCCACGGCCAGGCACTCGTTGAGCATGTTCCAGCCCTTGCCGGCCATGTCGGCGCCGCCGATCAGCTGGCTCAGCGGGATGAAGACTTCCTTGCCGTGGATCGGGCCGTTCTGGAACGGCGAGTTGAGCGGGAAGTGGCGACGGCCGATATCCACGCCGGGCGTTTCGCGCGGCAGCAGCGCCAGGGTGATGCCGATGTCCTTGGTGTCGCCGATCAGGCCATCCGGGTCGTACATGCGGAAGGCCAGGCCGATCAGCGTGGCCACCGGCGCCAAGGTGATGTAGCGCTTGTCGAAGGTGAGCTTGACGCCGAGCACGTTGGCGCCGTTCCACTCGCCCTTGCAGACGATGCCGTAGTCGGGGATCGAGGTCGCGTCCGAACCGGCAAACGGACCGGTCAGGCCGAAGCAGGGCACTTCCTGGCCGGCGGCCAGGCGCGGCAGGTAGTAGTCCTTCTGCTCCTGGGTGCCGTAATGGACCAGTAGTTCACCCGGGCCCAGCGAGTTGGGCACGCCGACCGTCGAGCTGGCCACGGACGAGATCGAGGAGATCTTCTGGATCACCTTGTGGTGCATCAGCGCCGAGAAACCCAGGCCACCGAATTCCTTCGGAATGATCATGCCGAAGAACTTGTGCTGCTTGACGAAGTCCCACACCTGCGGCGGCAGGTCGGCGCGGACGTGGGTGATCTCCCAGTCGTTGATCATCGTGCAGAGTTCTTCGACCGGGCCGTCGATGAAGGCCTGTTCTTCTGCGGTGAGCTGCGGCTTGGGATAGTTGAGCAGCTTCTGCCAGTCCGGATCGCCGGTGAACAGTTCGCCTTCAAAACCGACCGAGCCAGTTTCCAGTGCGATGCGCTCGGTCTGCGACAGCGGCGGCAGCACCTTGCGGAAGAATTTCATCATCGGCGCGGTGACCAGCGCCTTGCGTACTGGCGGCAGCAGCAGCGGCAGGGTGATGGCGGCCACGATGACCGCGGCGATCACGCAGGCGACTGCACTGGCGCCCAGCAGCCAGCAGGCGACCAGCGCGCAGGCACTGATCGCGGCCCAGGTGGCTAGGCGCATGCGGTGATAAGCGGCCAAGCCGGCGGCCAGCAGCACGGCGAGGAACGGAACGAGGATGCTCATGAGCGTGCTCCGGAAGCGGAATCGAAAGCGGTGTTGAAGAAGCGGGTGTGCCGGGCGCGCGACAGCGTGCCCAGATAGTCGAGCACCGCGCCGGTGAATGCGTCGTTGTCGTCGCCGGCGAGCATGTGCCCGGCCTGCGGCAGTTGCACATGCTGCGCGTGCGGCACCAAGGCCTGGAAGCTCCGGATGTTGTCCTCGGACACCATCTCGCTGCGCCCGCCACTGACCAGCAGCACCGGACAACGCACGCTGCGCGCGGCTTCGGCGATGTCGTCCTGGTGCTGGGCGCTATCGCGGACCAGATCGTCGATCAGGCGCATGTCCCAATGCCAGCGCCAGCGGCCGTCTTCGCCTTCATGCATGAGAGGAATCAGTTCCTCGGCAGAACGGCGCGGACGGTTGGGCAGGTAATTGGCGACCAGTTCGGCGGCCTGTGCCGGCGATTCGAATCCGGACGGAAACGCCGTGGCGAATTCCAACACGCGCGACAGGCCGGCCTTTTCCCAGTGCGGAGTGATGTCCACTAAGACCAATGCCGAGAACAAGCCCGGCCAGCGCGACTCGGCGATCAGGCCGAACAGGCCGCCCATCGAGGCACCGATCAGCACAGGCGGTTCGGGTTGCTCGCCGGCGACGATGATCAGGTCATCGATAAACTGTTCGGCGTCGTAGGGCAGGTCGTGCGCGTTGCGCTGCGACCCCCCGTGGCCGCGCGCGTCATAGGCCAGCCCCGCGTAGCCCTGCGCGGCCAGGCCGAGCCCGGTCTTGTGCCAGGCGCCGCGGGTCTGGCCGAAGCCATGGGTATAAAGCAGGGTCGGCAATCCATGCGCCGCAGGTGGTGGCGGCAGGAAGGTGCTGCCCTGCAGTCCAGTGCCGCAGGCGCCGGTCAGGCGCACCGTTTCAGCGGTGGCGCTGGAGCTGCTGTCAGCGTGCGGAAGATTGACCATACGCAGAAGTATGGACCGGCCTTTGAAGTGCCGTCAATCCATACAAGCGTTTGATCAGAAAAGATTTAATGCCGCAGTGCAGCAAACATACCGCAGCGTTCTCTGGCGTATGGTTAAATGCCGCGATGAATACGCCAGCCGACAACGCCAGACCGTCTTCGTCCTCCCGTGCGCCCCGCCTGAGTGCCGACGATTGGGCGCAGGCCGCGTTGGACATGGTGGCCGAACAGGGCATCGCGGCCGTCGCAGTCGAGCCGCTCGCGCGCAGGCTGGGTGTCACCAAGGGCAGCTTCTACTGGCACTTCCCTTCCCGCGACGCGCTGCTGCAGGCTGCGCTGGAGCGCTGGGAAACGGTCGAGCAGGAAAGCGTCTTCGGCAGCCTGGAGGCGGTGCCCGATCCGCGCCTGCGGCTGCGCCAGCTGTTCCTGCTGGTTGCCCACGAAGCAAAGTCACACATTATCTATAGCGAGCTGCTCAAGGCGCTGGATCACCCGGCGGTGCAGCCGGTGATCGCGCGCGTGTCGCAGCGACGCATGGAATATCTGGTCGCCTCGTTCCGCCAGGCCGGGCTGGGCCGCACCGATGCTCAGCATCGCGCGCGCCTGGCATATGCGGCTTACGTGGGCTTCCTGCAGCTGTCGCTGCAGTTGCACCAACCGCGCATGCAGCACGAAGAGTTCGAGGATTACGTCAACCACGTAATCGCCGCGCTGATCCCCAACTGATCGCACGACGGCTTTAAACCTTCCCGCCGAGGCGTGCATCTCACTTGGCATGCTGACCTCGGCCGTGACCTTCGCTACCGACCCGATCGCCCCTGATGCCGCCGATGCGGACCTGGACCAGGCGCGTGCGGCTGCCAGCGGCGACACCCGCGCCTTCGAAGCGCTTTACCGGAAGCACGCCGGCCGGGTCCACGGCGTGATCGTGCGCCTGGTCGGTGCCCACGGCGCGCGCGCCGAGGACTTGACCCAGGAAACCTTCGTCCGGGTCTGGCGCGCGCTGCCGGAATTCCGCTTCGAAAGCGCGCTCTCGACCTGGCTGCACAAGATGGCGGTCAACACCGCGCTGATGGAGCTGCGCAGCCGGCGCAGCGGCCCGCGCTGGGAAGACGAGGCCGACAACGACGACATCGCAATGGTCGACCCGCGCGCGCATGGCCCGGCACTGGGCATGGATCTGGAGCGCGCGGTGGCCACGCTGCCGCCGCGCGCCCGTGCCGTGCTGGTCCTGCACGATGTCGAAGGCTGGAAACACGAAGAGATCTCCGTGTCGCTGGGGATGGCGATCGGAAGTTCGAAAGCACAGTTGCACCGCGCGCGCCAGTTGCTGCGCACCCGTCTGGAGGCACACCAATGAACCAAGACCATGACGACGATCTGCGTTTCGCCCTGCGTGGCCTGCGCCAGGACATCGCGCCCGAGCGGGATCTCTGGTCCGGCATCGCCGCGCAATTGGAACCACGCGCGCCGCAAGTCACGCCGATCCAGGCCGCGGCACGCCGACGCGTACGCTGGCAGCCGTTCGCCGTGGCCGCGGCCGTCGCGGTGATCGCTGTCCTTGGCATGCGCATGACGCCGATGCTGGATGCGCCGCAGCCTGCCGCGCCGGTCCACGCACCGCTGCGGGCCGAAGCCGTGCGCATGACCCGCGACTACCAGATCGCCCTGGAGCGCATGCAGGGCGGCGGCACGATGCCGGTCGCGCTGGCGCCGGCGGTCGAAGACCTCGACAAGAGCGCCACGCAGATCCTGCAGGCGATCGACCGCGATCCCCGTTCGCGCCAGCTGCTGCAGACGCTGCGCTACACCTACGACCGTCGCCTGGCGCTGACCCGCCAGGCGGCCTTGAGCTGAGAGACCTCCCATGCGCACGCTCCTCGCCCTTCCGTTCCTGCTGCTGGCCCTGTCGGCCCACGCCACCACGCCCATCAACCAGAGCCACCCGCTGGATGCGCGCGGCAAGGTCGAGGTGGAAAACATCAAGGGCCGCATCCAGGTCCGCGCCTGGGACAAGCCTGAAGTGCAGCTGCGCGGCACCCTCGGCGACGGCGTGGAAAAGCTCGAAGTCGAAGGCGACGGCAGCGACCTGCAGATCAAGGTGCGCTATCCCAAAGGCGGCGGCTGGGGCGGTAAATCATCCGGTCCGACCGACTTGCAGCTGATGGTGCCGATCCGCGCGCAGCTGGATCTGCATGCGGTGTCCGCCGATGTAGACGTGTCCGGCGTGGCGCCGGATGAACTGTCGATCGAAAGCGTCAGCGGCTCGGTGATCGTCGCCGCAGCACCGCGCGAACTCTCGATCAACACCGTGAGCGGCGATGTCACCGCGACGGCCAACAGCAGCGAGGTCGACATCCAGACCGTCAGCGGCGGCGTGACCCTGCGCGGTCGCTTGAACGGCGAAGTCGAAGTGGAAACGGTCTCCGGCGACATCCACGTCGCGGTCAAGGACGAGCGCCTGCGCGACCTGTCCACCAACAGCGTCAGCGGCAGCACCCGCGTGTCGACCGGGTTGGCACGCAACGGCAAGGTGTCGCTGTCCAGCGTCAGCGGCGGTGTCCTGCTCACCCTGCCGCGCGACCTCTCTGCCCACGTCACCGCCGAAACCTTCAGTGGCGACCTCAAGGCCCCCAACGCCAAGATCGACCGCCCCGAACACGGCCCCGGCCGCTCCATGGACACCCGCTACGGCAGCGGCGAAGGCGAGATCAAGCTGGAGACCTTCTCCGGCGATGCGGAACTGCGGTTGGAGTAGTACGGGGGCAACTCGCAAGCCATTGAGCGCCATGCAGGACCTGCTGGCGCTTTGAATTTTTCTGCGTTTCGCTGCGATCCAACTGAGTCGCTGAATCAAGTCACGAACAGGCCCAGATGGCTGGCAGAGCGTGCGTAGGAAGTATCGCGACCGTGTTGCCGAGGGACGCCTGCTGCGTCACCAAAGAAGCTGGGATCAGAGATCCTGCTCGTAGCGCACGTACGGCACGGTGCCGTCATCGGGGATTGGCGAGTTGGGCGAGAAGGGATTCTTGCCACTGGTGACAATGTTTTCGGCGCCGACGGTGAGCTGGCCGCTCCACGGGGTGTGCCAGGTCAGGCCAACGCCGAGGCCTTCCCACTTGCCCGGCTGGCCGGGGGCATCGACGACGCGGCCGACGATGCTGCCACTGAAGGCGCCATAGCCGCCGCCGATACTCAGGCTGCGGCTGTTCCACTGGTCCGGAATGTTGGTCAGCTCGGACGCCGGTACTAAGCGCGCATGAGCGACAGTGCCGCCGATGGTGACGAAGCCTTCGCGGCCGATGTTCTTCTGGCCGAATACGGCCAGATCGTTCTGCTCGAAACGGCCCACCGACGGATTGGTGCTGCCGGGTGTCATCCAGCCGGGCAGGGTGTCGTGGCCATTGCCGACGCTCAAGCCGACCTTGCCACCCGGACGGCTCAGGGCCGCGCCGGCACTGAAGCGCTGGCTGTTGTTGGACGGCACGCCGTCGTCGTCGAGCATGGCCACATTGCAGGCGGTGATCAGGCTGCTGATGCTGTTGCCGATTCCGGTGCGGTTGTTGCAGAGCAGGCCGAGCGACTCAGTCGAGTCCAGCCCGAACGCGGCGCTCAGCGTGTTGCGACCGAGCTTCCAGCGGGCGCCGGTCGCCGCTTCGCTGGTGGGCTCCAGAATGAGCGCACCTTCGACCTGGCCATTGCTGTTCCACACCGGCAGCATGGTCGTGCCGGCACTGCTGCGCGACTGCGCAAACGCGCCCGTGCTGGCCATCGAAACGGCAAGCATCAGTGCGATTAGCGGTCGGCGGGGGCGCAGGCGCATGGTTCAGCTCTGACTGACGCGACGGGGAAAAAGTTCCCAGGGCGTGATGAGACTGGAAACTACTTGATTTATGTTTATTTAACAAGTCGAACGGTGAAGGAAATGTGCCGTTCGTCAGCAAATCATTGCAGGCGTTCGGAGCCGCTGGCCATCAGTGGCGCGCCGTCGAACAGATCGGCGATCTCCTGCGGCGTGAAGACATAACGGCGGCCGCAGAACTCGCAGCGCACCTCGGCCTCGCCCGATTCCGCCGCGGCGGTCGCTTCCTCGCGACCCAGCGAGGTCAGCATGCCTTCGACCCGTTCGCGCGAGCACGAACAGCCGAAGCGCAGCGATTGGCTGTCGAGGACGCTCACGCCATCTTCGTGGAACAGGCGGTGCAGCAGCTCGGCTTGTGGCGTCGCCAGCAGTTCCTCGCGCCCCAGCGTGTCAAACAGCACGCCGGCGCGCTGCCAGCCATCGGCGTCGCCTTCGTCGCCAGGCAACTTCTGCAGCATGATTCCGGCCACGCGCTCGCCATCGGCAGCCAGCAGCAGACGTGTCGGAAGCTGTTCGGACTGCAGGAAATAATCCTGGAAGGCCGCATCCAGCGTGCTGGCGCTCAGTTCGACCAGGCTCTGGTAACGCTGGGGCTCGCGCGGATCCAGGCCGGGATTTTCGATCGTGATCGCCAGCAGTGCGTCATCGCCGAGCGTCGAGAGGTCAGCCGGTGCGTCGGCGCCATCCTCGAGCTGGACGATGCCGCGCACGGTGCCGGCCGAGGTGCACTCGGTAAACAGCGCGCGCAGGCCGGCACTGCTGCGCAGCTGCACCGACAGGCGACCGTCGATCTTGACGTGGCCGGTGAACAGCGCGGCGGCAGCCACGGCCTCACCCAGCAGGCGCTGGGCATTGGCAGGATAGTCGGCCGGTTCGCGCAGCTCGGCCCAGGCCTGGCTCAGATGCACGGCCACGCCGCGCACGCCGGCCTCCGGCAGCAGGAATCGGGTACGCAGATCGGCAGAAGGCGAAGTCGAGTTCACGGAAAATCCAGAAGATGCGAGCGCCGTCCGGCGCCATCGAGGGCTCTATGGTGTGGGCGCGGCGCCTGCTTTCCAAGCGCAAGCGTGGCGGCGGCGCGGACGCATCGGGATGAACAGGTAACATTCTCGCCTCATCACGCGGCCTCGCCTGGAGCCCACCATCGATCCCATCTCCGCCCCGTCCCGACGCCGTCGCTGGTTGCGCTGGCTGTTGGCATTGCCGTTCCTGATCGCGGCCGGGACGGCGCTGCAGGTGCTGGTGCTGCGGTTCGTCGATCCGCCGGTGTCGGCCTTCATGGTGGCGCGGCAGTTCGAGGCCTGGGGCGAGGGGCAATGGCGCTTCCATCCGACCTACCAGTGGCGGGATTTCGACAAGATCGCGCCGGCACTGCCGCTGTCGATGGTGGCGGCCGAGGACCAGCGCTTCGCCACGCATTCGGGATTCGACCTGGACGCGATCGAGAAGGCGCGCGCGCACAACGAGCGCGGCGGTCGCGTGCGCGGGGCCAGCACGATCAGCCAGCAGGTGGCCAAGAACCTGTTCCTGTGGTCCGGGCGCAGTTACGTGCGCAAGGGCATCGAGGCCTGGTACACGGTGCTGATCGAGCTGCTCTGGCCGAAGGAGCGGATCCTGGAGGTCTACGCCAACATCGCCGAGTTCGGCGACGGGATCTATGGCGCGCAGGCCGCGGCGGGCACGTTCTGGGGCGTGGATGCGTCGCGCTTGAGTGCCGATCAGGCCGCGCGCCTGGCAGCAGTCTTGCCCGCGCCGCGCACCTACAACGCCGCACGACCGGGTCCGTACGTGGCCCGCCGGGCGGGCTGGATCCAGCGACAGGTGCGCCAGATCGGCGGCACCGGCTACCTGCAGACCTTGGAGTAAGCCATGGCCCACGACCGCCTGACCGTGGTGATCGCAGCGCGCAATGAAGAAGAGGCGCTACCGCGCCTGCATCCGCGCCTCCGCAACGTGCTGGACCGGCTCGATGCCATCCAGGCGCGCGTGCTCTACATCGACGATGGCAGCACCGATCGCACCTGGGAGGTGATGCAGCGCTTGGCCGCGGCGGACCCGCAGATCGAGCTGCTGCGGCTGTCGCGCAACTTCGGCAAGGAGGCGGCGCTGACCGCGGGCCTGGACCTGGTCGCCGAAGACAGCGCGGTCCTGATCCTGGACGCCGATGGCCAGGACCCGCCGGAGCTGATCCCGCAGTTCGTCTCGGCCTGGCGCGAAGGCCACGACAACGTCTACGGCACGCGCGTCGAGCGCGATGGCGAAGGCTGGCTCAAGCGCTTCACCGCGCACGGGTTTTATCGGGTGATCGGGCGCCTGTCGAAGACGCCGATTCCGGCCGATACGGGCGATTTCCGCCTGCTGTCGCCGCGCACGCAGGTGGCGCTGAAGCAGCTGCGCGAGCGCCACCGCTTCATGAAAGGGCTGTTCGGCTGGGTCGGCTACGACCAGCTCTCGATTCCCTATCACCGCGAATCGCGCATCGCCGGGCGGAGCAACTTCGGCGCATGGAAGCTGTGGAATTTCGCGTTGGAAGGCATCACCAGCTTCTCGACCGCGCCGCTGCGCGCGGCGACGTATCTGGGCCTGCTGGTGGCGGCGCTCTCCTTCGTCTATGCGGTGATCGTGATCGGGCGCGCGCTGTGGCATGGCGACCCGGTCGCCGGCTGGCCGAGCATGATGACGGTGGTGCTGTTCCTGGGCGGGACCCAGCTGATCGCGCTGGGGCTGATCGGTGAATACCTTGGCCGGCTGTACGAAGAAGCCAAACAGAGACCGCTGTACCTGATTCAGCAGTGGCTGCCGGCGCGCGAAGGCGTATCCTCCGGACCAACCGAGGCTGCCGGAGCATCCCATGCGCACGGTGAAGCAACTTCTGGAAGGCAAACCCGCTGAAGTCATCGCGGTCGAGCCGGATCAACCGGTGTTCGACGCGGTGCGCAAGATGGACCGGCACGGCGTCGGCGCGGTGCTGGTGATGCGGGGCGAAGTGCTGGTCGGGATCCTGTCCGAGCGCGATTACGCACGCAAGGTCGTGCTGCTGGAGCGCTCATCGCACACCACGCGCGCCGATCAGATCATGACCGCGCAGGTGGTCACGGTCGAACCGCAGCAGACCGTCAAGCACTGCATGGAAGTCATGACCCAGCGCCGCTTCCGCCATTTGCCGGTGGTCGAGGAAGGGCGCGTGATCGGCGTGATTTCGATCGGCGACCTGGTCAAGGCGGTGATCGAGGAACAACAGGCCGACCTGGACGCGCTGCAGCGCTACATCGCCTCGTGAGGCATGGCCTTACTTGGCGTACTTGCCGCCGCAGTCGCTGTCCTTGCCGCCGCCCACTTCGATCGTCGCCAGCAGCGCGGCCGGCGGCGCGATCGTGCCCAGCGCCAATGCAACGGCGCCGCGCAGACCCAGCTTCTTGAAGTCCGGACGGAAGCTCGGGTCCTTGAAGGTGCCGCCGATGTCCAGCGGCGTGCGGAAGCTGAGGAAGCTGCGGTCCTTCGGACGCGGCCGCAGGGTCAGCGCCAGCGACTCGTCCTTGAGGTTGATCGAGCCATCGCCCAGCACGATGGTGTCGGTGGTGTCGAACGCCATCGCACGCGTCTGCATCAAGCCATCCTTCATCCCAAAATCGGCGAAGGCGCAGCGGATCGGCACCTGCTTGTCGCGGTCGAACAGATAGCCCAGCGACTGCATCACATCCAGGCCGGCCAGTTCGACGAGTAGCTGCGGGATGTGGCCCTTGCCCATGCCCACGCCGATATCGCCGGTGGCATTGCCAGCCATCAGGGCGATGGAGTTGCCTGAAGTGTCGACGCGGATGTCGCCGCCGATGCGGCCGACCGCATCTTCAGTGAGCTTGGCATCGGGAAACAGCTGGCCCAGGTTGAGCCCACGCACGGCAATGTCGGCGCGCGTGCGGATGGTCGGATTGCGCGCATCCAGCCGCACCTGCGAGCGGATGTCTCCGCCGGCCACGCCGAAATTGAGTGGCTTCAATTCCAGCAGCCCATCGTTAAGAACCAGATGCGCGTCCATGTCGTCGATCGGGAGCTTGGGCGCATTGATGCGCGTGGCTTTCCAGTGCACATCGGCGTCCATCGAACGCAGCTTGGACAGGTCGTAGGGATCCTGCGGCAGTACGCGCGGATTGGCCGCCAGCTCTGCGGCTTCGGCCGCCTGCTCGGCGTTGCGGGTTTCGCCAGCGCCGCCCTTCGACGGCGCGCCGATGAAGCCGGCCAGGTCGTCGAAATCCAGCCGCTTGGAGTGTAGGTCGGCCTCCAGCGTCAGGCGTGGCCCGCCGACGGTCACGGCCGTGGAGCCGCCCAGATCGCTGTCACCGACCTTCCCGGTGAAGCGGTCGTAGTGCCAGGTGTTGCCGTTGCGCGTCAGCGTGCCGTCGAAGGCATACGGCGGCGATTGCGGGATCGCCACGCCAATCAGTGGATACAGATCGGCCAGATCCTGGCCGGACAGCGCCATGCGCAGATCGAACCCGCCGAAGTGCAATGGATCGATCAGCGTGCCGCGCGCGCGCGCCTTTGTCGCGCCGGCTGCAGCCTGCAGGTCGATGCGATAAGGCCGTTGGCTCTCGGCCAGATCCAGCGGCGACTGGATGCGGCCGCCGAGGGTGAAGGCGTTGGCGCCCCAGCGACCGCTGCCTTTCAGGTCGATCGGCGGCGCCTTGTACTGCGCGTCGGGCTGGCCGCTGGTGGCTTCGATCTTCAGATCGGTCTTGTTGGGGGCGTCGAGGTAATGCAGGCGTGCGGTGTCGATGATCACCGCGCCAAAGCGCGGGGTCATGCCGCTGTCTTGTGCCTCGGCCGGGGTTTCGCCCTGCAGCATCCAGTTGCCGCCGCCTTGTTCAGCCGTGCGGCTCTGCAGTTCCACCACCGGCTGGGTGATGCGGATCGCGGGCAGGAACAGGCTGCGATGGAACACCAGCTGCGGCACGTCCAGGTCGATCTCCAGCCGCTGCACGGTCGCCATCTCCGGCGCTGTCTTGAGCGCCCAGTCCGCATTGGCAAGGCGCAAGCCATCGGCGCGGATCGTGGTGACGCGGCCCAGGTCCACATCCAGGTTGCCGTCGATATGGAAGGCGCGGCCGGTCTTGGACTGCACCGCGCGCTCGACCGGGCCCTTGAACCAGTTCCAGTCCCAGAAAATGATCAGCAGCACGATCAGGACCACCACGATGCTCAGCGCGGTCAGGACCGGATGGGCGCGGGCGAGGTTGCGCGATGGGGCGGTGTCTGGGCTCATGCGGGCCACTATCGACAGCCGGGGTGTTTACGCCCTGCGAAAGGCAGGTGAGGCGTTCAGCTTGTCTTGACGCGCGCCGGCGCGCTCAGCCGCCGTGATGCAGGCGCGGCACCAGCACCTGGCCGGTCACCGCGACAAAGTGGCATACGCTGCCGGCCAGCACGAACAGGTGCCAGATCGCGTGGAAATACCGCACCGAATCGCGCTGGTAGAAATAGGTGCCCAGCGTGTAGAACAGCCCGCCAGCCAGCAGCCAGCCCAGGGTGAAGCCGTCGACGGATTTCAGGAGCGGTTCGATCGCCACCACCACCAGCCAGCCCATCGCCAGGTACAGGCCCGTGGACAACAGCCGGAACCGTCCGGTGAAGAACAGCTTGAAGATCACGCCAAACAGCGCGATCGCCCAGACCGCGGCGAACATGCCCCAGCCCCAGGGACCGCGCATGCCGATCAGCAGGATCGGTGTGTAGGTGCCGGCGATCAGGAGGTAGATCGCGCAATGGTCGAAGATCTGCAGCCGCGCCTTGGCCATCGGGTGCTGGATGGCGTGGTACAGCGTGGAGGCCACGTAGAGCAGCAGCAGCGTGGTGCTGAACACGATCGCGGTGCCCAGCTGCCAGGCATCGCCGTAGAGCGCTGCCAGAGTGATCAGCACCGCGCCGCCGGCCAGGGATGCCACCGCGCCCAACCCGTGGGTCAGGGCGCTGGCGATCTCGTCGCGCAGGTTGGTCTCGGGATGTGCCTGAAGGGCCATGGCCTGACTTTATCGCAGTCCATTCTCATCTACGTGGCACCGGCTGCCGCAATGCTGCGGTGCACCCAAGCGATGTTCAGCTTGGGTGTGCGCCGGTCGCGTCAGTCAGCCAGCGTGCTGTGGGCGTGCTCGCGGGTCGCGCGGAAGATGACATCCGGCGCGCGTTCCTGCGCCAGCTGCAGGTTGACCCGGGTCGGCGCCAGGTAGACCAGTTCGCCTGCCGCATCGATGCCTAGGTTGGTGGCGTTCTTCTCGCGGAATTCTTCAAGCTTCTTGGCGTTGCTGCATTCGATCCAGCGCGCCGTCGTCACGCCGACCGGCTCGAAGATCGCGTCCACGCCGTATTCGTCCTTCAGGCGATAGGCGACCACGTCGAACTGCAGCACGCCGACCGCGCCCAGGATCAGGTCGTTGCTCATCAGTGGGCGGAAGAACTGGGTCGCGCCTTCTTCGGACAGCTGGGCCAGGCCCTTCTGCAGCTGCTTGAGCTTGAGCGGGTCGCGCAGGCGCGCACGGCGGAACAGCTCCGGCGCGAAGTTGGGAATGCCGGTGAAGCTCAGGTTCTCGCCTTCGGTGAACGTGTCGCCGATGGAGATCGTGCCGTGGTTGTGGATGCCGATCACATCGCCGGGAAAGGCTTCCGCCGCGATCTCACGATCCGAGGCCATGAAGGTCAGCGCGTTGGCCAGCTTCTGTTCCTTGGCCGTACGCACGTGGAAGGCCTTCATGCCGGCGGTGAACTTGCCCGAGCACACGCGCATGAACGCCACGCGGTCGCGGTGCTGCGGGTCCATGTTCGCCTGGATTTTGAATACGAAGCCGGACAGCTTGTTCTCCGTCGGCTGCACCTCGCGGCCGGTAGTAGCGCGCTGCTGCGGCGAAGGCGCGTGCTCGATGAAGAAGTCCAGCAGCGGTTGCACGCCGAAGTTGTTCACGCCCGAGCCGAAGAACACCGGCGTCTGCTTGCCGGCGCGATAGGCCTCCAGGTCGAACGGATTGCTCGCGCCCTGGACCAGCTCCAGCTCGTCGCGCAGGTCGGCCAGCATCTTCTCGCCGATCTTCTCGGCCAGGCCCGGCGCGTCTAGCGACGGGAAGATGGTCGAATCCTGGCGGGTGAAGTTGCGGCCCTGTTCGTACAGGTGCACCTCGCCGGAAATCAGGTGCACCACGCCCTTCAGGCGCTGGCCCATGCCGATCGGCCAGGTCACCGGCGCGCACTGGATGCCGAGCACGGTTTCCACTTCATCCAGCAACTCGATCGGGTCCTTGCCCTCGCGGTCGAGCTTGTTGATGAAGGTCATGATGGGCGTGTCGCGCAAGCGACAGACTTCCATCAGCTTGATGGTCCGTTCCTCAACGCCCTTGGCCACGTCGATGACCATCAGCGCCGAGTCCACTGCGGTCAGCACGCGATAGGTGTCCTCGCCGAAGTCGGCGTGGCCCGGCGTGTCGAGCAGGTTGACGATCTTGCCCTCGTACGGGAACTGCATCACCGAAGAGGTCACCGAGATGCCGCGCTCCTTTTCCAGCGCCATCCAGTCCGAGGTCGCGTGGCGCGCGGCCTTGCGGCCCTTGACCGAGCCGGCCATCTGGATCGCACCGCCGAACAGCAGTAGCTTCTCGGTCAGCGTGGTCTTGCCGGCGTCGGGGTGGGAAATGATGGCGAAGGTGCGGCGACGCGCGGCTTCGCTGGAGACTTCAGACATGGCGGTGGCGCCCGCACGGGCGCTTGGGGAATTCAGGAAGCCGGCAAGTATAGCTTTGCCGGGCGGGCAGGGCGCTCAGCGTCCGGCGTGCGTGGTGACCGGGTCGCTGGCCAGCAGGGCGGCCAGTTGCGAGGCCGAGGCTCTGGCCATCGGCTGTTCGTCCACCGGCGATAGCGGCGCCTGGCGCAGTGCCTGGCGCGGCAGCACCGCCAGGTCGAAGTTCACCCCGTCGGCGGCAAAGCCCCAGACGGTGACGTCGGCATGGCGCGTGCGATCCATGCGCAGCTTCTGTACGCGCGCATCGGCGGGGATGCGGTGATCTTCCAGGAAGCGCCCGACCGCGTCCTCGTCGTCGCTATGCAGGTGCAGCTGCACCGGCGAGCGCGCGTCGGCGGTGCCGTCCAGCACCGGGCCGACCAGGCGCGGCGAGAAGCTGCTGAAGAAGTCCATCGCCTGCGCGGCCGCCTCGCGCCGCGCGCGCAACAGGCCGGCGTGGTCCGGGCCGGCGAACAGGCGCTGGTACTCGCGCAGCGCATCTTCGATCTCGTGGTTGCGCGGCAGGCTGGCGTCATCGTGGATGCCAAGCCGGCTGGCCGCCTTGCGCTTGGCGAGCTGGTAGTCGCGGATGCCGCTTTCGGCGATCAGGCGGGCTGCCTCGTGGGCGAGCCGGCGACGGCGTTCGGCCGTCTGGGTCTGGGTGTGTTGGCGGGCGTGGTGCATGGCGGGCCTCCCAGTTGAAGACCGCCTGACTCTACAACGAAGCCTCGCCGCGCGCCGTCGTTGCAACGGCGCGCGGGGAAGGAGACATCAGAAGATGTCGAACGCGGCCTCGTCGGTGGCGTTCTCGTCCTGCAGCGTGTCGTCGCCCTGCATGCGGTCCAGGTCCTCGACCTTGATCCATTCGGTCGCGCCGTTCTTGCTGACCTCGACCATGCCTTCCGGCGGATCGTTCGGCGTGATCGGCTTGTCCTTCAGGGCCACGCGCATGTAGTCGATCCAGATCGGCAGCGCGGCCTTGCCGCCGTATTCGCGGTAGCCCAGCGAGCGGAAGTTGTCCTTGCCCACCCACACCGTGGTCACGTACGGGCCGGCGAAACCGGAGAACCAGGCGTCGCGGTGGTCGTTGGTCGAGCCGGTCTTGCCCGCGGTGTCCTCGCGGCCCAGCACGTTGGCGGCGGTGCCGGTACCGCGGCGGACCACGTCGCGCATCATCGAGACGATCTGGTACGAGGTGCGCTCGTCGATCGCGCGCGGCGCCACGTTGGTGCCCGGCGCCGGCTGCTGATCCACGGCCGGATCCGGTTTGGAGGTGGCGAGCGGCTCGGCCTTGGCCGGCTGCTGGTCCTGGGCCGGGCCGAAGTTGAAGCCATCGACCACCTGGCTCGGCGCCTGTGCGTTGGCGCCGTGGCGGCCGCAGGCGCGGCAGGCGGTGGCCGGGTTTTCCTTGAACACCACCTTGCCGTCGCGGTCCTTGACCTCATCGATCAACCACGGCGTCACCAGCGAACCACCGTTGGCCAGCACCGCGTAGCCACGCGCCACCGATATCGGAGTGAGCGAGGCCGAGCCCAGCGACATCGACAGGTTCGGCGGCAGTTCCGCCTCGTCGAAGCCGAACTGGCTGATGTACTTGCGTGCGAAATCCACGCCGATGGCGTCCAGCAGGCGCACCGAGACGAGGTTCTTGGACTTCACCAGCGCCTCGCGCAGGCGCATGGGGCCGGCGAACTTGCCGTCGTCGTTGCCCGGGCGCCAGACGTGGCCGCGGCGGTCGCGGAACACCACCGGCGCATCCAGCACGATCGACAGCGGATTGAAGCCCTTCTCGAACGCGGCCGAATACAGGAACGGCTTGAAGCTCGAACCCGGCTGGCGGCGCGCCTGGGTGGCGCGGTTGAACTTGTTCGCCGCAAAGCTGAAGCCGCCGACCAGGGCGCGGATCGCGCCGTTGTTGGCGTCCAGCGACACCAGTGCCGACTGCGCCTGCGGCAGCTGGTCCAGCGTGTAGACGTACTCGGGCTTGGCATCACCCGCTGGCGTTTTGTCGCTGCCGGCGTCCTTGCGTTCGGCGCCGATGCGGACCAGATCGCCGCGTTCCAGTAGCTTGCCCGGCGTGCGGCCGGTCCACTTGCTGGCCGAGGCGTTCAGGACGATCTGGCTGGCGTTGCGGGTGATCACCGTGGCGCTTTCGCCCGAGGTGCTGGCCACGATCACCGGATCCAGGCCGCCTTCGGACACGATGCCGCTCAAGTGACCGGCCAGCGATTCGGCATCGGCATCGGCGGTGACGTCGAAATGCTTCTCCGCCCCGCGCCAGCCGTGGCGATGGTCATACGTCGCCAGCCCTTCGCGCACGGCCTTGTCGGCGGCCGGCTGCAGCAGCGGATCGATGGTGGTGGTGACGTGGTAGCCCTTGTCCAGCACGTCGCCGCCGAACTTGGCGACCATTTCCTGGCGGACCATTTCGGCGATGTAGGGCGCGTAGACGTCGATCGGACGCTCATGTGGCGCGGCGTGCGGTTCCTCAGCCTTGGCCTGGTCGGCATCGGCCTGGGTGATGTACTTGTCTTCGCGCATGCGCTCGATCACGTACACGCTGCGCTGGTGGTTGCGCACCGGATTGCTGATCGGATTGCCGCTGGAAGGGAATTTCAGCGAGCTCACCAGCGTGGCGGTCTCGCCCAGCGTCAGTTCCTGCAGCGATTTGCCGTAATAGAACTCGGCGGCCGCTGCGATGCCGTAGGCGCGATTGCCGAAGAAGCTCTTGTTGAGATACAGCTCCAGGATCTGATCCTTGCTGAGCATGCCCTCGATGCGCATGGCCAGCATCATCTCGGCCAGCTTGCGCGTGTAGCTGTATTCATTACTAAGAAAGAACTGGCGCGCCACCTGCTGGGTGATCGTGCTGCCGCCGGCCACGCGGCCGTCCTTGGTCAGCGTCTGCCAGACCGCGCGCGAGATGCCGGTCGGGTCGATGCCGCCGTGCTCATAGAAGTTGGAGTCCTCGGCCGCCACGAAGGCGTGCTGGACATTCTTCGGCACCTGGGAAATATCGACCGGATAGCGGCGGGTCTCACCGAACATCCCGATCAATTTGCCGTCGTTGGCATACACATACATCGGTTCCTGCAGCTGCACGTCACGCAGCGACTGGATCGATGGCAGCTTCGACGAAATGGAGTAATACAGAAAGCCTAGAATCACCGCGCCAACCAAGGCGCCGACCAGACACAAACCAATCGCCCAGCGCAGCAGGCGGCGGAAACGGGACATCAGGGAGCTTCCGATTGCACAATTCGTGGCACGGGAGTATAGATGCATCCGGGAGCGGGGGTCTGCTTCCTTGGGGGAAACAAAGACTTGGGCGACATCCTTACGAGAACTTGGCAACCCGTCACGGGTTCGCTCGAGCGCTTGCAAGTTGTAAAGAATTCATTATTAATGTGAGGCTGGGCTGAACCAGCCCGACGTTTCGCCGGTCGGAAGGGGATACACCGTGGGGCTCATCCCGAAAAGCCAATCTACGCTCATCGGCGTGGACATCAGTTCGACCGCGGTCAAGCTGCTGCAGCTGACCCGCGTCGGCAATCGTTTCCGTGTGGAACACTACGCCGTGGAACCGCTTCCGCCGAATGCCGTGGTGGAAAAGAACATCGTGGAAGTCGAGGCCGTGGGCGAAGCGATCCGCCGCGCCGTGACCCGCGCCGGCACCAAGGCCAAGAATGCCGCCGCCGCCGTTGCAGGTTCGGCCGTGATCACCAAGATCATCCCGATGCCCGCCGAGCTGGATGAGAGCGAGCTGGAAGCCCAGATCGAGCTCGAAGCGGTCAACTACATCCCGTATCCGATCGAAGAAGTGAACCTGGATTTCGAGGTGCTTGGCCCACTGCCCAGCAACCCGGAAATGGTCCAGGTGCTGCTGGCTGCGTCGCGCTCGGAAAATGTCGAGCTGCGCCAGTCCGCGCTCGAACTCGGTGGTTTGACCGCCAAGGTGATGGACGTGGAGGCCTTCGCGGTCGAGAACGCCTTCGCACTGCTGGCTGGCGACCTACCGGTGCCCCACGATGGCGTCGTCGCGCTGGTGGACATCGGCGCCACCATGACCACGCTCAACGTGATCCGCAGCGGGCGCAGCCTCTACAGCCGTGAGCAGGTCTTTGGCGGAAAGCAGCTCACCGACGAAGTCATGCGTCGCTACGGCCTGACCTATGAAGAAGCCGGCATGGCCAAGCGCCAGGGCGGTTTGCCGGAAAGCTACGAAGTCGAAGTGCTGGAGCCTTTCAAGGAAGCGACGGTCCAGCAGATCAGCCGCCTGCTGCAGTTCTTCTACGCAGGTAGCGAGTTCAACCGCGTCGACCAGATCGTGCTCGCTGGCGGTTGCGCCGCGTTGTCCGGTCTGCCGGAAATGGTTGAGGAACAGCTGGGCGTGCCGACCATCGTCGCCAATCCGCTGGCGCAGATGACGCTGGGCCCGAAGGTCCAGGCGCATGCGCTGGCCCAGGATGCACCGGCGCTGATGATCGCCACCGGCCTGGCGCTGCGGAGCTTCGACTGATGGCAAAGATCAATCTTCTTCCGTGGCGCGCGGAACGTCGCGCGCAGCGCCAGAAGGAGTTCTACGGCATGTTAGGTATGGCTGCGGCCATCTCCGTCGTGCTCGCACTCTTCATCTGGTTCTACTACAACGGCCAGATCGACGGCCAGAACGCGCGCAATGCGTTTCTGCAGGGCGAGATCGTCAAGGTCGATGCCCAGATCAAGGAAATCGACGCCCTGGACAAGCAGAAGGATCGTCTGCTAGCCCGCAAGAAGGTCATCGAGGAACTGCAGGCCAATCGCTCGCAGATGGTGCACCTGTTCGATTCGCTGGTCCGCACCATTCCCGATGGCGTGGTGCTGTCCAGCATCAAGCAGGACGGCAATATCCTGACGTTGTCCGGTCGCTCGCAGTCCAATGCGCGTGTGAGTACCTACATGCGCAATCTGGAAGGGTCGGGCTGGATGACCAAGCCGGTGTTGTCGATCATCGAAGCGAAGAACGACGACAAAACCGTCCAAGTGCCGGGTCGCGCGCTCCCTTACATGTTCACGCTGAAGGTCGAACTGGCGACGCCGGTTGATCCGGGCGTCGCGCCGGTCACCGATCCTTCCGCTGCGCCTGCGCCAAGCGCTGCGCCGGGTGCGCCGGCACCTGCCGCACCCGCAGCGACGCCGCCTGCTTCCACCACGCCCCCGACGCAAGGGAGCCCAGCGTCATGAGCCAGAAGAAAGTCAAACTCAACGAGCTGGATTTCAACAACATCGGTGGCTGGCCGCAGAACTACAAAATCGGGTTCTGCGTGCTGATCGGTGCCTTCATCCTGGTGCTGGCCTATCTGTTGGTGTTCAAGGGGCAGGGTGAGGAACTTGAAGGCCTGGAAGGGCAGGAATCGACGCTGCGTGCCGAGTTCGAGCAGAAGGCCGGCCGCGCCTCCAACCTGGCGCCGCTCAAGCAGCAGCTGGCGCAGATGGAGCAGGTGCTGCAGCAGATGTTGCGTCAGCTGCCCAGCAAGACCGAAATGCCCGACCTGATTGTCGATATTTCGCAGACGGCGCTGTCCAGTGGCCTGACCAATGAGCTGTTCCAGCCCGGTTCGGAGTCGCCCAAAGAGTTCTACGTCGAGACACCGATCGCGCTGCGCATGGTCGGCAGCTATCACCAGTTCGGCGCGTTTGTCAGCGGCGTGGCTTCGCTCCCACGCGTGGTGATTCTGACCATGCATGACATCTCGCTGCAGCCTGTCGATAAGGGTGGCATCACGTCCAACGGCAATCTCGAATTGTCCGGTACGGTTAAGACCTATCGCTACATGGACGAGGAAGAGACCGCTGCGCAGGAAAAAGCGGCAGCTGGCACGCAACCTGCAGGAGCGCAACCATGAGTCAGCGTTCCTCTAACCAGAAGATCCGCGTGCTTGCCGTCGCGATAGCCGTGGTTGCCATGGCGGGCTGCACGCGCGGCATCACCAGCACGCCTGGCGATGCGCCGAACCTGGAAGACTGGGTGGCCAATGTGCGTGCGCGTCCCGCTCCGCCGCTGGAGCCGCTGCCGGTCATGCAGCAGTTCGAGACCTTCGAGTACGCGGCGCAGGGATTGCGTGATCCGTTCAGCACGGCTTGGAGTACGGCCGATGCCAGCGGATTGCGTCCGGACCCGAACCGTCGCAAGGAAACACTTGAGCAGTATCCGTTGGACAGCTTGAAGATGGTGGGGACGATCGGCAGCGGTTCCGGCCTGGTCGGTCTGGTAATGGCGCCTGACAAGGTGACGTATCGCGTTTCGGCCGGTGCCTACATGGGCCAGAGCGACGGACGGATCACCGACATCCAGCAGGATCGTGTCGATCTTGTTGAGCTGGTGCCCGATGGTGCCGGTGGCTGGCTGGAGCGCCCAGCTGCTGTGACATTAGATCAATGATTAGGGGATACACGATGACCGCTTCCAACGCTCACGGCCTGCGTCCCCTGCGGCGCTCGGCAACCCATAGGTTGTGCGCTCTGGTCCTGGCGATCGCGGCCGTGGCTGGCGTGGCGCCGACCTTCGCTGCGCAGAGCCCGGCTTCGGCCAGCAGCACAAGCCAGTCGAGAGCCGTGCAGGTGTCCGATATCGACTTCCGCCGCGCGGACGATGGTTCGGGTCGCCTGATCCTCAAGTTCGATCGCAAGGGCGCGACCCCTGACCTGCGCACTGAAAACGGCAAGGTCATCGTTGATCTCGCCAATGTCATGATGCCGGCCTCGCTGCAGAAGCCGATGAACGTCATGGACTTCGCCACGCCGGTCCAGCGCATCGACGCCCATGCGTCCGGCAAGGGCGCACAGCTGGTGCTGGATACACGCGGAACGGTCGAATCGCTCGCTTACCAGACCGAAAACCAATACGTGGTCGAGATCAGCGCCAAGGCCGATAAGCCTGCCGTCGGTGCGGCATCGGGTCAGATCGCCGGAACGTCGCAGCTTGCGGCTGCTGGTGCGAAGCCGTATTCGGGCAAGCCGGTGACCTTCAATTTCCAGGACGTGCCGGTGCGCACGGTTCTCCAGCTGATCGCTGAAGAGTCCAATCTGAATATTGTCGCTTCCGACACTGTGCAGGGCAGCGTCACGCTGCGTCTGGTCAACGTGCCGTGGGATCAGGCACTGGATATCGTGCTGCGTGCCAAGGGCCTGGATAAGCGTCGTGACGGCAACGTGGTGTGGGTCGCGCCGCAGCCCGAGCTGGCCAAGTTTGAGCAGGACAAAGAAGATGCGCGCATCGCGATCGAGAATCGCGAAGATCTGATTACTGACTATGTCCAGATCAATTATCACAGCGCGACCGAAATCTATAAGGCGCTGACCGAGGCCAAGGGCATTGGTGGTAGCAGTGGCGGCAGTGGCGGTGGATCGGGCGGCGATCAAGAGAATGGTTTCTTGTCGCAGCGCGGCCGTCTGGTTGCCGATGAGCGTACGAACACCCTGATGATCAGTGACATCCCCAAAAAAGTCGCTTCAATGCGCGAACTGATCGGTGTGATTGATAAGCCTGTGGATCAAGTGCTGATCGAGGCTCGTATCGTGGTCGCAACCGATACATTCGCTCGCGATTTGGGCGCGAAGTTCGGCATCGGCGGCACCCATACCTATGGTGACAACGTAGCAACCATTGGCAGTAGTGCGACGGGTGGCGTGGACGCCACGCGCGGCTTAAACGTCAATCTGCCCGCGAATAACTTTACCGATGGGGCCGCCGCCGGAGCTCCGAGTTTGGCGTATACATTGCTCGGGGCAAACTTCAATCTCGATCTCGAGCTGTCTGCGTTGCAGGAAGAGGGGCGCGGTGAGGTCGTTTCCAACCCTCGCATCATTACCGCGAATCAACGTGAAGGTGATATCAAGCAGGGTACTGAGATCGGCTATGTAACCATCACCGGTGGTACTGGAGGAACTGCCGCAACACCCAATGTGCAGTTCAAGGAAGCCTTGCTCGAACTCAAGGTCACGCCAACCATTACTCACGACGGCCGCGTGTACTTGAATATGTTTGTCAAGAAGGATGATGTCGCTGACTACATTACACTTCCTAATTACGGTGTGGTGCCTACTTTGAACCGTCGGGAAATCAATACTGCCGTCCTTGTCGAAGATGGTCAGACGGTCGTGATTGGTGGCGTGTACGAGTTTACGGATCAGGCATCGGTCTCAAAAGTGCCGTTCCTGGGTGACATCCCGTTCCTTGGCAATCTTTTCAAGAAGCAGGGCAAGCAGAAGAACAAGGCTGAGCTTTTGATCTTCGTGACGCCGAAGGTGATCGCGGTTCGCCAGTAATCGCTGCACAACTTTGCGTGGAGAAGAACGGAGCCCAAGGGCTCCGTTCTTCGTTGTATCGCAGGCGATTAGGCTGCGGACCGGGTCGAGTGCGTGGCGCGTCTCCGAATCCGTAGCCTTCGCTGAACGGGCGAGTCGCGGTATGGTGGGTCGATGGAACCCCCACAGGCCTGCGTTGGTCGAAAGCCACGTTGGTCTAGACCATGAGACATTCGATGGAACACGCCCCCGACGCCCGTCCGCCCGCGCAGTCTGCATCGCAGTCCGCTTCCGACGACCATTTGCATGATGCGTTCATCGCGCTGCGCGCCTCGCTGTCCGAGACGATCGTGGGCCAGCACGCGCTGGTCGATCGCCTGCTGATTGCCTTGTTGGCCGATGGCCACCTGCTGGTGGAAGGCGCGCCAGGCCTGGCCAAGACCATGGCGATCCGCGCACTCGCCGCGCGCATGGAGGCCGACTTTGCACGCGTGCAGTTCACGCCCGACCTGCTGCCAGCGGACCTGACCGGCACTGAAGTCTGGCGTCCGCAGGATGGGCGTTTCGAGTTCCAGGCCGGCCCGATCTTCCATCCGATCCTGCTGGCCGACGAAATCAACCGCGCGCCGGCGAAGGTGCAATCGGCGTTGCTCGAAGCGATGGGCGAGCGCCAGGTCACGGTCGGACGCCATACGTATCCGCTGCCGCCGCTGTTCTTGGTGATGGCCACGCAGAATCCGATTGAGCAGGAAGGCACGTTCCCGTTGCCCGAAGCGCAGCTGGATCGCTTCCTGATGCACGTGAAGATCGGCTATCCCGAAGCGTCTGCGGAGACCGAGATCCTGCGGATCGCGCGCGATCGTGCGCGCGATGCGTTGAAGCCGCTGCCCGAGCAGCTTGCGCGCATGTCGCTGGACGATGTGTTCGCTGCCCGCCGTCAGGTCCTGGACCTGCATATGGCGCCGGCGCTGGAGCGTTACCTCGTCGAATTGGTGCTTGCTTCGCGCGATGCGTCGCGTTACGACGCGCAGCTGGCGCGCCGGATCGCGTGGGGCGCTAGCCCGCGTGGCTCGATCGCGCTGGAGCGCTGTGCGCGGGCGAACGCGTGGCTGGCAGGTCGCGACTACGTCACGCCGGAAGACGTGCGCGCGGTGGCGCCGGATGTCCTGCGGCATCGTGTCCTGCCCAGTTACGAAGCGACCGCCGAGGGCTGGGATGGCGCGCGTCTGGTCGATGCGCTGATCGAACGCGTGCCGCTGCCTTGATGCCTCAGGCTTCGCACGGAACGTCGCCGATGGCACCTGCAATTCCCAAGATCGCCTGTCTGCCTCCGCGTGTTCGCACATGTGGCGCGTTTCGTAGCGTGCGGGGCTGAGGGCGACGTGATGGCACGGTCTCTTCCCGGCAACGCGCAGCCTGCGGCCGAAGACGCGGGCAACGGTCTGCGGCCGACGCTGGCGGAACTGGTGGGCCTGCGCGCGCTGGCCCAGCGACGGCCCGCGGCGCGACGCGGTAGCCATCATCTGACCGGACCGGCGGCGTCGCCGCTGCGCGGTCGCGGCATGGAATACGCCGAATCGCGCGAATACGTGGCGGGCGACGATGCACGTCATATCGACTGGCGGCTCACCGCGCGTAGCGGCAAGCCGCATACCAAGTTGTTCCAGGCCGAGCGCGAACGCCTGACGCTGATCGTGGCCGATACGGCGCCGGCGCTGTATTTCGGCACTCGCGTACGCTTCAAATCGGTGCAGGCGGCGCGTGCCGGTGCGCTGGCGGCCTGGGCGGCGGTGCGCGATGGCGACCGGATCTCGGTGCTGCGCGGTGCAAGCAGCGAGCCACCGGTGCCGCCGGCTTCCGGCACGCGCGGCGCCTTGCGCGCGCTGGATGGCTTGATGCGCTGGTATGCCGAACCGCCGGCCGATGATCTCGGCCTGACGTCCGCGCTGGAGCACGCTCAGCGCGTCCTGCGCCCTGGTTCGCGGCTGGTCGTGCTGGCCGATCCGCGCAGCGTCGCGACGGTGCCGGAAGTGCGCTGGCCTGCCTTGGCCGGCCACCACGAAGTGATCGTGTTGATGCTGACCGATGCGCTGGAGCAGGCGCCGCCCAAGAGCAAGCTGCCGTTCCAGTCGGGCGATCACCGCCTGGAACTGGATCTGGGCAACGCCAGCCAGCGTCAGCGTTGGGGGCGTGAATTCGTCCAGCCCCTGCATGCCGCGCTGGAACGTCTGCCGGCCCGCGGCGTGCGGGCTTATGCCTTGCGTGCCGACGCGGCCAGCGATGCGTGGTTGCCGCTGTTAGGACGCGCCGCACCGGTGCCGGCGACCGCATGAGCGCGATGGCGCCGCAACCCTTGGTCCTGCGTGACGTGCACGTGCCACCCGCGCCGAGCTGGTGGCCGCCTGCGCCCGGCTGGTGGCTGGTGCTGGTTGGTGTGTTGATCCTGGTCGCCGTGCCGCTGGCGTGGCTGTACTGGAAGCGCACGCGTCGCGCGCGCCTGGTCGCGCTGTTCGATCGCAACTGCACCTCGGCGCTGGCGCCGCCGATGCAGGTCGCGTCGGCCTCCGAACTGCTGCGCCGCGCCGCGCGCCGGGTCGATCCGAAGGCCGACCGCCTGCAGGGCGAGGCCTGGCTGAAATTTCTGGATGGCAAGCAGGGCAGCGACTTCAGCCAAGGCGTGGGCCAGTTGCTCAAGGACGGCGGCTTCCGTCCGCGGATCGATCCGCGCCAGTTGGAACAGTTGCGCGACCTCGCGCGCGCACGCTTCGTCGCGTTGATGGAAGGCCAGCGATGAGCATGGCCGCGCAGTGGTTGCAGGAATTCCGGCTGGTGTTCGGTGGTTTTGGCTGGCCGTGGATGTGGGCCGCGCTTCCGCTGCCCTGGCTGGTCGCGTGGCTGGCCCCGGCGGTGCGCAGCCAGTCGCCGGCGCTGCGCGTGCCGTACGGCGAACGGCTCGATGGCATCGCCACCAGCGGCACCGCGGTGCGCCGTTTCCACGTGAACTGGCTGGCGGCGCTGGCCTGGGTGCTGCTGTGCGCGGCTGCGTCGCGCCCGCAGCAGCTGGGCGAAGCGGTGACGCCGCCGCAGGCCGGGCGCGATTTGATGCTGGCGGTGGACTTGTCCGGCAGCATGCGCGAGCCCGACATGGAGCTGGGTGGTCGCCCGGTGGATCGCCTGACCGCCGCCAAGGCGGTGCTGGCCGACTTCCTCAATCGCCGTATCGGCGACCGCGTCGGCCTGCTGGTGTTCGGCAATCGCGCCTACGCCGTGGCACCGCTGACGCTGGACCGCGATTCGGTCCGCGACCAACTGCGCGATACGGTCAGCGGCCTGGCCGGGCGCGAAACCGCGATCGGCGACGCCATCGGCCTGGCGGTCAAGCGCCTGAGCAACCAGCCGGCCGGGCAGCGCGTGCTGATCCTGCTCACTGATGGCGTCAACACGGCGGGCGCGTTGGATCCGGCCAAGGCCGCCGAGCTTGCCAAGAACGAGGGCGTGCGCATCCACACCATTGCCTTCGGTGGCAGCGGGGCGGGCATGTCGGTGTTCGGCATGCGCCTGCCGATGCAGGGCCAGGACGACATCGACGAAGAAGGCCTGCGCGCCATCGCCGAGACCACCGGCGGACGCTTCTTCCGCGCCCGCGATACCGAGGAGCTGGTCGGGATCTATTCGGAGCTGGACAAGATCGAGCCGATCTCACGGCCCGGCCGTGCGGTGCAGCCGCGGATCGAGCGCTATCCGATCCCGCTGGCCCTGGCGCTCTGTTGCGGCTTGCTTGCGCTGGCCTGGCGTGGGGTGCGCGCATGAACCGCGGCGGCTGGCAGTGGTTCATCACCGCGCTGAAGGAATTCCATTTCCTGCGGCCGTGGTGGCTGTTGGCGTTGCTCGCGCTGCCGCTGCTGTGGTGGCTGTGGAAGTTGAACGAGCGCCGTTCCAACGCCTGGCGCGGCCTGGTCGATGCGCACCTGCTGGCGCATCTGCAGGTCGGCGGCGGGCGCCGCCAGACGCTGACCCTGCTGGGCGCGTTGCTGGCCTGGGTGATCGGCGCGGTGGCGCTGGCCGGACCGACCTGGCGCCAGGAAGAACAGCCGCTGTGGCAGACCCGCGCGCCGCTGGTCATCGCGCTGGACCTGTCCGATTCCATCAATGCCAACGACCTGCCACCGTCGCGCCTGCTGCAGGCGCGGGCCAAGGTGGCGGCGTTGCTGCGCGAGCGCGCCGGCGGCCAGGTCGGGCTGGTGACCTATGCCGGCGAGGCGTTCACCGTCGCGCCGCTGACCGATGATGCGGCCAACGTGGCGCTGTTCCTGGACGCGCTGGATCCGTCGATCATGCCGGTCGCCGGTAGCAATGCCCGCAACGCGATCGCGCTGGCGCAGTCGCTGATGCATCAGGCGGGTTTCGAACAGGGCCAGATCCTGCTGCTGACGGACCACGCCGACGAGAACGCCGACAGCGCCGCGCGTCGCGCGTTGGGCGCGGGCTTCAACGTGAGCGTGTTGGGCCTGGGCACGCGTGCCGGGGCCGCGTATCGCGCCGCCAATGGCGAGATCGGGCGGGCGCAGCTTGAACCTGCTTCGTTGCAGCGCCTGGCCTCGGCCGGCGGCGGTCGCTACCAGCCGCTCAGCGCCGGCGATGCCGACCTCAAGGCGCTCGGCGTGCTCGATCCGCAGTCCGAAGATGCACGCGCCCAGCGCGGTGAGAAGGGCACGGCTTGGCGCGATCAGGGCTACTGGCTGCTGCCGCTGCTGATGTTGCTGTGCCTGTTCGCGTTCCGCCGCGGCGGCATGCTGGCGGCGATCGCGCTGTGCGTGCTGCTGCCGATGGCGCAGCCGGCCGCCGCCGCCGACTGGTGGACGCGCGCCGACCAGAAGGCCCAGCAGCGCATCGAGCAGGGCGCGCAGGCGTATCGCAAGGGCGATTTCGCTGGCGCGCAGGTGCAATTCAATGGGCTCAGCAGTGCCGATGGGCTCTACAACCAAGGCAACGCGCTGGCCAAACAAGGGCAGTACGACCAGGCCATCGCCGCCTACGACGCGGCCCTGAAGCAGCAGCCGGGGATGGAGGACGCCATCGCCAACCGCGCTGCGGTCGAGGCCGCGCGCAAGCAGCAGCCTCCGCCGGGCGGCGGCGGGCAGGGCGGTGAGCAAGGCAAGAACGGCCAGGATGCCAAGCAGGGTGGCCAGCAATCGCAGCCGCAGTCCGGCCAGTCGGGCGACAAGTCGCAGGACCAGAACAAGGACCAGCAGGCGCCGTCGAAGCAGGACGCGTCGAAAGATCCGGGCAAGTCCGGCCAGGACAATGCCAATCAGGATGCCTCGAAGGGCAAGCCGCAGGACGGCAAGCCGGACGAAACCAAGTCCGCCGCCGAACAGCAGCAGGAACAGCAGGCCGCCGACGCGGCCCAGCGACAGCGCATGCAGCAGGCGATGCAGCAGGCGATGCAGCAGGACGGCAAGCCGCAGGATCCGGCCAAGGCCGGGCAGGCGCAGGCTGCGCCGGAAACCGCGGCCGAGCGTGAGCGTCGCCAGGCCACCGAGGCTTGGTTGCGGCGCGTGCCGGACGATCCGGGCGGCCTGCTCAAGGCCAAGTTCCAACTCGAATACCAGCGACGCCAGAGGGACGGAGAATGATGCGACCGGCCGCTTCCACGCAGGAGCCGCGCACCGTCGCCTGCCTGCGCGCCACCACGACTGCGCTCCTGGCGCTGCTCCTGCTGCTGGCCAGCGCCAGCCCGGTGCTGGCGGCCACGCGCGCCTGGCTGGATCGCTCGCGCACCGCGATCGGCCAGCCGGTGGTGCTGAGCATCGAGAGCGACCAGGACATCGGCCAGCCGGACCTGAGCGCGCTGAAGGACGACTTCGACGTCATCGATACCGCGACCAGCCGGCAGATGCAGATGGTCAACGGACGGGTCGACCGCAGCGTGGTCCTGGCCATCACCCTGCAGCCGCGCCGCACCGGCGAGCTCAGCATCCCGGCGCTGGACATCCAGGGCCAGCGCACGCCGGTGCTGGGCCTGCGCGTGGTCGACGCCCCGGCCGCGCAGCCGGGCAACAGCAATGCCTACATCGAGACCGATGTCGATGACCTGACGCCGTACGTGCAGCAGACCGTGGGCGTCACGCTGCGGCTGTTCTACGCGGTGCCGCTGGTCTCCGGGCAGCTGGATATCGATCCGCCGCAGGGCACTTCGCTGCAGCGCGTGGGCGATGACGTGCAGTCCACGCGCGAGGTCAACGGCCGCCGCTACAGCGTGGTCGAACGACGCTTCCTACTGGTGCCGGATCGCAGTGGCGACCTGGTGCTGCCGGCGGCGCGGTTCAACGGGCGCGCGGCAGGCGGCGGCGGGTTCTTCGACAGCATGCTGGGCATGGGCCAGCGCAGCGACCTCAACGCCTCCGGCCAGACCCAGACGCTGCATGTATTGGCCCAGCCGGACAACGCGCCGCAGCCGTGGTTGCCGCTGTCCGACCTGCGCCTGCGCTATGCCAGCGCGCCGCGTGGGCTCAAGGCCGGCCAGGCCAGCAGCTTCGTGGTCGAGGCCACCGCGCGCGGCGCGACCCGCGCGCAGCTGCCGGACCTGCCGATGCCGACCGTGGACGGCGCGCAGGTGTTCGCCGAGCCGCCGCAGTACACCGAGAGCTTCGACGGCGCCACGCCGGTGGTGAAGGTTACGCGCCAGTACTCGCTGGTGCCCAGCGGCGCCGGCGCGCTGAGCCTGCCGGGTTTGAAGATGGACTGGTGGGACGTCAAGGCCGACCAGCAGCGCACCGCCGCGCTGCCGGACATGTCGCTGGAGGTCGCCGCGGGCTCGGGCAACTTCGCCAATGCGACCCTGCCCGAACCGGCACCGGCGAATGCGCCTCAAACCGATCCTTCCGCTGCACCCGCCGATACCTCAGTCGCGGCCTCGGGCGAAAGCACCGGTGGCGGCCTGCGCGATCCGCGCCTGTGGATGCTCATCGCGCTGGCCTTCGCACTGCTGTGGGTGCTGACCCTGGGCTGGTTCTATCTGCGTCCCCGTGCGGCGGCTTCGCGTGCGCCGGTGCGGATCGCGCCCGGCCTGCCCGAAGCGCCCGGCGTGCGTGCCCGTCACGGCTTGCCTGATCTGCGTCGCGCGCTCGATACCGGCACGCTGGATGACGTGGGCCAGATCCTGGTCGGCATGGCGCCGCCGCCTGCACGCGACCTGGATGCGGTGATGGGCCAGCTTGCCGATCCCGCGCAGCGTCGCGCGGTCGAGGCCCTACGCCGCGCGCGTTGGGCCGAGGGCGATGGCGCGCAGGCCCGCACGCTGTTGCGCGAGGCGTTCGCCACCGGTCCGACCTGGATCGGCGCGCGCGCGAGCTCGACACAGGACACGAGCCTGCCGCCGCTCTATCCCGAGCGCTGATCCGCCCGCGCGGCGTCGGTGCATCGACGACGCGCCGCGACATCGCCTCGTGCGTTTCTGTCGAATTTGTCAGGAAATTCCCGCCATCTTCGCCCTGTCTGCAGGGTTCGGGCAGGCCTGTCGTCTTTGCTAAGCTCCCGTGATCTTCTTCGCACGCACAGGAACTCACGCATGACCGACGCACCTTCCGGCAAGTCCAAGCTGCCCTTGCATTGGAAGATGGTGATCGGATTCATGGCCGGCCTGGTGCTGGGCCTGATCGTGCACAGCACCGTGGGTGCCGACGCGGGTTGGGTGAAGACGCTCACCGGCATCACCCAGCCGGCCGGCAACATCTTCCTGCGCCTGATCTTCATGCTGGTGCTGCCGCTGCTGTTCTCCGCGCTGGTGGTGGGCATCTCGGAAATGGGCGACGTGCGTTCGCTCGGCCGCATCGGCTGGAAGACGCTGGGCTACACCATCCTGGCCTCGGGCATCGCCGTGGTCCTGGGCCTGGTGCTGGTCAATGTGCTGAAGCCGGGCACCGGCACCGATCCGGCCACCGCGCAGCAGATGCTGGCCGCTGGCGCCGATCGCGCCCAGGCCATCATCAGCAAGGGCAAGGACGCGCCGGGCGGCGCTGACATGCTGCTCTCCATCGTGCCGTCGAATGTGGTCAGCGCCGCGGCCGACGACCAGATCATGGGCGTAATGTTCTTCGCCCTGATGGTCGGCGTGGGCGTGGTCCTGACCCGCACCGAGAAAACCGCCGTGTTCCGCAACGCAGTCGAAGGCCTGTTCGAGATCTCGATGACGCTGATCACCCTGGTGATCCGCCTGGCGCCGTACGCGGTGTTCTGCTTCATGTTCAACCTGGCCGCGCTGTTCGGCTGGGACCTGCTGCTCAAGCTCGGCGCCTACGTGGGCGTGGTGGTGCTGGCGCTGGCGATCCACATGTTCGTGGTCTATTCGGCGCTGCTGAAGTGGGCCGGCTGGTCGCCGGTGAAGTGGTTCGGCGCGGTCCGTGAGGTGATGGTGCTGTCCTTCTCCACCGCCTCGTCCAACGCGACCCTGCCGACCTCGCTGCGCGTGGCCGAGGAGAACCTGCACCTGCCGCGCAAGGTCTCGCGTTTCGTGCTGACCGTGGGCGCCACCGCCAACCAGAACGGCACGGCCTTGTTCGAAGGCGTAACGGTGCTGTTCCTGGCGCAGTTCTTCGGCGTGGAGCTGTCCATCACCCAGCAGCTGACGGTGATGTTCGTCTGCATCCTGGGCGGTATCGGCACCGCCGGCGTGCCGGCCGGCTCGCTGCCGGTGGTGGCGCTGATCTGCGGCATGGTCGGGGTGCCGCCGGAAGGCATCGGCATCATCCTGGGCGTGGACCGTTTCCTGGACATGTGTCGCACCACGCTCAACACCACCGGCGACCTGGTCCTGTCCACGCTGGTGTCCAAGGGCGAGAAGGACGAGCCGGATCCGGACGTCGTCACGGCCTGATCCGTCCCGCGGAGCGGGGCATCGCGGGCAGTTCATGTGACCGGAACGGCCGGGGATGGGACAATAGGGATTCCCGGCGCGCCACGCGCCTCTTTCCCAGTCCCTGACATGTCCGCTCCGACCCGCCGTCAGCTCGCCAACGCCATCCGTTTCCTCGCCGCCGATGCGGTGCAGGCCGCCAATTCCGGCCATCCGGGCATGCCCATGGGCATGGCCGATATCGCCGAAGTGCTGTGGAACGACTACCTCCGGCACAACCCCAACAATCCGAAGTGGTTCAACCGCGACCGCTTCGTGCTGTCCAACGGCCACGGCTCGATGCTGCAGTACGCGCTGCTGCACCTGTCCGGCTACGAGCTGCCGATCGAAGAGCTGAAGAACTTCCGCCAGCTCCACTCCAAGACCCCGGGCCATCCGGAGAGCCACATCACTCCCGGCGTGGAGACCACGACCGGTCCGCTGGGCCAGGGCTTTGCCAATGCCGTGGGCTTTGCGCTCGGCGAGAAGCTGCTGGCGCAGCGCTACAACAAGCCCGAGCTGCAAGTCGTCGATCACCGTACCTGGGTGTTCATGGGCGACGGCTGCATGATGGAAGGCATCTCGCACGAAGCCGCTTCGCTGGCCGGCACGCTGGGCCTGGGCAAGCTGGTCGCGTTCTGGGACGACAACAACATTTCCATCGACGGCGAGACCGAAGGCTGGTTCACCGACGACACGCCGGCGCGCTTTGCCGCCTACGGCTGGCACACCATCGGTCCGATTGACGGCCACGATCCGGAGGCCATCAAGGCTGCCATCGACGAGGCGCTGGAGATCACCGACAAGCCGACCCTGATCGCGTGCAAGACCAAGATCGGCTTCGGTTCGCCGAACAAGGAAGGCAAGGAATCCAGCCACGGCTCGGCGCTGGGCAAGGACGAAGTGGAAGCGACCCGCAAGGCGCTGGACTGGCCGTACCCGGCGTTCGAGATTCCCGAGGAGATCTACGCCGGCTGGCGCGCCAACGGCACCGGCAGCTTCCGCCAGGGCGAGTGGGAACAGCTGTTCGACAAGTACGCCAAGCAGTTCCCGGCTGAAGCGGCCGAGCTGGCGCGTCGCTCGCACGCGCAGCTGCCGGACGACTTCCTGGCCAAGGCCGATGAATACGTCGCCAAGATCCAGGCTGAAAGCCCCAACATCGCCTCGCGCAAGGCCTCGCAGAACGCGATCGAAACCTTCACCGCGCTGCTGCCGGAAATCGTCGGCGGCTCGGCCGACCTGGCGCCGTCCAACCTGACCCTGTGGAAGAACGCCAAGACCGCGGTCGGTGACGATCCGGGCGCCAACTACGTGCACTACGGCGTGCGCGAGTTCGCGATGTCGGCCATCGCCAACGGCCTGGCGCTGCATGGCGGCTTCATCCCGTTCGACGCGACCTTCCTGACCTTCAGCGACTACGCGCGCAACGCGCTGCGCATGAGCGCGCTGATGCAGGCGCATGCCATCCACGTGTACACGCACGACTCGATCGGCCTGGGCGAAGACGGCCCGACCCACCAGCCGGTCGAGCACATGGCGACCCTGCGCCTGATCCCGCACAACGATGTGTGGCGTCCGTGCGATGCGACCGAATCGGCCGCTAGCTGGAAGGCGGCGATCGCTCGCCAGGACGGCCCGAGCTGCCTGGTCTTCAGTCGCCAGAACCTCAAGCCCCAGCCGCGCGGCAAGGCCGAGATCGAAGGCATTTATCGCGGCGGCTATGTGTTGGCTGAAGCCGATGGTGGTATGCCCAAGCTGATCCTGATCGCCACCGGTTCGGAAGTGGGCATCGCATCCGAAGCGCGCGAGAAGCTGCAGGTCGCCGGCATCCCGACCCGCCTGGTGTCGATGCCGAGCACTAACGTGTTCGACCGCCAGGACCTGGCCTATCGCGAATCGGTGCTGCCGCGCTCGATCCGCGCCCGCGTGGCGGTGGAGGCCGGTTCGGCCGACTTCTGGTTCAAGTACGTCGGCCTGGATGGCGCCATCGTCGGCATGACCACCTTCGGTGAGTCGGCCCCGGCGGAGAAGCTGTTCCCGTTCTTCGGGTTCACGGTGGATCACGTGGTGGAAGCGGCGCAGGGTGTGATCGAGGGGTAAGCCTTCGGCGTGCTGCTTGATTGAAAAGGCCGGGGAGTTCCCCGGCCTTTTTGTTTGTTTGCTTCTTTGTGTGGTGGTGCTTTCTGCACTGTTGGCCTGAAGCGACAGCAACGGTTTTCGTGCAGCTTCGCCGCCCGACCTACTTTCTTTGCTTGTGCAAAGAAAGCTAGGCAAAGAAGCGCTTTTCCACAGACGCATGTCTGGTCAACACACTCCAGGCGGCACGCCCTCGCTTCGCGAGGGTTCGCTACGGATCGAGGGATTTTTGGGCGTGACATCCATGTCCCGTCCAAAAACGCGCACCTCCATGTGCGGCCCTGCGGGGTCTTGTCCTCGCCCTTCGCCGTGCCTCACGGAGGGTTTGAGAGCGCAGGCAAGAGCAACAGCAAAGCAGCCGAGCAAGCTCGGCTGCTTTGGCTTTGGATGTTGTTCTTGACTCCGCTCTTGATCTTCAGCGCCTTCAAAGCGAGCCGAGCACCGCAGGCGGAAACGGCCGAAGAGGCGCGGGTGTCTGAGCGCAGCGAGTTCCCGCGTCGTGCCGTTTCCGGCGAGGAGCGCAGGGCACCGCCGCAAAGCGGCAGCGAGTGTCAGGCGCTGGCGGCTTTGCTTCCTTTTGCCAAGACAAAAGGGAGTCGCACCGCGAAGCGGTGTGAAAGCTCTGCTTCTCGCTTTAGCGCAAGAAAAACCACTCACGCGTGTCGAGGCGAACGAATGCGCGCAACCAACGCAACCCGCGATGCATCACGGCACCGCCACCCCATCATGCAGCACCGGATACGGATTCACCGCCGTCCCCTTCCACCACTGCTTCTCCGGCCCCAGCTGGAAGATCGCAAAATGCAGATGCGGGGCTTCCGCGCTGGCGTTGCCGGTGCTGCCGACGTAGCCGATCACATCGCCGCGCTTGACCGCCTGTTTTTCCTTCAGGCCATCGGCGTAGCGCTGCAGGTGCGCGTAGTAGTAGGCGAGCTTGCCGGTGGGTTCGAACTGGTAAATCGTCAAGCCGCCGCGCTTGCTGTCGAACAGCTTTTCCACCGTGCCATCGGCCACCGCCAGCACCGGCGTGCCGGCCGGCGCCATGATGTCGATGGCGTCGTGCACGCGGCCTTCGCTGCGGGCGTCGGTGAAGGTGTCATGCAGGTCCTTGCGGGTGATGCCTTGCACCGGCAGCAACAAGCCTCCGGGCGTATCGACCTGTGCGGGATCTGCTTCGGGCGTGCGCAGTTGCGGTGTCATCGACGGTGCGCTGGCGGGCGCGTCGGTGGCATCGCCAGACGGTGCGTCCGGTGAAGCGGGCTGCACCGAAGCCGGCTGCACATCGCCCACCATCTGCAGCGCAGGCGTGGTCGGCGCGCCTTGCGCCACGGCGGCGTCGACGGCTGCGGCGGCGCTGCCTGGTTGCGAGGTCGGCTGCACGTCGATGCCGACGGCGCGCAGCGCCTGGGTGCGTTCGACCATGCGCAATCCGACTGCGCCGATCATGATGCCCAGCAACAGCGTCAGCAGGAATTTCATCGGCTTACTCCTGGAAGAGGACCGGCACGGAGGTGTCCACCGCGTCGGCCACGATCAGCACATCCCAGTTGGTCAGGCGCACGCAGCCGTGGGATTGCGACTTGCCCACGCTGCGCGGTTCAGCCGTGCCATGCAGGCCGTAATGTTCCTTGGACAGGTCGATCCAGACACGACCGACCGGATTGTTGGGGCCTGCGGCGATCGTGGCTTTCTTGTCGCCTTTCTTCGCGTCCCAGAAGAGCTTGGGGTTGTAGTGGAAGGTCGGGTCGCGATACGCGCCGAGGATCTTCCACTCGCCCAGTGGCAACGGATCGTGCTGGCTGCCAGAGGTCACCGGGAACTGCGCAAGTACCTTGCCCTGCGCGTCCAGCAGCGACAGCGTGGAATCGGATTTGTCGACCACCACCTTGGCTGCCTTGGGCAGCGGCGGCAGGCCGCCGATGTTGGTCACCTTGATCACGGTGCCGGCTTTAGCCTGGGCGAAATCCACGCCCGGATTGAGCTGCTGCAGGGTCTGCGGATACACATGGAAGCGCTCGCCCAGCGCCTCGGCGAGCGAGGTATAGCCCAGCGATTTCAGTCCGGCCTGCTTGGCGATGTCCTTGGGAATCTGCACGAACGGACCGGCCAAGTCTTCGGCGGTCAGCGTGTAGTCGGCGACCACCGCGGTCTGGTCGGCATTGAGCGCCTGCCAGGTGGCGGCATCGGGTTCGCCGGTGACCGGCAGGCCGTGTGCGGCTTGATAACCACGCAGGGCGCGCTGCTGGTTGGATCCGGGCTGGCCATCGATCTGGCCGGGCGAGAAGCGCGCGCGGTCGAGCAGCACCTGCAGGCGCAACAGGCCTGACGGACCATCGACGGTGGCGACGTTGTTGGCGGTGGCGGCGTCCAGCGCCGGCGGCGTCGCGGCGGGCATAGCGGCCGGTGTCTGCGCCGTTGCTAGGCCGGCGGCTGGCAACAACGGGATCAGGAGGGCGAGGGCAAGGGCGTTCAAGCGGGGCATGCAGTGATCCGGCTGCGGGAATGCAGCCACCATGCCCATGCACGCTGCGGCGCTGGCGTGAAAATCCCTGCTGAAGCCTGACTGGTGCAAGATGTGACACAGGCCCTGAAGCAGCTTGCGGCCCCTCAACCCCGACGCGCATCATGCGCGACTTCGAACTACAACCCGCATGGAAGTCGTATGACGCTTTCGCAGCTGCGCGCCCGTGGTGCCTTTGTGGACACCTGGCTGCCGCGCCTGCAACGCGCTCGCCCCTGGCTGCTGGCCGCGGCGGCGCTGGTGGTCGCGGGACTGGTGATCGATGCCTTCATCGACTTGTCGCATCAGGTGACCTACGCCGGCGTGCTGGCGGCGGTGCAGGGCGTGGCGGGCTGGAAACTGGGCATGGCCTTGTTGGCCACCGCAGTGAGCTTCTTCTCGCTGACCTTCTATGACGCCTCGGCGCTGCGTTACGCCGGCGCGCGCGTGCCGTACCGCGTGGTCGCCAAGACGGCGTTCATCGCCTACGCGTTGAGCAACATGATCGGCCTGGGGGTGTTTACCGGTGGCGCGGTGCGGCTGCGGTTGTACGGTGCGGCCGGCGTGGAAGCCGGCCTGATCACCCGCGCGATCGCCTTCAACGCGTTGGCCTTCGGCTTAGGGATTAGCGTGGTCGGTGCGGTCGGCGTGCTGCTCGATGCGGCTTCGCTCGCACCGCTGGCGCATGTGCCGGTGTGGGTGCTGCAGGCGGTGTGCATCGCGGCGCTGCTGGCGGCGGCGGTGCTGCTGTGGGCCTGTCGCAAGGGTGAGTTTGCCGCAGGTCCGGTGCGCATCCGTCTGCCGGCGCCGTGGCTGGCTTGGCAGCAGCTGGGCGTGTCGGTGGTGGATATCGTCGCGTCGGCCGCGGTGCTGTGGTGGCTGCTGCCCGAAGGCGCGATCGATTTCTCCGCTTTCGTCGGCTTCTATGCCGCGGCGATGGTGTTGGGCGTGATCAGCCATGTGCCGGGCGGGCTGGGCGTGTTCGAAGCGGTGATGCTGCTGGCGCTGGGCGGACGCGTGCCCTCCGAATCGCTGGCCGGTGCGCTGGTGCTGTATCGCCTGATCTATTACGTGCTGCCGTTGTTGCTGGCGATGGGCGTGCTGGCGGTGCACGAAGTCGGCCGCGGCCCGGCCGCGCCGGTGGCCCGCGCGATGGTCGGCATGGCGCCGCGCCTGCTGGCCGCGTTCACCGCCGTGGTGGCGGTCATGTTGCTGGTCTCGGGCGTGACGCCGGCCACCGACGAAGCCACCGCGCTGCTGGCCCTGCACGTGCCGCTGCTGCTGGTGGAGGCCGCGCATTTCTTGAGTTCGATCGCGGGCGTGGCGATGCTGTTCGTCGCGCGCGCGCTGCTGCGCCGTCTGGACGCGGCCTGGTGGGCGGCCGTGGGCCTGACTCTGGTCGCGCTGGTGCTGGCCCTGCCCAAGGGACTGGCCATCGACGAATCGCTGGTGCTGGGTTCGCTGATGGTGGTCCTGCTGCTGTCGCGCAAGCAGTTCACCCGCAAGGCCTCGCTGCTGGCCGTGCCGTTCAGCGAAGGCTGGCTGCTGGCGATGGCGGTAGTGTGCGTGGCGGTGACGGCGCTGCTGTTCTTCGCCTATCGCGATGTCGATTACGGCAACCAGCTGTGGTGGCAGTTCGAGTTCGATGCCGAGGCGCCGCGTTCGCTGCGCGCGATGGTCGGCGTCTCAATCCTGGCCTTGGCGCTCGCCGTGCGCCAGTTGCTGCATCCGCCGGCGCCGCCGCTGCCGCTGCCTACCGCCGAGGAACTGGACCGCGCCGATGCGATCATCCGCCAGCAGTCGTCGGCCGATGCCGGCCTGGCGCTGACCGGCGACAAGCCGCTGATGTTCTCCGAGAACGGCAAGGCGTTCGTGATGTTCGGCCGCCAGGGCAAGTCGTGGATCGCGTTGTCCGATCCGGTCGGCCCACGCCAGGATTGGGACGAACTGGTGTGGCGCTTCCTGGAGCGCGCCAAGGAGTCCGGCGCACGCGGCTGCTTCTACCAGGTGCGCCCCGATGCGCTGCCGCTGTACCTGGATGCCGGCTTGCGCCTGTTCAAACTGGGCGAATACGCGTGGGTGCCGCTGGCCGAGTTCAGCCTGCAGGGCAAGCGTCGCGGCAACCTGCGCAACGGCGTCAACCGCTGCGAGCGCGAGGGCCTGGAGTTCGCGCTGATCGATACCGTCGATGTGCCGGCGCTGCTGCCGCAGCTGCGCGCGGTGTCCGATGCGTGGTTGGGCAAGCACAACACCGCTGAGAAGCGCTTCTCCGTCGGGGCCTTCGACGATGCCTACGTGGCGCGCAATCCGGTCGCGGTGGCGCGGCGCGAGGGCAAGATCCTGGCGTTCGCCTCGTTGCTGACTTCGGATTTGAAGCAGGAGGCCAGCATCGACCTGATGCGCCACGTGGAGGACATGCCCAACGGCACCATGGATTTCCTGTTCGCCAAGCTGATGCTGCATTTCGCGCAGGCCGGCTACGCGCGCTTCGGCCTGGGGATGGCGCCGCTGTCGGGCATGGCCGGACATGCGCTGGCGCCGCGCTGGCATCGCATCGGCCGGCTGCTGTATTCGCACGGCGAGCACTTCTACAACTTCCGCGGGCTGCGTGCCTTCAAGGAAAAATTCGATCCGCAGTGGGAAGCGCGCTACCTGGCCGCGCCCGGGGGCGTGACCCCGCTGCTCGTACTGGGTGATGTCGCCGCACTCATCAGCGGCGGTTACAAGGGAGTCATCGGCAAATGATCCGTCGTCTTGGCAGTCTGTTGTTGCTGGCCTGCGCGCTGCCGCTGCATGCGCAGCCTCTGGCCAAACCCGAGCGCGTCTCGCACGGCAATTTCCGCGACGTGACGCTGTACCGCACCGAAGGCGCGCCGCGCCAGGTGGTGCTGATGTTGTCCGGCGAACAGGGCTGGAATGCCGCGGCCGATGCCGACGCCCGCGCGCTGGCGCAGGCTGGCGCGTTCGTTGCCGGCATCGATACGCCGCAGATGCGCAGGCAGTTCACCGGCGACGGCAAGGGTTGCGTATTCCCCGATGGCGACCTGGAAAACCTCTCGCACTACCTGCAGGGCTACGCGCAGTTGCCGGGCTATCGCGCACCGTTGCTGGTGGGCGAGGGCAGTGGTGCGGCGGTGGCCTACGCGATGGCGGCGCAGGCCGATGCCGGCGTGTTTTCCGGTGCGCTGACCGTGGACTTCAAGCCGAGCCTGGACCTGGGGCGCGTGCCCTGCGAAGGCAAGGGCAACATTTTTGAAACCCTGCCGATCAAGGGCGCGATCACCGTGCTGCAGCCGGCGCCCAAGCTGCGCGTGCCGTGGGTGTCGCTGGCCACCGGCGGGAAGGCGGCGGGCTTCGATGCCAAAGCCTTCGTCAAGCGCACCGATGGTGCCTCGTTCGTGCAGCTGGAAGCCGCGCGCGATGAAGCCGCGGTGCGCCACGCCGCGCTGGTCGCCGCCTCGCACATGCTGGGCAAGACCGAGCAGGCCAAGGCGCCGCCCGCGCCGCCGCAGGATCTGGCTGGCCTGCCCTTGAACGAGGTGCCCGCCACCGCCGCGGCGCAAGGCGACACCTACGCGGTGCTGCTCAGCGGCGATGGCGGCTGGGCGGGCCTGGACCAGGAAGTCGCCGCGGCGGTGGCGGCCAAGGGCATTCCGGTGGTGGGCTTCGACTCACTGCGCTACTTCTGGAAGAAGCGCACGCCGCAGGGCCTGGCCACCGACCTGGACCGCATCCTGCGCTATTACGGCCCGCATTGGGGCAAGTCGAAGGTGATCCTGATCGGCTATTCGCAGGGCGCCGACGTGTTGCCGTTTGCGGTGAATCGCTTGGCACCGGACACGCGTGCGCAGCTGTCGCAGGCTGTCTACCTGGCGTTGAGCGGCAATGCCGCGTTCGAGTTCCACCTGACCAACTGGATGTCCGACGACGTCGCTGATGGCATGCCGACCACGCCGGAGATCCTCAAGCTCAAGGCGGCGGAAAACTTCTGCATCTACGGCGAAGGCGACGACGACGAGGTCTGCAGCAAGATCCCGGCCGGCCACCTGCGCGTGCAGGCATTGACCGGCGGTCATCACTTCGATGGCGACTACGCGCACTTGGCCGAGATCATTCTCTCGACCGCGGCCACGGCCGACGCCAAGCCCTGAAGGCTAAGCGCGGGTCTGGGCCAGCGCGTAACGCAGCAGCCGGGCCATGAGCCGCTGTCCCAGCCTGCGCGGCTGGGACAGGTCCATGCGCGACAGCGCGATAGCCGCGTCCGGCGTTTTCGTCAGCAGCGCCGCAGCGACGGTGCGCAGCTTGTCGGCGCGCGTGGCGGTGTGCTCTTTCAGCCAGGTCAGCGCGCGCACGAGCTGCTGCTCGGTGTCGGTGAAATCGCTGCCCAGCGGATAGTCGGGTAGCGTCCCGTCACGGCGGAACGGCGCCAGCGCCTGCGCCAATCGTTGCGGCGTGTTGCGCTGCCACTGCGCGGGTGGCTGGAAGTCGCTGTGGAGCTTGCCTGCGCGCTTGGCCTGTTCGACCAGCGGCGCGACGAAGCGCGCATCGGTGATGCCGCACATCGCGATCACGCAGTCCTCGTCGGTCTGCGCGCGCAGATCGGCGATGCCGTACTCGTCCACGAACACATCGCGCAGGTGGCGCGGAATGGTGGTGTGGCCGTAATTCCAGCGGATGTTGGAGGCGGCTTGCGTGGGTAATCCGCGCCAGCTGCGCAGCATCAGCACACTGCGCGCATCGTCCAGCGCGTGGGCCATGCTGACGAAGTCGTGCTGCCCGCCGACGCCGGAGACCACGCGCCCATCCTCCAGCCCATCGGACACCGCGGCGCCCAAGGCGGTGGCCATCATGCAGCTGTTGAAGAAGCGGGATTCCACGCGCTGCAGCCGCTCCAGCGCCTCGTTGCCGCCATAGAGCTGGTTGATCTCGCTGATCCTACGCATGCCGATGGCGCGGCGCTGGTCATGATCCAGGTTGCGCAGCCAGTCGTAGAATTCGGGCGATCCCAGGTAGAAGGCGCCGTGCAGATACTCGCCTTCGGCCTGGAGCTTTGCGTGGTCCGCGTCGCTGGCGCTGCCGGTGGCGATGCGCTGCATCAGTGGCGCATCATCCACGACGCGGCGCTTGGTCACGCCGTGTTGCACCAGCTGGCGGAAGCCTTCGTTGAGCATCTCGCTGCAGCCGTAAAGGCCGATCGAGAAGGGCGCCATGCCGCCGCTTTCGATCACGGCGGGGTGATGGATCAGCTCGGGGTCCAGCGCTTCGAGGACGCGGCGATAGGTGGCGTTATCGGTATGCCGCAGCACCAGCGCGTGGCTGAGGGCGTCGGCCAGCGTGCCGATGCCGATCTGCAGCGTGCCGCCGTCGCGCACCAGCGCGCTGGCGTGCAGGCCGATGGCGTAATCGCTTTCGCTGACCGGCTGGCGCGGCAGGCCGAACAGCGCCGGATGCGGTCCGGGCGGATCGATCACCACGTCGAAGAAATCCTCGCCCACCGTCGCGACGCCGCCCATCCAGGGCAGCTGCGGATCGATCTCGGCGACCATCAACGGACGCGGCAGGCCGCGACGGCGGATCGCGTCGAGCGTGTCCTGGGTGGTGTCGTTATTGCACGACAGCGATAGGCGCAGTGGCGCGTCGGCCGCTGCCTGCGGATCGCGCGCGACTTTCTGCACGATCATGTTCGGCGCGCGCTGGGCCACGCCGTCGGCGGCGTGGGTGTAGTTAAGGCTGACGTAGCTCCGCTGCATCTGGGTCGAATGCAGCAACGCGCCGGACTGCATGTAGAACTCTTCCACCTGGATGTGCGCGGGGAGCGTGTTCGCCTTCAATGCCTGCACATAGCGCAAGGCGGGGAAGTGCTGGCCAAAGTGACGCGCGGCAAACGGCTTGAAGAAGCGCGCTTCCAGCCCATCGCCCTTGGGTGCGGGTGGATCCAGCGACAGCGCGGTGTAGAGCTGCATGGGCCGCGACGGATCACGTTCGATCCGCTCGTACAGCGCATTGAGCAAGCGGTGCGGCTTGCCGATGCCCAGCGGCGCGGCGACGCGCAGCGGGCCGGGAATGCGCTGCAGGATCAGATCGACGGCGTCGGACAGGTCGGCAAGGGCGAGGGTCATGCAGCCAGCTTCCTTGATGTGCGTTCAACGCTTGTGGTGGGCGCGCGGCTTGATCGCGGGCACCGCTTGCGGCGGTGTCGGTGCTGATCGCAGCGGCCGGTGTGCCGCATAAGGCTGCGACCAGAACGGTAGTAGAGGTCAATGCTGGCGAACGCGAATCATTTTCATTAAAATCGTGTCATCCCGGTTCGCCGCATCGGATGCAAGCCCGGGCCGACCGCCAGCCGCTCCCGTTCGGGAGGCGTCTGCCAGCGGCGTTGTTCGCCACCTCTTACTCGTCGTCCCGCGCCTGTCGGATGTTGGCGTGGGGCTTGATGCCGCCTTTCTGGAAGCCCCCTCATGACCCGCCGATCGCCCGTTCCTTCCGCTGTCTGCCTGCAGCGCCGCCGTCTTCTGTCCAGCGCGCTGTTCGCTTCGCTGTGCGTGCTCGCCGCCGCGCCGGCCTTGGCTGCCGATGAAACCCCGGCGCCCGACCAGGACAAGGCCGACGTGACCACGCTGGACAGCCTGCAGGTCAAGGGCGAGCGCGCCGAGGGCTACTCGATCCGCAAGACCAACGCCGGCACGCGCTTCAACCTGTCCGCGCGCGAGATCCCGCAGTCGGTCAGCATCATCAGCCACCAGCGCATCGAAGATCAGGGCCTGGACGACATCATCGACGTGCTGGAAAACACCACCGGCATCTCCAATACCCGGTCGGACAGCGAGCGCTTCGAGTTCTACGCGCGCGGCTTCTACATCGACAGCTACCAGTTCGACGGCATCCCCACCACGATGGTGCAGAACTGGAGCTATGGCGACTCGGCCCTGGACCTGGCGCTGTACGACCGCGTGGAAGTCGTGCGTGGCGCGACCGGCCTGCTGAGTGGCACCGGCAACCCGTCGGCCTCGGTCAACCTGATCCGCAAGCACGCCGACAGCCACACCCTGACCGGCAGCGTCTCGCAGACCGTCGGCAGCTGGAACCGCAGCCGCACCACGGTCGATGTGACCACGCCGCTCAACAGCGCCGGCACCGTACGTGCGCGCGTGATCGGCAGCTACCTGGATACCGATTCGGCCGTGGACCGTTACAGCCAGAAGAAGAAGCTGTTTTATGGGGTGATCGACGCCGACCTGACCGACAACACGCTGCTGAGCGTCGGTTACGACTACCAGAAGAAGGAATCGGACGACGTCACCTGGGGCGGCTTCCCGATGTGGTACTCCGATGGCACCAGGACCAACTACTCGCGCGCGTTCAATCCCGCGACCGACTGGACGTATTGGGACACGACCACCAAGCGTGCGTTCGCCACGCTGCAGCACGATTTCGACAGCGGCTGGATGCTCAAGGTCGGCGCCACGCACGACCAGACCGACGTGCAGGACGTGCTGTTTTATCCGTACTACAGCGCGGGCACCGGCTACGACCGCGAGACTGGTACCGGCATCGTGCCTTACGCCGGTCGCTACGATACCCAGCGCAAGGTCGATGGCCTGGATGGCTATGTCAGCGGGCCGTTCCAGCTGTTCGGCCGCACCCACGAGCTGATGGCCGGCCTGAGCTACAACCGCCGCGACTACGTCAACAATGCATTCAATTACGAAGATGGCAGCTTCCCGGGCCTGATCCCGAGCTACAACGGCTGGACCGGCAACTTCACCGAGCCGGCCTGGACCACCTCCTACGAGGCCAGCAGTGGCGTGGTGACGCAGAAGGCGGCTTACGCGGCGGCGCGCTTTACCCTGGCCGATCCGTTGAAGCTGATCGTCGGCGCGCGCTACACCGACTGGAAGGTCGATGGCCAGGAAGGCGGCGTGCCCCAGGTCAACGCACAGAAGAAGACCGTCCCGTACGCCGGCCTGATCTACGACATCGACGACACCTGGTCGACCTATGTCAGCTATACGGACATCTTCAATCCGCAGCTGACCAAGGACGTCAACAAGCGCTTCCTCGACCCGACCACGGGCAAGAGCTACGAGGCCGGCGTCAAGGCGGCGTGGTTCGACAATCGCCTGAACGCCTCGCTGTCGGTGTTCCGCATCGAGCAGGACAACCTGGCGCAAGCCACCGGTCAGTACAACGACCAGAACGAGGCGATCTACGTCGCGGCGCAGGGCACGGTGAGCCGTGGCGTCGAGTTCGAAGTGAATGGCGAGTTGGCTCCGGGCTGGAACGCGACCTTCGGTGCCTCGCGCTACGTGGCCAAGGATGAGAACGGCGACGACATCAACAGCGAGCTACCGCAGACCACGATCAAGCTCTACACCAGCTACACCCCGCGTGGCCTGTCGGACCTGACCTTCGGTGGTGGCGTGAACTGGCAGAACCGCATCTATGCCACGGCCTACTACACCTCGACCGACAGCATCCTGGCGCGTCAGGGCGCGTACGCACTGGTCAATGCCTTCGCGCGCTATCGCATCTCGGACCGGTTCTCGGTGCAGGCCAACCTCAACAACCTGCTGGACAAGAAGTACTACTCGCAGATCTACGGCTACGGCGCGTACGGCGAGCCGAGCAATGGCTCGCTGACGCTGATCTATTCGTTCTGATTCAACGCATAGGGCAAGTGTTGAAAGAAGCGCCGGCTTGTCCGGCGCTTCTTTTTTGCGTCTTGCATCGGCAGTGTCGGGGAGGTGCCTGGCGCCTGATGTCGATGCGACGCATATTCGCTGTGAACTGCGTTCGAGCAGGGCTGTTTCGATCATGACGCCGCGGGCTTTGCATCGGTCGTGAGCGCTCTGCGATGTGCATCGATCACGACGCCGACGCCGACGCTGCCGGTGCCATTGCTGGATCTCGCGTTGAAAGCGGCGCCGTGCGAACGCGCGCTTGAGCCGCGCAGCCCACCAAGGCGCAAACAAAAAGGCCCGCTCCATCAGGGGCGGGCCTTTTCGATGTGACCCCTCATGCCAGCGTTTACGCCAGCGCGAGGTCCAACCTGATAACGGCTTAGAAGCGGTATTCCAGCGTCGCCGTGGTGTTGCGCGGCGCGCCGTAGTAGCCGATCTGGTACAGGCTGCCGATGTACTTCTTGTCGGCGATGTTGTTGGCATTGACGCGCAGACTCAGGTCATCGGTGATGTTCCAGCCGACGAAGGCATTGAAGATCGCATACGCATCCTGGTGAACGGTGTAGCCGCTGTAGCTGTCCGGGCCCGAAGTGGTGCCGGCCTGCCAGCGGGCACTGACGCCGTAGGACAGCGCGGTGTAGCTGGGCAGGCGCGCGCTGATGGCCAGGTTGGCGGCGTTGCGGGCCACCCAGGGGAAGGTGTCGTCGCCGTTGTCGCCGTCCATCTTCAGGTGGGTGTAACCCAGCACCACGTCGAGGTTGTCGGTGACCTTGCCGGTGACCTCCAGCTCGACGCCGCGCGACTGCACGTCGACCGGCTCGTAGTAGTAGTTGCCGCTGGCCGGATCCAGGCCGCGGTAGGTCGCCAGCCCGTCCTGCTTGGCGTCGAACACCGCCAGCGTGGTCAGCAGGCGCTGGTCCAGCCAGTTGGCCTTGACGCCGACCTCGTAGTTCTTGCCCTTGGTCGGGTCCAGATAGACCTTGTTGATGTCGGTCTGGTCCTGCGGCTGGTAGATGTCCGAATAGCTCACGTAGCCCAGCACGTCATCGCTGAAGTCCCAGGTGACGCCGGCGTACGGACTGGTGTGGCTGTCGCTCTGGCGATACAGCACGCCGCCGGTCTGGCCTTCGCGTTCGAAGGAGGTGTAGTTGAAGCCCACCATGGCCTTCAGACGCTCGGTCAGCGACACGCGGGTCACGCCGTAGGTGCGCTTGATGCGCTGGTTGGTGGTGTCGGGCACGGTGCGATCGCCCCAGGTCGGCTCGGCCACGACGTTGTTGGCGTACGGGAAGCCCGGCAGCACATCGAAGCCCGAGAACGCCGGGTTGTAGGTCGTGCCGCCGTGGCTCTGCGCCAGGCTGAAGCCGAGCATGGCTTCCTGGTCGCGGCCGAACAGCGAGTAGGTGCCGTTGAGTTCGGCGGTGCCCAGGTTGGCCGTGGTCTTGTCCTGGCCCTTGTACGGATAGCCGTTCAGGCCTTCATAGGTCACCGGGTCCAGGCCGGTGAAGGTGTAGGCGAAGAACAGCTGGTCGTCGCTGGTGGTGCGGCGGTAGTTGTAGGCCAGTTTCAGGCGCCAGTTGTCACTGAGCTGGTGGGTGTACTCCAGGAAACCGGTCTGGTTGTTGCTGTTCCAGTAGGTCCAGTCCTGGGTGGTCGAGGCGCTGCGATCCCAGGCGACCTGGCCACCGCCGACAGTGTTGAAGGTCAGCGCGCCCCACATGTTGCCGGTGCTGTTGGCCTGCTGGTACGAGTAACCGGCGGTCAGGGTGCCGTTCTCGCCGATCTGGCCATCGACCACGCCGTAGAGGTAGGTGCGCTCCTTGTCGTAGTCGCGCAGGTACGAGCCGCCGTCTTCATGCGCGGCGACCACGCGCACCGCCCAGGTGCCGTCGGTGGTGATCGGCGAGGAATAGTCGACCGTTTCGCGCTTGGTGCCCCAGGAGCCGTAGCTGACCGAGACCGAGCCTTCCTCATCGTTGGTCGGGCGCTTACGCACGTAGTTGATGGTGCCGGCGGCGTTGCCTACGCCGGTCAGCAGGCCGTTGGCGCCGCGGATGACTTCGATCTTGTCGTAGCCGAACGAATCCATCGCGCCGGTGACGATGCCCCAGCCGTTGGGCAGGCCGATGCCGTCGATCTGCGTGTTGACGATCTCGAAGCCACGCGAGATGTAGTTGGTGCGGTTGGTTTCCCACTCCTCGACCTGGATGCCCGGCGACAGGCGCAGCGCATCGTTGAGGTTGTTGGCACCGAAGTTGTCCATCTGCTCGCGGCTGACCACGCTGATCGACTGCGGCGTGTCCTTGATCGCCAGATCGAGGTTGGTTGCGCCGTTGCTGACGCGCTCGGCGCGCTGGGCGACGACCAGGACCTTGTCCAGATCCTTGGCGTCGGCTGCATCGGCAGCGGCGTCACCGGCAGGCTGCGCAACGGCCTGGAAGGCGGCAAACAAGCCGAGCGCCAGCAGGGACAGGCGCGGCAGGGCGGCGGGAGAGGGCGAAGGACGGGTCATGGAGGGGTCCAGATGGTTAAGGAATGGTGAGCGGCGGTCCGCGTGCGGGCGGCATAGTAAATGAAAATGATTCGCGTTTTATATTTTTGTGATGTCGATGCATGTCTTGGGCGACAAACGGCGTCCCGGTTGCATTCCTGGCCCTTGACAGGCTTTCGATTACGGGTGTAATTTCAATAAAAATTACAGGCGTAAACGCAATGGCGATCAGCGAAGCCGAAGCCGTGGTGATGGAGGTGCTATGGGACCGCAGTCCGCAGGGCGCCGATGAGGTGGTCGCCGCGCTGGCCAGTCGCAACGACTGGGCCGAACCGACCATCAAGACCCTGCTCAACCGTCTGCTCAACAAGGGGGCTATCGCGGCGACCAGGGACGGGCGCCGGTATCTGTATTCGCCGGTGCTGACCCGCCAGGCCTGGGTGCAGCAGCAGAGCGAAGGCCTGTTGGAGCGGGTGTTCGGCGGGCGCGTGGCGCCGCTGGTGGCGCATTTTTCAGAGCGCGGAAAACTCTCGGCGCAGGACATCGCCGATCTCAAACGTCTCGTACAGGAGTTGGACGATGAGCAGTGAACTGATCGCGGTGTTGATCGAGACCACGCTGGCCAGCAGCGCGGCGTTGCTCCTGGTGCTGGCGCTGCGCAGGCCGATGCGCGTTGCCTTCGGCGCGGGTGCGACCTACGGCCTGTGGGCGCTGGTGCCGATCGCGCTGGTCGCGGTGCTGCTGCCCGCGCCGGTGCGACCGGCCGTGCTGGTGCCGATGGTCGCCAAGGTCGGCGAGGCACAGGCGCTCGAGGCGGTGCCGGTCGCATCGTCCGTGCCTTGGATGCCGGTGTTGATCGCGATTTGGGTCATCGGTGCGCTTGCGGTGGCCTGCGTACAGGCGTGGCAGCAGCGGCGCTTCCTGCAGCGGCTTGGTCCGCTGCGCATGCACGCGCACGGGCTTGGCGTGGCCGCGACCAGCGCAGGGCTGCCGGCCGTGACCGGCGTGCTGCGTCCGCGCATCGTGCTGCCGGCCGATTTCCTGCAGCGCTACGACGTCGATGAGCGCGCGCTGGTCGTCGCGCACGAGCGCCAGCACATCGCGCGCGGCGACCTGCCGTGCAATGCGCTGGTCGCGCTGCTGCGCTGCGCGTACTGGTTCAACCCGCTGCTGCACTGGGCCGTGGCGCGCTATCGCCATGACCAGGAACTGGCTTGCGACGCCCGCGTGCTGCAGCGCCATCCGCACGCCCGCCGCACCTACGCCCAGGCCATGCTCAAGACGCAGCTGGATGCCTTCGCCTTGCCAGTGGGCTGTCACTGGCACACCCACCCGATCAAGGAGCGGATCGCCATGTTGAAACGTCCCAGTCCCCGCCGGTGGCAGACCGGTTTATCGAGCGCATTGTTGCTGGCGTTGTTTGCCGGCGGTGGGTATGCGGCTTGGGCGCAGCAGCCTGCGGTCGCAGCTGCCACGCCGAATGCCGCGACCGCGCCGCAATACAGTCTGAAATTCGACCTCACGGTGGACGGCGAGCAAAGCAACTTCGAGATGCGCGGTCGGGCAAAAGTGCCGATGGCGTTCAAGGTCGAGACCAAAGCCGGCAATCAGTGGGATTGCGAGATCACGCCGGAAGCGTACGGCGATGGGCTGGTCAAACTGAGCATGTCGATCAAGCGCAACGGCGAGGAGACCGCAACGCCGGTGCTGATCACACGGGAAGGCGTGGCCGCGTCGGTCAAGCAACAGCCGGAGGCCGGCGATACCACCGCGGCAGCATTCGAAGTGTCAGTGGTCGCCAACACAACAGGTCAATCGGTTTCGGCGTTGCAAGACAAACCATTGACCCTGCCGGGTGGTCCGGTGTTCTCAGGGAACGTCAGGGTGGCGTCGCAGGGGCAGGGCTTGCCAACAACGGTGGATGGAGACAGCGCCGCTGGCTTTTATCCCCAAGCCCGCCCAGAGCATCGTCCGCCTCCGCTTTATCCAGTTGATGCAGCACAAAATGGCGTGACAGGGCACGTCGTCCTGCTGGTTGATGTGGCCGCCGATGGGCATGTGGTCGATGCGACGGTCTCGCAAGCCGAGCCGGCAGGTGTGTTCGAAGCGGCTGCACTACAGGCCGTGCGCAATTGGATGTTCAATCCTGCAATGAAGGATGGGAAGCACGTTGCCGGCCGCGTCCGCGTTCCAATCGATTTTGATATCGACCCGCAGGATCCAACGGCGACCACCATGGCCGGTGGCGTCAAGCGCGCGGACTACGGCTGGTACAAGACCGACCTGCAAAAGGGCGAGACACGTGACATGCGCTGCGACGTGCTGGTGATGGGCGAGAAGGGCAAGGAGCAGGACGCCGCGTGTGGCATTCGCAAGCCCGTGGTCGAGAAGGCTTCTTCCGTTACACCGGCTGGAACGAAAATCCTTGCGGATGTTGTCCCGGATGGGACGACCTCGAACGTGCACCTGGACACCGATCGCAAGCCTGATGAACGCGAGCGCGCCATCATGGCGGCGCTTTCGCAGTTCCGTCAGACTCCGCCGATGAAAGATGGCTTGGCCGTGGCGGGACAGGTTGCTATCGATACGCGGCAGGCGATCGATGCGCCGCCCGGCTTCTTGGTGGGCCGCTGATGCAAGCACGTCTGGGGTCATGCATCGCAATTGCTTTGTTTCTTTCAGGCTGCGCCACGCACCCGGTTGCCGATTCTCCCGACGCCACCACCCGCAACACCAACGTCGACCAGCGGATGTTGACGCCCGAAGGTGATGGCGGTGCTTCGGGCAAGATCGAGCGTTACGAACTGGCGCCAACCGAAGTCTTCCGCATGCCGGCGCCGACCGAAGCGGGCAATCCGGAGCTGCGGGCGGATTCGCCGCGACAGACGCTGGCACCGACGACGGTCTGCGCACGGGTGGTGCTCGATGCGCAGGGCGACGTGCAGCGTGCGGAGCTGCTGGACGACCGCGAAGACTGCGCGGCGGGTGCGCAGGCCAGCAACGCGGATCTAGTGCAGGCGATGCTGGGAAAGGTGCGGCAATGGCGCTTTGCGCCCGCGGCGCTCTGCCATTTCGCCGCAGATCATCCGCCGGCCGACAGCACCAGTTGCGAAGGCGCGCAGTCGGTTGAGCCGGTGCCGGTGACGCTGTTGTATGCCTTCACCTTCGCGGTGGAGCAGGGGCACGTGCATGTCGAATCGGGTGGTATGGGCGGGCGATAGCCCACTATTGCATCCCAGGCTGTTGTGGGAGCCGATTCATCGGCGAAGGGCTCTTCTGACGGGCCGCATCGCCGATGAATCGGCTCCCACATGAGCACAAGCGAAGTTAGAGCATCTCCGGCTTGAACAGCCGCCGCCGTGAGCGCTCGTTGCCCGAGACCATGAACTGTCCTTCGCCGCGGTAGTGGACGGTGCGCGGATTCTTGGGTGTCGGCGCGACGTGCGCCTTCACCACTTCCCAGACGAACAGGTTGTAACGCTCCACCAGGGCGTCATCGTGTAGGCGGCATTCGAAACTGGCGTGGCATTGCGCGATCAAGGGCGCGTCCACGTGGGTGGCAGGTTGTGCGGTCAGGCCGAAGGCGTCGAACTTGTCGACCTCATCGCCGCTGCAGTTGCCGATGCGCACCACGGTGTCCAGCAGCGGCTCGGTTGGCAGGTTGATCACACATTGCCGGCTGGCCCGCACCAGCTCGAAGCTGCGATTGCCACTGGCGATCACGCACGCCAGCAGCGACGGCGAGAACTCCATGACCATGTGCCAGCCCATCGTCATGATGTCGCGCTGGCCGTCGTGCGCGGAACTCACCAGCACCACCGGGCCGGGTTCCAGGAAGCGGCGCACCTGGTGCACCGGGAAATCCCTTTTGCGAGCGATCTTCATCGGCGGCCTTGGCGTGGAAGCAGCGTCCACTACACCAGCGCGGCCGTGCAGGCCGCGTCCACCACGGCCGCTCAGTCCAGCACGTGCACCGCGTCGGCCAGCTGCTGCACCTCGTCGGGCTGGTGGCTGACGTAGACCATCGGCAGGCCGGTCTCGGTGCAGACCCGGCGCAGGTAGGGAATCAGCTCGCCGCGACGCTGTGCATCCAGCGCGGACAGCGGTTCGTCCAGCAGCAACAAGGCGGGTTGCGACAGCAATGCGCGGCCGATCGCCACGCGCTGGGCTTCGCCGCCGGAGAGGTTGCGCGGGCGTCGCTGTAGCAATGGAGAAATGCCAAGCAGCTCGACCACCGCATCGAACCCGAACTGCGTTGCGCGCGCCGGTGCGTGGCGGCCATAGCGCAGGTTGGCGTTGATATCCAGGTGCGGAAACAGCCGCGCTTCCTGGAACACATAGCCGATGCGGCGCTGATGCACGGACGTGTTGATGCGCCCGGTGCTGTCGAATAGCACCCGGTCTTCCACCGCGATCCGGCCACTCGTCGGACGCAACAGCCCGGCGATGGCGTTGAGCACGCTGGTCTTGCCGGCACCGGATGGCCCAGTCAGCGCGAGCACGCGCGCATCGCTGGCGATCCGCACCTGGCGCTGGAAGCCACCGCGCTGCAGCTGGATGTCCACCTCCAGCATCACAGCACCTCTGCCTCGTGCCCGCGCTGGCGGCGCACCAGCCATTCGGACAGCACCAGCGCGCCCAGCGAAATGCACAGCGACACCGCGGCCAGGCGCCAGATGCCGTGTTCGCCGCCGGGCACCTGCAGCAGGCTGTAGATCGCCGCCGAGACCGTCTGGGTCTGGCCGGGGATGTTGGAGACGAAGGTGATGGTGGCGCCGAATTCGCCCAGCGCCTTGGCAAATGCCAGCACCGCGCCGGCGACCAGGCCCGGCCATGCCAGCGGCAGGGTGATCGTTAGGAACACCTTCCACGGCGGCGCGCCAAGCGTGGCGGCGGCGTGTTCCAGGCGGCAATCGACCTGTTCGATCGATAGCCGGATGGCGCGCACCATTAGCGGAAAGCCCATCACCGCGCAGGCCAGCGCCGCGCCGGTCCAGCGGAAGGCGAAGCGGATGCCCAGGTGTTCCAGTAGCCACGCGCCGATCACCCCGCGCGTGCCCATCGTCACCAGCAACACGTAGCCGATCACCACCGGCGGCAAGACCAGCGGCAGGTGGATCACCGCATCCAGCAGCGTGCGGCCGACGAAGCGCTTGCGCGCCAGCAGCCAGGCCACGGCGATGGCCGGCGGCAGGCTGGCCAGCGCGCCGACCGCCGCCACCTTCAGGCTGAGGTGGATGGCGACCAGTTCGTCAGGCGAGAACGCGAACACGCCTTACTTCAGGACCGTGAAGCCGCGCTTTTCGAAGATGGCCTTGGCCGGCGCCGTGCCCAGCCAGGTGACAAAGGCCTTGCGCGACGGCGCGGTGCCGGTGGTCAGGCTGGCGACCGGGTAGACGATGGCCGGATGGCTGGTCGCCGGGAAGGTATCGACCACGCGCACGCCCGGGTCGGCGGCCGCGTCGGAGCCGTAGACGATGCCCAGCGGGGCTTCGCCGCGCGAGACCAGCAGCAGTGCCGAACGCACGCTGTCCGATTCGGCCAGCTTGGCCTGCACGCCGTCCCACAGCTTCAGCGATTCCAGCGCCGACTTGGCGTACTTGCCGGCCGGCACGCTGCTGACCTGGCCCACGGCCAGGCGGCCGTCGCCGAGCGCCTTCACCAGCGCGCCGGGCTGGGTGACCTTGAGCTGGGTGGCACTGGCCTTGGGTGCCACCAGCACCAGGGTGTTGCCGAGCAGGCTGCGGCGGGTGGCGGTATCGACCAGCTTGCGTTCCTGCAGGTAGTCCATCCATTGCAGGTCGGCGGAGATGAAGACATCGGCCGGCGCGCCCTGTTCGACCTGCTTGGCCAGGGTGGAACTGGCCGCGTAGGAGACAGTGACCGGCGTGCCCGTGGTCTTCTGGTACAGCGCGGCGGCCTCGTCCATCGATTCCTTGAGGCTGGCGGCGGCGAAAACGGTGACCGGCGTGGTGTCGGCGGCCTGGACGGCAAAGGTGCTGGCGGCGGCCAGCAGCAGGACGCCGGTGCGCAGCAGGCGCGAAGCAAGACGTGTCATCGGAAGGATCCCCTCAAGTCGTGTGATGCAGCGGAAAGTGTCGCGCGCTCAGGGCGTGCGCACGGTGATGCGGTTGACCTGGCGCACCGAGCGCGCCGGACGGCCATCGCCGGGGACCAGCAGGCGCAGTGGACCGTCGTGCGCGTCCAGCGGCTTGCCGGCGCACTGGTCGGCGAGCACGACCTGGGCCTTGCCCAGCGTGGCGTCCAGTTCGCCCAGCGAGAAGACCACGCGGTAGCCATCCGCCGCCTGCACCTCGACCACGCGCGCCAGCTGCGGGCCGCGCAGCGGCGTGGCCGGCATGGCCTGTGCCTTCTGCAGCAGCGCGGCCAGCGCGACGCCGCTGCAATCCAGCGCCTGGCCGTGCACGTCCATCTGCGCACGTTGGCGCGGCAGATCGCGCAGCGCGGCGGCATCGAGCGGCACGCTGATCGCGGCGTCATCCGAAGCCGCGAAGGCGGACACGGCCGGGAGCGCGGACAGCGCGGCAAGCAGCAGGACGGCGAAGGCTTTCATCTGGACTCCCGATATATCGACAAGGATATACCGCAGGCCGTTTCGCCATGTCCATGCACGAAAAGTGATGACGGGCGTGACGTCGCGCTGATGACGCCAGGCGTGCGGCTCACGTCGCCGCGGCGTGCGCGCGCAGCCAGTCCAGGTCGGCCGCGGCAGCCTGGGCGCAGGTCTGTTCGATCCGGCGATAAGTCGCCAGTACCTGCGTGCCCAGCGGGGTCAGGACCGCGCCACCGCCGCTGCTGCCGCCCTTGCTGGCCTGGATCAGCGGCGCATCGAACATCTTGTTCATCGCGCTCGCCAGGTCCCAGGCGCGCTTGTAGCTCATGCCCATCGCCCGGCCGGCCGCGGAGATCGAACCGGTGTCGCGCACGCGTTCCAGCAACTCGGCCTTGCCCGGCCCCAGCATCGCGTCGGGGGCAAGCAGCACGCGTAGGCTCAGGCGGCGGGAAGCAGGCGTGGCAGTCATGGCGATCCGGTCAGGCGGCGGCCGCGGCAGCATAGCGGACCGTTTCCTCGGGGCCTGTTGCTGCGCTGCCCGCACACACGTGCAAGCCGCTTCGCGCCGCGCCGGCGTAGGCTTGGCGCCTTCGCAACGCGGCCGGGAGTCGTCATGGGCATCGAAGATCCGATCACGGTGGTGCTGGAGCAGGAGGAGGACTTCGCCTTCCGCATCCGGTTCGAGGGCCTGGACGTGCCCGAGGTGTTGTCCGACGAGGCCGCGCCATTGGGCCACGACCAAGGCCCCAACCCCACGCGCCTGCTGCTGGCCTCGATCGCCAACTGCCTGTCGGCCAGCCTGCTGTTCGCCCTGCGCAAGCATCGCAACACGCCGGGCAAGCTGCGCGCTTCGATCACCGCCGTGCCGGTGCGCAACGCCGACGGCCGCTGGCGCCTGCCGCAGGTCGAAGCGACCCTGCACCTGCCCGAGGCCAACGCCGATTACCAACACCTGGAGCGCGTGCTGGAGACTTTCGAGGACTTCTGCACCGTCACCCAGAGCGTGCGCCAGGGCATCGATGTGCAGGTCACGGTGAAGGACGCGCTGGGCCACGTCCTGCGCGGCGATCACTCCGGCGAGGCCGGCGCATGAGCGAGCCGCTATTGATCGCCTGTCCGCACTGCCACGCGCGTAATCGCGTGCCGGCGCCACGCCTGGCCGAGGCGCCCACCTGCGGCCGCTGTCACCAGGCCTTGTTCGTCGGTCGTCCGGTCGTGTTGGACACGGCCCACTTCGACACGCATTCGCGTGACAGCGACCTGCCGCTGCTGGTGGATTTCTGGGCGCCTTGGTGCGGCCCGTGCAAGATGATGGCGCCGCATTTCGAAGCTGCCGCCGCGCAGCTGGAGCCGCGCCTGCGGCTAGCCAAGGTCGATACGGATGCACAGCCGGCGCTGGGCGCGCGGTTCGGGATTCGGAGCATTCCGACGATGGCAGTGTTCCTGCGTGGCCGCGAGTTGGGGCGGCAGTCGGGGGCGATGCAGGGTGGGGAGATTGTGCGGTGGGCGTTGAGTTTGGTTTGATTTGCGGTTGACGCCTATGGCGATTGTCTTGGCGTCATTTTGTCCAAAGACAGAAGCTTTCGTGCGGCTTCGCCGCCCGACCTACTTTCTTTGCTTGTGCAAAGAAAGCTAGGCAAAGAAGCGCTTTTCCACAGACGCATGTCTGGTCAACACACTCCGGGCGGCACGCCCGCTACGCGGGTTCGCTACGGGGCGAGGGATTTTTGGAAGGGACATCCCTGTCCCTTCCAAAAACGCCGCACATCCTTGTGCGGCGCCCTGCGGGTCTTGTCCTCGTCCCTTCGCCGTGCCTCACGGAGAGTTTCAGAGCGCAAGCAAAGGCGAAAGCGGAGAAGCCGCGGTTACGGAGATCTGCGCGTCTGGCGCCGAGCTTGCTCGGCGGCTTTGGCTTTGTTGTTGCTCTGCTCTTGATCTTCAGCGCCTTCAAAGCGAGCCGAGCACCGCAGGCGGAAACGGCCGTAGAGGCGCGCGTGTCTGAGCGAAGCGAGTTTGCGCGCCGTGCCGTTTGCGGCGAGGAGCACAGGGCACCGATGCGCGGCATCGGCGAGTGTTTTCAATCCCCTCTTGGGGACAGGCGCTGGCGGTTTTGCTTCCTTTTGCCAAGACAAAAGGAAGGCGTGCGCCGCAGCCGCGCGAAAGCTCTGCTTTAAAAAAGCTACCGCGCCTTAGCGCGACCCCAACGCCGCATTCAACACCGCCGCCAGCCGCACCCCCGCCAAGCGCAGCTGCTGCTCGGCCACCGGCGTCCAGGTATCGAAATACGCCTGGTCGATCTTCGCCTGCGCCGGATACAAACCCGGGGACAAGGCGATGCGGCATGAGGCCTCCGCCCACGGCCCGGCACTGGGCGGATAACTTGCACCGGGTCCAGCCTCTGGCCGCGGCAGGGCGCGAATCTGCGCAAGCAAGGCGTCATCGTCCAGGCCCGTGTGACGCAGCAGGCCGCTGTCCCATAGCGAATGCAGGTTGCTGCCGCGGCCGTCCACGTTGACCTGCACGGTGTTGGCGCCCTTGTCCTTGGCGTAGCCGGCGTGCAGCGGCTGGTGTGTGTCGCCGACCAGGTGTACGACGAACTTCAGGGCCTGCAGGCGCTGCGCGGCCGGCGCGGTGCGATCGGCGAGGAGCTTGGTCTGCGCGGCGAGCGCTTCGATCTCGCAGTCGCCATTGCGGCAATCGCGCGGCGGGTCGTAATGGCAGTCGCTTTCGCCCAGGTTGACGTAATGCCAGGGCGCGGTGCGCTTGCCGAGATCGGGATCGTGCTCGCGCAGTTCATCGGGCCAGCTGGCGATGCTGCCCAGCGTGGCGCCGGGCTCCAGCGCCAGCAACGCATCGATCTGCGCGCGGGTCTTGGGTGTGAGATCGGGCTCGGCCAGTTCGGCGACGAGCTTGTGGCCGTTGCGGCCCCAGGCCAGGGCCAGGGACGGGGTGCCAACCAGGGCCAGCGACAGCAGCGCGGCCAGCGGCCGCACGAACAAACGATTCAAGACGCACATCCACGCAATTTCGACAGCGGGCGATCATACCTGCGCACCCGGTGCGGCCCGATGTCAGCCGGCCGGGCGCGTGATCGGCGGCTCAGAAATAGTGGATGTAGGCGACGCCGTAATACAGCGGATCGATCTTGAGCGAGCCGACCTTCTGTTCGTACAGCGCGATGTCCGGGCGCATCTGCATCCAGCGCACGTCCACGCGCACCGCGCCGCTTTCGCCGATGGCGAAATCGATGCCGGCATGCGCGGCCAGGCCGAAGGAATCCTTGAGCTTCAGGTCGGTGCCGGCCAGGACGCCGTCGCCGCTCTCGCTGAAGTAGGTGGCGTAGTTCAGGCCCAGGCCGACGAACGGTGAGATGTTGCCGCTGCCGTTGAAGTGGTACTGCACGGTGAAGCTCGGCGGCAGCGCGACGAAGCTGCCGGCCTTGCTGCCGTCGACGGTGATGTCCTGCTTGCCGGCCAGGTTCAGCGCGGTTTCCAGGCCCCAGTTTTCGGCGATGAAGGTTTCCCAGGTCAGCGAGGCGCCAATGCCGTCGTCCACTTCCAGCGGCGTGGTGCCGGCCAGGATCGTGCCGGCATCGGACTTGGGCGCGATGCCATACAGCCCGGCGCCGAGGGTGAAGTGGCCCGCGGCCTGGGCGAAGGCGGAAGGCGCGCAGCCGGCAAGCGCGAGCGCGGCAAGGCAATGAAGCGGACGAAGGTGCATGGGGTCCCCGGGGATGGTGGTCGGTCCTTGGGGAACGCGCACCGTGCCGGAGAGTTCCGCCTGTCCTGGCGGCAACGCAGCCTCGCATTCCCTTGTCAGCGAGTGTGCCAGAGGCTGCGCCGCGCTGTCGCGACCGGGGTCAGAACTTCAGCACCCAGGCCGCGCCGTAGGTCAGCGGAGCCAGGTGCGCGGTGCCGAGGTCGGCGCCGTCCACGCGGACCTTGCTGTCGATGTCCATCCAGCGCGCATCGATCCGCAGTGCGCTGCGCGCGCTCAAGGCGAAATCCACGCCGACATGCGCGGCCAGCCCCCAGGAATCGCCCAGCGACAATTCGCTGCCGGCCAGCGCACCAGTGGTCTTCTCGCTGAAGAAGGTCGTGTAGTTGAGCCCGGCGCCCACGAACGGCGACACCCGCCTCGCGCTGTTGAAGTGGTACTGCAGCGAGACCGTCGGCGGCAGGTGCTTGGTGCTGCCGACTCGCCCAAGGCCGGCGATGGCGATGTCGTGTTCGAATGGCCAGGCGGCCAGCACTTCCAGGCCCAGGTTGTCAGCGACGAAGTACTCCAGGCTGACGGTCGGCTTGGTGTCGCTGCCGACCCTCAACGGCAGCGTGCCGCCGGCGAGCGCGCCGTTGTCGGACTTTGGGTTGACCTGGTGCACGCCCAGGCCCAGCGCCAAGTCGCCGCGGGATTGGGCGTGGGCGGGCAGCGTGGCGGCGCCAAGGGCGAAGGCAGCGAGGGAGAAGGCGATCAAGCGCATGTGCAAGGTCCTGCGTGGGAAAGTGCGCGCAGTCTGTGCAGCCGCAGGCGGCTGCGCCTTGATCCGGATCAAGGCAGGTTGGCGCGCGGCAGGCCCTGCAATCGCGCCTCGGTCGGTAGTGGCCGATGACCGAGGTGTAAGCGCTTCCAAAGCCCGGCCTGGCGGGCCGTGACCCGGCGCAAACGGGAGGCGCTGCTAGAATGCCGGCCCCTTCAACGCTGCGCCGCGCTTGCATGCGGCCTTTCAGGAGCTCCCCCGTAATGACCATCAAGGTAGGCATCAACGGCTTCGGCCGCATCGGCCGCAACGTGCTGCGTTCGGCGGTGCAGAACTTCGACGGCGACATCGAGATCGTCGCCATCAACGACCTGCTGGAACCGGACTACCTGGCCTACATGCTGCAGTACGACTCGGTGCACGGCCGCTTCGACGGCACCGTGTCGGTCGAAGGCACCACCCTGATCGTCAACGGCAAGAAGATCCGCCTGACCGCCGAGCGCGATCCGGCCGCGCTGAAGTGGGACGAGGTCGGCGCCGATGTGGTCATCGAATCCACCGGCATCTTCCTGGACAAGGCCGGCGCGCAGAAGCACCTCGACGCGGGCGCCAAGAAGGTGATCCTGTCGGCCCCGTCCAAAGACGACACGCCGATGTTCGTGTTCGGCGTCAACGACAAAACCTACAACGGCGAGGCGATCATCTCCAACGCCTCGTGCACCACCAACTGCCTGGCCCCGCTGGCCAAGGTCATCCACGACAAATGGGGCATCAAGCGCGGCCTGATGACCACCGTGCACGCGGCCACCGCGACGCAGAAGACCGTCGATGGCCCGTCCAACAAGGACTGGCGCGGCGGCCGCGGCATCCTGGAGAACATCATTCCGTCCTCCACCGGCGCGGCCAAGGCCGTCGGCGTGGTGATCCCGGAATTGAACAAGAAGCTCACCGGCATGAGCCTGCGCGTGCCGACCTCGGACGTCTCGGTCGTCGACCTGACCTGCGAGCTGGAAAAGCCGGCCACCTACGAAGAAATCTGCGCCGAAATGAAGGCTCAGAGCGAAGGTGCGCTCAAGGGCATCCTGGGCTACACCGAAGACAAGGTCGTGGCCACTGACTTCCGCGGCGAGACCCGCACCTCGGTGTTCGACGCCGGCGCCGGCATCGCCCTGGACTCCACCTTCGTCAAGCTGGTGTCCTGGTACGACAACGAGTGGGGCTACTCCAACAAGTGCCTGGAAATGGTGCGCGTGGTCGCGGCGAAGTAAGTCGCAACGTGATGTAAGAAAAAGGGCGCCGGGAGGCGCCCTTTTTTCATGGCGCTGTTTTGGGCAGGCCTTGAATATGGCCGCGCTGCCGCGGCTTTTCGCGAGAGGGTGCAGTTGGTACTGAAAAAAAAGGCGCGGCACCGGTATAGTCCGGCCACGTGCCTGCGGACCCCGACGCTGGCGGGGACAGAAGGAACCGGGGCATCGTCGTTCAAGGAGAACATGCAATGCAGAACAAATCTCTGTGGCTGGCAGCCACTGCACTGACCGTTTCGCTGTGTGTCGTCGCGCCTTCGCAGGCGGCGGGCTGGCCGTTCAAGAAGAAGAAAGAAGACACGGCCCAAACCACCGAAGAAGCGCCGGCCGAGGGTGAGGCCAAGCCGGGCGGCCATCCGGCGTGGATGAATGACCAGGGCGAAGTGATCAAGGCCTCCGATGCAGAAGAGGGCTACGGCCAGAAGGTCAAGGGCGTCAACGACTGGGAAGGCGAGATCGTCGGCAAGCTGGCGCCTGGCAGCAAGTTCGACAAGCTCAAGATCGGCATGCCGGTGCGCCAGGTCACCGATCTTGTCGGCCAGCCGACCGATCAGGGTGTCTACGCGACGGGTAAGGCGTGGATCCCGTTCTTTCATGGCTCGGGTACCACGCGCACCGAGTATGTTTACAAGGGCATGGGGCGACTGATCTTCGACAGCAAGGGCGGCTTCGACAGTGGCGCCAATCTGGTCTGGATCATCAACAGTGCCAACGAGAGCGGCTATCGCGACTGATTGCACGCGCTGAAGCACATCGAGAAGCCCCGCATTGCGGGGCTTCTTCGTTTGGGAGCGAAACGGGTGACGGCAAGCGGAGTTGGCACGCCATCTGGCCAGAAGAAGGGAGATCCGAGCCCCGGCAAAGGCACGCGCTTGGCCGCCGCCCGACTCGGGTAGCATGCGGCCACGGCGCCAGGGTGGTCGCTGGTGTCGACAGGGAGTGAGGCGGTGGAAGCATTGATCGTGCTGATAGGGCTGGCCGTGTTGGCGGTGCCGATCCTGTTGATCGTGGCGCTGGTGTCGATCCGCGGACTGCGCCGGCGCGTGGAGCAGCTGGAACGTGATCTTGCCGCCGGCGTAGGCCCCGCGCGCGCGGCATCGCCCTGGATTAGTGAGCGCGCTCCTGCTTCGACACGTGTGAATGATTCGGCCGCAAGCGAGGTCGCAACAGCGCCCGCACAGGCTCCGCGTCCGCCATCGCCCCCGTTTCAAGCGGGGGCGGCCCAGACGGCCCCGCCGCCTGCCGCCTCCGCAGCATCGCCAAGCCGCGTCAACCCAACGCCGCCTCCGCTTCCTGCTGCGCCTCCCAGGCCGATCTTCGAGCCAGCGTCTGCGGCGCCAGATGGGCCGGATCCGTTCACCCGGCTGCTCACCGGCGCCAAGCGCTGGCTGACCGAAGGCAACGTGCCGGTCAAGGTCGGCATGCTCGTGTTGCTCGCCGGTGTCGCGGCGCTGCTGAAGTATGGCGGCGACCAGGGCTGGTTCCGTCTGCCGATCGAGCTGCGTTATGCCGGCATCGCCGCGGCGGCGCTGGGCGGGCTGGTGTTCGGCTGGCGCCAGCGCGGGAATCGCCCGGGGTTTGCGTTGGCGTTGCAGGGCGGTGCGATCGGCGTGCTGCTGCTGACGGTGTTCGCCGCGTTCAAGCTGTCTGGGCTCATTCCGGCTGCGGCGGCGTTTGCGATCAGCGTGGTGCTGGTGGCCGGCATGTGCGTGCTGGCCGTGCTGCAGGAATCGCGCACGCTGGCGGTGCTGGGCACCTTGGCCGGGTTCCTCGCGCCGATCTGGTTGTCGACCGGCAGCGGCAACCATGTCGCGCTGTTTTCGTATTACGCGCTGCTCAACGCGGGCGTGTTTGCGATTGCCTGGGTGCGTGCGTGGCGGGTGCTGAACCTGCTGGGGTTTGTCTTCACCTTCGGCATCGGTACGGTCTGGGGCGTGCTGGATTACCAGCCGGCGAAGTTCGCCAGCACCGAGCCGTTCCTGCTGCTGTTCTTTGCTTTCTACCTGCTGATCCCGGTGCTGTACGCGCGTCGTGGCGATACGCCCGCGCGGGTGATCGACGGCAGCCTGCTGTTCGGCACGCCGCTGGTGGCGTTCTCGCTGCAGGCTTGCCTGCTGGAAGGCGAGGGCATGCCGTTGGCGTTGTGCGCACTCGTGCTGGCTGCGCTCTATGCCGCGCTGGCCGCCTGGCTGGTGCGTGCGCCGCGCACCGCGTTGTTGGGCCAGACTCACGCGCTACTGGCTGCTGGCTTTGCAACGCTGGCCGTGCCGCTGGCGCTGTCGGCGCGGGCCACGGCCAGCGTGTTCGCCCTGGAAGGCGCAGGGCTTGTCTGGCTGGGCCTGCGCCAGCAGCGTCGGTTGCCGCTGGTCAGCGGCCTGTTGTTGCAGCTTGCGGCGGCGATCAGCTTTGCGATCGCGGTCGAAGGCGCGGCGCATGATCTGGTGGCGGTCACCAATCCCGGCTTCATGAGCGCGTTGTTGATCGCGCTGGGTGGCTTTGCCAGTGCGTGGCTGCTGCAGCCGGGCAAGACCCGTGCGCTGGCCGCGATCGTGTATCTCTGGGCGTTGGCGTGGTGGGCTGGCGCCGGCTTCAACGAGATCCAGCGCTTTGCCGCGTCGGCCGACCAGCCGGATCTGGTGCTTGCCCTGCTGGCGTTGAGCGCGTGGCTGGCGGCGGAAATGCAGCGCAGACGCGCGGCCACCGCATTGGTGTGGACGGTCATGGCGGCCTTCGCGTTGGCGCTGCCGGTGGCGCTCTGGCAGGTCTCGGTGCATGCGCAGCCCTTCGCCGGCTACGGCGCGCTGGCCTGGCTGATGTTCGCGGTGTTGGGGACGCGCGCGCTGTGGTGCCTGCGCGGTGCGGCAGGTGGTGGCGCGCAGGCCGCGCAGTTCATCTGGTGGCTGGTGTGGCCGTCGATGCTGTCGCTGGCCGGCGTCTGGCTGGCCAGGCACGCGCAGCTGGCCGAAGGCTGGTCGTGGGCCCTGCTGGCCTTGCCGTGGCTGCTGCTATGCGCGATCTCGCTGCTGCGCGCGGGGTGGTTGGCGTGGCCGCATGGCGAGGCGCTCGATGGCAGTCGCACGGCGCTGCAGGCGACCTTCCTGCTGGTACTCGCCTGCGGCTGGGTGCTGGCGCTGACCGACAGCCTGGAGGCGTCGCCGCTGCCGTGGCTGCCGCTGCTCAATCCTGGCGAACTGGCGCAGCTGGCAGTCGTGGTGCTGTTCGCACGCTGGCTCTGGCACGGGGAAGCACCGGCTGGCTTGCGGCAGCGCCGGCCGCTGCTGATGGGGCTCGCGGGCCTGGCGTTGATCACCAGTTCGACCCTGCACACGGTGCATCACTGGGGCCAGGTGGCATGGACGCCGCAGCTGCTGTGGACCAGCGCGGCGCAGACCAGCCTGACGGTGGTGTGGAGCGTGCTGGGCGTGATCGGCTGGGTCTCCGGCTCGCGGCGCGGGCAGCGCGGTCTCTGGTTGGGTGGCGCGTTGCTGATGGGCCTGGTGCTGGCCAAGCTGGTGCTGGTCGATCGCCAGCACCTAGGCAACCTGCTGGGGATCGGCTCGTTCATCGCCTACGGCCTGCTGTGCACGGTGGTCGGCTACTTCGCGCCGGCGCCGCCGCGCGATCCGGCGCCGGCCACGGAGGTTGAAGGATGAAACGCTTTGCCTTGATGCTGCTGGTGCTGCCGTTGAGTGCGACCGCTGCCAGCGTGCGCGACGACTACGCCCAGCAATGGCCGATGCAGCTTTCCAGCGCCGACGCCGGCGCCTATCGCGTGGTGGTGTCCGATGCGGTCTACCGCGCCGCGCAGTCGCCCACGCTGGCCGATGTTGCGCCGCTCAATGCGCAGGGCGAAGCACTGCCGGCCACGCTGCTCGGCGCCGATGCGCCGCTTGCGTTGCCGCCGCAGCGCGTCTCGCTGCCGGTGTTCCCACTGCCGTCGCGCTCGTCAGGGCCCGCCGGCGATCTGCGCTTGATTGCCCAGCGCGACGCCAGCGGCGCCGTGACTCGCATCGAAACCCAGCTCGCCGATGCCGCAGCTTCAACGCCGACACAATCTGGCGGCTGGCTGCTCGATGTCAGCGCGCTGAAAACTGGTCTGCAAGCGCTTTGGCTCAACTGGCAGGGACAGCCGCCGATGCAGGCTGAGTTGCGCCTGGAAGGCAGCGAGGACCTGCACACCTGGTTCGTGCTGGACCCGCGCGTGAGCGTGGTCGAGCTGGACAACGGTCGCCAACGCCTGAGCCAGCGGCGCATCGCGCTGACCGCCGGGGCGCGCTATCTACGCTTGACGCCGGTCGCCGGCGCGGTGCCGGCGCTGCAGGACGTGCAGGCCGAGATCGCGCGCGTCCCCACGCCCACCGCCTGGCAGTCCGTGCTGCTGGAAGGCAAGGCGCAGGCGCCGGGCTTCGAGTTCGTTTCGCCAGGCCGCTATCCGGTCGGGCAGGTCGATGTGGTGTCCAGCGGCAACACGGCGGTGGAGTGGATCGTGCAGAGCCGCGATAGCCCGGAGGCGCCGTGGGTACAGCGCGCTGGCCCGTGGCTGGTGTATCAGGTGGGGGGCGCGCAGCGTTCGCCGCCAAAAGCGCTGCAGGTGTCTACGCGCGATCGCTACTGGCGCCTGCTGCCCAGCGCCGGGCGCGCGGTGGGCACGCCACGCCTGCAGCTGGGCTATCAGCCGGAAGTGGTGGTGTTCCTCGCCCAGGGCGCGCCGCCGTATGCGCTCGCGGCGGGCAGTGGTCGAGCGAAGCGTGCGGATGCCCCGCTGCAGCCGATGATCGCCGCGCTGAGCCAGGCGCGTGGCGCGCAATGGCAGCCAGCGCCTGCGACGTTGGCGGCCACGCCGCAACCGCTGGCCGGCGAAGCCGCACTCAAACCCGCGGCCGTGCCGATCAACTGGAAAAGCCTGCTGCTGTGGGCCTTACTGATCGTCGGCGCGGCGGTCGTGGCAGGCTTTGCGATCAGCCTGTTACGCGGCCGGCAACCGCCAGATGGGGCATGAGCCCGTGCCTGCGTTTGCCGGCCCGGCGTGAAGCCCGGACAATGGCGCGGTCTTCATGACGGAAGCCGCATGTCCCGCATCTGCGTGAACCGCTGTCCACGTCCCGCACGGCCCGGCCGCCCGGGCCGCGTGGCGATGGCGATCTTCCGTTTCCATGCGCCAGGTGCGAATGCCCGTGTGACTTCCTTTTCTGTGTCCTCACCCTGCACTTGCGGCCGGCAGGCCTTCCTGTCGCGCGCCGCCTGACGCGCCTTCTTTCCCCCGATGACTTCCAAGAGCTCACGATGACCATCATCCGCATGACCGACCTCGACCTGTCCGGCAAGCGCGTGCTGATCCGCCAGGATCTGAACGTGCCGATCGACAACGGCCAGATCACCTCCGAGCAGCGCATCACCGCCTCGGTGCCGACCCTGAAAGCCGCGCTGGAGCAGGGCGCCGCGGTGATGGTGACCTCGCACCTGGGTCGCCCGAAGGAGGGCACCTGGAGCGAGGAGGATTCGCTGGCGCCGGTGGCCGAGCGCCTGACCGCGCTGCTGGGTACCAAGGTCGAACTGGTCCGCGACTGGGTCGATGGCGTGGACGTGCAGCCCGGCCAGGTCGTGCTGCTGGAGAACTGCCGGATGAACGTCGGCGAGGGCAAGGACGACGAGGCGCTGGCCAAGAAGTACGCCGCGTTGTGCGACGTGTTCGTCATGGATGCCTTCGGCACCGCGCACCGCGCCCAGGCCTCCACCCACGGCGTGATCAAGTTCGCTCCGGTCGCCGCCGGCGGCCCGCTGCTCATGGCTGAGCTCGATGCGCTGGACAAGGCGCTGGCCGCCCCAGCCCGTCCGCTGCTGGCCATCGTCGCCGGTAGCAAGGTCTCGACCAAGCTGGAGCTGCTGGCCAACCTGGTGGGCAAGGTCGACCAGCTCATTGTCGGCGGCGGCATCGCCAATACCTTCATCTCTGCGGCCGGCTACAGCGTGGGCAAGTCGCTGTGTGAGCCGGATCTGCTGGACACCGCGCGCAAGATCGTCGCCGATGCCAAGGCGCGCGGCGCCGACATCCCGCTGCCGACCGACGTGGTGGTGGCCAAGCAGTTCCTGCCCGACGCCGCCGCGACGGTAAAAGCGGTCGACGCGGTCGAGGCCGACGACCTGATCCTGGACATCGGCCCGGAGACCGCGGCCGCATACGCCGCGCTGATCGCCAAGGCCGGCACGGTGGTGTGGAACGGACCCGTAGGCGTGTTCGAATTCGACGCGTTCGGCAAGGGCACCGAGACTTTGGCGCGTGCGATCGCGTCCTCGCCGGCGTTCTCCATTGCCGGCGGCGGCGACACGCTGGCCGCGGTGGACAAGTACGACATCGCCAAGGACGTCAGCTACATCTCCACCGGCGGCGGCGCGTTCCTGGAGTTCCTGGAAGGCAAGACCCTGCCGGCGGTGGCCGCGCTGGAAGCGCGCGCTTCGTGACCGAGCGGAGCACGCTGTTCTTCGATCTGGACGGCACGCTGATCGATTCGGAAGCCGGCATCATCAATGGCATCCAGCATGTGTTTGCGTCGATGGCGCAGCCGGTGCCGGATGCCGCCGCGCTGCGGCCCTGGATCGGCCCGCCGATGCGCGACAGCTTCCAGTCCGTCTTCGCCGACGAAGCCGACGTGGTCCAGGCGCTGGCGTTGTATCGCCAGCGCTACGACACATTGGGCTGGACCGAGCTGACCGTGTACGCCGGCATTCCCGAGTTGATCGCCGCGCTCAAGGCGGCCGGGCATCGGCTGGCCGTGGTGACCTCCAAGAACGAGCGTTCGGCCCGGCAAATCCTGGCCAGCCTGCCGTTCGGTGCCTGCTTCGAGGACATCGTCGGCGCCAGCGATGACGGCGCGCGTCGCTTCAAGGCCGACCTGATCGCCGAGGCGCTGCGGCGCCTTTCGGTGCCAGCCGGCCAGTGCGTGATGATCGGCGACCGCAAGATGGATATCGAAGGCGCCGCGCATCACGCCATGCGCAGCATCGGCGTGCTGTGGGGCTTCGGCGAGCGCGATGAGCTGGTCGCCGCCGGGGCGGGGGCGATTGTTGAAACTCCGGATGCGCTCCTGCGCCTGCTGGTGTGAAGCAAGCGCGGCCGTCGCTTCGATTGCCGCGCAGTGAAATACCAAGGAAATACCAATCAAGGCGCCTGATGGGCGCCTTGATCTTTTATGGATTTCAATAAATATCAATCAGTTGGATCAGATACGGGCGTCCGCTTGCCTGTCACGCTGGACTTTGGTTGCACTGCACAAACGGACCACCACCATGCCTGTGGTAGCGTTTGCAGCTCAGGAGAAGACCATGACCAGCACACATCAGCGCCGCACCAAGATCCTCGCCACGTTGGGCCCGGCGACCGACGCGCCAGGGGTGCTGGAAGACCTCATCCGCGCCGGCGTCAACGTCGTCCGGCTCAACTTTTCCCACGGCTCGCCCGATGGCCAGCGCGAGCGCGCCGAGGCCGTGCGCGCGGCGGCTGCCAAGGTCGGCGCCGAAGTCGGCATCCTGGCCGACCTGCCGGGTCCCAAGATCCGCATCGAACGCTTCGCCGCCGGCAAGGTCTACCTGAAGGCCGGTGCGCGCTTTGACCTGGTCGCCGACGAGAACGCCCCTCCAGGCGACGAGACCCAGGTCGGCGTCAGCTATCTCGGCCTGCCGGGCGATGTCGCCCCGGGCGATACCCTGCTGCTGGACGACGGCATGCTGCAGCTGCGCGTGGTCGAAGTGCAGGGCCAGCGGATCATCACCGAGGTCCTCAACGAGGCCGCGCTGAGCGATCGCAAGGGCCTGAACAAGCAGGGCGGCGGCCTGTCGCTGGGCGCGCTGACGCCGCACGATCATGACCTGATCGCCGTGGCGGCCGATATTGGCGTGGACTTTATCGCCGTCTCGTTCTGCCGCAACGCCGCCGACATGGAAGAAGCCCGCGCCAGTGCCCGCAAGCACGGCTGCATGGCGCACATCGTGTCCAAGGTCGAGCGCTCCGAGGCCATTACCAACCTCAAAGAGGTGGTCGGCGCCAGCGACGTGGTCATGGTCGCGCGTGGCGACCTGGGTGTGGAGGTCGGCGATGCCGAGCTGCCCGGCCTGCAGAAGCAGATCATTCGCGAGGCGATCGAGCAGAACAAGGTCGTCATCACCGCCACCCAGATGCTGCAGTCGATGGTCGACAGCCCGCTGCCCACGCGTGCCGAAGTCATGGACGTGGCCAACGCCGTCATCGACGGCACCGACGCGGTAATGCTCTCGGGCGAAACCGCGGCGGGCAACTATCCGGTGCGCGCGGTCGAGGCGATGGCGCGCATTTGCATCGGCGCAGAGCGTTCGTTCGGCATGGACACCGATTTCGAGGCCGCGCAGCGCAACCTGCAGCGCGCCGACCACGCCATCGCGATGGCTACGATGTTCCTGTCCGAGCACATCGGCTTGGGTGGCGTGGTGGCGCTGACCGAATCCGGCGGCACGGCCAACTTCCTGTCGCGCTTCCGCTCGTCGGTGCCGGTCTATGCGTTCTCGCGCGATGACGGCGCCCGCCGTCGCATGGCGATGATGCGCGGCGTCACGCCGGTGGCCTTCGACAGCCGCGGCATGGTTCCGCGCGAAGCGGCCCGCGCCAGCATCCAGATGCTGGTCCAGGGCGAGCTGCTCAAGCCCGGCGACCGCGTGGTGTTCACCAGCGGCGAGCACATGGAAATGCACGGCGCCACCAATACCTTGCGCCTGCTGGAAGTGGGCGAAGATGGCCGCGCCAGCGGCCTGGGCGAACTGTAAGGCGCGCAACGCGCCGCATCGCGCGGGTGCAGGACCTGCACCCCGCGCGGGCAGGGGATCGGAAGGGCGGCGGCTATAATTCACGCTTCCGCAGTCAGCTTCCGAGAGTTACATGAGCATTGAACAGCTCGCCGAAACCGCGCAGGCCATGGTCGCCGCCGGCAAGGGCATCATCGCCATCGACGAATCCACCGCCACCATCGGCAAGCGCTTTGCCGCCGTGGGCATCGAGAACACCGAAGAACACCGTCGTCGCTATCGCGAGCTGCTGCTCACCACGCCCAAGCTGAGCGACCACATCTCCGGCGCCATCCTGTACGACGAGACGATCCGCCAGTCCACCAAGGACGGCATTCCGTTCGCTCAATACATGGCCAAGCAGGGCATCCTCCCGGGCATCAAGGTCGACAAGGGCACGCACCCGTTGGCTGGCTGCCCGGGCGAGTTGGTGACCGAAGGCCTGGACGGCCTGCGCGAGCGCCTGAAGGAGTACTACAAGCTCGGCGCGCGCTTCGCCAAGTGGCGTGCGGTGATCAACATCGGCGAAGACATTCCTTCCGGCACCTGCATCGAAGTCAACGCGCATGCGCTGGCCCGTTACGCCGCGCTTTGCCAGGAACAGGGCATCGTTCCGATGGTGGAGCCTGAGGTGCTGATGGACGGCGACCACGACATCCAGACCTGCTACGAAGTCACCGAGGCGATGCTGCGCTCGCTGTTCGCCGCGCTGCACGACCAGGGCGTGCTGCTGGAAGGCACCATCCTCAAGGCCTCCATGGTCGTCTCGGGCAAGGCTTGCGATGAGCAGGCTGACGTCGAGGAAGTCGCAGACTCCACCTTGATGTGCCTCAAGAGCACCGTGCCGGCGATCCTGCCGGGCATCGTGTTCCTGTCCGGCGGCCAGTCCGACGAAGACGCCACTGCGCATCTGGATGCCATGAATCGCAGCGGCAACCTGCCGTGGCCACTGAGCTTCTCCTACGGCCGCGCCATGCAGCAGACCGCGCTGGCCCACTGGGCCAAGGATCTCGACGGCAACTTCGCCAAGGCGCAGTCGATTGTGCTGGAGCGCGCCAAGGAAAACGGCCTGGCTGCGCAGGGGAAGTGGGAGGGCTGAGCGACGACTGCGCTAGATGCGTTTGAAGACGTCCAAGTCACGGCAAATCTTCACTGGCCTTGCATCTTTACAGGCCGTCATCCCTGCGTTGGCGAGGATCTCCAGTGACGCAGTGCATCTTTAGTCTCGTCATTCCCGCGAAAGCGGGAATCCAGTGGCCTTTCAGTGGAAGCCCACACGGCTTTGCGCCCGTCTAAGAACGAAAAACGCCGGCTTGCGCCGGCGTTTTTCGTATCGGAGTTTGGCCTTGGCAACAGGTCGCGCCTTAGTGCAGCCCAGACATCCGCATGTAGCCTTCGATGATCTCGTTGCCCCAGAAGAACACGATCCAGCCCGCAATCGCCAGATACGGACCAAATGGAATCTGGGTCGAACGATCACGCCCCTTCGCCGCCAGCCAAGCCGCGCCAATGATCGCGCCCACCAGCGACGAGAACAGGATCGTCGGCAGAATGCCGCTCAAGCCAGTCCAGGCCCCGATCGCTGCCAGCAGCTTGAAGTCGCCATGCCCCATGCCTTCCTTGCCCGTGAGCTGCTTGAACAGCCACCACACCGACCAGAGCGACACATAACCCGCGATCGCCCCCAGCAGCGCAGGCTTGGGCTGGATATAGAGATGCTCAAGGCTGGCAATCAGGCCCAGCCACATCAGCGGCAAGGTCAGGTTGTCAGGCAGCAAGCGCGTGCGCAGGTCGATGCCCGACAGCGCGACCAGGAAACAGCTCAACAGGGCTGCGCCAAACCCCTGCCAGCCAAATCCGAAGCGCCACACGCTGGCGAGCGCCAGCAACCCGACCAGCAGTTCAACGGCCGGATACTGGATTGAAATCGGCGTATGGCAATGCCTGCACTTACCGCGCAGCGCCAACCAACTGAACAGCGGAATGTTCTCGAACCAGGACAGCTTGTGCTTGCAGTGCGGGCAGTGTGATGGCTCGACCACGATCCCCGGCGGCGGCGGATCATAGATGTCCGGCTGCTCCAATATCTCGGTCGCATCGCGCCGCCATTGCCACTCCAACCGCCGCGGCAACCGCAGGATCACTACGTTCAAAAAGCTGCCGACCATCAGGCCAAGCGCCCCCGCGACCGGATATCCCAGCCCGGGGTGTTGATCAAGAAATGACATCGATCAGCCGACCACCGCGCCCAGTTTGAAGATCGGTAGGTACATTCCTATGACCATGCCGCCGACGAGGATGCCAAGGATCACCATGATCATGGGTTCGATCAAACTGCTTAGGGCGTCGACGGCGTTGTCGACTTCCTGTTCGTAGTACTCGGCGACCTTGTACAGCATGGTGTCCAGTGCGCCAGCTTCCTCGCCGATTGCGGTCATCTGGATCACCATATGCGGGAACAGATTGACCTGCTTCATCGCCATGTTTACAGGGTATCCAACCGATACGTCGTCACGGATGCGAAAGACCGCCTTCTCATAAACACTGTTGCCAGTTGCGCCCGCGATGGTGTCCAGCGCTTCGACAAGCGGCACACCTGCACGAAATGTCACAGCGAGTGTTCGGGAGAAGCGTGCGATCGCGCTGTTGTGCATGATCTGACCAACAACAGGCAACTTGAGAATAGCGCGGTCAACAAAGTGCTGGAATTTTACCGAGCGCTTGAATGCCGCTACCGTAGCGACGCCGCCGATGATTCCGAGAAGAACGATGATCCACCAGTAATCGATGGCAACATGCGAGGCGGCAATGATCATCTTGGTAAATGCTGGAAGATCGGCGCCGAAGTCCTTGAACACCGCTTCAAAACTTGGAACCACGAAAATCAGGAGGACTGCACTGACGATCAGTGCAACTGCGATGGTCATCGCAGGGTAAAACATTGCTTTCTTGATCTTGCCCTTCAAGGCTTCCATGTTTTCTTTATAGTTGGCGATGGTGTCGAGTACCGTTTCCAGCACGCCGGCGCCTTCGCCCGCCCGCACCAGGTTGCGATAGAGCTCATCGAACTGGACCGGGAATTTGGTGATCGCCTCAGAAAGTGACGAGCCACCTTCGATATCGCCGCGAATTGTCTCGATCATCTTCTTCATGCGGGGATTCTTGTGCCCGCCACCGATGATCTCCAGCGAGGTCACAATGGGGACGCCCGACTTCATCATCGTGGCCATCTGGCGGCTGAAGAATGCAATTTCGGCAGCCTTGATCGGCTTGCCGGCGCCGCCGAATAATGCCTTGGGTTTGGGCTTGACAACCGTCGGACTGATGCCCTTGGCGCGCAGTTCTGCACGCAGCAGGTTGGCGTTACGTGCCTCCTGCTCGCCTTTCATCTTGACGCCGCGCTTGTCTGTGCCCTGCCAGACAAACGTGACGACCTGTTTGGTCGCTCGGGCGACCGGGATGGATTTCTTCGCAGCTGAACGGGTTACGGCCATAATGGTTCCCCAATTGCCGGCATCCCCATGCCGGGTAGCTCAACGTGCATGGTAGCGGGTTCGGCTGGCAAAACAATGCGTTAGTGCTCGGTGCGAGACATGCAAGGCGTGTTCTTGGATCTGCAGCTGACTTGGGGCGGAGGCTTGCTTGGCTTTACTCGCAACCCGGTAGGCCATGACGACTCGTGATGGCCTCGTTGAGCTACTCGGGCCAGCTTTGACGGGGTAAATGCCTAATCTCGACGCGGCATCTCGCTCGCTTAATCCTTGGTCACACGGTTGATCTCGGCCAGGCTCGTCAACCCTTGCTTCGCCTTCCAGAGCGCGGACTTGCGCAGATCGCGGATGCCCGAGCGCTCGGCCGCTTCGGCAATCTGGATCGCTCCGCCGCCTTCCAGCACGATGGTGCTGATCTCATCGGTCATCGGCATCACCTGATAGACGCCGACACGGCCTTTGTAGCCCTCGGTACATTCATCGCAGCCGACGGCCTCGTACAGCATCATCCCGTCGTCGAGATCAGCTTGGGTGAACCCTTCCGCAAGCAAAGCCCGCGGTGGGAGATCGTGTGACTTCTTACATCGTGGGCATAAGCGACGAGCGAGGCGCTGAGCGATCACCAGCGTGACCGAGCTGGTGATGTTGTAGGGCGCAATGCCCATGTTCATGAGGCGGGCGATGGTCTGCGGCGCATCGTTGGTATGCAGGGTCGACAAAACCATATGGCCGGTCTGGGCCGCCTTGACCGCGATTTCGGCCGTTTCCAGGTCGCGGATTTCGCCGACCATGATGATGTCCGGGTCCTGGCGCAGGAAGCTGCGCAGGGCGGCGGCAAAGGTCATGCCGCGCTTGTTGTTCTGCTGGACCTGGTTCACGCCGGGCAGGCGAATTTCGACCGGATCCTCGGCGGTGGAGATGTTACGGGTCTCGTCATTCAGGATGCCCAGCGCGGTGTACAGCGACACGGTCTTACCCGAGCCCGTCGGGCCGGTGACCAGCACCATGCCATAGGGCTTGTGGATAGCATCCAAGAACAACTGCTGCTGGTCCGGCTCGTAGCCCAGCTTGTCGATCCCCAGCTTGGCCGCGCTGCCGTCCAGGATACGCAGCACGACCTTCTCGCCGAACAGGGTCGGCAGGGTGCTGACGCGGAAGTCGATCTGTCGGGTCTTGGACAGATTTAGCTTGATACGCCCGTCTTGCGGCACGCGTTTTTCAGCGATATCCAACTGAGCCATGACCTTCAAGCGGGCCGCGATGCGCTGATTCAGCTTCTGTGGCGCGCGCGCGACGGTCTTAAGGATGCCGTCGATGCGCAGGCGTACGCGGTAGTCGGTTTCGTAGGGCTCGAAGTGGATATCGGAGGCGCCCTTGCGGATTGCGTCCACCAGCACCTTGTTGACGAACTTGACCACGGGCGTGTCATCGCCCTTGGCGTCCACTCCAGAATCGCCGCTCTCGTCATCCCCGGCAGCCGTATCCAGGCTATCGAGGCCTTCTTCATCCCCGGCCAGCGCACTCAATGAGTCGGAGGCATTACTCCATGCTTCCAATGTCCGGCGTAACTGGTCATCCGCGACCAGAATCGGCTCCACGACCAGATTGGTGTGGAACTTGATCTCGTCCAGCGCTTGCATGCGGGTCGGATCGGAGACACCCACGTACAGCTTGTTGCCGCGCTTGAACATCGGTAGGACCTGATGCTTCTGCAGCAGCTCTTCGCTGACCAGCTTCAGAGCATTCTGCGAGGCGTCGAATGCCGAGGCATCCATCAGCGGGATACCGAACTCGATGGCATTGGCTGCCGCAAGCTGCGATGGGGTGACGAGCTTTTTTTCCTGAATCCACTGAGCCAAAGGGGTGCGTGCCAAGGATGCATCCGCCATCGCTGACCTCGCGATGCCTTCTTCCATCGCCCCGTCCATGACTAAACGGCGAGCGATCCCTGTGATGCCAACTAGGTTGGGTGCAGCTTGCGCGTTCATGAGGGCTCCCGAAACAGATTGGACAGATTAGCGCAAATCACGATTCGAAGTGCCCAGGTGGCGCAACTAATCATCCTCAATCTAGCGATCCCTATCGTGCAGCTACGAAAACGATAGGCGCCTTGTACGGTTGTATTTAGAGGGCTGTCACTAGAGATATCTCTACGAAGCTAGAGTTGCGTACGATCCGGGCTGTGATGATTTATATGCGTTAATTCGATGCAATCCTGGTGTCAGGTCGGGATTTTGGAAATTTAGTCGGGTTAGATGGCTTGAATATGTGTCAGAAATTCTAGGCTGTGAACATTATCTGGCTTGACCTCAATCCTTAAAAACGCCCCTTAACGATATATCCAAATGATGTAAGTGGGAACATGAATTCTAAGGCGCGGAATATTTTTTCTACCAGCGATATAAGTGCTTTATTGTACTTTCTGTCTGTCTTTAGCTTCATCTCAGTAGCATAAAATTTATATGGGACTATTTCCCACTGCTCAAGGTTCGCGCGAAGGCAAAGGGTATTGAGAGTCTTGTACGTGAAGTTGCAGGTGTGGTCCGGATGCTGAGATTCTCGGCCGATCAATCCCATCATGAAATTTGAAATGCTACAGCCATTTGGAGTCGATAGAATAAATTCAATGCCTGGCAATTTAGCCTTAATTCGCGTAAGGAATGAGGTTGCATCCTCCAGGTGCTCTATTAGCTCTCCAGCCACCAATGCATCAATATGGTTCATTCCTATTCTAGAATAATCAACATCCAGCGCGTCCTGCCTAATAATGCGACTATTTTTTCCTGTGATTATTTCGGCATCACTTGGGATGCGTAAGGAATTATCTATGCCAACAACTTGTTTGGCGGTCTCGCTGATCCTTCCATGTAGCCAGTGTCGAGTGTTTTGCTTAATCAAAGATGTTTCATCTAAGCAGCCTAAATCAAGGACGTTCTTGCCCTTGCAGAAGTTGGCGATAAAATCCAGTCTGTCAACTGGGCGATCGACGTTAATTTTCTCGAAATTTTTGTAAGCTATTCGACTGCGTTGCCGGATCTTAAAATTATCCATGCCCAAAGCCTTTTGTGAATGGTTGGGGATTTTATGGGATTTTTAATATTAAAAAAATTCCGAAAGATATGAGGGCTAGCCCTGCCCACTGGATCATTGATAGTTTCTCATCATAAAAGAGCCAGGCTGAGATTCCAACGAGAAAATAAAAAAAAGAACCTGATATCGCGAAAGAGATCGCAATTTTTTCCTTGCTGAGTACAATTAGCCAGACTAGATAGCCGCTTATTTGTAGGGAGAGGGCCAACCAAGTCAATGGACTAACCACAAGGTGTGCGACGAAATCCAGCATCCCTCCTTGAATTGCATGTCGCGCTGTTGCTGTGCCTACTACGCGCTTGAGAAGTAGTTGCGCGGTAAGTGTGCATAATGTGCTGGTGGCAATGAGAATATATAAAATTCCATTCAAGAGTTGTATCCAAAATAAGAGAGGCGATAGAGAAGTGAAATAAGGGTGGCGACGGGGCGAGGCCAGATTCTTCCAAAAACTAATCGGTCTTCGGCTAGTCGCGTGCCATCCACGATGCACTTGCTCGTGGCGCTGTCTTCATGAATTCGACGGGTCACAAGTCGCTTGTTGATGTGCATTATAGGATGCGTTTTGGAGAGTTGGAGCCATGCCAGCCAGTCCATGTTGGTGTAAAAGCATTCTTGGAAATGGAAATCGCGACACTGACGTCGGTTCAATGTGACTGAGGTGCAGATAATTGGATTGCCAAATCCCAGTAGGATGCGTCGTCTTAGGGGGCTATTTATCTGGCCGCTCGGGTAAGAGGCCGCTGCAATAAGCCACTGTTTGATGCGGTTGTTCCATGCGGGTGACCTGAGTCGCCCATCTTTATGGATCTCCCCGTTATCGCAAAAAGTGAAGGACGCTTCGGGTTGTAGAGAAAATGTCTCTACAGTGGCAGTGGTGAACTCCGGCAGATAGCAATCGTCTTGGTGGGCCAGTGTTACTAGATCGGTATCCGTTGCATCGAGTGCAGCATTCCAGTCAGGTCCTATGCCTCGGTTGGGTCCGTGAATATGCAGTCGTGCTCCAAAGCGCTCAGCGATCTTATCGATACCTGTAAACGGTGTGGATGTCGAGATGACGATTGGCGATATTGTTGTCTGAGCGGATAGTGAACTCAGGCAGTCTTCTAGATGCTTGGATGAGCCATAAGCCACTACGACGAATGAGTGGCTGAAAGTCACTTGGTACTACCACGACAGTCTGGCTGCCGGATTGCTTCGAGGACGAAAGCGGACAAGCCCATTTCACCTCCTACTGCAAGCAACGTTACAGATGGGATGACCAATCGCATTGTAGAACGAGGATCTAGCTCGCCAAAGCCATCCATTGCCCAGCATCCGAATGCGTAAAAGGACATCGCGACGCCGCCCAAAAAAATCGTGCTCGCAAAAATCAAGCCCAGCTCCAGACTAAAATCGCGCGCGAACCAAGCTGTAAAAATATTTTCTGGCAGCCATCCGCGCTGAGCTGCGACGAATCGTGTCAATACAGCGAAAAGCATCATTTGGACGCCGAGGGTAATGGCTGCGCCTGCATAGGATAACGTGTGAATGTCAAAACCCAGTCCTGCCAGTCTCCATGCATGCGCTCCAATCGTAAGCATGCCAGCCAATCCTGTAAAAAATAGCAAAGCTCCAGGCAGAAGGAATAGCCACCTAGGACTGTGTAGCAGCAAAAACTTCAAATGACGCCAGCCGTCGCGCCAAGTTCGCAGATGGGGCGGGCGCCCGCGTCCGTCCTTATAAAGCCTGACCGGCACCTCGCTGATCCTCAGTCGATGCAGGGCGCTCTTTACCACCATCTCGCTCGCGAATTCCATGCCGTTGCACTGCAAGCGCAGTTTGCGTATCGCGTCTCTGCGAAATCCACGAATGCCACAATGGAAATCCCCGATGGCGCTGCGGTAGAACAGGCGGCCGATAAAGCTGAGTACGGGGTTGCCGACATAGCGGTGAAGGAAAGGCATGGCATTCGTTGCAATACCGCCCTGAAATCGGTTGCCCATCACCAGGTCTGAACCCGCGCGCAGCTTCTCAAGCATGCCTTCCAGTGCCGAAAAATCATAACTGTCGTCGGCATCGCCCATGATGATGAACTGACCGTTCGCCATTTCGATGCCGCACTGAAGGGCTGCGCCGTAACCCCGTTCCATCGCGGTCACCACGCGAGCCCCCTTTTTAATTGCTAACTCGGGAGATCCGTCTAAGGAGCCGTTGTCCACGACGAGGACTTCTCCCGCGACTGCGTATCGGGAAAGAAATGCCATGGCCTTTTCGACACAAAGCCCGACGGTCGCGGCTTCGTTCAGGCAGGGCATCAGGATCGTCAGTTCAATTTCTTCATTCATGAGGCTGCGTCGCTGGAAGCTTCCACATTGAGCCGCGGTAATCACGGCTGACCTCAATGGCATCCGGGGCTAAATCGCGCATGATGCGCCTTTCGGCATCCTTGCCTTGAGCGACAAGATAAGTCACGCGCTGATGCCCTGGAAAATTTTGAACAAGTGCGTCAACCGGCAACGTGGGATTCATAGTGATGAACACGAACCAGTTTCCTTCAGGAGGGGGAACAAGTCGTTCGGCGAGGACATCCTGAAGGTTGGTCCGCGTGGTCCATAGGAAGACAGGTGTAGCCAACAGGCCGGCGAGAACGAAGGCGGATGCGTATTTCCGTACCTGCGGAGATACAAGTGCGAACCACATGCCCGCGCAGATGGGCAGGATTCCCCAAGCAGGATGGATATATCGATAGCCCCATCCGTATCCCTGACTCATCGGGACGAGAAAATAAAAGGCGAAGGTGAGAACAAAGGCGCTCGCCATTACCCAGAGCAGTGGACTCCAGCGGCGCATCAAGATTGGCAGGCAAAGCAGCCCCGGACACGCCCAGATCCAGATCTTCCATGCGGCGTGCCAGCGCGCGACGATGAGCCCCCATGATGGCAAGGTAAATAGCGTTGACACGCGTGCAATCCATCCGCTCAAAAAACTCTGGCCCGCTATGTGGAGCTCAGTTGCGTCGTTTCGCATGATGCCGAGCGAAGATGCCAGCGCGGGCCAGCCAAGGAGGATCAGTATGAAAGGGAGATATCCGATCGCCAGCGCAGGCAATCTTTTCCAATTCTCTCTTCTCGAGAAGAGCCATACGAGACAGGGAAGGGCGGTAAGGGCGTGCGGAATGGGGTTGATCATGATCAATGCCATGCCACCCACCAAGCCGGCCATAAATGCGTTTCTCCATCCGCGCCGCAGGAGAAGCCAGATATAAAGGAGATTGAACGCCAGCAGGCCAGGCATAGCATAGAACGAAATCGCGTTGACCGTGAATGCAGGTGAGGCGATTGCTGCAAGCATCGCCCATCCCCTGCTGCTTGCGTTTCCGCTCGCTTTTACAGCCAGGTCGCCTATCAGCCATAGCGCCAGAATCGAGAGGGTCGGATTGAGGCACATCTCGAGATGGACAGCGACGAATGGCGCCATCAGCAGAGCCAATCCCGGCCAGTACGCCGACATCGCGTAGCCGGTATCAAGATTGGCCATGACGAAGTAGCCCAATGGCGGAGCCACCATGAGCTGGGCAAGGCCGGGCGGGTAATCGATGGTCAGGCTTTGTCGAGCGAAGGCATGTGCCTGCAACAGCGGGGCATATTCATCCATGGTGTATGGATGGGACAAGTACACGTATCGCGTGCCGGCGACGAGCACAATGAACATCGCTGCACAGGTCGTCTTAGGATGGCTTGTAATCGCATCCGCTGCGCGCTCTGTGAATCGCCTCACTCCCGGCAAGGCTAGGGATAGGCAAAGAGCAGCCAACATTGCAACGGCGTGGGTCGGGTCATCAAAAAAGAATTGCTGCCCGAAAAAGCCAAACGCCCAGCGCGGAACACCTTCAGGGCGCCCTCCCAGAATGATCAGCGGGGCAATCGTCGCGATGGCGACGACGCAAAGAACGAGCGGCCATGCACGCCTCTGTGGAACGCTGGGAAAAATCGTGTTCATGGTTTCTCTTCGTGGTATTCGTCGTCCACGTTGATGGACCAGATTGCTGCCTTGTCTACTTGATGAAAAGCAATCTGTCTCGCAGCTTCCCTTGCTGTCAGCATTGAGTGGTCCTGGTTGTTGTAGCGGTGCATGCCGTTTCGGCCGATCAGGAACAGGTTGGACACTGCGTCCACGGCAGCCTGCAATTCATCGAAGCGTTGGTAAGCCTCTCCGAAGTAGCCAGGGTAGGCTTTGGGGACGCGCAGTACGACGGCATCTGCGGCATCTGCGGCACTGACCAGGCCAATCTGGCGCATTTCGTCCTGCGCCAGGCGTTTCAGTTCCTCGTCTGGCATTTTCCAAAGCGGGTCGGTCTCATGGCAGAAGAATTCCAGCCCCATCCAGACGGTATTGACCGGGTCGGCCACCATGTAAGGACTCCAGTTATTGAAAACCTGGACTCGGCCTACGCTGACCCCGGGCTCCTGGATGTAGATCCAGTTGTCATCCAGCTGCCTTGGCAGGGCACTGCGTGGGTACAGCAGGCCGACAGTGATGAAGTCACGATAAGAAAGATTCGCGGCAATCTCCCGCACCGGCGCTGGCCATGCTGCTGCCGATGCTGACACCAGGTCCTTGATCGGCATGGTGGAGAGCAGTTGGCTACATTCAAGTGTGTGATGCAGGCCTGCCTTATCTCTATAGCGCACGCTGCGAACGACGCCATCGATGATGTTGATCTCGTCAACGCAGCTGTTCATCAGCAAGCTGCCGCCTTGCCGTTCGAAGCGGTTTGCCGCGGTTTCCCACATCTGGCCAGGGCCGTACTTCGGGTACAGGAAGCTCTCGATCAGGGAGGTCTGCTCCGTGTCCTGGTGTCGCCTGAACAGCTGGCGCAGGGAATGGCTGACGGCCTTGGTGATGGACAGGCTCTTGATGCGCTGTGCGCCCCAGGCCGCGCTGATCTGCTCACAGGGGACGCCCCAGACCTTTTCCGTGTATTCCTTGAAGAACTGGTGATAGAGCTTGCGGCCGAAGCGATTGATCATGAAATCGCGCAGCGAGCGTTCCGTGCGGATCGGATTAAGGCGGGCCCAGATGTAGCTCATCCCGTAGACGCCCGTCTTCCAAGGCCCCAGCTTCAGGACGCTGGCGGCATTGAGCTTCAACGGGTAGGAAAAAAAGCGCTTGTTGTAATAGATGCGGGACAAGCGGCTGCGAAGCAGAAGCACATCATTGTCAGATTCGCTGGCGGTGGCTTGTGGGGCGATGGAGCTTGCGCCCTGATAACGGAGTTCTCGCGCAGTTTCTGGATCTGTGGGCGCCGCGACCGGCAGCAATCCACGCCACCACTCCATGACCCAATCCGACTTAGAAAAAAAGCGGTGCCCGCCGATATCGATGCGGTTGCCGTGATGCAATACGGTGCGGGAAATGCCTCCAACTTGGGCGTCAGCTTCGATTACGGTCACGTCGTTCACGCCTGCGGCCTGGAGTTCCAGGGCCGCAGTCAATCCGGCCGGTCCAGCGCCGATGATCACAACCTTCATGCCTTGGCTTTCCTGACGGTGAACAAGAGTAGGGAGCGAATGACATAGTTGAAGGCGAACGTCGCCATCGCCGAGGCAAGTCGCACATATTCGGGCTTGAAGTGCAACTCTTCGATCCCGACGAACAGGATCGCTTGGGTCAGTACGAGTCCGGTGAGGCCGATGGCCAGAAAACCAGAAAGTTCCTGGGCTATGTGCTTCCGGAGTCGGCGGGTGCTGAAGACCCAGCGAATGCTGGCCAGATACGCGGCCAGCGCTCCTGCCATGAAGCCGATGCAGGCTGCGATCCACCAGGGGAGTTGGAGCAGGCGTAGCGACAGCCAGAACAGGCCAAAATCCAGTGCCAATGCGGCAGCGGAGACAAATAGATAGCGCAGAAACTGAGCACCCCTGGATCGGTATCCGCGTGCGCTGTCATCCATGGGAAGCCCATAGCGCGCGGTGGCGCTGCAGTCGGGAATCACGGTTTTTCTCCGGTCGGTTTGTCCGCGAAATCCGTGCAACGGTAGAGATAGAGGGTTGTAAGAGGATGGCCCGACTGATCATGCACCTTCCATTGGCCGATCACGCCACGCTTTTGTCGGATCGGCATGACGAAGAAGTCCGGGGGCGACAGGTCGCCGTAGGGTGTACACAGGACGGAGAGCGCTGACGAAGGAACTTCGCAGGCTTCGCGAGGCACTTTAGCTGTCTGTTTCCATTCGCATTCGGCGATGCTGGTTTCGGCCTGCGAGATTTGCAGGTTTCGCTTGATGCCAGTGATGGATGTCTCGCGATTGAACATCTGTCCGGACATCTGGAAAACGCTGAAATAGCTGGCGCGGTTGAGTGTCATCCATGCGCCCAGAGGAAGTTTCTCCACTGAATACCAGTAAACCTGGGCGCTCTCCGGGATGGATGTGCCAAACACATCCACTTCGTCGGCATGGCGCTCAAAGGTGCGTGTCCACGGGCTGCGCGTGTCCCAAGCGATCGTCGAACCGGCCACTGCGGCAATCCCCAGGCCCAGGAGCAGTATGGTTCCTACTCTCGAGGCGCGCTGATGCAACCACCACAGCGCCGCCGCCAACAGGCCAAGCACCAGCGGATACGAAAGGAGAACCACATCCACGCGCATCAGCGCAAGCGTGCTGCCGTACAGCCGGAACGATTCCCAGCCACCCAAGAAGTAGCGCAGCAGACTGACGACCAAGATTGCGACCAGCGCTGCGGCAATCAACCGGCGGGCGCGTAGTTGGATGCTGGTCCTCCGGTATTGCAAGAACATGTGCAAAGGGATCAGCGCCAGCACCAGCAGGACGGCGGAGGAGCCGGGCAGGCTGGCACCAAGGATAGCGATGGAGGCCAGCAGAAGTGCCGACAGGCGCCCCTCCTCCCTCAGCGCCTGGACCAGCAACCAGGGGATGGAGGCCATCGCCAGCCAGTGCGCACACCACAGCACTCGCCAAGGCTGCAGGCCGGTCGGTAGCACCAGCCTAGACAGGTCCGCCAGCACGACAGTCGCGGCCAGTCCCACCAGCGTTGCGTGCAGGATGGCCCGTGTCAGCTCAGCCAGGCGATTGTCATTGGACGCTGCTGTCGTGGAGGCGACGTGGAGCAGGTAGGCGTCCGTCAACGCCACGCACCAGTCGATGGGGCGCCAGTTCTGCAGAAAGATATGGCCGCTGTAGGTATTAATGATTTCCAGCCAGTCGGCATCCATGACCTGATACAGCTGGTTGAGGGGCTTAACACCAGCCCAGCCCAGCACCATGACGGGCACCACAGCCAGCAGGCACCAGAACCAGCGCTTTTCGCGGGCCGCCAGCCAGCACCAAGCCACGATCGCCCCGGGCAACGCTTGCAGCGGATGCAGGACCGCTGCAAGTACGATGGCGATCGCGGCCGGAATGAGGCGCCCCCGAACCGTGCAGGCGAGGGCAACCAGCACCAGACCTTCAGCATAAGGGCGTGAGGTCAGGAAGGGCTCGGCGTAAGCGAAGATGCCAAAGGCACCATAGCGTGCGGGCATGGCCAGAACTGCCAGTAGCGCGGGCATCCGCCATGCTTTAGGGAAAATGGCGCGGATCAGCAGCCAGCTGGCCGCAAAGAACAGTACGCGGCCCACCAGGCTCAACCACAAAAAGACCGTGCCGGGGTTGAAATGGGCGATCAGTGCGGCGATTAGGCGAGGGAACAGCGTGTAATCGCCTTGGTTGCCTGCAACGAAAAAGAAGTCGTGCGCGTAAATGCTGGGATAGAGCAGGTAGAGCGCCTGCACTAGGTACAGGGGGGCGTCATGGCGGATGCCTGTATATGGATGCAGGTAAAGCAGCAGGGCGATGGCGAACAGCCAAGGAATCCCGCGATGGAAGTGACGATCAATGCCAGGCAAAGGAAAGTTTCCGATCAAAACAAACCCCGCCGAGGCGGGGTTTGTATAGGCATGGCCAGCATCCGAAGCGGATGCACTGCGCAGATGGTTAGCCCTTGCAGCTGCCCGGGCGATACTTCTGAGGAATCGAGCCGGCGCAGACCCAATCCACAGCGGCAGTCGTGCTGTTCATGGTGCCTCTCAGGGTAACGGTTTGGGTGTCAACACCGGCGCCGATGCTTTGCGCCGTCGCGGTGATCGTGCTGCCATCCCAGGTCACGCCCGACACATATTTCGAAGATTGAGTCTCGAAGCCGCTGTAGGCGGCGGGCGGCAGCGCGTTGTTGGATGATGCGTACTCGGAAACTGCAGTGCGCAGTGAGGACGCGGCGAGAACGACTTCCGACACCTTGGCCTTCTTGGTGTAGTCAGAATAGGCCGGCAGTGCGATGGCGGCCAGGATGGCGATGATGGCGACCACGATCATCAGTTCGATGAGGGTGAAACCGCCCTGCATGTTCTTCTTCATGAAGTTATTCCTTGGATGGATTGGCTGGATGGAGTTGCTGGGGACACTGTCTCCCCCGTGTCCCCGGACTGACCTGGACCGTGGGTGCCGTGGAAGCCCACGTGCGGGTAGATCGAAGCAGGAAGCGTGCCAAGCTTTGGGTTGTCGTTAGCGGGGTGATTGACTGTATTCAGCTGCACCGCCCGATTCGATCCGGAGCCCGAAGGTGCGAGCCTGACTCTTTAGGTCACAAGGTGACGCGATAGGTCAGGCCGGTTAAGGGTGTAACTGGATCAAAGGCCAAATGCGACAAAAGCCTCCTTTCTCCGTCTTGGAGAAGTCCTCCACTGAAGAGCATATCGGCAGTGCTACTGCGGTTACTCAATTCCGAGTTTCTTGAGCTTGTAGCGCAGGGCGCGGAAGGTAATGCCGAGTTGGGCGGCGGCCTTGGTCTTGTTCCAGCGATTGTCTTCAAGCGCCTTATGGATCGCGGCGCGCTCCATCTGCTCGATGTAGGAGGGCAGGGGGCCGTCACTTTCGCTCGTGTTCCCGCCGGCAAGTCCGTTGCTTGGCAGTGGCGGTGTGCCTAGGTGAGGCGGGCTGGAGCGGAACGGGTCGTAGTCCTGCAGCGCTGGGGCTTGAGGTGCCTGCGGCGGCGGGCTGCGGCGTTCGACTTGCGGCAGGCGCAGGTCGCCGGCGTCGATGGCGTCTTCGTCGGCCATGGCCATGGCGCGTTCGAGGATGTTTTCCAGTTCGCGGACGTTGCCCGGGAAGGGGTAACGCGCCAGCACGTCGAGTGCGGCGGGTGTCAGGCGCGGAGCAGGGCGGTCCTGGTTGCCGCCCAGGCGGGTCAGGATCGCCTTGGTCAGTAGCGGCAGATCGCCGGTGCGCTCGCGCAGCGGCGGAACGCGCAGTTCGATGACATTGATGCGGTAATACAGGTCGTGGCGGAAGCGGCCGTCGTGCGCCAGTTCGCCCAGATCCTTGTGCGTGGCCGAGAGGATGCGCACGTCGACCTGGATCTCGCCCGAAGCCCCAACCGGGCGCACGGCTTTTTCCTGGATGGCACGCAGCAGCTTGACCTGCATGGGCAGCGGAAGCTCCGCCACTTCGTCCAGGAACAGGGTGCCGCCGCTCGCTGCCTGGAACAGGCCCTGCTTGTCAGCGTGGGCGCCGGTGAAGCTGCCTTTTTTATGGCCGAAGAATTCGCTTTCCATCAGTTCGGCCGGGATCGCGCCGCAGTTGACCGGAATGAATGGGCCGGCTGCACGGGCACCCTGCTCGTGGATGGTGCGGGCGACCAGTTCCTTGCCCACGCCGGATTCGCCCAGGATGTAGACCGGCGCCTGGCTGCGGGCGACCTTGCCGATGGTCTCGCGCAATTCGGCCATCGCCGGCGAATCGCCGAGCAGGCGCATCGCGTGCTGTGCCGGTGCGGGCGTCGGCGCGGGACGCTCGCTGTTGTTGAGCTCCAGTGCATGGCGCACCAGGCCGCGCAGGACGTTGATGTCCACCGGCTTGCTGACGAAATCGAAGGCGCCCGCCTTGAGGGCCTCTACCGCCAGTTCGACATTGCCGAACGCGGTGATCATCGCGACCGGTGTCTTGGGGAAGTTCTTGGAGATCTCGCTCACCAACTCGATGCCGTTGCCGTCGGGCAGGCGCATGTCGGTGAAGCACAGATCGTAGGTGTTGCGCGCAAGCAGCTCGCGCGCTTCGCCTACATTGGCGGCGGTGTCGATCCGAAGGCCCATGCGACCCAGGGTCAGGGTCAGCAGCTCTCGGATGTCGCGTTCGTCATCGACGATCAGGGCGCTACGGGGGTCGCTCATCATGGTCTCGCGTGGCTTGCGATTCAGTCTAACTGCTGAACGCGCCGATGGGGGAGAGTGTTGCTGCCGTCATTTCGGCCCGTGACGCAGGGCATCAGGCCGACAGCAAGCTGTTGGGTCCGGGCATGGCAATCCGGAAGCAGCTGCCGCCGCCGGGGACGGCGACGTATTCCAGCGTGGCCTGGTTGGCCCGGCACAGTTCGCGCGCGATATAGAGGCCCAGGCCCGTGCCGTGCTCGGACGTGGTGAAGAACGGTCGGAACAGTTGTGCCGCCACCGCCGCAGGGATGCCGGGGCCGCGATCGAGGATGTCGATCATGGCGCGATGGTCCAGCTGGAAGACGCGCAGGCGGATGCGCGCGGGTTCGCCGGGCAGGCGGCCGTAGTTCAAGGCGTTGTGGACCAATACCGTCACCACCTGATGCAGGTGACGCGGGTCGACCAGCGCGTTGACCTGCCGGTTGCCGGTGACCGCCTCGAGGCTGTCGGTCTCGATCGACATCGATTGCTGGTAGTCATCGATGAACTGGCGGGCAAAGGCGTTGAGGTCGGTGTTTTCCGGGTTCGCCCGCTCGCGTCGGGCCAGGCCCAGCACGCTTTCGACGATGCCGTTGGTGCGCTGGCATTGCTGGTGGATGATGCCGAGCAGGTGGCGGTCGCTCGGGTTGAACTCGCGCGATTCTTCCAGCAACTGGACCGCGTAATTGATGGCGGCCAGCGGATTGCGAATTTCGTGCGCGAGGCTGGCCGAAAAGCGTCCGAGCGCTGCCAGGGTCAGCGACTCGGCGCGCTTGGAGACGACGGTGGCGTCGTCCAGGAAGATCAGCGACAGCTCGCTGCCGGCCAGCAGACGCGCGAAGCGGGGCTGGATGTCGGGCTGGTCCGGCGCAAGGGCCAGCGGTGCTTCCTCGTTCTGCCAGCCGTTGCGCCAGCGCTGCAGGCGGCGGGCAAGTTCGGGGGCCACGTTCTGCAGGAGCGCGCCCACATCAGTGTCGGGAACTTCCGCTGCCTCGCCGAGCAGGCCGGTCGCGGCTTCGTTGGACAATTTGATGCGGCCTTCCAGGTCCACGACCAGCACGCCGGTGCGCATGCGGCGGATGATCAGCTCGTTGACTTCGACCAGGTTGGCGACTTCCGCGCCGCGTTCGTCGGCCAGCTCCTGGCTGCGACGGGCGCGCAGGCCGACCTGCACGGCAAGCAAGCCGACGGCGAGGTAGCTGACACAGAACATCACCACTTCCGCGATCGGGCGTGGCTGGCCGGCGGTTGCAAAGACCGCCACAACGTACTCGATGAAGTGGGCGATCATCGCGGCGACCGCCACCCCGACGCCCCAGCGCAGCGGCAGCAGCGTGCAGGCGGCGGCGACATTGAACAGCAGCAGCATCGCCACGCCCGGCGCCGCTTCCGGCAGGGCGTAGGTGATCAGGCACGCGACTTCGATATCGACGCAGACGCCGATCATCACGGTGGCCAGCAGGCGCTTTTCGTTGCGGCCGAAGAACAGCATGAGCAGCGAAAAGAGCAGGTAGAAAACCGTCACCCCGGTCGCCAGCCGGGGCGACTGGCTTTCGCCCTGGCTCAGGACGTCGGACAGCGGGCTGAACAGGAGGCCGGTGAGGATGCCGGCTTCCAGGACGCGGTAGAGGGCCAGGAAATACAGTTCGCGACGCGGCGCTGAGGCCAGTGCCAAGGCAGGCGTCTTCGAGGGCCCGGTGCTCAAGTTGGGGGAATCCTTCCACTGGATGGAACGAACGCGAGTATAGAGGCCCGGCGCGAAACTGACGCTTTTGCGTCGCAACACGACCTTGGGCGACAATGCGCGGCCCATCGGCACCCGGCTGTCCCCGATCGTGGGACGTGCCCCGGCGCGCGATGCGTACTGACCTTATCAATACGGTGACGCATGAATTTCCACGAATACCAGTCAAAACAGCTGCTTGCTGAATACGGCATTCCGGTCCCGGCCGGCAAGGTCGCTGCGACCCCGGACGAAGCGGTTGAAGCGGCCAAATCGCTGGGTAACGGCCCCTGGATGGTCAAGGCGCAGATCCACGCAGGCGGCCGCGGCAAGTCTGGCGGCGTCAAGTTCTGCAAGACCACCGACGATGTGAAGGCCGTGGCGGCCAAGCTGCTCGGCACCAAGATGGCCACCTACCAGACCGCCGGCGTCGAGCTGCCGATCAACCTGGTGCTGGTGACCACCGCCGGTGAGATCGTCAAGGAGCTGTACCTGTCCGTGCTGGTGGATCGTGGCACCAAGACCATTACCTATATCGCTTCGTCCGAAGGTGGCGTGGAGATCGAGCAGGTCGCCGCCGAGACCCCGCACCTGATCCACTCGCTCAACGTCGATTTCGTCGAAGGCGTGCAGGGCTACCACGGTCGCGATTTCGGCTTCAAGCTCGGCCTGACCGCCAAGCAGGCCGGCCAGTTCGCCAGCATCATGGTGAACCTGTACCGCCTGTTCAACGAGAAGGACCTGGCGCTGGTGGAGATTAACCCGCTGGCGATCCTGGACGATGGCAACCTGTATGCGCTGGACGGCAAGTTCGACAGCGACGACAACGCCGCGTTCCGCCAGAAGGCCCTGGTCGCCATGCGCGACAAGACCCAGGAAGACGAGACCGAAGTGACCGCTTCGGAGCTGGACATCAACTACGTCACCATGGATGGCAACATCGGTTGCATGGTCAACGGCGCAGGCCTGGCCATGGCGACCATGGACGTCATCAAGCTCAACGGCGGCGAGCCGGCGAACTTCCTGGACGTGGGCGGCGGCGCCAACAAGCAGCGCGTGATCGAGGCCTTCAAGCTGATCCTGTCCTCGGACAAGGTCGAAGGCATCTTCGTCAACATCTTCGGCGGCATCGTCCGCTGCGACATGATCGCCGAGGGCATCATCGCCGCGGTCAAGGAAGTGGGCGTCAAGGTCCCGGTCGTGGTCCGCCTGGAAGGCACCAACGTGGAAGAAGGCAAGCAGCTGCTGCGCGACAGCGGCATGGCCATCATCCCGGCCGACAACATCAACGACGGCGCCAAGAAGGTCGTTGAAGCGGTCAAAGCCGCAGCCTAATCCACGTCACCGAATCAGGAATTCCCAATGAGCGTTTTGATTGACAAGAACACCAAGGTGATCGTGCAGGGCTTCACTGGCCAGCAGGGCACCTTCCACGCCACCCAGATGGTCGAGTACGGCACCAAGGTCGTCGGCGGCGTGACCCCGGGCAAGGGCGGTACCACCCACATCGACCTGCCGGTGTTCAACACCGTCGCCGATGCCGTGGCCAGCACCGGCGCCAACGCCTCGGTGATCTACGTGCCGCCGCCGTTCGCGGCCGATGCGATCCTGGAAGCGGCGGCTGCCGGCATCAAGGTCATCGTCTGCATCACCGAAGGCATCCCGGTGCTGGACATGCTGCGCGTCAAGAACGTGCTGACCCGCGCCCATCCGGACACCGTGCTGATCGGGCCGAACTGCCCGGGCGTCATCACCCCGGGCGAGTGCAAGATCGGCATCATGCCGGGCCACATTCACAAGCCGGGCAAGATCGGCATCGTGTCGCGCTCGGGCACGCTGACCTATGAGGCGGTCGCCCAGACCACCGCGGTGGGTCTTGGCCAGTCCACCTGCATCGGCATCGGTGGCGACCCGATCAACGGCCTGAACTTCGTCGACTGCCTGAAGCTGTTCAACGAAGATCCGCAGACCGAGGGCATCATCATGGTCGGCGAAATCGGCGGCGACGCCGAGGAAGCCGGTGCGGAGTACATCAAGAACCACGTCAAGAAGCCGGTCGTCGGCTTCATCGCCGGTGCGTCGGCTCCGGCCGGCAAGCGCATGGGCCACGCCGGTGCGATCGCCTCGGGTGGCAAGGGCACGGCCGAAGGCAAGTTCGCGGCCATGGAAGCGGCCGGTGTCGTCACCGTCCGTTCGCCGGGCGACCTGGGCGCAGCCATCGCCAAGCTGGTGAAGTAAGCCGCAAGCCGCGTGCTTGATCGGTTGTTCGACACGGGTCGCCTTCGGGCGGCCCGTTGTCGTTTCAGGCGCAGGCGTTTCGCGATTCGGTGTGCATGGGCGCAAAATGCAGCCCGTTCTTCTCACTGCCTAGCCCCATGCGTCTGCTCGCGTTTGAAACCTCCACCGAAGCCTGTTCCGTGGCCCTGCATGTCGACGGGCAGGTGATCGAGCGTTTCGAGGTCGCACCGCGCCGCCACGCGGAGTTGTCGTTGCCGTGGGCGCAGGCGCTGCTGGACCAGGCAGGCGTGGTCAAGTCACAGCTGGATGCGATCGCGGTCGGGCGCGGTCCCGGCGCGTTCACTGGCGTGCGCCTGGCGATTGCGCTGGGGCAGGGGATGGCGCTGGCGCTGGACCGACCGTTGATCGCGATTTCGACTCTGCAGGCGTTGGCCCTGCGTGCGCCGCAGGACGCGGGTCGGATCGTCGCCGCCATCGATGCGCGCATGGGCGAAGTCTATGCGGCCTGTTATCAGCGCGCCGGTGATGTGCTGGAGGCGCTGGATCGCGAAGTGGTCGCCGCACCGGGCGCCGTGCAGCTGGCCGATGCGCAGGGGGCTTGGCATGCCGTTGGGACGGGGTTCGCGGCAGCGGAAGGCGAGCTGGTGAATCGCTTTGGCGCGCAGCTGGCCAGCGTTGATGCCGGCGCGCTGCCGCGTGCCGCCGATGTTGCCGCGCTGGCTGTGGCGGCATACGCGCGTGGCGATCGCACCTCACCGGAACTGGTCGAGCCGGCCTATCTGCGCAACAACGTGGCGCTGACCCTGGAAGAACAGCAGGCGGCGCGCGCTGCAAAGCAGGGCTGAAGCGTTCGGGCACGTTGGCCCGGCGTCTGAGTGAAGTGGCGCGCTCGGAATCGATGATCTCGCCGCCGCACGGCACGGCGGAAAGTGTTCGCCAAAGGCGTGCGCCGCGATGCCGCGTCTTACTTACTGATCGCGGATCTCGCCACCCGGCAGGAACACCCAGGTGCGGGTGACGTGCAGGATGTCGATGTTCTCTTCGGTCTTGGGCAGGGCGGGGAAGGGCGCCGACAAGGTCACGATCCGCAGCGCGGTCGAATCGAGCAGCGGCACGCCGCTGGACTGGATGATGCGGCTCTGCTCGATACTGCCGTCGCGGCGCACCGCCACCGAAATCACCACCTGGCCGGAGAGTCGCTTGCGCCGCGCTTCGTCCGGGTAGTTGAGGTTGCCCACGCGCTCGGCGCGGTCCACCCAGGCGCGCAGGTAGTTGGCCCACTCGTACTCGCGCGTGCTGGCGGAAACGAACTTACGCTTTGGACGCTTGGCGTACAGCTCCGAGCGCAGGTGGATTTCGGCGGCCAGGCGCGCCATCTCCATGTCGTGCTCGATCTTCTGTTCGCCCTGCGGCAGGTCGGGACGATCGGGCTGCGGCCGGGCTTCCTGCGGCGGCACGGTCACGTCCGAGTCGCGGGTGGTGATCACGCGCGCCTGCGGCGGCGGGGCCGCATCGGGCGTCTGCGCGCGCAGCGGTTCCGGCGCGACGCCGGCTTCGGGCTGGGGGACCCAGCCGGCCTGGGCTTCGCGCGGGCGCTGGGACTTGTCGGCGTCGCCGCCGCCCTGCTGGTTGGCCGCGGCCAGGAAGTCCGCCTGCTTGGGCGTCAGCGGCGTGCTGGTTTGGCTGAGGATGACGTCCAGTGTCGGCATCACCGGTGCGTCGTCGTCCAAAGCGAATCCCAGCCCCAGCAGCACGATCCCATGCAGCAGCACCGACAGCGCCAGGGTGGCGCCCAGTCGTGCGTTCTCGTCGATCCTCGGCGCGGCCAACTGCGCGGACATCTCAGGCAGCCAGCTTGCGCTCGATGGCGTCGAACAGCAGGCCGGCGATGTTCAGGCCGAACTGCGCGTCCAGCTCGCGCACGCAGGTCGGGCTGGTGACGTTGACCTCGGTCAGGTAATCGCCGATGACGTCCAGGCCGACGAACAGCATGCCGTGCGCCTTCATCGCCGGGCCGACCTGCTGGGCGATCCAGCGGTCGCGTTCGCTGATCGGGCGGCCTTCGCCGCGGCCGCCGGCGGCCAGGTTGCCGCGGAACTCATCGCCCTGCGGGATGCGCGCCAGGCAGTAGTCGACCACTTCGCCATCGACCAGCAGCACGCGCTTGTCGCCCGCGGTGATGTCCGGAATGAACTTCTGCGCCAGGGCCAGTTTGCGGCCGCCGTCGGTCAGGGTTTCCAGAATCACGTTGAGGTTGGGGTCGCCGGTGCCGCTGCGGAAGATCGAGCGCCCGCCCATGCCGTCCAGCGGCTTGAGCACGGCCTGACCGTGTTCCAGCACAAAGGCCTTCAGCTCGGCGGCGTTGCGGCTGACGCGGGTTGGCGGGCAGCACTGCGGGAAGAGCAGCGCGGCGAGCTTCTCGTTGTAATCCCGCAGGCCCTGCGGATTGTTGACCACCAAGGCGCCGGCGTTCTGTGCGACGTCCAGTACCTGGGTGTCGTAGATGAACTCCGCATCCACCGGCGGGTCCTTGCGCATCAGCACGACCTGGCCGGGGCCGAAGGTCCATTCGACCTCCGCACCCAAGGTGAACCAGCCGGCCTTGTCGTCGGTGACCGTCAACCGCGCGGTGCGGGCAAGCGCTTGGCCGCCACGCAGCGACAGGCCGCCGGGGATCACATAGTGGAGTCGGTGGCCGCGGCGCTGGGCTTCCAGCAACATGGCAAAAGTGGTGTCCTTGGCGATCTTGATCGACCCGATGGGGTCCATCACCACGATGACGTCGACGCTCATGGATAGGTGCAGGGGAGGCAGTCAGCAGGCGGCGATGGTAACAGGCGGCGAACGCGCTCCGTTCTGCTATCTACGTCACACAGCGTGCTGAACCCGCTGCGCCGTCTTGACAGGCCGCGTCGCCGGGTGGGATATAGACGCCTTCGCAGCGGTGCCAACCATGAAGCGCCGCGCGCAAGGGGAATGATCTGCGATGACAGACAATGACAGCCAGGCCGGCGGTTTCAGCGGCCTGCGGGTGATGGTGATCGATGATTCGAAGACCATCCGCCGCACCGCCGAAACCCTGCTCAAGCGCGAAGGGTGCGATGTCGTGACCGCGACAGATGGCTTCGAAGCGCTGGCCAAGATCGCGGATCAGCAGCCGCAGATCATCTTCGTGGACATCATGATGCCGCGCCTGGATGGCTACCAGACCTGCGCGCTGATCAAGAACAATCAGGTCTTCAAGTCGACGCCGGTGATCATGCTGTCCTCCAAGGATGGCCTGTTCGACAAGGCGCGCGGCCGCATCGTCGGCTCCGAGCAATACCTCACCAAGCCCTTCACCCGTGAGGAACTGCTCGACGCCATCCGCACCCACGTGGCCGCCTGAGCCTAGGGAAACGCCATGGACGCCGCTTCCCTCACCCGACATCTTGCGACTGACCATGCCCGCCTGGGCCTGACCGAGGCAGGGGCATGATCCGCACACCGTTCGACATCCTGGCCGACTACGAGCGTCGCAGCCTGGCCCATGCCGTGGTTCTGCCGGAGGTGCGTACCAGCGCCGACCAGTGGCGCGGCGTGGCCTATCGCATCGGCTCGCGCCGGCTGGTGTCCAGCTTCGATGAAGTGGTGGAGATCGTGCCGATCCCGCCAGTGACGCCGGTGCCGGGCGCGCAGCCCTGGCTGCTGGGCGTGGGCAACCTGCGCGGCAATCTGTTCCCGGTGATCGACCTCAAGCAGTTCCTGCAGGGCGAGCGCACCGTGCTGCACGAAGGCCAGCGCGTGCTGGTCATGCGCCAGGCCGGCGGCGACGTGGCGCTGACCATCGACGAGCTGTACGGGCAGCGCAGCTTCGGCACCGAGCAGGCGACCGCGCCGGGCGCGCTGGCCGATGGGCGGTTCGGGCATTTCGTATCGCAGGCCTTCGCCAGTGATGGACAGGATTGGGGGGTGTTCGCGTTGTCGTTGCTGGCGCGCACGCCGGAGTTCAGGCACGCCGCTCAGTAAGCGCGTTGTCGATGGTCGCCAGGCTGGGGAAGCCGCGATCGATGTTCATTGATGCAATTTTTCCAGGGGTATAGGAATGAGTACTGCGGCGGAAACTCCCAAGGCCAGGCTCGGCGGCATGGGAACCACGTTCTGGGCGATCCTGCTGGTCGCCTCGTTCCTGCTCGTGGCGGCCAATACGGCCGTGTCCACCTACCAGGGCAGCCGTCTTTCCGGCGCCGGGACCAGCGCGGCTGACCTGCAGGTGCTCTCGCAGCAGCTGGCCAACCAGGGCAGCGAGGCGGTCAACGGCAACGCCGAGGCCTACACCGCGTTCAAGGCGACCCGCGGCCAGATCAACCAGAACATCGCCTCGCTGCAGTCGCGCTTCGGCCAGGAGCCGGGCGTGAAGAGCGCGCTGGACCAGCTGCTGGGCACCTGGAAGCCGCTCGATACCAGCGCCAACCAGATCGTCACCGCCGAACCGGCCGTGCTGGCGCTCTCGGGCAATGCCAACCGCTTCGGCGCGCAGGTGCCGCAGCTGCAGGCCCAGCTCAACGAAGTGGTACGCGCCATGTCCGCCAGCGGCGCGCCGGCCTCGCAGGTCTACAGCGCCCTGCAGGAAGTGGTGGTCGCCGGCCGCATGGCCCGCAACGTGACTGAAATGCGCGCCGGCGGCAGCACCGCCACGATGGCCGGCGACGCGCTAGCCCGTGACGCGCTGGTGTTCGGCCAGGTGCTCGACGGCCTGCGTAGCGGCAACGAGGAACTGGGCATCTCGCCGCTGCGCGCGCCGGCCGCGCTGGAAGCGCTGGAGCAGTCGCAGACCCTGTGGACCAGCATGAAACGCGACCTGGACGCGATCCTGGGCAGCTCGCGCAACCTGTTTGCCGCGCAGGCCGCCTCGACCGCCATCACCGATGGCTCGGGCAAGATGCTCGACGACAGCAAATCGCTGTTCAACGCGTTCTCCGCGTTCGGCTCGGTGCGCGATACGCGCCTGTTCCCGAACCTCTGGTACACCATCGTCGGCGGCGCGGTGCTGGTCATCTCGCTGATCGCGCTGCTCTACAGCCTGTACGCCGGCAGCCGCCGCGAGCAGGAAAGCCGCTACCAGACCCAGGTCGAGTACAACAGCCGCAACCAGCAGGCGATCATGCGGCTGCTGGACGAAATCTCCTCGCTCGGCGAAGGCGACCTGACGGTCAAGGCCTCGGTCACCGAAGACATGACCGGCGCGATCGCAGACGCCATCAACTACGCCGTGGACGAGCTGCGCAACCTGGTGACCACGATCAACGACACCTCGGTGCAGGTGGCCGCTTCGACCCAGGAAACCCAGGCCACCGCGCTGCAGCTGGCCGAGGCGGCCAACCACCAGGCCGAACAGATCACCACCGCGTCGGATCGCATCAACGAGATCGCGGTCAGCATCGAAGAGGTCTCGCGCAACTCCACCGATTCGGCCGAAGTGGCGCAGCGCTCGGTGCTGATCGCCACCGAGGGCGCCGGCGTGGTCCGCGAGACCATCCGCGGCATGGACCAGATCCGCGACCAGATCCAGGAAACCTCCAAGCGCATCAAGCGCCTGGGCGAGTCCTCGCAGGAGATCGGCTCGGTGGTGGAACTGATCAACGACATTTCCGAGCAGACCAACATCCTGGCACTCAACGCCGCGGTGCAGGCGGCTTCGGCCGGTGAGGCCGGCCGCGGTTTCGCCGTGGTGGCTGACGAAGTGCAGCGCCTGGCAGAACGCACCTCCGGCGCGACCCGCCGCATCGAATCGCTGGTCCAGGCCATTCAGGCTGACACCAACGAGGCGGTCAGCTCGATGGAGCAGACCACCTCCGAAGTGGTGTCCGGCGCGCGCCTGGCCGAAGATGCCGGTACCGCCCTGGGCGAGATCGAGCGCGTGTCCAGCGACTTGAACGAACTCATCAAGAACATCTCGACCGCTGCCCAGCAGCAGTCGAGCGCGGCGTTGGACATCACCCAGACCATGGGCGTGATCCGGCGCATCACGTCGCAGACCTCGCAGGGTGCGGGGCAGACGGCCGAGTCCATCGGACACCTGACGCAGTTGGCTTCCGACCTGCGTCGTTCGGTGGCCGACTTCAAGCTGCCGGGCTGAGGATCGACAAGGATGAAGTGCATCAGCAACAACACGGCCGTGACCGGCATGCGGGGCCAGCGATGAGCGCCCTGCGCGAGGCGATGAGCCACGCCGTGCTCGGCTGGGTCAAGCCGGAGCTGGACCAGACCCTGCGCCTGGTCCGCGGCGAGATCGAATCCTTTGCCGACAACCCGGCCGACACCTCGCGCATGCATGTGTGCGTGGGTTATCTGCACCAGGTGCAGGGCACGCTGCACATGGTCGAGCTGTACGCCCCGGCGATGGTCGCCGAGGAGCTGGAAAAGCTCGCCCAGGCGCTGCAGGCCGGCCAGGTGGCCGATGCCGATGAGGCTTGCGCCACGCTGATGCGCGGCACCGTGCTGCTGCCCGATTACCTGGAGCGCCTGCAGAGCGGCCATCGCGACATTCCGATCGTGCTGCTGCCGCTGCTCAACGACATCCGCGCCTCACGCGGCGAGACCGGCTTGAGCGAGAGCGTGCTGTTCGCGCCCGATCTCAACCGCCCGCTGCCGCAGGACGTGCCGGCGATCGAGCCGATGCCAGGCAACACCCGCGACACCCGCTTCGCCCAGGCGCACGAGCACCTGGAGCGCGTCCTGGCTCACTGGCCTGAAGACGGCGCACCGGCCGATGCGAGCGCGCTGGTCGCGGTGCTGATGCCGCTGCAGCGCCTGACCCAGCACACCGCCGTGCGGCGCATGCTGTGGGTGGCGGTGAGCGTGGCCGAAGCCTTGCGCGATGGCGCGCTCGCGCCGACACCGGCCCTGCAGCAGGGCTTCACCGGCGTGCTGCGCGCGGTGCGCCAGATCAAGCAGGGCGTGGTGCCCGGCGCAGCGCCGGGCCAGGAACCGACCCGCCAGTTGCTCTACCAGGTGGCCCATTCGCCGGCGATGCACCCAGCGCTGGACGACCTGCGCAAGGCCTTCGACCTGGAAGCCGCGGCTTCGCCGAGCGAAGCCGAACTCGAACACGCCCGCAGCAGCATCAGCGGCCGTAACCGCGCGCTGCTCGACACGGTCGGCGGTGCGGTCAAGGAAGAGCTGATGCGCGTCAAGGACGCGCTGGACCTGCAGCTGCGCACCGGGGCCGACATCGCCGGGCTGGCGCCGCAGGTCACCCAGCTGGCCAGCGTTGCCGACACCTTGGGCATGATGGGCCTGGGACTGGCGCGCAACGTCGTGCTGCAGCAGCGCGACTCGCTGGCCGAGCTGGTCGATGGCCGGCGCGCCGCGGAAGAGGGCGCGCTGATGGACATCGCCGGCGCGCTGCTCTACGTCGATGCGTCGCTGGACGACCAGGTCACGCACCTGGGCGAGAACACCGCGCCCGACACGCAGACCGTCGAAGCCCAGCGTACCGTCGAGGCGCTGGCCGGCGAGGCGATCCGCAACTTCTCCGAAGCGCGGCAGCAGTTCGTCGCCTTCATCGAAACCGGTTGGGACCACGACCAGCTGCAGGACATGCCGCGCCTGCTGGGCGAGGTCGGCGGCGCCCTGCGCATGCTGGAACTGGAAGAGCCGGCCGATTATCTGGAAGGCGTGCGCCGCTACATCGGCACCGAACTGATCCAGCGCCAGCGCGTGCCCGGTGGCGCGCAGCTGGACACGCTGGCCGATGCGATGGCTAGCCTGGAGTACTACCTGGAGGCGCTGCGCGAGCATCGTCCCAACCGCGAGGAAATCCTCGGCATCACCCGTTCCAGCCTGGAAACGCTGCGCTACTGGCCGCTGCCGTCCGAGCAGGACGCGCCGGCGCCGATGGCGCTTGCACCGCAGGACGACGCGCCTGCCGTGCAACGCGACGCGACGCCGCTGACGTTCGCGCCTGCGCCCGAGTTCACCGCCGACGCGCTCGATTCGAGCCCGATCGATTCCGCCGACGAGGCACCCGCGTTCTCGATCGAACGCGCGCCGGAACTGCCTGAATTTGTGCCGGCGCAGGCTTCCGATAACGGTTTTGATCCGGTGGCGGGTGAGTTTGACGCGCTCGCGCCGACGGCTGCGGAGGAGGCGGATCAGATCGACGCGGCATTCGCATCAGACGAGGCTGCGCTGGTGGAAGCTGCGTTCGAACCGGTGTCGCCGGTCGCGTCCGAGGTCGAATCCGGCGCCGATGTACCGGTCGCGTTCGATGCGGGCGACGATGCGCCGGTGGCCCATGAGGCCGAGCCTGAAGTGGCGCCGGTCTTCGAGCTTCCTGTCGATGGTCTGGTGTCGCCTGAGCCGCCCGAATTGCCCGCGTTCACCGAGCCGACGCCTGAGCCGGTGGCGGAAGTGGCGCCATCGTTCGACGCTGCGTTCGAGCCAGAGACGATCGAGCCGGAATCCGTCGCGGCCGATGCGCTGGAAGCGCCGATCGATTCGTTCGATGTCGAAGCGATCGAGATGATCGAAGCGACCGACGTAGTCACGCCGGCTGAAGCCATCGAGCCCATCAATGCTGGCAACGCCGTCGAGGCGATCGACGCCACGGACGTTGCGCTCGCCGACAACGGCCAGCTGCTGGAAGGGGGTTTCGACCTCACCGGCAACGACATCGACGACGAAATCCGCGATGTCTTCCTCGAAGAGTTCGACGAGGAGATCGGCAACCTGCGCGAAATGCTGCCGGCCTGGACCAGCCACGTCGAAAACCTCGACCGCCTGCGTCCGATCCGCCGCGTCTTCCACACGCTCAAGGGCAGCGGCCGCCTGGTCGGTGCGCGCCTGCTGGGCGAGTTCGCGTGGAAGATCGAGAACATGCTCAACCGCGTGCTGGACGGCTCGCGTCCCGCATCGCCGGCCGTCGTCGCGCTGCTGGAACAGGCCACCGACACGCTGCCGCAGCTCAATGCCGCGCTGCGCGGCCACACTGGCGTGCAGGCCGACCTGGCCGGCATCGAGGCGATGGCCGATCGCGTGGCCGCAGGCGAGGACGTGTTCTATCGCCCGCAGGCAACGGCGCAGGCACCGGCTGCGGTCGAAGCCCCAACGGAAGCGACCGCCGCGCCCGTGTTCGTGCCCGATCTGGACGGCACGCCGGCCTCGGTCGACAGCGTGCTGCGCGAGATCCTGGAAACCGAGGTCAACAATCACCTGCAGACCGTCGATGCGTGGCTGGAGCCCGCGTTGGCTGCTGGCACGGCGGTGGCGACCGATCCGTTGCTGCGCGCGTTCCACACGATGAACGGCGCGTTCGCGATGGCCGACGTGCCGGAGATCACCGAGATCACCGGCCGCGCCGAGCAATACGTCAAGCGCCTGCTGGCCAACGGCGTGGCCGCCGATGCGGCCGGCGTTGCGGGCTTGTCTGGGGCGGCCGCGGCGATCCGCACCGCGATCGCCGCGCTGCAGGAATCGCAGCCGCGCATCCCGCTGTTCTCCGATCTACGCGCTGAACTGGGCGCGCTGCGCGACAGCCTGCCGCAGGTGGCCCGTCCGGTCTCCACCGTGGTCGACGACCGCAGCCAGGCGACCTACGGCCAGCTGCCGACCAGCCCGTTCGCGCCCGATCTTGCACCGGACGTGGCGCTGACCGGCGCGATGGATCTTTCGCATTTCATCGATCTGTCGTCGCTGCCGGATGCGCCTGTAGATGCTGCGTCCGACGCCGCGTTCGAAACAGACACATCGCCGGTCGAAGCGCCCTCGGTGGCGGACGCCGCGCCTGCCGTGCCGGCGCTGCCGGAGTCGGGCGATACACCTTGGTTTGACATCAAGCTCGATTACCGCGCCGAGCCGCGCTGGTCGGAGTCTGCAGTGCCGGTCACTGATGCGACGATCACGCTCGGCGCGCCGTTGAACGTCGTGCCGCCGCCGGCGCTGCCGGGCGATGTGCATGCCGGTGCCGATTTCGATCCGGCGCCCGCCGGAGACGCGCTGGAAGCCCATGCCTGGCACGACGCCAGCGTGGACGTGGAAGCCCTGTCGTCAGATGCGGTGCTGCCGACCGCGGGCGATGATCAGCCGGTTTCCAGCGACATTGAATTCGCGGATGCGCCGCCTGTTTCGAGCGAGGCGCTTGAAGCTGCGCCATCGCACGACGATGCACCGGACTTCAGCAATCTCGACCAGGCCGATCTGGACGCGACTGCGCTGGCCTCGACCGACGCCGAAGCGGATGTCTCCGGCGTCAGCCTGACCGAGCCGGAAGCCGCCGCCGAAGCGATGGCCTGGGCCGAGCGCGTGGATGCTGCGGACACGACGGGCATCACCTCAGGCTTCGATGCCGCGCCTGCAGCGCCTGAGTCGACGCCGCAGGCCGCAAGCGAAACTGAAACCGAGGCAGAAGCAGAAGCAGAAGCAGAAGCCTTCACTGAATTCTCCGTCGCCCCCGAGGCGGAGCAGGACACCCCATCCGCACAGGATGGCGTGGACCTGCCTCCCACTCCCGCAGCGACGGAAGCCCCGGCCATGGCCGAGCAGATGCTCGACTTCACCCTGATCGATCGCGATCTGGTCGATATCTTCGTGGAGGAAGGCAACGACCTGCTCGACCACTCCGACGGCCTGCTGGCGCGCCTGCGCAATGCGCCGGACGACCGCGGCCTGGTGATCGGCCTGCAGCGCGACCTGCACACCATCAAGGGCGGCGCGCGCATGGCCGGCATCGAGGCCATCGGTGACCTGGGCCACGCGATCGAGTCGCTGCTGGAGCAGATCGCCGAGCATCGCGCCGACGTCGACCGCGGCGTGATCGCCCTGCTGGAACGTGGTTTCGATGCACTGCACGGCATGCTGGCACGCACTGCGGCCTATCACGTGGCCACGCCACGTCCGGATCTGGTCGCCGAGTTCGATGCCCGTGCCCGCGGCGAAGTGATCGCAGCGCCGGATGCCGTGACGTTCGAGTCTGAAGCCGAGGTGCCGCCCGCCCTGGTCGAGTTCGACGACGGTGCGGCGTCGTTCGCCGAGCCTGTCGAAGCAGCGCCCGCCGAGCCAGATGCCGTCCCGCACGCGCCGTCGGAAGACGCACCGCAGGTCTTCGAGATCGAGACGATCGAAGCCGCTGCGCCGCCGGAAGACGACGCCGCCTCGAATGCAGACGATGCCGCGGTTGAGCGCTCCAAGGAGATCGCGCAAGACGACGCGCTGCAGATCGAAGACGTCGCCGAGACGACCTCGTTCGAACTGGCGCACGAGGCGCCTGCCACCGACGAACTGGCAGACGAAGCGTCTGCTCCCGAACCCGAGCTGACGCTGGAGCCCGAACCGGATGCAACGCCGCTGGGCGGCATCGGTCTCGAATCACCGCTCTCGCTTGAAGACCTGACGCCGGCCGAGCCCTTCGAGGACGTCGAAGAGATCAGCCTGCCGCCGGTCGCCGACGCGCCTGCCGACAGCGCCGAACCTGCTGCGCCCGTGTTCGAGATCGAACCGGCTCCCGAAGCGTTGGCGGCAAGCGCATCGTCCAACGATTACCTGGACGCCGACCTGCTCGCTGCCCTGGATGCGGCACTGGGTACCTCGTACGGCGCTGCGGCCAAGGCGCAGCAGACGGGCGAGCCGATCGCGTTCAGCGAAGAAGCAGCTCAGGACGCCACGCCGACGGACGCGTTCGAGCTTGCGGCCCAGACTGACGTTGCTGACGAATCGCCGGCATCGATCGAACCTGAGGTCGCCTTCGAGCCTGAACCGGAGTTTGAGGCCGAAGTCTCGCCTGAGCCTGTGCCGCCGCCGGTCCCGGCTTTCTTGGCACCCGTCGTCGCCGCGCCCGCCGTCGTGCCGCAGCCCGTCGCGGAACTGCCGGCGCTGTCGGCGCCGATCGACATGCAGTTGGCTGGCGATGACGAGCATTCCACGCTCAGCACCGGCCAGGAACAGGTGCGCGTGCGCGCGGACCTGCTCGACCAGCTCGTCAACCACGCCGGCGAAGTGGCGATCTACCGCGCCCGCCTGGAACAGCAGATGGGCGCCTTCCGCGCGGCAATGGCCGAGCTGGATCGCACCAACACGCGTCTGCACGACCAGCTGCGCCGCCTGGACCTGGAAACCGAAGCCCAGATCGTCGCCCGCTACCAGCGCGAGCAGGACACGCGCGACACCGCATTCGATCCGCTGGAACTGGACCGCTTCTCCACGCTGCAACAGCTCAGCCGCGCGCTGGGCGAATCGGCGGCCGACATCAGCGGCCTGCAGACCGTGCTGGACGATCTGGCCCGCCAGAACGACAGCCTGCTCGGCCAGCAGTCGCGCGTCAGCTCCGAGCTGCAGGATGGCCTGATGCGCGCGCGCATGGTGCCGTTCGAAGGCAGCGTGCCGCGTCTGCGCCGCGTGCTGCGCCAGGCCGCCGGCGATACCGGCAAGCAGGCGCAGCTGCAGCTGGAAGGCGCGCACGGCGAGCTGGACCGCAACGTGCTGGAGCGCATGACCGCGCCGCTGGAACACTTGCTGCGTAATGCCGTGGCCCACGGCCTGGAAACGCCGCAGGCCCGCCGCGAATCCGGCAAGCCGGAAGAAGGCGTGGTCCGCGTGGTGCTGCGTCGCGAAGGCTCGGAAATGGTGCTGCAGGTGGCCGACGACGGCGCCGGCATCGATCATGCGGCGATTCGTCGTCGCGCCGAGCAGCGCGGCATGCTGCCGGCCGGGGCCGAACTGGCCGACATCGACCTGGAACGCCTGATCCTGGAGCCGGGCTTCTCCACCGCCGAGGAAGTCAGCCAGCTGGCCGGTCGCGGCGTGGGCATGGACGTGGTTCACAACGAGGTCCGCCAGCTCGGCGGTTCGCTGGAAATCACCTCTACGCGCGGCCAGGGCACGGCATTCACGCTGCGCCTGCCGCAGACGCTGGCGGTCACGCAGGCGGTGTTCGTGCAGATCGGCGAGACCCAGTTCGCGGTGCCGGTGGCGGCCGTGGGCGGTGTCGGCCGGATCAGTCGCGAGCGCTTCGAAGCCGCCGATGCGGCCTACGTCTACGGTGGCGAGGAATATGCGCTGCACGACCTGGGCACGCTGGTCGGGCAGGGCCCGGCCAAGGCCGAAGGCCAGCCGCAGATCCCGCTGCTGCTGGTGCGCGCCGGTGAACTGCGCGCCGCAGTGGCTGTGGACCAGGTGCTGGGCAACCGCGAGATCGTGGTCAAGCCGGTCGGTCCGCAGATCGGCTCGATCCCCGGCATCTACGGCGCCACGATCACCGGCGACGGCAGCGTGGTGGTGATCCTGGACGCCGCGCCGCTGGTGCGTCGCTTCATCGCCCAGCCGGCGCTGGCCAATGCCTCCGTCGCGCCGGCCGAACAGCGCCACGTGCCGCTGGTGATGGTGGTCGACGATTCGCTGACCATGCGCAAGGTCACCAGCCGCGTGCTGGAGCGCCACAACCTGGAAGTCAGCACCGCGCGCGATGGCGTCGAGGCGCTGGAACGCCTGGAAGAACGCGTGCCCGACCTGATGCTGCTGGACATCGAAATGCCGCGCATGGACGGCTACGAGCTGGCCACCGCGATGCGCGCCGATCCGCGTTTTGCCGGCGTGCCGATCGTGATGATCACCTCGCGTACCGGCGACAAGCATCGCCAGCGCGCGCTGGAGATCGGCGTGCAGCGCTACATGGGCAAGCCGTACCAGGAACTGGATTTGATGCGCAACGTTTACGACCTGCTGGGGATGGCCCGTGTCCGCGACTGATTCGAGCGTTTCTTCCGCGCCCCGCGTCGCCCTGCTGGCCAGGCAGGGCGTGGCGCGCGAGCAGCTGCGCGGCGCGCTGGTCAGCGCCGGCGCGCAGATCGCGCTGGAAGACGATCCCAACGAGCTGGCGCTTGAAGCCCTGTCTGCCAGCCAGCCGCATGCGGTGCTGGTGGCGCTGGAGCCGTCCATCGAGGATGCGCTGGTGCGACTGGATCCGTTCCTGGGCAACCCGCAGCTCACCGTGATCTACGACGAGGCCGACCTGGCTTCTGCGCGCGTGGGCTGGGACGCGCAGCGCTGGGCGCGGCACCTGTCGGCCAAACTTCACGGCCATCGCGACGTGCTGCCGCCGGGCGCGGAAATCGAACTGCCGCAGGCGCCGGAGCCTGGCCGCCCGCAGCCGCCGGCCTTCGTCGAGGACGATGCGCTGGAGCTGCATCTGGACGAAGCCGTCGTGCAGTCGGCGTCGCTGCCGGACGAGCATGTCTTCGGCACGCCGTTGCCGCCGCTGGAAATGGACGCCGAAGCCTTGCCTGAAGACGGGCAGGACTTTGGCCTGGTGACGTCGCTGCCCGAGGCAGGCGTCGAGGAACATCAGGACGAACACGTCTTCGGCACCGTACTGTCGGTGCCTGAAGAAGGCGCGGAAGCCCAGCCGGTCGATGCCTTCACCTTCGACGCCGAAAGCTGGACGCCGCCGCCGACCGTCGCGCGCCTGGCGCTGGTCGAAGACGCGGTGCTGCCGCTGGAGCCGCTCGAAGAAGCACCGGTCGCCGTTGCGCCGGTCGCGCCGACGGTCCAGACGCCGGTTGCGCTGCAGGCGCCTAAGTCCGCGTCGCTGTCGCACCTGTCGCTGGTCGAGGATTTCGAAGTGGTGGTGCCGGTCCGCGCTGCGCCGGCGGTGCCGCCACCGCTGCCGCCGGGCTTCGGTAGCCTGAAGCTGGAACTGGAATCGCTGGATACGCCCGAGGCGGCCCCGGCCGAAGCCGACGCCGCCGGCAGCAAGGTGCGCGGCGCGGTGCTGTTGTTCGCGGGCATCGGCGGCCCCGACGCGGTGCGTCGCGTGCTGTCCGGCCTGCCGGTGTCGCTGGAGCTGCCAGTGCTGGTGCACCTGCGCCTGGATGGCGGCCGCTACGACAATCTTTCCAAGCAGATCCAGCGCATCTCGCCGCTGCCGGTGCTGTTGGCCCGCGCCGGCATGGCCGCGCGCGCCGGCTACGTCTACGTGGTGCCCGACGATGTCGCCGCGCAAGCCGACGGCGGCATGATCGGCTTCGCCGAAGGACGCACCGATGTGCCGACCCTGCTGGGCGCGCTGCCGCCGGATCGCACCGCGGTCCTGCTGCTCAGCGGCGCCGATGCGCACAACGCCGAGCCGGCGCTGATGATGGGCGCCCGTGGCGCGCTGGTGGCCGGACAGTCGCTGCAGGGCTGCTACGACTGGGCCGCGGCCAAGGCACTGGAAAGCGGCGGCGGCGATACCGCTTCGCCCGAAGAACTCGCCAAGCGCGTGATCGAACACCTGGGAGCCTGAAGGCCATGGCACGTTCCAATGATGAAATCCGCGGCGTGCTGGTCCAGGCCGGGCAGGACCGTGTGCTGCTGCCCAACGCGACCGTGGCCGAAGTGCTGGCGCGTGTCCCGGTCCAGCCGGTGGCCGATGCGCCGCAGTGGTTGCCCGGCACGATCGACTGGCAGGGCTGGCAGGTGCCGCTGGTGTCGATCGTCAACTTGGGCGGCCTGGGCAGCGAGACCGTCAACGCCGCCAGCAAGATCGTCGTGCTCAAGACCCTCACCGGGGGCGAGGCGATGCCGTACATGGGCCTGCTGACCCAGTCGTTCCCGCGCCTGATCTCGGTGCCGCGCGACGGCCTGCTGGCCGACGCCAGCGAGGAATCCCTGCCCGAAGGCGTGCAGATGCGCGTGCTGCTGGGCGACGAGGCCGCGCTGCTGCCGGACCTGGAAGTGATCGAGCGCATGGTCGCTGGCGCGATCGCCCAGCCGGCCTGACCGTTCAAGCCGGGCCTGTTCGGCCTGCAGGGTTCACGCCTCAATCGCAGCGCCGGTGCCAAGGTTTGCGCCAGATTTCAACCTTGAGGCTGGTGGCATGAAGACGTTGCTTCGTTCCGGTGTGTTGCCGGGTCTGCTGGTGCTGGCGGGTGCCGCGCAGGCGCAAACGGCCATGCCGCGGCAGTCCGCCGAAACGATCGCGCCGCCGGCCACCTCCGCCCCCAACACGCTGACCTCGGCGCTGCCGCCGCAGGGCTTCAGGACCGTGACCATGCAGACCCCGCAGGGGCCGGTGACCGTCAACTGGGGACAGGAAAATACGCTGGCCAACGCTTCCGATTACAAGGTGACGATCCAGCAGCTGGACAAGAATGGCGACGGCGTCCTGACCCGCGACGAAGTACCGGAGAACCACGCGCTGTCCAGCGAGTTCCGCCTGGTCGACAAGAACCACGACGGCAAGATCACCGCTGAGGAACTGGCCAACTGGCAGTAACGGCGCGCTGATGTGTCGAATGAAAAGCGCCGGGCAATGCCCGGCGTTTCTGTTTGCGAGCTGAGCGTTGCGTCAAGCGCCTAAAGGTCGCCCAGCAGCGCCTGCACCGCGGCGATGGCGGCCAGGCCGGCGGTTTCGGTGCGCAGCACGCGCGGGCCGAGCTGAAGGCCCTGGAAGCCGTTCGATTCCAGCGCCTGGCGGTCGCGCGGCGACCAGCCGCCTTCCGGGCCGATGGCGATCACGACATGCCTGGAGGTCGGCGCGGCGAGCGTCTTCAAGGCATGGGTGCCTTGCGGGTCGAGCAGCAGGCGCAGCGCGTCGGCGGGCAGGGCGGCTGCGGCGGCCAGCAGCGGCTGCGGCTCGGCGACGTCGGGAATGCGCGCGCGGCCGGACTGTTCGCAGGCCGACACCACCACGCCACGCCAGTGGGCGAGGCGCTTGTGCAGCCGCTCGCCCGAGAGCTTCACTTCCGAGCGCTCCGAATCCACCGGCAGCACTGCGGCCACGCCCAGTTCGGTCGCCTTCTGCAGGATCAGGTCCATCTTCTCGCCGCGCGCGATGCCCTGCAGCAGGGTGATGTGCAGCGGGGACTCGTTGTCGATCGCGCGCGCGCCGGAGATCTGCGCCAGCACCTCGCGCTTGGTGATGCTGGTCAGGGTGGCGTCGTAATCCTGGCCGTCGCCGTTGAACAGCACGCAGGCATCGCCTTCGCGCAGGCGCAGCACGCGCGACAGATGGGCGGCGGCGTCCTCCGGCAGCGACACTTGCGCGCCGGGCGACAGGCTGGCCTCGACATGCACGCGGGTCAGGCGCATCGGATGTCCTCTGGAGCGAAGTGAGTGGCAGGGCGCGAAGCCGTGCATCGCGTGACATGACGCATGTGCCGCGCTCGGTTTGCGGCGCCGCTGCACGCGCGGCTGTTGCATGGCGGCGCGGAATCGGTGCCGGCCTCTGCTAGCATTCGCGGCTGATGATCTTCCTGCATGCGCCCATGATATCGACCCCTGCCGGACACGGCAGCAGGCACCGCCCATGAGCCGCAAGCTGCCCACCATCCATGGCATCACCGAGCACGCGGCCGGGCCGCTGCGCATGGAGCGGCTGGACCTGGAATTCTCCAACGGCGAACGCCGGCAGTTCGAACGCCAGGTCGGTCGCGGCCACGGCGCGGTGGTGGTGGTGCCGATGATCGACAACGAGACGGTGCTGCTGGTGCGCGAATACGCCGCCGGCATGCATCGCTACGAGCTGGGCCTGGTCAAGGGCCGCATGGATGCAGGCGAGACGCCGATCGAATCGGCCAATCGCGAACTCAAGGAGGAGGCCGGCTTCGGTGCCCGCCAGCTGGACGTGCTGCGGGCGATGACCCTGGCGCCCACCTACATGAGCCACCAGTCGTGGCTGGTGGTGGCGCGCGATCTCTATCCCGAGCGCCTGGCCGGCGACGAACCCGAGGAGCTGGAAGTGGTGCCGTGGAAGCTTGATGCGCTGGACCAGCTGATGCTGCGCGAGGATTTTTCCGAAGGGCGTTCGCTGGCGGCGTTGTTCATCGCCCGCGAATGGCTGGCGGGGCAGGCATGAGCCGCATCACCGCGGACCTGCACGAGGCCGTCATCGCCATCGCCCGCGACGCCTCGGCGGCGATCATGTCGGTGTACGCCGAGGATTTCGAAGTCGAGCACAAGGCCGACCACAGCCCGTTGACCCGCGCTGACCTCGCCGCGCATCGCATCATCGCAGACGGCCTGCATCGGCTCACGCCGGAGCTGCCGCTGCTGAGCGAGGAGGGCGCCAGCATCCCATGGAGCACGCGCCAGGACTGGCACGCCTACTGGCTGGTGGACCCGCTCGACGGCACCCGCGAGTTCGTCAAGCGCAACGGCGAGTTCACCGTCAACATCGCCCTGATCGAAGCCAATCAGCCAGTGTTCGGCGTGATCATGGCGCCGGTCACCGGCACCATCTGGCACGCCCAGCTCGGCCGTGGCGCGCTGCGCCGCGATGGCGAGACCGACCGCGAGCTGCGCACCCGCCAGCCCGCCGCCGCGCCGCTGCGCGTGGCCGCCAGTCGCTCGCATCGCGATCCGCGCACCCAGGCCGTGTTGGACCAGTTGCCGGGCGCCGAGGCCGTGCCGCTGGGCTCGTCGCTGAAGTTCTGCCACATCGCCGAAGGCCTGCTGGACGTGTATCCGCGCTTCGGCCCCACCTGCGAGTGGGACACCGCCGCAGGCCAGTGCATTCTGGAAGCCGCCGGCGGCGCGCTGCTGGCGCCCGATGGCCGCGCGTTCCGCTACAACCGGCGCGACAGCCTGCTCAACGGCGACTTCATGGCGCTGGGCGATGTGTCGCTGCCGTGGCGCGCCTGGGTCTGACGCGCCCGTTCGATTCTCCCCACATCGCAACGAGGTGACGCAATGACCGCGCCCGGCACGGACATCGAGCGCCTGCTCTCCATCATGGCGCAGCTGCGCAATCCCGACGGCGGTTGCCCGTGGGACCTGGAGCAGGACTTCTCCACCATCGCGCCGTACACGATCGAAGAAGCCTACGAGGTTGCCGACGCGATCGACCGCGGCGACCTGGACGATCTCAAGGACGAGCTGGGCGACCTGCTGCTGCAGGTGGTGTTCCATGCGCAGATGGCCTCGGAACAGGGCGCGTTTGGATTCGATGACGTGGTCGGCGCGATCAGCGACAAGCTGGTGCGGCGCCATCCGCACGTGTTCGCCCAGGCGCAGGCCGACGATGCCGACGCGGTGGTGCAGAACTGGGATGCGATCAAGCGCCAGGAGCGCGCCGACAAGGGCCACACCGATCTTTCCGCATTGGCCGGGATCTCGCGCGGCATGCCCGAGTGGCAGCGCGCGGCCAAGCTGCAGTCGCGCGCGGCCAAGACCGGCTTCGACTGGCCCGGCCCTGCGCCGGTGATCGCCAAGCTGCACGAGGAAATCGCCGAGGTCGAGGTCGAACTGGCCCGCGCCGAAGAAGATCCGCTGCGTGCGGCGCGCCTGCAGGATGAGATCGGCGACCTGTTGTTCGTCTGCCTCAACCTGGCGCGCAAGGCGCAGGTCGATGCCGGCAGCGCGTTGCGCCACGCCAATGCGAAGTTCGAGCGCCGCTTCCGCGCGATGGAAGCGCTGGCCGAGGACGGCGGCACCACGATGCGCGCGCTGGACCTGGATGCGCAGGAAGCGCTGTGGGCACGGGCCAAGCAGGCCGAGCGCGACGGCGCGGCATGACCACGCTGCTGCTGTTCCTGGCCACGGCGCTGGCTGAGATCACCGGCTGCTACCTGCCGTGGCTGTGGCTGCGCCGCGACGGCAGCCCGTGGCTGCTGCTGCCGGCCGCGGCCAGCCTGGCGCTGTTCGCCTGGCTGCTGACCCTGCATCCGGCGGCCTCGGGCCGGGTCTACGCTGCCTATGGCGGCGTCTACATCGCGGTGGCGCTGGGCTGGCTGTGGGCGGTCGACGGCGTGCGGCCCACGCGCTGGGACCTGCTGGGCGCGGGCCTGTGCCTGTGCGGCATGGCGGTCATCATGTTCGCTCCGCGCGGTAGCTGAAAACCTCCGCAGCGCAGCGTGACGGCCTGCGCGAGGCGGCAGGACACTGCATCACCGCCGCCTCCGGTGCCTGTCATGCGCCGCTACGCCAGCTTCCGCCAGTTCTATCCGTTCTACCTGAGCGAACACTGCCACCGCACCTCGCGACGCCTGCATTTCCTGGGCAGCTGCGGCGTGCTGTGCCTGCTCGCAGCCGCGCTCTGGACCGGCCGCTGGGGCTTTGCCATCGCCGCGCTGGTCTGTGGCTATGGGTGTGCGTGGATCGGGCATTTCTTCTTCGAGAAGAATCGCCCGGCCACCTTCAGGCATCCGCTGTATTCGTTGATGGGCGATTGGGTGATGTTTGTCGACATCCTGCGCGGCCGCGTGCGGATCTGACGCGACCTTCAGCCTGCGGGCTTGGCGCCAGGCTCGTAGAACATCAGAAACGACGCGCCCACGATCAGCGCGAAGGCAGCGTAGTGGTTCCACTTGAGCGGCTGGCCCAGGAACCACGCGCTGAACCCGGCAAAGATCACCAGCGTGATCACTTCCTGGATCGTCTTGAGCTGCACCACCGAGTACACCGCGCTGCCCATGCGGTTGGCCGGCACCTGCAGGCTGTATTCGAAGAAGGCGATGCCCCAGCTGGCCAGGATGGTGATCAACAGCGGCGCGGTCTTGTGCTTGAGGTGTCCGTACCAGGCGAAGGTCATGAAGATGTTGGAACCCACCAGCATCAGGATGGGCAGGACACGGTCGAGCATGGCGCGCACTCGCGGGAGAAGAAGGCGCGAGTCTAGGCAGGGCAATGCCGGAATGGCGTGCAGAACCCAGTGCTGACGGCGGTCTCCGAATCAACGTGCATGTATCCCGCAGCCTTCACGCCTCGTGCACTGCACGGCCGATAGCTTCACAAACCTGAAGTTTTAGGCCTTTCGGAGAGCAACAACATGCGGCATGCACAGGAAACCTCGGGGCTGGTGCTGGTAGTCGAAGACAACCGCAACATCTCGGAAATGATCGGCGAATACCTGGAAGGCAAGGGGTTCGAGGTCGATTACGCCTCTGACGGCCTGGACGGCTATCGCCTGGCGACGGAAAACAGCTACGACGTGCTGGTGCTGGACCTGATGCTGCCGCGCATGGACGGCCTGGAAGTCTGCCGCCGCCTGCGCAGCGAGGCGCGCAAGTCCACGCCGGTGCTGATGCTGACCGCCCGCGACACGCTGGACGACAAGCTCAGCGGCCTGGGTACCGGCGCCGATGACTACCTCACCAAACCGTTCGCGATCCAGGAACTGGAAGCCCGCCTGCGCGCCCTGATCCGCCGCGAGCGTCGCCAGGTGGGTTCGGAAGTGCTCAAGGTCGCCGACCTGGTGCTGGACCCGGTGAGCATGCGCGTCACCCGCGGCGGCACCGAGCTGATGCTCTCGCCGATCGGCCTGCGCCTGTTGACCATCCTGATGCGCGAATCGCCGCGCGTGGTGACCCGCCAGGAAATCGAACGCGAGATCTGGGGCAATGGCCTGCCGGATTCGGACACGCTGCGTAGCCATCTGTACAACCTGCGCAAGGTGATCGACAAACCGTTCGACAAGCCGCTGCTGCACACCGTGCAGAGCGCCGGCTATCGCGTTGCCGACATCGCCTGATGACCCTGCGCGTGCGCCTTCTGGCGCGCGCGTAGCGTCATCGCAAGCCTCCTGACGTCGCCGTGCCGCACGGGCTGCCCAGCAATATCCGCGTTGCCTTCATCCTGAGAGTGGCCTTGGCCAGTCTCGCGGTGATCGCGACGGTCCTGATCGTGTCCGCGGTGATCAAGCACAGCCTGGTGCAGACCATGCTGACCGAGGAAGCGGCCCACTACTGGGATCTCTACGCGACCTCACCCGCACAGCCACCGCCGAACACGCATGACCTGCGCGGTTACCTGGTGCCGCGCGGCGAGTCCGAGCTGAGCCTGCCAGAAGAGCTGCGCGGCTTGCCGCCGGGCACCCACACGGTGGGCCGCGAACAGGTCCTGGTCGATGACCGCGCGGCTGGCCGGTTGTATCTGGTCTGGCTGGGAACGCAGGCCGAGCGCCTGTTTTTCTGGTCAGGTGCGCTGCCGCTGCTGTTGTGCCTGGCGGCGCTGTACGGCGCTTCGTACATCACCTATCGCTTCTTCCACCGGCTGGTCTCGCCGGTGTCGTGGCTGGCGCGCCAGGTCGCGCAGTGGGATCCGCGTGAGCCCGATACCTCGGCCCTGGCGCCCGATCGACTGCCCAAGGACGTGCAGGGCGAAGCCCGCCAGCTGGCCGAGGCGCTGCACGGGCTGTCGCAGCGCGTGGCCACGCAGGTGGCGCGCGAGCGCGACTTCACCCGGGACGCCAGCCATGAGCTGCGCACGCCATTGACCGTGATCCGCGTGGCCAGCGACATGGCCCTGGCCGGCGACCTGCCGCCGCGCGCGGTGCGTTCGCTACAGCGGATCCAGCGCTCCAGCCGCGAGATGGAAGCGGTGATCGACGCCTTCCTGATCCTGGCGCGCGAGGCCGATGTCGAGCCGCAGCGTGAGGCCTTCGACCTGGCTGAAATCGTGCTGGACGAGGCCGAAAGCGCACGCGACCTGCTGATCGGCAAGCCGGTCGACCTCAATGTGGTGTGCAACGCCAAGCCGCGCCTGCATGCGCCGCCGCGGGTGATGCATGTAGTGGTCAGCAACCTGCTGCGCAACGCCTGCAGCTACACGGACGAGGGGCGCATCCAGGTCACCGTCGACAGCGACCAGTTGGTGGTGCGCGACAGTGGCATCGGCATGAGCGACGACGCGATGCTGCGCGCATTCGAGCCGTTCTATCGCGCCGACGAGTCGCGCCAGCACAGCACCGGCCTGGGCCTGTCGATCGTCCATCGCCTGTGCCAGCGCTTCGGCTGGAAGGTCGAGCTGGAGAGCGTACTGGGCCAGGGCACGACCGCGACGGTGCGCTTCGCCCCCTAAGCGGTCCGCCGCACGAACTCGTTATGCTGCGCGCCTTGTTCGCCGCGCCTGTGATGTGTCCCGATGCCTGAATCCGTTGCTTCCTTTGTCCTGGCCATCCACGGTGGCGCCGGCGTGATCGAACGCGACCAGCTCTCGGCCGAAGACGCCGCGGCGATCCATGCGGATTTGCAGGCCGCGCTCGACGCGGGCGGAAAGGTCCTGGCGAATGGCGGCAGTGCGCTGGATGCGGTGCAGACGGCGGTGGTCGCGCTGGAAGAATCGCCGCGCTTCAACGCCGGCAAGGGCGCGGTCTATACCGCTGATGGCGCCCATGAACTGGACGCCTCGGTCATGGAAGGCCACACCCGTCGCGCGGGTGCGGTGGCCGGCGCGCGCACCGTGCGCAATCCGGTGGTCCTGGCGCGCGCGGTGATGGAACATTCCAGTCACGTCCTGCTGATGGGTGAGGGTGCCGAACGCTTCGCCGATACGCGCGAGGACATCGAACGCGTGGACAACGACTGGTTCGATACCGAGACCCGTCACGCGCAGCTGCGCCAGGAACAGTTGCGCGAACGCGAACAGGCCGCTTCGCTGAAGGGCGCCTACTTCGGCACCGTGGGCGCAGTCGCGCTGGATCTGCACGGCCATCTGGCCGCGGCGACGTCCACGGGCGGCATGACCAACAAGCGCTTTGGGCGGGTCGGCGATTCGCCGTTGATCGGCGCCGGCAACTGGGCCGATGAGCGCGTGGCCGTGTCGGGCACGGGTTGGGGCGAATTCTTCATCCGCTGTGCCGTGGCCCACGACATCGCCGCGCGCATGGCCTATGGCAGCGCCACGCTGGAGGCCGCAGCCGATGCGGTGGTGATGCAGGCCGTGCCGGCGCTGGGCGGCGACGGTGGCGCGATCGCGGTGGACGCGCAGGGCAACATCGCCCTGCCTTTCAACACTTCGGGCATGTACCGCGGCTGGATCGCCCGCGACGGCAGCCGCGGGACGGCGATTTTCAGGGATTGAAGCTCGTCTGGATCAAGGCGTCTTTGCGGTGACGTAGGGCGTCAGCAGCTTGGTCCACAGCGCATAGCCTTCCGGCTTCATGTGCAGCATGTCGGCTTCGAACAACTCGGGGCGCAGCTTTCCATCGCGGGTCAGCATCGGCGTGAACACGTCCACATAGTGCACGTCCTTCAGCTGCGCCGCGCGTTGCGCCACTTGAGCATTGACCTGCCTGATCTTCGGCAGGAGTTCGGCGCGCGATGGACTTGGCTTGATCGAGATGTAGACCACCGGCACACCGGGCAGGTCGCGTCGGATCCGGGTGATGAAGGCGAAGGTGTCATCCACCACCTGCTCCGCACTGCGGCCGCTGTTGAGGTCGTTGTCGCCGGCGTAGAAAACCACTTCGCGCGGCTGATAAGGCACGACGATCCGGTCGGCGTAGTAGGTGCTGTCACGCACTTCCGAGCCGCCGAAGCCCCGGTTGATCACCGCAGTGCCGGCAAAGTCCTGCGTCAGCGAAGTCCACTTGCGGATCGACGAGCTGCCGATGAACAACACCGCATGGTGCGGCGGCGCGTGCGCGGCATCCTGCGCGGCGAAATCGTCCATGTCCTTGGCCCATTGCGCGTTCGAAACCGCGCCACTGGCCACTTCCGGTGTGGGTGCAGGCGTGGCTGGCGGTGCCTGGGCGGCAGGAGGTGGTGGCGCGGAGACGGGCGCCTGCGCGCAGCTTGCGAGGCCGGCTGTCAACATCGTGGCGACCAACAGACGACGGATTTCCAGTCGCATTCCACACCTCCCAGTTTCGATTGCGGCGGTCAGTGAACCAGCCTGCGGCGCGAGGGGCAAGGCGGCGTCGATGGCGGTGTGTGGCAAAATCACGCCTCATCTGCTTGATCCGCATGCCCATGTCCCTCGATTTCTCCGTTTTCCCGGTCTGCCTGCCGGCGGCGCTGTACGCGTCCGGGCACTGACATGGCCGATACCTACGGTCATGCGCCGCGTGGGCCGGCGCGCCTGCTGAAGGCCGCCAAGTGGTCCTGGCAGGGGCTGTGCGCGGCATGGATGCATGAATCCTCCTTCCGCCTGGAGGTGGTGCTGTTCGTGGTCCTGGCGCCGATTGGCCTGTGGCTGGGCGCCGATGGCGTGCAGCGCGCGCTGCTGGTGGGCTCGCTGCTGCTGGTGCTGGGCGTGGAGCTGCTGAACTCGGCCGTGGAGGCCGTGATCGAGCGCTACGGCCCGGAATTCCACGAACTGGCCGGGCGCGCCAAGGACATGGGCTCGGCCGCGGTGCTGATGATGATGCTCAACGTGCTGTGCTGCTGGGGATTGATCCTGTGGCCGCGGCTGTACCTCTTCCTGTTTTCCCCTTCGCTCTAGGACTTTCCTCCCACATGCTTCTTGAACTGCTTACCGATCCCAACGCCTGGCTGACGCTGCTCACCCTGAGCACGCTGGAGATCGTGCTCGGCATCGACAACTTGGTGTTCATCTCCATCGCGGTCAGTCGCCTGCCCGAGTCGCGCCGTGCCGGCGCGCGCAAGCTGGGTATCGCGATGGCCTGCCTGACGCGCATCGCGCTGCTGGTGTCGCTGGCCTACCTGTCGCGGATGAGCAACGACCTGTTCACCGTGGCCGGCATGGGCATCTCCATCCGCGACCTGATCCTGATCGTGGGCGGTGTGTTCCTGGTGGTGAAGGGCATCATGGAGATCAAGGAGCTAGTCACCGGCGGCGAGGATGAGGATCCCACCACGACCAAGGTGTCCTCGGTGTTCGGCCTGGTGATCCTGCAGATCGCGATCATCGACATCGTGTTCTCGCTGGATTCGGTGATCACGGCGGTGGGTTTCGCCAAGGACATCCCGATCATGGTCGCGGCGATCCTGCTGTCGGTCGCGGTGATGCTGCTGGCCGCCAACCCGCTGGGCCGCTTCATTGATGCCAACCCGACGGTCAAGATGCTGGCGCTGGCCTTCATCGTGCTGGTCGGCGTGGTGCTGGTGCTTGATGGCCTGGATGTCCACGTGCCCAAGGCCTACGTGTACTTCGCGATGGGCTTCTCGGCGCTGGTCGAAGCGCTCAATCTGTTCATGCGCCGCGGCGCCGTACAGCACCAAGTCAAGGGCGCCGGCGAGTTCTGAGGACTGCAACGGCGTCTTAATGCACGCCTGTTCATAGTGCGCGCAACCCGCGGCCGCCTTCGGGCGGCCGTTCTACTTCCACGCACCGGTTTTAGGAGACTGCACGCCATGCGCAACCTCATCCGTTCGTCGTTGTTGCTTGCGGCCTTCGCCCTGCTAGCCGGCTGCGGCTACAACACCATCCAGCAGAAGGATCAGGCGGTGAAGGCCGGCTGGTCCGAGGTCCTCAACCAGTACCAGCGTCGTTCCGACCTGATCCCGAACCTGGTCCGCACCGTGCAGGGCTACGCCCAGCAGGAGCGCCAGGTGCTGACCGAGGTCACCAATGCGCGGGCCAAGGTCGGCCAGGTCCAGGTCAACGCCGATGACGCCGCCTCGCTGCAGCAGTTCTCGCAGGCGCAGGGCGAGCTGGGCAGCGCGCTGAGCCGCCTGCTGGTGGTCAGCGAGAACTATCCGACCCTGAAGTCCGACCAGAACTTCCGCGATCTGCAGGCCCAGCTGGAAGGCACCGAAAACCGCATCACCGTCGCCCGCGGCCGCTACATCCAGTCGGTGCAGGACTACAACACCTACATCAGCCAGCTACCGCAGGCGCTGACCGCCAAGGTCACCGGTGCCAAGGAGAAGCCGAACTTCTCTGTCGCCAACGAAGCGCAGATCTCGCAGGCGCCGACCGTGGATTTCAGCCAGCCGCCGCCGTCGGCACCGGCCCAGCCGCAGACCCCGCCGGCTTCGACTCCCGCGCAGTAAGCGCGACGGCTACGCCGCGATGAGCCCCCTGCTGCGCCGCTGCGCGCTGCTGCTATGCCTGTTGGCGCTGCCAGCGTGGGCGCAGGACGTGGCGATCCCGGCGCTGGATGCGCCGGTGATCGACACCACCGGCACGCTCGATGCCGGCCAGACGGCGCAGCTGCGCCAGCAGGCGCTGGACCTGCAGCAGCGCAAGGGCGCCCAGCTGCAGATCCTCATGCTGCCCAGCACCCAGCCCGAGACCATTGAGCAGTACACCCAGCGCGTGTTCGACCAGTGGAAACTGGGCCGCAAGGGCGTGGACGACGCGGTGCTGATCGTGGTGGCCAAGGAGGATCGCCGGGTGCGCATCCAGCCGGGGTACGGCCTGGAAGGCGCGATCCCCGATGCGGTGGCCAACCGCGTCATCCAGGAATACATGGCGCCGCACTTTCGCCAGAACGATTACGGCGGCGGCCTGGTGGATGCCACTGCGGTACTGGTGAAGCTGGTCGACGGCGAAGTGCTGCCCGCGCCGCAGAGCGCGCACCCGCCCGAGCGCCGACAGGGCGGTGGCTGGATCTTCGGCCTGATCGCCGGCCTGTTCGCCGCCAGTTTCGCCCGAGGCGTGCTGGGCGGCCTGCCCAAGCCGATCCGCGCCGTGCTTGGCGGTGTCGCCGGCGGCGCGGTGGCGTGGCTGTTTTCCTCGCTGCTGCTGGTGGGCGGCCTGGCCGGTTTCGTCGGTCTGCTGATGGGCCTGTTCGGCGGCTCGGGCGGGCGTTTTGCGGGCCCGGGTGGGTTTGGCGGCTGGGGCGGCGGCGGTTTCGGCGGCGGCAGCTGGGGCGGTGGTGGATTCGGTGGAGGCGGAGGCTTCGGCGGCGGAGGTGGCGGCTGGGGCGGCGGCGGTGGATCTTCGGGAGGCGGTGGCGCCTCGGGGAGCTGGTGATGCGTTGGTTCCGCCATCTGTTCGCGCCCTCGGCACACCGGCTGTTTCCGCCGGAGAGCCTGCAGCGCATCGCCGCGGCCATCGCCGAGGGCGAGCGGCTGCATAGCGGCGAGGTGATGTTCGCGGTCGAGCCGGGCCTGGAGCTGGGCGCGCTGCGCCAGGGTGTGGACGCGCGACGGGCGGCGCAGGCGGCGTTCGCCCGGTTGCGGACCTGGGACACGGCGGCCAACAACGGTGTGCTGATCTATCTGCTGCTGGCCGACCACCGGATCGAAATCGTGGCCGATCGTGGCCTGGAAGGTCAGGTCCTGCCCCAGGAATGGCAGTCGGTCTGCGCCCAGATCGAGTCCGGCATGCGCGAGGGCCGGTTTGAGGCGGCGGTGATCGCCGGCGTCCGCGCCGCCTCGGCACTGCTGGCGCGTGCGTTTCCCGCCACGCCCGGCGATGCCGGCGAGAACGAACTGCCGGATCTCCCCCACATCTTGGGCTGAGCCCAGCGCAAGCGCCGTCTGGGATGTGACTTCAATCCCAGGAACGGCCACGGACAGGTGGTCTTCATCACACACTCTTCACGGTGTTGCCGCGCTGCGGCATGATCGGAGTTGCGTCCTCGAAGCTCGTCGGCACGGTTCGTGCAGACACGGGACGAGGCGCGGTTTCCGCGCCCAGCCTCGCACCGCCCGCCGGCAGGTGCCGTCTTCCGCGCAGCGCCAGGATTTCTCCGCCATGCATCCCGCCATCGCAGACACGCTGTCCCGCCTGCCCAAGCTCTACGACGACGCGCTGCGCCCGCGTAACGGCGAAATGGCCATTGCCGTTGCCGCCTCCAGCGCCCTGGTCGCTGCCGGCTGCAATTCGCTGGCGGCCTTCGCGCTGGTGCTGACCTGGTTCGAATACCTCTGCCACCAGCGCTGGAGCTTCCCCGGCGAGAACACCCGCGCCACCCTGGCCCGCGCGCTGGCCTGCGTGGCCTTCGCCTGGCTGAGCACCGCGCATGGCGTGGGCGACGCGGCCTGGGGCCTGGGCGCCTTCATCCTGGTGCAGACGGTGCTGGCCTTACGCGGCTCGCTGAAGCTGCGTGCGGCCTTCCTGCGTGATGTCGCCCAGGCCAGCCCGGCCGTGCCGGCGCACGAGCTGCTGCTGGCCTGCCGCCACGACCGCGCCCTGGTCGAGTCCTGGCTGGGTGGCGAAGACCACCTGGCCGACCAGGCCCGCGCCGCCCTGCAGGCGGCCGGCTTGCGCCTGTTCCGCCTGCGTTCGCCCGCGGCTGCGGTGGGCGAGGGCTCGGCGCCGTAAGGTTTCCGGCGCCTGCCGGGCGTCCGGCACGTCGCAGCGTTGCGGTGCCGATCATGCGGCGCGCGCCTGCGTGCGGCAGAATGGCGGCTGCTTTCGCCGCAAGTTTTGACGCATGATCTTCCTGCACCAGTTCGACCCCATCGCCTTCTCGATCGGCCCGGTCGATGTGCACTGGTACGGCATCGCCTACGCGCTGTCCTTCTTCGCCGCCTGGTTCCTGGGCCGCAGCCGGATCCTGGCCGGGCGCCTGCCGGGCGTGAACCTGGAGCATTTCTCCGACCTGGCCTTCTACGCGATGCTGGGCGTGGTCCTGGGCGGACGCCTGGGCTACATCCTGTTCTACGACCTGCCGGTGTACCTGGACAGCCCGCTGAAGGTGTTCAAGGTGTGGGAAGGCGGCATGAGCTTCCACGGCGGCCTGCTGGGCGTGCTGTTCGCCGCGTGGCTGTGGTCGCGCAAGCACCGCCTGCACTTTTTCGACACGATGGATTTCCTGGCGCCGCTGGTGCCGACCGGGCTGGGCCTGGGCCGGCTGGCCAACTTCGTCAACGGCGAGCTGTGGGGCAAGTTCACCGGCAGCAACTGGGGCGTGATCTTCCCCAGCACCGACTCGGCCGTGAGCAGCCTGCACCTGGACCAGGCGCAGCTGCAGGCGCAGTACGCCGCTGGCGCGCTGAACCAGTACGCGCGCCATCCCTCGCAGCTGTACGAAGCGCTGCTGGAGGGCGTGGTGATGTTCCTGGCGCTGTGGGTGTTCTCGATGAAGCCGCGCGCGCGCTACGCCGTCTCGGGCCTGTTCGCGCTGCTCTACGGCCTGTCGCGTTTCCTGGTCGAACTGGTGCGCGTGCCTGACGCGCAGCTGGGCTACCTCGCCTTTGGCTGGGTGACGATGGGCCAGGTGCTGAGCCTGCCGCTGATCGCCTTGGGCCTGTTCCTGCTGTGGCGCTCGCGCCGCGCGCCTACTTTGCAGCCGGTGCCGCCGGCCGCCACCACGCCTGCCGGAGCCCACTGATGCGCCAGTACCTGGAGTTGCTGCAGCACGTGCTGGACCACGGCGCCGAGAAATCCGACCGCACCGGCACCGGCACGCGCAGCGTGTTCGGCTGGCAGATGCGCTTCGATTTGAATGAAGGCTTCCCGCTGGTCACGACCAAGAAGCTGCACCTGCGCTCGATCATCCATGAGCTGCTGTGGTTCCTGAAGGGCGAGACCAACATCGCCTATCTCAAGGACAACAAGGTCAGCATCTGGGATGAGTGGGCCGACGAACACGGCGAACTCGGCCCGGTCTACGGCAAGCAGTGGCGCAGCTGGGAAGGCGCCAACGGCCAGACCATCGACCAGATGCAGTGGCTGGTGGACGAGATCAAGCGCAACCCGGATTCGCGCCGGCTGGTGATCAGCGCCTGGAACGTGGCCGAGCTGCCGCAGATGGCGCTGATGCCGTGCCACAGCCTGTTCCAGTTCTACGTGGTGGACGGCAAGCTCAGCTGCCAGCTCTACCAGCGCAGCGGCGACATCTTCCTGGGCGTGCCGTTCAACATCGCCAGCTACGCGCTGCTGACCCATATGGTCGCGCAGGCGACCGGTTTGGGCGTGGGCGATTTCGTGCATACGCTGGGCGATGCGCACCTGTATTCGAACCACTTCGAACAGGCCCGCGAGCAGCTCTCACGCACGCCGCGCGCGCTGCCCAGGCTGCATCTCAATCCTGATGTGACCGACCTGTTCGGCTTCACCTTCGACGACATCGAGATTCACGGCTACGACCCCGCGCCGGCGATCAAGGCGCCGGTGGCGGTCTGATCGGTGCGGCTTTCGCTGATCGCGGCGCTGGACCGCAACTTCGCCATCGGCCGCGACAACGACCTGCCGTGGCGGCTGCCCGATGACCTCAAGCGCTTCAAGGCACTGACCCTGGGCAAGCCTGTGCTGATGGGACGCAAGACCGCGCAATCGCTGGGCCGCGCGCTGCCGGGCCGTTTGAACCTGGTGCTGACCCGCAGCGGCGTGGTGCCGTTCGAGGGCATGGTCGCGGTGTCGTCCCTCGACGACGCACGGCAGCAGGCCGAGGCGCAGGGCGCCGACGAACTGTGCGTGATCGGCGGCGGTGAGATCTATGCGCTGCTGCTGGCGCAGGCCGACGTGCTGCATCTGACCCACGTCGACATCGAAGTTGCCGATGCGGATGCGTTCTTCCCGCGCTTCAACGCGGATGCGTGGCAGGTGGCCGCACGCGAAACGCACCCGGCCGATGCGAAACACGCGGTCGCATTCGACTTCGTGGATTACGCCCGCAGGCGTTGATCAGGCGCGGCGCTGGGTCTGCGAGGCGGCGATCGCCTCGGCATCGCGGCCCGGGACCTGCACCAGCCGCAGCTCATCGGTATCGAGCTGGAGCGCGGTGAGCTTGCCGCCCCACACCGCACCGGTATCGATCGCATGCACGCCGTGGCCGATCATCAGGCCCAGCGTGGACCAGTGGCCACAGACGATCTTGAGCTCGCGCATTTCGCGGCCCGGTACGTCGAACCACGGGTAGATGCCCTGCTGCTGGGTGCCCGGCGTGCCTTTTTCTTCCATCGCGATGCGGCCGCGCGGCGTGCAGTAGCGCATGCGCGTGAGCACGTTGATGATCGCGCGCCAGCGGTCCGGGCCGTTGAGGCCGGTGGACCAGTTGGGCTTGTCGCCGTACATGCTACGCATGAGCTTGGCGAAATGCGGGCCGCGCAGTTGGGTTTCCACCTCGCGCGCATAGCTTTCGGCCAGGGTGCAGGTCCAGCGCGGGGCCAGGCCGGCGTGCAGCATCATCCAGCCGAGGTCGCGATCCACGTGCACCAGTTCGCGATGGCGCAGCCATTCCAGCAGCGTGTCGCGATCGTGTGCCTGCACGATCCGGCCCAGGTCCGGGTTGACCTTGCGCTGTTCGGCCTCGGTGCGTGCACCGATCGCCAGCAGCGACAGGTCATGATTCCCCAGCACCACTTCGCAGGAGTCGCGCAGGGAGTGGACCAGGCGCAGGGTTTCCAGCGACTGGCCGCCGCGGTTGACCAGGTCGCCGCAGAACCAGACGCGGTCACGCGCCGGGTCGAACTTCAGTTTTTCCAGCAGCCGTGCGGTGGCGTCGTAACAGCCCTGCAGGTCGCCAATGGCCCAGACCGCCATGGGTCAGTGCAGGGTGCGCGGCACGGACAACGCAAACGGCGCGATCGGTGCATCGAAGTGGGTGCCGTCATCGGCGACCATGTCGTAACTGCCGCGCATGGTGCCGTGATCGGTTTCCAGCACCGCGCCGGAGGTGTACTTGAACTGCTCGCCTGGACGCAGCCGTGGCTGCTCGCCGACGACGCCTTCGCCGTTGACCTCTTCGACCTTGCCGTTGCCGTCGGTGATCACCCAGTGGCGCGCGACCAGGCGCGCGGGCTTGTTGCCGCGGTTGCGGATCACGATGGTGTACGCGAAGACGTACTGGTCGTTGTCCGGCTCGGAGCGCTCCTCAAGGAAACGCGTGGCGACATCGACATCGATGGCGTAATCGGTGGTGCTCATGGGTGACAGTGTATTTCAAAGGCTCAGGGCTGTTCGACCGCATCGCCGTAGGGAAGGTTCGCCAGGGCGATGAAATCGGCCACCTCGATCTGTTCGGCGCGCGACTCCGGGCGAATGCCGGCCGCTTCGATCATGTCGGTATCGCAAACGCTGGACAGCGCGTTGCGCAGGGTCTTGCGGCGCTGGCCGAACGCGGCGCGGACCACCGCTTCCAGGCGCTTGGGATCGCGCACGGCGATCTGCGACGGCGCCTTGGGCACCATCCGCACCACGGCCGAATCGACCTTTGGCGGCGGCCGGAAGGCGCCCGGCGGCACCACGAATAGCGGCGTCACGTCGCAGTACGCCTGCAGCATCACGCTCAGCCGGCCGTAGACCTTGCTGCCGGGGCCGGCGGCCATGCGGTCGACCACCTCCTTCTGCAGCATGAAGTGCATGTCGGTGATCGCCGCGGCGTGATCCAGTGCATGGAACAGGATCGGCGAGGACAGGTTGTAGGGCAGGTTGCCTACCAGGCGCAGCTTGCCGCCGGCGGCCAGGTCGGTGAAATCCACCGACAGCACGTCGCGGTGGATGATCGTCAGGTCGCCCACGCCCTTGGCCGCCTCGGTCAGCGGCGCGATCAGGTCGCGGTCGAATTCGATCGCGGTCAGCGAGCCGTGCTTGCGCAGCAGCGGGAAGGTGATCGCGCCCTGGCCAGGGCCGATTTCCACCAGCGTGTCGCCGGGTTTGGGGTTCACCGCCAGCACGATGTTGTCGATGTAGTGGCGTTCGTGCAGGAAGTGCTGGCCCAGCGCCTTCTTGGCGGGCAGGACGAAGCCGGGCTTGCCGGTGGAATCAGGGGAATTCATGGGGTGAAGTCTACGGTGCGCGGCGATGGGCGGCCATTTGCGCGCACGTCCGCACGGCGGCGAACAGGCTGGAAGGATCGGCAATGCCCCTGCCGGCCAACGGCAGCGCGGTGCCGTGGTCGACGGCCACGCGCGGGTAGGGCAGGCCCAGGGTCAGGTTCACGGCCTGCTCGAAACCGCTGTACTTGAGCACCGGCAGGCCCTGGTCGTGGTACATCGCCAGCACCGCGTCGAAGTTGGCCAGCTTGGTCGGCAGGAAGGCGGTATCGGCCGGCAGCGGGCCGATCAGGGTGTGGCCCTCGGCGCGCAGCGCGTCCATCACCGGGATGATCAGATCCAGCTCTTCGCGCCCCATGTGGCCGTCTTCGCCGGCGTGCGGGTTGAGGCCGAGCACGCAGATGCGTGGGAGGGCGATGCCGAAGTCGCGCTGGAGCGCCGTGGCGGTGGTGGTGACGGCGTGGCGCAGGGCGTGTTCGGTGATCGCGTCGGGCACGGCGCGCAGCGGCAGGTGGGTGGTGACCAGCGCCACGCGGACGTGCTCGTTGGCCAGCATCATCACCACCTCGCGGCCGGCATGCTGGGCCAGCAGTTCGGTGGTGCCGGTGTAGGGGATGCCGCCATCGTTGATCACGGCCTTGTGCACCGGACCGGTGACCACGCCGGCGAAGCGGCCGGCGATGCAGCCATCGGCCGCCTGGGTCAGCGCGCCGACCACCGCCGCGGCGTTGCGCGGATCGGTGATGCCGAACTGCGCACGCACCGCGTTGGGCACCGGGATGAGCGGCAGATCGCCAGGTGCAGTGGTGATCGCATCGGCATCGAGCAGCTGCAGCGGCAGGCCGAGCGCATCGGCGGCGGCCTGCAGCGTGTCCGGATCTCCGAAGGCGACCAGGCGGCAATCCTCACGCAGCGTCTGCACCAGGCGGACGCAGAGCTCTGGCCCGATCCCCGCCGGTTCGCCAGGGACCAGGGCGAGGACGGGCGCCATGGCTGGGCTTACAGGCGGTCGTTGGTCGCAGCCGAACCCGGCGCGGGCTCGCTGCTGTCGCGACGCTTGTTGCCGGCCTTGGCGGCTTCTTCGGCGGCGCCCGGGGCGCTCATCATCGTGTCCGGCGTGGCGCTGTCGATGGCGCTGTTGCCGGTGCGGAAGCTCACGTACGCCTCGCCACGCAGTTCGAGCAGGTAGCGGTTGTACTCGTCTTCCAGCTTGCGACGGCCGATGGTGTCACGGACCTGGGCGCGGCGGTTCTGGTCGGTCACGTCGGTCTGGCGGGTGCCTTCGCGCTGGACGATGTGCCAGCCGGCCTCGGTGCGGAAGGGCTCGCTGACCTGGCCGTCCTGCAGCGCGGTCAGGCGCTGGCCGAAGTCCGGGCCGAACTGGTCGGCGGTGAACCAGCCCAGCTCGCCGCCGTCATTCTTGGTGTTGGCGTCCTCGGAGGCTTCCTTGGCCACGGTGGCGAAGTCGGCGCCACCGGCGACGCGGGCGCGCAGGGTGTCGATCTTGGCCTTGGCGGCGTTGGCGTCCTGCACCTCGGTCACGCGGACCAGGATGTGGCGGGCGTGGAACTCGGTCGCGGTCTGGGTCGGGGCCTGTGCGGCGTCGCGGGTCTCGACCAGCTTGAGCAGCTGGAAGCCGGACGGGCCGCGGATCGGGCCAACCACCTGGCCGGACTGCATGCCTTTGAGGGTGTCGACGAAGGCCACCGGGATTTCATCGGCGCTGCGCCAGCCCAAGTCGCCGCCTTCCAGCGCGTTGGGGCTGTCCGAATAACGCACGGCTGCAGCAGCGAAGTCCATCTCGTTGCGGTCCAGCAGGCCCTTCACGCCTTCGACCTTCTTCTGCGCGGTGGCGATCTGGTCGGCGGTGGCGCCTTCGGGCAGGCCCACCAGGATGTGCGCCAGGTGGTACTGCACGCCGGTGCTGGCCTGGGCCTTGAGCGCGGCATCGACCTCGGCCTCGCTGACGCGGATGCGGCTCTGGCCGTAGCTCTGGCGCAGGCGCTGGACGGTGATTTCATCGCGCAGCGAGCTGCGGAATTCGTCGAAAGACAGGCCCTCGGTCGCCAGGCGCTGCTGCAGGCCCTGGACGGTGGTGTTGTTCTGCTGGGCCACGCTGGCCACGGCGCTGTTGACTTCCTCGTCGGTGACGCGGATGCCGTTTTCCTGGGCGCGGCCGACCTGCAGCTTCACCAGCACCAGGCGTTCGAGTACCTGGCGGCGCAGCACGTCCGGCGGCGGCAGCTGGCCGGGGTTGCTGGCGTACTGGGCGTTGACGTTGGCCACGGCGCGGTCCAGCTCGCTCTGCAGGACCACGTCCTCGTTGACCACCGCGGCGATGCCGTCCAGCGGCTGGGCGTTCTGCGCGTACAGCGGGGCGGCAATGGTGGAAGCGGCCAGCAGGCTGGCAACGAAGCAGGATCGAATGGTCATGGAAGTCTTCAGAACGGATCGGAGCTGGTGTCATCAGTGTCGTTCACGCTTGGCGCGGTGACACTGGGAGGAACCAGATAGAGGTCGTCTCGGTAATAGCCGAGGATACTACGGCGCAGGTTTTTGTCGGTGTTCTGGCCCAGCGAGGCAAGACCCTTCAGGACAAATTCGACCTGGATCTGGTTGTCCTGGTCGCCTTCGCGATTGCGCACGTAATGGCGGCCGACCAGGCGCACGGCCAGGCAGCAGCTGTCCCACTGCACGCCGGCGATCGCTTCCAGGGTCTTCTTGTCCTGGAAGGAGTAGTAGTAGCGACCGACGACGCTCCAGACCTGGTTGATCGGGTACAGGAACGAGAAGTCCGCCTGCTTGAGCACGTCGCGGCGATAGCGATAGGACAGGTTGATCACGCCGTCGCCGCCGATCAGATAGCGTGAGCGGAAGCTGATCAGGTCGGCGCGGCTGTTCTTGGCGTCGTACTGGTAGGAGCCGCCCAGGGTCCAGCGATCGGTCGGCATGTAGTTGGAATCGACCACCCAGGCGGATTTGCCCTGCTGGATCGTGTCCTGGCCCGGGATCACGACCTTCGAATCCTCGAAATACAGGATCTGGCCCAGGCTGACGTTGAACTTCTCCAAGCCATCAGTCTGGCGGATGCTGCGGCTGGTCAGCGCCAATGTCATCTGGTTGGCGTCCGTCTGGCGATCGGCGCCGGAATAGCGGTTGTCGCGGAACAGCTGGCCGTAACTGAAGGTCATCGCGCGCGTATCGAACAGCGGCAGGCCGCTTTGGTCGCGATAGGGCACGTTGAGGTAGTACAGGCGTGGTTCCAGGGTCTGCAGGTACGGCGTGTCGTTCCAGACCGTGTCGCGGTCGAAGTACAGACCGGCGTCCAGCGTGGCGATCGGCGTGGAGCGGGTCGGGCTGCGATCGCCGCCGAGCGAATCGGCCAAGCCCTTGTCCAGCGAATAGGCGGTATAGCGATAGGCCAAGCCCGGTTCGACGAACCAGGACGGGCCACGTAACGGGATGGAGACGTAAGGCTTCAGGTCCAGGCGGCTGCCGCCGTCCTTTTCGCTCTGTTCAAACCGTGCGGCCTCGCTGTTGAAACCAACGTTGAGCCAGTCGAGCACCGGGCGCTCGTACTTGAAGTACAGGCGTGGCATTGCACTGTAGGGCACCGAGCTCTCGGCAATCGTGTAGTCGGAAAGCTCGTAACTCTGTGCCTCGGCGCCGGCGCTCCAGTAGCGCGATCGGCCGTAGATGCCGACGGTGTTGGTCAGGATCGAGGCGGCGAGGCCGCTGCCGTTGCTATCGCCTGTGCCAGTGTTGCGGCCGTTGTCTTCCAGATAACGCGTGTCGCTGAGCCAAGTGTAGTTTGCGCGCGCCTGCCAAGTGCTGCTGAGGTTGTGTTTGCCTCGGAAACGAAGGAAACCGCGGTTCTTGTCCTGCAACGGATCGCCGTAGGTGTCCTGCTCCTCGCCGCTGGCGTAGTCCTCGGCGCGGCGGCGAACCAGATCGTCGCTGGGCATCCAGCCACCATCGAGTACGCCTTCACCGCCGTGGTACAGGTAGCGGAACTCGCCGCCCAGCACGATGCCGCGGTTGCTCATGTAGCGCGGATACAGGGTCGAATCGTAGTTCGGCGCCAAGTTGAGGTAGATCGGCTGCTCGTAGTCGAAGCCGTTCTTGCCCGACAGGCCGATGCGCGGATACAGCAGGCCGGTCTGGCGACGGTCGTCGATCGGGAACTTGAACCACGGCGCATACAAGATCGGCACCTGGCCGATGCGGATCGTGGCGTGATGCGCCGTGGCGAAGCCTTCGTCTGTATTGACGTCGATTTCCTTGGCGCGCAGGTACCAGCGCTGCCAGGCCGGGTCTTCCGGATCGCAGGTCGTGTAGGTCGAGCCGAGGAGGGCGCCTTCCGGACCGGTCATGTGGATGCTGTCGGCGATGCCGTTGCCGCGACGGGCCATCAGCTGGTACTGCACGTCCTGGATGTTGTGGGTGTCCTGGTTCTGGTTGCCGCTGGCGCGCTTGGCCAGGACACGGATGCCGGAATCCTGGTAGCGCACGTTGCCGTCGGCGGTATAGGTGCCTTCATCCTGATCCAGGAAGAGATTGTCGGCATTGAGGAACTGGTCGCCCCGAATCAGACGCACGTTGCCCTGGTAGGCGCCGGTGGCATCGATGTTGTTGCCGGTGAACGTGTCGCCGCTGACATCGGTGGGCAGTTGCTGGCTCTGGGCGCGCTGGGCGGCCTGATCCTTTGGCGCTACGGCGGCCGGCGCACCGTCGAAGGCGGGAATCGGGTCCTCGACGGGGCACAGCGCGTAGCTGACGGGTTTTTCGTTCGCGGCCAGGGCCGGCAGGGCCAGGGCGATACTGAACGGAATGGGCAGCAGGCGGAGGGCTCGACGCACGCGTTGGGGAGTCCAGGCGAAAAACGGTCGTTAGCTTGCCGTATCGCTGTGCAGGGGGCAATGAAGACGCTGCGGCAACGGCCGGCTCGGGTTCATCCGGATGCCGGCGCGGCCCGGTTCAGCGCAGCTCGGCCACGTGCGCAGCGCTGCATTCGCGCAGGGCTTCCAGGTCGTAGCCGCCCTCCAGGAGCGACACGATCCGGCCGCTGGCGTGGGAGGTGGCGATCTGGCGCAGGCGCCGGGTCAGCCAGGCGAAGTCTTCGGTTTCGAGCATGATGTCGGCCAGCGGGTCGCGCATGTGCGCATCGAACCCCGCCGAGATCATCAGCAGCTGCGGGCGAAAGGCCTCGATGGCCGGCAGCATCTGGTCTTCCCACAGATTGCGGAAGTTGAAGCTGCCGCTGCCCGGCGGCAGCAGGGCGTTCATGACATTGCCGGCGCCGCGCTCTGACGGCGCGCCGGTGTAGGGGAACAGGCCCGATTCGTGGCTGCTGAAGTAGGCCACGCGCGGATCCTGGAAGAAGATCGCCTGGGTGCCGTTGCCGTGGTGGACGTCGAAATCCACCACCGCCACGCGTTCCAGCCTGTGCTTGTCGCAGGCATGGGCCGCGCCGACAGCGATGTTGTTGAGCAGGCAGAAGCCCATCGCGGCCTCGCCGGTGGCGTGGTGGCCGGGCGGGCGCACCGCGCAGAAGGCAATCGGGTCCTGGCCGTCCATCACCGCATCCACCGCCGCCACGGCCGCACCGGCCGCGCGCAGGGCCGCGGCGCGCGAGTCCGGGCACATCACCGTATCCGGGTCGAGCATCCGGTAGCCGGCGAAGTCCTGTTCCATCACCGCATCGACGTGGGCCTGGCTGTGGACCCGGCGCAAATCGCCGAGCTTGGCGGTCGGGGCTTCCCGCCAATCCAGGTCGCCGTGGTCGCGGCGCAGGGCTTCCAGCACCACTTCCAGCCGCGCCGGGCGCTCTGGGTGCTCCGGGCCGGGGTCGTGGGCCAGGCAGGCGGGGTGGGTGAAGATGATCATGGCGCGGCGTGCCGGCGCTGGTGGTTCCACAGCACCTCGCCAGCGCCTTCGGCGCGGGCCAGCACCCGGGCCAGGACAAACAACAGGTCCGAGAGCCGGTTGAGGTAATGGATCGGCTCGGCCCGGACGGTTTCCAAGCGGGCCAGGGCGACGGTTTCGCGCTCGGCCCGGCGCACGATGGTACGGGCCAGGTGGCAGCGGGCGGCCGCCTCGCCGCCGGCCGGGAGGATGAAGTCCTTCAGCGGCGGCAGCGGATCGTTGTAATGGTCCAGCTGGCGTTCCAGCGCGGCCACGTCCTGCGCGGTAATCGCCGCGTGGCCGGGAATGCACAGTTCCCCGCCGAGATCGAACAGCTGGTGCTGCACGGTGGTCAGCAGCTCGCGGATGTCCTGGGCCACCGACGGCACCGCCAGCACGACGCCGATCGCCGAATTGGCTTCATCTACCGTGCCATACGCGTTGACCCGGGCCGAATCCTTGCCGGTGCGGCTGCCGTCGCCCAGCCCGGTGCTGCCGTCATCGCCGGTACGCGTATAGATCCGGGACAGGCGATGGCCCATGCGCGTCCCGCCGCCGGCCTCAGCCCGCGGTCCGGTCCTGCGGACGGGCCAGGCGGACGACCTGCTGGACCGCTACATGGACGATCACGCCCAGACCCACATAGATCGCGGTGCTGCGCAGGAATGGCAGAAACCAGTCGCTGTAGTTCTTCCACCAGCCCGCCAACGTGGCCGGCTGCGGCACGCTGTCGCTGGTCCAGTAGAAGCTGCCCTGGCTAACCAGGTGGCACAGCGCCACCGACACCACCAGCGCGACCGCAGCCACGGCCAGGGTCTTGTTGTCCGACAGCTCCTGGGAGAAACGCGCGGTCAGGCTGCCGCCGGCCCACAGAGCCAAGTACGCCGGCACCAAGCACCAATAGGCGGCTGACACGCAGTAATGCGCCCAGAAATCAATGCCTTGGCCGGTGATTACCGCGTAGTCCACGCCCACGGCCAGTGACATGAACAGCGGGAACGCCCAGCGCGACCAGCCGCGCAGGTAGAACCCGGCAATGAAAAACACGGCCCACGACGCATCTGGAATCGGCCCCAGGTGGGTCAGCAGCGCCGGCAGATGCGAGCGCGTGGCGACCATCAGGGCAGCCAGCAGGACCAGGATGACGGCGCGCTGGCCGGTGCGTGCGGGGAGGTGGCGGGTCATGGCGGCGATCGAAAGTGTGAATGGCGATTCTATCGCGCGCTTCCCCTGACGTGGGGCGATTGACCGTCCGGGCGCGGCTGAGGACCGGTTATCGGGCCTAATTGGCGTGAAGGTCAAAAATTGTTGCAAAGCAGCAAACATGGACATGTAATGTCGGTTCTCGACATCGTCCCGCCGAAGAGCCCCATTAGCTTGCCGGCCAGATTCGCCCTGCAGCCGTGCTTTTGACGCGGTTGGCACGCGGCGTGCGGGGACCGGGGCGATGGCACTACGTTCTACAGGGGCAGTGATTCACATGTGTGGCAAGACGCGCCGCGGACCGATTCGGTCCACGACACGCCTGGGCAAGGATGGTTCAGGCTTTACCTTGATTGAGTTGATGGTGGTTGTGCTGGTACTGGCGATCTTGACCACCATCGCACTGCCGAGTTTCAAGTCGGTGATCCAGCAGAGCCGGCTGACGACGCAGACCAACTCGCTGGTCGCCGGCTTGGCGCTGGCACGTTCCGAAGCGATCCGCACCGTGCAGGCCTCCGGCCTGTGCCCGAGTAGCGATGGCAGCAGCTGCTCGGCCAGCTGGAGCGGCGGCTGGCTGGTCTGGGACGACACCAATGGCGATGGCGCGCTGAGCTCCGGTGAAACCGTGGTGCGGTTCCAAGCGGCTGATTCGAATCTGACCCTGAGTGCGACCAGCGGTGCGGTCGTCGGTTTCGACTCGCGCGGGCGCCGGGCATCGAGCACCGACCAGAGTCTGAGCCTGCAGGTGGCCAAGTGCACGATCGGCGCCACGGGCCTGAAGCGGACCATCGCGATCGCAGCGACCGGCTCGGTCAAGGTCACCCAGGGGGCTTGCTCATGAGCCGTCTCCAACGCTCTTTTTCGCCTCACGCGATGCAGTCGGGCTTTACGTTGCTCGAAGTGCTGATCGCGCTGCTGGTGCTGGCCGTGGGCTTGCTCGGCTTTGCCATGCTGCAGGTCATGAATGTGCGCTTCACCGAGAGCGCCAACTACCGGACCAAGGCGACGCAGCTTGCGGACACGCTGCTGGATCAGGTGCGTGCAGATCGAACGGCCGTGGCGTCTTACGTCACCACGTATACCGGCTCCAATGCTGCAGCGGGCTGTGTCCCAACGACGGGTGCTGTTTCTGCAAGTACTTTCAAGACGTTCTGGCAATGCCAGCTGGGACGTGCGTTGGGCGACGGCGCGACCGCCACGGTGACTCAGGTTGGAACATCGATCACGGTGTCGATCAGCTGGAATGACGATCGCTGGAACGTCAATTCGCTGGGCAACCAGATATTCAGTACGAGTACGCAGCTGTGAACGGGCCCCATCATTCGCGCATGCAGGCGCAGAGTGGCATGTCGCTCATCGAGCTGATGATTGCGCTGCTGATTGGCCTGATTCTGATGCTGGGTGTGATCCAGGTGTTCTCGGCATCGAGTAATGCTTATCGCCTCGCCAAGGGCACTGCACGCCTGCAGGAAGGTGGCCGTTTTGCGATGGATTACCTGTCGCGCGATCTGCGCATGGCTGGTCACATGGGCTGCAGCAGCGATCAGATCCTGACGCGCGACGGTACGTCGTTGCTGACTTCGCGCACCACCTTCGGCGCAACTGATGATGCAGCCCTGCAATTCAACTATGCCATCCGAGGCTATGAAGCCAGCGGCACGGCGCCTAAAGGCGCGATCACGTTGGCCTCGACGCCTACCGTCGGTGGCGCTTACTCAAACGCATCGGGTCTGCCAGCCCGGATTTCCAACGCACTGACCAATCGGGTGTCCGGTAGTGACATCTTGGTGTTGCGCTACCTGGAAGGGCAGGGGCTGCCCATCACGACGGCGGTTAACAGCGGCACGCCTAACTTCACGATTTCGCCGAGCACGACAGACTGGTCGCTGTTCAAAGGCGGCATTACCACACCCGGTTTGTTCGGCATCACGACCTGCGATAACGCAATTGTGTTCCAGGCCAAGACGGCGTCTGCTACCAGCGTGACCGTGGCCGCCACAACCCTCAATGCCGGCCTATCTGCCATCAATTTCCAGTTTCCGCAGGGCGCTGAGCTGTATCGCGCTGAGAGCGAGGTCTATTACGTCGGTCTCAATAGCGACAGTCGACCCTCGCTCTATCGGGCTCGCTTTACGGCTGCGCCCGATGGCGGGATTACCGCGTTGACCGAAGAGCTGGTCGAAGGCGTGGAAAGCATGCAGCTGCTGTATGGCCAGGACTCGCCTACCAGCAGCACGCCGGGCGGTTCGGTGACCCAACTGGTCACGGCCGATCAGATCGACACCTCGATGAGTAGTTCGGAGGCGGCTTGGCGTCGCGTGATCACGGTGCAGATCGGCCTGGTCATGGCCAGCCCCGAGGTGGCCTCGGCCACCCAGGTCGACTCGAGCAACACGCAGACTGCGGGACTGACCGCACAGGGTGTGACTTTCACTGCGCCGAACGACGGCCGTGCGCGCACCGTTTACCAATCCACCGTGACCTTGCGGAACCGCCTGTATGGCAACTGAAAAGCGTCGTTCGCGCTCGCCACGCCCCCACCAATCCGGCGCAGTGCTCTATGTGGCGCTGATCATGTTGTTGCTGCTGGCGCTGCTGGGCATCAGCGGCATGCAGGTGGCGTCCATGCAGGAAAAGATGGCCTCCAACTATCGGCAGTCCGACGTGGCTTTCCAGAATGCGGAAGGCTACGTGCGTGAGCGGGAGAAGGCGATCAAAGCCGCAGCCTCGTCGGTGTCCGTGGATAGCACTGCGTGCGCCTTCGATGCGCTCGCGTGGGCCCGTACGATCGGTTCCACCCAGACGGTGTATGTCCGGCGTCTGATCTGCGATGCCACGACCGGCACGTCCAGCAATCTGGGCGCCACGGTCGACGCCAGCTCGGTCGGTAGTGCCTACGAAGTCACTTCGCTCGCACCCGACGATAAATCCAGTCCGACCGCCACCGCGGTTGTGCAGACGGTCTATATCCCATGACGTTCTCCAAGCTGAAATTCCAGGTAAACAAGCTTGTCCTGCGCGGCCTTTCTGCCGTGGCGCTGCTGGGCGCCGTGTTCGCACCACTGCTTGCGTCCACCAGCGACTTTTCGATGTCGCAGAGTCCGATGTATCTCGGCGACAGCGAGCCGCCGTTGATGATGCTGGTGATGTCGCGCGACGAGCAGCTGTTCAATCGCGCGTACTCGGATTACACCAATTTGCAGCAGGGGGAGGACGGCGACGACGGTAAGATCGATACGACATATACCGACAGTTTTGATTACTCGGGCTATTTCGATCCGAATCTTTGCTACGGGATCACCAACTCGGTTTTCAAGGCGGCGGCCGCAGCGAGCGGGACCAACCTGCACCAGTGCGCAGGCAACTGGTCCGGGAATTTTCTCAACTGGGTGACGATGAGTCGCCTGGACCTGCTGCGTTTTGTTTTGTACGGCGGCAAGCGTTCCACCGATACGGTGGGAAGCAGCGGCGCCTACCAGACGATCCTGGAGCGTGCCTACATCCCCAGCGATCTTCATGCCTGGGTCAAGGTTTATTCGGGGAGCGACATCGGCAAGTACACTCCGTATTCGACGACGACCTCCTTCTGCAATACCTCGTTGAGCCCAACCGGTGCACCATTGATGCGCGTGGCATCAGGCAGCTATACCGAGTGGGCATCGGTGGATTACACGCAGTGCAACACCGGTGTGACCAATGCACCGTCGTCCTCCCAGGTCTCTGACCTCACGGTGCGCGTGGACGTGTGCGGAAATACGTCCGAAAGCCTGCGTGAGTCGTTCTGTCGGAGCTACAACGACGGCACCAACACGTATTATCGCCCAGCCGGTTTGCTGCAGCAGTATGGCGAAAGCGGAAAATTGCGCTTTGGCTTGGTCAGTGGTACCTACGACCAACCGCGCGCGGGTGGCGTGCTCCGGCGCAACATCGGCCGTTTCGCCGGCAACAGCACGACCACCTGCTCGACGGGCGACGAAGTCAACACTGCCGATGGGCGTTTCTGCTACCTGGTCAGCGGCTCGACGGCAGAGGGCATCGTCAGCACGGTCGATCGCTTCACGCTGACCTACGGGACGAGCGCCAGTCCGACCGGCTGGAAGGGCAACAACTGGACCGATTGCAGTACCTACAGCATCCTCAATCGCCAGGACTCGGCGGGCTATGGCTACCTGAAGGACCCCAACAGCGGCGGCAGCTATGCGTGCAGCGCGTGGGGAAATCCGATCGCCGAGATGTATGCCGAAGCGCTGAAGTACATCGCTGGCGGCAGCAAGACCAGTGCTTTCAATACGTCGACCACCAGCGATGCCGCCCGCAACCTCCCGGGCAACATCACCTGGCGTGATCCCTATGGTTCGTCGACAGGGACCAGCACGGGCCTGGGCTACTCGTATTGCTCAAGCTGCAGCATCCTGGTGATGTCCTCGGGCGTGCCGTCGTTCGATAGTGACGATATCCCGACGGTGACACCCAAAGGCGGGTCCACCAGTATTTCCGCAGACACCGCCACCAAAACAGTAGGCGATAACGAAGGCATCACCGGCGGAAGCTACTTTGCCGGCCGCATCACCAATACGTTGTCCAAGAGCAGCACGGCGGCGACGTATGCGGATTACTGCGCATCGCAGACTGTTGACAGCCTGGGCAAGGTGCTGGGCATTTGCCCGGACTCGGCTTCCACCGAGGGCAGTTATCGCGTCGCAGGCCTTGCCGCCGCGGCCGCGACGACAGATCTGCGGCCTGACCTGGTCTCTACCCAGGGTAAGTCAGCGAAGTACAAGAACGTCGTGAAGACCTATGCTGTCCAGATGGCGGAAAGCCTGCCCAGTTTCCAGATCCCGGTGGGTGGCAAGACGATCACGCTTTCTCCGCTGTGCCAGTCGAATAACGATGGCGGTGCTACCGCAGGCAGCTCGGGATGGAGAACCTGCTCGATCGGTAATGTCGCGGTCGGTAAGACGGCCTCGACCGTGTATCCCTATTACAGCTACGGTCGCAACTTGCAGTACGACAGCAATGGGAACCTGGTCTCGGGTAGCTACAAGATGATCTGGGAAGACTCGCTATGGGGTAACGATCACGACAACGACGGCGTGACGATGCTGAGCTTCTGCGTGGGGACTGCTTGTTCGGTCTCTGGTAGTGGCGATTACAGCAGTGGCAACAATATTTGCTGGCGCGCGACGTCATCTGCGTCCCAGACTGCATGTAATTCGTTCGGCGGGACCAGTAATGAAGTGATGGTGCGCGTCGAAGTGCTGTCGGCCTATGCAGGCAACGCATTGCTGTTTGGCTTCAACGCGACCGGCACCAACAGCGACGGCACCAAGCGTGACCTGTTGCGCGTCGGCAACAACAACGGCTCAACGCTGAATACCACCTCCGGCCAGCCAACGGGTTGGGGTGCGCCTGTGGTTTATCGCTTCACGGCAGGGACCAGTAGTACGGGTCAGCTTGAGAACCCGCTGTGGTACGCCGCCAAGTACGGCAACTTCACCGACAAGAACGGCAACGGCAAACCCGATTCAGGCGAGTGGGACAGCAATAAGTCCGGCACGCCGGACGGCTACTTCCTGGCCCGCAACCCGGCGGCGCTCAAGTCGCGTCTGCAGCAGATCTTCGATTCGGCGGCCAACGATGCCGTCGCGGTGGGCGGTAGCGCATCCAGCAGCAGCATCAACAGCAATACCTTTGGTGTGTACTCCTCATTCTCCGCAGGCAGCAACAACGACTGGACTGGCGACGTAGTAGCGACCTCGCTTTCGACCGGGCTACAGCTCTGGTCGGCAGCGACTAAGCTCAATGCGATGGGCTACGCCAAGCGCAACATTTTCACCGTGGCCACGCCCACCCAAATCAACACCTCTGGCGAAGTGACCCAGGCGGTCGATGCCGGCGATCTTGAACGTGGCAGTGTCGATGGCTCGAATCGCAAGACACGTATGGCTTCGCTGGGCCTGAACATCAACGATCAGGACACGATCGACTGGCTCGGCAGTACTGTGGTCAATACATTGCTGGATTACCTCAAAGGCGCACCGAACACAGCCTTCCGCACGCGCTCGTCACTTCTGGGCGACATCGTTAATTCCAGCCCAGTGGTGTCGCTGCCGACGGACGACTACGGCTATTCGAGTACGTGGTCGAGCGGAACCTATGCGACCTACGGCACGTCCTACAAGACGTTCATGACCAGCAAGTCCACACGGATTCCGGCGGTCTACGTCGGAGCCAACGACGGCATGCTGCATGGATTTAATGCCACCACCGGGACCAATGGCGGCAACGAGTTGTTCGGTTTCGTGCCCTACAGCGCCTTCCAGCATCTGGGTGAATTGGCCAACCCTGTCGTCAGTACGACCAAGAGCACAAGCGGGTTCCAGCATCGCTACTACGTCGATGGCCCGGTCGTGGTGGGCGATGCGTACTACAGCAGTGCCTGGCACACCGTCGCGATCGGCTCGACCGGTGCGGGTGGTGCCAGCGAAACCAACGCAGGCACCTTGCCGCAGGGTTCGGTGTTTGCACTGGATGTCACCGATCCGTCGACTGTGACTTCCAGCAGCGTGCTGTGGGAATTGTCCGCACAGAACGATGCCAACCTCGGCCAGGTGCTGGGCTCGGCCACCGTCGTGCCCGTCAAGACCGCGACCGGTGTGCGCTTCGTCGCGATCTTCGGTAATGGCGCCAATTCGGTAAACGGCAACCCGGTCCTCTACGTCGTCGATGTAGGCACCGGGCAAGTGCTGAGCCGGCTATCGCCGACCGGCGCTGCATACCAAGGCAAGAACGGCATCGTGAATGTGGCAGTGGCGGCGCTCAATAACAGCCAGGGCCTTGCCGACACAGTCTATGCAGGCGACTTGCGCGGAAATCTGTGGAAGTTCGATATCAGTTCTGCGACTGCGTCGAGCTGGAGCGTAGCCTTCAGTGGTAAGCCGCTGTTCCAGGCCATCAATAGCGACAACAAGGAGCAGGCGATTACCGGTCACCTTTTGCTCAAGACCGCCGTCAGTGGTGCAGGCGGTGTGATGGTCTATTTTGGAACGGGGCGCTATTTCGTCACCGGTGATGCGTCTGATAGCACTGTCCAGAGCCTTTATGCGGTGCAGGACAATCTAAGTAGCGTGATCTCCGGCAGATCCGCATTGGTTAGTCAGACGATCGGAGGGTCGACCTCGACGTCGGGTAGCGAATATGAGTCCGAGAGCGTCAGCAGCACGACAGTCAACTACGCAACCAGCCGAGGCTGGTATCTGGATCTCAAGCTGGATGGCAATGCCCAGGGAGAGCGCTTCATCGGCACGCCTTACCTCCTTAGCGGGGTGGTGTATTTCGCCACGTACGTGCCGACAGTGGGGACAGATTGTGGTGGTGGTGGTGAGAACTGGCTCTACGGGCTGGGTGCGCTCAATGGAGCGGGTGCCTTGTCTGGCCTGACCGACAGCACGGGCAAGGCGGTTTGTCAGGGTGCGTGTGGACGGGTGTCGACGTCGACGAATAGCACGCTCGCAGGCTCAACTGCACCGATGCTGTCGCTCGGTTGGCTGCGTAATGAGGCCAACACCACCGAGACGGGTCAGTGCACCGTGGCGGGGGTCGCCAACGGCATCGCGACTGGTCTCTACAACAGCGTGCCGTGCGGCCGCCAGTCCTGGCGTCAGTTGAAGTAACTGGAATCTGAAATGTCGAAACAACAGAAAGTGAGTGGTTTTACCCTGATTGAGTTGATGATCGTGGTCGCGGTCGTGGCCATCCTCGCGGCGATCGCTTATCCGTCCTACCAGCGCTATGTGCTGCGCACCTATCGCGGGCAGGCAAAAGCGGATCTGGTGGAGTACGCGCAGATGGCCGAGCGCTTCCACACCGCGAACAACACCTACACCGGATTCACGCTACCGGTGTCGGTTTCGCCGCGTGAGGCCACCGCGAGCACCAAGCGTTACAACGTGGTGCCGACAGCTGCGGGGGCAACCTTCACGATCACGGCCACCGCGGTCAATGCCCAGGTCAAGGACAGCTGCACCAGCCTGACCATCAACCAGGCCAGCGCCAAGACCTCCACGGGCGACACTGCGGCCAACTGCTGGTAATCCGTCCAATCCCTGACCACCGCCCGTGCCGGGCGGGGTCGTATCATGTCGGCCATGAGTGCACGACATGATGTGGTGATCGTCGGCGGCGGCCTGGTCGGGGCCAGCTTGGCGATCGCGCTGGACCGGCTGGGGCGCGACGTCGCCCTGATCGAAGCGACGCCGGCGGGCGAGGTGCCCGCGGTGTTCGACGAACGCAACCTCAGTTTTGCCGCTGCCACGGTCAATGCGCTGACGGCGTTGGGCGTGCTGCAACGGCTGCGCCATCCGACCGGCCCGATCCAGCGGATCCATGTCAGCCGCGCGGGCGATTTCGGCCGGGTGCTGCTGCAGGCGCGCGATTACGGGCGCAGCGAATTCGGCCAGGTGGTGGTGGCGCGTGACTTCGGCACGGCGCTGGAAGACGCACTGGCGGCCTGCACGCACCTGACCCGTTATCGCCCGGCGCGCTTCGTTGCCCTCGCTGGGATGGGCGAAGGCCTGCGCCGCGTCCGCATCGCGACCGCCGACGGCGAAACCGAACTGGAGACGCCGCTGCTGGTCGGCGCCGACGGCAGCAACAGCATGGTCCGCGACGCGCTGGGCATCGCCGTCGAGCGCCACGACTATGCGCAACGCCTGTTCGTTGCACGGGTGCGCACCTCGCGCGCGCCCGACGGTACAGCGTGGGAGCGTTTCGGCAACGATGGCCCAACCGCGCTGCTGCCGCGTGGCGATCGCCACTACGGGCTGATCCACGGGGTGCCGGAGGATCAGGCCGAGGCCGTTGCCGCGCTGGATGACGCTGGCTGGCTGGCGCATGCGCAGGCGGCGTTCGGTTGGCGCGCAGGCAAGTTCTTGGCGAGCGGGCCGCGCAGTGCCTACCCGATCGTGCGCGTGCTGGCCGAGCGCCTGGTCGCGCCGCGTGCGGTGCTGCTGGGCAATGCCGCGCAGAGCATCCATCCATTGGGTGCGCAGGGCTTCAACCTGGGCCTGCGCGATGCGCTGACCCTGGCCGAGTTGATGGCGCAGTCCGAGGATGCCGGCGGCGATGCGCTGCTGGCCGAATACGTGCGCCGGCGCCAGCCCGATCGCGAGCGCACGTTGCGCTTTTCCGATGGCCTGGCGCGCCTGACAAGCAACCCCGCGCCGCTGCTACGGCCAGTGCGCAGCGCTGGCTTGCTGGCCGCAGGCAGCGTGCAGGCGGTGCAGTCGATGCTGGTCGGCGGGGCGATGGGCTTTGCCGGCGACGTGCCCGCGCTGTGCCGCGAGGTGGCGGCATGAGTCGTCGCGGCCGCAGCGATGTGATCGTGGTGGGTGGTGGCGTGGTCGGCGCGGCATGTGCACTGGCACTGGCCGCGCAGGACCTGGACGTGGAGCTGGTCGAGGGCCAGGTGCCGGCGTCGTGGTCGGCGCAGCAGCCGGACCTGCGGGTCTACGCGTTCGCGCCGGACAACGCGGCCCTGCTGGAGCAGCTGGGCGTCTGGAATGCGGTACGCGCCACGCGCGCGCAGGCCTATCGGCGCATGCGCGTGTGGGATGCGGCCGGTGGCGGTGAGCTGACCTTCGATGCCGATCGCATGGGCCGCACCCAGCTGGGCTGGATCATCGAGCATTCACTCCTGGCCGATCGCCTCTGGGCCGCGCTTCCCGCTGCAGGCGTGCAGGTGCGCTGCCCGGCTCGCGTAGAGGCGATGGAGCAGGACGCCAGCGGCGTGCGCCTGCGCCTGGACGACGGCGCGCGGCTGGAAGCGCGCCTGGTCGTGGCGGCCGACGGCGCGGGTTCCACCTTGCGCCAGCTGGCCGGATTGCCCGTGCAGGGCCACGATTACGCGCAACGAGGTGTGGTTGCCTATCTGCGCAGCGAAGGCCCGCATGAAGACACCGCGTGGCAGCGCTTCCTGCCGACCGGGCCGCTGGCGGTGTTGCCGTGCACGGATGGACGCAGTTCCATCGTCTGGACGCTGTCGCAGGACGAAGCCGCGCGCGTGCTGGCGCTGGATGACACCGCGTTCTCGCGCGAACTCACCACGGCCTTCGGTGGGCGCCTGGGCGAGCTGACGCTCGACTCACCGCGTGCGGCGTTTCCGCTGAAGCTGCAGCTGGCGCAGCAGTACGTGGAAGGGCGCGTGGTCGCCATCGGCGATGCGGCGCACGTGGTGCATCCGCTGGCCGGTCAGGGCGTCAACCTCGGCCTGCGTGACGTGGCCGGGCTCCAGCACCTGGTCGCCGATGCGCAGGCGCGCCGCGCCGACTGGGACACGCCGCATCGCCTGCAACGCTGGGCGCGCACGCGGCGTAGCGAAAATGCGGTGGCGGCCTACACCTTCGATGGCATCAACCGGCTGTTTTCCACCGATGAATTGCACACCACGCTGGCGCGCGGGCCGCTGCTCGGCCTGGCAGGCAAGCTGCCGCCGCTGACCGCCCTGCTGTGGCGGCGTGCGGCGGGCCTGTAAGGCTCAGGGCAGGAACGGGAACACCAGCTTCAGCAGTCCTTTCAATCCGCCCTCGGCGGTCGAGGCAATCGCCTTGGCGCCGAGGCTGTTGAGCGCGTTGCGCGCATCGTCCCAGCGCAGTTTGGCGACGTCCTTTTGCAGCAGGTCGGCGACTTCGCTGGCGGTGGGTTGGAGCTTCTTCAGTTCGCGGGTGATCGCGGCCGGGTCGGGCTGCAGGTAGCCCCATTTTTCGGCGATCTTGAGCAGGGTGTCGAAGCGCACCGCCACCACTTCGCGGTTGCGCTCATAGACCGGCAGCGCGCCCACATCGAGGATGGCCTGCTCGAACTGCTGTGCGTCATCGGGATGCTCGACGCGGATGGCGAGGAAGCCGTCCTTCTTCGCCCGCTCGCTGACGTGCTTGGCGCCGGAGCGCAGGTTCTCTTCGGTCAGCACCGTGGCCACGATCCGCTGCAGGGCGGCGTCGGATTCCTCCGGCACAAGCGCGCGCCAACGCGCGTAGCCATCGCGGCGCAGGCTCTTGACCCGGGTTGGCGTGATCCGCAGTTGCAGCGCGGCGACGGCATTGGAACTTGAGCGCGAGATCGCGCCGTCGCGTTCCAGCAGGACGAAGGTCAGCAGTTCGAGGTCGCGCTTGTTGAGCGAGCCGAAGCCCTGCATCAGCGACAGGCGCAGGTATTCCTCGGCGAACCCGGCCGGGTCCTTGAGCTGGATGGGTTGCATGACGGTGGCCTCCTTTCGACGGAAGGCAGGATCGCACAGGCCATTTGCACCGGTTGAGATGCGGCGTGCGCGGCGTCGTGGAATGCGTTTTTCCTGGAGGAGCCACTTCAGTGGCGATGGGGCTTCACCCACAACCATCATCGCGGCTGAAGCAGCTTCCGCATGCTCAAGCTGAGCCGGCTCAGCGCCCGCCCTTGGACGCGAATACCGTGATCTCTTCGCGGTCGTGGTAGAGCTGCTTGGCGCGCACGGTGCGCAGGCCGCCGGACTGTTCGCGCAGGATCTCCAGGCACAGCGTGGTTTCGTCCCAGCGCTTTTTCATCGGCAGCTTGAGGTTGAAGATGGTGTGGCGGCACCAGCCTTCGCGCAGCCAGGTGGCCATGCGCTCGGCCACGCGGCGCGGCTGTTCGACCATGTCGCAGACCATCCAGTCCAGCGGCTGCGCGGGCTGCCAGCGGAAGCCGTCGGCGCGCAGGTGTTCGACCAGGCCGGTGTCCAGCACGTGCTGGCGCAGCGGGCCGTTGTCCACGCTGGTCACGCGCAGGTGCTGGCGGGTCAGGACCCAGGTCCAGCCGCCGGGCGCGGCGCCCAGATCGGCCGCGCTCATGCCGGCGCGCAGCAGGGTTTCGCGCTCGTCCGGGCGCAGCAGGGCCAGCACGGCCTCTTCCAGCTTCAATGCAGAACGCGACGGCGCATCCGGCAGCAAGCGCAGGCGCGGGATGCCCAGCGGCCACGGCGCGGCGTCGGCCGGCTGCGCGATGCCGAGAAAGGCATGGTCGCCATTGACGAACAGCACATGCAGGCGCGGCAGGCGGCTGTCTTCCTTGGCGCTGAGCAGGCCGGCCTTGCGCAGCGCCGGGCGCAGCGCATTGCCGAAGCTGCGGGCCAGGCCGGCGAGCGGCTTGGCCGCATCGCTGTCCGGGTGCTCCACCCACACATCGCCAAAGCGCGGCGTGCCGGCCAGCGCTGCCAGCATCGGCGTGATCCGGTCGGCTGGATCCAGTCCGCGCAGCTCGGTGATCAGCGCCAGCTTCTGCCGGGCGAACACTAGCTGCTGCCACGGCAGCGCCTCGGATAGGCCCTCGTCCTCGCAGGCGAACACGACATAGCCGTCATTGCGCTGGGTGCGCGCATAACCGGCAAAGCCAGCCTCGGCCGCGCGCTGGGTCAGTTCGCCCGCCAGTTCCGGCTCGAAGCCCTGGCGGCAGTAGCACAGCAGTCCCTGCATGGCGGTCAGTACTGCGGGCCGTGCTGGCCGTAATGGGCCAGCACCGCGCGCGATGCATCGCGATGCAGGTCGCGCACCACCTCGATGCCGCGCTTGTTGAGTTCACCGACCCAGTCGGCGGGCAACGGGCCTTCGTCGAAATCAGTCAGGGTTTCCACGTCTTCCGCACGCGCGCCGATCAGCAGGCGATCGATGCCGGCCCACACGGTCGCGCCGAAGCACTGGCAGCAGGGCTGGGCCGAAGTGGCCAGGACCACCGGGCCGGGCAGCACCGCATTGAGGCGGAACGACTGCACGCGCTGCTGGGCCAGCATGTAGGCCATGTTTTCGGCGTGGGCCAGCGAGGTGTTGTGCGGCACCACGCGATTGACGCCGACGGCGACGATGCGATGGTCGGCGCCGAACACCGCCGCGCCGAACGGGCCGCCGCTGGCGTGCTCGACATTCAGGCGCGACAGCGCGATCGCCAGCGCGACTTTGTCTTCGTCGGTGTCGTAGGTGCGCGCCATGTCCACGGCGTCGTGGACCCAGGCGGGCAGGGTGAGGTGGACTTGGGCGTACAGCATCAGCGGATCGGCAACGGTGCGGGGGAAGGGGAATTCAGGAGGCCGGTGCCATCGTTGGCCGGCTGGCAGGTGCCGGCCTGGCACTGGCAGGCGCTGATCTGGCGAAAGCCGCAGATGCCCATGCGGCCGCTGGCCTGGCACTGGGCCTGGACGGCCGCCGGATCGGTCGGGCTGTCGGCGTTGACGCAGGCGGGCAGTTCGCCGCAGCAGCTACCGACGTTCTTCACCGCGCAATCGGCGTCGCGCTTGCAGCTGGTGTCGACTTTCACCGGCGTGGTGGGTGCCGGCGAGGGCGCGGCGGTGACGGGGGCCTCGACCGGCGTCCCAGTGGCAGGCGCCGGTGCGGGATTGGCCGCCGGTGCAGGCGCGGGCGTGTCTGAAGGCGCGGTCTGCGGCGCGGTCGTGTTCGCCGGTGCGGCGCAGCCGGCCAGCAGCACGGCGGCGGCCAGCAGCGGCGTGAACAGCGCGCAGCGCAGACGCATCAGGCCTGGGCCGCCCAGGTATCGCGCAAAGTCACGCTGCGGTTGAACACCGGCTTGGCCTGGGTGTGGTCGCGGCGGTCGGCCACGAAATAGCCGGTGCGCTCGAACTGGTAGGACTGCTCCGGTGCGGCCAGCGCAGCGGCCGGCTCGACATAGCCGGTCACCACGCGCTTGGAGTCGGGGTTGAGGTAGTCGCGATAGGTCTTGCCTTCGCTTTCGTCGTCCGGCTTGGCCACCGAGAACAGACGGTCGAACAGGCGGATTTCCGCCGACACGCCCTGCGTCGCGCTGACCCAGTGAATGGTGCCCTTGACCTTGCGGTTGGCGCCTTCCATGCCCGGGCGTGATTCCGGATCCAGCCAGCCGCGCAGCTCGGTGATGGTGCCGTCGGCGTCCTTGATCACCTCATCGCAGCGGATGATGCCGGCGCCGCGCAGGCGCACTTCACCGCCGGTGACCAGGCGCTTCCAGCCCTTGGGCGGGATTTCGGCGAAATCCTCGCGCTCGATCCACAGTTCGCGTGAAAACGGAATCTCGCGCAGGCCCTGCGTTTCGTCCTTGGGATGGTTGGAGAAGCTCAGCGTCTCCTCGTGGCCTTCGGGCAGGTTGGTCAGGACCAGCTTGACCGGATCGACCACCGCCATGCGGCGCGGCGCGGTAGCGTCCAGGTCGTCGCGCAGGCAGCCTTCCAGCACTGAGAAATCGATCACGGAGTTCTGCTTGGAGATGCCGACGCGGTCCACCAGCAGGCGCAAGGAGGCAGGCGTATAGCCACGGCGACGCAGGCCCTGCAGCGTGTACATGCGCGGGTCGTCCCAGCCTTCCACCAGGTTTTCCATGACCAGCTGGGTCAGCTTGCGCTTGCTCATCACGGTGAAGTTGATGTTCAGGCGCGAGAACTCGATCTGGCGCGGTTTGGCCGCTTCGCGCGGCAAGCCTTTTTCCAGCAGCGGCTGCAGCAGCGCCGGATGGCCGACCAGGTCCACCTTGTCCACGCACCAGTCGTACAGCGGGCGGTGGTCTTCGAACTCCAGCGTGCACAGCGAATGCGTGATGCCTTCGACCGCATCGCTCAGCGAATGGGCGAAGTCGTACATCGGATAGATCGGCCAGGCGTTGCCGGTGTTCTGGTGCTCGACGTGCTTGATGCGGTACAGCGCCGGGTCGCGCAGGTTGATGTTGCCGCTGGCCATGTCGATCTTGGCGCGCAGGGTGCGGGCGCCATCGGGGAACTCGCCGGCGCGCATGCGGCGCAGCAGGTCGAGGTTTTCTTCCGGGCTGCGGTCGCGATAGGGCGAGTTGCGGCCAGGCTCGGTCAGGGTGCCGCGGTATTCGCGCACTTCCTCGGCCGACAGGTCACAGACGAACGCGTCGCCCTGCTGGACCAGCTTTTCGGCGGCCAGGTACAGCACGTCGAAGTAGTCAGAGGCATGGCGAAGGTTGGCCCAGTCGAAGCCCAGCCAGCGCACGTCGTCCTGGATGGCGGCGACGAACTCGGGGTCTTCCTTGGCCGGGTTGGTGTCGTCCAGGCGCAGGTTGCACACGCCGCCGAACTCGGCCGCCACGCCGAAGTCCAGGCAGATCGCCTTGGCATGGCCGATGTGCAGGTAACCGTTGGGCTCGGGCGGAAAGCGCGTGCGGATGCCCTGGTGCCGGCCTTGGGCCAGGTCCTCACGCACGATCTGGCGGATGAAGTCCCGCTTTTCGGGTGCGGAATCGGCGGGCAGGGCAGGCGTGTCGGACATGGGCAGGGCGCAAGGCGATTTCGAAGAATCAACAAGTTTAGCCGATGGCAGGCGCTGGCCCCGGCCGGCTTCCACGCCTGTGATCTCCACAAGCCGGCCCGCACGGCCGGCGTATGCTCGCCCACAGTCCTCACGCCCAAGGGGCGCGCCCATGCAAGTCGCCTATCGCGCCGACAACCTGTTCGACGCCCACCTGGCCAAGCACGCACTGGAAGACGCCGGCATCCCGGCCTTCGTCTTCGGCGAATCGCTGCTCGGCGCCGGCGGCGAGCTGCCGCTTTTCGGCGTGCTGCGGGTCTGCGTGCCGGATGTGGCGCTGCCGGCCGCGCATGACGCGCTCAAGGCCTCGGGCTTGCTGGACGGCCCGGAAGCCCCCACTTACGGGGAGTTGCCCGATTCGGGCCTGTTGCCCGCCTGACGGCCGGCATCCCACCTTCTGGAGGTTCCCCCATGTTCGAAGAACTGACGGCCCGCCTGGGCATTGGTGCGTTCAAGCAGCGCCTGCCGCGCGAAGGTGAAGCCCTGCCGGGTCGCGCCGAGCCGCTGCCGCTGCGCAACGTGCACTTCGTCAACGGCCATCCGCTCAAGGGCGAGTTTGCCGGGATGGAAACGATCGACGTGGGCATGGGTTGCTTCTGGGGCGCCGAGCGCAAGTTCTGGCAGCTGCCGGGCGTCTACACCACGGCCGTCGGCTACCAGGGCGGCGCCACGCCCAATCCGACCTACGAGGAAAGCTGCACCGGCCAGACCGGCCATGCCGAAGTGGTGCGGGTGGTGTTCGACCCGGCGAAGGTCTCGCGCGAGGAGGTGCTGCGCACCTTCTGGGAAAACCACGACCCGACCCAGGGCATGCGCCAGGGCAACGATCGCGGCACCGAATACCGTTCGGCGATCTATTGCGAAACGCAGGATCAATACGATGCCGCCATCGCCAGCCGCGACGCTTACCAGCAGCGCCTGCGCGAGGCCGGCTACGGCGAGATCACCACCGAGATCGTGTATCCGGCGCCGCCGTTCTACTTCGCCGAGGACTACCACCAGCAGTACCTGGCCAAGAACCCGAACGGCTACTGCGGCCTGGGTGGCACTGGCGTGAGCTGCGCGATCGGCCTGGACGCCTAGGCCAACTCGCCGGCGAACATCGCCCGCACCTGGGCGATGTCATCCTCGCGGTCCAGGTGCAGCAGGCGCAGGCAGGCCAGGGCGAAGTTCACCGGGCTGCTGCCCGGTGCGGTGACCACGCCCTCGGCGCTGACCACCGTTTCATCGCGGTAGTGCGCCTGGCCGGCGTAGACCGCGCCGACGTTGCGGGTGAGGAAGTCCAGCGCATTGCTGGTGTGCGGGCGGGTATCGAGCAGGCCGGCATAGGCCAGCGCCAGGGTCGCGCCGCAGATCGCGGCCACGGGCTTGCCAGCCGCGACGCGGTCGCGCAGCACGCCGCTTAGGCCGGGGATTTCGCCCGCCTGCCAGCGCTCGCTGCCGGGCAGGATCCACAGATCGGCCGCCAGCGGGTCAAGGTCGGAGAGGGCTAGCGACGGTGTGATCGTCAGCCCGCCGATCGAAGTGACCGCTTGCCCATCGATGCTAGCCACGCTGACCGTATCGCCGAACCATTCGCGCGCGGCCGGCAGCACCACGCCGATTTCCCAGTCCGCTACGCCGTCGACCATCACCACTGCGATCGTGCCCATTGCCGTGTCCCATGCCGTGGAAAACCCTGATTGTGCTGATCGCATGCAAACCCGCAGTGAGCGTGCGTTACGGCGGGGGCGCGCGAAAACGTGAACGGCCCGGCGCGGCAGATCGGCACCTTGCGGCTAGAATGACCCCATGCCCACGCTGTCCGACAACCTGGCCAACCAGCTGCTGGTCGCGCTGCCTGCCTTGGACGATCCGCATTTTTCGCGGAGCGTGGCCCTGATCTGCCAGCACGATGACGACGGCGCCATGGGCGTGGTGGTCAATCGCGCCTCGGAATACACCTTGGGCGAAGTGCTGCGCCAGATGCAGCTGGACACCGATGACGAGAGCCTGCGCAACCGCGTGGTGCTGTACGGCGGTCCGGTTCATCCCGAGCGCGGCTTCGTCCTGCACGACGGCAGCGGCGAGTGGGATTCCACCCTGCAGATCACCGACGGCCTGTACCTGACCACTTCGCGCGACATCCTCGAAGCCATGGCCAACGGCCGCGGCCCGGATAACGCCGTGGTGGCGCTGGGCTGCGCCGGCTGGGGCGCGGGCCAGCTCGAGTTCGAGCTGGGTGAAAACAGTTGGCTGACCGCACCGGCCGATGGCGAGTTGCTGTTCGACATGCCGCTGGACCAGCGCTGGCAGGCCGCAGGCGGCCGCATCGGCGTGGACATGACCCGCCTGACGGACTACAGCGGTCACGCATGATGCATCGGGCCTGGAACCTCTTCCTCGCCCGCGCCTGGCGCCGTCCGCAGACGGCGCATCCCCGTCTTTTCCCACTGCCCGGAGCCCGGTCATGAAGCTGGACGGCACCGTGCTGGGCTTCGACGTGGGCTCGCGCCGGATCGGCGTGGCGGTGGGCAGTGCCTTCGGCACCGGCGCGCGCGCGCTGGCCGTGGTCGACGTCCACCCCAGCGGCCCGGACTGGGCCGCGCTGGACAAGCTGCGCGCCGAATGGCGCCCCGACGGCCTGGTGGTCGGCGATCCGCTGACCCTGGACGGCGGCGACCAGCCGATCCGCAAGCGCGCCCAGGCTTTCGCGCGCGAGCTGCGCCTGCGCTACAAGCTGCCGGTGGTGCTGGTGGACGAGCGCTCCAGTTCGGTCGAGGCCGCGCAGCGCTTCGCCGTGGACCGCGCCCAGGGCCGCAAGAAAAAGCGAGATGCTGCCGCGCTGGATGCGGTCGCCGCGGCGGTCATCGTCGAACGCTGGCTGGCCGCGCCGCAGGACGCCACGCATGTCGAGTGAGGCTTTGCAGGCCAGCCAGATTGGTCGGCCACGACACGACGCCACGCACCTTCTTCCTTCTTTCGCGCACGGCCCGTCCCGGGACGTCGCCCGTCGCCACACCACGAGCACCCCATGACCCAACTGGATTCCGATGGCCGCCTGCTGCACCTGCTGACGCTGGATGGCCTGCCCAAAGAGACGCTGTGCCGCATCCTCGACCGCGCCGGCGCGATCCGCGATACCGCGCTGGGCCGCACCCAGAAGCGCGACACGCTGGTTGGCCGCACCGTATGCACGCTGTTCTTCGAGCCCTCCACGCGCACCCGCAGCTCGTTCCAGATCGCCGCCCAGCGCCTGGGCGCGGACGTGGTGAATTTCGATGCGTCGACCTCGTCGGCCCGCAAGGGCGAGACCGCGCTGGACACCCTGCGCAACCTGGAAGCGATGGGCGTGCGTGGTTTCGTGGTGCGCCACCCGGACGACGGCGCCGCCGAAATGCTGGCCCGCCACGCGCACGAAGGCACCACGGTGATCAACGCCGGCGACGGCCGTTCTTCGCATCCCACGCAGGGCCTGCTGGACGTGCTGTCGATCCGCCAGGCCAAGGGCCCGGACTTCTCCAAGCTCAAGATCGTGATGGTTGGCGACATCAAGCACTCGCGCGTGGCCCGCTCGGACCTGCAGGCGCTGCGTACGCTGGGCGCCACCGATGTCACGCTCTGCGCCCCCGACAACCTGCTGCCGGAAGCTGATGTCAGCGCCGGCTGCCAGACCACCGGCGATTTCGACGCCGCGCTCAAGGGCGCCGACGTGCTGATGATGCTGCGCCTGCAGCGCGAGCGCATGGAAGAAGGCCTGGTCACTTCGCTGGAGGATTACCACCGCGACTACGGCCTGACGGCCGCGCGCCTTAAGCAGGCCGCCACGGGTGCTGTAGTGCTGCATCCGGGGCCGATCAACCGCGGTGTCGAGATCACCGACGAAGTGGCCGATGGGCCGCAGTCGCTGGTATTGCGCCAGGTGGGCAATGGCGTGGCGATCCGGATGGCGGTGTTGGAGACGTTGCTCGGCTGAGTTCTCCGCCGCGTTCACGCGGCGACTTTGATTTTGGAGCAGAGCTTTCGCGGCGCTTCGCGCCACGACCTACTTTCTTTGCTTGTGCAAAGAAAGGTAGGCAAAGAAACACACTCCGGGCGGCACGCCCGCTACGCGGGTTCGCTACGGGGCGAGGGATTTTTGGATGGGACATCTTGTCCCTTCCAAAAACGATGCACATCCATGTGCATCGCCCTGCGGGTCTTGGCCTCGCCCCTTCGCCGTGCCTCACGGAGATCTGAAAGCACAAGCAAGAGCAGCACCTCGCGCGGTGCCGCTTTTGCGTTTGCTCTGCTCTTGATCTTCAGCGCCTTCAAAGCGAGCCGAGCACCGCAGGCGGAAACGGCCGAAGAGGCGCGGGTGTTTGAGCGCAGCGAGTTCCCGCGCCGTGCCGTTTCCGGCGAGGAGCACAGGGCACCGCCGCATCGCGGCGGCGGGTGTCAGGCGCTGCCGGTTTTGCTTCCTTTTGCCAAGACAAAAGGAAGGCGTGCGGCGAAGCCGCGCGAAAGCTCTGCACTTGCTCTACACAGCACATATAGCCATCAGAAGATGCAACTGAAACCATTCAGTGGTGACCAGCTGCAGCTGCCAAAGATCAGAACCCGCACAACAGAAAACAAGCGACCCTCTAGCCCAAAAGGCCCATGCGCTGACGATCCTGCAAGGTAGGATTCAGATTCCCCTTCGTCGCATCGGAATCCCTGCGCCCATGAACCCGTCCCATCGCCGCGGCCTGCGCGGCTTGGCCTTGTTGTTGTCATCGCTGGCCTGCGCGGCCATTGCCGCGCCCGCGGCCTCGCCCACCAAGCCGCAGGATGCGGGCTTCAATCCGATCGAGTTCTTCGCGCCGCTGCAGTTGCCGCAGCCGGCCAATGCGCTCCGCGGCGGTGCGGGCAAGCCCGGCCCGCTGTTCTGGCAGAACAGCGCCGACTACGACCTGCACGCCACCATCGACCCGGCCACGCACACGCTCACTGGCGAGGCGACGATCAGTTACACCAACCACAGCCCCGATGCGCTGGACGTGCTGTGGCTGCAGCTGGACCAGAACATCTACCGCGCCGATTCGCGCGCGGCGTCGGCGCGTTCGCCGCGTCCGGGCCGCACGCCGCAGTACGGCGATGGCATGAGCATCGCCAGCGTGGAAGTGGAGCAGGGCGGCAAGCGCAGCAAGGTCGATTACCTGGTGGACGACACGCGCATGCGCGTGGATCTGCCTACTGCGCTCAAGGCCGGCGACGGCAGCCTCAAGCTGCATATCAACTACCGCTACACCGTGCCCGGCACCTGGGGCGGACGCACCGCGATCACGCCCACCAAGAATGGCGACATCTACGAGATCGCCCAGTGGTATCCGCGCATGGCCGTCTACGACGACCTGCGTGGCTGGGACACGCAGCCTTACCTGGGCTCGGAGTTCTACCTGGAATACGGCGACTTCGACTACGCGGTGACCGTGCCGTGGGATTACATCGTCGCCGGCTCCGGCGGGCTGACCAATGGCGATGAGGTGCTCACCGCGACCCAGCGCAGCCGCTTGAAGGACGCCGCGGCCAGCGACAAGACGGTGATGATCCGCGCGCCGGCCGAAGTCACCGATCCGGCCTCGCGCCCCAGTCGTAGCGGCACCAAGACCTGGCGCTTCCACATGGACCACACCCGCGACGTGGCGTTTGCCGCCTCGCCGGCGTTCGTGTGGGATGCGGCGCGCATCAACCTGCCGGGCGGCAAGCATTCGCTGGCCATGTCGGTGTATCCGGAAGAAGGTGTCACCAACTGGGTGCGCTCGACCGAGTACGTCAAGGGCGCGATCGAGCATTTTTCCAGCAAATGGTACGCCTACCCGTGGCCGGCAGCGGTCAACCTGGGCGGCCACGGCGCGGGCATGGAGTATCCGGGCATCGTGTTCGACGGCTATGACGACAAGGACGACAAGCTGTTCTGGATCACCGCGCATGAGCTGGGCCACGGCTGGTTCCCGATGATCGTCGGCTCCAACGAGCGCCGCCATGCGTTCATGGATGAAGGCTTCAACACCTTCATCGACGTCTACGCCTCGGACGCATTCAACCACGGCGAATACGCGCCCAAGCGCGATGGCGAATACGCGCCCAAGGGCGGCAATCCGGTCGATGAGATCCTGCCCGTGCTGGCCGATGCCGATGCGCCGACGCTGATGCACATCGCCGACGGCACCAGCGAGAAGTACCGCCATCCGGTGACCTACTTCAAAGGCGCGCTGGGCCTGGTGCTACTGCGCGAGCAGATCCTGGGGCCTGAGCGTTTCGATCCCGCGTTCCGCAAGTACATCGCCACCTGGGCGTACAAGCATCCGGACCCGTCGGACTTCTTCCGCTTCATGGAAAGCGAATCCGGTGAGGACCTGTCGTGGTGGTGGCGCGGCTGGTACTTCAACAACTGGCAGCTGGACATGGGCATCACCGGCGCACGCTACGTCGATGACAGCCACACCGCCATTTCGGTGGCGCTGGCCAGCCGGCAGAAGCTGGTGATGCCGGCGACGCTGCGCATCGACTACACCGACGGCAGCCATGAGGATCGCCGTATCCCGGTCGAAGCATGGATCCAGCGCAGCGCCCCGGAAGTCGGCATCGCCGTGACCAAGCCGGTGGCCAAGGTCACCCTGGACCCGGACCACAAGCTGCCCGACGCCGATCGCAGCAACAACACGGCCAGCATCGGCGGTTGATTCACCCGATCTGGCTTTAAAAAAAGGCGGGTGCCGCGAGGCATCCGCCTTTTTCTTTTGCCTTCGTCAGCGCAAATGTGGGAGCCGCTTCAGCGGCGACAGGGCTTGTCGACAAAGCCCTTCGCCGCTGAAGCGGCTCCCACGGACGCGCAGCTCCCGCATGGCGTGCCTAGGGCAACACCTTCCGAGCCTTCGCCTCATTGACCAACCGCTCCGCATCGCGCGGCAGCAGCAGGCGTTGCGCGACGAGTTTGTCGGCGGCCTTGCGCACGGCGGCGACGTATCCGGCCTGCATGCCGTACAGCGATTCCAGCGAGGGGCGCGTATCGCCGGCGGCCTTGCGCGCGGCTTCGGTGGCGTGGAAAGGGATGAAACTGCCTGCGAGCGTGGACAGGTCGACGATGCCCGGACGGGCGACGTAGTCGAATTCCAGACTCGTGCCCAGCGGCGCAAGCGCCTCGACGCTGTGCACGCCGGCGATGCCGATGCCGGTTTTCGGATCGACCTGCGGCACGCGCGGCGCGTAGAGGCGGCCGGTGTCGCGCGGCGGCAGCACCGTGGCGATGCCGGACTCGTCCTTTGCGTTGTACTGCGGGCCGAAGTCGAGCCGCGTCATCCGGTTCACGCGGGCCAGGTAGTTGAACGCGGGGATCGGCGTGGGCGTGCCGTCCACCGGCCACGACACGCCGCGCATCACGGGAAACTTGACGGCCTTGGGCGCGACCAGCGTGCCGTCGGTGATGCGCGGGGCGCGGCTGTCCGGTGGCGGCGTGCCCTTGACCACCCAGTCTTCCAGCGCGATCCACAGGGCGCGGAAGGTGTCGTTGAACTGCACCACGGTGCCGCGCGGATAGACGTCCTGCTTCGGGTCCCAGTGGATGCTCTCGGTGCCGCCCGGGCCGCCGTGCTGGGCACCGGCGTAGTAGTAAATGCGCGCATCAGCCGGCTGCTTGAGGTCGCGCGCGCCGCTGGCATCGCTGAGCACCGGCGCACCCTGCAGCTGCCAGAACTCGGTGCCGGACAGGCCGAGGAAAAACTTCGGACAGGTCTGCGTGGCCGTGCAGCGCGCCATCAGTCCGCCGCGTTCGCCGGTGAGCCCGTCCACGTAGTCCGGCGCCAGCGCACGCGGCCCCATCTGGCCGAAAGCGGTGCGATCGGCACGCAGTCCCCCTGCGCTGCCGGGTACGGCGAAGCGCGCGTTGATATTGGTCAGGCGCGCGGCGACCTGCGCGTAGATGCCGTCGAACACCTTGCTGCCGTCGCGCGCCTGATTGAAGCCCAGGTGCATGAAGGTCTTCATCAGGTTGCCCGACTGCGAGGTGCCTTCGGCCAGCGCGTAATGGATGTGGCCGGCCAGCGGATTGGTGCGGCCATCGCTGTCCTGCGCGTCGTGGCGGAAGAAGCTGACCACGTCGCGCAGCGCCGCCAGCCCGACGCCCATGACCTTGGGATCCTTGGCGACGTAAACCACTTCGTAGAGATACTGCGGATCGAAGCCTGCGCGCAGGCAGACGCTGGCCGGGTCTGGTGTGCCGGGGAAGGGATGCTCGGCATCGCACCTGGCGAAGGCCCAGTCCTGCGCGGCGATCGACTGGCGCGCATCGCTCTCGTTGACGCGGCGGGTGAGCGAATACCCCGGCTGGGCGGTGTCCAGGCTGGCCGGCGCATACGGCAGCATCGAGGCGTTGAAGGTGCCGCCGGGCAGCGACATCGACGGCGTGGGCTGGTTGGGCACCAGCTCGGCGCGATACGGCCCGGTGATCGACGAACCATCGGCGTTGTGCGCCAGCGGCACGCTCAGGGTGAGCCGCTGTGGCGAGGACTTGGGGACGTCGCCTTGCCAGGCCGCGTACAGCAGCACGGTGCCGCGTTCGAAATACACCGCATCGCCCGGCGTCCTGGCCGGATCGATCCAGGTCAGGATGCTGCCGCGGTTGGGCGCGTCGTAGCGCAGCACGCCGCTGGCCTTGGACATGTCCTTGGGCTTGAGCAGGACGAATTCGGAGGCGTAGTCCAGCATCCCGCGCGCGTTGCGGTCGGCCAGCTGCAGGTCCTGGATGATCGCGTTGTGCGGATCGGCCGGATCGACCTCGCCATGGATCACGCCGGTCAGCTTCTCGTAACCGCCGACGTTGCCCCAGTCGCCGGGCACGTCTTCGCGCGACGTGATCTCCAGGGTGATGCGCGGTGCGTCGGGCGCGTCCTGCGCGGCGCGTGCCTGCGGCAGGGCCGCGATCCAAAAAGTGGCCAGGAGCCAGGCGCTACGTCCGGTGCGTTTCATCGATGCTTTCCCTCCCAGGAACGTGCCGATGACGGGGACACCGGCGTGGGAAAGCTTAGCAATGCGGGGTAATGCGCTCGTGCAGGACGCGCTCAGCCCTTGGCGCAAACCCGTTCGGCGAACATGCCGCTGGCGAAGTAGGCCAGCAGTTCGGCATGGGGATGGTCGGGCAACACGTGCTGGACCGCATCGCGCGCGGCCGCGGCCAGCAGGTCGGCTTCAGCGGTGCTGACTGCTTCCATCGCATCCCAGAGCGCGGCCTGTTGCTCATCGATGGCGTGTGCGGCGGTCCACAGCGCGGCGTGTTGCTCGTTGCTCAGGCCGGTCATCGGCGTGGCGGCGTGCGGATCGGGCAGCGCATCGCTCAGGTCCAGCGCGTACTGCAGGCTGCGCAGCGCGATCGCGGCCAGCGCTTCGTCGCGCCATGGCGCCACGGGTGTGGCAGGCGCCTGTGGCGGCACCAGCGGCTCGCCGGCGATCAAGGCATCGCGCACCGCATCGGGCTTGTGCTGGCTGGCCAGCACCGGGCGCAGGCCCATGCGCGCGGCCTGGGTCAGCGTGGCGCGCTGGTCGGCAGGTAGCGCGGCCAGCGAGCCGAGCAGGCTGGCCAGGTAATGATCTGCAAGCTGCGCCGCGCGGCGCAGGCGCTCGGACGATGCAGGCGCTGCGGCGCCTGATTCCAGCGGCAGCAGTGGTTGGGCCTGCCAAAGGCATTGCGCGTAACGGACCACGCACTGGGCAAGGTGCTTCATGGACTTCCGGAAAGACGGCGCAGGCCAAGACGGCCCGCAAAGTGGGGCGCGAATTCTAGTCCGTCCCCGCGCCGGCTGCGCGTCAAGCGTTGGCCCGCGGTACAGGCGCGACGTTCAACCCCGATGACAGCAGGCGATGCGGCGCGGCGTTTCCCGGTCAGGGCTTCACTTGGACGATGTCGCCTTCGTCGGTGTAGGTCAGCGGCGCGATCGCGATCGAGCGCTTGTGGTCGCCGCTGCCGGGCAGCAGGGCGTCGTGGTAGAACAGGTACGACTTGCCATCGTGCTCGATGATCGCCTGGTGGTTGGTGGAAATGGCCAGGTAATCCAGGATCACCCCGCGATAGCGGAATGGCCCGGTCGGCGTACGGGATGTTGCATACACGATCTGCCCAGGCCAGCCGGTGGAAAAGCTGAAGTAGTAGGTGCTGCCGCGCTTGTGCAGGAACGGCGCCTCCCCGTATTGCTTCTTCGGATCGTCCTTGGGGAAGCCTTCGATCACGATGTCCTGGATCGGGCCTTCCAGGTGGATCATGTCCCTGGCCAGCCGCACCATCTTGGGCACGCGCGTGCCGAAGACCAGATACGCCTGGCCATCGTCGTCGACCAGGACCTGCGGGTCGATCGGCTCGGCGCCGGCGTTGGCATCGCGCGCCTTGTCTACCAGCGCATCGCTCCGTGCATCGTGGAACGGGCCAGCCGGATCGTCGGCCACCGCGACGCCGATCTTGTCGCCGCCGATGGGCGCATAGAAGTAGTACCGGCCGTTGCGCGCGACGGCGTCGGGCGCCCAGGCCTTGGCATCGGGCCGGGCCCACTTGAAAACGCTCACATCCAGCGGCGCGCCGGCGTCGCGCCACTGCTGCAGGTCCGGCGAGGTATACAGCCGCCAGCTGGTGGAATCCCAGTAGGTGCCGCTGTTGGACGCGTCATCGGTGGCGTACAGGTAGAAGCCACCACCGCGTGCGGTCGCGAAATAGTGCGGCGAGGGATCGGCATTGAAACGCTGCGCGATCGGCTGCGCGGCCCGGGCCGGCAGCGCGCTCGCGCACAGGCCCAACAACAGCAACACCGACTTCATTCGACATAGCTCCTGGCAACCACCGCACCATCAGGCGCGGCAGGAGGAAATGGAAGGAAAGGCGAGGCAAGGCGTCCGGTGGCATGCAACCGGGCCATGGTTTGTAAGACGCGCAGACACGATGAGTCAAGCGCGGCATCGATGACATCGATGCCGTTGGCGCTGCTGACGGCATCGCGATGACGCAGGGCGCTGGACAGGCCGCTGGATAGCCGCACCGGGCCATTGATCCGGCGCGCGTCGGATCGGGACGATGGCCTGCTCAGGGGCAGGGCGCATCACACCAGGCCTGCGCCGGAGGGGCAGGCCTGGCGGTCATGGCGTTGGGAAAAATCAGCCGCTCTTGCGTGGGAACGTGGTCCCGAGTTTTTCGATTTGGCCGCCGGCGCGTTCGAACGCGTCCAGCTTGTCCTGTAGCACTTCGTGAGCGGTGCGCTTGTCTTCGCGGGGGCGCTTGAACAGCGAGTCGGGGGGCATGGCCTTGGTGCTGCGCAGTGTCGTCATGGGCGTCTCGTGCGGGTGCCCTGCATCTATACAACGTCGCGGTGTCGCAGGTGTGAAAACCCTGCACATCGGCCGGCCAGGTGGCGCGCCGGGTCCGCCGGCCGGCGCCATCCGCTCAGGCCAGGTACTTCCCGAACCAGGCCAGCGTGCGCTCCCAGGCCAGCTTGGCGGCGGCCTCGTCGTAGCGCGGCGTCGAATCGTTGTGGAAGCCGTGGTTGGTGCCGGGGTAGATATGGGCCTCGTAGACCTTCTTGTTGGCCTTCAGTGCGGCCTCGTAGGCCGGCCAGCCGGCGTCGATGCGTTCATCCTTTTCCGCGTAGTGGATCAACAGCGGCGCCTTGATCGCCGGCACTTCCTCCGCGCGCGGCTGGCGCCCGTAGAACGGCACCGCCGCGGCCAGTTCCGGATACGCCACCGCCGCGGCATTGGCCACGCCGCCGCCGTAGCAGAAGCCGGTGATGCCGATCTTCTTGGTCGTGCGCGCATCGGCCAGCAGGAACTCGATGGCGGCGAAGAAATCGTTCATCAGCTTTTCCGGATCGACCTTGGCCTGCAGCTCGCGGCCCTTGTCGTCGTTGCCCGGATAGCCGCCGACCGAACTCAGTCCATCCGGCGCCAGCGCGATGTAGCCGGCTTTGGCCACGCGCCGGGCGACGTCTTCGATGTAGGGATTGAGCCCGCGGTTTTCGTGTACCACCACCACCGCAGGCAGTGGACCGGTGGCCTTGACCGGGCGCACCAGATAGCCGCGCACCTGGCCGTGGCCCTTGGGCGCGGGATAGGTGATGTACTCGGCCACGATGTCCGGATCGGTGAACTCCACCTGCGTGGCCATTGCGTAGTTGGGGCTCAGCGATGCCAGGATCGCCGTGGCCGACAGCCCGGCCACCGCGAACGCCGCCGCGCCATCCAGGAACTGCCGCCGGCTGATCTTGCCGTGCACGTAACCGTCGTACAGCTCCAGCAGCTCGGGGGCGAAATCCTTGGCGGTCAGGCGGGTCATGGCGGGCTCCTGCGGGAAGGGGAAGCCCGACCATAGCAAGTGCCCGTGTTGCGACGGGCGAAGCGGGACTCAACCAGCGTTGCTGGCCGCGCATCGCATGCAGATCGCGGTGTACACCGATCAGGCGCCAGCGGCTTCACTGCGCGGCACGCCAAGGAGGGCACGCCGCACACCCACCGGGAATTCGCCAAGGCGAAGGGTCAACGCGTCTGGCGCAGATACACCCAGCGCCACGCCATCGGCACGGTGACGACGCTGATCAGGCCCAGGAAGCGTTCCATGCACACCAGCTGTCCGGAAAGCCCGCCCATGCGGGTGCCATGAAAGCCGATCGTGAGCGATGACAGCAGCGAGCCCAGGAACACGATGGTGGCGTTCCTGTAGCGCGGGGCGTTGAATTTGTTCTGAATGTCTTTCATCGGTCGATGTCAGCGCGCGACGGCCTGTGCCTGCGTCTGGGTTTGCGCCGGCTCCTGCGGGAACTGCTGGTTGAAGCTGGCCAGCTGCTGGGTGCTGGTTTCCACGCTCTGGCCGGCGGCCTGGGCACGATCGACGTAGACGCGATGGGCGGCCGGATCGCCTTGCTTGCCTTCCATCGCAAAGATTCCGGCGCCATCGGCACGCGCGGCGACGCTGTCGATCTGCTTCATGCCGCCGACCTTGCTCTCGAAGGCGAGCTGGCCCGCGGCGTTGGACAGCGCCTTTTCATCGGCGAACAGCGGCGGCTGTCCGGCCTGGCGCCGGCCGCTGTCCAGTTCCTTGAGCTTGTCCAGCGCCTGGCCGTAAAGCGCGTGGTCGGGATGGGCCGGGTCGGCGAGGGTGCCGGCCTTGGGCGCCAACGCGGGCTCGGCTGTCGCGGCGCTGGGCTTGGGCGCCGCGTGCTCGCGCGTGGCGGCGTCGAGCGCTTCAAATGTCTTCGGCCCGGCCTTGCCGTCCACCTTCAATGCGTGGTCGCGCTGGAACTGTTGTACCGCGTGCAGCGTGTTGTCGCCGAAATCGCGGTCCGGCGCCAGCGGCTTGCCATCGGCGCCGGTGTAGCCCAGCGCGGAAAGCTTCTCCTGCAGGGTCTTGACCGGCTCGCCTTTCTCGCCGTGCTTGAGCACGCCGTCGGCCATCGGGTCGGCCGATGCCGCCGGCCTGGCCGAGGCGGTGCGCGCATCGGCGCCGGTCTGCGTTGGCGTGTGGTTGAGAGTGATGCGGTCGTTGAGAATGTCGCCCAGATAGCGCTTGTACTGCGCCGGTTCCAGTTCGATATGCGCGTGCACCGCGCCGCGGCTGCCGGCGTCGGATTGGCGGATCAGCGGCGCGCCATACGGAATGAAATCGCCGTCCTTGTACGGCGAAGTGCCCTTGGCGCCATGCAGCACCTGGCCAACCAGCTCGCGGTTGGGATCGCCCTTGGGCGCGCTCCACAGGCTGATGGTGTTGGTGCCGTCGTTGCGGAATTCCGCGTAGCCGGCGACCGGGTTGGGGATCATCAGGTTGCGGCTGCCCGCGTCGTTGGACAGGATCAGGTCCTTGCTGACCAGCGGAATCCCGTTGCGGTCGCCGCGCGTGCGGATCGCCTCCAGCTCACCCTCGACGAAGCCCGCCGCGCGATCCACTGCGGCGGCATTGCCGGTACGCACCGCGTTGGCGTTGGTGTTGGGGTGGTGGATCTTGAGGTCGTGGAAGGCCTGCTCGCCGGTCTGGCCGTGGCGGAGTTCCCGATTGCTGTTGCCGTTTCCGTACGGTTCCACGATGTGGATGCGATCGCTGGGCATGCGCTGCTCCTCCTTAAGTCGATGGGTGTTGCGGGTTTACGGTGCGGTCTGCTCCGGGCTGCCGATGAAACGCCAGCAGCTTGCGTCCTTGCGGAACAGGTAATGGATGGCTTCGACGTTCTCCGGAAACGACACTTGCATGGCATCGCTGCCTTGCGTGGCGATGACCGGCTCGATCGGGCCCTGATTCGTGCCGGCGCTGTCGACCAGCTGGAACTTGCCATCGGCATAGCCCAGCGCGAAGCCGCTGTAGCGCGCCTGCGGCACCAGCACCTGGCGCGGGGATTCGTCGGATTCCTCGTCTTCCACCACGCGCGTGACCTGCAGCAGCGGTGCGCTCCATGCGGCGCGCTGGGCCGGGCTGGCCGCGGCGAAGGCCTGCAGGAAGGCGTTGAAATCGGTGGCGGGGCAGGCCGCCGGTGCGGCCGCTGCAACGGCATCCGGCAAAGGCACGGCATTGAAGGCGACCAGCGTGCCCAGCTGCACCGCGCCGGGGCTCTGGGTGTCGGACAGCTCCAGGTTCAAGGCCTGCGGCTGGCCGGGCTTGGCCAGCTGGATCTGGCAGGTGGACTTGCCGGCATCGCAGCTGTGCAGCTCGGGCAGGTTGCGGCAGGCATTGGCCATCGCATCGCCCAGGCTTGCGACGCAGGCCTGGCGGTCTTCCAGCGGCAGCCAGCCGTCGGCGACCAGGGTGGCCTGCAGTTCGTCATGGGACATGCCGGCCTTCAGCGTGGACAGCACGGCGGGCGCGGGCACAGCTTGTGCGGGTGGCGTCGCCGGTGCGAGCGAGGCTGCGGGCGCGGCGTTCTGTGTAGCAGGAGCGGTCTCGGGCTTGCAGGCGGCCAGCGGCAGCAGCGATGCGAGCAGCGCGACCCGCCATACGCGCGTTGTGAGCGCGCAAACGGGCTGGGCGACACGCGTTGAAGGGAGGCCAGAATCCTTGGACATCGTCTCTTCCTGATGGGCGGGCGGCATGCGGCCGATCCTGACGGGACGCGCCGAACGGTCCCATGCTGGCTTCGGCAGCGTCAAGGCGGTGTGTCACGAAAGCGGCGGCGCCTCACGAAGATCGTTGGAGACGCGCATGGAGGGCAGATGACGATGACCGGATCGACAGCCCGGCCGTTGTCGGACCAGGCCACCGCGTTCAGCGCGGCAGCCGGCCCCGGCGCGCCAACACGCCCTCCACGCCGGCTTCGATCATGTCGAAGGCCTCGATGAAATCCTGCGGGCCGCCGTACCACGGGTCCGGCACGTCGATGGGATTTTCGTCCTCGGCGTAGCGCATGAGCAGGTCGATGCGGGCGGTGGCATGCGCCGGCGCCATCCGCTGCAGTGCCCGCACGTGCGCGGCGGTCATGCCCAGCACCAGGTCGAACTGCGTAAAGTCGCGCGCCTGCACCTGGCGCGCGCGATGGGCCGGCATCGGCACGCCGCGCCGGCGCAGCTCCTGCAGCGCCCGCCGATCGGGCGGGTTGCCGATTTCCTCTTCGGTCACCGCCGCGCTGTCGGTGTGCACCACCAGCCCCAGCGCCGCGGCCTTGTGCAGCAGCAAGGCATGGGCGGTGGGCGAGCGACAGATGTTGCCGGTGCAGACGAACAGCACCGAGGGCAGGGATTGGGTCATGGTGAAGACAGGCTTGGGGGAAGTGGTCGCTCGCCGACGGCGCGCGTTGCGGGCAGGATCGCATGGGGGGCGCAGCGGCGTGTCCGACGCTGGGCGAACGCCACCCATTCGCGCGAAAATCACCCTGTTGATTCCACGTTGCCGCCCTTGCGCGATCATCGCGGACAGGTCGGCTGCAGCCGTCGCATTGACATCACCACCAGCAGGCAAAGCATGAGCGCTCCTGATCCCAATCTTCTTGGTGTGTACCTGCGCGATCGGCGCGCGCGGCTGGATCCGGCGGCGTTCGGCTTCTCGGCCACGCGGCGGCGGACGCCGGGCCTGCGCCGCGAGGAAGTGGCCCAGCGCGCCAACGTCAGCGCCACCTGGTACACGTGGCTGGAGCAGGGCCGCGGCGGTGCGCCTTCGACCGAGGTGCTGGAGCGCATCGCCGGTGCGCTGGCGCTGAGCCAGGACGAACGCGAGCATCTGTTCCTGCTGGCCCAGCACCGGCCGCCGGTGATGGATCTGCAGCCCAGCCAGGCCGTGAGCCCGCGTCTGCAGCGGGTGATGGACGCGCTGGTGGACAGCCCGGCGCTGGTGAAGAACGCGACCTGGGACGTGATCGCCTGGAACCACGCTTCGACCGTGCTGCTGACCGATTACGGCCTGGTGCCGCCGGCCGAGCGCAACATCCTCAAAGTGATCTTCTGCGCGCCGCACACGCGCCGCGGCATGCCCAACTGGGAGCGCGATGCGCGCTTTGCCGTGGCGGCGTTCCGCAGCGACAGCACGCGGGCCGGTGCGCGCGTGGCCAAGCAGGCCGAAGCGCTGGCGGCCGAGCTGAGCGCGCGCAGTCCCGAGTTCGCCGCGATGTGGAACGAGCACGACGTGCGCAGCCACGGCGAAGGCACCAAGCACATCAACCGGCCCGGCGTGGGTGCCATCGCGATGGACTATTCGCACTTCGTCGTCGATGGCCAGCCCGACCTGGGCATGATCGTCTACACGCCGGCAACCGAAGCCGACCGCGCGCGCATCGCCACGCTGTTGGCGGGCTGACCGGCATGGCCATCGTTTACACCGACCGCCTGGACGGCATCGACTGGAACGCGCTTGCAGCGTTGTTCAATCGCGCCGGCCTGGGCCAGCGCACGCCGGCATTGATCGAAGCCACGTTCCGCGGCAGCCAGCTCGTGGCGTTCGCGCATGACCAGGGGCGTCTGGTCGGCGCGGGGCGTGCCTTGAGCGATCGTGTGGCGTGGACGGCGATCTTCGATGTCGCGGTCGACCCGCACGCGCAAGGGCAGGGCATCGGTGGCGCGCTGATGCGGCTAATCCGCGAACGCGCCGCCACGCCGAATTTCATGCTGAAGTCGATGCCCGGCAAGGAGCCGTTCTATGCCGGGCTGGGCTTCGTGCCGATGCCGACCGGCATGGAGTGCGCGTCGGTCGATCCGGGCGCCGCTTGATCCGCCGCAGCGCCGCAGCGCGTGGCGTTGCTTCAGCCCTGCGGCAACACCGGTGACAGCGCGGCCGGCGCACTGCCGGTGACCGGGTCGTACTGCGGATGGGTGGGGTCCATGGTCGGCGGCCTGCCGGATTTGGCTGCGGTCAGCGCGCTTTCCTTCCACGCGCGGTAGACCAGGTCACGCAGCATCGCCGCGCCATCGCCGGTGGTGCGATAGACCATCTCGCGTCCGGCCTGCGTGCCGGCGCCGGTGAACGCGCCATCCTTCTCCAGCTGGTAGACCGCCTCCACGCGCGAGGTGCCGGTGGCCAGGTACGCCAGGATCAGGTCGAACACATCGCCCTGCTGGTGCGCAGGCGCGGGCAGGCGCGGCACCAGGTCCTGCGGCGCCAGCTGCATGGTGTCGACGAAGGTCGATTCGAACTTGCCATGCACACCGTGATCCAGCGTGTAGCCATGCGGATTGGCGCCCACCCAGCCGTCGTGCTGGATGCTGTCGTGCATGGGCTGCGCGCCATCGCCGATGTAGTGGCCGAACCAGCTCACGTAGAACGCGCAGGTGCGCTCCAGCTCACGGGTGTCCTGGCCCTGCGCCTGACGCTTGCGGATCTGGCGCATGGTGACCACCAGGCGCTCGTAGCCTTCGGTCGCCGCGTAGGGCAGCGTGCCGGTCCACCGCACGTTCATGCGTTGGGCCAGTTCCGGGTCGGTCCTGGCGATGCGCTGCTGCTCCTCATACAGCGCGATGACGAAGGCGTAGCGCGAGCGCGGCGGCTGCTGCATGAAGGCGAACTGCTCGCGGAACCAGCCGTGATTGGGGTCTTCCTCGATCTTCAGGAAAGGCTCGCTCTCGTTGCGCCAATCATCGGGAATGGTGGCGCCATCGCCGATCACGGCCGCGTATTGCTTCAGGAACACCGGGCCATCGGCCGGCAAGGCCAGCAGCGCGGCCTGGTCGATGGCCGCATGGGCGCGATGGCCCCACGCCCACGCATTGAACGGAAGCGCCGCGGCGACACAGAGCGCGCAGGCAAGGATGGAAGGTTTCATGCAGGAACTCCAGAAGGAACGCGAGCGCGCGGCGTCGGCCACCTCACCAATGCAGGTCGGCGATCACCGGATAGTGGTCGGACGGAAACACTTCGCCCTGATGATCGTCGGCGGTCTCCACGCGGCCGGTCCTGAAACCGCGCGACAGGATCCAGTCGATGCGTTGGGTCGGCACGCCGGTGAAGGCGTGCACGGTCTTCTCGGGGCCGACGCGTTCACTGGCCGACTCCCAGGCGTCGTGCAGCTGCGTGGTCAGCAGCCGATGGGCCGCGGTGTCCGGGCTGCTGTTGAAGTCGCCGGTCACCACCACCGGCACGTCCTTGGGCAGGCGGGCGATCCGTTCCAGCAGGATCCTCGCGCAGCGCTCGCGCACGGCTTCGGCTTCATCGCGATGCGGGAAATGCGTGTCGAAGAAGTAGAACCGCTTGCCGCTGCTGCGCTCTTCGAACTGCGCCCAGGTCGCCATGCGCGGCAGCGACTGGTCGAAGTTGGGGCTGCCCGGCACGTCCGGTGTTTCCGAATACCAGAAGTCGCCATGCTCGATCAGCTTCAGGCGCTTGGTGTCGTAGAACACGCCCATGTGTTCGTTGCCGTCCTTGTCGAGTTCGTTGCCGTTGCGCCCCTTGCCGAACCACGCATAGCCCGGCAGGCGCTGCTGGATATCGGCCGCCTGCGACAGCAGCAGTTCCTGGGTGCCGATGATGTCCGGATGGCGCGCCAGCACGGTCTTGGCCCACAGGTCGCGGCGGTGCGCCCACAGGTTGGCGCCATCCTGCGGCGCGGCGTAGCGGATGTTGAAGCTCATCACGCGCAGGCCCTCGCGCGTGGCGGCCGGTTCCGCAGGGAGGGTCGCGCTGGCGGCCAGCAGGAAGGCGCAGGCCAGCACGCGCCGGGATGCAGCAAGCAGGTTCATTCCATTCTCCGTATCGGCGTGGCGGTCGAGAGGCCGGCCATCAGTCGAGGTCGTAACTCACGTGCAGCGCGTAGGTGGCGCCGTAGTTGTTGAGGTTGCGCATGGTCTGGTAATCATCGCCGACGGTCTGGTACTGGTCTTCACCGAACAGGTTGGCCGCGCTCAGCGACACCGACCAGCGCGGGTCCAGGCGCGTGGTGAGGTTAACGTCGGTGGTGTAGCGCGAGCGGAAGCCACGGTCGCCCCAGCTGTTCGCGCCGATGGTGAAGATGTGCTTGCCGGTGTAGTTCTCGGTGACGGTCAGGCGCGTGTCGCGCCACGGCACGTGCCAGGTCAGACCCAGGTTGGCGATGTTCTTTGGCTGGGTGGAGAGCTGGTGGATCACGCGCGTGCCGGTCGAGCCGACGTAGGTCATCTCGCCGTCCATGTGGGTGGCGTTGAACATCGCATCGAAGCGCTGGTTGCCGACCTGCAGGTTGCGGTTGACCAGCGAGAACTCCACGCCCTGCACCTTGGAGTCGTCCAGGTTCTGCGGCGTGGTGATGGTGGTCACCTGGCCGTTGGCGTCGATGGATTCGCTGCTGATGCTGGCGATGTTGTCCTTGATCTTCTTGTGGAACCAGGCCAGCGAAACATAGCCGTTGCCATCGTTGAAGTATTGCTCCGCCGAGAGATCCAGGTTGGTCGAGCGCTCGGGCTTGAGGTTGGGGTTGCCGCGCGAGATCGAGCAATCGCCGCTGTCCGAATCGCAGCTCACCACTTCGGCCTGGGCGATGTTGGACGGGATCGGCCGGCCCACGGTCTGGCTGGCGCTGAAGCGCAGGTTGATGTCGTCGGTGAGGTGGTTGACGATGTTGAGCGACGGCAGCGGGTTGTCGTAGCCGCCATTGTTGGTGGTCAGGCCGGTAACCACGCCGCTGGTGATGGCCGGGGTATGCGCGGTGTAGTCCACGTCGTCGTAGCGCACGCCCAGCACTGCTTCAAGTGAATCGGTGGCGTAGTGCAGCGACAGGTAGGCGTTCTTGACCCGCTCGATGTACTCGAAATCCGAGGCCTGGCTGGAATATAGCGACGAGGTGGTGTTCACGCCCAGCGATGACCATGCGCCGTTGGCGGCGAACTGGTCGTAGTTGAAGAACGGCAGCGAATACGCCGACTTGGGATAGGTCCAGCCCGGGTCGTACAGATAACCGCTGTAGTCGCCACCGGCGGTGTTGGTGGTGGTGCTGTAGTCGGTGTCCACTTCCAGGCGTTTGTACTCGGCGCCGGCGGCCAGGCCGAAGCCTCGTGCATCGGCGCCGGTGTTGAAGGTGTAGTCCAGGCGCACGTCGCCGACTTCGGCCGTGGCGTAGGTCTGGGTGATCGAAGCGCTGGCCAGGTTATAGGTGGATCCGTAGAGGATGTCCGGGTTGGCGATCGACTGGATGTTGTAGATCTCGCCCACGCCGGAAGAGGCATAGTCCAGCTGCTGGCCGTCGCCGGGATCTGCGGTCAGGCGCACGCTCTTGCTGGTCTTGTTGACGCGATCGCGGGTGTAGCCGGCGCGCAGCGCCAGCCACTGGTTGCCTTCGGACCATTCCAGTCCGGCCAGCGCGCCGCGGTTGTTCCGCGCCCACACGTTGTTCTGGTAGATCACATTGAGCGTGGCGATGTCGTAGGTGCCCGAGGTCGCGGTCTGGTCGTGGATCGACTTCTCGGAGGTGAACTCGTAGCCGTTCTCGGTGCGGCGCTCGGTCATGCCGTAGCCGTAGACCATCAGCGAAGCGCGGAACGGGCTGTCGGTCGGCCACCACTCCAGCTTGGCCGAGCCACCGTAGCTCTTGATCCAGCGGTTGTCGGCGTAATAGGCAAAGTTGTTCGGCGCGACCAGGCCGTTCCAGCCGGCCACGTTCGGCCCGGAGATGTAGTTGCCGTCGGTGTCGTAGAAATACTGCGAGCTCTGGAAGAGCTTGTTCTGCGAGGTCTGGAATTCCTGCCGGCGCGCCGACACCGTCAGGCCGAACTGGTTGTTGCTGCCGAAGGTCGTCGAATACTTGGCGTTGAGCCCGTTGCCCCAGCGCGAGGTGGTCTTAGGCAGCGAATTGGCGCCGTCGTCGTTGCTCAGGTCGTGGTAGTTGGCGCTGGCATCGACATGCAGCGAGTTCTTCGGATGATCGAAGGCGCTGCCGCTGATCAGGCTGATGCCGGCGCCGATGCTGTCCGGGTTCTGTTCGGCCGAAAACGTCTTGTACAGGTCGACGCGGTCGGCCAGGTCGTTGGGAATCAGCTGCAGATTGATCTTGCGCTCGCCGCCGCCTTCATCGCCCACCGAAGCCATCGATATGCCATCCAGCGTGGTGCTGTTGAGGTTGGGCTCGATGCCGCGCGCGCTGATGTAGCGCGGTTGATCCTCGTCGCGCATCAGGCTCACGCCCGGCGCGGCCAGCAGCTTCTGCGCGATGGAGTCTTCCTGGCTGTGGACCTGGATGCTGTTGTCGTCCAGCGAGTCCACCGTCACCGCGGAGGTGCGCTTGCTCTCGACCGCGTTCTTGGTCGCCTGCGAGGCGGCCTTGACCGACACCGCATCCAGCGTGGTGGCGCGCTTGTCGCCGTTGGCATCGGCGGCGAGATCGTCTGACGCGGCGATGGTGTCGGTGGCTGCTGTTGAAGCGACCGGCGGATCCATCGGCGTGGCGCTGGCCTGGCCCATGGCCATCAACAACGCGAACGTGAGCGCGCCGAGGACGGGTTCCTTGCGACGCCCGAGCTCCCGGTTCAACGGCGTGTGGCCTTCCTTGAAACAAGCCTTCGTGTCCTGCTGGAACTGCGTGTGCTGCGACATGTCGTTGGATCCCGTCCGAGGTCTAAAACGATTTAGATGCGGGAGATTAGATGTCGCGCATGACAGGAAGACGGCAACGCGATGTGTTGTCGATGCAAGTGTTGGAAGCGAACGTTCCGGATGATGCTGCTTCGCGATGCGTCGCAGCTTGGTGGCGAGCGGCATGTGTCCTTGTGTGTCGACGGCGTGCAGCGCGCGGCATGTGGTCGATGTGCATCGGTGATTCGCGCGGCGTGTCGTGGACGCTCAGCGAGCGCCGCTGTCGGTAGGCGATGCGCTGGAGCAAGTTCGCCACGCGCGCTGCATGGCGTCCGTGATCACGGCCTCCTTGCCGGGGATTGGGTTATTTGTATTACAAATAAAACCCGGCTAGGCTCGCGGCCTCGAAGGGATTCCGCCAGGTGCCGTCGCATGAACGTCCTACGAAGCTTCCTGCTCGGTGCAGGCCTGTTGTTGACGGTCAGCGCGACGTCCAAGCAGCCCGATCCGCCGGGACAGGTCGCGCCGGGCGCGACGCCGGTCAACGCGGCGTATCTGTTCGTGCACATGACCGATGCCGACTACGGGCGCATGTACTACAGCGCCAGCCTGGACGGCCTGCACTGGTATCGGCTCAACGACGGTAAGCGCATCACCGACGATTACCGCGGCCATCCGGACATCGCACAGGGGCCGGATGGCACCTATTACATCGCGGGTAACCAGAGCGATGCCTCGCCGGTGATCAACCTGTGGTCCTCGCGTGACCTGATCACCTGGACGCGCTTCAGTACCTACACACCGGACCTGAAGGCCACGCCTGGCTATTCGCAGGCACTGCAGCGGATCGGCGCGCCCAAGCTGTTCTTCGACAAGGCCTCGCAGCAGTTCGTGATGACCTGGCATACGCCGCATCTGGAAGGCACGCCGGAAGACGGCGAGCGCTACTGGGCCAGCCAGCGCACGCTGTACGTGACGTCCAAGGACCTCAAGACGTTCTCCGCGCCGCCCAAGCGCCTGCTCAAGGAAGAGATGGGCACGATCGACCTGTTCCTGCGGCACGAGGAAGGCAAGTACTGGGCGGTCCTCAAGGACGAGACCTATCCGACCCTGCAGTGGACCACGGGCAAGACGATCCGCATCGCCAGTTCCGACAATCTGCTGGGTCCCTACGAACACCTGAGCGCGCCGATCAGCCCCAACTTCCGCGAGGCGCCGATGCTGATCCCGTCGCCCGACGGCAAGGCCTGGTACCTGTATTACGAGCAGTATCCGGGCGTGTCGTATGGCCTGTCGGTGTCCAGCAAACTCGCCGGCCCGTGGTATCAGATCTCCGGCTATACCTTCCGCGACGACTGGGACAAATACAGCCTGCCGCCGAAGGTCCGCCACGGCACGATGCTGACCATCACCCGCCAGCAGTACGACGCACTGGTGGACAAGTTCGGCATCCAGACCCAGAACCGCGAATAGCCCGCGTCCCGGCCTGCATCGGCAGCGCCGGGCATTCCACGCCATGACGTCCTGCGTTGCCGATCGGCGCTGCAGCGGCAGCCGTGCGCGTCGCCAAACGTTTCGTTCTCCCCATTGCCACGACGAGGATTCGCCAATGCTCCGCACACCTGCCACCGCGATCCTCGCGGCCACGCTTTCGATGGCCGGCGTGGCCACGGCTGCCAGCGATCCGCCCGCGGGCACGCTGCTGTTCGCCGCCGGCACCACACACCCGCAGGAAGAAGCCGGCTACCCGCGCGTGATCCGGCTGCAGCATGCAGGTGCGGACAACGGCACGCTGCTGGCGACGTTCGCCCACAACGGCGTGCCGGGCGAGAAGGGCAGCCTGCCGATCTATCGCTCGAGCGATGACGGCAAGACCTGGTCATCGGCGCCCATCGGGGTGGTGCGCGACACCGTGCACGGCTGGGATATCGAAGCGCCGGCCTTGTTCGAGCTGCCGGTCGCGCAGGGCGAGCTGCCCGCAGGTACCTTGTTCGCTTCGGGCACGGCCTGGAATCGTCGGGACTTCCGCCAGCAGGCGATGGAAGTCTTCATCAGCCGCGATGGCGGGCGCAACTGGAGCTATCGCAGCAGCTGTGCGTCCGAGGCGCTGCAGGTCAACAATGAAGGCCATGGCATCTGGGAGCCGTACTTCGCCATCACCGCCGATGGCAGCCTCAACTGTTTCTTCTCCGATGAGCGCACCTCGGCCGAGGGCATGGGTCAGGTGATCGCGCACGTGCGCAGCACCGATGGCGGCGCGACCTGGGGTCCACAGATCAACGACATCGGCATCCGCGATGGCGTTGCGCGGCCGGGCATGCCGACCGTGATCCGGCTGCCCGATGGGCGCTATGCGATGACGTTCGAAAACTGCAAGGCCAACCAGGATTCGAACCACGTCTGCACGGTCTACCTGAAGACCTCGCCCGACGGCCAGGACTGGTCGCCGATGGCCGACCTGGGGACGCCGATCGCCACCGCCGACGGCAAGCGCCTGCTGCACACGCCGGGCATCGCATGGACGCCATACGGCGGCAGGGACGGCACCTTGGTCGCCTCTGGACAGCGCGTGGTGTCCGGACCGGAAGGTGCGGTGACCATCGAGCCTGCTTCCGGCCGCACGTTGATGATCAACCGTACGCTAGGCAAGGGGCCGTGGACGATGATCGACGCGCCGTTCCTGATCGCGCCCACCGGCGGCTACAGCAGGGACGAGATCGCATGCCCCGGCTACAGCTCGCCGCTGCTGGCTTCCGACGGCGGCGATCTGCTGATGCTGGCGGGCACGGCCAATGCGCTTGGCAAGTGCGATATCCGCGCCGGACGGATCCGGCTGCCGGCGAAATGATCGACGCGCGCGCAACCTCGGCTTCGGTGCAATGATGCCGGCACCACGACCCGCGAGCGGCACGACATGAGCAAGGTTTTCGTCAACATCGCACTCAGTCTCGACGGCTATATGGCGCCGGAGGACATGACGCTCGAACACTGGCACACGCCCGAGCGCTGGGCGCCGAAGTGGGGCGCGCTGATGTCCTGGCTGATCAGCCAGCAGGTTTTCCGCGACAAGCTCGGCTTCGGGCCGGGCGGCGAAACCGGCGCGGTCAACGATCTGGTGCGCCACACGATGGAGCGCACCGGCGCCAACATCATGGGCAAGCGGATGTTCGAGCAGGGCGAGATTTCCTGGCCGGAGGAGGCGCCATTCCACACGCCGGTCTACGTGCTCACCCGGGAAACGCGCGCGCCGTGGGCGCGGCCGGGCGGCACCACGTTCCACTTCATCAACGACGGCCCCGAGCGCGCATTGGAACTGGCGCGGGCCGCGGCCGGCGCGCGCGATATCCGCATCTCCGGCGGTGCGGACGTGATCCAGCAATACCTGAATCTTGGCGTGGTCGACGAGCTGGAGATTGCGCTGGCGCCGGTGCTGTTCGGCAATGGCCGACGGCTGTTCGAACGGCTGCAGATGCCGGGGCCACAGTTCCGAATCGACAGCGTCCTGGCCGGTCCGGCCGCCACGCACCTGCGCTACGTGCGCAAATAGCAGGGGCGCCCAGTGCTGACGCGTGTGTTTGCAGGTCACCACGCGTCACCCCGCCTTGACTGCCGCCTGTGCGAACGTCGGTCGCGGCACGTCGCCTGCAACCGAGGGTTCCCCGCATGGCCGAGTTCAAGAAGCACTGGCGCACAGGCCGCCATGAGGACACCGAGTTCCGCGTTGAGATCTGGAGCGGCGAGGGCGGCGAGGTCTTCGCCAAGACGATCCAGATCGGCGAGCAGACGCCCATCCTCTACAGCGAAGGTGAACTGACCGCGTCCGATGCCGACGCGGTCTTTGCACTTGCCGAAGCAGTGGTGGAGGAAGAGCTGCAGCAGCGCGAGGAAAACGCCGATGCCGAGGAAGACGCGGATGACGACGACGCGTGAGGCCTGCAGCGGTCGCTGAAATTGCCGTGTCGCGCGGGCGCGATTCGTGACCTTGGTCAGCAATCGCCAGGTGCACCGCATGAACCAGCCACGCGCGCATCGCACGCCATTGCGCGCCGGAAGTACACTCCGCGCAAAGGCGTTCCGGGGGGAGGGCAGGGATGGACAGGAAGCGGGTCGTCTTGGGATTTTTTGCCCTGGGATGCATGGCATTCATGCTGCCCGTGGCGCTGTCCATCGTGTTGTCCCGGCACGAAGGCCTTAGCCAGGCGCAGACCCGCCTGGATGAACTCAGCACCGACGTGCTGCGCCGCTCCAAGATCACCCGCCTGCAGATCGATACCGCCATCGCCGCGATGGAGCGCATTCCGATCGCAGAAGCCTGCACCGACGCTTCGCTGCAGCGCATGCGCGAGGTCGTCGCCGACCTCAACTACCTGCAGGGCCTGGGCTATCTCCGCGACGGCAAGCTGCTGTGCACGACCTTCGTGCAGCTGGCCGCGCCGCTGGAACTCGGCCCGCCGCATCGGGTGACGCTGTCGGGGATCTTTTCCTGGAGCGCGCAGGAGCTGCCGGGAATGCCTGGCGCGCGCTTCAACATCAACAGCCGCAACGGCCATGCCGCGCTGATCTCGCCGAGCCTGGTGCTGGATACCTTGCCTGATCCATCCGTGTCGCTGGTCCACCTGGATCGCAACGGCGTGCTGGTCCGTTCGCGTGGCGTGTATCGGCGCGAATGGTTGGCCGGCTACTCCGGCAAGGTACGGACCTTCAGCGATGACGCTTACTTCGTGACGATCCATCCGGCCGACAACTTGGATACCGAAGTCATCGCGGCGATGCCGCTGACCGGCGTCGATGCGCTGGTGCGGAGTGCGGCGCTGCGCTTCGTGCCGGTGGGCCTGATCCTCGGCGGTGTGCTGGCCGGCCTGGTGGCGTGGGCGGCGCGTCATCATGTTTCGCTCAAGGCGCATCTGCGCCGCGCGCTGCGGCGACGCGAGTTCTTCCTGTTGTACCAGCCGGTGATCGAGCTGCGCACCCGTCGCTGCGTCGGCGCCGAGGCGCTGATCCGCTGGAAGCGGCCGTCCGGTAAGCCGATCGGCCCGGCGGTGTTTATTCCCGAGGCGGAAAAGCACGGCCTGATCCAGCACGTCACCGCGCAGGTGATGGACATGGTGGCCGAGGAATCGAAGGCGCTGATCCAGCGCCATCCCGAGATCCACATCGCGATCAATTTCTCCGCCGATGACCTGCACTCGGACCAGACCGAGGCGCGCCTGCGGGCGCTGGTGGCGGCCACCGGTGGGGCATCGCACAACATCGTGATCGAGGCGACCGAGCGCGGCCTGATCGCGCCGGATAAGGCGCAAGGCGTGCTGATGTCGATGCGCGCGAAGGGCTTCAAGGTTGCCATCGACGATTTCGGCACGGGCAATTCCAGCCTGTCCTACCTGGCGACCTACGACCTGGATTACCTGAAGATCGACAAGTCCTTCATCGATGCGCTTGGCCGCGACACGCCGGGCAGCCGGGTGGCCTTCCACATCGTGGAGATGGCCAAGACCCTGCGCCTGCAGATGGTGGCCGAGGGCGTGGAAACGCAGGAGCAGCACGACATCCTTGCTGAGCGTGGCGTGCAGTTCGCGCAGGGCTGGCTTTACGCCAAGCCGATGCCGATGGAGGCGCTGCTGGCCTTCGTTGGTGGGCGCAACGACGACGCGGCGGGCGATCCGCTGCCGGCCTGAGCCGGCGCGCCTTCAGCTGAAAACCGCGGCCAGCGCTTCGCGCAGCTTGGCCGTGGTGACCGGCTTGACCAGGTGGAAATCGAAGCCGGCTTCGGCAGTCTGTTCGCGATCCTCCTGAGCGCCCCAGCCGGTCAACGCGATGATGCGGATCGCCTCGCCACCGGGCAGAGCGCGCAGCTGGCGGCAGACTTCGTGCCCGTCCATGCCTGGCATGCCGATGTCGCTGAAGACCACGTCGGGCCGGTCGTCGTGGACGGCCTGCAGGCCATCGGGGCCGCTGTAGCGCGTGTTGATCCGATGGCCCAGCAGCTCCAGCACCATCGAGATCGAATCGGCCGCATCCACGTTGTCGTCGATGACCAGGATGCTGTGCCCGGTCGTCGCGGCCTGCGGCATATCGCCTGCGGATTTGCTCGCAGGCGCAGGCGCTGCGTGGTGTTCGATTGGCAGGGTGATGCTGAACGTGCTGCCCTGGCCGATGCCGGCGCTGTCAGCGCCGATCTGGCCGCCATGCAGGTCCACCAGTTCACGTGCCAGTGCCACACCCACGCCGAGCCCGCCGAAAGAGGCGTGGCGATCGCTGTCCACCTGGGCGAACAGTTCGAAGATGTGATCCAGCTGCGCCGGCTCGATGCCGATGCCTTCGTCGCGCACGCTGATGCTGGCCTGGTCGCCATCCTGGTGAAGTTCCAGCCGCACGTGGCCATCGGCATCGCTGAACTTGGCGGCGTTGCTGAGCAGGTTGCCCAGCGCCTGGGTGATGCGCACGGCATCGACCTGCGCCCACACCGCGTGGGCGGGCGTCACGCAGGCCAACGTCAGGCGTTGTTCCAGGTAATAGGGCTGGAAGGCCTCGGCCGCCTGCGCCACCAGCTGGGCCAGGTTGGTCCGCTCCGGGCGCAGCGTCACCTTGCCCAGGTTGATGCGATTGAGGTCCAGCAGGTCGTCCAGCAGCTGGGTCATCTGGCCGATCTGGCGCTCCATCATCGGCGTGGCTGGATGCATGGCCATGCCGTGGCTGCCCAGTTTGATGGCCTGCATGCCGCTGGTGATGGTCGCCAGCGGGTTGCGGAGTTCATGCGCGAGCATGGCGATGAACTCGGTCTTGCGCCGGCCATCGGCGCGCAACGCGTCCTCGGCCAGCTTGCGCTGGGTGATGTCGGTGAACAGGATGCCGACCTGGTTCAGCGCTGCATCGCCCAGCGGGAAGGCGTAGACGTCGTAGTAGAAGCCCAGCTCGGCCGCGCCATTCTCGAAACGCTCGGCCACGCGCGTGCGCGCGATCCGGCCGTAAGTATCGAACCAGTGCTGCTCGTGGTCCGGCGCGATCTCGCGCATCCGCCGTCCGATGCCATCGTGGATGCCGGTGACCTGCGCGAAGGCGGTGTTGATCTCCAGGAAGCGGTAGTCGCTGGCCTGGCCGTCGGCGTCGAACAACAGCTCGATCACGCAGAAGCCCGAGTTGATGCTGTCGAACAGCAGCCGATACTTGTTGGCGGCCTCCTGCGCACGCTGGCGCAGCGTGTTGCGATGGGTGACATCGTCGATCACGCCCAGCAGCGCACTGGGCTTGCCCTGCGCGTCGCGCGTGCAGACGCGAGCGCGATCGCGCAGCCAGCGCTCGCCGCCATCGGGCAGGCGGATCCGGTATTCGCTGTCCATCGGCGTCCCGTCGGCCACCAGTTGCGCGTATTCGCTGCGGGCGCCGGCCAGGTCATCGGGGCGCACCGCCCGCCACCAGTCCGCGGTGTCGTGGCCGTCCAGGCCCAGGAGCTGGCGCAGTTCGGGATCGTCCGGCGCACGGCGCTGGTCGGCCGGCGTCGCGTCGGCCTGGTACAGCGCGCCGTTGGGGCGCAGCGCATCCAAGCTGGGTGCGGCTGGCGCGAGCGCGCCCGGCGATGTGTCCTGCATGTTGGCGTTCCCCGGCAATCGCGGAGCAGGGTAGCCGGGCAATGCCGTCATGGCCGTGAACGCAGCGGGCCGCCGAGGGGCGCAACAGCGATGCCAGGCCGAAGCCGCTTCTGTACCCTTGCACGCCCCCACGCTGACCGATCCACCATGCCTGCACCGCGTCCCCGCTTCACCTATCGCCTGGCCTTCCGGCCGGTCGACGAGCAGATGTCCTCGGCCGAGCTGGCCAGCACGGTGATGCGCGTGCTGCTGTCGCTTGGCACGGCGGAGCAGGGTGTGTCGATCGTGAGCGTGGAGCGCCCGCCCAAGCAGGACGGCAATGGCCTGTACCTGGTTGCGACCGCGTCGGGCCCCGAACACTGGTACCTGGACCAGGACGACTACTTGCTCAGCGAAGGGCTGCGCGGCGAACTGGAACTCTGAGTTTCCGGGTCAGGGCAGCGCGGCGGCGCGCAGCGCACGCGGGCGCTGGCCGAGTTCGCGCTGCACCAGCCGGGCCAGATGGGCGCGGCTGCTGAAGCCGCATTCCAGCGCGATCGCCTGCAGGTCCAGCGCCGAGTGCTGCAGCAGCCAGCGCGCCCGTTCCAGCCGCAGCGTCTGCCGGTATTGCGCCGGGGTCAGGCCGATGTCCTGGCGGAAGCGTCGCTCCAGCTGGCGCTGGCCGATGCCCAGCGAGGCGCAGGCCTCGCCGATGGCGACGGGCCGCTGCAGCTGCTGTTCCAGCAACAGCATCGCCTTGTGCACCAGCACGTCGCGGGCGTGGACCGAGACGACCGCCTCGGGCTGCAGCGCCTTGGACGGTAGCGGCTGTTCCTCGATCAGGATGCGTAGTGCCTTGACGGCCAATGCGCGGCCCAGCGCCTGCTCGATCATGTGCGCGGCCAGGTGCACGACGCTGGTGCCGCCGGCGCAGGTCAGGCGGTCGCGATCAACCACGAACATCTGGCTGGAGACCACGGGCTGCTCGGGGAACGCGGCTTGGAATTCATCGCGATGGAACCAGCTGACGCAGGCCAGATGGCCGCGCAGCAGGCCCAGCCGCGCCAGCACGAACGAGCCGGTGCACAGCCCGACCAGCTTCACCTGCCGCGCCGCGGCGTCCTTGAGAAAGCGGCTGGCCTGCGCGGACAGCCGCTGGCCGCCATGCAGCACGCCGCCAACCACCACCACGTAGTCGTAGCGCTCGGCGGAGGCGAAGTCGCTGCGCGTGCCGACCCGGATGCCGCAACTGGAAGTGATCGCCTCGCCACCGCTGGCGGCCATCACGTCCCACTGGCACTGGAGCTGGCGGCTGCGGTCGCCTTCGTCGGCGGCCAGGCGCAGTGCATCGATGAATCCGGCGAAGGCGGTCAGGGTGAAGTTTGGCATCAGCACGATGCCAACCCGCAGCTTCACCGAGTGGTGTGAGGACGTGGCGCGCATCGCGCCATCATGGGCGCGCCGGCTGCGGCTGACCATCGGCGTCGATCCCAACCGGCACGGCCGGATGGCGATGCACCCAGACCGAGGCCAGCACGGCGCTGCCGATCAGCAGCATTGCCGTGGACTCGGTGCCGGTCGGCCCGCGCCATTCCCAGAGGAAGGCGTAGAGCAGGGCAAACAGGGTTTCGAACAGGATCATCGAGCCGACCAGGGTCAGCGGTAGCAGGCGGCTGGCGCGGTTCCAGAACGCGTTGCCCAGGACCGAGGACAGCAGCGCGATGCCGCATGACACCGCGGCGAACAGCAGCCACGCCGGCGCCTCGTGCGTGCCGGCTTGCTGGCCGAAAAACGCCGGCACCACCAGCAGCAATGACAGCGTGCCGGTGACCACGCCGGTCAGCAGGTTCCAGTCGTGTTCGGACACCTGCGGCAGGCGGGCGAGCCAGCGGCTGTTGATCAGCGCATACAGCGTCCAGCTGCCCAGCGCGCCCAGCGCACAGGCAAAGCCCAGGGCGGACGACGGCCGGCCGTGGCGGGCGCTGGCCAGCGTGTCCCAACCCACGCAAGCGATGCCGGCGATGCCCAGCAGCAGTGGCCAGGTTAGCTTGCGCAGTGGCAGTGCACCGGCGTCACGGCTGCCGCACACCGTGATCACCACGGGCAGGAAGCCGATCACCAGCGAGGTCATCGCGATGCCGCCCCGCTGCACCGCGCTGGCCAGCAGCACGTAGTAGACGATGTTGCCGGTCAGTCCCAGCACCAGCAGCGCCCGCCATTCGCGCGCGCCCAGGACCGCGCGCAGGCGTGGCCAGCGCGGCGCCAGCAGCACGGCTGCGATCACGCCGAAGGCGACATAGCGGCCGGCGGCCAGTTGCAGCGGCGTGAACGCGCCGGCCAGTTCCGGAGTCAGGAACACCAGGCCCCACAGCGCGCCAGCGGCGATGCCGGCCGAGATCCCCGGCCATAGACGATTGCGATCCACGACGACAGCTCCAGCCTTCAGGCCTGCGGGTGATGGGGAAGATTGTCACCCTGCGCAAGTTTGAGGAGCGCATCGATTACGTCATGAAACGACGTTTTTGCGACATGGTGCCTTTGCCCGATTCAAGCGCATCAGGCCAGCGACAACGCCGCGCTCAGAACGCCAGCTTGAAGCGCGCTTCCAGCCGGCGCGGCTCGCCGATCATCACACGCGAGGTGCCATCGGCGAATGGGTAGTAATCGCGATCGAACACATTGCGCAGACCCACATCCAGCGACGCATCGTGCGCGCCCCAGGCCCAGCGCGTGCCGGCGGAGAGATCAGCGACGACGTACGAAGGCAGGGTGAAGCTGTTGTCCTCATCGCCCTGGCGCTTGCCGGCATAACGCACGCCCGCGCCGAACTGCCAGCGCAGCGGACCGGTCTGCCACGTGGGCTTGGCGAACAGCGACAGCGAGGCCTGGTGGCGGGCGACGTTGGGCAGGGTGTTGCCGACGGTATCGCCCAAGTCGTCGGTGATCTCCGCATCGGTGTAGGCGTAGGCGCCGACCACGCGCAGTGCGTCGGTGAGCTGGCCGGCGACATCCAGCTCGACGCCGCGCGCGCGGGCCTCGCCGATGGCGCGCGCGGTGTCGTCATCTAGGCTGATCACGATGTTGCGCTTGGTGGTCTGGTACAGCGCGGCGGTCGCGGTGAGGCGATTGCCCAGGTCGAGCTTGGCGCCGAGTTCGTGGACCACGCCTTCTTCCGGATCGAACGCGCCCTGGGTCGGGTCGCTGGCCAGGTTGGGCGTGAACGAGGTCGCGTAGTTGGCATACAGCGAGACAGTGCCGCTGAGCTTGTAGACCACGCCCAGGCGCGGCAGCACCTTGTGATCGTCCAGGTCCTGGGTGATCGCGTAGTCGGTGCCCACGCCTTCCCGTTGCTTGTACTGCTGGTAGCGCGCGGCGCCCGAGACGATCCAGTGTTCGCCCAGCGAGATCGCGTCCTGCACGAACAGCGAGGTACTGGTCAGCGCGGCATTGGCGTTGACCGTTTCCGGATCGATCGCCGTCGGCGCCGGCACGGCGCCGTAGACCGGATTCCATACATCGAAGCCGTTGACCCGCACGCGCGCGAGTTCGCCATCGGTGTGGTTGCGGGTGCTTTCGTGATCGATGCCGAGCAGCAGCTCGTGGCGCAGCCAGCCCTGGCCCAGGTGGCCGAGTGCATCGGCGACCACGTACTGGCTGCGATCGTCCACGCCGCGGCGGCCGTCGAAGCGCCGGCGCAGCAGGCCGGTGTCGGCGTTGTAGCCATCGGCGCGCACGCGCACGTCGTCGTACTGGTTGCGGCTGAAGGCATAGGTGGCGCGCAGCGTCCACGCATCGGACAGGCGATGGCGCACGCGCAGGTTGGCGTAGTCGGTCTGCCCTTCCATCTTCGAGTAGCGCTCGGTCAGCGGGCGTTCGCGCGGGATGGCCAGCGGCTTGCCATCGACGAAGATCGTGCCGTCGTCGAACGGCGTGTCGTAGCGGCCGTGCTCCAGCGCCAGCATCACCTCGGTATCGGCATTGCGCCAGGCCAGCGACGGCGCCAGCAGCGAACGCCGCTGGGTGCCGAACGCACGCCAGTAATCCGTGTCGTCGTACGAGGCGATGGTGCGATAGGAAAAGCCCGACTCGCCGATTGAGCCGGTATGGTCGATCACGCCGCCGCCACCACCCACATCGCTGGTGTCCAATTGCAAGCTGGTCTGGCGCCGGGCCAGCGGTTGCTTGCTGATCACGTTGATCACGCCGCCGGGTTCCTGGATGCCGTACAGCGTGGAGGCCGGGCCCTTGAGCACTTCGACCTGCTCGGTGGTGGCGCTGAAGTTGCGGTTCTGCATCGAACGCACGCCATCACGCAGGATCGAGCCGGTCGAGCTGTCGCCGAAGCCGCGCCGGATGAAGGCGTCCTGCGTGCCCGCGCGACTGGGTGCCAGCATGAGGCCGCTGACGTTGCTCACCGCATCGTCGAGCGTGCGCACGCGCTGGTCGTCCAGCATCGCCGCGGTCACGGTCTGGATCGACTGCGACACATCCAGCACCGCGGCATCGGTGCGCGTGGCCGTGCTGGCGCGTGGGGCGCTATAGGACGGCGCGCTGCCCAGCACCTGGATGCCGTCCAGGTCCTGCGTGGAGGGCGCGACCTGCGCGAAGAGTGGGGCAGGCACGAGGGCGAACAGGCAGAACGTGGCGCGACGCATGGGCTTCCTTCCGGGCAGTCGCTCCCCGTCAGCGGCCACGCAGCAGCGCGGCACTCTCCATGCACGACATCGTTGAATTGAACGGACTTCAGCGCACACCGGTGGGGGTCGGAGCGGCGCGCGGGCACCTTAGCAAACGAGAATCATTTTTAATACCGAAAATGGCGCGCCCGGCACGCCTTGCCACATGACAAGCGCGTCACACGCGAGTCCCCGACGCCGCAGTGCGCGCTCATCGTGATGCGCATCAACTCGTGGCGGCGGACATCGCAACGCCGCTGACGTCCCTGCAAGGGCGTCACGGGATTGGGCTACCCTTCGCGCTGCACGCCCGCCTTGAATCTGCCCATGCAGCACGTCGATACCAGCTACGGTTCCAACGAGGATGGCCTGATCTGGGGCTATCGCCTGTCCCCGGACGCGCCGGCCGAGCCGATCACCACCGAGGCGGTGCGCGACTTCCTCGCTTCAGGCGATGCAAGCCGGCGGCAGGACTTCATCTGGCTGCATTTCTCGCTGGCCAACCAGGGCTCCAAGCGTTATCTGCGCGAGGTGCTGGACCTGCCCGATGCCTTCCACGATTCGCTGGCCAGTGCCGTCGGCTCCACCCGCGTGGAGCTGGACGATGGCGCGCTGGTGGCGGTGATCCATGACGTGCTGTTCGATTCCACTTTCGATGCGTCCGAGGTCGGCACCACCAGCCTGTGCATCGCCCCGCGCCTGGTGGTGAGCGCGCGCCTGCGGCCACTGCGCTCGGTCGACCGCCTGCGCGCGGCGGTGCGCAGCGGCCAGACCTTCCGTTCGCCGGTGGAACTGCTGGCGCACCTGCTGCGCGACCAGGCCAACGTGCTGGGCGACATCCTGCGCAAGTCCACGGTGCGCGTGGACCAGATCGAGGACCGGCTGCTGGCCAACCAGGTGCCGACCGACCGCAAGGAGCTGGGCGCGCTGCGCCGCTCGCTGGTGCGCCTGCAGCGCCTGCTGGCGCCGGAACCGACCGCGCTGTTCCGCCTGCTCAACCGGCCGCCGGCATGGATCAGCCGCGATGACGTGCTGGACCTGCAGCAGGCGGCCGAAGAGTTCTCCGCGGCGATCGGCGATTCCTCGGCGCTGGTCGAACGGGTCAAGCTGATCCAGGAAGAACTCGCCGCGCTGATCAACGAGAACACCAGCCGCACCCTGTTCGTGCTGACCGTGGTCACGGTGCTGGCGCTGCCGGTCAACCTGATCGCTGGCCTGTTCGGCATGAATGTCGGCGGCGTGCCGCTGACCCAGAGCGCGCACGGCTTTGCCATCGTGGTGACCGCGCTGGTGATCCTGACCGCGCTGCTGGCCTATGTGTCCTTCCGCAGGCGCGGCGACTGAACATCGTCGCGTCGCGTTTCAGGCATCGCCGGGTGGGCTGTCGTCCGGATCGGGAAAGGTTCGGCGCAGGCCATGCGCGGCCAGGACCGGATCGAGCAGCCGCGCCAGCGCCATCGGTTCGCTGCAGGGAATCGTGATCGCCGGTCCGTGCGCATCGTGCATCACGATCACCGTGGCCGGCCGCTGACTGGGTCGCCAGGGCGGCGCCGAAAGCTCGGCGATGGCGTTCTCCAGCCAGGACAACAGTTCTTCACCCGTTACTGCCTTGCGCGCCGCACGCGCACGAATCACCACCACCGCCACGTCCAGATTCCCCGATCTCCCCTTGCTGGGATCGATTACGAAGGCAGGGGCGATCCGGATGCAGCCTGGCGCCTGATCAGGCGGTGGCGCTATCCGGCGAGGGCGCGTCCACGCCGTAGTGGCGCACGCGGTTGCGGCCTTCGTGCTTGGCCTGGTACAGCGCCAGGTCGGCGTGGCGGAGCAGGCGCAGCGCGTCCTCGGGGGCGGTCAGCGCGGTGTGGGCGATGCCGGCACTGATGGTGACGCGCATGGTCTGGGTTTCGCCCGGCACCGGGATCTCGCAGGTGGCCACCGCCGCGCGGATGCATTCGGCCAGCGCGCTGGCGGCGTCCGGATCGGTATCGGTGAGCAGGCAGGCGAATTCCTCGCCGCCATAGCGGGCCACCAGCACGTCCGGCCCGGCGCAGTCGCGCAGGGCGTGCGCGACGCAGCGCAGCGCTTCGTCGCCGGCGAGGTGGCCGAAGCGATCGTTGTACTGCTTGAAGTGATCGACATCGAGCAGGATCAGCGTGGTCGCCGCGGCAGGCTGTTCCAGCGCCTCCAGCAGGCGGCGACGGTTGGCCAGGCCGGTCAGCGCATCCTGGTAGGACAGGTCGATCAGGCGCGCGTTGGCGATATTGAGTTCGGCCGTGCGCGCGGCGATGTGCTGCTCCAGCGCATTGCGCTGTGCGCGCAACTGGCGGGTACGTAGCAGGATCACCCCATAGCCGAGCAGCAGCAGCGCGATCGCGCCGGCGATGCGCACCCACAGCTGCTGCCACCACTGCGGATGCAGCACCATCGCGATCTCGATCGGCGTGCTGGCGTTGTCGGCGTGGTCGCGGCCTTCGATGCGCAGCGTGTAGCGGCCCGGCGGCAGGCTGTTGAAGGTGCGGAAGTTCTGGTCGGTCCAGTCGCTGGGCGCCGGGTCGTAGCCGACCAGCTGGGTGCGGAAGCGCGAATCGGCCTCGCGATACCAGGACAGCAGCGCGTAGTCGATGCGGATCTCCTTGGCGCCGGCCGGCACATCGAGCGTTGCGCCTTCGACCGGGTGACCGTCGATCTGCAGGCCGGTCAGGCGCAGCGGCTTGGGCTGGGTGTCGTGCAGTTCGCGCTGCGGGTCGTACACGGCCAGGCCGCCGAGCGTGCCGGTCCAGAAGCGGTCGTGCGCATCGACCATGTGCACGTAGTTGCACTCCTGGTGGACCATGCCATCGCGCCGGGTGAAGATGCGGCTCTCGAAGCCCTGCGCGGTTGGCGTCAGCAGCTGCACGCCGTTATTGGTGCACAGGTAGATGCGCCCGGCGCTGTCGGGCGAGACGTTGTACACGCTGGGGTCCGGCGGCGTGGGCAGCGCCTGGGTGAGCATGCGGGGATGCTGCGGATCGGTGACATCCACGCGGGTGACGCCCGCACTGCTGGTGCCCACCCACAGGATCTGGCGGTGCTGCGCGTCATCGATCTGGGTCAGGCCGATCGCGTTGGTTTCCGGCAGGCCCAGGGTCTTGGCCAGCGGCTCCCACTGGGTGCCGTCGAAGCGCGACAGCCCCTGGTTGGTCGCCGCCCACAGCCACGAGCGGCCGCTGCGGTCGATCACCTCGCGCACGCGCATCGCGCGCCAAGGCGCGTTGGCATCGGGCGGCGGGAATTTGGTCCAGACCCCGTCGCGCAGGCGATACATGCCGGTCTCGCGCGTGGCGAACCACTGTTCGCGATGGCCTTCGTAGGTGCGCACCAGCGTGTCGTAAAGCATCTCGCCGGTGGTCTGTTTCCACGGCGTGGGGATGGAATAGAACCGCGTGTCGTCCGGTCGACGTCGCAGGAGCGCGCCGCCGCGCAGGCTCACCCAATAGGTCTTGCGGCCGTCGGCATCGGGCGTGGCGATGACCGAGCCGATGTTGGCGTTGATCGGCACGCCTTCGCTCTCGGTGAAGCGGTGCCAGTCTCCGTTCTCATAGAGGGCCAGGCCTTCGCCGGCCGAGCTGACCCACAGCCGCTCGCTGCCATGGCCGTCGGGTTCGACCAGGAAGCCGAACACGCCCAGCGAATCGATGCCCAGCAGCGAGGCGATCGACCACGGGCTGGCGCCCAGCGCGGTGCGCGAGACGCCGGTGTCGGTCGCCATCCACAGCACGTCCAGGCCATCGGGGCTGCGCCAGGCGCTCACATCGCGGATCACGTCCGAGCGCATGCCGTGGCGACGGTTGAACACCTGCATCGTGTCGCCGGCAAAGCGCAGCAGCCCGGAGCGGCTGGCCACCCATATCGCGCGGTTGCCGTCGGGCAGGGCCGTGCTGGCGATGCTGTAGGTCACGTTGCTGGGGAAGTCGCCCTGCTGCTGGCTCCAGTGACGCATGCTGTCAGCGCGCATCCGCCACAGGCCGCCGGTGTAGGTGGAGATCCACAGCTCCTCGCGGCCGTCGCGCAGCACCGGCAGCATGTCCTCGACCTGGGCCGCGTCGAGCTGGTGGCCTTCCCAGCGATGCCAGTCGCGTTGCCCGGCATCGCGATACCACAGGCCGCGCGCATTGGTGCCCAGCCATTGCCGGCCGGGCGCGCCGAGCTGCTGGGTCTGGGTCATCGAACGCAGCGGATCGGCCGGCAGGGAGGCGTTGCCGGCATCCAGCTGCCAGCGTCCGTCCACCAGGCGCATCAGACCCAGGTCCCAGGTCAGCGCCCACAGCGTGGAGGCACCCTTGGCATCGACGGTTTCGGCGAAACGACGGATCTGGTTGGAAGGCAGTCCACTTTCCACGCTCTCGGCGTGCCAGTGCTTTCCGTCATAGCGAGCCAGGCCGGTATTGCGGAACGCCGCCCACAGCGTGCCTTGGTGGTCGAGGAACACATCGGTGGCCGAATGGTTCATCGCCGGATCGCTGCTCAGCACCCAGCGATGCGCGTCGTAGCGATACACGCCGGCCGGCGTCGCGCCCCAGACGAAGCCCTCGCGATCCACGCAGGTGGCCATCATCCCGGCATCGGGCAAACCATCGCGCGTGGTGAAGTTGGTGAAGGCCGGCGCCCCCAGGTTCATCAGGTCCAGCGGTTTGACGGGCGCAGGCGCACTCGCTGGCGCCTGCGCATCGGCAGGCACGGCAAGGCAGAGCAGCATCCATAACAGCGCGCCGATTCGCGACATAGTCCCCACTTCCCTCTGTGGTGGAGTATGCAATAACCCTTTGGCCCTGCGGGTGCCGCCGTTTGGCGTCATCCGCCCAGCGTTGCCGACAGTGCGGCCGATCAGCGGAACACGCCCGCAGGCCGCCTCAGCGCTGCTCCAGCGCGGTCAGGTACAGACGCAGGTCGAATTCCAGCTGGTGGTAGTCGCCCGTCATGTGCGTGCACAGCTGGTAGAAGGCCTTGTTGTGGTCGCCTTCCTTCAGGTGGGCCAGCTCGTGGACCACGATCATCTTGAGGAAGTCGGCCGGCGCTTCGCGGAACACCGTGGCGATGCGGATCTCGCGGCTGGCCTTGAGCTTGGCGCCCTGCACGCGCGAGACCGTGGTGTGCGTGCCCAGCGCGTGCTTGAGCACCTGCAGCTTGCTGTCGTAGATCACCTTGTGCAGCGGCTGGGCCGAGCGCAGGTAGCGCTCCTTCAGTGCCTGGGTGTACTCGTAGAGTTGGCGGTCTGTGCGCACCACGTGCGCCTCGCCATAGCGCTTGGCGATCACCTCACCGAGCTTGCCCGCGTCCAGCAGCGTGCGGACCTGCGCCTGGATGTGCTCGGGATAGCCGGCGATGTATTTCAGCGTGGACATGCGCACAGCTTAGCGGGCGAAGGACGATACGACCGCCACTTGCAGGTCTGGATCGCGGGCATAAAAAAAGCGCCGACCCTGCGGGCGGCGCTTGCTTGCGGGGCGATCAGCTGCCCTTGTGTTCCAGCGCCTTCACCGCGTCCAGGGTTTCCTGCACGTGCTGCTTCGGGTTGAGGTCCGAATACGCATGGGCGACGGTGCCGCCAGCGGTGATCACGTACGAGGTGCGGTTGGACCAGCCCGGCTTCATCGGCAGGACCGCGTCGTATTCCTTGGCGATCTTGGCGCCGGTGTCGGCCGCGACCGGGAACTTACCGCCGCAGGTCTCGGTGTTCTTGGAGAACTCGGCCAGCTGGTCGGTGTTGCCGGCGGTCACGCCGATCACGGTCGCGCCGTGGGCCTTGAAGTCTTCCACGGCCTCGGAGAACAGGTGCGCCTCCAGGTTGCAGCCACCGGTATTGGCCGCCGGGAAGAAGTACACCACCACCGGGCCCTTCTTCAGGGCGCCGGCCAGGTCGAAGGTGAAAGGCTTGCCGGCCAGGTAGGCCGGGGCGCTGAACTCAGGCGCCTTGCTGCCGTTCTTCAGCGCGGCCGATGCGGTGGAAGCGATGGCCAGCGAGCCGAGCAGGCCCAGGGCGGCGATCTTGAACACGGATTTCATGCGGTGACTCCTGACGGGATGGCGACTCTTATACGCCTGTCGGTGTGTGCTGCGTAGCGCGGGCGCGGCTGGCCGCGTTGGCGCAGGGCGCGGCATCAGTGGCGACGCTGCGCAAACAGCCAGGCCCACAGCGCCGGGTCGGCGTAGGTGGCGTCCCAGATGTTGTGGTCGGCGTCGGGATATTCGGTGTAGCGCACCGGATGGCCGGCTGCAGCGAACGCCTGCACCAAGCGGCGGTCGTCTTCGACGGGCACCCGGTCGTCGCGTGCGCCATGGAACATCCATACCGGCATGTCTGCCAGGCGCGCAGCGATGGCCGCGTACGGATCGGCGGTGCCGTCGACCTGGGTGATGCGCAGGCTGGGGCGCTTGCGGCGCGGCGGATGCACCGCGCCGCAGACCGGAACCAGCGCGGCGAAACGTGCCGGCGCCATCAGGGCAACTTCCCAGGTGCCATAGCCGCCCATCGACATGCCAGTGGCGTACACGCGCGCTGGATCGGCCGCGAATTCATCCAGCGTCGCGGCCAGTGCCGCCAGCGCGACGCGCGCGTTTGTGCCGGTCCACTCCTCTACGCCCGGCACCTGCGGCAGCACGACCAGCGCAGGGAAGTCGTGCGCCTGCTGTTGCAGATACGCCCCCAGCCCGGCGTCGAGTTGTCCGCGGTTATCGGTTCCGCGCTCGCCCGAACCATGCAGGAACAGCACCAGCGCCGGTGCATCTTCTAACGCCGTCGGGCAGGGCACGAACACCCGGTAGCGATGCGCCACGCCGTCGAGCTGCACGCTGCGCTCGACGAAACATGCCGGCACCGGGCCCAGCGGTGCGGTGTGTTCGGCCTGGCGCGGGTGACGCAATCGGGAGACACGTCGTTGCAGCTTCTCGAGCAAGCGCCGCATGTCCTCCCTCCTCAATCTGTCAGAGCAGCACCAGCGTGGCCAGGCCCAAGAAGCTCATGAAGCCCATCACGTCGGTAAGCGTGGTGAGGATGACACTGCCGGCCAGCGCCGGATCGAAGCCCATGCGCTTGAGCACCAGCGGCACGGCCACGCCGCCAGCGGCGGCGGTGAGCAGGTTCAAGGTGAGCGCGGTGCCGATCACCAGCGACAGGCCGGGCTGGCGGAACCACACCAGCACGATCAGGCCCAGCAGCAGGCCCAGGCCCAGGCCGTTGATCAGGGCGACGCCCAGTTCCTTGCGCAGCAGGACGTAGACGTTGGAGCCTGCGATCTGGCCCAGCGCCAGGCCGCGCACCATCAGCGCGAGCACCTGGGTGCCGGCGTTGCCGCCCATGCCGGCCACGATGGGCATCAGCGCCGCCAGTGCGACCAGCTTCTCGATGGTGCCTTCGAACTGCTGGACCACGCTGGAGGCGATGAAGGCCGTGCCCAGGTTGATGCCCAGCCACAGCATGCGGCGGCGGAACGCGCGCCGGATCGGCGAGAACAGGTCTTCCTCTTCGTCCAGGCCGGCCGCGCTCAAGGCCTGGTGCTCGGCCTGATCGCGGATGATGTCGACCACGTCGTCGATGGTGATGCGACCGAGCAGGATGTTGTTGTCGTCCACCACCGGCGCCGAGACCCAGTCATGGTCGGAGAACTTGCGCGCCACTTCCGGCGAACCTTCCTCCACGTCGATGGCGGGTTGCTCGTCGTCGATCAGGCGATTGATCGGCGTCGACGGTTCATGCGTCACCAGCGCGGCCAGCGGCACGCGGCCCAGGTACTGGTGCTTCTTGCTGACCACGAACAGATGGTCGGTGTGGTCGGGCAGTTCGCCGCGCAGGCGCAGGTAGCGCAGCACCACGTCGATGTTGACGTCGGCACGCACGGTGACCACGTCCGGGTTCATCAGGCGGCCGGCCGAATCCTCCGGATAGGACAGCACCTGCTCCAGGCGCTCGCGGTTCTCGCGGTCCATCGACTTGAGGACTTCGTCGATGACCGTATCGGGCAGGTCTTCGACCAGGTCCGCGAGGTCATCGATGTCCAGGTCTTCGACTGCCGCGATGATTTCATCGGGGTCCATCTCGGCCAGCAGGCTTTCGCGCACTTCCTCGCCGACGTGGACCAGCACTTCACCGTCGTCTTCGGGATCGACCAGGCCCCACACCACCTCGCGCTTGCCCGGCGGTAGCGATTCGAGCAGGTTGCCGATCTCGGCCGGGGAGAGCGTGTTGACCAGGCGTCGCACCGGACCCAGGCGACCACTGTCCAGCGCGTCGGACAGCAAACGCAGCTGTCGCGCGGTCTTGTCGTGGCGAACGGCTTCTGCCATGCGCGTGGCCCCCTGTGCGGTCGACGGAAGCACCGCGTCGCCGGGAGACGATGCGCTGCAGATCAGGTGTTCATCCCGCCATTATCCCCCCCGCTGCCGGGAAAGGACACCCTTGGAGGTCAGGCGCGATGCGGTGATGCGCTCGCCACGACCGCGGCGATCACGTGCGTGATGCGCCTGAAGGCGATGGCATCGCGCCTCGCGCCAGTCCAACGGATATGCGATTGCGTCAGTCGGCGGCCTTGGCCAGCCAGCGTTCGATGCCGGTGCGGTCGCGGGCCTTGAGCAGCTTGCCGGCCTGGTCCATCAGCGCGCTGCGATCGTGGCCGCGGATCGCGCGGCGCAGTTCCAGCAGATGCGAGGGATGCAGGCTGAAGTGTTCCAGCCCCAGCGCAAGCAGGATCGGCGCCATCGCCGCATCGCCGGCGATCTCGCCGCAGACGGTGACCTGCTTGCCGTGTGCGCGGCCGGCGCTGAGCACCATCTCCAGCAGGCGCAGCAGGGCAGGGCGCAGCGGCGAATAGAGTTCGCCCAGCGCCTCGTTGTTGCGGTCGGCCGCCAGCAGGTACTGGACCAGATCGTTGGTGCCAACCGAAAGGAAGTCCACCAGGTCGATGAAATGCTCGACGCAGATCGCCGCCGACGGCACCTCGATCATCGCGCCCAGCGGGATCTCCGCCGCGACTTCATGGCCTTGCTTGCGCAGCTGCGCGGTGAGCCGCTTGAGGCGCTTGCGCACCTGCACCAGTTCCTCGCGCACGGCGACCATCGGCACCAGCACGCGCACCGGGCCGTAGCCGGACGCGCGCAGGATCGCGCGCAGCTGGGTGTCGAAGACGTCGCCGTGGGCCAGCGACAGGCGCACGCCGCGCAGGCCGAGCGCTGGGTTCTCTTCGCCACGCAGGGCCAGGCCGGTGCGGTCGGCCTTGTCCGCACCCAGGTCCAAGGTGCGGATGGTGACCGGACGACCGCTCATGCCCAGCACCACGTCGCGATAGGTGCGGAACTGTTCCTCCTCGTCCGGCAGCTCCTTGCGCTGCAGGAACAGGAACTCGGTGCGATACAGGCCGATGCCGGCCGCGCCCAGCGCATGCGCCTGGGCCACGTCCTCGCGCGACTCGGCGTTGGCGTGCAGAGCGATGTCGATGCCGTCGCGGGTGCGCGTAGGCTTGCTGCGCAGGCGACCGAGTTCGCGCTGCTCGCGCGCGGCGTCCTTCAGCCGCTGGCGATAGGCGCGCAGGTCGGCGGCCGACGGGTCCACGACCACTTCGCCGGTCTCGCCATCGACGATCAGCGCGTCGCCATCATTGATCTTGGTCAGTGCCTGGGCCGCACCGACCACCAGCGGCATGTGCAGGCTGCGCGCGAGGATCGCGCTGTGCGAGAGGGTGCTGCCGGTAGAGGTGATCACGGCCACCACGCCCTGCGCCTGCAGCTGGGCCAGCTCCGACGGCGCCACGGTATCGCTGACCAGGATTTCGCCGGCCAGGCCTTCGGCATCGGTCGAACGGCTGTGCAGATGCGCGTGGATGCGGCCGATCACATGGTCCAGGTCGTCCATGCGGCTTTTCAGATAGGCGTCATCCATGTCCTGGAACACGGCCGCGAGGCGATCGCGCTGCAGGCGCAGGGCGTAGTCGGCGCCATAGCGGCCCTTGCGGATCAGGTCATCCAGGCCGTGCAGCAGCTCCGGGTCGTCCAGCAGCAGCGCGTGCAGGTCCAGGAATTCGCCGACCTCTCGCGCCAGCGCGCCATGCAGGCGCGCGCGCAGGTCGTGCATTTCTGTTCGGGCCGCGGCCACGGCCGCGTGCAGCCGGGTCAGTTCGTCTTCGACCTCGCTGGCGCGGATGCGCTGCTCGGCCACTTCCAGGGCGTGCGGCTGGCGAACCCGCGCACGTCCCAGGGCACTGCCACGCGAAGCCCCATGGCCCGGCAGCAGTTTGCGCATCAGCCTTCCTCGTCGAAGCGCCGTTCGAACAGCGCCTCGATAGCGTCCATGCAGGCGGTCTCGTCATCGCCGTCGGTACGCACGGTCACGGCCGTGCCCTGGCCGGCGGCGAGCAGCATCACGCCCATGATGCTCTTGGCGTTGACCTGGCGGCCTTTGGCCGAGAGCGTCACGTGGCTGCGGAAGGGCGCGACCGCCTGCACCAGCTTGGCGGTCGCGCGGGCGTGCAGGCCCAGTTTGTTGGTCACGATGAGGTCGCGTTCAAGCATCGTCGAGGATGGCTCCGTTTCGTGTGCCGGCCGCCGCAGTGGCCGGGAGTTCGTCCAGTCCCTGTTCCGGATAGTTCATCACGCGCAGCAGCATCGGCAGGCTTAACGCCGACACGCGGCGCACCGGCGTCCCCAGGCGGGCGACTTTGCCCGCCAGGTTGCTGGGCGAGGCGCCATACAGATCGGTCAACACAAGCACGCCGTTGCCGCCGTCCACACGCCGCAGCGCAGCAGAGGCCTGCGGTAACAGTGCTTCCAGATCGGCGTCGAAGGGGACTTCGAACGCCTCGGTCTTGAGCGGGAGGTTGCGCAGCAGGCCATTGGCTACCGCCAGGAGCGATGAGCCGATGCCGGGATGGGTGATGAGCAGAACGCCGCAGGTCATGGTGCAACGTTAACAGGTCGATGCTGCATGCATCGACCTGTACGCGCGGGTTTCTTCGTCCCGTGCGGCGTTGTTGCATGCCCCGCGGAAGAACGTGCCGGTGATTACGTCCTGCGGACGAGCGGGTTCCGCTTCAGTCGAGCTCGCGGTGGAAGGTGGCGACCTGTTCCCAGCCCTGGGTGCGGGCGTGTTCGGCCATGCGCTCGGTCAGGTAGACCGAGCGGTGCTTGCCGCCGGTGCAGCCGAAGGCCACGGTGACGTAGCTACGGGTTTCGCCGCGCAGGCGTGGCAGCCAGGTGTCGAGGAAGCCGCTGACCTGTTCGACGTAGCGCTGCACGTCCTCGTGCGCGTCCAGGTAGTCGCGCACCGGGCCATCGCGGCCGGTGAGCGGGCGCAGCTCGGGCTGCCAGTGTGGATTGGGCAGCACACGCGCATCGAACACGAAGTCCGCATCGCCCGGCACGCCGCGCCGATACGCGAAGGATTCGAACAGCAGCGACGGAGCATCGCCGCTGTCGAAGGCGAATTCGCCGACCACGCGACGGCGCAGCTGGTGCACGTTGAGCTGGCCGGTATCGATGAGCACATCGGCTTCCAGCCGCAGCGGCTGGGTCAGTTCGCGCTCGCGGGCGATGGCTTCGGGCAGCGACAGCCCGCCGTGGCTCAACGGATGGCGGCGGCGGGTGTCGGAATAGCGGCGCAGCAGCACGCTGTCTTCGGAATCGAAGAACACCAGCTTGGCTTCGAAGCCCAGGCGCGCCACCGCCGCGCGCCACTGCGCCAGTTGCGACAGGTCGCTGTGGCGGGCGCGCACATCGATGCCGATGGCCACTTTCTGCGGCAGCACGTCCTCGCGCATCAGGCTGCGGATGAAGTCCGGCAGCAGCTGGATCGGCAGGTTGTCGACGCAGTAGTAGTCCAGGTCTTCCAGCGTCTTCAGCGCCACCGACTTGCCCGAGCCGGACAGGCCACTGACGATCAGCACAAAAGGTGCTGGCGCAGGCTTGCTGTCGACTGGCGTGTCCTCCGGGCCGCTGGTCATGGCGTGCTGCGCTCGAGCAGGTTGCTGTGGCGGGCGATGAACATCGCCGCCGGATCGATGCCCTTGGTGCGCAGGATGTGCAGGCGCGTCGCGGCCTCGGTGAGCACGGCGAGGTTGCGGCCTGGCATCACCGGCAGCGTGATCAGCGGCACGTCCAGATCCAGCACGTGGCGGCTGCCCGAATCACCGGTCAGGCGCTCGTAACCGTGGTTGGTGGGCTCGGTCATCGGCCGGGTGAGGTGCACGATCAGGCGCAGGTACTTGTTCTTCTTGACTGCGGTGTCGCCGAACATGTCGCGCACATTCAGCACGCCCAGGCCGCGCACTTCCAGCAGGTCCTGCAACAGCTCCGGGCAGGTGCCGTCGAGCACGTCCGGCGCGATCTGGGTGAACTCGGGCGCGTCGTCGGCGACCAGGCGATGGCCGCGGGTCAGCAGCTCCAGCGCCAGCTCGCTCTTGCCCGAGCCGGCCTCGCCGGTGATCAGCACGCCGATCGAATAGATCTCCATGAAGACGCCGTGCAGCGTCACCCGCGGCGCCAGCGTGCGCGCCAGGTGGTAGGAGAGGAAGTTGAGCAGTTCATGGCCGCGTCGTGGCGAGAGCCACAGCGGGGTTTCCGATTCATCCGCGGCCGCGCGCAGGTCTTCCGGGCACGACTGGTTCTTGCTGATCACCAGCGCCAGTGGCCGATCGGCCACCATCTTCTCGATGGTTTCCCAGCGCCGGCGTGAGTCCAGGCCATCCAGCCAGGCCAGCTCCTCGGTGCCAAGGATCTGCACCTTGTTGGGATAGATCGCGTTGAGGTAGCCGGCCAGCGACGGGCGTCGCTTGACCTTGCCCGCCGTGTCGATCTGGCGGCTGCCACCGGTGCGCCCGGCCAGCCAACGCAGGCTGAGCTTGTCCTTCATCTGGTCGAACAGCTCGCTGGCGGAGATGCTGGAGTTCATGGGGTCACGGCAGGGCGGAAGCAGGCCTGATGATACGACGCGCCGATGGCGCGTCGAACCGTCCCACTGGTTGATGCCAGGCGTACCAACGAAAACGGCGACCTTGCGGTCGCCGTTCTTCGATCACATCGCGATGTGCGACTCAGTCGGCGTTTTCGCCGCGCGGGCCGCGCTGGCGGTCGATCTGCTTGCGCTTGTGCTTGAGCACCAGGCGGTCGAGCTTGTCGGCCAGCATGTCGATGGCGGCGTACATGGTCTCGGCGCCGGCATCGGCGTGCAGCGTGCGGCCGGACATGTTGATCGTGGCTTCGGCCACGTAATCGGGCTTGGAGAACCCCAGTTGCGTGCGGCATTCGAGCGGCTGGTCGAAATGTCGTTCAAGGCGCTTGAGTTTCGTCTCGACATAGTCACGAAGTGCGGGTGTCACTTCCATCGACTGGCCGTAGGTCTCGATTCGCATCGCATTGTCTCCTGCAGTGGTTGTTGCGTCGGTTGTTTGGGACAAACCGGAGTGGTCTGGGGTTCCTCGCTGGCTCCTCTTGGGCTGGGTGGATGTTCAGGTGTACGACCGGTCGTCCGGTTTCAAACTGGCAGGCGGCGACTGAACCGCCTGCCAACTCGAGGGCATCACGCCATGCGTACGCGTTCGTGCGACGACAGGATGTCCATGGCTTCACGATACTTCGCCACCGTGCGTCGCGCCACTGGCACGCCTGACGATTTCAACAGGTCGGCCAGCTTGGCATCGGAGAGCGGTTTTCGCGGGTTTTCGGCGTCGATCAGCTTGCGAATCATCGACTGGATCGCAGTACTGGAGGCCTCGCCGCCGCCTTCGGTGCTGACGCCCGAAGCGAAGAACGCGCGCAGCGGCAAAGTGCCGCGCGGGGTGCGCACGTACTTGCGGGCGATGGCGCGCGAGACGGTGGATTCATGCAGGCCGACTTCGCCGGCCACTTCGCGCAATGTGAGCGGACGCAGGGCCTGTTCACCGAACTCCAGGAAGCCGGCCTGCTGGTGGATCAGACAGCGGGTGACCTTGAGCAGGGTGTCGCCGCGGGCCTCCAGGCTCTTGAGCAGCCAGCGCGCTTCCTGCAGGTGGCCGCGCAGGTAGCCAGCGTCGGATTCATTGCACTGGCGGATCATGGATTCATAGCCGCGATGGATCGTGACCTTGGGCAGGTGCTGGCTGGCCAGCGCCGCGCGCCACACGCCTTTCTGGCGCCAGACCACGCAATCGGGCACGACGTAGGTGTCCTGGGTCAGCTCGCCGATCTGCACGCCGGGCTTGGGGTCCAGCGAGCGCAGCAGGGCCACGGCTTCCTCGATGTCTTCCTGCGGGCGGCGCAGTTCGCTGGCCAGGCCGACCACGCCGCTGCGCGGCAGTTTTTCCAGCAGCGGACCATCGGCGATGATCAGGGCCAGGCTGCGGCCGGCGGTGTCCGGCGAGAGCACGTCCAGCTGCAGGCGCAGGCATTCGCTCAGCGAGCGCGCACCGACCCCGACCGGGTCGAAGCGCTGCAGCTGGCGCAGCACGGTATGGATTTCATCCTCGCCAGCGGTGACTTCCGGCAGCAGGGTCTCGGCAATGTCGGAGAACGGCGTGCGCAGGTAGCCATCGTCCTCGATCGCATCGATCACCGCTGCGCCGATGCGACGGTCGCGGGCGGACAGGTGCGAGAGGTGCAGCTGCCAGAGCAGGTGGTCCTGCAGGGTGTCCGACTCGGCCACGCGCTCGGCGGCGCTGCCCATGTTGTCGTCATCGTCGAACGAGCCGCCGGACGAAGACGTGCCGGTCGACTCGGACCAGGGGCTTTCCTCGGGCTGCCAGTCGTCGCTGTCAGCCTGGCGTTCGGGCTGTTCTTCGGCCTGGGCACGTTCGGCCGGCGGCTCGTCGCCGCCATTGGCGGCAGGGGCGTCGGGCAGGCTGTTTTCGGCCCAGTCGAGCAGCGGGTTGGTCTCGACGGCCTCGGTGATCTCCGCTTCCAGCTCGGCGGTGGACATCTGCAGCAGGCGGATTGCCTGGCGCAACTGGGGTGTCATCACCAGTTGCTGGCCCATCGATGTCTGGAGGCGTGGTTTCATCCGGAGGACCTGTGAAGCGGCTGATGCGGCAGCGTCCGCCGCACCACGCGTCACAACCGGAAGGTATCTCCCAGGTACACGCGGCGCACGTCGGCGTTGTCCAGCAGCGCCTCTGGTGCCCCCTGCGCCAGCACGCTGCCTTCGGCGAGGATATACGCCCGGTCGCAGATTCCCAAGGTTTCCCGGACATTGTGGTCGGTGATCAGCACCCCGATGCCGCGTTCCTTGAGGTGGGTGATGATCCGCTGGATCTCGCCGACCGAGATCGGGTCGACGCCGGCGAAGGGCTCGTCCAGCAGCATCAGGCGCGGTTTGGCGGCCAGGGCGCGGGCGATTTCCACGCGCCGGCGCTCGCCGCCGGACAGGCTGGCGCCCAGCTGCTCGGAGACGTGGGTGATCTGCAACTCGTCCAGCAGCGAGGCCAGCTCCTTCTCGGCGCCAGCGCTGTCCAGGTCCTCGCGCAGCTCCAGCACCAGGCGGATGTTGTCGGCCACGGTGAGCTTGCGGAACACCGACGGCTCCTGCGGCAGGTAGCCCACGCCCAGCTTCGCCCGGCGGTACATCGGCTCGCTGGTGATGTCCTGGCCGTCCAGCACGATGCTGCCGGCATCGGTCGAGACCAGGCCGACGATCATGTAGAAGCAGGTGGTCTTGCCGGCGCCGTTGGGACCGAGCAGGCCGACGATCTCGCCCGGCTCAAGGGTCAGGCCGAATTCGGCGACGACGTTGCGTTGCTTGTAGCTTTTCTTCAGACCCTGCGCCGAGAGCATTACTTGGCTCCCGGCTTGGCGGGCTGGGCAGGCGTGGGCGAACCGACGGTCGCGCCCGGTGCCTTGGTCTTGGGCTGGATCACGGTATGCACGCGGGTGCCGTCGCCACCGCTCTGCATGTTGCCGGTCTTGGTGTTGTAGACCATCTTCTGGCCGGCATTGGAGCCCTTGGGTGAGGTCACCTTGTAGTTGCCGGTCAAGGTGACGACGTCATTGAGCACGTCGTAATCGATCCGGTCGGCGACCGCGTCGATCGGCGTGCCGTCGTCGTTGATCTGCTTCATGTGGGCCTGCTTGCCGGTGAAGACGGCGCGCGAAATCTGCCCGTCCTTGCTGTAGATCTCGCCCTGGTCGGCCTCGATCTCCAGCGTGCCCTGTTTGATCTCGACGCCACCCCACATCTTGGTGGTGGCGTTGTCGCCGAAGTTGCCGTCCTGCGCACCGGAGGTGATGTCCATCGGCTGATTGCGGTCGGAAGACTTGGCCCAGGCGCCCGTGGCCGTCAGCACGCCGGCGACCAGGAGCGCCAGGACTGCGTTACTGCGCGGATTTGGGGACATAGCGGGAGCTCACCTTGGACTTGAATTTGTATTGTTGGGTCTGCGAGTTGATTTCAAAACCCGTGCCTTGCTGGCTCATGCCGGGGCGGGTCAGGACAACCTGCTGATCGGTACTGGCAAGATTCTGGTCTGGAAAGATATCCAGCCGGCTGGTCTTGAAGGTCGATGGCACGCCCACACCCGGTGGACTGTTGCCTACGACATCGTCGCGCAGTTCGGCTTTCTCGCCCTTGGCAGCGACCCAGGCGGTCTTGCTACGGACTTCCATATGCGCCCCGCTCTTGTCCGGGACGAGGAACAGCGGTGTGGTCACGGTGTAGGTTTGGTCAGCTGCCGTGCGGTGCATTTCCGGCGCGCGCAGGGTGACCGATTCCTTGCCTTCCTTGTCGAGGGCGACCATCTCGAAGTCATGCATGATGTAGTCGGACTGCGCGGCATTGGCCGCATTGGCCGAGGGCTTCTTGCGGTTGTTCCAGGCCGACCAGCCGAACAGCAGGGTCGCCACCAGCAGGGCCAGCACCAGCCCGCTGCGCCAGTTCATGCGGCACCTTCCTGCAGCAGCTTGCCGACGAAGCCCTGCGCGGCCAGCACGAGGTCGCAGGCTTCGCGCGCCGCGCCCTGGCCACCGCTGGCCTGGGTGCGCCAGTGCGCAGCCGGGGCCACCCAGGCATGCACGTTGGCCGGCACCACGGCCAGGCCGACCTGGCGCAGCGTGGTGAGGTCGGCCAGGTCATCGCCCATGAACAGCACTTCATCCAGGCCCAGCCCGCGCTCGGCACACAGCGCGCTGATGTGCGACAGCTTGTCCTTGATGCCCTGGTGCACGCCGATGCCCAGCTCGCGGGCGCGGTGTTCGACCACCTGGCCGCTGCGGGCGGTGACCAGCGCCACCTCGATGCCATTGCGGCGCAGCAGCACCAGCCCCAGTCCGTCCTGTACGTGGAAGGTCTTGCCTTCGCGGCCGTCGGCATCCAGGAACAGGCCGCCGTCGGTCAGGGTGCCATCGACGTCGAAGCAGGCCAGCCGCACGCGCGCGGCGCGCTGCAGCAGGTCATCGGTGACGTCGTGGAGGTGGGAATGGGGCATCGGGTCAGGCGGTCCGGAAAGGGAAGGTGAAGCGGAAAACAATGGCTCTTACACCACGCGCGCGCGCAACAGGTCGTGAACATTGAGCGCCCCGGTCACCCGGCCATCCGCATCGACCACGATCAGGCCGCTGCCGATGTTGCGGGTTTCCAGCAGGCGCGCGGCCTCGGTGGCCAGCGCCTGGGCGCCGATGGTGACCGGGTTGTGGGTCATGACCGAGGCGATCGCGGTGGTGTGGATGTCCAGGCCAGCCGTATCCAAGGCGCGGCGCAGGTCGCCGTCGGTGAAGATGCCCAGCAGGGTGCGATCGGCATCGACCACGGCGGTCATGCCCAGGCGCTTGCGGCTCATCTCCACCAGGGCCTGGGCCAGGGTCGCGTCGGCGGCCACGGCCGGGACCTCGTCGCCGGTGTGCATCACATCGCTGATGTGCAGCAGCAGCTGGCGGCCCAGGCTGCCGGCCGGGTGCGAGCGGGCGAAGTCCTCGGAGGTGAAGCCGCGCGCTTCCAGCAGGGCCACGGCCAAGGCATCGCCCATGGCGAGGGTGGCGGTGGTGCTGCTGGTCGGGGCCAGGTGCAGCGGACAGGCTTCGGCCGGGACACTGACATCCAGGTGCACGTCGGCGGACTTGGCCAGGGTGCTGGCCGGCTTGCCGGTCATGGCGATCACCGTGTTGCCCTGGCGCTTGAGCAGCGGCAGCAGCATCAGGATCTCGTCCGATTCGCCTGAGTATGAGATCGCCAGGACGATGTCGGTGTCGGTGATCATGCCGAAATCGCCGTGCCCGGCTTCACCCGGATGGACGAAGAACGCCGGCGTGCCTGTCGAGGCCAGCGTGGCGGCGATCTTGCGCGCGATGTGCCCGGACTTGCCCATGCCCATGGCCACCACGCGGCCCGCGCCGGCCAGGATCGCCTGGCAGGCGGCCGAGAACGGGCCATCGATGCGCGCGGCCAGCGCGGTCAGCGCATCGGCCTCGATCTGCACGGCGCGCCGACCGCTGGCGGCCAGGGCGGCATCGTCTGCAGGAACGCTGTGCTGCGCGGTGGAAGGCATCGGGTCAGGTGTCGTGGGGCTAGAATGGCCGGCCATTTTAGGAGGAAAGGCCGTTGGACGCCGAAACCATCCGTGAACTCATCGAGAAAGGCCTTCCCGGCGCCCAGGCGCAGGTGCAGGGCGACGATGGCGTGCATTTCGAGGCCACGGTCGTGTCCGATGCCTTCAAGGGCAAGCTGCCGCTGGCCCGCCATCGCCTGGTCTACGCCACCCTGGGCGACCTGATGGGCGGTGCCATCCACGCCCTGCAGCTCAAGACCATCACCCCCGACGAAGCCGGCTAAGCCGCCTCGTCCCTTCGGGAAACCCCAAGCTCCATGCAGAAGATCATCGTCACCGGTGGCGCCACGCTCAATGGCGACGTCACCATCTCCGGCGCCAAGAACGCCGTCCTGCCGATCCTGTGCGCCACGCTGCTGGCCGATGCCCCGGTGGAAATCACCAACGTCCCCAACCTGCACGACGTGGTCACCACGGTGAAGCTGCTGGGCGAGATCGGCGCTGGCGTCAGCATCGACGAAGGCACCCTGGCCAAGGGCCGCAGCATCACCATCGACCCGACCACGGTGGACCGTTTCGTCGCGCCGTATGAGCTGGTGCGCACGATGCGCGCTTCGATCCTGGTGCTGGGTCCGCTTGTGGCCCGCCACGGCGCGGCCGTGGTCTCGCTGCCGGGCGGCTGCGCGATCGGCTCGCGGCCGGTCGATCAGCACATCAAGGGCCTGCAGGCGCTGGGTGCGCACATCACCGTCGAGAACGGCTACATCAAGGCCCGCGCCGCACGCCTGAAGGGCGCGCGCTTCGTGTTCGACATGGTCACCGTGACCGGCACCGAGAACGTCATGGCCGCCGCCGTGCTGGCCGAAGGCACCACGGTGCTGGAAAACGCCGCGATGGAGCCGGAAGTCACCGACCTGGCCGAATGCCTCAACGCGCTGGGCGCGAAGATCGAAGGCGCCGGCACCTCGCGCATCGTCATCCACGGCGTCGAGCGCCTGGGCGGCGGTCGCCATGCGGTGGTGCCGGACCGGATCGAAACCGGCACCTTCCTGGTCGCCGCGGCCATGACCGGCGGCAAGATCACCGCCCGCAACGCGCGCCCGGACACGCTGGAGGCGGTGCTGGAAAAGCTGAAAGAAGCCGGCGCCCGGATCGAAACCACCGAAGACACCATTACCCTGGACATGCAGGGCAAGCGCCCGAAGGCCGTTGACCTGACCACCGCGCCGTACCCGGCGTTCCCCACCGACATGCAGGCCCAATTCATGGCGCTCAACTGCGTGGCCGAGGGCGTGGGCGTGATCAACGAGACGATCTTCGAAAACCGCTTCATGCACGTCAACGAGCTGCTGCGCCTGGGCGCGGACATCCGGGTCGAAGGCCACACCGCCATCGTGCGCGGTGCTGACGGTTTAGGCGGCGCGCCGGTGATGGCGACCGACCTGCGTGCCTCGGCCTCGCTGATCCTGGCGGGCCTGGTGGCGCAGGGCGAGACCACCATCGACCGCATCTACCACCTGGATCGCGGCTACGAAAACATCGAAGAGAAGCTCGGCGGGCTGGGCGCCACCATCAGGCGCGTGTCATGAGCTGGAAGCGACGCTTTTCCAAGGCCAGTTTCTCGCCACGCCGGCGTGCGGTGCTGGTGCTGGTGGTGATCCTGCTGCTGGCCGTGGGCTGGATGGGCTGGATCGGCGCGGCCGGCTTGAGCGGCATCTCCACCAAGGACATGGACTGGGACGGCGACGGCCAGGTCAGCCGCGACGAGGTGATCCAGGCCTATTACGCGGTGGTGGCCAAGAAGGCGACCGAAGGCAACCGCACCTGCACCACTTACGCTTGGCGCAGCAGCGGCCAGCAGATCCGTGTCGAATGCCGCACCGAGCTGCATCCGGACGCGGCGGCCACCGAGAAGAAGTAAACAAAAACCCCGGGCAAGCCCGGGGTTTTTCGTAAAGCCCGCAGCGGGCGCTTACTTGAACGAGGTCAGGGTCAGGTCGTAGGAGTCCTGGCCGTTCTCGCGCTGCAGGATGCGCGCCGGCACCGGCATGTCCGGCACCACCCACACGATCATCTGCTTCTTGCCGTCGGTCTGGCTGACCTTGGTGGCGCTGACCTGCTTGCCGGCGACGGTGATCGTCTCCTTGCCGGCGGCCTGGTAGGTCATCGGCGAGGCCTTGCCGTTCTCCAACATGCGGTAGTTGAGCGGCTTGCCAGCGTGCACGTCACGCACGATCGCCAGGTTCACCAGCAGCGCGTCCATGTCGCCGGGCTGCAGCGCGATCGGACCTTTGCGGTTGTCCTTGATGTCGCCGCTCCAGGTGGCCTGCTTGCTGGACCAGTCGTAGTTGGTCTTCACCGACTTGCTCTTGACCAGCACCATCGAGCTGTCGCTGGAAGACAGCGGGCGGAAGGTGCCGTCCTTGTCCTCGAAGGTGGTGGACTGGGTCAGGTTGACCAGCTGGTTGCGCACCGACATGTCGTACTTCCACTTGCCGGCGCCCTGCGCGACGAGCGTCATCTGACCGTTGCCCTGCATGCCCATGGCGCTGGCCTGGTAGGTCGCGGTGAAGGCATCCAGCGCGAAGGCCGGCGTGGCGGCCAGGGCCAGGGTGGTGGCCGCGGCCAGCAGCTGCAGCGGGCGGGTGAGGTTGGATTTCATGTCATTGCACTCCCTGGTAATCGATGAGGCGCAGGTCGATGGCGTCTTCACCATCGTCGCGTTGGAGCATGCGCACCGGCGTCGGTACGCCGTTGGCCACCCAGAAAATCTGTTCGCGGTCGCCGCTGTTGATGCGCTGGATGCGCATCGCGTCGTAGCTCAGCTCGCCGACCGGGACGATTTCGGTCTGCGCGCCCACCGCGTACTGGTACTGCCGCGCGCGGCCGTTGTCGACCACGCGGTAATCCATGCTGGCGCCGAGCTTGGCGTCGCGCATGATCGCCAGGTCCAGTAGCAGCGAGCTCATGTCGCCGGGCTGTAGCGGCACCGGCGCGCGCCGGTCTTTGTCGACCTTGCCTTCCCAGAGCGCCGTGTTGCTGTGCCAGTCGTAACGGCCGGTCTGTTCCTTGTCGCCGAAGATTGCCTTGCGCACGGTGCTCTGGCTCAAGGGACGGAACTGGTCGTTCGCCGCGCCGCTGACATCGAACACCGTGCTCTGCTGGATGTTGAGCCGCAGCAGGCTGGCCACGCCGCGCTCGCCGCGGATCTCCAGGTCCAGCCGCCACTGGTTGCCGTCCTTGTGGACCACCTGCAGGGTCGCATCGCCGGCGCGCTTGCCCTTGTACCAGGCCTCGTAGGTCGCGCTGAACGGTGCCAGCTTCCAGGGCGTCTGGTCCGCGGCCGGCGGGGCTTCCACGGGCGCCGGCGCCGGTGCGACGGGCGCATCCTGGGCGAGGGCGGGAACAGCACAGGCCAGGAACAGAAGGCCGCCGAGCAGCTTGGTCATCTGAAAGGTCGCGAGGGGTTACGGCATAAGCCGATCGAAGGAATCTAGTGTCAAGGGCGTAAACATCGGCTGACCATCCAGCAGCGCCGTGCCGCCACGTTCAGCCAGGCGCCCGTTGCAGGCCAGCGCCAGCACGGCCGGCAGCAGCCGGTGTTCTAGCGCGAGCACGCGTCCGGCAAGGCTTTCGGCGGTGTCATTGGGCGCAATCGCCAGCCGCGCCTGGGCGACGACGCTGCCGGCGTCCAGCTCGGGGATGACGAAATGGACACTGCAGCCGTGCTCGGCATCGCCCGCGTCCAGCGCCGCGGCGTGGGTGCGCAGGCCGCGATGGCGCGGCAGCAGGGACGGGTGGATGTTGAGCATGCGTCCGGCGAAGCGGGCGATCAGGGCAGCGCCCAGGATCCGCATGTAGCCGGCGCAGACGATCCAGTCCGGGCGGGCGGCGGCGATGGCATCGCCCAGCGCCTGCTCATAGGCATCGCGGTCGGTGAAGGCGCTGGGCTTGGCGCTCCAGCGCCGTGCCTCGGGCACGCGCAGCAGCGCCGGCGCCTGCGGCCGGTCGGAGAACACGCCGACCACTTCTGCCGCCAGCGTGCCGGCCGCGATCGCGTCCAGCAGCGCCTGCAGGTTGCTGCCACGGCCCGACGCCAGCACGGCGATGCGCGGCGGGCTCATGCGGCGGCAGCCGTCGGGTGGCGCGGAAAGGTGGAGCGTGGCAAGCGGGCGGGCTTAGCCGATCTTCACCCGCTCGCCGGTGCCGGCTGGAACGACCTGGCCGATCTGCCAGTGGCCGATGCCGGCCGTGTCCAGGCTGGCTTCCAGCGCGGCGACGCTGTCCTTGGCGGCGATCAGCACGAAGCCGATGCCACAATTGAAAGTGCGCCACATTTCGCTGTTGGCCACGGCGCCTTCTTTCTGCAGCCACTGGAACAGCGGCGGGAAGGTCCAGGACTTGGCATCGATGTCCAGGCCCAGGCCATCGGGGACGACGCGGATGATGTTCTCGGTCAGGCCGCCGCCGGTGATGTGGGCCATGGCGTGGATCGGCTTGCCGGCGCCGGCGCCGTGGGTGCGCAGCAGTTCCAGGATCGGCTTGACGTAGAGGGTGGTCGGCGCCATCAGCGCGTCTTCCAGGGTCACGCCGCCGATGTCCAGCGAGGCGGGGCGTCCGGCGCGGTCGTAGATGCGGCGGATCAGCGAGTAGCCGTTGGAATGCGCGCCCGACGAGGCCAGGCCGATCAGCACGTCGCCCTCGGTCACGGCACTGCCGTCCAGCATCTGCGACTTTTCGACCGCGCCGACGGTGAAGCCGGCCAGGTCGTAGTCGCCCGGGGCATACATGTCGGGCATTTCGGCCGTTTCGCCGCCGATCAGGGCGCAGCCGGACAGTTCGCAGCCCTTGGCGATGCCGCCGACCACCGCCACGGTGGTCTCCACGTCCAGCTTGCCGGTGGCGAAGTAGTCCAGGAAGAACAGCGGCTCGGCGCCCTGCACCAGCACGTCGTTGACGCACATGCCGACCAGGTCGATGCCGATCGTGTCGTGGCGGCCTAGCTGCTGGGCGAGCTTGAGCTTGGTGCCCACGCCGTCGGTGCCGGATACCAACACCGGCTCCTTGTACTTGCCCGACAGGTCGAACAGCGCGCCGAAACCGCCCAGGCCGCCCATCACTTCCGGGCGGAAGCTGCGCTTGACCAGCGGCTTGATGCGCTCGACCACCTCGTTGCCGGCGTCGATGTCCACGCCTGCGTCGCGGTAGGTCATGGGCGTGGAGGCGGGCGGGTTGGACTGGGTCACGAGGCGGGCCGGTGGCGGAAATGGACGGCCATTTTAAGGGAAGCGCGGCCCGCTTCGCGCCCCATGTGAACGGTCCGTGCTGGCGGCGCTGGTCCATTCGGGCAACAATTCCCCCAGATTCGCTGTTCACAGGACGCTCGATGCGCCGTTTCAACGCTTTCGCCGCTGCCGCCTTTCTTCTCCTGAGTGCCTTGCCTGCGCTGGCGCAGGACGACACCGGCATGCGCACCGAGGGCGATGTCGCCAAGGCGCAGGGCCTGTACGAGGCCGAGGTCACCGTGTCCAGCCAGGCCGAGAGCGACCGCAACGCCGGGTTCGCCCGCGCGCTGGGCCAGGTGCTGGCCAAGGTCAGTGGCGACAAGGGGGCGACCTCGCGCGCCGGCGTGGCCACCGAGCTGCGCAACGCCAAGAACTACGTGGACGGTTACGACTACCGCCAGGACCAGGGCACCTCGGCCGGCGGCGCGCCGACCTTCCGCACCACGCTGGTGGCGCGCTTCGACCAGCAGAAGGTCGATGTGCTGGCCAGCGTGCTGGGCCTGCCGGTGTGGCCGCAGCCGCGCCCGAAGCCGGTGGTCTGGCTGGCGATCGATGACGGCAGTGGCGCGCGCTTGGTGAGCCTGCAGCAGTCGGCGGCGGTGCGTTCGCTGCTGGACCGCGCGGTGGACCGTGGCTATCGCCTGGGCCTGCCGCAGGGCTCGGCCGCCGAGGTCGCGCTGGCCGGGGCGATCTGGCGCGGCGATACCGCGGCCGTGTCGCGCGCCTCGGCCCGTTACGCGCCGCCGATGCAGCTGATCGGCAAGCTCTACCGCGGCAAGTCGGGCTGGGTGGCGGACTGGAATTTCGTCGACAACGGCAAGGTCCTGGCGACCTGGTCGGCCGACAACGCCGATGCGCGCCAGGCCATGGCCACCGGCGCCGATGGCGCGGCCGATGCGCTGGTCAAGCGCTACGCCAAGCAGGCCGTGGGCGGCACGCCCGGCACCTACCGGGTGATCTTCAGCGGCATCCGCAGCAGCGAGGATTACCTGCGCCTGTCGGCCGCGTTGCAGCAGACCGCGGTGGTGCGCCGGATCGCGCCGGCGCGCGTGGACGGGGACACGATGGAAGTGGACCTGGACCTGCTGAGCGGCGTCGACGGCCTCAAGCGCATGCTGGGCGAGGACAGCCCGGTGGTGGGTGGCGACGGCAACCCGGCCGTGTTCCACCTCAAGTAATGCTTTCCGAAGGCCTGACGCGCTACGTGATTCTCTACCGCAAGACCAGGATGGCATTGGCATGATCATTGAAGATCCGCAGCAGGTCATCGCGCAGTTCCTGCGCCGACTGCAATGGGCGGCCGTGGCCGCGGCGGTGGTGTGGCTGGTGTGGATCCTGTCGCCGGTGCTGACCCCGTTCGCGGTGGCCGCAATCCTGGGCTGGATGGGCGACCCGCTGGTCGATCGCCTGGAGGCGCGCGGCTGGTCGCGCAACACCTCGGTGGCCGTGGTGTTCTTCGTGATGCTGCTGGCGGTGGTCATCGTGCTGCTGTTGCTGGTGCCGTTGATCCAGGACCAGGTGACCACGCTGATCCAGTCGCTGCCGCGCTACCAGCAGTGGATCTACACCGTCGCGGTGCCGTGGCTGGAAGGCAAGTTCAACGTGCGCATCGCCGATTACCTGGACTTCACCCATATCTGGGACCTGCTGCGCAGCAACTGGGAGCGCGCCGGCGGCGTGGCCCGCACGGTGTGGGGCTATGTCTCGCGCTCGGGCTTCGCGCTGTTCGGCTGGATGGCCAACCTGGTGCTGATCCCGGTGATCGCGTTTTTCTTTCTGCGTGACTGGGACCTGATCGTGGGCCGCATTGCGTCGATGGTGCCGCGCGACCATGTCGGCACGGTGAGCCGGCTGGCCGGCGAATCCAGCGAGGTCCTGGGCGGCTTCCTCAAGGGCCAGCTGCTGGTGATGATTATCCTGGGCGTGCTCTATGGCGCCGGGCTGTGGGCGGTGGGGCTGGACCTGGGCATCCTGATCGGCCTGATCGCCGGCCTGCTGACCTTCGTGCCCTATCTGGGTCCGACCAGCGGCGTGGCGATGGGCCTGATCGCCGCGCTGATGCAGTACGGCGACGTGAAGCATCTGGTGCTGGTGTCGATCGTGTTCGCGGTCGGGCAGGTGATTGAAAGCTACGTGCTGACCCCGAAGCTGGTCGGCGATCGCATCGGCTTGCATCCAGTGGCGGTGATCTTCGCCGTGCTGGCCTGCGGCCAGCTGTTCGGCTTCCTCGGCATGCTGCTGGCGCTGCCGATCGCGGCGGTGGTCAACGTGCTGCTGCGCTATGCGCACGAGCGCTACACCCACAGCCAGCTCTACGCCGGCGGCCAGCCGACGATCCTGCTGGATCCGCACCACACCTCGATTGAAACCCTGCACAACCCGCAGGACCCCACCCCGCCATGAGCGTGCCGCAGTTGCCGCTGGCACTGCGGACTCCGCCGGACCAGCGTTTTGATCGTTTCATCGGGGCACCCGCCGGTGCGCTGGAACAGCTCCAGGCCCTGGCCCAGGCGCCCGGTGCGGACTGGCTGTACCTGTCCGCGGCTCACGGCAGTGGCAAGACGCATCTGGCGCTAGCGGCCTGCGCCGCCGCAGGCGAGGCCGGGCGCGCGGCCGCCTACCTGCCGCTGCAGGCCGCGCGCGGCTACGTGCAGCAGGCGCTGGACGGGCTGGAGCGCAACGTGCTGGTGGTGCTGGACGGGCTGGACGCCGTTGCCGGCGACCGCGCCGATGAGATCGCGCTGTTCGATTTCCACAACCGTGCCCGCACTGCCGGCATCGGCCTGCTCTACACCGCCGCCGACCTGCCCGATGCGATCGGCCTGGTCCTGCCGGACCTGCGTTCGCGCCTGGGTCAGTGCAACCGCATCGTCCTGCGCGCGCTGGACGATGCCGGCCGCGCCGCGCTGCTGCGCGACCGCGCCACGCGCCGTGGCCTGATCCTGGAAGACGCCGCCGTCGACTGGATGCTGACCCGCACCACCCGCGAACCGACCCAGCTGGTCGAGCTGATCGAACGCCTCGATCGCGCCTCGCTCGCCGCCCAGCGCCGGGTCACCGTGCCGTTCCTGCGCCAGGTGCTGGCGGGCGATATGTGAGTTTGGTCGTCGCGCCTAGCGCGCGGCGATGGCGGTGTCGCGGTCGGGCGTTTTGAGGGCCTGGGCAAGATCGTTGTCGAGCTGGCTGGCGCGCTGGGTGCTGTCGGCGACGCTGTGGGCGATGGCCAGGTCGCGGTCGACGTAGATGCGGCGCGCGGCGGCGGCGTTGGGCTCGGACGGGTCGCGGTCCATTGCGAAGATGGCCTTGCCGCCGTCGATGGCGGCGACGCGGGCGATGGTCGGCAAGCCGGACGCCTTGGCTTCGACCACCAGCTGGCCAGCGGCACGTTCCAGTTCGGCATGGTCGGTGAACTGGATGTGGCGCGATGCCACTTCAGCCTCCAGCCCGGTGACCGCGGCGCGGTACATCGGGTAGTCGGCATGGCGTTCGTCGGACATCGGCAGGGCCAGCGGATTGGCTGCCGGCGTTTCCTGTTTTGCCGTGCCCACGGCCTGTCCATGAGAGAGATCGGTGTTGCCGCCGATGTGGATCGCCGGCGGTGCGTCAGACGCTGCGTGTGCAGGAACTGCTTGCGCGCCATGCGCGAGCTGCGGTGCAAGCGGATCGCGGAATTGGCCGGTGTCCCGCTGCAGCTGTTCGACCAGCTGCGCCAGGTCCTGGCCTGGAGCCCGTTTTGCGGCGGCCGCCAAAGCGTTGGTGTCGAAGTCGAAGAACTCGATCTGCCCCTGCGCATTGCGCGCGGCCATCTGCAGCGGGCTGCCGTCCTTGCCGGTGAGCGCGGCGATGTCGCTGTAGCCGGCTTGGGCGAGGTTGCGGCCGACCAACGCTTCGATCGCATCAGCAGCCTGGTGTGCGGTGAGATTGCTCGGGTCGAGCTGGCCAAGGCTGGCCTGCAGCGCGGTGTCCAGCTCGACGCTGCCGTAGCGCGCGCGCTGTTCGGTCGACATCCCGGCGAGGGTCTGCGGATCTGGCAGGAACAGGGTGGGGTCGTGCCTGGCCAGGTCGGTCAGTTCGCCTGGCGAAAGCTGGCCCGAGCGCATCAGCGTCTCCAGGCTGCCGGTGACGCGCGCGGTATCGACCAGCGTGTCGAGCGTGCCTTCGTGGCGGTATTCGTCGACCAGATGGCCGAGCGTTTTCAGGCCCAGCGCGCTGGTGTCGTCGTCGCGGCCGATCGCAGCGCTGGCGTGGCCCACGACGTTCTTCAGGCCTTCGATGTCGTCCAGCGAAACGCTTTTGAGCACACTGGCCAGCCGGTCCAGTGCTTCAGCCTGCGCCACTGGCCAGATGCCGGTGAACAGCGAGATGCCGCGTTCGTTAGTGACCTGGGCCAGGTAGTCGCCTTCGGTGCCGGCCAGCTTGGCCTGCAGCAGGCCGGTTTCCCACTGGCCCAGCTTGTCCAGCGCCTGCTCGGTGACCTGGTCGAACAGCTTGCCCGGCAGCGTCAGCTCCTCGGTCATGCGCAGGCGCGCGAAGCTGGTGACGGTGTCGCGGTAGGGCTCGTCGGAGACGAAGCGGTAAATCACCTTGCCGGCGGCGGCCACGTCTTCGACCGTATGCACTGCGCTCATCACCGGCGCGCTGACGGTCTTGTAGGCGGTGCCGGCCAGGGCGACGGGCGCTTCCACGGTGCGCGCGACAAGGCGCGAAAGAAGGCCCGCCTGCGGATCGCTGGCGGTGGCATGGGCCCATTGTTCGACCTTGTCGAAGGTCTTGCGGATGGTGTCGTCGATCTTTTCCACCGCGTGGAACAGGCCGCGGAAGAAGCCGAAGACGCCGCGCCCGGTCTTTTCGGCAGCATCCTCGAAGGCGCTGTCGGTGACACCGGCATCGTCGAGCGCTTCCTCGAAGCGATGCGCCTCGCGCTTGTCCAGGTGCTGTTCAATCTCGGCGATCAGCGGCTTGACCTTGCGATGGCCCGGATAACCCGGCGCGGCGACCATGTCGCGCACCAGCGCGGCGGCGTCGATGCCGCCGATACCGCGGTGGTCGAGAATCAGCTGATCGGCGCGCGAGGCGTCTTCATCCTGGCCGCTGGCCAGTGCGGCGCGTGCGGCCAGCGCCTGGGCGCTGCTGGTCGGGGAACCCTGCAATCCGTTTGCAGCCATGGCACGACTCCTGTGTGCATTGCATTCCTTGGATCAGCCGATCCTAACCGGCGCACGACCGCGCCGCCACGCGGGGCGATCGGAGCTCAGTCCGCGCTGTGACCGGCTTCTGCTGCCAGCTGTGCGTCCAGTTCGGCCAGCCGCTGCGGCGTGCCAACGTCGGTCCAGCGGCCGGCGTGGCGCTGGCCGCTGACGGCGTTGCGGCGCATGGCTGCGCGCAGCAACGGGGCCAGCGGGAAGCGCGGCGGCTGGCCGTCCAGGCCCGGGCTGGTGCTGGATTCGAACACCTTGTGCCAGTCGCGCAGCACCGACGGCCGGTACACGCCGATGCCCGAATAGGTGAAATTCGCCGCCGAATCGCTGCGCGGCTGCAACAGGCCGGCCGCGTCGAAATGGAAATCGCCGCGCGGGTGATGCGGCGGGTTGTCGATCATCACCAGGTGCGCATCGCCGGCCGGCTCGCTGGGCAGCGTGGCGAAGTCGAAATCGGTCCAGACATCGCCGTTGACCGCCAGGAATGGCGCGTTGCCCAGCAGCGGCAGCGCGTGCAGCATGCCGCCGCCGGTTTCCAGTGGCACGGCGCCTTCGTGCGACCAGGCGATACGCACGCCGAACGCGCTGCCATCGCCCAGCACCCGGGGAAACTGTTCGGCCAGCCAGCTCAGGTTGATCACCACGTCGGTGATGCCCAGTGCGGCGAGCTTGCGCAGGTGCCAGACGATCAGCGGCGTACCGGCGACTTCCAGCAGCGGCTTGGGCGTGGTGTCGGTCAGCGGGCGCATGCGTTCGCCCAGTCCTGCGGAAAAGACCAGCGCCTTCATGCGGCGCGTGCCTGCAGGGCCGGGCGGATGTGCTCGTCCAGCAGCTGCTGCAGCGGCTGCAGCTGCGGATGGCGCGGCAGCACTTCTTCCAGATAGGTAATGAAGCGCGGCAGGTCCGGCAGGTACTGCGATTTGCCATCGCGGTAATGCAGGCGGCAGAAGATGCCCAGGATCTTGAGATGGCGCTGGATGCCCATCCAGTCGGCATCGCGCAGGAACACCTCGGCCGATGCCGGCACTGGAATCCCGGCGATCAGCGCCCGTGCGTGGTACTGCAGCAGCCACCCGTCCACGCGTGCAAGCGGCCAGCTCAGGAACGCATCTTTCAGCAGGCTCACCGCGTCGTAAGCGACAGGACCGATCACGCAGTCCTGGAAATCCAGCACCGCCGGGCCCGGCAGCACCGGCATCAGGTTGCGCGGCATGAAATCGCGGTGGGTCAGCACCTTGCGCTGGGACAGCGCGTTGTCCATCAGCCGGCGCTGGACCAGTTCAAGGCCGTCGCTCAAATCGCAATCCAGTTCGAGGCCCAGGTGGCGACGCAGGAACCATTCTTCGAACAGGCCCGCATCGCGCTGCAGCAGCGCTTCGCCGAACATGCCAGTGCCCTCGGGCGGGGCGATGGCCTGCAAGGTGAGCAACTGGCCGATGGCCGCCTCGATCCAGGCATCGGCGTCGGACGCATCGCGCGCCAGCTGCTGCGCCAATGTGGGCTGGCCGAGGTCCTCCAGCAGCAGGAATCCGGATTCCACCTCACGAGCCAGGATCTGCGGCAGGCGCACCCCGCCGGCTGTCAGGATCGCGTGCCAATGCAGCCAGGGGCGCACGTCTTCCAGTCCAGGTGGCGAATCCATCACGATCCGCGTGGGACCTGTGCCTTGCGTGCGCCAGTAACTGCGTTGGCCGGCGTCGACGCTGGCGCGGTGCAGGGTGGCGTGGCCGTCGTCGAGCGCGTGGCGGGCCCAGTCCTGGCGCTGGTTCGCGCGGTCGGTCGGGTCCAGGGCAACGGGCACTTCGTTCATGGAACAGGCGGGATAAGGGCTGGGGTGCGCAGGTTACACTGCGGTGGATTTCCCCCACGGAAGAGATTTTCCTCGATGAGCAAGCTCCAGCCTGTCCTGTTGTCAGGCGGTTCCGGCACACGCCTGTGGCCGCTGTCGCGCGAAGCCTATCCCAAGCAGTTCCTGCCACTCGGTGGCGAAGACACGATGGTCCAGGCCACCTGGCGCCGCGTTGAGCCGTTGACCTCGCTGCCGCCGCTGGTCGTGGCCAATGAAGATCACCGTTTCCTGGTGGCCGAGCAGCTGCGCGAGATCAAGGCGCCGCAGGCGCAGATCCTGCTGGAGCCGGTCGCCCGCAACACCGCCCCGGCCATCGCCGCTGCCGCGCTGTGCGCGCTGGAAGGCGGCGACGATCCGCTGCTGCTGGTGTTGCCCTCCGATCATGTGATCACCAATCCGGAAGGCTTCCGCGCTGCGGTGGAAGCGGCATCGCCCGCAGCCGAAGCCGGCGCGCTGGTGACCTTCGGCGTGGTGCCCAGCAGCCCGGAAACGGGCTTCGGCTACATCCAGGCCGACAAGGGCCAGGGCGTGCAGCCGGTGCTGCGCTTCGTCGAGAAGCCCGATGCCGAAACCGCCGCCAAATACCTGGCCGAAGGCACGTATTTCTGGAACAGCGGCATGTTCCTGTTCAAGGCCAGCCGTTACATCGAGGAACTGCAGAAGTTCCAGCCGGAGATGGTCGCCGCGGTGCGCGCCTCGCTGGAAGGCGCCAAGCGCGACGGCGATTTCATCCGCTTGAACAAGGCTGCGTTCGAAGCCTGCCCGTCCGATTCCATCGACTACGCGGTGATGGAAAAGACCGCCGACGCCAAGGTGCTGCCGCTGGACGTGGGCTGGAACGATGTTGGTTCGTGGTCGGCGCTGTGGGATGTCACCGAGAAGGACGCCAACGGCAACGCCTGCTCGGGTGATGTCATCACCGTCGACACGCATAACAGCTATGTCTACGCCGAAAGCCTGGTCGCGCTGGTCGGCCTGGACGACGTGGTGGTGGTCGAGACCGATGACTCGATCCTGGTCGCCAAGAAGGATCGCGTGCAGGAGGTCAAGAAGGTCGTGGCCCAGCTCAAGCACGATGAGCGCAGCCAGGCGGTCCTGCATCGCAAGGTCTATCGCCCGTGGGGCGCGTACGACTCGATCGACATGGGCGCGCGTTTCCAGGTCAAGCGCATCACCGTCAATCCCGGCGCCACGCTGAGCCTGCAGATGCACCACCATCGCGCCGAGCACTGGATCGTGGTCAGCGGCACGGCCGAAGTGACCCGCGGCGACGAGGTGATCCTGCTCACCGAGAACCAGAGCACCTACATCCCGCTGGGCGTGACCCATCGCCTGAAGAACCCGGGTCGCCTGCCGCTGGAGCTGATCGAAGTGCAGTCCGGCAGCTACCTGGGCGAGGACGATATCGTCCGTTTCGAAGACCAGTACGGCCGCAGCTGAGCCTGCGTGCGGCGGTCCACGCTGCATAGCCAATAAGTCGAAGGCCCGCCACCAGGCGGGCCTTCGGCGTTTATAAAGTGCGGCTCCCATCGCGTGCCGCTCACGACGCGCTGCCCATCATGGCGGCGATGTCTCGACCAGGCGCAGCCGGTCAGGCATCGCGGGGGAACACGTAGGTTCCCATTCCAGGCATGTTCAAGCCATGACAGCGAGGCCCGCATGAGCGCATCCACACCCGTCGCCGATCCGATGGCGACCAGCCACAAGAGCCTGAAGCGCTCGATCTCCAACACGCTCAAGGGCTCGGCCGGCAACCTGGTGGAGTGGTACGACGTCTACGTCTACTCGGTCTTCGCCAGCTACTTCGAATCCAAGTTCTTCTCCGCCGGCGACAAGAACGCCACGCTGTACGTGTGGGCGATCTTCGCGGTGACCTTCCTGATGCGCCCGATCGGCGCCTGGTTCTTCGGCCGCTACGCCGACCGTCATGGCCGCCGCGCCTCGTTGACCCTGTCGGTCACGCTCATGGCGATCTGCTCGTTCGGCATCGCCATCGTGCCCACGGCCGAGACCATCGGGGTGGGCGCGGCGATCATCCTGGTGATCGCGCGCCTGCTGCAGGGCTTTGCCACCGGTGGCGAATACGGCGCCAGCGCCACCTACATGTCCGAAGCTGCGGTGCCGGGCCATCGCGGCCTGCTGTCCTCGTTCCATTACGTCACCCTGGTCGGCGGCCACGTGCTGGCGCAGCTGACGCTGTTCCTGCTGCTGACCTTCTTCACCAAGGACCACGTGGTGGAGTGGGGCTGGCGCGTGGGCTTCGCGATCGGCGGCGTGTCGGCGATCGTGGTGTTCTGGCTGCGTCGCACGATGGACGAATCGCTGTCCGAGACCGCCATCGCCGATGCCAAGACCGGCGGCGCGCGCAAGTCCGGCTCGCTGAAGGAGCTGTTCGTCAACCAGTGGCGTCCGCTGCTGCTGTGCTTCCTGATCACCGCGGGCGGCACGCTGGCCTTCTACACCTATTCGGTGACTGGCCCGAAGATGATCCAGACCGCCTTCGCCGGCGACGACATCATGAAGGGCACGGTGCTCAACCTGATCGCACTGACGGTGCTGATGCTGCTGCAGCCGGTCGGCGGCTGGCTGTCCGATCGCATCGGCCGCAAGACGCTGCTGGTGTTCTTCGGCGTCGGCAGCGTGGCCTACACCTGGTACCTGATCACCGCGTTGCCGCAGCAGACGACCTGGGGCTCGGCGTTCGCGATCCTGGTAATCGGCTTTGTGATCCTGACCGGCTACACCTCGATCAACGCGGTGGTGAAGGCCGAGCTGTTCCCGACCTACATCCGCGCCCTGGGCGTGGGCCTGGGCTATGCGCTGGCCAACTCGGTGTTCGGCGGCACCGCGCCACTGCTGTACCAGTGGGCCAAGGGCGCCAAGCAGATGGACACCTTCATCATCTACGCCACGGTGGTGATGTTCATCTCGCTGCTGGTGTACGTGTTCGCGCTGAAGAACAAGGGCAGCAACTGGCTGGACCACGAGGACGACATGCACGCCCGCCACGGCAGCAAGCGTTGATCCAACACTGAAGCAGCACGCAAAAGGCCACCCGATCGGGTGGCCTTTTGCTTTGCCTGGTTGGCGGCGAAGAAGAAGTCAGCCGCGTCCGCGCGGTGGACGGCTGAAGAGGCTGGTCAGGCCCAGGATCACCACCGCACCGATCAATGCACCGACGAAGCCGGCCGGCTCACCCGCGCCATACCAGCCCATCCTGCGGCCGAACCAGCCGGCCAGCAGCGCACCGACGATCCCCAGCCCGATCGTCAGCAGGCAGCCCATGCGCGCGTTGTGCGGGGTGACGACGCGGGCGAGCAGGCCGACGATGAAGCCGACCAGGATGGTGTAGAGCCAGCTGCCGCTGCCGAACAGGTGTTCCATCGTGTGTGCCTCATGCATGAGGAGAGGAATGCCAGCCTGCCAGCCAGCCGCGACGCGCACGTGAAAACGGCCGCATGTGCGGCCGTTTTCATTCAGCGCGATGGCGCGGTGCGATCAACAGCAACCGTGCTCGCCGCGTTCCTGCGCGCTAGCCGCAGCGGCCACGCCGGTGGTCAGGCCGGCCACGCTGGCCGCCTGATGCGCGGCGATCACGTGCGACACGCAGGCGGTGACGCGCTTGCCCATCGGGATGTGCAGGAACTCGTTGGGGCCGTGCGCGTTGGAGTGCGGACCCAGCACGCCGGTGATCATGAACTGCGCGCCCGGGAATTTCTCGCCCAGCATGCCCATGAACGGGATCGTGCCGCCTTCACCCATGTACATCGCCGGTTTGCCGAACGCGGCCTGCGAGGCCGCTTCGATGGCGTCGGTCAGCCACGGCGACTGTGCGGGGGCGTTCCAGCCGGTGGAGGACTTCTCCAGCACCAGTTCGACCTTGGCGCCGTTGGGCGGGTCGCGCAGCAGCACGTCTTTCAGGATCTCGCCGGCGCGCTTGCCGTCCAGGGTCGGCGGCAGGCGCAGGGAAATCTTCACCGAGGTCTGCGGGCGCAGCACGTTGCCGGCCGAAGCCAGCGCAGGCAGGCCATCGGCGCCGGTGATCGACAGCGCCGGGCGCCAAGTGCGGTTGAGCACCAGCTCGGTCAGATCGCTGTCCATCGGCGTCATGCCGGGCAGAAACGGGAATTTTTCGTAGACCTCCTTGTCCAGCACGCCGGCGACCTTGGCGGCCTGTTCCAGGCGCTCGGCCGGGATCTCGACGAACAGGTCCTCGACCACGACCTTGCCGGTGGTCTCGTCTTCCAGGCGCGACAGCAGCTGGCGCAGCAGGCGGAAGCTGGACGGGACGATGCCCGAGGCATCGCCGGAGTGGACGCCTTCGCTCAGCACTTTCACCGTGAAGTTGCCGCCGGCCATGCCGCGCAGCGAGGTGGTGCACCACAGCTGCTCGTAGTTGCCGCAGCCCGAGTCCAGGCAGACCACCAGTGAGGGCTTGCCGATGCGTTCGGCCAGATGGTCGACGTAGGCGGGCAGGTCATAGCTGCCCGATTCCTCGCAGGCCTCGATCAGGATCACGCAGCGCGCATGCGGCAGGCCCTGTTCCTGCAGCGCCAGGATCGCCGACAGCGAACCGTAGATTGCGTAGCCATCGTCGGCACCGCCGCGGCCATAGAGCTTGTCGCCCTTGATCACCGGCTTCCACGGGCCCAGGTCCTCGTCCCAGCCGGTCATTTCCGGCTGCTTGTCCAGGTGGCCGTACAGCAGCACGCAGTCCTCGCCGGTGCCTTCGCCGCTGGCCGGGATGTCCAGGAAGATCAGCGGCGTGCGGCCTTCCAGTTCGATCACCTCCACCTGCATGCCGGCGATGGGCTGGGCCTTGGCCCAGGTTTCCATCAGCGTCACGGCCTGGGCCATGTAGCCGTTGGCGACCCAATCGGCGTCGAACATCGGGGATTTGTTGGGGATGCGGATGTATTCGACCAGCTGCGGGACGATTTCCTCATCCCACTTGCCGGCAACGAAACGGTCCAGGCGTGCGGTATCCATGCGGCTCTACTCAGCAAAAATCTGCCGTCAATTCTACGCCCCCCGATCTGTACGGCTTGCCGGGGCCGGGGCGTGTAGGACTTTTCCTACAAAGGATCGGGATGTTTCCCGGCATCGCCCAAGGGCCTGGGCCGATATCGTGGCCCTGTGTCGAGGGGGAGACTGTGCACACCGGATGACGCAGCCCGTCCCGGACCGGAACGCCTACCCAACTCATCGCCACAAGGAGTGTTGCCATGAAATCCATTTCCATCCTGATCAAGTCGCTGTTCCTGTCGCTGCTGCTGATCACCGCCGCGCAGGCCGCCGAGACCAAGGTGAACATCAACACGGCCGACGTCGCCGCACTGGACGCCGTGCTGCTCAACGTCGGGGCCACCAAGGCCCAAGCCATCGTCGATTACCGCAAGACCAACGGCCCCTTCAAGAGCGCCGAAGAGCTGGCGATGGTCAAGGGCATCGGCCTGAAGACCGTCGAGAAGAACCGCGATCGCATCGAGGTCGGCCGCTCGGCTGCCGCACCAAAAAAGCCTTCCGCCGCTGCCGCACCGGCCAAGCCGGTGGCACGTCGCTAAGGCGCAAAGACGTCACGGGACGCAGCGGAGCAGGACGCACCGCCGCGACCTTCAAGGGCAGGACGCCACGTGACCGGCAGGGATGCCGACAGGGATGTACCTCACCACCTGGCTGGGTGGGAGACGAGGGAAGGCAGGACGCCGGTAGACCAAGGCACGATGCCGACAGGGAAGTACTTCCGCCCGGGTGCGCCGCACGCACCCGGGCGGTTCTATTTGTGGTGCGGCTAAACTTGGTCCCATGACTTCGCATCCGTTCGACGCTCGCGTCACGCAAGTAATCCCTGCCAACGAATACCGCCGCGAGCGCTGGCGCAACGGCCTGGGCTGGACCCGCCAGATCGCCGCTTCGCATGCCGGCGATGACTGGGACTGGCGCCTGTCGATCGCCGAGATCGAGCAGGACGCGGCGTTCTCCGCATTCCCCGGCGTCGAGCGCGAACTGGTGCTGCTGCATGGCAACGGCGTGCGCCTGTGCTTCGACGATGGGCAGACGGTGACGCTGTCGCCGCCGCACGAGAAGCATCGCTTCAGCGGCGCGCGCAGCCTGCGCGGCGAGCTGGTCGACGGGGTGACCCACGACTTCAATCTGATGTGGCGGCCAGAGGCACTGGATGCCGAACTGCTGTTGCGGCCGCTGGTGGGGCCGATGTTCTTCTTCGCCGATGCGCGCACGCACTGGGCGATCCACCTGATCGCCGGGCAGGCGCGTTTTGATGCGGCCTCCGGCCTGCCGCCGCTGTGGGCGGGCGATACGGCGCTGCTGTACGGCACGCCGGATCGGGTGCGTTATGCACTGGACGGTGGCGGCGAGCTGATCGCGGTGAAGTTCACCACGCCGGAGCCTGCGTAACGCAGCTCAATACACGTCGCGGCGATAGCGGCCCTGTGCGCGCAGGGTGTCGACTTCGGCCTCGCCCAGCGTGTCCTGTAGCACCGCATCCACGCCTGGCGCCATGCCGTCAAGACTGCCGCAGACGTAAACGGCGGCGCCTTCAGCGATCCAACGCTGCAGGTCGGACGCGGCCCGGCGCAGGGCGTCCTGCACGTACAGGCGCGGTGTTTCGTCGCGTGAGAACGCCAGGTCCAGCCGCTCCAGCCAGCCTTGTGCGTGCCAGGTGCTGAGTTCATCGCCGTGATAGACATCGTGCGCGCGCTGGCGTTCGCCGAACAGCAGCCAGTTGCGTCGCGCGCCGGCGGCGATCCGTGACTTGAGCAGGGCGCGCAACCCGGCGATGCCGGTGCCGTTGCCGATCAGGATCAGGGGCACGTCCGGTGCCGGCGGGTGGAAGTTGGGATTGGCCCGCAGCCGCAGCGCAATCGATGCGCCAGGCGTGGCGTGATCGCACAACCAACCGCTGGCCAGGCCGGGGCTGCCGTCGGGCCGCTGCATCCGCCTTACCAACAAGTGCAGTGCGCCATCGGCTGGCAGCGAGGCGATCGAATACTCGCGATGCGGCAATGGCGGCAGCGTCTCAACCAATGTCTGCGGAGTAACCCCGGGCGCGGGCGCGTCGGGCAACTGGCGCGCGGCGAGCGCTTGCGCCAACAGCATCGGCGTCTGTTCTACCAATACCGAGGTGGTGGCATCCAACGCTTGCTGCTGCAGCCATTGCGCCACGCGCGTGGGCGCATGGCGTGGGCCGATCTCGACCAGGTCGCCGGCCTGCCAGTGTGGCATGTCGGCAGGCGGCGTCAGGGCGAGGTGGTAGACCGGGCCGCCGAGGCTGCCGGGATTGAGCAGGCGGCGTTCCTGCAGCGTCCAGGCTTCGTAGCTGGGGGCGCGCCAGTCGCGCAGGTCGGCATAGCCGGCCAGCAGCGCCAGGTGGTGCTGCCAGTGGCGCAGAGCCGCATCGTCGGCGTTGTCCACCTCCACGCGGTCGAACAGCGGCGTCGCGCCATGTCGGCGGAGCCAGTCGTCGAGCTGCCGTCCGAATGCGCAGTACTGCGCGTAGGTCGCATCGCCCAGCGCAAGCACGGCGTACTGCAGCGGCGCTAGCGCGGCTGGGTGCGCCAGCACATCGCGCACGAAGCCCAGCGCCAGATCCGGTGGATCGCCTTCGCCAGTGGTGCTGACCACGAACAACACGCGGCGGTAATGCGCCAGCGTGGCCAGATCCAGCGACGCCAACGAGCGCACCCGTACCTCAATCCCGCCTTCGCGCAGCGACTGCGCGGTGCGCAGCGCGAGTTCGATGGCGTAGCCGGTCTGGCTGGCGTGGGCGACCAGCACGGTCTCGGCGTCGATCTGCTCTGTCAGCGTTTCGGCGCGCGGCGCGCGGGCGCGCCACAGGATCCAACCCGTGAACGCGACGTACGCCGCCAGGCTGAGACCAGCGCCGATCCAGCGCTGTGGTCGCGGCGGTCCACGCCACCAGTCGCCGGGCTGCCAGGCGAACAGCACCGCCACCACCGCGGCCAGCGCCAGCAGCACCAGGCCATTGCCCAAGGCGGCGCGCGACGGACGCAATCGCGCGTTGCTCATGCCGCCAGCAGGTCAACGAAACGCGCGCTCATCCGTTCCTGCGCACCCGCATCGGACTGCGTGACGAAACGCGCCGCCAGCCCGTGCGTGGTCGCGAACGCCAGCCCGGCGTCCACGCCCATCACGGTCAGCGCGGTGGCACAGGCGTCGGCGTCCATCGCAGTGGTGGCGACCACGGTGACGGCGGCGGCCGCCTGCGTGACGGGCTGTCCGGTGCGCGGGTCGAAGGTGTGCGCGTAACGCACGCCGTCGTGTTCGAAGCGATGCCAGCGATCGCCGGAGGTGGCCACGGCAAGGCCGTCCAGGGCGAGCACGCGCGGTGGCAGATCGCCATGCTCATCGGCGCCGGTCTCCACCAGCACGCGCCACGGCGTGCCGTCGGGCTTGCAGCCGCGGCCGGCGAGTTCGCCGCCGACTTCCACCAGCGCATCGGCGATGCCACGTGCCTGCAGCGCCTGCAGCAGCAGGTCGACCGCGTAACCCTTGGCGATGGCCGACAGATCCAGCTGCACGTCGCCGGGCTGCAGGAGTTCGAAAGGATCCTCGCGCAGGACCAGCTGCGCCCAGCGCGGACGCGCCTGTGCCTGCGCCAGGGCCGCCGGCGCGGGAATCGATGGCGTGCCACCGCCGGCACCGAAACCCCAGGCCTGTACGAGCGCGCCGACGGTCGGATCAAACGCGCCCCCGCTGGCCGCGGCGATCTTCAGCGCGCAGGCCATCACCTGGCCGAAATCGTGCGGTAGCACCTGCCAGCTGCCGGGCGCGGCGTGGTTGAAACGGCACAGGTCCGACCCGGCTTCCCACGTGCTCATCTGCGCGACCACGCGATCCAGCGTGGCCTGCAACAGGTCATGCAGTGGATGCAGGTCCACGCCCGATGGCACGGCCAGCTTGGTCGACCAGGTCGTGCCCATGGTGCGGCCGCCGAGCGTGGCCAGCGCCAACATGCGCGAAGGAGCGAGCAGGGAAGACATGGGCAATCGGCCGCGTGCGGGGACGCACCGGGCGTGGTCGAGCCGCGCCCGGTGGCTGCCTTACTGCGGCAGGGCTTCCAGCGTGGCGATGTAGCTCAGGCGACGCTGGGTGGCCTGCTTGACCGTGGTCTTGTTGTCGGTGGTCGAAGCCGAGATCCAGTACATGCCCGGCTCGGCCCACTGCACCGAGAACTCGCCGTTGGCGTCGGTGGTGACCTTGGTGTCTTCCTGCGCGTTGCGGTAGCGCGTGGCGCCGCGGACGACCTGCACTTCCAGTCCGGCCTTGGGCTGGCCATCGACCATCAGCTTGAACTTGGCGGCCTCACCGGCGAACAGGTCGTTGGGGTGGGTTACTTCCACCAGCTCCAGGCCCTTGCCGGTCGCCTTGATCGGGGTCGGCGCACCGTTGGTGATGAAGGTTTCCACGCGGCCCAGGTTCTCGGTGACTTCCAGGTTCTTGGCGCCCTTGGGCACCTTGGTGGCCAGTTCCTCGGCGGTGACGCTGCGCAGGAAGCCGCTGTTGGGATCGGGTTTGGCGCCCGGCGCCGGCGGCGCGCCTGGGCCGCGACGCTCGCCCCAGCGGGCCGACAGGCCGTTGGTGACGTTGGCCACGCGGTAGGTGCCCTGCTGGTTCAACTCCACGTCGAATACGCTGCGGGTCTTGCCAGTGGCGTCGTTCTGCGCCTGCACGGTGCTGCCATCGGGCGCGGTGATGGTGATGCCGTCCAGGCGCACCGGCACGAAGTCCGGATAGAACAGCTCGTTGGACACCGCTGCATCCACCGTCACCCACACATCGTTGCCGGCGACCACGGTCGAGGCAGGCACCAGCCACTGTTTGTGCGCGGCGGCGGTGAAGGGGAGGGCGGCGGCCAGTGCCAGGGCGAGGGTCAGGGAACGCTTCATGCGGGTTGCTCCGTTAAGACGTGCGAATGCGGGGAAGAAGATCAGGGCTTGGCGGTCAGCGAGACGGCGCCGACTTCGGTGCTGCCTTGGCCCTTGGCGGTCTGCGCAGCGGTGGCCGGCCAGGTGAAAGGCACCTTGACCAGCTCGCGGCCGCCGACTTCGCGCGCCGCTTCCACCACCAGCGTGTAGCTGCCGGGCTTGAGGCCGGACAGCTGCGGCGCATTGGCGGCGAAATCCAGGGTCTGCACGCCCGCCGGACGGGTCGGGCCGGTCAAGCCGTCCACCGGCAGTTCCAGGCTGCGGCCGGACTTGCGCCACCACTGGCGCAGGTCGGGCAGCCACTTGGTGCCGTGGCCTTCCTTGGTGTCCTTGTTCTCGTACCAGACCGCCAGGTTGGCCGCGGCCTTGCCGTCGGCGCCTTCCACGTACACGGCCACATACGGACGGTGGTACTCGGCCACGTTGAGCTGCGGGATCTCCACCTTCACCTGCAGCGTCGCCGCATACGACGGCAGCGCCAGCAGCCCGCTGAGCGCGATGGTCAGGGTGATCGGTACGGTCTTGGTCATAGCGAGGCGTCCTTGAAGGTGCAGGTCAACAGAGGGGGAATCAGTGGACGAAGATCAGCGCCAGCAGCAGCGGCACCAGCAGCCCCAGGCCCACCATCGGCCAGGTCATGCGACGCTGGCCGGCGTGCAGCTGCAACAGCAACAGCCCGGTGATGCAGAACACCAGGCACGCCACCGCGAACACATCGAGGAACCAGCTCCACGCCGCGCCGGCGTTGCGGCCCTTGTGCAGATCGTTGAACAGCGAGACCCAGCCGCGATCGGTGGACTCGAATTCCACCGCGCCGCTTTCGCGATCCAGTGACAGCCAGCCATCGCCGCCGGGGCGCGGCAGCGACACGTAGACCTCATCGGCCGACCATTCGCCCTCGCGCCCGGCCAGGCTGATGTCCAGCGTGCCTTCCAGCCAGTCCGAGACCACGCGCGGCAGCGGCGCGTTGCCGTCTTCGCGCGCACCCAGCGACTTGAGCAGCGGCGCCGGAACGGTCGCAGTGCGATGGGTGACCTGCGGCTTGGATTCGATGCTGGCTGCGTGGTTGAGCGTGATGCCGGTGGCAGCGAACAGCAGCATTCCGATCAGGCACACCGCCGAACTGATCCAGTGCCACTGGTGCAGCGTGCGCAGCCAGAAGCCACGGCGTTGCTGTGCGGAAAGCGGGGCAGCGGCCTGGGACAAGAACGGAGGATTCCGAAGGAGTTCGACGGTCTAGCGATCGCGGCATTACACCATGAAATGAGAATCGGTCTCAATTATGGCACGGTCATTTGGGGCTAGATTTGGCGTATCAGACTTCGGCCCAGCCGCGCAGCAGGTTGTGGTACACGCCGGTCAGCTGGACGATCGCCTGTTGATCGCCGCCGCTGGCAGTGAGCCGCTGGATGGCGGTATCCATCTCCAGCAGCAGACGTCGGTTTGCTTCGTCGCGGACCATGCTCTGCACCCAGAAAAACGATGCCAAGCGTGCGCCGCGCGTCACGGGCGTGACTTTGTGCAGGCTGCTGGACGGATACAGGATCAGGTCGCCAGCCGGCAGCTTCACCTCGTGCTCGCCGTAGGTGTCGCTGATGACCAGTTCGCCGCCGTCGTATTCGTCCGGCTCGCACAGGAACAGCGTGCACGACAGATCGCTGCGCACCTGCTGGCGCGACTGGCCGGGGCGATCCACGGCCATCACCGAACCATCGACGTGGAAGCCGTATTCTCCGCCGCCGGTGTAGCGGTTGAAGCGCGGCGGCAGCGTGCGCAGCGGCAGGGCAGCGGCGAAGTACAGCGGACTGCGTTCCAGTGCCGCCAGCACCTGCTGGCCGAGCTGTTCGCGCAGGGGCGAGGCATCGGGCAGTTGCTCGTTGCGTTTGACCTTGGCGCCTTGCGCGCCGACGGTCTCGCGGCCATCGGTCCAGTCGGCCGCGTCCAACGCCTGGCGCATCTGTTGGAGCTGGTCGGCATCAAGGACGTTGGGAACGTGCAGCAGCATCGTGTGGGGCCTCTACAACGACGCACGGGAAGGCAAGCCTTCCCGTGCTGGAAGTGCCGGTGGCCCGGCACGGTGGGTGCAACCTAGCAGACGCGCAGGATCAGAAACGGAAATCCGCGCTCAGCAGGAAGGTCCGCGGCGTCCCCGGCGTGTAGCGGTAGCCGCTCTTGTTGATTGCCGCGACGTATTCCTTGTCGAACAGGTTGTAGCCGTTGAGACGCACGGTGACGTTGCGCGAGATGTCGTACGAAGCGACGGCGTCATAGACCGTGTAGGACTTGGTGAACGCCGGCGTGCCGACCGCACCGTCGGTGCCGCGATGCATCTGCCCGGAGTAGCGCACGCCGCCGCCGATGGTCAGGCCAAACGGCAAGCGGTAGCTGGTCCAGCTGGTGAAGGCATCGTCCGGCGTATACGACAGGCCGGAAGTGCCATCGGCATTGACCACCGGGCCTTCGGTGACATCCGTGGTCATGGAGGTGTAGCCCGCCGAGATGGTCCAGTTGTCGGTGATATTGCCGACCGCCGAAAGCTCTACGCCCTTGACCTTTTTCTCGCCGGTCTGGGTCGGGTTGCCGAAGTCATCGACTACGTTGGCGTTGATCTCGTTGGTCACGTCGGTCTGGAACAGCGCCAGGTTGACGGCTAGGTTCTCCAGCACGTTCCACTTGGTGCCCACTTCGAAGGTCTTGGCTTTCTGCGGATCGGCATTGATGCTGTTGGCCGCACCGTCGGCCGAGGCCAGGGCGAAGTTGGCGCCGCCCGGGGGCTGCTGCGACAACGCCCAGTTGGCATACAGGCTGACGTCGTCGCCGACCTTGTAGACCGCGCCCAGCTTCCAGTTGAACAGCGTATCGCTGGTGTCCGTATCGACCGTGCTGACCGCGCTGCCGACCGGTGCGCCGTTGCACGGCACGGCGCCTCGGCCGGTGCCGTTGTTGCAGATGGCGGTGTTCTCGTACTCGGTCTTGTAGTGGTCGAAGCGCACGCCGCCGGTGATCAGGAAGTTCTCGCCGAACTTCAGCGTGTCGAAGGCGAACACCGAAGCGGTGTCGGTCTTGCCGTAGCTGCCGGTGCCATTGTGGAAGTAGACCAGGTTGCCGACGTCATTCCAGTCCGGGTTGTACAGGCTGGCGGCCGGACGCGCGCCGGTGCTGCCGAAGTTGCGGCTGTACTGCTCTTCGCGCGTCAGTTCGATGCCGGTGCTCAGGTTGTGCTCGATCGAACCGGTGGCGAAATCCGCACGCAGGTTGAACTGGTCGGTGAGGATCTTGTTGCGCTGGTCCTTGAACGTATTGCTGCTGCGGGCCAGCGTGTAGGTCGACAGGTCGTTGATGTCGGTCCACTGGATGTTGCCGGTCGGGTTGCCCGCGGTCAGTACACCCGTGCCCATGAACGAGGTCAGCAGGTAGTCCTGCGTGGTCTCGCCCCAACGCGCGGTGTTGGTCAACTTGAGCGTGTCGGAGAAGTCGTGCTCGAAGATGAAAGTGGCCTGCTTGGCCTCGACGTCATCGTGATCCTGGCGGGTGCCGTAGTAGTTCTCCGGGTCGACCGGATGGCCAGCCAGCTGGGCCAGGCCCGGCTGCGGGGTCCAGCCCGGCAGGCCGATGGTCGGCACGAAGCCGTCCGGCACGTTGTCCTGCTTGACGTAATACAGGTTCAGCCAATAGCGCGTCGCGCCATCAAGGTTGAAGCCCAGCGAGGGCGCTAGGCCCCAGCGCTTGTTGTTGACGTGGTCGCGGCCGGGCGTGTCGCTGTCCTGCCACATGGCGTTGAGACGCAGGGCTGCACCGCCACCGCCCAAGGTCTGGTTCCAGTCGGCGGTGCCGCGCTTCTGGCCTTCATCGCCGCCAGAGACGGTGCCAGAAATCGCTTCGCGCAACGAGGCGCGCTTGCTGACCATGTTGATCGCACCGCTGGGCGCGCTGCGGCCGTTGTCGGTACCGGCCGGACCTTTCTCGACCTCCACTTGGTCGATGTTGAACAGGTCACGTGAGATCGAGCCCAGGTCGCGCACGCCATCGATGAAGATGCTGCTGGAGCTGTCGAAACCGCGCATGTAGATCGTGTCGCCGGTGCTGGTGTTGCCGTTTTCGCCGGCGTAGAACGCACCGACGCCGGGCGTGTTGCGCAGGGCTTCGGTCAGCGTAGTGGCGCCTTGCTGGTTGAACAGGTCGCTGGTGATCACCTGGATGGTCTGCGGGGTGTCCTGCAGCGACTGGGTGAACTTCGGGGAGGCCACGGCCTTGGCCTGGATGCGCGAGCCGTGCACGTCGACCTTGTCGAGGTTCTTGGCTTCGTCGCGATGGTGGCGATGGCCGTCACGCTCGTGCTCCTGATCCTTGTGCTGGTCGGCCGGCGCATCGGCGGCCACGGTGTCGGCCGCGAATGCGGCGGACGGCAGGGCAAAGGCGAGGGAGGTGGCCAGCGCGGCGACGGTCAACGGGCGGGCGCCCGGCAGGTGCTTGCGGGAACGGATGTGCGACATGTCAGGCGTTCTTCCAATGAAGTTGACGAAATCCCCCATTGGCGACGGCTGACGGGAGGTGCGGGGGCCGTACGAGACCCGCCCTCGCTGATGTGCAGGGGCTCGGAAAACTCGAACGGGAAGCCGAAAATGCCGGGCGCGGCAAAAATGTCGGCCGTAAAACGTGGCGGAATTGTAATGAGAACGATTTGTATTAACAACCGGTTTACATGGCCTCGCTTGAAGAATTTTCGTCCTGGATCGCCTTTATCCAGCAGGTTCTGCCATGCCGCATCGCGATGGGTACAAAAAAACCGGCGCTTGGCCGGTCTTTCGGGTTGGGGGATCGCTGGCCTGATCTTCAGTCGCGATCGTCGCGCGACCAGACGCCGCCGTGTTCGATCTTGACTGGGAACCTGGGCACCGGTGCGTAGGCGGGGCCGCATAGCGGGGTGCCTTCGCGGATGTCGAAGCGCGCGCCATGTAGCACGCACTCCACGCTGCCGGCCTGCGCGTCGAAGCTGCCGGCGGCGCTCAGTTCGAATTCGGCGTGGCTGCAGCGGTCTTCCAGGGCATACAGATCGCCGTCGAGGTTGAACACCACGATCGGTGTGCCGGTGACCTCGTCGAACGTGCTGCGCATCTCGCCGGGCAGCAGCTCGGCGGTGGCGCAGACGAAGGTCCAGTCCTCGCTCACAATGATTTTTCCAGCAGTTCGAAGCGCAAGTCGTCGCGCAGTGGGGTGCCGAAGCGCTCGTCACCATAGGGAAAGGGCTTGTACTTGCCGGTGCGCACGTAGCCGCGGCGCTCGTAGAAGGCGATCAGCGATTCGCGCACGTCGATCACGGTCATGCGCATCACGCCCACGCCCAGTTCCTCTCGGGCGATGCGTTCGGCCTCGACCATGACCTGCTTGCCCACGCCGCCGCCCTGCAGGCTGGGCCGCACCGAGAACATGCCGAAGTAACCGGCGCCGTCCTCGATCGCCACGTGCGCGCACGCCAGCAGCTCGCCATCGACTTCGGCCAGCAGGACGCGGCTGTCGGGGCGGGTGAGGTCGTGTTCCAGCACGCCGCGGTCGATGCGGTTGCCGTCCAGGATGTCGGCCTCGGTGGTCCAGCCGACGCGGCTGGCGTCGCCGCGATAGGCGGACGTCACCAGCGCGGTGATGGCGTCGATGTCGGCGAGCGTGGCGTCGCGGAAGGTCAGGGTCTGCATGGGCGCATTGTAAAACGCGCGGGCAGGGCGTTGAGGGTGCGGACTGTGGGGGCCGTTCCACGTGGCCCAGGGCCATCTGCGGCGATGGGGCCTCATCGAGAAAGCCTCATCGCTGCTGAAGCAGCTCCCACATTCAGGCCAGCGCTTTCAGCCCAGCAGCTTGCGGGCTTTCTTCAGTGCAGCGATGAAACCTTCGATCTCGTCGTGCGTGTTGTAGAACGCCAGCGAGGCGCGCAGCGTCGCCGCCACGCCGAAGTACTGCAGCAGCGGGTGGGCGCAGTGCTGGCCTGAGCGCACGGCCACACCTTCCAGGTCCAGCAGCGTCGCCAGGTCGTGGGCGTGGGCGCCGTCGATCAGGAAGGACACCACCGCGGCCTTGTCCGGCGCGGTGCCAAAGATGCGCAGGCCCTCGATCGTGTTGAGTTCTTCGGTGAGGTGGGCCAGCAGCTCGGCCTCGCGCGCACGGATCGCGTCCATGCCCACACCTTCGAGGTAATCCAGCGCCGCGCCCAGGCCAACGAAGCCGGCGATGTTGGGCGTGCCGGCCTCGAACTTGTGCGGCACGTCGTTGAAGGTCGTCTTGTCGAAGCTGACTTCCTTGATCATCTCGCCGCCGCCGATGAAGGGCGGCATGGCGTCGAGCAGTTCGCGGCGTGCCCACAGTGCGCCGGTGCCGGTCGGGCCGCAGATCTTGTGGCCGGTGACCGCGTAGAAATCACAGCCGATGCCGGCCACGTCCAGCTGCATGTGCGGCGCGGCCTGCGAGCCGTCAACCACGGTAACGATGCCGGCCTTGCGCGCGGCCCGGCAGATCTCGCGCACCGGGTTGACCGTGCCCAACACGTTGGACACATGGGCCACGGCCAGCAGTTTCACCTGCGGGGTCATGGCCTTGTACAGCGCGTCCAGGTCCAGGCTGCCGTCGGGCAGGATCTCGGCCACCTTGATCGTGGCGCCGGTGCGCTCGGCGACCAGCTGCCACGGCACGATGTTGGCGTGGTGCTCCATGCGCGAGACCAGGATGACGTCGCCGGCCTTGAGGTTGGGCAGCGCCCACGAGTAGGCGACCAGGTTGATCGCGAAAGTGGTGCCGCTGCACAGGATCAACTCGTCGCCGCGCACGCCCAGAAAGCGCGCCAGCGTCTTGCGCGCGCCTTCGTAGGCATCGGTCGCTTCGGTGCCCAGCGCGTGGACGGCGCGGCTGACGTTGGCGTTCTGGCGGCGGTAGAAACCGTCCACCGCCGCAATCACCTGCACCGGCTTCTGCGCCGTATTGGCGTTGTCGAAATAGATCAGCGGCTTGTCGTTGACTGCGCGGGTCAGCAGCGGGAAATCCATGCGGATCCGGGCCCAGTCGTGGGCCTGGTCATCGACCACCTCGCTGGCGTGGCTTGCGGTATCGATGCTGTTCATGCCGCACCTGCCTGGCGCAGCGCGGCATCGACGGCGTCGGCCAGCTGCGCGACCAGCGCGTCATCGCCCAGCACCGACAGCGGCTCGCGGCAGAACGCCGCGGTCAGCAGGCGCGTGGCCTGCTCCTGCGGCAGGCCGCGCGAGCGCAGGTAGAACAGCGCGTTGGCGTCCAGCCGGCCGACGGTCGCACCGTGTGCGGCCTGCACTTCGTCGGCGTGGATCTCCAGCACCGGCTGGGTGTCGATCTCGGCATTGTCCGAGAGCAGCAGGTTCTTGTTGGACAGGCGCGCGTCGGTGCCGTCGGCGCCTTCGCGGATCAGGATGCCGCCATGGAACACCGCCCGGCCGCGCCCGGTACCCAGGCCGCGCCAAGTCAGGCCGCAGCTGGTGTCGCGCGCGATGTGGTCGATCCCGAGGCGCGTATCGACGTGACGCCGGCCGCCGGCCAGCAGCACGCCGTTGGCGTCCAGGCGCGCATTTTCGCCTTCCAGGCGCACGTTGAGTTCATGCCGCGACAGGGCGGCGCCCAACTCCAGATCCAGGCGCGTATAGACCGCATCGCGCGCCAGCACCGCGTCGGTGCGCAGCAGGCTGGTGGCCTTGTCGGACTCGTGCTGGGCGCGCGCGTGAACCAGCTGCGCGCCCTGCGACAGATGGACGTGGGTGAGCGCGTTGGACAGGTGCGCGTGCTCTCCAGCGGCGAGGTGATGCTCGACCACGCGCAGCTTGGCACCCGCGCGCAGTTCGATCAGGTTGCGCAGGTGCCAGGCGCGATCGGTGGTGTCGGCCGTGCCAACGAACACCAGGTGCAGCGGCGTGGTGCTCTGCACATCGGCCTCGACGCGCAGCAGCACGCCTTCGCTGGCCAGCGCGGCGTTGAGGCGGGCGAAGACTTCATCGCCACGCTCGAAGCGACGCGCCAGGAAGCGCGCGGCATCGCCGCCATCGGCCAACGCCTGCGACAGGCGCTGCACGCTGACGCCATCGTCCAGGCCGCTCAGGTCGGACAGGGTTTCGAGATGGCGGCCGTTGGCGAACACCAAGCGCGGCGCGGGAATATGCGCGACCAGCGCGGCATCGAGTTCGGGCGTGGCGTCCACCGCGGCAAAGCTGCGGCGCTCCAGCGCACGCAGCGAGGTGTACTTCCACGCCTCATCGCGCTGGCTGGGCAGGCCGGCGGCGATGGCGTCGTCGAGCACGCTGCGGCGCGCGCTGTCACCGTCGAAGGCGGCGGCAAGAGAATCCAGCAGGGTGCTCATGCGACGGTTTCCGGCGTCACGCGATCCTTCAGCCAGGCGTAGCCGTGGGCTTCCAGTTCCAGCGCCAGTTCCGGGCCGCCGGTCTGCACAATCCTGCCATCGGCCAGCACGTGGACCACGTCCGGCTTGATGTAGTCGAGCAGGCGCTGGTAGTGGGTGATGACCAGGAACGAGCGGCCGGCGCTGCGCAGCGCGTTGACGCCATCGGCCACGGCCTTGAGCGCGTCGATGTCCAGGCCCGAGTCGGTCTCGTCCAGGATCGCCAGCTTCGGTTCCAGCACGGCCAGCTGGAAGATCTCGTTGCGCTTCTTCTCACCACCCGAGAAACCTTCGTTGACGCCGCGATGCAGCAGTTCATCCTTCAGGTGCAGCACGGCCAGTTTCTCGCGCACCAGCTTGAGGAACTGCATCGAGTCCAGCTCGCCTTCGCCGCGCGCCTTGCGCTGGGCGTTGAGCGCGGCGCGCAGGAAGTAGGTGTTGTTCACGCCCGGGATTTCGACCGGGTACTGGAAGGCCAGGAAGATGCCAGCGGCGGCGCGTTCTTCCGGCGCGAGTTCCAGCAGCTCGGCGCCTTCGAACAGCACCGTCCCATCGGTAACGTCATAGCCTTCGCGGCCGGACAGGATGTTGCCCAGCGTGGACTTGCCCGCGCCGTTGGGCCCCATGATGGCGTGCACTTCGCCCGGCTTAACCTCAAGCGAGAGGCCCTTGAGGATGTCCTTGCCGGCGACGGAGGCGTGGAGGTTGTCGATCTTCAACATGAGGATGTGATTCGCAGTCAATGAGTGGGCGCGGGGATGACGTAGGGATGCTTGACCAGATCCGTACAGGCGGAACGGTCAACCTCGCCATACGCGGTTCCGCGCAGGTATTGGCACAGGCGGGCCGTGCGCTCGCGCGCCAGGCTTGCCCGGTAGAAGGCATAAGCAGCTGGGTACGCAGTGCCGCGCATCGCACCTTCGCTATCTTCGAAGGCGAATCTCGCTTCGACATCTGCATCGCGGTACGTGAGCCAGTCACGCTGTGCCTGGCGGAGCTTGCCGGTGACGTCCGGGTAGTTGGCCCATTTTTTCAGCACGGCCTGGTACGCGGCATTGAGTTCCTTGTCCGCAGCTTCGTAGACATCCCCCGCGCATTGCGTGACGTCGTACTGCGTGTTGGCTCCTTTGCAGAGTGCCATCTCTACATCGCGGTCCACCGGCGGCTGGTCGGCCAGCGCGAATGGGCACACCAGCAGCAGGCTCGCCACGGTCAGCAGGCTGTACGCGGCGCGCATCAGCCGACGCTGCCTTCCAGCGAGACTTCCAGCAGCTTCTTGGCCTCGACCGCGAACTCCATCGGCAGCTCGCGGAAGACCTGCTTGCAGAAGCCGTCGACGATCATCGAGACCGCGTCTTCCTGGCTGATGCCGCGCGACCGGCAATAGAACATCTGGTCGTCGCTGATCTTGGAGGTGGTGGCTTCGTGCTCGACGGTGGCGCCCGGGTTCTTCACCTCGATGTAGGGGAAGGTGTGGGCGCCGCACTGCTTGCCGATCAGCAACGAATCGCACTGGGTGAAGTTGCGCGCGCCGCTGGCGCTCTTGTCGACCTTGACCAGGCCACGGTAGGTGTTCTGGCCGCGGCCGGCGCTGATGCCCTTGGAGACAATCTTGGATTTGGTGTTGCGGCCCACGTGGATCATCTTGGTGCCGGTGTCGGCCTGCTGGCGGTGGTGGGTGAGCGCGACCGAATAGAACTCGCCGCTGGAGTCGTCGCCCAGCAGCACGCAGGACGGGTACTTCCAGGTAATGGCCGAGCCGGTTTCGACCTGGGTCCAGCTGACCTTGCTGCGCGCGCCACGGCACTCGGCGCGCTTGGTCACGAAGTTGTAGATGCCGCCGCGGCCTTCCTCGTCGCCCGGGTACCAGTTCTGGACGGTGGAATACTTGATCTCGGCGTCTTCCAGCGCGACCAGCTCGACGACGGCGGCGTGCAGCTGGTTCTCGTCGCGCATCGGCGCGGTGCAGCCTTCCAGGTAGGACACGTAGCCCTTGTCCTCGCACACGATCAGGGTGCGCTCGAACTGCCCGGTATGGCCGGCGTTGATGCGGAAATAGGTGCTCAGCTCCATCGGGCTGCGCACACCCTTGGGGATGAAGACGAAGCTGCCGTCGGAGAACACCGCCGAGTTGAGCGCGGCAAAGTAGTTGTCGCCCACCGGCACGACGCTGCCCAGGTACTGCTTGACCAGTTCCGGGTGTTCCTTGATGGCCTCGGACATGGAGCAGAAAATGATGCCCTTCTCGGCCAGTTCCTTGCGGAAGGTGGTGCCGACCGAGACCGAGTCGAACACCGCATCCACCGCCACGCCGGCCAGCTTGGCGCGCTCGTGCAGCGGCACGCCCAGCTTGTCGTAGGTATCCAGCAGCTCCTGCGGGACTTCATCGAGCGACTTGTACTTGGGGCCCTTGGGCGCGGAGTAGTAGCTCAGCGCCTGGAAATCGATCGGTGCGATCTTCAGCTTGGCCCAGTGCGGCACCGGCATGGTCAGCCAGTGGCGATACGCCTCCAGCCGCCAGTCGGTCATCCACTGCGGCTCTTCCTTCTTGGCCGACAGCGCGCGGACGATGTCCTCGCTCAGACCGGGCGGCAGCGAGTCGGATTCGATGTCGGTGATGAAACCGGCGTCGTAGCGGCGGCCGAGTTGCTCGATGATCTCGACATTGCGCAGCGGCGCGGGGACCTGGGTTGCTTCGGTGGCCATGTGGGCTGCCTACGGGTTAGCTGGCGACATGCGCGGCGATGGGACGGCGGCGCGTATCGGGAGTGGAAGAGGAGGCGACGGGCTGCAGCATCTGCGCCAGGGTCATGCCGCGCAGGGCGTCGGCGACCACGTCGTTGATCAGGCGCCAGTTGGCGCGCGCCCCGCACTGGTGGGCGATGCCGCACTGGCTGTCCTGCTGGCTGCATTCGGTGATGGCCAGCGGCCCTTCCATGGCCTCGATGATCTGCACCAGGCTGATATCGCTGGCCGCATGGGCCAGGCGGTAGCCGCCGTGCACGCCGCGCAGGCCTTCGACCAGGCCGGCCTGGGCCAGCGGCTTGAGCACCTTGCTGACGGTGGTGGCTTCCAGGCCGGAGGCCTCGGCCAGTTCAGTGGCGCTGAGGACTTCGCCGACGCGGCTGGCCAGGACGGTCAGCAGCACGGTGGCGTAGTCGGTGAGCTTGGTGACGCGCAGCATGGCGGGGTGGGGACTGCGAAAGTGGACCGAAATTGTACGCTTTTGCGATCCGTGACTCAAACCCCGGTCGCATGGTGGAGTTCAGGCTGCCTGGCCGGCCGGTGTTGGTCTTCGGAAAGCGGCTGAAGCCTGTCCTTGGCGGAGACGGCAGCGGGGAGCAATGCATCGGTGCGCACGGATGATTGATGAGCGCTCCGTCGTGCGCACTGAGTGCATGCGAGCGCGCAGCGCCGAGGCCTGCACGATCAAGTCAGTGGCGGGAATCACGCCGCCCCGCCACAATGCCCGGAGACTTCCCACACGGACGCTTCAATGCCGCGCAAGATCGCCACCCGCAAATCCGCCATCCACGGCAACGGCATGTTCTCCGTTGCGGCCATCAAGAAAGGCGAGCGGCTGATCGAATACAAGGGCGAACGGCGCACCCACGCGCAGGTCGACGCCGACGAGGGCGGCGACGTGGAGAGCGGCCACACCTTCCTGTTCACGCTCAACGACGAGTACGTGATCGACGGTGCGCGCGGCGGCAACAGCGCCCGCTGGATCAACCACAGCTGCGATCCCAACTGCGAAGCGCTGATCGAGGAGCACGACGGCAGCGACCGCACCAAGGACAAGGTGGTGATCGAAGCGCTGCGCAACATCAAGGCCGGCGAAGAGCTGACCTACAACTACGGCATCACCCTGGCCGAGCCGCACACCGCCCGCCTGAAGAAGGTCTGGGCCTGCCGCTGCGGCTCGAAGAAGTGCACCGGGACGATGCTCCAGCCCAAGCGCTAAAGTAAGGCGTGTCATCCATCTCCAGACAGGTCGCGCAGGAACTGCCCTTCGGGTTGGGCCTGCAAGGCCGCCATCTCCGCGCCGCGTGGCTTGAGCTGACGGCCAGTCAGCCACGGCGCCACGCGACACGAAGCTGACGGCCTTGCAGACCCAACGCGGCCTATCCGGAGACAGATGACACGCCTGGCGCGGCGGGGCGAATGAAAGCCCCCTTACGCTAGGCGCCTGCAACGCGCCGCTCCCGTGGATGCACGCCGCAGGCAAAAGGTTGCAATGACTCATGCCAGTCGGCACGCGCCGGCAAGCTTCCTAATGTACGCACCGGAGCAGGCCAGCGCCTGCCGGAGAGAGGGAGCAGGCCATGCGTGGCTCAGTGTTGGCGACAAGCCTGTTGATGGCGTTGGCGATGCCCGCCGGTGCGGTGGAAATCGATGGCCGGATCGATCCGGCCGAATGGGCCGGTGCCCAGCACATCACCGATTTCAGACAGGTGCAGCCGCTCACGCGCGCGCCGGGCACCCAGCCGACCGAAGCCTGGATCCTGGCCACGCCGCAAGGGCTGGCGATCGCGTTCCGCAACGTGCAGCCGGCCGGCGTGCCGCGCACCCGGCAGAAGGTGCGGCGCGATTTCGAGGATCAGGTCGACCGGGTCAACGTGATGGTCGACTTCGATGGTGACGGGCGCACCGGCTACAACTTCGTGGTGTCGTCCACCGACGGCATCAACGATGCCATCGTCACCAACGAGAACCACTTCAGCCAGGACTGGGACGGCAACTGGAAGCACGCCGTCAGCGAGGACGACGCCAGCTGGTCGGTGGAACTACTGATCCCCTGGTACATCGCGCCGATGCACAAGGCCAGCGGCGACACGCGCCGGATGAAGGTCTACCTGGATCGCGTGATCGGCTCGACCGGCGAGCGCATGGCCTGGCCGGCGGCCAGTTTCGAGCGTCCGCGCTTCCTGTCCGATTTCGCCCAGGTGGAAGTGGCCGATTACCAGCAGTCGCTGCTGGCGATCACGCCCTATATGTCCGGCCTGTACGACAACATCCACGGCGGTACCGACGTCAACGGCGGTGTGGACGTGTTCTGGAAGCCCAATGGCCAGTTCCAGATGACCGCCACGGTCAACCCGGATTTCGGCCAGGTCGAGAGCGACGACCTGGTGGTGAACTTCGATGCCACCGAAACGTATGTGAGCGACAAGCGGCCGTTCTTCACCGAGAACCAGGGGCTGTTCGAGTTCACCACGCCCTCGGATTTCAGCCAGCTGCTCTATACCCGGCGCATTGGCGGCCCCTCGGACGACGGGCGCGGCGCGGCCGACATCGGCGCGGCGGTCAAGGTCAACGGCAGCATCGGCGCAACCAAGTACGGCGTGTTCTATGCCGAGGAAGACGGCGAGGCGGGGCGCTCGTTCCGCGCGCTGCGGCTGGTACGCGACTTCAGCACGCAGAATCTGGGCCTCATGGTTACCCAGGTCGAGCGGCCGTGGCTGGATCGCGAGGCCACCGTCATGGGCATCGACCACAACTGGCGGCCGAACGCGCGCTGGAACATCCGCACCCGCCTGCTCGGCAGCCAGGTCGAGCAGTCCGGCGAGACCTCGCGCGATACCGGCGGCACGGTCTGGGCCGATTACGAGATGGACCACGGCTGGCGCCAGCAGTGGATCGCGATGCATTTCGGCAGCGAACTGCAGCTCAACGACGCCGGCTATCTCTCGCAGAACAGCCTCAATTACGGCCACTGGGAAGTGCGCAAGCGCTTCCCCGAGCAGCCGGCGGCCTCTCGCTATGCCTCCAAGGACTGGCGCTGGCGCATCAGCCAGGTCAACAACGACCACGGCGAAGTGCTCAACAAGCAGCTGCGGATCAGCCGCCAGGGCAACCTGCGCGACGGCAGCGAGGAGTTCGTGCAGGTCAACTTCAACGATGCCGGCGTGGACGACCTGCTCACCCGCGGGCATGGTTCGGTGGAGCAGCCGTTCAACACCCAGTTCGTCTACGAGTACACCCGGCCGCGCAAGGGCCGCTGGGCGCACGAGCTGGAACTGTGGGCCGAGCGCGGCAGCATCACCGATGCCAGCGCGCTGACCTACAGCGTGGACTACACCGCGACGTACTTCGTCAACGACGATTTCAGCGTGTACGTGGGCGGTTACGCGGATCATTCGCCGGCCTGGTCGGTGTGGCAGTCCGACAACCTGGTCGGCCTGTACAACGGCCGCGAGTGGCACTTCAACACCGGCCTGACCTGGAACCTGGCCAACCGCCAGGAGCTGCGCATCAAGCTGCAGGCGCTGGCGATCGACGCACAGGCCATCGGTGCCTATCGCGTGCTGGGCACGCGCCCGGTGGACAGCGGCGAGGCGGTGTCGGATTTCAGCGTGCGCAACCTGGGCTTCCAGGTGCGCTACCGCTACGAGGTGGCGCCGATGTCGGACCTGTACATCGTCTACGCGCGCGGCGGCTATGACGAAACCGATCGCAGCGACACCATCGGCAGCCTGCTGACCGACGCGCTGCGGCTGCGCAACGACGAGCAGCTGTTGGTGAAGTTCAGCTATCGCTTCGAGCTTTGACGGCACATTCCACTCACGCGCCTGGGCGACACTGGCGGCCTGTCGTCCTCGCGGAGTTGCCTGCATGTCCCGTTCGCTCGATGGCCAGGTGGCCGTCATCACCGGTGCCGCCAGCGGCATCGGCAAGGAAATCGCCTTCACCCTGGCCCGCGCCGGTGCGCGCGTGGCCATCGCCGATCTGAACCTCGACGGCGCGCAGGCCGTTGCCGCGCAGGTGAAGGCTGAAGGTGGCACCGCGCTGGGCGTGGCGATGGATGTCACCGACGAGGCCGCGGTCAACGCCGGCATCGCCCAGGTCGCAGCCGAACTGGGGCCGGTGGACATCCTCATCGCCAACGCCGGCATCCAGATCGTGGCGCCGATCCAGGACTTCGCTTTCGCCGACTGGAAGCGGCTGCTGGCGATCCACCTCGATGGCGCCTTCCTCACCACCAAGGCGGTGCTGCCGGCGATGTATGCCGGCAAGCGCGGCGGCACGGTGATCTACATGGGCTCGGCGCATTCGCACGAGGCCTCGCCGCTCAAATCGGCTTACGTCACCGCCAAGCATGGCTTGCTGGGCCTGGCCCGCACGCTGGCCAAGGAAGGCGGCCCGCGCGGCGTGCGCAGCCACGTGGTGTGCCCGGGCTTCGTGCGCACGCCGCTGGTGGACAAGCAGATCCCCGAGCAGGCCGCCACGCTGGGCATCAGCGAGGACGAGGTGGTCAAACGCGTGATGCTGGGCAGCACGGTCGATGGCACGTTCACCACGCTGGAAGACGTGGCGCAGACGGTGAAGTTCCTGTGCGAATTCCCCAGTGCGGCGCTGACCGGGCAGAGCATCCTGGTCAGTCACGGCTGGCACATGGGCTGAGCGCCAAGCGCGCGCGTGCAATGCAGTGAGGCGCGATCCTTGCGGGTCGCGCCTCGTGTTGGCAAGCGGAATGCGGGCGAGAAATCAGGGCTTGGCGGGCGCCGGCTCGTAGCCTTCCAGATCGGCCGAATCCAGGTGCCACTGGCGCTGCTCCGGCGTGGCCCCGTCGGCCATCACCGCCTTGAGGGTGAAATTGCCGCGGTAGTGGCGCGTGCTGCCGTCGCTGCGCGTGCTGGCCAGGTCCACCGGCACCTGGATATAGCGCGAACCCGCCGCGCCTTCGGCATTGAACGCCTTGCCGACGGTGGCCTGCGCCGAGGTCGTCTTGGCGTAGCCGTTGACGAAGCCCTCGAAGGTCTGCCGACTGGCTTGCCCGTTGTGGCCCCACAGCGCGTAGGCGGTGGCGTAGTCCTTGGCATCGACCGCGGCGTAGTAGCGGCGCACGGTGTCTTCGGCGGCTTCGGGCGTGGCGGCGGTGTCATCGTGCGCTTCGGCGGAATGTTCGGGTGCGCTGGACATCGCCGGCGGCACTTCGAGCGCATCGGCCGGCGCGGGCGGTGCCTGCGTCGGCGCGGCAGGTGAAGTCGTTGCCGGCGCCGAAGCAGCAGGCGCCACCTCATCCGCAGCAGGCGGTGTCGCGGCCGAAGGCGCGACCGTGTCCGGTCCGCACGCCACCAGTGCCACCAGCGCGATCGCGCCGGCGGACAGCAGCATCAGGCGGCCGCGGATGATCTTATTTCGCATCGCTCAGGTCCGGCATGCCGACGGGCTGGTTGAACTGCACCTTGATCTGGCCTTGCTCGACGCGCGCCGATTCCACGCGCACGTCGCCGAAGTTGGCCAGCAGTTTCGGGTCCAGCTGATACAGCGGCTCGCTATGCGCATAGTCCTGCAGGAACAGGCTGACCAGCTGGCGGTCGCGCTCGCGCAGTTCATGCCCATTGGTGGGCGTGACGCGATCCACCGTCGGCGCATCCAGGAACAGCGCCATCTTCTGCGGGTCGTAGCGCAGGCCGCTGCTCAGCCAGACCCGGCCCAGCGGATTGCCGCTGGCGCTGGCGTCAAACTGCATCTGCACGCGGTTGCCTTCGCGCGGGATGGTCAGCTGCGGATTACTGGCGGTCATCGACACCAGCCCGCCCAGCGCATCGAAATCGCGCGGGAATTCGGCCTGCAGGTAACCCTGCACCTGCTGCGCGGTGACCGACAAGGTGTTGGAGGGCGTGCCCTGCGCCCAAGCCGCAGCGGTGATGGAGCCAGCCACCAGGGCCAGTGCCACGACGGCCGCGCGCACGCGGGTGATCAACGATGCCTGCATGGGAAGTTTCCGAAGCGATGCGCCCAATGCGCCCGGCACACCTTAAGCCCGGCCGGTGAACCGGGCCTCAATCGATCTGGGGTCGCATCGAGGCGGTGGAAATCTCCCAGCCGTCGTTGCCGATCTTGCGTCGCAGCCGATACCAGCCGTCCCAGCGCTGCACGTTGCCCTGCGCATCGCTCAGGCGCAGGCGCACCGGGATTTCCAGCGCACGCGAGGGGAATTCATCCGGATCCAGCGGCTTTGGGGTGTCGGTGTTGATGTGGGCCGAGTAGCGCCCCAGCGCACGCAGCGCGGCGTCGTCCGGCGCCGGCGGTGGTTGGCCGCCGACCCACAGCGTATCGGCGACGGATAAATCGCCCGCGGCCAAGGCGCCGAGGTAGCGGTGCAGAGTGCCGGCGGCCTCGTGGAAGTTGCTGCGCTGCTCCTCGCGCATGGCCTCCACGCGCTGCGCGGCAGCCACCTCGGCCGGGTCCGGCGTGGGCGCGGGCGGCAGCGTGGCGGTGGAGGCGATCGTGGTCTTGGGATCGGGCTTGCGGCTGCACGAGCAACCGCCCACCAGCAGGCTCAGCAGAAGGAGGCAGGCAACGCGCATGTCAGGCCCGGCAGGTGGCGATGCGGCGCAGTGTACTGGCGCAGCCGGGCCGTGCGCGGTGGATTCAGCGGCGGGGGTCGAGTCCGGCGATGAAGCGCTCCAGCGCAGGTTCCAATGGCCCGAACGGATCTTCGGTGCCGGTGCGATGGCGCTGCGCCAGGTCCTGCAGCAGGCGGCTGCTGATCAGGGTGGCGGCGCGTTCGTCTGCGCTGAGCTGGCGATGGCGCTGGACGTTTTCCAGCAACCGCATCCAGTCCTGGGTGGCGCGGTGTTCGAACTCGATGCTGCAGCGATCGCTGCACGGATAGCCGTCGTCTTCGACGGGCGTGATGGTGATGCGGTAGCGGTGCGGTCGGGAGCCCATGGCGTACACAGCGACTGGGGAACAGGACTCCAAGGTAGGAGCGCGCGGTGCCCGCCGCGAGCCGGTGGGGCGCGACTCAGTGTTCCAGCGTGTCGGGCGGTCGCCAGGCGCGCAGGGCAGGCAGCGGATCACGCGCGCCATCGCGCCCATAGACGCCGTAATGCAGGTGTGGCGGCGTGCCGCGCGCGTTGCCGGTGGTGCCCACGTAGCCGAGCAGGTCGCCCGGCAGGACGCTCTGTCCTTCGTGCAGTTGCGGCGCCCAGCCGTCCAGGTGCGCGTGGTAATAGCGCTCGTTGCCCGGCCCCAGCACCCACACCTGCTTGCCGCCCAGGCCGCCTTCTCGGATCGAGGTCACCACGCCCGGCGTGGCGCTCAACACCGGCGTGCCGCGTGCCGCGAAGATGTCCACGCCGGCATGCGTGCGATCGCGTCCGCGTGGTGCGCCGAAGGTGTCTGCGATCCGGCTGGCGCGCACGCCTTCCACCGGCGAGGGCAGCTGCTGCGCCGGTGCCATGCGCGTGAGGCGCCAGAGCATCTTCGGCGTATCGAGGAACGGCTGGCGCCAGGCCCACGCCGCGCAGAAGCCCAACAGCGCCAGGAACACCAAGGGTGCGAGCACGCGGCGTGCGCGCTGGGTCGGATCGAGCGGGGGAGAGACGCTGGACATGCGATCAGCCTGCCCGCAGCGCGATGAGTGAAGGATCAAGCCGGCGTGCGCCTGATCGGATTGTCATATGCCTCAAAACGACTCGGGACGGCCTGAGCCGTCCCGAGTAGATATTGCCTGGAGGCTGCGCCTGAATCAGACCGCGGAGTCCTTCAGTGCCTTCATCGGCAGGATCTTCACCTTGGTGGAAGCCGGCTTGGCGGCGAACCACTGCTCTTCCTTGGTGAAGGGGTTGATGCCCTTGCGCTTCGGCTTGGCCGCGACGCTGACGGTCTTGATCTTCAGCAGGCCCGGCAGGGTGAAGCTGCCTGCGCCCTTCTTGCTGATCGAGCCCTGGATGGCCGACTGCAGCGCAGCCATCACGGCGCGCACGTCCTTCGGAGCAACGCCGCTGTTCTCGGCGACGTGGGCGACCAGGCCCGACTTGGTCAGGGCTTCCTTGATCGGCTTGGGGGCGGCCGGCTTGGCGGCGGTCTTGGCAACCTTCTTGGTCGCTACCTTCTTGGTGGTCTTTGCCATATGTGTCCTGTTGTACCGTGTTTGGTGGGTTGTTCGGGCCGAAACGGTCGGCATGCGGAATGTAGGGCAAGCGCGCCTTGTCGCCAAGGGGAAACGCCGTATTTTTCTCGGTTTTTCCGTGTTTTTCGACCAATGGAGGGTTTGTCGTGCATCTGCGATGACGCTGGATGCATCAGCGGTGCCAATTCGCGAAGCCTCAAAATGCCTTGCCGCGCTGCGTCACGCGAATGCGCGAAGTGCAGGTGGAAGGTCATCGTGATGCCGCGTCACCGGCACGGTGCGCTTACATCCGGGCGACTAGGCTCAGCGTTCTTTTCCGTCCGCCACAGGAGCATCGTCATGGGTATTTCGCGTCCCGCCACCGCACATTGGGAAGGAGATCTGAAGTCGGGCAAGGGCAAGATCTCCACGCCGCAGAGCGGCCTGCTGTCCGATACGCCTTACGGTTTCAACAGTCGCTTCGGCGACCAGAAGGGCACCAACCCGGAAGAACTCATCGCCGCCGCACACGCCGGCTGCTTCACCATGGCGCTGTCCAACATGCTGACCGAAGCCGGCTCGCCGCCTACCTCGCTCGATACGCGTGCCGAAGTGGACCTGTCGATGGAAGGCGGCCCAACGCTCTCGCACATCCGCCTCAAGGTGAAGGGCGTGGTGCCGGGCATCGACGCGGCCAAGTTCAAGGAGATCGCCGAGAACGCCAAGGAGAATTGCCCGGTGTCCAAGGCGCTCAAGGCCGTGCCGATGAGCCTGGAAACCGAGTTCGCCAGCTGATCCAAGGCACTTCGCATCCGGCCTGCAACGGGCCGGGTGCGCTGCGGCGCAGGCCGCTGGCTGTCGCGTGGTTGAACGCGATAGCGCGTGACGGTCCGGTTCAGGACCGTTTCACCCCGTGACATCGACGATGCACCTGCGCCGCAACGGCGCGGGAGACCTTCCATGATCCGCTCCACCCTTGTCATCGCGTTGCTGGGCCTGACCTGCATCGGTCCTGCCGCCGCGCAGTCGCGCTATGCCGACTACTACAGCCAGACCTACGGCAATGGCAATGCCGTTGATCGCGATGGCGATCGCGACGACGACAACCGCTACGACAGCCGCGATGGCGGTGATTACGACTATGCCCGTGTCGTGCGCGTGGACCCGATCATCGCGCCGCCGCCACCGCCCAGGCAGCAGTGCTACGACCGCGCCGCCGACGACAGCTATACCCAGGGTGGCGATTACTACGACGGCAACGGCCAGCGCCAGTCCACGCCGGGCGGGCGCGTGGGTGCCACGATTGTGGGTGGCGTCCTTGGCGCCGTGGTGGGCAGTCGCTTCGGTGGCGGCACCGGCCGCGTGGTCGGGACGGCCGTCGGCACGGCTGCAGGCACCGCGATGGGCCAGTCGGTCTACGACAATTCGCACACCACGCGCGGCACCGTGCGGGTCTGCGAACCGGTCGCCGACCAGCGCGACGATGGCGAAGTGGAAGGCTACGACGTCACCTACGAATACGCCGGCCGCGATTACCACACGCGCACTGCCTACCATCCGGGCGACCGCATCCGGGTTCGCGTGGATGTGGCGGCCGTGCAGCACTGAGCGGGTGCGAAAGCGCTGATCGAAAGGGGCCGCAAGGCCCTTTTCCTTTGCCTGGCGGCTGCAACCGTCGCGTGCCGCGCAACGCAGTGCGCTGGCGATGCCAAGCGCCTTGCGATGCGCGGATGCCACACTGCGCGTCCCCACATCCACGAGCCCACGTCCCATGCCCCAGGTCATCGTCTACGCCGTCGAAGGTCGCAACGCCGCACAGAAGAAGGCACTGATGAAAGCCATCACCGATGCGGTGGTGGAACACTTCGAAGTCACGCCGCCGCAGGTGATCGTGCAGATCGTCGAGGCTGCCGGTGATTCCAAGGCCAAGGGCGGCGTGCCCTACAACGAGCTCTGAGGGCGCGGCGCGTTACTTGGCCAGCGGCGGGCGTACCAGCACGTAAAGACCGGTCGCCAGCGGATCGGCTGGCGCAGCGGTGTCGTCAGTCGCGGCCGGTCCGGTGCTGGTGGTGATGGCGAGCTGGCGGCCATCGCGTCCGCCCACGGCCAGGCTGGTCGGCCAGGCCACAGGCAGACCGACCACTTCCTGCATCATCCCGCCTTCGGCCGAGAACCGCGCCACGGCCCAGCCGCCGTACAGCGCGACCCACACATCGCCCTGCGCATCGGCGGCCAGCCCGCGGATCTCGCCCGAGGCCTTGGGCACCACGGCCAGGCGGCGGATGCGCGCATCGCCCTGGCGCATTTCATAGAGCGTGCCGGAGGTGGCGCTGGCCGCGTACAGCCGCGTGCCTTCCGGGTTCCAGCACAAGGCGTCGATGCGGTCGTCGATGCGCCAGCCGGGCACGGCGATACCGGTGTGCAGCCAGGTGGCGATGCGATAGCCGCCGGCCGGATCGTGGGTGACCTGCCATTCGCGACCATCGGGCTGCACGCAGGCGGCGATCGGCGCGGTGCCGCCGCGGCGTTCCAGCGGGCGCTGCACGGCCTTGCCGTCGAAATCCAGCCGCAGGATGCCGTCGCCGTGCACCACTTCCAGCCCGTTGGGCGTGGCGTGCAGGCTGCGGGCTTCCACGTCCAGCGTGACCAGCACGCGGTCCTGCGCGTCCTGCGCGCAGTGCAGGGTGGAGGTGGCCTTGTCGATCCAGTACCAGCAGTTGCGCGCGGTCGACCAGCTGGCGAAATCGCCACCGCTGGCCGCCGGGCCGGCGATGCGCTGGACCTGGTCGTCGTGGGTCACCTCGACCGTGCCGGCCAGGCGTTCGCCGATACGCTGCGCGGCCTCGGTGAGTTCGGTGCCGAACTGGGCCATGCGCTCGGGCGTGAAGCGCTCGGTCGCGCCGGACAGGCTCAGCGCGCCGCGCACGACGCCCTGCATGTCGCGGATCACCGCGGCCACGCATCGCGCGCCCAGCCGGCTCTCTTCATCGTCGATGGCGTAGCCCTGCGCCTTGACCGTGGCGATCATCGCACTGACCTGCTCGCGGCTGGTCGCACTGCTGGGCGTGAATGGCGTCATCGGCAGGCGGGCCAGCAACGGATTGCGCTCGCCGGTGCGCATGGCCGCCAGCAGCGCCTTGCCGGCGGCGGTGACATGCAGCAGCCGGCCCTGGCCGACGTGCGTGTCGCCCTGCGAACGGTGCGCGCCGCGGGTGCGTTCCAGCGCGATGACTTCCAGGCCGTCGCGCACCCACAGGCAGGTGGTCTCACCGGTGATGGCGCGCAGGTAGTTGAGTTCGATATTGGCCGCGACCACCAGCGCCGGCGCCGGGTGCGATTCGCGGCTTAGCTGCAGCGCGCCGAAGCCCAGGCGATACGCACGCCGGGTCGATTCGCGCCGCACCAGGTTGCGTTCGATCAGGCCGCTGAGCATGCGGTAGGCGGTGGTACGCGGCAGTTGGACCTGCTGGGCGATTTCCGCGAACGTCACGCCCTTGGGGGAGGTGCCAATGGCCTCCAGGACATCGAGCGCGCGCTCGATGGTGCCGGTGGCCTTGCGCGTGTTTTCACTCATGTTGCCGGTCATCCTGGCCGATGGGCCGATGTGGGGCAGTGAAGCGCGCGTTGGACGATCCGGGCGGATCGCCGCGCGCCGCGCATTGTCGGGCAAATCGCGTCAATGTGGCGAGGCGCGCTCGGCATCAGTACAGGCGTAGGCTGGCATGAGGCCGCCGCGCGGCGGATTTCACCAGTCCAGCGTGCCGGTGACCACGGTCTGGACTTGGCCGCCGGACCAGACCTCGCCCTGCGCGTCGATGCGCAGTTCCAGCAGGGCGTCGAAGCCCACCTCGCGGCCCTGGCTGGCCACGTAGCGGCCGTCGATGCCGGGCAGGGCGCCCTGGCTGTCCAGCCACGCCGCCAGCACCGCGTTGGCCGCGCCGGAGGCCGCATCCTCGAAGCGCCGGCCGTTGCCGACGAAGGCCCGCACCGCCAGCTGGTAATCGGCGTGGCCGGCCACGCGCGCATAGGCGAACACGCCCATCGCGCCGGCGGCTTCGGCCAGGGTGGCGATGGCGTCCCAGTCCGGTTGAAGGCCGCGCAGGTTGGCTTCGTCGCGCAGTTCGACTACCCACCATTTGCGGCCGCCGTCCATGAGGGCAGGCGGCAGCGGGCCCAGCGGCCAGCCGGCGATGGCCGGCGCCAGGCGCGTATCGCTGGCATCGACGATCTCGGCCACCGACGCGCGTGGCACGCGGATGGCGATGCGCTGGACGCCGTCGATCGTCTCCACCCGCAGCGGCAGCTGGCCGGCGATGCCGTCCTGGACCAGCACGCCATCGTGGGCCTGGGCTACGCCCGCGGCCAGCACCGCGTGGGCCGTGCCGACGCTGGGATGACCGGCGAAGGGCACCTCTTTCTGCGGGGCGAACATGCGCAGCCGGTAGCTGGCGCAGTCGTCTTCGGCCGGGAACACGAAGGTGGTCTCCGGCAACTTGGTCCAGCGGGCGATCGCCTGCATCGCCGCGTCATCCAGGCCCTGCGCATCCAGCACTACGGCGAGCGGATTGCCGCAGCCGGGGCGCGGGGAAAACACATCGACCTGCAGGAAACGGCGGGTGGTCATGGCGGATCGGGCTTGCGAAGGGGGCCTGCAGGGTAGCAGCGCCGCCGTGCGCGCCCATGCTTCACCAGTGCAGCTGCGCCTGGATCACTGCCTGCACTTGGCCACCGATCCAGACCTCGCCTGCCTCGTCCACCTGCACTTGGACCAAGCCATCGCGGCCGACTTCGCGGCCCTGGCTGGCGAGGTAATGACCGTCGCGACCCGGCAACGCGCCGGCGGCGTGCAGCAGCGCGGCGATGCTGGCGTTGGCGCTGCCGGTCACCGGGTCTTCCGGCGTGGACGGCGCATCCAGTGGGCAGAACGCGCGCACCACCAGGTCGTGTTCGCCGCCGTCGTCCAGTGCGAACACCGCCAGCCCGGTCGCATCGCTGGCCCGCGAGAGCGCGGCGATGGCCTGCAGGTCCGGCTGCAGCGCCCGCACGCTGGCGGCATCGGCCAGTTCCACCAGCCACCAGCTGGGGCCGTTGTTCCACAACGCCGGCGGGCGGATCGCGGCCGGCCAGCACTGGGTCGCGCGGTCGAACGCGGCCTGCATCGCGGGCGTGGTGTCCAGCGGATGGGCGCGTGGGGCACGGACGAACGGGCTAGTCAGGCCCTGCGCATCGCGCGTGATCCGCACCGGCAACAGGCCGGCGGCGCATTGCTGGACCAGGCGGTCTTCCGGCGCCGTCGCCAGCCCAAGGGCCAAAGCCGCCCAGGCCGCGCCGACGCTGGGATGGCCGGCAAAGGGCAGCTCGCAGCCCGGGGTGAAGATGCGCACGCGATAGTCGGCGCCGGCGTCGGGCGGCAGGAAGAAGATCGTCTCGGGCAGGTTCAACCACGCGGCCAGCGCCTGCATCCCGACGCTGTCCAGGCCCTGGCTGTCGGCGATCACGCCCAGCGGGTTGCCGGTGCCGGGCCCTTGCGCGAACACGTCCAGCTGCAGGTAGCGGCGGGCCGCGCCGGCTCGGCTCACCACGCGATCTGGCCCTGGATGACCGGCTGCACCTGGCCGCCGATCCACACATCGCGCGCGTCATCGACCTGGACCAGTACCCGGCCATCGCGGCCGAGTTCGCGGCCCTGGCTGGCGACATAGCGGCCGTCGCGGCCGGGCAGGGCGTCATTGGCCGCGAGGTAGGCGCCGATGCTGCCGTTGGCGCTGCCGGTGACCGGATCTTCGGCCACCCCCACGCCGGGGGCGAAAGCGCGCACGGCCAGATCATGTTCGCCGCCGTGGCTGCGGGCGAACACCGCCAGCTTGCCGTTGCCGGGCAGGGCGGCGATCAGCGCCTGGTCGGGTTGAAGCGCGCGCAGCGCAGCCTCGTCGGCCAGCTCCAGCAGCCACCAGTCCGGGCCGTTGTTGTGCAGCGCCGGCGGTAGCGCGCCGCGGGCCGCGCCAAAGACACTCGGCGCCAGCAGCCAGTCCGGCGCCGGCACGTCGCGGCGATGCACCGCACGCGGCGTGCGCACGTCTACCAGGCGCACGCCATCGGCTTGCTTGACCTGCACCGGCAGCATGCCGGCGGCGCACTGCTGCACCAGCGCGGTCCGGCCGGACGCATCGGGCTGGCGGTGCTCTGGCCGGACCAGACCCATCTCCAGCGCCGCCCAGGCCGCGCCCACGCTGGGATGGCCGGCGAAGGGCAGCTCGCCCTTCGGGGTGAAGATGCGGATGTGGTAATCGGCGCCGTGCCCGCCCACCGGCAGGAAGAAGATCGTCTCCGACAGATTCAGCCAGGCCGCCAGCGCCTGCATGGCCGCGCTGTCCAGGCCATGGGCGTCGACCACCACGCCCAGCGGATTGCCGGTGCCCGGCGCATGGGCGAAGACGTCGAGTTGCAGGTAGCGGCGCTGGGTCATGCGGGGGCGGGTCCTCGGAGGGCGGTTCCATTAGAATTGGAGATTCCGCCCGTTTGATCGGGTTTTTCCTCCCCAATCGTAGACTCCAAAGCCCCCATGTCAGCTTCCCCCCCGAACGATCGTTGGATCGTGCTCAAGTTCGGCGGCACTTCTGTGTCGCGTCGTCATCGCTGGGACACCATCGGGAAGCTGGCGAAAAAACGGGCGGAAGACAATGACGCGCGCGTGGTGGTGGTGGTCTCGGCGCTCTCGGGCGTCACCAACGAACTCACCGCGATTGCCGACGGCGCCGCCGATACCGCCGCGCGCGTGGTCGCGCTGGAACTGCGCCATCGCGAATTCCTGGCCGAGCTGGAACTGGATGCCGACGCCGTGCTGGGCGAGCGCCTGGCCGCGCTGCGCGGGCTGGCCACCGATCCGCGTGCGGCGACCCGCGCGCTGGACTGGCAGGCCGAAGTGCTGGGCCAAGGCGAACTGCTGTCCTCCACCATCGGCGCGGCGTACCTGTCGGCAAACGGCCTGGATATCGGCTGGTGCGATGCGCGGCAGTGGCTCGACGCGATGACCATCCCCAACCAGACCGCGTGGGCGCAGCGTCTGTCGGTGTCGTGCGATCCGCGCGGCAGCGATGACTGGCGCGCGCGCTTCCGTACCCAGCCCAATCGCGTACTGATCAGCCAGGGCTTCATCGCTCGCCACAACGACGGCGGTACGGCGATCCTGGGGCGCGGCGGTTCGGACACCTCGGCCGCGTATTTCGGCGCGCTGCTCAAGGCGCAGCGCGTGGAAATCTGGACCGACGTGCCGGGCATGTTCAGCGCCAATCCGAAGGAAGTGCCGGACGCGCGCCTGCTCACGCGCCTGGACTACTTCGAAGCACAGGAAATCGCCACCACCGGCGCCAAGGTGCTGCATCCGCGTTCGATCAAGCCGTGCCGCGATGCCGGCGTGCCGATGGCGATCCTGGACACCGAGCGCCCCGAGCTGCCGGGCACCAGCATCGACGGCAATGCGGTCACCGTGCCGGGCGTCAAGGCGATCAGCCGCCGCAACGGCATCGTGCTGGTGTCGATGGAAGGCATCGGCATGTGGCAGCAGGTCGGCTTCCTGGCTGATGTGTTCGCCCGCTTCAAGAAGCACGGCCTGTCGGTGGACCTGATCGGTTCATCGGAGACCAACGTCACCGTGTCGCTGGACCCGTCCGAGAACCTGGTCAGCACCGACGTGCTGGCCGCGCTGTCCTCGGACCTGGCCGAAATCTGCCGGGTCAAGGTGATCGCGCCGTGCGCAGCCATCACTCTGGTCGGCCGCGGCATGCGCTCGCTGCTGCACAAACTGTCCGATGTGTGGGCGACCTTCGGCAAGGAGCGCGTCCATCTGATTTCGCAGTCGTCCAACGACTTGAACCTGACCTTCGTCATCGATGAAGCCGATGCCGACGGCCTGCTGCCGATCCTGCACGGCGAGCTGATCGATTCCGGCGCGATGCCGGTGGAAGAGGCCAGCGTGTTCGGCCCGCGCTGGCGCGAACTCAATGGCGCGGTGCGACCGCGCCAGACGCCGTGGTGGCACACCCAACGTGCGCAGCTGCTGGACCTGGCGCCGGCCGGCACGCCGACCTACGCCTATCACTTGCCGACGGTGCGCGAACGCGCCCGCGCGCTGGCGGCGATCCCGCAGATCGACCACCGCTTCTACGCGATCAAGGCCAACTCGCATCCGGCGATCCTGCGCACCCTGGTCGAGGAAGGCTTCGGCCTGGAATGCGTGTCGCTGGGCGAGTTGCGCCACGTGTTTGAATCGGTGCCGACGCTCGAAGCCAAGCGCGTGCTGTTCACGCCCAGCTTTGCGCCCAAGCGCGAGTACGAGGCGGCGCTCGCCATGGGCGTCAACGTCACCGTCGACAGCGTCGAAGCGCTGCAGAACTGGCCGGAAGTCTTCAAGGGCCGCACGCTGTGGGTGCGCGTGGACCTGGGCCACGGCGACGGCCACCACGAGAAGGTCAACACCGGCGGCAAGGCTTCCAAGTTCGGCCTGTCGGCGGCGCGCGTGGATGAGTTCGTCGCGCTGGCGCGCGGTTTGGGCATCACCCTCACCGGTCTGCACGCGCACCTGGGCAGCGGCGTGGAAGCCGAAGGCCACTGGCGCCTGATGTGCGACGAGCTGGCCGGCTTCGCCCGTCGCATCGGCACCATCGAAGTGATCGATATCGGCGGCGGCTTGCCCATCCCGTACCACGCCGACGACGAACCCTTCGACCTGGTCGCGTGGTCGCGCGGGCTGGAAGAGGTCAAGGCCGTGCATCCAGCCTTCCGCCTGGCGATCGAGCCTGGCCGTTACCTGGTGGCCGAGGCCGGCGTGCTGCTGGCCAGCGCCACGCAGGTCATCGAGAAGGACGGCGTGCGCCGCGTCGGCCTGGACGCCGGCATGAACACCCTGATCCGCCCGGCGATGTACGACGCCTGGCACGACATCGCCAACCTGAGCCGCTTGGACGATGCGGCCACGGCGAGCTTCGACGTGGTCGGCCCGATCTGCGAATCCTCCGACGTGTTCGGCCGTCGCCGCGCCTTGCCGGTGGCGACCGCACCGGGCGATGTCATGGCGATCTCCGACGCCGGCGCCTACGGCTACAGCATGGCCAGTACCTACAACCAGCGCGAGCTGCCCAACGAAGTGATCATTGATGTCTGAGTGGACCTTCCAGCGCGAGACCGTCAAGCAGTTCCGCTTCGTCGGCTGTGATTTCGACCCGGCCACCGGCGTGGCGCGTCTGCGCTACGCCTTCGACCAAGGCCCGGAGCTGGTGGAGACGGTGAGCTTCCCCGGCGCGCCGTTCGCACTTGATGCGGCGCGCACGCAGGCCGTGCACCGCGCGCTGCGCCTGCTGCACCTGATCGCCGGCGTGAGCTATTACAAGGCGGGCGTGCCGCCGGAGCTGGTGATTGAAGGCGACCCCATCGACGCCGATACCGCTGCGCTGATGGAAGACGTGTACACCCACGGCCTGGGCGAGTTCGCCTATCGCAACGGGCTGGACCTGCATGGGCGCATCCGCTTCCCGGCTAGCGAAGCCGCCGACGACGCGGCGGCACCCGCGCTGGGCCTGGCATCGCATGCGCTGGTCGCCATCGGCGGCGGCAAGGACTCGCTGGTCTCGATCGAAGCGCTGCGCCAGGCCGGCGTGGCGCAGACGGTGAGCTGGATCGGCGGGTCGCAGCTGATCGCCGCATGCGCGGCGCGCACCGGCCTTGCGACCTTGAACATCGGCCGCGCGCTGGCGCCGGCGCTGTTCGAACTCAACCGCCAGGGCGCCTACAACGGCCACATCCCGGTGACCGCGATCAACTCGGCGATCCTGGTCGTGGCCGCGCTGCTGCGCGGTGTGGACCAGGTGGTGTTCTCCAACGAGCGCTCGGCCAGCTACGGCAGTCTGATTCCTGGCACCGGCGAGGTGAACCACCAGTGGTCCAAGGGCTGGGCGTTCGAGTCGCTGTTCGGCGCGCACGTGCAGCGTCATGTCGCCGCCGATCTGTCGTACTACTCGCTGCTGCGCCCGCTGTCCGAGCTGGCCGTGGCACGGCAGTTCGCCAAGACCGATCACTACGACGCGCATTTCTCCAGCTGCAACCGCAACTTCCACATCCTGGGCGAGCGCCCGGTGAACCGCTGGTGCGGCATGTGCCCCAAGTGCCATTTCGTGTTCCTGGCGCTGAGCAATTTCATGCCCAAGCCGCGCCTGCTGAACATCTTCGGCCGTAACCTGCTGGACGATCCGGCGCAGACCGCTGGCTTCGACGCGCTGCTGGAGTACCAGGACCACAAGCCGTTCGAGTGCGTGGGTGAGGGGCGCGAATCGCGCGCGGCGATGGCCGCGCTTGGCCAGCGCCCGGAGTGGCGCGAGGACGCGCTGGTGGCGCGCTTCAACCGCGAGATCGCGCCGCAACTGGATGCGGCCGAACTGCAGATCGCGCCGCTGCTGCAGCCTGAAGGCGAGCACCGCATTCCGCCCGCGCTGTGGGAGCAGGTGCGTGCGAATTTCGCAGCTTGAAGGCCAGCGCGTCGCGCTGTGGGGCTGGGGGCGCGAAGGCCGCGCCGCCCATGCCCTGCTGCGCAGCCGGTTGCCGACGCAGCCGCTGACGCTGTTCTGCAGCGCCGCTGAAGCCGAGCAGGCCGCGGCGCTGGGAGATCCGTTGTTGTTCCCGCGGACCGATGTCACCGGCGCCGCGCTGGGCGGCTTCGATGTGGTGATCAAGTCACCGGGCATCAGCCCATATTCGCCCGAGGCGCTGGAAGCCCAGGCCGCAGGTGCGCGCCTGCTGGGCGGCACCGCGCTGTGGTTCGCCGAGCATCCCGATGCGCGCACCGTGTGCGTCACCGGCACCAAGGGCAAGAGCACCACGACCGCGCTGCTGGCGCATTTGCTGCGCGCGGGCGGACATCGCACCGCACTCGCCGGCAACATCGGCCTGCCGCTGCTGGAAGTGATGGACCCGCAACCCGTGCCCGAGCTGTGGGCGATCGAGCTGTCCAGCTACCAGACCGGCGCGGTCGCCGATGGCGGCGTGCGTCCGGAAGTGGCCGTGGTGCTGAACCTGTTCCCCGAACACCTGGACTGGCACGGCAGCCAGCAGCGCTACATCGACGACAAGCTGGCGCTGGTGACGCGCGCCAAGCCGCGCACCGCCGTGCTCAATGCGCGCGATCCGGTGCTTTCGCAGCTGGAATTGCCCGACAGTCGTGTCGTCTGGTTCAACCGCGAGGACGGCTGGCATTTGCGCGGTGACGTGCTGTTCCGCGGCGATGCCGAAGTGTTCGATACCCGCGCCGTGCCGCTGCCGGGTCGCCACAACCGCGGCAACCTGTGCGCGGTGCTGGCGGCGATCGAAGCGCTCGGTTTCGAAGCCACGGCGCTGGCACCGGCGGCGGTGAGCTTCCAGCCGCTGCCCAACCGCCTGCAGACGATCGGCACGCGTGATGGCATCACCTGGGTCAACGACTCGATCAGCACCACGCCACACGCCACGCTGGCCGCGCTGGACTGCTTCGCCGGCCAGCGCATTGCGCTGCTGGTCGGCGGCCATGATCGCGGTCTGGACTGGCACGACTTCGCCGACGCGATGCGCACGCAGGCGCCACTGGGCATCGTGACGCTGGGCGCGAATGGCCCGCGTATCCGTGCCTTGCTGGAAGGCCTGGCGGGCGAGGGTGGATTTGCACTTTCGTCCGCGCCGGATCTGGCCTCGGCGATGCACCAGGCCGAGGCGATGCTGGGCGGACAGGGCGTGGTGCTGTTGTCGCCGGGGGCGCCGAGCTTCGGGATGTATCGCGATTACGTGGAGCGCGGGAAGGATTTCGCGCGGATTGCGGGGTTTGATCCGGAGGCGATCGTGGCGATTCCGGGGTTGGGGGTTGCTTGAGTTTGTTTGCGTCTGATATGAGCTGACGCAACATCAAATCAACAGCTTTCGTGCGGCTTCGCCGCCCGACCCACTTTCTTTGCTCGTGCAAAGAAAGCTGGGCAAAGAAACGCTTTTCCACAGACGCATGTCTGGTCAACACGCTCCGGGCGGCACGCCCGCTACGCGGGTTCGCTACGGGGCGAGGGATTTTTGAATGGGACATCCTGTCCCCTCCAAAAACGCCGCACATCCTTGTGCGGCGCCCTGCGGGTCTTTGCCTCGCTCCTTCGCCGTGCCTCACGGAGGATTTCAGAGCACAAGCAAGCGCAGTCCGCGCGTGGTGCCGATGTTGCTTTTGCTTTTGCTTTTGCTGTTGCTCTGCTCTTGATCTTCAGCGCCTTCAAAGCGAGCCGAGCACCGCAGGCTGATTGGGCCGAAGAGGCGCCCTGTTTGAGCGCAGCGAGTTTGGGCGCCGTGCCCGATTAGACGAGGAGCGCAGGGCACCGATGCGTAGCATCGGCGAGTGTCGGGCGCTGGCGGTTTTGCTTTTGCCAAGACAAAAGGAAGCCGCGCGAAAGCTTTGCACTGGCCCTTTAAGCCGGGCGGCGAGAACCACCTGCAAATGGCCAATCAATCGCCAAAAACAACAAAGCCCCTAAAAAGGGGCTTCGTGCACAATGATTCAACAGTCCGAATCAACCATTGAACGGATTGAACGCCGCCGTATACCCCGACGACGACACCACCTTCTGCAGCGCATCGGCCACCCGCAGGTTGCCGGCGATCAGTTGGCGCGTTTCCGGGCCCACGCCGTCCATTCGACCGGTGCTGGCGCCTTTGAAGTCGCTGACCTTGCCGCCGGCTTCGCGCACCAGCAGCACACCGGCCGCGACGTCCCAATCCTTCACGCCGGCCTCGAAATAGGCGTCGGCGCGGCCGCAGGCCACGTAGGCCAGATCCAGTGCGGCCGAGCCGGTGCGGCGGATGTCCTCGGCGTGGTTGAGCAGCTCGCGCACGCATTCCAGGTGCGCGCCGACGCGGGCGCGCTCACGCGGCGGGAAGCCGGTGTGGATCATCGCGCCGGTCAGTTCCTTGCGGTCTGAGACGCGGATCTTGCGTTCGTTGAGCTGGGCGCCGGCGCCGCGGCTGGCGGTGAACAGCTCGTTGCGCAGCGGATCGAAGATCACCGCGTCGGTCGGTTCGCCGTTGTCCACCAGCGCGATCGACACGCAATAGTGGCCAAAGCCATGCAGGTAGTTGCTGGTGCCGTCCAGCGGATCGATGACCCAGTGGTAGCGACCGTTCTTGCCGGGGATGATGCCGCCTTCTTCGCCGACGATGCCGTACTCGGGGTAGGCGCGGCGCAGCTCCTTGATGATCGCCTTCTCAGCGTCTGCGTCCACTTCGCTGGCGTAGTCCATGCGGTCCTTCTGGACCACGTTCAGCGCGTCGAGCTTGTTGATGCTGCGAAGCAGGACGTTGCCCCCGATGCGCGCGGCCTTGGTCATGACGGTGACGACGGGATTAAGCATGCAAAACGACCTCGGTCAGGCGAACGTGTGGAACGCGGCAGATGGAAAGAGCATCCCGGCGCGGCGGCCGGACCGGAGATTCTACCATCGCCGGCCCGCCAGCCTGAAACCGCGCCAGCCGTCCCATCACGCAGCGCCGCTGCAAATCAGCTCGGATCGCCGCCTTTCCCGCGGTTGCGCGATGCCGGCGGGCGCCTGACCGCCTAGAATCCGCACCATGGATTCCTTCAATACTTCTGCCGCCGCCCGCATCCGCTTCGTCCTGGTGGGCACCCAGCATCCGGGCAACATCGGCGCCGCCGCGCGCGCGCTCAAGACCATGGGCCTGGCCCAGCTGGTCCTGGTCCAGCCCGAGAAATATCCCCACGACGAGGCCTATCGCCGCGCCGCCGGCGCCGACGACCTGCTCGCCGACGCCGTGGTGACCGATGATGTCGCCGCTGCTGTGGCCGACTGCCGGCTGGTGCTGGGCTGCACCGCGCGCAGCCGCCGTGTTCAGCTGGAAGAACACAGCCCGCGCCAGGCTGCCGCGCGCCTGGCCCAGGTCGCGGGCGAAGGTCCTGTGGCGCTGCTGTTCGGCCGCGAACGTACCGGCCTGACCAACGAAGAACTGCAGCTGTGCCACGCCGCCGTGCACATCGACGCGAATCCCGATTACAGCTCGCTCAACCTGGCCGCTGCCGTGCAGGTGCTGGCCTACGAAACCCGCCTGGCGCTCAAGGACACCGCACCGGTGGCCGTGCCTGCGGCCGATGACGCGGGCGAGCCGCGCGTGGCGCCGGCTACCCACGCCCAGCTGGAAGGCATGTTCGCGCAGCTGGCCGAAACCCTGGACCAGATCGACTTCCACAAGGGCCGCGCGCCCGAATCGGCCATGCGCAAACTGCGCCGGCTGTTCCTGCGCACCGACCTGGACGAGAAGGAAGTGCGCCTGTTGCGCGGCATCCTGGCCGACACCCAGCGCATGGCGCGCCTGGCCCAGGATGGCGGGGTGAACAAAATTGTCGGGTCGTAAATATTTCAGCTAGGCTGGCGCGTCTTTCCAGCGGATCTCCCGTGTTGCGCATTTGGCTCGTCGGCGTCCTGCTGGGGTTTGTGCTGTCGGCCGCGCCGCTGTACGCCGCGCCGCCGTCGCCGGGCGATGACGATCCCCACGTGCTGGTGCTGGGCCGGATCAGCGACGATCCCAAGTCCCACTACGCCCAGCTCAAGCCGCTGCTGGATTACGTGGTGGCGCACATGGCCGACGTGGGCATCACCAGCGGTCGCATCCTGATGGCGCGCGACGCGCGGCAGATGAGCAGCTACTTGCGTCGCAGCCGGGTCGACTGGGTCACCGAAACCTCCGGCACCGGGATGGAGCTGCAGCGTCGTTCCGGCGCGCAGCCGTTGCTGCTCACCGAGCGCGGCGGCGCCAGCATCTACCACAGCATCCTGTTCACCCGTGCCGATTCGGGCATCACCTCGCTGGTCGACCTGCGCGGCAAGTCGGTGGCACTGCAGGGCGTGGGTTCGACCAGTGCCTACCTGATGCCGGCCTCGACCCTGCTGGGCGCCGGCCTGCCGATGGAAATCCTGCTCTCGCCGCAGGATCGACCGGACAAGACCTCGGTCGGTTATGTGTTCGCCCGGTCGGAGCTGAACATCGCCGCCTGGGTCGACAAGGGCATGGTCGATGCCGGCGCGCTGAGCAACCTGGATTGGGCCGATCCGCGCCGGATGCCCGAGGCCTTCCGCAAGAACATGCGGGTGCTGGCCCAGACCGGCGACTATCCACGTGCGCTGGAGATGGTCCGTCCCGGCCTGGACTCGGCCGTGCGCGATCGCCTGCGCCAGGTGCTGCTGGACGCCGCGCAGGATCCACAGGCCGCGACGGCGATGAAGCGCTTCTTCGGCACCACGCGCTTCCTGCGCCTGGATGCGCCTGCGCTCCAGGCGCTGGAGCGCGTGCGTGAAGCCAGCGCACGCGTGCGCGAGCAGATCGAATGAGCGGCGGACGGCGTTTCGGCCTGCAGGCCCAGCTGGCGCTGGTTATGGGCGTGACCCTGCTGATGGTGCTGGCCCTGATGGGCGTGCTGCTGCAGCGCCAGCGTGCCATGCAGGCCGAGGTTGACCAGCTCGGTCGCCAGGCCGTGCACGCGATGGCCGCCGAAGGCCTGAGCCGGCGCGGTGCGGCCATGGCCCAGCAGCTGTCCGATTCGCTGGCCAACCCGATGTATTACTCGGACCTGGACGCCATCGGCGCGATGGTGCGCCAGGCCAGCAAGCAGCCCGACGTGGCCTACGTGCTGGTGTTCGACAATGAAGGCAAGGTGGTCAATGACGGCTCGTGGGACATGGCCTCCTACGGCCAGGTCATGCACGACCCGCTGGCCGCGCGCGTGCTGGCCAGCACCGATCGCCTGACCCAGTGGACCGACAGCACCGTCGAGGTCTCTCAGGTCGTCGAGCTGGGCAACGCGCGCCTGGGCGGCGTGCGGGTCGGCTATTCGCTGGCCGATGCCCAGCACAGCGAGGCCCAGGCCGCCGACCTGCTGCGCCAGCGGCTGGATGCGCTGGGCCGCCGCCACATCGGCTGGATCGCGGTGCTGCTGGGTGCGCTGCTGCTGATCGGTGCCGGCATCGCCTGGTACGCACAACGCACCCTGGTGCGCCCGATCCGCGCGCTGGCGCAGTCCGCGCGCGCGATCGGCGTCGGCGATTACGACGTGCCGCGCCCGATCAGCGATCGCCACGACGAAGTCGGTGAGCTGGTCCGCGCGTTCTCGGAGATGAGCGACAGCATCTCGCGGCACGACCGCGACGTGCGGCGCATGGCGTATACCGACGCGCTGACCGGGCTGACCAACCGCCTGGCCTTCCGCGAAAGCCTGGACCACCGGATGCTGCTGCAGCGCGGGGCGGGTCGCGAGCTGGCGCTGCTGTTTGCCGATATCGACGACTTCAAGCGGGTCAACGATTCGCTGGGCCACGAGGCCGGCGACGAAGTGCTGCTGCATTTCGCCTCGCGCATCCGCGATGCGGTGCAGCGCCTGGGCGGCGATGACGCGCTGGTCTCGCGTTTCGGCGGCGACGAGTTCGTGATCCTGATCCAGGACGGCGACGTACGCGTGGTCGCCGAGGCGCTGGCCGAGGAAATGGTCCAGCTGCTGGGCCAGCCGCTGACGGTGCAGGGACGCCAGGTGTTCCTGGGCACCTCGGTCGGCATCACCTTGTTCCCGGAAGATGCCACCGGGGCGACGGCGCTGATGAAGAACGGCGACGTGGCGATGTACCAGGCCAAGATGGCCGGCAAGAACTGCTACCGCTTCTACAGCCGCGCGATGGACCAGGCGGTCGAGCGTCGCGTGCGCCTGGAAACTGCGCTGCGCGGGGCCTGGGATCGCGACGAGATGAGCCTGGTCTACCAGCCGATCTATCGCCTGTCGGACAACCGCATCGTCGGCGCCGAGGCGCTGCTGCGCTGGCAGCATCCAGAGATGGGCGCGATCTCGCCAGCGGTGTTCATCGACGTGGCCGAGCAGAGCGGCCTGATCGAACAGCTGGGCCCGCGCGTGCTGCGCGCGGCGTGCGCGGCGGCGGCGCGCTGGAAGCTGCTGGAAGGCGAGCTGGTCGCGCCGTTCGTGTCGGTCAACGTCTCGCCGCGCCAGCTGCGCAGTGGCGACCTGCCGGAGCTGGTCCAGGCCGCGCTGCGCGACACTGGCCTGTCGGCCGATCGCCTGCACCTGGAGCTGACCGAAACCGCGGTGATCGGCGACGAGGCGCACGCCAGCACCATGCTGGCCAAGCTGCACCGCGCCGGGGTCAAGGTGTGGCTGGATGATTTCGGTACGGGCTTTTCCGGCCTGAGCCACCTGCGCCGGGTGCCGGTGGACGGGGTCAAGATCGACCGCAGTTTCGTCGCCGACCTGCAGCGCAACCCGGACGACCTGGCGCTGACCACCGCCATCATCGCGATGGCGCATTCGCTGGGGATTTCGGTCGTGGCAGAGGGCGTGGAGAAGCAGGGCCAGTTCGACCTGCTGCGTGAGCGCGGCTGCGACCTGGCGCAGGGCTTCTGGCTGGGCTATCCGCTCAACGAAAGCGAATTCATCCAGCTGCTGACCTGAGTCCCGTTGATGCCAGCGACGCGTGCCGGCCGGCACGCGCGGCGCATCAGGCCATCAGCTTGTCGATCTGGTGCATCACCATCTGCACCAGATTGCCCGACAGGAAACCGAACACCACGATCGCCACGATGCCCAGCGCCCAGGCGCCCAGCATCAGCTTGCCGTCGCGCTCCAGCAGGGCGAACACGTAGACCAGCAGCAACAGGCCGAACAGGTAGTTGGTGAACGGGATCGGCAGGGCCAGCAGCAGGCCCAGCAGCAACAGCAGCAGGCCGGTGAAGGCGCTGGCCAGGCGGTTGTCCAGCATGGCCGGCCAGCGCGGGCGCACGACCTTTTCCAGCCAGCGCAGCGGCTTGGCCACCACGTCGCGGAAGCGCACCACCGAGTGCCGCGACGGCCCGCGGATGGCGATGAAGCGCGGCAGCCACGGCTTGCGCAGGCCGATCAACAGCTGCGCGCCGACCAGCATCACCAGCGGCCCGCTCAGGCCGCCGGCCACGCCGGGGATCGGGATGAAGGACGGCAGCACGCCGATAAAGAGCAGCATGCCGAACGCGCTCTGCTGCAGGTCCGCCAGCAGGTCGACCAGACGCAGGCGCTCGGCCGGGTCGCCGGTGGCCATGTCATCGAGCAGGCTGCGGGTGGTCTCGGCGCGGTTCTGCGACTGCGCTTCATCCGACGATGTCATCATCGTCCTCTTCCGTCAGCTTCTGCAGCAGCAGCTTGTCCACGCGTGCACCGTCCAGATCCACCACTTCGATGCGCCAGCCGGCCCAGTCGAAGTGTTCGCCCACGTGCGGGATGCGGCCGAAGTGCTCGATCACCATGCCCGCGGCGGTGTTGTAGTCGTTCTCTTCCTGGTCGGGCAGGGCCACGCCGCCCAGCACTTCACGCAAGTCATCGTTGGACAGCGAGCCGTCGATCAGCAACGAGCCGTCGTCGCGGGTCACCACCAGCGCCTTGGGATCGGGGTTTTCGGTGAGCTGGTGATGGCGGCCGACCACGGCATTCATCAGGTCGCTCAGGGTCACCATGCCCTGGATCTCGCCGTATTCGTCCACCACCAGGGCCAGCGACTGCTGCTCCTCGCGCAGGATTTCCAGCAGCTTCATCGCGTGGGTGGATTCGGACACGAACAGCGGCTCGCGCAGCTCGGTGAACAGCTCCGGCGAGTGGTCGGCGATGCGGTCCAGCAGCGACTTCACTTCCAGGATGCCGACCACGTCCTGGTCGTTCTCGCGGTACACGGGGAAGCGCGAATAGCGCGACTCGCGCATCGTCTCCAGGTTCTCGGCGTACTCGGCGGCCACGTCCAACCAGACGATGCGCTTGCGCGGCGTCATCAGGCTGTCGGCGGTGCGGTCGCCCAGGCGCAGCACGCGGTTGACCATGTTGCGTTCGTCGTCGTCGATCACGCCCTGCTCGTGGCTCTCGCTCACCAGCATGCGGATCTCTTCTTCGGTCACGGCCTGGCGTGCGTCGTCCTTGATGCCCAGCAGGCGCAGCACGGCGCGGTTGATCGCGCCCAGCACGAACACGATCGGCCGGGCCACGCGCAGCAGCCAGTCCACCGGGATGGCTACGACGGCGGCGATCTTCTCCGGGTTGGTCAGTGCCAGGCGCTTGGGGATGAGCTCGCCGAAGATCACGTAGCCGGCGGTGATCAGGGTGACCGCGGTGGCCACGCCGATCTGGTTGGCGTACTGCCCGATGCCCGGGAACCAGCCGTTCAACCAGGCGGCGATGATCGCGCCGATCGCATCGCCACCGAATACGCCGCCCAGGATGCCGATCAGGTTGATGCCGATCTGCACGGTGGACAGCAGGTTATCGGGATGCTCGGCCAGGGCCAGCGCCACGCGCGCGCCGCGGCTTTCCTGCGCCATCTGCTTGAGCCGCAGCTTGCGCGAGGTCATCAGCGACATCTCCGACAGGGCGAAGAAGGCGTTGAGCACGATCAGGAAACAGACGATCAGCAGTTCGAGCACGGTGCGCCCTCCCGATCAGGTGAAGAGGCGGAGCGTGTCCGGCGTGTGGCCGCGCAGGTCGCGGCAGGGGGCGTAGGGTCGTCTTCCATAGGGTGCGCCCTTCGCAGGGCGCGTGAGGAGTCTAGCAAAGGAATTCGCGATTCCCTTGCGGTAGCGCTGAATCGTTCCAGATCAATCGGTTAGCGCCGGGCCGGGCGCGCGGTTGCATCGAATGGACATCAAACCGTCATAATTCACCCCTTGATGGCCGTCCCTCCCGCGACGGCGGATGCGCCACGCATGTTTTCCCTGCAGACCATCTTCGGCTCCGGCCAGCAGTTCTATACCTTGCTCGACGAAGCGGCCGACGCGGCGCACGAAAGCACCAAGGCCCTGCACGCGATGATGAAGGGCTCCAACCGCCAGCCGGCGCTGGATGCCTTCAAGCTGGCCCGCCAGCGCGAGCGCCAGGCCTCGGACAAGATCGGCCAGGCGCTGGTGGACAGCTTCATCACCCCGATCGAGCGCGAGGACATCGAGGCGCTGGGGTCGGCCCTGCACAAGATCCCCAAGCAGGTGGAGAAGTTCGCCGACCGCTATTCGCTGGCGGTGACCCACCTGGAGCACATCGACTTCGCCCCGCGAGCGGCGATGCTGGAACAGGCCGCCAGCGTGGTCCAGGAAATGGTCACGGTGCTGCCCAAGATGAACCTGGACCACGTCACCGCGCTGTACGAAAAACTGCGCGCGCTGGAGAACGAGGCCGACCGCCTGATGCTTGAGCTGTACCGCGACATCTACTCCGGTCGCCTGGACAGCCTGCAGATGTTCCTGCTCAAGGAATTCTTCGAGATCCTGGAAAAGGCCATCGACCGCTGCCAGGAAGCCGGCGCGGTGGTCTACCAGATCGTTCTGAAAAATAGCTGAGGCCCGGCGGATGCTGACGCTTGTCATCGTGGTGATCCTGGCCGCGCTCGTCTTCGAGTTCATCAACGGGTTCCACGACACGGCCAATTCCATCGCCACGGTGGTGGCCACCAAGGTGCTGGCGCCGGGCTGGGCCGTGGCGCTGGCCGCCGTGACCAACCTGATCGGCGCGCTCACCGGCACCGCGGTGGCCGCCACGATCGCCACCGGGATCATCAATACCGACGTGGTCGCCGCCAGCTCGCAGGTGATCCTGTGCGCGCTGCTGGGCGGCATCGTCTGGAACCTGATCACCTGGTGGAAAGGCTTGCCGTCCTCATCCAGCCACGCGCTCATCGGTGGCCTGTGCGGCGCTGGACTGGCCGCGGCGCACAACAACTGGGACGCGCTGATCTGGTCGGAGAGCGTCGGCAACTGGGCCAAGAACAAGGGCCTGCTGTGGAAGGTGTTCGTGCCGATGATCACCTCGCCGATCGCCGGCTTCCTGCTGGGCGTGGCGATGATGCTGCTGCTGTGGGCGATCATCTCGGGCATGGCGCGCGCTGGCGGCATCCTGCGCCGGCTGGCGCGTCCGCGTTGGGTCAATGCGTTCTTCGGCAAGGCGCAGATCGCCTCGGCCGCGTACATGGGCTACGCGCACGGCCACAACGACGCGCAGAAGACGATGGGCATCATCGCCCTGACCCTGATGGGCGCCCAGCACACCGGCGCGCTCAACGACCTGCCGCCGTGGCTGGCCTTCCTGCATCCCAATCCCGCAGCGGGCGAGGCCGACGTGGCGCTGTGGATCGTGCTGACCTGTGCGGTGGTGATGGCGGCCGGCACGGCATCAGGCGGCTGGAAGATCATCAAGACGCTCGGCCACAAGATGGTCAAGCTGCACCCGATCCATGGCTTCGCCGCAGAGGTCAGCTCGGCCACGATCCTGACTACCGCCGCGCACTTCGGCATGCCGGTTTCCACCACCCACAGCATCTCCACCGCGATCATGGGCGTGGGTTACGCGAAGAACCCGAAGGCGCTGAAATTCAGCGTGATCGAACGCATCGTGTGGGCGTGGATTCTGACGATTCCTGCTGCCGGGGCGATTGCGTGGGGGATGTTGAAGGGATTGCAGGCGGTGGGATGGGCGTGAGGCCTGTCTTCGTTGTTTGACTGAAGCGGGAGGCACTGGGTGCTTCCCGTTTTTGTTTTGGGCTTGCGATCTATTCTGATGGTGGGCGTGACTTCGCGCCTCACAAGCAAAAGCTTTCGCGCGGCTTCGCCGCACGAGCTACTTTTGTCTTGGCAAAAGGTAGCCAAAACCGCCAGCGCCTGACACTCGCCGCCGCGTTGCGGCGGTGCCCTGTGCTCCTCGCTGGAAACGGCACGGCGCGCAAACTCGCTACGCTCAAACACGCGCGCCTCTTCGGCCGTTTCCAGCTCCGGTGCTCGGCTCGCTTTGAAGGCGCTGAAGATCAAGATCTCAGCAACGGCAACGGCAACGGCAACGGCAACGGCAAAAGCAAAAGCCAAAGCCAAAGCGAGAAGCCAGTGCTCTGGCTTTTGCTTGCGCTCGCAAATCCTCCGTGAGGCACGGCGAAGGGACGAGGCAAAGACCCGCAGGGCGCCGCACAAGGATGTGCGGCGTTTTTGGACGGGACAGGATGTCCCTTCCAAAAATCCCTCGCCCCGTAGCGAACCCTCGCGAAGCGAGGGCGTGCCGCCCGGAGTGTGTTTCTTTGCCTACTTTTCTTTGCACAAGCAAAGAAAGTAGGTCGGGCGGCGAAGCCGCACGAAAGCTTTTGCTTTTGTCTTCGCTCTAGCTACGCGAAGGATCAAAAAAACTGCACGAACATCAAAGCAAGCCCGACCTAGAATCCAGCCCATGGCCCAAGACCTCTCCACCCCCGAATCCCGCGCCCAAGCCATCCTCAGCGCCATCCGCGCTGTCCCGGCAGGCCAAGTCGCCGGCTACGGCGAAATTGCCCGCCGGGCTGGCCTGCCGGGCAGGGCGCGATTAGTGGCGCAGGTGCTTCGCAAATATGGGGCGCCGGATCTGCCGTGGTATCGGATCCTGCTCTCCAGCGGCCAGATCGCCTTCCCGGAAGGCTCCAAGGGCTATCGCGAACAGAGCCAGCGGTTGCGCGCCGAAGGCGTGAAGGTGGTCAAGGGCAAGGTGATCGGGCAGAAGGCCGCGCCGTCGGTCGACGAGCAGATCTGGGGCCCCGGCTAGACGCTGGCGGAAGATCCGCTGACAGGATCGCAAGCAGGCGCTTGCGCGGCGGCTCAGTCGGCCGCACGTATCATGCAGCACGATTCCGCGTTCCCGAGGTTGTCTACGATGTTTCCCCGACTGCAGCCGGCTACCCAGGCGCTCCTGATCGCCAACGTGGTGATCTTCCTGGTCACGATGGCGGTGCCTTTGCTTCCCGAGGCAGTGACCACGCAGATGCTGCTGTGGCCGATCGGCGCAGGCGAGGTGATGCCCGGTGCGGGCTTCATGCCGTGGCAGTTGCTGACTGCCGGCTTCATGCACGCCAACTTCGGCCACATCTTCTTCAACATGCTGGCGCTGTGGATGTTCGGTTCGCCGCTGGAAGCGGTGTGGGGCTCCAAGCGCTTTGCGACCTACTACCTGGTGAGCCTGGTCGGGGCGAACGTGCTGCAGGTCATCGTCGGCACGCTGTTGCTGTCGCAGGGCCAGTTCCCCAATCCTGTGCTGGGTGCGTCGGGTGCGGTGTTCGCGCTGCTGCTGGGCTACGGGATGCTGTTCCCGAACCAGCGCATGATCGTGTTTCCCATCCCGATGGAGATCAAGGCGCGCACGCTAGTGATCATCTACGGCGTGGCCGAGCTGTTCTTCGCCTATACCGGCCGGCAGCCGGGCGTAGCGCACTTCGTCCATCTGGGCGGGATGCTGTTCGGCTGGCTGCTGATCCGCTACTGGCGCGGGCAGCCGCCGTTCAAGCGCGGCGGGTCGCGCGGCGGGCGCGGCGGCGGCCAGCGTCGCGGCACGGCGACCTTCCGCGTGGTGAAGTAAACCCAGAACGTCAGCATCGCCCAACAAAAAACGCGGCCCCGAAAGGCCGCGTTTTTGTTGGCATCACTGACGTGCTTCAGCTCAGCGCCAGATGCCGATCTGATCCGCTTCCGGGCGCAGCATCGGGTTGCCGGCCTTGCACTCGAAGCTGGCGCTGAAACCCGGCTGGTCCTGCAGTGGCGCATTGCTGCGCACCGGGCCCGGCGCATGGGTGTCGGTGGCCTGGCGCACGGTCGCTTCCTGCGGCGCGACCTGCTGGGCCCACAGCTGCGACCAGCTGCGGAAGAAGGTCTGCTTGGCGCCGGTGTTCGGGGCGACCTGGGCGTTGACGTACGCATCCCAGGCCAGCTCGACGCCGGACAGGTCGGCCAGGTTCTCGTCGCGGGTCAGGGCGCCGTTGACATTCGTCGCGGTCAGGCCCGGATACGTGTAACCGTTGTACTGGCTGGTCACGCGCGCGCCCAGCGCGTTCCAGGCGCTGGCGTCGGCCGGCGTCCACCAGTCGCGCAGCTGGCCGTTGGCGTCGATCAGGTGGCCCTTGGCGTCGAAGCCGCGGGTCAGCTCGTGGCCGACTAGCGCGCCGAACGAGCCGTAGAGCGCCGACACATCGCGCTTGGCGTCGAACACCGGCGGCTGCAGCACCGCGGCGGTGATGATCAGGCGGTTCTGGGCCAGGTCGTAGGCCAGCGCCGGCTGCTGCGGCAGCACGTTCCAGCGACGCTCGGCGTTGCCCTTGCCGATGCGCTTCATCTCCTCGCGGTGGCGCCAGGTGCTGGCGATCAGCATGTTGCCGCCGAAGCTGCCGCGGCCCATCGGCTGGACGGTGTAGTCCAGGTCACGCTTGGGCGCGCCGATCTCGATGTCCAGCTTGGCCAGCTTGGCCTTGGCTTCGGCCTTGGCCGCGTTGCTCATCCAGGCGTTGCGTTCCAGCGCACGGTCCAGCGACTCGCGCACGGTCTTGGCGATGGTCTCGGCCTGCTCGCGGGTGGCCTGCGGCAGGTAGCGGGCGGTGTACTCGCGGCCCAGCATCGGGCCGGCAGCGGTGTTGATCGCGCCCAGCACGTCGACCCAACGCTCGTCGGGCTGCAGCTTGCCTTCCAGCACGCGGCCACGGAAGTTGTACGAGGCCTCGCGCCAGGACTTGGACAGGTACGGGGCCATCGCATCGCCCACGCGCCAGTTGAGGTAGGCCTTCCACTCTTCCGGCGAGACGCCCTTGACCAGCGTGTCCAGCTGCTGGAACAGCGCCGGGTCGGCCAGCGAGACGGTGTCGTCCTTCACGCCCTGCGCTTCGAGGAACTCGGACAGCTGCAGGTTCTTGTACTGCTTCTTCAGGTCCTTAATCGCCAGCGGCTTGTAGTTGTTGAACGGGTTGGCCAGCTGGTCCAGCGGGCGCGACGCGGTGGCCACGCGCGTTTCCAGGTCGATCACCAGGGCCGACTGCGCATCGAGCTGGTCGGCCGGGGTGCCGGTCAGGGCCAGGATCTGCTTCACGTAGGCGCGGTAGCGGCCCAGCAGTTCGCGGGTCTCGGCATCGGTGCGGGTGTAGTAGGCCGGGTCGGGCAGGCCCAAACCGCCCTGCATGAAGTAGCCGATGTGGCGGTCCAGCGCGCCCAGATCCACGTCCGGGCTGAAGTTGAACGCCACCGGGATGCCGACCTGGTGCAGCGCGGCGATCGCAGCCGGGATGTCCTTGGCCTTCTTGATGCCGTTGATGCGGCCCAGCAGCGGGGCGATCGGCTTGGCGCCGTCGGCTTCCACCGCCGCTTCGTCCAGGCCGCTGGCCCAGAAGTCGCCCAACAGCTTCTGCACGTTGCCCTGCGGCGAGGCCATCGCGCCATCCAGCAGCGCCTTCTGCTGCTGCAGGCTGTAGTCGCGCATCACGCCCAGGGCGGAGATCGCGCCGACGCCGGCCGGCAGCGGATTGGCATTGAGCCAGTCGGCATTGGCGGCGGCGTAGAAGTCGGTGCACTCGGCACTGACGGCCGGGGCCTTCTTGGCCGGGGCTTTCTTGGTCTTCTTGGCGGCGGCAAAGGCATCACCGCTGCCCAGCGCGACAAGCAGCGCCAGGGCAAGCAGGGTGGGCGTACGGGCGTGGCGCAGCTGCGTCATCTGAGGTGATATCCGGCGGTCGAAGGCGCGGATTCTAGCAATGTGGCGGTGTACACCGACGTTCATGTTCACCGGCGTGCAGGTGCCGATCAGGCAGTCACCTGCGCATCGCCTGCCACAGCACGATGCCAAGCCCGACCAGCAGCGCCCAGGCGCAAAGTCCAGCCACCGTGGCCGCGGTTTCCGAAGGCTCGGTGTGCGGCCGCAGCATGCGCAGGACCAGCGCGCCCGTGCCCTGGATGACGGTCTCGAAGACCAGGTCCATGAACAGCCACGCCAGCAGACGGAACAGGCCGGCCAGCAGGCCACCAGTGAGTTCCTCGACGGGCATCTGCAGTCCTTTGCAGGGAAGGTGGCCGCAGCTTAGCCAATGACGATGCCGTCATACGCGCCGGAAAAGCGAAGGCCCGGACAAGCCGGGCCTTCGATGCAGCAGTGGCGCGATGTCGCGGCGTTACCAGATCACCACGCGCTTGTCGTCCGGGCGCACCATCGCATCGCCGGCCTTGCACTCGAACGCCTTGGCGAATTGCGGCATGTTCGACGGCGCGGCGATCGCGCGCAGCGAGGCCGGGGCGTGCGGGTCGGCGTTGAGGTAGACGATGGCCTGCTTCTCGCGCACATCGCCGCGCCACACGCGCGCCCAGTTGAGGAAGAAGCGCTGGTCCGGCGTGTAGCCGTCGATCAGCTTGTCGGCCTCGCCCGGATGCTGCTTCAGCGCGGTCTGCAGCGCGTCGTAGGCCACATTGATGCCGCCCAGGTCGGCGATGTTCTCGCCCAGGGTCAGCTGGCCGTTGACGTGCAGGTCCGGCTTGTCCTTGATCGGGGCGTAGGCATTGAACTGGTCCACCAGCTGCTTGGTGCGCGCCTCGAACTTGGTGCGGTCGTCCTTGCTCCACCAGTTGACGTTGTTGCCCGCGCCGTCGAACTGGCTGCCTTCGTCGTCGAAGCCGTGGCTGGCCTCGTGGCCGATCACCGCGCCGATGCCGCCGTAGTTGATCGCATCGTCGGCCTTGGCGTCGAAGAACGGCGGCTGCAGAATGCCGGCCGGGAAGTTGATCGTGTTGTCGGTCGGGTTGTAGTACGCGTTGACCGTCTGCGGGGTCATGCCCCATTCCTTGCGGTCGGTCGGCTTGCCGATCTTGGCGATGTCGTACTGGTAGTTGAACTTGTCGGCCGCCTGCAGGTTGCCGTAGTAGTCGCCGTCCTTCATCTGCAGGCCGGACCAGTCACGCCAGGTGTCCGGGTAGCCGATCTTGGGCAGGAAGGTGTCCCACTTGGCGATCGCCTTGGCCTTGGTCTCCGGGCTCATCCAGTCCAGCTGCTCGATGCGCGCCTTGAGCGCGATGCGGACGTTGTCCACCAGCGTCTGCGCACGCGCCTTGGCTTCGGGCGTGAACACCTTGGCCACGTACAGCTGGCCAAGGCCTTCGCCCATCGAATGGTTGACCGCGCCCAGCACGCGCTTCCAGCGCGGACGCTGCTGCGGCTGGCCGGACAGGGTCTTGCCCCAGAACTCGAAGCTGTTGTCCACGAACGGCTTGCTCAGCGCGCTGGCCGCGCCGTCGATGGCGTGGAAGCGCAGGTAGGCCTGCCATTGTGCGGTCGGCGCGCTGGCCAGCAGCTTGTCGAACTGGGCGAAGAACTTCGGCTGCGAAAGCGAGAAGCCGTGGTCGATGCTCACGCCCTGCGCGTTGAAGAACGCCTCCCACGAGAAATGCGGTGTGACCTTGTTGGCGTCGGCGACCGAGACGAAGTGGTACTGGTTCTTCGGGTCGCGGCCTTCCACCGGCGAAAGCGAGGCCGAGGCCAGCGACTTCTCCAGGTCGAACACCTGCTGGGCCTGGGTCTTGGCATCAGCGGCGCTGGCGCCGGTCAGCTCGAAGGACTTGGCGATGTAGGCCAGATAGCCGTCGCGGATTTCGGCGTACTGCGGATCGGTGTAGTAATCCTTGGTCGGCAGGCCCAGGCCGCCTTCGTTGGCGTAGGCGATCTGGGTTTCGGCGTGCTGGAAGTCGGCGCCGGCGCCGAACTCGAACACCTGGCTGTCGCCCTCGGCGTAGCGCTGGACGATGTACTTGGCCACGTCCTGGTTGGTCTTGAGCGCGCCGATGGCGTCCAGGGTCGGCTGCAGCGGGGTGAAGCCGGCCTTTTCGATGGTGGCTTCATCCATGCCCGAGGCATAGAGCAGGCCGATCTTGCGCGCGACCGAATCGCTGGCCGCGGTGGTGTCCTTGGCGGCGGCTTCGGCGATCTCGTGCTGGGTGTTGAGGCTGTTCTCGGCCAGGATGTTGAACGGACCCCAGCTGGTGTGGTCGTCGGGGATCGGGTTGGCCTTGGTCCACTTGGCGTTGACGAAGCCGTTGAAGTCGCCGCAGGCCTGGATGTCCTTGTCCAGCTCGGACACATCGAAGATCGGCGCGGCCGGGGCCGCGGCGGTCTGGGCCGGTGCGGAGGCGGCGGGCTTGTCCTCGCCGGACTTGCTGCAGGCAGCCAGCGCCAGGCTGACGGCCAGGGAAAGAGTGATGAGTTTCGGGGCGTTCACGTGTTTTCGGACTCCGGCCACATTGGCCGCTGGGCGTGCCACGCGGGCACGAAAGGGGTCAGGAAAAACAACAGCGGCGTGCCGGACAGGCCACGCCGCTGTGAAGCTTAGCCTTGGCAGGCTTTACCAGATCACGACCTGCTTCTCGCCTTCGCGCACCATCGCGTCGCCAGTCTTGCATTCGAACGCCTTGGCGAACGCAGGCATGTTGGACGGGGCGCCGTTGGCGCGGAAGTTGGCCGGGGCGTGCGGATCGGTCTTCAGGCGCACGGCCATTTCTTCCGGGGTGAAGTTGCGGCGCCACACCGTGGCCCAGTTGAGGAAAAAGCGCTGGTCCTGGGTCAGGCCATCGGTCTTGGGATCGGGCGTGTCGCCGTTGGCGACCTTCATCGCGTCATAGGCGGTATTGAGGCCGCCCAGGTCGGCGATGTTCTCGCCCAGGGTCAGGTCGCCCTTGACCTTGCCGCCATCGGCGGTGGTATAGCCGTCGAACTGCGCGATCAGCTTGCCGGTGCGCGACTCGAAGCCATGCTTGTCCGCGTCGGTCCACCAGTTTTCGAAGTTGCCCTTCGGACCGAACTGCGCGCCCTGGTCGTCGTAGCCGTGGGTCATCTCGTGGCCGATCACCGCGCCGATGCCGCCATAGTTCATCGCCGCATCCGCCTTCGGGTCGAAGAACGGCGGCTGCAGGATCGCGGCCGGGAACACGATCTCGTTCTGCTGCGGGTTGTAGTAGGCGTTGATGGTCTGCGGGGTCATGCCCCATTCGGTCTTGTCCACCGGCTTGCCGATCTTGGACAGGTCGAACTTGTAGTTGAACTCGGTGGCCGCCAGCACGTTGCCCAGGTAGCTGTCGCGGCTGGTGGATAGGCCGGTCCACTCACGCCACTTGTCCGGGTAGCCGATCTTGGGGGTGAAGGTCTCCCACTTGGCGATGGCCTTCTGCTTGGTCTCGGCGCTCATCCAGTCCAGTTTCTCGATGCGGGCCTTGAGCGCGGTGCGCAGGTTGCCCACCAGCGTTTCCATCTGGGTCTTGGCTTCGGGCGAGAACGCGGTCTTGACGTACAGCTGGCCCAGCGTTTCGCCGGCCTCACGGTTGATGGTGCCCAGCACGCGCTTCCAGCGCGGGCGGATCTCCTTCTGGCCGCGCAGGGTCTTGTTCCAGAACGCGAAGTTCTCGTCCACGAACGCCTTGCTCAGGAACGGGCTGGCGCCATCGATGGTGTGGAAGCGCAGGTAGGCCTGCCAGGCCTCCGGCGAGGTGTCGGCCAACATCTTGGAGACTTCCTCGTGGAAGGCCGGGATGGCCAGCGAGAACATCTGCGGCGCGGCCACGCCCTGCGACTTGAAGAATTCGGTCCAGGACCAGTTGGGCGTCAGCTTGTCGGCATCGGCCAGGCTGACCGGGTTATAGGCCAGCTCGACATGGCGCGACAGCTCGGTATTGGTCTTGGAGACCTTGGCCAGGCGGGTTTCGAAGTCGATGACCTGCTTGGCCTGCGCCGCGGCAGCATCGGCGGCCACGCCGGCCAGCTCAAGCGTCTTGGCGATGTGCGCCTGGTAGGCGTCCAGCTTGGCCTTGTTGTCGGCCTTGGTGTAGTACTCCGGATCGGGCAAGCCCAGGCCGCCCTGCATCGCATAGGCGATGTTGACTTCGGAATTCTTGAAGTCGGCGCCGGCGCCGAAGCCGAACAGGCCGTTCTGGCCCTTGGCTGCGCTGGTGCGCAGGTAATCGGTGATCTTGGCCTGGTCGCTCAGGCCGTCGATGGCGGCCAGCTCATCCTTGATCGGGGTCAGGCCCTGCTGCTCGATCTTGGCCTCGTCCATGCCGGTGGCCCAGAAGTCACCGACGATCTTCTCCACGCCGGTGGCGGCGGTGTCGGCGGCCGACTGCTCGGCCAGCTGGTGCTGGATGGCTTCCGAACGCTCGCTCAGCACTTCGAAGGTGCCCCAGCTGGTGCGGTCGCCCGGCACCGGGTTGGCCTTGAGCCAGGTGTCGTTGGCGTAGGCGTTCAGATCGGTACAGGCGTTGGCGGTCTTGTCCAGGTCGCCGATCTGGAAGGCGCTGAACGGCGGCAGCTTGGACTGGTCCAGGGTCAGCGCCTTGGGCGCAGCGGTGTCGGCGGCGGGTGTGGCGGCCGGTTCTTCGGGCTTCTTGCAGGCGGCCAGCGCGGTGGCGATGGACAGGGACAGCAGGAGGATCTTGGTCTTGGGCGTGCTCACGTGGACTCCGTTGGATGTGCCGACATTCCGCGTCCCGCGGGGCTCCACGGGACAACCGGCAGACTGTAACGCGGGCCCGTGTTCCGGGCCGGTGTCGAAGGTCATGGCCCGCGAGGCGGGCAGATGACGGCTTTGCAGACCCAGCGCGGCCTGTCAGGGATGGACGACACGCCCTAGCGTGCGGTGGGATCGCGCACGGTGACGAGGTCGCGAGTGGCCCGCAGCAACAGGTCGGCGCCGCGCAGGTCTTCCGGCTGCAGGCTGGCCAGGCCCATGCGCAGGGCCTGGCCGGCGGTGGCCGGGCTGGCATGGCCGGGGCGGCCTTCCAGGTCGACCATCAGGGCGGTGGCCAGGGCCGAGGCCACGTGCGGCGCGGTGCCCGGCAGCAAGGCAGCGAAGCGCCCGGCATCCAGCCGTGCGACCAGGTCGCCGCTGCCTTGGGCACGCAGGCGCAGGCCGGCAGCCATCGCCGCGGCGAGCGCAGCACTGCCGCCCGGTGCCTGCGAGCTGGTGCCGCGGGCTTCGATCAGCAGCAGCGACAGCGTGCTGCCATCGCGACGCGCGCGGCGGGTGTCGCCCTCCAGCCGCTGGTCGAAGCATTGCCGGTTGGCCACGCCGGTGGCCGGATCGGTGAAGCTGCGCTGGCGCAACCGGCGCCAGGCGCGGAGCGTGCCGATGGCCAAACCGATGGCCAGCACCAGCAGTGCCGGCATTGGCGGGAACCACGCGGCGGCCAGCAGCAGGGCCCACGACACCACCAGCACCAGCGCCATCGCCACGCCCATCGGCGCCCACAGGCGGCGCAGGCCGGGCAGGCCGAGCAGCAACAGTGGCAGGGTGACCAGGATGATCGAGAGCAGGATCTGCGGGCCGACCGGCATCGGCCAGATCGCGCGGCCTTCCAGCAGGCGGGCCAGGGCATTGGCCTGGAAATCCACCCGCGGCAGGCTGTTGGGCGCACCGGGCAGCGACAGGCGCTGGTCCAGCGGCAGGTCGGTGCGGCCGACCAGCACGATGCGCCCGGCCAAGGCTTGTGCGTTGACCTGGCCGCTCAGCACGCCTGCGGCGGTGACATGGTCGATGCCGGGGCCGCGTGCGGTGGGCGCCACCAGCACCGTATCCGAGCGAACCCAGTCATCGGCTGGCGATGTTGCCTCGGCAGCTGTTGGAGATGTCTCGGCATGCGAAGCACGCAGCGTTTCGCGCGTGGCGGTGGAGGCGGCAAGGTCACGCAGCGCCAAGGCGAACGCCGGCCACTTCGGCGTACCAAGGCCTGCGTGCAGGGCAATGCGACGGGCGATGCCGGCGTCATCCACGATCGCTTCGGTGTGGCCCAGCGCGGCGGCGGCCGCGGCCAGCACCGGCGCCGGCAGGATCGCCGTCGCGGGACGCCCGCGATCGGCCAGATCCGCCACCACCGGCAGCACCACCGCGCCGTTGCGGGCCATCGCCTGGGCCAGCAGCGCATCGCCCTGCGGGTCGTACAGGCTGTTCTGGGCCAGCAGCAGCTGCAGGCCGACCGCGCGCGTACCGGCGGCCGACAGGCGATCCACCAGCGTCGCCAGGTCGCGCCGCGGCCACGGCCACGGGCCGTGCTGGGCGATGCTTTCCGGGTCGATGGTGACCACCACCACCTGCGGATTGCCGGCGCGACTGCCGCCAGCCACCAGGTCGAACAAGGCGTCGTCCACCGGCGCGGTGACGTCGGACAAGGCCAGCAACAGCACCAGCGCCGCCGCACCCAATGCCGTGAGCGCCCGCGCGCCGACATGCGCTGGCGAGCGGCGCACCAGCCGGCTCAACCGACGCATCGCGCAGCTCCTGTGGTTGGGGCGCGGCGCGTGTTCACGCTAACCTGCGGCTCCCGCGGTGGCCGGTACGTTCTGGTGTTCCATTGCACGCATTCCCCTGATCGGCGCGAGTGTAGGCGTGTCGGAGACAAACTGTACAAACGGTCACGGAATCCAGGCCGATGAGGGGACGCGACGCGCCCGATGTGCTGCTGGTCGGCGGCGGCCATAACGGCCTGGTGTGCGCGGCCTACCTGGCCAGGGCCGGACTGAAGGTCACCGTGCTGGAACGCCGCGGCGTGGTCGGCGGCGCGGCGGTGACCGAGGAATTCCACCCCGGTTTTCGCAACTCGGTGGCGTCCTACACGGTGTCGCTGCTGCAGCCGAAGGTGATCGCCGAGCTGGACCTGCACGCGCACGGCCTGCGCATCGTCCAGCGCCGGCGCAACAACTTCCTGCCGCTGCCCGATGGCCAATATCTGCTGACCGGCGCCGGTGACACCGCCGCGCAGGTCGCCAAGTTCTCCGCGCGCGACGCGCAGCGTTTGCCGCAGTACGAAGCGCGCCTGGAGGCCATTGCCGACGTGCTGCGTGCGCTGGCCCTGCAGCCGCCGCCCAACATCACCGACGGCGGCTGGTGGAAGGCGCTGCCCGAGCTGTTGCGTGGCGCCAGGCTCGGCAAGCGCCTGCATGCGCTGGACGAAACCCTGCGCCAGGACCTGCTGGACCTGTTCACCATCTCGGCCGCCGAGTATCTGGACCGCTGGTTCGAAAGCGATCCGATCAAGGCGCTGTTCGGCTTCGATGGCGTGGTCGGCAACTACGCCAGTCCGTACACCCCGGGCAGCGCCTACGTGCTGTTGCACCACGTGTTCGGCGAGGTCAACGGCGTCAAGGGCGCCTGGGGCCACGCCATCGGCGGCATGGGCGCGATCACCCAGGCGATGGCTGCGTCGGCACGCGCCGCTGGCGTGACGATTCGCGCCGATGCCGGCGTGGACGAAGTGTTGGTCGAAGGCGGCCGCGCCGTGGGCGTGCGACTGCACGATGGCGAGGAACTGCGCGCGCGTTGCGTGGTGGCCAACGTCAACCCGAAGCTGCTCTACCAGCGCCTGCTGCGCAGCGAGCACGTGCCGGCACCGATGCGCGAGCGCATGGCGCACTGGCGCTGCGGCTCCGGCACCTTCCGCATGAATGTCGCGCTGGACCGGCTGCCGTCCTTCACCGCATTGCCGGGCGAGGGCGATCACCTCACCGCCGGCATCATCCTGGCGCCGTCGCTGGACTACATGGACCGCGCCTATCTCGATGCGAAGGCGCATGGCTGGTCGCGTGAGCCCATCGTCGAACTGCTGATTCCTTCGACCCTGGACGATTCATTGGCGCCGCCCGGCCAGCACGTCGCCAGCCTGTTCTGCCAGCACGTCGCGCCAGAGTTATCCGATGGCCGCAGCTGGGACGACCATCGCGAGGAAGTGGCCGACCTGATGATCGCCACGGTCGAACGCTACGCGCCTGGCTTTGCTTCGTCCGTATTGGGGCGGCAGATCAAGAGCCCGCTCGACCTCGAACGCGATTTCGGCCTGGTCGGTGGCGACATCTTCCACGGCGCGCTTTCGCTCAATCAGCTGTTTTCCGCGCGCCCGGCGCTGGGTCAGGCCGGCTATCGCGGTGCCATCCCGGGCCTGTACCTGTGTGGCTCCGGCACGCATCCCGGCGGTGGCGTCACCGGCGCCCCGGGGCACAACGCCGCGCAGGTCGTGATCGGCGACCTGCGCTGACGCCGTCATCCATTCAAGCAGGGCCTCAGTGGTGTCGCCACTGAGGCCCCGCGATTCAGCACGCTGCTGACAGGGTTATTGCACGGTCACCTTGCGGCGATTGTCGTCCGAGTCGGTGTCGATCAGCTTGTTGTACGGATCGATGCCGGCCTCGTACGGCAGCTGGTCGACCACCAGCGTGAGCGTGGTCTCGGCTGCGGTGACGTGGTGCTTGGTCAGGGACAGCACCTGTTCGTCGGCCTCCTTCGCGCCCGGCTTGCGCGCGAACACGCCGACATCGACCCATTCGTCGACGGCTTCGGCGGTGACCTTGCCCTTGCCGTCGGCGACCTGTTTGGCGGCGTGCAGCTTCAGCGTGACTTCGTACTTGCCGTTGGGCAGCTTGCGGGCGGTGGCATCGGTGGTGCGGTTTTCCCAGAACACGATCCGCTCGAACAGATCGCGGATGAAGGGATGGAAGCGCGCCTCGGTGCCGGCATACAGATCAGCCATGAAGTCGCGCGTGGTCGGGTAGGGCGCGGCCTGGAAGGCGTGCTTGCGCAGGAAGCCGGCCAGCACGCGATTCAACGTGTCCTCGCCAATCATGTCCTTGAGCGCGTAGAAGGCGATCGAGCCCTTGTTGTAGTGGATGTACTGCTGGTTCTCGTTGAGTGCCAGCGGCTGCTCGGCCACGCGTTCGGTCGGGCGCTGGCGCAGGTAGCTGTCCAGCTCGTACTTGAGGAACTTGCGCATCTTGCGCGGGCCGTATTCGTGCTCCATCACCATCAGCGCCGAGTACTGGGCCAGCGACTCGCTGAGCATGGTCGCGCCCTGCACGTTGGCACCCACCACCTGGTGCGCCCACCACTGGTGTGCGACCTCGTGCGCGGTCACGTAGAACGGATAGTCGATGTCCTCGGCATCCTCCACCCGGGCGATGAAGCCGATCGCTTCCGAATACGGGATCGTGCCGGCAAAGGACTGGGCGAAACGCTGGTAGCCCGGGAACTCCAGGATGCGCACCTGCTTGAACTGGTACGGCGAGAAGTTGCGCGTGTAGTAGTCCAGCGATTTCTTGGTCGAAGCGATCATGCGGTTGACGTTGTAGGGATGCTGGCCATCGAAATACACATCGATGGCCACGTCATTCCAGCGATCGTGCTTGACCTGCCAATCGGCCGACAGCCAGGAGAAGAACGCCAGCAGCTTGGTCTCGCCCTTGTACTGGTAGTAGTGGCGTCCGTCCTTGCGCCAGTCCTTCTGCAGCGTGCCGGGCGCCAGCGCGATCTGACCATCGGTGGTGGACACGGTGGTCTCGAAATCCACCCAGCCTGCATTCGGGCCCAGGTAGTTGTCGGCGTAGGCCTTGGTGTCGCCGATGGGGTTCATCCGCGGCACGTCGGGCAGCTTGTACTTGCGCCGGTCGTTGACGTCTGAGAGTTGCTGGTTGGGGTCGTAACCGAACTGCGGCAGCGCGGCGAAGTTATTGAAGAACGTGCCGTTATAGACCACCTGCGTGTTGCCGCCACTGAGCGGGAACCCATGCGGTGCATCGTCCAGGGTGAAGTCGAAATCCATCTCCGCGCCGGGCGCCAACGGCCGGTCCAGCGTGTAGATCGTGTAGCCGTGGACGGTGTCGCGCAGCTTCACCTGGTGTGCGGGGAAGTCGAGCCTGCTGACGGTCACTTCCGGATCCAGGTTGACGTGGAGCTGGGTGATCGGCACCTGCGTGTTGTTGCGCATGCGGTAATGCCCGCGGATCTGCACGGTACGCGTCGCCGGGGTGATATCGACCTCGGTGCGAATGGCGATGACGCGCGGCTGCGGCAGGTCCTTGTACTGGCGGTAGGCCTTTTCGTAATCAGCGCTCTGCTGCTTGGCCAGGTCGCCCGGCACGTACCGGTTGAGCACGTTGGTGTTGTAGAAGATCCAGCTGCCCAGGGCCACGAAGGCCACCAGCGAGACCGTCAACACCACGCCAGCCGGGCCACGCAAACGACGACGCAGCTGCACCAGGCGCTCGCGCCAGTGCAGGGTGGTGCCGCGCGGCCACAGCATGTAGGCCAGCGCCAGCAGCGCCCCGCATAGCGCCGCCCAATACGCGCGGAACCACAGGCTCGGCCCGATGAAATGGCCCCAGCCATTCATGTCCGAATACGGCGTGGGGCTGGCGCGGCCGAAGGCATACAGCAGGTGGTCGAAGTCCAGCATGCCCAGCGCCATCCGGCCGACCAGCACCACGATCACCAGCACATAGCCGATGAACTTGTTGCCACTGACGGCCTGCAGGAACACCGCCAGCGCCGCCATCAGCAGGTAGCCGATGCTGTCCAGGATCATCGCCTGCAGATACAGCAACGGCTCCATGCGCGTGTAGCCGTGTGCCAGCTGGTAGCCCATGCCCAGCAAGGCACCAACGACGTGGAACAGCACGACTACGCAGCCCAGCGCCGCCAGCTTGGAGGCCAGGGGAATCCAGGCCGGTGTGGCATAGGCATCGGTGGCCTCGGCCACGCCCTGGCTGCGTTCGCGCCACACCAGTTCGCCCGCGTAGAAGGTCAGCACGATGATCAACAGCAGGCTCATGCTGCCGTTCATCAGCAGCTGCATCTGCCCGGTGACCGGCCAGGTGGCGGTGCCGTACATGCGCCCGCCGGAATAGAAGATCACCCCGACGACGCACAGCCAGACCAGCACGATGACCACCAGTGGCGCGCCCAGCAACGTCTGGCGCAGGTCGAAGCGCGCCTGGTGCAGGAACTGGGTCAGGCGCGCGGAAAATCCTGTGCGTAGCTGCACGACCGGCAGCGTCACCGCGTTGTATTCCTCTGCCAGCGGCGTGGCGATCTTGCGCTTGCGGCGCAGCACCAGGCCTTCGCGATCGGCGCGGAACAGGGCATAGGTCGCCCACAGCAACAGCGCCGTCAGCCCAAGGAACAGGGCGCGGTTGCCCAGCAGCAGGCCGCTCAGTGGCGGCAATTGCGTGTTGAGCTGGGCGCTGGACCAGTAGCGGATCTGATCGGCGATGCCGGCGCCGCCGGAGGGATCGACCAGGGCCGCGATCCAGCGCGTGGACAGATCCGAGCTCAGCGAATCGGACAGCATCCACAGCACGAAGAACGCAATCACGCCGATGTAGGTGTAGAGCATCGAGCGGGTGGCCGTCGCCAACGCGAACAGCAGCGCGGAGAGGAACAGCAGGTTCGGCACGACCAGCACGCCCATCGCCCAGGCATAGGCCGCCCAGGGCGTTGGTCCCAGCCGTGCCTGGTCCAGCCACGGCATCTTGCTGCCCAGCCACATGCCGAAGATCACGCCCAGCATGATCGCCAGACTGGCGAGAAAACCGCCGCCGAAGCGCCCGGCCAGGTACACGCCCTTGCGCATCGGTGTGGCGAAGAACAACTCGGCGGCGCGGGTCTCGAAATCGCGCAGCGCGATGCCGCCAACGAAGATCGTCGTCAACAGCACGCTCATCACGCTGAAGGAGCCCAGCACCACGGTGGTCACCGCCGGGGCATTGCGCATCACGTTGCCGACGCCGCCGCCATAGGACACGTTGTTCGAGGCCAGCATGGCAAAGCCGATGCCGGCGAACACTGCCAGCACCACCCAGAACACGCCATTGCGCAGCAGGAGCCTGCGCTCCATTTTCAACAGGTGCAGCAGCATGGCTCAGGCCTCCGCGCGGGCGGTGACGGCGGCACGGCGCAGCTCGCCGAAGTACACGTCCTCCAGATCCGCCGGCGCGGCGATGAAGCCTTCGCCCGGCGCGGCGTCGCTGAGCACGTGGATCACCGGGGCGCCGGCGACCAGGCGCGTGGACAGCACGTTGAACTGTGCCTCATGCGCGGCCAGCTCGCCCTTGTCCAGCGTCTTCTTCCACACCCGCCCGTCGAGCGAGGCGATGGCCTTGCGCGGCTCATCGGCCAAGCGCACTTGCCCGCCGGCGATGATCGCCATGCGCGGGCACAGGTCGGTCACGTCCTCGACGATGTGGGTGGACAGGATCACCACCGTGTTCTCGCCGATCTCGGCCAGCAGGTTGAGGAACCGGTTGCGTTCGGCCGGGTCCAGGCCGGCGGTGGGTTCGTCGACGATGATCAGCGAGGGCTGGCCGATCAGCGCCTGGGCAATGCCGAAGCGCTGGCGCATGCCGCCGGAGAATCCGCCCAGCTTGCGCTTGCGGACCTGCCACAGGTTCACCTGCTGCAGCAGGGCTTCGACCAGCGCCTTGCGCTCGCCACGTGCGGTCACGCCCTTGAGCACGGCGAAGTGGTCCAGCATCGCTTCGGCGCTGACCTTGGGGTAGACGCCGAATTCCTGCGGCAGGTAGCCCAGTCGCTGGCGCGCGCCGGTCTTGTCGGCCAGCACGTCCAGGCCATCCAGGGTGATGCTGCCTGCGTCGGGTTCCTGCAGCGTGGCAATGGTGCGCATCAACGAGGACTTGCCGGCGCCATTGGGGCCGAGCAGGCCGAACATCCCGCGCGGGATATCCAGATCGATGTCCTTGAGCGCATGCACGCCGTTGGCATAGGTCTTGGACAGGCCACGGATCTGCAGCATGGTGATTCCTTTCAACATGGGGATGGCCGGATCGTGCGCGATCCATGCGGTGGCGTATATCCCCCGGAAGTCATTCGGCCAGTGCGCGGCCGGCGGATGCGCCAACGCGCGTTGGACTTGCTGGGATCGCCCGGGCAGAAGGAATGGCAGCACCATGCGAAGCAAGATCGATCGAACGCTCAGGCAGGTTGGGGCCTGGATGCTGGTACTGGCCGTCCTTCCAATATCAGACCTCGGCGCGCAGGCGATGGACCATCCGATGCCACCACAAGGCTGCCGCCCCGTGGCCGAGCGCACGGGTGAGGTGGGCTGCTGGATCCTCAACGAGCAGCCGGTCGGGCGTTTCGCACAGCCGCCGTATTGGCAGGTCGACCGTTTCCCTGATCTCGCCACGGCGCAGGCCGCGCGCTCGGAACACGGCACGGTGATCGAATCGCTGGGCGAGGTCTGGCTGATGACCATCGCGCCCAAGGCGTGGTCGACGCCAACAGGCGGCACGCATCGCGCGACCATCGGGCCGCTGCCGATCAGCGCGCAACACGACTACGCGGCGCAGTACATGGAGGCGGTGTTCACGCCCGGCATGATCACGCGGACCCATGTGCATTCGGGCCCGGAAGCCTGGTACACGGTCAGTGGCGAGACCTGCCTGGAAACGCCGCAAGGCATGGTCATCGACCATCCCGGCGATACCGGGCGGATCATCCCCGCCGGGCCGCCGATGATGCTGATGGCGACTGGTAGCGAGACCCGGCGCGGGCTAGTGCTGATCCTGCACGACAGCGCGGCGCCAGCCACCACGGTGGTCCAGAACTGGACGCCCAAGGGCTTGTGCGAAGCGCGCTTGAAGCCAGCGCGCTCGCCCTGATCAGCGCTCCGGCGGATCCGAATCGATCACCTGCACGTGCACGCCGGTGGTCTGCGGCAGCACGTGCGCATCGGTGGCGACCAGCACGGTGCCAGGCTGCACCAACGGCAACACCTGCGCCTTGAATGCGTCGGGGATCACGACCTGGTTGACCTCATCGGCGGGCAGGGCGGCGCCGGCTTCATCTTCGCGGCCGGGCACGCCGATCGCGATCCACGACGGCATCGACGCGGCGACATCGACGTTGCCGGCCACCGGCGGCACGTAGCCGGCGGCGACGATGTAGGCGTGCGTGCCGGTACGCGGGGTCGGGCTGTTGAGGGTGATGCGGGTGCGGCCGACTTCGGTGCCGTTGCGATAGACGAACAGGATGCGGTCGCTGCGGCTGAGCACGATCGACAGCGGGCCTTCGGGTGCGCGGCCGGGTTCCCAGCGCCAGGCGCGGCCGTCTTCCAGCAGCGGGATGTCCACGTCCTTGCCGGTGGTCGGATCGATCGGGCTGAGCGCGCCGGGGTGCACCAGCGACACCGGCGCCGAGCCTTCTTCGGCCACCACCACGGTCATGCCCATGTTGGAGGCGCCGAAGAGTTTCTCGGCGAAGGCGCTGGGCAGGTGCACGCAGCCGTGCGATTCGGGATAGCCGGGCAGGCCGCCGGCATGCAGGGCGACGCCGTCCCAGGTGAGCCGCTGCTGGTAGGGCATCGGCGCGCTGTTGTAGATACTGGAGCGGTGGTCCTTGTCCTTCTGCAGGATGGTGAACACACCGGTCGGGGTCTCGTGCCCGGCCTTGCCCGTGCTGACCGTAGTCCAGGCCATCAGGATGCCGTTGCGGTACACGTAGGCGCGCTGCTCGGTCAGGCTGACCACCACCGCCATCGGGCCGGCGTTCTTGTCATCGCCGCCCCACACCCACTCACCGGGCTTGAGCGTTGCCGGCGACGTATCGATCGGGCTGGATTGCTTCGCGCCCCAGAACGGCACGGCCGCACTCGCCTGCACGGCGATGCACAACAGAAGGCCCAGCCACACACCTGCAGATCGCCGCATCGCGTTGGCCTCCCTGGCCGTTGGAAGGGCACAGCCTAGCGCGTGGCGACGGCCTTGTCGGGATTGGCCTGCGGCTTGCCGTGCAGGCGCGCCATCGCGCACTGGGCCAGCGTCGAGCGCGTCAGCCAAGCCTGCTGCGGGTAATACGAAAACACGAACTGGCCGTCCTTCATCACATCGATGATCGGCTTGGCCATCGCCGCGCGCACCGCCGGGCAGCCCCAGCTGCGGCCCAGGCGGCCCATCTTCCTGCCGGCCTCGGCGCTGACATAGGGCGCGCCGTGCATGACGATCGCCCGGCTCATCGCGGCGTCGTTGAAGCCGGCATCCAGGCCTTCCATGCGCAGCGAATAGCCGTTCTTCCCCTGATAGGTATCGCGCGTATAGAACAACCCCAGGCTGGAGGCGTGGGTGCCGTCCTCGTTGGAGAACCGGTCGGGCAGGTCGCCTCCGGAGCCCTGGCCGTGCGCCACCAGTTCCTTGTAGAGCAGCTTGCGCTGGGCCAGGTCGAACACCCACAGCCGCGGCGTCAGCGAGGACCGGCTGTAGTCGATCACCGCGAGACGATCGGCGTTCTCGCCAGTGCCATGCGCTTGTGCGCACTGCATCGCCGACAGGCCCAGTGCCAGCACTTCGGGATCGGCGTCGGGCGCGAGCCGGGCCAGATCGGGCAGGGCCTCCGACGACGGCACAGGCGCCGTCATCGTTGGCTGCGAGGCGGCCAGCGGCTTTAGCGATTTCAGATTGGATGCGGCTTCCGGCGAGCGCGCGGCCACCGGTGCCGCGGCGGCCAGCACGGCCAACGCGGAGATCAGGAGAGGCTTCATCGGCCCATTCTAGGTGAGGATCTTCCTCACATTCCTGAGCGGGGTGTGCGGGCTGTCCCGTTGCAGATCAGCGGGTTACAGGGGAAAGCTCAGTCCGCGGCGGCTTCCATGCGCAGTTGTTCCTCGCGTTCGTGGCCGAGGTAGGCGCGGATGGCGTGGCGCATCAGGTACAGCAACGGGATCATCGCCACGGCGGCGAGCATCTTGTAGCCGTAGTTGACGGTGCTGATGGCCAGGAAGCGCTGCATCGACCAGTGCTGCGGGCCGAGCACGAAGGCGATGTAGATCACCACGAAGCTGTCGACCAGCTGGGACACGGCGGTCGAGCCGGTGGCGCGCAGCCACACGTGCTTCTCGCCGGTGACATTGCGGATGCGATGGAACACCGAGACATCGATCAGCTGGCCCAGCAGGAACGCCACGATCGAGCCGCCGATCGACCACATGCCCTGGCCGAAGATCGCGGCGAACGCGGCCTGGTAGTCGGGCACGCCCTGGTTGGCGGCCGCCGAAATCCACCAGCCGGCCGGCGCGGTCTTGATCGCCAGGAATGCGAACAGGAAGCCGTACACGATCAGCGCCACCGCCACCCACGAGATGAAGCGCACGCCCTTGCGGCCGAAAAACTCGTTGATGGTGTCGGTCAGCACGAACACGAACGGCCACAGCAAGGTGCCGACGGTGAAGCTCAGCGAGCCGCTTTCACCGAACAGGTTCCACTGCAGCGGCGCGATGCCGAGGGTGTCTTCCAGGGCGAAAATCTTGACGCCGATGAATTCGGCCAGCACCGCGTTGACGCACAGGAACGCCGCCAGCGCGATGAACAGGCGCACCGCGCGGTCATCGAGCGTGCGCGTCACGCCACTCACGCGATGCGATCGCCACTGCGGGTGAACGGCATCGAATCAGGCGCCACCGCGCCGCCGGAGATGATGAAACTCATCGCCTGGTCGACGGTCCAGTCGGTTGGGGTCAGCAGCTCGACCGGGACGATTTCCAGATAGCCGGAGGTCGGGTTCGGCGTGGTCGGCACGTAGACGGCGGCCAGCTCGCGACCGGTGCCTTCCTCGCGCATCACGCGGGTGACCAGGCCAACGGATTTCATGTCCCGGTGCGGGAAGTCGATCAGGACCACGCGCTGGGTGCTGCCCGGCTTGGTCTGCAGCATGTCCAGCAGCTGGCGCGCACTGGTGTAGATGGTGCTGGCCAGTGGCACGCGGCTGATCAGCGCCTCGAACCAGCGCAGCAGCGTCTGCCCGACCACGCGCCGCGCCAGGAAGCCGACCAGCAGGATCACCAGCAAGGTGGCGACCAGCGCGATGACTGCCTGAACCGACTGCCCGGTTAGCCAGGAGGCGACCACGGGGAAATCCTGGGCGAGGCTGCGCGAGATCGGTTCGACCAACGGCTTGCTGGCATCGGACAACAGCACGAAGACGAACTTGATGACCACCCAGGTCAGCCAGATCGGCAGCAGGGTGAGCAGGCCGGTCAGGAACAGACTCTGCAGGGAAGGGCGGGGCGCAGTGGGGTTGGACATGGCGCGCATTGTAGCTGCGGCGCCGCAGCATCCGCGGTGCGCGCACCGCTGCGTTGTCGTCAGTTGTTGCCGGGCGCGGGATTTGTCGAACCGGTTGCGTCGGCCGCGGCTTGGCCACGCGCGGCTGGCTTGAGCCGCACGTAGAGCTGTTTGCGAACCCGGGCGACGACCTCGCCCTGGGCGTCGGTCACGTCCACGTCGAACCAGTGCAGGTGCTTGGCACCACCGGCCGTGGCGGTCCGCAGCTGCGTGAGCACCTCGTCGGTCAGATGGAAATCGGCCACCACCGCGCCGCGGCCGGGTTTGACGAATTCGATCTCGCCAGCCTTGTCCCAGACGAAGTAGTCGCGCCCCAGCGCCTGCATCACCAGCAGCATTCAGAACGGATCGGTCATGGCGAACAGGCTGCCGCCGAAATGGGTGCCGACGTAGTTGCGGTTCCAGGGCCGCATCCGCAGTTCGACCCGCGCATGGCGCCAGTCGCGCGCGATGGCGGTGACATGGATGCCGGTGAACAGGAACGGCGGCCACAGGTTCAGGCCGTGGCGCAGGGTGGAGGGCTTCATCGGCAGGCGCATCGCGACGAACGGGCGGGAGGCGAGGCTAACATACGCGCGGGTATGGAGAGCTGGCGGGTGTGTTTTCGCAGTGCCAACCCATCTCTAACCGCGGCGAACGCGTCCGCAGAGGCGTTCCGAATGATGGACAACGAATGTGGGAGCCGCTTTAGCGGCGACGGGCTTTACAGGAAAAGGCCATCGCCGCTGAAGCGGCTCCCACACCTGCGAACGCTCGGCACCCGGGACGGCGGCGTCCTGGGGCAGCGTCGATCAGAACAGCAGCGACGACATGCGGCGGCGGTACTTGCCGACCAGGTCTTCGTCCTCGACCACGCGGAAGGCGTCGATCAGGGACTTCTTGGCCAGGCCCTCTTCCCAGGCGCGGTCACGGCGCAGCAGTTCAATGAAGTGTTCCAGCGCGCCCTCGGCGTCGCCGGCGACCAGCTTGTGCACGCCGAGCAGGTGACGGGCGCGCAGATCGGCGTCGTCCTGGGCCAGCGCGGCTTCCAGCGCCTGCGGCGCCGGGGCGTCCTTGAGCTGGGCGGCAAAGCCCAGGCGGGCGCGGGCCTTCACCGCGCGGTCGTCGGTGGCCAGGTTGGCGGGCAGGGCGTCGAGCAGGGTTTCGGCTTCGGCGGCCTCGCCGGTGCCCAGCAGGGCCAGGGCCAGATCGAGCTTCAGCTCGTCCTTGTCCGGCTCGGCAGCGATGGCCGCGCGCAGCTCGGCGACCTGTTCGGCCGGGCTGAGCGGCACCAGCGCCTCGGGCTCTTCTTCGTTGGCCGCCGCTTCGGCCGGTTCGACGCCATGCTGCTGCAGGAAGGCGCGCAGCTGGCCCTCCGGCATCGCGCCGGGGAAGCCATCGACGATCTGGCCGTCCTTCACCAGGAACACGGTCGGTACCGAGCGGATCTGGAACGCGGCGGCGATCTGCTGCTCGGCGTCCACGTCGACCTTGGCCAGCTCGAACGCGCCGTTGTACTCGTCGGCCAGTTTTTCCAGCAGCGGCCCCAGGGTCTTGCACGGGCCGCACCAGGTTGCCCAGAAGTCCACCAGCACCGGGGTGGTCATGGATTTCTGCAGCACCTCGGTCTCGAAGGTGTCGGTGGTGGCGTCGAAAACGTGGGGCAGGGTGCTCATGGGCAGCTCGGATCCTTGCAACGGCAATGGCAGGCAGATGGTGCCGGCGCGGCGAGGATACAAGGCGCGCATCCAGCGGCATTGACACCTGTGGCGACGTCGTTAGCCTGCGTGCGCATGAAATCCCGTCCTGCGTTGTCCCTCGCGCGTCGTGCGCAACTCGTCCCGGTGTGCCGCCCATGACGCTGTCCCACGTGCGCTGGTGGCGGTGGTGCGCGCCAGTCGCCTTGCTTACCTGGATCGGCGCGGTGCTGGGCTTCGGCGCGGCGCTCAAAGATCAGGGCTATTCGCAGTGGATCCATCCGGTGGCGCTGCTGGGCGCCGATGGCATTCCCAACGCGCAGCTGTTCAATCTGCTGGGCTTCGTGCTGCCCGGCGCGCTGTGCGCGATGGTGGCCTTCGCGCTGCGCCTGCGCCTGCCGTTGAAGGCCGGCTGGCCGCAGCGCATCGGCGCGCAGCTGATGTTCCTGTCGGCGCTGGGCCTGGTGGCGATGGGCCTGTTCCACCTGGAACCACAGCAGCTGCGCGGCACCGGCACCCAGCTCCATGCCACGGCCTGGGGGCTGTGGTGGGCGACCAGCCTGGCGTCGGCGTTGCTGCTGGCGAACGGGCTGCGCGGCCAGCCGGAATGGCGCGGGCTGGTCCGTGGCGGGCCGGTCCTGGTGCTGGCCGTGGTGGCGTTTGCCATGGTGCTGCCGGCGTTTCTGCCCGATGGGCTGTCGCAGCGGATCTCGGTGCTGCTGTGGTTCGGATGGTGTGCGCTGGCGGGGATCAGCGGCCCGTCGCGGCCGCTGACGGGCACCTTGCAGGGCTGACCGGCGCGCCCGGCGCGGGCCCCGCGCGGGTGCAGCCGGTGGTGCGCTGCGGTACGCTTCGCGGCTTTGCAGCTGCCTTCGCGACCCTCCAGCCATGTCCGCCGTTCCCGAAACCCACGCCTACGACCCCAAGTCGGTCGAAACCTCCGCGCAGCAGTTCTGGAACGCCAGCAAGGCTTTCGAGGTCAGCGAAACCTCCGACAAGCCCAAGTATTACTGCCTGTCGATGCTGCCGTACCCGTCCGGTGCGCTGCACATGGGTCACGTGCGCAACTACACCATCAGCGACGTCATCAGCCGCTACAAGCGCATGACCGGGCACAACGTGCTGCAGCCGATGGGCTGGGACGCTTTCGGCCTGCCGGCCGAGAACGCCGCGATCAAGAACAAAACCGCGCCGGCCAAGTGGACCTACGCCAACATCGCGCACATGCGCACCCAGCTCAAATCGCTGGGTTACGCGATCGACTGGACGCGCGAGTTCGCCACCTGCTCGCCTGAGTACTACGTGCACGAGCAGCGCATGTTCACCCGCCTGCTGCGCAAGGGCATCGCCTACCGCAAGGCTTCGGTGGTGAACTGGGATCCGGTGGACCAGACCGTGCTGGCCAACGAGCAGGTGATCGACGGCCGCGGCTGGCGCTCGGGCGCGCTGGTGGAAAAGCGCGAGATCCCGCAGTGGTTCCTGCGCATTACCGACTACGCCCAGGAGCTGCTGGACGGCCTGGACACCCTCGATGGCTGGCCCGAGTCGGTCAAGACCATGCAGCGCAACTGGATCGGCCGTTCGGAAGGCCTGGAAATCCAGTTCAACGTCGAAGGCGGCCACGAGCCGCTGATGGTGTTCACCACGCGCCCGGACACGCTGATGGGCGTGACCTTCGTGTCGATCGCCGGCGAGCATCCGCTGGCGCTCAAGGCCGCGGCGAACAATCCCGAACTGGCCGCGTTCCTGGAGCAACTCAAGCTGGGCGGCGTGTCCGAAGCGGAACTGGAAACCCAGGAAAAGCGCGGCATGGACACCGGCCTCAAGGCCATGCATCCGATCACCGGCGAAACCGTGCCGGTGTGGGTCGCCAACTTCGTGCTGATGGGCTATGGCACCGGCGCGGTGATGGCCGTGCCCGGGCATGACCAGCGTGATTTCGAGTTCGCCAACAAGTACGCACTGCCGATCGTGCAGGTGATCCAGCTGAAGGAGCCGCGCAACGAGGCCGAGTCCAGCTACGACAGCACCGAATGGCGCGACTGGTATTCGGACAAAACCCGCGAGTTCCAACTGATCAATTCGGCCGAGTTCGACGGATTGGATTTCCGCGGTGCGTTTGAAGCACTGGCCGAGCGTTTCGAGCGCAAGGGCCAAGGCCAGCGCCGGGTGAACTATCGCCTGCGCGACTGGGGCGTGAGCCGCCAGCGCTACTGGGGCTGCCCGATTCCGGTGATCCATTGCGCCAAGTGCGGCGCGGTGCCGGTACCGGACGACCAGCTGCCGGTGCTGCTGCCGGAGAACGTGACCCTGGACGGCGTGAAGTCGCCGCTGAAGGCCGATCCGGAATGGCGCAAGACCACCTGCCCGGACTGCGGCGGCGCGGCCGAGCGCGAGACCGACACCTTCGACACCTTCATGGAGTCGAGCTGGTACGTGGCGCGCTACACCAGCCCCGGCGCGGCGACGATGGTCGACAAGCGTGCCAACTACTGGATGCCGGCGGACATGTACGTCGGCGGCATCGAGCACGCGATCCTGCACCTGATGTATTTCCGCTTCTATCACAAGCTCATGCGCGACGCGCGCATGGTGGAGAGCGATGAGCCGGCGACGAATCTGCTCACCCAGGGCATGGTGATCGCCGAGACGTATTACCGCGAGAACGCCGATGGCTCGAAGGACTGGATCAATCCAGCCCTGGTCGACGTGCAGCGCGACGAGAAGGGCCGCATCGTCGGCGCCACGCTCGCCGCCGATGGCCAGCCGGTGCAGATCGGCAGCGTCGAGAAGATGTCCAAGTCCAAGAACAACGGCGTCGACCCGCAGGCGATGGTGGACAAGTTCGGTGCCGATACGGTGCGCCTGTTCTCCATGTTCGCCGCGCCGCCGGAGCAGTCGCTGGAGTGGAACGAGGCCGGCGTGGAAGGCATGTCGCGCTTCCTGCGCCGCCTGTGGACCCAAGTGCAGAAGCACGCCGATGCCGGCCCCGCGCCGGCGTTGGACGTGGCCGCGCTGAACGCCGACCAGAAGGCCCTGCGCCGCAAGACCCACGAGACCATCGCCAAGGTCGGCGACGATTACGGCAAGCGCCACGGCTTCAACACCGCGATCGCGGCGGTGATGGAGCTGTCCAACGCGCTGGGCAAGTTCGACGATACCAGCGAGCCGGCCCGTGCCGTGCGCCAGGAAGCGCTGGAAGCCGCCGCGCTGCTGCTCAACCCGATCACGCCGCATTCCAGCCACGCGCTGTGGCAGCTGCTGGGCCATGACGAGACGCTGCTGGAAGACCTGCATTTCCCGCAGGCCGATACGGCGGCGATGGTGCGCGATTCGGTAACGCTGGCGGTGCAGGTCAACGGCAAGCTGCGTGGCACGATCGAGGTCGCGGCCGATGCACCCAAGGACCTGATCGAATCACTGGCCAAGGCCGAGCCGAACACGGCCAAGTTCCTGGAAGGTCTCACGATCCGCAAGGTCATCGTGGTGCCGGGGAAGATCGTCAACCTGGTCGCCGGGTGAGGTCTCAAGCCGTGTTCACGCACGATCGTGCAGGCTCGGTAGCCCAGTTGCCGGGCTCGTCGCCCTCGTCCAGACTCCTGCCCATGATGAAACCGACCTCGCTGCTGCGCCTGCTGGCCCTTTCCCTGCTCGTGGCCTCGCTGAGCGCCTGCGGCTTCCACCTGCGCAGCAAGATCGCGCTGCCGGCCGACCTCGGCCCGGTCAAAGTCGCCGCGACCGATCCCTACAGCCCGCTGGCGCGTGACGTGGCCGTGGGTCTGAAGGCCGCCGGTGCGATCCCGGCCGAAGATGCCGACGCCAGGGTGGCGACCCTGGACATCCTGTCCGAGCGCTGGGGCGATCGCCCAATCGCGCTCGACCAATTTGGGCGCGCACAGGAGTACAGCCTGCGCTATGCGGTGGTGTTCCGCTTCCTGCGTGCAGACGGCAGCGAATTGGTGCCGCAGCAGGTGGTCGAGCTATCGCGCGACTATGTGGCGCAGTCGACGAATTTGACCGGCACGACCTCCGAGCGCGAGATCCTCGCCGACGAACTGCGCCGCGAGATGTCTGCTTCGATCCTGCGCCGCGTCGATGGCGTCGTGCGTGGCGTGGGTCGCGTCCCGCAGCCTGCGCAGTAAGCGATGGAACTGGCCCCGGACCGGCTGGCCGCGCAGATCGCCGATGCGGCGCTGGCGCCGGCCTACCTGATCGCCGGGCCCGAAACCCTGCTGGTGCTCGAAGCGGCCGACGCGGTCCGCACGCGCGGTCGCGCGCTGGGCATCAGCGAGCGCGAGGTCTTCGACGTGGAAGGCCGCGATGTGGACTGGGCCGGGCTGCAGGCGAGTTTCGACGCGCCGAGTCTGTTCAGTGCACGTCGCATCGTCGAACTGCGCCTGCCCACCGGCAAGCCAGGCAAAGAAGGCGCCGAGGTCATCAGCGCCTTCTGCGCGCGGCCGCCGGATGACGTGGTGCTGTTGATCACCGCCGGCGAATGGAGCAAGGCCCATCGCGGCAAGTGGGCCGACGCGGTCGAACGCATCGGCGTGCTGTCGGTCGCCTGGGCGATCAAGCCGCATGAACTTTCCGGCTGGGTTCAGGGGCGCCTGCGCGCGCGCGGCCTGCGTGCAGACCGCGACGCCATCGCGCTGCTGGTCGAGCGCGTGGAAGGCAACCTGCTGGCCGCTGCGCAGGAAATCGACAAGCTGGCCTTGCTGGCCGATGGCCAGACCCTGGACCTGGCGACGATGCAGTCGCTGGTGGCCGATGCGGCGCGCTTCGACGTGTTCCGCCTGATCGAAACCACGCTGTCCGGCAACGCCGGGCTGGCGGCGCGCATGCTCGTCGGCCTGCGTGCCGAGGGCGAAGTGGTCGCCGCGCTGATGCCGATGATCGTGCGCAACCTGCTCAGCACCGCGCACCTGGCGCGCGTGGCCGAGCGCGGTGGCAACGTCGCGGCCGAGATGAAGGGCCAAGGCATCTGGGAAAGCCGGCAGGCCCCGTTCAAGCGCGCGCTGCAGCGCCACGCCAGTGCCGCGCGCTGGGATCGCTTCGTTGCCGAAGCCTCGCGCATCGACCGCATGGCCAAGGGGCGTGCCGAAGGCGATCCGTGGGTCACGCTGGAGCGGCTGCTGCTGGCCATCGCCGATGCGGCCGCGGTGCGGCTGGTGGCGTGAGCCGGCGAGCGCCCGTTTTCGACGCCGCATCCACGCGGGCTTGCTGACATGGCCTCGATCCCCGCGCTGACCCTGATCTACGGCGGCACCTTCGACCCGTTCCATAACGGGCATCTCGCCATCGCCCGCATCGCCGGCAACGCCCTGTTCGCGCCGGTGACCCTGATTCCAGCGGCTGATCCGCCGCATCGCCCGCCGCCGGGTGCCGACGCTGCACAGCGCCTGGCCATGCTCGAGGCCGCCGTCGCCGGTGACGCTTGCCTGCGCGTCGACCGGCGCGAACTGGATCGCCAGGGCCGCTCCTATACCGTCGATACCCTGCGCAGCCTGCGCGCCGACCTCGGTCCGGAGGCGCCGCTGGCGCTGCTGGTCGGCGCCGACAGTTTCCTGGGGTTGCCGAGCTGGCATGACTGGGAAGCGCTGTTCGAACTGGCGCATCTGGTCGTCGCCGACCGCTCCGGCAGCCTGATCGACAGCTTGTCGCCGGCCCTGGCCGACAAGACCGCCACGCGCTGGGCCAACGAGGCCGCGCAACTGCACGCCAGCCCGGCCGGGCGCGTGCTGTGCCTGCATCAGCCGCTGCATGACGTTTCTGCCAGCGAAGTGCGCCGGCGGATCGCCGAAGGCGGCGATTGGCAGGCGCTGGTGCCGCCGCCCGTCGCCGTGTTCATCCGGGCCCACGGCCTGTACGGGGCGGCAGGGCTATAATCGCGCCCCTGTCCGTCCATCCAAGTGCTTCTTTTGTCCAGCCAAGCCCAAGTCATCAAGACCCGCCTGCCCAGCCCGCCGCCGTCCGTGCCGGCTTTGCTTGCCTCCGTGCATGCCGCCGTGGGTGAACTCAAGGCCAAGGATGTCGTCGAGATCGACGTGCGCGGCAAGTCCAGCGTCGCCGACTTCCTGGTGATCGCCTCGGGCACCTCGACCCGCCACGTGAAGTCGATTGCCGACGAAGTGGTGAAGTTCGCCAAGAAGCTCGACGTGATGCCGCTGGGCGTGGAAGGCGAGCGCGAAGCCGAGTGGGTGCTGGTGGACCTGGGCGACGTCATCGTCCACGTCATGCTGCCGCGCGTGCGCGAGTTCTACGCCCTGGAGCGCCTGTGGACCGTCGGCGACCAGCCGCCGGAAGATGAGTCGGAAGACAGCAGCCGCTAACGGCGCGCTGCCCGCATGAGGGAGCAATGGGATTTCTATCTCTGCCAGGTAGATGACCTGCCTGCGTCGATCTACCTGGATCTGGGGTGGTCTTCGCAGGCACCCAGCGCTGACCTGCCTTGTCTGGCCTGGCTGCGCATCTTCATGAAGACGCCGCGGGAAGATGGTCTCTCAAGCCAGGACGAATTCGATGCGCTGATCGCGCTTGAAGACGCGCTCATGCCGTCGCTGGCGGACGACACGACCGTGTACGTCGGCCGCAATACCAGCGCCGGCTTCCGGGATCTGTATTTCTATACAACGCTTGGGACGCCGTGGGAATCGCGTGTCGAAGCGGCCATGCGCGGCCAGCAGTACGCATTCGAATGCGGCCAGCGCGATGAGCCGGACTGGTGGACCTACCGCGAGTTTCTGTACCCGGATCCGGAAACCCGGCAGCGCATGTCCAACCGCAGCGTGTGCTGGCAGCTAGAGAAAGCAGGTGATGCGCTGGTGCTGTCGCGCGAGATTTCGCATTGGGCCTACTTCAGCGATGCCATCGCGCGTGACGCTTATGTCGCCCAGGCCGAGGCGCTGGGGTTCCAGCAAGTCGTGAGCGAGGATGCCGAGCCCCAGGATGGGCAGTGGACCGCGAAGATGACGCGCTGCGATGTGCCCGCGTTTGATCGAATCGACGATGTCTGTCTGCCGCTTTATCGGCTCGCCTTGCAGTTGAACGGCCGTTACGACGGCTGGGAAACATCTGTAGAGCGGGAAAGCACCCTGCAATGAAAGCCCGCCTGATCGCCACCGGTGAACGCGCGCCCAGCTGGGTCGCGCAGGGGTTCGCCGAATACCAGAAGCGGCTCTCGCACTGGCTGCCGTTCGAACTGGTGGAAGTCACGCCGGGCCTGCGCGGCAAGAATCGCGATGCGCAGCGGGCCATCGAGGACGAGGGCCAGCGTGTGCTGGCCGCGCTCCCCAAGAACGCGCACGTCGTCGCGCTGGAAGTCACCGGCAAGCAGCATTCCTCCGAACAGCTCGCCCAGCGCCTGGAACACTGGCGCGGACAGGGCCGTGACCTGGCCTTCCTGATCGGCGGACCGGAAGGCCATGCGCCCGAGGTGCTGGCCGCCGCGCACGAAACGTGGTCGATCGGACCACTCACCTTGCCGCACATGATGGCGCGCTTGATCGTGGCCGAGCAGCTCTATCGCGCCGCGGCGATGCTGGCCAATCATCCGTATCACCGCGCCTGACGCCGGCCGGCCTGGCCGGTGTGGCGATCTCCAAACCCAACATGTCACCCGGCGCCGTGCGTGCCGTCCGCGTGGTGGGCCGCATCGTCTTGCTGGTGCGATGCACGCGCCCGCCTGGCGGCGACAACGCCTTGTTACGATTTTCGCGATCTGTTCCCGAGGAGTGTGCCGTGGCCCTTTATCGTCTCGCGATCTGCGCCAGCCTGGGCGCCGCCCTGCTGGGCGGCGGCTGTGCCAGCATCGCCCCGTCGCAGCGCGTGGCGCAGTCCGCGCCCGCCGCGCCTGGTGCCGCCAGCGCGCAGCGCAACAAGCAGCGTGCGCTGGATTTCTACGAGGCATTCTTCAACCAGCACGACCTGTCGGCAGCCACGCGCTACATCGCGCCCGGCTACATCCAGCACAACCCGCGGGTGGCCGACGGGCGTGATGCGTTCGTAGCGGCATTCACCAAGGTCTTCGCCGCCACGCCGCATCGCCACAGCACCATCTACCAGACCATCGCCGAGGGCGACTTGGTCGCGCTGCACGTGCACACCGTGACCGGCGCGCAGGATCCTGGCATGGCGATCGTGGACCTGTTCCGCTTCGACGCGGCGGGCATGATCGTGGAGCACTGGGATGTCATGCAGCCGGTGCCGGACAAGACCGCCAGCGGCCACAGCATGTTCGACTGAACTCGTCGCGCAGGTCGCGCCTGCGCGGCGGATGCCGCGCGCACCGCCGCCGACGTTGCACGACGCCAGCAAAAAAGCCCCGATGCTTGCGCACCGGGGCTTTCGTTTTCAGTGCAGCCGCATCATCTTGATGCACGCTGCCTGCGGTTTGCTCAGAACGTGTAACGCGCGCCGACGGTGAAGAAGCGGCCGATGGCGCCGCTGCTGTCCAGCGGGTTGTAGTTGAAGCCGCCGTAGCTGAGCGGATCCAGCGGGGCGATCTTGTCGGCCACGTTCTGCACTGAGGCGAACACCGAGAACGCATCGGTGGCCTGCCAGTTGCCGGACAGATCGACCGTGGTGAACGAGGCCAGCTTGCAGCTACCCGGGGCCGGGCTGCCGTCGGCGTAGTTGCTCGCGCAGTCTTCGCCCTTGGCGGTCTTGTTGTCGATCGAGCTGCGGTAGTTGGCGACGGCGCTGATGCTGAAGTCGCTGATGTCCCAGGTCGCGCCGAAGTTGATGCGGTCCTTTGGCGTGCCGATGCAGTTGGTCACATCGCAGTTGCCGTGGGTACCCGCGTACTCGTACGTGGTGTCGCCAACGGTCTTCTCGAACTTGTTGATGTGGCTCCACTGCACGTCCAGGCGCAGCTGGCCGGCTTCACCCAGGTCGAAGCGCTGTCGCGCATCCAGGTCCAGGCCGTTGACCTTGGTCGAGTCGGCGTTGACGTAGGCGGTGTTGATCGCCAGCAGCTGGCCGGTGCCCGGAATGCCGTTGACCAGGTTGTCGCCACGGATCACATCGCCTGCCGCGATGGCCTGCTGCGGATCGCCGCCGCCGATTTCGTCGGTGCGCTTGATCTGCCAGGCATCCAGGGTCAGCGTCGTGGTTGCGGTCGGCTGCAGCACGATGCCCAGGGTGTAGCTCTTGGACTTCTCCGGATCCAGGTCCGGGTTGGGCGTGGTGATGATGGCCACGCTCTGTGCGCCGCACAGGCTGGCATCGGCCGCGCAACGCACCGGGTCGACAATGTTGGAGAAGCCGGCCGAACCACCCTTGCCCGATTCCGCCGGGTTGGGCGCACGGAAGCCTTCCGCATACGTAGCACGCAGCGCGATCCACTCGGCCGGGGTCCACTTCAGGCCGATCTTCGGGGTGAAGGCGGTATCGCCACCCTGGTAGTGATCGACGCGACCGGCGACGGTGGCTTCGAAGGTCTCGGTGAACGGCGCGGCCAGCTCGGCGTACACCGCGCTGGTCTTCTCCACGCCGTCATAGGCCGAGTAGCCCAAGCCGATGATATCGCCGGTTTCGGTGCCGGTCTGCGGGGTCAGCGAGACCTCGTTGCGGCGGAATTCGGCGCCGACGGCCAGGCCCAGCGAGCCGCCGCCCAGATCCATCAGCGAGCGGTTGGCCTTGGCATCGAGGATGTCCAGCTTGCTCGTGGCGCGCGCACTGATCGTGGGCGAGATGAAGTCATACAGCGCCTGCGAGTTTTCGCCGGCACGCGTGCCTAGCAGCCAGGTGCCGCCAGCGCAGTTGGGGTCGGTCAACGCGCATTGCACGGCGCTATAGCTCAGGAAGCCTTTGCGCGTGTTGGTCAGCTGGCTCTGCGAATGCAGGTAGCCCACGTCGTAATCCCAATCGGCCGCCGTGCCCTTGACGCCGACGAGGAAACGCATGAACTCGTTTTCGTTGTGGGTCTGGCGCGCGCCGACATCGAACGCCGAATAGCGCAGGCGTGCATCCTGGCCGGTCGGGTTCTGCGGGTGGTCCGGGCCCAGCACGATCGCGCCTGCGCCGCTGGAGGCGTTGACCGGACCGCCCGGATAGCCCCACGCGCCGGAGGTGCCCGACGGGGTGTTCTGGAAATCAACCGTCTTCTTCGAGTAGCCGAACTCGGTGTAGAAATCGGCGTTGTCGCTGATGCGGAAGGTGCCGCGGCTGAAGAAGTTGATCGCCTTCTCATCCGGCGTCAGGTCGCGGAACTGGCCTAGATCCCACAGGCAGGTGTTGTTGCCTTCCTGCGGCAGGTTGGAGAACTGCTCGCAGCCGCCCAGGCGCGTCCAGCTGCCGTCGGCGTTCTCGTACGCGCCATCGGGCGCGTTGGTCGGCAGGCCGCCGTTGAGGCCGCCGCCCAGGTACTGGCTGGCGCCGTTGGCCGAGGAGTAGCCCCACGGGCGGATATCGCCGGTGCCGATCCACTTGCGGTTCTTGCGGTCGCTGATCTTGATGCCGTCGGTCTTGCTGACATCCAGGCTGAAAAAGGCATTCCAGCCGTTCTCGTCCAGGTTGCCGGTACCGGCGGTCAGCGTGCCCTTGCGGGTGTTGCCATCGCTGTCGCCCGAGGTGCCGTACGAGCCGGTGAAGATCGCGCCTTCAAAATCGCTACGAAGGATCACATTGACTACGCCGGCGATGGCGTCGGAGCCGTAGATCGACGAGGCGCCGTCCTTCAGCACTTCCACGCGCTCGACCGCATCCATCGGGATGCTGGAGAGGTCGGTAAAGACCTTCTGGCCGTCATCGGCCAGGCCGTACGAGGCCACGCGGCGGCCGTTGATCAGGACCAGCGTCGAGCCGGCGCCCAGGCCGCGCAGCGAGATGCCGGTGCTGCCCATGGCGAAGCCGTTGCCGAAGGTCTTCGGAACCGAGCCGGCGCCGTCGACAGTCAGGCTCTGCAGGTATTCGCCGATGGAGGTCTTGCCGGTGCGGTCGATTTCCTGCCGGCTGATCACCTGGACCGGCGAGGCGGTCTCGGTGCTGGTGCGGGGGATGTTGGAGCCGGTGACGGTGATCTTGCTGAGATTGGTCGCGTCCTGCGAGGTGTCTTCCTGCGCCTGCGCGGCGAAGGGGAGTGCGGCGCAGAGGGCCAACGGGATGGCAACGCAGAGCGCGCGCCGACGGAGCCGCGGGCGCGGATGATGGCTGGTATTCACTTGCTCTCTCCTACGTAAGAACTTCAAGAACTGCCAAAAAATGCAGGTGCCGACACAAATGCGCGGACGCGGTATGAAAGTTCAAACCACATGACTGACACGTAAAGATTCGCCACGAATGTGATGGAGTGTGAGTTCCATCAAGTGCGTTCACGCGCGTGCACGTTTCGTTATTTCTAGTGCAGATGAGGACTGAAATGTCGCGCCCGTGGGCGTTTCAATCGCGACTGATGACGTGCGAGCCGATGCGGTGGCGAAGCTTTTCGTTTTTTTACGAGGGCAAAGAAAAAAGCGCCGGCAAAGGCCGGCGCTTCGAGGTTGAGCTGCGATGGACGCGATTCAACGCAGGCTGAAATCCACGGGCACGCGTCCGATCGCCTGCACCGCACGACCATCCTGCGTCGCCGGCTGAAATTTCCAGTTCTTCAGGACCTGCGCGCGCGCCGCGCGGTCCAGCTCACGATTGCCGCTGCTGGTTTCCACGATCACTTCAAGCGGCGTGCCATCGACATCGACCAGCACGCGCAGGATCACCGTGCCTTCGGCGTGATCCATGATCGCTGTACGCGGATATGCCGGGGCTGGCGCACGCACGTAGGACAGGGATGACGCGGAGATCGGCCCGGCAGGCGGTGCGATCGTGGGTTCGGCCGTCGGGGCGGGATCAACCACCGGACTGAGATCGGTCGGCAGGCTCGCCATCGGCGTATCGACGATGACCGGCTTTGGCTGGACGATTGGCGGTGTCGGTGTAACCGGGCGCGGCTCGGTCTTGCTGGCCCGCGGCTGTGGCTTGGGGGCGATCGGCGTCTCGATCGGCTTTTCCTTGGGAATCAGCACGATCTCGGGCTTGGCGTCTTTGAGATGCTGGGCGATCGGCGGCAGCGCGGCTGGGATCAACAACAGCAGGAAGGCCGCCGCGTGGACCAGGATGGCCACCGAAATGCCGGCGATGCGAGCGGGATTGAGCCCAGTTTCCGGGCCGTAGGGCAGAGTGCGAACCATGGACCACCTCCGTTGTCGGGACATGCTTCAGGATCAACGCACGGGAGCCGATGGTGGGGTTGAACGCTTCTTGTGACGCGGCAGCCGTGTGTCTGACTCTGCACTCGGCTGGGCTGGACTGCAACTGATTTCAAGTTGAGCCAGGGTCAATCTAGCGAGTTGATCGAGCACAAAAAAGCCCCGGCTTCCGTAGGGAAGCCGGGGCTCATTTTCCTTCTTGACTCAGGCCATTAAGCCGCCTGCTCCAAGAGACGCCTCTTAGAAGTCGTAAGTGGCGGACAGCTGAACGTAACGCGGATCTTCGAAGTAGAGCGGCATGTTGTAGGTGTTGGAAACGGTGTAAGCGTCGCCGGTACCAAAGGATGCCGAGGTCTGCACTGCCTTCTGTTCATTGAAGACGTTGAACACCTGGGCAGTGATGGCGAACTTGTCGTCTGCAAACGCGGGGCGGTAGGAAATGCCCAAATCAAACTTCTTGGTCCAGGGGGTACGACCGGCCTTGCCAGGAGCCGAAGCCACACCAGCGCAGGTGTGGTAGGAGGCGCCGTAACCAATCGGGTCAGCCGCCAGCGTGCCTTCATCAATACCGTTAACGCTGAACAGGCCCAGGCAGGACTTCGGCGTGCCCGATTGGATACGCATGGTTCCGGAAACAATCCATTCCGGCGCGATCTCGTAAGCACCAAACGCCTTCAACTGATGGCGACGATCGTTGGCCAGGTAACCACCTGCATACGCCATGATCGCTGCTGCATCCCAGTCCTGCGTCTTGGAGACGTCGGTCTGACCGATATCCGACTTCAACTGGCCTTCGGTGTTGCCGAAATTGCGTGCCCAGGTGTAGTCAAGGCGGCCCTGCCATTTTCCGTCAAACGGGTGTTCCAGGAACAAATTCACCGAGACGTAATCGCGCTTGGCTTCTTTGTTAAAGCCCCAGTCTTCCTTAGACATGGTGACCGAGGTACGGCCTGAACCATCTGCATTGGCAAAGCTGAAGTTGTTGGTCTGACCCGGGTTGAACAGCACGCAGCCCGGAACATTGACGCTGTCCGGATCCACGCCGTCGGCTTCCAGCTTGGTCAGCACGCGGTCCGGGTCGCAGATGTCGTCGATCGCGGACTGCAGCTTGCGGTAAATCACCTTGGCGCCGGTGACCCACTTGTCGCCGAGCGTCTTGTCGAAGCCCAGGATCATTTCGTCCTGATACTGCGAGTCCAGATCAGTCGCGGTGATGGAGACCGCATCGGGAGCCTGGCCATACTCGTCGTTGCTCGACACTGGTCCCGGACCCAGCGCGGTCAGGCCGGTCGGATTACCGTTCGAATCGATGCCGGTATAGGTGAAGTACTCGTTGGTAAACGTCGAGGCAGACGCACCACGAATGGCGACGCTGTTCGGCAGGGCCAGGTAGTAACGGCCCAAGTTGCCGTAGACCTTCAGCGAAGAATCGCCAAAGACATCCCAGCTGGCGCCCAGACGCGGCGCCCACTGGTCACCGCTTTCGACGTAGCTTGCGCCGAAGCCATTCTTGTTGGTGAACTTGTCGTTTCGGATGCCGAGTGAAAGCAGCAGGTTGTCAGTCACCTGCCAACGATCTTCCAAGAAATAAGCATCCTGGTCGACTGTCATATTGGTCTGAGTACTGAAAATACGCTGAGAAACGTAGTAGCCGTTTCCGCCGGGCGCGCCTACCCCGAGCCTCGGAGAGATCGGGTCGGTGGGGCTGGCAGAACGCAAGTAGTTCCAGCGATAACCGATGCCACCCACGCCCTGGCCCTCATTAATGGCCTCGAAGTGCATGTTGTCGACACCGGCTGCAATGGTGTGGTCGCCCAAGCGCCATTCCAGATCGGCTCGCAAGCCGCGGGTCTTGTCCTCACCGTCAATGATCACATCGGATACATTGCCATTGCTGATCCGCGTGCCGCCGGTGATCGCTGGATCTTGGTTGACAGTGCCTGTGATATAGGCCAAGTCGTCCCTATTGCCGATGTTGTACTGCTGGTTGGTACGACGGCTACGACCCCATGTTGCGTTCAGCGTCAAATCATCGGTCAGGTAACCGGTGTATTTGAAGATGTCGAAGCGCGTGTCGACCTTGAAGGTATCTGGATACGAGCCCAGCGCGTCGCCACCGGAAAGGGTGTCGTAGTTATAGGCGTAGTAGGTACCGCCCTGGCGGTCATTATTCTTGATGAAGGTGTATTCCAGCGTGTTGCTGTCGTTGATGTTCCAGTCCAGCTTTCCGTACACCTTCGGATTGCTGTAGTCGTAGTGGTTCTGCGCTCGGGGCGTGGTCGCGACGTTATTGGTCGAGACGCCGCTCGTCTTTTCCTGCTCGCCAGCCAGGAAGATGAACAAACGATCCTGGATCAGCGGGCCGCCAACATATGCGCTGTAGGTGGTCGAGGACTGCACGTCATCGCTACGGTCGCGGTAAATGGTGCCCGGAAGATCGGGGTTGGACCAGTTGTACTGCGTGCCAGTGCCTGCCTGAGTCGGCAGGGTGAAGTTCGGATAGTAGGTGCTCTTGCGAGAGGCGTTGAGACCCTTGGGGGCCCACACAGCGGATGCGCCGAAGTGCCACTCGTTCGTGCCGCGCTTACCCAGCTGGCTGATCACGCCGCCATCCGAGCGACCATAGCGGGCGCTATAACCGCCCAGATAAACTTCCTGCTGGTCGATCACGCCGTAAGGCAGGCCAATGCCGCCGATGTTGCTGAGCGGGTTGCCAGTCGAGAAGCCATTGATGTAGTACGCGTTCTCAGAGACGCCGGCGCCACCGAAGGACACGGTGTTGCCTGCGCCGAAGTAGCCGGAGCCCGAGACCGCGCCCGGCGCCAGCAGCGCGATGGCCTCAGCGCTGCGGCCGATCGGTAGGCGCTGCAGGTCGGCAGCCGTGATCACGGTGCGCGAATCGACCGATGTCACGTCGACCTTGGGCGCATTGGCGGCAGTGACCGTCACGGTGCCGAGGTCGGTCGCACCGGCGCCCGAAGCGCCACCTGCGAACGACACATCAGTACCTGAGTTGACCTTCAGCAGCACATTCTTACGCTGGTCGACGACTTCATCACCGCGGCGCAGCGTGATGGTGTAGGTACCAACCGGCAACGAGCCGACGTTATAGCGGCCTGACGAATCCACCGTTGCGGTACGCGTGATGCCAGAGTCGCTCTGGGCCTGCACGGTAAGGCCGGCTTCGGCCGGAACGGAACCGTAGATGCTGCCGGTGGTGCTTTGGGCGAGTGCGCCGGAGCTGAAAGCCATTGCAAGCGCAACGCTCAAAGCGCTGCGGTGCATGACTCGTTTGGTGCGCGGATGAAAAGCCACAGTCTCTCTCCTGACTACGTACGAATTATTGGTTCCCATGCGCCACAAATGACTCAAGTGACACACGGTTAACCGGAATTTAGCGGCCTTTGCCGGTGAAGTCACGAAAAATTAATAAGTTGGCAGCGAAAGCCAGATTATTTCCAGAGACGCCGCATTCATGAACATGCGCATCGCGGTGCTGGCAAAAGGCGTCATGGATTTAAGGCAGCAAAAAGGCGCCATTGAGGCGCCTTGTCGCGTTTTTTCTTGGTCTGTAGGTTAGGGGGCGCGATCAGCGCCCCAGCTCGAACACCACATCAACGCTAACGGAAAGCGTGGTTTCGCCCGGGGAGACCGGGGTGGCGTCGGCGGCTTTGGCGCGGGCCATCATCATCACCGGGCGCGGGCCGCCGCCGGTGCTGCCTTCGGAGATGCTGACGATGCGGCGTACTTTCAGGCCTAGGCCCTTGGCGTAGGTCTCGGCGCGGGCCTGGGCCTGCTTGAGCGCGGACAGGCGGGCTTCGTCGTAGACCGGTTCGGGCTGGTCGATCTCGAAGGTGGGGCCGTTGATCTGGTTGGCGCCCTGCGCGGCCAGGGCGTCCAGCACGCTGCCCAGCTTGGCGATGTCGCGGACCTTGAGGTTGACCGTGTTGGTGGCCTGGTAGCCGGTGATCTTCGGCGCCTGGTTGTCGCGGTAATCGTACTGCGGGTTGAGCATGACGCCGCTGGTCTGGATGTCCTTGTCGGCGATGCCGGCCTTCTTGATGGCGGCCATTACCTGGGTCATCTGGGTGGCGTTATGGCGCATGGCGGTGTTGCCGTCGACGGCCTGGGTGACCACGCCCGCGGAAAGGGTGGCGATGTCCGGCGCGCGGCTGGCTTCGGCCTGGGATGAGACCGACAGCAGCGTGCCGTCGGCGGGCAGGCTGTAGCCGGAGGCGCTCTGGGCGGATGCGGTCATGGCGGTGCCTCCAAGGGCGAGTGCGAGGGCGATCAGTAGCGGGCGAAGGCGGGTGGTGCGCATGGTGGTGTCCTGTTGAGGCAGTGGTCGAAGGGTATTGCCGAGGGAATGAACGGGTCGTCGGCCGCCGTGGGGTTGCCATCGAGGGCAGGGTCACGGGCGCCGTTCAGGCAACGGCCGCGGGTTATCCTTTGGCCATGCTGTTTCTCGCCTCCCAATCCCCCAGGCGCGCCGAGTTGCTGGCCCGTCTTGGCGTGACCTTCGACGTGTTGACCCTGGATCTCTCCGAGCAACGCCAGCCTGGCGAGGCGGCGCTGGACTACGTGCGCCGGGTGGCGCAAGAGAAGGCGCAGGCTGGCTTTGCGCTGGTGGCCGAAAGGCCCGGCGCGGTCGTGCTGGGCTCGGACACCGAGGTGATCCTGGACGATGTGGTGTTCGGCAAGCCGGCCGATCCGGCCGACGCGACCGCGATGCTGCAGCGCCTCTCCGGGCGCACCCACACGGTGGCCAGCGCGGTGTCGCTGGTGGCCGATGGGCGCCATGCGCAGGTGCTCAATGTCTCCGAAGTGACCTTCGCCACGCTCAACGCGCAGGCCATCGAGCGCTACGTGGCCACCGGCGAATCGATGGGCAAGGCCGGCGCCTATGCGATCCAGGGCAGCGGCGAGGCCTTCATCACCCACCTTTCCGGCAGCTATTCCGGTGTAATGGGACTTCCGCTGCACGACGCAGCGCGTTTGCTTGAGCAATTCGGAGCGCTTTGATGTCGGAGGAGATCCTGGTCAACGTCACCCCGCGGGAAACCCGGGTGGCGGTGGTTGAAAACGGCATGCTGCAGGAGCTGCACATCGAGCGCGGCTGGCGCCGGGGCATCGTCGGCAACATCTACAAAGGCCAGGTGCAGCGGGTGATGCCGGGGATGCAGGCGGCGTTCGTCGAGATCGGCCACGATCGCGCGGCCTTCCTGCATGCCAGCGACATCGTCCGCGCCGCGCCGCCGTCCAATGTGGCGGCAGGCGAAGAAGTGGCATTGCCGCCGGCGCCGTCCGCGCCGGCCTCGATCCTGGAGCTGGTCCGCGATGGCCAGGATGTGGTGGTCCAGGTGGTCAAGGACCCGATCGGCACCAAGGGCGCGCGCCTGACCACCCAGATCAGCATCCCCTCGCGCTACTTGGTGCTGCTGCCGCAGTCCAAGGTGATCGGCGTGTCGGCGCGGATCGAGGACGAGGCCGAGCGCGCCCGGCTCAAGACCCTGGTGACCGAGCTCTCGGCCCAGCACGGCAACCTCGGCTACATCGTGCGCACCAACGCTGAAGGGCAGAGCGCCGAGGCGCTGGCCGAGGACGTGGCCTACCTGTCGCGCGTGTGGAACGTGATCAACCGCCGCGTCGGCGAGATGGCCCCGCGCGCACTGCTCTATGAAGACCTGAGTCTGCCGCTGCGCGCGGTGCGCGACCTGATCCGCAAGGACGTGGAGAAGGTCAAGGTCGACTCGCGCGAGACCTACGAGCGCCTGCAGGCCTTCATCGCCAAGTACATGCCGCCGCTGGCCGAGAAGCTGGAGCTGTACGTCGGCGACCGCCCGATCTTCGACCTGTATGGGGTCGAGGACGAGATCGGCCGTGCGCTGGACAAGCAGGTGCCGCTGAAATCCGGCGGCTACCTGGTGATCGACCAGACCGAGGCGATGACCACGATCGACGTCAACACCGGCTCGTTCCTGGGCCAGCGCAACCTGGAAGAAACCGTCTACCGCACCAACCTGGAAGCGGCCCAGGCCGTGGCCCGGCAGCTGCGTTTGCGCAACCTGGGCGGCATCATCATCATCGACTTCATCGATATGTCCGATGCCGAGCACAAGCGCCAGGTGTTGCGCACGCTGGAGAAGGGCCTGTCGCGCGACCACGCCAAGACCACGGTCTACGATTTCTCACCGCTGGGCTTGGTCGAGATGACCCGCAAGCGCACCGTGGAAAGCCTGGAGCGCCAGCTATCCGAGCCCTGCAATGCCTGCGGCGGCCGCGGCACGGTCAAAACCACTGAGACGGTGACCTATGAGATTTTCCGCGAGATCACCCGCGCCACGCGCCAGTTCGAAGCCGCGCGCCTGCTGGTGATCGCTTCGCCGCAGGTGGTCACGCGCATCACCGACGAGGAATCGCAAGCCGTGGCCGAGCTGGAGGAGTTCCTGGGCAAGTCGATCCGTTTCCAGGCCGATGCGCAGTACCTGCAGGAACAGTTCGACGTCGTGCTGTTGTGAGCGCCTGTGCTGCAGAATCTGATCACGATCATGCGACCTGATTCAGGGCAGGGCGCGGCAGGGGGCGTCATGCTGTGCGGCCGAGGTTTGTGTCTTCCCCCGCCGAGCCGTCCTGACTGATGCCGATCGCTTTCCACCACCGCCTGCGCGTGCTGCGCCGCATGGCCTGGTACGCGCTGGCCGTGGTGCTGGTCTGCGTGGCGGTGGTGCTGGGCGTGGTCAGCCAGCTGTTGCCGCTGGCCGAGCGCCATCCTGATCGCGTCGCGGCGTGGTTGAGCCAGCAGGCCGGGCGGCCGATCACCTTCCAGCATCTCAAGACCGAATGGACCCGGCGCGGCCCACTGCTGCAGCTGGACGGGCTGCAGGTCGGCGCCGCCAACGGCCAGGGCGAAGGTCTGCAGATCGGCCAGGCCGAAGTGCTGGTGTCGCTGTATTCCGGGCTGCTGCCGGGCCGGGCCTTCACCGAGCTGCGCCTGCGCAACATCGCCCTGGAAGCCGAGCGCGCTGAAGACGGCAGCTGGGCGATCCGGGGTTTTCCGGGGCAGAAGACCGGCGGCGATCCGCTGAAATCCCTGGATGGCCTGGGCGAACTGCAGCTCGTCGGCGGGCGCCTGCACGTGCTGGCGCCGTCGCTGGGCTGGGACCTGCAGCTGCCACGCATCGACGCGCGCCTGCGCGTGCAGGGCCGCGAGGTCCGCGCCGGCCTGCGCCTGCAGGGCAGCCGCACCGATGGCGAGCCGATCGAAGCTGCGGCGCTGTTCGACCGCCAGACCGGTGACGGCCGCGCTTATCTGGAAGGCGAGGGCATCGCGCTGGCCGACTGGCAGGCGCTGTCCGGCCTGGCCGGGATGCAGCTGCGCGGTGGCCAGGGCGAGCTGCACGCCTGGGCGCGCCTGAAAGCCCATCGCCTGGACCAGATCCAGGCCGAGCTGGCCTTGCAGCAGGTGCAGCTGGCGACGGTCGATGGCAGCGCGAGCACGGCGTTCGAGGAAGTGCGCGGCCGCGCGCGCTTCCAGCTGCAGGCCGATGCCTGGCGGCTGGACGTGCCGCAGCTGCGGCTGGGCGCCAAGGGCGGCAACCAGGGCGTGGACGGGCTGACGCTGGCCGGCGGCGCGCGTTCGGCGCTGCTGGTCGATCATCTGGAGGCCGCGCCGCTGCTGCAGGCGCTGGCGATGAGCAACCAGGTCAAGCCTGCGCTGCGCAACTGGCTGCAGCAGGCCAAGCCGCATGCCGCGCTGTCGAACGTCCAGGTGGCCGGCACCGTGCAAGGCCCGCTGCGGCTGTCGGCCACGGTCGATGGCCTGGCATTTTCGCCGGTCGGCCATGCGCCTGGCCTGAGCGGCCTGGCCGGCACGCTGAGTGGCGACGAGCAGGGCATGGCGCTGGCGTTGAACGAGGCCGCGCCATTCAAGTTCGACTGGCCCGCGGGCTTCGGCGTGGTCCACAACGCGACCCTGCACGGCACGCTCGCCGGCTGGCGCGAAGGCGCGGGCTGGAAGTTCGGCACGCCTTCGCTGGTGGTGGATGGTGAGGATTTCGGCGTCACCGCGCGTGGCGATGTGTGGTTCCAGAACGACTTCACCCGGCCCTGGTTGAACGTGGCCGCCGACGTGCACGACACGCCGGTGCCGGCCGCGCGCGGGTTCTGGGTGCGCCACCTGATGTCCAAGGCCTCGCTGGACTGGCTGGATACGGCGATGCAGGGCGGCACCGTGCGCAACGGCACCGGCCTGGTGGCGGGCGACCTGGACGACTGGCCGTTCCTGCACAACCAGGGCCTGTTCGACGCGCAGGCCGATATCGACCAGGGCCGCATCCGTTTCCAGAACACCTGGCCGGACATGACCGAGCTGGAGGCGCACGTGCGCTTCGTCAACAACGGCTTCGACCTGAGCGGCAAGGGCAAGCTGGGCGAGGTGCCGATTGCGCGGATCAGCGGCGGCATCGCCGACTGGCACGAGACGGTGCTGAAGATCGATGCGCAAGGCGGCGACGATGCCGCGCGCCTGCTGTCGCTGGTGCGCCACAGTCCGCTGGACAAGGCCTACGGCAGTTCGCTGAAAGGCCTGAGCGCATCCGGCCCGGCCAAGGTCGATTACACGATGCAGCTGCCGCTGCGCAGCAACTCGGCCGTGCCGCGCCAGATCGGCGGTCATGTGGTGCTTGATGGCGCGCATCTGGTCGATACGACCTGGGACCTGGATTTCACCGAGGTGCGCGGCACGGCGAGCTTCAGCGATGGCGGCTTCGATGCGCCCTCGCTGAGCGTGGTACGTGCCGGCCAGCCCGGGCAGCTGGCCTTGCGCGCCGGCGATGCCGCGCAGGACAAGGCCAACGTGTTCGAAGCGCAGCTGCAGGCGCCGCTGACCAGCGACGAACTGCTGCAGCGCGTGCCTGAGATCACCTGGCTGCAGGCTTATCTGCACGGGCGCTCGCCGTGGACGATCAATGTTGGCGTGGGCGCGCCGCCGCAGGCCGGCGGCGATCCGCCGGTACGCATCCTGGCCCAGTCCGACCTGGTCGGCACCGCGCTGCAATTGCCTGCGCCGCTGGACAAGCCGGCCAACCGGCCGCTGGCCGCCAGCGTGGCGGTGCAGCTGCCGCTGGATACCGGCAAGGTGGATGTGAACTTCGGCAAGCTGATGGCGTTGCGCGCGCAGGAACGCGCCGGCGCCACCGGCGTGCGGGTGGAACTGGGCCGCAGCAGCATTGCCCAACCGGTGCCGGCCAGCGGCCTCAGTGCCGGCGGCACGGCCAGCGCGCTCGATGCCGCCGGCTGGATCGCGCTGGCGCGGGCCTCGGGCAGCGCGCCGGCCGATACCAGCCTAGTCAAGGCTGGCGCCGCCGGTGCGCAGCTCAGCAGTCCGCAGGCCGCGGCCGATCCCAGCCTGCCGCCGCAGCCGCCGATCGCCCCGCCCACCGGCAGCGCACCGCTGAAGCTGCGCGGCATCGACATCACCGCGCAGAAGCTGCTGCTGATCGGCGGTGCGTTCCCGTCCACGCGCGTACAGGTCACCCCGGCGCAGGCCGCGCTGGAGGTGAAACTCGACGGCGACGCGCTCTCGGGCAACGTCCATGTGCCCGACGACGAAAACGCCCCGGTGCAAGGCCAGCTCGCACGCCTCTACTGGGTTTCGGCCACGCCGCCGCCGGCCGATGGTGCGCCCGCGCCGCTGCCCGCGCCGGCCAAGGGCTCCACGCCGCTGGAAGACGATCTGGATCCGTCGGCGCTGCCGCCGCTGGCGCTGGACGTGGACGACCTGCGCTTCGGCGAGGCCAAGCTAGGCGACACCACGCTGCGCACCCGCAAGGTGCCCGGCGGCCTGCACATCGACACGCTGCAGATGCGTTCGGCCCAGCAGAAGATCGATGTCACCGGTGACTGGACCGGCCGCGGCGCCAGTGCCCGCACCCACCTGCTGGCCAAGGTCGACAGCCAGGACCTGGGCGCGCTGATGGATGGCCTGGGCTTCACCGGCCGTGTGCGCGGTGGCACCGGTAAGGTCGACCTGGACCTGGCCTGGCCGTCGAGCCCGGCGGGCTTCTCGCTGGCCGGGCTGGAAGGCAGCGCCAAGCTGGACGCGCACAACGGCGCGCTGCTGGAAGTCGAACCCGGCGCGGGTCGCGTGCTGGGCCTGTTCAGCCTGACCCAGCTGCCGCGCCGGCTGATGCTGGATTTCCGCGACTTCTTCTCCAAGGGCCTGGCCTTCAACCGCATCGGTGGCGATGTCGCCTTCACCGGCGGCCACGCGCAGACCGACAACACCGTGATCGAAGGGCCGGCCGCGGAAATCCGCATCGACGGCAGCACCGACCTCAAAGCGCAGACCTTCGACCAGACCATCCACGTGCTGCCGCGTTCGGGCAACCTGCTGACCGTGGTCGGCGCGGTCGCCGGCGGCCCAGTCGGCGCGGCGGTCGGCGCGGCCGCCAATGCGGTGCTGCGCAAGCCGCTGGGCGAAATCGGCGCCAAGACTTATCACGTCACCGGCCCGTGGAAAGACCCGAAGGTGGACGTCACCGAACACGAAGAACCCGAAGCCGCCGCGCCCGCGCCTTCGCCGCAATCCACGACACCTGCCACACCGGCACCGCCGCGCTGAGCGCGCGCGGCTTGCATTCCCCTCTCACGACCCGATCATTCCCCCATGAGCACATCCGCACTCGCACTTGCCGAATCCCGCCTGCTGATTCCCGCCGGCCTGGACCAGACCGGCCTGGACCGCGCCTTCGGCACGCTGCTGGGGCCGGGCATCGACTTCGGCGACCTGTATTTCCAGCACGCGCGGCGCGAGAGCTGGACGGTGGAAGACGGCATCGTCAAGGACGGCGCGCATTCGATCGAACAGGGCGTGGGCGTGCGCGCGATCTCCGGCGAGAAGACCGGCTTTGCCTATTCCGATGACATCAACTCGGCCGCGCTGTTGGCCGCGGCCGGCAGCGCCCGCGCGATCGCACGCGATGGCGCAAGCCACAGTCCACGCACGCTGGTGCGCGGCCAGGGCCGCGCGCTGTACGCGCCCGAAGATCCGGTCGATGCGATGGACAACGATGCCAAGGTCGCGGCCTTGCGCGCCGTGGACAAGTTCCTGCGCGCGGCCGATCCGCGCGTGCAGCAGGTCAGCGTCAGCCTGTCCGGCGGCGTCGATACGGTGTTGATCGCGCGCAGCGATGGCGTGCTGGCCTCGGACGTGCGCCCGCTGGTGCGCCTGAACATCCAGGTGATCGTCGAGCAGAACGGCCGCCGCGAATCCGGCTACGCCGGCTACGGCGGGCGCTATTCCTACGCCGAGCTGCTGGGCAACGGCAAGCCGGAAGAGTTCGCCCGCGAGGCGCTGCGCCAGGCGCTGGTCAACCTGGAAGCGGTCGACGCGCCAGCCGGCGTGATGCCGGTGGTGCTGGCCGCGGGCTGGCCGGGCGTGCTGCTGCACGAAGCAGTTGGCCACGGCCTGGAAGGCGACTTCAACCGCAAGGGCACCAGCGTCTACGCCGGCCGCATCGGCGAACGCGTGGCTTCCAAGGGCGTGACGATTGTCGATGACGGCACGCTGGAAGGTCGCCGCGGTTCGCTCAACGTCGATGACGAAGGCGAGCCCACACAGTGCACCACCCTGATCGAGGATGGCGTGCTGGTCGGCTACATGCAGGACAGCCTCAACGCGCGTCTGATGGGCATGAAGCCCACCGGCAACGGACGCCGCGAATCCTTTGCGCACCTGACCATGCCGCGCATGACCAACACCTACATGCTGGCCGGCCAGCACGATCCGCAGGAGATGATCCGCTCGGTCAAGAAGGGGCTGTACGCGGTCAATTTCGGCGGCGGCCAGGTCGACATCACCAGCGGAAAATATGTGTTCTCCGCGACCGAGGCCTACCTGATCGAGGACGGCAAGGTCACCGCGCCGGTCAAGGGCGCCACGCTGATCGGCAATGGTCCGGAAACCATGCAGAAGGTGCGCATGATCGGCAATGACCTGGCCTTGGATGCCGGCGTCGGCGTGTGCGGCAAGGATGGGCAGAGCGTGCCGGTCGGCGTCGGCCAGCCGTCACTGCTGATCGACGGACTCACCGTGGGCGGCACCAAGGCCTGAGGCGCGCGGCGATGACGCCCGCCACGCGCCTGCGCAGGTCATTCTTCCTCGTCGTCGTCCGGCGTGTCGTCGCCGGCGTCGGCATCGGCCAGCAGGCCACGAACCTCGCGATACAGCTCCCGGTACGACGCCGGCGGCTTGTTGCGCTTGCGCTCCTCGGCGACGTTGCGGATCAGCTGGCGCAGGCGCTGGCGGTCCGCGTCGGGGTATTCGTCCAGCAGCTGGGTCAGCGCCTCGGGATCGTCCAGCAGGCGCTCGCGCCAGCCTTCGGCCTGATGCATCAGGCCGGTCTCGATGCGCGCCGCATCGCCGCTGACATCCAGCGCGTCGCGGATCGCCTCCAGCGTCTCGTCATCCTCTTTACGCATCTGCTTGGCCAGGAACTGCAGCTGGCGCTTGTGCGCGATGTGCGAGGTCACCTTCTTGGTATCGGCGACGTGGTCGGCGAGTTCTTCGCTCAGCGGCAGCTTGGCAAGCTGCGCCGGGGTCAGCGCCACCAGCTGTTCGGCCAGCGACCGCACTTCCAGCGCGCCCTGGCGCTGCTGGGTACGGCTGGGGCCGCGAAATTCGCCGGTTTCAGGATCGCGTCCGCGCATGGGTCACACCTTCTTCAAAGGCACGCTGCCGTCAGGCGCGCGCCGGGTCAATCGAATAGAACCACTAGGATAAGCCATTGAACGCACTCACTTCCCCTCTTCGCGACGACAGCAGCCAGCGGATGGAGCACCTGGCCAGCCTGTCCGAGCGCCTGCTGGACATGGCGCGCGCGCGCGGCGCCACCCAGGCCGAGGTCAGCTGCAGCGAGGATCGCGGCCTGAGCGTCAACGTGCGCATGGGCGAAGTGGAAACGGTCGAATCCACCCAGGACCGCGCCATCGGCGTGACGGTGTACTTCGGCCAGCGCAAGGGCAGCGCCAGTACCGGCGACCTGCGCGAGGACAGCCTGGCCGCCACGGTCGAGCAGGCCTGCGCGATCGCGCGCTACACCGAGGACGACGAAGCCGCCGGCCTGGCCGATGCAGATCGCATGGCGCGCGAATTCCCCGACTTGGGCGGTTGGCATCCGTGGCAGCTTGATGCCGATGCGGCGGTCGACCTGGCGCTGGCCTGCGAGGCGGCTGGGCGCGCGGCCGATCCGCGCATCAGCAATTCCGATGGCGCCTCGGTCAGCAGCGGGCACGGCCTGTCGGTGTACGCCAACTCGCATGGCTTCATCGGCCGCGAGCGCGGCACGCATCACTCGATCAGCTGCGCGCTGATCGCCGGCACCGGCGAAGGCATGCAGCGCGACGGCTGGTATTCCACCGCGCTGGCGCGCGAGCTGCTGGAAGCGCCCGAGGCCATCGGCCGGCGCGCGGCCGAGCGCACCGTGGCCCGTCTGGCCCCGCGCGACCTGGCCACCGGCCAGTATCCGGTGCTGTACAGCGCCGAAGTCGCGCGCTCGCTGATCGGCCACCTGCTGGGCGCGATCAGCGGCGGGGCGCTGTATCGCAAGGCCAGTTTCCTCCTGGACCACGCCGGCAAGCAGATCTTCCCGGACTGGTTCTCCATCGAGGAATTGCCGCTGCTGCGCGAAGGCCTGCGTTCGGGCGCGTTCGATGCCGAAGGCGTGGCCACGGCCAACTCGGCGCTGGTCAGCGACGGTGTGCTGCAGCGGTATGTGCTGGGCAGCTATTCGGCGCGCAAGCTGGGGCTGCGCAGCACCGGCAATGCCGGCGGCATCCACAACCTCAAGATGTCTTCCAACGCCGGCGACCTGGCTTCGATGCTGCAGGGCATGGGCACCGGCCTGCTGGTGACCGAGCTGATGGGGCAGGGCGTCAACGGCGTGACTGGCGATTATTCGCGCGGCGCCGGCGGGTTCTGGATCGAGAACGGACAGATCGCCTATCCGGTCGACAACGTCACCGTGGCCGGCAACCTGAAGGACATCTTCGCCGCGATCGAGGCCGTTGGCAGCGACCTGGATCCGCGCTCGCACATCGGCATGGGCTCGGTCCTGGTGGGCCGGATGACCGTGGCTGGCGGGCAGTGAATCCCGACGACAAAAATGAATAGGGGAACCCGGTAAAACCCCGCTGAAATCACTTGCCCGTCACGCCGGAACCGATGCACTGTAGCGGCGTCGGACACCGACGTGACCGAGGTCTGGCCAATCACGGCCAGCCCCGGACAGGGGGATTCACATGAAGCGATATCTCTGCCTGCTGGCCTTGGCCACGCTGGCGTTTTTTGCAGTGCCTGCCTTGGCGGCCGACGACCACGTCGCACTGGTCAAGACCGTCAGCGGCAACGTCCAGGTGATCCGCCAGGACGCCACCGTCCAGGCTGCCGGCGGGACCACGCTGCTGGTCTCCGATCATCTGGTTGCTGGCCCCGGCGCCTCGGCCGCGATCGTGTTCAAGGACGGCACGCTGCTGACCCTTGGGCCGGGCGCGGACATCCTGGTGCGCGACTACGTGTTCGAGCCGAAGGACGGCAAGTTCTCCTTCTCGCTCTACATGACCAAGGGCTCGGCGATCTACGAGTCGGGCAAGATCGGCAAGCTCGCGCCGGACTCGGTGAAGATCGACACGCCCAAGGCCACCGTCGGCGTGCGTGGCACCCGTTTCCTGATCGAAGCGAACTGAGTCGCCCATGTTTGGATGGATGGAACGCGGCCCGCGGTTCGCGATCGCCTTGCTGGGCGCCTGTGCGTTGTTCACAGGCTGCGCCTCGGTGCCGACCACCAAGGTGACCTTGCTACCGGACCATGACGGCCATGTCGGCGCGGTCACGGTCTCCAACGCGCAGGGCCAGCAGCGTATCGACCAGGCCTTCAATACCGTCGATGTCGCCAAGCCGACCGTCGGTCCGGGCGCGGCCCGTGCGGTGGACCAGGCCAGCTTCGAAACCGCGCATCGCACGCTGATCGACGCCCAGCCGTCGCCGCCGCGCAGCTTCGTGCTGAACTTCCTGTTCGACAGCATGGAGCTGACGCCGGAGTCCAAGCGGATGCTGCCCGAGGTCCTGGAAACCGTACGCGCGCGCATTCCGACCGAGGTGACCGTGTTCGGCTACGCGGACTCGTCGGGCACGGCCGAGTACAACCTCAAGCTGTCTGCCGAGCGCGCGCGCGCGGTGGAACGCGTGCTGCGCAAGATCGACCCGAACCTCAAGGTCGAGGTCCAGTATTTCGGTGATCGCGTGCCGCTGGTGCCGTCGCCGCCGGGCGTGCCCGAGCCGCGTAACCGGCGCGCCGAGATCGTCATCCTCTAGCGCCGGGCGTCCATGAAACCTGTTGCATCGTCGACCAGGCTCCCGCGCCGCGCCGCGTCCATGTTCGTGCTGGCGGCGTTGCTGGTCGCGCTGGCCATCGGCGTGGGTGGCCTGCTGCACATCGCGGTGGTGACGCGCCTGGACCGCTTCGTGCTGGACACGCTGCAGGTGCAGACCGCGAGCGGTGCGCCCGCGCCCGGCGCGGTGGTGGTGGACATCGACGAGGTCAGCCTGGCGGCCGTGGGCCAGTGGCCGTGGCCGCGCTATCGGGTCGCGGCGCTGATCGAACGCATTGCCGCCGAGCACCCATCCGCGATTGCGCTGGACATCCTGTTCCCCGAAGCCGACCGCGCTTCGCTGGCCGATATCCAACAGACCTTCAAGCGCGATTTCGGCGTGGACGTGTCCTTCGGTGGCGTGCCGGATGGACTGCTGGACAACGATGGTTACCTGGCCCAGCAGATGGGGCAGGCCGGGGTGATCGGCGCGCGCTATTTCTACTTCGACCATGTCACCCGCACGGAAGGCCCGCTGCGCCCGGGCGTGGGCTTCGACGGGCGCTTGGACCTGCTGGCGCTGGATCGCGCGCCGGGCGTGCTGGACAACGTCGCGCCGATCGCCGCGCAGACCCGGGTCAGCGGCTTCGTCAACACGCGCGTAGACGCCGATGGCGTGCTGCGCCAGCTGCCGCTGCTGATCGAATACAACGGCGTGGTCCACGCCAGCCTGGCGCTGGCGGCAACCATGCATGCGCTGGGCGTGGGTTCGGGCACGGTGCTCTCCGATCGCGATGGCCTGTCGATCCAGCTCAGCCAGCACCGCATCCCCATCGACAAGGCCGGCTACGCGCTGCTGCGCTTCAACGGCCCTTCGTCGGGCTACGCCAGCATCCCGGCGGTGGACGTGCTGACCGGCAAGGTCCGCGCCGAAGACCTGCGCGGCAAGATCGTCTTCATCGGCTCCTCGGCCGTGGGCCTCAACGACGTGCACCCGACCGCGGTGGATCGCGAGTTCTCCGGGTTGAAGGTGCAGTCGGCGATGGCGCAGAACATTCTCGACGACCGCGTCGTGCGCCGCCCGGTCTGGGGTGGCCAGGCGGCGCTGGCACTGGGCGTGGTCCTGGCGTTGATGCTCGGGCTGCTGTTCGCGGCCGGGCGCGGCATGGTGCTGCTGGCATCGCTGGGCGTGGCAGTAGCCGCGGTTTTGGTGGTGGTGGGCGCGAGCATCTTCGTCCGCAGCGGCGTGTTCCTGCCGATCGGCGTGCCGCTGCTGGTGCTGGCGACGCTGGTGGTGCTGGCTTTCGTGGCGCGCTTCGTCCTCAACCATCGACGTGCGCAGCGCTGGCGCCGCCAGTTGGAAAACGCCCGCCAGGTCACGATCGAATCGATGGCCGCCGTGGCCGAAACGCGCGATCCGGAAACCGGCGCGCACATCAAGCGTACCCAGCACTACGTGCGCGCGGTGGCCGAGCGCCTGCAGCGCACGGGGCACTACACCGGCACGCTGACGCGCGAGTACATCGACCTGCTGTTCCTGTCTGCGCCGCTGCACGACATCGGCAAGGTCGGGGTGCCCGACCACATTCTGCTCAAGCCCGGCCCGCTGACGGCCGAGGAGCAGGTGATCATGCGCCGCCATGCCGAGTTCGGCCGCGAGATCATCTACAGCACGGCCGAGCGGATCGAGGGCGACAACTTCCTGCGGATCGCCGGCGAGATCGCCGCCTCCCACCATGAGAAGTGGGACGGCACCGGCTACCCGGCCGGGCTTGAGGGCCAGGCCATCCCGCTGTCCGGTCGCATCATGGCCGTGGCCGACATCTACGACGCGATGATCAGCCGGCGCTGCTACAAGGAGCCGTTCCCGCACGAGGCGGCCAAGGCGCTGATGCTGGACATGCGCGGCAAGACCTTCGATCCGGTCGTGCTGGATGCGTTCTTCGCCATCGAAGCCCAGGTGCTGGACATCGCCGCGCGCTACAGCGATGACGACGAAGGCGTGGCCGGCAGCCACGACTAGGATGCGCGGGCTGGGCTCGCCACGATGACCGTTGCCTGCGGGCATTGACGTAAGCAGGGCGGAAGATGTCTTGGCGGGGGATTGACGCGCCTGCCGCGCCCCACGACAGTTGGCCGCGGCCCGCCCCCCGGCCGGAAGCGTTCGACCACCCACCCCAGGAATTAGAAAGCTCATGAACGAGTACGAGAACGTCACCGCTCCGCCCCCGCCGCCGGTTGGCACCGCGCCGCAGGAAGACCGCACCGTCGCCCTGATCGTGCACCTGACCGGCATCGTCACCAGCTTCATCGTGCCGCTGATCATCTGGCTGGTGAACAAGGACAACCCGTCCAAGGCCTGGCTCAACGACCAGTCCAAGGAAGCGCTGAATTTCCAGATCACCGTCTTCCTGGCGTTCCTGGTGTGCGGCGTGCTCAGCATCATCGTCATCGGTGGCCTGCTGATGCCGCTGGTCTGGATCGCCAACCTGGTGCTGTGCATCCTGGCCGGCATCAAGTCCAACGAAGGCGTCACCTATCGCTATCCGTTCGCGCTGCGCCTGATCAAGTAACGGCCGCGTCATTGCGGTCATCGAAAGCCCGGCCTCGTGCCGGGCTTTTTCGTGGCAGCCGTGGCGTTAATTGCGCTGAACACCGGCATTCGCGTTGTCGAGCCTGCGCTGAACGCTTTGGCTGTGCGGTCAACCGCCTCGCGCGTGGCTCGTTTCCCTGTGCATTGCCTGCTTGCCAGAGGACATCCGCGCATGACCCGCCAGACCGCCGTCAGCGCCACCAACCGTTTCGGCCTGGGCGCCCGCCCGGACGAGATCGCCCAGCTCGGCGATCCGCAGGGCTGGCTGTTGGCCCAGCTGCGCGATACCGCCCAGCCCGCGCCCTTCGACAGCCTCCCCACCAGCCTGGATTACCTGCAGCAGGACATCGCCCTGCAGCAGGCGCGGCGCGAAGCCAAGCGCGATGGCGGTGACAAGCCCAAGGACCTGGCCAAGGACCTGCGCCAGGGCCAGGCGCGCGAGCTGACGCTGCGCTACCAGGTCGCGGTCGCCAGCCAGAGCAGTTTCGTCGAACGCATGGTGCGGTTCTGGTCGAACCATTTCGCCGTGTCCGTGGACAAGCGTGTCGCCGCGCCGTATGCGGCGCCGATGGAGCGTGAGGCCATTCGGCCGCATGTCACCGGGAACTTCGTCGACCTGCTGCTGGCGGTGGAAACGCATCCGGCGATGCTGCGCTTCCTGGACAACGCGCGGTCGGTCGGTGCCGACTCGATGGCAGCGCAGCGGGCGCGCAGGCGCGATCCTGACAAGGCGCCCGGCCTCAACGAAAACCTCGCCCGCGAGATCCTGGAGCTGCACACCGTCGGCGCCAACGGCGGCTACAGCCAGGCCGATGTCACCGAGTTCGCCAAGGCGATCACCGGCTGGGGCGTGCCGATGCCGCAGGACTTCAAGAAGGGCACGGCGACCAGCGCTTTCCTGTTCCGCCCCAACGCGCATGAAGGCGGCGCGCGCACCGTGATGGGCAAGCGCTATGCCGAGGCCGGCCTGGGGCAGGGCAAGGCGGTGCTGGCCGATCTGGCCGTGCATCCGGCCACGGCCAGGCATGTGTCTACCAAGATCGCCCGCCACCTGATCAGCGATACGCCACCGCAGGCCGTGGTCGATGCGATGACCCAGGCGTGGTTGAAGAGTGGCGGCGACCTGGCCACGGTCTACACCGCGCTTATCCGTCATCCGGCCGCCTGGGATGCGCAGGCGCGCAAGTTCAAGACGCCCGACGATTACCTGGTCTCGGCGCTGCGCGCTGGCGGTGCGTTGGGCGACCAGCGCCCCCAGGCGTTGGCCGCCTTGTTGAATCGCATGGGCCAGCCGACCTTCACCCCGCGCTCGCCCGCCGGCTTCGAAGACGACGCTGCGCAATGGAGCGGCCCCGATGCGCTGTGGAAGCGCGTGCAGGGTGCGCAGGCGCTGGCTGAAGGCGTGCCGGAGGACGTGCTCGATCCGCTCTCGACCGCCCAGGCGGTGTTCGGCGGCACGCTCGATGCCGACACCCTGACCGCGCTCAAACGCGCCGAATCTCCGCGCGATGGACTGGCCCTGTTGTTCGCCAGCCCTGCCTTCCAGTGGAGGACTTAGGGGCCGCTTGATGCGATTGAAATGCGCCCCGCCATGCACGGCCCTTCGGGTTGCCGTGTCCGACGCCAGGCGGGGCGCGCGTGGCTTGAACAGGCGGCCTGCCTGTCGCTGCGCCGCGCACGCCCCGCCTGGCGCCGGACACAACAACGGGACACATCCCAATCACATCAAGAGGCCCCAGATGAAACTGACCCGACGTGCCTTCCTCGGCGCTGCAGGTGCGATGACCACGCTGACCCTGTGGCCCTCGCTCGGCCTGGCTGCGCAGAACGCCAACGACACACGTTTGCTGGTGGTGCTGTTGCGCGGCGGCCTTGATGGCCTGCACACGCTGATCCCCACCGACGATCCGAACTACCGGAGCCTGCGTGGCGACCTGGCGCCGGGCGATCCACTCAAGCTGGATACCAACTTTGGCCTGCATCCGTCGCTGGCGTTCGCGCATGAGCTGTATGGCAAGCAGCAGCTGCTGCCGGTGGTGGCGATTGCGCCGCCGTACCAGCAGCGCTCGCACTTCGAAGCGCAGGATTGCCTGGAGAACGGCAGCGCCCGCCCCAGTGGCGCCAACACCGGCTGGCTCAATCGCTGCGCCGGTGCGATGGCTGGTACCGAGGCGCTATCGATCACCACGGTGATGCCGCTGATCATGCGTGGCCCAGGCGATGCCTCGACCTGGTCGCCGCCGTTGCCGGAAGAAGTGAATCCGATCCTGCTGCAGCGCCTGCAGGATCTTTATGCGCAGGACACCGCGCTGGCCGCCAATTTCCAGCGGGCGATGGCCACGCAGGGCGTGGCCGGCATGGGCGGCGGTGGCGGCAAGGGCCGCATGGCTGCGGCCACTGCCTCGGCGGCCAAGTTCATGTCGCAAGCCAACGGCCCCCGCATCGCCTTCGTCGAGGATTCGGGCTGGGACACGCACGCCGGTGAGGCGGCGATCCTCAAGAACAAGCTGTCCGAACTCGACGATGGCCTGCGCGCTTTCCACGATGGCGCCGCGACGATCTGGGACAAGACCGTGGTCGTGGTGGTCACTGAATTCGGCCGCACCGCCAAGGTCAACGGCACCGGTGGCACCGATCACGGCACCGGCGGGCTTGCCCTGCTGGCAGGCGGCGCCGTGCGCGGCGGCCGCATCGCCGGCAACTGGCCCGGCCTCTCACAGACCGCGCTCAACGAAGGCCGCGACCTGCGCGTCACCACCGACATGCGCGCGCTGTTCAAGGCGGTGTTGGCTGGCCATCTGCGCGTGGATGAAGGCAAGCTCGATACCGCGGTGTTTCCGGATAGCGACAAGGTCAGGGCAATGGAGGGATTGCTGGCTTAAGGCTCCTCACTCTCCGTGTGGGCCAGGAATGCGTCACATGGCAAAGTGCACCTGACACGTCAGGCGCCAGTTCCTTCTGCGCGAGCAGCTATTTCAAACGGAGATTGATTTGTGACCGATTCAGTGGAAGGGGCTCAATCGCTCCTGCAACGCGCTCTTGCTGCACACGGTATTACCGCATCCGCTGTTGAGGGTGTTTTCCATCTTCAAGATGGTCTGCGCCTTACTCCCCTGGTTCATGAGATGCCCTCACGAACCGAGGATTTCGTGGTTTCGTTAGAAGTTCTGGCGGAGAGTCCCTTGCTTCAAGGGACTGTGATTTCGGAGAGATTCGCGGGCCTTGCCGCCGACAAAGCAGCAGCTGTTGCACAAGCTTTCGAAAAATTCTTGTTGGGTGTATTCCACGTCATGCTGGAAGCGCTCAGTAGCCACGTATGCGAAGCGCCTCAAGCAGAAATTGAACGATGGCAGGGCGTGGACGGCCGTTGGAGGGTCTACAGCGGTCCACTCCTTACTCAGCATTCCAGTAACTCTGTTTTGTCTGGAAGCTACGGAGAGGCGCTTAAGCTAGTTCAAAGAGAATTTGAAAGAGGGCAGCGACATGGTCCGCACTGGGTTCGCGTTTTTATCGCGGCCTACCATGGGCAGATCCAAGCAGCTGAGGTCCTGCTGGATAACCAGAATTGGACCGAAGGCTTGGGCGCACTTGATCAAATTTCTTGGCATGCCAGCGAGGAGTATCAAGCAATTCGCCACTTTCTTGTCGCACTGCCAGACACGAGCAGTGGCAGTGACTTCTGAAGCGGAAGTTACAAGCTCGCAGTCTGTTGTCGACTGAGGAAGATGCCCGCACTTGCCAGGGGAGTACTTCAACTGGACTGCTAGATACTCTGCTAGTGCCCGCGCTTGACCGCCAACTCACCCAGCGCAGCTAGCTCCGCCGCGCGCGCACCAAACGGTGCCAGCAGCGCCCGCATCTGCGTCGCTAGCTCATCGAGCTTCGCCTTCGCGCCGTCCATGCCGAGCAACGCCGGATAGGTGGACTTGGCCTGCGCGACATCCTTGCCGGCGGTCTTGCCGAGGGTTTCGGAGCTGGCTTCGACGTCGAGGATGTCGTCGCGTACCTGGAAGGCCAGGCCGAGTGCATCGGCGAAGGCATCCAGACGCTGCAAGGTGTCTTCGTCCGCGCCGCCGGCCAGCGCGCCCAGGCGCACGCTGGCGCGGATCAGGGCGCCGGTCTTGAGCGCGTGCATGCGCTGCAGGGCGTCGAGCGATTGCAGCTGGCCGGTGGCGTCGATGTCCAGTGCCTGGCCGCCGCACATGCCGGCCACGCCGCTGGCGCGCGCCAGGGTCTGCAGCCAGGCCACGCGCAGCACTGCGCCGGCATCGCTGCCCGCCAGCACGTCGAAGGCCAGCGTCTGCAGCGCATCGCCGGCGAGGATCGCGGTGGCTTCGTCGAAGGCGATGTGCACGGTCGGCTGGCCGCGACGCAGGGCGTCGTCGTCCATCGCCGGCAGGTCGTCGTGGACCAGCGAATAGGCATGGATCAATTCGACTGCGGTGGCTGGTGCGTCCAGCACAGCTTCTTCAGCGCCGGTCAGCGTGCCGGCGGCGTAGACCAGCAACGGACGCATGCGCTTGCCGCCGCCAAGGCTGGCGTGGCGCATGGCCGCATGCAGGCGCTGCGGGGCGAGGGTGGGATCGGGGAGCGCCGCTTCCAGCGAGGCTTCGACACGCTGTGCCCAGCGTGCGAACACGGCCTCACTCGCCATCGGGCAGCGGGGCGAAAGGTTCGGCGGTCTCGGGGCGGTCCGGGTCGCTGAGCAGGCGCACGCGCAGCTCGGCCTGTTCCAGCGCGGTGCGGCAGCTGCGATACAGGCCCACACCGCGCTCGTAGGCGGCCAGCGAGTCTTCCAGGCTCAGATCGCCCTGTTCCATGCGGCCAACCAGCTGTTCCAGCTCGTCCAGCGAGGTTTCGAAATGCGCAACGGGCGAGGCGTCGGCGGTGGGTTTCTTTGCCATGCGCAAAGTGTGGGCGCGCATGCCGGATGGGTCAATCGCGGCTGGGTGGCGACCACGCCAGCCGCGCGCCGCGTTCATCCAGCCAGCGGGCGAATCCGGCGGCCACGATGGCATCGCCGGCGGCGAGGACTTCACCCTCGGCGTCGCGCAGCAGCGGCAGCTGCAGGCGTTGCCACGGCGGGATGCGCGCGTCCTGCAGCACGTGCTTGAGCGCGTGCGAATGCGTGCGGCAGGGCAAGGTGATGCGCTCGCCGCCGCGGCGCGCGCCGACCTGCAGCGGTGTGTCGAAGCCGTCCGCGCCGTGCAGTGCCAGTTGACCGCCATCGGGCAGCGACAGCGCTTCGCGGCCATCCCACGTGGTCTGCCAATCCTGCGGGAGTGCCGGCGTGTCGCGCCCTGCGTGTAGCTGATCGCCCCAGCGACACAGCCAAGCGCCGTCCCAGGCGAAGCGCGCCTGCGCATCGCTGCGCGCGGGCAGCAGGCTGGTTTCGAATTGCGCGATGCCGCGCGCTGGAAGCGGCGGCAATGCGCGCTCGGCAATCCAGTGACGCAGCACGCGGGCACGACGCGAAGGCGGCATCGTTTGCAGGACGAGCATCGACAACACGTGCGGATCGGCGCTGCGTGCAGCCTGCAGATCGATCGCGTCCTGGGTAGACAGCAGCGCGCTGGCCTGCGCGCTCAGGGCCGCGCTGCGGGCCAGTACGGCACCGGCCTGCGGCCAGCGCTGGCGCAGCAGCGGCAGGATCTGGTGACGCAGGAAGTTGCGATCCAGCGTCGTATCGGCATTGCTGTCATCTTCGATCCATTCCAGCGTGTTTGCCTGCGCGTAGGTAGTGATTGCACTGCGCGGCTGGTCCAGCCACGGCCGCCACAGCCAGCCGCTGGCGAAGGCGCGCCACGGCCGCATCGCCGCCAGTCCTTCCGGACCGGATGCACGCAGGGCGCGCAGCAGGAAGGTTTCGGCCTGGTCATCCTGGTGGTGCGCTGCGACCAGCACTTCGCCGGGCGCCATGACCTGGGCGAACGCCGCGTGGCGCGCGCGGCGGGCCGCGGCCTCCAGCCCTTCGCCGGCATTGCGATCGACCTGCACGCGCACGATCTCCAGCGGCACGCGCAGCCGGGCGCACAGCGCAGCACAGTGCGCCGCCCAAGCGTCGGCGTCGGCCTGCAGGCCGTGATGCACGTGGATCGCATGGATCTCGGCGCGGCCTTGCCACTGCGCCACCACCGCATGCAGCAGCGCGGTCGAATCCAGCCCGCCACTCAATGCCACCCGCAGCCTTGGCGGCGGCGTGGAAACGGGCAGGGCGGCGAGGGCGTCGAGCAGCGCGGACATCGGCGAATGGTGCCACGCGGGCAGCGATGCCCCTAGCGCACGGGCCTCACGCGCCTAGAGGGCGATCTCGTTCTTGCCGCGCTCCTGCGGCATCTGGCGCTCAAGCAGCTGCTTGGACGGCGGGGCCGGCGGGCGCCCGATGTTGTGCGTCAGCAGCCAGGCTTGGCAGGCCTTCTGCCAGTCGCGCATCTGTTCGGGCACCTTGGCGTAGAAGGTGTCCTCGACCACGGGCATGCGGCCGTCGTAGGACTCGGCGGTGCCGGCCAGGCGCGAGCCTACGACGTCGCGCATCCGGCGCGTGGGATCGCCACCGTTTTCCAGCAGCCAGTACAGCCGGTCGAAGCGGCCGATGCGCGAATACCAGCTCAACACCGTGTCGTAGCCGCCGTCGTCTTCGAGCGTGGTGTCCAGATGCGCGCCGGACATGATCAGCGCCTGCACGTTGTCCCAGTGGCCGTTGGAGAAGGCCACGTACAGCAGCGGCTGGCCGGCGGCGTTGCGGGCGTTGGGGTCGCCGCCGCGCATCAGCAGCTCGACCAGGTAGCGCGAATCGGCCATCGCCGCGGCGCGAACCAGCGAGGTTTCCGCGCCCGGCCCGATCGTGATGCCGGCCGACTGCATGCGGATATCCGGCGTGGCGCCGGCGTTGAGCAGCAGGTGCAAGCCTTCAGGGTTGTAGGTCAGCAGCGGCCAAGCCAGCAGCGGTCGGCCCTGGCGGTCGAAGATGGTGTCCGGGTCGATGCCCTGCTCATAGACCATCTTGTCGATCGCATCCCAGTCGTTGCGGTCCACGGCCCGTGCCATGCGCAGGCCATCGCCGGCGAAGTAATCGGCCGGATCGAGCAGCGCGCTGCCCGAGCCCATGCTCAGTGGCAACAGCACGTAGACACAGGCGCCCAGCAAGGCGGCGATGACCAGCGCGAGCAGTGCGACCAGCCAGCGGCGCGGGCGCACGCTCAGATGGATCGGGGGCGAAGGCTGGACGGCGGTGGTCAAGGGCGCGGGTTTCACGGATGGAATATGGTTCATTACGTGGAAACGCGCGCGTGCCGGTCTCGCGCCAGGAGACGCCGCGCCGCTACAGTGGCCGCCGGATTTCCAAGGGATTGCTTCATATGGCCAAGGCCACCTCCAAGGCGCGTACCGCCTATGTCTGCGGCGAATGCGGCGCCGAATACACCAAATGGCAGGGCCAGTGCAGCGAGTGTAATGCCTGGAATTCGCTGTCGCAGATCGTGCTGGAACCGGCCGCGGGCGCACCGCCGGCCGCGCGCCGCTCCGGTTGGGCCGGCAAGACCGAGGCGCCCAAGATCACCGCGCTGAAAGACGTGCGCAACGGCGAGGAAGTGCGCGTGTCCACCGGCATCGGCGAGTTCGACCGGGTGCTCGGCGGCGGCCTGGTCGAAGGCGCGGTGGTGCTGGTCGGTGGCGACCCGGGCATCGGCAAGTCCACGCTGCTGCTGCAGGCGCTGGCCAGCATGGCCGCCACGCTGCCGGTGCTGTACGTCACCGGCGAAGAATCGCTGGCCCAGGTCGCCGGCCGCGCCGTGCGCCTGGACCTGCCGCTGGACGGCCTGCAGGCGCTGGCCGAAACCGGCATCGAATCGATCCTGCAGCACGCCTCGTCCGCGCGGCCCAAGCTGATCGTGGCCGACTCGGTGCAGACCTTGTGGACCGAGACGCTGACCGCCGCGCCAGGCTCGGTCAGCCAGGTGCGCGAGAGCGCCGCGCGCCTGGTGCGCTACGCCAAGGAGACCGGCACCGCCGTGTTCCTGGTCGGCCACGTGACCAAGGAGGGCGGCATCGCCGGTCCGCGCGTGCTGGAGCACATGGTCGATGCGGTGCTGTATTTCGAAGGCGAGTCGGGCAGCCGCTTCCGCGTGCTGCGCGCCTTCAAGAACCGCTTCGGTGCGGTCAATGAGCTGGGCGTGTTCGCCATGGGCGACAAGGGCTTGAAGGAAGTCCCCAATCCGTCGGCGATCTTCCTGTCCGGCGGCAGCACTCGCCAGCCGGGCAGCTGCGTGATGGTCACGCGCGAAGGCACGCGGCCACTGCTGGTGGAAGTGCAGGCGCTGGTCGATGCCTCGCCGCTGTCCAATCCACGCCGCGTGGCCGTGGGCCTGGAAGGCAACCGCCTGGCGATGCTGCTGGCGGTGCTGCATCGCCACGGCGGGATCATGGTGGGCGACCAGGACGTCTTCATCAACGTGGTCGGCGGCATTCGCGTGCAGGAAACCGCGGCCGATTTGCCGGCGCTGCTGGCCGTGCTCTCGTCCCTGCGCGATGCGCCGCTGGCCGAAAAGACGATCGCCTTCGGCGAAGTCGGCCTGTCCGGCGAGATCCGCCCCGTGCCCAACGGCGAGGACCGCCTGAAGGAAGCGGCCACGCACGGCTTCAAGCGCGCCATCGTGCCCAAGGCCAACGCACCCAAGACCGCGTCGATCAAGGGCATGGAAGTGATCGCCGTCGAGCGCCTGTCCGATGCGCTGGAGGCGGCGTTCGGCTGAAGCCTGCTTGCGGGCGGGAAACAAAAAAGCCGCGGGCAACCGCGGCTTTTTCGTGTGTGCTTCAGCGGGGCCCGTGCAGGCTCAGGCCGGTCGATGCAGCGCGCACAGCTTGTTGCCGTCCGGGTCGCGCACGTAGGCGATGTAAGCGCGGCCCAGGCTGCTTTCGCGCCAGCCCGGGGCGTTCTCGATCGAGGTGCCGCCGGCGGCGATGGCCGCATCGTGGAAGGCCAGCGCCTGCTCGGGCGAGCTGCACTTGAAGCCGACCGTGCCGCCATTGGCGCTGCTGGCCGGCTCGCCGTTGATCGGCTGGCTGACGCAAAAGGTGTTGCCGTCGTGGCGGTAGAACAGGCGGACGTGACCGGTGCCGGCGACGTTGCGCAGCGGCGCGCCGACGCCCAGCGTGGCCAGCACCGCGTCGTAGAACGCGTTGGCGCGCTCGATGTCGTTCGCACCGACCATGATGTGGTTGAACATGCGTGTCTCCTGTTGAAAGTTGCGTGGGCTGGATAAGGAAAAAGCCGCGGTTTCCCGCGGCTTTTCCGGTGTCACGCTGCAGCGGGCAGGATCAGACCTGCATCGCCTTGGCGACTTCGGCGGCGTAGTCTTCCACCACCTTCTCGATGCCTTCGCCGACCACCAGACGCTGGAAGCCGGTCACGTCGGCGCCAGCGGCCTTGGCCACGGCTTCGACGGTGCGCTTGTCGCCGTCCAGGACGTATTCCTGGCCGTACAGGGTCACTTCGCTGACGATCTTGTTGATCTTGCCGGAGATGATCTTCTCCAGGATCTCGGCGGGCTTGGCCTTGTCCTTCTCGGACATCTTGGCCAGCTCGATTTCCTTTTCCTTGGCGACAAAATCAGCCGGCACGTCGGCGGGCTTGTTGTAGGGCGGGTTCATCGCGGCGATGTGCATGGCCAGGCCATTGGCGAGCTCGGCGCTGCCGCCGGTCATCTCGACCAGCACGCCGATCTTGCCGTTGGTGTGCACGTAGGCGCCGACGGTGCCTGCGCTCTTGGCCCAGGCCAGGCGACGGACCTGGATGTTCTCGCCCAGCTTCTGGATGGCGGTGGCGCGGGCTTCCTCGACGGTTTCGCCCGAGGCCAGCTTGGCGGTCTTCAGGGCTTCCACGTCGGCGGCGCCGGCGGCCAGGGCAGCGGCGGCCACGGCATCGACGAACGCCTTGAAGTTGACGTCATTGGCGACGAAGTCGGTCTCGGAGTTGACCTCGACCAGCACGGCGCTGCCGGTGCCCTGGGCGATGGCCACGCGGCCTTCGGCGGCCACGCGGTCGGCCTTCTTGTCGGCCTTGGCGGCGCCGGACTTGCGCAGGGCTTCAGCCGCCGCGTTGATGTCGCCGTTGCTTTCGGTGAGTGCCTTCTTGCACTCCATCATGCCGGCGCCAGTGCGCTCGCGCAGTTCCTTGACCAGGGAAGCAGTGATTTCCACGGTGATGACCTCAGTTTTGGGTATTGGTTGGGAAGGCGCTACGCGCCATTCCAAGCGACAACGGCGGGACTAGTGCCCGCCGCTGGGGCCGACGCGCGAACATGGCGCGTCGGCATTGCACGGCGATGACGCCTTAGGCGGCGGCTTCGTCGTTCTTGCGGCCGCGACGGGCCGGCTTGGCTTCGGCGTTGCCTTCGCTGAACTCTTCTTCGCGCACGGTGGCGTTGTTCGGCGAAGCGGCCTTGCCTTCCAGCACGGCGTCGGCGGCGGCGCGGGCGTACAGCTGCACGGCGCGGATGGCGTCGTCGTTGCCCGGGATGGCGTAGTCGACCAGGGCCGGATCGTAGTTGGAGTCAACCACGGCGATCACCGGGATGCCGAGCTTCTTGGCTTCCTTGATGGCGATGTCTTCGTGGCCGATGTCGATGACGAACAGGGCGTCGGGCAGACGGTTCATTTCCTTGATGCCGCCCAGCGAGGCCAGCAGCTTCTCGCGCTCGCGGCGCAGGCCCAGCACTTCGTGCTTGACCAGCTTCTCGAAGGTGCCGTCGGTTTCAGCGGCTTCCAGCTCCTTCAGGCGGGCAACGGACTTCTTCACCGTGGCGAAGTTGGTCAGGGTGCCGCCCAGCCAACGCTGGGTCATGTACGGCATGTTGCAACGCTCGGCTTCTTCCTTGATGGAATCGCGGGCGCTGCGCTTGGTGCCGATGAACAGGACGGTGCCGCGCTTCTGGGCGATGGCGCTGATGAAGTTCATCGCGTCAACGAACAGCGGCAGGGTCTTTTCCAGGTTGATGATGTGGATCTTGCCGCGGGCACCGAAGATGTACGGGGCCATCTTCGGGTTCCAGTAGCGGGTCTGGTGGCCGAAGTGGACGCCGGCTTCCAGCATCTGGCGCATGGTGATCTGGGACATTGCAAAACTCCAAGGCAGTGGAACCGACCGCGCAATTGGATGCGGTACTGATGGTTCCGGGGTTGGGCCTCCCTGCAGCGTCCGTGGCCGAACCTTCTTGCGAAGGCACCCCGGCACGGGCTGTGGCTGCAGGTGTGTATTCGCCGGTGACGCCCGGCGTGGGCGGTCTTGCGGGCCTGATGGCCTCGCGAAGCCGGCGGATTATAGCCGCGCGGCGCTGGCCGGCGCAAATCGCGCCGGCGTCAGGGTGTTCAGGCAAACAGCGGGGCGGCGGCCATCAGGATGACGAGCAGCAGCAGACGGCGGGAAGAGGTCAGGCGCATGGCGGTGCAGTTCCGGGGGACAGTGGCGGGCGCGGACTGCGCTGGCCTGATCCGGGATATGCAAGGGGCGTGCCAACTTTGAGGTGGTCCGAAAAGCCTTGCAGAACGGGATCTCGTACGCAGTTTTCGTGCGTTCGATCGTTGGCAGACCTCGCCCGCGCGTCACTTTTCGCCGCGCCGCATCCTGTGCGTCATCCCGTGTCGCGTCAGTAGGTGATGGTGACGGTGATGGTGTCGCTGTAGCTGCCGGGATTGGCGGTCTGCCCGGACAGGACGCGGCCGTAGACCGTGGCGGTCTGCGCCGTGCCGGTGCCAGTGCCCTGCAAGGTGTCGGTGTCCAGGCTGTTGCCCCAGCGGTTGCTGCGCGCGCCGTCGCGGTACAGCTCGTAATTGACGTATTGCGTGCTCGCCCCCTGGCGCATGCGCCGCTGGGTGAGCAAGGCATTGGTGCCGTTGTCCAGGCCGAGCTGCCAGGCCGTGCGAAGGGTGCAGGTCAGGCCGATGGTCGAGGTCTGGTCGACGTTGGAGGTGATGAAGCCGGCGACGCTGCCGAAATCCAGGTCGGTCGTGCTGTACGCGTAGCACTGGCCGGGGACCTGGGCGTTGGCGGTGAAGGGAAAGGCGTTGTTGTTGGTCGTGGAGCCGCCGATATTGCAGGCACTGGGGAAGTTGGCCGGTGCGCCGAGCAGCGGGGTGTCGGCGGCATAAGTCAGCACGGTGTCGGCGTTGGCGAAGGTGCTGCTGTAGCTGCCGGTCGCCAACGCTTGGTTGGCAGGAATGCGCCCGTAGATCGTGACGGTCTGCGCCTGCGAGCCGCCGACCAGCAAGGGCACCGCATAGTCGAAGTTCAGCACCAGCACGTTGTTGGAGGCGTTGCCGAGCGCCCCCCAGATCTGGCTGCGGGCCGGGTCCTTATAGGCTTGGTAATTGAGGATGTCGCCCGCGGTGCTGCGCATCTGGCGCGGCGCCATGGACGTGCTCGCGCTGCCTGGCCCCAGGCCGACGCACAGCGTGACCTTGGTATTGCTCAGCAAGGCCAGCGCAGCGGTGGCGCAGGTCACGGTGAAGGTGGTGGTGGTATCGGTGGTCTGGGTGTTCGAAGCATTGCCGAACGCCAATACCGTCGGCGTGGTGGCCGTGCAGACCGTGGCGGCGCGTGCATCGGGCGACCAGCCCCATAGCGCCAGCAGCGCGACGAGCAGGCAATACAGCGGAAAGCGGCGGCTCATCGTGAGATCTCCGGGGCGCAGGTCAGCGGACCGATGCGCGGAATCTGGGCGGGGGCGACTTGAGCGGGGTAGTCGAACGCCACGACGCAGCGGCCCGACGGGGTAGTGACCTGCAGGCGGTTCTTCAGCTGCAGGGTGTCCAGGTAGGTTTCGCCGTCGTAACCGACCACGGTCGACGGGCCATCGGTACCGACTAGCGTGACGGTGCTGCCCACGGCCAGCGGTTTGCCGCTCGCATCGCGCAGGACCACGGTAGCGGCGCGGACCTGGGTGATGCTGAAGGGGATCTTCAAGCCGGCGCCGGCGCGCGGCGTGACCTGGCGCTCGACCGCATCCACGCGCTGGTCGGCGGGCAGGTCCAGGGTGTCGATCGAGACCCGGTTGCGCTGCCATGGCTGCAGCGGGGTGACCAGTAGCAGGCCGTCGTCGTTGGTCTGGCCGACCAGGCGGTTTTCGAGTCGCACCGGCGTGTTCGGCCGGCCGGTGGAGACCACGCCGAAGCCGTTGTCGATCGAGCGCGCGGCCAGCAACCCGCCGCCCATCCAGACCAGGCTGCCGCTGGTGCTGGCATAGCCATAGGTGTCGCCGCCCTGGTTGGCCGCGCCGAGGGCGTAGCGGCCGACGTCGTTCTGCCAGCCGAGCTCGGCCAGACCGCCGCTGCCGCCGTCGCCGGTGCGTGCCTGCACCCGCCAGCCCAGGCCGTTGGGACCGCCGTCGCCGGGGATGGCCTTGGACGCCTCGATCACCTGCGTGTTGCTGTCGCCGTTGCGCTGGGCCGAAACCGAGGCGCGCCGCAGCCCGTCCAGCGCCACCGAGGCCGATAGGTAGATGCTGCGGTCAGCGGCATCGTCCAGGTTCTGGTTCACCGACAGGTTGGCCGACCAGTCGCGGCCGAAGGTCTGCGACCAGAACAGACCGCCGTAGCGCGTGCTGGGCTCACCGTCGTTGGTCAGGCGCACGTAGCTGGCGCTGAACGAGCCGAAGGATGGCACCGCGACGCCGAAGATCACATGGTCGCTGGCGCTGACCGGGATGCTGCCCTGCAGGCTGCCGATGTCGCGATAGCGGCCGTGGGTGCGCTGGGTGCCGAGGGCCAGGTTGAAGGTGCGGTTGTTCCAGGTGTATTCGAGCGCGGTCTGGCCGCCTTCGTCGCGACCCTGGCGGCCGTGTGCGTAGGAGGCCGACAGCAGGCCGGCGCCGCCCAGCAGCCACAGCCCGCCGGCGCCGGCATTGCTGACGTTGCCGCCGCCTTCGGCATGGCCTTCGATCGTGAAGCCGTCGCTGACGCCGTAGCGGTAAGTGCCGGTGCCCACCAGCGTGCTGCCATAGCTGAAGGAGCGCAGGCCGTAGTCCTCGCGCAGCACGCCGAAGCCGAGTCCGCCTTCGGACAAACCCTTGGCCAGCAGCTGTTGGGTGCCATAGAAGGAGAAGTTCAGCGTGCGCACCTGGCCAAAGGCATCGGTCACCACCACCTGCGCATTGCCGGTGCCGTTGATGCCGGGCAGGGTGGAGAGCTGGAACGGCCCGGCCGCGACCTGGCCGCTGTACTGGCGCAGGCCATCGACATACAGCTCCACCTGCGAAGGCACGGCTGCTTCGCCCAGGAACGCCGGCAGCGGCGTGGTCACCCGGTAAGGCTGCAGGCCGTAGTTGCGCCCGATCTGGATGCCGGCCATGCGCACCGAACGTGTCCAGTCCAGCGCGTCGCTGTAGAAATCGCCCAGCTGCAGGGTCAGCGCTTTTTCCGGCAGATCCAGGCGCCAGTTGGTGTCCAGGCGGACCGGTTCGGCGCGCCATCCGTCGGTGTCGCGGCCTTCGTAGAGGCGCATCACCGAGGTGTTGCTGAGCACGCCATCGCCAATACCGAACACGCGCAGCTCGGTGGTGGCGGTCAGGTTGGTCTGGTCGGCGTCGCGGTTGGCGTAGAGGTCGTAATTGAGCAGCACGCCAGGCGAGGACGAGGCCTGCGGCGCGGTCTCCTGTTGCGGCTTGAGCACGGCCGTGTCCAGCTTCAGTGCCGACAGCGGTGCATCGAAGGACAGCCGCTGCACATCGAACTGGTAGCGCACGGCCACGCCCGGCAGCGCGTCCAGCGACACGACTTCCTCGGGTGCGCGCCCTTCCATTCGGAAGCCGATCGTGCGCAGCGTCTGGACCGACGTCTGCAAACGCCCGCCGCGCAGTTCGAAGCGTTCGATCTGGCCGGTATCGGTCTGGTTGAGGGTGACCTGCAGGTACAGCACCTGGTCGAACATCGGGCCAGGCGGTGTATCGACGGAAGTCGCAGGATCGTCCGCCGCCGCGGCAGGCTGGATCAGCGGCGCGGTCAGCAACACCCCCAGCAGCCAGGGCCTAGCGGTTCGCCAGGTCGGGCGACAGTGAGCGCTTGTCCGCTTCACCATTGATCCTTGCCGAGAAACGGACCTCGCTATAGCGCGCCGCCGCGCCGGGCAATGTCCAGCGCATGGTCTGTCCGGGCAGTACATAGCCCACCAGGCCCGGGATCACCGGAACCTCGCCGCTGGGCGCTGCGTAGGACAGATCGGCCAGCTGGGCATGGCCCGCGCCGGTGTTGTGGACCTCGATGGCAGCGGCGCCGTCGGCTGCGGCCACCACCGTGGCCTGCAGCTGTGCATCGGGCGCCTGCGTCGAAGGCAGGACGAACACCGGCACCGAATAGCGCAGCACGAACTGCAAGCCCTGCTGCGGATCGCTGCTGGGCAGTTCGTCGACAATGATGCGGTAGGTCATCTCGCCGGCGATGGGCGAGCGGTCCGGGCGGATCACCCGGACCAGTTGGCGCGCGCCCGGTGCGATGGTCTGCATCGGCGGGCTGGCAATCACGTCCTGGGTGACATCCAGCGACTCAGTCCCACCGGACTGGGTCCATCGGAAGACACGCAGCTGGACGTTGACCGGCGCGGTGCCGGTATTGCTCAGCCACAGCGCATCGGCATTCTGTGCCGGCGTGAGGGTCACCGACGTGGGGGAAACCTGCAGACTGGCGGCGGAGGCCGTGCTCCCCAGCACCGTCATCAACGCCACCCACGCCCATCGCATCAGCCCCCGCCAATACTTTGAACGCGTGTCGCAGGTCTTCCCCATGTCGCGCCTCAATAGGTGATCGTCGCCGTCACAGTATCCTGATACGAACCGGTCGCGGGGTTGTTGCCCGCCAGGTTGGTGATCCGGCCGTAGACCGTATACACCTGGTTGAGGCCCAGCCCGGTGCCGGCCTGTGTGTTGGTGCCGGTCGTGGCGCCCCACACGGCGCTGCGGGTCACGTCGGAATACAGCTGGTAACCAACGTAGTTGTTGGTGGTGATGCTGGCGTTGGTGTTCTTCATCCGGCGCGTGGTCACGTCACCGGTGGTACCGGCGTTGGAGCCCGCATTGAGGGCGACGGTGTACGGCGTCAGCGGCGTGCACTGCACCGTCAACGTGCCGGTGTTGTCGACGTTGGCCGTCGCGGTCGAGGCCGCCGAGCCGAAGTCCACATCGGTCGCCGCAGCCGCGGTGATCGTGCAGGCCTTGGTCACGATGAGCTTGACGTTGAAGGTGGTGGTGTCCGCAGCGCTGGCGACGCCGCAGGCGGCCAGCAGGGCAACAGCGATGACATTGGGGAGCAGCTGACGCATGACGTTTCTCCGGGTCATTCAAGACCGCGAACCGCCGACGAACGTGTCGGCGATGTCCTTCACGCATCTCTCATGCCAAATGGTGTGAGCCGGGCTTGCGACCAGGTTTTTTGTGCGGATCTGGGACGCCGGTTTCAGTTCCGGGCCGGACGGTGCCAGGTGCGTGCCAGTGCATGTCAGGCGAGGCGCCACCCTGACACGCCGGAGGGCCGATTTTTCGCCTGAACAGGGTTTTTGCACTGGAAATCCGACGGTTTTACGTCACTGTGAGACTTCCACCTCGTTCCTGTCGCGCTGCAACATCGAGCCGTTCAGGCTGGGCCGGAATCGGCGATAATGGTGGCCATGAGCATTCAACTGAAATCCGCCGCCGATCTGGAAAAAATGCGCGTCGCAGGCCGCCTGGCCGCCGAAGTGCTGCAGGTCGTCGCCCCGCACGTGAAGCCCGGCGTGACCACGGCCGAGCTGGATCGCATCTGCCATGACCACATCGTCAAGGTGCAGGACGCCATCCCGGCCAATGTCGGCTATCGCGGCTATCCGGCCACGGTCTGTACGTCGGTCAACAACGTGATCTGCCACGGCATCCCGAACGAAGGCAAGGTCCTCAAGGATGGCGACATCGTCAACATCGACGTCACCGTCATCAAGGACGGTTGGCACGGCGACACCAGCCGCATGTACTTCGTCGGCACGCCATCGGTGATGGCCAAGCGCCTGGTCGATGTCACCCGCGAGGCCATGTTCCGCGGCATCCGCGCGGTCAAGCCGGGCGCAACCCTGGGCGATGTGGGCCACGCGATCCAGACCTTCGCCGAGTCCGAGCGTTTCAGCGTGGTGCGCGAGTACTGCGGCCACGGCATCGGCACGATCTACCACGACGAACCGCAGGTGCTGCATTACGGCCGTCCAGGCGATGGCGTGGTGCTCAAGCCGGGCATGACCTTCACCATCGAGCCGATGATCAACGAGGGCACGCGCTACACCAAGACGCTGCCCGATGGCTGGACCGTGGTGACCAAAGACCGCAAGCTCTCGGCGCAGTGGGAACACACCGTGGCCGTGACCGACGACGGCGTCGAAATCCTGACCCGGGTGCCGGGCGACGACAACGACCTGTGAGCGAGCCGGCGGCCGCCAGCGATGCCGTGCAGCGGCCGCCGATGAGCGCTGATCCCGCCTGCGACAGCGACTGGTCCCAGCAGGCACGTGCCGCGCTGGCGGCCACCGATGAAAAGCTCTCCCGCCGCTTCGACGATGTGGAGCGGATCGACCACGTGCTGGCGCTGCGCGCGCGCGCGGTCGATCACCTGCTGGGCGAAGCCTGGCGTCGCTGTTTTCCCGAGGACGTGGGCCTGTCGCTGTTTGCGGTGGGCGGCTACGGGCGCGGCGAGCTGTTCCCGCATTCGGATGTGGACGTCCTGGTGCTGGGGGATTCCGCGGCCCAGCAGCGCGGCCACGAAGCCCTGGCCCGCTGCCTGGCGCTGGTCTGGGACGTCGGGCTGAAGATCAGCCACGCCGTGCGCTCGCCGCAGGAGTGCACCGAAGCAGCCGAAGACCAGACCGTGCTGACCGCGCTGATCGAGGCGCGGCCGCTGATCGCAGACGAGGCGGCGATCAAGGCGCTGGCCCAAGCCGTGTCGCCGGACCAGGTCTGGGCGCCGCGTGAGTTCTTCGCGATCAAGCGCGAGGAGATGCGCCTGCGCCACGCGCGCTTCGGCGATACCTCCGACAACCTGGAACCGGACATCAAGGACGGCCCGGGCGGGCTGCGCGACCTGCACACGCTGGGCTGGATGGCGCTGCGCACCTTCGGCGTGCGCGACCTGGAAGCGCTGGTCGGTATGGACCAGCTGGGCCAGGACGAAGCCATCGCGCTGGCTCGCGAACGCCGCGTGCTGGGCCGGCTGCGCTATGGCCTGCACCTGGTCGCGGGGCGGCCGGAAGAGCGCCTGCGATTCGACTACCAGAAGACCCTGGCCGCCCGCCTGGGTTACGCCGATGCGCCGGGCAGCCTGGCGGTCGAGCAGATGATGCAGGGCTTCTATCGCAGCGCCGCGATCGTGCGCCGGATCAGCGATCGCCTGTTGCAGCGTTTCGAGGAGCAGTTCGAAGGCGAGGCCGTGCCGCGCGCGCTGGACGAGGCGTTCGAGCTGCGCCGCAACTACCTGGCGGCCAGCAGCGTGGAGTGGCCGCAGGACATCGGCGATGTGTTCGCGCTGTTCGCCATCTGGGCCGCGCAGCCGCAGGTCAGCGGCCTGCATTCGCAGACCGCACGCGCGCTGGCCGAAGCCTTGCCGCACCTGCCGGCCTATACCGCGGCCACGGTTGAACAGCGGGCGCAGTTCCTGGCCCTGATGCGCGGACCACGCGCGGTGGACACGCTGGCCCGGATGGCGCGGCTGGGGGTGCTGAGCCAGTGGCTGCCGGCGTTCGCGCGCGTCTCCGGGCGCATGCAGTTCGACCTGTTCCATGTGTATACGGTCGATCAGCACACGCTGATGGTGCTGCGCAATCTGTCCTCGTTCTCCAAGGGACGTGCCGACGAGCGCTTCTCCATCGCCCATGAAGTCTGGCCACGCCTGCGCAAGCCGGAGCTGCTGCTGCTGGCCGGCCTGTTCCATGACATCGCCAAGGGCCGCGGCGGCGATCACTCCGAACTGGGTGCAGTCGATGCGCGCGAGTTCTGCCATGCGCATGGCCTCAACGCCTCCGATACCAGCCTGATCACCTGGCTGGTCGAGCAGCACCTGCGCATGTCGGTGACCGCGCAGAAGCAGGACATCGCCGACCCGGAGGTGATCCACCGCTTCGCCACCCTGATCGGCGACCGCGAGCACCTGGACTATCTTTACCTGCTGACCTGCGCCGATATCGCTGGCACCAGCCCCAAGCTGTGGAACGCGTGGAAGGACCGGCTGCTGGCCGATCTGTACTTCGCCACGCGCCGGGTGCTGCGCGAGGGCCTGGAGCAGCCGATGGCGGTGGAGCAGCGCGTGGCCGAAGGACGCGATGCCACCCACGCGCTGATGCTGCAGCAGGGCTTCGACGGCGAGACCATCGCGCGCCAGTTCGCCGAGATGCCGATCGAGAGCTTCATGCGCTTCCGCCCCGAGCAGCTGGCCTGGCAGGCCGGTGCGCTGGTGGATGTGCACCACGGCCAGACCCTGGTCCAGGTGCGTCATATCGACGAAGACGCGGTGGCGATGGAGGTGTTCGTCCATTCGCCCGACCGCGACGGCCTGTTCGCCGCGATCCTGGCCACGCTGGACAGGCTGGGCTTCGGCATCCACCAGGCGCGCGTGCTGGTCGGTCCGCATGGCACGGCCTTCGATACGTTCGAGATCCTGCCGGCCGACAGCTACGCCAACTCCGATCCGGCGCTGGTGGGCGACGCGCTGCGCCGGGCGCTGGAAGGCGCGCTGGACCAGGTGCGCGTGTCCCAGCGCACCGTGCCGCGTCAGCTGCGGCATTTCCGTTTTCCGCCGCGCTTCGAATTCGGCAACACGCTCGATGGCCGCTACACGGTGCTGGAACTGGTCGCCCCCGACCGGCCCGGCCTGCTGGCCCAGCTGGCCCAGGTGCTGCGTCTGCAGCGCCTGCGCGTGCACGATGCGCGTATCGCCACCTTCGGCGAGCGCGCCGAGGACGTGTTCCACCTCAGCGACGAAGCCGACGAACCGCTGACCGGCGAAGAGCGCGACGCCCTGCGCGATGCGCTGCGTGCCAAGCTCGAAACCGCCGCCTGATTCCCACTCATCCCCACACCCAGGAACTCCCCGCTCCATGTCCGCAGTCGAACTCCAAACCCTCAAGTCCACCCTGGAAGACGCCTTCGAGCGTCGCGCCGACCTCACCGCCGACGAGATCGCCGGCCAGGTGCGCCCGGCCGTGTATGCGGCCATCGACGGGCTGGAATCCGGTGCGCTGCGCGTGGCCGAACCCAAGGCCGAGGGCGGCTGGCAGGTCAACGAGTGGCTGAAGAAAGCCGTGCTGCTGTACTTCCGCGTCAACGACATGGCCGTGGTCGAGGCCGAGCCGGCGCCGTTCTGGGACAAGGTCGAGGCGCGCTTTGCCGGTTACGACGCGGCCAAGTTCAAGGCCGGCGGCGTGCGCGTGGTGCCGGGCGCGGTTGCCCGCCGTGGCACGTACTTCGGCAAGGACGTGGTGCTGATGCCCAGCTTCACCAACATCGGCGCTTACGTGGGCGAGGGCACGATGGTCGACACCTGGGCCACGGTCGGCTCGTGCGCGCAGATTGGCAAGCACTGCCATCTGTCCGGCGGCGCCGGCATCGGCGGCGTGCTGGAGCCGCTGCAAGCCTCGCCGACGATCATCGAGGACCATTGCTTCATCGGCGCACGCTCGGAAGTGGTGGAAGGCGTGATCGTCGGCCACCACAGCGTGATCGGCATGGGCGTGTTCCTGAGCCAGTCGACCCGTATCTACAACCGCGCCACCGGCGAGGTCAGCTACGGCTACGTGCCGCCGGGCAGCGTGGTGGTGTCCGGTTCGCTGCCGTCCAAGGACGGTTCGCACTCGCTGTACGCGGCGGTCATCGTCAAGCAGGTCGACGAAAAGACCCGCAGCAAGACCAGCGTCAACGACCTGCTGCGCGGCCTGGCTGACTGAGCGGAATCTGCATTGCGATGCATCAAACGGGCTGCCTTCGGGCGGCCCGTTTTGTTTGGAGCGATCGCTCGGCCTTGGCGGCGTGCGTGGCGTGGCGGCTGTTTTACCGGGGGCTTTCCGCCAGGAAGCAGCAACAGTCGTCGTGCTGGCGCCGCAAGGCCGTGACCGCGTTCGACCCGCCAGCGATTTGAATCGATCTAAACTCGGGATTCGACAATCCGGCACGGGAGCGGGGCATGGCATTGGGCAAGGTGGTGATGGGCGCGGCGCTGGCCGCAGCGATGTCGCTGGGCACGTGGAGCGCGGCGGCGGGTGAGGGCGCGGGCCGCAAGGCCACGTCCGGCAATCCGATCTTCGACGGCTGGTATGCCGACCCGGAAGGCGCGGTGTTCGACAACAGCTACTGGATCTATCCGACCACGTCGGTCAAATACGCGCAGCAGACCGGCTTCGACGCGTTCTCCTCAAAGGATCTGGTGACCTGGACCAAGCATCCGGCGATCCTGAAGATCCAGGACATTGCCTGGGCCAAGAAGGCCCTGTGGGCGCCGGCCGTGGTGGAGAACGGCGGCAAGTACTACTTCTTCTTCGCCGCCAACGACATCCAGAGCGACAACGAAGTCGGCGGCATCGGCGTGGCCGTGGCCGACAAGCCCGACGGGCCGTATCGCGACCTGCTGGGCAAGCCGCTGGTGGACAAGTTCCACAACGGCGCCCAGCCGATCGACCAGTTCGTGTTCAAGGACGACGACGGCACCTGGTACATGATTTACGGTGGCTGGAAGCACGCCAACATCGTCAAGCTCAAGCCCGATTTCACCGGCGTCGAACCGATGGCCGACGGCACGGTGTTCAAGGAGATCACGCCCGCGCCGGAATACGTCGAAGGCTCGCTGATGTTCAAGCGCAACGGCAAGTACTACTACATGTGGTCCGAAGGCGGCTGGACCGGGCCGGATTATTCGGTGGCTTACGCGATCGGCGATTCGCCGATGGGGCCGTTCAAGCGGATTGGCAAGATCCTGCAGCAGGACCCGACCATCGGCACCGGCGCCGGCCACAATTCCATCTTCCGCGGAGACGACGACACCTGGTACATCGTCTACCATCGTCACCCGCTGGGCGACCCCGATGGCAACCATCGGCAGGTCGCCATCGACCGCATGGTCTTCGACGCGCAGGGCCACATCCTGCCGGTGAAGATGACCAACGAGGGCGTCGCGCCGCGTCCGCTGCGCTGATCGCGGCGTCCTCACAAGCCAACGCTTTGTGAGACACGCTGCCATGACCACCACGCTCTACGGACTGAAGAACTGCGACACCTGTAAGAAGGCCACCAAGTGGCTGGATCGCTTCGGTGTCGCGTATGCCTTCGTGGATTACCGCGACAACAAGCCCACGCCCGAGACGCTGGTGGAATGGGCCGGCAAGGCGGGCGGTTTCGGTGCGCTGGTCAACAAGTCCTCGACCACCTGGCGGCAGTTGCCGGACAACCGCAAGACGCCCGGCAGCGATGCCGAATGGAAGCTGCTACTGCGCGAGCATCCGCAGCTGATCAAGCGGCCGGTGGTGATCACCGACGACGGTAAGTTGAGCCAGGGCTTTTCGGATAACGGCTTCAAGGCCCGCTTCGGGATCGAGAAGTGAGCGCATCGTGCAATAGCGCGGTCTTCGATCTGACCGTCGATCTGGTCGCGCGCGCGTCGGTGACGCCGGACGACGCCGGCTGCCAGGCGCTGCTCGCCTCGCGTCTTGAGGCCGCCGGGTTTGCCTGCGAACACCTACGCTTCGGCGAGGTCGACAACCTGTGGGCCACGCATGGCAGCGGCGCGCCGGTGCTGGTGCTGCTCGGCCATACCGACGTGGTGCCGTCCGGCCCGGTCGAGGCGTGGACCAGCGATCCGTTCAAGCCTGAAGTGCGCGACGGCAATCTGTATGGCCGCGGCACCGCCGACATGAAGGGCAGCGTGGCCGCGTTTGTGGTCGCGGCCGAACAGTACGTCGTCGCGCATCCCGATCACATCGGCACGCTGGCGGTGCTGGTGACCAGCGACGAGGAAGGCGATGCCATCGATGGCGTGCGCCATGTCGCCAACGTGTTCCGCGAACGCGGCCAGCGCATCGACTGGTGCATCACCGGCGAGCCGTCTTCGACCGAAACATTGGGCGATCTGCTGCGCGTCGGCCGCCGTGGCAGCCTGACCGGCACGCTCACCGTGAAGGGCGTGCAGGGCCACGTGGCCTATCCGCACAAGGCGCGCAATCCGATCCATCAGGCCGCCCCCGCATTGGCCGAGCTGACCGCGCGGCATTGGGATGACGGCTACGAGAGCTTTCCACCGACCAGCCTGCAGATCTCGAACATTCATGCCGGCACCGGCGCCAGCAACGTGATCCCGGGCGAACTGCAGGTGTTGTTCAATCTGCGCTACAACCCGCACTGGGACGCGCCGAAGCTGGAGACCGAGATCACCGCGCTGCTGGCGCGGCACGGCCTGGAGTACGCGCTGAAGTGGCACCGCAGCGGCGAGCCGTTCTACACGCCGGAAGGCACGCTGCGCAGCGTCGCACGCGAGGTGCTGGGCCAGTTCGCCGGCGCGCCGCCGGAGGAGAGCACCGGTGGCGGTACCTCGGACGCGCGCTTCATTGCGCCGCTGGGCGCGCAGTGCATCGAGGTCGGGCCGGTCAACGCCACCATCCACCAGATCGACGAGCATGTGCGCGTGGCCGACCTGGAGCGGTTGCCGGACCTGTACCACGCCCTGATCCAACGGTTGCTCGCGTAACAGTTGCGCTGCAGCAAACGCCCGGGTTAAGTTCGCCCCATGCTGTCCAGCCGCGTCAATGTCGTGAACAACAACAACCGCAACAATCTGCGTGCGAATAATCGTGCGCGGCCGATGCGGGTCTGCGACTAGGCAAAGAACGGAACAGCCAAGGAACCAGAAAGCCCGCATCGGAAGATGCGGGTTTTTTTTATGTTTGATGCATGCGCAGATCCCTTTGCGATAAGCCCGGCCCTCCATCGCCGGGACCGAAAAAAAAGCCCAACTTACCCACGTCACCGTCTTCGTAAGACATCTCCAGGAGTTTTCCCATGTGTTCCATCTTCGGCATCTTCGGCCTGCAATCGGGCGATGATTTGGGCGCACTGCGCCGTCAGGCGCTGGACTGCTCGCAGCGCCAGCGCCATCGTGGTCCGGACTGGAGCGGCGTGTATGTCGACGACGGCGCGATCCTGGTGCACGAGCGCCTGGCGATCGTCGATCCGGCCGGCGGCTCGCAGCCGCTGCTGAGCGAGGACGGCGCGCTGGCCCTGGCGGTCAACGGCGAGATCTACAACCACCGCGAACTCAAGGCCGAGCTGAAGCAGCCTTACGCCTTCCAGACCGGGTCGGACTGCGAGGTGATCAACGCGCTGTATCGCGAAGACGGGATCGAATCCTTCCTCAACCGCCTCAACGGGATCTTCGCCTTCGCGCTGTGGGACAAGGCCAGTGGCCGCGCGATCATCGCGCGCGACACGATGGGCGTGTGCCCGCTGTACTGGGGCCACGACAAGGAAGGCCGCCTGCGCGTGGCCTCGGAGATGAAGTCGCTGTCCGAGCATTGCGCTGATGTGGCGCAGTTCCCGCCGGGCCACTGGTACGACACCGCCACTGGCGAGCTGAAGCAGTACTACAAGCGTCCGTGGCGCGACTACGACGCGGTCAAGGATGTGGAAGTCTCCAAGCAGGAGCTGCGCGAAGCCTTTGAAGCAGCCGTGCATCGCCAGCTGATGACCGACGTGCCCTACGGCGTGCTGCTGTCCGGCGGCTTGGATTCGTCGCTGGTCGCCGCCGTGGCCGCGCGTTATGCGCGCCATCGCATCGAGGATGGCGACAAGACCGAAGCCTGGTGGCCGCGCCTGCATTCCTTCGCCATCGGCTTGAAGGGGTCGCCCGACCTGGCCGCCGCGGCGATTGCCGGTGAATCGCTGGGCACCGTGCACCACGGCTTCGAGTACACCTTCGAGGAAGGCCTGGACGCGCTGCCGGAAGTCATCAAGCACATCGAAACCTACGACGTGACCACCATCCGCGCCTCCACGCCGATGTTCCTGCTGGCGCGCCGGATCAAGGCGATGGGCGTGAAGATGGTGCTCAGTGGCGAAGGCAGCGACGAGATCTTTGGCGGCTACCTGTACTTCCACAAGGCGCCGAACGCGCGCGAGTTCCATGAGGAGCTGATCCGCAAGCTGGACGCGCTGTACAACTACGACTGCCTGCGCGCGAACAAGTCGATGATGGCCTGGGGCGTGGAACCGCGCGTGCCGTTCCTGGACCGCGAGTTCATGGACGTGGCCATGCGCATGGATGCCTCGCACAAGATGATTACCATCGGTGCCGACGGCAGGAAGCGCATCGAGAAGGCCGTGCTGCGCGAGGCGTTCGAAGGCTATCTGCCCGATTCGATCCTGTGGCGCCAGAAGGAGCAGTTCAGCGATGGCGTCGGCTACGGCTGGATCGATGGCTTGAAAGCACACGCCGAGGCGCAGGTCACCGATCGTGAGCTGGCCGCGGCCGACAAGCGCTTCCCGGTGAACCCGCCGCTGACCAAGGAGGCGTACTTCTACCGCACGCTGTTCGAGCAGGCGTTTCCGTCCCCGGCCGCCGCCGAGACCGTGCCGGGCGGCAAGTCGATCGCCTGTTCGTCGCCGGCGGCGATTGCCTGGGATGCAAGCTTCGCCAACGCGGCCGATCCGTCGGGACGCGCGATCGCCGGCGTGCACGCGCAGGCGCTGTAAGCACGCGCATCTGGCGTTACATCGCTAGGTTGCGGGAACCAAAACGCCCGCCGGATCGCTCCGGCGGGCGTGGTCGTTTGCAACAAGGGAAGATTTACGGCTCGTGGCGCACGCAGTAGCCGTAGCGCTGCGGATCGAGGTCCACGCCCGAGGCGGTGGCCTGGTTGCTGGCCTTCCAGATGTTCGGCTTGAAGTCGGCGCTGGTGCAGTTGGCCGCCTTGTCCACGCCGATGGTGTAGGTGAAGGGATCCTTGTCGAAGTGGTTGGCATCGAAGGTGTTGTTCTGGCTGACGCTGTTGTCCCAGCACTGGGTGCTGCCATCGGCGTTACGGAAGCGGATCGCGCAGGTCAGGAACACGCCGGCGCCGTGATTGCCGCTGAAGGTGTTGCCGACGAACAGGTTGTTGCGCGAGTTGGACAGGTACGCGCCCTGGCTGCCGTTGTTGGACAGGATGTTGTCGCGGATCTCGCTGTCGTTGATCTCTTCGGCGGTGATGCCGGCGGCAACGTTGTCGTGCACGTGGTTGTCGTGCATCTTCACCTTTGAGGTGGAGTTGAACGACACGCCATCCCAGATCGCGCCGAAGACTTCGTTGTGGTCCAGGGTGATGTCGGTGCTGTGCTGTTCGGTCAGCAGGCAGGCGCTGCGGCAGTTGCTGGCCTTCAGGCGGGTCAGGCGCACGTTGATGCCCCGACGCACGACCACCGCACTGTTGCTCAGGTACGGCCGCTCGGGCATGAATTCCTTCTCGGCCTTGCCACCGATGAAGGTGATGTCGGAGATGGTGACGTTCTGGATCGGGCGCACGGGGATCTGGTCAACCGAATCGCCAACGACCAGCAGCGGCTGCTGCACGTTGTCGCGCATGTGCAGGACGGTCTTGGGGCCGGCGCCGCGCAAGGTGGTGTTGTCGCGCAGCAGGGCGATCAGGCCCTGCAGCTGGTAGTCGCCGGCGCCCAGGCACAGCACGGCGGGCGAACCGTCGTTGGGCAGGTCGTTGATGGCGCCCTGCAGGTTGTCGGCCGGGCCGACCTTGGCGGTGCAGGCGGGAGCGTCCCGTTCGGCGGCATGCGCCGGCGATGCGATGAAGCACGCAGCCAGCAGCGTGACGCAGGGCAGGGCGAGGGCGTGGGGCCAGAGGCGTGGGATCATTGGAAACCTGTTGCGTAGGGGGTAAAAGCGCCACGGCAGTGGAGATGCCGCAGTGCAGCAGGCATTGTTGCCGGCGCCGGGTTGGCATCGTGTGCATCAGCGGCGCCTGGCCGATGACATCGTGGCAAGAGCGCCCTGCCGGGCTAACCGGCGTTCATGCTTGTCCAAAAAACACGCGTTCTTGTCATGGCAGACGCGATAGTGCAGGCCAGTCCTGCCGTTCCACCCGCAGCAGGTTCAACGAGGAGTGCCATGGCCAAGCGCCTGCGAGTCCTGATGGTCGATGACAATCCCGAGTTGCTGCGCGTCCTGCAGGAAGGCTTGAGCATGTACGACGTCGATGTGGTCACCGCCGAGGATGCGTCGGAGGCCATCGACATCCTGATCCGTGACCAGGCCTTCGATGTCCTGATGAGCGATGTGCTGATGCCCAAGGGGCTCTCGGGCGTGCAGCTGGTGGAAATGGTGTCGCGCGAGCACCCGCAGATCGCCGTGGTGCTGACCTCCGGTTATCCGCAGGCGCAGCTGCCGACGTTGCCGCGTGGCGTGCGATTCCTGCCCAAGCCATACCAGTTCGGCGGCCTGATGGCCGCGCTGACCGAGGAAGCCAGCCTGGTCCGAGGCTGACGTGACGCCGCCGGCTCAGTGCGGCTGCAGGGTCAGCGTGTGCTGGGCCTGGCCGGGCAGGAACGGCGTCGGCCGCCCGTGCACCCAGTCCTGGTGGCCCGCACCCCAGTAAGGCGACAGCGGATGGCCGCTCTGGCCGCCGGGCATGTGGATGATGCCGTCTGCTTCATGGCCGGGCGAGACCACCATGCGTTCGGATGCGCCGAAGCTCGGCGCCTGCACGCGCGGCATGTCGCCTGCGCCGGGCAGCGGATCGGCCGGCATGCACAGCAGGCGCTTGGCCCGCCACGGCAGCACGGCCGACAGCGGATGGCAGATCTTGGCGGTGTTGTGTTCGCCCCAGGTGCGGCTGTCCAGCGGCGCGTCTTCGGACAGTTCATCGCGGACCTGTGCGGCCGCTGCTTCCAGCAGGCGATCCCAACCCTGCGCGTCGTTGCAGGTCGACGTGGCGGGTGTGGGGCAGGCGTCCTGGCGCGGCAACAGGTTCGCTGGGCGCTGCTGCAGCAGTGCCCACATCACGCCTTCGAACTGCGGCAGGCCCGGCGCGACGAAGTCAGGCCCCAAGGCCGCACGCGCGGGCGCAGTCAGGCCGTCCTCCAGCCGGGCCTGCACGGCCAGCCGCCAGGCGCGGACCAGGCGGAAGCTCACCGATTCGATGTTGGCGTTGCCGTCCCAGTGCGCGGCGGCGCCGCCCAGTTCGCGCAGGGCCGAGCCTTCGGGCGCCGCGTTGGCCTGGGCCTGCAGCAGCGCCCACCAGCGCTGCAGGAACACCGCGCGGCTGTCCAGCTGCACGGCGAGCAGGGCGCGCTCGTCCAGGCGATCCAGCCGCTGCAGGTCGTCGCGGATCTGCTGTGCGCGTGCACCCAGCGCGTAACCGCCGTCGCCGAGCGTGGCCAGCAGCGGGCCGTCGGCCACGCGGTTGTTGGCGGTCCACAGGCGGCCATCGGCTGGATCGGTCAGCGCGGCGACCTGCGTGGTCGAGATTGGCCACGGCGCGCAGGCCGCCGCCGGCTGGCCGGCGTCGTCCAGCGCGGCCGAGGCGCTGGGTAACACCAGCCGCTCCGGGCCACAGCCGGGCGCGCGCTGCGGCAGCGGGCCAAGCAGGCGCCAGGCAATGCGGCCGCTGGCATCGGCCAGCATCAGGTTCTGCGCGGGCACGGCGATGGTGTCGGCGGCCTTCAGCGCGGCGTCCAGGTTGCCGGCGCGCGCGAGATCTGACAGACCCAGATTCAGCGCGCCAGGCAGGTGCCCGACCCAGCGCAGCGCCAGCGCCTGGCCGTCGGGAAGCGCCTTGACCAGCGGACCTTCGGCGGTCTCGCGCACGTCCAGCGTCTCGTCATCGCCGCCGGCCACGGCGATGCGCTCGTGGTGCACGGTCAGCACGGCGCAGCCGCTGGTGCGCTGGGCGGTGCAGGGCGTGACCCGGAACAGATTGGCCGTGTCGGCATAGCCGTTGGTGAAGCCCCAGGCCACGTGTGTATTGCTGCCGACGATCACCGCCGGCAGGCCGGGCAGGCTGAAACCGGTCACATCGACCTTGCCACCGGCCGCCTGCGGATCGGAATAGCGCAGGCGCACGCGGAACCACAGGTTGGGTGCGCGCAGGGCCAGGTGCATGTCGTCGGCCACGATCGCGCGGCCGTCGGCGGTCAGGGTGCCGGCCACGGCGAAGTTGTTGCTGCCCGGCGCCAGCCCTTCAGCGCCGGACGACGACTGATGCGCGGGCATCGGCAGTTTGCGCAGGTCCACCTGGGCGGCATCGGGCAACGCCGGCGCGGCGCGCGCTTGCCCCTGCAGCGGTGCATCCCAGCTGTTGCCATCCGCGGTGAGCAGGGCGAACAGCGGCGCCGGCAGGTGCTGCTTGAGCTGCCACAGGCCGAGGCCGCGCTGGTCGTCGGCGTCCTGCAGGTCGAAGTACATCGCATCGCCGGTCAGCACCGCATCGGCGGCGGTCCATGGCTGCGGCGTCTGGCGCAGCAGCAGGTACGGCCAGGGGCGCGTTTTCAGTGCGGCCAGGCCATCGTTGACGCCGGCGGTATAAGCGTCCAGTTCGGCGCGATGCGGACCGGCGAAGACCGCGAGATCGGCTTCAGCCCGCGCACGCATCCGGTGCAGGCGATGCTGCCGATCCAGCGGCAGCGCCCGTGCGCCGAACAGCGCGGCCAGTTCGCCGGCCGAGGTGCGGCGCATCAGGTCCATCTCGAAGAACCGTTCCTGCGCGTGCACGTAGCCCAGCGCCCGCGCTGCGTCGTCTGGATTGGCGGCCTCGATGGTCACCGTGCCCAGCGCATCGCGGCTCAGGGTGACCGGCGCGGACAGGCCAGGCAGGTCCTGCGGCCCATCCAGCGCGGGCAGGCTGCCGCGCAGCAGCGCCCAGCCCAGCAAGCCCGCCAGGACCGTCAAGCCCAGCAGCGTCAACAGCGTCCATGTGATCCAGCGGGTCATGCCGTACTCGTGCGACCGGGACAGGCCGGCCTGTGGGGAAATGATGGGGGCGCACCGTGAAGCCGGAATGGCGCCAATCCGGGCTGCAAGTGAAACTGATTCCGATTAGAACACCGCCCGCCGTGATCCGGCACCATGCACGCAGTTTCCAGCCTCGAGCTCCCCATGAAAGGTCATCCCGAAGTCGTCGCCTGCCTGATCGAACTGCTGCGCGGCGAGCTTGCCGCCCGCGATCAGTACTTCCTGCATTCGCGCCGTTACGAGGACCAGGGCCTGATGGCGCTGTACGCGCGCATCGGCCACGAGATGGAGGAGGAGACCGAACACGCCGACGCGATCCTGCGCCGCATCCTGTTCCTGGAAGGCGACCCGGACATGCGTCCGCATCCCTTCACCCCCGGCAAGACCGTGGTGGAGATGCTCGAAGCCGACCTGCAGACCGAGTACAAGGTGCGCGCTGACCTGGCCGCGGCCATGAAGCTCTGCGAAGAGAAGCGTGACTACGTGAGCCGCGACATGCTGCTCGCGCAGCTGCGCGATACCGAGGAAGACCATGCGTGGTGGCTGGAGCAGCAGCTGGGGCTGATCAAGCGCATCGGGCTTGAGCTGTACCAGGTGTCGAAGATTGATGGGGCGCCGGCCAAGGGTTGATTTGGCTGTCGTTTCGTTGGTCGTTTGAGGAACGCCGGGCATTGCTCGGCGTTTTTCGTTTTGGGTGTGTGGTTTCGTTGAGGTGTGTTTTCTTTGGAATTGGAGCAAGGGCTTTCGTGCGGCTTCGCCGCCCGACCTACTTTCTTTGCTTGTGCAAAGAAAGCTAGGCAAAGAAACACACTCCGTGCGGCACGCCTGCGCTACGCGCAGATTCGCTATGGGACGAGGGATTTTTGGAAGGGGCATCCCTGTCCCTTCCAAAAACGACGCGCATCCATGCACGTCGCCCTGCGGGTCCTAGCCTCGTCCCTTCGCCGTGCCTCACGGAGGGATTTAGAGCGCAAGCAAAAAGCGGAAGCAAAAAGCAAAGAAGCAGCATCTGCTTGTAGCCAGCCTAAATCTGCATGACGTAAAGCCGAGCTTGCTCGGCTGCTCTGGCTTTAGCGCTTGCTGTTGCCTAGCTCTTGATCCTCAGCGCCTTTAAAGCGAGCCGAGCACCGCAGGCTGATTGGGTCGAAGAGGCGCCCTGTTTGAGCGCAGCGAGTTTGGGCGCCGTGCCCGATCAGACGAGGAGCACAGGGGACCGGGCCGAAGGCCCGGCGAGTGTCAGGCGCTGGCGGTTTTGCTTCCTTTTGCCAAGACAAAAGGAAGGCGCGCCGCGCAGCGGCGTGAAAGCTCTGCTTTGGCTTCAAGGCAACGAAGGAAAAGGGACGACTACCTTCGCCCCAACCGATAAACCGCCGTCTCCAACCGCGTTACCCCTTCCGCTGCAAACCGCGGCTCATACGACAGGATGTCTCGGCGCTCCACATCTTCGATGTCCCAGTCGGGCGAAAATAACGACCGAACTTCGTCCGGCTCCACCGAAAACGGCGGCCCGTCTTTCTGCGCCTGCGGGTACTCCAGCGTGATCAGCAAACCACGGCACGCCGCCGGGAGGCACGCATAAAGTTCGGCTACGTAACGCTGCCGCATGGCCTCCGGCAGCGCGATCAACGCCGCGCGGTCGTACACGCCGGCGCAATCGGCCAGCACGTCGGCATCCAGGCCGAAGGCGTCGCCGCAGATCAGTTCAATTCCGCCCGCCGCGTAATGCGTGCCGTAGCGCGTTTCCCGCACCTGCGGCGTCAAACCGTGTTCGGCGAAGAAGGCCTGCACGGCGACCTGCGACAGCTCCACGCCAAGTACGCGATGGCCCTGCGCAACCAGCCAGGCCATGTCCAGCGACTTGCCGGCCAGCGGCACGAAGACCCGGCTGCCGGCCGGCAGTCCAAGCGATGGCCAATGCTTCTGCAGCAGCGGCATCACCTTGTCCTGGTGGAACCCGATCCGGTTCGTGTCCCAACGCTCGTGCCAGAACTCCGGGTGCATGTCAGTCCTCGTTAGACGAATGCCCTGGCGTCGGCATGGGCCGGGAGAGCGCCTCCGATGAGAGAAGCGCCCGGTGCGCGGTGTCGGGAAGTGGCGAAACCGCGATGCTTCAGGCCTGCATGCACACCGGCGTGCAGGCGCTGAAGCGGTTTACGCAACCGCCAGTCCATCCACCTTCTGCCAGCCACGTGGCAGCAACATGCCGCGCGTGGCACGCGTGCCGGTGTAGATGTCCAGGTCCTTGAACGACAGGGTCATGGTGCGTGCGCCGCTGAAGATCTGCAGCGTGCCGCCCGGCGCGATGGCCACGATGGCCACGACATGCTCGGTGGCCATCTTGGCCTTGGGGATGTCGATGATCTTGTTGCCTTTGCCCTTGTCCAGCTCGGGCAGGTCGCTGGCGGCGATGGACAGCAGGTTGCCGGCGCTGGTCACCGCCACGATGCGGTCGCTGCTGGTGTTGGCCACCAGGGCCGGCTGCAGGACCTTGGCGTTGGGGGTGAGGTTGAGCATCGCCTTGCCAGCCTTGTTGCGGCTGGTGAGGTTCTCGAAGCGGGTCACGAAGCCGTAGCCGTGGCTGGAGGCCAGCACGAAGCGGGTGTCGTTCTCGCCCGAGGCCAGCGCCTGGAACGAGGCGCCGCCCGCCGGCGAGAAGCGCCCGGTCAGGGGTTCGCCATTGCCGCGCGCCGAAGGCAGGGTGTGCACCGCGGTCGAATAGCTGCGGCCGGTCGAATCGAAGAAGGCGACCTGGTGGTTACTGCGCGCACGCACGGCGGCCAGCAGGCTGTCGCCATCGCGATAGCCCAGTTTCGCCGTATCGATGTCGTTGCCCTTGGCCGCGCGCACCCAGCCCTTTTCGGACACGATCACGGTCATCGGCTCGCTGGCGACCAGCTCGGTTTCGTCCAGGGCCTGCGCGGCCTGGCGCGAGACCAGCGGCGAGCGACGCTCGTCGCCGAACTTCTTGGCATCGGCCAGCAGTTCGTCCTTGACCAGCTTCTTGAGCTTGGTGGTCGAGCCCAGGGTGGCAGTCAGGCGCTCGCGCTCCTTGGCCAGCTCGTCCTGCTCGCCACGGATCTTCATTTCTTCCAGGCGGGCCAGCTGGCGCAGGCGGGTTTCCAGGATGTAGTCGGCCTGGTCTTCGCTCAGGGCGAAGCGCGCGATCAGCGCAGGCTTGGGCTCGTCCTCGGTGCGGATGATGCGGATCACTTCATCCAGGTTGAGGAAGGCGGTCAGCAGGCCTTCCAACAGGTGCAGGCGACGCTCGACCTTCTCCAGGCGGTGCTTGAGGCGACGGGTCACCGTGTCGTAGCGGAAGCCCAGCCACTCGCTCAGGAAGGTGCGCAGGTTCTTGACCTGCGGGCGCCCATCCAGGCCGATGATGTTGAGGTTGACCCGGTAGCTCTTTTCCAGATCCGTGGTGGCGAACAGGTGCCCCATCAGCTGGTCGGCATCGACACGGTTGGAACGCGGGATCAGCACCACGCGCACCGGATTCTGGTGGTCCGATTCGTCGCGGATGTCTTCCAGCCAGGGCAGCTTCTTGGCGCGCATCTGGGTGGCGATCTGCTCGATCACCTTGGACGGCGACACCTGGTAAGGCAGCGCGGTGACGACGATGTTCGCGTTTTCCTTGGCGAAGGTCGCGCGCGCGCGGACGCTGCCGTGCCCGGTTTCGTACATCGTGCGCAGGTCGGACTGCGAAGTGATGATCTCGGCGGTGGTCGGATAGTCCGGGCCACGCACGTGCTCGCACAGGTCGGCGACGGTGGCTTCCGGATCGTCGATCAGGCGGATCAGCGCGCTGACGATCTCGTTGAGGTTGTGCGGCGGCACGTCGGTGGCCATGCCGACCGCGATGCCGGTGGTGCCGTTGAGCAGCAGGTGCGGCAGGCGCGCCGGCAGCCAGGTCGGCTCTTCCAGAGTGCCGTCGAAGTTGGGCGACCAGTCGGTGGTGCCCTGGCCCAGTTCGCCCAGCAGCACTTCGGCGATCGGGGTCAGCTTGGACTCGGTGTAACGCATGGCCGCGAACGACTTGGGATCGTCGGTCGAGCCGAAGTTGCCCTGGCCGTCGATCAGCGGATAGCGATACGAGAACGGCTGGGCCATCAGCACCAGCGCTTCGTAGCAGGCGCTGTCGCCGTGCGGATGGAACTTGCCGATGACATCGCCGACGGTGCGGGCGGACTTCTTCGGCTTGGAGGCCGCGTTGAGGCCCAGCTCGCTCATCGAGTAGATGATGCGGCGCTGCACGGGCTTGAGCCCGTCGCCGATGAAGGGCAGGGCGCGGTCCAGGACCACGTACATCGAGTAGTCCAGGTAGGCACGCTCGGCGTACTCGCGCAGCGGGATCTGCTCGAAGCCATGGAAAGTGGGGCGAATCGTCTCGTCGGTCATGCGGCACTGCATCTGGAGTGAACCCGGGCGATTTTAGCCTCGCGCCCGTCGCAGCGCCCGCGACTGGGGTCGCGCGCCTGAGGATCGAGCGGCGCAGACGGCCGGAAACGCAGAAGGCAGGCGCCTTGGCGCCTGCCTTCCAGGGATCACGCATGGCGCGGGCGAGGCGGCTTCAGTGCCCGCTGGCCCGGCGATCTGCGCGGTTTTACAGCTTGCCGTCCAGCGCGTGGCTGGCCTGCACGGCGATCGGGTCGTCGTGCGCGCCCACGGCGGTGCTGACGCCCACGGCGCCGATCACCTGCTTGTCCACGACGATCGGCTGGCCGCCGGCCAGGGTGGTGAAGCCCAGCGCCAGCAGGGCCGGGCCGCCTTCGTTGATGCGCTTTTCCATATTGGTGCTGGCCACGCCAAACAGGGCCGAGGTCTTGCCCTTGCGCACGGCCAGTTCGGCGCTGATGGCGGTGGCGCCGTCCATCTTGTTGACCAGGATCGGGTAGCCGGCGGCGTCGACCACCGCGACCGAGCCGGTCCAGCCCTGGGCGGCGGCGTATTGGGTGGCGGCGTCAGCGATGGCCTGTGCGGCGGCCAGGGTCAGCTGCGGCTTGGCCGGCAGGGTGAGTTTCGACTCGGCGGCCGATGCGGCGGTGATGCTGGCCAGCGAGAAGGCGCCTGCCAGAAGAATGCGTCCGATCATCAATGTCTCCGGTGGAGGTTGGGGGAGGGGTGACGGGCCAGGCGCTCAGCGCGCCTTGCGCACGTCCTCGGCGGTCAGCGTGGTCTGCGGATTGCCGAATTGCTGGAACAGGAAGTTGCCCAGGGTGGCGACCTGCGCATCGCTGAGGTCGGTGAAGCCGGGCATGAACACCTCGTGGTCGCCGACCTTGCGGTGCAGGCCGTGCAGGATCACCGCGGTCACGTTGCGGGTGTCGTTGTCGCCCAGCACCGTGTTGCCGATCAGGCGCGGGTATTCGCCCACGCCTTTGCCGGTCACGGTGTGGCAGGTGGCGCAGTTGGCGTTGAACAGCAGCTGGCCATCCAGCGTGTCGCTGCTGGCGTCGTAGCTGCGGCCCAGGGCGCGGACGTGGTCGATGCCGGCATAGGCCTGGCCGCTGGCGAAGCGCGGCTGCGCGTTGCCTTTGTTTTCCACGGCCGGCACGGTGCGCAGATAGGTGACCATCGCGTTGATGTCGGCGTCATCGAGCTTGCTGGTGCTGTTCTCGATCACCTCGGCCATCGGGCCGCCGGCATTGGCGTTGACCTTGCCGTGGACTTCGCCGGTCTTCAGATAGCGCGCGATGTCCGCATCGCTCCAGCCGCCGAGGCCGCTGTTGGTGCTGGAGGTGATGTTATAGGCATCCCACAGGCCAAGATCACCGCCGGACAGCGTCGGTCCGGACAGGCCCTGGATGAAGTTGCGCGGGGTGTGGCACTCCTGGCAGTGCTCCATCGTCTGCACCAGGTAGGCGCCGCGATTCCAGGCTTCGCCCTTGGCCGGATCGGCCTCTTGGCGGCCGGCATGGAAGTTCAGCACGTTCCAGAACGCCATCGCCCAGCGCTGGTTGAACGGAAAGCCCATCGTGTTGGCCGGCGGCGCCTGCTGGATCGGCGCCAGCGTGCGCAGGTAGGCCACCAGCGCGGTCACGTCCGCATCGGACATGCCGGTGTAAGAGGTGTACGGCATCGCCGGATACAGGCGACGGCCGTCCTTGGAGATGCCGTTGCGGATCGCGCCGACGATCTCTTCATCGGTGAAGCTGCCGATGCCGTCCGTCTTGTCCTGGGTGATGTTGGTCGAATACAGCTTGCCGAAGGGTGTATCGAAGGCCACGCCACCGGCATAGGGCTTGTCCTTGTCGATGGTGTGGCAGGCCACGCAGTCGGCCGCGCGCGCCACGTAGGCGCCGCGCTGGATCAGCGCCGCCTGGTCCGCGCCGACCGGCTTGGCCGGCATGTGGATCTGCGACTGCTTGGCGATGGTCACGGCCACCGTGGCACCGACGATCACCGCGACCGCCAGCACGCCCAGGCCGATCAGGTTCCGGGTGCGCGCACGTCCCTGTGCACGCGTGGGAGCCGAACGCAGGGATCGCACCGGCTTCATCGAGGGCGCGCTCATGCGGCCGCCTTGATGATGCTGTCGGCGGCGAGCAGCGACAGCGATACGCCGGTCAGGGTGGAGTTCACCGTCGAGGCGGTGGGCATCACGCCGGTGCCGCCGAAGAACAGGTTCTTGTGGTCGTGCGCCTGGGCCAGCTTGTTGCACACCGAGGTGTTGGGATCGCTGCCCATGCGCAGGGTGCCGGTGATGTGCTGGCTGTTGGTGTAGGTGCCGCGGTCCGAGTACTTGGCCTGGGTGCCGCCGGTGGCGCGTACGGCCTGTTCGAACAGGTCGCGGCACACGTCGTAGCCCTTGTGCACGTACTCGGGGAAGCGGTAGTGCACTTCCATCTTCGGGATGCCCCAGGCGTCCTTCTGGCCGCTCAGGACGATGCGGTTCTCCGGGTCGGGCAGCATCTCGAACATCGACTTGAGCAGCACGAAGCGCTCGGCGTCGTGCTTGATCTTGTCGTTGAGCTCGTTGCCGTAATAGCCCTGGGCGACGTACTTCTCGGTGAGGTAGCGCGTGGGGTTGTCGTTGTGCACGTCGATGCGGATCGCCGAGCGCTCGCCGCGGAAATCGCCATCGCGGGTGTTGTTGATGCTGCCCGGGCACATCGGGCCACGGCCCAGGTAGAGCGGCTCGTCGGCGATGTATTCGGCGGCGCTGGCCGGGTGGTCCATCAGGTTGCGGCCGACCTGGTCGGTGGCATTGGCCACGCCGTTCGGATTGCGCGCATCGGTGGACATCAGCAGGATCTTGACCGTCTCCATCGCATTGGCGGTCAGCAGGAAATGCTTGCCGGTGACGCGATGGACCTGCTTGTGCTGGTCGATGAAGTGCACCGCCTGGACCTGGTTGTCCGCGCCGGTCTCGATCTTGAACACCACCGCGTTGGGCACCAGGTGCAGGCCCAGCTTCTGCGCGCGGCGCACCGACATGCTGCCGTTGTATTGCGCGCCGATCGGGCACACCGGCATGCAGTTGTTGTTGCCGCAGCAGGCCGGGCGGTTGTCGTACACGGTGCTGTTGCGCGCCTGCGGGCCGGGCACGACTTTCAGGTCCAGGCTGTCGTAGCGCTGGCGCAGGCGTTCGAAGCCGTAGGACAGCGGCAGCACGTCCATCGGATACGGCGCGCTGCGCGGTGAGCCGTAGTCGCCGCCCGCCAGCGGGCCACCACCGGAGACACCCATCTCGCGCTCGGCTTCCAGGTAGAACGGCTCGAGTTCTTCGTAGCTGATCGGCCAGTCGGTGGCGATGCCGTACAGCGACTGCAGGCGCATGTCGTTGGGGATCAGGCGCCAGGCCTGGCCGGCCCAGTGCCAGGTGGTGCCGCCGACGCCGCGGATGTACTGCGCGGTGTAGGGCGCCGGGCCTTTCTGGATCAGGTAGCCGTTGTCGTGCGGGATGAAGTTCGGATGCGGCGCCCACGGCTGCATCGGATACGGCGCCATGTGGTTGTTCTTGTAGGCACCGGCACGGTAGTTGGAGACCAGCTCGGCCTGGTCCAGCGGGCCGCCGGCTTCGAGCATCAGCACGCTCAGGCCCTGGGCCAGCAGCTTGACTGCCGCTGCGCCGCCGGCCGTGCCGGCGCCGACGATGACCACATCGGCCGACAAGGATTTGGACGCATCAGACATGGGTGGGGGCTCCCTGCGAAACGGTGGCGGGTGCATCGACCCAGAAGTTCGGGCTGCCGGTGCAGTAGCTCGGCGGCTGCACCACGTCGGCCATCACCTGGTTGCTGGCGGTGGTCTCGAAGCCGAAGCAGTTGCGTACGCCGTCCTTGTCCTCGGCCGTGCCCAGATACAGCGCGGTGTTCATGCGCAGGAACAGGTCCTTGAGCGCGGTGCCCTTGGTTTCCAGGGCGGCCAGGCGCGCGGCCGGGTCGGCGATGTCGGCGACCTGGGTCAGTGCGTCGCCCAGCTGCGCGGCGGTGGCTTCCAGTCCGGGCAGCACGCCGGACAACGTGTGGAAGGTGCGATTGATCAGCACGCGGTCCACGCCGATGCTGCCGGACAGCGTGTCGGCCAGTGCGATGAAGGCGCCCGGCGCCGGTGCCAGCGCGTCGAGCGCGGCTGCGGTGGCCGGCTGTGTCGCGGCGCTCGCCGCGCTACCGCCGCCGATCGCCAGCAAAGTGGCGCCGGCGCCCAGGCTGGCGCCGCCGGCCAGCAGGAAATTGCGTCTGCTTACCATCTGAATTCCTTGTTGAAAGGGAGGCTGCAAACGGCGCGCTTGCCGATGGATCGGCAAAGACGGGCCGTCACCCCGCGTGCGAGCGGAGTTGCGTGGAATGCGCGAAGAGGGAGGTGGCGATCAGCCCGGTGCGGGTGGCCCGGCCGCCGGCAGATGCTGTTTCGAGCGTCGCGTGATGCGTGCGCGGGTCGTCGCACCCGGGTGTGCACGCTGCGGTCTAGGCAATCGGACGCTTGGCATCAATCAACTGGGGCGTGGTGTCCGCTTGCGCGGAACGCCTGGCTTGTTCCTGGCTTCGTGAGGGGCTGTTGCGTGCGTCCTGGGACGGCCTCTGCAGCAGCGATGCGAATTGTGGCACGCCAAAAAACAGCTGAATCGGGGCTTGGCGACGGGTTTGGAAAGACACAATCGCCACTGCGGCGGTAATGCGTCGATTCCTGACGCGAACCCGCCAATTGCCGGTTTTCAGCCAGATTCCGGACCCAATGACAGCGGACCTTCGGCCAGCTGCGCCTTGATGAAAGCGATGCAGCTGCGGATGCGTGGCGTGTGCGCGGCGGTGCTGCTGCACACCGCCCAGATGTTGGCGTCCTGGGTGTAGTCGGGCAGCACCTGCCGCAGTTGCCCGCGCTTGAGCTCGGCCCAGATGTCCCAGTCGGACATCAGCATCACACCCAAGCCCGCCAGCGACCAATCCACCACCACGTCGGTGGCGTTGCAGCCCATGCCGTGTTCGAGCCTTACGACTTCATCGCCGTGCGGGCCGCTCAGGCGCCACTGGCCGAAGACCTGCTCGCGGTCGCGATAACGCAGGCAATCGTGCTGCGCCAGTTCCTGCAGGGTGTGCGGCGTGCCGCGCCGCTGCAGGTAGTCGGGCGACGCGCACAGGATGCGGCGGCCGCGCCACAGGTGCTGGGCGACCAGGTGGTTCTCGGTCGGCGGGCCGATGCGAATGTCGATGGTGTAGCGCTCGTCCAGCTCGCGCGCGGGCTGGTCGGTGGTTTCCAGCCACACTTCCACGCCCGGGTGTAGCCGGCGGTAGGCCTGCATGATCGGGCCGATCCGCCGCCGCGCCAGGCGCGGGCTGGTGACGATGCTGATCCGTCCCGCCGGCGCGGTCTGCGAATCCAGCACTGCGCCATCCATCGCGCGGCTGGCCACCACGATCTGCTGTGCCCATTCCAGGATCGCTTCGCCGGCCGCGCTCAGGCGCACCTGGCGCGTGGTGCGGTCGAAAAGTTTGGCGTTGAGCTGGCGCTCCAGCGCGGCGATGCGCTTGCTGATGTAGGCCGAGGAAAACCCCAGCTCGGTCGAGGCACCGATGAAACTGGAGTGGCGCGCGACCGAACAGAACAGCCGCAGGTCGCCGACGTGGTAATCTTGGTTCATGCAGGGCGCGGGCCGCGTGGCGCGCGTGGGTCAAACGTGGGGCGCCTAGTGTGGCACCGGCGTTTGCCGCGATCGCATCAATTACCAGGGCAGCAGCGGGCCGCCCAGCCACAGCCAGCGCGCCATCCAGGCCGTGGCCAGCGCGATCAGCACGGTCAGCGGCACGCCCACGCGCAGGAAGTCGCCGAAGGTGTACTGGCCCGGGTTGAGGATCAGCAGGTTGCCGTGGTGGCCGATCGGCGTGAGGAACGAGGCCACCGCGCCCATCGCGATGCACATCACGAACGGCGTCGGCGGCTCGCCCAGCGCCGTGGCCATGGCCAGCGCAATCGGCGTCAGCAGCACCGTGGTCGCCGCATCGGACAGGATCTGGGTCAGCAGCGCGGCGCTGGCGAACATCACCAGCAGCAATGTCAGCGCGCTCCAGTGCTGGGCGTGCTCGCTGAGCAGGCTGGCGAACCACGCGGCAGTGCCGGTCTTTTCCATCGCGATGCCGAGCGGGATCACGCCGGCGATCATCACGAAGATGCGCACGTCGATTTCCTCGTAGGCGCGCTCCACGCCGACGCAGCGGGTGATCACCATCGCCACCGCGCCGGCGAGGAAGGCGATCTGAGGACTCAGCCACCCGGTGGCCGCGGCCACGACCGCGCCCACCATGATCGCCAGGGCCAGCGGCGCGCGCTTGCGGGTGCGCTTCTGCGCCTCGAACGGCATCAGCATCAGGAAGCCGTGATGCTGGGCCAGCTTGCCGAAGGTCTGTTGCCGGCCCCACAGCACCAACAAATCGCCTTCTTCCAGTTTCAGCTCGGACAGCTCGCCATGCAGCCAGCCTTCCTTGCGCCACAGGCCCACCACCACCACGCCCAAGGTATGCAGGAAATCGATGCTGGACACGCTGCGACCCAGGAACTCGGAGTTGGGCGCGACCACGGCCTGCACCAGTTGTTCTTCACCGAGGAGGTCCGTCTTGCGGTCTTCATCCTCTTTGGGCTGCTCGCCGTACTTGACCACAGCGTGCAGCGACAGGCCGGGCTCGTCTTTGATCGAGGCGATCTCGTCGGGCGAGGCGCGCACCAGCAGCACGTCGCCCTGGCGCAGCGGGCTGTCCACATGCTGGTTGCGGCGACGCATGCCGTGGCGCAGCCAGTCCACCACCTGCAGGCGTTCCTCGAAATTCTTGCGGAACTCGCCGTGGGTCTTGCCGATCCACGGTGAATCCTCGTCCACCACCAGTTCGGTGTAGTAGCGCTCCAGGCGCATGTAGCTGTCGCTGGACGCCTCGCCGCTGCGCTTGGGCACCAGCCAGCGGCCCAGCAGCATGTAGGCCGTGCCGATCAGCACCAGCACCGCGCCGATCGGCGTGATCGCGAAGAAGCCCAGACCTTCCTGGCCCGAGCGCTTGAGCAGGTCGTTGGCCAGCAGGAAGGCCGGTGCGCTGATCAGGGTCAGCGTGGTGCCCAGCGAGGCGGCCAGCGACATCGGCATCAGCAGGCGCGAGGCCGCCAGCTTCTGGTCGCGCGCCAACCGCATCAGGATCGGCAGCATCATCGCGGTGATCATCAGGTGGTGCGAGAACGCGGCCAGCGCCGCAGTCGCCGGCATCACTACCGCGATCGTGCGCCACTCGCTGCCGCCGGCGGCCTTGCCGATCGCATGGCCGATCCGGTCGGTGATGCCGGTGGCGGCCAGACCGGAGGACAGCACGAACACCGCCGCGACGATGATCGCCGGCTCGCTGGAAAACCCGGACAGCGCTTCGCGCGGATTGAGGATGCCGGTCAGCGCCAGGGCCAGCATCGCCAGCATCGCCACCAGGTCCACGCGCAGCTTCTCGCTGACGAACAGCACCAGGGTGACGGCCAGAATGGCCAGGAACAGGAGTTGTTGGGGTTCCAAGGCGGTCACCTGCGAAGTACTGCGGCGGACCTTATCGCACAGGGCCGCGCGAACGCCGTGTCTTGGCCGGCGACGCGGGAGAAGCGAAGGCGGGCGCGTTCGCCGCGTCTTGCTGCGTGTCGAGGCCTGCGCGATCGGTCTAATCCCGATGGTCCGAAAAATCGCAGGCAACAAAAAACCCCGCTTGCGGCGGGGTTTTTCATCTGAGTCATGGTGCCCGGGAGAGGACTCGAACCTCCACGGAGTTGCCCCCGCTAGCACCTGAAGCTAGTGCGTCTACCAATTCCGCCACCCGGGCGACTCAGGGGGCGCATTCTGCGGATGTGACGGCAGGGTGTCAAATGTTTTTTCAAACTTTTTGCATTGGCGTCGCCGTGGCGGGCGACGCAGTGCGCGTGCGTCGCTGCTGCGGAGTGCAGTGACGTGCGGGCGGTGAAGTCGGGTGCGTTTCCTGCATCGACACTGGCCAGCTGCGCGGGCCAAATCGCAGGCAAAAAAAGACCCGCTTTCGCGGGTCTTTTCTTCGTCTTGGTGCCCAGGAGAGGACTCGAACCTCCACGGAGTTGCCCCCGCTAGCACCTGAAGCTAGTGCGTCTACCAATTCCGCCACCTGGGCAAGCGGCGCGTATGGTGCAGTGCGGTCTGGGGAATGTCAACGCGAACGTTGCGCGAAGGTGGAAACGCCGGTGGGGTGTACCATTTGCGCATGACAAAAAACTCTGGAACAGGCGGGCGCAAACCCCCATCGGACAAGGCCCCGGCCTCGAAAAAGGCAGCGCAGGGCACGGGGGGCAAGAAAGGCGCCGGCAAGTCCAAGCTCCCACCGTGGATGCCCGAGTCGATGACCGCACCCGCGGCGTCCTCCGGCAAGGGCGGCAAGCCGGGCAGCGGCGGCCCACGCAAAGGGCCGCGCAGTGGCCATGACAACAACCCGCAGGGCGGCCCGCGGCCGTTCGAGCGTCGCGGCCGCAGTGCGCCGCGCGTGGTGGTGCCCGCGCAAGGGGTGGGCCAGGCCGGCTTCACCGATCCGCATGCCGCGCGCGAGGCCGAGCGCTATGCGCAGCCCATCGCCAGCCGCGAAGTGATCCTGGGCACGCTGTCGGCCAGCGATGGCCCGCTGACCGCCGAGGAAGTGGCCGGCAAGCTGGACCTCACCGCGCCCGACCGTTTCGAAGCGTTGGGCAAGCGCCTCAACGCGATGGTCCGCGACGGCCAGCTGCTGCTCAACCGCCGCGGCGGCTACGCGCCGACCGAGCAGATGGACCTGGTCGCCGGCGTGGTGATCGCCAATCCGGAAGGCTTCGGCTTCCTGCGGGCCGAGGCCGGTGGTGACGACCTGTTCCTGCCGCCGTTCGAGATGCGCAAGGTCATGCATGGCGATCGCGTGCTGGCCAGCGTGACCGGCATGGACCGTCGCGGTCGTCGCGAAGGTGCGATCGTCGAAGTGCTGGAGCGTCGCGTGAACCGCCTGATCGGCCGGTTCGCGATGGAGTCCGGCGTCAGCTTCGTGGTACCCGACGACAAGCGCATGCAGCGCAACATCATGATCCCGCCGGACGCGCGCGCCGATGCGCGCGATGGCCAGCTGGTGGTGCTGGAACTGACCCATGCGCCCGATGGCCGTCGCGATCCGATCGGCAAGATCATCGCCGTGCTCGGCGACAAGCTGACCCCGTCGCTGGTGGTCGAGACCGCCATCCACGGCCACGAGCTGCCTTACGAATTCCCGCCCGAAGTCCTAGCCGAAGCCACCGCCGTGCCGTTGACGGTGGAGCCGTCGATGATCGCCGGCCGCGTCGACCTGCGCGATCTGCCGCTGGTCACCATCGACGGCGCCGACTCCAAGGATTTCGACGACGCGGTCTACTGCGAATCCAACCGCAAGGGCCTGCGCATCAGCAACCGTTCGGGCTATCGCCTGGTGGTGGCCATCGCCGATGTCTCCAACTACGTGCGTCCCGGCACGCCGCTGGACGAGGAGGCACAGAAGCGCGCGACCTCGGTGTACTTCCCCGGCTTCGTCGTGCCGATGCTGCCGGAGACCATCTCCAACGGCATCTGCTCGCTGAATCCCAAGGTCGACCGCATGTGTTTCGTCTGCGACATGCAGGTGGACAAGAACGGCGAGATCGGCGCGGCCAAGTTCTACGAGGCGGTGATGCGCTCGCACGCGCGCCTGACCTACGACCAGGTATGGAAGGCCGTGGGCGAGGACGACGCGCAGGCCCAGGCCGAGATCGGCCCGGACGTGCTGCCGCACGTCAAGCGCCTGCACGAGCTGTACGGCCTGCTGTCCAAGGCGCGCGAGAAGCGCGGCGCGATCGAGTTCGAGACCAGCGAAGTGCGATTCGTCCTGGACAACCGTGGCGAAGTCACCCAGGCCGGCATGCAGGTGCGCAACGACGCGCACAAGCTGATCGAGGAATGCATGATCGCAGCCAATGTGCAGGCCGCGCGCTTCCTGCTGGAGAAGGGCATCCCCGCGCCGTATCGCGTGCATGAGCGGCCGCCGGAGTCCAAGTACGCCGATCTGCTGGAATTCCTCAAGGAGTTCAAGCTGTCGATGCCGGCCTGGAGCAAGGTCGAGCCGCGCGATTTCACCGCGCTGCTGAAGAAGATCCGCCAGCGTCCCGATGTGGCCCTGCTGGAATCGGTGCTGCTGCGCAGCCAGAGCCTGGCCGTCTACACGCCGGACAACGCTGGCCACTTCGGCCTGGCGCTGGATGCGTACGCGCACTTCACCTCGCCGATCCGTCGCTATCCCGACCTGCTGGTGCATCGCGCGATCAAGTACGCGCTCACCGGCGGCAAGGCCGAGAAGTTCCAGTATTCGCCGCGCGAGATGGCCGCGCTGTCGCTGCAGTGTTCCGAGCGTGCGCGCCGGGCCGACGAGGCCGAGCGCGAGGTCGACGAGCGCTACCGTGCCGCGTGGATGGAACAGCACGTCGGCGGCATCTTCGATGGCGTGATCAGCGGCGTGACCAGTTTCGGCCTGTTCGTCGAACTGAATCAGTCCAAGGTCAACGGCCTGGTCCACGTGACCCAGCTGCCGCACGACTATTACCACTTCGATCCGATCCGCAAGACGCTCTCGGGCGAACGCCGCGACACCGAATTCCGCCTGGGCGATGCGGTCAACGTGCAGGTGATGAAGGCCAGCATGGAAGAGCGCAAGATCGATTTCCGCCTGGTCGAAAAGCGCGTCGAAGGCGAGCCCGAAGCCGGCGAAGACGTGCCGCGCGCCTTCCCGGCCAAGCGCAAGAAGCAGAAGTACTGAGCAACATCCGATGCAGGCGACGGCGGCCGCCATGGTTGTCGTCGCCCGTTCCGCAAGCCACTGACAAGTCAAAGATGCAATGAGCAGCAAGCAGAATTCATGGATCGTCGGCGTCAACGCCGTCGCCTCGTCCATCGACAACGACGCCGACAACGTGCGCGAAGTCCTGATCGACGGCAGCAGCAAGAACGCGCGCCTGGTCGAGATCGAGGAAAACGCGCGCCGCAAGGGCATCGAGGTGCGCAAGGTCAACACCCAGGCGCTGGATGGCGTCGGTGGCCAGGTGCGTCACCAGGGCGTGGCCGCGCGCTACGCCGCCGCCAAGACCTGGGATGAATCCGAGTTGCCCGCCCTGATCGAAGCGGCCGAAGGGCGCGCGCTGGTGCTGGTGCTCGATGGCGTGCAGGACCCGCACAACCTCGGCGCCTGCCTGCGCAGTGCCGCCGCCGCGGGTGTGACCGCGGTGGTGATTCCCAAGGACAAGTCGGTCGGTCTGAACGCCACCGTGCGCAAGACCTCGGCCGGTGCGGCCGATCGCCTGCCGGTGGTGGCGGTGACCAACCTGGCGCGCGCGCTGCGCGAGATCCAGAAGCTCGGCGTGTGGATCTACGGCCTGGCCGGCGAGGCCGAGACCTCGCTGTATTCGCTCGACCTCAAGGGCAACATCGCCCTGGTGCTGGGCGGCGAAGGCGACGGCATGCGCCGCCTGACCCGCGAACACTGCGACGGGCTGGTCAAGATCCCGATGCCCGGCGATATCGAGAGCCTCAACGTCTCGGTCGCCACCGGCGTGACCCTGTTCGAGGCGGTCCGCCAGCGCGGCCTGTAGTCCGCGCCCAGGGGAACACCACAGATGCGGGTCGGGGGACGCACGCATGACAGACACCACGCGCCGCAGCCGATGACGCTGCGGTGGTTGCACGCGTGCCTGTGCGTGTGGATGGCGGGCGTCCTGATGCTCGGCGCGTGGCTGGCGCCACTGCCTGCGCGTGCGGCGGTGCTGGCGCCTTCGCCGCCGCTGCGCGATTACGCCATCGACCTGTGGACCTCGCGCGACGGCCTGCCGCATAACTCGATCCGCGACATCGCCCAGACCGCCGACGGTTATCTGTGGTTCGCCACGTGGGAAGGGCTGGTCCGCTACAACGGCCTGGACTTCACCACTTTCGACCGCAGCACGCGGCCGGCGCTGGCCGACAACGGCATCGGCGGGTTGTATGTCGATCCGAAAGGCGCGCTGTGGCTGAGCGATTCGCGCGGCAACGTCAGCCGCTATACGCCTGACGGCAAGCTCAAGATCTGGCCGCGTCCGGCCGCCGTGCCCGAGGTGCTGATCCCAGCGATGGCGATGGACCATCGCGGCAACCTGTGGATGCTGTTCGAAGGCCGCGGCCTGGCCCAGCTGACGCCCGACGGGCGCACGCTGTACGAGGCGCCGAAGGACGATTCGCCGCTACGCACCGCGTACACACGCATGGTGATCGACGCGCGCGACCGCATCTGGGTGGGCAGCAATGAAGGCCTGGTGATCCGCGACCCCGATGGCACCGTGCATGCGGCCTCGAAGGACTACGGGCTGCCGGCGGGCTTTGCCTGGCCGTACATGGCGCCGGACGGCACGCTGTGGGTGGTGGCGCAGGATTGCCTGTATCGGTTGGAAGGCGAGGCGCTGGTCATGGTCCACCAGTTGCCCGACGCAGGCCGCCTGACTGCGTTATTGGAAGATCGTCACGGCGATCTGTGGATCGGCACCGAGAGCATCGGCGTGCTGCGCGCCGGCAAGTACGGGATCGAACATCTGTCCTCCGGTTTGCCGCTGCCACGCGGCCGCATCACCAGCCTGAAAGAAGACGCCGAGGGCAGCGTCTGGGTCGGCGCCAATGGCGGCCTGTTCCGCCTGCGCGAAACGCTGTTCACCAACACCACCGCGCGCGATGGGTTGGGCTCGGACTACGTGCGTGCGGTGCTGCAGGACGTGGGCGGCGACCTGTGGGTTGGCAATTCGACCGGGCTGGACCGGATCGGGCCGGAGCGCAGGATCAGCCATGTCGATTTGCCGACCAGCACCGGCAAGCCGCCGTCCGTCCTGAGCCTGGCGCAGCAGCGCGACGGCACGCTGTGGATCGGCACCGCCAACGACGGCCTGTATCGCCGCGCACCCGATGGCGCCGTGCAGCGTTACGGCGCGGAGCAGGGTCTGGCCGCGGGCACCGTGCGTGGTGTCAGCGTCGGCCTCGACGGCGTGGTGTGGTTAGCGACCCAGCGCGGCGTGGCGCGCGTGGACGGCGATCGGGTGGTGAGCCCGCCCGGCGTGCCGCAGACGCTGACCACGGCGGTCTACAGCGAAGCCGGCGCGGTCTGGGTCGGGACGCTCGAAGGCGCGCTGGTCCTGCGCGGCGACCAGGTTCAATCATTGCCGCTGGAAGCGCTCGGCGGTGGGCGCACGGTGTTCGGCTTCATCCGGCTGGGCGATGCGATGTGGATGAGCACCGACCGCGGCCTGTATCGCGTGCGCGGCGGTAAGCTGGCGCGCGTGGGGCTGGAGCAGGGCGTGCCGGTGGACGCGGTGTTCCAGTTGATCCCCGATCGCGATGGCCACCTGTGGCTGACCAGCAATCGCGGCGTGCTGCGTACCGACCTGGCCAGTCTCGATCGCGTGGCAGATGGCCTGCAGCCGCGCGTGGTGATGACCGGCTACAACGAGATGGACGGGATGGCCAGTTCGCAGGCCAATGGCAGTTCCGGCCCGACCGCGGTGGTGCGCGAGGACGGCACGCTGTGGGTGGCCACGGCCGGCGGCGTGGCCACGGTCGATCCGCGGCGATTGCAGTGGTTCCGCGAGCGCCCGTCGCCGCCGGTGGTGATCGACGATGTCGAACAGGATGGCCTGCCGCTGCCGTGGCGCGATACGCCGGCGCTGAAGCTGGAGGGCGGCCATCGCCTGAGCGTGAGCTACGTCGGCCTGAGCTACCTGCTGCCCGAGCGCACCGAGTACCGCACGCGCCTGGAAGGCCTGGACAACGAATGGGTCAGGCGCGGTCGCCAGCGCAGCGTGGAGTTCATCCGCCTGCCGCCGGGCGACTACACGCTGCATGTCTCGGCGGCGCATCCCGATGGCCCGTGGAGCCAGCGCGAAGCGGTGCTGCATTTCAGCATCGCGCCGTTCCTGTGGCAGCGCCACAGCGTGCAGGCTGCGGCAGGCGCGCTGCTGTTGCTGCTGCTGTTCGGCCTGTATCGCTATCGCGTGCATCGCTACCAGACGCGCACCAAGCGCCTGACCCGTCTGGTGGACGAGCGCACCCGCGATCTGCAGGTGCAGGCGCAGCAGCTGCGCGACGCTGACCGCGACAAGACCGGCCTGCTGCATCAGCTGCTGCTGCAGTCCGAGGCTTTCGAACGCCAGGCGCGCGAGGACGTGCTCACCGGCCTGCCCAACCGGCGCGCGCTGGACGAGCGCCTGGAGCAGGAGATCGCGCGCGCGCGCCGGGGCGGCCAGCCGCTGTGCATGGCGATGCTGGACGTGGATCACTTCAAGAAGGTCAACGACCAGTACTCGCACGGCGTGGGCGATGTGGTGCTCAAGCAGGTCGGTGCGCTGCTGGTGCGCCATGCGCGCGATGCCGACATGGCGGCGCGCAGCGGCGGCGAGGAGTTCTGCCTGGTGTTCACCGATACCGCATTGGAGCAGGCCGCGCAGGCGTGCGCGCGCTTGCGGGAGCTGTTCCACGGACAGGCGGGGTGGGGCGGCATCGATGGCCTGCAGATCACCTTCAGCGCCGGCCTGGTGCAGCTGGAGGACGGCGATGTCTCGCCGGCCTCGCTCTACCAGCGTGCCGATCGCCTGCTGTATCGCGCTAAGCGCAATGGCCGCGACCGCATCGAGCACGACTGAGCCAGGCTGGCGCCGGCGCGCCAGATCCAGCGCATCACGCTTGCCGATGTCAGGCTGTGGCCGCGTTCAATGCACCACGTTGCGGACGAAGCGCAGTGGTGCCTCGCCCTCGTTGCAGTAGGCGTAGTCGCCGGCGTGGCTGGGGAAGACCAGATGGTCGCCGGCCTCGACGTGCTGGGTGACGCCGTGCTGCTCCAGGGTCAGCCGGCCTTCGACCACGTAGATCAGTTCGCACCAGCCCTCAGGGTCGGCGCCGGAGCGATAGCGCTCGCCGGGCATCAGCGTCCATTGCCACAGTTCCACCTGGTGTGCGGCCGGCACGCTGGACAGCAGCACGCCGCGCGATTGCGGGTCCGCGCCGCGCCAGGCCAGCGCATCCACGCGGGACTGGTCGCCGCCGGCATCGGCCTTGAGCAGGTCGGCGAACTGCACGCCCAGCGCTTCGGCCAGCCGGTCCAGCGTGTTGAGGCTGACATTGGCGTCGCCCGACTCGATCGCCACCAGCATCCGCCGGCTGACCTGCGCGCCCTCGGCCAGCGCCTGCTGGCTCAGGCCGGCCTGCTGGCGCAGCCGGCGCAGGTTGCCGGCGACGTGCTCGAGCACGCTCACGGAAGCGGATTCGCTGGGTTGCGCACTATATTGCACCTCGCTAGACTGGCGGTTCTGCGCAATATAGTGCGCAGGCTCCTGTGCTTCCAGTCTTCCGGGTCTGCCCATGTCGTCCTCGCGTTCCTCTTCCGTGCTGTTCCCGGTGGCCCTGCTGTTGGTGTCGATGGTGTCCATCCAGGCCGGCGCCAGCCTGGCCAAGAGCCTGTTCCCGGCGATCGGGGCAACGGGCGCGACCGCCTTGCGGCTGGGGATCGGCACGCTGTTGCTGTGGGCCGTGTTCCGCCCGTGGAAGCTGGACTGGCGTGCGCTGCCCTGGCCGATGCTGCTGGGCTACGGGCTGTCGTTGGGCGTGATGAACACCTTGTTCTACATCGCCCTGCAGACCGTGCCGCTGGGCATCGCGATCGCGCTGGAGTTCACCGGTCCGCTGGCCGTGGCGGTGCTGGGCTCGCGCCGCGCGCGCGATCTGCTCTGGGCGGCGCTGGCGATCGGCGGCCTGTTGCTGCTGGTGCCGTGGCCGGGCGCGCAAACGTCGCTGGATCCGCTGGGCATGGCCTGCGCGCTGGGGGCCGGCGTGTGCTGGGCGCTGTACATCCTGTTCGGCCAGAAAGCCGGCGCCGAGCACGGCGCGCAGACCGTGGCACTGGGATCGACGATCGCCTGCGTAGTGGCCGTGCCCTGGGGCGTGGCCCATGCCGGCAGCGCGCTGCTGGCGCCCGAACTGCTGCCGGCCGCGCTGGGCGTGGCGGTGCTGTCGATGGCCTTGCCGTATTCGCTGGAGATGATGGCGCTGACCCGGCTGCCGACTCGCACCTTCGGCATGCTGATGAGCCTGGAGCCGGCGCTGGGCGCGCTGTGCGGGATGGTGCTGCTGCACGAGCAACTGCGTCCGCTGCAGTGGCTGGCGATCGCGGCGGTGGTGGCGGCCTCGGCCGGCGCGACGCTGGGCAACCAGGCGCCGGTGGCCGCGCCGGTGCCGGATTAAGGCGTCAGCTGCCGGTGCCGCGCGGGCGCGGCCACTGGTTGGCGATGTTGCAGAACAGCCGCGCGGTCTGCTCGGCGTCATACACGGCCGAGTGCGCTTCTTCCGAATTCCACTCCATGCCGGCGGCCTGCACAGCGCGCGCCAGCACGGTCTGGCCATAGGCCATGCCGCCCATCGTCACCGTGTCGAACACACTGAAAGGATGGAAGGGATTGCGCTTGTGCTCGGTGCGCGCGACCGCGGCGTTGAGGAAATTCAGGTCGAAGTGCGCGTTGTGGCCGACCAGGATCGCGCGCTGGCAGCCATGCTTCTTCACCGCCGCACGAATCGGCGCGAACACATGGTCCAGCGCGTCCTTCTCCGGCTTGGCCAGGCGGAATGGATGGTCCAGCACGATGCCGGTGACCTCCAGTGACTTGGGATCGATCTCCAGCCCCGGCGCCGGTTCCAGGTGCGCGCACGAGGTGTCGCCGAGGATGAAGCGGCCCTGGTCGTCGAGGTCGATCGGCACCGCGGCGATTTCCAGCAGGGCGTGGCGGTTCCAGTCGAAGCCGCCTGTTTCCACGTCCACCACCACGGGCAGGAAACCGCGGAAGCGGCGGGCCATGGGCGAAACGGACGGGGAGGCGGCGGGCGAGGGTGTCGCGGAGGTGTCTTGCATGGGCGAAAGCCTAGCAGACAGGCTCAAACCGCTGGCTTCCATCGCCGGCCTGCGCACGAAAAAGGCGCGCCCCGAAGGACGCGCCCGTTGTTTCCGATCTCGCCTGCGACGGTTAGCGGCCGGCGGCGATCACGCTGGTGATGATGCCGGTGGCGACGGCGACCATCACGTAGTTGTTGTCGACCCGGCGCCACTCATGACCGCGCGGCGGCGGGGCCAGATGGTGGCTGCGATAGTCGCGGACGTACTCGCCGCGATGACCGTCACCCAGGCGTTCGCCACGGGCGTAATGATGCGGGCCATCGTCATGGTGGCCCGGCGGCGGGCCGCGGCGATCGTCATGGCGATCATCGTGATGCTGCGGAGCGGCCATCGCGGTGCCGCTTGCCGCCAGGGTCAGGGCCAGGACAAAAGTGGACATGCGTTTCATGGCGTTTCTCCTTGTTGCGGTGAGTGCCCGGAGATCCCGGGCTCGCAAGCAGGTTGCGCCGATAAACATGAACGGCCTGGTAATTTTTATTACCGCCCGTGGCCCCGAGTCAGCAATGCGAAATGTGGCTTCACATCCCGCATTTCCGCACGCGTGTCAGAGCGCGCCGGTGAACGAGGTTTCGTCGCGCTTGTCGCGCGGCGGCAGCGGCTTGTCGCCCCGCACCAGGAACCACACGTTCTCGGCGATGTTGGTGGCGTGGTCGCCGATGCGCTCCAGGTTCTTGGCCATGAAAAGCAGGTGCGTGCATGGGGTGATGTTGCGCGCGTCTTCCATCATGTAGGTCAGCAGCTCGCGGAACAGCGCGGTGTACAGCGCGTCCAGCTCGGCATCGCGCTCGCGCACCTGCACGGCCAGCTCGGCATCGTTCTCGCGGTAGGCGGTCATGGCATCGCGCACCAGCTGCGCGGCCAGCTGGCCCAGCGCACGCAGGCCGGTGGCATGCGGCACCGGCGGCAGCGCGTTGAGCGCCATCGAGCGCTTGGCCACGTTGGCGGCGTAGTCGCCGATGCGTTCGATGTCGGTGGGGATGCGCAGGGCGGCCAGGATCTCGCGCAGGTCGCGCGCCATCGGGCCGCGCAGCGCCAGTTGCATGACGTCGTGGCTGACCTGCGATTCCAGCGCGTCGATGGCTTCGTCGTTGGCGATGATGCGCTGGGCGGCACGATCGTCGCGGCGGTCGACCACGTCCATCGCCGCTTCCAGCTGCGCCACGGCGATCTCGCCCATGTGCAGGATCTCGCCGGCCAGACGGCGCTGCTCTTCGTCGTAGCTCTTGACGATGTGTTCGTGCGGGAGGTTGTTGGAAGGCATGAGAGGTCCTGGAAAGCGTGGAGTGCTTTGAGTGGTGTGCCGCCATCCGTGGCGGGGCGATGCGGCTTGCGTTGTGGGGTGCTGCTGCCATCCATGGCGCGACATCGGGGCTTCGTTCAACGCCGGCCTGGCCGTCCATGGCCAGGCGTTCAGAACGCGTCAGGCGCCGGCTGGCGCCCGACGAGCGCGTTCTTCACCCGAATCGACCGGTGATGTAGTCCTCGGTCTGCTGCTTGGACGGACGCGAGAAGATGGTCGAGGTGACGTCGTGTTCGATCAGATCGCCCAGGTACATGAAGGCGGTGTAGTCCGAGACGCGCGCGGCCTGCTGCATGTTGTGGGTGACGATGGCGATGGTGTAGTCGCGCTTGAGTTCCTCGACCAGCTGCTCGATGCGGCTGGTGGAAATCGGGTCCAGCGCCGAGGTCGGCTCGTCCAGCAACAGCACGTCGGGCTTGAGCGCCACGGCGCGCGCGATGCACAAACGCTGCTGCTGGCCACCGGACAGGCCCAGCGCGCTTTGCCCCAGCTTGTCCTTCACTTCGTCCCACAACGCGCCCTGGCGCAGGGCATGCTCGACGCGGTCGCGCATGTCGGCCTTGTTCAAGGTCTCATGGTGGCGGATGCCGTAGGCCACGTTCTCGAAGATCGTCATCGGGAACGGCACCGGCTTCTGGAACACCATGCCGACCTTGCTGCGCAGGCGGTTCATCGGGTACTTGGGCGAGAGGATGTTCTCGCCGTCCAGCAGCACTTCGCCGCTGGCCTTGAGCTTGGGGTACAGCGCGTAAATGCGGTTGAAGATGCGCAGCAGCGTGGACTTGCCGCAGCCCGACGGGCCGATCAGCGCGGTGACGCGCTTTTCCGGGATCTGCAGGTTGATGTTCTTCAGCGCGTGGAAGCTGCCGTAGTGGAAATCCAGGCCGCGGGCTTCCAGCTTCACGTCGGCCGGCGGCAGCACGCCGCGGTCGGTGGTGACGGGCGTCAGGCGTGGTGTCGGGGCGGAGTGCTGGACATCGTTCATGGTGGGATCCATCGATAGGTCAGTCATTGGAGATCCTGTTGCGCAGCAGGAAGAAACGCGCGCCCAGGCTGACCAGCAGCACGAACACGGTCAGCACCAGCGCACCGGCCCAGGCCAGGGTCTGCCAGGATTCATAGGGGCTACCGGCGAACTGGTTCATCACCACCGGCACCGAAGCCATCGGGCGGAAGACATTCGTGCTCCAGAACTGGTTGCCGAAGGCGGTGAACAGCAGCGGCGCGGTCTCGCCGGAGATGCGGGCCAGGGCCAGCAGGATGCCGGTGATGATGCCGGCCGAAGCACTGCGGTAGAGCACCTGCATGGTGACCTTCCACTGCGGCACGCCCAGCGACAGCGCGGCCTCGCGCATCTGCGGCGGCACCAGGCGCAGCATTTCATCGGTGGTGCGGACCACGACCGGCAGCACGATGAAGGCCAGCGAGATCGCGCCGGCCAGCGCCGAGAAGCCGATCACCGAGACCACCATCGCGTAGACGAACAGGCCCAGCACGATCGACGGCGCCGACAGCAGGATGTCGTTGACGAAGCGCACCACGGTGCCGGCCTTGCGGGCGTTGCCATACTCCGAGAGCCAGGTGCCGGCCAGCACGCCCAGCGGCGCGCCGATCACGATCGCCAGCACGCACATCACCGCGCTGCCGAAGAAGGCGTTGAGCAGACCACCGTCCTGCATCGGCGGCGGGGTGTTCATGGTGAACAGGTTGAGGTTGATGCCGGCGATGCCCTTGGCGATCAGGGTCCACAGGATCCAAGCCAGGAAGATCAGGCCGAAGATCGCCGTGGCGCACGACAGCAACAGGGCGACGACATTGACGACGCGGCGGCGCAGGTAGAGGGCGGGAGCGGACATCAGTTGCCCTCCTTGCGCGAGAGCTGCAGCAGCATGTAGCGGGCGATGGCCAGCACGACGAAGGTCACCGCGAACAGCACGAAGCCCAGCAGCAGCAGCGCGGAGCGGTAGGTCTCGGTGGCCTCGCCGAAGTCGTTGGCGATCAGCGCGGCGATGGTGGTGCCCGGCATCAGCAGCGACACCGACAGCGACACGCTGTTGCCGACCACGAAGGCCACGGCCATCGTTTCGCCAAGCGCGCGGCCCAGGCCGAGGAAGATGCCGCCGATCACGGCCGAGCGGGTGTAGGGCAGGACGATGTCCCAGCTCACTTCCCACTTGGTCGAGCCCAGTGCGTAGGCCGATTCCTTCAGGCGCGTGGGCACGGTCAGGAAGACCTCGCGCATCACCGAGGAGATGAAGGGGATGACCATGATCGCCAGCACGAAGCCCGCGGTCAGGATGCCGATGCCCAGCGGCGGACCCTGGAACACCGGGCCGATCACCGGCAGTTCGCCCAGGGTGTCGTTGAGCCAGGGCGTCACGTACTCGGTCATCATCGGGACCAGCACGAACAGGCCCCACATGCCGTAGATGATCGAGGGAATGCCGGCCAGCAGTTCGATGGCCGTGCCGATCGGGCCACGCAGCCAGCGCGGCGCCACTTCGGTCAGGAAGAAGGCGATGCCGAAGCTCACCGGCACCGCGATCAGCATCGCGATCAGCGCGGTGACCAGGGTGCCGTAGATCGGCGCCAGCGCTCCGTACTTGTTCTCGACCGGGTTCCATTCGCTGGAGGTGATGAAGTTCAGGCCCTGGTCGAGCAGGACGTGGCGGCCACCCCACAGCATGGAGAGGGCGGCACTGGCCAGCGCGGCCAGCACGAAGATGACCGTGCCTACCAGGATCCAGCGGAAGATGCGGTCGGCACGCGCATCGCGCGTGTCACGGGTAGAGCTGGCGGCGGGAAGCGTCGCTGCGTTCATGGGGTGCGGTGCGCTCGCATGAGGACCAGGGAAGGGAAGCGGGAAGCGTGCAGCCGGGATGTTTCAGTGCGTCGTGCGGGGAAGGGTTTTGAGCGCCCTGCCTTCGCGTCGAATGCCATCTTTCAGGTCGTAATCCCCGCAGGCGGGGATCTATGGACTTGCTTTCAATCGTCATTCCCGCGAAAGCGGGAACCCAGGGACGTTGTTTTTGATGCTTCATCTGGAAAAGCCGAGGCAACAGCAACCGCAACATCCCTGGATGACCAGCCATTCGGCTGTGGAAAAGCACTTCCCGCTTTCGCGGGGATGACGCAACGGCAAAGGCGCCCGCGGAACCGCGGGCGCGCCGTTGCGTCACTTGAACTCGGAAGCCCAGTACGCCTCGATCTGGGTCACCAGCGGCGCCGGCAGCGGCACGTAGTGCAGTTCTTCGGCCTGCTTCTGGCCGTTCTCGAAGGCCCACTTGAAGAACGCCAACGTGTCGGCGCTGCGCTTGGCGTCGGACGGCTGCTTGTGCATCAGCATGAAGTTGGTGGCGGTGATCGGCCACGCCTTCTCGCCCGGCGCGTTGGTGATGACCAGATTGAAGTCCTTGGCACCGGCCCAGTCGGCGCTTTCGGCCGCGGCGGCGAAGGTCTCGGCGCTCGGCTCGACCCACTGGCCGGCTGCGTTCTGCATTGAGGTGTACGGCATCGAGCTCTGCAGCGCGTAGGCCAGCTCGACGTAGCCGATCGAGTTCTTGATCTGCTTCACATACGAGGCCACGCCTTCGTTGCCCTTGCCGCCCACGCCGCCCGGCCACTGCACCGAGGTGCCTTCGCCGACCTTGTCCTTCCACTCCGGGCTGACCTTGGACAGGTAGTTGGTGAAGTTGAAGCTGGTGCCCGAGCCGTCCGAGCGGTGGACCAGGCTGATCTTGGCATCGGGCAGCTTCACGCCCGGGTTGGCCGCGGCGATGGCCGCGTCGTTCCACATGGTGACCTTGCCCAGAAAGATGTTGGCCAGCAGCTCGCCGGTCAGGCGCAGCTTGCCGGCTTCGATGCCTTCCAGGTTGACCACCGGGACCACGCCGCCGATGGCGGACGGGAACTGGCCGAGGCCGGCCTGGGCCAGCTCATCGGACGAGAGCGGCTTGTCGGATGAACCGAAATCCACCGTGCCCGCCTTGATCTGGGCGATGCCGCCGCCCGAGCCGATCGACTGATAGTTGACCTGGTTGCCCGTGGTGCCGGCGTAGTCGGACGACCACTTGGACACCAGCGGATAGATGAAGGACGCGCCAGCGCCGGAGACCTGGGCCGCGTTGGGATTCTGCGCGGCCGGTGCAGCGGCAGCGGTGCCATCGGCGGGCGGGGTGGCCGTGTTGTTGGCCTGGTCGGCGGGCTTGCTGCACGCAGCGACGGCCAGGGCGACGGACAGGGACAGCAGGGCCACGCGGGCCGGCTTGAGGTTCATCGAACAGCTCCAGAATGTGCCGGCGCGAGCCAGCAGGTGACGCTATTGGATGATGCTTTTGTTACAGCGTCATGACGCTGTGACCGGCGGCGTGTCCCGAGGCCCGTTGCAGGCCCGGAAAACCACGCAGGCGCGGGCTTTTGGCCCGCGCCTGCGTGGAAGTGACTGGATGGACAGCCGGTCGCCGAAGCCGCGACCTGCGAGCCGCATCACATTTGTGGGCGCGGGTCATGACACTGGCGTGTCGCTGTCATGACGCTGCGGCTTGCGCGCCTGTCAGTCCAGGATCGCCTTGACCGCGTCCGGGTCGGCGGCCGCCTGCACTTGGCCGATCAGGCGGATCACGTTGCCGCCCCAGACGTTGGCGATCTGGGCTTCGGTATAGCCGGCATCGAGCAGGCCCTGGGTGATCTTGGGCAACAGCGACACATCCTCGAGCCCGGTGACGCCGCCGCCGCCATCCCAGTCAGCGCCCAGGCCGACATGGTCGGGGCCGGCGACTTCGATAATATGCAGGATGTGCTTCATGTAGTCGTCGAAGGTGGCGCGGCGCACGCCGAATTTGGCGTTGAGCGCCTCGCGCTGCTGGGCGAGCTGCTTGAACTCGGCTGGGGTCAGCTCGCGCGGGCTGCGGCCGCCGAACTGGGTCATCAGCCCGCGTGCGGCGGCCTGGTATTCGGGCGTGCGCTGGGTCGGGATGATGTAGGCGCTGAGCGAGTTGACCTGGATCACGCCGCCCTTGGCCGCCAGCTTGCGGATGCGTGCGTCGTCGATGTTGCGCGGGTGTTCGTTGACCGCGTCGGCGGCGGTATGCGACAGGATGATCGGCGCCTTGGACAGTTCCAGCATCTGGTCGAACACCGTATCGGAGGCATGCGACTGGTCCAGCACGATGCCCAGCTTGTTGGCCTCGGCGATCATCGCCTTGCCCTTGGGGCTCAGGCCATTCCATTCCGGTCCCTTGGGGTCGGTGGAGGAATCTGCGAAGTCGTTGTTGCTGGTGTGGACCAGGCTGAGCATGCGCAGGCCCAGCTTGTAATAGGCGCTCAGCAGGCTGGGATCGGATTCCAGCGGATAGGCGTTCTCCATGCTGATGTAGACGATCTTCTTGCCGGCCTTCTTGATGCGCGCCGCGTCGTCGGCGGTGGTGGCGATCTCGAACTTGTCGGCGTTGGCCGCGGCCATCTCGCGGATCTCGGCCAAACGCTTGAGGCCGAAGTCGCGGGCCTTGAGGTTACCTTCGGGCGTGCGCGGGCCCTGGCCGGTGTAGACCACCCAGAAGCCGCCATCCAGCAGGCCTTCCTGCATGCGCGGGTAATCGACCTGGGTGCCGTCTTCATCGGCGTGGTGGTGATCCAGGATGCTCCAGCCCGGACGGCTGAAATTGGCCGGCGTATCCAGGTGCGTGTCCAGGGTGATGATGCGCTGCTGCAGCGCCTTGGCCTTGCTGAGGTCTTCGGCCTGGGCGGAAGCAACGGTGGACAGCAACAGCGAAACGGCAAGCGCAAGCACGGCGTGCTTCATGGTCACTCCTGGATGGGGAAGGGCGGGGGCGAACGACGCCGGGTCCAGACCGCCTGCGCTGCAGGTGGCAGGCGACGCAGCGGGCTTGAAGCCGGTGGCCCTGCAACATAGCCAAAAAGCACGCGGCCGTGTCGGCAACGCGCGGCTTTACCTGCATCGCGCACGCGGCCTATGCTCGGGGCAGGGGAAACCAGTGACGTAGCGGCACGCCGACTTCGAGCGGCGGTTGGCGGCGTTCGACCACGATATTTCTGGAGAGATCAGCGGTGGCTCAATTGGGTGCGTTTGGACGTGTTGCATGGCCGTGTCTTCCGCTGCTGCTGGGCCTGATGTCGCCCGGCGCGATTGCCGCCAACGTCGCGCCCAAGGGCGATGCCGCGCTGGTCACCGAAGGCGAACGCAGCCGCTTTGTCAGCACTGGCCGCTATGCCGAGCTGCAGCCCTTGATCGAGCGCTTCGCGCAGGCCTATCCGCAGGCGGTGCGGCTGGAAACCTTCGGCACCTCGCCCGAGGGCCGGCCGATGCTGGCGATGGTGGTCAGCCGCACCGGCGTGCTCACTGCCGACGACACGCGCCGCAAGGATGTGCCGGTGCTGCTGGTGCAGGGCGGCATCCATTCCGGCGAGATCGAGGGCAAGGACGCCGGCTTCATCGCCCTGCGCCAGATGCTGGAAGGCAAGGTCGCACCGAAGGTGCTGGACAAGGTCGTGATCGTGTTCGTGCCGGTCTACAACGTCGACGGGCACGAACGCTTCCGCGCCTGGAACCGGCCCAACCAGATCGGCCCGGCCGAAATGGGCCAGCGCGCCACCGCGCAGAACCTCAACCTCAACCGCGACTACATCAAGGCCGATGCGCCCGAGACGCGGGCGATGCTGGACCTGGTCAACCGCTGGGACCCGATCGTCACCCTGGATATCCACACCACCGATGGCGCCAAGTTCCAGCACGACGCCTCGGTGCAGATGGAGCCGCTGCATGAAGGAGATCCGGGCCTGATGGCGCTGGGCCAGCAGATCAGCGATGGCCTGCTGGGCCAGCTGCGCAAGCAGGGCTCCAAGCCGCTGCCGTTCTATCCCTCGCTGCTGGAGCGCGACGATCCGGCCTCGGGCTTTGCCGACAACGTGTATTCGCCGCGGTTTTCCACCGGCTATTTCCAGCTGCGCAACCGCTACAGCATCCTGCTGGAAACCCACTCCTGGAAGACCTACGCCCAGCGCGTGGAGATCTCGCGCAACACCATCATCGACCTGGCCACGATGGCCGCGCGCGATGGCGCCGACTGGCTGCGCAAGGCGCAGGCGGCCGATGCGCTGGCCAGCAGCGGCGCGCCGCTGCACATGCCGCTGGACTTCAAGGCCGGCGACACGTTCCGCACCATCGACTTCCTCGGCTACGCCTACACCCAGACGCCATCTGACGTGTCGGGCGGCGTGTGGACGCAGTACGACGACACCAAGCCCACGGTCTGGAAAGTGCCGCTGTACGACAAGGTCGTGCCGACCGTCTCGGCCGATGCGCCCAGCGGCGGCTACCTGGTGCCGGCCGCCTATGCGGCCGAAGTGGTCGCGATACTCGACCTCCACGGCGTGCAGTACCAGCGGCTGGAAGCGGCGCGTGCCGAGGCGCCGGTGGAAGTGTTCCATGCGGACACCGCCAAGCTGGCCGCGACCAGTTTCGAAAGCCGCCAGCGCGCAACCGTGACCGGGCAGTGGGCATCGGAGTCGCGCACGGTGCCTGTCGGTTCGCTGTTCGTGCCGATCACGCAACCCAAGGCACGCCTGGTGGTGACCTTGTTCGAGCCGCTGGGCCCGGATTCGCTACTCGCCTGGGGCATGTTCAACAGCAGCTTCCAGCAGCAGGAATACATGGAAGCCTACGTGGCAGAAGTAGTGGCCCGCGAACAGCTACGCGACCCGGCCGTGGCCAAGGCGTTCCAGCAGCGCCTGGACAGCGATGCGGCGTTTGCCGCCAGCCCGCGACAGCGGTTGGCGTTCTTCGCCCAGCGCCACGCGTCGGCCGAGCCGGCGCTGAACCTGTATCCGATCTATCGCGTCGCCAAGTAAGGCATCGCAGGCGGCACATAGGTCACGATCGCGACAAAAGAAAAGGCCCGGGAGATCCCGGGCCTTTCTTGCTTCGGTGGCGATGTGGCCGGCAGGGAGAGAGACGCTGCCGGCAACCCGCTGCGAGGCGGCTTACTTGATGCTGCTGGCCCAGTAGGCTTCGATCTGCTGCACCAGCGACGGCGGCAGCGGGACGTAGTCCAGCGCTTCGGCCTGCGACTGGCCCTGCTCGAAGGACCACTTGAAGAAGTCCAGCGCGGCCTTGGTCTGGGTGGCGCTCTTGGGCTTCTTGTACATGATCGCCCAGGTGGTGGCGGTGATCGGCCACGCGTCGGCGCCCGGCGCGTTGGTCATGATCAGGTTGAAGTCCTTGGCCGACTTCCAGTCCGCGGTGGCGGCGGCGGCGGCGAAGGCCTCGCTGCTCGGCAGCAGGGTCTTGCCGGCGGCGTTGCGCATGGCGGCGTAGGAGAGCTTGTTCTGCAGCGCGTAGGCGTACTCGACGTAGCCGACGCCGCCCTTGATCTGGCGCACATAGGCCGACACGCCTTCGTTGCCCTTGCCGCCGATGCCGCTCGGCCAGGTCACGGCGGTGCCTTCACCGACCTTGGCCTTCCAGTCCGGGCTCACCTTGGACAGGTAGTTGGTGAAGTTGAAGCTGGTGCCCGAACCATCGGAGCGGTGCACCACGGTGATGCGCAGGTCGGGCAGGGCCAGGCCCGGGTTCAACGCGGCCAGGGCCGGGTCGTTCCACTTGGCGATCTTGCCCATGAAGATGTTGGCCAGCGTGGTGCCGTCCAGCTTCAGCGCGCCCGGGGCGACGCCCGGCACGTTGAACACCGGCACGATGCCGCCGATCACCACCGGGAACTGGCCCAGGCCCGACTTGGTCAGGTCAGCGGCGTCCAGTGGTTTGTCCGAAGCGCCGAAATCGACCGTGGCGGCCTTGATCTGCGCGATGCCGCCACCGGAACCGATGGACTGGTAGTTGACGTGGTTGCCGCTCTTCTCGGCATAGGCCGCCGACCACTTGGACAGCACGGGATACACGAAGCTGGAGCCAGCGCCGGTCACATCGGTCGCGTTGGCAGCGAACACGCAGGAGGCCAGAGCAAAGGCCAGTGCAAGGCGGGCCTTGGGAAGGGAAGTCACGGTTGAGTCCTCGGATGAATGGAGACGACGCCACGGCAGGTGGCAGCGGCGCCATTGCACGACCGTTCGATGACGGTTTCGAGGACGGGCGGTTTCAGAAATATGACAGGCCGCTGTGACGGACTCGACAGTGGGTACTGTCTTTTTCCTGACATTTACCTGACGCGGAGCTGTCATGCGCTTGACGGAATCTTCACGCCGTTCAGCGCCGGACCCTTCCTACGAGGGGGCCGGTGTCGCCACATCCAACCCAACCTCGTGGAGAGTCACCATGCGTTCCAATCTGCTCGCTACCGCGATCGTCGCGGGCCTCGGGCTGTCCAGCCTTGCCTTTGCGGGCGACGCTGCCGCTGCCACCAAGACCGCGGCCAAGGCCCCGGCCGTGACCGCCGAACAGATGGCCCAGCTGCAGGCGCAGATGGCCCAGCTGCAGGCCCAGCTTGACGCGCTGAAGGCCCAGACGGCCGACCAGCAGGCCCAGGCCGATGCCCAGTCCGACGTCAACGTCGCCCAGGCCCAGGCGATTGAAGATACGCAGAAGACCAAGGAAAGCGTGGACAAGCTGGCCAAGCTGGTCAACGACACCAAGATCGGCGGCCGCATGTTCTTCGATGCGAGCAGCATCAGCCAAAAGGACAACGGCGAAAAGACCGATTCCAGCGGCACCGGTTTCGACGTCAAGCGCTTCTACTTGACCGTCGACCACAAATTCAACGACATCTGGTCGGCCAACCTGACCACCGACTTCCAGTACCTGTCGGCCATCTCCAACACCGAAGTGTTCGTGAAGAAGGCCTACGTGCAGGGCAAGTTCGACGACGCCTTTACCTTGCGCATCGGTGCGGCGGACATGCCGTGGATTCCGTACGCCGAGAAGTTCTACGGCATGCGCTATGTTGAGAACACGCTGACCGACCGCCTGTCCTATGGCACCTCGTCTGACTGGGGTATGCATGCCTTGGGTGACCTGGGCGGCGGCATTGCCAATTACCAGGTGTCCGTGGTCAACGGTCGTGGCTACCGCAACTTCAGCCGCAGCAAGAGCGTGGACGTGGAAGCCCGCGTAGCTTTCACCCCAACCTCGGACACCGTCATCGCCGTCGGTGGCTACAGCGGCAAGCGCGGCCAGGAAACCGAGAATATCGATCCGCCGCAGACTGCCGAGCGTGTCAACCTGATGGCTGCCTACGCCAATCCGAAGGGCTTCCGCGTCGGTGCCGAGTGGTTCCAGGCCAAGAACTGGGCCGTCACCAATGTGGTTGACGACAAGGCCGATGGCTGGTCGGTGTGGGGCAGCGTGCCGCTGACCGCCACCGGCATCAATGCCTTCGCCCGTTACGACAAGGCCAACACCAGCAAGGACGTCGATCCGAGCCGCGAGAACAAGTACTTCAACCTGGGCGTCGAGTTCCCGGTCACCAAGGGCTTCAAGCTGGCGGCCGTGTACAAGGACACCAAGAACGAGAACGACACCACAATCGATCTACACACCCAGGAATTCGGTGTGTGGGGTGACGTCTCCTTCTGACCGCATCGTCATCGATGTGGTGTGCCCAACGGCGGCGGTGCGAAAGCACCGCCGCCGTTGGCTTTCCAGCGGTCACGTTTGCGATGCGTGATGTCGTTACGTGAACGAGCGCGCGTGGATGCTGCGTTTTGTGCAATGCACCACTTGCAGGATTTCTGAAACATTCGCTACGGTCGGGGCATGACTGCCGTGCTCGCCCGACGTCTCTCGCTACTGTGCCTCACGCTATTGCTCGCGTTGCTATGCGTGCAGCCGCGCATGCTCGGTGCGCAGGCTGCAGGCGCACAGCTCGACGGCGTAGCGCACATCATCGAAGCCTCCGCTTCGTACGAAGACACCACGACAAAAGAACACGGCCCGCCAGCACTGCTGGAAGAAGAGCGCTCTGGCTGGAGCGGCCTGCCGGATCTGCCTGACGATACCCATGACGTGGCCTGGTCGATCCGGGTCACCGACCACGTACGCCATGCTGTGCGGCAAGCGCCCGCGCCGGCCCGCTTCGACACGCACGTGGACACGCTGCTGCGTCCTCCCAGCGCCTGAGTTCCCTCGCGCGCCTGACGCACTGACGCAGCCCGGGCGCTTCCTCCCGCGTCATCCCTTGTCCTGCCCGACCCTCCGCACGCACCGCGTCGCGGGGCGGTGATCCATGTCCTCAAAAAAAGGTGCTCCCCCATGGAAGCTTTGCTGAAAGGTTTCACCCACTTCAAAGAACACGTCTATCCGGAACAGCAGGACGTGTTCGAACGCCTGGCCTCGGGCCAGACGCCGCATACCTTCTTCATCACCTGCGCCGATTCGCGCGTGATGCCCGAGCTGATGTTCAACGCTGATCCGGGCGAGCTGTTCGTCCTGCGCAACATCGGCAATATCGTCCCGCCGTATTCCAACCACGTCGGTGGCGTCACCGCGGCGATCGAGTACGCGGTCGGTGTGCTGGGTGTCTCCAACATCGTGGTCTGCGGCCACACCGACTGCGGCGCGATGAAGGCTGTGCTCAAGCCCGAATCGCTCGATGGCCTGCCATCGGTCGCCGCGTGGCTGCGCCACGCCGACACCGCGCGCCATGTCGCCGCCTCGCATGGCCATGCGCATGATTCGTCCGAATGCCTGGCCTGCCTGACCGAGGAAAACATCATTTCCCAGCTCGACCACCTGCGCACGCAGCCGGTAGTGGCCACGCGTCTGGCCCACGGTACGCTGCGCATCCACGGCTGGATCTATGACATCGCCGCTGGCGATATCCGCGCCTTCGATGCGGCGACCGGCCAGTTTGCGCCGCTGCTGTCGCGCGAACATGGCGCCGCACCCGAAGCCACGCCGCCGGCGCGCCTGAGCCTGCTGCAGACCGAAGACGTTGCCGCCTGAGGGGCCTGCCATGAGCGCTTCGATCCAGACGCCGGCGCGCGCCGGGTATTTCTCGCAAGGCCTGTTCGGACGCGACCTGCTGTCGTCGGTGGTCGTGTTCCTGGTCGCGCTGCCGCTGTGCATGGGCATCGCGATCGCGTCGGGCATGTCACCGGCTTCGGGCCTGATCACCGGCATCGTCGGCGGCCTCCTGGTCGGCCTGATCGCCGGTTCGCCATTGCAGGTCAGCGGCCCGGCCGCCGGCCTGGCGGTGCTGGTGTTCGAGCTGGTGCGCCAGCACGGCGTGGCCGCGCTCGGCCCGGTGATCCTGCTGGCGGGCCTGATCCAGCTCATCGCCGGGCTGTGCCGGGTCGGCGTCTGGTTCCGCATGACCTCGCCGGCGGTGGTGGCCGGCATGTTGTCGGGCATCGGCATCCTGATCGTGGCCTCGCAGTCGCACGTGCTGATGGACGCCAACCCGAAGGCGCGCGGACTGGAAAACTTCGCGGCCTTGCCTGCGGTGCTGTGGGAAGCGGTCACCGGTGGCGCCGGCAGCGCGGCACTCGTGGTAGGGCTGGGCACGATCGCGATCATGCTCGGCTGGGAAAAGCTGCGCCCGGCCAAGCTGCGCTTCGTCCCCGGCGCGCTGCTGGCGGTGGTCGGCATCACTGCGGCGGTGCAGGTCATGGGCGTGGAGGTGAAGAAGGTCGATGTGCCGGCCAACCTGTTTTCGGCCGTGTCGATCCCCAGCCTGTCCGACCTGGCCGGGTTGCTCGATACCACGCTGCTGGTCTCGGCGCTGACCTTCGCCTTCATCGCCAGCGCCGAAACGTTGCTGTCAGCCGCGGCGGTGGATCGCATGCACACCGGCGCGCGCACGCAATACGACCGCGAGCTGGCGGCGCAGGGCGTGGGCAACATGGTGTGCGGTTTCCTCGGCGCGCTACCGATGACCGGCGTGATCGTGCGCAGCGCGGCCAACGTGCAGGCCAACGCCGCCACGCGCCTGTCCACCATCCTGCACGGGGGCTGGCTGCTGGTGTTCGCGATGCTGCTGCCGTGGCTGCTGCGCATGACGCCGGTGGCCTGCCTGGCCGGCATCCTGGTGTTCACCGGGCTGAAGATGGTCAACCTCAAGCAGGTTAAGGGATTGGCGGCGTATGGTCGTGGAACGGCGGCGGTCTACATCGCGACCACCGTCGCGATCGTGGCTACCGACCTGCTGACCGGCGTGATCATCGGCTTTGCGCTGTCGCTGCTGCGCCTGTCGCTGCATTCCTCGCGGTTGAAGATGGAAGTCAGCGAGCCCGAAGGCGAGGGCAACAAGCTGGTGATGGCGCTGGATGGTTCGGCCACCTTCCTGCGCGTGCCGGAGATGGCGCGCACGCTGGAACGCGTTCCGCCCGGCAAGGCGCTGCACCTGGACGTGACTCGTCTGCGCCATGTCGATCACGCCTGCCTGGAGCTGCTGCGCGACTTCGCCCGCAACGCGGCCTCGCGCGGCAATGAGCTGGTCGTGGACTGGAATGCGTTGGGCAAACGCACCGAAGGCACCGGGCCTTCGCGCGTGGGGCTGAAGCCGGCTTAGCCGCCGGCTTGCGAAGACGGGAGTTCGGTCGCGCGTGCCGGACTCCCACTTCGTTGACCACGAAACTGCGTTAGAGATCGACGCTGGTCAGCGCACGTCCACGCTGTCCGGCGTCTTGTCCTTGAAGCGGCACAGGTCGCTGATCACGCACTGCGGGCAGTCCGGCTTGCGGGCCTTGCACACATAGCGTCCATGCAGGATCAGCCAGTGGTGCGCGTTGTACAGGTAGTGCGCCGGGATCACCTTGACCAGCTTGTCCTCGACCACGCGCACGTCCTTGCCCGGTGCCAGGCCGGTGCGATTGGCGACGCGGAAGATATGCGTGTCCACCGCCATCGTCGATTCGCCGAAGGCGGTGTTGAGCACCACATTGGCGGTCTTGCGACCGACGCCGGGCAACGCTTCGAGCGACTCGCGTTTGCGCGGCACCTCACCGTGATGCTGCTCGACCAGGATCTGGCAGGTGGCGATGACATTCCTGGCCTTGGCGTTGAACAGGCCGATGGTGGAGATGTAGCGCTTCAATCCTTCCTCGCCCAGGTCCAGGATCGCCTGCGGCGTATTGGCCACCGGATACAGCTTGCGCGTGGCCTTGTTGACGCCCACGTCGGTGGCTTGCGCCGACAGGATCACCGCGATCAACAGCTCGAACGGCGAGCTGTATTCCAGCTCGGTGGTCGGATTGGGATTGAGTTCGGCCAGGCGCGAGAACAGGGTCTCGATCTCCGCGCGCGTGAGCGTGCGGGAGCGGCGTGCAACGGAGGTGCTCACGTGTTCGGGGTTCCGGCAGCGCGGGCCTTGGCGCGTGCCAGCGCGGCGGCCACGGCGGGGGGCAGGGAAGGCGGGGTCGGGGTGCTGGACGGCGCCGGTGGCGGTGCGCGTCGGGCCTGGCGCTCGGCCGCGCGCCGCGCCAATCGCAAGCCACGCGCGCGATAGCGTTCGCGTGCGGCCCAGGCGGTCTGGAGGCGTTGCTGCGCGGCCAGCACCTGCGCGCTGGCCGCAGCGCACGCGGTGCAGTCGATGTCCGGGGCGGCGTCCATCAGGCTCGCATCGAGCGCGGCATCGACCTGGTCTTCGGCCAGCAATGCGGCCAGCTGCTGCAGCGTCGTGCAATCGTGGGGCGTGGCGTGCATCAGCGTCCCGAGAAACTCGGCTTGCGCTTCTCGACGAAGGCCGCGGTGCCTTCGCGCATGTCGGCGGTGGCGAACATCAGGCCGAACTGCGCGCCTTCGAACTGCAGGCCTTCGCCCAGCGCGCATTCGCCGCCGTGGATCACCGATTCCAGGATCGCGCGCAACGCCAGCGGCGCGGCGTTGGACAGCTGTGTGGCCAGCGCATCGACGCGTGCGTCCAGGGCATCGACGGCGACCACTTCATTGACGATGCCCAGCTCCAGCGCACGCGCAGCGGTAATCGGCGCGCCGAGCAGGCACAGCTCCAGCGTCGCGGCACGCCCGGCCAGGCGCAGCAGGCGCTGGGTGCCGCCGAAGCCGGGGATCAGGCCCAGGTTGATCTCGGGCTGGCCGACCTTGGCGTTGTCCGAGGCGATGCGCAGGTGGCAGGCCATCGCCAGCTCCAGCCCGCCGCCCAAGGCAAAGCCGTTGATCCGTGCGATCACCGGCTTGGTCAGGGTTTCGATGGTGCGCATCAGCGCTTGACCGCGCAGGCCGAAGTCGCGTCCGTCCATCGCGCCCATGTCGGCCATCTCGCTGATGTCCGCGCCGGCGACGAAGGCTTTCGGTCCCGCGCCGGTCAGCACGACTACGCGCACGGACGGGTCCGCATCGGCATCGTGGAAAGCCTCGGTCAGTGCCGCGATCGTCTCCGCATTCAATGCGTTGAGTTTGTCGGGACGCTGGATCGTGATCCGGCGGATGGCGCCGGAATCGGCGATCAGGACAGGAGATTCGCCCATGGAGGCCCTTATTTTGTAAATAAAAAGTAAAGCCGGAACTTTCTGTCACGGAGGCCGGTCAATGCGACCTACCCCTCACTGGCCGTTAAGTGCGGCGGGGGCTATCCTAGCGCGTCCATCTGGGTCGCTAGCTGCTTGACCCATCCCCAATACCGGAGGTTTGTAAGACATGAAGTTGCGTTTGCTTTCAGCCAGCGTGCTGGCCATGACCTTGGCCGCAGGCACCGCCGCCGCACAGACCTCGCCCGCTGCTCCCGCGTCCACTGCCGCCCCTGACCGTAATGCGCTCAGCTACGCGCTGGGTTACGACCTGGGCCGCAACCTGATCGAGAGCGGCGAATCCATCGACCTGGCCACCGTGCAGAAGGCCTTGAACGAAGGCTATGCGAAGAAGGATCCGACCGTGCCGGTTGACCAGCTCCGCACCGCCGTGCAGCAGATGGAATCCCGCCAGCAGGCCAAGGCCAAGGCTGCGTTCGACCAGGCTTCGGCCGCGAACAAGACCAAGTCCGATGCCTACCTGGCGCAGAACAAGTCCAAGGCCGGCGTGCAGACCCTGCCGGGCGGCGTCCAGTACCGCGTGGTCGAAGCCGGTAGCGGCGCCAAGCCGACCCAGGCCAGCACCGTGACCATCCAGTACAAGGGCTCGCTGTCCGACGGCCGTACCTTCGTCGATACCTTCAGCCCGCCGCAGGGCCAGACCACCGCGCCGCCGCCGGCCAGTCTGAAGGTTAGCGAGATCCCGCTGGCAGGCCTGCGCGATGCGCTGGTCATGATGCCCGCCGGTTCGCGCTGGGAAGTGACCCTGCCGGCCGACAAGGCCTACGGCAACACCCCGCAGTCCCCGATCGGCCCGAACCAGGCTGTCGTGTTCGACGTCAAGCTGATCAGCGTCAAGTAAGTCGCTGGCTTCATGCGTGACCTGACGATGCGCCGGCCTGTCCGGCGCATCGTCGTTTACGGCCTTACGTTTTCTTTGCAGGAATCTCTTTCGCATGTCCGTGGCAACGCCTTCCGTCCTTTCGCCGTGCATCGGGATCTGCAGGATGCGCGGGGATGGCGTGTGCGATGGCTGCCTGCGCACGCTGGACGAGATCGCGGGCTGGTCGCAGATGGGCGATGATGCCCGCAAGGCCCTGATGGATCGTCTGCCCGAACGCGCCCGCATGCACGCTGCTTTGTCCCCGTTGTTGCCCGAACGTGCCGCGCTGGAGCGCGCGCTGCATCCGCTGCACGCCACGCTTGAGCCGCAAGGGTGGAATCACCAGGAACTCGAAGGCCTGCTGCCCGCACGGCCTTCCGCGCCGGCCGCCGTGCTGGCCGGCCTGGTCCCGCGCAGCAGCGGCACGACCGTGCTGCTCACGCGTCGCCACGATGGCCTGCGCAATCACGGTGGACAGGTGAGTTTTCCTGGGGGGCGCGTGGACCCGGGCGACGCCGATGCGATCGCCGCGGCGTTGCGCGAAAGCGATGAGGAAATTGCGCTCAAGCGCGACCAGGTCCAGCCGATTGGCTTGCTCGATACGCTGGCCACCGTCAGCGGTTTCCTGGTGACGCCGGTGGTCGCGGTGATCGATCCGGCCTTCGTGCCGGTGCCCAACCCGGACGAAGTCGCCGAAGTCTTCGAAGTACCGCTGGACTACCTGATGGCGCCGCAGAGCCTGCGCACCGTCGAACTGGAATTCAAGGGGCGCCAGCGCACCGTGCTGGAGTACGACTGGGCCGAACAGCGCATCTGGGGCGCGACGGCCGCGATCCTCTACAACCTTCGTCGCCGCCTGGAGGCTGTCACATGAACTGGACCACGCTCGTCGATCCCACGCTGCTGGTGTTGCACCTGCACGACCCGGACCTGCGCATCGTCGATGCACGTTTCGTGCTCACCGATTCCGTGGCAGGGCGCGCGGGATATCAGGCCTCGCACCTGCCGCATGCAGTGTTTGCCGACCTCAACGAGGATCTGGCTGACCTCTCCAAAATTGCGCAGGGGCAGGGCCGGCATCCGTTGCCCGATGCCTCGGTGTTCACCGCGAAGCTGGGGCAGTGGGGCATCGCGCCGCAGCACCAGGTCGTGGTCTATGACGGTGGTGACGGCAGCATGGCCGCTGCGCGCCTGTGGTGGATGCTGAAGCTGTTGGGGCACGCCCACGTGGCCGTGCTCGATGGCGGCTCTGCCGCCTGGCAAGCCGCCGGGTTGCCCGAGTCAGATGAGGTGCCTGTGCCGCCGTCCACAGCGGCCTATCCGGGTGCGTACGACGCCGCGCGCATCGCCAGCGACGACGACGTCGCCGCGCGCCTGCAGGACGCGCCGGGCTGGCTGGTCGATGCGCGTGCCGAGGAGCGCTACAGCGGCCGCCACGAGCATGTGGATCGCGTTGCCGGGCATGTGCCGGGCGCGGTCAACCGGCCGTTCCTCGACAACCTGCAGGATGGGCGCCTGCGCGATCCGCAGGCACTGCGTGATGAACTACTGCCGTTACTCGGCGGCCATGCACCCGAAGACGTGGTGCTGATGTGCGGCTCCGGCGTGACCGCCTGCCATCTGCTGCTGGCCTTCGAACACGCCGGCCTGCCGGGCCCGCGGATCTACACCGGCTCGTGGAGCGGCTGGATCTCCGATCCCGCGCGCCCGGTGGCCGTCACTTCCTGAGGCGCGCCGCCATCGCCTGCAGCGCGGCCTGCGTGTCGGGCTGCTGCCAGTCGTCGATGAAGTCATTGAGGTCGACCCGATCGAGCGCGGCGCGAATGTCTGCGCGCGCGATCGTGCGGGTCTTGCGCAGTGGCGCCTGCGGCAGAGTTGCCATCGCCTGCAGCCACGCAAGTGCAGTGGTGACCGTCGCGTCGGCATCGTCGGCCAAGGCATCGACCAGGCCAATCTCGGCGGCGTGCTCGGCGCTGATCATCGCGCCGGCCACCAGCAGGCGTTCGGCGCGGTGCTTGCCGATCACGCGGCGCATCAGGTGCTGGATGCCGTCGGGCACAGCCAGGCCGACCTGGGTTTCGTTCAAGCCGATCTGCAGCGGACGCGACGGGTCGGCGCTGCGGGTCATCACCCGGTAGTCGCAACACAGTGCCAGGACGCAACCGCCTGCAGGCGCGTGGCCGGTGAGGGCGGCCGCGACCGGCATCGGGGCGCTGGCCAGGGCCTTGGCGACGGCGAAGAAAGCATCCCAGCTGGCGTACAGCGCGTCGCGATCCGCGCCGTGGCCCAGCAGGTACGGCACGTCCAGTCCGCCGGAAAACACGCGGGCATTGCCCGACAGCGCGATGCCCGCCACGTTGGCGTCGAAGGCGGCCTGCAGTGCGTCGAGCAGGGCCGCGCAGAGTGCATCGTCCAGCGCGTTGACCGGCGCACGTGCCAGGCGCAGCTCACGCACCGCGCCGTGTTCAATGATCTGCACCAGTTCCGACATCAGCCTTCCTCCCAGAAGCGTTGCGCCCGGATCTTAGTCCCAGCGTGTTGTGGGAGCCGCTTCAGCGGCGATGAGGCTTCACCGATCAAAGTCCATCGCCGCTGATGGCCCGAGGCCACGTAGAGCGGCTCCCACGATGTCTTCCTGCTTAAGCGACCGTGCTCGCCGCACGCACCACATCCGGCATCGGCGCGCTCTTGCCGGTCGCGGTGTCGATCCACACCACGACCACATGGCCATCGGAATAGAGCACGGTGTCGTCGTTGTCGGCCACGATGCGGTGACCGATGGTCACGCTGGAATTGCCCAGGCGCTCGACGAACAGCTCCACCACGATGTCGTTGGGCCACACGATCGGCAGGCGATAGTTGACGTGCGTGTTGGCCACTACTGGCGAGATGCCGGTGCCCATCTTCGCGCCGCCCATCACGCCATGCAGCCAGTGCACGCGCGCCTCTTCCAGGTAGGAAATGTACTTGGCGTTGTTGACGTGGCCGTAGGCATCCATGTCGCGCCAGCGCACGCTGATCGGCACGCGCGCCAGTACCTGGCGTGGGACGTTGGCGGTTGCGTTCGCATCACTCATGACGACACCTTCTTCTTGATCTTCTTCTTCACCGCAGCCTGCTTGGCGGCGACCTTGGCCGCCATCCGCGGTGGCAGGACCTCGGCCTTGGCCACGGCGGCGGGCTTGCTGGCCTTGGCGGTGGTTTCGGGCAGCAGCTTGGCCAGGAAGCGGCCGGTGTGCGAGGCGGGATTGGCGGCGATCTCTTCCGGCGTGCCGGTGGCGATGATGGTGCCGCCGCGGTGGCCACCATCCGGACCCAGATCCACCACCTGGTCGGCGGTCTTGATCACGTCCAGGTTGTGTTCGATCACCACGATGGTGTTGCCGTCGTCGCGCAGCTTATGCAGCACGGCCAGCAGGTGCTCGATGTCGTGGAAGTGCAGGCCGGTGGTCGGCTCATCCAGGATGTAGAGCGTGCGCCCGGTGTCGCGACGCGAGAGTTCCTTGGACAGCTTCACGCGCTGCGCTTCGCCGCCGGAGAGCGTGGTCGCGCTCTGGCCCAGCTTGACGTAGCTCAGGCCGACATCGACCAGCGTTTCCAGCTTGCGCGCGATCGAGGGCACCGGCTCGAACAGCTTCAGCGCATCCTCGACCGTCATCTCCAGCACGTCGTTGATGTTGAAGCCCTTGTAGAGGATCTCCAGCGTCTCGCGGTTGTAGCGCTTGCCGTGGCACACATCGCAGGGCACGTACACGTCGGGGAGGAAGTGCATCTCCACCTTGATCAGGCCATCGCCCTGGCAGGCCTCGCAGCGGCCGCCGCGCACGTTGAAGCTGAAACGCCCCGGCGAATAACCGCGTGCACGCGATTCGGGGACCTGCGCGTACAGCTCGCGCAGCGGCGTGAACAGGCCGGTGTAGGTCGCCGGATTGGAGCGCGGCGTGCGGCCGATCGGCGACTGGTCGATGTCCACGACCTTGTCGAACAGATCCAGGCCGTGCACTTCACCGAACGGCGCCACCGGGTGCGAGGCGCCGTTGATCGCGTTGGCGCTGAGCGAGAACAGCGTGTCGTTGATCAGCGTCGACTTGCCCGACCCAGACACGCCGGTGATGCAGGTGAACAAGCCTGCGCCGATTTCCAGGTCCACGCCCTTGAGGTTGTTGCCCTTGGCGCCGGTGAGCTTGAGCGTCATCTTCGGGTTGGCCTTGTGGCGCGTCTTGGGCACCTCGATCGCACGCTTGCCCGACAGGTACTGGCCGGTCAGCGAACGCGGTGACTTGAGCAGGTCATCGACCGTGCCCTGGCCGACGATCTCGCCGCCGTGCACGCCCGCGCCCGGGCCGATGTCCAGCACATAGTCAGCCGCACGGATCGCGTCCTCGTCGTGCTCGACCACGATCACCGTGTTGCCCAAGTCGCGCAGGCGGGTCAGCGTGCCGAGCAGGCGTTCGTTGTCGCGCTGGTGCAAGCCGATGGACGGCTCGTCCAGTACGTACATCACGCCGACCAGGCCCGCGCCGATCTGGCTGGCCAGGCGGATGCGCTGGGCTTCGCCGCCGGACAGCGTGTCGGCCTTGCGCTCCAGCGTGAGGTAATCCAAACCGACGTCGATCAGGAAGCCCAACCGCTCGCCGATTTCCTTGACGATCTTGGTCGCGATCTCGCCACGCCAGCCGGTGAGCTTCATGCCGGTGAAGAACGCCAGCGCCTGGTCGACCGGCAGCACGGCGATCTCAGGCAGCGGGCGATCGGCGACGAAGACGTTGCGCGCAGCGCGGTTGAGGCGTGCGCCGCCGCATTCGGGGCACGCCTGCTCGCTGATGTACTTGGACAGCTCCTCGCGCACGGCCGGCGATTCGGTCTCGCGGTAGCGGCGCTCCAGGTTCGGCAGGATGCCTTCGAACTTGTGCTTGCGCTGGGTGCGCCCGCCGGCCTCGGTGAGATAGGTGAAGCTCACCAGCTCATCGCCGCTGCCGTACAGCACGGCCTGCTGGACCTTCTCCGGCAGGATCATCCAGGGCGCATCGACGTCGAACTTGTAGTGCTTGGCCAGTGAAGCGATCAGCTGGAAGTAGTACGCATTGCGCCGGTCCCAGCCGCGCACCGCGCCGGCCGACAGCGACAGTTCTGGATGCACGACCACGCGCGCCGGATCGAAGAACTGCGCCACGCCCAGGCCGTCGCACTTGGGGCAGGCGCCGACCGGCGAATTGAACGAAAACAGGCGCGGTTCCAGTTCGGGAAGCGAGTAGTCGCAGACCGGGCAGGAATACTTGGAGGAAAACAGCTGCGGCGCGGCGGCCGGATCGTCCAACGACATCACCGCGGCCATGCCGTCGCCGAGCTTCAGCGCGGTCTCGAAGCTTTCGGTCAGGCGCTGCTTGATGTCATCGCGCGGTTTGAAGCGGTCGATCACCGCTTCGATGGTGTGCTTGACGCGCAGCGCCAGCGGCGGCACCGCATCGATCTCGTACAGCTCGCCGTCCACGCGCACACGGACGAAGCCCTGCGCGCGCAGCTGGTCGAACACCTGGGCATGTTCGCCCTTGCGCTCGCGGATCACCGGCGCCAGCAGCATCCAGCGCTGTTCGCCATCCAGCGCCAGCACCTGGTCGACCATCTGGCTGACCGTCTGTGCCTCCAGCGGATAACCGTGGTCCGGGCAGCGCGGAATGCCGACGCGTGCGTAGAGCAGGCGCAGGTAGTCGTAGATCTCGGTGATCGTGCCCACGGTCGAGCGCGGGTTGTGCGAAGTCGACTTCTGCTCGATCGAGATCGCCGGCGACAGGCCCTCGATGTGGTCCACGTCGGGCTTTTCCATCACGCTCAGGAATTGGCGCGCGTAAGCCGATAGCGACTCCACGTAGCGGCGCTGGCCTTCGGCGTAGATGGTGTCGAAGGCCAGCGAGGATTTGCCCGAGCCGGACAGGCCCGTGATCACGATCAGCTTGTCGCGGGGCAGGTCGAGGTCGATGTTCTTGAGGTTATGCGTGCGTGCGCCGCGGATGCGGATACTGTCCATGCCTGGGGGGTCTGGCCTGTGCAGGGAAGGGGAGCGCCGGCAGGTGCGATCCGGAGCGAATCGGTCAGCCTAGCGAGTCCCCTGTGTGGGGGCAATTGACGTGATTTGGAAGGGCCGGGTGGGCAATCGGCCGAGCCGGGGCGTGGATCCGGCGGCGGCATTCATCCCGCAGCGGGAAAGGTTCGGGGTGACTTGCTCCAAGTCACTGATCCGGCTATCATTCCGCTTCTGTCTGCCCCTCGATGGGCGACAGGCATGAGAATAACTACGAAAAGCCAACACTTAAGGAAGCACCCATGTACGCAATTCTGGTCACGGGCGGCAAGCAATATCGCGTGATGCAGGGCGAGACCCTGCGCGTCGAGAAGCTGGACGCCGAAGTCGGTAAAGAAATCACGTTCGACACCCTGCTGATGCTGGGCGACGAAAACGGCATCACCCTGGGCGATGCGCTGAAGGGCGCCACCGTCACTGCGACCGTCAAGTCGCAGGCGCGTGCCGACAAGGTCCGCATCATCAAGTTCCGCCGCCGCAAGCACCACATGAAGCAGCAGGGACACCGTCAGTACTACACCGAAATCGAGATCACCGGCATCGCCGGTGGCAGCAAGAAGTAAGGAGAAGCACTCATGGCACACAAAAAAGGCGTAGGTTCCTCGCGCAACGGCCGCGACTCCAATCCGAAAATGCTGGGCGTGAAGGTCTACGGTGGCCAGGCCATCGAAGCCGGCAACATCATCATCCGCCAGCGTGGCACCCAGTTCCATCCGGGCCAGGGCGTCGGCCTGGGCCGCGACCACACGCTGTTCGCGCTGGTCGATGGCAAGGTGGACTTCTCGGTGAAGGGCGCCAACAAGCGCCGCACCGTGAGCGTGCTGGCCGAGGCGTAAGCCTTCGCGACAGCGCCGCGAAAGCCCCGCTTCGGCGGGGTTTTTCGTTTCAGGCAGGCCGCTTTGGTGCGGTGCCTGCCAAGGCTGGGTCCGCTCGGGTCGCAGCCGCTAGACTTCCCTCAGCGCTTCCGCGCGCTGGCTCCTTTTTCTTTTCCCGGTCCCAATTCCATGAAACTCGTAGATGAAGCCGAAATCCAGGTCGTCGCCGGCAATGGCGGCAATGGCTGCATCGGCTTCCGCCGTGAGAAATTCATTCCGCTGGGTGGGCCCGATGGCGGCGACGGCGGCGACGGCGGCAGCATCTGGCTGCAGGCCGATGAAAACCTCAACACCCTGGTCGACTTCCGTCACCAGCGCAGCTTCAAGGCCCAGCGCGGCGAGAACGGCATGGGGCGCCAAGCCTACGGCAAGGGTGGCCAGGACCTGACCATCACCGTGCCGGTCGGCACCATGGTGGTCAACGTCGGTACCGACGAAGTGATCGGCGACCTCGTTGCGCATGGCGATCGCCTGCTGGTGGCGCGCGGCGGCAAGGGTGGGCTGGGCAACATGCACTTCAAATCGTCGATCACGCGCGCGCCACGCAAGGCGACGCCGGGCGAGGAGGGCGAGGAGCGCCTGCTCAAGCTGGAGCTGAAGCTGCTGGCTGACGTCGGCCTGCTGGGCTTCCCCAATGCGGGCAAGAGCACGCTGATTCGCGCCGTTTCTGCGGCCACGCCCAAGGTGGCCGACTATCCGTTCACCACGCTCTATCCGAACCTGGGTGTGGTCAGCGTCGAGGCGTATCGCAGCTTCGTCATCGCCGACATTCCCGGTCTGATCGAAGGCGCAGCCGAGGGTGCGGGCCTGGGTGCGCAGTTCCTCCGCCACCTGCAGCGCACCCGCCTGTTGCTGCACCTGGTGGACATGGCGCCGGTGGCCGAAGAGTTCGCCGACACCGGCGTGACCGTGTCGCCGGCCGAGCAGGTGCGTGCGATCGAAAACGAGCTACGCAAGCACGACCCGGAGCTGCTGGAAAAGCCGCGCTGGCTGGTGCTGAACAAGGCTGACCTGATGTTCGAGGACGAGGCGGCCGAGCGCGCCAAGTCGGTCGTCGAGGAACTGGGCTGGACGGGCCCTTGGTATGTGACCTCGGCGATCTCGCGTGAAGGCACCTTCCCGATCATGAAGGACGTGATGGCCTTCTTCGATCGCCAGCGCGAAGAGGCGGCCGAGGCCGCGCAGGACGCCGGCTGAGTCCAGTCGGCATGACGTGCATCGCGATGCTGGACCTTGCGCCGGCGGCCTGTGGGTTGCCGGCGTTTTCATGCGTGCGCGCTGCGAGCGCGCTTATTGCAGTGGTGGCCGAATCGCAGGCAACAAAAAACCCGGCCGAAGCCGGGTTTCCTGTTGCCCGATCCGTCAAATGCGCGTCAAGCGGCCTTGAGGGCCTTGATGCGTGCGGTGAGACGGCTCTTGTGACGGGCAGCCTTGTTCTTGTGGATCAGGCCGCGCGAGCTGAAGCGATCGAGGATCGGCTGGGCGGTAGCGAAGGCGGCTTCGGCGCCAGCGGCGTCGTTGGCTTCCAGCGCCTTGATGACTTTCTTGACGGCGGTGCGCAGCATGGAGCGCTGGGCGACGTTGCGCGCGTTGCGCACGACGGTCTGCTTGGCGCGCTTCTTGGCGGACTTGATATTGGCCACGTTGGGATCCTGAGAATTCTTGGGTTGACGGCGGGCGGGAAAAACGAACGGGAAATTATGGGCTATTCAAGTAGTTGGGTCAACCAGGGGGGCTTTGGCCCGATGGATTGGGGTTTCGGGTCAGCGGAGGCCGGTCTGTGAGCTCGCCCAAGATGCTGCGCGGCCTGCTGTCCTTCAGCAGCATGACCATGATTTCGCGGGTGCTGGGCCTGGTCCGCGACCAGGCGATCGCCACCAGTTTCGGCGCCAATGCGGTGACCGATGCGTTCTGGGTGGCGTTCCGGATTCCCAATTTCCTGCGCCGGCTGTTCGCGGAAGGGTCGTTCTCCACGGCCTTCGTGCCGGTGTTTACCGAGGTCAAGGAAACCCGCCCGCACGCCGACCTGCGCGAGCTGATGGCGCGGGTGTCCGGCACCCTGGGCGGCATCCTGCTGCTGATCACCGCGCTGGGGCTGATCTTCACCCCGCAGGTGGCGATGATCTTCAATCCGGGCGCGATCAAGGACCCGGCCAAGTTCGGCATGGTCGTGGACCTGTTGCGGCTGACCTTCCCGTTCCTGCTGTTCGTTTCGCTGACCGCGCTGTCGGGCGGGGCGCTGAACAGCTTCAACCGCTTCGCGATCCCGGCGATCACGCCGGTGATCCTCAACCTGTGCATGATCGCCGGCGCGCTGTGGCTGGCCCCGGCGATGGGGATGTCGATCCTGGCGCTGGGCTGGGCGGTGCTGGTGGCCGGCGCGCTGCAGCTGCTGTTCCAGCTGCCGGCGCTGCGCGGGATCAATCTGCTGACCCTGCCGCGCTGGGGCTGGCGCCACCCGGACGTGCGCCGGGTGCTGACCCTGATGGTGCCGACGCTGTTCGGCTCGTCGGTGGCGCAGATCAACCTGCTGCTGGATACGGTGATCGCCTCGTTCCTGTTCGCCGGCTCGCAGAGCTGGCTGTCGCAGGCCGATCGGTTCCTGGAGCTGCCGCTGGGCGTGTTCGGCGTTGCCCTGGGCACGGTGATCCTGCCGGCGCTGTCGCGGCATCACGTCAAGACCGACACGGTCGGCTTTTCCAATGCGCTGGACTGGGGGTTGCGCACCACGCTGCTGATCGCGGTGCCGGCAATGGTCGGGTTGATGCTGCTGAGCACGCCGTTGGTGGCCACGCTTTTCCAGTACGGCAAGTTCACCGCCTTCGACACGCGGATGGCGGCGATGTCGGTGTTCGGCCTGAGCTTCGGCCTGCCGGCGTTCGCGCTGCTGAAGATCGTGCTGCCGGCGTTCTACGCGCGCCAGGACACCCGAACGCCGGTGCGCGCCGGCGTGGCGGCGCTGGTGGCCAACATGGTGCTGAACCTGCTGTTCCTGGCGCTGCTTTACCAGCTGATGGTCAAGCCGGAGGTGCGCGCGCTGGGTGTGACCATGGCGCTGGCGCAGACGCCGGGCTTGCATCTGGCACTGGGCATCGCCAGTGCGGTGGCCAGCTATATCAACCTGGGGCTGCTGTGGCGCTGGCTGGGGCAGAGTGGTGTGTATCAGCGCCGGCCGGGCTGGGGCGCGTTCGGCCTGCGGCTGGTGGTGTCGTGCCTGGCGATGGCGGCGGTGGTCGGGGCAGGCCTGCACTGGCTGCCGGCCTTCACCGACATGGACAAGTGGCATCGCATCGGCTTCCTGCTGGCGCTGGTGGCCGCGGGCGGGCTGACCTACGCGGTGGCGCAGGTGGCGCTGGGCTTCCGTCTGCGTGACCTGCGCGAGCACTGAGCTTGCGGGGCTTGTACCGGCGCATGGCGGCTATACTTCATGGGTTTCCCAAGAGATTTCGCGGGCCGGCCGGCGCCTTGCGTGGCCCGGCCCGAACTCCAATGCGATGAGCAGGCTGTTTCGTGACGTTGAAGGCGGGGTGCTGACCCCACAGGGCAGCGTGGTGTGCATCGGTGCGTTCGACGGCCTGCACTTGGGCCATCGCGCGCTGCTGCGCCATGCCCGGCAGCGTGCGCAGGGCCTGGGATTGCCGCTGGTGGTGCTGACCTTCGAGCCGCTGCCGCGCGAGTTCTTCCTGCCGCACGACCCACCGCCGCGCCTGAGCCTGCCGCGGGCCAAGGTCGAAGGCCTGCTCGATGCCGGCGCCGACCAGGTCGGGCTGCTGCGCTTCAACCAGCGCATGACCGCGATGTCGGCGCAGGACTTCGTCCACACGCTGCTGGTTGGCCGCTTGCAGGCGCGCGAAGTGTGGATCGGCCCGGAATTCCGCTTCGGCCACAAACGTGGCGGCGATGTCGCGCTGCTGCAGGCGATGGGCGCCGAGCTGGGCTTCACTGCCGACCAGATCGCGCCGGTGCATTGCGCCGACGGCGAGCGGGTGTCGTCCACGCGCATCCGCGCGGCGTTGCGCCAGGGCGATTTCGCCCACGCTGAGCGCCTGTTGGGCCGGCCGTATGCGATCGGCGGGCGCGTGGTGCGCGGCAAGCAGCTGGGCCGCACGCTGGGATTTCCCACGGCCAACCTGCGCTTCCCCAAGACGCCGGCGCTGTCGGGCATCTATGCGACCTGGGTGCATGGCCTGACCGAACGGCCGTGGCCGTCGGTGTCCAGCTTCGGCACCCGGCCTACCGTGGAGGGCGTGGAGCCGCTGCTGGAAGCGCACCTGTTCGATTTCAACGGCGACCTCTACGGGCGCCACCTGCGGGTCGAATTCGTCGCCAAGCTGCGCGACGAGGAAAAATTCGACGGGCTCGATGCGCTGACCGTCCAGATGCAGCGCGACGCCGCCACCGCACGCCAACTCCTTTCCACCGAACGCTTCCGGGCCACCGCGTGACACGCGCGCACCCTGGACTTTGCACCGCACAGACGCCGAGAACCTGATTTCCGTGAGCACCGACTACAAAGCCACCCTGCAACTGCCGGCCACGGAATTCCCGATGCGCGGCGACCTGCCCAAGCGCGAGCCGGACACGCTCAAGCGCTGGTACGACCAGGATCTGTACGCCCAGCTGCGTGCGAACGCCAAGGGCCGTCCGCTGTTCGTGCTGCACGATGGTCCGCCGTACGCCAACGGCCAGATCCACCTGGGCCATGCGGTCAACAAGATCCTCAAGGACATCATCGTCAAGTCGCGCTATGTCGCCGGCTTCGATGCGCCCTACGTGCCGGGCTGGGATTGCCACGGCCTGCCGATCGAGATCGCGATCGAGAAGAAGTGGGGCAAGGTCGGCACCAAGCTCGACGCCAAGCAGTTCCGCGCCAAGTGTCGCGAGTACGCCGAAGAGCAGATCGACATCCAGCGCAAGGATTTCAAGCGCCTGGGCGTGATCGGCGATTGGGACAACCCATACAAGACGCTGAACTTCCGCTTCGAGGCCGACGAGATCCGCGCGCTGGCCAAGGTTGTGGCCAACGGCCACCTGCTGCGCGGCGCCAAGCCGGTGTACTGGTGCTTCGACTGCGGTTCGGCCCTGGCCGAGGCCGAGATCGAATACCAGGACAAGGTGTCTCCGGCGATCGACGTCGGCTACGCCGCGCGCGATCCGCAGGCGCTGGCTGCGGCATTCGGCGCGCAGGTCCCGGCCGGTGTCGAAGTGGCCGTGCCGATCTGGACCACCACGCCGTGGACGCTGCCGGCCTCGCTGGCCGTCAGCCTGGGCCCGGACCTGGATTACGTGCTGGTCGAAGGACCGGCCCGCAACGGCGCGCCGCGCTGGCTGGTCATCGCACAGGCGCTGGCCGAGCGCGCGCTGGCGCGCTATGGCGTGACCGAGGTGGTCGTGAAGGGCCACGCCAAGGGCGCGGCGCTGGAACACCTGCTGCTGGCCCATCCGTTCTACGCCCAGCGCGATGTCCCGCTGATCCTGGGCGACCACGTCTCGGCCGAAGACGGTACCGGTGCGGTCCACACCGCGCCCGGCCACGGCCAGGAGGACTACGCGGTCAGCCTGAAGTACGGCCTGGTCGACCAGTACACCGCGGCGCAGATCAATCCGGTCGACGGGCGCGGCGTGTACCTGCCGTCCACGCCGGCGTTCGACGGCACCGAGCTGGCCGGCATGCACATCTGGAAGGCCAACGACACCATCGTCGAGCTGGCCCGTGCCAATGGCGCGCTGCTGGCCTTCCATCCGCTGACGCACAGCTATCCGCACTGCTGGCGCCACAAGACGCCGGTGGTGTTCCGCGCGACGCCGCAGTGGTTCATCTCGATGGACCAGGCCAACCTGCGCGCCGATGCGCTGGCTGCGATCAAGAACGTCGGCTGGTTCCCGACCTGGGGCCAGGCGCGCATCGCCAGCATGGTCGACGGGCGCCCGGACTGGTGCATCAGTCGCCAGCGCACCTGGGGCGTTCCGATCGCGCTGTTCGTGCATCGCGAAACCCACGAGCCGCATCCGCGCAGCGTCGAGCTGATGGAGCTGGTTGCGCAGAAGGTGGAGCAGGCCGGCGTCGATGCCTGGTATGACCTGGACGCAGCCGAACTGCTCGGCGCCGAAGCGGCCGACTACGACAAGGTCACCGACATCCTCGATGTCTGGTTCGACTCGGGCGTGACGCACGAAGGCGTGCTGCTGGAGCGTGGCTTCGGCAAGCCGGCCGACCTGTACCTGGAGGGCTCGGACCAGCATCGTGGCTGGTTCCAGTCCTCGCTGCTGACCGGCGTGGCGATCGACAAGGCTGCGCCGTACAAGCAGTGCCTGACCCACGGCTTCACCGTGGACGAGCACGGCCGCAAGATGTCCAAGTCGCTGGGCAACGGCATCGAGCCGCAGGACATCATGAAGAACCTGGGCGCGGACATCCTGCGCCTGTGGATCGCCAGCGCCGACTACAGCAACGAGATGTCGCTGTCACAGGAGATCCTCAAGCGCAACGCCGACGCTTACCGCCGCCTGCGTAACACCGCGCGCTTCCTGCTCAGCAACCTCAACGGCTTCGACCCGGCCGTGCATTGCGTGGCGCCGGAGGACATGGTCGCGCTGGATCGCTGGATCGTGCATCGCGCGTACGAGCTGCAGGAGAAGATCAAGGCGGCCTACGAGCGCTACGACTTCGCCTCGATCGTGCAGGCGCTGCTGAACTTCTGCAGCGTGGACCTGGGTTCGCTGTACCTGGACGTGACCAAGGACCGCCTGTACACGATGCAGGAAGATTCGCGCGGCCGCCGCAGCGCGCAGACCGCGATGTACCACATCGCCGAAGCCTTCGTGCGCTGGATCGCGCCGATCCTGAGCTTCACCGCCGACGAGATGTGGGGCTACCTGCCGGGCAAGCGCCTGGACAACGTGCTGTTCTCCACTTTCTACGACGGCCTGGCGCCGCTGCCGGCCGATGCAAAGCTGTCCGCGGCCGATTTCGACGCGCTGCTGGGCCTGCGCGAGCAGGTCGCCAAGGTGCTGGAGCCGATGCGCGCCAGCGGAACGATCGGCGCGGCACTGGATGCGGAAATCGCCATCACCGCTGGCGCCGAGACGGCGCGGCGCTGGCAGGCGCTGAGCGATGAGCTGCGCTTCCTGTTCATCAGCGGCGATGTCACCGTGACCGCGGCGCAGGCCGATGAACTCTTCGTGCTGGCCACGCCGACCACCAAGCCCAAGTGCGTTCGGTGCTGGCAGAAGCGCGCCGATGTCGGCGCCTATGCCGCGCATCCGGAGCTGTGCGGCCGCTGCGTGGACAACGTCGATGGCGCAGGCGAGGTCCGCCAATGGTTCTGACCGCGCGTCCCAAGCCCAGCGCGCTGGTGTGGCTGGTGCTGTCGGTGGTGGTGATCGTGCTGGACCAGTGGTCCAAGGCCTGGGTGCTGGCCAGCCTGCCGGAATTCCAGGCGGTGAAGGTCATCGACGGGTTCTGGAACTGGTACCGCACCTATAACACCGGCGCGGCCTTCAGCTTCCTCAGCAATGCCGGCGGCTGGCAGATCTGGTTCTTCACCGCGCTGGCCATCGGCGTGTGCGGCCTGCTGGGCACCTGGCTGTCGCGCACCGCGCGCGGCGACTGGCGCGTGGCCCTGCCGTATTCCCTGGTGATCGGCGGTGCGCTGGGCAACGTGATTGACCGGCTGATGCACGGCCACGTGGTCGATTTCATCCAGTGGTACGTGGGCGACCATTACTGGCCGTCGTTCAACATCGCCGACTCGGCCATCGTCTGCGGCGCGGTCGGCATCGCCGCGTTCAGCCTGTTCGACGGCAAGCGCCGCGCCAAAGCGGGATAATGTAGGTATGGACGTCCTGCTCGCCAATCCCCGTGGTTTCTGCGCCGGTGTCGACCGCGCGATCGAGATCGTCAAGCGCGCCATCGAAACCTTGGGCGCGCCGATCTATGTGCGCCATGAGGTGGTGCACAACCGCTTCGTGGTCGACGACCTCAAGCAGCGCGGCGCGATCTTCGTCGAGGAACTCGACGAGGTGCCCGACCACAACACGGTGATCTTCAGCGCCCACGGCGTTTCCCAGGCCGTGCGCCAGGAGGCTGAGCGCCGCGGCCTGAAGGTGTTCGACGCGACCTGCCCGCTGGTGACCAAAGTGCATCTGGAAGTGGCGCGCCATTGCCGCGCCGGGCGCGATGTGGTCCTGATCGGCCACGCCGGGCACCCGGAAGTGGAGGGCACGATGGGTCAGTGGGACCGCGAGCGCGGCACCGGGCGCATCTATCTGGTCGAGGACATTGCCGGCGTGGCCACGCTGGAGATCGACCAGCCGGAGAACTTCGCCTACACCACCCAGACCACGCTGTCGGTCGACGACACCGTGGGCATCATCAGCGCGTTGCGGGCCAAGTACCCGGCCATGCAGGGGCCGAAGAACGACGATATCTGCTACGCCACGCAGAACCGCCAGGACGCCGTGCGCGACCTGGCCAAGGAATGCGACCTGGTCCTGGTGGTGGGTTCGCCCAACAGCTCCAATTCCAACCGCCTGAGCGAACTGGCACAGCGCGATGGCGTCGAGTCCTACCTGATCGACGGCGCGCACGAGATTGATCCCAACTGGATCACCGGTAAGAAGAAGGTCGGCGTCACCGCCGGTGCTTCGGCGCCCGACGTGCTGATCGACGGCGTGATCCAGCGCCTGCGCGAACTGGGCGCAGGCAACGTCAGCGAGCTGGCCGGCGAGCCGGAAAGCATGGTGTTTGCGCTGCCCAAGGAGCTGCGCCTGCAATTGGTCAATTGACCGATCGCGGTGCGATCCCTAGAATTCGCGCTCCCGCCGGAATAGCTCAGTTGGTAGAGCGGCGCATTCGTAATGCGTAGGTCGTAGGTTCGATTCCTATTTCCGGCACCAGCATCATTTCAAGAAGCCCCGTCGCAGCGTTGACGGGGCTTTTCTTTTGCGCGTTCGGTGGCGGCGCGACGTGTTGCTGTGATCGCTGGCAGCTTTGCCAGGGGAGGGCGGGTTAAACTCGCCCGGTGTGTCGCGTTCGCGACGCCTCCCGAGCATTTCGATACGGAATGTCCCGCATCCAGGCGCCTGATCAGGCGAGATTGCGGCAAGGCTGACGGAAAAGCATCGGGCAAGGGATTTCCTAGATGCTGCGGGGCAGCATAAAATAGTGCGGTTCTAGCACTTGCCCCGCCTGCATCCGGCCCCTTGTGGCGTCCGTGTTGCGCGACAGTGTTGCGGGCGACCAGTGCATCGGCCGTCCGCCTAGGTAGCCGATTTTCTTCTCGCAACTGGATAGACCATGTCCCTGCTGAAGCTTCCTGGACGACTGCGTCCATGGATTTTGCTGGCAAGTGTGTTGTTTCTCGGCGGATGCCAGTCCGCCATCCTGAACCCGAAGGGTCAGATCGGCATCGACGAGCGCAACCTGCTCGTCACCTGCACGGTCCTGATGCTGCTGGTGGTGGTGCCGGTCATCGTGATGACCCTGGTGTTCGCCTACCGCTATCGGGCCTCCAAGCAGAACCGCTACGAGCCGGAATGGCACCATTCCACGCCGATCGAAATCGTCGTGTGGGCCATCCCGTGCGTGATCATCGTGGTGCTGGGCGTGCTGGTGTGGCGCTCTTCGCACGCACTGGACCCGTACCGTCCGCTGGATTCGGACGTGGCGCCGGTGACGATCGAAGCGGTGTCACTGGACTGGAAGTGGCTGTTCATCTACCCCGACCAGAACATCGCCACGGTCAACGAGATCGCGTTCCCGGAAAAGACCCCGCTGAACTTCCGGATCACCTCCGATTCGGTGATGAACTCGTTCTTCATCCCGCAGCTCGGCACGATGATCTATTCGATGGCCGGCATGGAAACCAAGCTGCACCTGATCGCCAACGAGCAGGGCACCTTCCGTGGCCTGTCCTCGCATTACAGCGGCAAGGGCTTCTCGGGCATGCATTTCAATGCCATCGCCACCGACCAGGCCGGCTTCGACGCCTGGGTCGCCAAGGTCAAGGCCTCGGGCCAGAGCCTGGACGCGGCGGCTTACGCCGAACTGGCCAAGCCCAGCGAAGACGTGGCGCCGACCTATTACGCCTCGGCGCAGCCTGACCTGTTCAACACCATCATCGCCAAATACATGATGGGTTCGCACGGCAAGGGCGGGCACAAGATGCTCGGCATGGACAACAACGCCGAGCCGGGCACCGAAGCGGCCGCGCAGGCCCACGCCCACGACGGCGGCTACGCCACGCCGGCGCCGGGCCAGGCCGATGGCCACGACATGCATTCGATGGATTCCATGCCCGGCATGGGAGACATGCACCACGACGACGCCCAGGCGCCGGCGGGTGAGACGCAGAATCCGCAGGAGAAGCACTAATGTTGCTGGGCAAACTTACGCTCGAATCGATTCCGTATCACGAGCCGATTCTGATCGCGACCGCAGCGGGCGTTGGCCTGGGCGGCGCCGCGGTCCTGGGTCTGATGACCTATTTCAAGCTGTGGGGCTGGTTGTGGCGTGAATGGTTGACCTCGGTCGACCACAAGAAGATCGGCGTGATGTACATCGTCGTGGCACTGGTCATGTTGCTGCGCGGTTTTGCCGACGCGATCATGATGCGCATCCAGCTGGCGCTGGGCCATGGCGGCAGCGAGGGCATCCTGCCACCGCATCACTACGATCAGATCTTCACCGCGCACGGCGTGATCATGATCTTCTTCATGGCCATGCCGTTCCTGACCGGCCTGGTCAACCTGATCGTGCCGCTGCAGATCGGCGCGCGCGACGTGGCCTATCCGTTCCTGAACTCGCTCAGCTTCTGGCTGTTCGTGGCGGGCGTGGTGCTGATCATGCTGTCGCTGTTCGTGGGCGAGTTCGCCCAGACCGGCTGGCTGGCGTTCCCGCCACTGTCGGGGCTGCAATACAGTCCAGGCGTCGGTGTCGACTACTACATCTGGGCGCTGCAGATCTCCGGTCTCGGCACGACGCTGACGGGCATCAACTTCCTGGTGACCATCTTCAAGATGCGCGCGCCGGGCATGACCCTGATGCGCATGCCGATCTTCACCTGGACCGCGCTGATCACCAACATCCTGATCATCGCCGCGTTCCCGTTCCTGACCGTCACTCTGGCGCTGCTGGCTGCCGACCGTTACCTGGGCACCCACTTCTTCACCAATGACGGTGGCGGCAACGCCATGATGTACATCAACATGATCTGGATCTGGGGCCACCCGGAGGTTTACATCCTGATCCTGCCGGCCTTCGGCGTGTTCTCCGAAGTGGTGTCGACCTTCTCGCGCAAGCCGCTGTTCGGCTACACCTCGATGGTGTGGGCCACCAGCGCGATCGGCGTGCTGTCCTTCATCGTGTGGCTGCACCACTTCTTCACGATGGGCTCGGGCGCCAACGTCAACGCGTTCTTCGGCATCACCACGATGATCATCGCGGTGCCGACCGGCGTGAAGATCTTCAACTGGCTGTTCACCATGTTCCGTGGCCGCATCGAGATGACCTCGATGATGTACTGGACCGTGGGCTTCATGATCACCTTCACCATCGGCGGCATGACCGGCGTGATGATGGCGATCCCGGCCGTGTCCTTCGTGCTGCACAACTCGCTGTTCCTGATCGCGCACTTCCATAACGTGATCATCGGCGGCGTGGTGTTCGGCTACCTGTGCGGCCTGACCTACTGGTTCCCGAAGGCCTTCGGCTTCAAGCTGATCGACAAGATCGGCAAGGCCTCGTTCTGGTGCTGGATCGTCGGCTTCTTCGTCGCTTTCACCCCGCTGTACGTGCTGGGCTTCCTGGGCATGACCCGTCGCCTGAACACCTACAACAACCCGGAGTGGGTGCCGTGGCTGTACGTCGCTGCCTGCGGCGCGCTGATCATCGGCTGCGGTATCGCCCTGAACTTCATCCAGATCGGCTGGAGCATCTTCAAGCGCAAGGAAAATCCGGACCTGACGGGCGACCCGTGGGATGGCCGTACGCTGGAGTGGGCAACCTCTTCGCCGGCGCCGTTCTACAACTTCGCGCACCTGCCGGTGATCCGTGGCCTTGACCAGCATTGGATCGACAAGCAGGCCGGCACCGCCTACCAGCGTCCGACCCACTTCGAAGACATCCACATGCCGCGCAACACCTCGATCGGCGTGATCATGGGCGCCTTCAGCGTGCTGCTGGGCTTCGGCATGATCTGGCACATTTGGTGGATGGCCATCATCGGCCTGGTCGGCATGATCGGCGCCTACATCGCGCGCACCTTCGACGAGGACACCGATTACTACGTGCCCGCCGCCGAAGTGGCTGCGATCGAAAATGCACGCTTCGACCAGCTCGACGCACTGCGCGCTTCCAAGACGGGAGCCCTCTGACATGTCCGCGAGTACTTCGATGAGTCACCACGACGACCACGCTGCTGGTCACGACCACGGCCACCACGACGCCGGCGCCAACGCCGTCTTCGGGTTCTGGGTCTACCTGATGAGCGACTGCCTGCTGTTCTCGGGCCTGTTCGCTGCTTACGCCGTGCTGTCCGGCGCGACCGTGGACGGTCCGACGGCCAAGGAACTGTTCGACCTGAAGTTCGTGCTGGGCGAGACGTTCCTGCTGCTGTTCTCCAGCCTGACCTTCGGCCTGGCCATGATCGGTGCCCACAAGGGCAGCAAGGGCCAGCTGCTGGGTTGGCTGCTGGTGACCTTCCTGCTGGGTGCCGGCTTCCTGGGCATGGAGCTCTATGAGTTCCACCACCTGATCGAAGAAGGTGCCGGCCCGGGTCGCAGTGCGTTCCTGTCGGCGTTCTTTACGCTGGTGGCCACGCACGGCCTGCACGTCACCTCGGGCATGATCTGGATGATCGTGCTGGTCATCCAGGTCCTGATGCGCGGCCTGACGCCGAAGAACATGACCCGCCTGTCGTGCCTGAGCCTGTTCTGGCACTTCCTGGACATCATCTGGATCGGCGTCTTCACTGTTGTTTATCTGCTGGGAGCCCTGTGATGAGCGGTCCTGTCCATCATTCCGATGACCATGCCCACGCGGGCGCTTCGCACGGCGACGTCAAGTCGTACCTGATCGGCTTCGTCTGGGCCGTGGTGCTGACGGTGATCCCGTTCGCGCTGGCCATGACCGGGTTCTTCCCGGCCGGCGTCACCGCCGGCATCGCCGCGCTCTGCGCTGCGGTGCAGATCGTGGTGCACCTGGTGTACTTCCTGCACATGGACCGCACCGCCGGTCAGCGCGGCAATGTGCTGGTGTTCCTGTCCACGGTGCTCATCATCGGCATCGTGATCGTGGGCACGCTGTGGGTCATGCACAACATGAACGCGAACATGATGCACTGAGGCAACCGGCCCATCGGTTTCGCCTTGAAAAGGCCGCCCGCGGGGGCGGCCTTTTTGCTTGCAGGGCGCAGCGTTGGCAGGGCGACCATGACCAATGGCAGGAACGTCAGCAACCCGGCAGGCGATACGATCGACGACTGCCTCAAACCCCCTCTCGCCCCCGTTTCTTGGAGTTGCCATGAAGATCCACGCGTCCCCCATCGCGCTGGCCGTGCTGTGCGCACTGGCCGGTACCGCCCAGGCCCAGTCCACCTCGCAGACCCCTGCGCCGCAGGACATTCCGTATCCGGGCACGCTGCGCTTGGACGTGGACGCCACCGATCTGAATCGCCGCATCTTCAAGGTGCGCGAGACCATGCCGGTCAAGCCGGGCGAGCTGACCCTGCTGTATCCGCAGTGGATCCCGGGCAACCACAGCCCCAGCGGCCAGATCAACAAAGTCGCCGGCCTGACCTTCACCGTCAACGGCAAGAAGCTGGAGTGGAAGCGCGACCAGTACGACGTGTACGCGTTCAAGGTGCAGATCCCCGAAGGCGCCAGCGAGCTGCAGGTCGAGTTCCAGTACCTCTCGCCGCTGGCCCCAAGCCAGGGCCGCGTGGTGATGACGCCGAGCATGCTCAACCTGCAGTGGAACCTGACCACGCTGTATCCGGCCGGCTACTACTCGCGCCAGATCCCGGTGCAGGCCAGCGTCAAGCTGCCGGCCGGCTGGTCGTATGCGACTGCCGCTGAAACGGCGACCAAGACCGGTGACACGATCCAGTTCAAGGAACTCAAGTGGAACGTGCTGCAGGACTCGCCGCTGTTCGCCGGCAAGTACTACAAGCAGTTCGACCTGAGCGTGGGGCAGACGCCGGTCAAGCTCAACGTATTCGCCGACGAGCCCAAGTCGCTGGACGCCAAGCCCGAGCAGATCGCCAAGCACAAGGCGCTGGTCGAGCAGATGTACAAGATGTACGGCGCGCACCACTACGACCACTACGATTTCCTGTTGGCGCTGACCAAGCAGATGGGCGGCATCGGCCTGGAGCACCACCGTTCCAGCGAGAACAGCGGCAGCCCGGATTACTTCACCAAGTGGGACGAGACCTGGGGCGGCCGCGACCTGCTGCCGCATGAGTTCAACCACTCCTGGGACGGCAAGTTCCGCCGCGGCGCGGACCTGGCCACGCCCAACTTCAACGTGCCGATGGGCGACAGCCTGCTGTGGGTGTACGAAGGCCAGACCCAGTTCTTCGGCTACGTGATGGCCGCGCGTTCGGGCCTGTGGTCCAAGGACCAGACGATGGATTCGCTGGCCAATGTCGCGGCGACCTACGCCAAGGGCCGTCCGGGCCTGGAATGGCGTCCGCTGCAGGACACCACCAACGATCCGACCATCAACCGCCGTTCGCCGCAGGCTTACCGCAACTACCAGCTGAGCGAGGACTACTACTCCGGCGGCCAGATGGTGTGGCTGGAAGCCGACGCCAAGCTGCGTGAGCTGAGCAAGGGCAAGAAGTCGATCGACGATTTCGCCAGGGCCTTCTTCGGCATGGACAACGGCAGCTACGTGGTCAAGCCGTACGACTTCGAGGAAGTGGTGTCCACGCTCAACGGCGTCGCCGCCTACGACTGGGCGACCTTCCTGCGTGATCGCCTGGATGGCCGCAAGCCGCTGACCGGCGGCATCGAGGCCAGCGGCTGGAAGCTGGTGTTCAACGACAAGCCCAGCGCCGCGGTGAAGTCGGGCGAGACGCGCGGCAAGTACGTGAACCTGACCTATTCGCTGGGCATGGCCGTGGGCAACGACGGCAGCGTCGGCGATGTGTTGTGGGACGGCCCGGCCTTCCAGGCCGGCATCGCGCCGGAGATGAGCATCGTGGCCGTCAACGGCGCTGCGTTCTCCGCCGATGCGATCAAGGACGCGGTCACCGCGGCCAAGACCGACAAGGCGCCGATCGAACTGCTGGTCAAGCGCTTCGACCGCTACGAAACCTTCAAGATCGACTACCACGGTGGCCTGCAGTATCCGTCGCTGGAGCGCATCGCCGGCACCACCGACACGCTGAGCGAGCTGCTGAAGCCGCGCAAGTAAGCGCTGGAGTTGCGTCGTCGCGACAGGAGTCGCGACGACGATCGGACAGGAAAAAGGCCGCATTGCGCGGCCTTTTTCTTTTGCATTGCGTGCGGACGAGAACTTCTTGGCTCAACCGCCGATCGCCGCCAGCTCGCGCTTGGCGATTTCCAGCCAGGCCTTCTGTTCGCGCTTGTAATAGCCGGGCGCGGTCTGCGAGCGCTGCAGGCTTTCGCGGAACTGCGCGGCGGCCTGTTCGGTGTGGCCGCCTTGGCGCAGCAGCTGGCCGTAGCGCACGCGGGCTTCCTCGCCGGGATAGCCGCGCGAGACGTTGTCGAAGCGCTGCAAGGCTTCTTCGGTGGCGCCGGTCTCGGCCAGCACGCGTGCGTGCAGCAGGTCGGCCTGGTGCGAGCGGTATTGCGGATTGGCGGCTCGCAGGGACTGCAGCGTCTGCAGCGCATCGGCCGGCTGGCCGAGGCCTTGCTGCGCCTGGGCCAGGCCGAGCATCAGATCCGGATCATCGGCGTACAGGCCCTTGAGCGCGCCGCGATAGGCGGCCTCTGCACTGGCAAAATCGCCGGTGCGCAGACTTTCCTCGGCCAGGCGGCGGCGGTTCTCGGGCGTATCGGCGACCTGCAGCTGGCGGTTGGCATCGCGTGCACCGCGGCCGGGATCGAGCTGCGCGCGGACCTTGCGCATCGCGCGCTGGCCGGATGGGTCATGGCGCAGGTCGGGGATCACCGCGGCGATCACGTACACCAGCACCGCCAGGTACGAAAACATCATCAGGAAGATCATCCAGTACCAGGGCCGGCCACTACGCGCGACATGCACGCAGCAGGCGACCTGCAGGGCAATGGACAGGATGAGGATCGGGCTCATGCGGCAAGACACTCCGGTCTGGCGGGTCGCCATGTCGCAGGACATGGCGCCCTGGTGGATGGAACGCACCGGTCACTGACCGGCGGCTCGCCTGCAGGTTCCCTTGCGTGGCGAGCGATGCTGCAGGTATTTCGCGCCGGGTCAGTTGGACGCCGGCGCGTTGAGGCGAGGACTCAGATCGTCTCGTACGCGCCGTAGCCGCGCAGGCGCTCGTAGCGGCGCTGCAGGAGGGCGTCGACCGGCACGTTGTCCATCGCGTCCAGCTCGCCGATCAGCACGGCCTTGAGGCGGGTGGCCATGGCGCGCGGGTTGCGGTGGGCGCCACCGGTGGGCTCGCGCACGACCTTGTCGACCAGGCCCAAGCCGTGCAGGCGCTTGGCGGTCAGGCCGAGCTGTTCGGCCGCGTCCTTGGCCTTGCCGGCGTCCTTCCACAGGATCGAGGCGCAGCCTTCGGGCGTGATGACCGAGTAGGTGCTGTATTCGAGCATGATCGTGCGATCGCCCACGCCGATCGCCAGCGCGCCGCCGGAACCGCCTTCGCCGATCACGGTGCAGATGATCGGCACCTTCAGCTCGGCCATCTCGATCAGGTTGCGCGCGATGGCTTCGGACTGGCCGCGCTCTTCGGCATCGATGCCCGGCCACGCGCCGGCGGTGTCGATCAGGGTGATGATCGGCAGGCCGAAACGCTCGGCCATCTTCATCAGGCGCAGCGCCTTGCGGTAGCCCTCGGGCTTGGGCATGCCGAAGTTGCGCATGATCTTCTCTTTGGTCGCGCGGCCCTTCTGGTGGCCGATGATCATGACCGAGCGGCCATTGATGCGGCCCAGGCCACCGATGATGGCCTTGTCGTCGGCGAAGGCGCGGTCACCGGCCAGCTCCTGGAACTCGTCGCAGAACACCTTGATGTAATCGGCGGTGTAGGGACGGGCCGGGTGGCGCGAGAGCTGCGAAACCTGCCAGGGTGTCAGGTCGCGGAAGATCTGCGCGGTGCGCAGGCGCAGCTTGTCCTGCAGGGCGCGCACTTCGGTATCGACATTGACCGCAGGGCCGGCGCTTGCGCTGCGCAGCTCCTGGATCTTGGCTTCCAGGTCGGCGATGGGTTGTTCGAAATCGAGGTAGTTTGGATTCATCGACAAGCGGTCGGCCGTAAAAAGGGAAGTTTAGCCGAAGGCGCGCAAAGGCCCCGTACCCGGCAGTGTGGTGGCGTGTGAAAGGCGCTCAATGCGCCCAGGGGCGGTGGCCCATGGCCATCTTGACCGCGCGCACGCCGGGCAGCTCGCGAAGGGTGCCGACCAGGTCGGCATCCACGCGCACGGACTGGCTGCCGTTGATTTCCAGCATGCCGGCCACGCCGCCGGGCAGCAGCAGGTCCAGGCGCAGGCTGGTCTTGCCGGGGCGGCGCTCGGCCAGCAGTGCTTCGATGCGCTCCAGCACGCCCGGCACGCGCAGGTCCAGGCGCATGGAGAGCTTCTGCGACTGCTGCACCAGCTGTGCGTAATCCCAGCAGTGGCGCAGGCGCAGCGCGTAGCCGCCGTTGAATTCGTCCTCGCGCAGGTCGCCCTTGACCACCAGGATGCGATCGCGCGTGAGCAGGTGGCCAAACTCGCCCATCGCATCGGAGAACGCGCTGCATTCCACCCGGCCGCGGCCGTCTTCGAGAGTGACGAAGCTCTGGCTGTCGCCCTTCTGGCGAACCGCCACGACCTTGCCGGCCAGCACCGCGACCACGCCCGGGCGCCATTTCTTCTCGCCGCCGCCACCGCCGTTGAACGGATTGCCGACGATGGTCTCCAGGCTGCCCAGATCGTTGCCGACCAGCGCCTTGAGATCGTCGCGATACGGATCCATCGGATGGCCGGACAGGTAATGGCCCAGGGTGTCGCGCTCGGCCTGCAGCTTGTGCGCCAGCGGCGCCTCGTCGCATTCGGCCAGCTCGATGTGGATGTCGTCGCCCGCCGCGCTGGAGCCGAACATGTCGACGATGCCGGCGTTGCGGTTCTTGGCAAGCTGGTCGACGGCCTTCATCACCTCGGGCAGCTGCAGCATCAGCGAGGCGCGGTTGCGGCCCAGCTCATCCAGCGCACCGGCGTTGATCATGGCTTCCAGCGTGCGCCGGTTGAGCTTGGCCGAGCCGACGCGCTTGCAGAAATCCAGCAGGTCCTTGAATTCGCCACCGGCCTTGCGCTCGGCGACGATCGCCTCGCAAGCACCCTGGCCGACGCCCTTGATCGCGCCCAGGCCGTAGCGCACGGTCTTGGCATCGGTGGCCACGAACATGTAGTCCGAGTGGTTGACCACGGGCGGCAGGACGTCGAGCTCCAGTCCGCGCGCCTCGGCCAGGAAGCCGACCACCTTGTCGGTGTTGTCCATGTCCGAGGACAGCGTGGCGGCGATGAACTCGGCCGGGTAGTGCTTCTTGAGCCACGCGGTCTGGTAGCTGACCAGCGCGTAGGCGGCGGCGTGCGACTTGTTGAAGCCGTAGCCGGCGAACTTCTCCATCAGGTCGAAGATTTCGTCGGCCTTGGGACCGTTGACGTCGCCCTTGGCCGCGCCTTCGCGGAAGATCTCGCGGTGCTTGGCCATTTCGGCCGGCACCTTCTTGCCCATCGCGCGGCGCAGCAGGTCGGCGCCGCCCAGCGAGTAGCCGCCGACGATCTGCGCCATCTGCATGACCTGCTCCTGGTACACCATGATGCCGTAGGTGTCTTTCAGGATCGCTTCGGTGCGCGGGTCGGGGTAGATGATGTCTTCCTGCCCGTGCTTACGCGCGTTGAAGGAAGGAATCAGGTCCATCGGGCCGGGTCGGTACAGCGACACCAGCGCGATCAGGTCTTCGAAGCGGTCGGGGCGTGCGTCCTTGAGCAGGCGGCGCATGCCCGAGGATTCGAACTGGAACACCGCGCCGGTGTTGCCGTTGGCGAAGATGCCGGTGTAGGTCGGCTTGTCGTCCAGTGGTAGCGCGGCGATGTCCACCGGCGGGATGCCTGCGCGTTCGTGGCGCACGTTGATGGCCTTCACCGCCCAGTCGATGATCGTCAGCGTGCGCAGGCCGAGGAAGTCGAACTTCACCAGGCCGACGGCTTCGACGTCGTCCTTGTCGAACTGGGTGACCGGGTTGCGGCCCAGGCCGCCTTCGTCGTGTTCGGCGAACAGCGGGCTGAAATCGGACAGCGGCGAGGGCGCGATCACCACGCCGCCGGCGTGCTTGCCGGCGTTGCGGGTCAGGTCTTCGAGCTGGCGCGCCAGGTCCATCAGGTCGCGGACGTCGTCCTCGTCCTGGTAGCGCTGGATCAGCTCGCCCGAGGCCATTTCCGAGCTGGGGCCTTCCTTGCCTTCGCCCATCACGTCCTTGAGCGTGATGCCCAGGATGTTGGGGATCAGCTTGGCGACGCCGTCGACCAGACCGTACGGGAAGCCCAGCACGCGGCCGCAGTCGCGCACCACGGCTTTGGCGGCCATGGTGCCGTAGGTGATGATCTGGCTGACGCGGTCGCGGCCGTACTTGCGCGCGACGTAGTCGATGACCTCTTCGCGCCGGTCCATGCAGAAGTCGATGTCGAAGTCGGGCATCGACACGCGCTCTGGATTCAGGAAGCGCTCGAACAGCAGGTTGTACGGCAGCGGATCCAGGTCGGTGATCTGCAGCGCCCAGGCCACCAGCGAGCCGGCGCCGGAACCGCGGCCCGGGCCGATCGGAATGCCCTGGTTCTTCCCCCACTGGATGAAGTCGGCCACGATCAGGAAGTAGCCGGGGAAGCCCATCTTGATGATGGTGTCCAGCTCGAATTCCAGCCGGTCGACGTAGTCCTGGCGGGTCTTGCCCGGCGCCAGCGGATTCTTCTCCAGGCGCGCGTCCAGGCCGCGGCGCGATTCGGCGCGGATCCAGCTGTCCAGCGTCTCGTCGTCGGGCACCGGATAGGCGGGCAGGAAGTAGGTGCCCAGGCGCAGCTCGATGTTGCAGCGCTGCGCCAGCGCCCAAGTGTTGTCGATCGCATCGGGCACGTCGGCGAACAGTTCCGACATCTGCTCGGCCGACTTGAAGTACTGCTCGGCGCTGTAGTCGCGCGGGCGCTTGGGATCGTCCAGCACGCGACCGGAAGAGATGCACACGCGCGCCTCGTGCGCGTCGAAGCCCGAGGCCTCCAGGAAGCGCACATCATTACTGGCCACCACCGGCAGGCCGCGCGCCGCGGCAGCATGCAGCGCAAAGGCGTTGAACGCGTCCTCGCCTTCGCGGCCGGTGCGGGTCAGCTCCAGGTGCAGGTTCTCGCCGAAGGCGCGCTGCCAGTCGGCCAGGTTCTGCTCGGCCAGGTCGTGGCGGTTGCCAAAGGCCAGGCGCCCGGCCTGGCTGTTGCGGCCGATGATGCCGAACAGGCCGCTGGTGTCGTCGCGCAGCCACGCCGGATCGATCGCCACGCCATCGGTGCGGTGGCCTTCCATCCACGCGCGCGTTAGCAGGCGCGACAGGGTGAGGTAGCCGCCATGGTCGCGGCAGAGCAGGGTGATCGACCAGGGCGTGCCGTCTTCCTCGACGATGCTCACGTCGGCGCCGGCGATGGGCTTGATGCCCACCGCTTCGCACGACTTGTAGTACTTCACCAGCGCGAACAGGTTGTTGCGGTCGGTGACCGCCAGTGCCGGTGCCTGCAGCTGTACCGCGGTGCTCACCAGGTTGGGCCGCTTGGCCTTGGCCGGGAAGCCTTCGTCCGGTTTCTCGGGCACGCGGATGGTCGAATCCGCCAGCGAGAATTCGGTGTGCAGGTGGAGGTGGATGAAGCGCGAGGACATCGGGGTCAGTGTACGCAAGGCGGGGGCGGCAGGGCAGGCTTGACAGCACCCGGCCGTGCCGCGGATCGGACGGAAAACGGGCAGGCCGACGCGTGTTCAGGCGCGCAGCGTGTGGGATGGCAAGGCGGGGCGGCGCAGGCAAGCCGCGCTGCGCCGGCTGGATTCAGAACAGCGCGACCTGGCCCCGCCCGGCACGGGCCGCGGCGGCCTCGCGCACGGGCGCGAAACTGTGGCGGTGCTGCACGCAGGGGCCGTGTGCGCGCAGCGCCGCCAGGTGGGTCGGCGTGCCGTAGCCCTTGTGCGCGGCGAAGTCGTATTCGGGATGTTGATCGTGCAGGGCCAGCATCATCCGGTCGCGGGTGACCTTGGCCAGGATCGAGGCGGCCATGATCGCGCGGTCCAGGCCATCGCCGCCGATCAGCGCATGGCCGGGGCAGGGCAGGCCGGGCGGCACCTTGTTGCCGTCGATGTGGGCCACGCCCGCGACGTGAGACACGGCTTCCACTGCCAGGCGCATGCCGCGCATCGTGGCCTGGTAGATATTGAGCCGGTCGATGTCGGCCACGTCGATCACCACCACGTGCCAGGCCAGGGCGCGCTCGACGATGCGGCCATAGAGCAGTTCGCGCTTGGCGGCGTTGAGCTGCTTGGAATCGTCCAGCCCGTTGATGCGTGGACGTGCCGGATCGAACACCACCGCCGCGACGGTGAGCGGCCCGGCGAGCGGGCCGCGGCCGGCTTCGTCGACGCCGGCAACCAGCAATGCGGCGGCTTCGCTCATGCGGCCTTCGATGGCGTGGTGTGCACCAGCGCGTCGATGGCGTCTGCGGCGCGGGCCGAGGCGTCCTGGCGCAGTTCTGCGTGCAGCTGTGCGTAACGCGACTGCAGCGCATCGATCGCGGCGGGCGTCTGCAGCCACTGCAGCACGGCGGCGCTGAGGGCTTCCGGGGTGCAGTCTTCCTGCATCAGCTCGGGCGCGAGGTCGGCGTTGGCCAGGATGTTGGGCAGGGCGAAACGCTTGACCTTGAGCAGCCGCAGCGTGCGCGCGATCCACGCCGACAGCGGCGCGACCTTATAGCCGACCACCATCGCGCGCTTGGCGAGCATCGCCTCCAGCGTCGCCGTGCCCGAAGCGAGCAGGACCACATCGCTGGCCACCATTGCTTCACGCGCCTGGCCGTCCAGCAACTGCGGACGCGGCGAGGGAAACGGCGTGGCCGCCAGCAGCGGCTCCAGCGCGGCGCGACAGGCGGCGTTGGCCGCGGGAATCACGACCTGCAGGTTCGGTACCTGCTCGGCGACCAGGCGCGCGGCTTCGATGAAGGGTTCAGCCAGCCGGCCGATCTCGCCCAGCCGGCTGCCGGGCAGCACCGCCAGCACCGGCCGCGGGCTCAGGCCCAACTGCGCGCGTGCCGCGTCGCGATCGGGCACCAGCGGCAAGGCATCGGCCATCGGATGGCCGACGTAGCGCGCGTCGATGCCGTGGCGCGCGTAGATCTCCGGCTCCATCGGGAACAGGCACAGCACCAGGTCCGCGCTGCGACCGATCTTCTGCGCGCGCTTCTCGCGCCAGGCCCAGACCGACGGGCTGACGTAATGCACGGTGCGCAGGCCGCGCTGCTTCAACCAGCGCTCCACCGGCAGGTTGAAGTCCGGCGCGTCGATGCCAATGAAGACATCCGGCTGCCAGTTGACGAGCTGCTGGCGCAGTGACTTGCGCAGCTTGAGCAGGCGCGGCAGGTGGCGCAGCACTTCGGCCAGGCCCATCACCGCCAGTTCGCTGGCGTCGAACCAGGCTTCCAGCCCGGCCGCGCGCATCGCGTCGCCGCCGATCCCGGCGAACACCGCATCGGGATGGCGCTGGCGCAGCTGCGCGATCAGGTCCGCGCCAAGCGCATCACCGGAGGCTTCACCGGCGACCAGCGCGATCCGCAGGCGGCGCGTTGCGCCCGCGCCTGCGGTGAGTTCGGCCAGAGTCTGGTGGGAGGCGGTGTTGATCGTATCCATGGCGTGCATGCGTGCGCTCAGCGCAGCAGGCGACGCTCGCCACGGGTGATGAAGTCCAGCATCGCCTTGACGTCTTCGCTGCCCTGCGCCTGTTCGGCCAGCTGCTGCTGCGCTTCGGCCAGCGGCAGGCCGGCCACGAACAGAGTGCGGTAAGCGCGCTTGATCGCCGAGATGCGCTCGGCATCGAAGCCACGGCGCTTGAGGCCTTCGCTGTTGATGCCGCGCGGGCGGCCGTGTTCGTCCGCCGCGACCATGGTGAACGGCGTGACATCGCCGCCCAGCAGCGCGCCCATGCCGATGAAGGCGTGGTCACCGACGCGGCAGAACTGATGCGCACCGGAAAAGCCGCTGAAGATCACCCAATCGCCGACGGTCACGTGGCCGGCCAGCGTGGTGTTGTTGGAGAACACGCAGTGGTTGCCCACATCGCAGTCGTGCGCGACGTGCGTGTAGGCCAGCAGCCAATTGTCGTTGCCGATGCGGGTGACGCTGGTGCCGGTCACGGTGCCGCGGTTGAGCGTGACGAACTCGCGGAACACGTTGCGGTCGCCGATCACCAGCTCGGTGCGCTCGCCTGCGAACTTCTTGTCCTGCGGCTGGCCACCGACGGCGACATGGCCGACGAAATGGTTGTCGCGGCCGATGGTCGTCGGACCGGTGATCGAGCAATGCGGGCCGACGATGGTGCCATCGCCGATTTCCACCTCGGCGCCGATCAGGGTGAACGCGCCGACCTGCACGCCGGCGCCCAGTTTCGCGCCCGGGTCGATGACCGCGGAAGGATGGATCAGCGTGTCGGTCATCGGATTACTCCTTCTTGGGGGCTTCGGCGCACAGGACTTCGCAGCAGGCGGCCTGTTCGCCATCGACGCTGGCCACGCAGCTGTAGAAGGTCATGTTGCGGATCACGCGCTTGATCTCGACATTGAGCTCCAGCACGTCGCCGGGCACGACCATGCGCGAGAACTTGGCACCTTCGATCTTGACCAGGTAGAACTCGCGATCGGACGCGTTGGTATTGCGCGAGACCTGGGTGAGGATGCCGCCGGTCTGGGCCAGCGCCTCGATCACCAGCACGCCCGGCATCACCGGATGGCCGGGGAAATGGCCCTGGAAGAACGGCTCGTTCATGGTGACGTTCTTGACCGCCTTGATCCGCTTGTGCGGTTCAAGCTCGACCACCTTGTCCACCAGCAGGAACGGATAGCGGTGCGGCAGCAGCTTCAGCAGTTCTGGCATGCGGATCGGCAGCTGGATTTGGACTTCGTCGTTCATTGTTCTGAGTCTCCGCGCGCAGCCGAAGGGATGCGTCGCGCAAGGGCGTCCAGCTGGCGGAAACGCGCTGCGTTCTTGCGCCAGGTGCGGACATCGGTGATGGGAAGGGAAGAAGCGTAGACGCCGGGCTCGGTCACGGGACCGGCGACCATCGACATGGCCAGGATGGTGACCTTGTCGCAGATTTCCAGGTGGCCTGACACGCCCACCTTGCCGGCCAGCATGCAATAGCGGCCGATCTTCGCACTCCCTGCGATGCCCACCTGCGCGGCCATGGCGGTGTGCGCACCGACGTGGACGTTGTGGGCGATCTGGATCTGGTTGTCCAGGCGGACATCCTCTTCCAGGACGGTGTCTTCCAGTGCGCCGCGATCGATGGTGGTGTTGGCGCCGATCTCGCAATCGTCGCCGACCACCACGCCGCCGAGCTGGGGCACGTTGAGCCAGCGGCAATGTTCCATGGCCATGCCGAAGCCCTGCGCGCCCAGCACCGCACCCGGATGGATGCGCACGTTGCGGCCCAGGCGCACGCGTAGCACCAGGGTTACGCGTGCGACCAGCTCGCAGTCATCGCCCACGATGCAATGCTCGCCGATCACGCTGCCCGGGCCGATCACGCTGCGCTCGCCGATGCTGCTGCCTTCGCCCACGCACACGTGCGGTCCGATGCTGGCGCTGGCGGCAATCTGCGCGCTGGGATGGATCACTGCGGTGGGATGGATACCGGCTGGGCGCTCGAACTTCGATTCGAACAGCTCGGAAACCTTGGCGAAGGCCACGTGTGGATCCTTGGCCACCAGCGCGGTGCCGCGCACGCCTTCGACGTGGTCGGGCGAGACGATCACGATGGAGGCCTGCGTGGTGGCCAGCAGCTCGGCGTAGCGCGGATTGGCCAGGAAGGCGAGTTGTCCGGGTTGCGCGGCGGCCAGCGTGGCCGCGCCGGTCACGGCGACCTTCGCATCGCCATGCAACGTCAGGCCGAAGCGCTCAGCCAGGTCACCGGCGGTATGGGGGGATGTGCTCATTCAGGGATTTTACCCCGAGCCCGCACCGCACAAACGAAGGCCCGGACAAGCCGGGCCTCGTCGTGCCAGCGCGAGCGCCGGAACTTAGAACGATCCGCCGAAGGTGAACTGCAGGCGCTCGATCTCATCGCCCGGCTGGGTCTTGAGTGGGAACGCGTAGCTGATCGAGATCGGGCCGACCGGTGCGCGCCACAGCAGCGCCACGCCGGTGGAGGCACGCAGGTCGTTGGCGTGGAACTCGTTGTAGCCGTTGTAGACGTTACCCACGTCGACGAAGGCCGAGATGCGCGCAGCGTTGGAGTCGAACAGCTTCGGGAAGATCAGCTCCAGCTGGCCGATCGTCTTGAGCGAACCACCCAGCGGCTGGCCCTTGCTGTAGTACGCGGTCGCTTCCGAACGCGGACCCAGGGTGTTGTCCTCGAAGCCGCGCACCGAGCGCACGCCGCCGGCGTAGAAGTTCTCGTAGAACGGCAGGCCGCTGGCGGTGTAAGTGGTCGCAACCGCGCCGGCATTGCCGCAGTCAGTGGCGGCCAGGTTGGTGTCGGACACGGTGCAGATGGTGCGCGTGGTGTCCTTGCCCCAGCTGTCGCCGTAACCCAGTTCCGCGCCGGTGCGCAGCACGAAGGCCGGGCTCAGCATCCAGTACTTGGAGAACTCGTAGTTGAGCTTGTAGTACTCGACCGTCGAGCCGGGCAGGGTGATTTCCGCCGAGACACGCTGGTAGATACCCTGGGTCGGCATGAAGTAGTCGTTGCGCGTATCGCGCGCCCAGCCGATCTGCGAACGCCAGGCGTGGAAGGTGCGGCTGCCCAGCGCCTTGACGTAATCGACGATCGCCTGCGGCGTGGTGCCTTCGTAGACGCTGACCTGGGTCGAGTCGATGCCGAACATCAGCGACACGCTGTCGCTTTCGCTCAGCGGAATGCCCAGGATCGCCTGCGCAGCGGTGTTCTTGGACGAGTACGCGGCGGTGTTGTAGTCCGAGTAGTCCAGGTTGCTGTAGGACAGGTTGTAGCCCAGCGACACGCCGTCGTCGGTGAAGTACGGGTTGGTGAAGGAGAACGAGTAGCGGTCCAGGTAGTAGCTGCGCGAGGCTTCGACGGCCACGCGGTTACCGCCGCCCAGGAAGTTGTTCTGCGACAGCTGCACCGAGGTGGTGACGCCGCCCAGCTGCGAGTAACCCAGGCCGAAGGTGAAGCTGCCCGAGGTGGTTTCCTTGACGTTGTAGATCACGTCGACCTGGTCGCGCGTGCCCGGCACCGGCTGGGTGGTCACGTCCACGGTCTCGAAGTAACCCAGGCGCTGCAGGCGAACCTTGGAACGATCAATCGCGGCCTGCGAATACCAGGCGCCTTCGAACTGGCGCATTTCGCGGCGCAGCACTTCATCGGCCGTACGCGCGTTGCCCTTGAATTCGATGCGGCGCACGTTGACGCGCGGACCCGGCACCACCTGCATGTTGATGGCGACGGTGCGCTTCTCGCGGTCCACGGTCGGGATCGGGTTCACCTGGGCGAAGGCATAGCCGACGTTGCCCAGGGTCGCGGTGATCGAGTCGGAGGTGATCTCCAGCAGGCGGCGGGAGAAGATCTGGCCCTTGCGCACCAGCACCATCTTCTCGACGCGCTCCTGCGGCAGGATCGTGTCGCCGCTGACCTTCACGTCGGACACGGTGTACTGTTCGCCTTCGGTCACGCCGGCGGTGAGGAACATGTCCTTCTTGTCCGGGCTGATCGCAACCTGGGTCGAGTCCAGGCTGAAGTCGACGTAGCCGCGGTCCAGGTAATACGAGTTGAGCTTCTCGATGTCGCCGGAGAGCTTTTCCTTGGAGTACTGGTCGTCGCGGCGGTACCAGGACAGCCAGTTATGCTCCTGCGATTCCCAGCCGGCGGTGATGTCCTCGTTCGGGAACTTCTCGGTGCCGATCAGGTTGATGTGGCGGATCTTGGCCGCCTTGCCTTCCTTGACCGCGATGGTGACGTCCACGCGGTTGCGGTCCAGCGGGCTCACCGTCGGGGTGATCACCACGTTGTACTTGCCGCGGTTGTTGTACTGGCGCACCAGTTCCTGGGTGACGCGGTCCAGCGCCAGGCGGTCGAAGGTGCCGCCCTCTGACAGGCCGATGTCGTTCAGGCCCTTGGTCAGGTCCTCGGTCTTGATGTCCTTGTTGCCGGTCAGCGTCAGCTTGTTGATCGCCGGACGCTCCTTCAGCGTGACCACCAGGATCGAATCCTGGCGCGAGAGCTGCACGTCCTCGAAGAACCCGGTCTTGTACAGCGCGCGGATCGCATCGCCGATCTTGGCCTGGGTGATGGTGTCGCCACGCTCGACCGGCAGGTAGGTCAGCACCGTGCCGCTGGAGATGCGCTGCACGCCGTCCACGCGGATGTCGGTGGCGACGAAGTCGGAAGGCGATGCCGGCGGCTGCTGCATGCCGAAGGCGGCAGGCGATGCGGACTGTGGCGTGCCGAACGCGGGCGCACTCGGGGCGGTCGACTGGGCCCAGGCCGGAGTCGCGATGGCGGACGCCAGGGCGAGGGCAAGCAGGCGGCGGGTCGGGAGTCGCGTCATCATCACATCCGTCGGAGAACTGGTTTCGGAAAGACCCCCGCAGGGGACAGGCCGCCGGATGGCGGCCAAGAGTGGAGCAGTGAAGGGCATCAGATCACCGGGCGCAGGATGTCGTTGTAAAGCGCCAGCCCCATCAGGCCGGCCAGGATGGCCAGGCCAGCGAACTGGCCCGCGGCCATGGCCCGCTCGCTCAGCGGGCTGCCCTTGACCAACTCAATAAGGTAATACAGCAGGTGTCCGCCGTCCAAGACCGGGATCGGCAGCAGGTTCACAATCGCCAGGCTCAGCGAGAGCAGCGCCAGGAACTGCAGGAACCAGGTGAGACCGCGTTCGGCAGAGGCGTTCGCGACCTTGGCAATCGTGACCGGGCCCGACACATTCTGGAGCGAGGCGTGGCCGGTCAACATGCGCCGGATCATGCCCAACGAATCGGACGCCAGCTGCCCGGTCTGGCGCACGGCGACCGGGATCGCCGCCAGCGGGCCGTATCGCTGCAGGGCGTCGTAGGCCGGCGGCGTGCCGCGGCCCAGGACGATACCCAGGCCCCAGAAATCGGCCTGGGTGTTGGGATCGGTCATGCGCTGCGGCTGCAGCGGCAGGGCCAGGCGGCTGCCTTCGCGCTCGACCTCGACCATCACTTCGCCGCCGCGCGCGCCCAAGCGCTGGATCATCGGGCGCAGGGCGCTGGCGTCATCGACGGGCTCGCCATCGACGGCGGTGATCAGGTCGCCCGGCTGCAAGGCGCCGGCGGCAGCCGAGCCCGGCGCGATCTCGCGCACTTCGGCCGGTTCCACCGCGAACTGCCAGCGCAGCCCGATGCCACCGGTGACGTTCTGCTGGTCGAAGCCAGCCGGCAGGCGCGAGGTGTAGACCTTGCGGGTAATGCGGTTGCCGGCGGCGTCCTCGACCTGGACATCGACATCGCGGTTGTCCATCGCCGCGCCGACCAGGCCCATGGTGGCTTCGGTCGCGGTGGCGATGCTGCGGCCATCCAGTTCCAGCAGGCGATCGCCCGGGCGCAAGCCCGACTGCTGCGCGATGCCGTCGACGCGACCGACCACCGGCGCGAAATCTTCCTTGCCGATCACGAACATGGCCCACAGCAGGGCCACGCACAGGATCAGGTTGGCGATCGGACCGGCGGCCACCACGGCGATGCGCTGCAGGACCGGCTTGCGGTTGAAGGCTTCGCCAAGGCGTTCGGCGGGGACGTCGGCCTCGCGCTCGTCCAGCATCTTGACGTAGCCGCCCAGCGGGATCGGCGCGATCGCGAACTCGGTGCCGTGCTTGTTGCGGCGCGACCAGATGGGCTTGCCGAAGCCCACGGAAAAACGCAGCACGCCCACGCCGCAACGGCGCGCGACCCAGTAATGGCCGAACTCATGGAAGGTGACCAGCACGCCGAGCGCGACGATCATCCACCAGATGGAGCCTGCGATTTCACTCATGCGGAACGGGCTTGGCCTGTGGTGGTGCGATGGATCCAGCCCTGGCTGAATTGCCGCGCGAGGCCGTCGGCCGCCAGCAGCGCGTCCAGGCTGTCGGCCGGGGCGTGCGCATGGGCGGCGAGGGCATCCTCGACCAATGCAGGGATCGCTAGGAAACCGATTTTGCCCTGAAGAAACGCTGAAACAGCGGATTCATTGGCCGCATTGAGCACGGCCGGGGCCGCGCCGCCGGCTTCCAGCGCGTGCCAGGCCAGACGCAGGCAGGGGAAGGCGTCCATGTCAGGCGCCTCGAAATCCAGGCTGCCGTGGCGCAACAGGTCCAGCCCGCCCACGCCCGAGTCGATGCGCTGCGGCCAGCCCAGGCCGATCGACAGCGCGGTGCGCATGTCCGGCAATCCCAGCTGGGCCAGGGTGGAACCGTCGATGAATTCCACCAGCGAATGCACCAGGCTCTGCGGATGGACCAGCACATCCAGGCGGTCGCGACCGACATTGAACAGGTGCGCGGCCTCGATCAGCTCCAAGCCCTTGTTCATCAAGGTGGCCGAATCGACCGAGATCTTGGGGCCCATCGACCACTTGGGGTGGGCCACGGCCTGGGCGACGGTGACCGCTTCGAGCGAAGCGCGGCTGCGCCCGCGGAAGGGCCCGCCCGAGGCGGTCAGCACGATCTTGCGGACCTGGGCGCCGGCTTCACGCGAGCCCAGGCACTGGAAAACCGCGTTGTGCTCGCTGTCGATCGGGATGATTTCGGCGCCGGCGGCATCGGCTGCGGCGATGACCAGCGCGCCGGCCAGGACCAGCGATTCCTTGTTGGCCAGCAGCAGGCGCTTGCCGGCATGGGCCGCGGCCAGGGTCGAGGACAGGCCAGCGGCGCCGACGATCGCGGCAACCACGGTGTCGCAGGCATCGCCGGCGACCAGGGCGTCGAGCGCTGCGTTGCCCGCGTGTGGCTGGGTGGCCAGGCCGGCGTCGGCCAGGGCGTCGCGCAGTTCGGCGAAACGGCTTTCGTCGGCGATCACCGCATGATCGGGCGCGTGCGTGCGGCACAGGGCGACTAAGGCGGCCACGTTGCTGCCGGCCGCCAGGACGGTGGCGCGCAGGGTGCCCGGATGGCGGGCGATGACGTCCAGCGCCGAGGTGCCGATTGACCCGGTGGCGCCCAGGACCGCGACGCGGCGTGAAACGAGAGGCATCAGGTCCATCCTCTAGAAGCCCAGCAGCTCGCGGCCGATCAGGAACACCGGCAGCGCGGCGACCACGCCGTCGATGCGGTCCAATATGCCGCCGTGGCCGGGAATCAGGTGGCCAGAATCCTTGGCGCCGACATGCCGCTTGAGCAGGCTTTCGAACAGGTCGCCAACCACCGAGATCAGCACCGTGGCGATGCTGACCAGGGCCAGGGCGCCGATCTGCGAGAGTTCGACGCCGGCCAGCCAGCCGCCCAGCAGGCCGACGACCACGCCGGCGACCAGGCCACCCAGCAGGCCTTCGATCGTCTTGTTCGGGCTGATGCGCGGGGCCAGCTTGCGCTTGCCGAATGCGCGGCCGGCAAAGTACGCGCCGCTGTCGGCGGCCCAGACGATGGCGAGCGCGGTCAGCAGCCACAGGTGTTCGGACAGGCTGCCCAGGCTGGCGAAGTTGCCCGAGTGGATCAGGCACAGCGCGCACCAGGCCGGCACGATGGCCAGGGTGCCGGCGGCCAGCTTGAACAGCCGCGCCCAGGTCTGGTGGTCCGAGGCGAAGGTGTAGAAGCGCAGCCACAGCAGCGCGGCCAGCCACCAGATGGCGCCGACCAGCGACACGATCTGGAACAGCGCCGGCGAGAACCCTGCGCTGGAGCGGCTGGCCCAGGTCAGCACCACCATCAATGCCAGGTTGAGCAGCACCAGCACGGTGCGCGAGAGGGTGTCCTCGATCTCGGCCAGCTTCAGCCATTCCCACAGCCCGATCAGGAACATCGCCGCGGCCAGCGCGGCCATCCACGGCGTTGGCAGGAACAGGATCGCCAGGATGGCCAGTGGGGCCATGACCAGGGCAGCAAGCACGCGGGTACGGGTCATGGCGCGGTTCCAGTCGCGGCCACCTGGGCCCCGGTGAGGCCGAAGCGGCGTTCGCGCATGGCGAAGTCGTCCAGGGCGGCTTGCAGGACCGTGGCGTCCAGGTCGGGCCACAGGGTCTCGGTGAACCACAGCTCGGTATAGGCCAGCTGCCACAGCAGGAAATTGCTGATGCGATGGTCGCCGCCGGTGCGGATGAACAGGTCCGGCGCCGGCAGGTCGGCCAGCGCCACCTGGGCGCCGAGGCGGGCCTCGTCGATGTCTTCGGGCTTCAAACGGCCGGCGGCGACTTCGATCGCCAGCGTGCGCGCGGCCTGGGCCATGTCCTGGCGGCCGCCGTAACTGGCGGCGATGACCAGGGTCAGCGCGGTGTTGGCGGCGGTCAGGGCTTCGGCTGCATCCATGCGCTGGACGATGCCGGGTGCGAAACGGTCGCGCTGGCCGATGAAGCGCACGCGCACACCGCGCCGATGCAGCTCATCGACTTCGCGCTCCAGCGCGCCCATGAACAGCTTCATCAGCGCACCGACCTCCTCGGCCGGGCGGCCCCAGTTTTCACTGGAGAAGGCGAACAGGGTCAGCGCCTGGACGCCGCGTTCCAGGCAGAAATCGATGCACAGGTTGACCGCGCGCGCGCCGGCACGATGGCCGATCATGCGCGGGCGGCGGCGGCGTTCGGCCCAGCGCCCGTTGCCATCCATGATGATGGCCAGGTGGCGCGGGACCGGGGGCAGGGGTGGTGGCATGGCGGTCACGGAGACGATGTGACCCGCTCAGACCGCCATCAGTTCCTGTTCCTTCGCCTTGACCACCTCGTCGACATCCTTGATGGCCTTGTCGGTGATCTTCTGGATCTCTTCTTCGCTGCGGCGCACGTCGTCCTCGGTGACTTCCTTTTCCTTCAGCAGGTCCTTGACCTGCTGGTTGGCGTCGCGACGGATGTTGCGGATCGCGACCTTGGAGTCTTCGCCGTTGGAATGCACGACCTTGGAGAGGTCCTTGCGGCGCTCCTCGGTCAGGGCCGGGATGTTGATGCGGATGACGGTGCCGGCGGTGTTCGGGGTCAGGCCCAGGTCCGAGCCCAGGATCGCCTTCTCCACGGCCGACACCATCTGCTTTTCCCACGGGGTGATGGTCAGCGAGCGCGCGTCGCTCACCACGACCGAGGCCACCTGGGTCAGCGGCATGTCCGAACCGTAGTAGTTGACCTTCAGATGGTCGACCAGCGCGGTGGTGGCGCGGCCGGTGCGCAGCTTGGTCAGGTCGTGACGCAGCGACTCGACGCTCTTGTTCATGCGCGTCTGCGCGTCGTTCTTGATGTCGTTCAGCATCGTCGGGTCCAGAGGTTCGTCAAACCCGGGATTATAGGCGAAAGGCAGCGCCGGCCGGGTTTGCGATGCCGCAATCGGTGATTCAGGGGTGTGGCGCGTGGCCGGCGGCATGGGCGCCGTGGCAGGGCTGGGTGCAGGCCTGGCCGCGTTCCAGCTGCAGGGTGGCGTGGCTGATGCCGAAGCGTTCGGCCAAGGCCTTGGCGGTGGCGTCGATGAAGGCGTCGTCGTGCTCGGCCACCGGCCGGACCAGGTGCGCGGTCAGGGCGACTTCACCCGCGCCCAGCGGCCAGATGTGCAGGTGGTGGATCGCGCTGACGCCAGGTTGGGTGGCGAGGAAGTCGCCCACCGCGGCCTGGTCGATGTGTTGAGGCACCGCGTCCATCGCCGCCGAGAAGCTCTCGCGCAGCAGGCCGTAAGTGCCCGCCGCGATCACCACGCCCACCAGCAGCGCGGTCGCCGGATCCAGCCATTCCCAACCCAGCCACCACATGCCGACGCCGGCGATCACCGCCGCCAGCGACACGGCGGCATCGGCCATCAGGTGCAGAATCGCGCCCCGTCGGTTGAGGTCGTGGCCGCCGTGGGAATGTCCGTGCCCACCGCCGCCGTGCAGCAGCCAGCCCGCGCCTAGGTTCACCGCGATGCCGATCGCGGCGACCACGATGACCGGCAGGGCCGGGATCGACGGCGGCTCGCTGAAACGGCGGATCGCCTCCCAGGCCAGGCCGCCGGAGAACACCATCAGGACGATCGCATTGGCCAGTGGCGCCAGCAGCGTGGCCTTGCGCCAGCCATAGGTGTGGTGCGCGGTTGGTTGGCGACGGGCCAGCGCAGCCGCGGCCCAGGCCAGGCCCAGGCCGAGCACGTCGCCCAGGTTGTGCAGGGCATCGGAGAGCAGGGCCAGCGAGTTGGTGTGGAAGCCGTAGCCGGCCTCCAGTGCGGTGTAGGCCAGGTTGACCAGCATCGCCACCGCGTAACCGCGCGTGCCGGTGTCATGGCTGTGGCTGTGTCCGCCGGCGCTGCCATGCGCGTGATCGTGCGCGGCCGGTGCGTCGTGGGCGTGATCATGGCCGTGGTGGCCATGATCGGCGTGGTCGTGGGAATGGGCGTTTGCCATGCCGGCCAGCGTGGCCCGCGTCGTGCGCGGACACAATTACAGGGCGCGTGGCGCGCCCAGGTGGATTCAGCCGCGGCCCTCGACCAGCGTGCCGATGTTCTCGCCACGCAGGATGTTCATCAGATTGCCCGGCACCGACAGGTCGTAGATGCGCAGCGGCACGGCGCTGTCGCGGCACAGGGCGAAGGCGGCGGTGTCCATCACTTCCAGGCCGCGGCCCAGCACCTCGTCGTAGGTCAGCTTGTCGAAGCGCTTGGCGTCGGGGAACTTGCGCGGGTCCTTGTCGTAGACGCCGTCGACCTTGGTCGCCTTGAGCAGCAGGTCGGCCTCGATCTCGATCGCGCGCAGGGCCGCACCGGAGTCGGTGGTAAAGAACGGGTTGCCGGTGCCGGCGGCGAAGATCGCGATGCGGCCCTTTTCCAGGTGGCGCACGGCGCGGCGGCGGATGTAGTCCTCGCACACGTCATTGATCTTCAGCGCGCTCATCACGCGGACCTTGGCGCCAAGCTTTTCCAGTGCGTCCTGCATGGCCAGCGCGTTGATGACCGTGGCCAGCATGCCCATCTGGTCGCCGGTGACGCGGTCCATGCCGCCGGCGGCCAGGCCGGCGCCGCGGAAGATGTTGCCGCCGCCGATCACCAGCGCGACTTCGGCGCCGGCATCGCGGGCCTCGATGATTTCACGGGCGATGCGGCCGATGACCTTGGGATCGATGCCGTAATCCTCAGATCCCATCAACGCCTCCCCGGAAAGTTTCAGCAGGATGCGGCGATAGGCGAGGGGCGCGGTCATCGGGGGTGGCCTCTTTGGGCGTGTGAGCAAACGTCGACCAGTCTAGCCGACGCGCGTGACCGCGTCAGGTTCGATCGATGCGATCCAACGGAAATCACCGGTCGACGCTTAAGATCCGCTCATCAACCCCAGCATGGATCCGCATATGGCCGTCCGCACCCTGCAGCAGTTCGTGGCCGCCTCGTCCGAGAAGGACGTGACCGGTGAGGCCTTCGAGCTGGAAAGCCCGCACCTGCTGGAGGTGCGCCTCAACGGCCTGGTCTGGGCCAAGGCCGGGTCGATGGTCGCGCGCCTGGGCGGGGTCAAGTTCACCCGCCAGGGCATGCTGGAACAGGGCCTAGGCACCTTGCTGAAGAAGATGGCCAGCGGCGAAGGCCTGCAATTGATGAAGGTCGAGGGCCAGGGCCGCGTGTACCTGGCCGACAAGGGCAAGAAGATCACCCTGTTGCGCCTGGCTGGCGAATCGATCTACGTCAACGGCAACGACGTGCTGGCGGTCGAGGCCGGCATCGAGTCGCGCATCACGATGATGCGCAAGGTCGCCGGGATGCTCTCGGGCGGGCTGTTCAACATGCGCCTGTCCGGCCACGGCATCGTGGCGATCACCTCGCACTACGAGCCGCTGACCCTGCCGGTCACGCGCGACACCGGGCCGGTGTTCACCGACCCCAATGCGACGGTGGCCTGGTCGGGCGGGCTGACGCCCGAGATCGTCACCGATATCAGCCTGGGCACACTGCTGGGCCGCGGCTCGGGCGAAAGCGTGCAGCTGCGTTTTGCCGGCGAAGGCTGGGTGGTGGTGCAGCCGTACGAGGAAAGCACGCTGCAGCGCGCGCACTGACTCGATCGCCGCGGATCAGGCGGCGATTTCGGGTGGGTCAAGCGTTTGGGATCAGACTTCCAGTGAAGCCAGATCGCCCTTGGTTTCCAGCCACGTCTTGCGATCGCCCGCGCGCTTCTTGGCCAGCAGCATGTCCATCAGGCCGTGGGTGTCGTCGCCGTCGGCCACGGTCAGCTGGACCAGGCGGCGGGTGTCGGGGTGGATCGCCGACTCGCGCAGCTGCGAGGGGTTCATCTCGCCTAGGCCCTTGAAGCGGGTGACGTTGACCTGGCCCTTGATCTTCTCGCGCGCGATCTTTTCCATCAGCAGGCGCTTTTCTTCCTCGTCCAGCGCGTAGAACACTTGCTTGCCCACGTCCACGCGGAACAGCGGCGGCATCGCCACGAACACGTGCCCGGCCGCGACCAGCGCCGGGAAATGCTTGAGGAACAGGGCGCTCAGCAGGGTGGCGATGTGCAGGCCGTCCGAGTCGGCATCGGCCAGGACCACGACCTTGCCGTAGCGCAGGCCGGAGATATCGTCCTTGCCCGGGTCGCAACCGATGGCGATGGCCAGGTTGTGGACTTCTTCCGAGGCCAGGACGCTGCCTGAGGCCACTTCCCAGGTGTTGAGGATCTTGCCGCGCAGCGGCAGGATCGCCTGGAAATCCTTGTCGCGCGCCTGCTTGGCGCTGCCGCCGGCCGAGTCGCCCTCGACCAGAAACAGTTCGGTACGCGAGAGGTCCTGGCTGATGCAGTCGGCCAGCTTGCCGGGCAGGGCCGGGCCGGAGGTGATCTTCTTGCGGACGATCTGCTTTTCGGTCTTGAGCCGCGCGCTGGCGCGGTCGATGGCCAGCTGCGCGATCTGTAGGCCGATCTCGACGTGCTGGTTGAGCCACAGGCTGAAGGCATCGTGCGCGGCGCCTTCGATGAAGCCGGCGGCCTGGCGCGAGGACAGGCGTTCCTTGGTCTGCCCGGAGAACTGCGGATCGGTCATCTTCAACGACAGCACGAAGGTGACGCGGTCCCAGACGTCTTCCGGGGCCAGCTTGACGTTGCGCGGCAGCAGGTTGCGGAAGTCGCAGAACTCGCGCAGCGCATCGGTCAGGCCCGAGCGCAGGCCGTTGACGTGGGTGCCGTGCTGGGCGGTAGGGATCAGGTTGACGTAGCTTTCCTGGACCAGCTCGCCTTCGGGCACCCAGGCCGCGGCCCAGTCGACGATCTCGGTTTCCTTCTTCAGCGTGCCGACAAACAGCTGTGCGGGCAGCAGCTCGCGCTCGCCCATCTCGCCCTTGAGGTAGTCGCGCAGGCCGTCTTCAAAGAACCAGGTGTCGCGCTCGCCGGTGGCTTCGTCGAACAGCTTCACCGTCAGGCCCGGGCACAGCACGGCCTTGGCGCGCAGTAAGTGACGCAGGGCGCGTACGTTGATCTTGGGCGTATCGAAATACTTCGGGTCCGGCCAGAAATGCACGCGGGTGCCGGTGTTCTTCTTGCCGACGCTGCCGACCACTTCCAGCGGGCTGGCGCGGTCGCCGTTTTCGAAGGTGATGCGGTGTTCGCTGCCGTCGCGCTTGATGTGGATTTCCACCAGCGTCGAGAGCGCATTGACCACGCTCACGCCCACGCCGTGCAGGCCGCCGGAGAAGGTGTAGTTGTTGTTGTTGAACTTGCCGCCGGCATGCAGGCGCGTGAGGATCAGCTCGACGCCGGGGATCTTCTCTTCCGGGTGGATGTCCACCGGCATGCCGCGGCCATCGTCGGACACCTCGACACTGCCGTCCTTGAAGATGGTCACTTCCACCATCTTGGCGTGGCCGCCCAGGGCTTCGTCGACCGAGTTGTCGATGACTTCCTGCGCCAGGTGGTTCGGGCGCGCGGTGTCGGTGTACATGCCGGGGCGGCGCTTGACCGGATCCAGGCCGGAGAGGACTTCGATATCGGCGGCGTTGTAGCGGGTATTCATGCGTGCAGTCAGGTCGTGTGGAGGCCACGAAGGCGGGCAAGTGTGCGGTCTGGGGCGGGCTTTTGCACGCTTGTGACGGCCGTTGCCCGTGGCGCAAGCGGTGCGACGCCGGCGTGCTTGGCAGGCGTCGCACCATGCAGGCCGCGCTTGGCCGATACAATCGGGCCACGGCGGCGCGCCCAGCCGGTCTGCGTGCCAAGCCCGGCGCGCGGCGCCTGGCGCGACACCAGCACACAGGAGAAGTCACGGGTGGTGGACACGACCGCGCCGCGTCATGCGGGCGATTTGAAAGACGACAGCGTCGGTGCGTTCATCGCCGCGGATGTGGGCGGCACCTTTGCACGGCTCGGCCTGGCCCGTGGGTGCAGTGAGGCGCCGGAAATCATCGGCCAGCGCCGCTACGCCTGTGCCGACTTCCCCAGCCTGGCCGCGGTGCTGCGCCGGTTCGGCGAAGAACTCAAGGCCGAAAGCCTGGGCGCACGGCCAGTCGCGGCCGTGGTTGCCATTGCTGGCGTACTGCAGGGTGACGTCCTGCTCAACAGCAATCTGCCTTGGTCGGTGTCGCTGGCCGCGACCCGCGAAGAGGCAGGCTTGTCCACGCTGGAGCTGATCAACGATTTTCAGGCGCTGGCCTGGGCACTGCCGCAGGTCTCGCAGACCCAGATGACCGCGCTGCACGCGGCTGATGTGGAACTGGCCGAGCTGCCGGCGCTGCTGCTCGGCCCGGGGACCGGCCTGGGCGCGGCGTTGCTGGTCTCCGATCCGTCCGGCTACCGCGTGCTGCCCAGCGAGGCCGGCCATGCCGCGCTAACGGCGGGCAATCCGCTGGAAATGGAGATCCTGCAAGGCCTGCAGCAGCAGTTCGCCCATGTCGATGCCGAGCGCATCCTGTCCGGCACCGGCCTGATGACCCTGTACGGAGCGCTGTGCCGCCGCGAAGGCGTCGCGCCGCGCTGGACCCTGCCGGCCGAAGTGGTCGCCGCGGCCGATGCGGGCGATGACCCGATCGCGCTGCACTGCCTGGAAGTGTTCTGCGCCTGGCTGGGCAGCTACGCCGGCGATCTGGCCATCACCTTCTGCGCCAAATCGGTCTACCTGGCCGGCGGCATCGCCGGGCACATCGGCCATTACCTGCAGCGCGGCGGTTTCATGCAGCGCTTCCTGGACAAGGGCGTCCTGGCACCGGCGCTGCGCCAGGTGCCGGTGTTCTGCATCGACCACGGCTGGTTGGGCGTGATCGGCGCGGCGGCCTGGCACGAAGCCAACGGTTTGCGCTTCACTGCGGTCTAGTTCCTCCCCAACACCCCCACATCCCAAGGATCTCGCATGCCCTCACGTCGCAGTTTCCTGCAGACCTCGCTCCTGGCCGCCGGTGCGACCGCGCTGCCCAAGGTCCGCGCGGCCACCACGCCCAGCGGCGCCCGCGTGGCCTCGACCTGGGACTTCGGCGTGCCGGCCAATGCCGCGGCCTGGACCGTGCTGGGCAAGGGCGGCAGCGCGCTGGATGCGGTCGAAGCCGGCGCGCGCTGGGCCGAAACCGGCCAGTGCAATTCCACCGTCGGCCGCTGCGGCTATCCCGATCGCGACGGCTACGTGACCCTGGACGCCTGCATCATGGACGGCGACGGCCGCTGCGGCTCGGTCGCGGCGATCGAGGACATCGACCATCCCATTTCGGTTGCGCGCCGGGTGATGGAAAAGACCCCGCACGTGATGCTGGTCGGCGACGGCGCCCGCCAGTTCGCCATCAGCGAGGGCTTCAAGGCGCAGTCCCTGCGCACGCCCGAGGCCGAAAAAGCCTGGCGCGAATGGCTCAAGACCGCCCAGTACAAGCCCGAGATCAACATCGAGCAGCGCAAGCTGCCCGGCAATAAAGAGAATCACGACACCATCGGCATGCTGGCCATCGATGCCAACGGCCACATGGCCGGCGCCTGCACCACCAGCGGCATGGCCTGGAAGATGCACGGCCGGGTCGGCGACAGCCCGATCATCGGTGCGGGCCTGTACGTGGACAACGACGTCGGCGGCGCCACGGCTTCCGGCGTGGGCGAGGAGATGATCCGCAACGTTGGCAGCTTCCTGGTGGTGGAACTGATGCGCCAAGGCCATTCGCCGGCCGACGCCTGCCGCGAGGCGATCGCGCGCGTGGTGCACAAGCGTCCGGAAGCCAGCAAGGAGCTGCAGGTGTGCTTCCTGGCCATGAACAAGCAGGGCGAAGTCGGGGCGTTTGCGCTGCACAAGGGCTTTTCCTACGCGGTCTGCGACAGCGGCAAGCAGGATGCGCTGCTGAGCTCGCAGGCGATCTATACGACCGAGAAGTACTGAGCGCGATGTCGATTCGACCGGGCGGCACGCGGCGCGTGCTGGAAATCGCCGCCAATTCGCTGGAATCGGCGCTGGCGGCCCAGGCCGGCGGCGCCGACCGAGTCGAGCTGTGCGAGAACCTGGGCGAGGGCGGCTGCACGCCGTCCTACGGCACACTGGCCCTGGCGCGCGACCGCCTGCGGATCCCGCTGTACGTGCTGATCCGCCCGCGTGGCGGTGATTTCGTCTACTCGCCGGCCGAATGGGAGGTCATGCAGCGCGATGTGGAGCTGTGCGTCCGATTGGGCTGCGACGGCGTGGTGCTGGGCGCGCTGGAGGCGGGCGGCGCGGTCGATGTGGCCGGCTGCGCGGCGCTGATGCAGTCCGCCGGCACGCTGGGCGTGACGTTCCATCGCGCTTTCGATTGCACGCCTGATCCGGTCGCGGCGTTGGAGGCGGTGATCGGCCTGGGCTGCGAGCGGCTGCTGACCTCGGGCCAGGCCGACAGCGCGCCGGAAGGTGCGGCGCTGATCGGCCGCTGCGTGGCCCAGTCCGCGGGGCGGATCGCGGTCATGGCCGGGGCGGGCGTGGCCGTGGAGACCCTGGAAGCGCTTGCGTCGCAGGCCGGCGTGCGCGAATTCCATGCCTCGGCCAGGGCGCTGATGGAAGGCCAGGGCGCGGCGGCCCCGGTAGGCTTGTCGCCCGGCTTCTGGCGCACCGATGCAGCCCGGGTCCGGCAGCTGCGCGAACGGCTGGACGCACTGGAATGAGACGGTGCTTGGGCGCCGGCGCCCGCATTCAGGGCGCGCTAAACCGCGGCGAGTAGGCTTTGTTGCGCTGCAGGCGCGTTGTGCGCCGCTGCAGTCCCACCCGGTTCCTTACCAGGAGTCACCATGAAATCCCGAACCGTATTGCTGCTGGCTGGCGCCGTTGCCGCGCTGTCCACCGCCGCCGTCGCGCTGGCCGCCTCCGGTGGTTCGCAGGCTGAAAGCAAGGCGGCCACCTCCGGTCCGGCCAAGGCCGAAGACACCCGCAGCGAAGCCGAGAAGCGCGCTGAACGCCGCGCCGCCAACGAGCAGCGCCTGAAGAAGCAGGGTCAGGCCTCGGCCGGCTCGGCCCCGCGGGAAGAAGAGGAAGAAGAAGCCCCGCGCAAGCAGTAACCGCGGCGTTTCCAGCAGGTCCACGCGCACGCCCCACTCGCTGGGGCGTGCGTTTTTTTGTTCGTCCAACCCCGACTGGCGGAACGGCAGATGCATCGCGCCGTTTGGCCGCAGCCGCCGCACCCGGTAAACTATGGCTTTCCAGGAGCCCCGATCCATGACTCCCCTGATTTTCGTGACCGGCGGCGTGGTGTCCTCGCTGGGCAAAGGCATCGCCGCCGCGTCGCTGGCGTCCATCCTCGAATCGCGTGGCCTGAAGGTCACGATGATGAAGCTGGACCCGTACATCAACGTCGACCCGGGCACCATGAGCCCGTTCCAGCACGGCGAGGTCTACGTCACCGACGACGGCGCCGAGACCGACCTCGACCTCGGCCACTACGAGCGCTTCGTGCGCACGCGCCTGAGCCGCAAGAACTCGGTCACCACCGGCCGCATCTACGAAAACGTGATCCGCAAGGAACGCCGCGGCGACTACCTGGGCGCGACCGTGCAGGTCATCCCGCACATCACCGACGAGATCAAGCGCAGCATCGACGAGGCCACTGCCGGCTTCGATGTGGGCCTGATCGAGATCGGCGGCACCGTGGGCGACATCGAATCGCTGCCGTTCCTGGAGGCGATCCGCCAGATCCGCGCCGAGCGCGGCCCGGAGAAGGCCGTCTTCATGCACCTGACCCTGGTGCCGTACATCGCCGCCGCCGGCGAGCTGAAGACCAAGCCGACCCAGCACTCGGTCAAGGAACTGCGTTCGATCGGCATCCAGCCCGACGTGCTGCTGTGCCGGTCCGAGCAGGAAATCCCCGATGGCGAGCGTCGCAAGATCTCGCTGTTCACCAACGTGTCCGAGCGCGCGGTGATCACCCTGCGCGACGTGGACGTGCTCTACAAGATCCCGCTGAACCTGAAAGAACAGGGTCTGGACCAGTTCGTGGTCGACCGCCTGCACCTGGCGGCGCAGAAGGAAGCCGATCTGCACGAGTGGGAAGCCGCGGTCGATGCCACGGTCAATCCGCTCGATGAAGTCACCATCGCCGTGGTCGGCAAGTACATCGATCACAAGGACGCCTACAAGTCCGTCGGCGAAGCGCTCAAGCACGGCGGCCTGCGCCAGCGCACGCGCGTCAACCTGAAGTGGCTGGAATCGCAGGACATCGAGGAAGGCACCGACGCGCTGCAGGGCGTCGACGGCATCTTGGTGCCGGGCGGCTTCGGCGATCGCGGGTTCGAAGGCAAGGTGCTGACCGCGCAGTACGCGCGTGAGCAGGGCGTGCCGTATTTCGGCATCTGCTACGGCATGCAGGCGGCGGTGGTCGATTACGCCCGCCATATCTGCAAGCTCGACGGCGCCAACAGCACCGAGAACGACAAGCAGTCCCCGCATCCGGTGATCGGCCTGATCACCGAGTGGCGCACCAGCTCGGGCGACGTGGAAAAGCGCGATGAGAAATCCGACCTGGGCGGCACCATGCGCCTTGGCCTGCAGGAACAGCGTCTCAAGCCGGGCACGCTGGCCCGCGAGATGTACGGCAACGACGTGGTCTCCGAGCGTCATCGTCATCGCTACGAGTTCAACAATCGCTACCGCACCCAGCTGGAAGACGCCGGCTTGGTGATTTCGGCCAAGTCGATGGACGACACGCTGGTGGAAATGGTCGAACTGCCGCGCGACAAGCACCCGTGGTACCTGGCCTGCCAGGCGCACCCGGAGTTCCTGTCCACGCCGCGCGATGGCCATCCGCTGTTCGTCGGCTTCATCCGCGCCGCACGCGAGCGCAAGGCCGGCGGCAAGCTGCTCAAGGAAGCACGCGCTTGATGTCTCGGGATTCTGGTCGAAGTCATTCGCCGGAATCCCCTAGCTCGGATCGGGCCGTAATCGGCCGATCGTTTGTCAGAGGAGCGATGTACGTCGCTCGCTCTGCTGTACTAGTCAGTCTGTTGTTTGCTGCGACGGGTGCAGCCGTCTCGACTCCTGTCGTGAGCGAGCCGGGAGTTGCAGCAGGGCTGTCGACAAATGAGCTCTACATCGAGTTGTTTAGTGCTTACAAACCTTTGTCGGATTGCATGAGGCCGTTGATAGAGTCAGGCAGAGTTAGTGCGGCCATCGCTGCGAATAGGTTAGCGGCATCCCCTGAATTTTCTGCCTTCCGTCAGGAAGCCATCGGGATATTGGGCCGTTCTGACCCTTCCGTACGAGCTGCAGAAGGCTCAAACACCCCGGAAGAGCAGGCTCGACTGCTGATTCTTGGGCTTGGAAGCATGGCGGCTGCAGGCGATCCGGCCTCTCAACTCGTCAATGCACGCGCAATTGTTCTCGCAATGACTCAACTGGCATGTGTTTCTGATGGACAATGCGTGCCGTCCCAAAACCTTCAATACTGGAAGAGACGTTCCGATGCCGCAGATCACTAAGATCCACGCCCGCGAAATCCTCGACTCCCGTGGCAATCCCACGCTGGAAGCGGAAGTCACGCTCACCGATGGTTCCTTTGGCCGCGCGGCCGTGCCGTCCGGTGCCTCGACCGGCGCCAAGGAAGCAGTGGAACTGCGCGATGGCGACAAGACCCGTTACCTGGGCAAGGGCGTGTCCAAGGCCGTGGCCAACATCAACACCACGATTGCCGACGCGCTGAAGGGCTATGACGCCGCCGACCAGGAAGGCCTGGACCGTCGCCTGATCGACCTGGATGGCACCGAGAACAAGGGCCGCCTGGGCGCCAATGCGCTGCTCGGTGTTTCCCTGGCCAACGCACACGCCGTGGCCGCAGCCAACAAGAAGCCGCTGTGGCAGCACCTGGCCGATACGTCCGAGTCCGACGTGCAGCTGCCGGTGCCGATGATGAACATCATCAACGGTGGCGCGCACGCCGATAACAACGTGGACTTCCAGGAGTTCATGGTGCTGCCCGTGGGCTTCGATTCGTTCTCCGAATCGCTGCGTGCCGGCACCGAGATCTTCCACGCGCTCAAGAGCGTGCTGAAGGGCCACGGCCTGAGCACGGCGGTGGGCGACGAAGGTGGCTTTGCTCCGGATTTCCGCAGCAACGTCGAAGCGCTGGACACCATCCTGGAAGCGATCGGCAAGGCCGGCTACACCGCTGGTGAAGACATCCTGCTGGGCCTGGACGTGGCGTCCTCGGAGTTCCACGACAACGGCAAGTACAACCTGGTCGGTGAGAACAAGCGCCTGACCAGCGAGCAGTTCGTCGACTTCCTGGCCGACTGGGCCGCGCAGTACCCGATCATCACCATCGAAGACGGCATGGCCGAAGACGATTGGGCCGGCTGGAAGCAGCTGACCGACCGCATCGGCAAGAAGGTGCAGCTGGTGGGCGACGATCTGTTCGTCACCAACCCGAAGATCTTCAAGGAAGGCATCGAGTCGCAGACCGCCAACGCCATCCTGATCAAGGTCAACCAGATCGGCACCCTGACCGAGACGCTGGAAGCCATCGCGATGGCCCACCACGCCGGTTATGCGTCGATCGTGTCGCACCGCTCAGGCGAGACCGAAGACACCACCATCGCCGACATCGCCGTGGCAACCACCGCCACCCAGATCAAGACCGGCTCGCTGTGCCGCAGCGACCGCGTGGCCAAGTACAACCAGCTGCTGCGCATCGAAGAAGCGCTGGGCAAGGGTGCGCGCTACGCCGGCCGCAATGCGTTCGTCTCGCTTAAGCGCTGAGCTGACGCGATGACGCCTGGCCATTTCACCATTTGCCTGGGGCGCTGAGATGGCCAAGCCGCGCTGGCTGCTGCTGGTGCTGGTGTTACTGCTGGCCTTCCTGCAGTACCACCTGTGGTTCGGCCGTGGCAGCTCGGGCGAGGTGATCACCATGCGCGCGCAGGTGGCCAGCCAGACCCGCGAGAACGAAGGCCTGCACCAGCGCAACGCCGCGCTGGCGGCCGAAGTGGAAGACCTCAAGTCCGGCGAAGCGGCGGTCGAAGAACGTGCCCGCAGCGAGTTGGGCATGATCAAGCCGGGCGAGAAGTTCTATCGCGTGGTCGACACACCGGAGGGCCAGGGCGCCGCCAACGCCTTGCCGGCCGTGCCGCAAGCGGCACCGCAGGATCCTGCCGATGCCCAGACCGCCGCGGCGGCCGAGGGCAACTGATGCGCGGTGTCTGGGTGATCGTGCCCGCGGCAGGCCGCGGGTTGCGCTTCGGTAGCGAAATTCCCAAGCAATACCTGGAGGTTGGCGGCCAGCCGGTGCTGGCGTGGACGCTGTCCACGCTGCTGGCCCATCCGCTGATCGAAGGTGCGGTGGTGGCCGTCTCGGCGGACGATCCGTGGTGGCCGGGCTGGAGCGAATTCAACGGCAAGCCGGTCATTGCCTGCGTCGGCGGAGGCACGCGCGCCGCGTCGGTGCTGGCCGCGCTGCAGGTGCTGCCCGAGGACGTGCGCGGCGATGATTTCGTACTGGTCCATGACGCCGCGCGGCCGAACCTGGCCGATGGCGACCTGGAGCAGCTGATCGAACGCGGTCGCGAAGATCCGGTCGGCGCGCTGCTGGCTGCGCCGGTGCGCGACACGCTCAAGCGGGCCGGCGACGACGGTGGCGTGGATGGCACCGAGCCGCGCGAGCGGCTGTGGCGTGCACTCACGCCGCAGATGTTCCGGCGCCTGCAGCTGACCCGCGCGCTGGACGAGGCCGCCGGCGCCGGCGTCGATGTCACCGACGAATCGATGGCCATGGAGCGCCAGGGCCTGCGCCCGCTGCTGATCGAAGGCAGCGAAACCAATTTCAAGATCACCACGCCTGCAGACATGGATCGGTTCGCCTACATCCTGTCGCTGCGCGTGCCGGCTTCGGAAAACTAATCCCATGAGCGTTCCCCAGATCCGCATCGGCCAGGGCGTCGATGTGCATGCCTTCGCGCCCGACGGCGACCACGTGATGCTCGGCGGCGTGCGCGTGCCGCACAGCTGCGGGGTGCTGGCGCACAGCGATGGCGACGTGGTCATCCATGCGCTGTGCGACGCGATGCTGGGCGCGCTGGCGCTGGGCGATATCGGCCGGCATTTTCCGCCCAGCGATCCGCAGTGGAAGGGCGCCGACAGCACTGATTTCCTGCGTCATTGCGACGGCCTGCTGCGCGCACGCGGCTGGCAGGTGGGCAATGCCGACGTCACCGTACTGTGCGAACGGCCCAAGGTCGGCCCGCACGCGGCGGCGATGTGCGCGCATCTGGCTGACGTGCTGCGCATCGACGTCGATGCGATGAGCGTCAAAGCCACGACCACCGAGAAGCTCGGCTTCACCGGCCGCGGCGAAGGCATCGCGGCGCAGGCGGTCGTGCTGCTGGTGCGGGTGTGAGTCTTCCGCTGGCGTTCGGGCCTCCGGTACTGGAGGCCGTGTTCCGCACCGAACTGGCGGATTTCCAGGTCGATGAGGTCGATGGCTTCGACGCCCACGGTGAAGGCGAGCACCTGCTGCTGACCCTGCGCAAGCGCGGCCTGAATACCTCGGATGTCGCCCGCAGGCTCGCGCAGTGGGCAGGCATCGGCGAGGTCGGCATCGGCTACGCCGGCATGAAGGATCGCCACGCCGTCACCACCCAGCGCTTCAGCGTGCACCTGCCCAAGCGCGTGGCGCCGGACCTGGCGCTGCTGGCCAGCGATCAGCTGGAGGTTGTCGCGTCGGCCTGGCACAACCGCAAGCTGCCGCGCGGCGCGCTGGCCGGAAATCGCTTCACGCTGGTCCTTCGCCAGGTGCAGGGCGAGCAGGCAGCCATCGATGCGCGCCTGCGGGCCATCGCCACGCGCGGCCTGCCGAACTGGTTCGGCGAGCAGCGCTTTGGTCGCGGCGGCAACAACGTCAACCAGGCGCTGGCGATGTTCGAGGGACGGCGTGTCAAGCGCGAGCAGCGCTCCATGCTGCTCTCGGCCGCGCGCTCGGAGCTGTTCAATCGCGTGCTGTCCGCGCGCGTGAGCGACGGCAGCTGGGAGCGTGGCCTGGAGGGCGAGGTCTGGATGCTGGCGGGCAGTCGTAGCGTGTTCGGACCGGAACCGTTCGACGACACGCTCGCGCAGCGCTTGAATGCGTTCGACATCCATCCCAGCGGTCCGCAATGGGGCGAAGGCGAACTACGCCCGCAAGGTGAATGCGCCGCGCTGGAGCTGCGCGTGCTGTCCGAAGCCGACGGTCCCGCGCTACGCGCAGGGCTTGAGGCCGCGCGCCTGAAGCAGGAGCGTCGCGCGCTGCGCCAGCAGGCCGCCGACCTGCAATGGACCTGGCAGGATGCGCAGACGCTGGAACTACGCTTCGGGCTGATGCCCGGTAGCTATGCGACGGCGCTGCTGCATGAGCTCGGCCCGGTGCGTGAGGCCAATCGCATCGGCTGAAGTTGCATTGCCGGTTCGATCAAGCCAAAGGAGTGGCGACGATGCGGTTTCACAACGGGGTCCCGGAGACACAAGGTTTTACGCCGCAGGACGACGCGCGCTGGTCGCCGCTCGATGAGCCCAGCCAACAACGCTTTCTGGTGTGGGCCATGCTGTGGTCGCTGCCGTGGAGCGCGCTGTTGGTTGGAGCGTGGCTCTGGCCGCTGTTCGCACAGGATGCCTCTCATGCACGGGTGACCGTGCCGCCCTGGACCACCTTGCTCAGTCTGCCAGTGATGATGGTGGTGCACGAGCTGCTGCATATGCTCGCGCATCCAGGCGCGGGAACGCGGCGCGAGTCGGTGCTCGGCGCGATCCCCGCACAGGGCATGCTGTTCGCCGCGTATCTGGGCGAAATGTCGCGTGGCCGATTGATCTTCATCCTGCTCACGCCGCTGTCGGTGATCACTGGCTTGCCGTGGATGCTCTGCATGGCGCTTGGACAGTTCAGTGGTTACTGGGCCGCGCTGTCGCTACTCAACGGCCTGATCTCGATTGGCGATGTGATGGGCGTGTGGCTGCTGCTACGCGGAACGCCTGCCGGTGCCGTCGTGCGTAACCAGGGCTGGCAGACGTGGTGGCGGCGGCTGGACGCGCGCTAGCGCTTCAGCGCGTTGCCGCCAGCAAGACCACCACCGCGCCCGTGCCGCCTTGCGCGGGCACGGCCGAATGGAATGCCAGCACGTCGCTGCGATGGCGCAGCACCCGGTCCACGACGTTCTTCAGCACCGGGATCTCCGCATCCGAGCCCAGCCCCTTGCCATGGACGATGCGCACGCAGGCGGTGCCGCTGCGCTGGGCCTCGCGCAGGAACAGGCGCAGCGCGGTTTCGGCCTGGCCGGCGGTGGCGCCGTGCAAGTCCAATTCGTCCTGAACCGAAAACTGGCCACGCTTGAGCCGGTTGAACAACGTCACCGGCAGCGCCTCGACGCGGTGCGAAAGCACGTCGCCGGCGCCGATCGGCATGGCTTCCAGCGCCTGGCGGAATTCGCTCGCGGCGGCTCGTTCATCGGCCTGCGCCATGCGCGCGATCGGGCGTGGCCGCGGCTTGCGCGGTGGCGTCGGCGCATCGTCCATGCGCCGCACCTGGCCGATGGCCTCGCGGAACAGGCTGGCGTCGTCGTCTTCGTCGCGCACGTCACTCATGTCGTGCAGGGTACGTCGCATCGCGCGGCACGCAAGGGCGAAGCGTCCGGATCGATCCGGTATCATCGGGCGGGCATCATCGAAGGACATTCAGTGCGCGTACTTGTAAGCAATGACGACGGCGTCGACGCCCCCGGCATCCGCATCCTCGCCGAGGGCCTGCGCGCCGCCGGCCACGAGGTCTGGGTGGTCGCGCCCGACCGCGATCGCTCCGGCGCCAGCAACTCGCTGACCCTGGACCTGCCGATCCGCACGCGCCAGCTCGACGAACGCACCATCCGCGTCAACGGCACGCCCACCGACTGCGTGCACCTGGCGCTGACCGGGATGCTGGATTTCGATCCGGACATCGTGGTCTCGGGCATCAACAACTCGGCCAATCTGGGCGATGACGTGATCTATTCGGGCACGGTGTCAGCGGCGATGGAAGGGCGCTTCCTCGGCCTGCCGGCGGTGGCGGTGTCGCTGGTCACCCGCGACCACGTTGCCCATCACTACGAGACCGCCGCGCGCGCCGCGGTGCAGATCGTGGCGCGGCTGAAATCCGATCCGCTGCCGGCCAACACCATCCTCAACGTCAACGTGCCCGACCTGGCGTGGGATGAAGTCAAGGGCTTCGAAGTCACGCGCCTGGGCAACCGGCATCGCTCCGAGGCCTGCATGCCGCAGAACGATCCACGCGGCGGCACGGTCTACTGGATCGGGCCGGCCGGGCAGGAGCAGGACGCCGGCATCGGCACCGATTTCCACGCCGTGCGCCACGGCAATATCTCGATCACGCCGATCCACGTCGACCTGACCCGCTACCAGGCGCTGGAAACGGTCGCCAGCTGGGTCGGCGGGCTCACCGCCAGCCTGGAGCCGGCGGCATGACGCCACGGCTTCACGTTCGCCCAGCCGAAGCCGCCGGCTCCGGCATGACGTCCCAGCGCGTGCGCGATCGCCTGGTCCAGCGCCTGCGCGAAGCCGGCATCGCCGACGAAAACGTGCTCAACGCCATCGGCACCGTGCCGCGACACCTGTTCGTCGACGAGGCGCTGGCCACGCGCGCCTACGAAGACACCGCGCTGCCGATCGGACACAGCCAGACCATTTCCCAGCCGTGGGTCGTGGCGCGCATGACCGAGGTGCTGCTGGCCGGCCGCAATCCAAAGACCGTGCTGGAAGTCGGCACCGGTTCTGGCTACCAGGCCGCGGTGCTTGCCGCGCTTGGGCTGGAGGTCTATACGGTCGAGCGCATCGGCGACCTGCTGCGCCTGGCGCGCAAGCGCCTGCGCCAGCTCGGCATGAACGTGCGCAGCAAGCACGACGACGGCCGCATCGGCTGGCCCGAGCACGCGCCCTACGACGCCATCATCGTCACCGCGGCCGGCCCGGCGCTGGTGGCGGCCCTGATCGAACAACTCGCGCCCGGCGGCGTGCTGGTCGCCCCGGTCGGCGGCGCGGCGTCGCAGGAACTGGTGCAGGTCACCAAGGACGCCGACGGCCAGCTGCAGCAGACCACGCTGGCGCCGGCGATGTTCGTCCCCCTCCTGTCTGGAACCCTGGACTGATGCAGCTCTTCGGACCGTTGTACGCCCGCGCCATCACCTGGTCGCGCCATCGGCAGGCGCCGCGCCTGCTGTGCGGGCTGAGCTTCATCGAGGCAATCTTCTTCCCGGTGCCGCCGGAAGTGATGCTGGCGCCGATGTGCCTGGCCCAGCCCAGGCGCGCGTTTTCCTTTGCCGGCATCAGCCTGGTCGGCTCGCTGCTGGGCGCGCTGGTCGGCTATGCGCTGGGCCACTTTGCCTACGCGGCGGTGCAGCCGCTGATCGATGCGATGGGCTGGCGCGAGGCCGTGGACGGGCAGGTCGCACACCTGCGCCAGCTGGTGGCCGAGTCGCCGTGGCGCGCGTTCTGGCTGCTGGTGCTGGCCGGGTTCACGCCGATTCCGCTGAAGATATTTACGTGGGCCTCAGGCATCGTCGGAGTGCCGCTGCTACCGTTCATCGCCAGCATGATCGTGGGGCGTGGCAAGCGCGTGTTCCTGATCGCCCTGGCGCTGCGCCTGGGTGGCGAACGTGCGGAAGCGGCGCTGCGGCGCTGGATCGAACCACTGGGCTGGATCGCCAGCGTGTTGCTGGTGGGCGTGGTGGGGTACCTGGTGTGGAGGGCGAAATACGGATGAGCAAGTGCATGGACCTGACGGTGTCCCTGAAACGACGTGCGGCGCGGTCGGCCCTGGCGGCCAGCGCGATCGCGCTGCTGGTGGCCGGTTGCAGCACCACGGTCACCCGGACGACCAGCAGTCCGTCCAGTCGCGGCAGCGCCGGCGGTTCGACCTCGGCCAGCGCGCCGCGCCCGGTTTCCGAGCCCAAATACGGCCAGAGCGCGACGGTCCAGCGCGGCCAGACCCTGTACCGCATCGCCAGCGACAACGGCATCGTCGCTTCGGACCTGGCGGCCTGGAATGGCATCGCACCGCCGTACACCATCTATCCGGGGCAGTCGCTGAAGCTGTATCCGCCCGGTGGCGCGCGTCCTGTGGCCGGTCCGGCCGGGACCACGATTGCCACTGGACGTCCGGCCACGCCGGCCTCCGGCACGACGCCCGCGCCCGTGGCCGCGCCAGTCAAGAGCGATATCAAGTGGCGCTGGCCGGCCGATGGCCAGGTGGTGAGCCGCTTCGTCGCCGGTGACGCGGCCAACCAGGGCGTGGACATCGCCGGCAACGGCGGCGACGCCGTGCGCGCCTCGGCCGACGGCGTGGTGGTGTATTCCGGTGCCGGCCTGGTCGGCTACGGCGAGCTGATCATCGTCAAGCACAGCGAGGCCTGGCTGTCGGCCTACGGCCACAACCGCAAGCGCCTGGTCAACGAAGGCCAGAACGTCAAAGCCGGCCAGCAGATCGCCGAAATGGGCCGCAGCGGTGCCTCGCGCGACATGCTGCACTTCGAGATCCGCTACAACGGCAAGCCGGTCGACCCGCAGGGCTATCTGCCGCCGAAGTAAGCGAGTTTCTGAGGCTTGCAATGAAAAGGCCGGGTCATTCCCGGCCTTTTCATTGCTCGGTTCCGGCGAACCTGCCTGACTTAAGCGCCCAGGATGAACCCAGCAACCACGCGCCGGCCTTCGCCCGCCAGGATGTGGAAGGTGCGCGCGGCCGCGTCGTTGGTCATGACCTCGATCCCCACGCCGCGGGTCAGGCAGGCGGCCATGGCCTCGGCGGGCGGAAACACCTGGCATGCGCCGGTCCCCAGCAGGACGATTTCCGGGTTCAGGGCCAGCAGCGGCGCCAGGCCTTCGGCGTCCAGTGCCTGGGCGCTGGCCACCGGCCAGTCGGGATGGAGCGAGGCGGGCGTCAGGATGAAGCTGCGGTCCAGGACCTGCTCGTTCACCTTGGCGCTGCGGCCGTCGGCGGCACGCAGGCTGTAAGCGTAATCGGGGCGTTCGTGGTTGAGCTGCATGGGGTCTCCGTGGCGGGCGTGCGACCTCGCAACGGCCGCCGGGCCCGCAGACTCAGGCGGCGGGTCAGGCCCGCGGCAGGACGATGTTGCGCTTGTCGCGGCTGGGGCGGTACAGCACGACCACGTGGCCGATGCGCTGCACGATCGCCGCGCCCATGCGCTCGGCCACCTGCTGGATCATGGCGTCGCGCGCCTCGCGGTCTTCGGCGGCGATCTTGACCTTGATCAGTTCGTGGCGCTCCAGCACTTCTTCCAGTTCGGCGAAGAAGGCATCGGTCAGCCCCTTGCCACCGGTCTGCAGCACGGCCTTGAGCCCGTGGGCCTGCCCACGCAGGAAACGATTCTGGGCAGAGGTAAGGACGACAGACATGCAGACGGGACTTCGGGCGGTGATGGGTGTTCAGCGTATCATGGGCGCCAACCCCTCTCGGAATCCGCGCGGCCCCCGCAGGCCGCGCGCTTGGCATCTCTCCATGGCCAAACGCAGTCAAAGCAGCCAGCGCTGGCTCAAGGAACACTTCGCCGATCCCTACGTCAAAAAGGCGCAGAAGGAGGGCCTGCGCTCGCGCGCGGCCTACAAGCTGGAGGAGCTGATCGCCCGCGATCGCCTGCTCAAGCCGGGCATGGCCGTGGTCGACCTGGGCGCCGCGCCCGGCGGCTGGTCCCAATACGTGCGCCAGGTCATGGGTGATAACGGGACCGTCATCGCCATGGACATCCTGGACATGCCCTCGCTGGCCGGGGTCGAATTCCTTCACGGAGACTTCAGGGAGCAGGCCGTGTTATCGCAGCTGGAAGCGATGCTCGGCGGGCAGCAGGTAGACCTTGTGCTTTCCGACATGGCCCCCAATAAGAGCGGTGTGGATGCGGTTGACCAGCCGAGGATGATGCATCTGGCCGAACTGGCGATCGATTTCGCCGACGGCCACCTCAAACCCGGCGGTGCGTTCCTGATCAAGTTGTTCCAGGGCGTGGGGTTCGACGATTACATCCGTGACATGCGCCGGCGCTACGAGCGCGTGGTGATCCGCAAGCCGGACGCCTCGCGCAAGCGGTCGCCGGAGGTTTACGCACTCGGGCAGGGAAAGCGCATCCAGCCCAAGTGAGACCGGCCCGCGGGCCGGGGACGAATTTCGCGTTAACGTAGTAGAGCCAGAGGAATACCGAGGCCCATGAGGATGAACGACTTGACCAAGAATCTACTGCTGTGGGTCGTTGTGGCGGTGGTGCTCATGGTGGTGTTCCAGAGCTTCTCGCCGCGCACGGGCGCAGGCCAGGGAAGCGGGCAGGCCACCTATAGCCAGTTCCTGCAGGAAGTGAACAACGGGCAGATCAGCTCGGTGGACTTCACCAACGACAGCGACGGCATCACCAACGCGATCAGCTATAAGCGCGGCGACGGCACCTCCAGCGTGGTCTATGGCCCGAAGGACGACGGCCTGATCAACGTGCTGATCAACAAGGGCGTGCAGATCAACCGCGAGAAGCCGGACAACGGCATTTCGCTCGGCATGATCCTGCTCAACTTCCTGCCGGTCATCCTGATCATCGGCTTCTGGATCTTCATCATGCGCCAGATGCAGGGCGGTGGCGGCGGTGCCAAGGGCGCGATGTCCTTCGGCAAGTCGCGCGCCAAGCTGCAGGGCGAGGACCAGGTCAAAGTCACCTTCGCCGACGTCGCCGGTTGCGACGAGGCCAAGGAAGAAGTCGGCGAGCTGGTCGAATTCCTGCGTGATCCGACCAAGTTCCAGAAGGTCGGCGGCAAGATTCCGCGCGGCGTGCTGATGGTCGGTCAGCCCGGTACCGGCAAGACGCTGCTGGCCAAGGCCATCGCCGGCGAGGCCAAGGTGCCGTTCTTCTCGATCTCTGGTTCCGACTTCGTCGAGATGTTCGTCGGCGTCGGTGCCAGCCGCGTGCGCGACATGTTCGAGCAGGCCAAGAAGCACGCGCCGTGCATCATCTTCATCGACGAAATCGACGCCGTCGGTCGTCATCGTGGTGCCGGCCTGGGCGGCGGTCATGACGAGCGCGAGCAGACCCTCAACCAGTTGCTGGTCGAGATGGACGGCTTCGAGGGTGGCGAAGGCGTGATCATCATCGCCGCGACCAACCGTCCCGACGTGCTGGACCCGGCGCTGCTGCGCCCGGGCCGTTTCGACCGCCAGGTCGTGGTTGGCCTGCCGGACGTGAAGGGCCGCGAGCAGATCCTCAAGGTCCACATGCGCAAGCTGCCGCTGGCCGACGACGTGGTGCCGATGACCATCGCCCGCGGCACGCCCGGTTTCTCCGGTGCGGACCTGGCCAACCTCTGCAACGAGGCGGCGCTGTTCGCCGCGCGCGGCAACGAGAAGGAAGTCCGCATGGACCACTTCGACCGTGCCCGCGACAAGATCCTGATGGGTGCCGAGCGCCGCTCGATGGCCATGAGCGACGACGAGAAGACCCTGACCGCGTATCACGAGGCCGGCCACGCCATCGTCGGCCGCCTGGTGCCCGAGCATGACCCGGTCTACAAGGTCACGATCATCCCGCGCGGTCGCGCGCTGGGCGTGACCATGTACCTGCCCGAAGGCGACAAGTACAGCTACAACCGTACCGCGATCGAATCGCAGCTGTGCTCGCTATACGGCGGTCGCGTGGCCGAAGAGCTGATCTTCGGGCCGGACAAGGTCACCACCGGTGCCTCCAACGACATCGAGCGTGCGACCAAGATGGCCCGCAACATGGTCACCAAGTGGGGCCTGAGCGACCAGATGGGTCCGATTGCCTATGGCGAGGAAGACGACGAAGTGTTCCTGGGCCGTTCGGTGACCCAGCACAAGAGCGTCTCGGACGACACCGCGCGCAAGATCGATGAAGTGGTCCGCGAGATCCTGGACAACGCCTACCAGCGCACGACCAAGATCCTGACCGAGAACATCGACAAGCTGCACACGATGGGCAAGCTGCTGCTGGAGTACGAAACCATCGACGTCCCGCAGATCGACGCGGTGATGGAAGGCCGCGAGCCGCCGCCGCCGATGGGCTGGGCCAAGACCGGCACCAAGAGCGACAACGACGGCGGTGGCACGCCGCCCAAGCGTCCGTTGCCGCCGATCGCCGGTCCGGCTGCGCAGACCTGATCGCAGGCTGCCGTTGATCGTAAGAAAGGCCGGACGTGTTCCGGCCTTTTCTTTGGGTGCGATCCGGTCGGCAACGACGCGCTGCTTGAAACGCCGGGTCTTCCGGCCCGTCACCGCCTGTGGTCACATCCTGCGGCCGCATGCGTCCTGTCCTGCATGCGGGATGCAAGGACGGCGCCGTGCCGCCTGTCCACGCACGAGGCCGGGATGATGAAGCGCGACGCAAAGATGGTGGCATTGGCGATCGGGATCGCCCTCGGCGCTGCGCTGGGCGCGGCGACGGGCGACATGGGCTTGTGGCTGGGCATGGGCGCCGGGATTGGCGCAGGCTGGATGTCGCTACTGGCTGGCCTTGAGCAGGGTGGTCAGCGCTGCGGTCTCCCCAAGCGCAAGCCGCCGCAAGCCTGACGCGTATCATGCGCGCTCGCTGAATTGCCCGGAGCGCGCCATGTTCGACACTTCCCTCCAGCTGGACTGCAACGGCCGCGTGCTGCGGCTGGATCGCCCGCGGGTGATGGGCATCGTCAACATCACGCCCGATTCGTTCTCTGATGGCGGCGCACACGACACGCTGGAAGCGGCCGTGGCGCACGGCCTGAAACTGGCCGCCGAGGGCGCCGACATCCTGGACATCGGTGGCGAATCCACGCGCCCCGGCGCGCAGGCCGTGCCGCTGGAAGAAGAGTTGCGCCGCGTCGTGCCGGTGATCGAACGCCTGTCGCGCGAGACCACGCTGCCGATCAGCATCGATACCTTCAAGCCGCAGGTGATGCGCGCCGCCGTTGCCGCCGGCGCCGGCCTCATCAACGACATCCGTGGCCTGCGCGAAGACGGTGCGCTCGATGCGGCGGCCGAACTCGGCGTGCCGGTGATCCTGATGCACATGCTCGGCGAGCCGCAGTCGATGCAGGACGCGCCCGACTACGACGACGTGGTGGGCGAGGTGCATCGCTTCCTGGCCGAGCGCATCTTCGCGGCCGAAATGAGCGGGATCGACAAGAAGAAGATCGTGGTCGATCCAGGCTTCGGCTTTGGCAAGACCACCGCGCACAACATGACCCTGCTGGCGCAGCTGCAGCGCTTTACCGAGCTCGGCGTGCCGGTGCTAGCGGGCCTGTCGCGCAAGCGCAGCATCGGCGAGCTGACCGGGCGCGACGTGCCGTCCGAACGTGCGGCCGGCTCTGTCGCCGCGCACCTGGTGGCCGCGCAGCGCGGCGCGATGATCCTGCGCGTGCACGATGTGGCCGCCACGGTTGATGCGCTGAAGGTGTGGGCCGCAGTGGATGCGGTGACGATGCCGCGCCAGGAAGCGGCCAAGCCGCAGATCCGCTGGCCGGACGAAGACTGAAGCTGCGCGTCAGCGAAGCTCGGCCAGGCCGGCCAGCGCGTCGGCCACCGTGGCGTCCACCGTGTCCTGCGGCACCACGCGCACCGCGCATTCGTCGGCATCTGGCGGCTCCAGCGTGGCCAGCTGATCGTCGAGTAGGCTGGCCGGCATGAAATGGCCGCGCCGGTGCTTCAGCCGGGCCTCCAGCGTCTGCCGGTCCACGTCCAGCCAGATGAAACACAGCGCGGGATCGGCCTCGCGCAGCACGTCGCGATAGCGGCGCTTCAACGCCGAACACGACACCACTGCGCCCACGCCGGCGGCCTTCTGGTCGGCGATCCAGGCGGCGACTTTCTTCAGCCAGGGCAGGCGATCGACGTCAGTGAGCGCGATGCCCTCGCGCATCTTCTCGACGTTCTCCGGCGGATGCAGATCGTCGGCATCCAGCACGCGGCAATCCAGTTCCGCGCCCAGCACATTGGACACGGTGGTCTTGCCCGAGGCGGAAACGCCCATCACCACGAGTGTCTTGGGAGTGTTCATGGCCTGGCTCCTGTTGCGTGCGGTCGAAGGTGGCGTCGTGGCGTCAGCGGGAAGCGGGCGCCCGTTTGCTGGCGCGCTTGGTCGCGGGCTTTTTGACTGCGGTTTTTTTCGCCACGGCAGGTGTGGTCGCTTTCTTCGCGGCGTTGCGCTTGGGCTTGCCCGAGGCGTCCGGGGTTGAAGGCTTGGCTGCGGCTGCGGTGGATTTTTTTGAGGGTTTCCTGACTTCGGCATTCGGTCGTGCACGCTGCGGTGGGCGCGTGCGGCCCGGCGTCAGAGCACGCCAAGTGCGGCCGCCGTCGAGTGCCAGCAACGCATCGGCGGCGGTCGGACCGGCACTGCCGGCGGCGTAATTGGGGAACTCGGTGGCCGGCTGGTGCGCCCAGGCATCGAGCACCGGCTGGACGATGCGCCAAGCCGCATCGACCATCGCCGCATCCTGGAACAACGCCGCCTCGCCGCGCATGCAGTCGTGCAGCAGGCGCTCGTAGCCGACGGTGTTTTCCTGCGGAAACCAGTCGCGATAACGGAAGTCCATCCGCACCGGCGCCAGCGCCACCGGATAGCCAGGGCGCTTGACGTCGAACTGCAGCGAGATGCCTTCGTCGGGCTGGATGTGCAGCACCAGCCAGTCGGGCCCGTAACCGCCGACGGCGGTGTTGCGGAATGGCGCCAGCGGCGCGGGCTTGAAGCGGATCGCGACCTCGGTGGTGCGCGTGCGCAGGCGTTTGCCGGTGCGCAGGTAGAACGGCACGCCGGCCCAGCGCCAGGTGTCGATGGCCAGCTTCATCGCCACGTAGGTTTCGGTTTCGGATGTGGAAGAGGTGGTGTCTTCGTCGCGGTACGCGGGCACCTGGGTGCTGTCGACCGAACCGGCGGCGTACTGGCCGCGCACCACATCCTCCGGCGCGAGCGGACGCACGGCTTCGATCACTTCCGAGCGCCGGCGCAGCATCGCCTTGGGCGTGAAGTCACTGGGCGGTTCCATCGCCACCATCGCCAGCAGCTGGAACAGGTGATTGGGCACCATGTCGCGCAGCGCGCCGGTGGGTTCGTAGAAGCTGCCGCGGCCTTCCACGCCGATGGTCTCCGAGGCGGTGATCTGCACGTGGTCGATGCGATCGCGATTCCACACCGGCTCGAACAGGCCATTGGCAAAGCGGAACGCCTGGATGTTCTGCACCGTTTCCTTGCCCAGGAAGTGATCGATGCGGAACACCTGGTCCTCTGCCAGCACCTGCGCGACCTGTGCGTTGAGGGCGCGCGCGCTTTCCAGGTCGTGGCCGAAGGGTTTCTCGATGATCACCCGGCGCCACGGGCCTTCTTCAGCCTGCTTGACCAGGCCGGCGCGGCCGAGTTCTTTCACGGCTGCGCCGAAGAAGCGTGGCGCCGTCGCCAGGTAAAACAGCACGTTGCCCTGGGTGTCGTGCTTGCCATCCAGCTCGGCCAGGCGCGCCTTGAGCGCGCGGTAGTCGGCGGCGGCAGTGAAGTCGCCGCGCTGGTAATACATGCGCTTGCTCAGCCAGCGCCAGGTGTCCTCGTCGATGCCATCGGCCTGGAATTCACCGCCGCGCGAAGACGCCTGCTTGCGCAGTGCATCGCCGATGTTCTTGCGCCACGACGCTTCGCTGATATCGCCATGGTCGAAACCGACGATGGCGAAGCGCTCATCCAGCTGCCCGGCACGTTTGAGGTTGTACAGCGCCGGGATCACCAGGCGGCGGGCCAGGTCGCCACGCGCGCCGAACAGCACCAGCAGGCAGGGCGGAGCCAGGGCATCGGTATTGCTGACGCCGGGGGATATGGTATCGGTCATGCATGAACCTCTGCGCTGGTGCGCGTGGCGTTGTGGGCATCGTTGAGGCGGTAGGCGGCGTTGACCAGGGCCACGTGCGAATAGCCCTGCGGGAAGTTGCCGAGCATCCGCTGGCTGCGCGGGTCGTACTCCTCGGCGAGCAGGCCGACGTCGTTGCATAGCCCGCACAGGTGCTCATAGAGCGTGGTGGCGTGGTCGATGCGGCCGATCATCACCAGCGCCTCCACCAGCCAGAAACTGCACGCCAGGAAGGTGCCTTCTCCGGCCGGCAGGCCGTCGGCGCTGCCGTGGCTGCTGTAGCGCTGGACCAGGCCATCGACGGTGAGGCGCTGGGCGATCGCATCGACCGTGGCGACCACGCGCGTATCGTCGGCCGGCAGGAAGCCCACCAACGGCATCAGCAACAGGGCGGCGTCGAGTTCCTCGCTGCCGTAGCTCTGCACGAAGTAGCCATCGGGGTGCAGGCCATGGGCGATGATGTCCGCGTGGACCGCATCGGCGGTCTGTCGCCAGCGCTGGCGGTCCTCGTCGCTGAAGTCGCTTTCGTCGTTCTGCGCGGCGCGGTCCAGCGCCAGCCAGGCCATCAGCTTGGAATGGGTGAAGTGGCGTCGGCCCGAGCGCACTTCCCAGATGCCTTCGTCCGGCTCGCGCCAGCGTTTCTCCAACTCCAGCAGGAAGGCGCGTTCGAGCTGGTCGCCATACGCGCCGGCCGGCATGCCGCGCATGCGCGCGATTTCGAACAGTGCGATCAGTTCGCCATACACATCGAGCTGGAACTGGCCGGCGGCGGCATTGCCGAAGTTCACCGGTCGCGAGTCCTCGTAGCCGGGCAGCCAGTCGGCCGACCATTCGGCCAGGCGCCGCTCGCCGCCGACCCCGTACAGCGCCTGCAGCTGGCCTGGCGTGCCGGCCACCGCGCGCTTGACCCAGTCGCGAAACGCCACAGCCTCGTCGCGGTAACCGGCATTCATCAGCGCCAGCAGGGTGAAACTGCTGTCGCGCAGCCAGCAATAGCGATAGTCCCAGTTGCGTTCGCCGCCCAGCTGCTCGGGCAGTGAGGCGGTGGGCGCGGCGATGATCGCGCCGGTGGGCAGGTAGCTCAGGCCCTTGAGCACCACAAGCGAGCGCTTGACCTGCTCGCTCCAGCGCCCGGCGTGTGCGCACTGACCGGACCAGCTCTCCCAGAAGTCCAGCGTGGTCGCCAGCGCATCGTCCGGATCGACCGCCTCCGGCGGCGGCAGGTGCGAGGCGCCATGGCTCAGTACGAACCAGGTGCGTTCGCCCTCGGCCAGGGTGAAGCGGCCCTGCGAGGTCATGTCGCGGCCTTCGATCGGCACCGGCGTGCGCAGCACCAGTTGGTCAGGGCCGGCGACCGCGCGCAGGCCGTCGTCCTGTTGGGTCACCCACGGCACAATGTGGCCGTGGCCGAAGCGCATGACCAGTTCGGTCCGCATCGCGACCTCGCCACGTACGGCTTCGACCAGACGCACCAGGTGGCTGTGCGTGTGGCCGTTCTGGCTGGCGACCATGAAGTCGACCACGCGTACTTCGCCGGCCTCGGCGGTGAAGGTGGTCTCCAGCACCAGACTGCCATCGCGGTACTGGCGTTGGCTGGTGGCGGCCTCGTCTTCCGGGCACAGCAGCCAGCGGCCGTGGTCCGGGGTGCCCAACAGCGCGGCGAACACCGCTTCGGCGTCGAACCGCGGCAGGCACAACCAGTCGATGGAGCCGTTGCGGCAAACCAGGGCGGCGCTGCGGCAGTCGCCCAGCATGGCGTAGTGCTCGATCGGCGTGGACATGCAACCTGCTTCCAAGGAAAACGGGCCATTCCTACCAGCGCCGGTGTCATCCCTGCGTGCTCATGGGCGCCATTGCGACAGGACGATTCATCCTGCCGTGGGCGTGTCCGGCCTTGTGTTGACGGGGTTGCGGCGCCATGACGGGCCTGTCAGCGGGCACGCCGGTGGCGAGCGGGTAGAATCGGACGGCGCTGCGCCCCGGGATTTGCGGGACACGCGTGCAATTCATCAATTCGGAGTGGGCATGGCCTGGAACACCCCTGGTAGCGGTTCGGGAGACAACGGAAACGGCAACGGGCCGGGCAGGGGGCGCAATTCCTGGAAGCCGGGACGCGACGGGCTCGACGGCCTGCTGGGCCAGCTGCGCAATCTGTTCGGCGGCAATAACGGCCCGCTGCGCTGGATCGGCATTGCCGTAGCGCTGGTGGTGGCCTTCAGCAGCTTCCAGCTGGTTGGCGAGCAGCAGCGCGGCGTGGTCCTGCGCTTCGGCCAGTTCGCCCGGATCATGCAGCCCGGCCCCAACCTGAAGTGGCCGTGGCCGATCGAGAGCGTGACCAATGTGGAGGTCACCACCATCCAGACCTTCAGCAACACCCTGCCGGTGCTGACCAGCGACGAGAACATCGTCAGCGTCACGGTCAACGTGCAGTACCGCATCGATGACCCGCGCCAGTATCTCTACGGCACTGCCGCCGCCGACCAGGTGCTGACCCAGGCCGCGCAGAGCGCGGTGCGCGAGCAGGTCGGCCGGGCGACGCTGGAAGACGTGCTCAACAAGCGCGGCCCGCTGGCCACCGCCGCCAAGGACCGCCTGCAGGCCGCCCTCAACGCCTATCGCTCGGGCATGGTCGTGACCGACCTGACCCTGCCCAACGCGCGTCCGCCGGATGAGGTCAAGCCGGCGTTCGACGACGTCAACAGCGCCCAGCAGAGCCGCGAGCGCCTGGTCAACGAGGCCCAGGCCTACGCCGCGCGCGTGGTGCCCGAGGCCCGCGGTGAAGCTGCGCGCACCCGCACCGCCGCCCAGGGTTACAAGGAGGCCGCCATCGCCAACGCGCAGGGCGACGCCGACCGCTTCACCCTGCTGGAGCAGCAATACGCCAACGCCCCCGAGTCCACGCGCAAGCGCCTGTGGCTGGAGACGGTGGAACAGGTGCTGGCCCATAACCGCAAGGTCGTTGGTGGCGACGGTCGCCAGCTGATCTACGTGCCGATGGAGACGGGCGCGCAGGCAGGCAAGCTGCCGCCGGCGTCCAGCCTGCCGCGCCTGCCGACCGACACGCTGCTGCCTCCCGTGGACAGCAGTGCCAGCAGTTCATCTGCGTCCGACAGCCTGCGTCCGCCGCGACCCACCGGCCGCCAGGAGGCCCGCCCATGAAGACTTCCCTGACCGTGGCCGTGATCGTGGCCGTCCTGCTGGGGCTGATGGGCTCGGTGTTCGTCGTGCGCGAGGACCAGACCGCGATGGTCCTCAACCTGGGCCGCGTCGCCCGCGCCGACCTCAAGCCCGGCCTGCACTTCAAGCTGCCGGTGGTGGAAACCGCGCGCGTGTTCGACCGTCGCTTCCAGATCCTGGAGACCGCGCCTGAGCGCTACTTCACCTCCGAGCAGAAGGATGTGTCGGTCGACTTCTTCGCCATCGGCTTCATCTCCGACGTGCGCGCCTATTACCGCGCCACCGGCGGCGATGCGCAGACGGCCAACAAGCGCCTGGCGCCGATCATCACCAACTCGCTGCGCAACGAGATCAACGCCCGCACGCTGACCCAGCTGGTCTCCGGCGACCGCAGCGAGATCATCGCCAAGCAGCTGGTCTCGATTAATGCGGCGATCAAGAATCTCGGCATGCAGCTGGTGGACATCCGCCTGAAGCAGATCGACCTGCCGCAGGACAGCAAGGTGCTCGGCGAGGTCTACGACCGCATGCGTGCCCAGCGCCAGCAGGTGGCCAGCGCGCTGCGCGCCGAAGGCGAGGAACAGGCCCGTACCATCCGTGCCGAAGCCGACCGCCAGCAGGTGGTGATCGCCGCCGAAGCCGAACGCGATGCCCAGCGCATGCGCGGCGAAGGCGATGCGCAAGCGGCCCAGCTGTATGCCAAGGCCAGCTCGGCCGACCCGGGCTTCTACGCGTTCTACCGCAGCCTGGAGGCGTACCGGAATTCGTTCGCCGATGGCAATGCGGTGATCGTGCTGGACAAGAACGATCCGTTCCTGCAGTACCTGAAGAGTGATCGTTGACCGGTTGGTGTTGATCGATTGAATGTCGTGGAGCGGGGCGCCTTTGGGCGCCTCGCTTTGTTTTGGGGTGAAGGTTTCTTTGTCTGATCGAGATCAAGTGCAGGGCTTCCACGCCGCTACGCGGCGCGTCTTCCTTTTGTCTTGGCAAAAGGAAGCAAAACCGCCAGCGCCTGACACTCGCCGATGCTGCGCATCGGTGCCCTGTGCTCCTCACCGGAAACGGCACGGCGCGGGAACTCGCTTCGCTCAAACACCCGCGCCTCTTCGGCCGTTTCCGCCTGCGGTGCTCGGCTCGCTTTGAAGGCGCTGAAGATCAAGAGCAGAGCAACAGCAAAAGCAAAATCCGCACCGCGCGCGGTGCTGCTCTTGCTTGCGCTTGTAGATCTCCGTGAGGCACGGCGAGGGGGCGAGGCAAAGACCCGCAGGGCACCGTGCATGGATGCACGGTGTTTTTGGAAGGGACATGGATGTCCCTTCCAAAAATCCCTCGCCACGTAGCGGACCTGCGCAAAGCGCAGGCGTGCCGCCCGGAGTGTGTTTCTTTGCCTAGCTTTCTTTGCACAAGCAAAGAAAGTAGGTCGGGCGGCGAAGCCGCACGAAAGCCGTTGCTCTAACGCTTAACGTCGCTCAGCCGTATGCGTCGCCAATCGATCTCGGATTTCAGAGAATGGCCAAGGCGATGCCATGACCTCCGTAACCTGAACGGCACTCCCGCCCCCTATGGTGGCCCCGGTCCCCCAAAACCCGGATAATGCACAAAAGCCGGCCGGGCGCTTCCCACCAGAAGCACACCCACCGGCTTTTTCCGTGTCCTGGGGCACGGCGCCGTGCGCAGGGGGCCCCGATGGCCGCCTGATCGACGCCCGGAAGGCCAACCTCCAGCCAACACGATCCAAGTCCGCGGCCCCGATGGCCGCAACAAACCAGGAGTTACCCGTCATGGGTCAGTCAGTCGTCGTTATCGGTGCCCAGTGGGGCGATGAAGGCAAGGGCAAGATCGTCGATCTGCTCACCGAGGAAATCGGTGCGGTCGTGCGTTTCCAGGGTGGCCACAACGCCGGCCACACGCTGGTCATCAAGGGCAAGAAGACCGTCCTGCACCTCATCCCGTCCGGCATCCTGCGCGAAGACGCGCTGTGCCTGATCGGCAACGGCGTGGTCATCAGCCCGGCCGCGCTGATCAAGGAAATCGACGAGCTGGAAACGGCCGGCGTCGAAGTGCGTAGCCGTCTGAAGATTTCCCCGGCCGCGCCGCTGATCATGCCGTACCACATCGCCTTGGATCAGGCCCGCGAGAAGGCCGCCGGCGGCAAGGCCATCGGCACCACCGGTCGCGGCATTGGTCCGGCATACGAAGACAAGGTGGCGCGTCGCGGCATCCGCATCGCCGACCTGCATTACCCCAAGCAGCTGGAAGAGCTGCTGCGCACCGCGCTGGACTATCACAACTTCGTCCTGACCAAGTACCTGGGCGTGGAAGCAGTCGATTTCCAGAAGACCTATGAAGAAGCGCTGGCTTTCGGCGAATACGTGCAGCCGATGAAGTCCGACGTGGCCGGCATCCTGCATGACCTGCGCAAGCAGGGGAAGCGTGTTTTGTTCGAAGGTGCGCAGGGCGCGCTGCTGGACATCGACCACGGCACCTATCCCTACGTCACCAGCTCCAACACCACTGTGGGCGGCGCACTGGCCGGCACCGGCGTGGGCGCGCAGTCGCTGGACTACGTGCTGGGCATCGCCAAGGCCTACGCTACGCGCGTGGGCGGCGGTCCGTTCCCGACCGAGCTGGACGATGAAGTCGGTCAGGGCATCCGCGATCGCGGTGCCGAGTACGGCGCCTCGACCGGCCGTCCGCGTCGCTGCGGCTGGATGGACATCGTCGCGCTCAAGCGCGCCGTGGCCATCAACGGCATCTCCGGCCTGTGCATCACCAAGCTGGACGTGCTGGACGGCATGGAGAAGCTGAAGATCTGCATCGCCTACGAGTACAACGGCAAGCGCACCGAGTACGCGCCGCTGGATGCGCAGGGCTGGGAAGAGTGCACGCCGGTGTACCTGGAGTTCCCGGGCTGGAGCGAAAACACCCACGGCGTCACCGAGTGGGACAAGCTGCCCGCCGCCGCGCGCGCCTATCTGCGCGCGCTGGAAGAACTGGCCGGCTGCCCGATCAGCATCGTCTCGACCGGCCCGGACCGCGACCACACCATGGTCCTGCAGGATCCGTTCGCCTGATCCAAAGCGGCTGTGTGATCCAGAAAAGGCCCCGGCGCAAGCCGGGGCTTTTTTCATGCGCGCGTGGCCGCGAAATCGGCGAGTTGCCTATGGGTGCACGATTGACTTGGGTTCGGGCGCTGGCTTGAATGAGAGTGCTAGCAGGCCTTCTCCATGTGCCCGCAAAGGTTCTCCATGCATAACTCCCTCGGCATCCGTCCTTTGGTGGCGGACATGCCCGAATCGCAGATTCGCGAAGTGGCCAACGCCGGCATCGGCATCGAGGGCGTGCTGCCGTTCTGGTTCGGCGAGTCGGACATGCCGACCGCGCCGGAAGTGACGGCAGCGGCCACCGCGGCGCTGGCACGCGGCGAGACGTTCTACTCGCACAACCTGGGATTGCCTGAGTTGCGCCAAGCCATCGCCAGCTATGCCTCGGCGTTGCATGGCCCGATCGGTGCCGACCGGATTGCGGTGACGTCCTCGGGCGTGAGTGCGTTGATGATCGCCAACCAGCTGTTGCTGGAAGCCGGCGATGAGGTCGTGGCGATCACGCCGGTGTGGCCGAACCTGGTCTGGCAACCGCGCCTGCTCGGTGCGCGCGTGCGCGAGGTCAGCCTGTCGCCTGCGGCCGATGGCTGGCAGCTGGATCTGGACGAACTGCTCGCCGCGATCACGCCGGACACGCGCCTGCTGATCCTGAGTTCGCCCAACAACCCGACCGGCTGGACGCTGACGCGCGACGAGCAGCAGCGCATCCTCGATCACTGCCGCGGCACCGGCACGTGGATCCTGGCCGATGAGGTCTACGAGCGCCTGTACTACGTGCAGGGTGCGACGGCCGCGCCGAGTTTTCTCGATATTTCCCACGCCGACGACCGCTTGATCGCCGTGCAGAGCTTTTCCAAATCCTTCCTGATGACCGGCTGGCGATTGGGCTGGCTGGTCGTTCCGCCGGCGCTGCTGCGCCAGGCAGGCGTGGTCATCGAATACAACACCTCGTGCGCGCCGGTGTTCGTGCAGCGCGCCGGGATCGCGGCGATCGAGGCTTCGGCGACGGTTGCGCCGCTGGTCGCGCATTTCCGTCAGTGCCGCGACACGCTGGTGCAGGCGCTGGCGCCGTTGCCCGGGGTGGAGGTCGTGCCGGCCGATGGTGGCATGTACGTGTTGCTGCGCCTGGCCGGGCACACCGATGCGCTGGCCTTGGCGAAACAGCTGGTGGTCGAAGCCAAACTCGGCCTGGCGCCGGGTAGCGCATTCGGCACCGACGGTGAGGGTTGGCTTCGCTGGTGCTTCGCTTCGAAGGAATTGGCGCGGCTGGAAGAAGGCGCGGCGCGACTGCGGACTTTCCTGGAGCGCTGATGCGTTGGCCACCGGCCCCTGAATGAACGCCGGGCCGGGGCACGGTCTTTCTGACAGGCCTGACATGACTTCCGGCGGTGTCGGGCGCGGGTGGGGCAGGGGGATCATCGGGGTATGTACGGCGCGCGTTTCGCGCCGCTCCACTCTCGAAGGATGTCCATGCGTAAGACCCTGGTGACCGCAATTGCACTGGCTTTGGCCGGTGCCAGCCTGACCGCCGCCGCCCAGTCCGGCCCCGCCACGCCCGCTACGCCGGCCGCCACCAGCGCCGCGATGGTGACCACCCAGCTGCCGCGCACGGCCAAGCCGAGCCACTACACGGTCGAGGTCACCCCGCACGCCGACAAGATGACCTTCGACGGCAAGGTCAGCATCGACATCGAGGTGCTGGAATCGACCAACACCATCGTGCTGCAGGCCGCCAACCTGACCTTCGCCAACAGCACCGTGGCCGCGGCCAAGGGCAAGCCGATGGCCGCCAAGGTCACCGTCGATGCCGATGCACAGACCGCCAGCTTCGCGCTCGACAAGCCGCTCAAGCCCGGCAGGTACGTGCTGGCCACCGACTACAGCGGCATCATCAACACGCAGGCCAATGGGTTGTTTGCGCTGGATTACGCCACCGCCGATGGCCAGAAGCGCGCCCTCTACACGCAGTTCGAGAACTCCGACGCGCGCCGCTTCATCCCGTCTTGGGACGAGCCCAACTTCAAGGCCACCTTCGACCTGACCGTCAATGCGCCGGCCGATGAAATGGCCGTCAGCAACATGCCCATTGCCACGTCCAAGGACATCGGCGGCGGGCTGAAGAAGACGACCTTCCAGACCTCGCCCAAGATGTCGACCTACCTGCTGTTCTTCGGCCTGGGCGACTTCGAGCGCGCCACGACCAAGGCCGACAACGGCACCGAGATCGGTGTGATCGCGCAGAAGGGCAAGGTCGACCAGGCCAAGTTCGCGCTGGACGCCGGCCGCGACGTGCTGCACGAATACAACGACTACTTCGGCGTGGACTACCCGCTGCCCAAGCTGGACAACATCGCCGCGCCGGGCCAGAGCCAGTTCTTCAGCGCGATGGAAAACTGGGGCGCGATCTTCACCTTCGAATACTCGCTGCTGCTGGACCCGGCCGTGTCCAACGTCAACGACCAGCAGCGCGTATTCACCACCGCCGCGCATGAAATTGCGCACCAGTGGTTCGGCGACCTGGTGACCATGGCGTGGTGGGACGACCTGTGGCTCAACGAAGGCTTCGCCACCTGGATGGAAGGCCGCACCTCGCAGAAGCTGCATCCGGAGTGGGACATCGACAAGACCGATGCGGCCTACACCAGCCGCGGCGCGATGGGCCAGGATGCCTACGCCACCACCCATCCGGTGGTGCAGCACGTGGCCACGGTCGAACAGGCCAGCCAGGCCTTCGACGGCATCACCTACGGCAAGGGCTCGGCGGTGATCGGCATGCTGGAGGACTACGTCGGTTCGGACAACTGGCGCACCGGCGTGCGCAGCTACATCAAGGCGCACGCGCACGGCAACGCGGTCACCGACAACCTGTGGGCCGAGATCGACAAGGCTGCGCCTGGCAAGGACTTCACCCAGGTCGCGCATGACTTCACCCTGCAGCCGGGCATCCCGCTGATCAAGGCCAGCACCAGCTGCGCCGCTGGCACCACGACCGTCACCCTGGAGCAGGGCGAATACACCGTCGATCGCCCCGACAAGACGCCGCTGAAGTGGCACGTGCCGGTGGCCCTGCGCGGAAGCGATGGCAAGGACGTGCGCGTGCTGGTCGATGGCAAGGCCGAAGTGAAGCTGCCCGGCTGCGATGGCCCCGTGCTGGTCAATGCCGGCCAGAAAGGCTACTACCGCACGCTGTATGCGCCGGCGCAGTTCAAGACGCTCAGCGCCGGCTTCAACAAGCTGCCCGTCGTGGACCAGCTGGGCGTGATGATGGATGCCGGCGCGCTGGCCACTGTCGGCCTGCAGCCCGAGCGCGACATGCTGGACCTGACCACCAAGGTGCCGCTGGATGCCTCGCCGGACCTGTGGCGCATGGTGGCCGGCACGCTGGGCGGCTTCGACGACATGTTCGATGGCGATGCCAAGGAACAGGCCGCGTGGCGCAAGTACGCCATCGCGCGCCTGTCGCCCAAGTTCCAGCAGCTGGGCTGGGACAACCGCGCCGATGATTCGTCCACCACCAAGCAGCTGCGTTCCAGCCTGATCGCCGTGCTCAGCGCGATGGGCGATGACAAGGTGCTGGCCGAAGCCAAGCGTCGCTTCGCTGCCTTCCAGGCCGATCCCAAGTCGCTGTCGCCGGACCTGCGCCGCACCGTGCTGGGCATCGTCGCCCGCAACGCCGACGCCGCCACCTGGGACACGCTGCACGCGATGGCCAAGAAGGAAACCTCGTCGATGATCCGCGACCAGTATTACGGGCTGCTGGCTGGCGCCAAGGACGACGCGCTGGCGCAGAAGGCGCTGGCCATGGCGCTGACCGACGAACCCGGCGCCACCAACGCTGCCAGCATGATCGGCAGCGTCGCGCGCGAGCATCCGGACATGGCGTTCGACTTCGCCGTCGGCCACCGTGAGCAGGTCGACAAGCTGGTCGATTCCACCTCGCGCGCACGCTACTACCCGCGCCTGGGTGCCGGTTCGACCAAGCCGGAGATGATCGACAAGATCAAGGCCTACGCCGACCAGTACATCGCCCCGACCTCGCGCCGCGCCTCGGAAAGCGCGATGACCGGCATCAAGACCCGCATCAAGCTGCGCGCCGAACGCCTGCCGCAGATCAAGGCGTGGTTGAAGCAGCAGAAGGGCTGAGTTCGAAGCGATAGTGGTAACGCAAAAGGCCCCGCGAAAGCGGGGCCTTTTCATTCGCGGCCAGGGGAGTACTGTGTCGCTTGCAAATGCCCAATATGGGCATTAATGTGCCCAATATGGGTATCGAGAGCGACGAGACGAGTTCAGTGTCCGGGCAGATGAAATCTGCCGGCGCGGCAGGCGTGGGCATGGCCAATGCGTTGTTCACCCAGACTCAGCAACGCGTCCTTGGGTTGTTCTATGGTCAGTCACAGCGCGATTTCAGTGTCAGTGAGTTGATCGCCGCCACCGGCGCAGGCTCGGGCGCGGTCCAGCGGGAGCTGGCCAAGTTGGTCAACGCCGGCCTGCTCAGCGTTGTCCTCACGGGCAATCAGAAGCGCTACCAAGCCAATGTGCATGCTCCCATTCACCATGAGCTGCTGGGCATCGTGCAGAAGACCATCGGGCTGGCCGGGCCGATGGGCCAGGCACTGCAGCCCTTGGCTGGCGATATCGTGGCCGCCTTCGTCTATGGTTCGGTCGCCAAGCGTAGCGACACCGCAAGCAGCGACATCGACCTGATGGTGGTCTCTGACGCGCTCGGCTATGCGGATCTGATGCAGGCGCTGGATGGTGTGTCAACCAGGTTGGGCCGCCCGATTAATCCCACCCTGTACACGCGTCAGGACTATGCCAAACGCTTGCGCGACCAGAACGCCTTTCTACAACGCGTGTTGCAGCAACCCAAGATCTGGCTGATTGGAGGCATGGATGAACTCGCCACTTGAGAATCTGTCAGGGCCCGGCAAGGCCCTCGCGCCCGAGCCGCCCGATTCACGCGAGCTGGAAGGCCTCAAGCGCTCTGGTCTGGCCAGGCTGGAGGACGCAAAGAATGCATCGCTGGCACTGGAGAGTCGCTTTGACCTGGCTTACAACGCCGCCCATGCGCTCTGCCTGGCTGCGCTACGCAGCAAAGGCTATCGCGCCAGCAACCGCTACATCGTGTTCCAGGTGCTGCCCCACACCCTGGGCCTAGGTCCGGAGGTGTGGCGCGTGCTGGACAAGTGTCACCACCAGCGCAACGTGGCCGAGTACGAAGGCGAACTGGACGTGAGCGAACGGCTGGTACTGGATCTGATCGCGGCTTGCGATGCAGTGCGGGTGGCGTTGGAACTGAAGTAGTGAACCGCCTTTATTTCTCTTCACTACGTGCCGCGCTTCGCGCCCTCTCACTCGCTTGCGGGGGGGGGGGGGAGGGCAGGGTGAGGGGATGGCTGTTGAGGAGCTAACAAGAAAGAACGTTGCATCGTCTGCTGGCGCTGCTGGATGCCTGCCGCAGATCAAGGAGTGGTTGAAGCAGCAGAAGGGCTGAGTTCGAAGCAATTGTGGCAAAAGAAAGGCCGCGCGAAAGCGGGGCCTTTCTGCTGAAATTGGTCGGTATCGCTCGTGTTTGGAATTGCACCGCTTCGCCTACCCGCATCTGGGGCAGTAATTGGTGGAGACCGCTGAAGCTGACGCCTAGGTCAGCGTCTTAAGCCCTGGCCCGCAATAGGTCTTACGCCCTTGGTCCAAGCCGCTGTGGGGCGCGGAGCGGGTATCCTCGCGCCGACTACTTCGCCTGGGAGGGCGCGATGAAGCAGACCATTCTTTTGTCGGCGTTGGGCACGCTGCTGGCCGCGTCGAGCGTGCAGGCCGCTGAGGTCAGCACGGCGGCGTACACGCCTGCCGGCGGTGCGGTGACGGTGTACACCAGCGCGCAGGGCGCGCCCAAGCAGATGGTGCAGAGCCAGGTCGCGCCGCTGCAGGCCGGGCACAAGCTGACCGAGGTCGAGAACTCGATCTTCGTCAATCCGACCAAGCGCTTCCAGACGGTGATGGGCGTGGGCGGGGCGATCACCGATTCGGCCGCCGAAACCTACGCCAAGCTGAGCAAGGCCAAGCAGGCCGAATTCATGAAGGCCTATTACGACCCCAACGAAGGCATCGGCTACACCTGGGCGCGCACGACCATCCACAGTTCGGATTTTTCCAGCGCCAGCTACACCTACATCAAGGAAGGCGACAAGGACCTGAAGTCCTTCTCCGTCGCGCACGATCGCAAGTACCGCATCCCGATGATCAAGCAGGCGATCAAGGCTGCGGGCGGCACGCTGCCGATGTTCGCCAGCCCGTGGAGCGCGCCAGCCTTCATGAAGGACACCAAGACCATGCTCAAGGGCGGCCACCTGCTGCCGGAGTACGCCGATGCGTGGGCCAACTACTACACCAAGTTCATCGCGGCCTACGAGAAGGAAGGCATCCCGATCTGGGGCATCAGCATCCAGAACGAGCCGATGGCGATCCAGAAGTGGGAGTCGATGCAGTTCTCGGCCGAAGAGGAACGCGACTTCCTCAAGAACCACCTTGGCCCGACGATGGCCAAGGCGGGCTACAGCGACAAGAAGATCATCGTGTGGGACCACAACCGCGACATGATGGTCCATCGCGCCAACACGATCTTCGATGACCCGGAAGCGTCCAAGTACGCCTGGGGCATGGGCTTCCACTGGTACGAAACCTGGGCCGGTTTCGACCCGATGACCGACAACGTGGCCAACGTGGCGCGCGCGTATCCGGACAAGCCGCTGCTGCTGACCGAAGCCTCGATCGAGAAGTTCGACTTCGCCCGCATCCAGGACTGGGCAAACGGCGAGCGCTACGGCACCTCGATGATCCACGACTTCAATGGCGGCGCCGTCGCGTGGACCGACTGGAACATCCTGCTGGACGAGCAGGGCGGTCCCAACCACGTCGGCAACTACTGCTTCGCGCCGCTGCAGGCCGATACGCGCACCGGTGAGCTGCTTTACACACCGCCCTACTGGTACATCGGCCACTTCTCCAAGTTCATCCGCCCCGAAGCGCAGCGCGTCAGCGCCGCCAGCAGCCGCAGCAACCTGGCTACGACGTCCTTCCTCAACAAGGACAACAAGCTGGCCACGGTGGTGATGAACGCCAGCGACAAGGCGATCACCTACAACTACTACGTGGGCGAGGCGTCCACGCAGGTGGAGATCCCGGCGCACGCGATCCAGACGCTGGTGTATTGATCCCATCCGCAGTTGAAACCGGAAGCCCCGCAGTCGCGGGGCTTTTTGTTTTCGCGCCAGCACGGGGCTGCGCCGGTCGGCCGCACACGCGTGCAAGAGCCCATCACCGTGCGGTGGTAGAAAGGACGCTTGCGGCGGGCGCTGCCGCGTGGGAGGGCGTGCATGGCTTTGATCGATACGCGGCAGCACCAGATGTTTCCTGCGCTGGATGCGGCGCAGATGGCCACGGCGCGGCGCTTCGCCAGCGGGCCGGAGCGGGATTTCGCCGCGGGCGAAGTGGTGTTCGCGGTGGGCGATCATCCGGCGCCGGTGTGGCTGGTGCTGGCCGGCAGCATCGCGGTGTCGCGGCGCGACGGGCTGGGGCACGAACACGGCATCACCGAGCACGGCGTCGGCAGCTTCACTGGCGAGGTCAGCCAGCTGGCCGGGCGCAGTTCGCTGGCTGGCGGCATCGCCGGCGCGCAGGGTTGCACGGCAGTGCCGCTGGATGCGGTGCATTTGCGCGCCTTGATGATCGGCGCGGCCGAGCTGGGCGAAGTGGTGATGCGCGCGCTGATCCTGCGCCGCGTGGGCCTGATCGAAAGCGATGCGGTCGGCTCGGTGCTGGTCGGCCGGCCGGGCGAAACCCAGCTGGTGCGGCTACAGGGCTTCCTCACCCGCAACGGTTATCCCAACGCGCTGCTGGATGCGAGCCAGGACGAAGAAGGCCGTGCGCTGGTCGAGCGCCTGGGCATCCACGCCGACGAGCTGCCGCTGATGATCTGTCCCAACGGCACAGTGCTCAAACGCCCAACCAATGCTGCGGCCGCCAGTTGCCTCGGGATGACGCCTGACCTGGATCCGGCCGTTGTGCACGACGTCGTCGTGGTCGGCGCGGGACCGGCCGGCCTGGCCACGGCTGTGTACGCCGCGTCCGAAGGCCTGTCGGTGCTGGTGCTGGAGCAGCGCGCCATCGGCGGCCAGGCCGGCGCCTCATCGCGGATCGAGAACTACCTGGGCTTCCCCACCGGGATTTCCGGCCAGGCCTTGGCGGGGCGCGCCTACAACCAGGCGCTGAAGTTCGGCGTCGAGCTGGCGCTGCCGCTGGAGGTACAGACGCTACGCTGCGAGGCGACGGCGGAAGCCCCCCACGCACCGCTGCGGCTCACGTTGGATAACGGCCTCACCGTGCAGGCGCGCACCGTGGTGGTGGCCTCCGGCGCACGCTATCGCCGGCCGCAGGTGGAGCAGCTGGCCCGCTTCGAAGGCAGCGGCGTGTCGTACTGGGCCTCGCCGATCGAGGCGCGCATGTGCAGCGGCGAGGAGATCGCGCTGCTGGGCGGCGGCAATTCGGCTGGGCAGGCGGTGGTGTTCCTGGCGCCCAAGGTGAAGAAGCTGCACCTGGTGATCCGCGGGCGTGGCCTGGAAGCGTCGATGTCCAAATACCTGATCGATCGCATCAAGGCCTTGCCCAATGTCGAGCTGCACACCGGCACCGAGTTGCTGTCGTTGGAGGCGGACGACCAGGGCGCGCTGTGCGGGGCGACCTATCGCGACCGCGCCACCGGGGCCACGCACGCGTGCGAGCTGCGCCATCTGTTCCTCTTCATCGGCGCCGATCCGAATACCGACTGGCTCAAGGACTGCGTGACGCTGGATCCGGCGGGCTTCGTGGTGACCGGCGCCAATGGCGCTGCGCTGCTGGAAACCGATCGCGCCGGCGTGTTCGCCATCGGCGATGTGCGCGCCGGCTCGGTCAAACGCGTGGCCGCGGCGGTGGGCGAGGGGGCCGCCGTGGTCGCGCAGATCCACCAGTATTTGGCCACCATCGAGGCGCCCGTCGCCACCACCTGAGGAATCGCCATGTCGCGTTGCACGCATCTGGATGAAATCGTCGACGTCATGCCCAGCGCCAAGGGCTGCGAGGAGTGCCTGGCCATCGGCAGCCCATGGGTGCATCTGCGCCTGTGCCGGGTCTGCGGCCACGTGGGTTGCTGCGACAGCTCGCCGCATCGCCACGCGACTGCCCACTTCCACGCGACCGGCCATCCCATCATCGAAGGCTACGACCCGCCCGAAGGCTGGGGCTGGTGCTACGTGGACGACACCGAGGTGGAACTGCCCGACCAGACGCCGCAGCTGGGGCCGATTCCGCGTTACGTCTGAGGCGGTCCGGTCGTGATGAGGTGCGGGTGGTGCTGGCGATCCAGCGCAGCACGCGCGTCGCATCCGTCGCGACCAGCGGGGTGCATGCTGGGGACATGCCACGCCTTTCCGTTCTTGTGCCGCGATGACGACGGACGACCCGCCGGCCGTGTCGCTGGACGGTCGCTACTTCACCTACGTGTTTCCGTGCGCGTGGGAGGACTTCTGCAAGATCGGGTTCTCGCGCGATCCGCTGGTGCGCATCGGCCAGCTGCATCCGCGCTGGTATGAATTCTTCGACCTGCAGGCCGGCATGCTGGTGGAAGCCGACCGCGAGCGAGAAGCGCGCGACCTGGAACTTGCCCTGCGCCGCCCACTTCGCGCGCACCGTGCGCCGGCCCCAATGACTATCGCCGTGCGTGCCGGCGGCAAGACCGAATGGGTGCGCGGCGCCAACGCGGCGCTGGCCGAGGCCGTGCATGCGCTGGCGGCCCAAGGCCATCGCGTGCATCGCCTGGAAGACTGGTTGCGCGCTGCGCTGCTGGCGCGCAGCGATCGCTTGCACGACTGGGCCGAAGCCCAGCTAACGCTCGACGAGACGGACGGCCTGGCCGGCCAGACCCGCGTCCAGCAGCAACTGCGCGATGTGCTGGATGGCTATCGCGCGCTGGGCCTGGACCCGCAGCCGTTCCTGTCGCCACGCATCGCGCGCTGGTACGGTCGTGGGTGAGCGATGTGCCGGCTGGCGGGCCGAAGCAGTGCCGCCGCGGCGGGGAATCACATCGGCGCACGGCCACTTACGCGAAAATGGTGGCCTTCGCTGCTGTGTCACGGTCCGTTGAAACCCGAACGCCTGCTCCCGCTCATCGTCGCCACGGCCTTGTTCATCGAGAACATGGATTCGACCGCCATTGCGACCTCGCTGCCGGCCATCGCCGCGGATCTTTCCGTAGAGCCGGTGGAACTCAAGCTGGCGCTGACGACCTACCTGTTGGCGCTGGCGGTGTTCATCCCGATCAGCGGCTGGGTGGCGGACCGCTTCGGCGCCAAGCCGACCTTCATGACCGCCATCGGTGTGTTCCTGCTGGGCTCGCTGGGCTGCGCGGCATCGACCTCGCTGGAGTGGATGGTTGCCGCGCGGTTCCTGCAGGGCATGGGCGGGGCGATGATGGTGCCGGTCGGGCGCCTGGTGCTGTTGCGCAGCGTCGCCAAGGCCGAGCTGGTCCGTGCGTTGAGCTGGTTGACGATCCCCGCGCTGCTCGGCCCGATCCTCGGTCCGCTGCTGGGCGGCCTGATCACCACCTACAGCCACTGGCGCTTCATTTTCCTCATCAACCTGCCGATGGGCGCGCTGGGCATCTGGCTGGCTTGGAAATACATCCCGCTGCTCAAGGGCGAGGTCAAGCCGCTGGATTGGACCGGGTTCGTGCTGTCCGGCGCCGGGTTGGCGCTGTCGATGTTCGGCCTGGCCACGCTGGGCCGGCACATGGTCGGCACGTGGGTCGCACTGACCTGCGTGGCGGCGGGCGTGGCGATCCTGGTGGCCTACGTGCTGCATGCGCGCCGTCATCCGCATCCGCTGATCGATCTGGATCTGCTCAAGCTGCCGACCTATCGGATCGGGGTGATGGGCGGCTCGCTGTTCCGCATCGGCATCGGCGCGATCCCGTTCCTGCTGCCGCTGATGCTGCAGCTGGGCTTCGGCCTGAACCCGCTGGAATCGGGCGCGGTGACGTTCACCTCGGCTGCTGGCGCGATGTTCATGAAGACGCTGGCCGCGCGCATCCTCAAGCGTTTCGGCTTCCGCAAGGTGTTGGTGTTCAACGCGGTGGCAGCCTCGCTGATGCTGTGCACCTACGGGTTGTTCCGGCCCGACACGCCGTACCTGCTGATGGTGGGCATTTTGCTGGTGGGCGGCTGCTTCCGTTCGCTGCAGTTCACCAGCCTAAACGCGATCATCTATTCGGAAGTGGACCAGGCGCGCATGGGCCAGGCCACCAGCCTGGCGGCGATGGTGCAGCAGGTCTCGCTGGCGTTGGGCGTGACCCTGGGTGGCTATGCGTTGAGCGCGGCCAGCCTGGCGACCGGGCAGGCCACCGGCGCGCCGATCAACTTCACTTTCGCCTTCCTCACCATCGGCCTGGTCTCGGCCAGCTCGGTCTGGACGATGTGGAAGCTGGCGCCCGATGCCGGCGCCGAGATGGCCGGTCGTGCCAAGCCCGGCGAGGAAGTCCACGAACCCAAGGTGGTGGCGCGGCCGGGGACTTAAGGTCCCCGACGATCCGCTGGCCATCGCCGCTGCTTTCCCCTGATTGGAGAAGACGATGCACCAGCCCACCGACCTGCAACGCGTCATCGATGCCGTGGCCTTCGCCGCCGAGGCCCATCGCCACCAGCGCCGCAAGGACGTCGACGCTTCGCCCTACATCAACCATCCGCTCGCGCTGATGCGCATCCTGTTGCTGGAAGGCGGCGTGGACGATGCCGACGTGCTGTGCGCCGCGGCCCTGCACGATTACCTGGAAGACTGCTGCGGCCAGGCCGGGCAGCCTTCACTGGACGACGGTCGCGCACTGGTCGGCGAGCGGTTCGGCCCGCAGGTGCTGGCCTACGTGGACGCCGTCACCGATGACAAAACCCTGGAAAAAGCCGAGCGCAAACGCCAGCAGGTCGAGCACGCCGGGCACGCGCCCGACGGCGCCAAGCTGGTGAAGCTGGCCGACAAGATCGCCAACCTGCGCGACCTGGCCCAGTCGCCGCCGGCCGCGTGGGAGCCGGCGCGGCGGCGTGCGTACTTCGACTGGGCCGCGCAGGTGGTGGATCGGGTGCGCGGCGTGCATCCGCAGCTGGAAGTCGCCTTCGATGCGGCACTGGCGCAGCGGCCGGCCTAGCGCGGGTTGTTGCGTGGTGGCGCTGGTTGCCGGACCGCGTTCGGATCAGCGGCCGTAGGCGGTGGCGGGTTCGTGGACCTGCGTGCCGGGTTTGGGCATGAGGTGGGCGCGGAGCCAGTCGGCGAAGTCGGCTTCGCTCAGGGTGCCGTCGGCCAGACCCAGATAGACCGGATAAAGCGTCAGGTCATCGGCATCCAGTTCCGCATCGTTGAGCAGGATGAAGGTTTCGCACGCGACGGCTGCCGTGCGCTTGTTGCCATCGATGAAGGGATGGTTGCGCGCCAAGCCATACGCCAGGCTGGCGGCCAGCGCCGCCAGATCCGGCGGTGGATCGCCATAGGCAAATAGCTGATGCGGCCGCGCGAGGGCCGAGTCGAGCAGCGCATCGTCGCGCACACCGGTCCCGCCGCCATGTTCGGCAAGCTGGCGGTCGTGGATGGCCAGCACCAGTGGACGGCTGATCCAGGTGATCATCGCCGCAGCCTACTGCGCGAGCTTGTGGAGCAGGGTGCGCCGGTTACGCATCACCTGCTCAGCCACTTCCATCTGCTTGGCCAGCTCGGGGTCGAATACGGTCAGCTTGACCCCATCAGGCGTCTCCAGCGCGTACAGCTCATCGCCCTTGCCCAGCCGCAGCCGGGCCAGCAACTCCTTGGGCAGGATGACGCCAGCGGAATTGCCGATGGTGGTGATCTTGAGTTTCATGGCATTACCAAAATGGTTATAACAGACGTTATACGCCCAGCTTAAAGCGGTTCCCGCCACGGCGCAAAGCCGTCCAGCGGACGCGCGCGTCTGTATCTCGCCCTGTGCGACGCAGGGGGTGTACAAATGTACACCCATGAACACTTTGCCTCCCAAGCGCGCCGCGGTCCTGGCCTTCCTGCATGAGGAAGCGCTGCGCGGCCACACGCCCAGCCTGGCGGAAATCGCCGCGCAGTTCGGCTTTTCCTCGCGCAACGCCGCGCAGAAACACGTGCAGGCGTTGGCCGAAGCTGGGCTGATCAACCTGCAGCCCGGGCAGCGGCGCGGCATCCGCGTGCCGGGTGCGGATCGTCGGGCGGCGCTGCTGTCGCTGCCGGTACTGGGCCGGGTCGCTGCCGGCGTACCGATCGGGGCGGACATCGGTCTGGACGAACAGCTGCTGCTGGATGCAGGCGTGTTCTCGTTGCGGCCGGATTACCTGCTGAAGGTGCAGGGCGATTCGATGATCGACGACGGCATCCTCGATGGCGATCTGGTCGGCGTGCATCGCAGTGCCGAGGCGCGCGACGGGCAGATCGTGGTGGCGCGGGTCGAGGGCGAACTGACGATCAAGCGGCTGGAACGCGGCCCGCGCCAGATCCGCCTGCTGCCGCGCAATCCTGCGCACGCGCCGATCGTGGTGCCGGCCGGTGCGGACTTCGCTATCGAAGGTCTGTATTGCGGCCTGGTGCGGCGAGGCTGACGCGATGGCCGAAGTGCCACGTCGCGCGTTGTCGGTGGTGTCGTCTGCGGCGATGCCGCTGGACGATCTGCTGGCCGCGCGCACCGTGTGGCGGGCCGGGCGCGGAGGCGGCGTGCATCACGCCGGCGAGCCGACCGGCCATGCCGCGCTGGACGCCGTGCTGCCGACCGCGGGCTGGCCGCGCAAGGCGTTGACCGAGTTGCTGCTGCCGGCCGATGGCATCGGCGAGATCACGCTGCTGCTTCCCACGCTGGCGCGCATGACGGCCGCTGGCGGGCGCGTGGCGCTGGTCGCGCCGCCCTACATCCCTTACGCGCCGGCCTGGCAGGGCGGCGGCCTCGATCTGGCGCAGTTGGAAGTGATCGACGCCGCGCCGCGCGATGCGTTGTGGGCATTCGAGCAGTGCCTGCGCAGCGGATCGTGTGCTGCGGTACTTGGCTGGCCGCAGACGGCCGATGAGCGCGCTTTGCGTCGCCTGCAGGTGGCGGCCGACAGCGGCGACTGCTGTGGTTTTGCCTTGCGCGATGCGCGCCATGCGGTCAACGCTTCGCCGGCTGCACTGCGACTGGAATACCGCAGCGAGGAAGCCGCCTGGCGCGTGCGCAAATGCCGCGGCGGACAGGTGCCTGCGCAGCCGCTGCGGCTGGTGCATTGAGGTCCGCGCATGTCATTGCATCGTCCATTGCCGTGGAATCCGGCTTCCCGCACCGACGCTGACGCCGCACGCGCACTGCAGGCGGTGCACTGATGCTGTGGGCCTGCATCCTGCTGCCGCACCTGGCGATGGACACGGTGCTGCGGCGTCGCCCGGACGAAGAACGCGCTGCGCCGCTGGTCCTGGTCGAGGGCCCGGCGCAGCTGCGCCGCCTGCATTCGGTCAACGCCGCGGCCCTGCAGTCCGGTTTGAAATCCGGCATGCGCCTGTCCGCCGCGCATGCCTTGATGACCCAGGTGCGCACGGTCGATTTCGACGCGCAGGACGAAGCGCGCAGCCAGCGCTTCCTGGCCAACTGGGCGTATCGGCACAGCTCGCTGGTCAGCCAGCAATGGCCGCACGCGATCGTGCTGGAGGCGCGCGCGAGTTTCCGGTTGTTCGGGCCGTGGCCGCAGTTCGCCCAGCGCCTGCGCAATGAATTGAATGCGCTGGGCTTTCGCCATCGCCTTGCACTGGCACCCACGCCGCGCGCGGCCCACGTGCTGGCCGGGCTGGAAGACGGCCTGGCAATCGCCCGGATCGAACGCCTGCAGCAGGTGCTCGATGGCGTGTCGGTGCGGCGCGCGCAGTTGCCCGATGACAGCGGCGAGCGTCTGCACCGCATGGGCCTGCGCACGCTGGCGGCCTTGCGTGAACTGCCGCGCGATGCGGTACGGCGGCGCTTCGGCGTGGCGCTGCTCGATCACCTGGATCGCCTGTACGGGCAGGCCGACGATCCGCTCAGCTGGTATGCGCCGCCGGACCATTTCGATGCGCGCGTGGAAATGGGCTACGAGGTCGAGAACCACATGGCGTTGCTGTTTCCGTTGCGGCGCCTGATCGGCGACCTGTGCACCTATCTGTCGATCCGCGACGGTGGCGTGCAGCGCTTCGTGCTGCGGCTGGAACACGAGCAGGGCCACACCGATGTGGACGTGGGCCTGCTGGCGCCCGAGCGCGAACAGGCGATGTTGTTCGAACTGGCGCGCAACCGGCTGGAGCGTGTCTCGATCGATCGCCCCGTCGTGGGCGTGCGCCTGCTGGCGCGCCAGCTGCCGCCGTTCGTGCCCGCCGCGCGTGATCTGTTCGACACGCGCCCGCAACAGGCGGTGGATTGGCCGCAGCTGCGTGAGCGCTTGCGTGCGCGCCTGGGCGATGCATCGGTGTATCGCGTCGAACCGGCAGGCGATCCGCGCCCGGAACGCGCCTGGCGCCGCGCCATCGGCGATGCACCAGCACGTGGGATCGAAGCCGCGCCTGCACGGCCACCGCGCCCGACCTGGCTGTTGTCGCAGCCGCAGCCGCTGCACGGCACGCCGAAGATCATCTCCGGCCCCGAGCGCCTGGAAAGCGGCTGGTGGGACGACGGCGATGCACGCCGCGATTACTACGTGGTGGAAACCGCACGCGGCCAACGTGCCTGGGCATTCCAGCCGGCCGGCGTGCGTGATGCCGGCTGGATGCTGCACGGCTGGTTCGCATGAGTTGGGACGATGCCATCGACGGCGTGGACCGCGATACGCCCGGCGGCCGCATGCCGCGGGCCTGGCGCATGGCCCAGCGCCTGCAGCAGGCGGCCAACGACGATGTGCTGCATGGCGAGGAAGACGACGGCCTGCCGGCTTACGCCGAGCTGCATTGCCTGTCGGATTTTTCGTTCCTGCGCGGCGCCTCCGATGCCGAAGCGCTGTTCGAACGCGCCCGCCATTGTCGCTATTGGGCACTGGCGATCACCGACGAATGTTCGCTGGCCGGCATCGTGCGCGGCTGGGAAGGGGCGAAAGCCACCGGCGTCAAGCTGATCGTCGGCAGCGAGTTCGCGTTGGTGGACGGCACCCGTTTCGTGTTGCTGGTGGAAACGCGCGATGGTTACACGCAGCTGTGTGCGCTGATCACCACCGCACGTCGCGCCGCGACCAAGGGCCACTACACGCTGACGCGTGCGGACGTGGAAGCACAGTTCCGCGATGCATCGCCGGAACTCTTCGCGCTGTGGCTACCGGGCGGCGTGCCGCAGCCTGAGGAAGGGCAATGGATGCAGCAGGTGTTCGGCGAACGCGCCTACCTGGCCGTGGAGCTGCATCGGGAGTGCGACGATGCGGCGCGCCTGGCATCGCTGCTAACGCTGGCCCGCCAACTGCGCATGACGCCGCTGGCCAGCGGGGACGTGCACATGGCCAATCGCCGCGACCGCGCGCTGCAGGACACGGTCACCGCCATCCGCCATACCGTGCCGCTGGCCGAGGCCGGTGCGGTCCTGTTCCGCAATGGCGAGCGCCACCTGCGCTCGCGCCGCGCGCTGGGCAACATCTATCCAGCGGCGTTGCTGCAGGCGGCGGTGGAGGTGGCGCAGCGCTGCAGCGGCTTCGATCTCAAGCGTGACGTGAAATACGACTATCCAGCCGAGTTGGTGCCGGCGGGGCATACCGCGACGAGTTATCTGCGTGAGCTGACCGAGGCTGGACTGAAATGGCGGTACCCAGAGGGAGTATCAGACAAGGTCCGCGCGCTAGTGGAGAAAGAGCTGGCGCTGGTCGAATTCAAAGGGTACGAAGCATTCTTTCTGACCGTACAGGATGTGGTGCACTTTGCACGGTCAAAAAAAATCCTATGCCAAGGCCGCGGTTCATCAGCCAACTCTGTGGTCTGTTTTGCGCTGGGCATCACTGCTGTCAATCCTGACGAAACCCGCCTGCTGATCGCGCGCTTTCTGTCCGAAACACGCAACGAACCGCCCGATATCGATGTGGATTTCGAACACGAAAGGCGCGAAGAGGTCATTCAATACGTCTACGGAAAGTATGGACGGCATCGTGCGGCCTTGGCTGCGACGGTGATTTCCTATCGTGGCAAGAGCGCGGTGCGCGACGTGGCCAAAGCATTCGGTTTGCCGCCGGACCAGATTTCGTTATTGGCCAACTGCTTTGGCTGGGGCAATGGCGAGACGCCGATGGAGCAGCGATTGGAGGAAGCCGGGTTCGATACGGCCAATCCGTTGATCATGAAGATCCTGGCCATCACGTCACTGCTTGAGGGAAAGCCGCGACATCTTTCCCAGCACGTTGGCGGCTTCGTGATCGCAGAACAAACACTTTCGACCGTAGTGCCAATCGAAAACGCGGCCATGGCCGACCGCACCATCATCCAGTGGGAGAAAGACGATCTGGAAACGATGGGTATGCTCAAGGTGGATTGCCTGGCGTTGGGCATGTTGACCTGTATCCGCAAGACCTTGGATCTGATTCGCGTGCATCGTGGGCGAGATTACGAGATCGCGACGATCCCGCCAGAAGACCAGTCGACCTACGGAATGATCCAAGCGGCCGACACTGTCGGTGTGTTTCAGATCGAATCGCGGGCACAGATGGCGATGCTGCCGCGACTCAAACCAGCGCGGTTCTATGACCTAGTGATCGAGGTGGCCATCGTGCGGCCCGGCCCGATCCAAGGCGACATGGTCCACCCATATTTGCGGCGTCGCCAAGGGCTTGAGCCTGTGGAATATCCGTCAGAGGAAGTCAAAGACATCTTGAAAGACACGCTCGGCATTCCACTGTTCCAGGAGCAGGTGATGGAACTGATGATGCATGCGGCCGAGTACACCGACAGCGAAGCTGACAACCTGCGCCGCTCGATGGCGGCCTGGAAGCGTGGCGGCGACATGGAGTCGCATCGCACCCGCATCCGTGAGCGCATGGAGGCACGAGGCTATGCCTCGGCTTTCATCGACCAGATCTTCGAGCAGATCAAGGGCTTCGGCTCGTACGGTTTCCCGCAGAGCCACGCGGCCTCGTTCGCCAAACTGGTCTACGCCAGCTGCTGGTTGAAGCGACACGAGCCGGCGGCGTTCGCCTGCGGGCTGCTCAACGCGCAGCCGATGGGGTTCTATTCGCCCAGCCAACTTGTGCAGGACGCGCGCCGGGGGCGGGGCGGGCGCAAGTCGGTCACGGTGCTGCCCGTCGATGTGATGCGCAGCGACTGGGACAACACGCTGGTCGGTGGATGTCCGTGGCGCAGCGAGGAAGACGAGGGCGAGCAGCCGGACATCCGCCTGGGCTTTCGCCAGATCGCAGGCCTCTCCGAAAAAATCGGTGAGGCCATCATGGCCGCGCGCAGGCGCCGCCCCTTTTCCAGCGTCGAAGACCTGAGCCTGCGCGCCGGTCTGGACGAAAAAGCCCGCACCGCGCTGGCCGAAGCCGGCGCACTGCAATCGCTGGTCGGCAATCGCAATGCCGCGCGCTGGGCCGTGGCGGGCATTGAACGCCAGCGACCGTTGCTGCCAGGCAGCCCGGAAGAGCAGCCCATCGCACTGCCTGCGCCGCGCATCGGCGAGGACATCACCGCCGATTACCGTAGCGTCGGCCTGAGCCTGGAGGCGCATCCGATGGCGCTGCTGCGTCCGCAGATGCGTGCGCAGCGGATTCTGGGACTACGCGATCTCCAAAGCCGTCCCAGCGGCAGCGGCGTGCATGTGGCGGGCCTGGTCACCCAGCGCCAGCGTCCGGCCACGGCCAAGGGCACCATCTTCGTCACGCTGGAAGACGAGCACGGCATGATCAACGTGATCGTGTGGTCGCACCTGGCGATGCGCCGCCGACGCGCCCTGCTGGAGTCGCGCCTGCTGGCGGTTCGCGGGCGCTGGGAGCGCGTGGATGGTGTCGAGCACCTCATCGCCGGCGACCTGCGCGACATGAGCGCGCTGCTGGGCGAACTGTCGCTGCCATCGCGGGATTTCCATTGAACGCCACGATGGGGGACCTGTTCGCGCCGACGCCGATCACGGTGTTCGACGATGCCGAAGGCGGCATGCGCTATTGGCCCGATGTGGTCGATCCCGCGACGGCGTCGCGTTGGTTCGACACTTTGCGCGATCACGCCGACTGGAAGCACGAACGCCGGCCGATGTACGACCGCATCGTCGATGTGCCGCGCCTGCGCGCGCACTATGCGCTGGATGAGCTGCCCACATCGCTGCCGCTGTCCGAGATGCTGGCCGTGGTGCAGGGCAGGGTGCCGGCGCCGTACACCGGCGTGGGGTTGAACTTCTATCGCGATGGTCGCGACAGCGTGGCGATGCACCACGACAAGCTGCACATGCTGCAACCGGGCCAGCCGATCGCGCTGTTGTCGCTGGGTGGCACGCGACGCATGCACATCCGCGCGATGCACGGCACGCGCCGCATCTGGACGCTGGACCTGGCGCCGGGCAGCCTGTTGGTGATGAGTCATGCCAGCCAGCTCACCCACGAGCACGGCATTCCCAAGACCACGCGCCCGGTGTCGCCGCGGGTGAGTGTGGTATTCCGCGCACGGCCGGATTGAGACAGCAGTCGGAGTTCGGTGACGCGGTGCAACACCGCGCTTGTCGCGGCGGCCGCGCTCCAGTACATCACCTTCAAGTTCTCTGATCAGGGGACCTGGAGAACAGGGGCTTCACCATGCAGCGCTTCACTTCCACCAGCCGGCGCCATGCCGGTGCCAACGGCGTGCAGACGACCGCTGCCGAACGGCTGGCCGCAATCTACCGCGCGCGGAAGTTCGAGGTGCAGGCGCTGGCGTTGCCCGATGACGCACGCGCCAATCTGCCCGACGCCATCCTGATGCTGCACCAGGGACGCGACCACGTGCTGGTCCATGCCTACGCGCGCGTGCATGGTCCGCTCCCGCAGGGCGCGGTGCGGCAGCTGGCAATGGATGCGTTTGAGGCCGGTGCCACGCGCAGCGTGCTCATCGGCGCGGCTGGCTTCACCGTCGCGGCCTACCAGGCGGCGCTGCACCACAACCAGCTGGCGCTGGTGGAAGAACACGACTTGAGCCTTTCACTGGAGGCCGCCGCACCTGCCGTCCAGCCGCTGCCTGTCGAAGTGCCCGTGCTGTCGCTGCGCGAGGCCACGCGCCCGGCCTGGCCGCTGCGCGCGGTGATCGGCCTGGGTGGCATGGCGATGGCCGTGACGATGCTGTTCGTCACGATGCCGGTCCTGCAGCGGCCAGTGATGGGCTTGTTGCGCCCGGCGGCCACGCCGGGCGCGGCGTTCGCCCAGGCCGCGATCGAGCCGTGGCGTGGGCCGTCCAGTGCGCGCTCTGGCGAACTAGAACTGCAGGCGGCGATCGAATCCGGCTCCCCGTCGCGCCAGGCTGCCGTCGTCACGGCCGCAGGCCTGCCGGCCAACTTCAACCAGGCCCTCGCGCCGCATCTTTGAAGCTGGCTTCACGCCGTGCTGGCGCGGTCATGACACCGCGCGGCGCAGCCTGTGCGCTTCCGATGCGAACAGGTGCGCCCATGCCGACCCATCCAACCGACCCGATCCCGCCCTCCGACATGGACCCGCGCGCCGCCGAGCCCATGCCCGAGCAGGCGCCTGCACAACACGACGGCCAGGAGGAAGCCGATTCCGCGGTTGAAGATCCGCTTGCGCAGGCGCATCCGCACAGCAGATAAGCAACGCCACGCGTACGACGAGCAAGCACTAAAACAGCGAAGGGCTGGTCCTGCGACCAGCCCTTCGGCGTTTTTTCACGTGTTGATGTCGATCAGTTGGCCGACATCGAATACGGCAGCTTGGTCAGGTCTGTCGCCCATTCCTTGTTCGGCTGCGCCTGCATGGTGAAGTGCAGTTCGCCGCCGGCCATGATCTCTTCATGGGTGATGTAGGCACGGTCCAGCGGCTTGCCGTCCAGCGTGACCTTGCCGATGTAGGTGTGTTTGGCGTCCAGCGCGTCGGCCACGACCGTGAAGCGCTTGCCGTTGGGCAGGTTGAGCGTGGCCTTGGGCAGGAACGGCCGGCCGATCACATACTGGTTGCTGCCCGGCGTCACCGGGTAGAAGCCCAGCGTGCTGAACACGTACCAGGCCGACATCTGGCCCAGGTCGTCGTTGCCGGCCAGGCCATCGGGCGCGTCCTTGTACTGCGTGTCCATGATCTGCTTCAGGCGCTGCTGCGTGCGCCAGGGCTGGCCGGCGTAGGCGTACAGGTAGGAGACGTGGTGGCCCGGCTCGTTGCCGTGCGCATACCAGCCGATCAGGCCGGTGATGTCTTCCATGTGCTCGAAAATCTTCGGATCCACCTTCGCGTCGAAGGCCTCGTCCAGCTTGCCCAGCAGCTTGTCCGCGCCGCCGTGCGCCTGGATCAGGCCAGCCACGTCCTGCGGCACGTACCACGAGTACTGCCAGGCGTTGCCTTCGGTGTAGTCGGTGCCGTAGCCGCTGGCGGTCGGATCGAAGGGCTCGCGGAAGGCGCCATCACGCTTGCGCGCGCGCATGAAGCCGGTGGACGGATCGAAGGCGTGCTTCCAGTTGCCGGCACGCTTGTCGAACTCGCCGGCGATCTTCGCATCGCCCATGTCCTTGGCCACCTGCGAAATCGTCCAGTCATCGAACGCGTATTCCAGCGTCTTGGACGCGGCTTCGCCTTCTTCGTCGATCGGCACGTAGCCCAGCTCGCGATACTGCGCGATGCCGTCGTACGGGCCGTAGTCGGCGCTGGCGACCATCGCGTCTAGGGCTTCCTTGGTGTCGTAGCCGCGGATGCCCTTCATGTAGGCATCGGCGATCACCGGCACGGCGTGGTAGCCGATCATGCACCACGTCTCCAGCCCGTTGAACGCCCACACCGGCAGGATGCCGTACGGGCTTTCGCGACGTGAGGCCAGCAGCGAGTTGACGATGTCGTTGGTGTGCTCCGGCGGCTGCACCAGGGTCAGCAGCGGATGCAGGGCGCGGTAGGTGTCCCACAGCGAGAAGGTGGAATAGTTGGTCCAACCCTTGGCCTGGTGCACGGCGTTGTCCGGGCCGCGATAGCGGCCATCGACGTCCATGAACAAGGTCGGCCCCAGGAAGGTGTGGTACAGCGCGGTGTAGAACTGGGTGCGCTGGGTTTGGCTGCCCTTGGCCTCGACCGCGGCCAGTGCGGTGGCCCACTTTTCTTTGGCCGCTTCGCGGGCGCCGTCGAAATCCCAGGCCGGGGCTTCGGCTTCCAGGTTGGCAATGGCGTTGTCTTCGCTGACCGGCGAGATCGCCATCTTCACCAGCACCTGGCCACCCGCATCGCCGAAGTCGAAGTTGCCCACCAGCTGGCGGCCCTCGATCTGCGCGCGCTTGGTCGGGTCCTTGTCACCGGGCGTGGCGAAGCCCTTGTAGATCACGTCCTTCTCGGTGTCGTTGAGCGACTGGCCGGTGATCGGCTTGGAGAAGTGCATGGCGAAATACAGCTGCCGGCCCGGTGCCCAGCCGCGCGTTTCGCGGAAACCGGTGACCGTGCCGTCCGGGCGCACGCGCACGCGCGACCACAGCACCTTGCCCGGGTAGTCGTACATGCTGGTGCGCATGTCCAAGATCACGTGCGCCGGCTTGCCTTTCGGGAAGGTGTAGCGATGCAGGCCAACACGCGCGGTGGCGGTCAGCTCGGCGCGCACGCCGGAGTCGGCCAGCGTCACCGCGTAATAGCCGGGCTTGGCCGTTTCGGTCGCGTGGTCGAAGCGCGAGGTGAAGCCGCTGCCCGGCTTGTCGATCTCGCCACGCTCCAGCTTGACCTCGCCGGTGGTCGGCATTATCAGGAAATCGCCCAGGTCCGAATGGCCCGAGCCGGAGAAATGCGTGTGCGAGAACCCGACGATCGTGTTGTCGCTGTAGCGATAGCCCGCGGCCCAGCCGTAGCCATCCTTGCGCGACTTGATCTGCGTATCGGGCGAAAGCTGGACCATGCCGAAGGGCAGGGTGGCGCCGGGGAAGGTGTGGCCTTCGCCGCCGCTGCCGATAAAGGGATCGACCGCGTCGAAGGCCTGCTGCTGCGCGGCGGTCAGGCCAGTCGCGGCCTGGGCCAGCGTCGGCGCCGCGACCAGGCAGCCGAGCAAACCTAAAACGTTCAAAATTTGGCGCCCGGCAATGCCGGATAACTGCTGATGCCGCATGCCCGTGGTCCCCGGTTGTGATGGCGGACACGGACCGTATCACGCAGCGGCCGGCTGTTTCGCGTGTCTGGAGCCGACCTGTGACGAAGGTCGTGACCTAAAATTTTTAAGTGCGCTGGGCGATACGGCCTCGTCCTGCGCTCACGCGGGGGTGCTGCATCGCAACCTGTTCGCCTTGCATCACCGACGCTGGTGGCGGCATGACATGCCTGCATCAAGGTCGTCATGCCACGTGCGGCATGTGGCGTGACGCGCGTGCGGCGTCTTGCTAGGCGTGTTCGCGCCTGTTCGGTCGTTAACGAGGCATGCCGGCCGGCTGCTGCAGTCGAGACAGCAGGTTTACCGAAGGGCTGCTACATCTCGAGGTGTTCGGATCCACCGTGGGAGCACACACATGCCCGAAGCCCGCACCCGCAAGGCTGTCGCCCGCGACAAGCGGCAAGGCAAATCCGCCAGCACGCAGGCCGGCGAGTACGTTCGTGAAGAAATCGACCACGTCCGCGACGGCAAGCACGCCGTCAAAAGCACCAAGCAGGCCATTGCCATCGGACTTTCCAAGGCCCGTCGGGACGGAGTTGACGCCAAACCTGCGAAGACGGCATCCAAGGCGGTGAAGAAGAAGGCCGCGCAAGACAGCAAGGCTGCAAAGAAGGGGGGCGTCGCAAAAAAGGCGTCGCCTCCACGTGCAGCCGCTGCCAAGAAAGCGCTCAAGACGGCGAGCAGGAAGACCACCGCCAAGAAGACCGTCGGTCAGCAGGCGCTGTCCACGCAGGCCAAGCGCGCCGCAGGCAAGCGGACCGCGAGCAGCCGGTCGGCAGCTGCCAAACAAGCGGCCAGCACCAAAGGCCCCACCGTGCGCAAAGCGGCCGCCAGGAAAGCCGCGCGCACCCGCAAGCACAACGCCTAAGCGGTCAGATGCCGCAGGAGATTGCAATGACGAGCCAGCACGACAAACATGCAGAAGACACATCGCCCGAAGCGCCTGTTCCGCCGCACAACGTGATCGAGCAGGCGCGCATGCCGAATGGGCAGGCGCCGAACCGGGGCGAGCAGACCGGCAAGCGGACCAACGACGAGCGCAACGATGCCAACATGCAGCCTGCTTCGACCGACGGCATGCCGCATCCCCCGCGTGGCCAATAGGCCGAAGACGTGCGAATAACGGGATTCAGACTGCGGATTGGAGCGCCGCACGATACAAGAAGGCCGCGGATTTCCGCGGCCTTCTTGTATCGGTAGGACTAGCTCAGCGTCAGGCGAGCATGCGCAGCTTGGGTTCGCGCGCCCATTGCCGGGTCTTGGCTGCAGTGATGAACGCCTTGGCGTCGGCCGCATCGACGATACCCGCGTCCTTGCCAACGTTGCCGGCCTTGAGCAATGGCTGCGCGCCCGCATCGCTGGCGATGGCCTTCAGGTGCGCCCAGGCATTGCTGACGAAATCGATCGCGGCCGCATCCTTGGCCAGGCGCTTGCCGGCTTCGGCATCGAGAATCACCGCCACCGCATCGAACACGAACGACGGCGTGCCGGCCAGCTGACCATCGGCGGCCAGCCTTTTTCCATCGGAGAGCTGCACGCCCAGCTTGGGCGCCACGAGCTTGCAGCTTGCACCGGCTGCGGTGGCGGCCTTCTGCAAGGCCTTGACCGTTGCGGCATCGGAGCCGTCGTGGACCAGGATGCCAACGGTGCGACCTTTCAGCGTGTCCTTCATCTTGCCGATGAGCTGCAGGGCGGGCGAGGGCGGCATGTCCTGTGCCTCCACGGCGGCTGGCGGCGCGGGCGGCAATCCGTCCATGCCCAGGCCATCGGCGACGCGCTGGGCCAGGTCGCCATCGACGTGGCGTAGCTGGCCGACCACGGCTTCGCGCACGTGCGGCGTTTCGACCTTGGACAGCTCGAAGACCAGTGCCGAGGCCATGTGCGCCTGCTCTGGTTTGCTCTGGCTGCGATAGAACAACCGTGCCTGGGTGTAGTGGTCGGCGAAGCTTTCCGCGCGCACGCGACCTTTGACGCCATCGTCGGCCGTGGCATGGCTGCGGAAGCCCGTCGGGGTTTCGCGGGGACTGTCGTCCTGCAACGAGGAAGGCTCGTACGCCACCCGACCCTTCGGGATCTGGGTCTGCATGTGGCCGTCGCGCTGGTTGTTGGCGAACGGGCACTTGGGCGCGTTCACCGGAATCTGGTGGAAGTTGGCCGAGCCCAGGCGCGAAAGCTGTGTGTCCAGGTACGAGAACAACCGGCCCTGCAGCAGCGGATCGTTGGAAAAGTCGATGCCGGGCACGATGTTGGCCGGGCAGTAGGCGACCTGTTCGGTCTCGGCGAAGAAATTGTCCGGCCAGCGGTCCAGCACCATGCGGCCGACGATCTGCAGCGGTACCAGTTCTTCCGGGATCAGCTTGGTCGGATCCAGGTGATCGAACGGGAACGCCTCGGCCTCCTGTTCGGTGAACAGCTGCACGCCCAGTTCCCACTCGGGGAAGTTGCCGGCGGTGATGGCTTCGAACAGGTCGCGCCGTTGGAAATCCGGATCGGCGCCGGCCAGCTTGACTGCCTCGTCCCACACGGTGGACTGCAGGCCAAGCTTGGGTCGCCAGTGGAATTTGACGAACGTGCTTTCGCCCTTCGCGTTGAGCAGGCGGAAGCTGTGGATGCCGAAACCTTCGATCATGCGCAGCGAGCGCGGGATCGCGCGGTCGCTCATCGCCCACATGATCATGTGGGTCGCCTCGGGCGTCAGCGAGATGTAGTCCCAGAAGGTGTCATGTGCACTGGCTGCCTGCGGAAAGCCGCGGTCCGGCTCCATCTTCACCGCATGGATCAGGTCGGGGAACTTGATCGCATCTTGGATGAAGAACACCGGGATGTTGTTGCCCACCAGATCCCAGTTGCCTTCCTTGGTATAGAACTTCACCGCGAAGCCGCGCACATCGCGCGGGGTATCGACCGAGCCGGCGCCGCCGGCCACGGTGGAGAAGCGGGTGAACAGCGGCGTCTTCTCGCCGACCTCGGTCAGGATCTTGGCGGTGGTGTATCGGGAGAGCGACTTGGTCAGTTCGAAGTAGCCATGTGCGCCTGTGCCGCGGGCATGGACGATGCGTTCGGGGATGCGCTCGTGATCGAAATGCATGATCTTTTCGCGCAGCACGAAATCTTCCAGCAGCGTCGGCCCGCGTGGACCTGCGCGCAGCGAGTTCTGGTTGTCGCTGACCGGGATGCCCTGGTTGGTGGTCAGGGGCGGATGCGTGCCGCCCGCTTGCTGATGAAGTTCATCGCCCTGGCCACGGAGGTCGGCGGTTCTGGCGGCGGGGGCAGAGCGTGTGGCGGATTTGCGGGCGGCCATGGCAACAGGACTCCATGTGGCTGGCGGGGGAACCCCATGCTCACGATGGTGGTGTCAACACACCGTGCCCGCAGCCGAAGGATTTCTTCACGCCCGGCATCTTTGATGCGCTGTTACCGCGCGGACGATCCCGTGCGGCAGCGCCCGGTGTGCGCCCGCACACGCGGAGGTGTCCCGTGCGCCCGCCTGGCGCCGGATGCCATCAGCTGAAGCTGGGGACCAGGCCGTCCAACGCGATGTCCGGATCCGCATCGCGATCGTCGTCGCGTGGCGCCTGCTGGCGCTGGAAGCCACCGCGCACGGTAGCCGAGTCGTTCGGCCGGCCCAGCAGGTAGCCCTGCAGCGAAGTGCAACCCAGCGAGGTGAGCAGCGCCTGCTGCTCGCTGGTTTCCACGCCCTCGGCGATCACTTGCAGGCCCAGGGTGCGGCCCAGCGCGACGATGGCCGAGACGATGGCGGCATCGTCGCTGTCGGTGGTCAGGTCGCGGACGAAACCGCGGTCGATCTTCAGCTCGCTGGCCGGCAGCTTCTTCAGGTACATCAGGCTGGAATAGCCGGTGCCGAAGTCGTCGATGGAGATGCTCACGCCCAGCTCGGACAGCTTGCGCAGGATCTCCAGGCTGCTCTCCGGATCGTGCATGGCCATCGACTCGGTGATCTCCAGCACCAGCGACGCCGGCGGCAGGCCGTGGCGCGTCAGCGCGCTGCGCACGTCGTGGTAGAGCAGGTCCGAGCGGAACTGGGTTGGCGAGAGGTTCACCGCGATGCTGCCGAGCTGATAGCCGTCGGCGCGCCATTCGGCCAGCTGGCGGCAGGCTTCTTCCAGCACCCAGCGGCCCAGCTCGATGATCAGCCCGGAGCGCTCGGCCAGCGAGATGAAGTCGTTGGGCATGATCAGCCCGCGCTCGGGATGGCGCCAGCGCACCAGCGCTTCCACGCCGGTGATCGGGCCGGCCGGGGCGACCAGCTTGGGCTGGTAGTCCAGATACAGCTCGTTGCGCTGGATCGCGCGGCGCAGGTCCTGGGTCAGGGCGATGCGCTCGTGCGCGCCCTGGTTCATATCCGGCTCGAACAGCTGGTAGCCGTTGCGGCCGCGTTCCTTCACCGCGTACATGGCCGCATCGGCATTGGCCATCAGGTCCTGCACGCGGCGCCCGTCCTCGGGATAGATTGCCACGCCGATGCTGGCCGACACGGCGATCTCGTTGCGGTCGATCTCTAGCGGCAGGCTGGCCAGCTGCATCAGCTTGTGGGCGATGGTGGCGGCGTCTTCGGGCGCATCGATGGCGGTGAGCACGACGAACTCGTCGCCGCCCAACCGGGCCACGGTGTCTTCCGAACGCAGGCTCTCCAGCAGGTTGGAGGAGAGCTGCAGCAGCAGGCGGTCGCCGACGTGGTGGCCGTAGGCATCGTTGATGCCCTTGAAGCCGTCCAGGTCGATGAACATCACCGCGAAGCGGCGCTTGGCGCGGCGCGCGTTCTCGATGGCCTGGTTGAGGCGGTCTTCCAGCAGCACGCGGTTGGGCAGGCGGGTCAGGCCGTCGTGCAGGGCCAGGTGGGTCAGCTCGGTGTTGGCCTTTTCCAGCGAGGCGACCAGCGCGGCGGTGCGCTCCTGCAGGCGACGGTCGAGCACGGTCGTCACCAGCGCCATGCCAAGGATGGCAAAGGTCGAGATGCCGACCGACGCGGCCAGCAGCGGCGGCGAGATGCCGCCGTTCAACGCCGCACCGCACAGGCTGCCGGGCGGGAAGTTCGCCGCGGCCATGCCGGTGTAGTGCATGCCGATGATGGCCAGGCCCATCACGCCGGCCGCGGCCACGCGCAAGGCGAACAGGTGCGCGATGCGTTCGCTGCGCAGGCGGAAGAACAGCCACAGCGCCGCGATCGCGGCCGCGATGGCGATCACCACCGACAGGGTGAACCAGATCGGGTCGTAATCGATGCCGGGCTGCATGCGCATGGCGGCCATGCCCAAGTAGTGCATCGCGGCGACGCCCACGCCCAGGATCGTGCCGCCGCCGAGCAGTTGGCTGGTCGGCAGGGTCGCGCGGGTCACCATCCACAGCGCATAGGCCGAGGCGACGATGGCGATCGCCAGCGAATACAGCGTGATCAGCAGGTCGTAGCCCTGCGGGACGGGCAACTTGAAGGCCAGCATGCCCACGAAGTGCATCGACCAGATGCCGAAACCCATCGTGCAGGCGCCGCCGACCAGCCAGGCCTTGGCCGCACGGCCGGTGCTGGCGGTGATGCGGCCGGTCATGCTGAGCGCGACGTAGGCGGCAAAGACCGCCACCAGATAGGACGCCAGGACGATGAGAGGGTTGTAGGTTCCGGACATGTCGCGCAGGGATGCCGGCAGTTGCCTGCCGGCCAGAGGAATGGGGGATAGGTGGAATCAGCAAAATGCGTGCCACCCATTATGAGCGTTGCGTCACAGGACGCGCATACGCGCGAAATTCCGCCATTCATACGCATCGTGTCGGCATCGGCCGCTGGCCTCCAAGGCCCGGCGTGGCGCGTTCAATTCCCTTGGAATCACGCCTGAAGTGACGCAGGGCGTCAGCGCACGACGCAGCTGTGCGCCGCATCCATGCGAAGCGCAGGCTTCACTGCGTCGGGTGCGGGGCGCGAATCGCGCGCTTGGCCTCACGTGGCGTCGACCGACACCTCCTGTAAAAGCCGGTGACACAGGGGCGGGTCAGGCCAGCGATGGAACGTGCATCGCCTGGCATCAGGGAGGAGTTGCATGCACGCGCCCCGTGTTTCGCCGTTATCCGGCGCCCTCGCCAGCGTGCTGTGCGCCCTGGCGACTGGCTGGTCCCCCAACGCCCAGGCCGGTTGTTCCACAACGACGCCGACCAGCGGCCAGTCCGTGACCTGCGATGCGCAGGCGCCCAATCCCGATCCCAACGGTGTCCAGGCAGTCGCGGGGAGCGCCGGCGTCAGCGTGAACCTGCTTGCCGGCGCGCAGATCCAGACCGCAAGCGGCGCCGGCGTCGCCCTGCGCGATGCCAGCGTGCTCGACAGCGCCGGCAGCATCACCCTGGGCGCGGGCAATGCCTTCGATGCGGTCTACCTGCAGGGCAGCGGCAACCGGGTCCAGCAAAGCGGCCTGCTGCAAACCGCAGGTGCCACGGCCGATGCGGTGCAGGCCGACGGCAACGACAACACGATCCAGCAGATCGCCGGCGGTCGCATCGTCACCAGCGGCGCCAGTGCCAATGGCGTGTTCTTCAACGGGGGCAGTGGCAACGTATTCGACAACGCCGGCAGTATCGTGGTGACCGGAGCGGGCGCGCACGGCCTGCGTTCGACCGGTGGCGGCAGCCTGATCAACGACGGCAGCATCAGCGCCGCGGCGGGCTGGGGCGTGTCGTTCGAAGGCGCGGGCGCGTCCAGCATCGTCAATCGCGGCAGCATCAGTGGCGGCGCCGGCGGCATCCGCACGGGCAGCAGTGCCGACCGGCTGGAGATGCAGGGCGGGGCGATCACCGGCGCGGTTACCCAGGGCGATGGCGACGATGCGTTCGTCATGTCCGATGGGCGTCTGCCCAGCCTCGACCAGGGCGCCGGCGCCGATCGTGTGCAGATCAGCGGCGGCTCCATCGACGGCATCGTCAGCCAGGGGGCGGGTGTCGATGACTTCGTCATGAGCGGTGGGCAGGTCGGCGCGCTGTTGCAGGGCGACAACCTCGATACGTTCCGCATGACCGGCGGGCGCATCGTCGGTGCGTTTGAGGATGGCGACTATGCCGAGATGACCGGCGGCCGGATCGGCCGGGTCAACATGAAGCTGGACGACAACACCTTCGACATGTCCGGTGGCACGATCGACGGCAACCTGGTGACCGGGTTCGGGCGCGACACGATCTACCTGCGCGATGGCTACATCGGCGGCAACATCAGTGTCAGCGGGGGCGACGACCGCGTGGCGATCACCGGCGGCGTGGTCCGCGGCGAGGTGCGGATGAGCTTCGGCAACGATGCCTTCAGCTGGGACAACGGCGGCATCGTCTACGGCATCGTCGACCTGGCCGACGGCAACGACACGGCGGCCCTGTCCAACCTCACCGCCGCCAACCTCGGCGCCTTGCCGCAGCTCGATGGCGGCAGCGGCACCGATGCGCTGACCTTGGACAACGTGGACTTCAGCGGCGTCGCGCGGCTGACGGGCTGGGAAACCGTCGCGCTCAACAACGACTCCGAACTGCTGATGGATGGCACCTTGCGCCTGGGCGATGCAGGCACCGGCACCGGCGCGCTGCAGATTGACGCCAGTAGCACCGTGTACGCCGGCGGCATGGACACGGCGATTGCGCCGTTCACCGCTGGCGCTCTGGTCAACGTCGTCAACGCCGGAAGGATCGACCTGACCAACGGGGCGCGCGTCGGTGATGCGTTCACCATCACCGGCAACTACGCGGGCAACAACGGCACGATCTTCCTGGACACGGTGCTGGGCGACGATGCCTCGGCCAGTGACCGGCTGGTGCTCGACGGCGGCTCTGCCAGCGGCACGACCGGGCTGGGCATCGTCAACGCCGGCGGCACCGGCGCGGCGACGCTGGCCGACGGCATCCTGGTGGTGCAGGGGGTGAATGGCGCGACTTCCAGCGCCACGGCGTTCGCGCTGGATCGCACGGTGGCCGCCGGCGCGTTCGAATACTTCCTGTTCAAGGGCGGCGTGTCGGCCGGAACCGGCGAGAACTGGTACCTGCGCTCGACCCTGGTCAACACGCCCACGCCGAGCACGCCGGCGCCCGCGCCGGATCCGGCCCAGCCGCCGGTGTCGCCGCCGGCGCCGGTCGAGCCCGAACCCACGCCGCCCGCGCCGCCGCCGATCGCGACCGCGCCGCCTGACGTGCCGGACAACCCCGATCCGCTGGTGCCGCCACCGGTGCCGCCCGAGCCACCAGCCGACCCGGTCGCAGCCGAACCGCCGACACCGTCGCCGGCCATTCCACCAGTGCCGGTCACGCCCGCGCCGCTGCCGGTAGGCGAGGTCGCGCCGCCAACGCCGGGCGCGGTGGCGGCGCAGGGCGAGGTCATCCCGCTCTATCGCGTCGAAGTGCCGGTGTACGCGGCGACCGTGCCGCTGGCGCGCGAACTGGCGCAGGCAGCGCTGGGCACGTTCCACGAGCGGCAGGGCGAACAGGCCTTGCTGCAAGGCGAGGGCGTGGCCCGCGCGGCCTGGCTGCGGGTTTTCGGCCAGCGCGATGAGGTGGCATGGCGCGGCGATGCGGCGCCGGCTTTCGACGGATCGCTGTCCGGCGCGCAGGTGGGCCTGGATCTGTATGCGGGCGTGGATGACGCCGGGCGCCGCGACCAGGTCGGCGTGTTCGTCGGACACAGCCGCATGCAGGGCGACGTGCGCGGCTTCGCGCTGGGGTGGAACCACCTGCAGGCCGGTCGTGCGGAGATGGATGACGATCACCTCGGTCTCTACTGGACGCGCGTGGGTGCGGAGGGCGCCTATCTGGATGCGGTGCTGATGGGCCATCGTTTCGACGGGCATTCCACATCGGCGCGCGGGATCGGGATCGACACCGACGGCGATGGGCTGACCGCCTCGTTGGAAGTCGGCAAGCCGGTGCGCTGGCGCGACGAGTCGCACTGGTCGCTGGAGCCGCAGGCGCAGCTGGTCTGGCAGCGGCTGGACTTCGACCGGCAGGCCGATCCCTACGCGCAGATCGCTTTCGATGCGGACGCGCAGTGGATCGGCCGCATCGGCCTGCGCCTGGCCGGCGATTACCCGACCACGCGCGACCGCTGGCAGCCATATCTGAAGCTCAACCTGTGGCAGGGCAGCGGCGGCACGGATCGGGTGGCGTTCGATCAGGACGTGCTCCGCACCCGCAGCGATGCGCCAATGCTGGAGTTCGGCGCGGGCGTGGCCGCGCGGTTGGGCGCGCATGCGAGCGTGTTCTTCGTCGCCGACTACAGCCGCAACCTGGGAAGCACAGACGACCAGCGCCGGCGCACCCTGCAGGGCAATGCGGGGCTTCGGTTGGACTGGTGAGGTGGCGCGCGTCACGCAAGCGCGTGGCGTGTGCCGGTGCCGATCACCCCGGTGACGTGCAGCGTCATGCAGCGACGCGGCGAACGGAACTTCCGACTCGGGAATGTGAGGTGGTTGGCGAAAAATAAAGTCGGCACGGAAATTGCTGAATACGGCCCACAACAGGATGGTGGGCCAGGGCGCCCACCGCTTCGGAGTGGGAATGCGCGATGGGCTGGACCAGCAGGAGGCAGCACGACAGGCACGGATGCAGGTAACGGATCAGGGGGATGGGCAACCGTCGGTCTTGCGTGGACCCGTGGTTGCGCATGGGCGGTTGTTGGGATTGGTCTTCGCCGTGCTGGGCACGGTGGTCTGGGTGGGGGTGGGATTGAGCGTGCAGTCCGGTGCGGGGACCGGCGCGCTCTCCCTTTTCCTTGCCGTGGTGTTGGGATTCCTGGCGTTGCTGGGCGTGAGCTGGCGGTCCCGCGCCAGCGAAAGCCTGGCCGGCCGCTGGCAGTGGTGGATGGTGGGCGGCCTGGTCTGCGCCCGTGTCGCGGGGTTGATCGCCGCCGCGGCCGGGCTGCAAACATGGGTCACGATCGCCGCAACGGTTGAACTGGCCGGCGCGGCCTGGCTGGTGACCAGTGCGCCCAGCGGCCGCGGCGTCTCGCCGGTGCTGGTGCTGGAAGTGCTGCTGGCGCTGCTGTTCGCTATGTTGGCCAGCTTGCACGGCAGCGGCGTGGCGTGGATGCTGATGGGCTTCATGGCGCTGGTGCGCCTGCTGGCCACGGCGGACCTGGCACGCGGCAATCTGTTTTTGGCGGTGTTCGTGGTGCTGCTGGCCGATGCCGTGCAGGGGCGGCCGGCGTTGGGCGGGCTGGGCGATGCGCAGTCCATCGGCGCCACCTTGGCACCGGCGTGGCCGCTGTTCGTGCTGAGCTGGGCGGTGGCGCTGGGCCTGCCGCGTCGCGTGCGCCGGTGGCGCCTGTTGCCAGAACTGGCGCGGCGGCTCTGCCGGGGCATCCCGATGCTGGTGGCGCTGGCGATCGCTAGCTGCGGCCTGCTGCTGTGGCAGCACGGGCATGTCTCCACGATCGTGGCCTCGGTGCTGGCGCTGGTGCTGTGCGCGATGCACCAGACCTTGCGCGTGCGCGACGAGCGCCGGTTCGAGATCGCGCCCGATGGGATGTCCGCCGCGGTGGTGCTGGCGCGCGAAGCGGTGCGCCTGCACCTGCAGCGCATCCTCGGCGAACGCGGTCGCAGCGACAGCACCTGCACGGTGCTGATGGTCGATGTGGACCGCTTTACTGCCTTCAACCTGCGCTACGGCACCGAGACCGGCGACGAAGTGCTGGAGCGCGTCGGCGACACCTTGCAGTCCAGCCTGATGCGGGCCGGCGACCAGGTCGCGCGCTGGCGCGAGGACTGTTTCCTGGTGGTGCTGCCCAATACCTCGGCGGCCCACGCGCCGGTCGTGGCCCAGCGCCTGCTGCGCGCGGTGCAGGACCTGGGCATCGGCCATGCGGCGACCGATTCGGGCGTGGTGACGGTGAGCATCGGCGTGGCCAGCCGGCCGGCCTGGCGTCGCCAGCGCGTCGGGCCGCTGCTGCGCGATGCCGATGCCGCCCTGCAGCGCGCCAAGGGCGACGGCCGCAATCGCTGGGAAAGCGACGTCGCGCCGGTCGCATCCGCCGCCCGCGCCGTGGCGTCATGACGCCGCTTCGACCTGGGCTCACCGACCTGGGCCTGTGCTGGCGTGCACGGCCGCCCGCAGGGCGGTGCGCTACCATTTTGCAGCCAGGCGCGATTGCGCCGGGGGAGATGGCGTTGGGGAACGTCTGAGCATGCGCTTTGCCGCGATCGGCTTCTGCTTGATGCTGCTGCACCTGTGGGTGGCGGCAGGCGGCGGTGCGCACGCAGAGGTCACCGGCCAGTTGCTGCGGATCGGCGTGTTCTGCAGTGCCGTCGGGGCGACCCTGCACCGGCGCGTGCGTGCCCACGGCATGGCACGCACGCTATGGCTGCTGCTGGCCCTCGCGCTGACCATGCAGGTGCTGTGGGCGCTGATGATCCTGGCTTCGGTGCTGTGGCCGGCTCATGCACAGGGACTGGGGATGGGGGCCAACGTGCTGTCGGCCATGTACACCATCCCCTGCATGTATCTGATCACCAGCGCCTTCACCGGCCGCGAGCCGGCCCTGGTCAAGGGCCTGGACGCGGGCATGTCGGTGCTGCTGGCGGCACTGCTGATCCTGCTGATCTCCACCGTGATGGGCGGTGACAACCCCGGCGATCCGGCGGCGATCTGGCTGGCGATCTGGCATGCCGACGCGATTGATTTCTCGTTGGCGATCCTGGCCAGCGTGCGCCTGTTCGGTGCGGGCACGACCAGTCGGCGCTACTTCTACTGGATCACCTCGGTGTTCCTGTGGTGCAACGCGACCGCCGCGGCCGTCTTCAATCGCCTGGATATGAGCGGCCAGACCTGGTGGGGGCCGACGATCATCGACCTGGCCTTCGTGCTGGTGGCGCTGATGGCCTGGCGCGCGCCGCCAACGTGGTTGCGCCGCTATCGCCCTTCACTGCAGACGGTGCGGACGATCGCGGCGTTCGCGCCGGTGGCGATCGCGCTGGGCGTGCTGATCCTGGGGATCAGTTTGTCGCGGCTGAATTTCTTCGGAGGCGCGGCGGCGGTGCTGCTGGCCGCGGTGATGTATGGCCTGCGCGTGGCGGTGATCCAGAGCCAGCACGAGGACCAGGCCGACCTGGCCGACCGCAGCAACCAGCAGTTGCAGCGCCAGCTGGGCGTGGACCCGCTGACCGGCATCGCCAATCGCGGCGCGCTGGACGCGCGCATGCGCGAAACCCTGGCCAGCGGCGTGAGCTGCTCGCTGATGATGATCGACATCGATTACTTCAAGCAGTTCAACGACAGCCAGGGCCACGTGCTGGGCGACCGCTGCCTGGTCAAGGTTGCCGCCGCGCTCAAGTCGACGTTGCAACGCAGTAGCGACATGGTGGCCCGCTATGGCGGCGAGGAATTCGCCGTGGTGCTGCCGGACTGCAGCCCGGAGGCCACCGACGAGATGGCGCGTCGGCTGCTGATGGCGGTCTCGCACATGCGGATTCCGCATCCGGCCTCGCCGCTGGGCCACGTGACCGTCAGCATCGGCGTGGCGATCCGCCGGCATGACTGGATGGGCGAGGACGACACCACCACCGCCCTGTTCCAGGCCGCCGACCGCGCGCTGTACCAGGCCAAGTCCGAAGGCCGCAACCGGATCCGTCACGCCGGCTACGACGCCGGCCAGCGCGTGCCGGCGTTCGAGTTCTAGCGTTTCAGGCCTTCAGCGGATCTCGAAGGAGAACCGCAGCACATCGGTCACCGAACGCGCCGGCACGGTCACGTGTACTTCGTCTTCGTAGCGATGCAGGCGCACGCGCATGCCGTAGCCGGAGAGCCGGTCCAGGCGATCGACCAGGGCGCGCGCGGGTTCGGGATCGTCGTCCTTGTCCTGGTCGCCGACCACGACCATCAGCTTGCTGGTCTTGCCGATCTGGCCGCTGGTCAGGCGCTCGGTAAAGGCGCGTTCCTCTTTGAGCATGCCTTGCTCGTTCCATTCCGAGGACGGGCTGGCGGCCACGATCGTATTGAACGCCTCGGGCCGCTCGTACAGCGCATACAGCGCAAACAACCCGCCGAACGAATGGCCGAACAAGGCATTGCGCGTGTCATCGACGGTGTAGCGCTTGCCGATCTCGGTGCGCAGCTTGCCGGTGAGGAAGTCCAGGAACGGCTTGCGCGCGCCGCTCTTGTACTTGGCCAGCTCGCGCCACTGCTTGGGCGGCGGATCGAGCAGCGGCTGCGTGTAGTCGTTCATGCGCCGTACGTCCCAGGCCGCATCGCCGGGATAGCCGACGCCGACGATGATCGACTGGCCGACCGGCTCGAATTCCTGCACCCAGCGTGCCGCGGCGAACGAGCCGAAGTACGCATTGCCATCCAGCACGTACAGCACCGGATAGCCGTCCTTGGGCGCCTCGCCGCTGCCGGGGAAGGACACGAAGATCCGATACACCTCACCCCCGTCGGAGGTCAGGTCGAAGACCTCGGTCGACGGCATCACGTAGCCGTGGCCAGGCTTGGACCTGGGCTTCCCTTCGGCCGGTGACGCGGCCCAGGCATGCGCCGTGCACAGCGACAGCAGGGCGAGCAACAGCAGGGCACGGCGGATCATGCGTGCCGTGGCGCGTGATTGATCGAATCGAAGGGAATGCGTTGTCATGCAAGGTTCCGTGCAGGGTGAGGGTCGGCCCGCGTCTTGCGAACAGGCGCCTGGCGATGGCTTGGCACGGTGCGGTGTGAGGGCGATGTCGCCACATCAGAAGCCAAATGTCCGGTGGCGTCCAGATGGCAGGTGGATCTGCGCCGGGATGCCGACCGGGTTGACGTTGCCGAGTGGCCAAGAAAAAGCCCCGCATGAGCGGGGCTTCTTCATTCACCGTCAAGCGGATCAGGCCTCGACGTCATCCTTGTACGCATCCACCGGAATGCAGGCGCACATGATGTTCTTGTCACCGTAGACGTTGTCCACGCGCGCCACCGGCGGCCAGTACTTGGCCTGCTTGAGGCTGGCCAGCGGGAAGGCGGCCAGCTCGCGCGGATAGGCGTGGGTCCACTCGCTGCCGGAGACCTGCACGGCGGTGTGCGGGGCGTGCTTGAGCGGGTTGTCCTCGCGATCCAGGCGGCCGTCTTCGACTGCGCGGATTTCCTCGCGGATCTGGATCATCGCGTCGATGAAGCGATCCAGCTCGTGCTGGGATTCGCTTTCGGTCGGCTCGACCATCAGCGTGCCGGCGACCGGGAAGCTCAACGTCGGGGCGTGGAAGCCGAAGTCGATCAGGCGCTTGGCCACGTCCTCGGCGCTGATGCCGGTCGCTTTCTCCAGCGGACGCACGTCGAGGATGCATTCGTGCGCCACCAGCCCGTTGCGGCCGGTGTAGAGCGTCTTGTAATGCGGCGCCAGGCGCTTGGCGATGTAGTTGGCGTTGAGCAGCGCCACTTGCGTGGCCTTGCGCAGGCCGCCGGTGCCCATCATGGTGATGTACATCCAGCTGATCGGCAGGATCGAGGCCGAACCGAAGCTCGCCGCCGAGACCATGCCGACATCGCCTTCGCCGCCCAGCGTGCGCGGCAGGAACGGGGCCAGGTGCGACTTGACCGCACACGGACCCACGCCCGGGCCGCCGCCGCCGTGCGGGATGCAGAAGGTCTTGTGTAGGTTGAGGTGCGACACGTCCGAGCCCCACTTGCCGGGCTTGGCCACGCCGACCAGGGCATTCATGTTGGCGCCGTCGGTGTAGACCTGGCCGCCGTGTGCATGCACGGCTTCGCAGATGGCGACCACGTCCTCTTCGAACACGCCGTGCGTGGACGGGTAGGTGATCATCAGCGCGGCCAGGCGGTCCGAATACTTCTCGGCCTGCACGCGGATGTCTTCGACATCGACGTTGCCGTTGGCATCGCACTTGGTGACCACGACCTTCATGCCGCACATCTGCGCCGAGGCCGGGTTGGTGCCATGCGCGGATTCGGGGATCAGGCAGATGTCGCGATGGCCTTCGCCGCGTGAGCGGTGGTAGGCGCGGATCGCCAGCAGGCCGGCGTACTCGCCCTGTGCGCCGGAGTTGGGCTGCAGGCTTACCGCGTCATAGCCGGTGCACTCGACCAGCATGGCTTCCAGTTCGTCGATCAGCTGCTTGTAGCCGGTGGACTGTGCCGACGGGGCCAACGGATGGATCGCACCGAACTCGGGCCAGGTCACCGGGATCATCTCGGCGGTGGCGTTGAGCTTCATGGTGCAGCTGCCCAGCGGGATCATGGTGCGATCCATCGCCAGGTCCTTGTCGGCCAGGGCGCGCATGTAGCGCAGCAGTTCGTGCTCGCTGTGGTGGGTGTTGAACACCGGATGCTGCAGGAACGCGCTGGTGCGCTTGAGGCCTTCCGGCAGTGCATCGGCGGTGGCGGCATCGAGTGCGTCGATGATGGCATCCGGCGAGGCGTCTTCCCCGGCGTTGGCGCTGCCATCGGCTTCGTCGGTCGTGGCGCAGAACAGGCCAGCCAGCGCCAGCAGGTCGGCGCGCGTGGTGGTCTCGTCCAGGCTGATGCCCAGCGCTTCGCTGTCGATCACGCGCAGGTTGATGCCCGCGGCCTGGGCCTTGGCGTGGATCGCATCGGCGTCGACGCCCTTGACGTGCAGGGTGTCGAAGAAGTGCTCGCCGACTTCAACGCCGGCGTGGCGCAGCGCGGCGGCCAGGATCGCGGCCAGGCGATGGGTGCGCTGGGCAATGCGGGTCAGGCCCTCGGGGCCGTGGTAGACGGCATACATCGAGGCCATCACCGCCAGCAACACCTGCGCGGTGCAGATGTTGGAAGTCGCCTTCTCGCGACGGATGTGCTGCTCGCGGGTCTGCAGGGTCAGGCGATAGGCCGGATTGCCCTGCGAATCGATCGAGACACCGATCAGGCGGCCCGGCATCGAGCGCTTGTACGCATCGCGGCACGCCATGAACGCGGCATGCGGGCCGCCGAAGCCGAACGGCACGCCGAAACGCTGCGAGTTGCCGACCACGATGTCAGCGCCCCATTCACCGGGCGCGGCGATCAGGGTCAGAGCCAGCAGGTCGGTGGCCACGGCGACCAGGCCGTGGCGCGCGTGCACCGCATCGGCCAGCGCCTTGTAGTCGCCGATATGGCCGAAGGTGTCCGGGTACTGCAGCAGCACGCCGAAGCATTCAGCGTCCATCGCCTGCTGCGGCGTACCCAGCTCCAGCACGATGCCCAGCGGCTCTGCGCGGGTGCGTAGCAGTTCCAGGGTCTGCGGGTGCACCGCGTCATGGACGAAGAACACGTCCGACTTGGACTTGGCCGAACGCTTGGCCAGGGTCATCGCTTCGGCGGCGGCGGTGGCTTCGTCCAGCAGCGAGGCGTTGGCGATCTCCATGCCGGTCAGGTCGGCACACAGGGTCTGGAAGTTGATCAGCGCTTCCATGCGGCCCTGCGAAATCTCGGCCTGGTAGGGCGTGTAGGCGGTGTACCAGGCCGGGTTTTCCAGGATGTTGCGCAGGATCACCTTGGGCGTGTGGGTGCCGTAATAGCCCTGGCCGATGAAACTCTTGAACACCTGGTTCTTCACCGCGATCTGGCGGATCTTGGCCAGCGCTTCTTCTTCGGTGATTGCCTCGGGCAGCGCCAGCGGCGCCGGGGATTTGATCTTGCCCGGGACGATGGCGTCGGTCATCGACTCCAGGGTCGGATGGCCGACCACGGACAGCATCTGCGCGATTTCGGCGTCGTTGGGGCCGATGTGGCGTTCGACGAACGCGGAGTGGTGTTCGAGGTCGCGCAGCGAGGGGGTGTTCTGGGACATGGCAGGCATCCGAAGGGTGGGGCACGCGAAAGAGTTGGAAGCCGCGGCCTGCCCGCGATCCGCCATGCGGACCTGTGGGAACGACCACGGTCTTCCTCGCGCCCCTCTGTCCTTCTGCCTGAGAGTTTAAAAGCGCGGTCACGCTGCGCTTCGTGCCCCTTCGGCGCCGGCGCCGACCCTCTCGGGCGGCCGGTCTCTCCAGAGTGTGTGCTGCCTGCGGTGGTATCGGGCCTGAGCGATTACGGGCGTTGCGCCTTCGGCAGCGGCCGCCGCCCGAAGGCCTGCGCCGCTTCTCCCACCTGAACTACGGGCCGATTATACGGGCCGGCCGCGCGCGCGTATGCCCGGGCGCGGCAGGCCGGCGATGCGGTCACGAAACGGCCTGTCCGGCCCATGGGCCGTGACCGGCGGCGGGCGCAGCGCCTATCATTTGCGCACTTTCCCTTGTCGTCTCCGGGCCGCGCGCTACTTGCGCGGCCTGCGCCTTGCCGTTTCCGCGCGCCGGGCGGCCGCCCTTCCAGGATCCTTCATGCCGTTGCCTGCCACCTCGACCCGTCGTCTCGCCCTGCTGCTGGCGGGGCTGGCGATGTTCGGGCCGTTTTCCATCGACACCATCTTCCCGGCCTTCCCGCAGCTGGCCCAGCGCTTGGGCGTGGACCAGATGGCGGTCCAGCAGACGGTCAGCGTCTACCTGCTGGCCTATGCGGTGATGAGCCTGGCCCACGGCGCGCTGTCCGATGCGTTCGGCCGCAAGCGGGTGATCCTGGGCGGGCTGGTGGTGTTTGTGGGCGCTTCGGTGGGTTGCGCGCTGTCGCGCGATCTGGGGACGTTGCTGGCGTTCCGCGCGCTGCAGGGCTTTTCGGCCGGCGCCGGCATGATCGTCGGCCGCGCGGTGATCCGCGATCTCTACGACGGCCATCTGGCGCAGAAGCTGATGAGCCAGGTGTCGATGATCTTCGGCATCGCGCCGGCGATCGCGCCGATCATCGGCGGCTGGATCTTGGGCGCCGGCGCGGGCTGGCCGGTGATCTTCTGGTTCCTGGTCGCCTTCGGCCTGGTCCTGCTGGTGGCCACCCAGGTGTGGCTGCCGGAAACCCATCCGGTCGCCGCGCGCACGCCGCTTTCTGTCGGCGGATTGTGGCAAGGCTATAAGGCGATCGCGCTGGATCGCCGCTTCCAGCGCCTGGCCGCGGCCGGTGCGTTCATGTTCGGCGGGATCTTCCTGTACATCGCCTCGGCGCCGGTGTTCGTCATGGACCTGCTGCACAAGACCGAGCAGGATTTCGCCTGGCTGTTCATCCCGACCATCGGCGGCATGACCCTGGGCTCGTGGCTGTCCGGGCGCATGGCCGGCAAGTTGAAGCCCGCCGCCCAGGTGCGCGTGGGCTTCATCTGTTGCGCGGTGGCCAGCGCGGCCAGCATCGCCTATGCGTCGCTATCGCCCACCTTCGAAGTGCCGTGGGCGGTGCTGCCGATCTTCGTGGCCGGCACCGGCATGGGCCTGGTGTTCCCGATCCTGGCGCTGGCGGTGCTGGACCTGTATCCGCGCCAGCGCGGCCTGGCCTCGTCGCTGCAGGCCTTCGTGCAGCTGACGCTCAACGCGGTGGTGGCCGGCGTGCTGTCGCCGCTGGTCGCGCACGAGCCGCTCAAGCTGTCGCTGGGCGCCACCGCATTCTTCATCGCCGGCTGGCTGTGCTGGAAAGCCGATCGCCGCGCCGGCCGACGCCTGCCACGCCAGGATGCGATCACCCCGCGCCTGGAGCCGGCCGACGGCGCCTGAGCGCCGCGCAAAAAAAGGGCGCCACGAATCCCGTGGCGCCCATGTCTATCCAAGCGGTGACCGATCAGAACTTGTAGTTCATGCCCAGCAGGTAGGTGCGGCCGTACTCGGAGAACTTGGCCGGGCGATCGGAGAAGGTGTTGTATTGCTTGAACGGCTCGTCGGTGACGTTGTTGACCTGGAACAGGAACGACAGGTCCTTCAACGGGCCGGACTGGAAGACATAGCCCAGCTGGAAATCCACCACCGCCTCGGCGTCGAAGGTCTGTAGCGCGGGGTCGCCGCCGGTAGCGATGACCTCACCGACGAAGTGCGAGCGCGTGCGCCGGCTGGCGCGGGCCGAGAAGCCCCAGCGTTCGAAGTACAGCGTGGTGCTGGACACGTAGTTGGACAGGCCGGGCAGTCGGTCGAAGCCATTCTGGGGCTCGATCGCGCTGGTGGTATCGGAGTAACTGGTCTGCAGGCCAAATCCTTCCAGCGGCGACCACAGCAGGTCGAACGGCATCGACAGGGCCAGCTCGTAGCCGTGGATCTTGCCGCCCTCACCATTGATCGGCTGGGTGAACTTGCCGGCGAAGCCTGCGTCGGCCGGATACTGCGCGGCCGGGTAGGGCGTGTTGCGGATATCGAAGTCGGTGATCGCGTTGACGATGTAGGAGCGCAGGTCCTTGTAGAAGTACGCGGCGCTGAAATAGCCCTTGTTGCCGCCGAAGTACCACTCGTAGGACAGGTCGGCCGCGTTGGCGATCCACGGCTTGAGCTTGGTGTTGCCGCCGGTAGCGGTCCAGATCTCCTGGGTCGCGTCGTAGCCGATGTCGAAGTTCACCCGCAGGTCGTCCATGCGCGGGCGCGCCATCTGCCGGCCCAGGCCGAGGCGGACATACTGGTCGGCCGGAAACTGGAAGGTCAGGTTGAGGCTGGGCAGGTACTCCATGTAGCTCAGGCCGGCGTTGGTTTCCTCACCGATGGCATTGCCCGAATAGGTTGCGGTGCCGGACGAGGACTGGTCGGTATTGACCGCGCGGATGCCGACGTTGCCCTTGACCGGGATCGAGCCCAGGTCAGTGTTGATGTCGGCCTGCAGGTAGAAGGTGCCCACGCGCTCGCGCACTTCCCAATCCTTCTTGGCGATGTCCGGGTGATCCTTCTCCAGCTGGTAGTAGACGGTGTCCACCAGCTGCATCGGGTCCAGCGACACGAACGAATCCAGGCCGGCGAAACCAAGCCCGCGCACGGTGGCCAGGTCACTGGTGATCGCACCGGGCACGTTCTCGGTGCACTCCTGGGTGATGCACAGGGTGAACTCCTGTGAATCACGCGACTTGACGCGGTCAGTGAAGTTGGCGCCGAAGCGGATCTTGCTGAACATGCTTTCGTCGAAGGACCGTTCCAGGTCGATCCGCGTGGCGGTGAGCTGGTCCTTGACCTTGAACTTCTTCAGGTAACCGGCCTGGGCGCGGTCGCCACCCCAGCCGCCCGGATCCATCAGCGAGAACGCATCCAGGTCGGTGAAGTCCTGGCCGAAGTCGAAGTCGAAATAGCCATCGGGGTTGTAGGTGTAGCCCAGTTCCACCGGCGCGGCGCTGGCAGCATAGGTTTCCAGCACGGTTTCGTCGCGATGGCCGATCGAGGTACTGATGTCGGTGCTCAGGGTCCAGGCTTCGGCGAACTTCAGCTTGTTGTTCCAACCGATCGACAGCAGCTTGTCATTGGCGCCGTTGTAATCGTTGCGCAGCACGACCGGGCTGGCCGTGGCAGTGCCCTGGGTGACGGTGCCGTTGCCGCTGGTCTGGCCCACGGTGTCGGTGGCGAGGCCGAACTGCACGCCGCGCTTGTTCTCGTCGCGGTCGAACTTGGAATAGAACACGTCCAGCACGCTGGAGAAATTCTCGTTCGGTTCCCATTGCAGCGTGGCGGCGAAGCCGTCTCGGGTGTTGTCGCGCTCATAGGTGAACAGGTCCGAGCCGCTCAGGCCGCCGTTGCCGTCGTAACCCCAGGAGTTGAACTCGTAGCCCTGGCCCGGATTGTTCAGATGCGCGTAGCCCAGCGCCAGGCCGACGGTGCGGTCGGCGAACTGGTCGATGTAGGACAGGCTGTAGCGCTCGCCGAACTTCTTCTGGTCCTCGATCTTGTTCATGTCGCGGCGGTAGTTGACCGCGGTGACGCGCTCGTCGAAGGACAGCGGACGCACCGTCTGCAGGTCCACCGTGCCCGACAGGCCCTGGTTGATCTGCGCGGCGTCGGCGGTCTTGCTCACCACCACCTGGCTCACCAGTTCCGACGGGTACTGGTCGAACTCGACGCCGCGGTTGATGTTGAGGCTGACCTGCTCGCGGCCGTTGAGGTTGGTGGTGGCGAACCCACCATCAAACCCGCGGATGTTGATCTGCTGCGCGCGGCCGTTGTAGCGCTGCGCGGTCAGGCCGGGCAGGCGCGCGATGGAGTCGGCGATGCTGGCGTCGGGCAGCTTGCCGATGTCTTCGGCCGAGATCGCCTCGACGATGTTGTCCATCGATTGCTTGGTATCGATGGCCGCCTCGATCCCGCGACGGATGCCGGTGACCTTGACCCGGTCCAGGTCGGTCGCCTTGCCATCAGTCTTGTCGGTGCTGTCGTCGGCGGGCGTGCCCGGCGGATCGGTCGGCGCGCTCTGCGCGGCGGCATGGGTGGTGGCCAGCGTCAGCGCCGAGGCCAGGGCCACGCACAGCAGGTTGCGCTTGGGAGTCAACATTTTCCCCTCCAGTCAATGTTGGTACTGCGATTCAAGTTGCGGACCGGCTCCCCCTCTGGGCCGGTGCTTCGCCAAGGCAGAAAAACATGGCCTTTTCGAATGGGCGGCAATGGTAGTGCCGGCTCGCGCCGATGCATCGGCCTGCATACGTATTCATGACGCGACGATGACGATCGGCGCGCTACGCATTGCTACGGTGCGTTCCGCATCGGGGCGGAGGAATGCGCATATGGCGAGGAAGAAACGGTTTCAGCGGCCTGCGGGCGCAACATGCTGCATTGCACGAAGCGCTTTGCGCATCGCGTTGGCAGCGGGTGTGCTGGCAAGTGGCGCGGTCAATGCACAGGAAGGACCACTGCACGTGCCGTCACCGGACTGGCGCGACCAGGTCATCTACTTCGCGATGATCGACCGCTTCGCCGATGGCGATCCGCGCAACAACGACCAGCACGCCGATGAATACGATCCGGCCGACAGCGCACGCTTCAGCGGCGGCGACCTGGCCGGCCTGCGCCAGCGGCTGGATTACATCGCTGGCCTGGGCGCAACCACGCTGTGGATCACCCCGCCGGTTGCCAACCAGTGGTGGAATCCGCGCGTGCGCTACGGCGGGTATCACGGCTACTGGGCCAGCGATTTTTCCGCGGTCGATGCGCACTTCGGTACGCTGGCCGATTACCAAGCGCTGTCGCGCGACCTGCACGGGCGTGGCATGTACCTGGTGCAGGACATCGTGGTGAACCATACCGGCGACTGGTTCGGCTACGACGGCGCGTGGGACCCGAAGGACCCGGCCAGGCACTTCTTCCGCCAGACCGACACGCAAAAGCGGCAGGCGCCGGTGCAGGCACCGTTCGACCGCAACGATGCGCGCGATCCAGCCCAGCGTGCCGAGGCGATCTATCACTGGACGCCGGACATCCGCAGCTTCGCCGACCAGGCGCAGATGCTGGACTGGCAGCTCGCCGGGCTGGACGACCTCAATACCGACAATCCACGCGTGCAGCAGGTGCTGCGCGATACCTACGCCGACTGGGTGCGCAAAGTGGGCGTGGACGGCTTCCGCGTGGATACGGCGTTCTATGTGCCGCCGGCGTTCTTCGATGCGTTCCTGCACGCTCCCGATCCGGCGCATCCGGGCGTGGAAGTGGTGGCGCGGCAGACCGGGCGCGATGACTTCCTCTCCTTCGGTGAAGGCTTCGGCCTGGATCGTCCGGGCGAGGACACGCAGGCCAGGCGGATCGAAACCTATGTGCGCGATGCGGCCGGCAAGCCGCTGATGCCGGGCATGCTGAACTTCCCGCTGTACGGCACCGCGACCGAGGTCTTCGCGCGCGGCAGACCGACCGCGGACCTGGCTTTCCGCATCACCAACATGATGCAGGTCCATCGCGATCCGCATCGCATGCCGAGCTTCATCGACAACCACGACGTCGACCGCTTCCTGTCCAACGGCAGCACGCCGGCGCTGAAGCAGGCGTTGCTGATGTTGATGACGCTGCCCGGCATCCCGGTCATCTATTACGGCACCGAGCAGGGCTATACCGGCCAGCGGACGGCGATGTTCGCGGGCGGCTTCGGCGCGCAGGGGCGCGATCACTTCGACATGCAGGCGCCGCTGTACGCGTATCTGGAATCGGTAATCGCGCTGCGGCGCGGCGACAAGACGCTGTCGCGCGGCAATCCGACCGTGCTGGCCAGCAGTGCGACCGGACCCGGCGGGCTGGTGTATCGCATCGACTTCGAGGGCCAGCAGCGGCTGGTGGCGTTCAACACGGCCGCGCATCCGGTGCTGGTGGATGCGATGGACACTGGGCTTGCGGCAGGCGCCAGGCTGGTGCCTGCGTTCTCCACCGACGCGCCGGGCCAGGCACTGCAGGTCGATGGGCAGGGACGCCTGAACCTGCTGCTGCCGCCGCAGGCAGGCCTGGTGTGGACCGTGCAGGCGGACGCGAACACGAAAGCCAAACCCGCGTCGGCAAGCCCCGCGCCGCGTGTCGATCCGCTGCCCGCCACGCCGCCCACGCGCGCCTATGCCGTCAGCGGGCAGGCGGCCCCCGGCACGCAGATCGCCTGGGTCGTCGATGGCGACCTGGCGCAGGCCGCCACCGCGCAGGCTGATGCGCAGGGGCGTTGGAAGCTCGACGCCGATGCGTCGAGCCTGGCCGATCCGGACGTGCCGCATCGCGGCGTGGCCTGGGATGGCAGTCAGGCCTCGGCGCCGCAGGTGTTCCGGATCAATCGCGAATGGACGCCGGTCGCCGCGGTGGACGATCCGGCTGGCGATGACTGCGGTCCAAGCGGGCGCTATCGCTATTTCAAGGATCCCGGCCGCGACACGCGCGGCACGCTGGACCTACGCGCGGCCAAGGTGGAGCGTGCCGGTAATGTCCTGCGCCTGACCCTGCGCACAGAACGCATGCTCGACGTGTGGCAGCTTCCCAACGGCTTCGACCATGTGGCGTTCACCGTCTACCTTTCCGTGCCGGGGATGCCGGGTCCTGCCGCGATGCCGCTGCAGAACGACGTGCTACCCGATGGCCTGCATTGGCAATATCGCCTGCGCGTGCACGGCGCCAGTGCGGTGCTGACCTCCGCCGAGGGGGCTGATGCCGGCAACGAAGGCACGCCGCTGCTGCCGGCGCCGCGCGTCGAAGCCGTGCCGGAGCATGGCGAGGTGATCCTCACCGTGCCCACGTCTGCGTTGCCGGATGGCGGCACGCTGGTCATCAACACCTGGGACTACGACGGCGGCTATCGCGCCCTGGTGCCATCGCCGCAGGGCATGGCCTTCGGTGGCGGCGACGGGCGCCACGATCCGCTGTGGATGGACCAGATGACGCTGGTGCTGCCGGCACAGTCCGCGCCATGATCGCGATCCAGTCCGGCGATGCTGCGCGGCGGCGTGAACCGTTCGCACAGGTGCGTAGCATTCGTGGCATACGCGCTTTTCTTCCTACGCTGCAGGACTATCCATGACGCACTCCCAGATCCGCGACATCGTCATCGTTGGCGGCGGCACGGCCGGCTGGATGACCGCCGCGGCCCTGTCCAAGGTGCTGGGCGGCTACGCGAAGATCACCCTGGTCGAGTCGGAGGAGATCGGCATCGTCGGTGTGGGCGAGGCCACGATCCCGATGATCAAGCTCTACAACCAGGCGCTGGACCTGGACGAGGATGACTTCATCCGGCAGACGCGCGGCAGCTTCAAGCTGGGCATCGAGTTCGTCGACTGGGGGCGCAAGGGCGAGTCGTACATCCACGGCTTCGGCAAGATCGGCCGCGATCTGGGCATCGTCAGCTTCCACCACTACTGGCTGAAGATGTTCGCCCAGGGCAAGGCCGCGCCGCTGGAGCAGTACTCCATCAATACCGCGGCCTGCCACGACAACCGTTTCATGCGCGCGACGCTGGATCGGCCCAACTCGCCACTGGCCGACATCGCCTACGCGTATCACTTCGACGCGGCGCTGTATGCGCGCTTCCTGCGCCAGTACGCGGAACGCCGCGGCGTGGTGCGCGTGGAAGGTAGGGTGGTGCACGCGCAGCAGCGCGGCGAGGATGGCTTCATCACCGCCGTGCAGCTGGACAACGGCCAGTCGCTGGAAGGCCAGTTGTTCATCGATTGCAGCGGCTTCCGCGGCCTGCTGATCGAGCAGACATTGAAGGCCGGTTACGAGGATTGGACCCACTGGCTGCCATGCGACCGTGCACTGGCCGTACCGTGCGCGTCGGCCGGCCCGCTGACGCCGTACACGCGCTCGACCGCACGCGAGGCCGGCTGGCAATGGCGCATCCCGCTGCAGCACCGCACCGGCAACGGCTACGTCTATTCCAGCGCGCACATCAGCGATGACGAGGCCGCCGCCACGCTGCTGGCCAACCTGGACGGCGAGGCGCTGGCCGACCCCAAGCCGCTGCGTTTCGTGACCGGAAAACGGCGCAAGTTCTGGGACAAGAACGTGATCGCCATTGGCCTCTCCAGCGGTTTCATGGAGCCGCTGGAATCGACCAGCATCCACCTGATCCAGTCCTCGATCGCGCGCCTGACCGCGTTCTTCCCGCATGCGGGCTTCGATCCGGTCGACATCGCCACCTTCAACGCGCATGCGGATTTCGAGTTCGATCGCATCCGCGATTTCCTGATCCTGCATTACCACGCCACCGACCGCGACGACACGCCGTTCTGGAACCAGTGCCGGACCATGGCGATCCCGGATTCGCTTCAACAGCGCATGGACCTGTTCCGCAGCAGCGGACGCATTTTCCGCGACGCCAACGAGATGTTCGCCGAGGTCAGCTGGCTGCAGGTGATGCATGGCCAGGGCATGCGTCCGGCGAGCTATCACCCGCTGGTGGACGTGTATCCGGAAGCCAAGATCGGCCCGTACCTGGACAACATCCGCGGCGTCATCCATGCCTGCGTGCAGAGCATGCCGACGCACGAACAGTTCATCGCGGCCAATTGCGCGATCGGCTGATCGCGCTATTGGCGGGCGCGTTCGATCACATAGACCACGGCGCTGCGGCCGGGCAGGGTGAAGCGCCCGGTGGTGCGGTCGAAACGGGCCTGGGCCAGCTGTGGATCGGCGCGTGGGCGCGTCTCGCGTTGCACCGGATGCAGCACGTAAGGCTTGCCACGCGCGTCGGCGACCACGGGGGCGCGCGCATCCGGGCAGGCATTGAACAGGTAAAGCACTTCGGCGAAGCCATCGTTGCCGATGCGCTGTCCGTCGAGTTCACCGCCGTGTAGATGGCCCACGACGACGCACGCCGCGGTATCGCCCGACAGGGCGGGAAACCGCAGGCGCGCGCGGACCTCGTCGGCGGTACGCAGGCGAAACAGCGATGAGCTGGCACGGATGCGCAGCCAGTCCTCAAAGCGCGCGCTGGCAAACGCGATCTCCGCAGCGCCTGGCTTCAAGTTGGGATCGGCGAGCTTGGGCGCCAGCAGCGGCCAGTCGGCCTGGTTGTCCGGCGCCGGCGGCAGGCCGTGGACGAAGCCATTGTCGGCCCCCGTCCACGTCAGCCGGTTGAACGCATCGCCCGAATCGAAGCTGTTGCGGTCCAGTGACTTGGAGCGCAGTCGTTCGCCGCCTGCATGGAAATACGCCGCGCCCTGGCTGAAGGCGACGGTCGCCAATCCCAGCGCCTGCATGCGCGCCAGGTCCATCGCGGTAGTGCCGTCTGGCGCACGCAGCGCGTCGATATCGAACAGGGTGTGGTTGTCGTGGTTCTCGACGTAATTGACGACCTCGCCCGGCGCGGTCGCATAGCCGGCTGGCTGGCCGCGATAGTCCAGCGCATCGCCACGCACCGTGCGCGCGTCGTGCGTGGGCACGGGAAAGTCGACCAGCGTGCCGGCCAGGCCGAGCCTGAGCAGGTCGGCGGCATGGGCGAGGGCAGGTGAATCGGCGTCGCGTCGCCAGTCGGCGTTGAGCCAGCCAACGTTGTCGCGCAGCGCGTCGCCGCGATCGCCCGGTGTCCCGCCGCGGATCGCATCGCGTGCACGGTCGGAGAACGTGCCGATGCCGGTGCCGCCAAGACGCCCCTGTGCGGCCTGGACGAAGCGCGCGCCATCGACGATCTCGCCGAAGTTCCAGCCTTCGCCGAGCAGCGGAATGTGGCGCCCGGCTGCCGCATCGACGGCGCGCTGCAAGGCCTCCATCGCGGCGCGCGGCTGGTGGCCCATCAGGTCGAAGCGGAACCCGTCGACGCGGTAGTCGCGTGCCCAGCGCACGGCGGTGTCGATCATCAGCCGCGCCATCATCCGGTGTTCGGTCGCGGTGTTGGCGCAGCAGGTGGAGGTGGCGACGCGGCCCTGGGCATCCAGTCGCTGGTAGTAGCCAGGCACGATCCGGTCCAGCACGGACGACGCCTGCTGGCCCGAGGCCGAGGTGTGGTTGTAGACCACGTCCATGCCCACGCGCAGCCCCAGCGCGTGCAGCGCCATCACCATCTGCCGGAACTCGATCACGCGTCGCGTGCCATCGGCCGCGTCGCTGGCATAGCTGCCTTCCGGCGCACCGAAGTGCAGCGGGTCGTAGCCCCAGTTGAAGCAGTCGCGTGCGGCGCTGGCCATCACGGCGGCCTGCTGCAGTTGGCTATCGGTGGGCGTCTGCGGAATCTGCGGCGTGACGCAGCCGGCTTCCGGCACGCTGGCGAAATCGAACGCGGGCAGCAGATGCACATCGGTCAGGCCGGCCTGCGCCAGCGCGGCCAGATGGTGCATCCCGTCGCTGCTCGTGTCGGTGAACGCGAGGTACTTGCCGCGGTGCGCGGCCGGCACGCTGGCATCGTCGCGCGAAAAATCACGCACATGCAGCTCGTAGATCGACAACTGGCTGTTGTCGTCCGCCGCCGGCGGGCGCGACTGCTGCCGCCAGCCCGGCGAGGCGAGTGCGGGGTCATCCAGATCGAGCACGACGCTGCGTTCGCCATTCACGCCCAGGCTGACGGCGTAGGGATCACTGACCCGATTGCGCACCAGCCCGGTGCCGGGCACGAACACGTCCACCAGAAAACGATAGAACGTGCCACCGCGCCTGCCGGCAAAGTGGCGCTGCCACACGCCCGTAGCAGCATCGCGCGTCATCGGCTGCATCTCGAACGCATCGCTGGCGTCGTCGTGATACAGGCACAGCTGCACCGCGCGCGCGGTCGGTGCCCACAGCGCGAACTGCGTGGCGTTGGCGGTGAGCGTCGCGCCCAGCGGGACTTGTGCGGCCGCGGCATAGCGATCATCCAGCGCACCGGGCAACTGCAGGGCGGTGTGATCGATCACGCGGCCGTTGGCATCGAGCTGCGCGAGGACGACCTGGCCCTGCAGCAGCGTGTCGAGCTCGACCTGTATAGCGGGTGGTAGCGCCAGCGTGGCGCCGGCCCCGATGAAGCCGAACCGCTGGGTAAGGTCATCGGTCAGCGGCGCGTCGAAGCGCTGCAACGCGATGCGGCGATCCGCGCCGAGCAGGCGGTCGCCTTCCAACTTCAAGGTTGGCGCGTCGGCGACGAACAACGCGTAACGCGCCTCCTGCGGATGGCCGGGCCATCGCAGGTGCGCGGCATCCAGCCAGTACGCGCTGGCGGTCTTGTCGATGGCCGGTTGCGTGCTCGGTTGCAGCACGCGCGCGAACGCGGGGCCGTCGCAATCGGACCGTGCATCTGCCCGCGCTGGCGCGGCCAGGTGCACCGCCAGCAGCAGCCCGGCCAGCCTGGCCGTGGCGCGCACGCCCATCACGCCAGTGTGGCGAACCAGCTACCGCGCGCGGGCAGGTCCAGCATGCGGTGGTCCAGCGTCGCGGCCGACAGGCCGTGACCGTCAAGCGCTGTCGCGGCGAAGCCTTCCGGCAGCGTCCAGGCGTGCGATTGTGCCGACAGGTTGAACACCACCAGCAGGCGCTGTCCGTCGTGCTCGCGCAGGAACGCCAGCACCGGTTCGTCGGTGGGCAAGAAGGTGATCTCGCCCTCGACCAGCGCGGTGTATTGGCGCCGCCAGGCCAGGAAGCGGCGCACGTGTTGCAGCACCGAGTCCGTATCGGCTTCCTGCGCGGCGACATTGCGCGCGCGATGTTCGGCCGGCACCGGCAGCCACGGCTGGCCGCTGCTGAAACCGCCGGCGTCGGCATCGCGCCACGGCAGCGGCGTGCGGCAGCCGTCGCGGCCCTTGAAGTTGGGCCAGAAGGTCTTGCCGTACGGATCCTGCAGCAGCTCGAACGGCACCTCGGCCTCGCTCAGGCCCAGTTCCTCGCCCTGGTACAGGCACACCGAGCCGCGCAGCGAGCACACCATCGCCACCAGCTGCGCGGCAAAGGCGTCATCGCCGGCGCCGCCCCAGCGCGAGACCGCACGCGGCACGTCGTGGTTGCTGATCGCCCAGCACGGCCAGCCGTCGCCCATCGCCGTTTCCAGCCGCGAGACAGTCTCGCGGATGTAGGCCGCGCTGAAGTCATCGACCAGCAGCTCGAAGCTGTAGCCCATGTGCAGACGCGTCTTGCCGGTGTATTCGGCGGTGGTGGCCAGCGAATCCTCCGAGGAGATTTCGCCCAGCGCCGCCACGTCCGGATAGCGGTCCATCAACGCGCGCAGCTGCTCCAGGAACGGCAGCATCTCCGGGCGCGTGTTGTTGTAGTAGTGGTACTGGTAGGCGTAAGGGTTGTCCGGGCTGAAGCCGCGGCCCACGCGCTTGTCCTTGGGCTTGGGCGGGTTGTCGCGCAGCTGCGCGTCGTGGAAGCAGAAATTGATCGCGTCCAGGCGCATGCCGTCCACGCCGCGGTCCAGCCAGAACTGCACGTTGTCCAGCGTCGCCTGCTGCACCGCCGGGTTGTGGAAGTTCAGGTCCGGCTGCGCGCCCAGGAAGTTGTGCAGGTAGTACTGCTCGCGCCGCGGTTCCCAGCGCCAGGCCACGCCGCCGAACAGTGACATCCAGTTGTTGGGCGGAGTGCCGTCCTCCTGCGGATCGGCCCACACGTACCAGTCGGCCTTGGGGTTGTCGCGGCTCTGGCGGCTTTCCTGGAACCAGGCGTGCTGGTCCGAACAATGGCTCAGCACCTGGTCGATCATGACCTTGATGCCCAGGCCGTGCGCCTTGGCCAGCAGCGCATCGAAATCGGCCAGCGTGCCAAACAGCGGATCGACATCGCGGTAGTCGGCGATGTCGTAGCCGAAGTCGGCCATCGGCGACTTGAAGAACGGCGAGATCCAGATCGCGTCCACGCCCAGCGCGGCGATGTAGTCGAGCCCCTCGACGATGCCGGGCAGGTCGCCCACGCCATCGCCATTGGTGTCCTTGAAGCTGCGCGGATAGACCTGATAGATCACCGCGCCGCGCCACCAGTTGTTCATTGCCGTTCCCCGATAGATCTGGCCGCGCGCGTGGACGAAGCGCGCTGGCCGAAGCGGGCGCCACTATTCCATGCGGGCCTGCGGTCGTCGCGGTCCCAAGGTCATGTGCGGCCATGAATACGTATGCAGCGCGTGGTCGCGTGCGCGGTCGAAGATCGGTATCGCAAGGGGACCTTCGATGCTTCATCCGCAGCGAGAAACGCCTTGAATCAGGCGGTTTCGTGCGCAATTGCATCGGCGCGTTGCGGTCGTCGCGGTGCGCTTCGGGCAATGCGACGTTGTTTGCACTGCAGCATGGAAACCGCGACGCCAACCGTCACCATGTCGGCACGCGACCCGCTGGCCTTGTCCAAGACGCCAGGCGCGCCGTCGCAAGGGGAACTCCACGCGTCATGACCCGTACCCGCACCCTGTCGTTCTGGCAGATCTGGAACATGTGCTTCGGCTTCCTTGGCATCCAGTTCGGCTTCGCCCTGCAGAACGCCAATGTCAGCCGCATCTTCCACACCCTCGGCGCGTCGGTGGACGACATTCCCGTGCTGTGGATGGCTGCGCCGCTGACCGGACTGATCGTGCAGCCCATCGTCGGCTACCTGTCCGATCGCACCTGGACCGGGCTGGGCCGGCGCCGGCCGTACTTCCTGGTCGGTGCGGTGCTGGCCACGCTGGCGCTGCTGGCGATGCCGCATTCGCCGGCGCTGTGGATCGCCGCGGGCCTGCTGTGGGTGCTGGATGCCTCGATCAACATCTCGATGGAGCCGTTCCGCGCCTTCGTCGGCGACCTGTTGCCCACGCGCCAGCGCGCCTCGGGCTATGCGATGCAGAGCTTCTTCATCGGCGTAGGTTCGGTGGTGGCGAGTCTGCTGCCGTGGCTGCTGGCGCACTTCGGCGTGGCCAATACTGCCGGCCCGGGCGAGGTGCCGGACACGGTGCGTTACGCGTTCTACTTCGGCGGCGCGGTGCTGCTGCTGACCATCCTGTGGACGGTCTTCACCACGCGCGAGGACCCGCCGGGCCAGCTGGCGGGCGAGCTCGAAGCGCCCTCGGCGGAGATCGAACGCACGGGGTCGCCCGTCAATGCTGCCGTGCGCGTGCGCATCGGGATGGCCGCCCTGGTGCTGGGCCTGGCCGGCTGTGCGCTGGTCGCCGTGTTCGGCCTGGACAAGCAGCTCTACGTACTGGGCGGCGGCGCGGCGGTGTGTGGCGCGCTGCTGCTCGGCCGGCGCTACGCGCGCGGCGGCATGTATGCCGCCATCGTCGACGACCTGATGGACATGCCCACGACGATGCGCAAGCTGGCGCTGGTGCAGTTCTTCTCTTGGTTTGCGCTGTTCGCGATGTGGATCTACACCACCGATGCGGTGACCAGCACCCACTTCGGCACCAGCGATACGACCTCGATCGCCTACAACGAGGGCGCGAACTGGGTCGGCGTGCTTTTCGCCGCCTACAACGGCTTCGCTGCGCTGGCCGCGATCGTGATCCCGTGGATGGTGCGTGCGATCGGATTGCGCTGGAGCCACCTGCTCAACCTGTGCCTGGGCGGGGCAGGGTTCCTGTCCTTCCTGGTCTTCCGCGATCCGCACTGGCTGCTGCTGTCGATGGCCGGCGTGGGCTTCGCCTGGGCGTCGATCCTGTCCTTGCCTTACGCGCTGCTGTCCGACAGCGTGCCGGCGCAGAAGATGGGCCTGTACATGGGCATCTTCAATTTCTTCATCGTCATCCCGCAGCTGGTGGCCGCCTCGATCCTGGGCCTGCTGGTCAAGACCGTGCTGGGCGGCGCGCCGATCAACGCGCTGGCCGTCGGTGGCCTGAGCCTGGTCGTGGCCGGCCTGTGCACGCTGCGCGTCCGCGAACCCCGCCTGGAATCCCACGCATGAAATGTTTCCCGATCTCGCTACTGGCGCTGGCCACGATCCTGGCGCTGCCCGCCCACGCGCAGCAGACGCCAGTCGACGACCTGTACGGCACGCTCGAACCCTTCGCCAGCGAGTCGATCTATTTCGTGGTGACCGACCGCTTCGTCAACGGCGATCCGTCCAACGACCATCGCAATCAGGGCGGCAAACACCGCACCTTCGACATCCCCACGCCGGGCGCGCCAGCGGGGCAGAGCGACAACATCGGCTACCTCGGCGGCGACTTCAAAGGCATCGTCGACAACGCCGGCTACATCCGCGACATGGGCTTCAGTGCAGTGTGGGTGACGCCGATCGTGGACAACCCGGACGAGGCCTTCACCGGCGGCAAGCCGGTGAGCTGGGGCAGTTCGCTGACTGACCAGGGCAAGACCGGTTACCACGGCTACTGGGGTGTGAACTTCTACAAGCTGGATGAGCACCTGCCCAGCAAGGGTTTGGATTTCGCCGGCTTCACCAAGGCCATGAAGGGCCAGCAGCTGGACGTGGTGCTGGATATCGTCGCCAATCACGGCTCGCCCGCGTTCTCGATGCCCAAGGCGCAGCCCAAGTTCGGCCAGCTCTTCGACAAGGACGGCCACAAGCTGGCCGACCACCAGAACCTCGACCCGGCCAAGCTCGATCCGCAGCACACCCCGATGCACGCGTTCTACAACACTGGCGGCGGCCTGGCCGAGCTGTCGGACCTGGCCGAGGACAATCCGGCGGTGCTGGAGTATCTGGTCGGCGCTTACTCGCAGTGGATCGACCAGGGCGCCGCGGCGTTCCGCGTGGACACCATCGGCTGGATGCCGCACAGCTTCTGGAAGAAATTCGCCGATCGCATCCGTGCCAAGCGGCCGGGCTTCTTCATGTTCGGCGAGGCCTTCGATTACGACGCGGCGTTCATCGCCGGGCATACGCTGGATCGCAACGGCCACTACAGCGTGCTGGACTTCCCGCAGCGCGGGAAGCTGTCCAAGGTGTTCGGCAAGGACGGCGGCGGCTTTGATGAGCTGGAGCGCACGCTGTATCTGGAAGACGGCCCGTACGCCAATCCGTACGACCTGGTCACCTTCTACGACAACCACGACATGGCGCGCCTGGATGCCAGTGACAACGGCTTCATCGACGCACACAACTGGCTGTTTACCGCGCGCGGCATTCCGGCCGTGTACTACGGTTCGGAAACCGGCTTCATGCGTGGCGCGGCTGAACACGCCGGCAACCGCAACTATTACGGGCAGGAACGCGTCAACGCGGCGAACGACAGCGCGATCTATCGCAACCTCAAGCGCATCGCCAACCTGCGTCGCGATTCGATCGCCCTGCAACGCGGGCTGCAGCTCAATCTGGCGATGAAGGGCGACACCGCCGCGTTTTACCGCGTGTATGAGCACGACGGCAAAGCGCAAACCGCCTTGGTCCTGCTCAACAAGGCCGATGCCGCGTCGACGGTCATGCTGGACAAGCTGCTGCAGCCCGGCGTGTGGCGCGATGGTTTCGATGCATCCACGGTGCAGGTGGCCGAAGCGGCGCGGATCGAAGTGCCGGCGCACGGCGTGCGGGTGCTGTTCTACGACCAGCCGCTGGACAACGCGGCCCTGCGCGGGCGCCTGGCCGAAGACATGGGCCATCGGCTGCGCGACTGAGCGTGGTGTTCGCCAGAAAGCAGGAAGGCGCCCTCGGGCGCCTTCGTTGTTTCATGCCTGATGTGTCGTTCAACGGCAGCGCGTCGAACCCCGCAGGGCCAGCTTCACCGGGATCGTCTGGCTCTCCACCGGCTGCCCGTGGATCAGCTGCAGCAGGGTGTCCACCAGCAGCATGCCGGCCTGCCGCGTGTCCTGCTGCACGGTGGACAGGCCGGGCGCGACGAAGCCGGCCAGCGGGATGTCATCGAAACCGGCCACCGCCACGTCGTCTGGGATCCGGCATCCGGCTTCCAGCAGCGCCTTCATCGCGCCGATGGCGATCAGGTCGCTCGCGCCGAACAGCGCATCGAAGGCCACGCCTCGCTCCAGCAAGGTGCGCGCCGCGTCGTAGCCGGATTGCTCGCTGGTTTCCGCATCGACCTGCAGGGCCGGATCGGCCGCGATGCCGGCCTCGGCCAAGGCCGCGACCACGCCGCGATGGCGCTCCTGGAACTCGGGGTAATGGGCCGAGGCATGGCCGACGAACGCGATGCGCTGTCGCCCCTGCGCGATCAAGTGCGCGGCGATGTCGTGCCCGCCCTGGAAGTTGTCGCAGCCGATAGACACGCCCGGCTGGCCAGGCAGCACCGCGCCCCAGCGCACGAAGCGCGTGCCCTGTTGCTGCAGCCGCTCCAACCGCACGCGCGACTGCAGGTAATCGCCGTAGCCCAGCAGGATCAGGCCATCGGCCTTCTTGCTGTCCTCGTAATCGGCCTGCCAGTCGTTGGAAAGCTGTTGGAAGGAAATCAGCAGGTCGTAGCCATGCAGCGCGCAGGCGCGGGTGATCGAGCCGAGCATCGACAGGAAGAACGGATTGATCGCCGATTCGTCCGGCGTCGGGTCTTCGAAGAACAGCAGGGCCAGCGTCCCGGTGTGCTGGGTGCGCAGATTGGAGGCGTTCTTGTCGACCTTGTAATGCAGTTCCTCGGCGATGGCCAGGATGCGCCGACGCGTTTCCTCGTTGACCATCGGGCTGCCGCGCAGGGCGCGCGACACGGTGGGCTGGGAGACGCCGGCGCGGTGCGCGATATCCAGCGACGTGGCCTTGCCTTTGATCGGTTGGTGCACGGGGATCACGCGGTGTGTTGCGGTGCGTCGATCATGCCACGCACGCCAAAATCGGCGTGCTGCGCCGCAGTAATGCTTTGGTCTAGACGGCCATCCCGGCGGCGTGTCCCGACGCCCACGCCCACTGGAAGTTGTAGCCGCCCAACCAGCCGGTGACGTCCAGCACTTCGCCGATGAAATGCAGGCCCGGCGCGCGCTTGGACTCGAACGTGGCCTGCGAGATTTCACGCGTCTCCACGCCGCCCAGCGTGACCTCGGCGGTGCGGTAGCCCTCGGTGCCGCTGGCCACCAGTGGCCAGGCGCGCAGCAGGTCGGCGGCCTGGCGCAGCTGCGGTTCGTTGAACTGCTTCATCGGCCTGTTCGGCAGCCAGTGCTCGCACAGCCGCAGGGCGAAGCGACGCGGCAGCAGGTCGGACAACACGGTCTTGAGTTCGGCCGCGGGCCGTTCAGTGCGCTGTTGTTGCAGCACCTCCAGCGCGTCGCGGCCGGGCAGCAGGTCCAGGTGCAGCGGCTGGCCGGGCTGCCAGTACGAGGAAATCTGCAGGATCGCCGGGCCGCTGATCCCGCGATGGGTTACCAGCATTGCGTTCTCGAAGGCGGTCTTGCCGCTGGTCGCGCGCACGGGCAGGGCGACGCCGGCCAGGTCGGCCAACTGTTCCTGCGGGCGTCCACTCAGGGTCAAGGGCACCAATCCGGCGCGGGTCGGCAGCACGGTGTGACCGAACTGCTTGGCCAGCGCAAAGCCGAAGCCGCTGGCGCCCATCGACGGGATCGACAGGCCGCCGCTGGCGATCACCAGCGAGGGCGCGCTGAACACGCCCTGCGAGGTGTGCACCGCGTAGCCCCCAGTGTCTTGCTGTTGCACGCGGTCCACGCTGCAGCTGGTGGCGATGCGCGCGCCGGCCTGGGCGCATTCGGCCAGCAGCATCGCCACGATCTGCTTGGACGAGTCGTCGCAGAACAGCTGGCCCAGCTCTTTCTCGTGATACGCGATGCGGTGCTTTTCGACCAGGTCGATGAAGTCGCGCGGCGTGTAGCGCGCCAGCGCCGAGCGGCAGAAATGCGGATTGCTCGACAGGTAGTTCGCTGGCGTGGTGCCGGTATTGGTGAAATTGCAGCGCCCGCCGCCCGACATCAGGATCTTCTTGCCGACGCGGTTGGCATGTTCGATCACCAGCACGTTGCGGCCATTGCCGGCCGCGGTGGCCGCGCACATCAGCCCGGCCGCACCGCCGCCGATGACCAGCACGTCATGGGTGAACACCACGCTTCAGCCCTGTGGCGAATGCCGCACGGTGGGCACCAGCACCATCTGCAGGTCGTCGCCCATCAGCTGGGTCTCGCCGTCCTGCACCAGCACGTCGAAGCGCATGGTGCGCTGGATGCGTTCGGCCAATTCCTTGATCTGCGCATGCGGCAGGTCGATCACGGTGAGCTGCTTCATGCGGCGCAGCGAGGCGGCGTTCTTCTGCCACCACACATCGCCCGGGTTGCCGGCGTAGTTGACCACCACCACCTCGCGTGAGCGCCCCGCAGCCTTGCGCAGGCGCGTCTCGTCGGGCTGGCCCAGGTCGATCCACTGCTCGATCTGGCCGGTGTAGTCGCGCCGCCACAGGTCGGGTTCGTCCTCGTTGCTCAGGCCGCGGCCGAACTCCAAGCGCTCGTCGGCATGCAGCACGAAGGCCAGCAGCCGGGCGATCAGGCGCTCGTCGGTTTCGGAAGGATGCTGGGCCAGGGTGAGGGTGTGGCTGGCGTAATGATTGCGGTCCAGGTCGCTGATCTGGAGTTCGACCTTGCGGATCGTGGCGGAGAGAGCCATGCGGGTCCCGATGAAAAACAGGCACCATGATACGGGTTCGCCTGTTTCGAGGCGCAGATTCCGCGTTTTCCGCCATGTTGCCTCCCGATTCTCCAGTGCCGGTCGCAAGCCGGTTGCAGTTGCCGCCCGGTCCTTGGGCGACGTTGCTGGAAGGTTTGTGCGCGCGTTTTCCGCACATCTCCCGAGAACAGTGGACGTCGCGCTTCGCGCGCGGCTGCGTGCAGGACCCGCACGGCGTGGCGCTGGCCGCGGACCATCCGTGGCGCGCCGGATTGGAGCTGGTGTATTTCCGCGAAGTCGAGGACGAGACGCCGATTCCATTCACCGAGCAGGTGCTGCATCACGACGCGCATCTACTGGTGGCCGACAAGCCGCATTTCCTGCCGGTGGTGCCTGCCGGCCGCTTCGTGCATGAAACGCTGCTGGCGCGGCTGCGGCTTAAGACTGGCTGCCAGGATCTGGTGCCTTTGCATCGGATCGACCGTCTGACCGCCGGATTGGTGCTGTTCTCGGTCAATCGTCAGTCACGTGCGGCCTACCAGGCGCTATTCCGCGAGCACGCGATCACCAAGCGCTACGAGGCGCTTGCGCCTGCGCTGCCGGAGGCGGTGTTCCCGATGGAGCGGCGCTCCCGGCTGGCACGCGGCGAGCCGTTCTTCACCACCGAAGAAGTCCCCGGCGAGCCGAACAGCCTGACCCACATCCAAGTGCTCGAGCAGGGTGCAGGCGACTGGCGCTACGGGCTGGAGCCGGTCACCGGCCGCAAGCACCAGCTTCGCGTCCATATGGCGGCACTGGGCGCGCCGATTCGCCACGATCCCTGGTATCCGGCGCTGGCCAGCGACCAGGAAGAGGCCGACGATTTCGCGCATCCGCTGAAACTGTTGGCCCGGTCCGTGGCCTTTGTCGACCCGACATCTGGTGCAGTGCGGCATTTTCAAAGCAGCTTCAGGCTTTGAAATGCAGGGCCGGAAATGGCAATTTCTTTATACAAATATTTGATTTATATGGAAATAATTCGAATTTACGCGACAGATGTTTGCACACGCTTGAGATTTCGTTTCCAGCCGGATGAACAGGCTTGGAATTGTGTTGGCTTTTTTCCAGCAACCTGAGTATGGTGCGCCCACTGTGCTTGCCAGGCTCACCGTGAATCGTGAGACCTGATGCGGTAGATCGACAGATCGGCTACATCGTTTGCGTTTTTCCTACGCCTGCAAACCCAGTCTCAATTGCGATATTTCGTGGTTGCGATTACCCATCAATGTTTTTCAGGAGTAGTAAAAATGAACGATTCCTCGCGCCAGTCGGGCACCGTCAAGTGGTTCAACGATGCCAAGGGCTTCGGCTTCATCACCCCGCAGAGCGGCCCGGACCTGTTCGTGCATTTCCGCGCGATCCAGGGCAACGGCTTCAAGTCGCTGAAGGAAGGCCAGGCTGTCACCTTCGTGGCCGTCCAGGGCCAGAAGGGCATGCAGGCTGACCAGGTGCAGGCCGTCTAACCGACCGCCTCACTGCGTCACCTGTGTGAGAAAGACGCCGGGCTTGTCCCGGCGTTTTTTTATGCCTGGATTTCAAGAGTGGCGTTGCGCAACGCTGCTGTGCGCCAGCATTGGCACCGCATTCGGCGAGCGACGCGTAGGCTGTGCGCATGCACCTGCACTTCGACAACCGCCTGCTGGCGGAATTACCTGGCGATCCGCTGACCGGGCCGCACGTCCGCCAAGTTCAGGGCGCGCTCTGGTCCAGCGTCACGCCCACCGCAGTAAGGGCGCCGCGTGTCCTGGCCTGGTCGCGCGAGGTCGCCGATCAGCTGGGTCTGACGGCGCCGGACATCGACGATCCGCAGTTCGCGCAGGTCTTCGGCGGCAATGGGTTGCTACGGGGCATGGCGCCGTATGCGACGAACTATGGCGGCCATCAGTTCGGCAACTGGGCCGGGCAACTCGGCGATGGGCGGGCGATCTCGCTGGGTGAGGTGATCGCGGCCGATGGTTCACGCCAGGAGCTGCAGCTCAAGGGCGCGGGGCCGACGCCGTATTCGCGCTTCGCCGATGGCCGGGCGGTGCTGCGCTCGTCGATCCGCGAATTCCTGTGCAGCGAGGCGATGGCGCACCTGGGCGTGCCGACCACGCGGGCGCTGTGCCTGCTGGGCACGGGCGAAGACGTGGTCCGCGACATGTTCTACGACGGCCATGCCGCGCCGGAACCGGGCGCGGTGGTGTGTCGGGTCGCGCCGTCGTTCCTGCGCTTCGGGCATTTCGAGCTGCCGGCGTCGCGCGGCGATACCGCCTTGTTGCGGCAGCTGGTGGATTTCACGATTTCGCGTGACTTCCCGCATCTGGACGGTCCTGTGAGCGAGGCCCGCGACGCGGCGTGGTTTGCCGAGGTCTGCACGCGTACCGCGACGCTGATGGCGCACTGGATGCGGGTGGGGTTCGTGCATGGCGTGATGAACACCGACAACCTCTCGATCACCGGGCTGACGATCGATTACGGCCCGTACGGCTGGATCGACGACTTCGATCTGGACTGGACGCCCAACACCACCGATGCACAGGGGCGACGCTATCGCTTCGGCTGGCAGCCGCAGGTGGCGTTCTGGAACCTGAGCCGGTTGGCGGGCGCGCTGTCGCCGCTGTTCACCGATGCGGCGCCGTTGCAGGCTGCGCTGCAGGGCTACGCCGATGCCTATGCCGCCGCCGACAAGATCAATACCGCCGCCAAGTTGGGATTGGCCGAATGCCGCGCGGAAGACCTGAGCCTCATGGCCGACCTGCGCAACCTGCTGCGGGCGGCTGAAGTGGACATGGCGCTGTTCTTCCGCGGCTTGGGCGAAGACCCGCCAGGTGCCGAAGCGCTCGATGCGCTGCATGACGCGTTCTACGACGACGCCAAATACCACGCGCATGCCGATGCCTTCCGGCAATGGCTGCAGCGCTATGCCTTGCGCTGTGCGCAGGACGGCGACGAATCCGCGCGTCGCGCCCGCATGCGCGCGGCCAATCCGCGTTACGTCCTACGCAACTACCTGGCGCAGGAAGCGATCGACCGCGCCCACGCCGGCGACCTGGGTGGCGTGCACGACCTGCTGGAGGTGTTGCGCCGACCGTACGACGACCAGCCAGGCAGGGAGGGGTTCGCGCGCAAACGGCCGGACTGGGCGCGCACCAAGGCCGGTTGCTCGATGCTGTCGTGCAGTTCCTGATGACCGAAGCGACCACATGGGCTGGCAGCGGCGGCCGGGTGCAGTAGGATCGACGTTCATCCACGTACGTGAGCACCTTGATGTCCGGCGAAAACGAATGGGCGGGTCTGATCCGCGATGTGCCTGATTTCCCCAAGCCGGGGATCCTGTTCAAGGACGTGACCCCAATGCTGGCCGATGCTGCCGCCTTTGCCGCCGCCACCGGCGCGCTGGCCGCGCCCTGGCGCGAGGCCGGCGTGCAGGCGGTGTTGGGCATCGAGTCGCGCGGCTTCATCCTGGGCGCGGCACTGGCGCGAGCGCTGAAATGCGGCTTCGTCCCGGTGCGCAAGCCAGGCAAGTTGCCGGGTGACGTGCTGACCGTCGAATACGGCCTGGAATACGGCACCGACACCCTGCAGATGCAGGTCGATGCCTTGCCCAGCGGCACGCGCGTGCTGCTGGTCGATGACGTGCTGGCCTCGGGCGGCACGCTGCATGCGGCGCACTCGCTGGCGCGCCAGGCCGGTTGCGATGTGCTAGGCGCGGCGGTGCTGATCGAGCTGCAGTCGCTCGGTGGCCGCGGCCGCTGGCAGGCCGACCTGCCGCTGACGGCCACGCTGCGCTATCCCTGAGCAGTGCAGACCTGAAACGCACGAAGCCGGGTCTCGCGACCCGGCTTCGCTGTTTTTACGCAGCGGAAAACGCGCGTCAGATCGCGCGCACCCGGAAGCTGCGACCCTTGATCTTGCCGGTCGACAGCCGTGACACGGCCTTGTCGGCCTGGGCGTGCTTGATCGAGACGTAGCTGCGCACCGGGCCGATGATGATCTTGCCGATCGCGCTGCCCGGCAGGCCGGCGTCGCCGGTCAGTGCGCCGAGGATGTCGCCCGGACGCAGCTTGTCCTTCTTGCCGCCGTCCACGCGCAGCGACACGAACGGTGCGCGCGGTGGCTGCTGTGGTCGGCCGGTGGCCAGCGGGGTCTTCATCCATTCCAGCGGGGCGCTGGCCAGTTCTTCCAGCGCACGCGCACGCGGCAGCTCGCGCGAGGTGACCAGGCTGAAGGCCAGGCCGCTGCGGCCGGCACGCGCGGTGCGGCCGATGCGGTGGGTGTAGGTGTCGGTATCGGTCGGCAGCTCGTAGTTGAACACCGCCGCCACGTCCTCCACGTCCAGGCCGCGGGCGGCCACGTCGCTGGCGACCAGCACATTGCAGCTGCCGCCGGTGAAGCGCACCAGCACTTCCTCGCGGTCGCGCTGTTCCATGTCGCCGTGCAGGGCCAGGGCCGAGAAGCCGAAGCCCTGCAGCGAGTTGGCGACCTCGTCCACGTCCTTACGCGTGTTGCAGAACACCACCGCCGGTTCGACGCGCTGCTGCAGCAACAGGCCGGCCAGCGCCTTCTGGCGCATCGCCGGTTCCACCTCGCAGAAGCGCTGCAGGATGTCCGGCGGCGCGGTGGTGGCTTCATCGGAGGCGACTTCGACCGGTTCCTTCAGGCTGTCCTGGGCGATGGCGCGGATCGCGTCGGGCCAGGTCGCCGAGAACAGCAGGCTCTGGCGGGCCTTGGGCGTGCGGCCGACGATTTCGCGGATCTGGTCTTCGAAGCCCATGTCGAGCATGCGGTCGGCTTCGTCCAGCACCAGCACGCGCACGCCGTTGAGGTGCAGCGCCTTCTTGCGCATCAGCTCCTGCACGCGGCCAGGCGTGCCGACGATGACGTGCGGGTCGTGTTCCAGCGAGGCCAGCTGCGGTTCCAGCGACATGCCGCCGCAGATCAGGGTGACCTTGAGGTTGGGCTGGCCCACGGCCAGGCGCCGGATCGAACGCGCCACCTGGTCGGCTAGTTCGCGCGTCGGGCACAGCACCAGCGCCTGGGTCTTGACCAGGTTGGTGTCCATGCGCGTGAGCAGGCCCAGGGCGAAGGCGGCGGTCTTGCCGCTGCCGGTCGGGGCCTGGGCGATGACGTCGCGGCCGTCCAGGATCGGCGGCAGGGCGCGGACCTGGATGTCGGTGGGTTGGGTATAGCCGGCGGCGTCGAGGCCGCGCCGCAGCGCGTCGGACAGCGGCAGAGTCGAGAAATCTTCCATCCGCCATGATCGCAGCTTCGGCCGTGGCTGCGAAGCGCGGTGTCAGTCTTCGAGTTCGGCCATGTCCTTGTCGCGCAGCGCCAGGAACGCCCAGAACGGCACCTCGCGCGCCCCCCAGGCACGCTGGGCCTCGTCCAGGATCGCCACCAGCGTGTCGAAGTCCGGCTCGTTGTGGACGTGCAGCTCGCCGGCGCCTTCCAGCAACAGCACGTAGCCCGGCGCCGGCAGCCAGGCCAGGTCGCGCAGGCTGTCCAGCAGGCCGTCCCAGTTCCGTCCCGACGACATCGGGAAATCCAGCGCCACCGCCATCCGCAGCAGCAGGGTGCGCTTGTCGCGGGCACCCATCAGGTCCACCCGCCGCACCAGCAGCTGCGCATCGAAGGCGAATGCCGCCAGCACGTCCAGGTCCTGCCCGCTGACGAAGAACACGCCGGCGTGGGCGGGATCTTCAAGATGCGGATCGTGGCTGCTCATGGCCCGGAGACCTGGAAGGGACGGAAACTGGCGTAGTGGTCGTCCGTGTACCAGTACGTGCTTGGCGGAGTGCCGCCGGTGATGATGCGCCTTGCGCCACGGTGCGCAAGCCCCGGCGTCTCGACGGTGTATTCGTGATACCAGCCACGCGGCTGCTGGGGCAGGTGGCCTTCGTAATTGCCGAATACGCCGCCGTCCTGCGGATGCGCAAACGGCCCGCCGCGGGCGATCAGGGCCAATGTCTGGCGGGCTTCTGCGGGAAGAAATGTCGGGAGGGCGTCGCCGCGATTCGCGGTGCTTGGCGCGGTTGGTCTAGGGGCTTCCGTACCCGGTCGGCCAGCCTCATGAGGCGTGTTGCCATGTGGCCCCTGGAACCAGAACGCAGCCAACGCCAGTGCGCCGGCGGCCAGCACGCTGCTCCAGGTCTTGGTTCCCCGGTACGGACGCGTGCGCGATCCCCGACGCGACATGCGCTTCCCCTGTTCAGGTTGAGGTCCGAAGTGTCGGCCGATGACACGCGCTTGTAAACGGGTCGGGCTGTGGCGATCGGTCAACCGGATGCGATGTTGAAACCGATCGTGGTGCCCGCGTCGGCCGGCGCCACGGGGTTCATCACTCCAGCGTCTGCGCCGGCAGGGCCAGCGTGATCGCTTCCAGCGGCGTGGCCGCGTCGCTGCCCAGCCACACCTTGTAGGTGCCGGCCGCGACCTTCCAGGCCTTGGCGCTGGCGTCGTAGCGGGCCAGGCGCTCGGCCGGGATGGCGATGCGCACGTGCTGGCTGGCGCCGGGCTGCAGTTCCAGCTTGTCGAAGCCGATCAGGCGCAGCGGGCTGCCGTCCGGCGCGTTGGCGTAGAGCTGCGGCACCGCGTGGCCGGCGCGGGCGCCGGTGTTGGTGACGTCCAGTTCGGCCACCAGCTGCGTGCCGTCCTGGCTGACCTTGAGGTTTGCGTAGCGGAAGCGGGTGTAGCCCAGGCCGTAGCCGAACGGGAACAGCGGCCGGTAGCCCTCGCGCGCGAACCAGCGATAGCCGACGTCGGCGCCTTCGATGTTGTAGTCGATGTTCAAGTCCGGGGTGGTCTTGTTGCCCGCACCTGAGCCGACGATCACCGGGCGCGGCAGCTGGCTTTCGTTCTGCGGCCAGCTCAGCGGCAGGCGGCCGCCGGGCTCGGCCTGGCCGGTCAGCAGGCGGGCGATGGCCTGGCCACCGCGACTGCCGGGGAACCACACCTGCAGCACCGACTGCACCTGCGACAGCCACGGCAGGCGCACCGGATTGCCGGCCTGCAGCACCACGACCGTGCGCGGATTGGCCTTCGCCACGGCTTCGATCAGCGCGTCCTGGTGGTCGCTCAAGGTCATGCTGGGCGTGTCCAGGCTCTCGGCGGCCCACTGCTGGGCGACGACGATGACGACCTCGGAGTTCGCCGCCAGTGCAGCGGCGGCCGCTGGATCCTTGCCGTCGTTGTAGGTGATCTCGGTGTTCGGTGCGGCCTCGCGCAATGCCTTCAAAGGCGAGTCAGGCAGGATCATCACCGGGCCTGGCCAGCCGGTCGGCTCCAGATCGGGCACGGCGTTGCCTTCGGGCGGACGCACCATCGACGAACCGCCGCCGCTCCACACGCCGGCATCGGCATGGGCGCCGATGACCGCAATCGCCTTGATGCTGTTCGACAGCGGCAGCAACGCACCCTGGTTGCGTAGCAGCACCGCGCCGGCTTCGGCGGCGTCGCGCGACACCCGGCCATCGCCCTCGAAATCCACCGTCTGCGGCACGCTGATCGGGTAGTCCACATCACCGTGGGCAATCAGTGTGCGCAGCACGCGCTGGGCCATGTCGTCGATTCGCGCCTGCGGCACTTCGCCCTTGGCCACGGCCGCGCGCAGCGGCTTGTCGAACCACACCTGCTTGTCGAACACCTCGCCGGCCGACTGCTGGTCCAGCCCGGCCAGTGCCGCTTTGGCCGCGGTGTGCGCGCCGCCCCAGTCGCTCATCACATAACCGGGGAACTTCCATTCGCCCTTGAGCACGGTGGTCAGCAGCCAGGCGTGTTCGCCGGCATAGGTGCCGTTGACCTTGTTGTAGGCGCTCATCACCGCGCCGGGCTGGCCGATGTCGTAGGCGATCTTGAACGCGCGCAGGTCCGATTCGCGCAGCGCGGTCTCGTCGATGTCGGCGCTGTGGAAGTTGCGGTGGGTTTCCAGGTCGTTGATCGCGAAGTGCTTGAGCGTGGACACCACATGGTTGGACTGCACGCCGGCGATCGCGTTGCCGACGATGGCGCCGGCCAGCAGCGGATCTTCGCCGGCGTATTCGAAGTTGCGGCCGTTGCGCGGGTCGCGCACCAGGTTGACGCCACCGGCCAGCAGCACGTTGAAGCCTTTCTGCCGCGCCTGGCGGCCGATCATCTCGCCGCCAGCGCGGGCGATGGCCGGGTCCCAGCTGGCGGCCACGCCGAGCATGGCGGGCAGGGCGGTCGAGCCGGTGCCCGAGGCGCCCGGATGCGCGGTGCCCTGGCCGGCGTCGGATTCCTGGATCGCCGGGATGCCCACGCGCGGGATCGGCGGCATGTAGCCGGCCGCGCCGTAGCTGCCCTGGGGCTGCTTGCCCTTGTTGGAATCGAAGCCGAACTCGGTGCGCAGCAGGCGGTACTTTTCGTCTTCGGTCAGCGCCTGCACCCAGGCCTTGGCGCGGGCGTCGGGCGACTGGCTGCGGTCCATCCAGGCCGGCGTGGTGCCGGCGGGCGCGGCCTCCTGCGCACGTGCAGCGTTAGGCAGGGCGGCGGAGACGGCCAGCAGCAGGGCCAGGGGCATCGGGTGGATGGACATGCGGTTTCCCTCCCAGGAATGGAATCGGAGTCAGTGGAGACCTGGTCGCGGGGCGAGGCTTCCTGCCGCAGAAGACGGCGGGCGAGCGATGGCGTTGGCGGAGCCGGATCAGCGTGTAATCGTTTTCAAGGCCGGCACATGATGCCAGCGCGACGCGGTTTCGCCGAGTCGACCAAAGACACATGGCGCCGCGTATCGATGACAGGGTGGTCAGCGAGGTCGCGGCGGGGCTCGGGTAGGCTTGGATGATTCCTGTCCGAAGTTCCGTAATGACCGACGCCTTGCAGCCTGCGGCCCGTTTGCCGCGCCAGATTCCTTTCATCATCGGCAACGAAGGCTGCGAACGCTTCAGCTTCTACGGGATGCGCAATATCCTGACCTCGTTCCTGATCGGCACCCTGCTGCTGTATGCGCCGGAAGCCGATCGCGCGGCGATGGCCAAGGATGTGTTCCACAGCTTCGTCATCGGGGTGTACTTCTTCCCGCTGCTGGGCGGCTGGCTGGCCGACCGCTACTTCGGCAAATACAACACGGTGCTGTGGTTCTCGCTGATCTACTGCGCCGGACACGCGTGCCTGGCGATCTTCGAGGACCACCGGCAGGGGTTCTACACCGGGCTGTTCCTGATCGCGCTGGGCTCGGGCGGGATCAAGCCGCTGGTGGTGTCCTTCGTCGGCGACCAGTTCGACCAGAGCAACAAGCATCTGGCCCGGATGGTGTTCGATGCCTTTTACTGGATCATCAATTTCGGCTCGTTCTTTGCCGCGTTGCTGACGCCGATCCTGCTGCGCAGCCACGGGCCGGCGGTGGCCTTCGGTGTGCCGGGCGTGTTGATGCTGATCGCCACGATCGTGTTCTGGCTGGGGCGCAAGCGGTACGTGCATGTGCCGCCGGCCGCGGCCGATCCGCATGCTTTCCTCAAGGTGGTGCGTTCGGCACTGCTGGCGCGTGCGCCGGGGCAGGGCCGTCCGGGGTTGATCGTGGCTGGGCTTGGCGGGGTGTTGGCACTGGGGGCGCTGGCGGCGATTCCGGTGCTGGGCTTCGTCGCGTCGGCCTGCTTGGCGCTGGGATTGGTGATCGCCTTTGGCGGTGCGGGTGCCTCCCTGCAACTGGAGCGCGCCCGCGCGCTGCATCCGGGTGAAGCGGTCGACGGCGTGCGTGCAGTGCTGCGCATCCTGATCGTGTTCGCGCTGACCACGCCGTTCTTTTCGCTGTTCGACCAGAAGGCTTCCACCTGGGTGCTGCAGGGCCAGGCGATGGTGATTCCGCACCACCTGGCCTGGTGGCCGAGCTGGCTGGTCAAGGATGCCGCGCAGATGCAGGCGCTCAATCCGCTGCTGGTGATGCTGCTGATCCCGTTCAACAATCTGGTGCTATATCCGCTGCTGCGGCGGATCGGGATCGAACCTACGCCGCTGCGGCGCATGGGCGTGGGCATCGGCCTGGCGTGCCTGGCCTGGGTGTTCGCCGGCGGCCTGCAGCTGGAGATGGACAGCGGCGTGCCGGTGTCGCTGGCCTGGCAGATCGTGCCCTATGCCTTGCTGACCCTGGGCGAAGTGCTGCTGTCGGCCACCGCGCTGGAGTTCGCCTACAGCCAGGCGCCGGCGGCGATGAAGGGCGTGATCATGGCCTTCTGGTACCTGGCCAGCACCTTCGGCAGCCTGTGGGTGCTGCTGACCAATGCCGGCGTGCGCAACGAGGCGGTCACCCGCCAGATCACCAGTGCGGGCCTGAGCGAGAACGCCTTCCTGATGTTCTTCTTCGCCGGCTTCGCCCTGGTGGCGACGCTGGCCTTCGCCTGGTACGCACGACGCTATCCGATGCAGGACAATTACCGCACCGCCTGACCGGGCGGGCTTCCAACGCTCACTGCTAGGGTTTCGATGTTCACTCTGATCCTCATCGCCGTCACCACCGTGGTGTCGCTGCTGGCCCTCAACAACCGCCGCATCGCCGACCGGCTGATCCTGTGGCCGCCGGCCATCGACAAGAAGCACCAGTACGACCGCCTGGTCACGCATGGCTTCATCCATGCCGACTTCATGCACCTGTTCTTCAACATGTTCACCCTGTTCTTTTTTGGCCGGCAGATCGAAGGCTTCATGGAAGACCAGACCGGCACGCTGTGGGTGTTCCCGCTGTTCTATCTCTCGGCGCTGGTGGTGGCGATCCTGCCGACCTACCTCAAGCACCAGAAGGACCCCAACTACATGAGCCTGGGCGCTTCGGGCGCGGTGTCGGCGGTGCTGTTTGCCTTCATCCTGCTGGCACCGTGGTCCAAGATCTTCGTGTTCGTCATCCCGATGCCGGCGATCCTGTTCGCCATCCTCTACGTGGCCTACAGCATCTGGATGGACCGCCGCGGCGGCGACCGCGTCAACCACAGCGCGCACCTGGCCGGGGCGGCCTACGGCTTGATGTTCATGCTGATCATGCGTCCGCAAGTGCTGCAGCACTTCCTGTCGGAGATGAGCCGGCCGACGTTCTGACGGGCCTGCAAGCGCGCGCTGGGGCCTGAATCCCGGCGCGCACGGCTCACTGCTTCTGAATGTTTCGCGTGTTATCCAAGACCGTGTGTGAGCAATCAGGAGCACTGCACGATGGCAACACGCACCCGCAAGGCCGCGACCAAGAAGGCCGCGAAGAAAGCCACCAAGAAGACCGCCGCCAAGAAGGCGGTCGTCAAAAAGGTCGCCAAGAAGGCCGCAAAGAAAGTCGTCAAGAAGGCTGTGAAAAAGTCAGCTGTCAAGACCGCCGCGCGCAAGGCCGTGAAGAAGTCCACGGTCAAGAAGGCGGCGGAAAAAGCGACCAAGAAAGCGACCAAACAGGTCGCGCGCAAGGTCGCCAAGAAAACGCTCGCGAAAAAGTCGCCGGCCAAGGTCGCGAAGAAATCCGTCGCCAAGAAGGTCGCGAAGAAAGCGGGCAAGAAGGCCGTTGCCAAGAAGGCCGCCAAGACCCCTGCGCTCAAGAAGGTGGTCGCCAAGAAGGCGCCAGCGAAGAAGGCCGCCGTCATCACCAAGCGCACGCCTGTCTCCAAGACGCGGGTGCTGGATACGCGCAAGCCGCCTAGGGCGCCGCGCAAGAAGAAGGTGACGCCGGAGCAGGCGCTGGCCAAGACCCAGGAACTGCTGGCGGCCAAGCAGGAACACGATCGCCAGCCGCAGCCGTGGCAGCTGCTGGACGACACTGTGGGCCACACCTCCGACGGCGGCTTCGTTCCGCTGGAGGCCGCGGCTAAGGCCAACGAGCTGCATCTGGCCGAAAGCCGGGTCAAGGCGGTGCAGGGCAGTGCCTCGGTGCAGGATCGCCGCAACCAGGGCAAGCGTGACAACCGCGGCTGAGGCCGCGGTTTCCCTCCCAGCGCACCGGCCAAAAAAAACGGGCGACCCCCGTCACCCGTTGTTTCAATATTGAAGCTGGTGTTCTGGGCGGCTTGCCAAATCAGGAACCGGCAAGCGCGCTGTTGTGCTGGGCAAAGGTGACGTCTTCGTTCTCGTAGGACGAAATCAGGCGCTCATACACCGCATTGTTGAGGCGCTCGAATTCCCAATCCTGCGTATGGCCGGTCACGGCAAGCTGGTACAACCCCTCGAGCAGCGTGAAGTCGCTCGGTCCACCACTGCTTTGAAACGCGTCTTCGATGTGGCTCATTGCACTTCCCCTGTCCAGATGATCTCGGGGTGGTCAATGCAGGAAGCGTGCCAAGCGTTCAGTCGGGGTTTGGCTGCCCCGGAAAGCCCGCAGTGGCGGGCTTTTTGCCGGAAAGTGACGCAATTGGGCCATCCTTGGCGAAGGCTGCGTCAGTCCTGGCCCGGCCGGCATGTTTCTCCCTTCCAGACAGGTCCAGGCGTATGCCATCGCGTGTCCAGCACGAGCCACAGGCCAGCCGATTCCGGCTGGAGGTCCAAGGTCAGTCGGCGATCCTGGACTACCGCATGGTCGAGGGCCGGATGCATCTGGTGCACACCGTGGTGCCCGAGGCGCTGCGCAACCAGGGGCTGGCGGCCGAGCTGACCGAAGCCGCCCTGGCCCATGCACGCGCGCAGGGTTTGAAAGTGGTGCCGGCGTGCTCCTATGCGGCTGCCTTTCTGCAGCGCCATCCCGAATACGCCACGCTGGTCGCAGCATCGGGCCACTGACAGATGGGTACACTTCCGCGGTACCCGTCTTGGTAAGGATGTCGAACGTGGGAACCGGAAAGACCATCGTCGTGTCGCTGCTGCTGACCAGCCTGCTGGCCGCCTGCAACCAGCCGCCTGCCACGCCCACGGGCAGCACGCCGCCGCCTGCGTCCACGCCAGCCGAAGTACCTGCTGCGACGCCTGCAACGGATACGACCCTGCACGACGTCGCCGAATCCGATCCGCGTTACGTCGTGGGGATCAGCTATCCGGACAAGATCAATCAGTACCCGGGCCTGGCCAAGGCCGTCGGCGATTACGCCAACGCCGCGCGCGCCGAGCTGATGCAGGCCGTCAACGGGCTGGGGAGCGAGAAGCCACCGGCACCGTACGAGCTGTCGCTGGCCTTCGAGATGGTGGCTGATACGCCCGAAGTCGTCTCGGTCTCCGCCGATGGCGGCCGGTACACCGGCGGCGCCCATGGCGAACCGCTGGTCGCGCGCTTCACCTGGCTGCCGAAGCACGAAGCCCTGCTGACCACGCAGACCATGCTGCCAACGCCTGAAGGCCTGCAGGCCGTGAGCAGCTATGTGCGCGAGCAACTGCACACCAGCGCTTCGCTGCGCGCCGATGGCGACGGCATGACGCCGGAAGACCGCGCGCAGCTGTTGCAGTCGGCTAACAAGATGATCGATGAAGGCACCGGCCCGGACGCGGCCAACTTCAGCCAGTTCCAGCCGGTGATGAATGCGGACGGCCATATCGCGGCGATCCGCTTCGTGTTCCCGCCCTACCAGGTCGGTTCGTACGCCGACGGCACCCAGACCGTGGATGTGCCGGCGCAGGTGCTGCAGGCCTACGTGGCGCCGGACTACGCCGGACTGTTCCTCAAGTAGGACGACACCCCAAGCCTGCGCCGCATGCATGGCATACGGCCAGGAGGGCGAATGACGCTCAAGCCGCCTTGCGCGGCTTGCCGTACAGGTCGCGGAGTTCGTCCTTGGCCTGTTCCAGGATGTCCACGCGACGTTGCGGCAAGGTCTTGCCTGCGCGGTTGATGTAGAAGACCAGCATGGACATGGCCGAGCGGAACGGCGGCGCCTTGCGGCGCATGCTGGATTCAGCGGATTGCTTCAGGGCGCGTGCGATGGCGCGGGGATCTTCCTGCTCGAAGACGGCAGGTTGCAGCTCGGGTGCTTCGGTGTGGTCGTTGCCGGTTTGGGACCAGCGCGGTGCTTCTAGCGTGTCTTCCTCGTATCCATGCTTGAGAGCCATCATCGGTGTTCGTCCTCTTGTGTCGCGCAGTCGGGGGATGCCTACGCGGGCAACCACGACGCTATCGACCAAGACGTAAAACATGTGGCAACCGGTTGTTGGCAAAACCTTCAGGCAGCGTGTACAGATGTGGCCTGCATCCCAATTCGTGTCAGGCGAGCGGTCACAGCAGTACCGCAACGCACATTGACCGACGTGATCGGCGCCCCCATGTTGGATCCACTCCCTGACTTTCGTGCGCCTGGTCATGTCCGCGATCGAGCACTTCCATCCTGCCGTGCAGCGCTGGTTCGACGCGACCTTCGCCGCGCCAACGCAGGCGCAGGTACAGGCTTGGCCATCGATCCAGGCCGGACGCCACACCCTGGTCGCGGCACCGACGGGATCGGGCAAGACCCTGACCGCCTTCCTCGCTGCGCTGGACGCGCTGGTGCGCGAAGGCGTGGAAGCAGGCGGCGTGCTGCCCGACCAGACGCGCGTGGTCTACGTGTCGCCGCTCAAGGCGTTATCCAACGACATTCATCTGAACCTGGAGGCGCCGCTGGCGGGCATTCGCGCGCAGTTGGCGCAGCTGCAGTTGCCGGACGTGGCGATCCGCACCGCGGTACGTACCGGCGATACGCCGCAGCGTGAGCGTGCCGCGGCGCGCCGGTTGCCGCCGCATGTGCTGGTGACCACGCCCGAATCGCTGTACGTGCTGCTGGGCAGCGAGTCGGGCAGGGCATCGTTGCGCCACGTGCAGACCGTGATCGTGGATGAGATCCACGCCGTCGCCGCGGGCAAGCGGGGCAGCCATCTGGCGCTGTCGCTGGAGCGGTTGCAGCACCTGTGCGCCGCACCGCTCACCCGGGTTGGACTGTCGGCCACGCAGAAGCCGATCCAGGACGTCGCCTGCTTCCTGGTCGGCGCGGCGCAGGTGACCGATGGCATCCCCGACTGCGCCATCGTCGATATCGGCTACACCCGCCAGCGCGATCTGGCACTGGAGCTGCCGCCCACGCCGCTGTCGGCGGTGATGTCGGGCGACCAGCTGCAGCAGGTATTCGAACGCATCGCCACGCTGGTGCGTGCCCATCGCACCACGCTAGTGTTCGTCAACACCCGGCGCATGGCCGAGCGCGTCACCCGCCATCTGGGCGAACTGCTCGGCAAGGAGGTCGTGGCCGCGCATCACGGTAGCCTGGCGCGCGACGCGCGGCTGCTGGCCGAGCAGCGCCTCAAGGCCGGCCAGCTTCAGGTGCTGGTCGCCACCGCCTCGCTGGAGCTGGGCCTGGATATCGGCGATGTCGACTTGGTCTGCCAGATCGGCTCGCCGCGCTCGATCGCCACCTTCCTGCAGCGCGCCGGCCGTTCGGGCCATGCGGTGGGCGGCACGCCGAAGGCGCGGCTGTTCCCGCAATCGCGCGACGAGCTGGTCGAGTGCGCGGCGTTGCTCGATGCAATCAAGCGTGGCGAGCTGGATGCGCTGCGCATCCCCGAAGCGCCGCGCGATGTGCTGGCGCAACAGCTGATCGCCGAGATCGCCGCGCAGGATTGGGACGAGGACGCCCTGTTCGCATTGGTGCGGCGCGCGTGGCCGTATGCACGGTTGTCGCGACAGGACTTCGACGCGGTGGTCCGGATGCTGTCCGAAGGCTTTGCCACCCGCAACGGGCAGCGCGCCGGCTACGTACACCACGACGCGGTCAACGGCCGCCTTCGCCAGCGCCGCGGCGCGCGCATGACCGCGCTGACCAGCGGCGGCACGATCCCCGAGACCGGCGATTACAGCGTGCTGCTGGAGCCGCAGTCGGACACGATCGGGACGGTCAACGAAGACTTCGCCATCGAGAGCCTCGCCGGTGACGTGTTCCAGCTGGGCAACACCAGCTACCGCATCCTGCGCGTCGAACCAGGCCGGCTGCGGGTGGAGGACGCGCGCGGCGCGGCGCCGAACATCCCGTTCTGGATCGGCGAAGCGCCCGGGCGTACCGATGAGCTCTCGCATGCCGTCTCGCGCCTGCGCACGCAGGTGAGCGAGGCGATGGCTCGCGGCGGCCATGACGCCGTGCTGGCCATGCTGCGCGATGCGTTGGCGCTGGAGGCCGAAGCGGCCCGCCAGATCGCCGATTACCTGTGCGCTGCCTCGCTGGCGCTGGGCACCTTGCCGACCCAGCAACAACTGGTGATGGAGCGGTTCTTCGACGGTTCCGGCGGCACTCAACTGGTGATCCACAGTCCGTACGGCAGCCGGCTCAATCGCGCCTGGGGCCTGGCGTTGCGCAAGCGCTTCTGCCGCACCTTCAATTTCGAGCTGCAGGCCGCCGCGACCGAAGACGCGATCATCCTCTCGCTTTCCACCAGTCACAGCTTTCCGCTGGAAGAAGTCTGGCATTACCTCAAGTCTGGCAGTGCCTTGCACGTGCTGGTGCAGGCCTTGCTGGATGCGCCGCTGTTCGGCGCGCGCTGGCGATGGAACGCCACCAATGCCATGGCGCTGCCGCGCTTCACCGGCGGGCGCAAGGTCGCCCCACAGCTGCAGCGCATGAAGTCCGAAGACCTGCTGGCCACGGTGTTCCCGGACCAGGTGGCCTGCGCCGAAAACCTGGTGGGCGAGCGCGAAGTGCCCGATCACCCGCTTGTCGCGCAGACGCTGGAGGATTGCCTGCACGAGGCCATGGACGCGCAAGGCTGGCTGGCGCTGCTGGCGCGGATGGAAGCGGGGCAGGTGCAACTGCTCGCCCGCGACCTGGCGGCGCCATCGCCGCTGGCGGCCGAGGTGCTGCAGGCCAAGCCATACGCCTTCCTCGACGATGCGCCGCTGGAGGAGCGTCGCACCCAGGCGGTGCGGGCGCGGCGTTACACCGATCCGGACACGGTCGACGACTTGGGGCGCCTGGATCCGGAAGCCATTGCCGCCGTGCGCGTGGAAGCCTGGCCGCAGGTGCGCGATGCCGACGAGATGCACGAGGCGTTGACCGGTCTGGGCCTGCTGACGCCGGACGAGGTCGCCGCGAACGTGGGCTGGGACGCGTGGCTGGCGGCATTGGCCAAGGACGGCCGCGCCGCCCGGTTGTGCGACGGCGCAGGCGCGCCCGGACTGTGGATCGGCGCGGAGCGCCTGGCCCAGTTCGGCCCGCTGTATCCGCAGGCGCATCCCACGCCACCGATCCGCGTGCCGCGTGGCCATGCCGTGGAGGATTGGCAGCCGGAAACCGCGCTGCGCGAACTGCTGCGCGCGCGGCTGTCCGGCTTCGGCCCTGTGCCGGCGGCGGTGCTCGCCGCCGACCTGCACCTGCCGCAGCGCGACGTGGAGGTGGCGCTGCTGGCCCTGCAGCGCGATGGCTTCGTGATCGCCGGGCGCCTGAGTCCGGGCGCACAACACGAGGAATGGTGCGAGCGGCACCTGCTGGCGCGCATCCATCGCTACACGCTGGGGCGGCTGCGGCGCGAGATCGAACCGGTGCCGGTGCGCGACTACGCGCGGTTCCTGTTCCAGTGGCAGCACGTCGATGCCGATACGCGCGTGGCTGGGCCTGAAGCGCTGGCCGGCGTGCTGGCCCAGCTGGAAGGCTACGAAGCCCAGGCTGCGGTCTGGGAAAGCGAGCTGCTGTCGGCCCGCGTGCACGACTATGCACCGGCGTGGCTGGACGAACTCTGCGTCGCCGGGCGCACGCTGTGGACGCGCCTGCGACCGCCGCCGAATACGGTAGGGAAAGGCGGTGGTACCTCGCTGCGTTCGACGCCGCTGCTGCTGTTGCCACGGCGCAGCGCGGGCCACTGGACACGGCTGGCGCCGGAAGGCGAGGGCGAGGCTGCGCTGGGATCGCGTGCGCAGCGCGTGGCCGATTACCTGGCCACGCATGGCGCCTCGTTTTTCGACGAGATCGCCGACGGCACGCGGTTGATGTCGACCGAGCTGGAGGACGCGTTGTCCGAACTGGTCGCCCGTGGCCGGGTGCATTGCGACAGCTTCGGCGGCCTGCGCGCGCTGTTGGTGCCGGCCTCCAAGCGGCCTTCTGCCTTGTCACGCCGGCGTCGGCGGGTGCCCCTGTTCGGTATTCAGGATGCGGGGCGCTGGGCGCTGGTCCGCGCGCGTCCGACCGTCGATGCGGCTGCCCCCGATGCACGCGCGCTGGAAGCTGAAGCCCGCCGCGAATCGGTCGAACACATCGCCCGCCTGCTGCTGCAGCGCTATGGCGTGGTGGGCTGGCGCCTGCTGGAACGCGAAGCCGGCTGGCTGCCGGCCTGGCGCGAACTGGTGCGCGTCTACCAGCGGCTGGAGGCACGTGGCGAGATCCGCGGCGGGCGTTTCATCGATGGGCTGTCCGGCGAGCAGTTCGCGCTGCCCGAGGCGATCGGCCTGCTGCGCGAGACGCGCCGCCGGGCACACGATGGCCGCTTCATCAGTCTGTCGGCCTCGGACCCGGCCAACCTGTTGGGCAGCGTGCTGCCGGGCGACCGCGTGGCGCGCGTGCCGGGCAACCGCGTGGTGTTCCGCGACGGCATCCCGGTGGCGACCTGGATCGGCGATCGTTTCGAGGCGCTGGTCCCGTTGGATGCCGAGACGCGTGCCGAAGTGCTGGCAAGCTTGACCGGGCGCGCGTCACGCCTGCAGGCCTTGCTGCCGGAGTAAGCGGGTTGGCAGGGTCAGCGCTGCGGCTTGAGTCACGCACGGTGTTCGAGCAAGCCGATGCCGCGTTCTCCGATCAGTGTCGCGGTCCCGTCGTCACGTCCACTGCCTGGATCACGATCCCGCCGAAACGCGCCTCGTCGGCACGGCAGGCAATGCCATCCACATAGCAGTCATGGCTGGCGTAGGGCGCGCCGGACTGCGCATAGCGCGCGATGAAGCCACCGGACAACGATGCATTGGCAAACACCAGGCGATGTCCATCGCGATCGGCGGCGCGCGCGGCACAGGCCGGGCACAGGTAGCGCGGATAGCGCGGACTGGGGATGACCTCGGTACTGCAGATCGGGCACGCCTGGCGCTGGGGCAGGTCCATCAGGCGCGCACTCCGTGTGAGTTGCGGAAGACAGCGGTACTCATAGGTAAGTCTCCAGCTGCAGAGACAGCAGCGAGCCCACCAGCGCGACGAAGAGTAGCGCCATGGCCAGGCACAAGGTGCCAGCCACGAGCTTGAACGAGGCCATCAGGACGCGGCCGTTGCCGAGTTGGCCTTCACTGACTTCGGGCCACAGGTACCAAGCCGTTGGCAGGGCCCAACAGACGACAAGGAAAGCGGCCGATAGGCCCGGCGCGTCGGGCGAAAACCCGATCATCATCGCCAACGGGGGCATCAGCAGCACGCTGGCCAGACAGGTCAGCCAGAAGCGGCGATGCGGCCGCGGCGCACGCCAGCGCCAGTCGTCGGCCACCCGCGCCTGTGGCGGTGCGTAATCGAGCGCCTGGTCCCCCATGTGCTGCATCGGTGGCATCCCTCCCTGGAAAGCGGCGTTGCGCGGCCGGCACACCATGCACCAGCCACACGCCGCGGCGAATTATTGCCCAGCCGCAGGAGTACGGTTTCGCAAACCCGAACAGGACGTGGCCGCTGGCAATCGCATCGCAATCAAGGTGCTGGCGATTCAGGCCTGCCGCGTGACGAAACCTGCGACCAGCAGGCCCCACAACCCCAGCACTGCCAGGAAGTTGAAGGTGAACACCAGCCCGCGCAGCCGCACGTTGCGGGTCAGGATCTGCACGCCGCTATGCAGCACCCGTCCGGCGATGAAGGCCCAGGCCAGCGCCTGCGCCGCGGCGCCCGTGCCCATGGGAAACAGCATCAACAGCACGCAGGCCACGTGGAAGAACAGCGGCCACTCGAACTGATTGGAGAGATTGGCGCTGATGCGCGGCTCCACGCCGGCCAGGGGATTGCTGCCATCGGCCCGCCGGCCCACGCCCCACACCGCCGGCGCCCGCGCCACGGTCAGGGCGACGTACAACAGCGCCGCCCATGCGACATGGGCGGCCATGGGAATCACAAGGAACTGTGGCATCGAAATCCTGTTCGTGGTTGCTTGATCCAGCGATGCTTACCGAGCTTTTTGTTATCCGCCGACCGGCGGTTCCCACAGCTCGACCTTGTTGCCGTCCGGGTCGATGACCCAGCCGAACTTGCCTTGTTCCGAATCGCTGATCTTGTCCACGACGTCGCAACCTTCTTCGCGCAGGACGGCGAGCAACGCATCCAGATCATCGACCCGGAAGTTGATCATGAACGAGGCGGTGCTGGGTTCCATGTAACTGGTGTCGTGCGCGAACGGGCTCCAGATCGTCATGCCGGCCGCACTATCCGCGCCTCCCCACTGGAACACCGCGCCCCCCCATTCGCTGACGTCGAGGCCAAGGTGATCGCGATACCAGGCGCTGAGCGCTTTCGGGTCAGGCGATTTGAAGAAGATGCCGCCAATGCCGGTGACACGTTTCATGATTCTTCTCCCAGGAAATGAATGGTCCCGCTTTCGTCAGAGTGCTTGGTGGATTTGAGAACGGCGGTCACCAAAATTTCCACCAAGCTTTCTTGTGCGTTTTGACTCGCTTGAAAATCAATAGAGGAATTGACTCGGAATCTAACGGTGCTAACGCTGTGCCGTACACGCCCTCCAATTGATAACCGAAGAATGCCGCCAGCGCAGCTTCGCCGAGTTCAAGTGGATGGAAGACAAAGGGATAGGTTTCGCCGGCCTGGGCCTCGGCTGGATCTATCGCGGGGTGATCACCTGCCCAGAAAGGCATTTCGAACTTGAACGGAGAACCGATGTTTTCCAGCACGCCGCTGTCCGGAGACAGGCTCAAACTACGAATGAGGTGCCTGTCGCGCCACTGCGCAAAGGCCAGCCAATCGACCACGCTGTGCATCGCGTGGAGTGTCACGGTTCCCGCACCGATGCGTTCAATGAAACGCATCGGAAGTTGCGATGGGTAGTCGAGCGCGAATTCGGCAGCAGCGACGATCGAGACGCCTGGGAAACACCCTAGGTAGATCTCGTCATCTGGCGGGCTGGTGAAACTTAAGCTCCCTTCGCCTACAAACTCCAACATCTCGCCGGGAAACATGCGTGCCGCAAGTTGATGCGTTGCGGCCCGATCCAGTCCAGGCTGTTTTGCGAGGGCGTAGCGGGCGTCTTGTTCCGATTGGACCAGCATCCATGTCTTGGCACCCATCTCACCGTCTTCCTAGCGTCGTTGTTCGCATCCTAGACAGAAACAGGAATCTTGGTGGTGTCGAACGCGGCAGACGTTGGGAGAATCAAGCCGCAGGCGCCAGCGCCGCCAGCAGTCCCTTCGCCGCGTTGAACCGGTCAGCCACTTCCAGTAGCGGGAGCTTGATCTTGAGCTTGTCCGGGCCGTCCATCGCGTAGATGCGCGGTTGCTTCTGGATCATCTGGATGACGGTCATCGGGTCCACCTTGGGCTTGCTGTCGAACACGATGCGGCCACCGTTCTCGCCCAGCTCCAGCTTGCGGATGCCCAGTTCGTCGGCCGTGAGCTTCAGTTCGGCCGTGGCGAACAGGTATTTCACCGGATCGGGCAGCAGGCCGAAGCGGTCGATCATCTCGACCTGCAGTTCGCGCAGTTCGTGCACGTCCGGTGCGCTGGAGATGCGCTTGTACAGGGTCAGGCGCGTGTGGACGTCGGGGAGGTAATCCTCAGGGATCAGCGCGGGTACGTGCAGGCCGATCTCGGCGCCTCGCGATTCACCGGCGTCCACGTCGGGCAGCTGGCCCTTGCGGATCGAGCGCACCGCGCGATCCAGCAGCTCGGTGTACAGGCTGAAGCCGATCTCGGCCATCTGGCCGCTCTGGTCTTCGCCCAGCAGCTCGCCGGCGCCGCGGATTTCCAGGTCGTGGGTGGACAGCATGAAGCCCGCGCCCAGTTCGTCCATCGAGGAAATCGCCTCCAGGCGACGGCGCGCGTCATCGGTCAGCGAGCGTGTTTCCGGTGCGACCAGGTACGCGTACGAGCGATGGTGCGAACGTCCGACGCGGCCACGCAACTGGTGCAACTGGGCCAGGCCGAAGCGGTCGGCGCGGTTGATGATGATGGTGTTGGCGTTGGGGATGTCGATGCCCGATTCGATGATCGTCGAGCACAGCAGCACGTTGAAACGCTGCTTCTGGAAGCCCAGCATCACCTGTTCCAGCTCGCGCTCGGGCATCTGGCCGTGGGCGACGCCGATGCGCGCTTCCGGCACGAGGATCTGCAGGTCGCGCTGCATGCGGCCGATGCTTTCCACGTCGTTGTGCAGGAAGTAGACCTGGCCGCCGCGCGCCAACTCGCGTTGGAACGCCTCGCGTAGCAACGCCTCATCCCACACGGTGACGAAGGTCTGCACCGCCATGCGGTTGGCTGGCGGGGTGGCGATGATCGACAGGTCGCGCAGGCCGGCCATGGCCATGTTGAGCGTGCGCGGGATCGGCGTGGCGGTCAGGGTCAGCAGGTGGACGTTCGCGCGCAGCGCCTTGAGGCCTTCCTTCTGGCGCACGCCGAAACGTTGTTCCTCATCGACGATGACCAAGCCCAGATCCTTGAACTTCACGTCCGGCTGCAGCAGGCGATGGGTGCCGACGATCACGTCCAGCTGGCCGTCAGCCAGCTTGGCCAGCTCGGCCTTGATCTCCTTGGGCGTCTTGAAGCGCGACAGCACTTCCACGCGCAGCGGCCAGTCGGCGAAGCGGTCGCGGAAATTGCGGTAATGCTGCTCGGCCAGCAGCGTGGTCGGTACCAGCACGGCGACCTGCTTGCCGGCGCTTGCGGCGGCGAAGGCCGCGCGCACGGCGACTTCGGTCTTGCCGAAACCCACGTCGCCGCAGACCACGCGGTCCATCGGCTGGCTGCTGGCCAGGTCGCGCAGCACCGAGTCGATGGCGTGCAGCTGGTCGGGCGTTTCCTCGAACGGGAAGGTCGCGGCGAACGGCTCGTACATCGCCCGGTCCACGTCCAGCGCCAGGCCGGCGCGCGCATGGCGGCGGGCCTGGATTTCCAGCAGTTCGGCGGCCACGTCGCGCACCTTCTCGGCGGCGCGGCGCTTGGCCTTGGTCCAGGCTTCGCCGCCGAGCGAATGCAGCGGCGCGGTTTCCACCGAGGCGCCGGAATAGCGGCTGATCAGATGCAGCTGCGCGACCGGCACGTACAGGCGATCGCCCTTGGCGTATTCGATCTCGACGTACTCGGCCGGCATGCCGCCGGCTTCCAGCGTGACCAGGCCGCGGTAACGGCCAACGCCGTGATCCTCGTGGACGATCGGCGCGCCTTCGGACAGCTCACCCAGGTCACGGATGATCGCCTCGGGTTCCTTGCCGCTGCGGCGCCGACGATGCGGCTGGCTGGCCCGCTCGGGGAACAGCTGGCGCTCGGTGAGCACGGCGATGCGCGGGTCTTCCAGCGCGAAGCCGTCTTCCAACGGCGCCACGGCGATGGCGAAGGGTTTGGCCTTGCCGCCGGTCTTGCCGAGGAAGGCGTTGAAGTCGGCCACGACCTCCGGCACCAGGCCGGCGGACTGCATGACTTCCATCAGCGCCTCGCGGCGGCCGGCCGAATCGGAAGCGATCATCACCCCGCCCGGATAGCCGGACAGGAAGGTCTTCAGCGCTTCACCTGCCGGCGCATCGCGCGGGGCCAGCGGCAGCGGCGGCAGGGCGACATCGCCAAGCGGCTTGGACTCTTCGAAGCGTGGATGCGTCGGACCACACAGCTCGATGCGCGGCAGCGTGTTGAGCACTTCGCGCAGCGGATTGGGCGCCAGGTACAGCTCGTCCGGCGGCAGCACCGGATGCTCGACATCGTGGCGACGCTGCTCGTAGCGCGACTGCGCCTGCAGCCAGAACGCATCGCCGTTGGCCAGCGCCGGTTCGGCCAGCAGCGGCAGCGCCTTGGGCCCGACGTAGTCGAACAGCGTCGCGGTCTGGTCGTAGAACAGCGGCAGGTAATACTCAACCCCGGCCGGGGCGATGCCGGATTTCAGATCCTGGTAGAGCGCGCTCTTGCGCGTATCCACGTCGAAACGCTCGCGCAGGGTGTTCATGGCCTTCTCGACGCTGCGCGGATCCAGCGGCACTTCGCGCCCAGGGAGGATGCGGATGGCGTCGGTCTTGTCCAGCGAGCGCTGGGTTTCCGGATCGAACGCGCGGATGGTGTCGATGTTCTCGTCGAACAGCTCGATCCGCAGCGGCGCCTTGGCGCCCATCGGGTACACGTCCAGCAGGCCGCCGCGCACGGCGAAATCTCCCGGGTCCTGCACCTGCGGCACGTTGCGGTAGCTGGCCGCTTCCAAGCGGCGCTTCTCCGCGTCGAAGTCGAGCTTCTGGCCGACCTTGTAGTCGAAGCTGCTGCCGGCCATGCGCGCCACCGGCGGCAGGCGCTGCATCAATGTCTGTATCGGAACCACCACGATCCCGCGGCCCAGCGTGGGCAGGCGGTTCAAGGCCGACAGGCGCTGGGAAATGATGTCCGGATGCGGGCTGAAGCGGTCGTAGGGCAGCGTCTCCCAATCCGGGAACGGCAGCACGGGCAGGTCGGCCTCGGGCCCCAGCAGGGTGTGCAGGTCCGATTCCAGCTGGTGCGCGGCCTGGTTGTCGGCGGCAATCGCCAGCAGCGGGCCGTCGTGCGCGCGCGCGGCCTGGATCAGATACCAGGCCAGAGCGGTCGGAGACGAAGGGGCGCGCCACCAGGCGCGCGACTGGCCGGCACGCGGCAGCGGCAGGGAAGGGGAAGACTTGCTCATCAGTCGCCCATTTTAACGTGCCGGGCCGGGCAAACCGCGTGACAGCGCGCTATGGCGCAGCGGCATAGCCTTGAGTCGACCATGCCTGCGGGAAGTGCAAGGGTCCGTCAGCCCGCTGTCGTGTCGGATGCGCCCGACGCGAGCAAGGTCGAATCAAGCCGCTGGCTGCGGATCCGGATCGCCGGCCTTGTCGCCCGCGGTCTCAAGGTCAAGCACCACCCGTGCCAGCCCCGGCGTGTCATGACTTGGCAGGACGCGGAAGCCCAGCGATTTGACCAGCTGCAGCATCGGCTGGTTGTCGTCCAGCACATCGCCATGCAGCTGCTGCAGATTGCGCCCGCGCGCCCACTTCACCAGGCGACGCATCAGATGCCGACCAACGCCCTGGCCGGCAATGAAGCGGCTGACCAGGATGGCGCACTCGGCATGCCGGGCGCCGTTAGGCACCCGGGCCCGCGCCACCGCGCCGACCAAAGCCTCGCCTGGAGGGAGTGGCTCGGCCGCAACCAGTGCGAATTCGCTACGGGGATCCGGACTGCACAGGCGGGCCGCCTGTTCTGCCGGGAGTTCAGCCATGGTCGTGAGAAAACGCTGTCGGATCTCGTGTGGCTCCAGCAGCGGGAATGCACCACGGATTGGCGCCGCATCCTCCTGCCTGATGGGGCGGATCAACAGTTCCCGGCCATCACGCAGCCGGAATTTCTCGTGCCAAGGCGGCAATCGCTTTTGCGCGCTCATGGATTCGATGCTGGCACGCGTGGAGTGAAAGCCGATTTGACATCCGGATTACACGAGAAAATTACATCGTGCGAGGCGCCACGGACAGGTTTATTCCGGCTGTTTCAGCCATTCCAGGCGGGTGGTGGCGCCGGTGTCGCCCAGCAGTTTCTGCAAGATCGGCAGGGCCGGGGCGATCTCCTGTTCCAGCTGCCAGGGCGCATTGATCATCAGCATGCCGCTGCCGGCCAGGCGCAGCGGCGAATCGTCCGCCCGCACCTGCAGCTCGGCCAGCCAGATGGATTTGGCCGGCAGCGCGGCCGCCTTGCGGAAGAACGGCAGCAGGGTGCGGCGCTGCTTGATCGGATACCAGATCGCCCAGGTCGCGTTGGGCCAGCGGGTCAGGCCTTCGCGCACGCTGGCGATGATCTGTGGATATTCGGCGTCCTGGGCCTCGTACGGCGGGTCGATCAGGACCAGGCCCCGGCCGAACTTGGTCTCGCCGATCCGCGGCGGCAGCAGCGCCTTGATCGCGCTGTAGCCATCGCGGCCGTGCACGGCTACGCGTGCGTCGCGGTGGAACAGATCGCGCAGGGCCGTGGCTTCCTCGGGCTGCAGCTCGCAGGCGGCCAGGCGGTCCTGCTCGCGCAGGTGCTGGGCCACCAGCAGCGGCGAGCCAGGATAGGCCACCAGCGCGCCGACCGGATTGTGCGACTGCACCGCGCGCAGGTAGCGCTCGATGCTTTCGTGCAGGCGCGCCTGGCCGAACAGCTTGAGCACGCCGTCCTCGGCCTCGGAGGTCTTGCGGCTTTCCGGCGAGGCCAGCAGGTAGTGGCCGCGGCCCGCGTGGGTATCCAGCACGAAGTACGGGCTGTCCTTGCGGTTCAGCGCCTCCATCAGGTTGACCAGCACCATGTGCTTGAGGACATCGGCGTGGTTGCCGGCGTGGAAGGCGTGTCGGTAATTCATCGGTAGAGGATAGAGGTCGCAGCGGGCCACGGCTATGCTGCGCGCCATGCCCAACGTGCTGGTCGTCGAAGATGAAGCCGCCATTGCCGACGCCGTGCTCTACGCGCTGCGCAGCGAAGGCCTGCAGGTCGAACATGTGACGCTGGCCCGCGAGGCGGTGCCGCGCGTGCGTGCGGGCGGCGTGGATGTGGTGGTGCTGGACGTGGGCCTGCCCGATGGCAATGGTTTCGACGTGTGCCGGCAGCTGCGCAGCTTCAGCGATGTGCCGGTGCTGTTCCTGACCGCGCGCAACGACGAGATCGACCGCGTGCTGGGCCTGGAGCTGGGCGCCGACGACTACATCGCCAAACCGTTCTCGCCGCGCGAGCTGGTCGCCAGGGTGCGCGCGCGCCTGCGTCGCAGCAACGCCGCGCCGGTCGAAGCGCCGGCGCAGGGCGACTTCAGCGTGGACCGCGATGGCCACCGGGTGCGTTATCGCAATCTCGTGCTGGACCTGACCCGCTACGAATACGCACTGCTGGCCGCGCTGTTGCAGCGCCCCGGCGCGATCCTGAGCCGCGCCCAGTTGATGGACCGCGGCTGGGACCGCGATGCCGACAGCGCTGATCGCACGGTGGACACCCACATCAAGACCCTGCGCGCCAAGCTGCGCGCGGCCGGCGTCGATCCCGATCCAGTGCGCACGCACCGGGGGATCGGTTATTCGCTGGAGCTGTAGCGGGTGAAGATCGGCCTTCGCCTGTTCCTGGGGTTCTTCCTGATCACCGGCCTGGCCGCGTTCTTCGTGATGCGCGTCTTCGTCAATGAAGTGAAGCCTGGCGTGCGCCAGGCGATGGAATCGACGCTGGTCGACACGGCCAACGTGCTGGCGGTGATGGCGGCCGACGACCTAGCGGCCGGCAGGATCAACGGCGGTACGTTCTCCCGCGACATGGAAGCGGCGGCCGAGCGCGAGGTGGATGCGCATATCTGGCAGATCCCCAAGAAGCGCGTCGATTACCGGGTCAGCATCACCGACGCGCACGGCGTGGTGGTGTTCGACTCGCGCGGGCGGGACCTTGGGCGTGACAATTCGCAGTGGAACGATGTCTATCGCACCCTGCGCGGTGAATACGGCGCGCGTTCCAGCCCCGAGTCACCACAGGACGAGGTCCACACCGTGATGCACGTGGCCGCGCCGATCTATGCGCCGGGCATGACGCCTAAAAAACTGATCGGCGTGTTGACCCTGTCGCAGCCCAATCGCACCTTCGAGCCCTTCATCGCGGCCAGCCAGCAGAGCATCCTGCGTCGCGGTGGCTGGCTGATCGGATTGTCCGCACTGATCGGACTGTTGATGACCTGGTGGCTGTCGCGCGGCATCGGCCGCCTCAATCGCTATGCCCAGGCGGTCAGCGCCGGCCAGCCGGTGGCGCCGCCCAAGCCGCGTCGCGACGAGATCGGGGACCTGGGCCGTGCGCTGGAAACCATGCGCCGCAAGCTGGAAGGCAAGGACTACGTCGAGCAGTACGTGCAGTCGCTGACCCACGAGATGAAAAGCCCGCTGGCTGGCATCCGTGGCGCGGCCGAGCTGCTGCAGGAGCCGTTGCCAGAGGCCGAGCGCCAGCGCTTCGCGCGCAACATCCTGGATCAGCAGCAGCGCCTGACCCTGACCATCGACAAGCTGCTGGCCCTGGCCGAAGTGGAACAGCACGGCTGGCTGCAAACGCGCGAGCGCGTGGTGCTGGCCGAGGTGTTCGCGCAAGCGGCCGAGGCGGTTGGTACCCGGCTGCGCGCGGCCGAGGTGGCGTTGGACATCGACGTCGCCGAAGGGCTGGCGGCGCAGGGTGACGGCTTCCTGCTACGCCAGGCGTTGTCCAACCTGCTGGATAACGCGATTGCGTTTTCACCCCGCGGCGGGCGGATCGGGTTGTCCGCGGTGGCGGACGGTGATCAGGTGAAGATCAGCGTGCGTGATGGCGGGCCGGGCGTGCCGGATTACGCGCTGGAGCGGGTGTTCGAGCGCTTCTATTCACTGGCGGCGCCGGCGACCGGGCAGCGCGGAACGGGCTTGGGGCTGCCGTTCGTGCGCGAGGTGGTGCGGTTGCATGGCGGCCGCGTGTCGTTGGGGAATGGTGAGGGTGGGGCGGTGGCGGTGGTGGTGTTACCGCGCGTTTGATTGCTGGTGTCTGATGTCGCCTTTCTCTGGAGCGAGAGCTTTCGTGCGGCTTCGCCGCCCGACCTACTTTCTTTGCTTGTGCAAAGAAAGGTAGGCAAAGAAGCGCTTTTCCACAGACGCATGTCTGGTCAACACACTCCGGGCGGCACGTCTGCTTCGCAGGTGCGCTATGTGACGAGGGATTTTTTGGAAGGGACATCCCTGTCCCTTCCAAAAACGACGTGCATCCATGCTCGTCGCCCTGCGGGTCTTTGTCTCGCCCCTCCGCCGTGCCTCACGGAGGGTTTGAGAGCGCAAGCCAGAGAAACAGAAGCAACAGCGGCAACAGCAAGGCAGCCGAGCAAGCCCGGCTGCCTTGGTTTTGGCTTTTGCTTTGGTTTCGCTCTTGATCTTCAGCGCCTTCAAAGCGAGCCGAGCACCGCAGGCGGAAACGGCCGAAGAGGCGCGGGTGTCTGAGCGAAGCGAGTTCCCGCGCCGTGCCGTTTCCGGCGAGGAGCGCAGGGGACCGATGCGCAGCATCGGCGAGTGTCAGGCGCTGGCGGTTTTGGCTACTTTTGCCAAGACAAAAGTGGCTCGCGCCGCGAAGCGGCGTGAAAGCCTTTGCTTTTTCTGCTCAATAAAAAGGACGGCCTACGCCGTCGCCCGAATCACATCCCCCAACACATTGAAGATCCGATCAATGTGTTCCTTCTCAAGGATCAACGGCGGCGACAGCGCGATCACATCGCCGGTCACGCGGGTCAGCATCTGCCCATCCTCGAACGCACGACGGAACACTTCGAACCCGCGTGCGCCCGGCGCATCGGCGCGTGGGGCGAACTCGATCGCGCCGATCAGGCCGAAGTTGCGGATGTCGATCACGTTGGGCAGGCCCTTGAGCGAATGCAGGCCTTGCTGCCAGTAGTCGCCCAGGTCGATCGCCTTTTCGAAGAGCTGTTCTTCTGCGTAGGTGTCCAGCGTGGCGAGCGCGGCCGCGCAGGCCAGTGGATGGCCGGAATAGGTGTAGCCGTGGAACAGGTCGATCGCGCTGTCCGGGCCGTGGGTGAAGGCATCGAAGATGTCCTCCGAGACGAACACCGCGCCCATCGGCACGCAGCCGTTGGTGATGCCCTTGGCAGCGGTGATGATGTCAGGCGTGACGCCGAAGCGCTGCGAGGCAAACGCCTTGCCGACGCGGCCGAAGCCGGTGATCACTTCGTCGAAGATCAGCACGATGCCGTGCTTGGTGCAGATCTCGCGGATTCGCTTGAGGTAGCCATCGGGCGGCAGGATCACGCCGGCGCTGCCGGAGATCGGCTCGACGATCACCGCGGCGATCGTGGACGGATCGTGCAGGGTGATCACGCGCTCCAGCTCGTCGGCCCATTCCACGCCGTGCGGCGGCAGGCCTTGCGAGAAACCGTTGCGTTCGATGTCCAGCGTGTGGCGCAGGTGGTCCACGCCGGGCAGGCCGGGGCCGAACCACTTGCGGTTGTTGGGCAGGCCGCCGACGGCGATGCCGCCGAAGCCGACGCCGTGGTACGCCTTCTCGCGGCCGATCAACCGCGTGCGCTGGCCCTCGCCGCGGGCGCGGTGGTAGGCCAGCGCGATCTTCAGCGCCGAGTCCACCGATTCGGAGCCGGAGTTCGTATAGAAGACGTGGTTGAGCTTGCCCGGCGTCAGCGCGGCCAGCCGCTCGGCCAGCACAAACGGCAGCGGCGAGGACATGGAGAAGTTGGGCGCGAAATCCAGCGTGCCGATCTGCTGCTTGATCGCCTCGACGATGCGCGGGCGCGCATGGCCGGCGTTGACGCACCACAGGCCGGCGCAGGCATCGAGGATTTCGCGGCCCTCGACGTCCTTGTAGTGCATGCCCGAGGCACTGGCCAGCAGGCGCGGCTTGGCCTTGAACGCCTTGTTGGCGGTGAAGGGCATCCAGAACGCCTCCATCGAGGCCGGCATCTGCGCGCCCAGCTCGGCGTAATGGGCGGCGTAGCCGGCGTTCGGGGACAGCGAATCGGCGCTCATGCGTACTCCGGCAGTCGGCCCAAGAGGGCGGGTCGGGCTAGCGTATCGCGTTGAAAAAACTTTACAACCAAGCCTGGAAAGGGGCTCAATGCGGCCGTAGTGTCAAGAATCCGCAACACGTTCGAGGGCCACGGGTCGATGGACATCGGTGCACGCCTGCAGCAGGTACGGACTTCCAAACAGCTGAGCCAGCGCGAGCTGGCCAAGCGCGTGGGTGTCACCAACAGCACCATTTCGCTGATCGAGCAGAACAAGGTCAGCCCGTCGGTGAGTTCGCTCAAGAAGGTGCTGGATGGCATCCCGATCTCGCTGGCCGATTTCTTCACCCTGGACCTGGATGCCGGACCGCCGGACAGCCCGTTCTACACCGTCGCCGACACGCCCGATGTGGGCAGCAACGGCGTGCACTATTTCCTGGTCGGCCAGCGCGTGACCCAGCGCCAGATGTGCATCCTGCGCGAGGTGATGCCGCCGGGCACCGATACCGGCGAGACGATGCTGGTCCATGCCGGCGAGGAAGGCGGCGTGGTGGTCTCCGGCGCTGTCGAGGTGACCGTCGGCGACCAGGTGCGCGTGCTCCAGGCCGGCGAAGGCTATTACTTCGAAAGCCGCGTGCCGCACCGGTTCCGCAACTTAAGCGATGCCGAGGCCGTCATCGTCAGTGCCAATACGCCTGCCACCTTCTGACTTTCCGCGCCTCCACAGGACATGCCCATGAGTGCCACGCTGGAATCCCGCAAGACCCAGGCCGCCACGCTGTCCATCGCCACCCAGGCCTTCATCGACGGTCGCTATGTGGATGCAGCCAGCGGCGCGACCTTCGACTGCATCAGCCCCATCGACGGGCGCGTGCTGGGGCAGGTGGCCGACGGCGGCGCGGCCGATATCGACAAGGCGGTGATGGCCGCAAGGCGCAGCTTCGAAGTCGGCGACTGGGCCAACACCACGCCGGTGCATCGCAAGAAGGTGCTGCAGAAGTTCGGCGAACTGGTCACTGCGCATACCGACGAGCTGGCGCTGCTGGAGTCGCTGGACATGGGCAAGCCGGTCGACGATGCCCTGGGCTACGACGTGCCGGCCACGGCGCGCTGCCTGGCCTGGACCGGCGAGGCCATCGACAAGGTCTACGGCGAAGTGGCGGCGACCGGTCCGGGCGAGCTGGGCATGATCACGCGCGAGCCGCTGGGCGTGGTCGGCGCGATCGTGCCGTGGAATTTCCCGTTGGTGATGTCGGCCTGGAAGATCGCTCCGGCGCTGGCGATGGGCAATTCGGTGGTGCTCAAACCCTCGGAAAAGTCGCCATTGACCGCGCTGCGCCTGGCGGCGCTGGCGATGGAGGCGGGCATTCCGGCTGGCGTGTTCAACGTGGTGCCGGGTTTCGGCAAGACCGCAGGCGAGCCACTCGCGCTGCACATGGATGTCGATGGCCTGGTGTTCACCGGCTCGACCGCGGTCGGCAAGCGCCTGCTGCAGTGCGCCGGCCTGTCGAACATGAAACGCGCCTACATGGAATGCGGCGGCAAGAGCCCGAACATCGTCTTCGCCGATGCGCCGGACCTGGACAAGGCGGCGCAGGCCGCGGCCTCGGCGATCTTCTACAACCAGGGCGAGGTGTGCACCGCGGCCTCGCGCCTGCTGGTGGAAGAGTCGATCCGCGAGGAGTTCGTCGCGCGCGTGGTCGAGGCCGGCAGGAAGCTGCAGCCGCAGCATCCGTTCACGCCGGGCGCCGCAATGGGCGCGATGGTCGATGCCGGCCATGTCGCGCGGGTGATGGCCTATATCGCCAAGGGCCAAGAAGAAGGCGCGCGCCTGGCGCTGGGCGGGCAGCAGGCACAGGTGGAGGAGGGCGGCTGCTATATCGCGCCGACCATCTTCGACGGCGTGCAGCATGGGCACACGATCAGCCGCGAGGAGATCTTCGGGCCGGTGCTGTCGGTGATTGGCTTCACCGATGAAGCGCAGGCGCTGAAGTTCGCCAACGACAGCGAGTACGGCCTGGCCGCTGCGGTCTGGACGCGCGACATCGCCCGGGCGCATCGCGTCACGCGCAAGCTGCGCGCCGGCAGCGTGTGGGTGAACTACTGGGATGGCGGCGACATGACCGCGCCGTTCGGCGGCTACAAGCAGTCCGGCAACGGCCGCGACAAGTCGCTGCACGCCTTCGACAAGTACACCGAGATCAAGGCGACCTGGATCAATCTGGAAGGCTGAGCTTCGCCGCTGGTGGGGCGCCTCTGGCGCGCTCCGCCAGCTGCTTTCATCCGCGCCGCGAGCGCGGCGGGCGTGGGACTGTGCCGTCCAGCGAAAGCGGCGTGTCGTGCTTGGCGACAAGCATTGTTCTACGAGGGGCGACGCTGGCCGTCTGATCTGGCCGTGCGCTTGCCGGCCGCGACAGTGAAGAACCGCGCGGTCAGCGCGGGCCGTCGAACCTGCACGAAGTCCCGGGAATGCCCGGTCTTCAGCGGTGATCGGCCGACCTGGACACTTCAAGCGCAACGCTGGCGCAGATCGGCCGGCTCGTGCGGCCCACGGCAAACTCAACCCTTCATTGTAATTTCTATTTCTTTACGTGCCGGTGCGCTGCCGAAATTGCGTCAATCGCGCCCGACGGATGATGCGATGTCTTCACTTTCGCCTGAATGACGCTTCAGTAATCTTCTGAACAGGCCCAACCGCGATGCATTGCGGCCGTAAGCCACGCCAGTACGCCCCCGGACCCGCAAGGCCCCCGACGTCCCGGCAGGAACAGGCGGTTTCCGCCTGCAACCCTCCCACGATCAACGCGCCCCGTGAGCGGAAGCGCGTTGGAGTTTTCTTCAGGTGATGAACATGACGACATCCACACAGGTCCCCGCACGCGCGGGGCGGTGGCTGCTTGCGCTTTGCTTATGCGCATTCGGCCTTTTCTTGCTGGGCGGCGGCCTCTGGCTGATCGCGCTGGGCGGCAGCTGGTACTACGCCATCGCCGGCGTGCTGAGCCTGGGCAGTGCAGTCCAGCTCTGGCGTGGCCGGGCGAGCGCGACCGGCTGGTTCGGCACGCTGTTCGTGCTGACCCTGCTGTTCACGATTTGGGAATCCGGCACGGATTACTGGGGCTGGGTGCCGCGTTTCGCGCTGGTGCTGGTGTTCGGCATCTGGTTCTCGCTGCTGCTGCCGGCGCTGCATGCTGGTGTCTCGCGGGCGAAGGCCAATGGCGTGACTGGCGTGCTGGTCGCTGCCTTTCTGGTGGCCGGTGGCCTGGCCTTCGTGCCGCACCACGTGACTGAAGCCTCGGACGTGCCTGATGGCGACAGCCCGACCTTCGAAGCGCAGACCGGCACGGGCGTGGGGCATGACATCGCCTCCACCGACTGGCCGGCCTACGGCGGCAACCAGGCCACGACCCGCTACACGTCCGCTGCGCAGATCACCCCGGCCAACGTGAAGGACCTCAAGGTCGCCTGGCAGGCCGAAGTCGGCGACATCCCGACCGACACCCGCTGGGGCGTGCAGAACACCCCGCTGAAGATCGGCAACCTGGTTTACGTGTGCGGCTACCTCAACAAGGTGGTGGCGCTGGACGCGGCCACGGGCGAGCACAAGTGGGAATTCGATCCGGGCATCACCCCGCAGTCGGTGCCGTACACGCCTTCGTGCCGTTCGATGGCGTACTTCGCCGAGCCCGCGACCGCCGCAACGCCGGCCGCCGCTGACGGTCAGCAGGTCGCCGCCGCATCGGCCCCGACCGGCGCGCTGTGCGACCGTCGCGTGATCGTCGGCACCCTCGATGCGCGCGTGATCGAACTGGACGCCGACACCGGCAAGCGCTGCACCGGCTTCGGCGACAACGGCCAGATCAGCATCACCGACGACATGGGCGAGGTTTACCAGGGCTATGTCGCCATCACCTCGCCGCCGGCGGTGATCCGCGACACGCTGGTGGTCGCGCACACCACGGTCGACGGCCAGCGTGCGTTCGGCCCGGCCGGCGTGACCAAGGCCTACGACGTGCGTACCGGCAAGCTGAAGTGGGCCTGGGACGCGGCCGATCCGCTTAACCCCGCCCCGCGCGAAGGCAAGGACCTCTACAAGCGCGGCTCGCCCGACGTGTGGACCTCGTTCACCGGCGACGACAAGCTGGGCCTGGTGTATCTGCCGGTGGCCAATGCCTCGGGCGATTACTACTCGTCGACCCGCAACGCCAACGAGAAGAAGTACTCGCCGTCGCTGACCGCGCTGGACATCGACACCGGCATGCCGCGCTGGACCTTCCAGAACACGCATAACGACGTGTGGGATTATGACCCGGGTTCGCCGCCGACGCTGGTGGACTACCCGCAGAAGGATGGCAGCCGCACGCCGGCGATCATCTTCCCGACCAAGAATGGCGAGATCTACGTTCTCAACCGCGAGACCGGCAAGCCGCTGTTCGATGTTGAAGAGCGCCCGGTGCCGCAGGGTGGCTTCGAGCCGTCCGAGCGCACCAAGACCCAGCCGTTCTCCAAGTTCGCTACCGTGGCCCAGCCGGAGCTGACCCCGGCCAAGACCTGGGGCCTGACCCCGATCGACCAGCTGGTGTGCCGCATCCAGTACCACCAGGCCGACTACCGCGGCGAGTTCACTCCGCCGAGCACCGAGCACCCGATCCTGGGTTACCCGAGCTACAACGGCGGCATCGACTGGGGTGGCGTGGCGTTCGATCCGGCCCGCGGCCTGATCATCGCCAACTACAACGACATGGTGAACTACACCAAGCTGGTGCCGCGTGCGGTGGCCGACAAGCTGGGCTGGAAAGCCAAGGACATCCTCAACGATCCGGCCGCCGACGCACACGCCGAAGGCGCGGGCGATCCGCAGGAAGGCATCCCGGTGGCCGTGGACGTCAACGCCGGCTGGCAGCTGAAGTACACCGGCATGCTCTGCACCGAGCCGCCGTACGGCGGGATCCGCGCCATCGACATCCGCACCGGCCGCACCGTGTGGGATCGCCCGTTCGGCACCGCGCGCAAGAATGGCCCGTTCGGCCTGCCGACCGGCCTGCCGATCAACATCGGCACGCCCAACAACGGCGGTTCGGTGGTGACCAAGTCGGGCCTGGCCTTCATCGCCGCGGCGACCGATGACCTGATCCACGCGATCGACGTCAAGACCGGCAAGACCGTGTGGACCGCGAAGCTGCCGGCTGGTGGCCAGGCGATGCCGATGATCTACGAGCAGGATGGCCGCGAGTACGTGGTGATCACCGCCACCGGGCATCACTTCATGAAGACCAAGCGCGGCAACTACGTCGTGGCCTACGCGCTGCCGAAGACCTGATTCACGTTTTCGTTGTGTAAGACCAGACCCCTGTCCGCCGCGAGGCGGGCAGGGGTTTTTGTTTGGGCGCGGCGCTCAGCCGCGGCGCGCGGCTTCGATCTTGGCGATGTCGATCTTGCGCATCGTCATCATCGCTTCGAACACACGCTTGGCCACGGCCGGGTCCGGATCGGTGAAGCCTTCGGTCAGGGCGCGCGGCGTGATCTGCCACGACAGGCCCCAACGATCCTTGCACCAGCCGCACTCGCTCTCCTGGCCGCCGTTGTCGACGATGGCGTTCCACAGGCGGTCGGTTTCGGCCTGGTCGTCGGTGGCGACCTGGAACGAAAACGCCTCGCTGTGCTTGAACGCCGGTCCGCCGTTCAAGCCGATGCAGGGAATGCCGATCACGGTGAATTCGACGGTGAGCACGTCGCCGCCCCTGCCGGACGGGAAATCCGCCGGCGCGCGATGCACCGGGCCGACGTGGCTGTCGGGGAAGGTCTTGGCGTAGAACTCGGCCGCATCCAGCGCGGTGCCGTCATACCAGAGGCAGAGCAGGTTCTTGGGGATCACGAACGTTCTCCTTGGGGTATGCGTTGCGCGCGCGATCTGTGCGCTTGTTTGACCATGACGAACCGGCGGGCCGGAAATCGACGCGCTCACAGCATGCGGTGACCCTGGATAAATGGTTGCAAGTGACACCGCCGGGCATTACAGCAAATCACGGATCCAAAGGCGCGCGATGCTGCGCTGCGGCGCTTAGAATCTGCGCTCTTCTTTTCCGTCACCCGTTCAGTTGCCTTCATGACCACTTCCCATGCCCCTCTGCGCGGCAGCATCGTCGCGCTCGTCACCCCCATGCACCAGGACGGCAGCGTCGACTACGCCGCCCTGCGCAAACTGGTGGACTGGCACGTGGCCGAAGGCACCGACTGCATCGGCGTGGTCGGCACCACTGGCGAGTCGCCGACCGTCGATGTCGAAGAGCACTGCGAGATCATCCGCGTCACCGTCGAGCAGGCCGCTGGCCGCGTGCCGGTGATGGCCGGCTGCGGCGGCAATTCCACCGCCGAGGCCATCGCGCTGGCCAAGTTCGCGCGCGAAGTCGGCGCCGACAGCCAGCTGCAGGTGGTGCCGTACTACAACAAGCCCGGCCAGGAAGGGCAGTACCGCCATTTCGCCGCGATTGCCGAGGCCACCGGCGACCTGCCGATCGTGCTGTACAACGTGCCCGGCCGCACCGTGGCCGACCTGGCGCACGACACCGTGCTGCGCCTGGCGCAGCTGCCGGGGATCATCGGCATCAAGGAAGCCACCGGCAATATCGAGCGCGCGCAGTGGCTGATCCGCGAGGCGCCGGAAGGCTTCTCGATCTATTCCGGCGATGACGGCACGGCCGTGGCGCTGATGCTGCTGGGCGGCCATGGCAACGTCAGCGTCACCGCCAACGTCGCCCCGCGCCTGATGCACGAACTGTGCATGGCCGCGATCGCCGGCGACGTCGCCACCGCCGTCGCCCTGCAGAAGCGCCTGCTACCGCTGCACAAGCAGCTGTTCGTCGAAGCCAACCCGATCCCGGTCAAGTGGGCGGTGTCGCGCCTGGGCCACTGCGGCGGCACCCTGCGCCTGCCGATGACCGAGCTGGAACCGGCCAACCAGGCCAAGGTCGAAGCCGCAATGCGCGAATCCGGCCTGCTGGCGTAAGCCCGCGCGCCGCGCACGTGCGGCGCATCTGACTTGCGTGGCGTTAGGTCGAAATGGCATCGGCCTTGGCCGACGCCATCGAAGGAAACGCATCGGCCAGCGTCTGCACCGTGCCGCAGTAGCTGGGGTCGTAGCCGGGCAGCTGGCCCAGCTCGTGGCGAAACCGATCGCTGCGCAGCAGCTCCAGGATCGGCTGCAACTGGCCGCTGTGCAGTGCAGGTTCCTGGCACAGGAAGAAGTAGTGCTCGGTGATCATCGGGATGAAGTCCAGCCCGTAGCGCCGGGCCGGCGGTTCCAGCGCCAGGCCGACATCGGCCAAGCCGCTGGCCACGTAGGCGGCGACCGCGGCGTGGGTGAGTTCCTCGACATCGCAGCCGTGGATCGCCGACAGCGGCAGGCCTTCGCGCGCCAGCATGCATTCCAGCAGCAGGCGCGTGCCCGAGCCCGGCTGGCGATGGATGAAGCGCACATCGTCGCGCAGCAGGTCGCTCAGCACGCGCAGGCGTTTTGGGTTGCCTGGTGCCACGACCAGACCCTGCCGGCGCATCGCCAGATGGATCACGCGATCGCCGGCCTCGTCCAGCCGATCCTGATAATGGCGGAGCAGTTCGCCTTCCAGTCCGCCGATGGGCAGGTGCAGGCCGGCCAGATCGCAGGCGCCGGCGCGCAGCGCAGTCAGCGCGTCGTCGGGACTGCGGTACTTGAGGTCCAGTGGCTGTTCCAGCGCGGCCATTGTCTTGCGCAGCATTTCCACGCCGAAGCCGTGCGAGGCATGCAGGCGCAGTGGCGCGGCGGCGCTGGCCAGGTTGCGGCAGAGTTCGGCTTCCAGCTCGGTGGCCAGGCTGTCGAGCATCGGCGACAGGCGCGCGGCGATGCGGTTGTCGGCCCAGACCAGGCGCTCGCCCAGTGGCGTGAGCCGGGCGCCGCGACCGCGCGTGGAGCGCAGCAGCGGCATGCCGAACAGCGCCTGCGCCTGGCGCAGGATCCCCCAGGCGTAGCGATAGGACAGGTTGGCGTTGCGGCTGGCCGCGGCCAGCGAGCCGGTCTCGTGCACGGCCAGCAGCAGGTCGATCAGGCGCGGCGGCAGGGCCTGTCCCTCGACGGTCTGTAGCGTCCATTGCGGGCGGATCTCGACCTTGTACACGGGCGGGCCTCCTCGGCGGGCGGTGGTGCAGGGCAGCGCAGGATGTTGACCGGTGCTATCGGTCCTGCAGAGCCGATTATTCGACCATTGGCGGGCGTTGAAACGCCGCAGCGCCGCATTGGACGGGTCTAGAATCCGGCGCACCCCACGCGTCTTATGTCATCGGGAACATATGCGCCGCACCCGATGACGCCTGTATCGCCAGCCACCGCTTCGGGAGAGTTCATGGCCAGCACATCAGACGTCGTACCCGGTTCCCGTCTCGCTTCGCCCGGTTTGCTCTCGCGCGAACGCATCGTCGCCAAGCCCGGCTTCAACCGCTGGCTGGTGCCGCCAGCCGCGCTGGCCATCCACTTGTGCATCGGCATGGCCTACGGCTTCAGCGTGTTCTGGCTGCCGCTGTCCAAGGCCATCGGCGTGACCGCGCCGGTCGCGTGCCCGGCCGAAATGAGCGCGCTGGCGCAGCTGTTCACCACCACCTGCGACTGGCAGGTGAAGATGCTGGGCTGGATGTACACGCTGTTCTTCGTGCTGCTGGGGTGTTCGGCGGCGCTGTGGGGCGGCTGGCTGGAAAAGGCCGGTCCACGCAAGGCCGGCGTCGTCGCGGCGGTGTGCTGGGGCGGCGGCCTGCTGATTTCCTCGGTCGGCGTGTACATGCACCAGCTGTGGCTGATGTGGCTGGGCTCGGGCGTGATCGGTGGCGTCGGCCTGGGCCTGGGCTACATCTCGCCGGTGTCGACGCTGATCAAGTGGTTCCCCGACCGCCGCGGCATGGCGACGGGCATGGCGATCATGGGCTTCGGCGGCGGCGCGATGATCGGCTCACCGCTGGCCGACCTGCTGATGAAGCATTTCGCCGATGCGACGTCGGTCGGCGTGTGGCAGACCTTCGTGGTGATGGGCCTGATCTACTTCGTGGCGATGCTGTGCGGCGCGCTGGGGTATCGCGTTCCGCCCGCGGGCTGGCAGCCCGCCAACTGGACCCCACCGGCGGCCAGCGCCAACGCGATGATCACCACTGCGCAGGTGCACCTGCACCAGGCCTGGCGCACGCCGCAGTTCTGGCTGATCTGGGCCGTGCTGTGTTTGAACGTCACCGCGGGCATCGGCGTGATCGGCATGGCCTCGCCCATGCTGCAGGAAGTGTTCGGCGGACGCCTGATCGGCGTGGACGCCGGCTTCCGCGAGCTGGACGAAGCCCAGCTCAAGAGCCTGGCGACCATCGCCGCGGCGTTCACGGGTCTGCTGAGCCTGTTCAACATTGCCGGCCGGTTCGTCTGGGCCTCGCTGTCGGACAAGATCGGCCGCAAGGTCACCTATGCGGTGTTCTTCGTGCTGGGCATGGTGCTGTACGCCGCCGCGCCGCATCTGGGTGCCACCGGCAGCGTGGCGCTGTTCGTGCTGGGCTTCGGCATCATCCTGTCGATGTACGGCGGCGGCTTCGCAACGGTGCCGGCCTATCTGGCCGACATGTTCGGCACGCGCATGGTCGGTGCGATCCACGGCCGCCTGCTCACGGCGTGGGCCGCGGCCGGCATCTTCGGCCCGCTGATCGTCAACTACCTGCGCGACTGGCAGCTGGGCCGCGGCCTGCCGCCGGCGCGCGTCTACGACCAGACCATGTACATCCTGGCCGGCCTGCTGTTGCTGGGCTTCCTGTGCAACCTGGCGATCCGCCCGGTCAACTCGAAGTACCACATGACCGAAGCGCAGTTGCGCGAGACCGAGCCGCCCAAGGCCGCGATTGCCGTGGCCGGTGGCGCACCGGTGGCCGTGGCCGGCGGGCAGGGCGTGCTGGTGGCGGTCTCGTGGATCGCCGTCGGCGTGCCGCTGTTGTGGGGCGTGTGGATGACGCTGCAGAAGGCGCTCGCGTTGTTCCACTAGCGCTGTTTGAAAGGAGACCAGACCCATGGGCAAGCGCTCTAGGCATATCGAATCGGTCACCGAAGTCGTGCCGCAGCTGGACGCCGAGCAGGTCATGCCGGTGGAGGTGGCCATCGCCCGGCATCGCGGGCGCCCCGGCGCCTTGCTGCCGATCCTGCATGCGGTGCAGGACGCCTTGGGCCACGTGCCTGAAGGCGCGGTCGCGCCGATCGCCGCGGCGCTCAACATGACCCGCGCCGATGTGCACGGCGTGGTGAGCTTCTATCACCACTTCCGCAGCGCGCCGCCGGGCCGGCACGTGCTGCAGCTGTGCCGGGCCGAGGCGTGCCAGTCGATGGGCGCACGCGGACTCGAGGCACATGCGCGCGCGCAGCTCGGCCTGTCGCCGGACGCGCACCACACTGCCGATGGCCGCTTCACTGTCGAGCCGGTGTATTGCCTGGGCAACTGCGCGCTGTCGCCGGCGTTGCTGCTGGATGGCCAGCTGCACGGGCGGGTGACGCCGGCGCGACTGGACGCGCTGCTGGCTGAGTGCGCAGGCCGCGAGGAGCAGGCCGCATGAGCGCGGTCACGGTCTATGTGCCGGGTGACGCTGCGGCGGTTTCGGTTGGTGCTGATGCGGTTGCCGCGGCTGTCGTGCGCGAAGCGGACGCGCGTGGTGTCGAGGTACGCGTCGTCCGTAACGGCTCGCGCGGCCTGCTGTGGCTGGAGCCGCTGGTGGAAGTCGCGACGCCGTCCGGCCGCATCGCGTATGCGCCGGTCGCTGCGGAGGACGTGGCCGCGTTGTTCGATGCCGGCTGGCTGGACGGGGGTGAACACGGCCTGCGGCTAGGCGATATCACCCAGCATGCGTACTTCAAGGATCAGCAGCGCGTGTCGTTCGCGCGCGTGGGCGTGATTGATCCGCTGGATGTTGAGGATTACGCGGCGCATGGCGGCTGGCGTGGCGTGCAGCAGGCATTGGCCATGGAGCCTGCGCAGATCGTGCAGGCGGTGACCGATGCGGGCCTGCGCGGACGTGGCGGCGCGGCGTTCCCGACCGGCATCAAGTGGAAGACGGTGCACGACACCGAGGCGCCGCAGAAATACATCGTCTGTAATGCGGACGAAGGCGATTCCGGCACGTTCTCCGACCGCATGTTGATGGAGGGCGATCCGCTGTGCCTGGTCGAAGGCATGACGATTGCCGGGCTCGCGGTCGGCGCCACCCACGGCTACATCTACCTGCGCAGCGAATACCCGCATGCCTGGCGCGCGTTGAATGCCGCGATCGCCAACGCGTATGCCGCCGGCTGGCTGGGGCCGGACATCGCCGGTTCCGGCAGGCGCTTCGACCTGGAAGTGCGGCTCGGCGCCGGCGCCTACATCTGCGGCGAAGAGACCGCGCTGCTGGAAAGCCTGGAAGGCAAGCGCGGCATGGTCCGCTTCAAGCCGCCGCTGCCGGCGATCAAAGGGCTGTTCGGCAAGCCGACGGTGATCAACAACGTGATCACCTTTTCCGCGGTGCCGGCGATCCTGGCCGATGGTGCGGCCGCGTACCAGGCGCAGGGCACCGGCCGCTCGCGCGGCACGCTGCCGCTGCAGCTCACCGGCAATATCGCGCGCGGTGGGCTGGTGGAGCTGGCCTTCGGTACCACGCTGCGCACGTTGCTCTACGACTACGGCGGCGGGTCTGCGTCGGGCCGGCCGATCCGCGCGGTGCAGGTCGGCGGGCCGCTGGGCGCGTACCTGCCGGAATCCCTGTTCGATACGCCGCTGGATTACGAAGCGTTCGCCAAGGTCGGCGGCATGATCGGCCACGGCGGCATCGTGGTGTTCGACGACACCGTCGACATGCTGCAACAGGCGCGCTATGCGATGGAATTCTGCGCGGCCGAATCCTGCGGCAAGTGCACGCCGTGCCGGATCGGCTCCACGCGCGGCGTGGAAGTGATCGACCGCTTCGCCACGCATGGCGCCGTCCAGGAGGCGCTGCTGCGCGATCTCTGCCAGACCATGCTGCACGGCTCTCTGTGCGCGCTCGGCGGCATGACCCCGTTCCCGGTGCTCAGTGCGCTGGACCATTTCCCCGAAGATTTCGACCGCATCCGGCAGAACAATGCTGCCTAGGAGGCTGACATGCGTTCCATCGCAGAAACCGATCTTGGTACCCCGAACCCGCAGCTGTTCCAGCTGCAGCCGCTGAAGAAAGTCAGCGTCTCCATCGACGGTCACTGGATCGACGTGCCCGACGGCACCTCGGTCATGCGCGCCGCAGCGTTGATGGGAACCAAGATCCCGAAACTGTGTGCCTCCGACGCGCTGGACGCCTTCGGTTCGTGCCGGCTATGCCTGGTCGAGATCGAAGGCCGCAAGGGTTACCCAGCCTCATGCACCACGCCGGTCAGCGAAGGCATGGTGGTGCGCACGCAGTCCTCCACGCTGGCCCAGCTACGGCGCGGGGTGATGGAGCTGTATATCTCCGACCATCCGCTGGATTGCCTGACCTGTCCCACCAACGGCCACTGCGAGTTGCAGGACATGGCCGGCGCGGTTGGCCTGCGCGAAGTGCGTTACGGCTACGAGGGCGCGAACCACACCAAGCCGGTCAGCCAGGACGGCCACGTCAATCCGCTGTTCGTCGGCAAGGATGCGTCCAACCCTTACTTCAGCTTCGATCCATCCAAGTGCATCGTTTGTTCGCGCTGCGTGCGGGCCTGCAGCGAAGTGCAGGGCACCTTCGCGCTGACGATCCAGGGCCGCGGTTTCGATTCCAAGGTCTCGGCGGGGCAGGACCAGGCTTTCCTGGAATCGGAGTGCGTCAGCTGCGGCGCCTGCGTGCAGGCGTGCCCGACCGCGACGCTGTCGGAGAAGTCGCTGATCCAGCTCGGCCAGGCCGACCACAGCGTGGTGACGACCTGCGCGTACTGCGGCGTGGGCTGTTCGTTCCGTGCCGAAATGCAGGGCGACACCCTGGTGCGGATGGCCCCCAACGCCGATGGCCACGCCAATCACGGGCATTCGTGCGTCAAGGGCCGCTTCGCCCTGGGCTACGCCACCCATCCGGACCGCATCACCACGCCGATGATCCGCAGGAAGATCACCGATCCGTGGGAGGTGGTGAGCTGGGAGGAGGCCATCGCCTATACCGCCAGCGAGTTCAAGCGCCTGCAGCAGCAGTACGGAAAGTTCTCCATCGGCGGCATCACTTCCTCGCGCTGCACCAACGAAGAAACCTACCTGGTGCAGAAGCTGGTGCGTGCCGGTTTTGGCAACAACAACGTCGATACCTGCGCCCGTGTCTGTCATTCGCCGACCGGCTATGGCCTGAAGCAGACGCTGGGCGAATCGGCCGGCACTCAGGACTTCGATTCGGTGAAGTTTGCCGACGTGATCCTGGTGATGGGCGCCAACCCGACCGATGGCCATCCGGTGTTCGCCTCGCAGATGAAGCGTCGCCTGCGCCAGGGCGCCAAGCTGATCGTGATCGACCCGCGTCGCATCGACCTGGTCAAGACGCCGCATGGCGCGGCCGATGTGCATCTCAAGCTGCGCCCCGGCACCAACGTGGCCATGCTCAACGCGCTGGCCCATGTGATCGTCACCGAAGGCCTGGTCGATGAGCCGTTCGTGGCCGAGCGCTGCGAGGCCGACGCCTTTGCGAAGTGGCGCGCCTACGTGGCCGATGCGAGCCGTTCGCCCGAAGCGCTGGAGGCCGACACCGGCGTCGACCCGGCCTTGGTCCGTCGCGCCGCGCGCCTGTATGCCGGCGCGCCGAACGGGGCGATCTACTACGGCCTGGGCGTGACCGAGCATTCGCAGGGCTCCACCGCGGTGATGGGCATCGCCAACCTCGCGATGGCCACCGGCAACGTCGGCCGGCCCGGCGTGGGCGTCAATCCGCTGCGTGGCCAGAACAACGTGCAGGGCTCGTGCGACATGGGGTCGTTCCCGCATGAGTTCCCGGGCTATCGCCATGTCAGTGACGTGGCCGTGCGGACCCTGTTCGAGACGGAATGGAACGTGCCGCTGCACGATGAGCCGGGCCTGCGTATTCCCAATATGTTCGAGGCCGCGCTGGATGGCGAATTCAAGGGCCTCTACATCGAAGGCGAGGACATCGGCCAGTCCGATCCCAACACCCAGCACGTCACCGCCGCGTTGAGCGCGATGGAGTGCGTGGTGGTGCAGGACCTGTTCCTCAACGAAACCGCCAAGTTCGCGCATGTGTTCCTGCCGGGCAGTTCCTTCATGGAGAAGGACGGGACCTTCACCAATGCCGAACGCCGCATCTCGCGCGTGCGCAAGATCATGGCGCCCAAGGCCGGTTACGCCGACTGGGAGATCACCCAGCTGCTGGCCAATGCGATGGGCTACCCGATGGCCTATACGCATCCATCGCAGATCATGGATGAGATCGCCCGGCTGACGCCCACCTTCACCGGCGTCAGCTACGCGCGTCTGGAAGAGATGGGCAGCCTGCAGTGGCCGTGCAACGAGGCGCATCCCGATGGCACGCCGACGATGCACGTGGAGGGCTTCGTGCGCGGCAAGGGCAAGTTCATGCTGACGCCGTACGTGCCCACGCGCGAGAAGGTCAACGTGCGTTTCCCGCTCCTGCTGACCACCGGGCGCATCCTGAGCCAGTACAACGTCGGCGCGCAGACCCGGCGCACGCCAAACTCCACTTGGCACGACGAGGACCGGCTGGAACTCCATCCGCATGACGCCGAGGAGCGCGGCATCGCCGCCGACGACTGGGTCGGCGTGGCCAGCCGTGCCGGCGACACGGTGCTGCGTGCGCGCATCACCGACCGGGTGCAGCCGGGCGTGGTCTATACCACCTTCCATTTCCCTGGCTCGGGCGCGAACGTGATCACCACCGAGAACTCGGACTGGGCCACCAACTGCCCGGAATACAAGGTCACCGCCGTGCAGGTCACCCGCGTCAGCCAGCCTTCGGACTGGCAGCAGCGCCACAAGGCGTTCGATTCGTTACAGGAGCAGCTGCTGCCTGCGGCAGACTAGGGCGATGACCCATCAAGAAACATCTGTGTTGAACGAAGATGCCGGCAGCGTCGTGCGCAGCGTCGCCCGGCGCCGCGGCGATACCGCGCGCACCGTGGACGACCACATCGCCGAAGAAGTGCCGGTGGCCTTCGTCTACAACGACGCGCCCTTCGCCGTGATGATGGCCACGCCGGGCGACCTGGAAGACTTCGCCCAGGGCTTCGCGCTGAGCGAAGGGATCGTCGAATCGCTTGATGATGCGCAGGTCACCTCGGTCGAACATCTGCTGGAAGGCGTGGAGATCCGCGTGCGCATTCCCGTCGAGCGCGAGCAGGTCCTGCAGCAGCGCCGGCGCAGCATGAGCGGGCGCAGCGGCTGCGGCGTCTGCGGCAGCGAACTGCTGGAAGCCGCGCTGCGTTCGCCAGCACCGGTGGGCGAGGGCATCGCGGTGACGTCCACCGCGCTCCAGCGCGCCCTGCGCGAACTGCGCAGCCTGCAGCCGCTCAATGCGCGCACCGGTGCGACCCATGCGGCCGGCTGGGCGCTGGCCGATGGGCGCGTGGTGCTGGTGCGCGAGGACGTCGGTCGCCACAACGCGCTGGACAAGCTGATCGGCGCGATGCATCGCGCCGGGCACGCTCCGCAGGCCGGCTTCCTGGTGGTCACCAGCCGGGCCAGCTACGAGATGGCGATGAAGGCGGCCAGCGCCGGCATCGCCTTCATGGCCGCCATCTCCGCGCCGACCGCGCTGGCACTGTCGCTGGCCCAACGCACCGGGCTGACCCTGCTCGGCTTTGCCCGCGACGACGGCCATGCGGTCTACACCCATCCCCGGCGTTTCATCGAACAGGAGGCCGCGCCATGAGCGATGGCAGCGAACGCACCGTGCGACTGGTCGAGATGGCCAACGACATCGCCGCCTACTTCCAGGCCGAGGCCGATCCGGCCGCCGGCGCTGAGGGGGTGCGCCAGCATCTGGTGCGGTTCTGGGAGCCCGGCATGCGCCGCAAACTGCTGCGCTACGTGCGCGAAGGCGGCGACGGACTGGTGCCGCTGGCACGCGATGCGGTGGAAGGGCTCGACCCGTAAATCGTCCTGTTCCGCGCGTCCAACGGTCACCGCTGCAACCAATGGCGCCGAAGCGGATCAAACGTGACAGAATCCGCCCGCTTTGTTACCGGAACAAATCCTGAAGATGTCCTCCGTCGCCGCCGTCCCCGCCAACAAGCCGTCCCGCGTCCTGCTGGCCAGCCTGATGGGCACCACCATCGAGTTTTTCGATTTCTACATCTACGCCACCGCTGCGGTGCTGGTGTTCCCGCACCTGTTCTTCTCGCCGGAGAATCCGGTGGCGGCGCAGCTTGCTTCGCTCGCGACCTTCGCGGTGGCGTTCGTGGCGCGCCCGGTGGGCTCGGCACTGTTCGGCCATTTCGGCGACCGCATCGGCCGCAAGGCCACGCTGGTGGCGGCCCTGCTGACGATGGGCATCTCGACGGTGGTGATCGGCCTGCTGCCGACCTACCACAGCATCGGCATCCTGGCGCCGGTGCTGCTGACCCTGTGCCGCTTCGGCCAGGGCATCGGCCTGGGCGGCGAGTGGGGCGGCGCGGTGCTGCTGGCCACCGAGAATGCGCCCCCGGGCAAGCGCGGCTGGTACGGCATGTTCCCGCAGCTGGGCGCGCCGCTGGGCTTTCTGCTGTCGGCCTCGACCTTCCTGATCATGGGCGCGTCGCTGACCCCCGAGCAGTTCTCCGACTGGGGCTGGCGCGTGCCGTTCCTGGCCTCGGCGCTGCTGGTGATCGTCGGCCTGTGGGTGCGCCTGAGCATCAACGAGACGCCGGATTTCCAGAAGGCGATCGAGCGTAACGAGCGCCTTCGCGTGCCGTTCCGCGCGGTGTTCTCGCAGCACCTCGGCCCGCTGGTGCTGGGCACGCTGGGCGCGCTGGCGACCTTCGTGCTGTTCTACCTGATGACCGTGTTCGCGCTGGGCCACGGCACCGGCGTGCTGGGCTACACCAAGCAGCAGTTCCTGCTGATGCAGATGGTGGGCATGCTGTTCTTCGCCGCCGGCATCCCGCTGTCGGCCAAGTTCGGCGACCGCTTCACCGCACGCGGCGCGATGATCGTGGCCAGCGTGGGCATCGTGATCTTCGGCCTGCTGTTCCCGGTGCTGTTCCAGGGCGGGCATCCGGGCCTGGTGATCGCCTTCCTGTGCATCGGCCTGTTCGTGATGGGCTGGACCTACGGCCCGGTCGGCACGCTGCTCTCGGAGGTCTACCCGACCGAAGTGCGCTACACCGGCTCGTCGCTGTCGTTCAACTTGGCCAGCGTGTTGGGCGCCGCCCCGGCGCCGTACGTGGCCAAGATGCTGGCCGATGCCTATGGCGTGCAGTCGGTGGGCTTCTACCTGAGCGCGGCCGGTGTGATCACGATCGTGGCGCTGCTGGCAATCCGTCGCCACGACAGCGTCAAGCACTGATCCAGCGGCATCGCTTCAAACGCAACGGGCCCGGTGGAAACACCGGGCCCGTTTCTTTTTCTGCCGCGTCAATGTGGCGGCTGGTTCACCACAGCGCATCGCGCAGCTTGTACCAGCTCATCGCCGCGACCAGCAGCGGCGTGCGCAAGGCCTGGCCGCCGGGGAAGGGCGCGTGCTTGATCTTCGCGAACAGGTCCAGTCGCTGCGCCTGGCCGGCGATGGCCTCGGCGATCAGCTTGCCGGCCAGCCCGGTCGCCACCACGCCGTGGCCGGAGAAGCCCTGGGCGAAATACAGGTTCGGCTGCAGCCGCCCCCAGTGCGGGGCGCGGTTGAGCGAGATGTCGACGAAACCACCCCACACGTAGTCCAGCGCGATATCGCCCAGCTGCGGAAACACGCCCGCGATGCGCCGACGCATGATCGCCTGCAGGTCGCCGGGATCGCGCCCGGAATAGCTGGCGCGGCCGCCGAACAGCAGTCGGTGATCGTGGCTGAGCCGGTAATAGTCCAGCGCCCAGGCGGTATCAGCCACGGCCATGTCGTTGCCGATCAAGGCCTTCGCGCCTGCCTCGCCCAGCGGCGCGGTAGCGGCGATATAGGTGCCGACCGGCATGATCCGCGCTTCCAGTTCCGGCGCGATCCCGTGCAGCAACGCGTTGCCGGCCAGCACCGCGAAATCGCAGTGCACTTCGCCCTGGGCGGTCTTGAAGACGGGGCGCGTACCGCGCACCAGCTGGGTCACTTCTGACCGCTCGAAGACCTGTACGCCGGCGGCGATGGCGGCGCGGCCCAGGCCCAGCGCATAGGCCAGCGGATGCAGGTGGCCGCTGATGGGGTCGTAAAGCGCACCGAGGTAGCGGTCGCTGGCCAACGTCTCGCGCAGGCGTTCGCGGTCCCACCATGCGACCGGATGGTCGTAGCGCGTGTTGAAGTGTTCGACCATCGCCTGCACGTCGCGCTGCTGGCGGGGTTTGAGCGGCACGGTCGCGTGGCCGGGGCGCCAATGCGCCTCGATCCCATGGCGGGCGAGGCGCGCATGCAGCCAATCCAGGCCTTCCAGCGACAGGTCGAACATGCGCTTGGCGTCGTCCGCCCCCACCAGCGCTTCCAGCTTTTCTTCACCGCAGCCGAAGCCGACGATGGCCTGGCCGCCGTTGCGACCGGAGGCGCCCCAACCGATGCGCTGCGCTTCCAGCACCACGACGCGATAGCCGGCTTCGGCCAGTTCCATCGCCGCAGACAGGCCGGTGTAACCGGCGCCGAGGATGCAGACATCGCACTCGACGCGGCCTGCCAGCGCGGGCTGCGGCGGCAGTGGAGCGACGCTGGCGGCGTACCAGCTGGGCGGATAACCGGCGTGCGCGGGATCAGACCGCACGCAGGTACCAGGCGTATTCCAGGTCGGTGACCTGGGTTTCGAAGCTGCGCAGTTCCTTCAGCTTCTGCTGGCCGTAGATATGGCGGAAGCGCTCGCCGAACTGGCTGGCGATGAAGTCGCTGGCCAGGAAGTCGTCGATCGACTGGCGCCAGTACGGGCTGCGGTTTTCGGTCTGCTCGTAGGCGTTGCCGACGATCGGCGGGCCCGGATCGAACTGCTGCTCCAGCCCATGCAACATGCCGGCCAACACCGCGGCGCAGGCGAGGTAGACGTTGGCATCGGCGCCAGCGATGCGGTGCTCGATGCGGGCGTTCTTCGCATCGCTGTGCGGGATGCGCATCGCGACAGTGCGGTTGTTGAAGCCCCAGGTGTCGCCGAGCGGCACGAAGGCGTTGAGCACGTAGCGGCGATAGCTGTTGGCGTGCGGGGCGAACAGCAACATGGTGTCGCGCGCACTGCGCTGCAGGCCGCCGATAGCGTGGCGCAATGTGTCGGCCGGCGCGGCTTCGCTGCCGGCGAAGATGTTGTGGCCCTCGCGATCCAGCACGCTCACGTGCACATGCAGGCCGCTGCCGGCCTGGTCCACGTGCGGCTTGGCCATGAAGCTCGCCTGCAGGCCCTGTTGCTGGGCCACGGCCTTGATGGTGCGCTTGAGCATCACCGCCTCGTCGCAGGCGCGCACGGCGTCGGCGCGATGCTTGAGGTTGATCTCGAACTGGCCCGGTGCGTATTCGGCCACCGCGGTATCGGCCGGGATGTCCTGCGCCTGGCACGCGCGCGACACCGCATCGATGAAGCCGCGGTTGTCGTCCAGGTCTTCCATGTAATAGACCTGCGTCGACGCATTGCGCGCGCCGGTGTTGGGGTTGACCGCGGTCTGCGGGCGGCCATCGATACCGGGCAGGCGGTCGAACAGATAGAACTCCAGTTCGATCGCCACTACCGGGGTCAGGCCCTTCTCGGTGAAGCGCTGTACGACCCGGCGCAACACCTCGCGCGGGTTGGCTTCGAACACGCCGCCGTGGCCGTCCTCCATCGCCAGCAGCAGCTGGGCCATCGGCCGCGGCGACCACGGCACCGGCCGCAACGAGCCGGGCACGGGCCGGCAGATGCGGTCCTCATCGCCGATGTCGTAGCCCAGGCCGGTCTCCTCGACCGTGTTGCCGGTGATGTCGGTGGCGATCAGCGACATCGGCAGGCAGACGCCATCGCGGTAGATCTTGTCCAGCGCATCGGCGGTGATGCGTTTGCCGCGCAGCAGGCCATTCATGTCCGGCAGCAGCAGGTCGACCGATTCCAGGTCGGGCAGGGACGCCAGGGTGGCGGCATCGCGGGCGCGCAGGGCGTCGTCGGAGGCGTCGGAACGGGCGGTCATGGCAGCCTTACGCAGCGGTTCGGGCCAGCTTATCAGGGCGTGGCGCTGTCAAGAATACTCAACATTGCGCGCCGGTCCTGGCCGCAAAAGCCCATCCAGTCCGCGAAATCCAGGCGCTGGCGGCTGCCGTGTTGTAAAAATAAAACGCCCACGCTACTTTGCGGCAACGCCCCACGCGAGCTGCATCCCGCATGGCCAAGCCGCCGCTGATCGGAATTCCCACCGACCGCAAGCAGATCGGGTTGCACCCGTTTCTGGCCGTCGGCGAGAAATACGTGCGGGCGGTGGTCGACGGCGCAGGCGGGGTGCCGCTGCTGTGGCCGGCCCTGACGCCGGCGCTGGATCCGGCCGTGCTGCTGGACACCGTGGATGGCCTGCTGCTCACCGGCGCGGTCAGCAACATCGAGCCGCATCACTATTCCGACGAACCCAGCTGGGACGGCAACCTGCATGACCCGGCGCGCGACGGCACCACGCTTCCCCTGGTCCGCGCGGCGCTGGCGGCTGGGGTGCCGGTGCTGGCGGTGTGCCGCGGCTTCCAGGAAGTGAACGTGGCGCTGGGCGGCACGCTGCACCAGAAAGTGCACGAGGTGCCCGGCTTCATGGATCATCGCGAGGACAAGGACGCACCGCTGGATGCGCAGTACGGCCCGGCCCATGCGGTGGCGCTGTCGCCTGGTGGCGTGCTGGCGGCGTTCGGCGGTGCGCAGCAGCACGTCAACTCGCTGCACGGGCAGGGCGTGAAACGCTTGGCCGACAGCCTGATCGTCGAAGCCACCGCGCCCGATGGTCTGATCGAAGCCTTCCGCCATGCTGGCGAGACCTTCCTGCTCGGCGTGCAATGGCACCCGGAGTGGAAGGTCACCCAGAACGCCTTCTACACCGGTATTTTCCGCGCCTTCGGCGATGCCTGCCGCGCCCGTGCCCGTCTTCGCCAGGAACCTGCCTTCGCATGAGCCGTCGCCAGACCCAGCAATCCACGCCGATCGAACAGCCCGAGAACTCCCTGCGGCGCTGGCTCAAGGAGCGACGCATCACCGAGGTCGAATGCCTGGTGCCGGACATCACCGGCATCGCCCGCGGCAAGATCATCCCGGCCGACAAATTCAGCCATGACTACGGCACGCGCCTGCCCGAAGGCATTTTCGCCACCACCGTCACCGGCGATTACCCGGACGACTATTACGAGCTGACCAGTCCGTCGGACTCGGACATGTTCCTGCGGCCCGATCCTTCGACGGTGCGCATGGTGCCGTGGGCGGCTGATCCGACCGCGCAGGTGATCCACGACTGCTGGACCAAGGACGGCCAGCCGCACGACCTGGCGCCGCGCAACGTGCTGCGCCGCGTGCTCAAGGCGTACGAGGAAGCAGGCCTGCAGCCGGTGGTCGCGCCGGAGCTGGAGTTCTTCCTGGTGCAGAAGAACACCGACCCGGATTTCCCGCTGCTGCCGCCGGCCGGGCGCTCGGGCCGCCCGGAGACCGCGCGCCAGTCGTACTCCATCGACGCGGTCAACGAGTTCGACCCGATCCTGGACCTGATGTACGACTACTGCGACGCGATGGAGCTGGACGTGGACACGTTGATCCACGAATCCGGCGCCGCGCAGTTGGAGGTCAACTTCACCCATGCCGACGCGCTCAGCCGCGCCGACCAGGTCTTCCTGTTCAAGCGCACCATGCGCGAGGCCGCGCTGCGCCACGGCATCTACGCCACGTTCCTGGCCAAGCCGATGGAGAACGAGCCCGGCAGCGCGATGCATATCCACCAGAGCGTGCTGGATCGCAAGAGCGGCAAGAACGTCTTCGCCGGCAAGGTGGAAGGCAAGGAGAGCAAGACCTTCCACCATTACATCGGCGGCCTGCAGAAGTACGCACCGCTGACGATGGCGTTCTTCGCGCCCAACGTGAATTCCTACCGCCGCCTGGCGATCGGCCAGGTGGCGCCGATCAACGTGCAGTGGGGCTACGACAATCGCACTTGCGGCCTGCGCGTGCCCAAGGACACGCTGGACAATACGCGCGTGGAGAGCCGTTTCGCCGGCTCCGATGCCAATCCCTACCTGGCAATGGCCGCGACGCTGGCCTGCGGCCTGCTCGGTATCCAGGGCAAGCTCAGCCCGACCAAGCCGCTGGCGTCCAGCGCGCAGGACTTCGGCTTTGAGTTGCCGCGCTCGCTGGGCGAGGCGCTGGACGAACTGGAAGGCGCTACCGCGCTGCACGAACTGCTGGGCCCGCGCTTCGTGCGCGCCTACATCTCGGTCAAGCGCAAGGAATACGAGACGTTCTTCCGGGTGATCAGTTCGTGGGAACGCGAGTTCTTGCTGTTAAACGTGTAACAAGCCGCGCATCGCAGCAGGTTCGGGTCGAAGAGGCGCCTTTGTTTGAGCGAAGCGAGTTTGGGCGCCGTGCCCGGGCCTGCGAGAAGCACAGGGGACCGATGCGAAGCATCGGATTGCGTTGACCACCCCCTGTTTGAGGCGGTGCCCACGGTTTTGGCTACTTTTGCCATGACAAAAGTAGCTCGCGCTGCAAGCGCGAAAGCGCTTGCCCTTGCCTTCAAAAGTTGAGAAACAAGTGATGGATACCCAGCAGACCCGCATCCTCCAAGACCTCGATGCCGCCCACCACCTGCATCCGTTCAATGACAACGCCGCACTAGCGCAGAAGGGCACGCGCATCCTGACCAAGGGCGAGGGCTGCTACGTCTGGGATGCCGAAGGCAACAAGCTGCTCGATGCCTTTGCCGGGCTGTGGTGCGTCAACGTCGGCTATGGCCGCAGTGAGCTGGGCGAGGCCGCGTCGAAACAGATGACGCAGCTGGCCTACTACAACAGCTTCTTCCAGTGTACGACCGAGCCGACGATCCGGCTGGCGGCCAAGCTGGCCGAGCTGACCCCGGGCGATCTCAACCACGCGTTCTTTGTCAATTCCGGCTCGGAAGCCAATGACACCATCCTGCGCCTGGTGCGCCACTTCTGGGCGGTGCAGGACCAGCCGGAAAAGAACATCTTCATCGGTCGCCACAACGGCTACCACGGCACCACGATGGCCGGTGCCAGCCTGGGCGGCATGAAGGGTATGCACAAGCAGGGCGGCCTGCCGATCCCGGATATCGCGCATATCGAACCGCCGTTCTGGTTCTACGACGGGGGCGATCTCTCCGAAGACGAATACGGCCTGGTCGCCGCGCGCCGGCTGGAAGACAAGATCCTAGAACTCGGCCCCGAGCGCGTGGCCGCCTTCATCGGCGAGCCGATCATGGGCGCGATCGGCGTCTATATCCCGCCGCGCACCTACTGGCCGGAAATCGAGCGCATCTGCCGCAAGTACGACGTGCTGCTGGTGGCCGATGAAGTGATCTGCGGCTTCGGCCGTACCGGCGAATGGTTCGGCTCGGAACACTTCGGTTTCATGCCCGATGTCATGACGATCGCCAAGGGCATCACCTCCGGCTACATCCCGCTGGGCGCGGCGATGTTCAATGATCGCGTCGCCGGCGTGCTCAAGGCGCAGGGTGGCGAGCTGGCGCATGGCGCGACGTATTCCGGCCATCCGGTGTGCGCGGCGGTGGCGCTGGAGAACATCCGCATCCTCCAGGAAGAACACATCGTGGAGACAGCCAAGACGCAGATCGCGCCGTACCTGGCGCAGCGCTGGGCCGAGCTGGGCGAACATCGCCTGGTCGGCCAGGCGCGCATTGCCGGGCTGATGGGCGCGCTCGAACTGGTCCCGCACAAGGGCCAGCGCACAACCTTCGACGAGCGCGGTACAGTGGGGGCGCTCTGCCGTGACCACGCGTTGCGACATGGATTGATCCTCCGTGCGACCTACGATTCGATGCTGCTGTCACCGCCGCTGGTGATCACACGCGCGCAGGTCGACGAGCTGTTCGAGAAAGCCTGGGCCGCACTGGAAGACACGGCCGAGGCCATTGGCGTGTGACGTTTCCCTGGGGAGGGACCAAACGCACGGCCTGCGATGTTGCGGTCCGTCCTGCCTGCTCAATGCCCCGCATGGATGGGGCCTCAAGTGGAGAGACACGATGAAGTTGCGAATGCTGGGTGTGATGCTGACGACGGCCACGCTGGCCGCCTGCGGCGGTGGCGGCAAGGACGGGGCGGCGCCAGCCGCGGGCGAGGGCGCGGCACCGGCCGCAGGCTCCAAGACGGTCAACGTCTACAACTGGTCCGACTACATCGCCGAGGACACCAACGCCAACTTCGAGAAGGCCACCGGTGTCACCGTCACCTATGACGTGTTCGACAGCAACGAGGTGCTGGAAGCCAAACTGCTCGCCGGTTCCAGCGGCTACGACGTGGTGGTGCCGACGCTGAACTTCCTCGGCCGCCAGATCCAGGCCGGCGTGTTCCTGCCGCTGGACAAGGCCAAGATCCCCAACCTGGCCAACCTCGACCCGGAGATGATGAAACGGATCGAGAAACAGGACCCCGGCAACAAGTACGCCGTGCCGTACATGTGGGGCACCACCGGCATCGGCTACAACGTGGACAAGATCAAGGCGATCTTCGGCAACACCGATGTCACCAACAGCTGGGACCTGGTGTTCAAGCCGGAGAACCTGGCCAAGCTCAAGGACTGCGGCGTGACCTTCCTGGATACGCCCAGCGAGATCGTGCCGATCGCGCTCAACTACCTGGGCGAAGACCCCAACAGCACCGATCCGAAGGTGATCGACAAGGCCGCCGCGCTGCTGAAGACCATCCGGCCTTCGATCAGCCAGTTCCATTCCTCGTCCTACATCGACGCGATGGCCAACGGCGATACCTGCCTGGTGGTGGGGTGGTCCGGTGACGTGATCCAGGCGCGCGACCGCGCCGAGGAAGCCGGTAACGGCGTCAAGATCGCGTACTCGATCCCGAAGGAAGGCGCGCCGCTCTGGTTCGACATGCTGTCGATCCCGAAGGACGCCAAGAACGTCGACAACGCCTACGCCTACATCAACTACCTGCTCGATCCGCAGGTGATGGCCAACAATTCCAACTTCATCAGCTATCCCAACGCCATTCCCAAGGCCAAGGACCTGATGGACAAGCAGATCACCAGCGATCCGACGATTTATCCGCCGCCGGAAGTGGCCGCAAAACTCTTCACCTTCGCCATCATCCCGCCGGAAGTGGACAAGCAGTACACCAGGCTGTGGACTGACCTGAAGACCAACAAGTAAGACCACCGCGGGGCGGGCCAGCAAGGCCTGCCCCGCTTGCCGTGTGGCGGGCGCAAGGCCCGCACACGCGCCAGTGAACGCAAGCACGCACCGCCGGCGCCACGCGCGCCGGGCGGCACGAGGCACTGACGGGGATCGACATGGCAGCAGTGGAACAACAGGCAGTTGCAGGCCACGGGCCATCACCCACGCCGGGCGCAGAGGGTTACCTGCGCATCGAGAACGTGCGCAAGGAATTCGACGGCTTCCTGGCCGTGGACGACACCAACCTGTCGATCCGCAAGGGCGAGATCTTCGCGCTGCTGGGCGGCTCGGGCTGCGGCAAGTCCACGCTGCTGCGCTGCCTGGGCGGGTTCGAACATCCCACTGCTGGGCATATCTTCCTGGACGGCCAGGAATTGAATGGCCTGCCGCCGTATGAGCGGCCGATCAACATGATGTTCCAGTCCTACGCGTTGTTCCCGCACATGACGGTCGAGCAGAACATCGCTTTCGGGCTCAAGCAGGACGGCATGTCCAAGCCGGATATCGCCAGGCGCGTGGAAGAGATGCTCTCGCTGGTGCAGTTGAACAAGCTGGCCAAGCGCAAGCCGCACCAGCTCTCCGGCGGCCAGCAGCAGCGCGTGGCGCTGGCACGCTCGCTGGCGAAGGGGCCGAAGCTCTTGCTGCTCGATGAGCCGATGGGCGCGCTGGACAAGAAGCTGCGTACGCAGATGCAGCTGGAACTGGTGTCGATCATCGAGAAGACCGGCGTGACCTGCGTGATGGTCACCCACGATCAGGAAGAGGCCATGACCATGGCCACGCGTATCGCGCTGATGGACGCCGGCCGTATCCGCCAGGTCGGCACGCCCGATGAAATCTACGAGCAGCCGGCCAATCGCTTCGCCGCCAGCTTCATCGGTTCGGTCAACATGATCACCGCGGTGATCGACCAGGACGAGCCGGAGTTCGTGACCCTGCGCTCGCCGCAGCTGGACACCGATATCTACATCGGCCACGGCATCTCGGGATTCGAAGGCCAGGAAGTCTCCTTCGCGGTCCGTCCTGAAAAACTCGGCATCGCCAAGAGTGAGCCGGCCCAGCCGCACAACAAATCCAAGGGCGTGATCGAGGACATTGCCTACTTCGGCAGCCACTCGGTCTATCACGTCAAACTGGCCAGCGGCTTCACCATCATGGCCAACTTCGCCAACGTCCAGCGTTGGGCCAGCGAGGGCCTGACCTGGGGCGACACGGTCTGGGTGTGGTGGGGCGACAACGATGGCGTGGTGCTGACCCAATGAGCACGCCGACCCTCTTCGAACTGCTGCGCAAGGTGACGCCCGGCCCGCGCTGGGGCGTGATCGGCATTCCCTACCTGTGGATGCTGGTGTTCTTCGCCATCCCGTTCCTGATCGTGCTGAAGATTTCTTTCGCGCGGTTGGCGATCGCGATGCCGCCGTATACGCCGATCCTGGAAGTGGACAACGCCGAGGTCGCGCTCAAGCTCAACCTGTCCAACTTCCTGCAGCTAGGCGCGCTGCAGAACGGTTATATCGCCGCGTACTGGAGTTCGCTGAAGATCGCGGCGATCGCCACGCTGCTGACGCTGCTGGTCGGCTACCCGATGGCCTATGTCATCTCCAAGCTGCCACCGTCCAGCCGCAACATCGCGATGATGCTGGTGGTGCTGCCGTCGTGGACCTCGTTCCTGATTCGCGTGTACGCGTGGATCGGCATTCTCAAGAGCAGTGGTCCGGGCGGGCAGCTGCTGGAAAAGCTCGGCGTGATCGACGCGCTGCAGTCGATGGGCTGGATCGAAGGCCGGCAGATCCTGTACACCCCGCTGGCCGCCTACATCGGCATCGTCTACTGCTACCTGCCGTTCATGGTGCTGCCGCTGTACACCAACCTGGTCAAGCATGACGGGCGCCTGCTGGAAGCGGCTTACGACCTGGGCGCACGGCCGTGGAAGGCCTTCCTCAAGATCACCTTGCCGCTGTCGCGCGCCGGCATCATCGCCGGCTGCATGCTGGTGATGATCCCGGCGGTGGGCGAGTTCGTGATCCCCGAACTGCTGGGTGGCCCGGACACGCTGATGATCGGCCGCGTGCTGTGGAATGAGTTCTTCGCCAACCGCGACTGGCCGCTGGCCTCGGCGGTGGCGATCGCGATGCTGCTGCTGTTGATGATCCCGATCCTGATCTTCAACCGGGTCCAGCAGAAAGAGATCGAAGGGAGGCTGACATGAGTACCGTCGGCCGTGCGCGCTGGCCCACCTGGACGATCCTGGGGCTGGGCTTTGCCTTCCTGTATCTGCCGGTGCTGCTGCTGATCATCTGGAGCTTCAACAGTTCGCGCCTGGCGACGGTCTGGGCCGGGTTTTCGTTCAAGTGGTATGGCGAACTGCTGCGCGACCAGTCGATGCTGGATGCGGCTTGGGTCAGCCTGCGGATCGCGTTCTGGACCGCGACGGCCTCGGTCGTGCTGGGCACGCTGGCGGCGCTGGTGATGACGCGGATGCGTCGCTTCCCCGGCAAGACCTTGTTTGGCGGCCTGATCACCGCGCCGCTAGTGATGCCCGATGTGATCATCGGCCTGTCGATGCTGCTGATGTTCGTCTCGCTGGGTGACCTGTTTCACTTCCAGCCCAAGGGGATGATGTCGATCTGGATCGCCCACACGACCTTCGCGCTGGCCTTCGTCACCGTCGTGGTGTCCTCGCGCATGGCCGAGCTGGACAAGTCGCTGGAAGAAGCGGCGATGGACCTTGGCGCCAACCGGATCAAGGTGTTCTTCCTGATCACGCTGCCGATCATCGCGCCGGCGCTGGTCTCGGGCTGGTTGCTGGCGTTCACGCTGTCGCTGGATGACGTGGTGATCGCCAGCTTCGTCTCCGGCCCCAGCTCGACCACGCTGCCGATGAAGGTGTTCTCCTCGGTGCGGCTGGGCCTGAGCCCGAAGATCAACGCGCTGGCGACCTTGATGATCGTGATCGTCTCGGTCTGCGCCTTCATCGGCTGGTGGCTGATGTACCGCAGCGAGAAGCGCCGCAAGCTGGACATGCAGTTGGCGCTGCAGGACAACGGTTGACAGGAAGTGGTACTTGGAGTTTCACTTGCGCGACTAATACGGTCGCGGTGATCTGGGATCCTGCGGCCTTCGTGCAGGGCGTCCGGCGCTGATCCAGGCCGGGCGCCTTGACCACCTCACCCCCGCGCAGGATCCGCGACCTTGAGCAGCCACGACGACGACCGCCGCCACGATGACGCGCGCGCTTCCGAACCCCAGGACGGGCAGGGCGAAGACAAGAAGCCCTCGCCGCTGAAGAACCCGCGGGTGAAGTGGACCCTGATTATTCTCGGCCTGCTGGCCGTGGTGCTGTTCATCGTCTGGCTGGTGCACCACCTGCTGGTCGGCCGCTATCTGCAGGAAACCAACGACGCCTACCTGCAGGCCGATTCGGTCGCCGTGGCGCCGCGAGTCAATGGCTATGTGACCCAGGTGTTCGTGCAGGATCACGCCTGGGTGAAGGCGGGCCAGCCGCTGCTGCAGATCGACGACCGCACCTATCGCGCGCAGCTGGAACAGGCGCAGGCCGCGGTGGCCGTGCGCCAGGCCGACATCGTGGCCGCGCAGGCGGGCGTGGACGGCTATCGCGCGCAGCTGGCGCAGTCGCGCACGCAGGTGACCTCGGCCGCGGCGCAGCTGAAGTTCGCCAACGCCGAAGTCGCGCGCTTCGCACCGCTGGCCGCGTCGGGTGCCGATACGCACGAGCACCAGGAACAGCTGCACCAGCAACGCGACCAGGCCAAGGCGCAGTACGACGCCGCGCGCGCGCAGGTTACCGGGGCCGACAGCCAGATCGCCGCGGGCGAGGCACAGCTGGAGCAGGCGCAGGCGGGCCTCAAGCAGGCCCAGGCCAACGTCGACCAGGCTCAGGTCGCGATGGAAGATACGCACCTGAAGGCGGCAATCGCCGGCCGCCTGGGCGACAAGACCGTGCAGGTGGGCCAGTTCCTCAGCGCCGGCGCGCGCACGATGACCATCGTGCCGGTCGATGCGCTGTACCTGACCGCCAATTTCAAGGAAACCCAGGTCGGCCTGATGCGCGAAGGTCAGCCGGTCGAGATCAAGGTCGATGCGCTGTCCGGCGTGACCCTGCGCGGCCATGTCGAAAGCCTGTCGCCCGGCACGGGCTCGCAGTTCGCGCTGCTGCCGCCGGAGAACGCCACCGGCAACTTCACCAAGGTCGTGCAGCGCGTGCCGGTGCGCATCCGCGTCGATGCCGGCGCCGAGGCGCGCAAGGTGCTGGTGCCCGGCATGTCGGTGACCGCGACGGTCGATACGCGTTCGGCCAAGGATGCCAAGGACAGGACCCAGGACGAAGCCGATCGCGCCGACGCGCAGGACCGCGACAAGCCGTGAGCAGCACCAGCGCCAGCGCTGGCGACGCTGCACCGCAAGCCGTGCAGAAGGCCGACGCCGGCGCGTGGCTGGCCGTAGCCGCCGGCACGATCGGCTCGTTCATGGCGACGCTGGATATCTCCATCGTCAACGCCGCGCTGCCGACCATCCAGGGCGAGGTCGGCGCCAGCGGCACCGAGGGCACGTGGATTTCCACCGCGTACCTGGTGAGCGAGATCATCATGATCCCGCTCACCGGCTGGTTCGTGCGCACGCTGGGCCTGCGCAACTTCCTGGTGATCTGCGCGGTGATGTTCACCGCGTTCTCGGTGATGTGCGGGCTGTCAACCTCGCTGCCGATGATGATCATCGGCCGCATCGGCCAGGGCTTTGCCGGTGGCGCGCTGATTCCCACCGCGCTGACCATCGTGGCCACGCGCTTGCCACCGGCGCAGCAGACGATGGGCACGGCGCTGTTCGGCATGACCGTGATCATGGGGCCGGTGATCGGCCCGCTGCTGGGCGGCTGGCTGACCGAGAACGTGAGCTGGCACTACGCGTTCTTCTTGAATGTGCCGGTGTGCATCGGCCTGCTGGCGCTGCTGCTATTGGGCCTGCAACACGAAAAGGCGCATTGGGCGGGGCTGCTGGACGCCGACTGGCTCGGCATCTTCGGGCTCACCGCAGGCCTGGGCGGGCTGACCGTGGTGCTGGAGGAAGGCCAGCGCGAGCGCTGGTTCGAATCGGAATTCATCCTGTGGCTGTCGGGGCTGGCCGCGGTGGGTTTTGCCGCGCTGCTGCTGTCGCAGGTCTTCAGCCGCGAGCCGGTGATCCAGCTCAAGGTGCTGCTCAACCGCAGCTTCGGCGCGGTGTTCTTCATGATGCTCGCCGTGGGCATGATCCTGTTCGGCGTGATGTACATGATCCCGCAGTTCCTGGCGATGGTCTCCGGCTACAACACCGAGCAGTCCGGCTACGTGCTGCTGCTGCAGGGCCTGCCGACGGTACTGCTGATGCCGTTCATGCCCAAGCTGCTGGAAACGGTGGACGTGCGGATCCTGGTGATCGGCGGGCTGCTGTGCTTCGGCATCGCCTGCTTCATCAACATGGACCTGACCTCGACCAGCGTCGGCAGCTCCTTCGTCGCCGGACAGTTGCTGCAGGGCGTGGGCCTGGCGCTGGCGATGATGTCGCTCAACCAGGCCGCGATCAGCTCGGTGCCCAAGGAGCTGGCCGGCGATGCCTCGGGCCTGTTCAACGCCGCGCGCAACCTGGGCGGCTCGATCGGCCTGGCGCTGATCTCCACCTTCCAGGACCGGCGCCTGACCTATCACACGCAGGTGCTGGGCAGTTCGACCACGGCCAACTCGCCGATGGGCCAGGACTTCCTGCAGCAGATCACCGGCGCGCTGCACGGCAGCGGCGGCGATGCGGCGATGCAGGCCATCGGCGCACTGGCGCGCATCACCCAGGTGCAGGCACTGGTGATGACCTACAACGACCTGTTCTGGATCTTCGGCGTGATCGTGGGCTGTTCGATCCCGCTGGCCTTCCTGCTCAAGCCTTTGCCGAAAGGGGCGCACCTTGCGATGCACTGATTCCAGGAGTCTGCCGGGTTTGACCGGTCGAGTCGAAAATCCGCCTGTGCGAGGCCAGGTTTTCGACGATTCGCCGGCGCGTAGCGGGGCTACGGGCCCAGAAGCGGCGGAAAGATGGACCGCATCAGGCGGATTTGCAGACCGGCCGGGTCAAGCCCGGCAGGCTCCCTGGCGCCGCGCGCTCCCTGCGCTGGCCGTGGCCAGCGTCCTGATCCTGTCCGGCTGCGTGCTGGGGCCGGACTACGTGCGCCCGGACGTCGCGCCCGAAGCGGTCAACGCACCGCAGCTGCGCCGCGCCGCGAACGCCGGCGTGGTCAACGCCGCGCCGCCCAGCCAGTGGTGGCGCGCGTTGAACGATCCGCAACTGGACTGGCTGATCGAGACCGCGCTGGCCAACAGCCCCAACCTGCGTGCGGCCGATGCCAAGGTGCGCGCCGCGCGCGGCCTGTCCGCGCAGCGCCGTGCCGAACGCCTGCCGCAGGTCGGCGCGCTCGGCGCCTACGCGCGCGTGGAAGCGCCGGATTCGGTGAAGGATGGCCTTCGCGATGCGGGCGAGGGCATCGCCCAGGCCACCGACCCGGCCACCGGCACCGCCATCCGCCAGGCGACGCAGGACGCGGACCTGGACACGAACATGTACGTGGCCGGGTTCGATGCGAGCTGGGAGCTGGATTTCTTCGGCCGCCGCCGTCGTGCGCTGGAAGGTGCGGCCGCGCAGGCCGAGTCCGCGCAGGCACAGCTGGCCGATGCGCAGGTGCGCCTGGCCGCCGAGATCGGCCAGGTCTATCTGAACTATCGCGGGCTGCAGCAGCGGATCGAACTCGGGCAACGCAACGTGGACAGTGCGCAGCAGTCGCTGGACTTAACCGCGCAGCGGCGCAGCCGCGGCGCGGCGTCTGATTTGCAGGTCGAGCGCATGCGCGGCCAGCTGCAGCAACAGCAGGCGATGCTGTTGCCGCTGCAAGCCCAGCGCGATGCCGCGCTGGACCAGCTGGCGCTGATGATCGGCCAGGCGCCGGGCGCGCTGGATGACCGGCTCGCACAAGCCAACGCCCTGCCGAGGCTGCCGGCGCAGATCCCGGTCGACGACCCGGCGGCGCTGATCCGCCGCCGCCCCGACGTGCGCCAGGCCGAGCGCGAACTGGCCGGGTCCAACGCGCAGATCGGCGAAGCGCTGTCCGCCTATTTCCCGCAGGTCACGCTGTACGGCAGCCTGGCCTCGGTGGCGACCTCGCCGGGCGACCTGGGCGCTGATTCGGCCGCGACGGTGGTGGCGCCGGTGCTGCGCTGGTCGATCCTGGATTTCGGCCGGATCAAGGCGCAGGTCGCCCAGGCGCGTGCCGGTACCGAAGGCCGGGCTGCGGCATACGAAAACACCGTGCTGACCGCGCTGCAGGACGCCAATACCGCGCTGTCCAATTTCGGTTCGGCGCGCAAGCAGGTGCTGGTCGCGCAGCAGGCACAGACCTCGGCCGACCGCGCGGCCATGCTGATGCAGCAGCGACGCGACGCGGGGGCATCCTCGCTGATCGACCTGCTGGACGTGCAGCGCCAGCAGCTCAACGCCTCAGACAGCGCCGTGCAGGCGCAGGTGCAGCTGTTGGTGGATTACGTGGCCCTGCAGAAGAGCCTGGGCCTGGGCTGGCAGGACGCGCCGGTACCGGGCGCGGCGCAGCAGGACAGCGCGGCCCGCTAAAGGCCACGAGGAACTGCTGTTGTGGGAGCTGCTTCAGCAGCGATGAGGCACTCCTGAGAAAGCCCCATCGCTGCTGAAGCAGCTCTCACAAGTGTGGCGCTTGCACGAGAACAGCCCGCCCACGGCTGGGTAACAGGCCGGAGCGGATCATGTGCGCCTGTTTCCGAGATTTGCGGAGCCGCACATGATGACCGAAGTCCCCAATCCCGCGACCGGCCAGGTCGAGCATCGACAGGCGTTGATGGGCGCCAACGCGGTGGAGGCCGCGCTGCATGCCGCGCAGGCGGCCTTCCCCGAATGGGCGCAGCGCTCGCTCGACGCACGCGGCGCGGTGTTGCGCAATGTCGGGGCCGCGCTACGTGCGCGTCGCGACGCCATCCAGCAGGTCATGACCGCCGAGATGGGCAAGCTGAAGAAGGAGGCGCTGGCCGAGATCGACAAGTGCGCCGACGCCTGCGATTTCTATGCGGAAAATGCGTCCAAGTACCTGCAGCACGAGCCGATCAAGACCGAGGCGCAGTCCAGCTATGTGCGCTACGAGCCGATCGGCTGCGTGTTCGCGGTGATGCCGTGGAATTTCCCGATCTGGCAGGTGTTCCGTTTCCTGGCGCCAACCCTGATGGTGGGCAACACGGTGCTGCTGAAGCATGCGAGCAACGTGCCGCGCTGCGCCGATGCCATTGCCGATGCGCTGCGCGAAGGCGGCGTGCCGGAAGGCGTGTTCGGCGTGCTGCATATCGACAATGACCAGGCCGCCGAAGTGATCAAGGACCCGCGCGTGGCCGCGATCACGCTGACTGGCTCCGAGCGCGCAGGCAAGTCGATCGCCGCCACCGCCGGTAGCGTGCTCAAGAAGTGCGTGATGGAACTGGGCGGCAGCGATGCCTTCGTGGTGCTGGACGATGCCGATCTGGACAAGACCGTCGCGGCCGCGGTGAAAGGCCGGTTCGACAACGCAGGCCAGACCTGCATCGCGGCCAAGCGCTTCATCGTGGTCGATGCGATTGCAGACGCCTTCGTGCAGCGCTTCGTCGAAGCCGCCGGCAAGCTCAAGACCGGCGATCCCAACGACGCGGCCACCACCCTGGCACCGATGGCGCGCCAAGACCTGCGCGACGAACTGCATCACCAGGTCGCCAGCAGCGTGGCCAATGGCGCCACGGTGTTGCTGGGCGGCAAGCCGGGCGAAGGGCATGCGGAATACCCGGCGACCATCCTGGACGGCGTGCAGCCCGGCATGCCGGCTTACGAGGAAGAACTGTTCGGGCCTGTCGCCAGCATCCTGCGGGTCCGGGACGAGACCGATGCGGTCCGTGTGGCCAACGACACCAGCTTCGGCCTTGGCGGCAGCGTGTGGACGGCCGATGCGCAGCGTGGCGAGCGCGTGGCCCAGCAGCTGCAGTGCGGCGCGGCCTTCGTCAATGCGATCGTCAAGAGCGATGTGCGGTTGCCGTTCGGCGGCAGCAAGCGCTCGGGCTATGGCCGCGAACTGGCCAATCACGGCATGCACGAGTTCACCAATATCAAGACGATCTACGTGGCCTGATCGCAGCACGCTGTTGGCACATGCGACCATGTGCCAACAGGACTGAAGGACATCACGACATGCCAGGGACACGGCACAGCATCGCCATCGTCGGTTACGGCACCGCAGGCCAGACGGCCGCGGCGCTGCTGGCGGCCGATGGCCATCAGGTTGAAGTATTCGAACAGGCGCCGGAACTGGGGCCGGTCGGTGCGGGCTTCCTGCTGCAGCCCACCGGTTTGCAGGTGCTGTGGGAGATGGGCCTGCTGCCCCAGGCGCTGATGCATGGGCGCCGGATCGAGCGCCTGTATGGCGAAACGCCCGCCGGCCGCGCGGTGATGGACATGCGTTATCTCGATCTGGACCCGCAGCTGTTCGGGCTGGGCATGCAGCGTGGCGCGTTGTTCTCGCTGCTGGCGCAGGCCTGGAGCGGCTTCGGCGGCGTACGCTGCGGCACGCGCATCACGGAAGTGAGCGACGACACCCGGCGCGTGCGCGATGCATCTGGCACCTGGCATGGGCCGTTCGACCTGGTGATCGCCGCCGACGGCGCGGGCTCGGCGCTGCGCCGGCATACGCAGGGCGTGCGTTCGGATGCGGCCTATCCGTGGGGCGCGCTGTGGTGTCTGGTGCCGCAGGAGGATTGGGCCTGGCCGCACGAGCTGCGCCAGCGCTACATCGCCGCGCGCAAGATGATCGGCATGTTGCCGGTCGGCACGCGTCCGGGCGATGACACGCCGCGGCTGAGTTTCTTCTGGAGCCTGCCGGCCGATGGGTTCGCGGCCTGGGAGCAGGGCGGCATGCCCGCGTGGCGCGAAGAGGTCGCGGCGATGTGGCCGCAGGCCGATGCGCGCCTGCATCAGCTGACCGGCTGCACGCAGTTGGCGCGCGCCGGGTATCGCGATGCAGTGCTGCACACCTGGCATCGCGACCGCCTGCTGCTGATGGGCGATGCGGCCCATGCGATGAGCCCGCAGCTGGGGCAGGGCGTCAACATGGCGCTGATGGACGCGGCGGCCCTGCGCGACGCGTTGCGTGCCGAAGCCGCGCTGCCCGCGGCGCTGGCGCGCTACCAGCAGCAGCGCCAGGCGCATGTGGCGATCTACCAGTTCTGGAGCCGCTGGTTGACGCCGCTGTTCCAGTCCAACCGCGATCGCGTGGCCGCGCTGCGCGACGCCGCCTTCCTGCCGCTGGGGCGCATGCCCGGTGGGCGCGGCCATATGTTGCGCGTGCTCAGTGGCACCCAGCGCGGGTTGTTCGGCCGCTTGGCGTTGGCGCCGGGTTTTCTCGAAGCGCTGGCGAACGTGTCGGTGCTGCCGGCGCCAGTGCCAGCGCTGGCAGCGGCCGAGATGCCCTAAGCCGCAGGCAGCGCGATGGCCTCGCCTTCGACGCAGACGATCAGTTGTTCGCCCGTCGCAAGGTCCGGCTCCACGCCGGCGGTGAACTGCGAGAACGCCGGCAGCACCGTTAGCCGCTCGCGCAGCAGGAAGGCCGGCCAGCGTTGCGTCGTGCCCGGCGTCTTGAACACCGGATGCAGATGGCCGCACAGCACGTGCAGTTCCTCGTGCGGATGTGGATCGTGGCGTAGCTGGAACGGACCATCGTCGACGCTGTCGGGCAGCAGTTCGAAGCCCAGGTCGGTGGCGGCGGCCAGCGCACGATCGTGATTGCCCGCCAGTGCAGCCACGCGCACGCGATGGTGCTGGCGGCGCCATTCGTCCACGCGGCGGCGCCAGCTGGCCTGCGGCGCGGGGCCGTGCAGCACATCGCCCAGGATCCACAGCTCCTGCGCATCTGTGTGCGCCAGCAATGCGGCCAGGCGGGCCAGATCGTGCGAGGTGCCGCCGCTGGGCAGGGAGATGCCGGCACGACGGAACACATCGCCCTTGCCCAGGTGCAGATCGGCGATCAGCAGCCGCCGGCGCGCCGGCCAGTACAGGGCGCGGTCGCCCAGGGCGCGCATCGGTTCACCGGCAATCTCCAGGTCCAGCTCAACGGCCATGCTTCTTTTCCAACTGCTGCGCGGCGCGCTGCACGCGCGTCTTCCAGTCCTCGGTGCTGAGCTGCCCGCGCAGGCTTTCGGCCCACAGCGGGAAGGACAGCGGCGTCAGGCTGGTGGGGCGGTGCAGACGCAGCCGACGCTGGGCGCAATCGTGCAGCGTGGCGGCCAGGCGGTCCAGTTCCAGCGTGCCGCTGAAGACCTCGCGGCGCGCCTGCCCCAGCAGCAGATGATCGGGATCGTGGCGGGTCAGCACGTCGAACAGCAGCCCGCTGGAAGCCTGCAGCTGGCGCATGCTGCGCGGCGTCTTGCCCGGCAGCGATGGCGGCAGCAGGCCGGAGACGCGTGCGATTTCGCGGAATTGGCGCCGTGCCAGTTCACCCAGGTTGAGGCTGGCGGTGAGGTCTTCGATCAGGTGTTCGGGTTGCAACAACGCGTGCAACGCGGCTTTGTCCAATTCGGCAGCGTTCGCAGGCGATAGCACCAGCCCGTAATCATTGGCGGCGAAGGCGAAGGTGTTGGACTGCAGGCGACCCCAGCGCAGCGCCAGCAGTGCGGCCAGGCCTTCGTGCACCTGGCGGCCGGCGAACGGATACAGGAACACGTGCAAGCCGTCGCGCGCCTTGACCTGTTCGCACAGCAGCGTGCCGGGTGCGGGCAGGGCGGAGAGACGTTCCTGCAGGGCCAGCAGCGGCGCGATGGAACGCAGCTCGGGTGCCGCGTGATCGCCGCCGAACACCGCTTCCACCTCGCGCCCCAGCTCGGACGACAGCGGCATGCGCCCGCCCATCCACTTGGGCACGGTGCCATCGCCGCCTTTGGCCATGCGCACGTAAGCGGTCATGTCCTCCAGCCGCACCAGCTCCAGCATCCGGCCGGCGAACTGGAAGCGGTCGCCGCGGCGCAGGCGGCCGACGAACAGTTCCTCGATCGAGCCCAGCCCGCCGCCGCGCAGAAACTTCACCTGCACGCTGCCATCGCTGGTGATGGTGCCGATGGACAGGCGATGGCGCAGCGCGACCTTGCGGTCGTGCACGCGATAGACGCCATCTTCGTCGCGCACGACCTTGTGGTAATCCGGATAGCGGTCCAGCGCGCTGCCGCCGCGTTCGATGAAGTCCAGCACGGCCTGCCACGTTTCATCGTCCAGCTGGGCGAAGGCCTGGGTGCCGCGCACTTCTTCTAGCAAGGCATTGGGATCGAAGCCGCCGCCCAACGCCAGCGTCACGCAATGCTGGGCCAGCACATCCAGCGACAGGCGTGGCGCGTGGCGCGGTTCGATTTCGTTGCGGGCGATGGCCTGGCGCGCGGCGGCGTACTCGACCAGCTCCAGCGCATGCGTCGGCACGCACACCACATGGCCAGCCTCGCCCGGCCGATGGCGCGCGCGACCGGCGCGTTGCAGCAGTCGCGCGATGCCCTTGGGACTGCCGATCTGCAGCACCTGATCGACGGCGGGGAAATCCACACCCAGATCCAGGCTGGAGGTGGCGACCACGCAGCGCAACGTGCCGCAGCGCAGGCCTTGTTCGGCTTCATTGCGCAACTTGGGGCTGAGCGAGCCGTGATGCAGGGCGAGCGTGGCCGGGTCTTCCGGCCAGACCGACGACAGCGCCTGATGCCATAGCTCGGCCTGCGCGCGGGTGTTGGTGAACACCAGGCTGGTCTTCACCGCCAGCAGTTTTTCCAGCACGCGCGAGAGCTGCGCCAGGCCGAGATGACCAGACCAGGGGAAGCGTTCGCCGGCCTTGGGACGCAGCGTCTCCAGCGTGAGCGTGCGCGGCCGCACGCCGGCGACCATCGGCGCGTCAGGCGTGTTGGGCAGCAGCGCATCGCGCGCTTCTTCCAGATTGCCCAGCGTCGCCGACAGGCCCCAGGTGCGCATGCCGGGCGATAGCTTGCGCAACCGCGCCAGGCCCAGCTGCAACAGCACGCCGCGCTTGTTGGCCAGCAGCTCATGCCATTCGTCGACGATGACCGCGCGGATGTCCTGCAGCTGCGGTGCAGTGTCGGGGTAGGACAGCAGCAGTGCGAGTGACTCCGGTGTGGTCACCAGCACGTCGAGCTTGCCCGCACGCGCCAGGCGCTTGTCGCGTGCGCTGGCATCGCCGGTGCGCTGGCCCACCTGCCAGTCCAGGCCGACGCCGGCGATGGCCTTGTTGAGGGCGCGCGTGGTGTCGGCGGCCAGCGCCTTGAGCGGCGTGATCCACAGCACCTGCAGCGGGCGCACGCGGTTCTTCTTCAGCGCGGTGGTCAGCTGTTTGCGCTCGCGCACGGCTTCCAGCAGCGGCCCGCCGAACGCGGCTAAGGTCTTGCCGCTGCCGGTCGGCGTATGCAGCAGGCCGGAGCGGCCTTGCAAATAATGGCTCCAGACTTCGCGCTGGAATGGCAGCGCCTTCCAGCCGCGCGTCTTGAACCAGTCCAGCAGCGGCGCTTCGATCGATCGCCGGCTGTGCGGTGCAGGCTTTTCTTTGATAGCTGAAACAGCCGGCTTGTTCTTCAACCGCGCGACCTTGCGCGCCGGTGTGCGTGGTTTGGCTTCACTCACCGCGCCAGCGCCTTCAGGTCTTCCAGCCGGTCGGCCTCAGCCATCGGCTTGTCGTGGCGCCAGCGCAGGATGCGCGGGAAACGCGTGGCCACGCCCGATTTGTGGCGCTTGCTCAGGTTGACCGCCTCGAACCCGAGTTCGAACACATGATGCGGCGTTACCGCGCGCACCGGGCCGAAGCGCTCGGTGGTGTGCGCGCGGATCCAGCTGTCGAGCTTCATGATCTCGGAATCGTCCAGGCCCGAATACGCCTTGGCCACCGGCACCAGCGCGTCGCCGTCCCACAGCGCGAAGGTGTAGTCGGTGTAGAGCGTGCTGCGACGGCCATGGCCGGCCTGCGCGTAGATCAGCACCGCATCGATGGTGAGCGGGTCGATCTTCCACTTCCACCAGTCACCGCGCTTGCGCCCGCCCTGGTAGATCGAGCTGCCGCGCTTCAGCATCAGGCCTTCGACACCGCGCTCACGGGAGCCTTTGCGGAGTTGCGCTGCCGCTTCCCAGCTGTCGGCCTGCACCTGTTGCGAGACCACGATGCGCGGATCGCCATGCGCCTCCAGCAACCCGGCGAGCAGGGCGCGGCGTTCGTCCAGCGGTCGCTCACGCAGGTCCTCGCCATCCAGTTCCAGCAGGTCGTAGGCGAGCACGCGCGCAGGCGTGTCGGCCAGTGTTTTCGCGCCAGGCTTGCGCCGCTGGATGCGGGTCTGCAAGGCGGTGAAGGGCATCGGCGCGTCTTCACCATCGCGCCACGCCATGAGTTCGCCATCGATCACGCAGTCGCGCGCGAGCGTGGCAGCCGCCTGTTCAATCTCGGGAAAGCGCCCATCCAGCCGCTCCTCGCCGCGCGACCACAGCGCGACTTCGCCATGACGCCGGATCAGCTGCAGGCGGATGCCATCCCACTTCCATTCCAGTCGCCAGTCGCCGATCTCGCCCAGCGTCTGCACATCGGCCTCCAACGGCGAGGCGAGGAAGAAGGGGTACGGCTGTTGGCGATCGCTGGGCAGGGCTTCTTCCGAAAGCAGGTCCTGCAGGAACTGCGGCGTCGGCGCCCACGTGCCCAGCATGCGCTGGGCGATGCGTGAGATGTCGATGCCGCTCATCTCGGCCAGCGCCTGCTGCACCAGGCGCTGCGAGACGCCCACGCGCAGGGCGCCGGTCAGCAGCTTGTTGAACACCAGGCGTTGGCCGTAAGGCAGCGACTGCCAGGCATCGACCACCACCGCGCGGCGCACGGCCTCATCCTGGTTGGCGACCGGCAGCAGGCGTTCCTCAATCCATTCGGCCAGGCCGAGGTCCGGCGGAGGATCGGTCGGATCATCCAGCAGCAGCGCCAGCGTTTCGGCCAGGTCGCCGACGTGGTCGTAGCTGTCGTCCACCAGCCAGTCGGGCGTGGCCGAGACCTGCGCGATCCACGCGCGCAGCTCGTTGGTGCCGGCGATCTTCTGGCGTGCGCCGGTGAGCTTGCCGCCGGACAGCAGGTACAGCGCCCACACCGCATCGCGCGGCGGCGCGTCACGGAAATACGCGATCAGCGCCGCGCGCTTGTCGCCCGTGGCGGTGCTTTCGTCCAGTTCGCGATAGAGGTCGGCGAAGCGTTTCATGCGTGGCAGCTCCCGAGGTCGAGCGCATCACGCACGCAGGCCACCTTGAAGACGTCATTCCCGCGAAAGCGGGAACCCAGCGACGCTGCTTTTTGCGCTGCGGAACCGCAGCGCAACGTCCATGGATCCCCGCGGTCGCGGGGATGACGGCATGAGAACGATTGCGAAATGCCGACCGCGGTCACTCCCCACCGCCGAAATCAGTACGAAACGCCTCGGCCTCGATGCCGGCTTCGTTCATCGCGCGGATGATCGCGTCGGTGTTGCCGTGCGTGGCGATGACGCGGCGTGCGCCGGTTTCGCGCACGGTGCGCAGCAGATCGGGCCAGTCGGCGTGATCGGACACGACGAAGCCACGGTCGTAGTTGCGTCGCCGCCGGTTGCCGCGCACCCGCATCCAGCCCGAGGCAAAGCCCTGCTGCGCCTTGCGGAAGCGGCGGATCCACGGGCTGCCGGCGGCAGAAGGCGGCGCCAGGATCAACTGCCCGGCGTAATCGCTGCCCTTGGCCGTCTCCGATACCGGCAAGGTGTCGAGCATGGCGATGCCCGCGCCGCGATACACGTCCACGCCGACCTGGATCGCGCCGTGCAGCAGCGCAGGCTGATCGTCCAGATCGCGCAGTTCGGCCAACAGCCGCTGCGCCTTGCCCAGCGCATAGCAGTACAGGATCGCCGCCTCGCCACGCGCGGCGCAGTGCCGGCGCCACGCGACGATGTCGCGCGCCACCTCGCGCGTATCCGGCCAGCGATAGATCGGCAGGCCGAAGGTCGCCTCGGTGATGAAGGTGTCGCACGGCACGACCTCGAACGGCGCGCAGGTCGGATCGGGCTGGCGCTTGTAGTCGCCCGAGGCCACCCAGACTTCATCGCCCACTTGCACGCGCACCTGCGCCGAACCCAGTACATGCCCGGCCGAATGCAGCGAAACCTTCGCATCGCCAATCTGGAAAGCCTCACCGTAGTCGTGGATCGCGTAGTCCTGCTCGCCCAGCCGCCATTGCAGGATCGGCAGGCTCTCGCGTGTTGCCCAATAGCGGCCCATGCCGGTGCGGGCGTGGTCGCCGTGGCCGTGCGTGATGACCGCGCGCGGCACCGGCTTCCACGGGTCGATGTGGAAGTCGCCGGCCGGGCAGTACAGCCCTTCCGGGCGCAGGACGATCAGGTCGTGGGAAGCAATGGCCATGAGCGGGCAGGGTGCATGCCGGGTTGTGCAGAGGCCGACAACGTTGGGTTCGCCCGTCTCAGTTCCTGAGACCCGGCCCAACGCCGGCTGACCCGCCGACCTCGCGTGGCGTCAACGCACCCTCGGGCAAGCTGCGGCCCGCATTCGCTATAGGAGGACCTTCGGATGAAGCTGTTGTTGTGCCCCGCGCTGGTGGCGCTCTCGCTGGCCGCTTGTGCGGCCCATTCAGATGAACAGGCGACTGCGCAGCCCGCATCGGCGGCGCCTGTCGATGCAATGGCGGCTCCGGCTTCCGTTGCCGCTTCGGAAGCGCCCGCTCAAGCTGCACAACCTTCGATGCCTGCTGATGCAGGCAAGGAAGCTGAAGTCGACGCGCGCATCGACAAGGTGCTCGGCGATCACAAGGCCTATCGCAGCGCGTTGGAGCGTCTTCAGGCCGCCGTCGGCACCGACGATCGTTCAGGCGTCGCCGCACTGGTGCGTTATCCGCTGGCGGTGTCGACGCTGACCGGCAAGATCCAGGTGGACAACGCGAAGGATTTCATCGCGCATTACCCGGACATTGTCACGCCGGTCGTGGCGCAGGCCATCGCCAAGCAACGCTATGCTGAGCTGTTCGTCAGCCAGAACGGCGTGATGCTAGGTTCGGGCGAGGTCTGGATCAATGGCGTCTGCCACGACCCGCAATGCGTTGATGTGGATGTGAAGGTGGTGACGTTCCAGCAGGGCGGGTGAGTGCGTCCAATAACTGGCACGGAGAAGCGGGATTAGCGATTGAAGATCCAGTCCCTCATCGCGTCGATGTCATCCAGCTCCATATCAGTCAATAGCGCTGCAGTTGCCAACTGGCCTGCAGCAGCCGCGCTTGCTGCCAATGCGCTGATGCACAGTTCGGCGGTCACTCCTGGAACCAATGTTTTTCCAGCCAGGGCAGGCATCTGTGCCAACGCCTCAAGGTATGCATCGCGTAATGCTTTGGGAATTTCGACGTTCCGCTCGTGTCGCGCCACTTCGATGCAGGCAACAATCAGGAAGTAGTCGAACGACGCGCGCCTCGGTGCACTCGCAAGCGTGGCGACGATATGAGGAACTGCTGCAAAGGATGCCTGATAGACATCGCCTTGGTGGCACAGCGCGCTCCACAGCGAAAACCACGGCTCAGATTCTGCGTGGGATTTATCTGGAAATGTTTTCAGTTGCGCCAGAAGCAGGGGAATTGCTTCCGCGCTTCCGTAAGCGTCCTGAAGATCAGACCAAGCTGGGTCGTCAAGCGATAGCACGGGAGGCGCAGGTCGATGGATTGAATCAGCGGGGCGCGTTTTCAGCGGCCATCGCCCGCGATCCCGTCAGGATCATCCGCAGCATGGTCGACAGCTGGTCCACCAGTTCCGGGTCGCGCGCGGGGGGCAGATCCATGGCGCTGGCACCAGCGGCGAAAACCAGGCGCGTGATCGCCTTGGAGACCAGTGCCGGCTCGTGCAGGGTCGCGCCGTCGGCGGCGGCCAGGCGGATCAGGTCGACCTTCAGCTCGTCCTCGAAATAGGTCAGCTCGCGCTCGACTGCCGCCTTGAACGCATCCGAGCCGACCATGCCTTCGCGCAGCAGCACGTGCAACAGCTTGTCGTCGGCGCGCAGCTGCTCCATGAAGGTCTCCACCGACAGGCGGATCACGCTGCTGCTGGCGCGCAGGGCGCGGCGGCGGGCCTGGCCGATGATCTGGCGCAGCGAGCGGCCGGCCAGGTCGATCAAGGCCACGGCCAGTTCGTCCATGTCGCGGAACTGGCGATAGAAGGAGTTGGGTGCGATCCCGGCTTCGCGCGCGACCTCGCGCAGGCTCAGCGAGGACAGGCTGCGGTGCGGGCCGACCAGGCGCAATGCCGCCGCCAGCAGGTCCTGGCGCGAGATGCCGGCCCGGCGGGCGGGGGAGGCGTCTTCAGCGGTGGTGTCGATGGCGGTTTCCGGGGAGGGCATGGCGAGCGAGTCCTTCGCCGGGCGTTACGGCGGATGAATCATAGCCTTATCGTGAATATACAAGTGTATAGACATCCGTTTTCACGTCTGTATAGTGCACCCTCATGACTGCCGTCCTGCCCCGCCGTCCCCGCGCCCCGCTGTCCCAGGCGTTCCGTGCCGCCCGCGATCTGGTCGATCCGGCGGTGTTCGATTTCTGGGCCGCCAAGGTCAACCCGCTGTGGAGCTGGGAGCGCCCGATGGCGCGCCTGAAGGCCCGCCGCCAGGCCTCGTCCGATGCCGTGACTCTGGTGCTGCAGACCAACCGGCATTTCGCCGGGCTGCGGCCGGGCCAGCACGTCAATCTGGGCGTGGAGGTGGAAGGCGCGCGCCTGACCCGCAGTTACAGCCCCAGCGCCGTGGACGGCGACAAGATCGAAATCACCGTGCGCGAAGTGGACGGGGGCCGCGTCAGCCGTCACCTGTGCCGCGATGCCAAGGTGGGCGAGGTATTCGACCTGGGCACGGCCTTCGGGGCGATGACGCTGCCGGCCGCGGTGCATGGCTCGTGGCTGTTCCTGGCCGCCGGCAGCGGCATCACCCCGCTGATGGCGATGCTGCGCCAGCTCGATGTCGCCGGCATGCCGGTGGAGCTAGACCTGCTGTACTGGGCCCGCACCCGCGCCGAGGTCTGCTTCGCCGAGGAACTGCAGACACTGGCGGCCAGGCACGACGGCTTCAACCTGCAGCTGGCACTGACCCGCGAGGACGACGGCCGTGGCGCGTTCGCACCGCGGATCGGCCAGGCCGATCTGGCCGCGCTGGTGCCTCAGCTGGACCAGCGCAGCGTGTTCGCCTGTGGCCCGCATGGCTTCGTGCAGCGCGCACGCGAACTGCTGGAAGGCCGCGTGCAGCGCTTCGATGCCGAGGCCTTCACCCCGCCGCAGGCGCTGCCGGGCGAAACCGGTACGGTCGAAGTCGTGCTGTCACGCAGCGGGCGCACGCTGACCGTGCCGCGTGACCGGTCCCTGTTGCAGGCGCTGGAAGAGCAGGGTGTGCGGCCCGCTTCCGGCTGCCGCATGGGCCTGTGCAACACCTGCGCCTGCACCCGCAGCGCCGGCATCACCCGCGACACCCAGACCAACGCGCGTTCGGCCGAACCCGACGCCACCGTGCGCATCTGCATCAGCGCCGCCGCCACCGACCTGACTCTGGACCTGTAATGGCTCACAAGAACCGCCCGCTTTCCCAGGACGAACTGCAACGCTTCGGCGAAGAGCTGGACGCTGTGCGTGCGCGCACCGTGGCCCAGCTGGGCGCGCCGGACGCGCGCTACATCCGCCGCGCGGTCTCGGCCGTGCGCTGGACCGGCGCGCTGGGCCGCATCTTGCTGTTCGCTGGTGCGATCGGCGGCGCGTTCGTGCCGGTGCTGCTGTGGCCGCTGTGCATCGCTGGCACGCTGCTGCTGGGACTGTCCAAGATCCTGGAGAACATGACCGTCGGCCACAACGTGATCCACGGCCAGTACGACTGGATGGGCGATCCGCAGCTACACAGCCGCACCTACGAATGGGACATCGTCGCCACCAGTGAGAACTGGCGCAAAACCCACAACTTCCGCCACCACACTTACACCAACGTGCGTGGCCTGGACGACGATATCGGCTACGGCCTGCTGCGCATCTTCCCCGAGCAGAAGTGGAAGCCGTTCAACCTGCTGCAGCCGCCGATCGCGGTGATCTTCTGCCTGCTGTTCGAGTGGGGCGTGGCGATCCAGGACCTGCGCCTGGGCCGTCTGTTCGCCGGCAAGATGACCTTCAAGCAGCTGCGCGCGCAGTTCCGCCCGGTCGGCCGCAAGATGGGCCGGCAGATGCTGAAGGACTACGTGATCTTCCCCGCGCTGGCCGGCCCGTTCTTCCTGCCGGTGCTGCTGGGCAATCTGGTGGCCAACGTGATGCGCAGCATCTGGACCTACGTGGTGATCTTCTGCGGCCACTTCACCGCCGATGCCGAGACCTTCCCCAAGGATTGCGTGCGCAACGAGACCCGCGGCCACTGGTACCTGCGCCAGCTGCGCGGTTCGTCGAACATCAGCGGTGGCGCCGCCATCGACGTGCTGACCGGCGACCTGAGCCACCAGATCGAGCATCACTTCTTCCCGGACATCCCGGCCAACCGCTATGCGGCGATGTCGGTCGAGGTGCGCGCCATCTGCAAGCGCTACGGCCAGCACTACAACACCGGCTCGCTGTTCTCGCAGTTCGGTCAGGTGATGTGGCGGATCCTGCGGCACGCCTTCCCCAGCAAGCCGCGCCGCCAGGCCGCGCTGACCAAGAAGCCAGCCAGCGAACTGGACATGGGCGGCGCAGAGCCCGCCCAGCAGGCAGGTTGATCCGACACGACGGCGCCGCAAGGCGCCGTTGTTGTTTGTGCGCCGCAACGTGTGGGGCAATGCAAAGGCCGGCTTTCCTGGGCTGAATGCGGCCGGACCAGCGCCGCAGGCTGACCTGTGTGTCACCGCCGGTTTCATCGCCGATGCAGCGCTATGGCGCTAACGTGACTGCTTCGACACAGAGGAAGGTTTTGCCATGAAGGCGCCCATCATTCCCTTGATTTCCGCGTTGCTGCTGGCCCTGCCGTTGGCGGCCGGCGCGCAGCAGCTCAACCAGCCCAACAAGGTCGAGCCGTTCCGTCCGATCAGCAGTTCCAGCAACGGTAGCAACACGCTGCCTGCGCCGCAGCCGGCGCAGAAATCCTCGGTGCGCTCAGATGCCTCGCAGCGCACTGCGGCGCCCAAGGTGGCTGCCGACACCGGCATCGTCCAGCAGCGCCCGGAACAGCCGGCCTCCACCCAGCCCGATCCGACGCCCAAGCCGATCCACGTCACCGATGCGCGCGGCCAGCCAGTGACCGGCGCGGTCGAGGTCGCGCCCAATCGCGTGATGGACCCCAAGACCGGGCGTGTCTATTCCACGGTGCCGGCCGGCGATGGCCAGCGCATCATCGAGCCACCCAAGAAATAATTCCTGCAGAACATGCAGGCAGCAAAAAGCCCGGCCATCGGCCGGGCTTTTTGCATTCCAGAACCCGCGCGACGCATTGACTGCATCGCGCGGTGACCGGACTTACTCGGCCTTGGCATCCAGGCCGCGTTTTTCCAGCAGCGGCTCGATCTGCGGCGCGTGGCCGGCGAAGTCCTGAAACAGCTTCATCGCGTCCTGGCTGCCGCCCTGCGACAGCAGCGTCTTGCGGAAACGATCGCCGTTGGCGCGGCTCAGGCCGCCATGTTCTTCGAACCATTTCTGCGTATTGGCATCCAGCACTTCCGACCAGATGTAGGCGTAGTAGCCGGCCGAGTAGCCGCCCATGATGTGGCTGAAGTACGGCGTGCGATAGCGCGGCGGCACCGGTGCGTAGGCGATGCCATCGGCGGCCAGTGCCTTGGCTTCGAAGTCCATCACGCCGGCCGCGTCGGGCACCTGGTCTTCGGTGATCTGGTGCCAGCGCTGGTCCAGCATCGCCGCGCCCAGGTACTCGGTGGTGGCAAAGCCCTGGTTGAACTTGGCCGCGGCCAGCACCTTGTCCAGCAGCGCCTGCGGCATGGCTGCGCCGCTCTGGTGGTGCTTGGCATAGTGCTTGAGGATCGACGGATAGTCGGCCCACATCTCGTTGACCTGCGAGGGGAACTCGACGAAGTCGCGCGGCACGCTGGTGCCGGAGAAGTACGGATACTTCACGTCCGAGAACATGCCGTGCAGCGCGTGGCCAAACTCGTGGAAGGTGGTGGTGACTTCATCCCAGGTCAGCAGCGTCGGCTGGCCGGCCGGCGGCTTGGGGATGTTGGGATGGTTGGCGACCACCGGCTTGTCGCCGGTCAGGCCGGACTGAGAGACGTAGGAATTCATCCACGCGCCGCCGCGCTTGGACGCACGCGCATAGGGATCGAAGATGAAGATCGCCAGCTGCGAGCCATCGGCATCGAACACGTCATAGACGAAGGTGTCCGGGCGATACTTCGGCAGGTCGGTGCGCTCCTTGAAGGTCAGGCCGTATTCCTGGCCGGCCGCGTAAAACACGCCGTTTTCCAGCACGTTCTTCATCTCGAAGTACGGCTTGAGCTGCGACTCGTCGAAGTTGTACTTGGCCTGGCGCACCTTCTCGCTGTAGTAGGCCCAGTCCCAGGCTTCCAGCTTGAAGCTCGGCTTGCCGGCGGCCTTCTGCTCGGTATCGATCATCGCCTGCAGGTCGGCGGCCTCGCGCTTGGCGTTGGCGACCGCGGCCGGGGCCAGTTTGCCCAGCATGTCGTTGACCGCCTGCGGGGTCTTGGCGGTCTGGTCTTCCAGCGAATAGGCGGCGTAGGTCGGGTAGCCGAGCATCTTCGCCTTCTGCGCGCGCAGGGTCATGATCCGCTACACCAGCTTGGTGTTGTCGAATTCATTGTCCCGGCTGCCACGGTTGATCGAGGCTTTGTAGATCTTCTCGCGCAGGTCGCGATTGCTGAGGTTGGTCAGCGGCGGTTGGCCGGTGGTGTTGAGCAGAGTGATGACGTACTTGCCCTCCAGCTTGCGCGACTTGGCTTCGTCGGCGGCGGTGGAGATCTCCGACTCGCTCAGGCCTGCCAGCTGCTTGGCGTCATCGACGACCACGGCCGAGGCATTCACTTCCTTCAGCACGTTCTGGCTGAACTGCGTGCCCAGCGCGGCCAGCTCGGCGTTCATTTCCTTGAGCTTGGCCTTATCCGCGTCGGAGAGCTTGGCGCCGTCGCGCACGAAATCGGTGTGGTACTTCTCGACCAGGCGCAGCCCCTGCGCGTCCAGGCCCAGCTTGGCGCGGTTGTCGTACAGCGCCTGGAGGCGCGCGAACAGCTTGCCGTTGAGGCTGATCGCATCGCGATGCGCGGCGAACTTGCCCGAGTATTCGCTGCGCAGCTTCTCGCGCGTCGGGTTGGTATCGGTGCCGACCAAGTTGAAGAAGGTCGTCGTCGCGCGGTCCAGCACCTGGCCGCTCTTTTCCATTGCCACGATGGTGTTGTCGAAGGTCGGCTTGGCCGGGTTGTTGGCGATCGCGTCGATCTCTTTGAGCTGCTGCGCCATGCCGGCATCGAACGCCGGGGCGAAGTCGGCATCGGTGACCTTGTCGAACTGCGGGTAGTGCAGCGGCAGCGGGCTCTCGGCGAAGAAGATATTCGCGGACTGGCCGGTGGCGGCCGGCGCGCCGGTCTGGGCATGGGCGGGCATGGTGGTTCCAAGGGCAATGGCAAGCGCCAGGGCGAGGCGGGTGGTCATGCGGTGCAGCATCCATAGACAAAGGTGATCGCTGAGGCTAACCCAGCGCGGCCTGCCAGCCCGCGTGACCAAAGTCCTGCATGACGCACCTGTCATCCGAAAGATGCTGAGTGGAATTGCACACAAAAATTTGACGTAGTTCGCACATTGTTGGCGAGGACAGGATTCACCACCTATCATTCGCGCGAGCAGTTGGGGAATGGACGCATGCGGGGCATCTTCGAGTATTCGGCATTGGACATTGAGGGGCGCGAGCAGCCGCTCTCCGCTTGGACCGGCTCGGTCCTGCTGATCGTCAATGTCGCCTCGCGCTGCGGCTTCACGCCTCAGTACGGTGGCCTGGAAGTGCTGTGGCAGCAGTACCGTGATCGTGGCCTGGTGGTGCTGGGTTTCCCGTGCGACCAGTTCGGCCACCAGGAGCCGGGCGACGAAGCGCAGATCCGACAGTTCTGCAGCGTCAACTTCGACGTGACCTTCCCGATGTTCTCCAAGGTGGAGGTCAACGGCGACAACGCACATCCGCTGTGGAAGCGCCTCAAGCACGACAAGCCGGGCGTTCTCGGCACCGAGCGGATCAAGTGGAACTTCACCAAGTTCCTGATCGGCCGCAACGGCCAGGTGGTCAAGCGCTACGGGCCGCGCCACGCGCCCTCGTCGCTGCGCGGCGATATCGACGCCGAGCTGGGCTGAAACGACATCGGCGCCACGTGGGCGCCGATGGTTTGAAGCTCGCTAATGCGGGAGCCGATTACTTCTCGACGAAGGCGCGCTCGAACACGTAGTGCCCGGCGTTGCCGATCCGGTGCGAGGCTTCGAAACCTCGGCTGTCCAGCAGCGCGCGCAGGTCGGCCAGCATCTGCGGGCTGCCGCAGATCATGAAGCGGTCACGCGACGGGTCGATCGGCTCCAGGCCCAGGCTGTCGGCCATCTGGCCGCTGGCCAGCAGGTCGGTGAGGCGGCCCTGGTTGCGGAACGGTTCGCGGGTCACGGCCGGGTAGTACAGCAGCTTGTCGCGCAGCAGTTCGCCCAGGAACTCGTGCTGCGGCAGCTCGTTCTCGAAATACTCGCGGTAGGCGAGGTCTTTCTCGAAACGCACGCCATGGGTGAGGATCACCTTGTCGAAGCGCTCGTAAGTCTCCGGATCCTTGATCACGCTCAGCCACGGCGCCATGCCGGTGCCGGTACCCAGCAGGTACAGGTTCTTGCCCGGATGCAGGTCGGAGATCAGCAGCGTACCGGTGGGTTTCTTGCCGATCAGCACGCTGTCGCCGGGCTTGATGTGCTGCAGGCGCGAGGTCAGCGGGCCGTTGGGCACCTTGATGCTGAAGAACTCCAGTTGCTCTTCCCAATTGGCGCTGGCGATGGAATAGGCGCGCAGCAGCGGGCGGGTTTCGCCTTCCAGGCCGATCATCACGAACTGGCCGTTCTCGAAGCGGAAACCCGAATCGCGGGTAGTGGTGAAGCTGAAGTAGTCGTCGGTCCAGTGACGGACCTCAAGCACCGTTTCGGCGCCGTAAGCGGAAGACATGGGCGGATCGTGTCGAAGTTGGGGGTAGTCCGGGCCGCAGTATAACCGGGACGATGAGAGTGGTTCTCATCTTGGTCGCGCCTTGCAGGCTTGTCAGCCGGGCGGGCGAGGGCTGCGGCACCTCGGGTTGAAGCGAAGCGGGAAGGCGCGGGCGCGCCCATGCCTTCCCGCCGCTCTTGCGATCAGCCGTTGCCGCCGCCGCGCGGACCACGCCCGCCGCCACGGTTGCCGCCGCCGGGACGGCCGCCACCCGGACCGCGATTACCACCGCCCGGACGCGGGCCGTTGCCGCCGGGGCGATTGCCGCCGGCCGGACGGTTGCCGCCGCCCGGACGCGCCTGGCGCTGGCCGTACGGGTTGTAGGCGCCCGGCGTAGCGTGGTCGGACGGGAAGCTCGGCGCGTTGCCCGGATGGCCGTACGGCTTGGCCTTGCGCTGCTGGCCCTGGCCGGCGCCCTGGCCGCCGCGCGGACCGCGCTCGTCACCGCCAAAGCCGCCGTACGGGTTGCCGCCGCCCGGGCCTGCGCCCGGACCGCCACGACGCGGGCCGCCGGGCTTGCCGCCGTAGGGCTTCTTCGGGGCGCCGCTGGGACCGGCGTTGCGGTGGCCGGTCGGGCCAGTGTCCACGCCCTCGGGCACGTACCAGCTGCGGAACGCGGCCGGGTTGCCTTCCGGTAACGGCTTGGGGCCCTTGGCGGCGCGGGTCTTGAACGGCTTCTGCGACTGGTTGGCCGCGGCTTCGCCGGTGACGGTCAGGCCGCCCTTGAAGCCGCCGCCCTTGCCACGGCCACCGCGGCCGCGGTCTTCGCGCACGTTGTCGAAGCGGCGCAGCTCGCGGCCTTCATCGGCGGCGCTGTTGTGGCCGTTGACGTAGGCATTGCCGGCGCCGCGGGCGTTGACCACGGTCTTGGACGCCTTGCGCTGGCCGATCACCGGCTGCAGTGTCAGCGCGGCCGGAGTGCCGTCTTCCAGCTTCAGCGACTTGCGCAGGGCCTGCACCTGGGTATCGAGCAGTTCCTGCGACTGACCGCGCAGCAGCGGCTGCGGCAGTTCGACGGTGCCGTAACGGGTGCGCTTGAGGCGGCTGACCTGGCAACCCTGCGATTCCCACAGGCGGCGCACTTCACGGTTGCGGCCTTCCTTGAGGGCGACGCGGTACCAGTCGTGCGAATCGGTGCCGCCGATACGCTCGATTTCATCGAACTTGGCCGGGCCGTCTTCCAGCTCCACGCCCTTGCGCAGGCGCTCGACCAGTTCATCGGAGACCGTGTCCTGGCCTTCCGGCGCACGCACGCGCACCACGTACTCGCGCGAGACCTCGTAGGACGGATGCATCATCGCGTTGGCCAGCTCGCCGTCGGTGGTGAGCAGCAGCAGGCCGGTGGTGTTGATGTCCAGGCGGCCGATGGCGATCCAGCGCGCGCCCTTGAGGGCCGGCAGCGCTTCGAACACCGTCGGGCGGCCTTCGGGATCTTCGCGGGTGGTCACTTCGCCTTCGGGCTTGTTGTAGATCAGCACGCGCGGGGCTTCGGTCAGCGCGCTGGCGACGAAGGTGCGGCCGTCCAGCTCGACGCGGTCGCCGCTGGTGATGGACATGCCGGTCTGCGCGACCTCGCCGTTGACCTTGATCAGGCCGTCGGCGATGCGCTGTTCCAGCGCGCGGCGCGAGCCCAGGCCGGCCTGCGCCAGCACCTTGTGCAGGCGCTCTTCCAGGCGGACTTCGGAGGCTGCGGCGGCGTCGCGCTTCAGCGACAGCTTGCTGCGGGGGGTGTCACTCATGGTTTCTGCTCCGACGAGACCGCTTCGGCGTCGTCTTCTTGAGGTTGTTGGGAAGTCTGGGTGTCGTCCGCCTCGTCGCCGGGTTCAGCGTGCGTGGCGGTGGGGGCAATGTCGTCCGCGGCTGCGGCGTCATCGTCGGGTGCATCGGTGTCGGCAGGCGCGGTGTCCTGCGCTGCGCTTTCGGCGGCGTCATCGCCGTCGTCGGCCTGCACATCCTGTGCCGGTGTTTCGTTCGACGCATCTGCGTCGGCGGTGTCGTCTGCTGCGTCGCTGCCGGCGTTGTCGCTGGCCGGCTGGCCTTCGGCGTCGGCCTTGGCGGCGATCGGCGCGCTGGCGAACGGCAGCTGTGGGTCCAGCTCGCCGATGTCCTTCAATTCGGACAGCGGCGGCAGCTCGTCCAGGCGCTTGAGGCCGAAGTAATCCAGGAAGCCGCGCGTGGTGCCGAACAACGCCGGACGACCCGGCACGTCGCGATGGCCGACCACGCGGATCCATTCGCGCTCTTCCAGGGCCTGGATGATGTTGCTGCTGACGGCCACGCCGCGGACCTGTTCGATCTCGCCGCGGGTGATCGGCTGGCGGTAGGCGATCAGCGCCAGGGTTTCCAGCGTGGCGCGGGTGTAGCGGGTCTTGCGCTCGGTCCACATGCGCGAGACCCAGCCGTGCACCTCGGCCTTGACCTGGTAGCGCCAGCCGCTGGCCACTTCCACCAGCTCCACGCCGCGCTCGGCGCAGGCCGCGGACAGCTGTTCCAGCGCGGTGGCGATCGCGCCCTCCGGCGGCGGATGGCCCTCGGGGAACAGGCCTTCCAGCTGCGCGGTGGTCATCGGCAGGTTCGCCGCCAGCAGCGCGCCCTCGACGATGCGGTTGATCAACCCCTGGTCGACGGCGGCCGGGGCGGAGGAGTCGGATTCGTGGTCGAAGGCTTCGTCTTGCATGCAGTGTCGTATGAGGCCGGGATCAACCGGGATTGTCGGATCGGCCGCGCGCCGGGTCAGGCGTCGTTGGCCGCGTCGGAATCGTCGAACTCGCTGGAGAACTGCAGCGGCTCGTTGGTGTTGCCCAGCGCCAGCGACTTGACGTAGATCGGCGCCAGCGGCGCTTCCTGCACGATGTCCAGCAGCTGCTCCTTGGCCAGCTCCAGCATGGCCAGGAAGGTCACCAGCACGCCCAGGCGTCCTTCCTCGGCGGTGAACATCGATTCGAAACGGTGGAACTTGCCGTCTTCCAGGCGCGAGAGCAGGTCGCCCATGCGCTGGCGGACGCTCAAGGCCTCGCGCTTGATCGCGTGGCCGGTGAACAGCTCGGCGCGCTTGAGCACGTCGTGCAGCGCCAGCAGCATTTCCTTCAGTTCCACCTCCGGCGGCACCTTGATCGCGGCGCGGTCCGGCACGTGGGCGTGGGCCAGAGCGGTGTCGCGGTCCTGGCGGGGCAGGGCGTCGATGTCCTCGGCGGCCTGCTTGAAGCGCTCGTATTCCTGCAGGCGGCGCACCAGGTCGGCGCGCGGATCGCCTTCGTCGCCTTCCACCGCCGGCGGGCGCGGCAGCAGCATGCGCGATTTGATCTCGGCCAGGATCGCGGCCATCACCAGGTATTCGGCCGCCAGCTCGAAGCGCAGCTCCTGCATGACGTTGATGTAGTCCACGTACTGGCGGGTGATTTCCAGGACCGGGATGTCCAGGATGTCCAGGTTCTGCCGGCGGATCAGGTACAGCAGCAGGTCGAGCGGGCCTTCGAACGCGTCGAGGATCACTTCCAGCGCATCCGGCGGGATGTACAGGTCCTGCGGGATCTGCAGCACCGGCTGGCCATGCACCACCGCCAGCGGCATCTCGTGCTGCTGCGGGGTCTGCGGACTGGTGTCGGTGGAAGCGGTCGCGCCGGGCGCGGGTTGCGATGTCATCAGGTACGGGCCGTGTCGCGTCAACACTACGGTTGGTGCCGTCCTCGGCGGGCTGCGCCGATGGAGCATGCGATTGCGAAAAACCACGCGGGCCTGGCCGGCTGCGCGCGGGACTGCTGCGATGAAGCCTTGCGTGGCGAAAGCGCTTCGCACGTAAGCCCAAGGCGGCGCACACCCGTGGGGTTGGCGGCGGGGACCTTGAGGAGAAGGTGATCTGGCTGCGTAACGCGCGTGGCAGCGGTGGGTGGTCGTCCGTGGGCGTCGCGAGGAGCGCTGGACGACGGCCGCTGCAGGTCGTGCCGTGCCGAATTGACTCAAAGAGTACGGGCTGGCCGGGCGCGTGTCCAGCAGCGCGGGTCCGTACAATCGTCGGCCGTTCAAACAGCCAGGCAGTTTTGCGATGTGGTACGCCATTGAAGGTCACGACGTTCCCGATTCCCTGGCACTGCGCCAGTCCGTGCGCCCGGCGCATCTGGCCCGGTTGCAGGCGCTGTTGGACGGCGGCCGGTTGCTGGTCGCGGGGCCGTGCCCGGCGATCGATTCGCCCGATCCGGGGCCGGCGGGTTTCAGCGGCAGCATTGTGATTGCCGAGTTCGACTCGCTCGACGCCGCACGCGAATGGGCTGATGCTGACCCTTACTTGGTGGCTGGTGCCTACGCCCGTGTGGATGTGCGTCCGTTCCTGAAGGTGCTGCCGTGAGCACGCGGCTGGAGCGCATGCGTGCCGCGCTGCAAGCCGGCCTGGCGCCGCTGCAGCTGGAGCTGGAAGACGAGAGCCACCTGCATGCCGGCCATGCCGGAGCGCGCGACGGGCGCGGGCACTTCCGGGTGCGCGTGGTCAGCCCGCTGTTCGCCGGCAAGTTGCCGCTGGCGCGTCACCGCGCGGTGTATGCCGCGCTGGGCGACATGATGCAGACCGATATCCATGCGTTGAGCATCGAGGCGATGACCCCAGCCGAGGCCGAAAACGCTGGCTGAAAGCGTGTCTGGCCGTGACCGGGTTGGCATGGGCGGACATGAAAACGCTCCCTTCTTCGCAAGTTCTTGATCAAGCTGATGTTTAACATTCGCCAAACGTCGGGTTTACTCGATGGCGTGGAACCGATTACAGTCCGCGCCCACTGACGTCACCATGACCGCGGAGGGCGGGCGTGTCGCGAAGCGGAACCATCACCATCAAGGACGTGGCACGCGAGGCATCGGTCTCGGTTGCGACGGTCTCCCGGGCACTGAACGGGCACCACAACGTGGCCCCGGACGTGCGCCAGATCGTGTTGGAAACCGCCCAACGCCTGCGCTACCAGCCGCATGCCGCGGCCCGTAGCCTGAGCAGCCGCAGCACCCAGACCATCGGCGTGGTCCTGCCGGACCTGTATGGCGAATTCTTCTCCGAACTGATCCGCGGCATTGACGGCGTGGCGCGCGAGCGTCGCAAGCACCTGCTGGTGTCCAGCTATCACGGCGCGCAGGAAGAACAGGGCGCCGCGCTGCGTGCGATGCGCGGCCGCGTGGACGGTCTGCTGGTGCTCTCGCCTTACGCCGACCAGCCGGGCTTCCTCACCGACAACCTGCCGGCCGGGCTGCCAGCCGTGTTGATCAACACGCACCTGCCCGACGAGGCCTATCCGGTCCTCAACGTGGACAACCACGGCGGTGCGGTAGCGATGGTGAAGCATCTGGTCGCAGCCGGGCATCGGCGCGTCGCCTTCATCGCCGGGCCGGAAGGCAACTTCGACGCCGCCGAGCGTCTGCGCGGCTACCAGGACGCATTGGCCGAGCTGCTGCCCGACGTGGCGCCGCAGGTGCTATCGGGCAACTTCGACGAAGCCTCCGGCATGGAGGCCGGCACCGCGCTGCTTCAAGCCAAGACGCGGCCCGATGCGGTCTTTGCCGCCAACGACATGATGGCGCTGGGCTGCCTGTTCGCGCTCAACGAAGCCGGCCTGCGCGTGCCCGAAGACATTGCGCTGGCCGGGTTCGACGACGTGCCGGTGGCGCGCTTTGTCCATCCCACTCTCACCACCATGCGCATCAGCATTGCCGAGCTGGGCGCCAACGCCTTGCAGCGCCTGCTGCAGGACATCGATGCCAAGGGCCAGCCATTGCCGGCCCCCGAACCCCTGGTCCCTGAACTGGTCGTGCGCAGTTCCGCGCCGGCCACCAAGGGATGACTCCCCGCGTCGTGACGGCGCGGATTCCCCCGATGCAGCGAGGTCCGCTGCGTTATTGAAAACCCCCAAGTCACGTTTTGGGCAAGCCCCGGGAGGGCCGATACATGACGCATACCACCCAGATCCAACGACCCGCGCGCAGGCTGCTGAGCTGCGCACTCGCCAGTTGCCTGCTGCTGGGCGCCGCGCCACTGGCCTTTGCCCAGTCCACCTCGGCCACGCTGCGTGGTCAGGTGGCCGGTGCCGCAGAAGGCACCACCGTCACTGCCACCAACACCGCCAGCGGATTCAGCCGCAGCGTGCCGGTCAGCGCGGACGGTAACTACTCGGTCGCCGGCCTGCCGCCGGGCGCCTACAAGGTGGACGTGGTCGCCAACGGCGCGGCCACCTCGCAGACGGTCACGCTGCAGGTCGGCCAGACCGCCACGCTCAATCTTGATGGCGGCGGCAGCACCGCGGTCACGCCGGAAGGCGGCGCCAAGGACCTGGATACGGTCAAGGTCACCGCGCCGGCGCTGATAGAATCCAAGACCTCGGAAGTGGCCAGCTACGTCACCCAGCGGCAGATCGAATCGCTGCCGCAGACCTCGCGCAACTTCCTGGCTTTCGCTGACACCGTGCCGGGCATGAAGTTCGAGACCAACCCGGGCGACGGCTCCACCAAGCTGCAGTCCGGCGCGCAGAGCGCCAACAACATCAACGTGTTCGTCGATGGCGTGGGCCAGAAGAACTACGTGCTGGCTGGCGGCATCACTGGCCAGGATTCCAGCCGCGGCAATCCGTTCCCGCAGGCGGCGATCGGCGAGTACAAGGTCATCACGTCCAACTACAAGGCCGAGTACGACCAGCTTTCCAGTGCTGCAGTGACCGCGGTGACCAAGTCCGGCGGCAACGAGTTCCACGGCAATTTCTTCTGGGACTACACCAACGCCGACTGGCGCGAGAAGAAGGTGACCGAGCAGGGCGAGGGTGCCGAGAAGATCTATTCGCGTGACGAACAGTACGGCGCGTCCTTCGGCGGCCCGATCGTGAAGGACAAGGCGCACTTCTTCTTCGTCTACGAAGGCAAGGATTACATCTCGCCCAAGGACATCTTCCCGGCGTCTGGCTATGACGTGTCCGACCTGCCGGCCAACCTGCAGGACCAGGTCGGCACCAGCAACGTCCCGTTCCACGAAGACCTGTACTTCGGGAAACTGGACTGGTCTGTGGATGAGAATAACCTGCTGGAGCTGACCACCAAGGTTCGTGACGAGACCGGCGTGGCCAATGTCGGTGACCAGAATTCGGCGACCTATGGCACCGACCAGAACGTCAAGGAAACCCGCGTGGATCTGCGCTGGCAGCTGACCGCGGGCGACTGGCTCAACGATGCGCACCTGACGTATGAGAAAGCCAGTTTCGAGCTGGCGCCGCAGAGCTTCGGCAACGGCTACATCCTGACCGACGGCAATAATCCCACCGGCAACGTGATCTTTCGTAGCGGCGCGGGCAATGGAGGTTTCCAGGACAAAAGCCAGGATGGGTATTCGTTCCAGAACGACCTGACCTATTCAGGCCTGGAAGACCACACGTTCAAGATGGGTGTGAAATACAAGCAGATCAAACTGCGTACCACCGAGCAGCAGCCGTACAACCCGCAGTACTACTACGACATCAACACTGGCACCGAGATTCCGTACACCATCAGCTTCACCTCGCCACTGGCGGGGACCAACGGTGGTTCGGTGGAGTCGGACAACAAACAGTTCGGCATCTACTTCCAAGATGACTGGCGCGTCACCGACCGCCTGGAATTGAACCTGGGCCTGCGCTGGGATTACGAGAAAACGCCGAGCTACCTGGATGCAGTCACCGATCCAAGCGTGGTCGCGGCGATCTACGGCCAGGATCCCAATGCACCGGCCGGGCAGACCTACGCGCAGACGCTTGCGCTGGGCGGCGTGGATATCTCCAACTACATCAGCACAGGCAATAACCGCAAAGCGTTCAAGGACGCCTGGCAACCGCGCATCGGCTTTTCGTACGATCTGAGTGGCGACGAGAGCCACGTGCTGTTCGGTGGTGCCGGCCGTTCCTACGATCGCAATATCTTTGATTACCTGGCGCTGGAGCAGACCAAGGCGACCTTCCCCAGCTACACCTACCAGATCAACACGACCGGTCATTCCTGCGCGGCAGGGACCGGCACGTGCCTGAACTGGGACGAGTCGTTGCGTGACCAGGCCACGCTGGATGCGCTGGTCGCCAATGCACCGGGGCTGGGGCGTGAGGTCGACCTGCTGGCCAACAACCTGAAGGTGCCGTACTCGGATCAGTTCAGCATCGGCATCCGCGACAGCTTCCAGATCGCCGGGCAGCAATGGAACAGCTCGGTCGCGCTGCAGCGCATCGTGTCCAAGGATGGCTTCGCCTTTCTGCTGGGCAACCGCTTGCCGGATGGCAGTTTCTTCGCGCCCGGCACCATTTCCGGATCGCCGGCGTCGTCGTACGGCGTGCCGGGCTACGGATCACTGATCCTGGGCACCAACGGCATCGAAAGCCGCAACAATTCCTTGCTGATCGGCCTGGATAAGCCGTATTCCGATGCCTCGCCCTGGAACGTTAACGTCGCCTACACCTTCAGCGACGCGGAAGAGAACCGCCAGTTCGGCGAGCACTACGCGCTGGATTATCCGACGCTGGCCGGTTACGGCTGGTTCTCGTCCGGCGGCGTGGCCAAGCACCGGCTGGTGCTGAGCGGCATGGTCGATGGCCCGTGGGATACGCAGCTCTCCGGCAAGCTCGTGCTGGCCACGCCCGAACCGGTCTACGTGACCTATTGCCCGCCGGAAACCGCTGGCCAGTGCCGCATCCGCCAGTACAAGTCCGACAGCACGCTGGGCTACAAGCAGATGGACCTGGCGCTGCAGAAGATCTGGGACACCGGCACTGACGTGAAGCTGCGCATGCGCGCGGACATCCTCAACGTCTTCAACTGGGAAAACTTCGACAGCTACAACGTCAACTTCGATGACGGCACGGCAGTCGGTGTCAATCAGTACATCACCCGGACTTTCAAGCTTTCGCTTGGGCTGGACTGGTAATCTGAGCGCCCGTGCCGGCACCGGTTTCAAGGTGCCGGCCGGCGCATTGCATGGCGGGACCGCGCCTTTCCAGGGGCGGGGATCCGTTTACCGATGTAACCGTTTACACGGATTTCGAATCTTGAAAACGCGCAGAGTCCTTTCGTTCCTGGCCCCACTGACGGTGGGCGTGTTTGTCGTGCTGCTGGCGGCCTGCCAGAAGACGCCCGAACCCACGCCGGTCAAACCGGTCAAGGTCACCGGTCGCCCGCCCGTGGAGCTGCCCGTGGAAGACAAGAAGCCCGAGCTGCCGCCGCTGTTCCGCGACATCGAGCGCCGCACCTTCCAGTTCTTCTGGGACACCACCAACGAGAACAACGGCATGACGCCGGACCGCTATCCGTCGCGGCCGTTCGCGTCGGTGGCCTCGGTGGGCTTTGCGCTGACCGCGTATCCGATCGGCATCGAGAACGGCTGGGTCAGCCGCAGCCAGGCGGTGGACCGCACCCTGACCACGCTGAAGTTCCTGGAAGGGCTCAAGCAGGGCAAGCAGCCGACCGGTACGGCCGGCTACAAGGGGTTCTACTACCACTTCCTGGACATGCAGAGTGGCGAGCGCTTCAACAGCTGGGTCGAACTGTCCACGGTGGATACCTCGCTGCTGCTGATGGGCGTGCTGTTCGCGCAGTCGTACTACGACAAGGACGATCCGCGCGAGAAGCAGATCCGCGACCTGGCCGAGCAGATCTATCGTCGCGTGGACTGGACCTGGATCCAGCCGCGTTCGCCGCTGATCTCGATGGGCTGGTTCCCGGAAAGCGACTTCATCAACCACGACTGGACCGGCTACAGCGAAGGCATGATGGTCTACATCCTGGCGCTGGGCTCGCCCACGCACGCGGTGGAGCCCGATGCCTGGCAGGTGTGGACGCGCACCTACAACGAGATCTGGGGCGTCTACCAGAACCAGGAATACCTGTCCTACGGGCCGCTGTTCACCCATCAATACACGCAGGTGTGGGTGGACTTCCGCGGGATCCAGGATGACTTCATGCGCGAGCACGGCATGGATTATTTCGAGAACAGCCGCCGCGCCGCCTACGCGCATCGGCAGTACGCGATCGCCAACCCGATGAAGTGGAAGGACTACGGCGAGAACGTGTGGGGCCTCACCGCGTCCGACGGCCCGCAGCAGACCCTGCAGGAGTACCGCGGCGAGCAGCGCGAGTTCCGCCACTACTCGGCACGCGGCGCCGGCCTGCGCGACAACTTCGACGACGGCACCATTGCCCCGACTGCGGCGATCGCCTCGCTGCCGTTCGCGCCGGAGATCGTGATCCCGGCCACCGAGGAGATGCACAAGCGCTTCGGCGACTACATCTATTCCAGCTACGGCTTCCTGGATTCTTTCAACCGCAGCTTCACTTACGACATCCCGATCAAGACCGGCCGCGTCGTGCCGGACAACGGTTGGGTGGCCAGCGATTACATCGGCATCGACCAGGGCCCGATCCTGGCGATGATCGCCAACTACCGCGACGACTTCGTCTGGAACGTGATGAAGAAGAACCCGCACATCCGCAAGGGCCTGGAGCGCGCCGGGTTCAAGGGCGGCTGGCTGGCGGCGGAGGAGGGTGAAACCCCGAAGCCGGCCGAGACCAACAAGCCGGCGGCGAATGAAAACGGCAGCCAGATGGATGCGGCCACCGCGCGTGCGCTGGGTACGGCCGAATCGCGTGCCAACCAGCAGACCACCGAACCCGCCCAGCGTCCGCAGCAGCCCGAGTAAGGCCCGACCATGTTGTCTTTGCGTTCTCTTTTCGCCGTCGCCTTGCCGGGACGGCGCCACCGGTCGCGCGCCGTGACCACGCTGTCGTGGCTGGCCATGGCGGCGTGCGTCTCGCTGTTGGCCGCTTGCGGCGGTGCGCCCAGCCAGCAGACCACGGTGACCTTCTGGGCGATCGGCCGCGAGGGCGAGGTGATCAGCACGCTGCTGCCCGAGTTCGAGAAAGCCAACCCGGATATCCGGGTCAACATGCAGCAGATTCCCAACACCGCCGCGCACGAGAAACTGCTAACGGCATTCGCCGCCGACACGCTGCCGGACATCTGCCAGTTGGGCAACACGTGGATCTCCGAGTTCGCCGCGCTCAATGCGCTGACGCCGCTGGAGCCGTACGTGCAGCGCTCGGCCGAGGTGAAGCAGGACGATTACTTCCCGGGCATCTGGGAGACCAACGTCATCGAGGGCAAGCTGGTCGGCATCCCGTGGTACGTCGACACGCGCCTGCTGTACTACCGCAAGGACATCCTGCGCGAGGCTGGCGTCAAGCTGCCGATCAACACGTGGGATGAGTGGAACACCGCGATGGCGCAGATCAAGGCGCACGTGGGCAAGGACCGCTTCGCGATCCTGATGCCGCTCAACGAGTTCGAGCAGCAGCTCTCGCTGGGCCTGCAGCAGGACGATCCGCTGCTGCGTGACCACAACAACCGTGGGAATTTCCAGAGCCCGGGCTTTCGTCGCGCGTTGGGCTTCTACGCCAACACCTTCACCCAGCAGTGGGCGCCGCCGCTGTCCGAGACCCAGGTGTCCAACGTCTGGGATGAGTTCTTCAATGGCTATTTCGCGTTCTATTTTTCCGGTCCCTGGAATATCCGCGAGTTCCGCAATCGCGCGCCGGAAGCACTCAAGGACCAGTGGGGCACGATGCCGCTGCCGGGTCCGCATGGGCCGGGCGCCGGCATCGCCGGTGGATCGAGCCTGGTGCTGTTCCAGCGTTCGCAGCACAAGGAAGCGGCGTGGAAGCTGGTCGAGTTCCTCTCGCGGCCCGATATCCAGCAGCGCTTCCACGGTTTGATCGGCGACCTGCCGCCGCGCCGTTCCACCTGGCATACACCGCAGCTGGAAGGTGATCCGCTGGCGCGTGCATTCGCCGACCAGCTCGAACGCGTCAAGCCCACGCCCAAGGTGCTGGAGTGGGAGCGGATCGTGCAGGAGATGCGCCTGGCGACCGAACGTGTCGTACGCGGCGGCGAGACCCAGGATGCGGCCCTGTCCGATCTGGATGCGCGCGTGGACGAGATTCTGGGCAAGCGTCGCTGGATGTACGAGCGCGACCACGGCAAGACCAGCGAGGCCGAGACGGCCAAGGCCACCCCATGAAGCAGAACTCACTCGCCGGCTGGATCTTCGCAGGCCCCTCGCTGATCGTCCTGGGCGTCTTCTTCGGCCTGCCGGTGCTGTCGGCACTGGCGCTGAGCGTGACCGATTTCGACCTGTACGCGCTGGCCGATCTGCACAACCTGCGCTTCGTCGCATTGGGCAACTACATCGACCTGCTGCAGACGCCGATGTTCTGGAAGTCGCTGTGGAACACGACGTACTTCGTGCTGCTGGGCGTGCCGATGTCCATCGCCGCCTCGCTGGGCGCGGCCATGCTGCTCAACGCACCGGCCGCGCGCTTCAAGGCGTTGTTCCGTACTGCGCTGTTCGCGCCGGTGGTGACCACGCTGGTGGCGGTGGCGGTGATCTGGCGCTACCTGTTCCATACCCGCTATGGCCTGGTGAACTACGCACTGGCGCACATCGGCATCTCGCCGATCGACTGGCTGGGTGACCCGCACTGGGCGATGCCGACCATCATGCTGTTCGCGGTGTGGAAGAACTTCGGCTACAACATGGTGATCTTCCTGGCCGGTCTGCAGGCGATCCCGCAGGACCTGTACGAGGCTGCGCGCATCGACGGCGCCAATCGCTGGAAGCAGTTCCTGCACATCACCCTGCCGATGCTCGGCCCGGTGCTGCTGGTGGTCGGTGTGATCACGATCTCCGGCTACTTCCAGCTGTTCGCCGAGCCTTACGTCATGACCCGTGGCGACCCGCTGCAGAGCACGGTCAGCGTGCTGTATTTCATGTTCGAGGAAGGCTTCAAGTGGTGGAACCTCGGTCGCGCGTCGGCCGTGGCGTTCCTGCTGTTCCTGATCATCCTGGCAGTTACCACCGTGATGCTGCGCTTCGGCCGCAAGAAGGACTTAGTGTGAATCCCTCACAAGAGCAGCGCACATCCCTGTGCGCGGACGATTTTCTATGAGTCACGAAGTCGGTGGCACCCGCTGGAATGCGGTGCTGGTCAATGGCGCGCTGCTGGTCATTGCGCTCATCAGCGTGGCGCCGTTGGCATGGATGGTGTCGGTGTCGTTCATGCCGGCGGGCGAAGCCAGTCGCTTCCCGCCGCCGATGCTGCCAAGCACCTCCACGCTGGCCAACTATCACGCCTTGTTCGAACGTACCGGCATGGCGCGTAACTTCGTCAACAGCCTGGTCGTGTCCATCGCCATCACCCTGGGCTCGCTGCTGTTCAACACGATGGCCGGCTATGCGTTCGCCAAGCTGCGTTTCGTCGGGCGTGAGCGGATCTTCCAGGTGCTGATGGCGGCGCTGGTGATCCCGGCGCAGGTGACGATGCTGCCGCTGTTCCTGCTGATGAAGCAGCTGCATCTGGTCAACAGCTTCGGCGGGGTGATCGTACCGGCGCTGGCGACGGTGTTCGGCATCTTCCTGGTGCGCCAGTACGCGCGCAGCATCCCGGACGAACTGCTCGAAGCTGCCCGCATGGATGGCGCCAGCGAGGCGCGGGTGTTCTTCCAGATTGTGCTGCCGATGCTCAAGCCGGTGCTGGTCACGCTGTCGATCTTCACCTTCATGGCGGCGTGGAATGACTTCATGTGGCCGCTGATCGTGCTGACCGACCAGGACCGATACACCTTGCCCGTCGCGTTGGCCTCGCTGTCGCGCGAACACGTCATGGACGTGGAAATGATGATGGCCGGCGCCGTGGTCACGGTGGTGCCGGTGCTGGGGTTGTTCCTGTTGCTGCAGCGGTACTACATCCAAGGTCTGCTGTTGGGAAGCGTCAAGGGATGACAAGCTCATCCCGTCGTCGTGCTGCATGCACGCGTCCATCGCACGCGATGGCGCCTGCGGAGACGCGTTTGATCTGAGTTGAATGCCACGTCGTCGCGCGCAGCGACGGCTCTTACGGAGGAGTTTTTCGCCTGGGTGCGTAGTCGGCGCCAGGTGTTGTGCTGCCTGCAATTTGCGTCAACGCGTGTCGGTGCTGCGATCGGGAGGTCGCACAGGTGCGTGTGCAGGCATCACGTGTCGCCAATCGGCGATCGGTATCGCGCGGTGTCGACGAAAGATCGACCCGCACGGGCCACGGCTCGCGCCGTGGTGTTGGGAGGGCACGCACGTGCCGCAACCGTCGCCCGGGCTCCATCGGATTCCGGGTTTTGTGACGAAACAACAATAAGAAAGAGAGGGTTCTTTTATGTCAGTCCAATCCATCCCCCACGCTGGATCCCATCGTTTCAAGCGCTCGGCCCTGGCCTGCGCCCTGGCCGGCAGCCTGCTGCTGATCACCGCCCCGGTGCTGGCGCAGTCCACAGCCGCCACCTTGCGTGGCCAGGTCAGCGGCGCAGCGCCCGACACCACCATCACCGTCACCAACACCGCGACCGGCTTCAGCCGCACCGTCAAGGCGGGCGCAGACGGCAGCTATAGCGCGCCTGGTTTGCCACCGGGTTCGTACAAGGTCGACGTGGTCAGCAACGGCGCGGCCAGCAGCCAGAACGTGACGCTGGCCGTGGGCCAGACCGCCACGCTCAACCTGGGCGACACCGCCGCCGCGACACCGGCAGGCGATGCCACCGATCTGGGCGCGGTCAAGGTCACCGCCGCACCGTCGGCACTGGTGGAAACGCGCACCTCGGAGAACGCCACCTACATCTCCAACGTGCAGATCCAGCGCCTGCCGCAGGCCACGCGCAACTTCCTGGAAGTGGCCGACACCGTGCCCAGCGTGCAGTTCACGCGTGACAGCGACGGCAATACCAAGATGCGCTCGGGCGCGACCTCGGCCGATGGCACCAACGTCTACATCGACGGCATCAGCCAGAAGAACTATGTGCTGACTGGTGGCGTGTCCGGCCAGGATTCCAGTCGCGGCAATCCGTTCCCGCAGTCGGCGATCGGCGAGTACAAGGTCATCACCTCCAACTACAAGGCCGAGTACGACCAGGTCTCCAGTGCGGCGATCGTGGCCTCGACCAAGTCGGGCACGAATGATTTCCACGGCAGCATGTTCTGGGACACCACCAACGATGGCTGGCGTCGAGAGAGCCCGTTGGAGAAGGAAGCCGGCACGCGTGACGATTTCGCCGAGACCGAGTGGGGCGCGACCTTCAGCGGCCCGATCCTCAAGGACCGCGCGCATTTCTTCATCGCCTACGAGAACAAGGAGTACACCACGCCGGCCACGGTGATCCCCGGTTCGATCTATTCCAACCGCGTGGATGAACTGCCCGAAGATCTGCAGCCGCTGGTGCGCACGCAGAGCTCGCCGTTCAAGGAAGACCTGTACTTCGGCAAGATCGACTGGACCCTGGGCGAGAACAGCCTGTTCGAGCTGACCGGCAAGTACCGCAAGGAAGACGGCCTGGGCGACCTGGGCGACACCACCACCTACGAGCACGCCAGCCGCAATGGCCAGGAAGAAAAACGCGCCAACCTGCGCTGGCAGTACAGCGGCGAGCGTTTTCTCAACGACCTCAACCTGAGCTATGAGAGCGCGTATTTCACCCAGGATCCGTTGACCGATGGTTCGGGCTACGTGCTGTCCTACGTCCCCTTCGCCGGCCAGGAATCCACGATCCTCACCGCGGGTGCGGGCAGCAGCTACCAGAACAAGGGCCAGGAAGGCTGGGCGCTGCAGGACGACCTGACCCTGGACAGCATCGACTGGCACGGCGGCCACACCGTCAAGATGGGCTTCAAGTACAAGTCGGTCGAGCTGGATTCGACCCAGATCAATCCGGCCAATCCGCAGTACTACTACAACATCCTCACCGACACCGATACGCCGTACAGGGCGAGCTGGGGTGATACCGACAGCGGCAAGGTCACCTCCAAGAACAAGCAGTACGGCCTCTACCTGCAGGACGATTGGGAGGTCAACGAACACCTGACCTTGAACCTGGGCGTGCGCTACGACTACGAGAAGACGCCGTCGTTCCTCAACTTCGTCACGCCGTCCGATGTCGCCAGCGCGCTGCAGAACTGGTCCAACCTGGACAATGCCAACTACAACATCAACGACTACATCAGCACCGGCAACAACCGCAAGGCGTTCAAGAATGCCTGGCAGCCGCGCCTGGGCTTCTCGTATGACCTGTTCGGCGACCAGAACCATGTGATCTACGGCGGTGCCGGCCGTGCCTACGACCGCAATCTGTTCGATTACCTGGCGCTGGAACAGCTCAACAACAACTCCAAGTCCTATAGCTACTACTTCAGCAGCGCCAACACGCCGTGCTACGGCGATCCGTGCGTGGCTTGGAACGACCGCTATGCCACGCAGGGAGGGCTGGATACGCTGGCCAACGACACCACCGGTGGCGGCGGTCGCGAGATCTACCTGATCGACAACAACGTCAAGGTGCCGTACTCCGACCAGTTCAGCGTGGGCATGCGCAACACGCTGCACTTCTGGAACAACGACTGGTTCACCGATGTGTCCCTGAGCCGCATCGAAAGCCATGACGGCTTCGTGTTCCTGCGCGGCAATCGCCGTGCCGACGGTTCGTACCTGGCCGATGGCACCACCTCGGGTTCGCCGACCGATTCGCCCGAGGGCTACAGCACCATCGTGCTGGGCACCAACGGCGTGGAGACGCGCAACAACCAATTGGCGATGAAGATCGAGAAGCCCTACGACGCCGAGTCCGGCTGGGGCATGAGCCTGGCCTACACGTATTCCGATGCGCAGGAGAATCGCCAGTTCGGCGAGCACTACGCGCTGGATTACGCCTCGATCGCCGATTACGGCTGGCATCAGGCTGCTGGCATTCCCAAGAACCGCCTCGTCGCCACCGGCATCTACGATCTGCCGTGGTGGGACATCTCGCTGTCGGGCAAGCTCTCGCTGGCCAGCCAGACGCCGGTGTACGGCTACAACTGCCTGGCCGGCAACGACCAGTGCTTCATCGAGCAGTTCACGCCGGACCACACCCTGGGCTACAAGGAATTCAGCCTGGCGTTGAACAAGGAGATCGACACCGGCACCAACATCAAGATGAACGTGCGGGCCGACGTCATCAACGTGTTCAACTGGGTCAATTACTCCAGCTACAGCACCGACACCGGCACGGCGAGCGACCTCAACACCGCCTATGCCACGCCCAACGGACTGCTGGCGCTGCCGATGCGCACCTTCAAGCTTTCCTTCGGCCTGAACTGGTAAAAGGTGTTCCCCGGAGGCCGCATGGGCGGCCTCCGGGTTTTATGACGATCATGAAAGGGTGAGGGATGATCAGAACCATCGCGGGACTGTCGCTGGCATGCATCGCCATGACGGCGTCGGCCCAGGGTGTTGTCGGCGGCGCACGCATCATCGATGCCTTCGACGACGCATCGACCTGGAAAGTGGTCACCTCCAACCAGGTCACCGCCTCGCTGCGCAGCGTGCCCGGCGCGGATGGCGGCAAGGCGCTGTGCCTGGATTACGACTACCACGGCGTGTCCGGCTACGCCGGCGTGCAGCGCATGGTGGACATCAATTATCCGGACAACTACCGCTTCGATTTCCAGCTGCGAGGCCAGTCGCCGGCCAACGACCTGCAGTTCAAGCTGACCGATGCGTCGGGCGACAACGTGTGGTGGGTCAATCGACCCAGTTACGATTTCCCCGAGGACTGGACCCAGGTCACCTACCGCAAGCGCCATATCGACAAGGCGTGGGGGCCCAGCCCGGACAAGACGCTGCGCAAGAGCGTCAAACTCGAATTCACCATCTACAACAACGCCGGCGGCAAGGGTTCGGTGTGCCTGGACGCGCTGACGTTCACGCCGCTGCCGGCCGAGGACACCTCGCCGCTGACCGGCGCGGCCAGCGCTTCGGGCGCGAACGTCGGTAGCAACGCGCTGCAGGCCGTGGATGGCAAGCCGGAGACCGCGTGGTACGCGGACTTCGACGCGGCCACCGAGCCGCAGCTGACCCTGGACCTGCGCAGGCAGCGCGAGTTCGGCGGACTCAAGCTGGTGTGGAAGGACGGCGAATACGCCTCCGATTACCTGCTGCAGCTCTCCGATGACGGCGTGCAGTGGCGCGATGTGCGCTCGGTGGTGGACGGCAACGGCGGCACCGACTGGATCGCGCTGCCGGAAAGCGAAGCGCGCTACGTGCGCGTGCTGCCGGTGGAGGGCCCGCACGCCTCGTTCGGCCTGGCCGAACTGCAGGTGCTGCCGCTGGCGTTTTCGGCCACGCCCAATGATGTGGTCAAGGCGGTGGCGGCGCAGTCGCCCAAGGGCTGGTTCCCGCGCGGCTTCAGTGGCCAGCAGCCGTACTGGACCATCATCGGCCTGGACGGCGGCACCGAGCAGGGCCTGATCGGCGAGGACGGCGCGGTGGAAGTGGGTCGCGGCGGTTTCAGCGTCGAGCCCTTCGTGGTCACCGATGGCCACGTGCTGAGCTGGGCCGATGTGCAGCAGAAGCAGACCCTGCAGGACGGCTACCTGCCGATCCCCAGCGTGGAGTGGACCCATCCGTCGCTGCAGCTGACCACCACGGCCTTCGCCGATGGCACGCCGGCCGATTCGCAGCTGGTGGTGCGCTATCGCCTGCGTAACCCGGGCACGACGCCGCACAGCTATCGTCTGGCGCTGGCGCTGCGGCCGTTCCAGGTGAATCCGCCGACCCAGTTCCTGAGCGTGCAGGGCGGCATCAGCCGGATCGACACGCTGGCCTTCAACGGCAAGGCGGCCAGCGTCAACGGCAGCCCGCGGGTGTATGCGTCGCAGGCACCCGATGCGGTGTTCGCCAGCAACTTCGACGGCGGCATGGACGTGGCCCAGCTGGCTGCCGATGCCCTGCCGGACACCACCAGCGTGGTCGATGAAACCGGGTTGGCCTCCGGCGCCTTCGTCTACGAGATCACCTTGGGCCCGGGCGAATCGCGCCAGTACGACCTGCGCATCCCGATGACCGGCAAGCCCAGGTGCGCCAGTGTCGTGACCGCGGCCGACTGCAGCGCGCAGGCGCGCCAGGACGCGGTGGCCAAGGTCTGGCGAGACAAGCTGGACCGGGTGAAGTTCACCGTACCGGCCGCCGGCCAGGCGCTGGTGGACACGCTGCGCACCTCGACCGCGCACATGCTGATCTCGCGCGTGGGCCCGCGCCTGCAGCCGGGCACGCGTTCGTACAACCGCAGCTGGATCCGCGACGGCGCAATGATCTCCGAGGGCCTGCTGCGCATGGGCCGGCCGGAAGTGGTGCGCGAGTACATCGACTGGTATGCGCCGTACCAGTTCAAGGACGGCATGGTGCCGTGCTGCGTGGACCGTCGCGGCAGCGACCCGGTGCCGGAGAACGACAGCCACGGCGAGCTGATCTTCGCGGTGGCTGATTACTGGCGTTACACCGGCGATACGGCGTTCGTGCAGCGCATGTGGCCACACGTGGAGGGTGCATATCGCTACATGGAGAAGCTGCGCCTGTCCGAGCGCACCGAGGCGAATCGGGCCAAGAATCCGGCCTTCTACGGGATGATGCCGGTGTCGATCAGCCACGAAGGGTATTCGGCCAAGCCGGTGCATTCGTACTGGGACAACTTCTGGGCGCTGCGTGGCTACAAGGACGCGGTCGAACTGGCCAAGCTGCTGGGCAAGACCGAGGACGCCAAGCGCATGGCCGCCTCGCGCGATCAATTCCATGCCGACCTGATGGACTCGCTGAAACTGGCGGCCAAGCAGCACAACCTGGATTTCCTGCCGGGTTCGGCCGAGCTGGGGGATTTCGATTCGACCTCGACCACGATCGCGCTGGCGCCGACCGGCGAGCAGGCGCAGCTGCCGCAACCGCTGCTGGACAACACCTTCGAGCGCTACTGGACCGATTTCGAGAAGCGCGCCGATGGCCGCCGCGAGTGGAAGGACTACACGCCGTACGAGTGGCGCAACGTGGCTGCGTTCGTGCGGTTGGGTTGGCGTGAGCGGGCAAACGACGCCGTGGATTTCTTCTTCGGCCATCGCACGCCGTTGGCCTGGAACCAGTGGGCGGAGGTGGTTTCGCGTACGCCGCGCAAACCGTTCTTCGTCGGTGACCTGCCGCATGCGTGGGTGGGCTCGGACTTCGTCCGCACCGCATTGGACATGTTCGCCTACACGCGCGAGGACGACGACAGCATCGTGCTGGCGGCGGGCATCCCCGCCGCATGGCTGGACGGGCAGGGCATCGCGATCAGCGGCCTGCGCACGCCCGATGGCCAGCTGAGCTACATGCTCAGGCGCGATGCGGGCACCGTGCAGCTGGACGTGCCCGCGACGGGCTTCAAGCTGCCCAAGGGCGGGCTGGTGCTGCAGTGGCCTTACGCCAGCGTGCCGGGCAAGACCACCTTCAACGGCAAGCCGATGAAGTGGAAAGGCAATGAGCTGCGCATCACCCAGCTACCGGCGCAGGTGCAGGTGGCCGCGCCATAAGCGCAGCGCCAGACACCATATGCACCACGAAAAAGCCGCCCCGAGGGGCGGCTTTTTCTTTGACGCAAGACGCAGGGATCAGGGCGTGGCCGCGGTCACGCGCCATACGACATTGCCGACGTCATCGGCGACCAGCAGCGCGCCATCCTTGTCCTGCGCCAATCCGACCGGCGCACCGTAAAGCTGCTTCTCGTCGTCGGAATGGAAGCCGCTGACCACGGTCTCGGGCACGCCGACCGGCTTGCCCTGTTCGAACTTCACGTACACGACCTGGTAGCCGCTCAACGGCGAGCGATCCCAGCTGCCGTGTTCGGCGACGAACGCGCCGCCTTGGAACTTGGCCGGCAATGCGTTTTCCGGCGAAAACCACAGGCCCAGCGCGGCCACGTGCGATCCCAGTGCGTAATCCGGCTTGATCGCCTTGGCCACCAGGTCCGGGCGCTGCTGCTTGACCCGCGTATCCACATGCTGGCCGTAGTAGCTGTAGGGCCAGCCGTAGAAGCCGCCGGGCTTGACCGAGGTCATGTAGTCGGGCACCAGGTCGGCGCCGATCTCGTCGCGCTCGTTGGCAATCGCCCACAGCGTCTGGGTGGTCGGCTCCCACTGCAGGCCGGTCGGATTGCGGATGCCCGAGGCGTAGATGCGGCTGCTCGCACTGGCCACGTCCACTTCAAGCACGGCGGCGCGGCGGTATTCCACATCCAGGCCGTTCTCGCCGATGTTGCTGTTGGAGCCGACGCCGACATAGAGCTTGCGGCCATCTGGGCTGGCCAGCAGTGCCTTGGTCCAGTGGTGTTCGATGGTGCCGGGCAGGTCGGCGAACAGTTCACCGGGCGCGGTGATCTGCGTCTGACCTGCGGTGTAGGGATATTTCATGATGTTGTCGGTGTTGGCCACGTACAGCGCGTCGCCGATCAGCTGCACGCCGAAGGGCGAGTGCAGGTGTTCGAGGAAGACATGCTTGTCCCAACCGCCGCTGGCATTGCGGCGCAGCAGGGTGATGCGGTTGCCGCCCTTGCCGCCCTTGCCCGAGCGGCCTTTGATCATGTTGGCGATCAACTGCTTCGGCGTGGTCACCGGTTCGAGTCCGGGGCCATTGGATTCGACCACCAGCACATCGTCGTTGGGCAGGACGTAGAGCTGGCGCGGGTGCAGCAGTTCGCCGGCGATCTTTTCGATCTTCAGTCCGGCGGCGACCTTGGGTGTCTGGCCGTCCTTCCAGCCCACGCCATCGGGGACCTGCATCGGCGGCACCAGGAATTGCTTGGCCTGCGGCATCGGCGGCGCGGCGCCGGACTGCTGCGCGGGTTCGAGTTCGGCCTTGCCGCTGCAGGCGGCGAGCATGGCAGTGCAGGCCAAGGCCAGCGTGCTGCGTGCGATGGACTTAACCATGGGCGTAGCCTCCCGTGCGCGTATTGCGCACCGCGATCACCACATGGCCGATGGCCAGTAGCAGGACGGTCAGCGCCGAGAGCCACACGCCGGCCGGGATCACCGCATAGGCATCGCGGCTGTGGACGAAGGCGTTGAAGATCGCGACCACGATCGCCAGCAGGTTCAGCCAGAAATCCAGTTTGTCCGCGCCCAGCGCAGTGGCGCGCGCGGTGATCCAGACCTGGGCCAAGTTGACCAGGCGCGGGATGATCGCGATGACCAGGCCGATGGCGATCAGCCAGGCGGCTGCCTTCATCCACAGGATCACGCCGGTGCGGGCGTAGATGACATCGAAAATCAGCGCGGCCACGAAGAAGCCGAACGGAATCGGGTTAAGCAGGCCGTAGATGGCGTTGGCCACTACGGAGCGACGTGCTGCAGGATGCGGGGTCATGGGCGGGTCTCGATCAGGCGATGAAACGTGCGGGATGAATGGCGTGCGTGCGTCTGGACGCACGCGATGGCAAGCCGCCTCACTGTCACTGCAGCGCTGTCGAGGGCGCGTCGCGATCGGTCCTGTGATGGGGCATCACGTGATGCTTTTTGAACGCGTGAGCACGTGTGCCAGCGGTATCAGGCGCACAAAAAAGCCGCCTCGAGAGGCGGCTTCTGCATAACAGCGAAGGCGCGACGGCTCAGCCGCCACGCACCTGCCTGACGATCTCCGCGGCACGCTTGGCGGTATCGCGCACCTGGGTCCAGTCGCCGGCCTGGATCCAGTTCTTGGGCACCATCCACGAGCCGCCGATGCAGATCACGTTGGGCTGGGCCAGGTATTCGGCTGCGGTGGCTTCGGTGATCCCGCCGGTGGGGCACAGCTTGAGCTGCGGCACCGGGCCGTGCAGGCCCTTGATCATCTGCAGGCCGCCCACGGCGGTGGCCGGGAACAGCTTGCACACGTGAAAGCCCAGGTTGAGCAGGGTCAGCAGTTCGGTCGGCGAGGCCGCGCCGGGGATCACCGGGATCGGCGCGGTGGCTAGCGCTTCGGCCATGTGCGCCGGCGTGCCGGGGGTGACGATGAAGTCCGCGCCGGCGCCCACGCACTGGCCGATCTGGTCGATGGTCAGCACCGTGCCGGCGCCGATGGCGAAGCCCGGCAGCTCCTTCTTCAGCGTGGCCAGCGCTTCCATCGCCACCGGCGTGCGCAGGGTCAGCTCGATCACCGGCAGGCCGCCTTCCAGCAGCGCGTTGGCCACGCCGCGGGCCTGGTCCAGGGTGTCCACGGCCACCACGGGCAGGATGCCGGCGGAGGACAGGAGGTCTTCGGTCTGCTGCTGGCGCTTGGAGATGATCATCGGTGTGTCCTGTGCGGAAAGAGGAGGCGGCGCGTGGCGCCGGTCAGGCGTCCTTGGCTTCGTGCGGCGCGCTTGCGGCGGCCGGGGTGTCGCCGAGTTCGTATTCGGCATCCACTTCCCAGCCGTGCTCGGGCGAGGGCGGGCCGCAGGAAATCGACAGCGCGCCCTGGTCGGCCGGGCTCACGACCGCGCGGCTGAAGGCGAACAGGTTGCGGCCCATGTCGTGCGAGGGCGTGGCGGTGTCGGCGGCAAGCGTGCGCAGCTTCCATTCCTCGGCATCGACCTGCGCCTCCAGGATGCCGGCCTCGGCATCGAGCAGGATCATGTCGCCTTCGCGCAGGCGGGCGATCGGCCCACCGCTTGCGGCTTCGGGGGTCAGGTGGATGGCCGCGGGGAACTTGCCCGATGCGCCGGACAGGCGGCCATCGGTGAGCAGCGCCACACGGCGGCCCTGGTTCTGCAGCAGGCCCAGCAGCGGTGCCAGCGAATGCAGTTCCGGCATGCCGTTGGCCTTCGGGCCCTGATAGCGCACCACGGCGACAAAGTCGTGCGGCAGCACGCCGGCAGCATGCAGCTTGTTGAGACTGCGCGGATCGTCCACCACCACGGCCGGGGCATGGATGCGGCGGTATTCGGGCTTCACGGCCGAGGTCTTGATCAGCGAGCGGCCCAGGTTGCCGCGCAGCAGGCGCAGCCCGCCCTGGGCTTCGAACGCGTTGGACACCGGACGCACCACGGCTTCGTCGGCGCTGGCGGCGATGCCGGGCGCGTAGGCCAGGCGGCCGTCGCTGATGCGCGGCTCGTCGCAGAATGCGCGCATGCCGCCGGCCACGATGGTGGGGATGTCATGCATCATTCCGGCGTCGAGCAGTTCGCGGAACACGAACTGGGTGCCGCCGGCCGCGGCAAAGCGGTTCACGTCGGCCTCGCCGTTGGGATAGACCCGCGCCAGCAGCGGCACGGTCTGCGAGATCTCGTCGATGTCGTCCCAGGTCAGGAGGATGCCCGCGGCGCGCGCCACGGCGACCCAGTGGATGGTGTGGTTGGTCGAACCGCCGGTGGCCATCAGCGCGACGATCGCGTTGACGATGGCGCGTTCGTCGATCAGGTGGCCGATCGGGCGGTAATCGTCGCCCAGTGCGGTGATGTGCAGGGCGCGCTCAGCCGCCGCGCGGGTCAGTGCATCGCGCAGTGGCGTATCGGGATTGACGAAGGAGCTGCCCGGCAACTGCAGGCCCATCGCTTCGAGCAGGGTCTGGTTGGAGTTGGCGGTGCCGTAGAAGGTGCAGGTGCCGGCGGCGTGGTAGCTGGCCGATTCGGCTTCCAGCAGTTCCTCGCGCGTGGCTTCGCCTGCGGCGTAGCGCTCGCGCACGGCGGCCTTTTCCTTGTTCGGTATGCCCGGCGTCATCGGCCCGGCCGCGGCGAACACCGCCGGCAGGTGGCCGAAGGCCAGTGCACCGATCAGCAGGCCTGGCACGATCTTGTCGCACACGCCCAGATAGAGCGCGGCGTCGAACATGTCGTGGCTGAGCGAGACCGCCGTGGACTGGGCGATCACGTCGCGCGAGAACAGCGACAGCTCCATGCCCGGACGGCCCTGGGTCACGCCGTCGCACATCGCCGGCACGCCGCCTGCGACCTGCGCGGTGGCGCCCATGTCGCGGGCGATCTGGCGGATCACCTCTGGATACGACTCGAACGGCTGGTGCGCCGAGAGCATGTCGTTGTAGGCGGTGATGATGCCCAGGTTGGGCGTCACGTCCGCACGCAGCCGGCCCTTGTCGGTCGGGCCGCTGGCGGCGAAGGCATGGGCGAGGTTGCCGCAGCTCAGGCGGGTGCGCTGCGGGCCGGTCTTGAGGATGGCGTCGATGCCGTCCAGGTAGGCTTGGCGCGGTTGCGCGCTGCGGCGGCGGATACGGTCGGTGACGGCTTCGATACGCGGATGCAGGGTCATGGCGGGCAGCTTGTGACGGACTCGGGAAGGAGGTCGCGCGCCTTGCTGTGGAGACCAGTGACAATACCAGTTGGTCCGCAACTTACCGCTGGCGCAGCGCTTGACCGGATTCTAGCGCGATATCGCCAGCCAAGTGGGCTGGCGATACGCATACCAATGCGAGTCCAGTCAGGCTTTCGCGGGCGCGGCCGGGGTTTCGCGCGGAACCCCGAAGGTTTCCACCGCGGTCGCGGCCGCGCCGAGCAGGCCGGGCTGCGCATGCAGGTTGGCCAGCACCGGAATGCCGCCCATGGCCGGCGCAAACCGGCCTTTGTGCTCGAAGCGCTGGCGGAAGCCCGAGCGCTGCAGCTGCGGCAGCAGGCGCGGCACCAGGCCGCCGCACAGGAACACGCCGTCCCAGGCGCCCAAGGTCAGCACCAGGTCGCCGGCGATCGCCCCGAACACCGCAAAAAACACATCCAGCGCATGCAGGCACAGGGCATCGCCTTCGGCCGCGCGCTTGGTGACATCGGCCGGCTTGAGCGGACCGGGATCTTCGCCGGCCATCTCGCTCAGGGCGCGATGGATGTTGACCAGGCCGGGGCCGCAGATCAGGCGCTCGTTGGAGACGCGTCCGAACTGACGCGACAGGCGCTGCAGGATCTCGATTTCTTCCGGGTTGCCCGGCGGGAAGCTCACGTGGCCGCCCTCGGTTTCCAGCGCGATGCGCTTGCTGTCGCGGATCAGCAAGCCGCCAGCGCCCAGGCCGGTGCCCGGGCCGATCACCGCGTAGGTCTTGTTCTTGGACAACGGCGCTGGCTTCCAGCGCGCCGGGCCGACCTGGGCCACATCGCCCGGGCCCAGCAGCGACACGGCCATGGCCTGCGCGGCGAAGTCATTGATCAGCTTGACCCCTTCGAACCCCAGCGTGGTGCGCAGGCGCGAGACCTTGATCACCCACGGATGGTTGGTGACGCGGGCTTCGTCGCCATCGACACGGCCGGCCACGGCGAACACGCCGTTGCGCGCCTTGGACCCGGTTTCATCCAGATAGTGCTTGGCCGCATCGGCCAGGGACGGGAACTCGGCGACCACGTATTCCCGGACGCTCTCGGCCAGGAACGGTTGGTCGGCGGAGGTGTCGGCCAGCGCGAAGCGCGCGTTGGTGCCGCCGATATCGGCCAGCAGGACGCACTGCGCGGGGTCGGGTGAGGTCATGCGGGAGTCCTGTTGCAAAGGTGATGAAGATGCGTGGCCCTGCGCGACGGCAGTGGCTGACCGCTGTGCGCGGCGGATGTTAGCGCGCGGCCCGTTCAGGCCACGTCCCGCATACGAATGCGAGGCAGGTTTCGACATGGCCCCCTCCGGCAAGTCGACGATTGGATGAGTGCGTCTTGAAAACGCTTACATGGCAGAATAGCGCGGCTTGCCGGCTTCCGTCACGGGTGCTGGCGTAGCCTTCGACACCGCATCGCATGCAGGGAGGATCTGCCGCGATGCAGCAATCCGTTTCATGTCCCGGGAGTCACGATGGCGAGTGTGCAGCTGGATCAGGTCCGCAAGGTCTACGACAACGGCCAGGTGGCCGTGCAGGGCGCCAGTTTCGAGGTCGCCGATGGCGAACTGATGGTGCTGGTGGGGCCGTCGGGCTGCGGCAAGTCCACGCTGCTGCGCATGATCGCCGGGCTGGAAGACATCAGCGGCGGCACCCTCAAGATCGGCGAGCGCGTGGTCAACGACGTGGCGCCGAAGGATCGCGACATCGCGATGGTGTTCCAGTCCTACGCGCTGTATCCGCACATGACCGTGGCCGAAAACCTGGCTTTCGGCCTGAAGCTGCGCAAGCACGACAAGGCCACGATCGACGCACGCATCAAGGCCGCCGCTGAAACCCTGGGTCTGACCGCGATGCTGGACAAGCTGCCCAAGGCGATGTCCGGTGGCCAGCGCCAGCGCGTGGCGTTGGGCCGTGCGCTGGTGCGCGAGCCGGCGGTGTTCCTGCTCGATGAGCCGCTGTCCAACCTGGACGCCAAGCTGCGCAACTCGGTGCGGACCGAAATCGCGCGCCTGCATCGCCAGCTGGGCACCACCATGATCTACGTCACCCACGACCAGGTCGAAGCGATGACGCTTGGCCAGCGGATCGTGGTGCTCAAGGACGGGCAGATCCAGCAGATCGATACGCCCAAGGTGCTCTACGACCGTCCGGCCAACCTGTTCGTGGCCGGCTTCCTCGGCAGCCCGGCGATGAACTTCCTGCGCGGCCAGCTCGAAGGCAGCGTCGAACATGCCACGCTCGTCCAGGCCGACGGCCAACGCGCGTTGCTGGGCGCACTGCCGGCAGCGCTGTCCGACTGGCTCGGTCGCGAAGTGGTGATCGGCGTGCGTCCGGAAGACCTGCAGCCGGCGACCACGGGGGAGGCTGCGTTCCAGGCCGATGTCGAAGGCGTGGAATTCGTCGGCAACGAAGCCTTCCTGCACCTGCGCTTCGGTCCGCACCTGTTGGTCTCGCGCGTCGCGCCACAGGCCTCGCCCGAGGTCGGCGACCGGCTCTCGATGGCCTTACCGGCCGGGCGCCTGCATGTCTTCGACCCGGCCACCGAGCTGAGCATCGCCACGCGCTGAGTCACGCTGGCTGCGGCGTAGGCTTTAGCAACTCCGGACGATCAGGAAGCGCCGCCGGCCTGGCTTGGCGCGGGCGGCTATACTGCAGGATCGACGGCTGGTTTGTGTGCAATATTCCTCAAGCTAATCAGTGTATTGCGCGCCAGACGTCATCCTGATCATCACCTAAGTCAGCGCGCGCGAAACCGTGGCGCCGCTGTCCTGGAACCCTACGTCGCATGCGCCTGTCCACGATCAAGCTGTCTGGCTTCAAATCCTTCGTCGATCCCACCACGTTGCACCTGCCGACCAACATGACCGGCGTGGTCGGTCCGAACGGGTGCGGCAAGTCCAACATCATCGACGCGGTGCGCTGGGTCATGGGCGAAAGCTCGGCCAGCCGCCTGCGCGGCGACTCGCTGACTGACGTGATCTTTTCAGGTTCCTCGGCGCGCAAGCCGGTGTCGCAGGCCACGGTCGAGCTGATCTTCGACAACTCCGATCACACCATCTCCGGCGAATTCGCTGCGTTCAACGAGATCTCGGTCAAGCGCACCGTCAGCCGCGACGGCCAGAGCAACTACTACCTCAACGGCACCAAATGCCGCCGCCGCGACATCACCGACCTGTTCCTGGGGACCGGCCTGGGCCCGCGCAGCTACTCGATCATCGAGCAGGGCATGATCAGCCAGATCATCGAGGCGCGCCCGGAAGACCTGCGCGTGTATCTGGAGGAAGCCGCCGGCATCTCCAAGTACAAGGAGCGCCGCAAGGAAACCGAGACCCGCATCCGCCACACCCGCGAGAACCTGGAGCGCCTCACCGACCTGCGCGAGGAAGTGGACAAGCAGCTCGAACACCTCAAGCGCCAGGCGCGCCAGGCCGAGCAGTACCAAGCCCTGCAGGAAGAACGCCGGATCAAGGATGCGCAATGGAAGGCGCTGGAATACCGCGGCCTGGACGGCGACCTGCGCGGCCTGCGCGAAGGCCTGTCGGTCGAGGAAACCCGCCTGCAGCAGCTGATCGCAGAACAGCGCGAGGCCGAGGCCCAGATCGAAGGCGACCGCCTGCGCCGCGATGAAGCGGTGGAAACCCTCAACCGCGCCCAGGCCGACGTCTACCAGGTCGGCAGCAACCTGGCCCGCATCGAGCAGCAGATCCAGCACCAGAAGGATCTCTCCAATCGCCTGGTCAAGGCCCAACAGGAAGCCCAGGCGCAGTTGGCCGAACTTGGCACCCACATCGACAGCGACACCGCGCGCCTGACCGTCCTGCGCGAATCGCTGGACGAAGCCGAGCCGCAGCTGGAGCAGCTGCGCGAGGACGACGTCATGCGCCAAGACGCGCTGCGCGAGGCCGAGGCGAAGCTGTCCGATTGGCAGGCGCGCTGGGAAGCGCACAACCGCGCCACCGCCGAATCCTCGCGTGCCGGCGAAGTCGAACGCACCCGTGTCGATTACCTGGATCGCCAGTCGCTGGAATCCGATCGCCGCCGCGAAGCGCTCAAGGCCGAGCGCGCCGGCCTGGACCTGGAGGCGCTGGCGTCGGCGTACGAGGCGCTGTTCGAAGACCACGAAATCAAGAAGGCCTCGCTGGACGAGCTCAACGAAGCGGTCGAGCTGCGCAAGCAGGCCGTGGACGAGTTCAGCGAGCGCCAGCGCACGCTGCAGACGCAGCTAGCCGACGTGCGCAAGCACGCCCAGGCGGCACGCGGTCGCCTGTCCTCCCTGGAGACCCTGCAGCAGGCCGCGCTCGGCCAGGAGCAGGGCGCGGCGGTGGCGTGGCTCAAGGCGCGAGGGCTGGATTCGGCCACGCGCGTGGGCGAGGCGCTCACCGTTGACGCCGGCTGGGAAAACGCGGTCGAAGGCGCGCTCGGTCGCCTGATCGAAGGCGTGCTGGTTGAAGCGCCCGAATCGCTGGTCGAAGCCCTGGCCGACCTCGGCGAAGGCCGCATCGCGCTGGTCTCGCCGCAGGAAGGCAGCGAAACCTTCGCCGCGACCTCGCTGGCCGCCAAGGTGCAGGGCCCGCTGGCCGTGCGCCGCCTGTTGGCGCGCCTGCACGCGGCCGAAGACCTCACCGCCGCACGCGCGCTGCAGCCACAGCTGCCGGAAGGCGATGCGGTCATCACCAAGGGCGGCGAGCGCCTGGGCGAGGGCTGGATTCACGTCCAGCGCTCCGGCGCGGCCAAGCAGGGCGCGCTGCTGCGCGAGCGCGAGATCCAGTCGCTGCGCGAAGAGATCGACACCCTGCAGGCCCGCGAAACGCAGGCTGAGCAGGAACTGGTCAACCTGCGCGATGCCGCGCTGGCCGGCGAACAGGCGCGCGAGGAAGCCCAGCGCAGCCTGTATCAGGCGCACCGTGCCGTGTCCGAACTGGCCGGTCAGCTGCAGGGCCAGCAGGGCAAGCTCGATGCGGCGCGCAACCGCATCGACCGCATCGATGGCGAACTCGGCCAGCTCGGCCAGACGCTCGACGAAGCCCGCGATCAGGCCGCCGAAGCGCGCCTGCGCCTGGAAGACGCCGTCACCCGCATGGCCGACCAGGAAGACGCGCGGCAGCAGCTCGATGCCGAGCGCCGTGACTTCACCGGTGCCCGCGATGCCGCGCGCGAAGCGGCCCGCACCGTGCGCGAGGCCACGCACGCCCTTGCACTGACCCTGGAATCGCAGCGCACCCAGGTGGCCTCGCTGACCCAGGCGCTGGAGCGCATGGGCGGCCAGCGCGGCCAATTGGATTCCCGTCTGGGCGAGATCACCCTGCAGCTCAACGAAGGCGACGACCCGGTGTCGTCGCTGGAATCCGAGCGCGAGAACGCGCTGCATGAGCGCGTGCGCACTGAGCGCGTGTTGACCGAGGCGCGCACCGCGCTGGACGGCATCGACATCGGTCTGCGCCAGTACGAGCAGACCCGCCAGCAGCGCGACGAACAGGCGCTGGCTCAACGCGAGGCCATCGCCCAGCGCCGCCTGGACCAGCAGGCCCTCGTCCTCAAGGCCGAGCAGCTCTCCACTGCCGTGGAGCAGGCCGGTTTCGTGCTGGATGCGGTGATCGAAACCCTTCCCGAAGTGGCCAAGCTCTCGGACTGGGAACAGGCCGTGCAGCAGATCGATGGCCGCATGCGTCGCCTGGAGCCGGTCAACCTGGCCGCCATCCACGAGTACGGCGAGGCCAGCACCCGCAGCGAGTACCTGGAGTCGCAGAACGCCGACCTCACCGCTGCGCTGGAAACGTTGGAAGAAGCGATCCGCAAGATCGACCGCGAGACCCGCGGCCGCTTCAAGGACACTTTCGACCGGGTCAATTCCGGCGTGCAGTCGCTTTATCCGCGCCTGTTCGGCGGTGGCCATGCCTACCTGGAACTGACCGGTGAGGACCTGCTCGACACCGGCGTGACCATCATGGCGCGTCCACCGGGCAAGCGCGTGTCGAGCATCTCGCTGCTCTCCGGTGGCGAGAAGGCGATGACCGCCGTGGCGCTGGTGTTCGCGATCTTCCAGCTCAATCCCGCACCGTTCTGCCTGCTGGACGAGGTGGACGCGCCGCTGGACGAAGCCAACGTCGGTCGCCTGGCCGCGATGGTCAAGGAGATGAGCGAGAAGGTGCAGTTCCTGTTCGTCAGCCACAACAAGGCGACGATGGAAGCGGCCAACCAGCTCTCCGGCGTGACCATGCGCGAGCCCGGCGTGTCGCGCCTGGTGTCGGTCGACCTGGCCGAAGCCTCGCGCCTGGCGGGCGCGGCGTAACGCGTTGCAGCAATCGCTGCGTCATCCAAGGGATGGATGCCGTGCGCCAAGCGTGGCACCATCTCGCCTGTTTCGGAGAAGGAGCGCCTGATGTCGGATGTGTTGATGCTGCGGATCGGCATCGCCGTGGTCGGCGTCATCCTGATTGCCGCGATGATCCTGTTCGGCCGGCCGAAGAAGCCGCCGCAGGGACGTCGCCTGGAATCGGGTGAGCGTGATCCGTCCCGCGTCGAGCCCAGCCTCGGCGGCGAGAACACCGGCTACGACGCGCAGTCCGACTACAACGGCGACGGCGTGGTCCAGCCTGACCTGGGCCTGGCCGATACCAGCAAGGCGGACAACGACCTGGGCAAGCGCCCGGGCCAAGATTTCGACAAGATCATCTCGCTGTACGTGGCGGCCAAGTCCGGCCAGATGCTGCGCGGCGAGGACATCGTGGTGGCGGCCGAGAAGACCGGTCTGACTTTCGGCCACATGAATGTGTTTCACCGCCTGATCGAGCATCACCCCGAGCGCGGGCCGGTCTTCAGCATGGCCAACATCATGCAGCCCGGCAGCTTCGACATGGCCGCGATCCGCGAGCTGGAAACCCCGGCGATTGCATTCTTCCTGACCCTGCCGGCGCCGATGACCGCGCTCGATGCCTGGGAAATGATGCTGCCCAACGTGCAGCGCATGGCCGAACTGCTTGACGGCGTGCTGCTGGACGACAGTCGCAACGCGCTGGGCCGCCAGCGCATCCAGCACATCCGCGAAGAGCTGCGTGGCTACGACCGCCAGCACGAGGCGCCGCCGCTGAGCAAGACGCCGCGCTGGTAAGGCGTTCGAACCGGCTCAGGCCGGGTTTGCCGGCGCCATGACCAGCAGGTGGCGCAGCCGCAGGTAGCGCGCGAACAGCCACATCATCACCACCAGCAGTGCGGCGATCGCCAGGTAAGGCACCAGTGTCAGCGAGAGCGCCCGAAGCATCAGCGCGCCGGCGTAGGACAGCGCGATGCCGAAGGTGAACACCTCCAGCGACTGGCGGCCCAGCGTGCAGAACACCTCGACCGCCAGCGCGCCGCCCCAGCGTTGCAGGCGCGCCCGTTGCAGGGTTTCGCACAGCCAGAACCACGCGAACAGCACCAGCGCCGCATGGGCCAGCCGCAGCGGCGCCAGGTCGCGCTTGTCCCACCAACGCATGTCGGTGAGCGGCATCACCTTGCGGTCGATCAGGAAGAACACCGTCATCGCCGCCAGCGCGGCCAGCCCCGCGAACGCGATACGCGGTTGACGCACCAGGTCCTGCAGCCGCTGCAGCACCTGCATGCGGCCACCGACGATGCCGCCGATGAAGAGCAGCTGCCAGGCAAAGCGATTGAAGTAGCCGGATTCGATCGGCTGGCCCAGCGATTCGGCCACGGTGTGCCATTGGCTCACCGCATACAGCGCCACGGAGGCCGCCAGCACCGCCCACGGCCATCGGATCACCAGCGGCACCAGCGGAATGCTGGCTAGCAGGAACAGCACGTAGATCTGCAGCACGTCCAGCAGCGGCGGGCTGTCGCGCAGCATCAGGAAGGTCTGCACCGCGTGGTGCGGCGACCGGATCAGGTCGCCCATCCGCAGCTCGAAGGCGAGGTAGGGCGGCAAGGTGCCGCACAGCGCCAGCAGGCACAGGAAGGCCAGTGCGTTGTACAGGTACAGGTGCCCGGCGCGATGGCTCAGGCGCACGAACGACAGGCCCGCCGACCTGCCCGGTTGCGCATAGACCACGCCGACCAGGTAGCCGGAGATGAAGAAGAACAGTTCGGCCGAGGACGAATACCCCAGTGTCGTCGGCGTCCAGATCGCCTTGCCCGGATAGCCCAGTAGCTGCGCCAGCAGCGAGTAATGGTTGAGCGTGATGACGATCAGGCAGATGCCGCGGATGAAGTCCAGCGGCACCAGGCGATCCGACGTCGAGACGGCCATGTCAACATCCAGGGATCAGGACGCAAGCACGCGCCTGATCACCTCTAACGGCAAGACGTCATCTGACCGGCCTCACCGCGAATGGACACGTCGTCAGCGCGCCACGGCGCGGCGCCACTCCAGATAGCGCGCGAACAGCCACAGCACGATCGCCACCCCGGCCAGGATCAGGTAAAAGACCGCCGTGTTCGGCCGCAGCTCGCCCACCAGCAGCGACACCGCATAGGTCAGCGCGATGCCCACGGTGAACACTTCCAGCGAATGCCGGCCCATGCTGGCCAGGGCTTCATGCAGCCAGCGTGCGACTGCCGGCATGCGCGGATCGCGCAGTAGGCAGGACAGCCAGATATAGGCGGCCAGCACCAGCGCCGCGTGTGGGATGCGGAACACGCCCAGCTCGTGCTTGTCCCACCACCACGCATCGGTCAGCCCCAGCTTGCGATCGGCGACGAAGGCCAGCGTCATGATCGCCAGCGCCGAGATGGTCAGGATCACGGCGGGTTTCTGCCGCATCAGTGCTTCCAGCCGCGCCAGCAGGCCCAACTGCCCGCACACCACGCCGGCCATGAAGCAAAGCTGCCAGGCATAGGGGTTGAGCCCCTGGCCTTCGGCCTGCAGGCCCAGCGCCTGGCGGGCCGGTGGCCACTGGCAAACCGCGTACAGCAGCAGCGACAGCGCGAAGGCCAGCGCTGGGCTGCGCAGCGACAGCGGCACAAACAGCACCGACACCAGTAGGAAGCACACATACAGCGACAGGATGTCCAGCAGTGGCGGGCTGCTCGACATCAGCAGGAAATCGATCGTGGATTCACCCGGGCGATGGGCGAAGCGGCTCAGCTCCAGCGCTTCCATCGCGTAGGTGGCCAGTCCGGTAGTCGCGGCCAGCAGCACGACGAAGGCCAGTGCGTTGTACAGATACAGGTGCCCCGCGCGGTGCGAGAGCTTGACGAAGCGCTTGGAGAACGACACGCCCGGCCTGGTGTGCAGGATGCCGATCAGCACGCCGGAGACGAACAGGAACAGTTCGGCCGCCGAGGAGTAGCCCAGCGTCGTCGGCGTGAAGAATTCGCGGCCGGTATAGCCCAGCTTCCGCGAGAAGCTGGAGATGTGGTCGAAGGCGATGACGATCAGGCAGGCGCCACGGATGAAATCCAGCGACTCGATGCGCGCGCTGGCAGGGCGGGCGGGGGATGCGACGGCGGCCACCGTCACCGATGGACCGCCTGGGCGTGGCGCTGGGGCAAGCAGATTTCACGAAGTTGGCGCGTGGCCGCGTCGAAAGGGGAAAGGGAAGGGCGCACGGGGGAATGCTCCTTGGAACGTGGCTGGTGACCCTATCGCCCCCCGTGTTCAGGTGCTGTCGCCACGGTCCCAGAAAGCGACTTCCGGCAGTGCCGGGCCCGCAGCCGGACGACGTAAAATCCCCAGATGACCCAAGCGAACGACCCTGCCGCCCGCGTGGCCGCACTGCGTGAACAGCTCGATGACGCCAGTTATCGCTACCACGTGCTGGATGAGCCCAACATCCCCGATGCCGAGTACGACCGCCTGCTGCGCGCGCTGGATGAACTGGAAGCCGCGCATCCAGAACTGGTGACGCCCGATTCGCCCACGCAGCGTGTCGGCGCGTTGGCCGAATCGAAGTTCGCCGAAGTCCGCCATGCCATCCCGATGCTGTCGCTGGGCAATGCTTTCGACGATGAGGAAGTGGCCGATTTCGTGCGCAGGATTTCCGAGAAGCTCGGCCGCAAGAGGCTGACTTTCTCCGCCGAGCCCAAGCTCGATGGTTTAGCGATCAGCCTGCGCTACGAGCACGGCATGTTCGTCCAGGGCGCCACGCGCGGCGACGGCGCCACCGGCGAGGACGTCACCGCCAACCTGCGCACGGTCAAGGCGATCCCGCTGAAGCTGCGCGGCACCGGCTGGCCCGACGTGCTGGAAGTGCGCGGTGAGGTCTACATGCCGCGTGCGGCGTTCGAGGCCTACAACGAACAGGCGCGCCTGCACGGCGGCAAGGTGCTGGCCAATCCGCGCAATGGCGCGGCGGGCTCGCTGCGCCAGCTCGATGCACGCGTCACCGCGCAGCGGCCGCTGGCGTTCTTTGCCTACGGCACCGGCGCGGTGGAAGGCGGCGCGCTGCCGGACAGCCATTCGGGCGTGCTCAAGCAGTTGCGCGCCTGGGGCTTTCCGGTCAGCGACCTGTCGCAGCTGGTGCAAGGCGCAGATGGCCTGCTGGCGTTCTATCGCGACATCGGCGCGCGCCGCGATGGATTGGCGTTCGACATCGATGGCGTGGTCTACAAGCTGGACGATGCCGAAGGCCAGCGCGAGATGGGCTTCGTCTCGCGCGCGCCGCGCTGGGCGATCGCGCACAAGTTCCCCGCGCAGGAGCAGTCCACCACGCTGCGCGACATCGAGATCCAGATCGGTCGCACCGGCGCGGCCACCCCGGTCGCGCGCCTGGAGCCGGTGCAGGTGGCTGGCGTCATCGTCACCAACGCCACGCTGCACAACGCCGACCAGATCGAACGCCTGGACGCGCGCATCGGCGACACGGTGATCGTGCGCCGCGCGGGCGATGTGATCCCCGAAGTGGTGAGCGTCATCGAGGCCCAGCGCCCGCCGGGCACCCAGCCCTGGCAGATGCCCACGCATTGCCCGGTCTGCGGCTCGGACATCGTGCGCGAGGAAGGCGCGGCGGCCTGGCGTTGCTCCGGCGAGCTGAGTTGTCCGGCGCAGCGCAAGGAGGCGATTCGGCATTTCGTTTCGCGTCGTGCGATGGATGTGGATGGGTTGGGCGAGAAGTTCATCGAGGTGCTGGTCGACGCCGGCGTGGTCCAGGGCGTGGCCGACCTGTACAAGCTCGACCTGGACCTGCTGCTGCAGCTGCGCCTGGTCACCGGCGCGGAGACGCCCGAAGGCTTCCTGCGCGAGGCGCGCGAGCATCTGCCCAGCGGGGCGTACGCGAAGCTGGAGGCGACCGTCGCCAGCGTTCGAGGCGAGGGCGAGGAAGCACCCGACACCTGGCAGGCCGACCTGCTGCGCGCTGGCCTGCCGGCCTTCGACTGGAACCGGAAGAAGATCGCGACCAAGTGGGCCGAAAACCTGATCGAGGCGCTGGACAAGAGCCGGCAGACCACGCTGGAGCGGTTCCTGTTTGCGCTGGGGATCGATCATGTGGGCGAGAGCACGGCCAAGGCGCTGGCGGCGTGGTTCGGCGATCTCCAGTTGATTCGCGGCCTGCCGTGGCCGGTGTTCAAGCGCGTGCCCGATGTCGGGGGCGAGGTGGCGCGTTCGCTGGGCGGATTCTTCGCCCAGGACGGCAACCAGCAGGCCATCGACGACCTGCTGGCGCGCGGCGTGCAGATCGGCGACACGCATGTGCCCAGCGGCCTGCTGCGCGAGGGCCTGGATCTGCTCACGCTGCTGGCCGATCTCGAAATTCCCAAGTTGACCAAGGTGCGTGCCGAGACCCTGGCGGCGGCGATGCCCAACGCCGATGACATCGTCGATGCCGAGCTGGAAACGTTGATCGGCGTCGGCCTGCCCAAGGACACGGCCGCCGCGCTCGTCGGATGGCTGGAAGACGATGCTCACGTGCAGCTGTTGCGACGCACGCTCGACACGTTGGCCACGCTGGATGCGATCACGCCGCAGCAGGCGGCGATCGAGACCGGCCCACTGACCGGGCAGACCGTCGTGCTGACCGGTGGCCTGGAGGCGATGAGCCGCGACGAGGCCGGCGCCAAACTGGAAGCCCTCGGTGCCAAGGTCGCCGGCAGCGTGTCGAAGAAGACCAGCTTCGTCGTGGCCGGCGCCGAGGCCGGTTCGAAACTGAAGAAGGCGCAGGATCTGGGTATCGATGTCTGGGACGAAGCGAAGCTGCTGGCGTTCCTGGACCAGCACGCATGAGCCAGCCCTGGGGGCCGACCGCAACGCTTGACGTGTTGCGGCTGCGCGCGCGGCTGAACGCGCTGGTGCGCGGATTCTTCGCGCAGCGCGACGTGCTGGAAGTGGAGACGCCGGTGTTGTCGCAGGCCGGCAACACCGAGCCGAACATCGAGAGCTTCACCGCCGCGTTCACTGGCCACGTCAGCGCCGGCGCGCGCACGCGCTGGTTGCGCACCTCGCCGGAATATCCGCTCAAGCGCCTGCTCGCCGCCGGCATCGGCGACTGCTACGAACTGGGGCGCGTGTTTCGCAATGGCGAGGCCGGCGGCCGCCACAATCCCGAGTTCACGATGCTGGAGTGGTATCGCGTCGGCTGGGATCATGTGCGCCTGGCCGAAGAGACCGTCGCGCTGGTGCAGCAGGCGCTCGCGCTGGTCGGCCGCAGCGCCAGTGTGCGCGTGCTGACCTATCGCGCGCTGTTCCAGCAGGGCTTGGGCCTGGATCCGTTCACCGCCAGCCAGGCGCAGCTTCAGGCGGCGCTGGGCGAGGTGCAGATCGACGCCGACGGGCTGGGCCGCGACGACTGGCTGGACCTGCTGGTCACGCACCACCTGCAGCCGGCGTTCGCCGACGATGCGATCACGATCGTGCATGACTGGCCCGCCTCGCAGGCGGCGCTGGCGCAGATCCGTCAGCCTGACCCCGCGAAAGCGGGGGATCCGCCGGTGGCCGAACGCTTCGAGCTGTACCTGGGCGCGGTCGAGCTGGCCAATGGTTATCACGAGCTGCGCGATGCCGATGAACAGCGAACCCGGTTCAGCCACGACAACCAGCGTCGCGCTGCGCGCGGGCTCGTTCAGCGCCCCCACGATCGGCACTTGCTCGACGCCCTGCCACTCATGCCACACTGCGCTGGCGTGGCAGTGGGGATGGATCGACTGCTGATGGCGATGTTGGGAACGCCCCGCATTGCCGATGTGCTGGCCTTCGATTTCGCGCGGGCCTGACACACGCTGGGAATACACGGACCGTAAACACGTGAATGTGCTGGCATGTGGTGCCTGCAGGGAGTTCGAGTTTGCGTACCGTTCGGGGGAAGTCCGTGTTGAACAGCGGTTGGGTGCGTGGGTGCGTGCTGGCATGTGCGATGACCGCACTGGCCGGCTGCGGAACCGTGGGGCGCTGGTTCGGCGGTGGCGAACGCGCTCCCGAGGAAGTGGCTGTCGAGCATTTCAGCTGCGAATCCAAGGGCGCGGACCTCAAGTACTGCGACGTGGACGCCTCGGCCGGCGTGCGCCTGACCAAGCAGCTCTCCAATACGCCCTGCATCAAGGGCCGTACCTGGGACTACGGTCGCTTCGGCGTGTGGGTGGACCACGGCTGCCGGGCGGAATTCGTCAGCGGCCTGGGCGATGACGACGGCGGCGAATTCGACCTCAAGCACCGCGTGGTCCGCTGCGAATCGCAGGACCAGGCGCGCAAGCGCTGCCCGGCACAGGTGACCGTCACCCCGGTCGAACTGATCCGGCAGATGTCCGATACCGCCTGCGTGCAGGGCCAGAGCTGGGGCTGGGATGCCGACGGCGTCTGGGTCGACGGCGGCTGCCGCGCGCTGTTTCGGGTGCGCTGATCGCGCGCCCTACATCGGGATCGCCACATCGTGCCGGTTAAAATGGGCCGATGAACGACACCTTCGACTACGCCCGTTACGACCGCATCCGTCCCATCCTGTGGACGGGCGATGCCCTGCAACTGCTCGACCAGCGCAAGCTGCCCTTCGTGGTGGAGCATGTGGAATGCACCACCAGCGATGACGTCGCCGCAGCCATCCACGCCCTGGCCGTGCGCGGCGCGCCGGCGATCGGCATCGCCGCAGCCTGGGGCACGGTGCTGGCCGGGCGCGACATCGACGCCGCCGACGGCGCCGAGGCGTCGCTGAAGATCGAGCCGGCCCTGCAGCGCCTCAACGCCGCCCGTCCCACCGCCGTCAACCTGGCGTGGGCGCTGGCGCGCATGCGCCGCATGCTGCAGCCCGCAGGCGCCGACTGGCGCGCGGTGCTGGAACACGAAGCCGAAGCCATCGCTACCGAGGACCTGGCCGCCAATCGCCACATGGGCGAGCTGGGCGCAGCGCTGATCGGCGAGGGCAGTGGCGTGCTGACCCATTGCAACACCGGTTCGCTGGCCACCGCCGGCTTCGGTACCGCGCTGGGCGTGATCCGCGCCGGCGTGGCCCAGGGCAAGATCCTCAAGGTCTTCGCCGATGAAACCCGCCCGTGGCAACAGGGCGCGCGCCTGACGGTGTGGGAGCTGCAGCAGGACGGCATCGACGCGACCCTGATCGCGGACTCGGCGGCCTCGCACCTGATGAAGACCGGCGTGGTGCAGTGGGTCGTGGTCGGTGCCGACCGCATCTGCGCCAACGGCGATACCGCCAACAAGATCGGCACCTACCAGCTGGCCATCGCGGCGCGCCACCACGGCCTGAAGTTCATGGTCGTGGCGCCGTCCTCGACCGTGGACATGGACACCGCCAGCGGCGAGCTGATCGAGATCGAGGAACGCGATCCGGGCGAACTGCACGGCATCGGCGGCGTGCGCATCGTGGCCGAAGGCATCAAGGCCTGGAACCCGGTCTTCGACGTCACGCCGGGCGATCTGATCGACGCGATCGTGACCGAGAAAGGCGTGGTCGAGGCACCGACCACCGAGAAGATGCGCGCCGCCTTCGGCTGAGGCTTCAGCCGTGCCACGACAGGCTTGACAACAGGCCGCGCGGCAGGGCCGAAAACGCCGAGTGGAACATGCCGCAAAGCCTGCCGGCGTAAGCCTGGTTCCACGCGCAAGTGCTTGATTTACGCCGCATCCAGGGCCGCATCCGGGGTGCCGCGCGTGGTACAATCGCGCGGTTGAAATTCCCTCCGGAATCCAGTGGCTGCAGTCTCTGTGGCAGCCGGGGTTTTGGCCTGAAGTACCGAATACAAGCACGGACATCGAATGGCTGATCTCGCCAAGGAAATCATCCCCGTCAACCTCGAAGACGAGATGCGCAAGAGCTACCTCGACTACGCCATGAGCGTGATCGTGGGCCGCGCACTCCCCGATGTCCGAGATGGACTCAAGCCGGTGCATCGCCGCGTGCTGTTTGCGATGAACGAGCTTGGCGCGCACAGCAACAAGCCGTATTACAAGTCCGCCCGTATCGTCGGTGACGTGATCGGTAAGTACCACCCGCACGGCGACCAGTCGGTCTACGACACACTGGTGCGCATGGCCCAGCCGTTCTCGCTGCGCTACCTGCTGGTCGATGGCCAGGGCAACTTCGGTTCGGTCGACGGCGACTCCGCCGCGGCGATGCGTTACACCGAAGCGCGCATGTCGCGCCTGACCCATGAACTGATGGCCGACATCGACAAGGAAACCGTCGATTTCGTGCCCAATTACGACGAGAAGGAGCTGGAGCCGTCGGTCATGCCGACCCGGTTCCCGAACCTGCTGGTCAACGGCTCGGCCGGCATCGCGGTCGGCATGGCGACCAACATCCCGCCGCACAACCTGTCCGAAGTCGTCGATGGCCTGATCGCCATGATCGACAACCCGCTGATCGATATCGACCAGCTGATGGAATACATCCCGGGCCCGGATTTCCCCACCGCCGGCATCATCAACGGCACCGCCGGCATCATCGCCGGCTACCGCACCGGCCGCGGCCGCGTGCGCATGCGCGCCAAGGCCGACGTGGAAGTCGACGATCGCACCGGTCGCGAGGCGATCATCGTCACCGAGATCCCCTACCAGGTGAACAAGGCGCGGTTGATCGAGAAGATCGCCGAGCTGGTCAAGGAAAAGAAGCTCGAAGGCATCAGCGAGCTGCGTGACGAGTCCGACAAGGACGGCATGCGCATCTACATCGAGGTCAAGCGCGGCGAATCGGCCGAGGTCGTCCTCAACAACCTGTATTCGCAGACGCCGATGGAATCGGTGTTCGGCATCAACATGGTCGCCCTGGTCGACGGCCGCCCGCAGCTGCTCAACATCAAGCAGATGCTGGAAGCCTTCGTGCGCCATCGCCGCGAAGTGGTGACCCGCCGGACCATCTTCGAGCTGCGCAAGGCGCGCGCCCGTGCCCACATCCTCGAAGGCCTGACCGTCGCGCTGGCCAACATCGACGAGATGATCGAGCTCATCAAGACCTCGGCCAATCCCGGCGAGGCGCGTGAGCGCATGCTGGCCAAGACCTGGGAACCGGGCCTGGTCGGCTCGCTGCTGGCCGCAGCCGGCAGCGAATCCTCGCGTCCGGAAGACCTGCCCAGCGGCGTGGGTTTCCTGGGCGGTCGCTACCAGCTGACCGAAGTGCAGGCCTCGCAGATCCTGGAAATGCGCCTGCACCGCCTGACCGGCCTGGAGCAGGAAAAGCTCACCGAGGAATACCGCCTGCTGCTGGACACCATCGCCGGCCTGATCCGCATCCTGGAAAACCCCGAGGTGCTCAAGGAGGTCATCCGCGAGGAGCTGCTGAACGTCAAGGCCGAGTTCGGCGACGCGCGTCGCAGCGAGATCCGCCAGAGCGAGGAAGATTTCGACATCCTCGACCTGATCGCGCCGGAAGACATGGTCGTGACCCTGTCCCACGCCGGTTACGCCAAGCGCCAGCCGGCCAGCAGCTACCGTGCGCAGAAGCGCGGCGGCCGTGGCCGCAACGCGGCGGCGACCAAGGACGAGGATTTCATCGACCAACTGTGGCTGGTCAACACGCATGACACGCTGCTGACCTTCACCAGCAAGGGCCGGGTGTTCTGGCTGGCCGTGCACCAACTGCCCGAAGCCGGGCCGAACGCGCGCGGCCGCCCGATCATCAACTGGATCCCGCTGGAAGCCGGCGAGAAGGTCCAGGCGGTGCTGCCGGTGCGTGCGTACGAGGAAGGCCGCTATGTGTTCTTCGCCACCCGCAACGGCACGGTCAAGAAGACCCCGCTGACCGAGTTCGCCTATCGCCTGGCGCGCGGCAAGATCGCGATCAACCTGGACGAAGGCGATGCGCTGGTCGGCGTGGCCCTGACCGATGGCGAGCGCGACGTGCTGCTGTTCGCCTCCAACGGCAAGACGGTGCGCTTCGGCGAGGAAACCGTGCGCTCGATGGGCCGTACCGCCACCGGCGTGCGCGGCATCCGCCTGGGCAAGGGCGAGGACGTGGTCAGCCTGATCGTGGCCGAGCGTGCCGCCGGTGCGGGCGCAGACGAGTCCGAGGACGAGGCGGTTGATGACGTTGTCGACACCGCGGCCGACGAGACCGTGCTGGAGACCACCCAGGACGAATCCGGCTGCTACATCCTGACCGCCACCGAGAACGGCTACGGCAAGCGCACCCCGCTGGCCGAGTACCCGCGCAAGGGCCGTGGCACCCAGGGCGTGATCGGCATCCAGACCAATGCCCGCAACGGCAAGCTGGTCGGCGCGCTGCTGCTGGGCAACACCGACGAGGTCATGCTGATCTCCGATGGCGGCACCCTGGTGCGCACGCGCTCGACCGAGATCTCGCGCGTGGGCCGCAACACCCAGGGCGTCACCCTGATCCGCCTGTCCAAGGGCGAGAAGCTGCAGGCGATCGAACGCCTGGATGCCTCGCTGGAAGAAGAGGACGAGTTGGCCGAAGGCAGTGGCGACACCGCCGCCGCCAGCGTCGAGGCCCAGCCGGACGCCTGATCCGCGCTGCGCCATCGTCGTCTGCTTCACCGCGCTGCCGTCTCTTGAAAAAGAGGCGGCAGCGTCGTTTTAGCAGTCGGGCCGCGGTCTATACTCCCGCCCAAACTTGGGCAGGAGAATGCGTTTCATGGAGAGCACGCAGGGTCGTGGCGCACGCGCGTCGACGCAGGCCAACGCGCAGGATGCGCAGCAGTCAATTCCCGGGTTATCCCTTTCAACACGACATCCGTGGCGCGCCATGCTGCTGGCCGCGGCGCTGTCGGTGCTGGCGCTGGCTGGCTGTGATCGCAACAAGACCGGCGACCTGCCCAAGGTCTCCGGCGAGGCGGTCAAGGTCGAGAAGGCCAAGACGGTGTCCGGCTTCGGCCTGGCCAATGCCTATCCGGACGAGGACGACGGCGAGGTCTCCATCGCCCTGGAATTCAGCCAGGCGCTGGTGGAGTCGCAGGACTTCGACAAGCTGCTGCACGTCACCGACGACAAGGGCGCGCCGGTCAGTGGCAGCTGGGTGCTGGGCGACGAAGGCAAGGTGCTGCGCTTCCCGTCGGTGGAGGCCGCGCGCGATTACACGGTGAAGATCGACGCCGACCTGCTGGCCGCCGCGGGCGCACGCCTGGGCAAGGGCGTGGAGCAGGTGGTGCACACCGGTTCGCTCAAGCCCTCGGTGGGTTTCGCCTCGCAGGGCAGCGTGCTGCCGGCCAAGGACACCCGTGGCCTGCCGGTGGTGTCGATCAACGTGCCGGAAGTGGACGTGGAATTCCTGCGCGTGCGCGAGGCCGACCTGCCGCGCTTCTTCGACCAGTACCAGCGCGGCGGCAGTCGCGGTGCCTGGGACCTGGATCGCTCCTACGGCGACCACACGCCGCTGGGCGACATGGCCGAGTCGGTCTACCTCAACCGCTTCGTGCTGGACGGCAAGCCCAACGAGCGCGCGCTCAGCTACCTGCCGATCCAGGACATCAAGCAGCTGCAGGAGCCGGGCCTGTACTTCGCGGTGATGAAGCGGGTCGGGCGGTTCTCCGAAGACCTGCAGACCGCGTTCTTCAGCGTCAGTGACCTGGGGCTGCACGCACGAGCCTACAAGGACACGCTGTTCGTGCACACCGCCTCGCTGGCCAGCGGCGAGGCGACCAAGGGCGCGCAGCTGCGCGTGCTCGACGCCAAGGGCGACACCGTGCTCAAGGGCGAGACCGACGGCAACGGCAACGCGCTGCTCAAGTACACGCTGGACGCCGGCCAGGTGCTGGTCGCCAGCCGCGGCAAGGACGTGACCCTGCTGCCGTTCAACCAGCCGGCGCTGGACCTGTCCGAGTTTGCCGTGGCCGGGCGCGAGCAGGCCTGGTTCGACGTGTTCGCCTGGTCCGGGCGCGACCTGTATCGCCCCGGCGAAACGGTGCGCGTGTCGGCGCTGCTGCGCGATTTCGACGGCAAGCCGGTCAAGGCCGACCAGCCGCTGTACCTGCGGCTCAAGCAGCCCGACGGCAAGGTGTTCCGCGAGACCCGGCTGAAGCCCGCCGAGCAGGGCTATTTCTCCTTCGAACAGGCGATCCCCGCCGAGGCGCCGACCGGGCGCTGGCAGGTGGAATTCCGCACCGATCCGGGCAGTGCCGAAGCGGTGCAGGGCATGACCCTGCGCATCGAGGAATTCCTGCCCGAGCGCATGAAGCTGGACCTGTCCGCGCCGGACACGCTCAAGCCGGGTTCGCCGCTGGCGCTGCAGGCCGACGCGGCCTACCTGTATGGCGCGCCGGCCGACGGCAACCGCTTCACCGCGCGGCTGGCGGTGGCGGTCGAGCAGCATCCGCTGGACAAACTGCCGGGCTGGTTCTTCGGCGATCCCACGGTGGATCTGCCCAAGGAAGCCAAGGACGTGGTCGATGCGACCTTCGACGCCAAGGGCCATTACGAAGAGGACATCGCGCTGCCCGACGAGGTCAAGCCGGTCACGCCGGTGGCGGCGATCGTCTCCGGCAGCGTGTATGAAACCGGCGGACGCACGATCAACCGCACGCTCAAGCGGGTGATGTGGCCGGCCGAGGCGCTGGTGGGCGTGCGGCCGCTGTTCGACGACAAGGAAGGCTCCAATGCCAACGGCACGGCAGGCTTCGAGATCGCGCGCATGGACGCGGCCGGCAAGCGGCTGTCCGGAAGCAATCTGAAAGTCACGCTGGTGCGCGAGCGCCGCGACTATCACTGGACCCATGACGACGACACCGGCTGGTCGTTCGACTACACCCAGCGCTTCGAGGAAGTGGACACGCGCAAGATCGATGTCGGCCCCGAGGCGGCGCGCGTGGAGTTCCCGGTGGAGTGGGGCGGCTATCGGCTGGAGGTGTTCGACCCGGCCACTGGCCTGACCACGCGTTATCCGTTCACCGCTGGCTGGAGCTGGAGCGACGACAACCGCGGCCTGGATGCGCGCCCGGACAAGGTCAAGCTCTCCCTGGACAAGACTGGCTACCGCGCGGGCGACACGCTCAAAGTGACGGTCACGCCGCCGCATGAAGGCAAGGGCGTGCTGATGGTCGAGTCCGACCACATGCTCTACGTCAAGAATATCGACGTGAAGCCGGGCAGCACCTTCGAGATCCCGGTAACGCAGGACTGGGAGCGACACGACGTGTACGTGACCGCGCTGGTGTTCCGCGGCGGCAGCGCGCCGTCCAAGATCACCCCGGCCCGTGCGGTCGGCGTGGCGCACGTGCCGATGGACCGTGCCGCGCGTCGCGTCGCGGTGGGCCTGAAGGCACCGGAGAAGATGCAGCCGGACCAGGACCTGGCCGTCACCGTCAGCGTGCCGCAGCTGGCCGGCAAGAATGCGCACGTCACCGTCTCGGCGGTGGACGTGGGCATCCTCAACATCACCCGCTATCCGGTGCCGGATGCGACCAGCCAGTTCTTCGCCCAGCGCCGGTTCGGCGTGGACAGCTTCGACGTGTACGGCCGGGTGATCGAGAGCTTCGAGGGCGATACGGCCAAGCTGCGTTTCGGCGGCGACATGGCGCTGGGACCGCTGCCGCAGGCCAAGCGACCGACGGCCAAGGTGCAGACGGTGGACCTGTTCGCCGGCCCGGTGAAGCTGGATGCCAAGGGCAATGCGCGCGTGATCCTGAAAGTGCCGGATTTCAACGGCACGCTGCGGGTTTCGGCGCTGGTGTATTCGGACGACCAGTACGGCAACCGCGACGTGGAAACCCTGGTACGCGCACCGGTGGTGGCCGAAGCCAGTCTGCCGCGCGTGCTGGCGCCGGGCGACCGCAGCATGGTCACCCTGGACGTGCAGAACTTCACAGGTAAGCCCGGCGCCTTCAAGGTGCAGGTGGACGGCATCGGCCCGCTGGCGATCGGCGAAGGCAGCCGCACCGCGCAGCTGGCCGATGGCGCCAAGACCACGCTCAGCTTCCCGCTGACGGCCAGGGAGGGCTACACCACCGCGCAGGTGCGCATCCGCGTGGACGGCGCCGCCGGTGGCTTCAAGGTGGATCGCAAGTACGACGTGCCGGTGCGGGCCGGCTGGCCGAGCGTGGTGCGGACCGAGAGCCGGGTGATCGATCCGCTGGCGCCGATCACGATGGGCGCCGGCTTCGGCGATGGATTGATGGCTGGTTCGATCAACGCACGCATGGTGGTCAGCGCGCTGCCGCCGATTCCCTTCGCCTCGTCACTGGAAAACCTGCTGCTGTATCCCTACGGCTGCATCGAGCAGACCACCAGCAAGGGCTACGGCACGCTGCTGCTGGACCAGCCCACGGCTGACCTGCTGGGCACCAAGGGACTGGATGCGGAGAAGCGCCGTGCGCGCATGGAAGGCGCGTTCGGCCGCATCACCTCGATGCAGGTGGCCAACGGCAACTTCTCGATGTGGGGCGATGACAGCGATGTGGTGCCGTACATCACGCCGTACGTCACCGAGTTCCTGCTCGATGCACGCGATGCCGGTTTCGCGGTGCCAGACGCGGTCCTGCAGAAGGCGCTCAACCGCCTGAGCGAGGACCTGCTGTCGGGCGGCAACCAGTTCTACGGCGCGGACTTCCGCGATCACCTGCGCTTCGCCAACCAGGCTTACGAGGGCTACGTGCTGGCGCGCGTGGGCCGTGCGCCGCTGGGCACGCTGCGGGCGCTGTACGACAACGATCGGGTCAAGTCGATGACCGGGCTGCCGCTGGTGCATCTGGGCATCGCGCTGTCGCTGCAGGGCGATACCAAGCGCGGCGCGCGCGCGATCGCGCTGGGCTTCGACAAGACCGGCGACCGTCCGCGCTATCTCGGCGACTACGGCACCCAGCTGCGCGATGACGCGTTGATGCTGGCCCTGGTGCGCGAGCGCAAGCTGTCCAAGCCCGAGTACGACGCGCGCGTGGTCTCGCTGGGCCGCGAGCTGGACGAGCGCCGCAAGGCCAGCTGGTTCTACCTGAGCACACAGGAGCAGGTGGCGTTGGCGCGGCTTGGCAAGTCGCTGCTCGGCGATGCGCAGGCGAAGGCCGTCAGCGGCACCTGGGCGGCCAACGGCAGTAGCGAAGCGGTGGACGGGCAGCGCCTGTTCGCGCGCAGCTTCGATGGCGACACGCTGGCCAAGGGCGTGAGCTTCACCCCGACCGGCACGCCACCGCTGTACGCCAGCCTGGAAATCGCCGGCGTGCCGCGCAGCGCCCCGGCCGAGGACAAGTCCAAGGTCGGCGTGGTGCGGCGCTACTACAACACCGACGGCACCGAGTGGAAGGGCGGCACGCTGAAGGAGGGCGACGCGCTGATCGTCGGCCTGCGCATCACCGCCGACACCGCCATGCCCGACGCACTGCTGACCGACCTGCTGCCGGCCGGCCTGGAGATCGAGAACTTCAACCTGTCCGACGCCAAGCAATGGGCTGACGTGGTGGTCGATGGCATCGACATCACCGACCGCGGCGACGCGGCCGACGTCAAGCACGAGGAGTTCCGCGACGACCGCTACGTGGCCGCGCTGCGCCTGCCCGAAGGCGGCAGCGGGGCGAAGGTGTTCTACCTGGTCCGCGCCGTCACGCCCGGCACCTACACCGTGCCGCCGCCGCTGGTGGAAGACATGTATCGGCCGGATATCCGCGGCGTGGGCGCTTCGAGCCCGGCGACGATCACGGTGGTACAGCCGTGATCGTCGTGGTGCCAAGCGCCAGGGGATGACGCAACCAGACGACATCGTTCCGGTGCAGCGCAACGAGGACCGAGAGCAGGTGGTTCCGTCCGCTTGGCGGCCGACGATTGCGGCGATCGTCGCTGCATTCAGGGATGGTGATTTTGCGCTCGAACGCGGGATTGCCGATGTCTCGCTGCGTGCTTCCATTGATGGAGCATGGTTGTCAGACAACGTGGCGGCCTACGGCGGCACGTTGGACACACTGCCGCCCGAAACATGGTGGACTTCGGTGTACGTGTGGATGGGCGAATGGTGGGAAGTCCTCGTTGATCTCTTCACGGTCGAAGAGGGGCGAAGCGATCTGGTTCTATTCCTGCGTGTCCGCGAACGTGCATCCAAATACGAGTTCGAAGTGACCTCGCTGCACGTGCCGTGATCAGACTGTTGCGGCAACGCGGATGGAGTTGGTTGCGCTGGACGACGGTTGTCTTCCTGATCACGTTGTTGGCCCTCGACTTCGCCTTCCCCCCACCGCTCCCCAAGGCGCGCGACACGAGCACGCTGGTCGTCGCGCGTGATGGCACGCCGCTGCGGGCGTTCGCCGATCGCGATGGCGTGTGGCGCTATCCGGTCTCGCCCGAAGGGGTGTCGCCGCTCTACCTACAGGCGCTGCTGACCTACGAGGACCGCTGGTTCTGGAAGCATCCGGGCGTCAATCCGTGGGCGCTGCTACGGGCGGGCGGGCAGCTGCTGACGCGCGGGCACATCGTCTCGGGCGGTTCGACCCTGACCATGCAGGTCGCGCGCATTCTCGACCCGCATACGCGCACGCCGTGGGGCAAGGCCAAGCAGCTGCTGCGTGCGGTGCAGCTGGAAGTGCACCTGAGCAAGCGCCAGATCCTGGACCTGTACCTGGAGCGCGCGCCGTTCGGCGGCACCATCGAAGGCGTGGAAGCGGCGAGCTGGGCGTACCTGGGCAAACCCGCCTCGCGCCTGTCGCATGCCGAGGCCGCATTGTTGGCGGTGTTGCCGCAATCGCCGAGCCGGCTGCGCCCGGACCGCAATCCGCAGGCCGCGCGCGCCGCGCGCGACAAGGTGCTGGCGCGCATGGTGTCGCTGCACGTGTGGTCGCAGGAACAGGTCGATGATGCGCGCATCGAGCCGGTGGTTGCGCGCTCGCTGCAACCGCCGTTGAGCGCCGCGTTGCTGGCGCTGCGCCTGCACCAGGATCAGCCCAAGGCCACGCGCATTGCGTCGACCATCGATGCGGATCTGCAGCGCACGCTGGAGCAGCGCGTCACCGCGTATTTCTCCAACCTGCCCGAACGCACTTCGGCCGCGTTGCTGGTGGTGGACAACGCGACGATGGAAGCGCGTGCCTATGTTGGCTCGGTCAAATTCGGCGATGTGAAGCGGCTCGGCCACGTCGACATGGTCCAGGCCTGGCGCTCGCCCGGCTCGACGTTGAAGCCGTTCCTCTATGGCCTGGCGCTGGACGATGGCCTGATCCATTCGGAAAGCCTGCTGGTTGATGCGCCGCAGGGCTTCGGTGGCTATCGGCCGGGCAACTTCGATACGGCCTTCAACGGGCCGGTGGGCGTGGCCGAAGCGCTGCGCCTGTCGCTCAACGTGCCGGCGGTGGACGTGCTGGATCACGTCGGCCCGCCGCGCTTCGCCGCGCGCCTGGCCAATGCCGGCATCGACCTGCATTTTCCGCGCGGGGCGAAGCCGAACCTGGCGATGATCCTCGGCGGCACCGGCGCGCGGCTAGAGGATCTGGTCGGTGCGTTCGCCGCGTTCAATCGCGACGGGTTGTCCGGGCGCGTGCGTTACACGCAGGACGATCCGAAGAACGATCGCCGGTTGCTGTCGCCCGGCGCGGCTTGGATCGTGCGCCAGATGCTGCAGGACAACCCGCGCCCGGGCTACGCGCTGGACACCTTCGATACCGCGTCGCGGCCGCGCGTGGCCTGGAAGACAGGCACCAGCTACGGCTATCGCGATGCCTGGGCGATCGGCGGCACGCGGCGCTACACGGTGGGCGTCTGGGTCGGCCGCCCGGATGGCACGCCGCTGCCTGGTCAGTACGGCGCAGTGACCGCGCTGCCGCTGATGTTCGAGGTGATCGACAGCCTGCCGCGCGGGCGCGGCGATGCCATGACCACGCCGGCGCCGGCCAACGTGGCGCAGCTGGAGGTGTGCTGGCCGCTGGGCCTGCCACCCGATCCGGCCGCGCCGCAGCTGTGCCAGAAGCGGATGCAGGCCTGGACGCTGGATGGCAACGTGCCGCCGACGTTCGCCGAGCGCGACGCGCGCCTGTGGCGCAGCGGGCTGGAGACCTTCCAGCGCGACGCCCGTAGCGGGCAGCGCCTGTCCGCCGCGTGTACGGCACCGCACACGCCGCAGGAGGCACAGATCGCCCGCTGGCCCGCGTTGGCATCGCCTTGGCTGACGGCGGCCGAACGCGGCGCCTCGCGCTTGCCGCCGCTGGCGCCCGATTGCGCGGCCGATGGACGTGATGCCGCCGCCTCACTACGGATCGAAGGCCTCAACGAGCGCGCCACCATCGCGCGCGCACCGGGCAGCCTGAAGCCGGCGACGGTGCGGCTGCGGGCGTTAGGCACCGAGACCGACGTGCAATGGCTGGTCGATGGCCGCTGGATCGCACAGACCTACGGCGCACGCAGCTTCGAGCACGGCTTCGAGCAGACCGGCGAGCACACGCTGACCGCGTTGGCTGACAGCGGTGCATGGGCGACGGTGCGGTTCAAGGTGCTGCATTAGCGACTGATCTTTGCGAACGGCTTGCCGTTGTCGCGTTGCTACTTTTTTTTGCTTGTTGTTGGAGGCGCTTCAGCGGCGATGAGGCTTTACAGAGAAGTTTCCATCGCCGCTGAAGCGGCTCCCACAAAAGCGGCTGACGGCTGCGCGCATCTGTAACGTTGCGATGAAGTCGCGCAGCAAGCGCCCACCATACGTTTCCTCAAAAAGAAACGGGCGCACCAGGCGCCCGTTTCCCACATTGCGTCTTGCAGATCCGCTTACTTGCCGATCCAGCCTTCCAGCATGTCGGCGAATTCGTCGGCGTGTTCTTCTTCCTGCTCCAGGATCGACTCCAGGATGCGCTTGGTCGTGGTGTCCTTGTCGCCGATGTAGTTGATCATCTGGCGATAGCTGTCGATCGCGATGCGCTCGGCGATCAGGTTTTCCTTGACCATGTCGCGCAGGTCGGTGCCTTCCTTGTACTCGGCGTGCGAGCGCTTGGACAGCGTGTCCGGGTTGAGGTCCGGTTCGCCGCCCAGCTGGACGATGCGCTCGGCCAGCTTGCCGGCGTGCGCCTGTTCCTGCTGGGCGTGCTCCAGGAACTCGGCCTTGATCGAATCGGCCAGCATGCCCTTGGCCATGAAGTAATGGCGGTAATAGCGCAGCACGCACACGTATTCGGTGGCCAGCGCTTCATTGAGCAGCTTGATCACTTCCTTGCGGTCGGCGGTGTAGCTGTCGGTAATCGCGCCGTCCTCGATGCTCTTGCGCGCGTTGGCACGCAGCGTGGCCTTGTCGGCCAGTTCGCTGGCGGCGGTGTGGTTGAACTTGGTGGCTGATGTCTTGGACATTGGCTTGCCTCGTGGTTGAGTAGAAGGAGATGGATCAGGCCGGAAGCTGTTCCAGCACGTGTTCGGCCGAAGACACGGCGAATTCGCCAGGCGCTTCCAGCCACAGGTGTTTGACCACGCCATCTTCGGCGTAGAGCGCGTAGCGGCGCGAACGCAGGCCCATGCCGTTGCCGCTCAGGTCGACGTCCAGGCCCAGCGCCTTGGTGAGATCGCCACTGCCGTCGGCCAGCAGCTGCAGGCCTTCGGGAATGCCGACGGCTTCACCCCAGGCCTTCATCACGAACGCATCGTTGACCGAGATGCAGTACACCTCGATGCCGCGTTTGCGGAAGTCGTCGAAGTGGGCGATGTAGCCGGGCAGGTGACGTTCGGAGCAGGTCGGCGTGAACGCCCCCGGCACCCCGAACATCACCACCTTGTGCGCGCCGAACAACGTCGGCGTATCGACCTTTTCCACGCCCTGGCGGATGCGGGTCAGGGTGGTCTCGGGAATGCGTTCGCCGCTCTGGATGGTCATCGTTTCGGTCTTGGTGGGAGGCCCGGGCCGCACTGGCCCCTGCATGAACACCACCCTAGGAGCGCCGATGGCAAGGGCATGTCAAAACCCTTGAAAACGCCGGGCGGGCGCTCATCTGTTGGTCATGGAGGCCACGGGCCCCTGCCGCACGGGCCTGATCCGCGACGGCAACCAGACAGGAGACTGCAATGAGTTTTGTGCGCTATCACGGCTGGGCGGGTCGCCCGGCACAGGCCGATCTGGGCCGCGTCATCGAGCGTTTCGTCCAGGCCAACCAGGCCGCTGAACAGGGTGGCTGGTCGCCGCGCGTGGACGTGAAGGAAGAAGCCAGCCGCTTCGTGATCTTCGTCGACGTCCCGGGCGTGGACCTGGATGCGATCGAGGTGCAGATGGACAAGAACGTCCTGAGCATCAAGGGGGAGCGGACTGCACCGCAGGCCGAAGAGGACCAGCGCTTCTCGCGCCAGGAACGTCGCCACGGCACGTTCGCGCGCAGCTTCACGCTGCCGGAAGCGGCCGATGCCGATGGCATCGTCGCGACCGGTCGCAACGGCGTGCTGGAAGTGGTGATTCCCAAGCGGGCGCAGGTCGCGCCGCGTCGGATCCAGGTGGGACACGAGTCGATCCAGTAACCTGTGCAGGTCGGCCCGGCTCAGCCGGGCACATGTGCGGGTGTCGAGGCGCGGATATGCGCTTCGGGGCCAGGATCAAGCCCGCGACTGCAAGGTCGCGGGCTTTCTTGCGGAGGTGCGATGGAATTCAAGGACTACTACCAGACGCTCGGCGTCGAGCCGTCGGCGGGCGAAGCGGAGATCAAGACCGCGTATCGCCGGCTGGCGCGCAAATATCATCCCGACGTCAGCAAGGAAGCCGACGCCGAAGACAAGTTCAAGGCCGTCAACGAGGCCTACGAAGCGCTGCGCGATCCTGAAAAGCGTGCCGCCTACGACCAGCTGCGCGCGCGCGGCTATCGGCCGGGCCAGGAATACCAGCCGCAGGATTTCGGCGGGCGCGGGCCGGGGCAGGGCTATGACTTCGATGAAGTGTTCGGCGGCGCCGGTGGCGGCGGGGCCGGCTTCAGCGATTTCTTCGAGAACCTGTTCGGCCAGCGTCGTGGCGGCGGCCCGGGTTTTGGCGGCGGCCAGGCACCGCGCGGCGACACGCGCGCCAAGCTGTCGGTGCCGTTGAAGGCGGTCTACGAGGGTAGTAGCCTGCGCGTGACCGTCAACGGCAAGCAGCTGGACCTGCGCGTGCCCAAGGGCATCAAGCCGGGCCAGGCGATCCGCCTGACCGGGCAGGGCAACGGCGGTGGCAACCTGCTGCTGGAAGTGGAATACGCGGCCGACCCGCAGTTCGAGGTCGACGGCAGCAACGTGATCCACGTGCTGCAGGTGAACCCATGGGACGCAGCGCTGGGCGCCACGATCAGCGTGCCGACCCTGGGCGGCTCGGTGGAACTGAAGATCCCGGCCGGGTCGGAAGCCGGCCGCAAGCTGCGCCTGCGCGGCCGCGGCCTGCCGGGCACCACGCCGGGTGACCAGATCGTCGAACTGGAGATCACCGCGCCGCGCGCGGAGACCGACGCCCAGCGCAAGGCCTACGAGAAGCTGGCCAAGGCCTTCGCCGACAGCTGAGCCGGGCGGTCATCGCGGGAATGAAAACGGGCGCCCCGCGGCGCCCGTTCTCGTTTGCATCCTGATGCTGGATCAGGCCGCCGGTGGCTGCTCGCTGCTGGCGCTGAGGATGCGCTCGATCACCTCGGACAGTTCGTCTTCGGAGAACGGCTTGGTCAGGTACGCCTTGGCGCCCTGGCGCATGCCCCACATGCGGTCGGTGTCCTGGTCCTTGGTGGTCACCAGAATCACCGGGATGTGCTTGGTGGTGGTCTCGCGGCTCAGCTGGCGCGTGGCCTGGAAGCCATTGAGGTTAGGCATCACCACGTCCATCAGCACCATGTCGGGCAGCTCGCGCTTGGCCACTTCCACGCCCTGCGCGCCGTCCTCGGCGGTGATCCACTCATGTCCCAGCTTTTCCACGATCCGCTGGATGCCCAGCAGCTGCGACGGTGAATCGTCGACGATGAGAATACGTGCCATGCAATTACCCCTGGTTGTCCCCAGCCGGATTGTAGAGGCGTTTGATGACGCAGCGTAAGACAGCGTTGCCGTCTGTGCGGGTCGGGCTTCCTTCCGTCCGCCCAGGGCGCGCGCGACGTGATCAAGTTCACGCCGCGGGCGCGGGAACGGCCGGGGAAACAGGGCTTACGGTCGGCCGGGGACTGGCACTTCCTATTTTGAGAACTGCAGCGATGCGCGGCGCATGAACGATCGCGCCGCGCGGCGTTGGCTTACTTGATCACGCTTGCGCGCTTCTCATCGATCCACTTGCTCGCCTGCGCCGGCGTATAGGCCTGCATCCAGCCGAGCATCGCGTCGATGTCCTCGCCGTACCACAGGTCGGCGCGCTGGGCGGCGTGCAGGAAGCGCTCCTCGACCATGCGATCGATCATGCCGATCAGCGGCGCGTAGAAGCCGTCCATGTCCAGGAACGCGCACGGCTTGTTGCCGATGCCCAGCTGGCGCCAAGTGAGCATCTCGAAGATCTCTTCCATCGTGCCGAAGCCGCCGGGCAAGGTGACGAAGCCATCGGCCAGTTCGAACATGCGCATTTTGCGCTCGTGCATCGAACCGACGATCTCCAGCTCGGTCAGGCCGCGGTGCGCGACTTCCCAGTCGGCCAGCTGCTGCGGGATGACGCCGGTGACTTCGCCGCCGGCTTCGAGCACGGCGTTGGCCACGGTGCCCATCAGGCCGACGTTGCCGCCGCCGTAGACCAGGCGCAGGCCATCGGCGGCCAGCCGCTTGCCCAGTTCGGCAGCGCGCTGGGCGTAGATCGGCTTGGAGCCGGCGTTGGAGCCGCAGTAGACGCAGACGGTTTTCATACGGGTGATTCCTCTTGCTTGAACTTGGAAAGACAGGTGATCAGCGCGGCAGCGTGCGCCGCAGGATGCGGGTCATCGCGGTGCGCCCGACGCCGATCAGGACCGCACCGACCGGCAGCAACAGTGGCTGGCGCAGCAGCAGCGCCGCGACCAGCGTCGCCAGGCCGGCGATCCACAAGGCGCCGGCGCCGATCTTGAGCTGCGTGGTCGATGCCATGCGAGGCCTGTGCGAAAGGGAGGCGGCGGAAACGAAAGAAGGCTCCGTCGCGAGACGAAGCCTTCTTCGACCAGCCACCTGGGTGGCTTAGTTTGCCTTGTGGATCGCGCGCTTGCTGACGGCCATGGCGGCGTCGTGGATGGCTTCGGACAGGGTCGGATGCGCATGGCAGATGCGCGCCAGATCGTCGGCCGAACCGCTGAACTCCATGGTCAGCACGCCTTCGTGGACCAGCTCGGACACGCCCACGCCCACCAGGTGCATGCCCAGCACGCGGTCGGTTTCAGCATGCGCGATCACCTTGACGAAGCCGGCCGGCTCGCCCATCGCCACGGCGCGGCCGATGGCGGCGAACGGGAAGCTGCCCGCCTTGTACGGCACGCCTTCGGCCTTGAGCTGCTGCTCGGTCTTGCCAACCCAGGCAATCTCCGGCTCGGTGTAGATGACCCACGGAATGGTGTCCATGTTCACGTGGCCCGGCAGGCCGGCGATCAGCTCGGCCACGGCGATACCTTCCTCGAAGCCCTTGTGCGCCAGCATCGGGCCGCGCACGCAGTCGCCCACGGCCCAGACGCCATCGACGCCGGTGTGGCAATGTTCGTCGACCTCGATGCGGCCACGGTCGTCGACCTTGACGCCGGTGCCTTCGGCCAGCAGGCCCTTGGTGGCGGCCTTGCGGCCCACAGCCACCAGCAGCTTGTCCACGGTCAGGGTCTTCTCGCCTTCGCCATCGGCGTAGGTGACGACCACTTCCTGCTTCTTGCCCTTGCCGGTGATTTCGGTCTTGCTGACCTTGGCGCCGAGCTTGATCTCCAGGCCCTGCTTCTTGAATTCCTTCAGCGCGGTCTTGGCCACTTCGGCATCGGCCAGCGCCAGGAAGTCTGGCAGCGCTTCGAGGATGGTGACCTCGGCGCCCAGGCGCTTCCACACGCTGCCCAGCTCCAGGCCGATCACGCCGGCGCCGATCACGGCCAGGCGCTTGGGCACTTCGGTGAAGTCCAGCGCGCCGACGTTGTCGACGATGGTCTCGCCATCGAACTTGGCGAACGGCAGCTCGATCGAATCCGAGCCGGCCGCGATGATGACGTTGGTGCCCTTCAGCTCGATCTCGCCACCTTCGTGCTGGGCGACCTTGACGATGTTGCCCGGCTGCAGCTCACCGAAGCCGTAGTACGGGGTGATCTTGTTCGCCTTGAACAGCATCGCGATGCCGCCGGTGAACTGCTTCACGATCTTGTCCTTGCGGCCGACCATGGTCGCCACGTCGATCTTGGCGTCCTTGAAGGTGATGCCGTGGTCGCCGAACAGGTGGCCCATGTTCCAGAACTGGCGCGAGGAATCGAGCATCGCCTTGGACGGGATGCAGCCCACGCGCAGGCAGGTGCCGCCCAGGGCCGGCTTGCCATCCTTGCCCAGCGCCGCGTCGATGCACGCGACCTTCAGGCCCAGCTGTGCGGCACGGATGGCCGCGTGATAGCCGGCAGGGCCGGCACCGATGACGACGACGTCGTAGTTCTCTGCCATTTGGAGATTCCTTCTTTTCCCTTCCCCCCTCGGGAGAAGGTGGCGCGTAGCGCCGGATGAGGGTGTGCCGCGATCGCCTATCAGTCGATGGCGATCTGGAGCGAGCCACTGCGAGAGGTTGAGGTGAACAGCCGGCCGCTCACTGTTGTGGCTCGCGGCGGCTCGTTCATCGTGGTCGAGCTGGGAAGGGTCGGCTTGGCGCCCCCAACCCCTGTCCCGGTGGGAGAGGGGCTCGAAGCACTTACAGGCCGAACAGCATCCGGCCCGGGTTTTCCAGCTGGTTCTTGATGTCCACCAGGAACTGCACCGAGTCCTTGCCGTCGATGATGCGGTGGTCGTAGGACAGCGCCAGATACATCATCGGCGCGACCACGACCTGGCCGTTTTCGGCGATCGGACGCTCCTTGATGGCGTGCATGCCCAGGATCGCGCTCTGCGGCGGGTTGATGATCGGCGTGGACAGCAGCGAGCCGAAGGTGCCGCCGTTGGTGATGGTGAAGGTGCCGCCCTGCAGGTCATCCAGGCCCAGCTTGCCGGCGCGGGCCTTGGCCGCGTAGTCGGCGATGCCCTGTTCGACATCGGCGAAGGACTGGCGCTCGACGTTGCGCAGCACCGGCGTCACCAGGCCCTTGTCGGTCGACACGGCGATCGAGATGTCGCTGTAGCCGTGGTAGATGATGTCGTCGCCGTCGATCGAGGCGTTGACCAGCGGGAAGCGCTGCAGCGCGTTGGCGGCGGCCTTGACGAAGAAGCTCATGAAACCGAGCTTGATGCCGTGGGCCTTCTGGAACTCGTCCTGCAGTTCCTTGCGCGCGGCCGAGACCTTGGCGAGGTTGACCTCGTTGAAGGTGGTCAGCATCGCGGTGGAATTCTTGGACTCCATCAGGCGTTTGGCAATCGTCTTGCGCACGCGGGTCATCGCGACACGCTCTTCCGGACGCGCGCCGGCGGCCTTGCCCACGCCGCCGGACTTGGCGAAGTTGACGATGTCTTCTTTGGTCACCGCGCCACGACGGCCGGTGCCGTCGACCTGCGCCGGGTCCACGCCTTCGGTGATCGCGCTGAAACGCGCGCCCGGCGGCAGCGAGGCGGTGTCGCCGGCGGCCTTGGGCGCTTCGACCTTGGCGGCCTTCGGCGCTTCGGCCGCCTTGGGCGCTTCAGCCGCCTTGGGCGCTTCAGCCTTCTTTTCTTCGGCGGCGGGCTTGGCTTCGGCCGGGGCCGCAGCGGCGACGGCGCCTTCCTCGATGATGGCCAGCAGCTGCGAGGAGGTCACGGTGTCGCCTTCAGCGAACTTGATCTCCTTCAGCACGCCATCGACGGGCGAGGGCACTTCCAGGACGACCTTGTCGGTCTCCAGGTCCAACAGGTTCTCATCGCGCTTGACGGCGTCGCCGACCTTCTTGTGCCAGCTGGCGATGGTGGCGTCGGAAACGGATTCGGGAAGTACCGGAACTTTGACTTCGGTTGCCATGCGGGGAGCGTCCTAGATTTCTCTTCGGGTAGGTATTGGGAAGTGCTTGGGGTTTATTCGGCGACGACGTCGACGAACGGATTGACCAGCGCGTCGGCAACCAGCTTCTGCTGCTCGATGACGTGCTCGGCCAGGTGACCGGCCGCCGGCGAGGGCGAACGGGCACGGCCGGCGTAGTGGAGCTCCTGCTTGCTGCCCAGGCAGGCCTGCAGGTGGTGCTTGATCTGGTACCAGGCACCCTGGTTCTGCGGTTCTTCCTGGCACCAGACCAGGTCGGTGGCCTTGCCGTACTTCTTCATCTCGGCGGTCAGGGCTTCGCGCGGGAACGGGTACAGCTGCTCGACGCGAATGATCGCCACGTCGTCCTGCTCGCGCTTGGTGGCGTCCTCGAGCAGGTCGTAATAGACCTTGCCCGAGCAGGCCACGACGCGCTTGACCTTCTTCGGGTCGGCCTTGGCGTCGCCGATCAGGTGCTGGAACTCGCCATTGGCCAGCTCGTCCAGGGTCGACACGGCCAGCTTGTGGCGCAGCAGCGACTTGGGCGTCATCACGATCAGCGGCTTGCGCGTGGTCATGCGCATCTGGCGACGGATCATGTGGAAGCACTGGGCCGGGGTGGTCGGCACGCAGACCAGCATGTTCTCCAGCGCGCACAGCTGCAGGAAGCGCTCCAGGCGGGCCGAGCTGTGCTCGGGGCCTTGGCCCTCGTAGCCGTGCGGCAGGAACAGCGCCAGGCCGGTGATACGGCCCCACTTGGCCTCGCCGGCGGCGATGAACTGGTCGATCACCACTTGCGCGCCGTTGGCGAAGTCGCCGAACTGCGCTTCCCAGATGCACAGGGCATTGGGATCGGTCGTGGAGTAGCCGTACTCGAAGCCCATCACCGCTTCTTCGCTCAGCAGCGAGTCGATGACGGTGGCGTCCTGCGGGTCGTCGACCAGCTGGCGCAGCGGCAGGTAATAGCTGTCGGTCTTCTGGTCATGCAGGATCGCGTGACGGTGGAAGAACGTGCCGCGGCCGGCGTCCTGGCCGACCAGGCGCAGGGTGTGGCCTTCGGACAGGATCGTGGCGTAGGCCAGGTTCTCGGCGAAGCCCCAGTCGGCGCCCAGCTCGCCCTCGGTCATCTTGGCGCGGTCTTCGTAGATCTTGGCCACCCGCGGATGCAGGGTCACGCCTTCCGGGATCGTGGTGATGATCTTGGCCAGCTGCTTGAGCTTGGACGACTTGACCGTGGTGTCGACCGGATCGCTCAGCTTGCCCGACAGGTACTTGGACCAGTCGATGGCCAGCGGATCGCGCTCGGGCTTGGCCAGGTCGGTGGTGTATTCGCCCGAGTCCAGCTTGTCGCGATAGCTGTCGACCATCGCCTTGGCGTCGCCTTCGGCGATCACGCCGGCTTTTTCAAGCTGCTCGGCGTAAAGCTCGCGGGTGGTCTTGTGCTTGCGGATGACCTGGTACATCACCGGCTGGGTCGCGGCGGGCTCGTCGGCCTCGTTGTGACCCCAACGGCGGTAGCAGATCAGGTCGATGACCACGTCCTTCTTGAACTGCTGACGGAAGTCGTAGGCCAGGTTGGCGGCGAACACCACCGCTTCGGGGTCATCGCCATTCACGTGCAGGACCGGCGCGGAGACCATCTTGGCCACGTCGGTGCAGTACAGGGTCGAGCGCGCGTCGTCGCGGGCGCTGGTGGTGAAGCCGACCTGGTTGTTGATGACGATGTGCACGGTGCCGCCGATGGCGAAGCCACGGGCCTGCGACATCTGCAGCAGTTCCATCACCACGCCCTGGCCGGCAAATGCGGCGTCGCCGTGGATCAGGACCGGCAGCACGTGCTTGCGCTCGGTGTCGCTGTAGCGCTCCTGGCGCGAACGCACGGAGCCGGCGACCACCGGGTCGACGATTTCCAGGTGCGAGGGGTTGAACGCCAGCGCCAGGTGGACCGGGCCGCCCGGGGTGGAGATGTCGGCCGAGAAACCCATGTGGTACTTCACGTCGCCGCTGCTGGCGCGGTCATCGTGGGCGTGCTCGAACTTGCCTTCAAACTCGTCGAACAGCTTGCGCGGGTTCTTGCCCAGGGTGTTGACCAGCACGTTGAGGCGGCCTCGGTGGGCCATGCCCACGGCGATGTCGCGCACCGCGTCGCCACCGGCGCGGCGCAGGATCACGTCCATCATCGGGATCAGCGAGTCGCCGCCTTCCAGCGAGAAGCGCTTCTGGCCGACGTACTTGGTGTGCAGATAACGCTCAAGGCCTTCAGCGGCAGTAATGCGCTCCAGGGTGCGCTTGCGCGTCTCGGCGTCCAGGCCGTAGTTCCCGCCGGCCTGTTCCAGGCGTTCGTACATCCAGCGACGCTGGTCGTGGTCGGGGATGTGCATGAACTCGGCGCCGATGGAGCCGGTGTAGGTCGACTTCAGCCGGCCCAGCAGGTCACGCAGGACCATGCGCGGCTGTCCGCCGACGCCGCCGGTGCTGAACTCGCTGTCCAGGTCGCGCTCGGTGAGGCTGTGCCATTCCAGGCTCAGGTCGGGCGGCGTGGTCGATTCGGTCAGGTTGAGCGGATCGAGCTTGGCGCCGAGGTGGCCGCGCGAACGGTAGGCCGTGATCAGGCGGCCGACGTGGCGCTCGCGCTCGTCCGAGGGTGCCTCGCCGTTGGCGGCATTGGCGGCCAGCTTGGACGCCTGGGTGATATGGGCGATGGCCACCGAGTGCGGCACGTCGCCGGCTTCGCGGCCTTCGAAACCGTCGAAGAACGCCTTCCACTTGGGGTCGACGCTGTCGGGCGCGACCAGGTACTGCTCATACAGGTCTTCGACATAAGCGGCACTGCCGCCATTGAGCTGGGAGGACTGCGCAAACTGCTTGAGAAGATTGTCCACGATGATTGCCTACGGCGTCTTTTGTGGGTTGGAAAACTCGGGCGGGACAGCCTGGGTGCATCGCCGATCAAGGCGTGCTGTCGCCGCGAAACCATCAAATTATAGGCCTCGGCCTGAATCCGGGCGGGTCCGTGGACGGGATCGTCAGGAGCGTTTGGGGAAATGACCCACTATGCGGGACATTGCCAGTTGCGCCGGAACAGGCGTCTTAAATCCCCAGCGCGCGCAGTTCGGTGCAGGCGCGGGCACGCTCCCAGAAGCGTGCGAATTCTTCGCGCAGCTGGCGGCTGCGGCCGGGTGCGTCCAGCTCGGCTTCGCCTTCGAAGCGGTGACCGAGGGCGCGGAAGTAATAGCCGCCGCCATCGCTGGCGACGAAGGCCGACGGGTACACGCGGTCGACCGGTTCGGTGACCGCACGCAGCACGAAGCTGCTGGGCAGGCGCTGGGCCAGGGTGATCAGGGCCGAGCCGGCGCGCTGGGGCGTGTCCGGGTCCTGCATGAGGATGCGGATTTCGGCGCCGCGGTGGCGTACCGCCAAAGCGCGAAAGGCATCCAGCACCGCCGGCGCGTCGAGCAGGCCGGGGTCCAGGTCTCGCGTGTAGATGCAGAGCAGGCCGCGGGTCGCATCGGCCAGGGCCGACACGACCTCGATGGCGTGGGCCTGGTGCTCGACGCTCACTGCGGCTGGCGCAGGTCCAGGTGCATGGACTGGTGCGGGATGCCGACATCGTCGAAGGGCTCGCCATAACGGACGAAGCCGTGCCGGGTATAGAAGCCTTCGTTGGCGACCTGGGCGTACAGGGTCAGCTGTTCCCAGCCCTGCGCGCGGGCCTTTTCGATCATGGCGCGCAACAGCGCCTCGCCGACGCCCTTGCCGCGCCAGGCCTTGAGCACGGCCAGGCGGCTGAAACGGCCGTCCGGGGTGAGCCGGGCGGTGCCGATCGGCGCACCGGTGGCGTTGACCGCCAGCAGGTGGTCGCCGACCGGGTCCATCGAATCCCACTCGGTATCCGGCGGGGCGTGCTGCTCGGCGACGAAGACGGTCTCGCGGACCGCCCGCAAGGCCTCGCGGTCGGAAATGAAGGAGGCAGGGCGCAGGGTGAAATCAGTCGTCGTAGTCGTCGTCATCTTCGTCGGTCCCAGGCAGCACGTAATGGCCCGACGTTACCAGAGCCAACACGGCCTGGCGGCCTTGTTCGCCCAAGGTCTGATATAGCGCGCCATCCAGCTCGCCGACGGCCGCCAGCAGGCGGGCATCGCGCAGGTTCATCGGCAGCGCCTGGCCACTGGCGAACAGCACCGCGCCCTTGGCCGCGCGACGCCAGGCCATGCGCGTCATCGGGTGGCGCTGCAGCAGGCCGCCCTGGTCGAGCGCGACCTCGACCTCGATCAGCGAGGGCGCGACTTCCGGCACCGCGGCTTCGCCGGCGCTGCGATAGGTGGTGATGAAGCGGCCGAACCATTCGCCCAGGCGATCGGGGTCGTTCATGCGCAAGGTATTGAGCGCCTCGACCACGCGCCCCATCGCCACCGCGTCGATCTCGTTCGGGTCGGCCGGCGGGGCCAGGTCGCGATCCTGGTAGCGCGTGGATTCGTCGGCGTCGGCGACCAGGGCGTCCAGGTAATCGGCGATCAGCTCGGCCGACGACGGTGCGCGCATGCCGACCGAGAAGGTCAGGCACGGGTCCTCGGCCACGCCGTGGTGCGGTACGCCCGGCGGCAGGTAGAGCATGTCGCCCGGGCCCAGCACCCACTCGTGGGTCGGGGTGAACTCACGCAGCAGCTTGAGTTCGACATCGTCGCGGAAGCCCAGTGGCGGCTTGGGGCCGGCATCGATCTGCCAGCGGCGATGGCCGTGGGCCTGCAGCAGGAACACGTCGTACTGGTCCACGTGCGCGCCGACCGAGCCGCCGGTCGCGGCGAAGCTGACCATGATGTCGTCGATGCGCCAGCGCGGCAGGAAGTCGAACGCCTCCAGCAGCGCGGCGATGTCCGGGTCCCACTTGTCCACGTCCTGCACCAGCAGGGTCCAGTCGTGGTCGGGCATGCCGGGGAATTCGTCTTCCTGGAAGGGGCCGCTGCGCACCGACCAGCCGTCGCGGGCGCGGTCGTAGGTGATCAGGCGCGAGAGCGCGGCTTCCTCGCAGGCCAGGCCGGCCAGGTCGCCAGGCTCGATCGGCGAAACGAAATCGGGGAAGGCGTTGCGGATCAGTAGCGGGCGCTTCTGCCAGTAGCGGCGCAGGAACAACTGCGGCGTCATTCCCAGCGGCGCGAGCTTGGAGGCGTCGACTTCGATGGGCGGCAGGGCGGCGGAGCTGGCGGGTTTCTTGGAAGGCTTCATGGGGTCGCGATGGTGTCATAGCCGCGCCCGGTGAACTGCAGCAGGCACCAGCCGTGGCCGAACGGATCGGCGAGCTGGACGATGCGGCCCCAGTCCTGGGTGCGGATGTCGGTTTCGGGATGCAGGCCTGCGGTTTGCGCGCGGGCCAGCGAGGATTCGAGGTCGTCGACCACCACGTCCAGGTGGATCGGCGTCCAGTGGCGATCGTAGGTTCTGCTTGCGCCTGCGGCGGCGGGCGTGCCGTCGGCCTGGGCCAGCAGGTAAATCGGCGCGGCGGCGCCGAGCAGTTCCACCGCGCCGTCGCCGAAGCGGCGGCCGAGGGTCAGGCCGAACGCCGCCGTGTACAGCGCTTCGGCGGCGGGCAGGTCGGGCACGTCGATGTTGATCAGCAGGTGCATGGCGCGCCTTCGGTCATCGACGTGGGCTGGCTCAGATCGCCTTGGCCAGCGTCGCGGCCAGGCCGGTGTAACGGCCCGGGGTGAGGTCGCGCAGGCGCTGCTTGTCCTCGGCGGGCAGGTCCAGCGATTCGACGAAGCTGCGCATCGAGTCGGCGGTGATGCCCTGGCCGCGGGTCAGCGCCTTGAGCTGTTCGTACGGGTTGGGCAGGCCGTGGCGACGCATGACGGTCTGCACGGCTTCGGCCAGCACTTCCCAGGCGGCATCCAGGTCGGCATCCAGGCGCTCGGGGGCGACGGTCAGCTTGCCCAGCCCCTTGGCCAGCGAGTCCAGCGCCACCTGGCTGTGGCCGAACGCGGTGCCCAGCCCGCGCAACACGGTCGAGTCGGTCAGGTCGCGCTGCCAGCGGCTGATCGGCAGCTTGGCGCTGAAATGCTCGAACAGCGCATTGGCCACGCCGAAGTTGCCTTCCGCATTTTCGAAGTCGATCGGGTTGACCTTGTGCGGCATGGTCGAAGAGCCGACTTCGCCTTCTTTCAGACGTTGCTTGAAGTAGCCCAGCGAGATGTAGCCCCAGATGTCGCGCGACAGGTCGATCAGGATCGTGTTGGCGCGGCGGCTGGCATCGCCCAGCTCGGCGACGTTGTCGTGCGGCTCGATCTGGGTGGTGTACGGGTTGAACACCAGGCCCAGGCCTTCGACGAAGCGCTTGGCGAACGCCTGCCAATCCACGTCCGGGTAGCTCACCAGGTGGGCGTTGTAGTTGCCGACCGCGCCGTTGATCTTGGCGGTCAGTTCGACGCCGGCGATCTGCCTGATCTGGCGCTCCAGGCGTGCGACGACATTGGCGATTTCCTTGCCCAGCGTGGTCGGCGAGGCGGTCTGGCCGTGGGTGCGAGAGAGCATCGGCTGGTCGGCCTGGGCGTGGGCCAGGGTACGCAGGCCGGCGGCGACGCCTTCCAGGCTGGGCAGCAGCACGTCGCGTCGCGCCTGCGCCAGCATCAAGCCGTAGGAGAGGTTGTTGATGTCCTCGCTGGTGCAGGCGAAGTGGACGAATTCCAGCGCCGGGCCCAGCGCGGCATCGTCCTTCAGCTGCTCCTTGATGAAGTACTCCACGGCCTTGACGTCGTGATTGGTGGTGCGCTCGATCTCCTTCACCCGCGCGGCCTGCTCGACGCTGAAGTCCTCGGCCAGCGCGCGCAGCTTGGCGGTCGCGGCGGCGTCGAAGGGCGCCAGCTCGACGATGCCCGGCTCGGCGGCCAGGGCCAGCAGCCATTCCACTTCGACCTTGATGCGGGCGCGGATCAGGCCGTATTCGGAAAAGATCGGGCGCAGCGCGTCGACCTTGGAGGCGTAACGGCCGTCGAGCGGCGACAGGGCGAGCAGGGTGGCGTTGGTCATGTCAGGCAACTGGCGAAGGGGAAAAGGGGTCTTCGGGTGCGGCGCGTGGGCGCGGCCTGGCAGCCCCGGAGAAGGCCGCACAGTTTACCTGCCTCGCCCCGGTCACGCCCCGGGGCGTATCCTTCGGGGCTTCCAGCCAGCCGTTGCGGACTGACCACCGCGTGCCAGCCGTAGCCTTTCTCCATAAGGAAACACGCTGATGCCGCAGAAGGTCCGAATCGAACACGACAGCATGGGGGAACTGCAGGTTCCCGAAGCCGCCCTGTGGGGCGCCCAGACCCAGCGCGCCGTGCAGAACTTCCCCATTTCCGGCCGGCCGATGCCGCGCGGCTTCATCCGTGCGCTGGGACTGGTCAAGGCCACCGCTGCCGACGTCAATGCCGCGCTGGGCCTGCTGCCCAAGGCCACGGCCAAGGCCGTGCGCAAGGCCGCACTGGAAGTGGCCGAGGGTCATTTTGACGAGCATTTCCCGATCGACATCTACCAGACCGGTTCGGGCACCTCGTCCAACATGAATGCCAACGAGGTCATCGCCAACCTCGCTACGCGAGGCGGCAAGGCCGCCATCCACCCCAACGACCACGTCAACCTGGGCCAGAGTTCCAACGACGTGGTGCCGACCGCGATCCGCGTCTCGGCGCAGCTGGCCGTGGTCGAGGACCTGCTGCCGGCGCTGAAACACCTGCGCAAGACCATCGAGGCGCGCGGCAAGGTGCTGGGCAAGATCGTCAAGACCGGCCGCACCCACCTGATGGATGCCATGCCGCTGACCTTCGCCCAGGAGTTCAACACCTGGGCCGCGCAGATCGCATCGGCCGAAGACCGCATCACCGACGCGCTCAAGCGCCTGCGCAGGCTGCCGCTGGGTGGCACCGCGATCGGTACCGGCATCAACGCCGATCCGCGCTTCGGCAAGCAGGTGGCCAAGGCGCTGAGCGAGCTGACCGGCACCAAGTTCGAGAGCGCCGACAACAAGTTCGAAGGCCTGGCCGCGCAGGATGATGCAGTGGAGCTGTCGGGACAGTTCAACGCCCTGGCCGTGGCCCTGATCAAGATCGCCAACGACCTGCGCTGGATGAATTCCGGGCCGCTGGCCGGCCTGGGCGAGATCGAACTGCCGGCACTTCAGCCGGGCAGCTCGATCATGCCGGGCAAGGTCAATCCGGTGATCCCCGAAGCCACGGTGATGGTCTGCGCACAGGTCATCGGCCACCACACCGCGATCACGATTGCCGGCCAGACCGGCAACTTCCAGCTCAACGTGACCCTGCCGCTGATCGCGGCCAACCTGCTGGAATCGGTGCAGCTGCTGTCGAATGTCGCGCGTTTGCTCGCCGATTCGGCCATCGCAGGCCTGACCGTGCGCGAGGACAACGTGCGCAACGCGCTGGACCGCAACCCGATCCTGGTCACCGCACTGAACCCGGTGATCGGCTACGAGAAGGGCGCGGCCATCGCCAAGCAGGCCTACAAGCAGAATCGCCCGGTGATGGAGGTAGCGATCGAAGTCACCGGCATGACCGAGGCTGAACTCAAGCCGCTGCTGGACCCGGCCGCATTGGCCAAGGGCGGCATCCACGGCAAGGCGGGTGGGGGTGGGTGAGCACGAGACGCTTGCGCGGCACTGCCGCGCGTGTCGTGCGAACGCCTCGCGTGCTTCGCGAGGCCGGCGCGCTGAGTAGATCAGGTGGCGAGGCAACGCGATCACGCTGCCAATCGTCTATCGCTCGCACAAAAAAGCCGACGCATGCGTCGGCTTTTTTCCTTCAGCGCATCAAGCCCAGCGTCAGCGGCTTTCCAACCGAATCAGCTCCAAGCTGCCCGCATAAGGCCGCAACTCCGGGAACTCGGCCAGCAGCTCGGTCTGCAGCTGCTTGATCTGCGCATCCGGCGCGATGCTGACCGGCTTGCCCGGATTGGCCTGCAGCTGGTCGAGCACCTGCTGCCGGCGCATCTGCAGCTGGCCGAAATAGTTCTGCAGCACCTGCTGCTTTTCCGGCGGCTGGGGCAGGGCGACGTCGTCCAGCTTGAGCGTGCCGTCGGGCCCGATGCTGACCGCCGCACCCGGCGGCTGGCGCATGGACACTTCCATGCTGGTGACCGAGGTGGCCGGCTTCATGCGCTCGGCGCGGGCCGAGGCACGCTCACCGTTGTCGCCGCAGGCGGTCAGTGAGAGGCCCGCCAGCGTGGCGAGCAACAGGGATTTGATCGAAATACGCATGCATCAATTGTAAGCGATCACCCGGCGAGGCCCGAGATGCTGAGCCTGGCCGGGTGACGTCCGATCGTCAGAAATTCCAGTGCCCGTTCTTGTTGCAGTCCTCGACGTCGGACTGGTCCATCTTGGCGTAGGGCTTGAACTCGGGCTGGGCGGCGGCCCAGGCCTGCTGGGTCTTGAGCAGCTCGGGCAGGCGGGCGCAGAGTTTGTCGACCTGCGGCTTGATGCGCTGCTCGGCCAGGGCTTCGGCCTGCTTGCTGGCCGCTTCGCCGCCCTGGCCGCTCATCAGGCCTTTCAGCGCCGCCGCGGCGGCATCGATGCCGAGCTTGGCGCCTTCCATGCCGATGGCGATGCCATCGCTGGCCACGCCCTGCAGCTGGGTGCGATACGCCTTGCCCAACACGGTCTGCTCGGGCGTCATCGCCACCGGCTTGCCGTCGATCAGCAGCGCGCCGGACGGGGTGAGTTCGGCCTTGGGCAGGGCGTGGTCGCTGTCGCTGAGTGACATGTTCTCGGTGGCCAGTTTCTCCTGGACCTTGGACATTTCCTGCTTGGCGCCTTCCATGCCCTGTGAGGCTTTTTCGAGGCCTTTCTGGGCCTGGTCCATGCCCTGGGCCACCGGGCCACTGCCCGGTTGGCAGGCGGTCAAGGCCAGCAGGCTCGCGATGGCGGCGGCGTGCATCAGTGAAGTCTTCATGGCGTGGTGTTCCGTAAAAAGGGGCGGAAGGTCAGTGGTCTTTGGGCACGTCGACGGTGCCGGTCACGCCATGCTGGTCGATGTCGCCGCTGCCGCGGCTGCGCACGGTCAGGTTGCCGCGCACGTCGTTGACGTTGAGGTCGCCCGAACCGATCGAGCCGACCGTCACGTCGCCGCCGACATCGCGCAGCTCCACGTCGCCCGAACCCACCGAGCCGACGCTCACACTGCCCACGCGCTGCAGCTTGAGATCGCCCGAACCGACGCTGCCGATGTCGGCCTTGCCGGCGACGCGGTTGACTTCGGCATCGCCCGAGCCGATCGAGAGCAGCTTCAACGATGCGGCGCCGTCGAGCTTGAGATCGCCCGAACCGATCTTGGCCGTAACCGGGCCGGCGATGTCGCGCAGGTCGATATCGCCCGAGCCGACATCGGCGCTGGCGGCCTTGGCGCCGGTGAGCGAGGCATCGCCCGAGCCCACGTCCAGCTGCACCAGCACGTCGTTGGGCACGGTGCCGTCCAGGTCCATGTACCAGTAGGTGCTGCCGCTGAAGCTGAAGGTCAGTTTCTTCTCCGGCATCAGGGTGACGACGAGCTTGTCGCCGTCGCGCTGCTGGCTGATCTGCATGTCCTTGAGCAGGTCGGCGCTGGAAGCACAGGCGCGGCCATTCAATGCACCGGCTGCGCCGTTGCCGGCCTTGAGCCGCAAGTCGCTGGAGCCGACCTTGAACAGCACCGATGTGGCGCCGGCCAGGTCCAGCTTGAGGCTGCGCGGCTCGGAGAACTTGCAGTGCGCAGGATCGGCGGCCTGGGCCAGCATCGGCAGGGCCAGCAGCACGGCCGCGGCCAGGGTGGGAAGACGCAGGAAGTGGCGTGACGGATTCATCGCAAAGCTCCTTGGAGGAACGATCAGGCGTCGTCGCGGCGGCGACGGACGATGACGGCCAGGACGATCAGGGCCACGCCCACCGCCGCGCCGATCCACAGATCGGGGTTGGCGTAGATGGACGGGTTGCTGGTGTGGTGCAGGACCATATCCAGCGCCTGGGCGGGGTTCTGGACCGATTGGGTGGCGCTTTCCACGGTCTCGTGGCGCGCCATTTCTGGCGGGATCCAGGCGCCCGGCAGCACGCTCAGCAGGCCGCGGTACATCACCAGGTACCAGACATCGCCCAGCGGCAGGTGCAGGCCCGGCATCGCGCCCATGATGCTGATCACCACGCAGAACAGCAGCGGCACCAACACCGCCCAGAGGAAGGGCACGCGACGCGCCCAGGCCGAGCACAGCATCAGCCAGCCGATCGCCGGCAGCGACCACAGGACGAAGATTGGCAGGGTCGCCAGCATCGTGCCGATCACGCGGAACGGATGCGAGGCGGTGAAGATCGCCCCGGCACCTGGTATGCCGGCAAAGGAGGAGGCCAGGGCGATGATCACCCACAGGCCCAGGCCGATCAGCAGGCCGACCACCAGCGAGATGATCTGGGTCAGCAGCAGCGCCCATGTCAGCTTGGAGGCCACGGTCATCGCGTCGGAGACCGGCAGTGACTTCCAGAACAGCACGCTGCGGTCGCTGCGATCGTTGTAAAGGCTGCCCAGGCAGTAGAAAAACACCACGAAAGCCACCACGATCCCGGCGATGCTGAAGCCGGCCAGCATGGCGACATCGCCGGCAACGCCGTAGCCGGCGGCGATCGCGCCCCAGTCGTCACCAACCGTGTCGCCAGTGCCATGGCTGCGCATCTGGATCGCGCCAATCACCGCGCCCAGCAGGGCGAACAGCAGCACGATGCCGGCGGTGATGGCCTGGGCCCAGAGGAAGCCGCCGCGGTGTTCCCAGTATTCGCGGCGCAGCAGCCAGCCGAATACGCCGGGCTTGGTCAAGGTGCGGGCAGGGGCGTTCATGCGTAGGTTCCTTTCATGATGGCCACGAACAGGTCGGCCAGGCCGGGATTGCGGGTTTCGCCGAGCGCGGCCAGTTGTTCACGCGGCACGCCGTCGAACAGCATCACGGTCTTGCCGAAGGGCAGGGCGCGCTGGTCGATGGGGCGCAGCGCACGGGCCTGTTCGGCCGTGGCTTCGGAGACCAGCAGTTCGGTGTAGCGGGTGCCGACGTCATCCATGGTCGCGGTCAGCGCGATCTTGCCGTCGCGGATGAACATCACGTCGGTGAGGATGTGCTCGATCTCCTCCACCTGGTGGGTAGTGACGATGATCGTCTTGTCCTCGTCGAAGTAATCCTCCAGCAGGCGCTGGTAGAACTGCTTGCGATACAGGATGTCCAGGCCCAGGGTCGGCTCGTCCAGCACCAGCAGCTTGGCGTCGATGGCCATCACCAGCGCCAGGTGCAGCTGGACGATCATGCCCTTGGACATCTCCCGCACACGCAGGTTGGGCTTGAGCTGGGTGCCTTCGAGGAAGCGCATGCACTTGGCGCGGTCAAACCGCGGATGCACGCCGCCGACGAAGTCGATCGCCTCGGACACCTTCATCCAGCGCGGCAGCACGGCCACGTCGGCGATGAAGCAGACCTCGCGCATCAGCTCGTCGCGGCTGTGGCGCGGGTCCATGCCCAGCACTTTCAGTTCGCCCTCGAACGGGGTCAGGCCCAGGATGGCCTTGAGCGCGGTGGTCTTGCCGGCGCCGTTGGGACCGATCAGGCCGACGATGCGGCCGGCGTCGATCAGGAAGCTGGCGCCGTCCAGCGCGGCCTTGTTGCGATAGGTCTTGCGCAGGTTGTTGGCCTGCACGACCGGTGCGGTCACGGCGTTCATTCATTGCCTCCCTTGGGCAGGTCGTCGAGCGTCAGTCCCAGGCGCGCGATGCGCGTGGCCACTGCCGGCCATTCTTCTGTGAGGAATCGTTCGCGCTCGGAGGCCAGCAGCTTCTTGGCAGCCTCCTCGGTCACGAACATGCCCAGGCCGCGGCGTTTCTCGACCAGGGCCTCGTCGGCCAGCTCCTGGTAGGCGCGCGAAACGGTGATGGGGTTGAGCTGGTAGTCGGCCGCCACCTGGCGGACCGAAGGCAGGGCGTCGCCGGGCTTGAGTTCGCCGTCGAGCATCATGGCGATGACCTTTTCCTTGAGTTGGCGGTAGATGGGAGCGCCGTCGCTCCACTGGATGGGTGTCATGGGTTCAGCTCCCGGGTCGCAACAGACGGGCAAAAGAGAAGTAGGGCATCGACAGCGCGCGCCGCCGAGGGTGGATGCCGTCCTGGGCTGGGGAAGGAGTCGGGTCGGTGCTGGTTTCCAGCACCGGCTTGAGCACCACGTCCGCGGCGGCGGCTTCCATGGCCGCCGGCATCGCCGCGGCCTGCTGGGGATGGAGCTGGGCCATCAGGCCCACCACGGCCAGGGCGACCAAGGTCAGCCCGAGCCATGTCGTTCCGGAACTCCTGAGCCTGCTGTCCATCGCGTGCCCCCTGCTTTGGGTGAGTGGTGTTGTAGTCAACTATAACACCAAAGAAAGGGGCGTCAATACCGCTGACATCATTCGTTCACCCAACTAAAGACAGGGGTGCCCGGATTGGGCCGAGAGCCGGTTTCGGGGCGGTCATCGGCTCTGTGACATGCGCGCTGGCCATGCGTGATCAAGTGCCTGCTGAGTGCGTGCCCGGCAGTACATGCGGACAACGCCTGCCTGCTGCGAGCGCACATGCCACAATGTGCGTCTGTCGCGCCGGCTGCACCGGCGCTTTTTGTCGCATGAGGGATGCACCGGATGAAATCGTTTGGCACTTGGGTGGCGGGCGTGTGCCTGGCCTCGGCCCTGATCGGAGGAAACGCAGTGGCGCAGGAAAAGAAGACGCTGGACACCCAGCGTGACAAGGTCAGCTATGCCATCGGCATGGACATTGGCCGTTCGTTCGTGCCGGTGTCCGATTACATCGATCCGGCCAGCCTGCAGGCCGCCCTGCAGGGCGCCATCAAGGGTGAAAAGCCCACGCTGAGCGAAACCGACGCCCAGGCCACCGACACCGCGCTGCGCGCCAACCTGGCCGCCAAGTCCGGCCAGACCCCGCCTGGCCAGCCGCCGGGCACCCAGCCGCCGGCCGTCAACAAGCAGAACGTGGGCACCCTGATCGGTGGCTACATGATCGGCCCCAAGCTGGCCCCGCTGAAGGATGAAGTGGAACTGCCGGTGCTGATGCAGGCCGTGCGCGCGGTGTTCGCCAAGCAGCCCACGCTGCTGACCGAGACCGAAGCGCAGCAGGTCGTGCAGAGCTACGCCAGCGAGCGCCAGGCCGGCCTGGCCCAGCGCAACCGTGACGAAGGCGCGGCCTTCCTGTCCAAGAACAAGGCCGTCAAGGGCGTGGTCACCACCCCGTCGGGCCTGCAGTACATGGTCCTGCGCCAGGGCAGCGGCGAGCGTCCGACCGCCGCCAGCACCGTGCGTGTGAACTACGAAGGCAAGCTGCTGGACGGCACCAAGTTCGACAGCTCCTACGATCGTGGCGAGCCGGCGACCTTCCCGCTGGCCAACGTGGTGCCGGGCTGGACCGAAGGCCTGCAGCTGATGCCGGTGGGCTCCAAGTACCGCTTCTGGGTGCCGGCCTCGCTGGGTTACGGCGCGCAGGGCACGCAGGGCGGCCCGATCGGCCCGGAAGCCACGCTGACCTTCGACGTTGAACTGATCGGCATCGCCAAGTAATGACGGCAACCGACGCCTCGCTGCCTGACGCGTTGGAGCAACGCCTGGTCGAACTGGAGACCAGGCTTGCCTTCCAGGAACATGCCCTGGCCGAGTTGAGCGAAGCCCTGGCTGATGCGCGGGCCGAGGGCAATCGCAACGCCGGCATGATCGGCCACCTGTTGGCCGATCTGCGCAAGGTGCGCACCGAGCTGTACGCAGACCCGGGCGAAGAACCGCCGCCCCCGCACTATTGATCGAACACGATGACTGATTCACTGCGAGACCAGCTGCTGGGGCTGGGTTTCAAGCCGGCCCCCAAGCCCGAACGCACCCCTGACCGCAAGCCCGGCGGCAAGCCGCAAGGGCGCCCGCAGCATGCTGGCCAGCGTCCGGCCGGCGGCAAGGGCGAAGGCCGTCCGCATGGCGGTGGCAAGCCGGGCGGGCAGGGGCGTGGTCCCCAGTCGCAACAGGCGCGTCCGAATGAGGGCGGCAAGCCAGGCGGCCAGTCGCGGCCGAACAGGCCGGCGCGTTCGCGCGAGGACATTGACCTCGCCAAGGCCTACGCCATCCGCGCCCAGCGCGAGAAGGATGAGCGGATCGAAGCCGAGCGGCTGAAGCAGGAAGAAGCCCGCCTGCGCCGCGAAGCCCGTGCCAAGGTCGACGCCCTGATCGAAGGCAAGACGCTCAACGATCCGGCCGCCGAGGTGGTTCGCCATTTCCCGTACGGCGGCAAGATCAAGCGCATCCACGTCACCGCCGAGCAGCTCACCGCGCTCAACGCCGGCGAACTGGGCATCGTCCAGCAGGCCGGTCGTTATCTGCTGGTGACCGCGGCGCTGCTGGACGAAGTGGAGGCACTGTTCGCACCGGCCGTGGCGTTGCGCGTCGATCCCAATGCGACGGTCGAAGAGGATCCGTATGCGGATCCGCAGTACCAGGTGCCGGATGATTTGATCTGGTGATTTGGGGGCTCACGCTTTTGGCGTGAGTCGTGATTTTTTCTTGATCGAGCCAGGCGCTTTGCGTCTGGCTTTTTCTTTGTGTCGAAGACTTTCATGTAAAGCAGAGCTTTCGCGCCGCTTCGCGGCGCGACTCCCTTTTGTCTTGGCAAAAGGAAGCAAAACCGCCAGCGCCTGACACTCGCCGATGCTGCGCATCGGTGCCCTGTGCTCCTCACCGGAAACGGCACGGCGCGGGAACTCGCTACGCTCAAACACCCGCGCCTCTTCGGCCGTTTCCGCCTGCGGTGCTCGGCTCGCTTTGAAGGCGCTGAAGATCAAGAGCTGAGCACCAGCCACAGCCAAAAGCAAAGCTGCCGAACTTGGCGCTAGAGATACGGGCCTGCGTGTTCATTCAGCGAGATCGGCTCCATCGCCTTTCGCTTTTGCCGCTGTTCTGGCGTTGGCTTTAGCTTTGGCTCTTAAATCCTCCGTGAGGCACGGCGCAGGGACGAGGACAAGACCCGAAGGGCGCCGCACATGGATGTGTGGCGTTTTTCGAAGGGACAGGATGTCCCTTTGAAAAATCCCTCGTCACGTAGCGAATCTGCGCGCAGCGCAGGCGTGCCGCCCGGAGTGTGTTTCTTTGCCTATCTTTCTTTGCACAAGCAAAGAAAGTAGGTCGGGCGGCGAAGCCGCACGAAAGCCTCTAGCTTCAGTTCTTCGATCTTAAAAACGAGGCGCAGACGCTACGTGATTACTGCAAATCCTTAATCGCCAAATTCCGCAACTTCGGCGCCCGCATCGCGGTAATTCCCACCACGCACAACGTCACGCAGCCGCCGACCAGTACCGCCGGTACCAGTCCCAGAAAGCGCGCCATCACACCGTCGTAGAACGCGCCCAGCTCATTGGACGAGCTGATGAAGATGCTGTTGATCGACGACACGCGTCCGCGCATCTCATCCGGCGTCGCCAGCTGCATGATGGTCGAGCGCAGCACCATCGACACGCCATCGCACAGGCCGTAGGCGACCAGGATCGCGGCCGACAGCCAGAAGTGGCGCGACAGGCTGAAGGCAATCGTGCACACGCCGAACGCCGCCACGGCGATCATCAGGATGCGGCCGGCGTTCTTGTCGATCGGGTGCCGGGCGATCCACAGGCCGGCGGCGACCGCGCCCAGCGAGGGGCAGGCGCGCAGGATGCCGAGGCCTTCGGGGCCGTAGTGCAGGATGTCGTGGATGAAGGCCGGCAGCATCGACACCGCGCCGCCCAGCAGCACCGAGAACATGTCCAGCGCCATCGCGCCCAGCATGATCTGGTTGGAGAACACGAAGCGCATGCCTTCGCCGATGCTCTTGAACACCGGTGCGCGCGGACCGGTGGCGATGGGTTCCTCGACCTTCAGCGGGAACAGCACGCCGATCGAGATCGCGGCCAGCACCACGGCCACCGAGTAGGCCAGCGTCGTGCCGCCCCAGGCGACCAGGCCGCCGCCCAGCGCGGGCCCAAGCACCAGGCCGGACTGGAAGAACACGTTGGCGATGCTGGTGCCGCGCGCGTATTGGCGGCGTTGCAGCACGCGCGCGAACAGCGCGTTGTACACCGGCGTCAGGAAGCAGCGGACCATGCCGGTCAGGCACACCGCCGCATACATCGGCCACACGCCCTGGATCGGCAGCCAGCCTCGGCTCACCGCCAGTAGGATCAGCGCCGTCAGTAGCAGGCCGCTGCACGCGGCCATGCCCAGCTTGCGCCGCGGCAGGTGGTCGACCAGATAGCCGGCGAACGGCGCCACGCACACGAACGGCAGCACTTCGGCCAGGCCGATCAGGCCCAGCGCCAGCGGATTGCCGGTGATCTGGTAGATGTGCCAGCCGACCGCGACCGACACCACCTGGTAGGACACGATCGCACCGATGCGATAGGCCAGGGTGCGGATGAAGCCAGGTTGGCGCAGGACCTCGCGGGCGGTGACCTCGCCCTCGACCGGGGCCGGGACGCTCATGCGGCCTGCGCCTTGGCGGTCTCGCGGATGAAGGCCAGCAGCGACGCCAGGCCGTTGCTACGCGTAGGCGACAGATGCTTGGCCAAGCCGATGTCGGCGATGTAGTCCGGCTCGGTGGCCAGGATCTCGGCGGCCGAGCGGCCGGCGTACACGCGCAGCGCCAGGAAGATCAGGCCCGAGACGATGGCCGAATCGCTGATCGCCTGGAAGTCGAGCTTGGCAGCGTTGCCCTGCGGGACGATCCAGACCATCGACTGGCAGCCGAGCAGGCGGTGTTCCTCGGTCTTCCATTCCTCCGGGAAGGCGGGCAGCTTGCGGCCCAGGTCGATCAGGTACTGGTAACGCTCGGCCCAGTCGGAGAAGAAGGCGAACTCGTCCTTGATCGCCGCCTGTGCGTCGGCGGCGGTGGGTTCCATCGGGAAAACGGTGTCGGTCATTGGTCTTCCAAAATGCGGGATTCAAGCCCATCTCCCTCGGGGAGAGGGGTTGGGGTGAGGGTCGAGCGAAGCCTTCAAACTGTTGGCGTCACGTAGGCGTTGCGACCGAACCCTCATCCGGCCCTACGGGCCATCTTCTCCCGAAGGGAGAAGGAACAACCCAATCAGCCGCGCTTCCAGCGGACCCCCTGCGGGGTGTCTTCCAGCAGCACGCCTTCGTCGGCCAGCTGCTTGCGGATTGCATCGGCCTGGGCGAAGTCGCGTGCTGCCTTGGCCGCGCTGCGGGCTTCCACCAGCGCCTGGATGCGGGTGTCGTCGTCGGCCGAGGTGCCACGGTTGAACCATTCGGCTGGCGCCTGCTGCAGCAGGCCAAGCGCGAGGCCCGCGCCGAGCAGCTGCGACTTCAAGGCGGCGCGCTCGTTGTCTTCGGCCTTGCGCGCTTCGGCGGCAATGCGCGCCACTTCGGCCAGGGCCTGCGGGGTGTTGAGGTCATCGTCCAGCGCCGCTTCGATGCTGGCGGGAATCGCAGCGATCGCTTCGACATCGGCCAGATCGCGCAACGTGCCGTACAGGCGATCCAGCGTGCGCACAGTCTGCTCGATCAGCGCGTCGGACCATTCCAGCGGCTGGCGGTAATGCGCCGACAGCAGCGCATAGCGCAGCGCTTCGGGCGGATGCTGCTGCAGCAGGTCATGCACGCGCTCGATGTTGCCGATCGACTTGCTCATCTTGGTGCCACCGAAGTTGAGCATGCCGTTGTGCAGCCAGAACCTGGCGAAGGTCTGGCCGCCGTGCGCGCATTCGCTCTGCGCTACTTCGTTCTCGTGATGCGGGAACTGCAGGTCCACGCCGCCGGCATGGATGTCGATGGTCGGTCCCAGGTGCGCGGCGGCCATCGCCGAGCATTCGATATGCCAGCCCGGGCGACCACGGCCCCACGGCGACTCCCAACCGGGCAAGTCGTCGGTGGAGGGCTTCCACAGCACGAAATCGCCGGCATCGCGCTTGTACGGCGCCACGTCCACGCGCGCGCCGGCCAGCATCTCGTCCGGATCACGGCGCGAGAGCTGCCCGTATCTGTCGAACGAGCCCACGGCGAACAGCACGTGACCATCTGCCGCATAGGCATTGTTGGAAGCGATGAGCGATTCGATCATCGTGATGATCTGCGGAATGTGCGCGGTGGCTTCCGGCTCGACGTCCGGCGGCACCACGCCCAGCGCGGCCATGTCGGCGCGGTAGGCTGCGGCGAATTTGTCGGTGATCGTGGAAATCGGCACGCCCTGTTCGGCCGCGGCGGCGTTGATCTTGTCGTCCACGTCGGTGATGTTGCGCGCGTAGCGCAGGCTGCCGTAGCGACGACGCAGCAGCTGGGCCAGCACGCCGAACACCACCGGACCACGTGCGTTGCCGATATGCACGTAGTTGTAGACCGTCGGCCCGCACACATACATGGTCGGGCAGGCCGGATCGATCGGGGCGAACGGTTGGACGGTGCGCGACAGGGTGTTGAACAGCTGCAGGGGCATGGGGAACGGGTGCGGAGAAGCAGGTCCGCAATTCTAGCGACCGGCCGGGATCGCCGACAGCCCGGATTCAGCCCCGAGTGTTCTGCGCTGCCTACACTGTGCTGTCGTCGACCCCGTCGCTAGCTCTGCGTTGCTGCATGCCCCCAGTTCCCCGCGCCCTCCTGCTTGTCTGCCTGTCGGGCCTGGCCCCGTCGGCGTTTGCACAGCAGGCGACCGTGGTGCCGATGGAGAACGTGCGCATCGATTACGCCCAGGTGCTGTCGGTCGACCCGGTCTACCAGGTGCTGCGCGCCACCCGCACCGAGCAGCAATGCGACGAGCCCGCCGATGCGCCCAAGGGCGAGACCGGCGAGGACACGCCCAAGGAAGAAGGCCGCATTGCGCGCATGGTCGATTCGGTCAAGGGCATCTTCGGCGGTGACGACAAGTCCGCGCCGCCTGCTGAAACCAAACCTTCTGCCACGCCCGCGCCGCCTGCCACCGGTACCAATTGCCGCATGGTCACGGTCGAGCGCGAGTTCCGTCGGCCGATCGCCTATGACGTGGATTACGTCTACAAGGGCACCAAGTACCGCTCGCGCCTGGCCGAGGATCCGGGCAATCGCCTGCGCATCCGCGTGTCGGTGATGCCGTATGCGCCCGGCCAGATCCGTGCAGGCAATCCGTAAGCCTTGCGCCGCAGCAACGGCCCATGCGAGGATGCGCGCCCTATGAAGATCTCTTCGCACCAGTACGCAAGTGCCGCCCGGATGGCCTCGGGCATGACATCGCGTGCTCGTCGACCGGAATCCTGCAACTAGCTGGGTCACCGGAGGTCGTCGCTTGTTCACCGGAAAAACCCAGCCAACAGGCTGGGTTTTTTCGTTTTCCTGTTACCGAAAAGTTTCAACCGCAACCGCGCATCGCGCGCCGCCCACGACGCAGCAAAGGATGATTCGATGGCCCTGAAGCACTTCCTGAACACCCAGGACTGGTCCCGTACGGACCTGGACGCCCTGTTGACCCAGGCCGCGCTGTTCAAGCGCAGCAAACTGGGCAGTGAGCTGAAGGGCAAATCGGTGGCGCTGGTGTTCTTCAACCCGTCCATGCGCACGCGCACCAGCTTCGAGCTGGGCACCTTCCAGCTGGGCGGCCACGCGGTGGTGCTGCAGCCTGGCAAGGACGCGTGGCCCATCGAGTTCGACCTGGGCACGGTGATGGACGGCGATACCGAGGAGCACATTGCCGAAGTGGCGCAGGTGCTGGGGCGCTATGCCGACATCGTCGCGGTGCGCGCGTTCCCGAAGTTCGTGGACTGGCAGCTGGATCGGCAGGACCGCGTGCTGCAGAGCTTCGCCAAGTACTGCCCGGTGCCGGTCATCAACATGGAGACCATCACCCATCCGTGCCAGGAGCTGGCTCACATCATGGCGCTGCAGGAGCACTTCGGCACCCAGGACCTGCGCGGCAAGAAGTACGTGCTGACCTGGACCTACCATCCCAAGCCGCTCAACACCGCCGTGGCCAACTCGGCGCTGACCATCGCCACGCGCATGGGCATGGACGTGACCCTGCTGTGCCCGACGCCGGAGTACATCCTGGACGAGCGCTACATGGGCTGGGCCCAGGACAACGTGGATGAAAGCGGCGGCTCGATCCAGGTCAGCCACGACATCAACAGCGCCTACGCCAACGCCGATGTGGTCTATGCCAAGAGCTGGGGCGCGCTGCCGTACTTCGGCAACTGGGGCCCGGAAAAGCCGATCCGCGACCAGTACAAGCACTTCATCGTCGACGAATCCAAGATGGCCCTGACCAACAACGGTGTCTTCAGCCACTGCCTGCCGCTGCGCCGGAATGTAAAAGCCACCGACGCGGTCATGGATTCGCCACAGTGCATCGCCATCAATGAGGCCGAGAACCGTCTGCACGTGCAGAAGGCGATCATGGCCGCCCTGATTTCCCAGTAATTCCCCACTTTTCGGAACCACAGATCATGAGCAAGAAAGACATCGTGCTGGCCTTTTCCGGCGGCCTGGACACCAGCTTCTGCATTCCCTACCTGCAGGAACAGGGCTACGCCGTGCATACCGTGTTCGCCGATACCGGCGGCGTGGATGCCGAAGAGCGCGATTTCATCGAGAAGCGTGCCGCTGAACTGGGCGCGGCCAGCCACGTCACCGTCGATGGCGGCCCGGCGATCTGGAGCGGCTTCGTCAAGCCGTTCGTGTGGGCCGGCGAGGGCTACCAGGGCCAGTACCCGCTGCTGGTGTCGGACCGTTACCTGATCGTCGATGCCGCGCTCAAGCGCGCCGCCGAACTGGGCACCAAGGCCATCGCGCATGGTTGCACCGGCATGGGCAACGACCAGGTGCGTTTCGACCTGGCAGTCAAGGCACTGGGCGATTACGAGATCGTCGCCCCGATCCGCGAAATCCAGAAAGAGCACACCCAGACCCGCGCCTACGAGCAGAAGTACCTGGAAGACCGCGGCTTCGGCGTGCGCGCCAAGCAGCAGGCCTACACCATCAACGAGAACCTGCTGGGCCTGACCATGTCCGGCGGCGAGATCGACAAGTGGGAAGCCCCGGGCGAGGGCGCCCGCGGCTGGTGCGCCACCCGCGCGCAATGGCCCGAAGCGCCGCTGTCGGTCACGCTGACCTTCGTCGAAGGCGAAGCCGTGGCGCTGGACGGCGAGAAGCTCGCTGGCGAGAAGATCCTGGCCAAGCTCAACAAGTTGTTCGCCGCCTACGGCGTGGGCCGGGGCGTGTACACCGGCGACACCGTGATCGGCCTGAAGGGCCGCATCGTGTTCGAAGCACCGGGCCTGGTGTCGCTGCTGGCCGCCCACCGTGCGCTGGAAGACGCGGTGCTGACCAAGCAGCAGAACCGCTTCAAGCCGGAAGTGGCCCGCAAGTGGGTCGAGCTGGTCTACGAGGGCTTCTACCACGACCCGCTCAAGACCGACATCGAAGCGTTCTTGAAGTCCTCGCAGGCCAAGGTCAACGGTGAAGTCGTGCTGCGCAGCGATGGTGGCCGCGTCGAGGCCGTGGCGGTCAAGTCGCCGCACCTGCTCAATGCCAAGGGCGCCACCTACGCGCAGTCGGCCGACTGGGGCGTGGAAGAGGCCGAGGGCTTCATCAAGCTGTTCGGCATGAGCTCCACGCTGTACGCGCAGGTCAACGGCGACCGTTGATCCATCGCCCTCCGGAGGCGGCATCGCTGCTTCCGGAGGCTTGAGGACGTTCCATGACACTCGACATCTCCACCGACAAGGCCCGCCTGGACCTGGATGTGATCCACGGTTTTCTGATGGACGCGTACTGGTCGCGCGGAATTCCGCGCGAGACGGTGCAGCGCGCCATCGACGGATCGCTGTGCTTTGGCGGCTATGTCGACGGCGTGGGGCAGGTGGCGTTCGCACGGGTCATCACCGACCTGGCGACGTTCGCCTACCTGGCCGATGTGTTCGTGCTGCCGGCGTATCGCGGCCGCGGCTACAGCAAGCAGCTGGTGGCCGCGATCATGGCCCACCCGCAGTTGCAGGGTCTACGCCGTTTCATGCTGGCGACCTTCGATGCGCATGGTCTGTACGCACAGGATCGGTCGCGCGGCCCGAGCGGCTGATGGAAATCGTCGACATGGACATCTACGCGCGGGCTGCGGCCTGACCTTCGCACCACACAAGACTTCTGCAATGACCACGCTTCTCGACAGTACCCTGACGCATCTGGAACAGCTGGTGTCCTTCGACACCCGCAATCCGCCGCGTGCGATCGGCACCGACGGCATCTTCGATTACCTGCGCGCCAACCTGCCTGGGTTCAACGTGGAAGTGATCGACCACGGTGCGGGCGCGGTGAGCCTGTACGCGGTGCGCGGCACGCCGAAATACCTGTTCAACGTGCACATGGATACGGTGCCCGACTCGCCGCACTGGAGCGCCGATCCGCACGTGATGCGCCGCGAGTCCGATCGCGTGATCGGGCTTGGCGTGTGCGACATCAAGGGCGCGGCCGCGGCGTTGCTCACTGCCGCCAATGCAGGCGATGGCGATGCGGCCTTCCTGTTTTCTTCCGACGAGGAAGCCAACGATCCGCGCTGCATCGCCGCGTTCCTGGCCCGCGGCCTGCCGTACGAGGCGATCCTGGTGGCCGAGCCGACCATGAGCGAAGCCGTGCTGGCCCATCGCGGCATCAGCTCGGTGCTGATGCATTTCGCCGGGCGCGCCGGGCATGCATCGGGCAAGCAGGATCCATCGGCCAGCGCGTTGCATCAGGCAATGCGCTGGGGCGGCAAGGCGCTGGACCATGTCGAGTCGCTGAGCCACGCTCGCTTCGGTGGGCTCACCGGTTTGCGTTTCAACATCGGCCGGGTCGAAGGCGGCATCAAGGCCAACATGATCGCGCCGGCGACCGAGCTGCGCTTCGGCTTCCGTCCACTGCCGTCGATGGACATCGACGACCTGCTGGCCACGTTCGCCGGCTTCGCCGAACCGGCCGCGGCCAGCTTTGCCGAAACCTTCCGCGGGCCGAGCCTGCCGTCCGGCGATATCGCCCGTGCCGAAGAACGCCGCCTGGCCGCACGCGACGTCGCCGACGAGCTTGGGTTGCCGATCGGCAATGCGGTGGACTTCTGGACCGAGGCCTCGCTGTTCTCGGCTGGCGGTTACACCGCGCTGGTCTATGGCCCGGGCGACATCGCCCAGGCGCATACCGCCGATGAGTTCGTGACGCTGGAGCAGCTGCAGCGCTACACCGAATCGGTCTACCACATCATCAACGGGCGCTGAGTCCTTAGCGCACCCAGCCGCCGGCCCAGTGCCGCCTGCCACTTTCCAAGAGTTAGCCCGCACACCGTGAATATTCCCGTCGCCAACGCCCAGACCCGCCAGACCATCGTGCGCCTGCTTTCCAGCATGGCCAGCGCGAAGGAGATCAGCCAGTATCTCAAGCGTTTCTCACAGCTCGACGCCAAGCGCTTTGCGGTGGTGAAGGTCGGCGGCGCGGTGCTGCGCGATGAGCTGGAAGACCTGACCTCGTCGCTGACGTTTCTTCAGGAAGTGGGCCTGACCCCGATCGTGCTGCACGGCGCGGGTCCGCAGCTGGATGCCGAGCTTTCGGCGGCCGGTATCGTCAAGCAGACCGTGGGCGGCCTGCGCGTGACTTCGCCGGAAGGCCTGGCGATCGTGCGCAAGGTGTTCCAGTCGTCCAACCTCAAGCTGGTCGAAGCGCTGCAAGCGGCCGGCGCGCGCGCCACTTCGATCACCGGCGGCGTGTTCGAAGCCGACTACCTGGACCAGGACACCTATGGCCTGGTCGGTGAGGTCAAGGGCGTCAACCTGGCGCCGATCGAAGCCAGCCTGCAGGCCGGCTCGATCCCGGTGATCACCAGCCTGGGCGAAACCCCGGCCGGGCAGATCCTCAACATCAACGCGGATTTCGCCGCCAACGAACTGGTGCGCGAGCTGCAGCCGTACAAGATCATCTTCCTGACCGGCACCGGCGGCCTGCTGGACGAGGCGGGCAAGGTGATCGATTCGATCAACCTGTCCACCGAGTACGACCACCTGATCGCGCAGCCGTGGATCCATGGCGGCATGAAGGTCAAGATCGAGCAGATCAAGGACCTGCTGGACAAGCTGCCGATGGAATCGTCGGTGTCCATTACCCGGCCGGCCGACCTGGCCAAGGAACTGTTCACCCACAAGGGCTCGGGCACGCTGGTCCGTCGCGGCGAGCGCGTGCTGAAAGCCACTTCGTGGGACGAGCTGGACCTGCCGAAGCTGAAGGCGCTGATCGAATCCAGCTTCCGTCGCACCCTGGTGTCGAACTACTTCGAGACCACCCAGCTGTTGCGCGCCTATGTCAGCGAGAACTACCGCACCGCGATCATCCTCACCGAGGGTGATGGCATGGTGTACCTGGACAAGTTCGCCGTGTCCGACGATGCGCAGGGCGAAGGCCTGGGCCGCGCGGTGTGGAACGTGATGCGCGAGGAAACCCCGCAGCTGTTCTGGCGCTCGCGCCACAACAACCAGATCAACATCTTCTACTACGCCGAGTCCGACGGCTGCTTCAAGCAGGAGAAGTGGAAGGTGTTCTGGTACGGCATGGACGATTTCGACCAGATCAAGCAGTGCGTGGCCCATTGCGGCACGCGCGTGCCGACGCTGGAAGGCTGAGGACCATGTCGGCCGTTCCTGCTTCGATCCGGGCGTGGCGCGAGGTGCCAACGCTGTCTGGCGCGCACGTGCGCCTGGTGCCGCTGGCCGCAGCACACGCCGACGGTCTGCGCGCCATCGTCGCCGATGGCGTGCTCCCGGCGCTGTGGTACACCGGCGTGCCCAAGGCCGAGGCGATCGACGACTACATCGCCACCACGCTGGCCTCGCAGGCGCGTGGCGAGTGCCTGCCGTTCACCGTGCTGGACGGGCAGGGCAACGTGGCCGGTGCGACCCGCTTCTATGACCTGGATGCCAGCGTGCCGCGCCTGAGTATCGGCTACACCTGGTATGCCCCGCGCGTGCAGCGCACCGGCCTCAACACCGAGGCCAAGCGCCTGCTGCTGGGCCATGCCTTCGAGGCGATGGCCGCGGCCTCGGTGGTGTTGGAAACCAGCTGGTTCAACCACGCTTCGCGCACGGCCATCGCACGCCTCGGCGCGCGCCAGGATGGCGTGCTGCGCGCCCACAAGCGCCACGCCGACGGTTCGCTGCGCGATACCGTCATCTTCTCGATCCTCGATCACGAATGGCCTGCCGTCAGGACGAACCTGCAGCATCGCCTGGACCAATACGCATGACTTCAAAGACGTTCACTGTCGGCATCATCGGCGCACGCGGCCACACCGGCGCGGAGCTGATCAAGCTGATCGCCGCGCATCCGAACCTGGAACTGGCCTTCGTGTCCTCGCGCGAACTCGCAGGCCAGCCCGTTGCCGACCACAGCGCGGCCTACGCCGGCGCGTTGCACTATGAAAATCTCGACGCCGACGCGGCGGCCGCCAAAGGTGCCGATGCGGTGATCCTGGCGCTGCCCAACGGCAAGGCCGAGCCCTACGTCAAAGCCATCGATGCGGTCGCGCCGCAGACCATCGTGGTGGATCTGTCGGCAGACTACCGCTTTGAGCCGAGCTGGTACTACGGCCTGCCGGAGCTGACCCGCGACAAATACGCCGGGCAGAAGCGCATCAGCAATCCCGGCTGCTACGCCACCGCGATGCAGCTGGCGATCGCGCCGTTGCTGGACCAGTTGGCCGGCCCGCCGCAGTGCTTCGGCGTGTCGGGCTATTCCGGCGCAGGCACCACGCCTTCGGACAAGAACAATCCTGAGCTGCTGCACGACAACCTGATGCCGTACGCGCTGACCAACCACATGCACGAACGCGAAGTCTCCGCGCAGCTGGGCGTGCCAGTGGAGTTCATGCCGCACGTGGCGCCGCATTTCCGCGGCATCACCATGACGGTCAACCTGTGGCTGCTGCAGCCGATGACCGCCGAGGCGATCAAGGCGCGCTTCACCGCGCGCTATGCCAACGAGCCACTGGTCGAGGTAATCGACGAGGCGCCGTGGGTCAGCCACATCGCCGGGAAGCATGGCGTGCAGATCGGCGCCTTCACCACCGCGCCGGGCAACAAGCGCGTGGTGATCGTGTCCACGCTGGACAACCTGCTGAAGGGCGCCGCCACCCAGGCGATGCAGAACCTCAACCTGGCCCTGGGCCTGGATGAACTGACCTCGATCATGTAGTGCGAGTCCCTCGCAACAGCCCGCACCTCCATGTGCGGGGATTCAAACAAGCGCGTTCATGCCCGCCGCGGCCGGCATCGCAGGAGAACACCGATGGCAAACCTGTTGTGGCAGAAACCCGGCGTCGAAGTCGATGCCAAGATCCAGACTTTCCTGGCCGGTGACGACGTCATCCTGGACCGCGAGTTCTTCCTGTACGACGTCGCCGCGAGCACCGCGCACGCCGAAGGCCTGCAGCACATCGGCATCCTGTCGGCGCAGGAGCTGGATGACCTCAAGCGCGAGCTGGCGATCCTGGCCGATGACTTTCGCAGTGGCGCCTTCGTGCTGGACGAGCAGTACGAGGATTGCCACTCGGCCATCGAGGCGCGCCTGACCGAGCGCCTGGGCGATGCCGGCCGCAAGATCCACACCGGCCGCAGCCGCAACGACCAGATCCTGGTCGCCACGCGCCTGTGGCTGAAGGACAAGCTGTTGCGCGTGGCCCAGCTGAGCCGTGAAGTCGCCAAGGTCGCGCTGGATCGCGCCCAGGCCGAAGAAGCGTTGCCGATCCCGGGTTACACGCATATCCAGCGCGCGGTCGTGTCCTCTGCAGGCATGTGGTGGGCCGGCTGGGCCGAGGCCTTCATCGACAACGCCACCCGCGCGATGGACACCTTCAGGCTGGTCGATACCAACCCGCTTGGCACCGCGGCGGGCTACGGCGTCAACCTGCCGCTGGACCGAGCGCATACCACCGCCGCGCTCGGCTTTGCGCGCATGCAGGTCTCGCCGATCTACGCGCAGCTCTCGCGCGGCAAGTTCGAGCTGGCCGCGCTGGAAGCTCTCGGTGGCGCGACGCTGGACCTGCGCCGCATCGCGTGGGACCTGTCGCAGTTCACCAGCGCCGAATACGGTTTCGTCGCGCTGCCGGCGCAGTACACGACCGGCAGTTCGATCATGCCGAACAAGCGCAACCCGGACGTGATCGAGCTGATGCGCGCGACCCACGCCAGCGTGGCTGCGGCCAAGATCGAGATCGAGCAGCTGCTGTCGCTGCCGTCGGGTTACCACCGCGATTTGCAGGGGTCCAAGGGCGCAATCTTCCACGGCTTCGGCCGCGGCCTGGCCGCGTTGGAACTGCTGCCGGCGCTGCTGGCCAACCTGGAATGGCGCGAGGACAAGCTGCGCGCGGCGATCGATTCGGGCATGTACGCGACCGACGTGGCCGTCGAGGCCGCAGTGGCTGGCGTGCCGTTCCGCGAGGCCTACAAGGCCGCTGCGGCCGCGTCGGATACCGCGGGGCAGGGACGCACGCCGGAAGGCAGCCTGGCTGCGCGGGTGTCGCCGGGTGCGGCGGCGGATTTGAGGTTGGAGGTGCTGGTGGCGCGGTGGGAGGTGTTGGAGGGGTGAGTCGTTCTCTGCCTTTCTCCAAAGGCAGGGGCTTTCACGCCTTGCGGAGCGAGCTACTTTTGTCTTGGCAAAAGTAGCCAAAACCGCAAGCGCCGACACGAGCCGGCCTTCGGCCGGTGCCCTCCGCTCCTCACGATGCCGGGCACGGCGCCCAAACTCGCTGCGCTCAGACAAGGGCGCCTCTACGGCCCGTCATCGCTCCGGTGCTCGGCTCGCTTTAAGGCGCTGAAGATCAAGATCTGAGCAACAACAACAACAACAGCAACTTCGTTGTTTTTCAGGCAGTCCACGAAATTTTCAGATCGTCATCCCCGCGCAGGTGGGGATCCAGTGACTTCCTTGAAGTCGCATGATGGAGGAGTACGCAGATGAAGCTGTACCTGGTGATGGCCAAGCGCAAAGAGAACTTCCCGGCCGATGTGGTCGGGGCGCACAAGGATTTCCTGGTGAACCTCAAGATGGAAAGCCAGCTTGAGCGGACCGGGAGTTTCAGCGATGGCAGTGGTGGTGCCTATGTGCTGAAGAACATCGACAGCCTGGAACAGGCCAAGGCGATCGTCGCCAAGGATCCGCTGGTGCTGCGCGATGCGTCCGAGCTGACCGTCTACGAATGGAACACGCCCGGCTGATCCGCCGGTTCTTCGCATCCCCCCTGCATCGACTGCCCGCATGAACGATTCCGCCCCTCTCGCCGCGACGCCTTTCACCCCGCAGTCGATCCCGACCTGGCGGCGTGCCGTGCTCAAGGTCGGCAGCAGCCTGCTGGCCGCCGACAGCGTGGGCCTGTCGCCGAAGTTCGCGTTGGGGCTGGCGCAGTTTGTTTCGGCGCATGTGCAGGCCGGGCGCGAGGTGGTGATCGTGTCCTCGGGTGCGATCGCCGCGGGCCGCGCGATCGTGCCGAAAGCGGCTGACGCCGGCGCGGCGATTGCCGCACGCCAGGCGCTGGCGGCGCTGGGGCAGGCGCAGCTGATCGCGCTGTGGCAGCGATTTTTCGAGCGGCCGGTCGCGCAGGTCCTATTGACCCATGACGACCTGCGCAATCGCCGTCGCTACCTCAATGCGCGCGCCACGCTGCTGGAACTGCTGCGGCTGGGCACGCTACCGGTGATCAACGAAAACGACACCGTCTCGGTGGACGAGCTGAAGCTGGGCGACAACGACAACCTCGCCGCCATCGTCGCGGCACTGGTCGATGCCGATGCACTGTTCATCGCCACCGACATCGACGGGCTCTACACCGCTGACCCGCGCAGTAATCCCGCGGCCCAGCCGCTGGACCAGGTGCAGGCGCTCACGCCGGAGGTGTTCGCGATGGCCGGTGGCACCGGCAGCAGCGTCGGTACCGGCGGCATGCGGACCAAGCTGGAGGCCGCGGCCAAAGCGGGCGCGGCCGGCGTGGAGACCTATCTGTTCAACGGGCGCAATGCGGAGGTGGTGCGCGGCCTGGCGCACGATCGCCTCAGCGGCACGCGCATCCATGCCGGGCAGACCCGCCTGGCCGCGCGCAAGGGCTGGCTGCGCCATGCGCCGGTCGAACCGGGCGTCATCCTGGTCGATGCCGGTGCGGCGGGTGCGCTGGTGGACAAGGGCGCCTCGCTGCTGCCGGGCGGCGTGACCGGCGCCGAGGGCGACTTCCGCCGCGGCGACATGGTGCTGGTCAGCCTGCGCGACGCCGATGGGCAGCGCCAGCTGGCCCGTGGCATCGCGCAGTACTCGGCCGCCGACATCCGGCGTATCGCCCGGCGCCACTCGCGCGACATCGAGACGCTGCTGGGGTATAGCTACGGCGAGAACGTGATCCACCGCGACGACCTGGTGCTGCTGTAAAGCGTCCCGTGAACGAAATCTTCCTCCCTTCCCACTTCCAGCGTTGAAGACCTTGCCATGACCGACGACATCAAGACCCAGGCCCTGGCCTGCCGCGACGCCTCGCAGGCGCTGGCGCAGCTGTCCTCGCACGACAAGGCCGCGCTGCTGGATGCGATGGCGGCCACACTGGAAACGCAGCAGGACGCGATCCTGTCCGCCAACGCGCGCGACCTCCAGGCTGCGCGTGACAAGGGCATCGGCAGCGCGATGCTGGACCGGCTGACGCTCAATCCCGAACGCATCGCCGGCATTGCCGCCGCGCTGCGCGAAGTGGCCGCGCTGCCCGATCCGGTCGGCCAGGTCACCCGCAACGACACGCGCCCGAACGGCATCCGCGTCAGCAAGGTGCGCGTGCCGCTGGGCGTGATCGCGATGATCTACGAAGCGCGCCCCAACGTGACCGCCGATGCGGCGGCGCTGTGCATCAAGGCCGGCAACGGCGTGATCCTGCGCGGCGGTTCGGAAGCGATCCACTCCAACACCGCGATCGCCACCGCGCTCAAGGGCGCGCTGCGCGCAGCTGGGATCGACGAGGCCGCGCTGACCCTGGTCACCGACCTGCGCCGCGAGACCATGCTGGAACTGCTGCAGCTCAACGACATCGTCGACCTTGCCATTCCGCGTGGGGGAGAAGGCCTGATCCGTTTCGTCGCCGAGCACGCACGCGTGCCGGTGATCAAGCACTACAAGGGTGTGTGCCATCTGTTCGTCGATGCCAGCGCGGACCTGGAGCTGGCGGTGAAGCTGCTGGTCGATGGCAAGGTCTCGCGCCCCAGCGCGTGCAATTCGCTGGAGACGTTGCTGGTGCACCAGGACATCGCGGAGGCCTTCCTGCCGCTGGCCGCCAAGGCGCTGCTGGCGTGCAAGGTGGAGCTGCGTGGCGATGAAGCCACGCGCATCCTGGTGGCCGAAGCCGGGCCCGCCTCGGACGAGGACTACGCCGCCGAATTCCTGGACCTGGTCCTGGCGGTGCGCGTGGTGCCGGACCTGGCCGAAGCCATCGCCCATATCCGCCGCTACGGCTCGGACCATACCGAGGTGATCGCCACGCGCGACGAGACCAACGCCACGTCGTTTGTCGCCGCCCTGCGCGCGGCGGTGGTGATGGTCAACGCTTCCTCGCGTTTCTCCGACGGCGGCGAACTCGGCCTGGGCGCCGAGATCGGGATCTCGACCACGCGCCTGCATTCCTACGGCCCGATGGGGCTGGAGGCGCTCACGGTCGAACGCTTCGTCGTGCAGGGCGAAGGGCAGACGCGCGTGCCGATTGCGATTGATTGAACCCTGGGCGGGATAGCTCCCGCTTGAAGCAAAAGCTGCAGCAAAAATTTCCGGCTCCGGCTCCGGCTCCGGCTCCGGCTCCGGCTCCGGCTCCGGCTCCGGCTCCGGCTCCGGCTTTTTGCTCAGGTTCTTGCTTCCGCTTCCCAACCTCCATGAGGCACGGCGAAGGGGCGAAGCAAAGACCCTCAGGGCGCCGCGCAAGGATGTGCGGCGTTTTTGGACGGGACAGGATGTCCCATCCAAAAATCCCTCGTCCCGTAGCAAACCCGCGAAGCGGGCGTGCCGCCCGGAGTGTGTTGACCAGACATGCGTCTGTGGAAAAGCGCTTCTTTGCCTAGCTTTCTTTGCACAAGCAAAGAAAGTAGGTCGGGCCGCGAAGCGGCACGAAAGCTTTTGATTTGAGGCGGCCTGCCAAGCAGAAAAGTGTGCAGGGGTGCCATCAGTCCAGGTGCCTACCGGCCAAACTCCCGCATAGACTGTCGGTTCCGTCATCTGCCTGGAGCCTGCCCACGATGCGTCACGCGCCGCTGCGTCCTTCCCTGCTGTCCCTGCTGCTTGCCGCAGCCCTGCCGATGACCGCGCTGGCGCAGACCGCGCCGATGACGCCGGACATCACCGGCAAACCCTTTGTCGCAGCGGACGCGGCCAACGACTACATCAAGCGCGTGGTGGAAATCCCGATGCGCGATGGGGTCAAGCTGCACACCGTCATCGTGATTCCCAAGGGCGCCACCCACGCGCCCATGCTGCTGACCCGCACGCCGTACAACGCCGATGGCCGCACCTCGCGGATGGATTCGCCGCACATGCGCGACCTGCTGGCGCAGGGCGACGAGGTGTTCGTCGACGCCGGCTATATCCGCGTGATCCAGGACATCCGCGGCAAGTACGGCTCGGAAGGCGACTACGTCATGACCCGGCCGCTGAAAGGACCGCTCAACGGCACCGATGTCGACCACGCCACCGACGCATGGGACACCATCGACTGGCTGGTCAAGAACGTGCATGAGTCCAACGGCAAGGTCGGCATGCTGGGCTCGTCGTACGAGGGTTTCACCGTGGTGATGGCGCTGACCAACCCGCACCCGGCGCTGAAGGTGGCCAACCCGATGAGTCCGATGGTCGACGGCTGGATGGGCGATGACTGGTTCAGCTATGGCGCGTTTCGCCAGATCAATTTCGACTACTTCACCGGCCAGCTGACCAAGCGTGGCAAGGGCAGTGCGATCGCGCGCGAAGGCTATGACGACTACAGCAACTTCCTACGGGCCGGTTCGGCTGGCGACTACGCCAAGGCGGCGGGGCTGGACCAGCTGCCGTGGTGGCACAAGCTGACCGAACACGCCGCCTACGACGCGTTCTGGCAGGGCCAGGCGCTGGACAAGGTGATGGCCAAGACGCCGATCAAGGTGCCGACCATGTGGCTGCAGGGCCTATGGGACCAGGAAGACATGTGGGGCGCCAACCACAGCTACGCAGCGATGGAAGCGCGTGACAAGGGCAACGACAAGAACTACCTGGTCATGGGCCCGTGGCGCCACAGCCAGGTCAACTATGACGGCAGCAACCTGGGCGCGCTGAAGTGGGATGGCGACACCGCGCTGCAGTTCCGCCGCGATGTGCTGCTGCCGTTCTTCAACCAGTACCTGATGGACGGCGCGCCCAAGGCCGACACGCCGCCGGTGCTGATCTACAACACGGGCGAAAACCATTGGGATCGCCTGAAGTCCTGGCCGCAGGTGTGTGCCGAAGGCTGCAAGGCCAAGCCGAAGTCGCTGTACCTGCAGGCTGGCGGCAAGCTGTCCTTCGAGGCGCCCACTGCAGGCGCGGCCGAGTACGACGAGTACGTGTCCGATCCGGCCAAGCCGGTGCCGTTCGTGCCGCGTCCGGTGGATTTTTCCGACCGCAGCATGTGGACCACATGGCTTGTGCACGACCAGCGCTTCGTCGATGGCCGTCCGGACGTGATGACCTACGAAACCGCGCCGCTGACCGAAGACGTCAAGATCGCCGGGCGTCCGCAGGTCAACCTGCAGGCCTCGACCAGTGGCAGCGACAGCGATTGGGTAGTGAAGCTGATCGACGTGGGTCCGGATGAAGTGGCTTCGGATCCGCAGATGGGTGGCTATGAGCTGCCGGTGGCGCTGACGATCTTCCGCGGCCGCTACCGCGAAAGCTTCGAGCATCCCCAGGCCATCACGCCGAACGCCACGCTGGCCTACGACTTCGACCTGCCCAACGCTAACCACACCTTCAAGAAGGGCCATCGGATCATGGTGCAGGTGCAGTCCAGCCTGTTCCCGTTGTACGACCGCAATCCGCAGACCTACGTGGACAACATCTTCTTCGCCAAGCCCGGCGACTACCAGAAGGCCACGCAGCGCATCTGGCACACCCCGCAGCAGCCGAGCTTCATCAGCCTGCCGGTGGAGTAAGCGCCATACGCCACGCCAGCCGGGACGCTGGCGTGGCGATGCAAGTCAATCGACCAGCACGCGCGCGCCCACCGGGTGCGCGTCGCCGTCCAGGCGGACGGTGACGATGCGGTGGGTGCGCAGCGCATCGGCGACCGGATGCGGTGCGCCGAGGCGATCGTCGACGGCGTCGTCGGCCACGTCCTTGCGCCGCTTGCGCTTGTCAGCGTCGGAGAAGCGCGTGCGGTTGTATTCGGCCCAGCCGATCAGCAGCAAACCGCAGACCAGGGCGATGACCGGCAAGGCGGCCAGGATGAAGGGATCGACCGCATTCTGTTCCAGGTACAGCCGCTGCCAGGCCGTGCGCGCGCCAAGGATCCAGGCAATCAGCGTGATCAGCGGCACCCACAGATAGGCGTAGACGATCCACAGGATCGCGGTGAGGGCGCCCCACACGGTGCGCCGCGCGCGGCTCACCTTGTCGGGCCGTTCGATCAGCGGCGGGTTCATCGGACACCTCGGTCAGGGCTGGTCCAGCGGGCGCGTTGCCCGCGACGTGCGGCCAGCGTGCGGGGCACGGCGATCACCGCGGTCAGCATGCCGATCACCCAGAACGCCAGCGGATACCAGATCACCCAGTAGAAGTGACGCGACAGGCCGCGCTCGTAGCGGCGTTCGATCAGCAGGCTGGTGGCGAACTGCATCATGCACACCACCGCCAGCACCAGGCCATGCCAGCGCGGCAGGATGGTGTCCACGTACAGCGACGGCGGCAGCGCGATGAAGTTGCCCAGCACCCACAGCACGAAGATCGCCAGCATCACGTACGCCCAGGTCAGGCTGAGTGCGTATTCGGCCAGCACGCCCCACATGCGGCGCTTGCGCCAGGACAGCACGCTCTTGCCGTGGTTGAGCAGCACTTCGACGCCGCCCTTGGCCCAGCGCAGGCGCTGGCTCCACAGGCCGCCCAGGGTTTCGGGCATCAGGATCCAGCACAGCGCGTTGGGCTCGTATCGGATGTCCCACGCGTCCAGCTGCAGGCGCCAGGAAATATCGATGTCCTCGGTCACCATGTGATCGGACCAGAAGCCGACCCGATGCAGCGCGGTCTTGCGGAACGCGCAGATCACGCCAGATACGGTGAACAGGCGTCCATAAGTGCGCTGCGCGCGCTTGATCAGCCCGACGATCGCAGAGAACTCGCCGACCTGCATGCGGGCGAGCAGGGTGGTGCGGTTGCGCACGCGCGGGTTGCCGGTGACGCCGCCCACGCGCGGGCCGTCCATCAGGTGGCCGACCATCCAGCGCGTGGCATGCGGGTCCAGCAGCGCATCGGCATCCACGCACACCAGGTATTCCGAACGCGATGCCAGCGCGCCCACGCGCAAGGCGTTGGCCTTGCCGTGGTTGCCCTCCAGGTGCACGACGCGCAGCTGTGGATGCAGTTCGACCAGATCGTCCAGGACCTCGGCGGTCTTGTCGGTGCTGCCATCGTTGATGGCGATGATTTCGAAGTCCGGATATTCCTGGCCGGCAATCGCCGCGATGGTCTCGGCGATGCGCTCGGCTTCGTTGTAGCAGGGCACCAGGACGCTGACGAACGGCGTCTCACGCAGCGGCGGCGGGTCTTCCGGGCGGCGATGGCCGCGTTCGCGGCGCAGGTAGTAGTAGGTGCCGCCGACCATCCAGAAGAACGCCATGATGATCGGGTAGAAAAACGCGAAATTGAACAGCAGCGTGATCAACGAAAAATTGGAGACCATGAGCATCAGGGCTCCAGGTAGGGGAACTGGCGTGCGGACATCGCCGCACGCGCGTCTTCGAGCTTCGGCTGGTTGCCAAGGAAGTCGTCAGGGTAGTAGCCGATATGGCGTACGCCATCAGCCGTCAGTGCACGCACCTGGGCCTGCAGCGCCTTGCCGGCGATCGGCTTGCCGTTGCGCCAGTCCACGGTCTGCAGTTCGAACAGCGTCTTCTGCAGTCCGCTCGGATGGGCTTTGACGGATTCGACAAGCTGCGCCATCCAGGCCTTGGGATCACGCGCGTTTTCCATCTGCGGCATCGCCATCAGCGCGGTGTAGTCATAGGCCTCCAGGAAGGCATCCAGGCGCTGGGCGAACCAGGCCTCGCTCTCCGGCCGCAGCACCGGTTCGGCAAACAGGTTGCGCACCGTCACCAAGCGCGGCGCCCAGCGCTGCGCGGCGTGGGTCAGGCGATGGGTGAAGTCGATCAGCAGCTTGGTGCGCAAGGCGGGATCGCCGTGGCCCAGGTCGGGCAGTTCGTCGTCGCGCAGATAGGCATCGTCATGGAACAGCAGCCCGTCGAAGTGCGCGTTGGCGGCCAGGTCCTCGTATTCGTCCTGGACCAGCTGCTGCACCTGCGGGCGACGCGGATCCAGGCGCGGCACATCCTTGGGATCGCGGCCGACGATGCGGGCGTCATCCGGGACTACGCCGGCCGGGGGTTTCCAGCCCAGCACCGGCAGCCATGCGAACACCTTCACCCCGGCGCGCGTGCGCAGCTGCCAGGCGACGCGGTTGAACAGGTCCGCGCGCATCGGCATGTGCCGGTTGGGGAAGTACACGGCATCGGCCGCACCATCACCATCGGGATCGGCGAAGGCCTGCAGGAACACATGGCTCGGCCCGATGTCGCGCACGCGCTGGACCAGCATGTCCAGGTTGCGCTCGGTCTGCGCCGGGTCCGGGTCGTAGACATAGTCGAGGTCGATCTGCATCGCGCGCATGCCGTCCAGCGACAGGTCGCGGCGCAGCTCGCGCGCCAGGTCGGTGACATCGGGATTGTTGAACAGCAGCAGGCGCCCCAGGCTGCCCAATGGCCGGCCGTCGAGCTGCTGCTGGCCCTGCAAGGCCAGGTCGGCGTTATCGCTGCGGCCTTCCAGGTCGAAGGACAGCGTCATGCCCAGCTGGGAGGCGATGCCGTTGGTCTCGCTGTTGTAGGCCGCGTACGGCCACACCATCACGCGCGGGGCCTTGCCCAGGTGCGTGGCGATGGCATCGCGGCTGGCCTGCAGGTCGGCGCGCACGCGGCCCAGATACGCACCTTCGGTCTCGTACTGGCCGTTGGCGTAAACGCGCGTGACCGCGGCCGGCGTCTGGTTGCCCTGCGGATTGCCGGGCAGGCCGCGATGCAGGTTGTCGCTGTGTGATCCGATCTCGACCAGGCCGCTGTCCTGCATCTCCTTCAGTTCTTCCCAGGTCACGAAGCCGTCGTGGCTGACCTCGTGCGGCCCGTAGTTGATCTCCTGGCCTTGCGGCAAACCGACCCAGCCGGTGACCGGCGCTACCAGCGCCGGATAGCCGTACGCGCGCAGCAGCGGGAAGACCCGCGTGTACACGCTACGCAGGCCGTCGTCGAAGGTCAGCAGCACCGCGCGTTCGGGCAGTTTCGCCTTGCCTGCACGTGCGTCGAGCACCTGCTGCACGCTGACCGGCGTGTAGCCGTTGCCGCGCAGCCAGTCCAGCTGCGCGGTGAAGTTGGCGGCGGACACCGCGTACGCATCCGGGTCGCCCTTGGCGGCCACGTCGTCGCGGATGTCGTGATAGGCCAGCACGACCAGCGCGTGAGCGGGGCAGGCTAGGGCAAGCAACAGGGCCAGCATGGCCGTCTTCAACAGGTTCATTCGGCCGTCCCCCAGCGCCAGATCACATCCAGCGACACGCGGTTCTCGCGTCGCCCGTCATAGACCGGCCTGGACCACGACACGCCGTATTCCAGCCGGTTACTTTCGGCCGGTGCCCAGCGATGTCGATAGCTGATCGCCGGCACGATCGAGGTGCCATAGCCTTCCTGCCAGTACGGCCCGACGGTGACGTCGAGGATCTGGCGGAACTCGCGCTCGTAACGGCGCCAGCCGATATGATCCAGACGCACGCCGAACGCGGCCGAGGCATCGCGCGAGGGATTGAAGTAGGCCGCGTCCGCGCCGTCGGAGCCGCGGCTGGTATAGACCGACGCCAGCCCGTCGACCAGCAGATGCGGCTGGCTCGACAGGCGCTGGCGCGCATCGATGCCGAGCTGGTCGCGACGGTTGCCGTCGTCGTAGCGGAAGTGGCTGAGCTTGGTCGCGATCTCGGTGGTATCGCTGGGCGCGTAGGTCGCGCCCACGCCAACGCTATTGGCCGTGATGCCGAGCCGACGGGCCTGCAGCGAGGCTTCCGGGTCGTTGGTCGTCGCCGCCACGGTGCCGGTCCAGGCATCGCTGAAACGCCAGTCGGCCTTGACTGCCACCGTGGTGGCGCCACGGTCGTAGCGATCGATGGCCTGCAGCGCATCGACCGAGACGCCCAGGCGGTCGTAGCGATAGCGGATGCCGGCGCCGACACCGCGATACCGCACGTGCTCGCCGCTGAGCGAGGCCCAGTCGTCGCGCGCCAGCAGCGCGGCGCGCCAGCGGTCGTCCATCAAGGGCGAATCGGCTTCCAGCAGCAGGCTGCCGTCGCGGCTGCCCAGCGGTGAATTGGAAGTGCCGCCTTCGCGCGCATCGCTGCGGCCGCGGCCGGCCTCGACGCGGAACTGCCAGCCACGCTTCAGGTCCAGCGCACGCTGCGCGCGCGGGCCGCGCAGGTCTTCGGGATACCGCGTGCGCAGGTCCGACAGGACCGCAGTGGCCTGGTCGGGCCGGTTGAGTGCGGTCAGCGCATCGACCTGGCCGAAGCGCGCATCGCGCTGGCGCGGGTCGAGGGTGAGCGCCATCGCGTAGCGCTCCAGCGCAGCCGATGGACGCTGACGCCGCGCTTCCACCGCGCCCAGCGCTGCCTGCAGCGCAGAGTCGGTCGGGCCGATGGCGATCAGCGCCCGCAACGCGCGTTCGGCTGAGGCGTTGTCCTGTGCGAACGAGCGCGCCATCGCCAGGGTCATGTCGGCACTGTATTTGTCCCAGTTCTCGTAACCGCGCAGCGCGCCTTCACGCCTGGGCCAGGCGGGTTGTTCGCGCGAGAGCTGTTCCAGCAGCGGCAGCGCGCGATCGAAACGTTCCTGCTCGATCCACGCGTACGACAGCAGGATCCGCGCGTTGACATCGCCCGGGCTGGTCTTGAGGTACGTCAGCAGCACCGCGCTGGCGTCTTCCGGCCGGCGCAGCGCCATCATCGAATCGGCGACGGTCGGCAGGATGTAGGCCGGCACGTCGATCTGATCGCGCTTGAGCGCGTCGTAGCCGTCGATGACCTCCTGGTGCCGCTGCAGTTGATTGAGCGAGGACAGCGCATCGACCCGCAGGCGCGTGGCTTCCCACGTGGTCTGGCGCGGATGCTGGTCCTGCAGCTGGCGCAGCAGCGCCAGCGCGTTGCGCGTTTCCTTTTCGCGATCGACTTCATCGGCCGCGTAGGCCGTGCCCCAGCGGATGCGATGGGCGATGCGGTCGTCTTCGACCTTCTCGCGTTCGTAGGTCGCGAAATCCTCGGGATGCGCCTGCATCAGCTGCCAGGCCTGCTGCGAGGCGCCCATGTCGTCCAGGGTCAGCACCTGCAGGCGCAGGGCACGGCGATTCCCCGGGTCCTGCGCGAGCAACGTCTGGATCGCCTGCAAGGCATCAGGGAAGCGCTGCGCCTTGCGCAGCTCCTCGATGGGGAAGAACGGATCGTCCGGTTGCGTCGTCTCCGCCTGGGCCTGGGCGATGAAGCCCATCAGCGCCAGGGGGAGCAGCAGGTTCAGCGGCCGCAAGCGGGACGTGCCGGGATGCGGCGAATAAGGGACAGGCAGGTGTTCAAAATCATGTTGCAGACACACTCAATGCGAGACGGGGGCATCGCTTTGTGTGGCGCAACATGACGGCGCGTGTGTTCAGGGGATGTATTGAATCGCTAACTTTCTGAACATCCCAGTCATGTTTTGCGCTGCGATCGCCGATGAATGACGCCATCAGGCATCGCACTGGATCGGGCAGCGCATCGGCGAGCCATGCATGCGTCATCGCATGGTGCAGCTCGATCTTTTCAGCATATGTCCGTCACGAAAAACCCCGGTGCATTGCTGCACCGGGGTCGACGACTCAGGTCATGCACCGCGGCTCGGTGTTACTGCACCGAGAACTCCACCGGCACCTTCACCGCAGCGGCGACGGCCTTGCCATTGCGCATGGCCGGCTCGAAGCGCCAGTCGCTGGCGGCCTTCAACGCGGCGCGATCCAGGTCGCGGTTGCCGCTGCGCTGGGCGATGCTGATCTGCGAAGGCTCACCTTGCGGATCGACCTGCACATCCAGCGTCACCGTGCCAGCGGCGCCGGCACGCAGCGCGCTCGGCGGGTACTTCGGCTGGGCCATGCCGGCCATCAGCGACGGCGCGCGATCGGCCACAACGGGTTTCCTGCTGGCGGTCTCCTTGCGTGCGGTCACCGCTTTGGCCGGCTTGCTGGCCTGCGCGCTCGCAGCGGCATCGGCTTCGGCCTGAGTGGAGGTGGTCGTATCGGCGGTCATCGGTGCCTGGCTTTCTCGGTTGCTGCCAAACCACCAAACGCCGGCGACGAGCACCGCTGCAATCAGCAGCAGCCACAGGAGCGGGCTGGTGGGCTTGTCCTGCTGCGTCTTGGCATCGTGCTGCAGGTCTGCGTTGATCTCGGTCTGCGATCGGGACATGGGTGTCTCCTTGCATCAGCGCCGGGTGGCGTGTGGCAGGAGTGTCGAGCGCATTTCGTTTTCATGACGTGACATGCAGGTAAAACGCGTCTGCACGGCGCCGGTGTGGTTCAGTGATGCGAAATCGCATTCACGCGGTGCATCTTCAGCGCTGCAGATTGAATTCCACCGGGATGTCGACCGTGCCGGCGACTGGCGCGCCATCGCGGATGGCCGGGGCGAAATGCCACTTGCGCACGGCTTCCATCGCGGCGCGATCCAGGTCGCGCGAGCCGCTGCGCTGGGTCAACGCCACACCGCCCGGATTGCCCTGCGCATCGACCTGGATGCGCACCATCACCGTGCCGGTTTCGCCACGACGCAACGCCGCCTGCGGATAGGTCGGCGGCGGGCTCTGGCCGTCGATCGGCATCGGGGTCACGCGGTCTTCCGGCGGTGCCTCGTTGGCAGCGGCCACGTTCGGCGCGGGCGCGCCGTTGGCGGCGTTTTCCGGGGAGTCTTCCAGCATCGGCTTGGGGAAGGCGCCGGTGCCGTCGCCGTTCTGCGCGGCGGCGGCTTGTGCCTGGGCATCGGCCGAAGGGGCCTTCATCCCGCTGGCGCTGTCCTGCGCGGTCATCGGCTCGGGCAGGGGATCGATCGCGGCGGCCTCGCCGGTCTTGTCGGCCGGCTTGACGCTGTAGAAGGTGTCGTCCTTGCGGTTGGACAACCACACGATCCCGAACAGCAGCAGCCCGGCCGCGAAGGCGCCCAGCGCGATCCACAACGCACGATGTGGCAGCCGGAAGGTGAAAGCGCGGGAGGGAGCACGTGACATGGCAGCAGCGGGGCGGGCAACGGGAGCCTGCGATTCTTGCACAGCGCGTCGGCGCGATCCCGACCGGCGGCTGGCTGTGAGGCGCTGCCGGGCGGAAAAGGCGATAATCCCGCGTTCTTCCACGCGCGACCTGTCCTTTCCCATGCTTGATCCCGTCCTGCTCCGCAACCAGCCCGCCGACCTTGCCCAACGCCTGCGCGATACGCGCGGCTTCGATCTGGACGTGTCCGCGCTGGAATCCCTGGAAGCACGCCGCAAGCAGCTGCAGGTGCGCACGCAGGAGCTGCAGAACCTGCGCAACACGCGCTCCAAGGCGATCGGCCAGGCCAAGGCCAAGGGCGAGGACGTTGCGCCGCTGATGGCCGAGGTCGCCGGCTTCGGCGAGGAGCTGAAGGCTTCGGAGATCGAGCTGGATGATCTGCGCGCGCAGATCGACGCGATTGCCATGGCCATTCCCAACCTGCCGCACGCCAGCGTGCCGCCGGGCGAGGACGAGGCCGGCAACGTCGAGCAGCATCGCTGGGGCACGCCGCGCAACTTCGACTTCGGCGTCAAGGATCATGTCGAACTCGGCGCGCGCAACGGGTGGCTGGACGGCGATACCGCGGCCAAGCTCTCCGGCGCGCGGTTCACCGTGCTGCGCGGCCCGGTCGCGCGCCTGCATCGCGCCCTGGCGCAGCTGATGCTGGACCTGCACACCGGCCCGCACGGCTACCAGGAAACCAACGTCCCGGTGATCGTCAACGCCGAGTCGATGCGCGGCACCGGCCAGCTGCCCAAGTTCGAGGACGACCTGTTCTCGACCGAGGTCAACGAAACCAAGCGTTACCTGATTCCGACCTCGGAAGTGCCGCTGACGAATATCGTCCGCGACAGCATCGTCGAAGACGCCGCGCTGCCGCTGCGCATGACCGCGCATTCGATGTGTTTTCGCGCCGAGGCCGGCAGCCACGGCCGCGATACGCGCGGCATGATCCGCCAGCACCAGTTCGAGAAAGTAGAGCTGGTCGCCATCAGCCGTCCGGAAGAAAGCTACGACGAGCACGAGCGCATGACCCGCTGCGCCGAGGTTGTGCTGGAAACCCTCGGCCTGCCGTATCGCCGCATGCTGCTGTGCTCGGGCGACATGGGGTTTTCGGCCGCCAAGACCTACGACCTGGAAGTCTGGCTGCCCTCGCAGGATACCTACCGCGAGATTTCCTCGATCTCCAATTGCGAGGATTTCCAGGCCCGCCGCATGCAGGCGCGCTGGCGCAACCCGGCCACCGGCAAGCCCGAGAGCGTGCATACGCTCAACGGTTCGGGCGTGGCCGTGGGTCGTTGCCTGATCGCGGTGATGGAGAACTACCAGCAGGCCGACGGCAGCATCGAGGTGCCCGAAGCGTTGCGTCCGTACATGGGCGGCATCGAACGCATCGCCTGAGTCGCGATTGGCCCACGGGCGGGGTGGTGAATCCCGCCCGATTTGGTCTGTTTTCGTTGCGCGGGCAAACATGTGGGTGTTAAATAGCCTGAATCGTTCCAGATTCGGGATGGCGCCATGCAAGACCTCAACGACCTCTATTACTTCGCCATGGTCGTGGACCACGGCGGCTTTGCCGCGGCCGAGCGGGCGCTGGGTATTCCCAAGTCGCGCCTGAGCCGGCGCATCAGCCAGCTCGAAACCGACATGGGCGTGCGCCTGCTGCAGCGCTCGACGCGTCGCTTCGCAGTCACCGACGTGGGCATGAGCGTGCATCGCCACGCCCAGACCATGCTGGCCGAGGCCCAGGCCGCACGCGAAGTGGTGGATCGCCTCTCGGCAGAGCCGCGCGGCGTGGTCCGCGTCAGCGTGCCGGTCGCGGTGGCGCAGATGCAGCTCCCCAAGATCCTGCCGGCCTTCCTGGACAAGTACCCCAAGGTCCGCCTGCAGCTGCACGTCAACAATCGCCGCGTGGACATCATCAACGAGGGCTACGATATTGCCCTGCGCGTGCGCGCCAAGCTGGATGACGATGGCAGCCTGGTGATGCGCAGCTTCGGCCAGATCCAGGAACTGCTCGTCGCCAGCCCCAAGTACCTGCAGCGTGCCGGCCGTCCGCAGACGCCGGAAGACCTCACCCAGCACGTCACCATGTCGATGAGCGAGGACGAAGCGCGCCAGCGTTGGGAACTGCACGGGCCGGAAGGTGAAGTGCGCCGCGTCGAGCTGCAGCCGCGCCTGGCCGGCTTCGACTTCCCGCTGCTCAAGGCGATGGCCAAGGACGGTTACGGCATCACCATGCTGCCCGAGACCGTCTGCGCCGATGCCGTGCGCAGCGGCGAGCTGGAAGTGGTGCTGCCGGAATGGTCGCTGCCGCAGGGCATCTGCCACGCGGTATTCGCCTCGCGTCGCGGCCTGCTGCCGGCCGTGCGTGTGTTCATCGATTACCTGGCTGAACACCTGCCGCAGCAGATCGAGGATTCGCGCCTGGACTGCGGTGGCAAGTGCGTGGACCGCCTGGTGGAGCTGGGCCTGCGCCAGGCCTCGTGACCGATGCGCGCGCAGGGCAGTGCACCTGCGCCGGCCACATGCGAGAATGGCAACGCCCGGCGAGCAATCCCGGGCGTTGTGCTTTCCCGCCGCGCCTCGCTGCCGCTGGAAGCTCCCCGGAGAGATGGCCGAGTGGTTTAAGGCAGCAGTCTTGAAAACTGCCGTAGGTGTAAGCCTACCGTGGGTTCGAATCCCACTCTCTCCGCCAGATCAGCAAAAAGCCCCTGCATGCAGGGGCTTTTTCTTTTGCGTTGAAACGGGTGATCAGCGGCCGGTGGTGGCCATCAGCTGCGGCGGGTAGCGGTCGCCCTCGATCTTGATGGCGGCCGCAGCGTTCTCGATCTCGCCCAGGTCGGCCAGGGTCAGCTCGACGTCGGCGCCGCGGAGGTTTTCTTCGAGGCGATGCAGCTTGGTGGTGCCGGGGATCGGCACGATCCAGGGCTTCTGCGCCAGCAGCCAGGCCAGCGCGATCTGGGCGGGCGTGGCCTGCTTCTTCTGTGCGATGTCCTGGATCAGCGCAATCAATGCCTGGTTGGCGGCCATCGCCTCGGGCGTGAAGCGCGGCAGCAACTTGCGGAAGTCGCCTTCACTGAGCTGCGTGTCCTTGCCCATCGCGCCGGTGAGAAAGCCCTTGCCCAGTGGGCTGTAGGCGACCAGGCCGATGCCCAGCTCCTCGCAGGCCTCAAGAATGCCGTTGCTTTCCGGGCCGCGCGTCCACAGCGAGTACTCGTTCTGCAGCGCGGCCACCGGCTGCACGGCGTGGGCGCGGCGCACGGTCTGCGCACCGGGCTCGGACAGGCCGAAGTGCTTGACCTTGCCTTGCGCGATCAGGTCCTTGACCGCGCCGGCGACGTCCTCGATCGGCACGTTCGGGTCGACGCGATGCTGGTAGAACAGGTCGATGGTCTCGATGCCCAGGCGCTTGAGCGAGGCATCGGCGACCTCCTTGATGTGCTCGGGACGGCTGTTGAGGCCGGCCATCTTGCCGCCTTCGATATCGAAGCCGAACTTGGTGGCGATCACCACCTGGTCACGGATCGGCTTGAGCGCCTGGCCGACGATCTCCTCGTTGGTGAACGGTCCATAGACCTCGGCCGTATCGAAGAAGGTGACACCGCGCTCGACGGCATCGCGGATCAGCTTGATCGAGGCCTGGTCTTCGAGCGCATGGCCATAGCTGAAATTGAGGCCCATGCAGCCGAAGCCGATGGCCGAGACTTCCAGGCCGCTGGTGCCAAGTTGACGGGTTTTCATGCGCGGACTCCGCTACGTATTGGGTGATTCCAAATTAGCAACGCAGGCGCGCGTTGATTAGCTGGCCACCCATGCATGTGGTTAGAAACGCCGCTCATGGATGGCGTGCGCCTTGTCGACGCCACGCTCACACCACGGCAGGCAGCGCGTCTTCCTCGACTGCGTAGCGGATCCAGACCATGCCGCCATCGAGCGTCTTGGTGGCGAGGTGGCGCAGCACCTGGCCTTCGGCCGGGCGCGTGGAGGCCTCGCCCTGGTATTCGAAGATGCTCGGCATGCCGGCCAGGCCATCGATGCCCGGATACACCAGCAGGCTCATCTGGTCGATCAGGCCGGCCTGCAGGAACGCGCCGTTGAGGCGCGCGCCGCCTTCCAGCAGCAGCGTGCGCACGCCGAATACGCTGGCCAGCGTGCGCAGCGCGGCGTCCAGGTCGTTGCCATCCTCACCGGCAAACAGATACGAGATGCCCTTTGCGCGCAGGCGCGCCAGATAGCGCGCTTCAACGTGGTGCCCGAGCACGGCGACGATGTGATCGCCATCGGCGTGATCGACGCTGTAGTCGAGCCGGCCCTTGCGGTCGAACACCACCGCCACGCGCGGCTCGGTCTTGTTGGCCACGTGCGGCAGGCTACGTGGTTGTGCCCCCAGTGCGAGGTGTGGCTCGCCGCGGGTGATGCCACGGAACTCGGCCATCGTGCGACTGCCGACCATGAGGCCATCGGCCTCCAGGCGCGTGCCGACCTGCGCGTAGTGGCGCGGCACGATGTCCGGATCGATGCCACTGGCCGGCGGGGTCCAGCGATCGGCCAGCAGCCGTCCATCGATGGAGCTGACCATGTGGCAGATGATCTTGGGGCGCATGGGCAGGTCTCGTCAGGAAGCGTGCGCTTAGGACTCGCTTGCGCGCGAAGCGAACACCGACTGGGCCACCGGCACGGCCGACATCGCGCGCGGCCAGCCCGCGTAGACCGCCAGATGGGTGATGACTTCGCCGACCTGGGCCTGGCTCAGGCCGTTGTCCATCGCGCGGTTGAGGTGGAACGGCAGCTGCTCGGCCTGGCCTTGCGTGATCAGCGCGGCAACAGTCACCAGGCTGCGATCGCGTGCGGTCAGATCGGGACGACGCCACAGGTCGGCGAACAGCACTTCATCGGTGTAGCGCGCAAGCTCCGGCGCGAGCGGTGCGACGTTGTTCGCGACGGTCGCGGCACGCTTGGCTTCAGCCGCGGCATCGACCGGCAGCAGCGCAGCGTCATGGACGTTGATGCTGGACAGATCGATGCCGCGTTCGGCAAAGACGTCCTTGGTCACGCCGACCGCGGACATCGCATTGGGCCAGCCGGAATAGAACGCCAGGTGCGTGATCAGGCCGACGATCTCGCTCGGCTTCAGGCCATTGTCTAGGCCGAGCTTGAGGTGCGAAGGCAGCTGCGCGGTGCGGCCACCGGCCACCAGCGAGGACAGCGTGACCAGGCTGCGATCGCGCGGCGATAGGTCGGCCTGCTTCCAGTTCTGCCCGAACAGCACGTCCTGGGTGTAGTCGTACAACGAGGGCGCGACCTGCTGGACTTCGATCGGTGGCGACGGCGTTGTGCCGTTGGGCGTGGGCTCGGACTGCGGCGCGCCGGAGAGCGACATCGCGGCCAGCGTGGCGAAGAAGGGATGCATGGGGCGTACTCCTGAAAGTGGAGGAACCGGAATTCGATAGCGCTTCGCCGGCCGCGCATGGCGGCCAGCGAGCGCAGTGCGTCATGGACGACGCACGTGGTGGATCAGGCGGCGGCCGGCTGTTCCAGCGAGGCCATGTCGATCACGAAGCGATAGCGCACGTCGGACTTCTCCATGCGCGCGTAGGCCTCGTTGATCTGGTCCATGCGGATCATTTCGCAATCCGGCAGGATGTTCTTCTTCGCGCAGAAGTCGAGCATCTCCTGGGTTTCGGCGATGCCGCCGATCGGCGAGCCCGCCACGCGGCGGCGGCCCAACAACAGCGGCACAGTGCTGTGGCCTTCCATCGGGCCGACCTGGCCGACGATGACCAGCGTGCCGTCCACGTCCAGCAGCGGCAGGTACGGGTCCAGCGAATGCTTGACCGGCACGGTGTCGATGATCAGGTCGAAGTGCGAGGCAGCCTCGTCCATCGCGCCGTCGTCAGTGGAGACCAGCAGGCGGTCGGCACCCAGCGACAGCGCGTCAGCCAGCTTGTCCGGGGTGCGGCTCAGCACGGTGACATCCGCGCCCAGGCCGACGGCCAGCTTGACCGCCATGTGGCCCAGGCCGCCCAGGCCGATCACGCCGACGCGGCTGCCGGGCCCGATGTTCCAGGTACGCAGCGGCGAGTAGGTGGTGATGCCGGCGCACAGCAGCGGCGCGGCTTTGGCCAAGTCCAGGCCTTCGGGCACGCGCAGGACGAATTCCTCGCGCACCACCAGGTGCTTGGAATAGCCGCCCTGGGTGTTCTCGCCGGTGATGCGGTCGCGGCCGGCGTAGGTGCCGGTGTTGCCTTCACGGCAGAGTTGTTCCTCGCCGTTATGGCACTGGTCGCAGTGCTGGCAGCTGTCGACCATGCAACCGACGGCGACGTGGTCACCCACCTTGTAGTGGGTGACTTCGGGGCCGACTTCGATCACGCGGCCGACGATCTCGTGGCCCGGTACGATCGGGTAATAGCTCCAGCCCCAGTCGTTGCGCGCGGTGTGCAGGTCCGAGTGGCACACCCCGCAATAGAGGACTTCCATCGCGACATCGTTGCCGCGCAAGGCGCGACGTTCGAAGGTGTAGGGGGCAAGCGGCGTGCTGTCGCTGTGGGCGGCATAACCGACGGTCTTCATGGATCAGGCTCCTGGGAAGGAAAGGGCGCATCGCGCTGAACGCCATCACGCGGTTGCATGCCAGATAGATGCACGCGTGTCGCGGTGGCCTGCGAGGCAGGGGAGAACGCCCTGCATGCTACGGAGCGCATCGCGCGGCATTAAGCGGCTGCGCCTGATTGGTGTCATGAGACGTCCTCATCAATGCGGTGCGCATTGGAGGTCATTGGCCGCTTCGACGAACTTGACGCCTACGTCATGCGAGCGTTGAAAAAATTCCTGAAATTCAAATCATTCCGGCAGTGTCGGAGTTCAACGCATCGCCTGGATGTGTGCAACTAGTTGCGAAAGATCCCCTCAAGGCGCTGGCGGCTCGTAGCGCAGGGCGTTGATGACCACCTTCAGCGCGCTCGATGACTGGCGGCGGCTGGGGTAGTAGGCGTAATAGCCTTCGAACACATCGCACCAATCATCCAGCACGCGTTGCAGGCGCCCGGCGGCGAGGTGCTCCATCAGCATGGTTTCGGGCAGGAAGCCCAGCCCGCCACCGGCCAGCGCGGCACGCAGGATCGCGTCGCTGCCGTTGAAGGTCCATTGGCCATCGACGCGGACCTTCACTTCCTCGCCGTCCTTCTCGAAATCCCATTGCAGCAGGCCGCCGTGCGTGGGCAGGCGCAGGCCGATGCAGTTGTGCTGGGCCAGGTCGGCCGGATGCAGCGGCGGCGCGTGCTGGGCGAAGTACTCCGGCACCGCGACCACGGCCATGCGCTGCGGCGGGCTGATCGGCACGGCGATCATGTCCTTGGCGATGGTGCCGCCGAGGCGGATGCCGATGTCGTAGCGCTGGGCCACGATATCGGCCAGGCCGTAGTCCACGGTCATCTCGACCTTCAGGTCCGGGTATTGCGGCAGCACCTTGGACAGCTTGGGCCAGAGGTAGTGCTTGGCCGCGTGGCCGGCGGTGGTAATGCGCACGGTGCCGGCGGGGCGATCGCGGTATTCGGTGATCGCCGACAGCTCCGACTCGATCTCCTCGAAGCGCGGCGCTAGGGTTTCGAACAGGCGCTCGCCGGCCTCGGTCATCGACACGCTGCGCGTGGTGCGGGTCAGCAGGCGGATGCCCAGGCGCGCTTCCAGCGCCCGCACGGTGTGGCTCAGGGCCGATTGCGAGAGGCCCATCTGGGCCGCGGCGCGGGTGAAACTGCCTTCGCGCGCGACGGTGACGAACACCATCAGATCGTTGAAATTCTCGCGAGCCATGATGAACGCACCAGATCACTGCATGAGATTCATGCCTGCTCATCATGAGTCACGGCCGCAACGCCTTCAATGGCGGGCGTTACGCGATTGATGAGCGGGGCTTCTAGGACCATGCGAAGTGCGCCGGCTAGTGGCGGGCACGGCGCGCGCCTAGATTGGGGCCATCCCGTATTGGAGGTCTCGCCCATGAATCTGTTTGCCATGTCACTGTCGATGATGGCTGCCGCCGCGCCGATCGAGCGCGCCGCGGAGGACACCACGCCCGTCACCGTTACCCGCGTCGGCACGGCCGCGTCGGTGGCTGGCTCGCCGGATTACTTCACCGGCACCGTGCGGGTCGATGCGCCGTTCAAGGGCAACGGCGAGGCGCGCGCCGCCGGCGCGACCGTGACCTTCGAGCCCGGCGCCCGCACCGCATGGCACACCCATCCGCTGGGCCAGACCCTGATCGTCACCAGCGGCGTGGGCCAGGTGCAGGAATGGGGCAAGCCGATCCAGGAAATCCGCGCCGGCGATACGGTGTGGATCCCGGCCGACGTCAAGCACTGGCATGGCGCGAAGGAGACGGTGGCGATGAGCCACATCGCCATCGCCGAATCGCGCGACGGTTCGCCGGTGACCTGGATGGAACAGGTCAGCGACGCGCAGTACCGCGGGCAGTAAGCACACCGCTTCAGAAGGAATCCGACATGCAGGACAACAACCTCCACGGCAAGGTCGTGGTCATCACCGGCGCCAGCAGCGGCCTGGGCGAAGCCACCGCACGCATGCTGGCCGCGCAGGGCGCGGCGGTCGTGCTGGGCGCGCGCCGCGAGGATCGCTTGAAGGCGCTGGTCGAAACGCTCGTCGCCGCAGGCGGCAAGGCGAGCGCCCTGGCCACCGACGTGACCGACGCGGCGCAGGTACAGCGGCTGGTGGACCACGCCATCAAGGTGTTCGGCACGGTCGATGTGATCATCAACAACGCGGGCCTGATGCCGCAGTCCCTGCTGGAGCGTCGCAAGCTCGAAGACTGGGATCGCACCATCGACGTCAACATCAAAGGCGTGCTGTACGGCATCGCCGCGGTGCTGCCGCACATGCAGGCGCGCAAGTCCGGCCACATCGTCAACGTGTCGTCGGTCGCCGGCCATAAGGTGCGCGCGGGCGGCGCGGTGTATTCGGCCACCAAGCACGCGGTGCGCGTGATCTCCGAAGGCCTGCGCCAGGAGGTCAAGCCCTACAACATCCGCACCACCGTGATCTCGCCCGGCGCAGTCGATACCGAGCTGCCCGATAGCGCCACCGAAGCCGACGTGCGCGAGAACATGCGCAAGTACTACGCCGACGTGGCGATCCCGGCCGATTCGTTCGCGCGTGCGGTGGTGTTCGCGCTGTCGCAGCCGGACGAGGTGGATATCAACGAAATCCTGTTCCGCCCGACGCGTCAGGAATATTGAGCGAAGCATGCGATGCAGCTTTGATCGTGCATCGCAGGCCATGCGAGGTCGCGGTCGCGACCTGCGGCGTTCAAGACGTCGCAGGTTTTGCATCGCGCACCGACGCGACGCCTGTTGCTCAGACGTACGGGCTGCAGCTGATCTGGTGCTTGCCCATCAGCGTTTCATCGTCGAACCAACCATCCGGCCCCGACACCGAGGCCAGTACGATCGGCCCATCGTGGTCTTCCATCACCAGCAGGCGTTCCAGGTGCATGACCACGTCCAGCTGCGCGCGGCGCAGCTCGGTAATGGCATGGAAAACCCGTTGATAGAGTGCGTCCGGTGAAACGCGATCTTCGCGTTGCGCGCAGCGAAACATGTAGGACGTCATTGAAATCCCCGGTCCACAACAGCTGCCCCCAGCGGTGCGAAGGTACTGGCAAACACGGCTGGGGCTAACGCCGTCTGTCGGCGAATGTTAGTGAAACGTGCAGGGCATTGATTTGTCTGCGCAGACAGATTGCTGAATGCGTGGCTCGCGCTTTCAGCGATCGCGTGACGTCGCCGAAATGCGCAATGCGGCGACTTCACGCACCCTGCCAGCACGCTTGCGCAAGCTGCCGCGCAGATCGGGCGATCGTCGCACCGGCGGGGAAGGGACATGCCACACGAACTATTCGATCTTGCGATGCCGTGGTGGGAGTTCGTCCTGCGTGCGATGGCCGTCTATATGGTGGTGCTGCTGATGGTGCGCCTGACCGGCAAGCGCGCCCTCGGCCAGAGCACGCCGTTCGACACGCTGGTGATCGTGCTGCTGGGCACGGCGGTGCAGAACTCGCTGATCGGCGAGGACACCTCGCTGCTCGGAGGCCTGCTACTGGCGGGGGTGCTGCTGGCGCTCAACTGGCTGATCGGCGTGTGCACCGCGCGCAGCAAGGCGCTGGACGCGCTGGTGCAGGGCAGGCCGGTCGTGCTGGCGCGCGATGGCGACATCGACTGGAAGGAGCTGGTCCGGCGCAACGTCAGCTATGCGGACTTCGAGACCTCCAAGCGCGAAGCCGATTGCCGCGACGATGCCGAGATCGACCTGGCCATCCTGGAAACCTCGGGCCGCATCACGGTGCTGAAAAAAAGGTCCTAGCCACGCGCTTGCCCTCATCTGGGGCCAGGGTTAGGCTCGCTCGCGGGGATGTACGTTCAGCGAGCAAGGGGATAGCAGGGATGACGATCCGGGTTTTTCTGGTGGACGACCATGCGCTGGTGCGCACGGGTTTGAAGATGATCCTGGCCGACCAGGACGATATGGAAGTGGTCGGCGAGGCCGACAGCGGCGAAGAAGCGCTGCCGATCATCCGCAAGCTCAAGCCGCACGTGGTGCTGTGCGATATGCACCTGCCGGGCCTGAGCGGGTTCGACGTGACCGACCGGATCGTGCGCGGCAACTACGGCAGCCGAGTGATCATCGTTTCGGTGCTGGAAGACGGCCCGCTGCCCAAGCGCGTGCTGGAGGCCGGTGCCTCCGGCTACGTCGGCAAGGGCGGCGATGCGGCCGAGCTGCTGCGCGCCGTGCGGGAGGTGTCCCGCGGCAAGCGTTACCTGGGCACCAATGTTGCCCACCACTTGGCGATGGCGGCGGTCAACGAAGCGAATTCGCCGTTCGACGATCTGTCGCCGCGTGAGCTGGAAGTGGCGATGCTGTTGATCCAGGGCCTGCGCCAGGAGGACATCGCACGCCGTCTCAGCCTGAGTCCCAAGACCGTCAGCACGCATAAGACGCGGCTGTTCCAGAAGGCGCAGGTGCAGGACACGGTCGCGCTGGCGCGGCTGGCCGCGCAGTACGGCCTGGTCGATCCGGCCAAGGTGGTCTGAGCGCGGCGCAGAGCTTCCTCACGTCAAAGAAAAAGGCGGCCATCGGCCGCCTTTTTTCATTTTTCATGCCCGCCCCGGCACGACCGGGGCGGGCGAGGGCGCCTGGACTCAGGCGCTGCGCTCGCTGTCGGGCTTGTCGCTGCCCGGCGCGTCATCGTCGTTGTTGGCTTCGGTCTCGCCCTGGGCCGGGCGCGGTGCGGACACCGGCTCGAACAGATGGCGGGTCACCGAACGCGGGGTGTCCGCATCGGCGGTGAAGAACAACGAGCTGCCCGCGGCGGCCGATGCGGCCGGCTTGGGCTTGGTCGCGACCGGTGCGGCTTCGGAAGTCGAAGCCTCGGCGGCCTGTTCGGCTTCGGCCTGGGCCGCAGATGGCGCGACCTCGGCTTCGACCAGCAGGTCCGGTTGGGCTTCGACCACGGCAGGCGCGGCGGCCTGCGGTTCGACGACCGGCGCCGGCACTTCGACTGCGGGTTCGATCTGGACCTCGGTGACAAAGGTCGTGACCGGCGTGGCTTCAGCCACCACCGGCACGATCTCGGCCTGGGCCTCGACTACAGACTGGTGTTCGGTCGATTCGGTCTTCACGACGACTGGGGCGATCTCGGCGACCGGTGCCGCCTCGGCGACCACGGCCGGCTCGGCCGCTTCAACCACCTGCGGTGCTTCGGCCTGCGGCGGAACAACAACCGGCGCCTGTTCGGCAACGGTTTCCACCGGTGCGGAGACCGGCGGCTTGGCTTCCACCGGCGCTTCGGCCTGGACCGGCGCAGGTGCGCGGGTCTCGGCCACGACGGCGTCCGCGACCACGGCGGTGGCGCTGGCGGCGGCTACGGCCGCGGTGCTGGCGGCATTGGCCTGCGCGCGCGGCTGGGCGGCGGGCTTGGGCGCGACCGGCTCGGCGTCGTCGAAATCGAACTCCGGCTGCGAAGACGACGGCACCACGACCGGTTCCTCGTCGCCGCTCAACTCGACGTCGTTCTGCTCGCCATTGGCGCCGGCGGTCTCGCCGTTGCCACGACGACGACGACGACCGCCGCGACGGCCACGACGACGACGCGGCGCACCGCTTTCGTCGACGCCATCGGCCTGGTTGCCGTCGCTGTCCTGATCGTCACCGTCATCGGCGTCGGCGTCAGATGCTGCAGCGTCTTCAACGACCGGCGGCTTTTCCTTGCGCGGCTCGGCGACCGGTGCGGCCTTGGCTTCGGCCTGGACCGGTGCCTCCGGCTGCTCGACAACCGCCGGCTGCTGCTGGACCTGATCGGCTTCCTGCACGGCCACGGTCAGCGCGGCGGCTGCAGTCACCGTTTCGATCGGCGCTTCGGCGGCCGGCTTCTGCGACTCGCGCGGCGGCTTGGGACCGCGGCCGCCCTGCTGCTGGCCGTCGTTCTGCGGCTTGGCCTTGGGCTGGTTCTGCTGCTTGGGCTGCTGGTTCTGCTTGGGCTGCTGTTCGCCACGGTTACGCGGCGGCTGGCCGTTGTTGGCCTGCTGCGCGGGCGCGGCGTCCTTGTCCTTGTTGCGGTTGTCGCGTTCGCCACGGCGCTGCTGGCCGTTCTGCTGGCCACCGCGGGCGTTGTTGCCGCTCTGGTTGCGGCCGCCGTCACGACGCTGGGCGTTGTTGCCGCCGGTGCCGCCACGGTCCTGACGTGCCGGACGGGCCTCGTTGCGCTGCGGCTGGGCCGGCGCGGGCGTCGGGGCTTCGACGCCACCGAATACGCGCTTGAGCCAGCCGACGACGCCGCCGACCGGGGCGGCTGCCACCGGCGTCGGGGCGACCGGGGCAGGCGCGGCTTCGACCGGGGCCGGGGCTTCGCGTTCCTGGCGGACCGGGGCGGGCGCGGCGTGCTTGACCGTGGTCACGGCCGGCGCGGCCGGGATGTTGAGCTGGGCCTTGGTCAGCGCATGCACCGGCAGCTTGCGCGGGGTGCCGCGCTGGTAGCTGGGCTTGGTCGACTCTTCGCCCAGCTCGTTCTCGCGCAGACGGGTGACTTCGTAATGCGGCGTGTGCAGTTGCTCGTCGGCCACGATGATGATCGGCGCATCGTGGCGCTGTTCGATCTCGCGCAGGGCGCTACGCTTTTCGTTGAGCAGGTAATTGGCGATTTCCAGCGGCGCCTGCACCAGGACCTGCCCGGTGTTGTCCTTCATCGCGTGCTCTTCGGCCACGCGGATGATCGACAGCGACAGCGACTCCACGCTGCGCATGCGGCCGTGGCCATCGCAGCGCGGGCACACGATCTGGCTGGATTCGCCCAGGCTCGGACGCAGGCGCTGGCGGCTCATTTCCATCAGGCCGAAGCGCGAGATGCGGCCCAGCTGGACGCGGGCGCGGTCGTACTTGAGCGCGTTCTGCAGGCGGTTCTCGACCTCACGCTGGTGCTTGGTCGAGGACATGTCGATGAAGTCGATCACCACCAGGCCGCCCAGGTCGCGCAGGCGCAGCTGGCGGGCCACTTCCTCGGCTGCCTCGCAGTTGGTGTGGAACGCGGTTTCCTCGATGTCGCCGCCCTTGGTGGCGCGGGCCGAGTTGACGTCGATGGCGGTCAGCGCTTCGGTCTGGTCGACCACGATCGAGCCGCCCGAGGGCAGGCGCACGTTGCGCTCGTAGGCGCCTTCGATCTGCGATTCGATCTGGAAGCGGTTGAACAGCGGGATGTCGTCGGTGTAGTGCTTGAGCTTGCGCAGGTTGTGCGGCATGACCTGCTGCATGAATTCCTGCGCGGTGGCGTGCAGTTCCTCGGTGTCGACCAGGATCTCGCCCACGTCCGAGCGCAGGTAGTCGCGCAGGGCGCGCACGATCAGGCGCGACTCCTGGTAGATCAGGAACGGCGCCGGCTTGGCCAACGCGGCCTCGGCCACGGCCTTCCAGACGCTCAGCAGGTAATCCAGGTCCCACTGCAGCTCTTCGGCGTCGCGGCCAACGCCGGCGGTGCGGATGATCACGCCCATGTCGTCGGGGATGGTCAGCGCGTCCATCGCCGCCTTCAGCGCGGCGCGGTCGTCACCCTCGATCCGGCGCGAGACGCCGCCGGCGGTGGGCGAGTTGGGCATCAGCACCATGTAGCGGCCGGCCAGCGAGATGAACGTGGTCAGGGCCGCGCCCTTGTTGCCGCGCTCGTCCTTGTCGACCTGGACCACCACTTCCTGGCCCTCGCGCAGCAGTTCGCGCAGGCCGGCCTTGTTGTGGTCGACGCCGGACTGGAAGTAGTCGCGGGAGATTTCCTTCAGCGGCAGGAAGCCATGGCGCTCGGCGCCATAATCGACGAAGGCGGCTTCCAGGGAAGGTTCGAGCCGGGTGATGCGGCCCTTGTAGATGTTGGACTTCTTCTGCTCTTTGGACGGCTGCTCGATATCGATGTCGTAGAGCGTCTGGCCGTCGACGATCGCCACGCGCAGTTCTTCTGCCTGCGTGGCATTGATCAACATACGTTTCATTGTTGCGTTCCTCGCGCTCTACCGCGCGACAAACGCCATGGCGTTCTTGCCTCTGGAACGTTCGGCCGCTTATCGCGCACAGCGCGAGTGGGCGGGTTGGAGCTTCCAGCGCTTCGACACCACGGCGAGCCGCGGGAGCGCTTGTTGTTGCTAGTCGGTACTACAGGACCGTCGGCTGCCCGGCCCAAAGGCCGGTCGTGCCGCGCGGGACGTGTTCAGCTCGGATGTCTGACGCACCCGGCGGGTGTCGGGGTCTGCCGGCGAGCCGCTAACATGGCCATCCCGAGGACGGTGGTCGCGCACTATGCCGGGCTTCGCGAGGAAAGCTGGGCTTCTGGCCCGTGGAGCAACTTCCCTGCGAAATCAAACCCTTATCTCGCAAGCCGAGTGTATCAGACAAGATGGACAAATGACTGCACCCCCACGCCCCGAAAATCCTGCCCCGCGCACCGCCGTTCGCACCGTCGTGGTGCCGGCCGACCGCGAGGGCCAGCGCCTTGATAATTTCCTGCTGGGCCAGCTCAAAGGCGCCCCGCGCAGCCTGGTCTACAAGCTGGTCCGCAGCGGCCAGGTCCGGGTGAACGGGGGGCGGGCCAAGGCCGAGCGCAAGCTGCTGGCCGGAGATGAGGTGCGGGTGCCGCCGGTCAATCTGGAGGAAACCGGCCCCGGTTCAGCCCCGCCGGCCGGCTTCCTGGCGCGGATGGAGGCGGCGATCGTGTTCGAGGATGCGCGCCTGCTGGTCATTAATAAGCCCACCGGCGTGGCCAGCCACGGCGGCAGCGGGATCAGCCATGGCGCGATCGAGACCATGCGTGCCCTGCGGCCCAACCAGCCGCTGGAACTGGTCCATCGCCTGGATCGGGACACTTCGGGCCTGCTGATCCTGGCCAAGAAGCGCTCGGCCCTGACCGAACTGCAGGCGCTGCTGCGCGAAGATGCCGGCCCGAACAAGGGCATCCGCAAGCGCTACCTGACCCTGCTGACCGGGCGGATGCCCGACGGCACCATGACCGTCGACGCGCCGCTGCTGGTCGGCCTGCGCCAGGGCGGCGAGCGCCACGTTCAGGTCAACGACGGCGGCAAGCCCAGCGTGAGCCACTTCAAGGTGCTGGAACGTCGCGGCGGCCAATCCTATTGCGAGGTCCTGATCGAAACCGGCCGCACCCACCAGATCCGCGTCCATGCCCAGCACATCGGCCACGCGGTGGCCGGTGACGACAAGTACGGGGATCCGGACGCCAACAAGCGCCTGCGCGAACAGGCCGGGCTGAAGCGGCTGTTCCTGCATGCCGCGTCGCTCGAGTTTTCGCTGGACAGCGGCCGCACGCCCTATGTTCTGAATGCGCCGCTTGCAGACGACCTGGCGGCCGCCCTGGACGCGCTGGCCTGAGGCCGGCGCGTCGTTCGGCCGTGCTTACTGCGCGGCCGGCTTCTTCTCGTCCAGCGAGAAGCAGGCGTCCGGGCGGACCTGCGGCGGCGGAAAGTTCACCGGCACGTTGATGGTCTGCGCGACCGCCTGCCCGCCGCGGGTGGCGGGCTTGAACTTCCAGGTCTTCACCGCGGCGACCGCCGCGTCGTCGAGTGAGGCAATGCCGCTGCCGCGGAACACGGTGACATCGGTCGGCGCGCCCTCGGTGCCAACGGTGACCTTCAGGGTCGAGGTGCCGCCGTTGCCGTTGCAGGCTGCTTCCATCGGGTACTGCGGCGGCGGGGTTTCCAGCGCGGTCAGTTCGGTGGCGGCCGGCGCGGCGGGCGCTTCGGGCTCGGCCTGCTGGCTGCAGCCGGCGGCGAGTAGGACGGCGGAGGCGCACAGGGCCAGGCGCAGCGGGCGGAGCAGGGACGTCGCGTTGTTCATTGATTGGGTTCCAGTGCCTGCGCCTTGGCGGCGCAGATGAAGTCGTTCTCGCTCAGGCCGCCCACGTCATGCGTGGAAAAACGCACCACCACGCGGTCGTAATGCACGCCGAGGTCGGGGTGGTGGTCTTCCCTGTGGGCGACCCAGGCCAGCGCGTTGACGAAGGCGAGGGTGCGGTAATAGTCGGGGAAGCGGAAGGTGCGGGTCAGCGCCTTGCCCTGTTCGGACAGGTCCCAGCCGGGCAGCTGCGGCAGGAGTTCGGCGATACGCGCCTGTCCCAGGCGATGTTCGGCGCCGCTGCGGGGCAGGCAGTGGGCAGCGGCAAGCGGGACGAGGTCGGACATGGTGGATCTCCTGCGGCGGACCGGTCGAACAGGCGGATGAACGTAGCATTCCGGCACGTGACTGCAGTGTTCTGACTGCAGGCCGGGCGGGCCGGTAGAATACGGCCATGATCCAGATCTCTGACACCGCCCAGACCCATTTCCGCAAGCTGATCGAGCGCGAGGCCACCGAAGGCCTCGGCGTGCGCCTGAGCGCCGTCGATCCGGGCACGCCGCGCGCCGATGCGCGGCTGGAGTTCGCCGAGCCGCGCGAGCTGGCCGGCGACGAATGGGCCGTGGACTGCGATGGCTTCACCGTTTACGTGGATGCGGCCAGCGTGCCGTGGCTCGATGGCGCCGAGATCGATTACGTCACCCAGGGCACCGGCAGCCAGCTGACCATCAAGGCGCCGCACATCAAGGGCAAGGCGCCGGCCGAAGGTGCTTCGCTGGTCGAGCGCGTGCGCTGGGTGGTCGAACATGAAGTTAATCCGCAGCTGGCCTCGCACGGCGGCCGCGTCGCAGTGCAGGAAGTGACCGGCGAAGGCGTGGTGTTCCTGCGCTTCGGCGGTGGTTGCCATGGTTGCGGCATGGCCGATGTCACGCTCAAGCAGGGCATCGAGAAAACCCTGCTGACCCGCGTCCCCGGCGTGACCGCGGTGCGCGATGCGACCGATCACGACACGGGCGAAGCGCCGTACATGCCGCGCGACGCGGCCTGACATTTCGCCGCCCCGGTGACGACTGCCACCGAGATCATCGCGTACCTGCTGCCGCGCAGGCCCAAGCCCGTTGTCGAACGCACCACCGGCCTGCCACACGGCTGGGGCATCTGGCTGCGCAACGCGCCGCAGCGCCATGGCCAGCTGACCTACGCGCCGATCGATGCGCTGGTGGCCGAACTGGCGCGGCGCCCGCACAAGCCGCCTGCGAAGGTGGCGCCGATGACGCGTTGGAGGGCGTTGCGCTCGCTGCTGTGGCAACACTGGGACCCGCCGCCGCGTGAGGAGCGCGGCACGCGCTGGCTTGGCGGCCTGGGCAGCCTGCTGCTGCACCTGGGATTCTTCGCGCTGCTGTTGTTGGTCAGCCTGATCACCATGCCAGCCCCGCCCGACGAAGAGGACGGCACGCGCGTGCAGCTGACCTTGATCGGCCGCGGCACCCAGGGCGAAGGCGGTGGCGCCGGGCCTCAGACACCGGACACCGGTGCGCAGGCGGCCGCGCCTTCTCAGCCCAGCAAGACGACAAGCCCGGCGCGACGCACACCTTCAGCTTCTGCCGCGCAGGCGGAAGCGACGGCTGCGAAGCCTGCAGAAGCGCCGCCGGCAACGCCGCCACCGCCCCAGGTCGCGCAGCAACCCGCGCAACCGGCGCCAGCCGCTGCGCCGGAACCCCAACCGACGCCCACGCCAACGCCGCCGGTCGAGCAACCGCTGCAGGTCACCGAAACCTCGCAGCCCACGCAGGATTTCGTGGTGCCGCCGGTCACGCCGCCGCAGATCCAGCTGCAGAGCCCGACGATCCAGATGCCGCAGACGGCCGCGCGGGTTCGCGAGGTCGAGGTGGTGCAGAGCCAGCAGCCGGTCGCCGTGCAGCAGGTGGCGCCGCGTCCGATGGACCTGCCGGCGACGGCCGCCGCCCAGCCGCAGGTGCGCCAGCGCGACATCCCGATGCCGGAAGAAGTCCAGACCGTACAGGCGCCGGCGCTGCAGGCCGTGCGCCCGAGCACAACGCCGTCGGAAGTCCAGCTGCGCGAGGCCACGCCGGCGCAGGCGCGTCAGCGAGAGATCCCGATGCCATCGGCGCCGGCCTCAGAAGCGGCCACCGCCTCCGCGGCCAACCCGGCGCAAACGAGCGAGGCTGCATCGTCAGCGTCGAGCGCTTCCAATACGGCGACTACCAAAGCCGAGCAGGGCCAGTCGACCCAAGCATCCAGCAGTAGCGCCAACACCGGCGCGCCGCCGTCGCCGGTCAGCGGCGGCCAGACCGCGGGCAGCCTGGCCAACGCGCGGGGTGCCGGCGCCAAACCCAGCGACGACTGGGGCACGCCCGGGCCGAAGACCGCCGATGACTGGGGCGCATCCAACAAAGCCAGCCCGGGCAACCAGGCCGGGGCAGGCGAGGGGTTGAAAGGCCTGTTCAACGCCGACGGCAGCACCAAATTGCCCGGCGACACGGCCGCAGGCAGCACGGTCAAACCCGGCGTGCCGGGCTCGCGCCAGCAGGCCAAGTTCGATGCCGACCGCGCCGGCAAATGGCTGGAGCGCCCGGCGTTCGGCTACGAGCCGACGATGTTCGACCGCTACTGGATTCCCGGCGGCACGCTACTGCAGGATTGGGTCCGTGCCGGCGTGAGCGAAATGGAGATCCCGATCCCCGGCACCAGCAAGCGCATCCGCTGCGTGGTCTCGGTGCTGCAGGCCGGCGGCGCCTGCGGGCTGTTCGATCCGAACAAGAACAATCAGCCCGCCACCGCGCGGCCGCCGCCGGACATCCCGGTCAAGCGCACGCCGATTCCCGAAGGCAGCTGAGCGCAGTCGCGCCTGGTGCGTTGATTTATCGCGTGGCGTTCGACGGCGCCGCGAGGGCGGCGGCGGGTTGCCGGGCCAGTTCGATGAACGCCCGCAGGTAGTCGACGGCGGTATCCGCCTCGCGTGCGCCCAGGTAGATCTGCTTGGGAATGCCGCGCGCGCCCAGCCGCACCGGCACGACCGCCATCCGGGTCGCGTACTCCTCGACCAGCCAGCGCGGCATGGCCGCTACGCCGCGGCCGCTGGCCACCATCTGCATCATGATGTCGGTGGTCTCGATGGACTTGTGCCGCCGCGGCGTGACGCCGGCCGGCAGCAGGAACTGGCTGTAGATGTCTAGGCGCTCGATATCCACCGGATAGCTGATCAGCACTTCGCGCGTCAGCTGCTGCGGCTTCACGTAGGCGACCGACGCCAGTGCGTGGTCCCTGGGCACCACCAGAACCTGTTCGTAGTCGAACACCGGTTCGAACGTCAGCCCCGGCTTGAACAGTGGATCAGGCGTGACCAGCAGATCGATCTCGTAGCCGAACAGCGCACCGATCCCACCGAACTGGAATTTCTGCTTGACGTCCACATCCACGTCCGGCCAGGCGGCCAGATACGGCGAGACGATCTTGAGCAGCCACTGGTAGCAGGGATGGCATTCCATGCCGATGCGCAGCGCGCCGCGCTCGCCTTGTGCGAACTGGCCCAGGCGTTCCTCGGCCAGGTCCAGCTGCGGCAACACCCGGTTCGCGACCGCCAGCAGGTACTGGCCAGCCTGGGTGAGGCGCAGGCTGCGCCCTTCGCGCAGCCAGACGTCGGTGCCCAGCTGCTGTTCCAGCTTTTTCATGCTGTGGCTCAAGGCCGATTGGGTCAGGTTGAGCACGCCCGCGGCGGCGGTCAGAGAGCCCTGCTGCTCGACCTGCTGGACGATGCTCAGATGGATGCGCTCAAGCATTCGGATGATTCAATTTCATGGATCCGTGAAATATCACCATTTTACTTCATGGAATGCCAGCCCTAGCATCCTTGGCGTCGGTCGCTTGCGGCCTTCGCAACTTGCTTGCCGCTCCCGCGTTGAGTGATGGCAGCTTCCCCTTCGTCGCATCGCGCCATGCCGCTCAGGTCGATCCCCATGCATCCACAATCGAAGCCACCGCTCCGCGTCGTCGCAGTCTCCGGCGGACTGCAGCGTCCCTCCAAGGCGACCGCGCTGGCCGAACACCTGCTGGAGCTGATGGCCGATCGAGTTGCCTGCCGGCCGCATCTGGTCGAACTGGGGCGTCTGGCACCGCACTTTTCTGGCGCGTTATGGCGTTCCCAACTGCCCAAGGCGGTGGAACGGGAACTGGCCGCGGTCGAACAGGCCGACGTGCTGATCGTGACGACACCGGTGTATCGCGGCGCCTACACCGGCTTGTTCAAGCATTTCTTCGACTTCATCCATCAGGACGCGTTGATCGATACGCCGGTCCTGCTGGCCGCGACCGGTGGTAGCGAGCGCCACGCGCTGATGATCGACCACCAGCTGCGGCCGCTTTTCAGCTTCTTCCAAGCGCGCACCTTGCCGCTAGGCGTCTATGCGACCGATCGGGATTTCGTGGACTACCGCCTGCACGACGAGGCGTTGATCGCGCGGACCAAGCTGGCGGTCCAACGCGCCATGCCGCTGATTGCAGCGACGCGGCCTGCCGCCGCGATCGTCACCGAAGAAGAGGTCGCGGCATGACGCAGGTCAGGCCATCGGCCGCTCAGTCCAGCGTCCGCATCCGCACCTGGAGGTGCACCCGGCTTTCAGTTCAGCAACAAGGCATCCACGCACCATGACGCAAGACTTCACCTTCAGCCTCAAGAGCCTCTGGTTCGATGAGGACTACCAGCCTGCAGACAGCACGCGCATCACGACCAACTTCGCCAATCTGGCGCGTGGCGCGCATCGCCAGGAAAACCTGCGTAACACCCTGCGCATGATCGACAACCGCTTCAATGATCTTGCCCATTGGGACAACCCTAACGGCGATCGTTACGCGGTCGAACTCGAGATCATCTCCGCCGAGATGCAGCTCGATGCGAACCAGGCAGGCGAAGGGTTTCCCCTGATCGAAATCCTGGTGCCGCACATCGTCGACAAGCAGACGGGTCAGCGTATCGACGGCATTGCGGGGAACAATTTTTCCTCGTACGTGCGCGACTACGACTTCAGCGTGCTGCTGCCGGCGCATAACCAGAACGCCTCTGCCTTCAGCGCGCCGGAAGATTTTGGCGACCTGCATGGAAAGCTGTTCAAGCACTTCCTAAACTCGGAGGCTTACAAGGCGCGCTTCAGGAAGTCGCCGGTCATCTGCATCAGCGCTTCAAGCAGCAGGACCTATCTTCGGACCGAAAACCAGCATCCGATCCTGGGCGTGGAATACAAGCAGGATGCTTCGTCCTCGACCGACCAGTACTTCGACAAGATGGGGCTACAAGTCCGCTACTTCATGCCGCCGCACAGCGTTGCACCACTGGCGTTCTATTTTCGCGGCGACCTGCTGGGCGATTACACGAACCTCGAACTGATCGCGACCATCAGCACGATGGAAACCTTCCAGAAGATCTACCGGCCCGAGATCTACAACGCCAATTCGCCCGCGGGCAACGTCTATCGGCCGAGCCTGAAACACCAGGATTATTCGTCGACGCGCATCGTCTACGACCGCGAGGAGCGCAGCCAGCTCGCGATCAAGCAGGGCAGGTTCACCGAGGAACATTTCATCAAGCCCTACCGCAACGTCCTCGACCAGTGGGCGGCCCGCTGTGCACTTTGATCAACAGGAACACACCGCATCCATCATGAAAAAAATGCTCCCCACTTCGACCGCCGGCAGCCTGCCCAAGCCTTCCTGGCTTGCCCAGCCCGAGAAGCTCTGGTCGCCCTGGAAATTGCAGGACGAGGGCCTGATCGAAGGCAAGCGCGACGCGCTGCGCCTGTCACTGCAGGAGCAACAACACGCCGGCATCGACATCGTCAGCGACGGCGAGCAGACGCGCCAGCACTTCGTCACGACCTTCATCGAGCACCTCGACGGTGTCGATTTCGAGAAGCGCGAGACGGTCCGGATCCGCGATCGCTACGACGCCAGCGTGCCGACCGTCGTGGGCGCGGTGAGTCGCCCGAAATCGGTCTTCGTCGACGATGCGAAGTTCCTGCGTGAGCAGACAAAGCAGTCGATCAAGTGGGCGCTGCCGGGTCCGATGACCATGATCGACACACTCTACGACGCGCATTACAAGAGCCGCGAGAAGCTCGCCTGGGAATTTGCCAAGCTCCTCAATCAAGAGGCCCGCGAGCTGGAAGCGGCCGGCGTGGACATCATCCAGTTCGACGAGCCGGCCTTCAATGTCTTCTTCGATGAGGTCAACGACTGGGGTGTCGCTACGCTGGAACGGGCGGTGGAAGGACTCAAGTGCAAGACCGCCGTGCATATCTGCTACGGCTACGGCATCAAGGCCAACACGGACTGGAAGCAGACGCTGGGCTCGGAATGGCGTCAGTACGAAGAATCCTTCCCCAAACTGCGGCAATCCAGCATCGACATCATCTCGCTGGAGTGCCACAACTCGCATGTCCCGATCGATCTCATCGAGCTGATCCGCGGCAAGACGGTGATGGTCGGCGCCATCGACGTGGCGTCCAACGTCGTTGAAACGCCCGAAGAAGTCGCCAGCACGCTGCGCAAGGCGCTCAAGTTCGTGGAGGCCGACAAGCTTTACCCGTCCACCAACTGCGGAATGGCGCCGCTGCCGCGCCAGGTGGCGAACGGCAAGCTGAAAGCGCTCGCTGCAGGCGCCGCGATCGTCAGGGCGGAACTTGCCGGCTAGCGCTCCACGACTGTCCACACGCCGCGGCATGCACAAAAGAAAAAGGGCCTTGCGGCCCTTTTTCTTTTGTGCGGATGACAGGAAGCATTCAATCCAGGCCGTGCAGGTCGCGCAGCTCGCCCTTGCGCGAAGCAAAGTACGCGGCGAGGTTGGCGATGTCCTGGTCGCTGAGGTCTTTGGCCTGCGGGGTCATCAGCGCCTGTTCGCGATCGCCGGCGCGATAGGCCTGCAGCGCGTGGGCCAAATAGTCGGCGTACTGGCCGGCCAGGTGCGGGTAGTTCGGCGCGATCGGCTTGTTACCTTCGGCCCCGTGGCAGTCGATGCAGCTCTGGCCGGTGGCCTTGCCTTTCTCCTGGGCGCGCTTCTCGCCGGCGGCGATGTCGCCCGGCGGCAGGCCGGCGGAAGAACTGCTGCCGTGTTCGCCGCTGGCGTGGCCGGGATCGGCGGCGGCGGTGTCGGTGGTTTCGATCTTGGAGCAGGCGCCCAGGGCCAGGGCGGCAGCCAGGGCCAGGGTCAGACGCGAAAAGAAGGCTGTGCGCATGGTCGGCTTACTTCAGGCTGGACAGGTAGGCGGCCAGGTCGGTGATGTCCTGGTCGGAGAAGCTCTGGGCCTGGGCCTGCATCGTTGGATGCTTGCGCTTGCCGGCCTTGTACTCGGTCAATGCCTGGACGAGGTATTCGCTCGTCTGCCCGCCGATCCGCGGCACGTGGTAGTTGGGGTAGGCGTTCTTGTAGCCGGTGACGCCGTGGCAGCCCTGGCAGGTGTAGGACAGCTGCTTGCCGGTCTCCAGGTTGGCCTTGGGCGCGGCCGGGGCGGCGGCGACCGACGCTGCAGGAGCAGCGGCAGGCGGCGTGGAGGCAGGCGGGGCGGGTTCCTTGGCGTCCTGGCGAGCCTGGCTGGTGGGAATCACACCAGCGAGGAGCAGGGCGAAACAGGCGGCGAACAACAGCGGTCGCGTCATGTCGTGTTCCGTGATTTGCGCGCGTCCCGTCCCATCCGAGCCGCTTGGCTGGGTCGAAGTATAGCCTGCCGTTCAGCGTCTCCGGCAAGGCCGCGATCGGGGAAAAATTGACGCGGTGCAACAACTTACGTGCGTTTCGGCGCGTGGAAATCTGGCCCGGATCGCGTGTCGCAGGCCGACACGGGGCGACACAGGTCACCATGACCTTTGGCGCATGGAACGGTATCGATTCGGTGATGTAGTTGCCTACAACACTCAATCCGGCCAGCCGCCATGAACTGCTCTCCCCCGATCCGCCCCGTCGCCCGCCTGGGCCTGACCGTTTTGATGCTGGCCTGCCTGGCTGCGCTGCCGGGCTGCAACAAGGCCGAGGGCGCCGATCCCAAGACGGCCACCGAGGAGAAAAAAGACAAGCCCGCCGACGCGGTGCCGGTCGAAGCGGCCAAGGCCAGCCATCGTGCGGTCGCCGCGAGCTATTCCGGCACGACCACGCTCGAGCCGCGCGCCGAATCGCAGGTGATCGCCAAGACCTCCGGCGTCGCCCTGGCGGTGCTGGTGGAAGAGGGCCAGGAAGTCCGTGCCGGCCAGCCGCTGGTGCGCCTGGATGCCGACCGCGCCCAGCTGGCCGTGGCCCAGACCGATGCCCAGGTGCGCAAGCTGGAGAACAGCTACCAACGCGCCCTGAAGCTGGTTGACCAGCAGATGATCAGCGCCAACGATGTCGACCAGCTGCGCTACGACCTGGAAGACACCCGCGCGCAGAACCGGCTGGCGCGCCTGGAGCTGTCCTACACCACGGTGGTGGCGCCGATCTCCGGCGTGGTCGCCTCGCGCTCGATCAAGCCGGGCAATTTCGTCCAGATCAACACGCCGATCATCCGCATCGTCGACCGCTCGCGCCTGGAGGCCACGCTCAACGTGCCCGAGCGCGAACTGGCGACGCTGCGCGCCGGCCAGCCGGTGACGCTGCTGGCCGATGCGCTGCCGGGCAAGGGCTTCACCGGCAAGGTGGACCGCGTGGCGCCGGTGGTCGACGCCGGCAGCGGCACCTTCCGCGTGGTCTGCGCGTTTTCCGGTGACACCCAGCTGCAGGCCGGCATGTTCGGCCGCCTGCGGATCGAGTACGACCACCGCGCCGATGCGCTGGTGATTCCGCGGGCGGCGCTGCTGGATGACGGCGATCCGGCCGTCTACCTGGTGCGCGGCGGCAAGGCCGTGCGCACCGCGGTCGAGCCGGGCTACATCGACGGCGCCTGGGTCGAGATCCGCAAGGGCTTGAAGGCCGGCGACGCGGTGGTCACCGCCGGCAAGGTCGCCTTGCGTGACGGCAGCGCGGTCACCGTGATCGATGCGCCGCCCAGCTCGCCCGGCAAGGCCGTGGCGATGGCCAGCCCGCAGCGCTGAAGGAGCACGCCATGCACCTGGGGAATGGGGAAATAGGCGACGCTTCGGGCGGCGGCATCGTCGCGCTGGCGGTGCGGCGCCGCGTCACCGTGGCGATGGTGACCATCACGCTGCTGCTGTTCGGCGTGATCGCGCTCAACAGTTTGAAGGTCAACCTGCTGCCGGACTTGAGCTATCCGACGCTGACCGTGCGCACCGAGTACACCGGCGCCGCACCCGCCGAGATCGAGACGCTGCTGTCCGAGCCGGTCGAGGAATCGGTCGGCGTGGTCAAGAACCTGCGTCGCCTGACTTCGGTGTCGCGCACCGGCCAGAGCGACGTGGTGCTGCAGTTCGCCTGGGGCACCAACATGGACCAGGCCGGGCTGGAGGTGCGCGACAAGCTCGAAGCCCTGCAGCTGCCGCTGGAAGCCACCGCGCCGGTGCTGCTGCGCTTCGATCCGTCGACCGAACCGATCATCCGCCTGGCCCTGTCGGCCAACGTCCCGGCCGACGATGCGCGCGGCGCGCAGCGCCAGCTGGTCGCGCTGCGTCGCTTTGCCGACGAGGATCTGAAGAAGAAACTCGAACCGGTCGAGGGCGTGGCCGCGGTCAAGGTCGGCGGCGGCCTGGAAGACGAGGTGCAAGTCGACATCGACCAGCAGAAACTCGCCCAGCTGCACATGCCGCTGTCCACCGTGATCGAGCGGCTCAAGGCCGAGAACGTCAACCTGTCCGGCGGGCGCTTGGAGCAGGGCACGCAGCGCTACCTGGTGCGCACGGTCAACCAGTTCGCCGACGTGGACGACATCGGCAACCTGTTGCTGACCACGCGTAGCGGCGGCGACAGTGCGGCAGCCAACGCAGCGGCGCAGATGGCCGCGATTGCCGCCTCCAGCGGCTCGGCCGAAGTGCTGGCGGCCGCCGCCTCGGTGCAGAGCGCGTCATCGTCCGACACGACCTCGATTGCCGGCGGCATGCCGGTGCGGCTGCGCGATGTGGCCACCGTGCGCCAGGGCTACAAGGAGCGCGAGGCGGTGATCCGCCTGGCCGGGCGCGAAGCGGTGGAACTGGCGATCTACAAGGAGGGCGATGCCAATACCGTGGCGACTGCCAAGGCGCTGTCGCAGCGGCTGGAACGCCTGCGCGCGCAGCTGCCAGCCGATGTTTCGTTGGACACGCTGGACGACCAATCCCGCTTCATCGAGCACGCCATCGGCGAGGTCAAGCAGGACGCGGTGATCGGCGGCCTGCTGGCGATCCTGGTGATCTTCCTGTTCCTGCGCGATGGCTGGAGCACGTTCGTGATCGGCCTGTCGCTGCCGGTGTCGATCGTGGCGACCTTCTTCTTCATGGACCGGCTTGGCCTGAGCCTCAACGTGATGTCGCTGGGCGGCTTGGCACTGGCCACCGGCCTGGTGGTGGACGACTCGATCGTGGTGCTGGAAAGCATCGCCAAGGCGCGCGAGCGTGGGCTTGGCATCGTGCAAGCCGCCATGACTGGCACGCGCGAAGTGAGCATGGCCGTGGTGGCCTCGACGCTGACCACGATCGCGGTGTTCCTGCCGCTGGTGTTCGTCGATGGGATCGCTGGCCAGCTGTTCCGCGACCAGGCGCTGACCGTGGCGATCGCCATCGCGATCTCGCTGGTGGTGGCGATGACGCTGATCCCGATGCTGAGTTCGCTGCGCGGCCAGGCGCCGCTGGGTTTTGCACCCGAAGCGCCGCATCCGCAGTGGCAGCCGCAGTCGCGCTGGCAGAAGCCCTTTGCCCTGGGTGGACGCGGCATCGGCGCCGGCGTGCGCGGAGCGGTGTTCGGCATCGCCTGGCTGATCGTGCGGCTGGCACGGGGCGTCGCCGCGATCGTCGGGCCGGTGATGCGCCGCCTGAGCGACTGGGCGATGAAGCCCTACGCGGGGATCGAGCGCGCCTACCTGCGCATGTTGCCCGCGGCGCTGGCGCATCCGGGCCGCGTGCTGGGGCTGGCGGCATTGGCGCTGATCGGGACGGCCGCGCTTGTGCCCAGCCTGGGGACCGACCTGATCCCGCAGCTGGCGCAGGACCGCTTCGAAATGACGGTCAAGCTGCCACCGGGCACGCCGCTGCGCGACACCGATGCGGTGCTGCGCACGCTGCAGGAGAAGCACGTCAAGGACGAAGGCATTTCCGCCATCTTCGGCGTCAGCGGCAGCGGCACGCGGCTGGATGCCAACCCGACCGAAAGCGGCGAGAACATAGGCAAGCTGACCGTGGTCATGGCCGGCGGCGGCAGCCCGCAGGTCGAGGCGCGTGAGTCCGCCTTGCTGCGCGCATCGATGCAGGCCTGGCCGGGCGCGCAGGTGGATTTCGCGCGTCCTGCGCTGTTCAGCCTGTCCACGCCGCTGGAAGTAGAGCTTCGCGGCCAGGACCTGGCCACGCTGGAAGTGGCCGGCCAGCGCCTGGCCCAGCTGCTACGCGGCAACGCGCACTACACCGATGTGCGCTCGACCGTGGAGCAGGGCTTCCCCGAGATCCAGATCCGCTTCGACCAGGAGCGGGCGGGCGCGCTGGGCCTGACCACGCGCCAGGTCGCCGATGCGGTGGTGCAGAAGGTGCGCGGCGAAGTGGCTACGCGCTACAGCTTCCGCGATCGCAAGATCGATGTGCTGGTGCGCGCGCAGGCGTCGGATCGCGCTTCCGTGGAGGACGTGCGCCGGCTGATCATCAATCCGTCCAGCAGCCGTCCGGTGACGCTGGCCGCGGTGGCCGATGTCATCGCCACCACTGGCCCCAGCGAAATCCATCGCGCCGACCAGGGCCGCGTGGCGATCGTCTCTGCTGGCCTGCAGGGCATCGACCTGGGCAGCGCGGTACGCGAGGTGCAGGCGCTGGCCGCGGAGCATCCGCTGGGCGCCGGCGTGTCGATGCATATCGGCGGACAGGGCGAGGAGTTGGGGGACTCGGTGCGCTCGCTGCTGTTCGCCTTCGGACTGGCGGTGTTCCTGGTGTATCTGGTGATGGCCTCGCAGTTCGAGTCGCTGCTGCACCCGTTCGTCATCCTCTTCACCATCCCGCTGGCGTTGGTCGGCGCGGTGCTGGCGTTGAAGCTGAGTGGCTCGCCGGTGTCGGTGGTGGTGTTCATTGGCTTGATCCTGCTGGTCGGGTTGGTGACCAAGAACGCGATCATCCTGATCGATTCGGTCAACCAGCTGCGCGCCGCGGGCATGGCCAAGCAGCGTGCCTTGGTGGAAGGCGCCCGCTCGCGCCTGCGGCCGATCGTGATGACCACGCTGTGCACGTTGCTAGGCTTCCTGCCGCTGGCGTTGGCCTCGGGCGAAGGCGCGGAAGTGCGCGCGCCGATGGCGATCACCGTGATCGGCGGGCTGCTGGTGTCCACGCTACTGACCCTGCTGGTGATCCCGGTGGTCTACGACCTGCTGGATCGTCGCAACCCATCGCGCGCGCCGGCGGCGACGCCCGACGGTGACGACGACGGGATCGCGCACGGAGCCGCCGCATGAGCATTGCTGCGCTCAGCATCCGTCGGCCGGTCACCACGGTGATGTGCTTCATCTCGCTGCTGGTGATCGGCGCGATTGCGGCGGTGCGATTGCCTTTGGAGGCCTTCCCCGATATCTCCGCGCCGTTCCTGTTCGTGCAGCTGCCATATCCTGGCTCCACGCCGGAGGAGGTGGAACGCAACATCCTGCGCCCGGCCGAGGAAGCGCTGGCGATCATGCCCGGCATCAAGCGCCTGCGCGGCACGGCGACGGCCGATGCGGCCAGCATCTTCATCGAGTTCAGCGACTGGGATCGCGACATCGCCATCGCCGCGTCCGATGCGCGCGAGCGCATCGATGCGATCCGCAGCGACCTGCCCGACGACCTGAAGCGCTACTCGGTGTTCAAGTGGTCCAGCAGCGACCAGGCGATCCTGCGCGTGCGTCTGGCCGGCGATCGCGACATGACGGCCTCGTACGACATGATCGAGCGCGAGTTCAAGCGGCGGTTGGAGCGCATCCCCGGCGTGGCGCGCGTGGAGATTTCCGGTGCGGCGCCCAACGAGGTGGAAGTGGCGATTGCGCCTGATCGCCTGACCGCGCATGGGCTCAATCTCAACGAGTTGAGCACACGGCTGCAGGCGGCAAACTTCTCCATTTCCGCCGGCCAGATCGATGATCACGGCCAGCGCCTGCGCGTGCAGCCGATGGGCGAGGTGGCCGACCTGCAGCAGTTGCGCGAGCTGGTGGTGAACGACAAGGGCCTGCGTCTGGGCGATATCGCCAGCGTGCAGCTCAAGCCTTCGCGCATGGACTACGGCCGCCGCCTGGACGGCAAGCCGGCCGTGGGCATGGATATCTTCAAAGAGCGCAGCGCCAACCTGGTGCAAGTCTCGCGCGATGCGTTGGCCGAGGTCGAAGCGATCCGCGCACAGCCCGAGCTGGCCGACGTCCAGGTCAAGGTGATGGAGAACCAGGGCGAGAACGTCACCTCCTCGCTGCTGGAATTGGCCGAGGCCGGTGGCATCGGCCTGCTGCTGTCGATCGCGGTGCTGTTCTTCTTCCTGCGCCATTGGCCGTCCACGCTGATGGTGACCCTGGCGATTCCGATCTGCTTCGTGATGACGCTGGGCTTCATGTACTTCGCCGGGGTCACGCTCAACATCCTGACCATGATGGGTCTGCTGTTGGCGGTGGGCATGCTGGTGGACAACGCCGTGGTGGTGGTCGAAAGCATCTTCCAGGAGCGCGAGAAGATGCCCGGCGAGCCGATCAAGGCCGCGCTGCTGGGCACCCGGCACGTGGCGATCGCGCTGTCGGCCGGCACGCTGTGCCACTGCATCGTGTTCGTGCCGAATCTGTTCGGCGAGACCAACGAGATCAGCATCTTCATGGCGCAGATCGCGGTGACGATCTCGGTCTCGCTGCTGGCCTCGTGGCTGGTGGCGATCAGCTTGATCCCGATGCTGTCGGCACGGATGAAGACGCCGCCGCAATTGCGCTCCGAACGCGGCCTGATCCCCTGGATGCAGCGCCGCTACGCACGCCTGCTGCGCTGGACGCTGGAACACCGCGGCTGGAGCGTGCTGGGCATCGTGCTGATCGTGGTTGCGAGCCTGGTACCGATGAAGCTGACCGAGATGGACATGTTCGGTGGCGGGCGCGCTGGTGAAACCTATGTGGCCTACCAGTTCGGCGGCTCGTATACCCGCGACCAGATGTCAGCTGAAGTCGCGCGCGCCGAGCAGTACATGGAAAGCCAACGCAAGGCCTTGGGCATCACCCAGATCTATTCGTGGTTCAGCGAGACCGAAGGCGCGTCGAGTTCGGTGAAGTTCGATACGACCGATCCGGACGAGACCAAGCGCCGCGTCGAGCTGCTGCGCAAGGGCCTGCCCAAGTCGGCGCGTGCCGAGATCGTGATCGGCGGCAATGGCAACGGGGGCAGCAACAAGAACGGCGTGCAGGTGCAGCTGACCGGCGATTCCACTAGCGTGCTGCAGGAGATTGCACGTGACGTGCTACCGGCGCTGGCCAGCCGGCCGGAACTGCGCGACGTGCGTGTCGATGCCGGCGACCAGAGCAGCGAACTGAAGGTGCGCGTGGATCGCGAGCGCGCGGCGTCGTTCGGCTTCTCAGCCCAAGACGTGGCGACCTTCGTCAACATTGCCCTGCGCGGAGGCCAGCTGCGCGAGCTGCGCCGCGGCGACACGGAAGTGCCGGTGACCCTGCGCTTCGCCGGTGCCGAGCAGTACGCCATCGCCGACCTGGAGCAGTTCAACGTGCGCGCCAAGGACGGGCGCAGCGTGCCGCTGATGTCGATGGTGAGCGTGGACGTGGCGCCGTCGGCCTCGCAGATCTCGCGCAGCAACCGTCAGACCACGCTGACCATCACCGCCAACCTGGCCGAGAAGGTCACCGCGCCCAAGGGCCGCGAGGCGATGGAGCAGAGCCTGAAGGCGATGGCGTTCCCGCCGGGCTATCACTTCACTTTCGATGGCGGCGACTATCAGGACGACGGCGAGGCGATGCAGCAGATGCTGTTCAACATGCTGATCGCCTTGCTGATGATCTACCTGGTGATGGCGGCGGTGTTCGAATCGCTGCTGTTCCCGGCGGCGATCATGTCCGGCGTGGTGTTCTCGATCTTCGGCGTGTTCTGGCTGTTCTGGATCACCGGCACCGCATTCGGGGTGATGTCCTTCATCGGCATCCTGGTGCTGATGGGCGTGGTGGTGAACAACGGCATCGTGATGATCGAGCACATCAACACGCTGCGTCGCGGCGGTCTTTCCCGCACGGAGGCGCTGGTGGAAGGCAGCCGCGAACGCCTGCGCCCGATCATGATGACGATGGGCACGGCGATTCTGGCGATGGTGCCGATCGCCATGGGCGGCACCCAGATGGGCGGCGACGGCCCGCCGTATTTCCCGATGGCGCGCGCGATTGCCGGCGGCCTGGCGTTCTCGACCGTGGTCAGCCTGCTGTTCCTGCCGACCATCTACGCGATCCTGGACGACGCCAGCGCCGGCATGGGCCGGCTGGTGCGACGCGCGCGCGGCGTGCCGCAGGACGCCGCGCTGCAGGCGTCGTGAGGACTGCGCTGGCCGTGCGGATCAAGGCGCGGCCAGCGCGGGAGCGCTTCAGTGCAGCAGTTTGCCGGCGATCAGTGCGCCGGTGATCCAGAAGCCGATCATGCTGCCCAGGTTGGTCAGCAGGAAGGTCAGCACCACCCGGCAGACGCGGTTGCGATACCAGCCCTTGAGCGTCTGCGCATCGTCGCGCAGGGCGAGGAAGTCACCGTAGGCCGGCTTGCGCAGGTGCACCTCGGCCAGCGCGCTGAAGGCACCGGCCGGCAGGCCCGGGCGGAACGGCTTGAGCGGCGCGGCGATGATCGCTGCCAGGATGCTCAGCGGATGGCCGCCGGCAATCAGGCAGCCCAGGCCGGCCAGGCCGCCGGTCAAGGCCAGCCACTGCAGCAGCAGGGTGCTGCCGAACTTCAGGCCGCCGCTGTAGAAGCCCCAGGCGATACCGCCAAGGACGAGCACGCTCAGCAGCATCATGATCCACGGCAGCTTGCGCGTGGCCTGCACGTGCTCCAGCTCGGCGCGCACGGTGGCGGGATCGGCCTGGTCTTCGGCCAGGTGCTTGGCCAGGCCTTGCAGATGGCCGGCGCCAACCACGGCCAGCACGTCGCGCGCGTCACCTGCGGTCTGGCGCAAGCTGGCGGCCATGTAGCGGTCGCGTTCGGCGATCACTGCTTCGAACAGCGCCGGGCTTTCCTTGGCGAACTCGCCGAAGCTGGCTTCCAGCATGTCGCCCTGTTTGAGCTGCTCGATCTCGGCTTCGCCGACTTCTTCCGACGCAAACAGGCCGCCCAGCAATCCGGTGCCCAGCTTGAGCTTGCCGAAGAAACCCAGCTTGGCCGAAGCGCGCTTGAAGGTCAGGCCGACTTCGCGGTCGATCAGGTGCACGGCCATGCCGCGTTCCTGCGCCGCGGTCACCGCGCGCTTGAGTTCGGCGCCAGGCTCGATGCCGAGCTGTTCGGCCAGGCGGCGCTGGTAGGCGGCCAGCGCCAGGTTGGCGGCGAACAGGGCCACGCGGCCCTTGCGGATCACCTGCACCAGGTCGAGCTTGGCCATCGCATCGGGATCGCTCAACGCCTGCAGGCGCTGCGCATCCAGTTCGACTGCGACCGCATCGTAGGGATGCGAATCGATGGCGTGCTGCACGGCCTCCACGCTGGCCTTGGAGACGTGCGCAGTGCCCAGCAGCGTGTAGCGCACGCCGTCGCGTTCGACGACGCGCATGGGTTGTTCGACAGCGTCGTCGAGCACAGGCGCGGCGGGCAGGGTGGAGGAATCTGGGTCGGTCATCGGTTCACTCATCAAGGGGATCGCACGCGTCGCCGTCACCCAGCGCCCGCTGCATCTGTACGGTATCGAGCCAGCGGCCGTGCTTGCGGCCGATGCCCTGGAACACACCCACGGTGCGGAAGCCGGCGCGTTCGTGCAAGCGCACGGACGCCGCATTGGCGGCTTCGCCGATCACCGCGATCATCTGGCGAAAGCCACGCGCGGTGCAGTCGTCGATCAGCGCCTTCAGTAACGCGGTGCCGATGCCGTGGCCCTGGTGCGCGGCGTCGACATACACCGTGTTTTCCACGGTGAAGCGATACGCACGGCGCGCGCGATAGCCGGTGGCATAGGCGTAGCCGGCGATCTGGCCCGCGCGTTCGGCGACCAGGTACGGATAACCCTGGGCCACGATCGTGGCCATGCGCTGCTGCATTTCGGCGATGTCAGGCCGATCGACTTCGTAGGTCGACACGCTGGTTTCCACCTGCACGCCGTAGATGGCGGCGATGGCGGCCATGTCCGCATCGCGGACCGGCCGGATCACGGGCGGGTCGAGGCTCATGCGGACTGCGCACGCAGTCGCATCAATCGATGTAGCGCTTGGTCAGGTCGCCGTAGGCGTCGATGCGGCGATCGCGCAGGAACGGCCAGATCCGGCGGACGTGCTCGCTGCGCTGCAGGTCGACCTCGACGCTGAGGATCTCAGGCGCGCCGCCGGCTTCGGCCAGGAATTCGCCCTGCGGCCCCAGCACGTGGCTGTTGCCCCAGAAATCGATGCCCGAGGCGCCCAGCGGCGAGGCTTCATGGCCGACGCGGTTGCAGCTCAGCACCGGCAGGCCATTGGCCACCGCGTGGCCGCGGTGACTCAGCACCCAGGCATCGCGCTGGCGGGCTTTTTCTTCCTGCACATCCTCCGGGTCCCAGCCGATGGCGGTCGGGTAGAGCAGCAGGTCCGCGCCCGCCAGCGCCATCAGGCGCGCGCCTTCCGGATACCACTGGTCCCAGCACACCAGCACGCCGAGGCGGCCGACCGATGTATCGATCGGCTTGAAGCCGATATCGCCCGGGGTGAAATAGAACTTCTCGTAGAAGCCCGGATCGTCCGGGATGTGCATCTTGCGGTACTTGCCGGCGATGCTGCCGTCGGCTTCATAGACCACCGCGGTGTTGTGATACAGGCCGGCGGCACGGCGTTCGAACAGCGAGCTCACCAGCACGACCTTGTGTTGCTTGGCCAGTTCCGCCAGGCGTGCGGTGCTGGGGCCGGGAATCGGCTCGGCCAGGTCGAACTCGTCCACCGATTCGTGCTGGCAGAAGTACGCACCGTTGTGCAGCTCCTGCAGCAGCACCAGCTTGGCGCCGCGCTTGGCGGCTTCGGCCACGCGCGTTTCGATCACCGCCAGGTTGGCATCGGCATCGCCGTGGTTCTTTTCCTGGATCAGGGCAACGGGCAGGGTGCGACGGGTCATGGCAGCGATCGGGCAACGGCAGGGAAGGGAAATGGTAGCGCGACGGGCCAGAAGGCCCGGGTGATGCAATGGATGCGAAGCGCTCGCGTGCGGACACTGCCGCGCCGTGATGCATCGTCGCACTGCGCCTCACTCCGGCTTGGAGTGAGGCGCAGGCGAGAAAGTTCAAGCCGCCAGCAGGCCTTCGGGCAGCTGCATGGTCACGCAATGCAGGCTGCCGTTCTGCCAGATCAGGGCACGGCAGGGAATCTGCACGATCTCGCGGCCCGGATACGCCTCGGCCAGCACAGCGGCGGCCGGGCCGTCGGCCGGATCGCCGTAGGCGGGCATCAGCACCGCGCCATTGAGGATCAGGTAATTGGCGTAACTGGCCGCCAGGCGACGGCCGTCGTCCAGGATCGGCTGCGCCCACGGCAGCGGATACAGCGTGTACGGCGCGCCGTCGCTGGTGCGCAGAGCGGCCAGTTCGTCGCCCATCGCGGTCAGCTCGGCGTGGTGCACGTCGCTGGTGTCGTCGCAGGCCTGGTAGACGATGGCGTTGTCCGGCGCGAAGCGGGCGAGGGTATCGATGTGCGCGTCGGTGTCGTCGCCTTCCAGGTAGCCGTGGTCCAGCCACAGCACGCGGTCTTGGCGCAGCGTGGACTGCAGGGTGTCGGTGATCTGTTCGCGGCTCGTGTCGGGATGACGCTCGTGCAGGCAGCGCCAGGTCGTCAGCAGCGTGCCGGCGCCATCGGTCTCGATGCCGCCGCCTTCGAGTGCGAAATCCACGCTCTGCACGTACGCGTCGCGGAACACGCCCGCGCCAGCCAGCGTGCCGACCAGCAGGTCGTCCAGCGAGGCCTCGTACTTGCCGCCCCAGCCGGTGAAGCGGAAATCCATCAGCTTGAAGCCGTCCTTGCCGCGCAGGCTGATCGGGCCGGAGTCACGCAGCCAAGTGTCGTTGTACGGTGCCTCGATAAAGCGCACCCGGTCCATGTCCACGCGGGCCGAGCGCAGGCGCGCCTCGGCGTAGATCTGCAGGTCGCCATCGGCCACGCAGATCACCACCGGCTGGAAGCGGGTGATGCCGGCCACCAGCGCGATATAGGTCTCTTCGACCGACTCGAGGCGGTCGGCCCAATCGGTGCCAGCGTGCGGCCACGCGATCAGGATCGCGGACTGGGGCTCCCACTCCGCGGGGAAACGGACATCGGTCATCGGATTTTTCCATGAGCTGGGCCGGGACGGGTCACCGGCGATATTTCTAGGGAAGCGCCGCGTCGGGATGATGACGGGCAGGCAACGCGGCGCGCTTGGCGACCGCGTCGCGGTGGTTCAGCGGATCGGCGGCTTGGGGCCGATTTCGTTGGGGCTGGCCTTGTTGGTCACCACGTCGATCACCTTGTTCTTCTCAAAGTACACGGTGAACTGCGGGTAGACCCAGCGGTTGATCGTCGGCCACTGGCGCTTCTGGCCGCCGCGCGGGTCCATGCGCTGGGCCGGCGCGCCGAACTTGGCTTCCACCTGCGAGGTGGTCAGGCCGCGCACGGGCAGGTTCGAGGCCGGGTCGCGGGCGCGGTCCACGAGCAGGGTTTCCGACCACGCCTGCGCGCTCAGGCTGGTCAGGGCGATCAGAGACAGCACGGTCAGGCGACGCTTCATGGCAGGGCTCCCCAAGTGAGGCGATCTTTATAGCAGAGGACCGACAACAAAAAACCGCCCATCAAGGGCGGTTCTTCGTTGCCGCACTGGCGCCAGAAATCAGCGCTGGCGGGCCTTGAAGCGCGGGTTGGACTTGCAGATCACGAAGACCTTGCCACGACGGCGAACCACCTTGCAGTCGCGGTGACGGGCCTTCGCCGACTTCAGGGAGGACAGGACCTTCATGATGTAAAACCTCGGCGTGGAATGGAGTGAAGCGTACTAAGCCGCCCATTCTATCCTGGCTTTCCGAGCTGATTCAAGCAGTTGGGCGAAATTTCTTTCGTGGCACCAAATTTGGGTCGGCGAACGTGCGCGTTCGGACATAATTTCATGCTTTCACGCCCACAGGTACTTGCAATGACTTCACCGATCCCCGTGCTCACCATCGATGGCCCTTCCGGGGCGGGCAAGGGGACGGTCAGCCGCATGGTGGCCTCGCGCCTAGGCTGGCATTACCTGGATTCCGGTGCGCTTTATCGCGCCGTTGGTGTGGCCGCCAGCTGGGCGGACCTGGATCTGTCCGACGCTGCGGCCCTGGTGCGTTGCACCTTCGATACAACCGTGACCTTCCGGGACGAGGCGGGAGCGGACATGCGGGTGATCGTGAACGGGGTCGATGCGACCGACGAGCTGCGCCTGGAAACCACCGGGACCGTGGCCTCGGCCATCGCCGCCATTCCCGAGGTCCGTTCGGCGCTGAAGGAGCGTCAGCGGGCGTTTCGGGCCGCGCCGGGACTGGTGGCCGACGGCCGGGACATGGGCACGGTCATCTTCTCCGACGCCCCGTACAAGGTGTTTCTGACCGCCAGCGCGGAGGAGCGCGCCGAGCGGCGCTATAAGCAGTTGAAAGACAAGGGAGTTTCGGTGACAATTGACGGTCTGCTGCGCGAGATCCTCGCGCGCGACGCCCGCGATGCCCAACGCACGGTGGCGCCGCTGCGGCCGGCCGAAGACGCCGTCCTCATCGACACCACCGGACTTGGCATCGAAGCCGTCGTCCAGCGGGTGTTGGCCTTGGTGCCAGCATCCGCGGCCTGAAAGGCCTTTCGCAGCAGATCCGCGCCCTGGCGGCAATTCCGCCGGCAGGGTTAATCAACCAACTACACACGGCAGCCTTCTTGGTGCCTCAACGGGTGGACAGGGGCAAAGGCCGAAAGGCAGCCGCCTGTCCGTGTGTCCAACTGAGTATTCAACAATGACCGAATCATTTGCAGAACTGTTTGAGCAGAGCCAGCAGCACCTGGCCAAGCTGAAGCCGGGCGCCATCGTCGTCGGCACCGTGGTCGAGGTGCGTAACGACGTGGTGGTGATCAACGCCGGCCTGAAGTCCGAAGGCATCGTGCCGATCGAACAGTTCCGTAACGACGCCGGCGAGATCGACGTGGGTGTGGGCGACCAGGTCAAGGTCGCGCTGGACTCCCTCGAAAATGGCTTTGGCGAAACCGTCCTGTCGCGCGAGAAGGCCAAGCGCGCCATGGTGTGGGACGAGCTGGAAGAAGCCCTCGAGAAGAACGAAACCATCACCGGTCGCATCAGCGGCAAGGTCAAGGGTGGTTTCACCGTCGACATCAAGGACGTCCGCGCGTTCCTGCCCGGTTCGCTGGTCGATGTGCGCCCCGTGCGCGATCCCGGCTACCTGGAAGGCAAGGAGCTTGAGTTCAAGCTCATCAAGCTGGACCGCAAGCGCAATAACGTCGTCGTGTCGCGTCGTGCCGTCGTCGAGTCCGAGCACTCCGAGGAGCGCGAGGCTCTGATGGACAAGCTGCAGGAAGGCGTGGTGCTGAAGGGTGTGGTCAAGAACCTCACCGACTACGGCGCATTCGTCGACCTGGGTGGCATCGACGGCCTGCTGCACATCACCGACATGGCCTGGAAGCGCGTGCGTCATCCGTCCGAAGTCGTGGAAGTGGGCCAGGAGCTGGAAGTGCGCGTGCTCAAGTACGACCGCGAGCGCAACCGCGTCAGCCTGGGCCTGAAGCAGCTGGGCGAGGATCCGTGGGACAACATCGCCCGCCGTTACCCGTCCAACAGCCGCGTCTACGGCAAGGTCTCCAACGTCACCGATTACGGCGCGTTCGTCGAGATCGAGCCGGGCGTCGAAGGCCTGGTGCACGTGTCCGAGATGGATTGGACCAACAAGAACGTCAACCCGTCGAAGGTTGTGCAGGTCGGTGACGAAGTCGAAGTCATGGTCCTGGACGTGGACGAGGAGCGTCGCCGCATCTCGCTGGGCATGAAGCAGGTCGCCGCCAATCCGTGGGAGACCTTCGCAGCCATCTACAAGAAGAACGACAAGGTGTCCGGTCAGATCAAGTCGATCACTGACTTCGGCATCTTCATCGGTCTGGATGGCGGCATCGACGGCCTGATCCACCTGTCGGACATCAGCTGGAACTCCACTGGCGAAGACATCGCGCGCAACTTCAAGAAGGGCGACACGCTGGAAGCCGTGGTCCTGGCCGTTGACCCGGAGCGCGAGCGCATCAGCCTGGGCGTCAAGCAGCTGGAGCAGGATCCGTTCGGCCAGTACATGGCGTCGAACCCGAAGGGCACCAAGGTCGAAGGCACCGTCAAGGAAGTCGACGCCAAGGGCGCCACCATCGAGCTCGCAGACGGCGTCGAAGGCTACGTGATGGCCCGCGACATCTCCCACGACCGCGTGGACGATGCCAGTCAGCACCTGAAGGTCGGCCAGAAGATCGAAGCCAAGTTCATGGGCATGGACCGTAAGGGCCGCACCCTGCAGCTGTCGATCAAGGCCAAGGACGAGGCGGAAACCGCCGAAGCCCTGGCTGAGTACAACAAGACCACGGCCGAAGCCTCGACCGGTACCACCAGCCTGGGCGCCCTGCTGCGCGCGCAGCTGGACGGCGGCAAGTCCGAGTAAGTCTGTCGTACGCGTGAAGCCACGCCGGCCCGGTTCGTCCGGGCCGGCCGTGGTCATGTCCAACGTTCCACATCGCAGACGATGACGAAATCCGAACTGATCGAAATCCTGACCCGCAAGCAGCCGCACCTGAAGCCGGATGACGTCGACCTCGCGGTCAAGTCATTGCTGGAGATGATGGGAGGCGCGCTGACGCGTGGCGAACGGATCGAGATCCGCGGTTTCGGCAGCTTTTCGCTGCACTATCGTCCGCCGCGCATGGGCCGCAATCCCAAGACCGGTGATCCGGTTGCATTGCCGGCCAAGCATGTGCCCCATTTCAAGCCGGGCAAGGAGCTGCGCGAACGCGTGAGCACCGTGGCGCCCATCGAGGAAATCGGCAGCGAGTAATCGCCTGTTCCGATGCCTCCAGGCCTTCCTTATGGATGGCTCCGTTTTACCTTCTCCTTCGGTCTGCCTCGGCTAAGCTAGGCCCCAACGTTTCCGGAGGGATCCCATGAATGTCTTTCGTCTGATCATTGCCCTGGCGTTTCTCGCCATCGGGCTGGTCATCGGCATCCTCAATACCCAGCCGATCACGCTCAACCTGCTGTTCACGCAGATCTCGACCGGCTCTGGCGCCGCGATCATCGTGTCACTGCTGGCCGGTGTCTGCATCGGCGCCCTGATCGTCCTGGCCACCGTGGCCTGGCCGCTGTATGCGCGCCTGCGCAAGGCGGGCAAGCTGACGGCGTCCCCGACACCTACCGCCGCACGCGGCACCACCGACGCCCCCCCGGGCACCGGAGTCTGATTCGATGGAGTTCCTCAACCAGTGGTTCTGGTTCGTGCTGTTCGTGCCGCTGGCGGCGCTGGTGGGCTGGGTCATTGGCCGGCGCGGTGGCCAACGCCACAACGTCAGCCAGGTCAGCCATCTGTCTAGTACCTATTTCCGCGGTCTGAACTATCTGCTCAATGAGCAGCCGGACAAGGCGATCGAGCTGTTCCTGCACATCGCCGAACTGGACAAGGAAACCTTCGAAACCCAAGTCGCGTTGGGGCATCTGTTCCGGCGTCGTGGCGAAGTCGATCGCGCGATCCGTCTGCACCAGGGCCTGGTCCAGCGCAACGACCTGAGCGATCAGCAGCGCGTGCAGGCCATGCTGGCGCTGGGCGAGGACTACATGAAGTCCGGCCTGCTGGACCGCGCCGAGACCGTCTTCACCGATCTGGCCCGGATCGACCAGCGTGCTCCGCAAGCGCTGCGTCACCTGATCGGCATCTACCAGGCCGAGCGTGACTGGGAAAAAGCGATCGACAACGCCAACCGCTTCGAGGAAGTGACCGGCGAGCCGATGGGCAAGCTGGTGTCGCAGTTCGAATGCGAGCTGGCCGAGCGCTACCGCACCGCGCACGCCATCGATTCTGCGCGCGGCGCGATCGCGCGCGCCTACCAGGCTGATGCCAAGTCAGTGCGCGCGGGCATCCTGGAAGGTCGGCTTGAAGTCGAGGTGGGCAATCCAGACGCTGCGATCCGTGCCTTTGAGCGCGCCGCGCGGCATGACCCGGATTACCTGCCCGAGATCCTGCCGGGCCTGCTGGCCAGTTACGACAAGGTCGGCGACGTCTCGGGCGCGCGCGCCTTCCTGTCGGAGATGTGCGAGCACTATCGCGGCATCGCGCCAGTGCTGGCGCTGACCCGCCTGGTGGAAAAACACGATGGCCTGCATGAGGCGCGCGTCTATCTGGCACGGCAGCTCAAGGACCGACCTTCGGTCCGTGGCGAAGCGGCGCTGATCGATCTCACGCTGTCCGAGGGTGCGGATTCGACGGCGACCCTGCACGACCTCAAGCACATTACCGATCAGCTGCTGGTCCGCAATCCGAGCTATCGCTGCACACGCTGCGGCTTCGGCGCCCGCACCCATCACTGGCAGTGCCCGAGCTGCAAGGAGTGGGGCACGGTGAAGCCACTGCTGAACTACGCCGTCGTCTGATGCCGGGACTGGTGCCGTGGTTGCTGCTGCATCTGGCTGCCGCAGCGGTGTTGACCTGGTTGACCCGGCGCTACGCGCTCGGCCGCGGGCTGCTCGATACGCCAGGCGCACGTCGCAGCCACACGCAGCCCACCCCGCGCGGTGGCGGGATCGCGATCGTGTTGGTCGTGTTGGCGGCGTGCGCGTGGGGTGCGCTTCACTCGTCGGACCATGGCGCGGCGATCAGCTTGTTCGCGGCGGGCCTGGTCCTGGTGGCAGGGATTGGTTGGCTCGACGATCACCGTCCGCTGCCGGCCTCGCGGCGGTTTGTCGTCCATCTGCTGGCTGCATCTTCGCTTGCGAGCGCGCTATGGCTGGAAGCGTTGCCTTGGTGGCAGGTGGCGCTGGGCTGGGGGCTGGCGGTCTGCCTGATCAATATCTGGAATTTCATGGATGGCATCAACGGGCTGGCGGCCAGCCAGGCCGCGATTGCCGCCGCCGGATTTTCACTGCTGCTGCCGGCGCCCTGGAGCTGGGTGGGTTGGGCACTCTGCGCGGGTTGCCTGGGATTCCTGCCGTTCAATTTTCCGCGCGCCAGGATCTTCATGGGCGATGTCGGGAGCGGGGCGCTGGGCTATCTGCTGGCATCGCTTACAGCCTTGAGCCTCAAGGCTGCGGTGTCGCCGTTCGTACTGCTGCTGCCGTTAGTGGTGTTCTGCATTGACGCTGGCTTCACGTTGCTGCGTCGTGTACTGCGCGGCGAAGCGTGGTGGCAGCCGCATACCACGCATGCCTACCAGTGCGCCGCGCGCCGCCTGGGGCATACCTGGGTCACGATGGCTTGTGCACTGTTCTCCTTGACCGCTACGATTCTGATGCTGATCGCCCGGCAGGGAACCGTTCTGCTGGGGTTCAGTATGTTGATCCTTTCCTGCTCGTTCGCTGCCTGGACCTGGATGTGGATACAGCGCCGCGCCAGGACATTGCCCCAAGGATGAGGATCACTGAATGAAGTCATGGCGCACGCGCCTTGCCATCTCGCTGCCACGCGCGGCGATCGTCTGCCACGACCTCGTCATGGTTTGGCTCTGCTGGCACGGACTTCATTGGCTGCGCTATGCGATGGTTCCCGGTGCACCGTCGCTGCCATGGTGGTCGACCGAATCGTTCATTGTGCTGGTGGCCCAAGGGTTGGTGTTCTGGCGTGTGGGGCTCTATCGCGGACTGTGGCGCTTCGCCAGCGTTCCGGACCTGGGCAATATCTTCAAGGCCGGCCTGATCGGCTTGCTAGCCATCGCCATGGGGCTGGTGATCTACAACCGCATTGATGCGGTCTCGCGTGCGGCTCTGGTGCTGTATCCGTTTGCGTTGGTTGGGTTGCTTGGTTTGCCGCGACTGATGTATCGCGCCTGGAAGGATTCCCAGACCCACGACGCCATGGAGATTGGCGCCAAGCGTGTGCTGGTACTGGGTGCCGGCCGCGCCGCCGAAGCGCTGTTGCGCGACCTGCGCCGCAGTGGCGCCTGGGAGCCGGTCGGCCTGCTTGACGATGCCGAGCAGCTCCATGGGACCAAGCTCCGCGGCGTGCCCGTGCTGGGCGCGCTTTCCGACGCCTCGGCGATTGCGCGCGAGACCGCTGCGCGCCTGATCGTCATCGCCATGCCATCGCTCGATGCGACCGCCATGCAGCGCGTGGTGTCGATCTGCGAAGGGACCGGCCTGCCGTTCCGCACCGTGCCGCGTCTGGTCGACATCCTGGAAGGCCGCTCGATGCCGGGTGAGCTGAAAGAAGTGGCCATCGACGACTTGCTTGGTCGCAAGCCGGTAACCCCAGACTGGAAGCTGATCCGCGGCTGGCTGGGCGGGCGCACGGTGCTGGTCACCGGCGCAGGCGGTTCGATTGGTTCCGAGCTGTGTCGCCAGTGCGCGCGTCACGGCGCGCAGCGCATCGCACTGATGGAAATCAGCGAGCTAGCCCTGATCAAGTCGCACGAAGCGCTGACCAAGGCTTTCCCTGACCTGGAAATCCTGCCGTTCCTCGGCAACTGCGGCGATCCGTCCGCGATCGCGCACGCGCTGAAGATCGTCAAACCGGACGCGGTCTTCCACGCGGCCGCGTACAAGCATGTGCCCTTGCTGGAAGGTCAGCTGCGTGAGGCCATCCGTAATAACGTGCTGGTGACCGAAACCATGGCCCGCGCCTGCCGCGATGCCAAGGTCGGCACCTTCGTCTTCATCTCCACCGACAAGGCGGTCGATCCGGCCAACGTGCTGGGTGCTAGCAAGCGTCTGGCCGAAATGGCCTGCCAGAGCCTGGACGAACGGGGTGGGACGCGCTTCACGACCGTTCGCTTCGGTAATGTGCTCGATTCGGCTGGTTCGGTCGTGCCGCTGTTCCGCGAGCAGATCCGTAGCGGTGGGCCGGTCACGGTGACCCACCCCGACGTCACCCGCTATTTCATGACGATTCCGGAGGCCTGCCAGCTGATCGTGCAGGCCGCGGCCAGCGCGGCGCATGCCTCGATCTATACGCTGGACATGGGCGAGCCGATCCCGATCCGGGTTCTGGCCGAACAGATGATTCGCCTCGCAGGCAAGCAGCCCGGCCGCGACATCGCCATCGCCTACACCGGCCTGCGTCCGGGCGAAAAGCTGCACGAAACCCTGTTCCATGCCGAGGAGCTGTATCGCTCGACGGCCCATTCCAAGATCCTGGAAGCCCGGGCGCGCGAGGTCTCGGCTGAGTCCGTCACGCGTGCGTTGCATCAGTTGCGCCAAGCTGTGGCTGATTACGACAACGATGCGATCACGCGTGTGCTGCACGCGGCGATCCCGGAATTCAGTCCGGCGCCTGACCACGAGGCGATCAACACTGTGGTGCCATTCCCCACACGAGAGGCCAGGAATCACCGATGACCCAACGTATCCGCAAGGCAGTTTTTCCCGTCGCCGGGCTTGGCACGCGCTTCCTGCCGGCGACCAAGACGGTGCCGAAGGAAATGCTGCCGATCATTGACCGGCCGCTGATCCAGTACGCCGTCGATGAAGCAGTCGAAGCTGGCTGCGATACGCTGATCTTCGTCACCAATCGCTACAAGCACGCCATTGGCGACTACTTCGACAAAGCTTACGAGCTGGAAGACAAGCTTCAAGCCTCCGGCAAGCTGGACCTGCTGGAAAAGGTCCGCAACCCGCTGCCCAAGGGCGTGCGTGCGATTTTCGTGACCCAGAACGAAGCCCTTGGCCTTGGCCATGCGGTGCTGTGCGCCAAGTCGATCGTGGGCGATGAGCCGTTTGCGGTGATGCTGCCGGACGACCTGATCGTCAACCGCGACGGTGATGGCTCGCTCAAGCAGATGGCCGATGCTCATGCCGCCACTGGTGCCAGCCAGATCGCCGTGCAGGATGTCGATCCGGACAAGACCGCCAGTTACGGCATCGTCGCCACCGACGCGTTCGATGGTCGCAGCGGCAAGATCAACGCGATGGTCGAGAAGCCCAAGCCGGCCGACGCGCCGAGCAACCTGGGCGTGGTCGGCCGCTACGTGCTGGACGGCAGTATCTTCAAGCTGCTGGAAGAAACCAAGCCGGGGGCGGGTGGCGAGATCCAGCTGACCGACGCGATCGCCACGCTGCTCAAGCAGAAGCCGGTCCATGCCTATCGTTTCAAGGGTACGCGCTTTGACTGCGGTGCCCACATCGGTCTGGTCGAGGCGACGATCCACTACGCGCTGCACAGCGAGAAGATTGGTGAAGCTGCGGCCGAAGCCATGCGCAATGCCCTGAAGGAACTCGGCGTCCGCGAGTCCTGAGCGAACGCGCGGTACCTCGCAGTGACGAAAAAGGCGGCCAACTGGCCGCCTTTTTCATGTCGGGCATCAGGCCGTCCCGATCCCCGGCAACGCTGAAACTCAGAGCGCTTCGAAGATGCCCGCCGCGCCCATACCGGTACCGATGCACATCGTCACCATGCCGTACTTCTGCTGGCGACGGCGCAGGCCGTGGACCAGCGTGGCCGTGCGGATCGCGCCGGTGGCACCCAGCGGATGGCCCAGGGCGATCGCGCCGCCCAGCGGATTGATCTTGGACGGATCCAGCTCGCTGTCGCGGATCACCGCCAGCGACTGCGCCGCGAAGGCCTCGTTGAGCTCGATCCAGTCCAACTGGTCCTTGGTCAGGCCGGCCTGTTTGAGCGCCTTGGGAATCGCGGCGATGGGGCCGATGCCCATCACTTCCGGACGCACGCCCGCAACGGAGAAGCTGACGAAGCGGGCCAGTGGGGTCAGGCCGTAATCCTTGATCGCCTGCTCGGAGGCCAGCAACACCGCGCCAGCGCCGTCGCTCATCTGCGAGGAATTGCCCGCGGTGACACTGCCGCCGAACTGGCCGTTGCGGAACACCGGGCGCAGCTTGGCCAAGCCTTCGATCGACGAATCCGGGCGCGGACCTTCGTCGTGTTCGACCAGCAGCTTGCGCAGCGCAATCGTGTTGCCGTCGGCCAGGTTGGGCTGGTAGGAGTGGAGCTCGTACGGGGTAATTTCGGACTTGAACTCACCGGCCTGGATCGCGGCAATGGCCTTCTGGTGCGAGGCCAGTGCGAACGCGTCCTGATCCTCGCGCGAGACCTTCCATTCCTCGGCGACCTTCTCGGCGGTGATGCCCATGCCGTAGGCAATCGCGACGTGGTCGTCGCGGAAAACTGACGGGCTCAAGGCGACCTTGTTGCCCATCATCGGCACCATCGACATCGACTCGGTGCCGCCGGCCAGCATCAGGTCAGCGTTGCCCAGGCGGATCTGGTCGGCCGCCAGCGCCACGGCCTGCAGGCCGGACGAGCAGAAGCGGTTGATGGTCTGCGCGGCGATCACGTCGGGCAGGCCGGCCAGCAGCACGGCGATGCGCGCCACGTTCATGCCTTGCTCGCCCTCGGGCATAGCGCAGCCGATGATGGCGTCGTCGATGCGGCTGGTGTCGATGCCCGGCGCCTGGGCCACGACCGCCTTCAGCACGTGCGCCAGCATGTCGTCGGGCCGGGTATTACGAAACACGCCCTTGGGCGCCTTGCCGACCGGGGTACGGGTGGCAGCGACGATATAGGCTTCTTGGATCTGCTTGCTCATTTCAGTGGGTCCTGAAAAGTGGCCGGCTGCCTTGGGGCAACCGGTAACGCGAAGGAGGAGGGCAGGCCGCCAGTAGCAGGCCTGCGCCCTGGGTCAGTTACGCAGCGGCTTGCCGGTCTTGAGCATGTGGCCGATGCGCGCCTGGGTCTTTTCCTGCTGGGCCAGCTCGACGAAGTGGCGCCGCTCCAGCTTGAGCAGCCATTCCTCGTCCACCAGCGCGCCACGGTCCACCTCGCCGCCGCACAGCACGGTGGCGATGCGGGTGGCGATTTCGTAGTCGTACTCGCTGATGAAGCGGCCTTCCAGCATGTTGACCAGCAGCATCTTGAAGGTGGCGATGCCGACGTCGCCGGCCACCTGGATGCGACGCGCGGGCATCGGCGGGCGATAGCCGCTGTCGGCCAGGGCGGCGGCTTCGTTCTTGGCGATGTAGAGCGATTCGTAGGCGTTGAAGACCACCTTGTCGGTCGGGCGCAGGAGTCCCAATTCCTTGGCGTTGACCGCCGAGGTCGAGACCTTGGCCATGGCGATGGTCTCGAAGGTCTTCTTCAGCTCGGCGAATACGTCGCCGCCCGGGCCTGCAGCCTCGGAGGCGCGCACCGCCAGCTCCTTCAGGCCGCCGCCGGCCGGCAGCAGGCCGACGCCGGCTTCGACCAGGCCGATGTAGCTCTCCAGCCCGGCCACGGTCTTGGCGCTGTGCATCTGGAACTCGCAGCCGCCGCCCAGCGCCAGGCCGCGCACCGCCGCGACCACGGGCACCAGCGAATACTTGATGCGCTGGCTGGTGGCCTGGAAGTTGGCGACCATTGCCTCGAACGCATCGACCTTGCCGGCCTGCAGCAGGCCGAGCGCACCAGCCAGGTCGGCACCGGCGGAGAAGGGCTCCTTCTGCTGCCAGATCACCAGGCCCTTGAAGTCCTTCTCGGCGCGGCTGACCACTTCCTGCAGGCCATCGAGCACTTGGTCGGAGACGGTGTTCATCTTGGTCTTGAAGCTGACCACGGCCACGTCATCGCCGTCGTGCCACATCCGCACGCCGTCGTTCTCGAACACGGCCTCGCCCTGCGCGAACTGCTCGCCCAGCAGCGGATCGGGGAAGCGCTGGCGCTTGTACACCGGCAGCGACGAGCGCGGCAGCTTGGCGTTCTGCATCGGGCTGTAGGAGCCTTCGGCGGCGTGGACACCGTCGCGGCCGTCGAACACCCAGTCCGGCAGCGGCGCGCTGGACATGGTCTTGCCGGCGACGATGTCATCGGCGATCCACTGCGCGACCTGCTTCCAGCCGGCGGCCTGCCAGGTTTCGAACGGCCCCAGCGACCAGCCGTAGCCCCAGCGGATGGCCAGGTCCACGTCGCGCGCGGTCTCGGCGATGTCGGCCAGGTGGTAGGCGCTGTAATGGAACAGGTCGCGGAAGGTCGCCCACACGAACTGCGCCTGCGGGTGCTGGCTTTCGCGCAGCTTGGCGAATTTTTCGGCCGGGTTCTTGATCTTCAGGATTTCGACGACTTCCGGTGCGGCGGCGCGGTCTGCGGGACGGTAGTCCTGCTTCTCCAGGTCCAGGACCACGATGTCCTTGCCGACCTTGCGGAAGATGCCGGCGCCGACCTTCTGGCCCAGCGCGCCCTTGGCGATCAGCGCATCCAGCCACTTGGGCGACTTGAAGTACTGGTGCCACGGGTCGTCGGGCAGGGTGTCGCCCATGGTCTTGATGACGTGGGCCATGGTGTCCAGGCCAACCACGTCGGAGGTGCGATAGGTCGCCGACTTCGGGCGGCCGACCAGCGGGCCGGTCAGTGCATCGACTTCGTCAAACCCCAGGCCAGATTCGGCCGTGTGGTGGATCGTGGACAGGATCGAAAACACGCCGATGCGGTTGCCGATGAAGTTCGGCGTGTCCTTGGCGTACACCACGCCCTTGCCCAGGGTGGTGACCAGGAAGGTTTCCAGGCCATCCAGCACGGCCTTGTCGGTGGTCTTGGCCGGAATCAGTTCGGCCAGGTGCATGTAGCGCGGTGGATTGAAGAAGTGCACGCCGCAGAAGCGGTGGCGCAGCTGCTCGGGCAGCACGTCGGCCAGCTTGTTGATGCCCAGGCCCGAGGTGTTGGAAGCCAGCACGGCATGCTCGGCCACGAACGGGGCGATCTTCTTGTAGAGGTCCTGCTTCCAGTCCATCCGTTCGGCGATGGCCTCGATGATCAGGTCGCAATCGCGCAGCTGGTCCAGGCCGGACTCATAGTTGGCCGGGGTAATGGCCTCGGCCAGGCCCTTGCCGGCGAGCGGGGCGGGCGAGAGCTTGCCCAGGTTGGCGATCGCCTTGAGCACGATGCCGTCGGCGGTGCCCTCTTTGGCGGGCAGGTCGAACAGCACCGTGTCCACGCCGGCATTGGTCAGGTGCGCGGCGATCTGCGCGCCCATGACGCCTGCACCAAGTACTGCGGCGCGCCGCACAAGTAATTTCTCAGACATAACTTGCAACCCTTTGTTTTGGTTGAAATCAGGAGTCGACCGAGCCGGCGCGCAGGCCGGCCTCGGCAAAACGGATGAGTTCGCGTGCGGCGCGCTCACGATGCGCCGCCTCGGTGACACCGGCGGGACGCTTGATCAGGCCGAAGTCGGCCATGGCGTAGGTCAGCGCGCCGGCCAGGAAGTCCAGACGCCAGTACAGCTCTTCCTTGCTCAATGCGGGCAGGCACTCGGCAATGGCCTTGCCGAAGTCGCGCAGCACATGCCCGTAATGGTCGGAAAGGAACTTGCGCAGGTTGTCGTTCTTCTCCGCGTAGGCCCGCGCGATCACGCGCACGAAGGCGCCGCCGCCTTGACCGTCCTGCGCCAGCGCCAGTGCGGGTTCCACGAATGCCGCGAGGACCTGTTCCAGTTGGCCCGGATGCTCGCGCAACGCGGTCTCCAGCTGGCCGAGGCGGGCGGTGGTCATGACGTCCATGCGCCGGCGGAACACCTCGTTGACCAGGTTTTCCTTGGAACCGAAGTGGTAGTTGACCGCGGCGATGTTGACGTCGGCGCGCGTGGTGACCCGCCGCAGCGAGGTGCCGGCGAACCCGTGCAGGGCAAACAGCTCTTCGGCAGCGCCGAGGATGCGGTCCTTGGTGGAGAACTGGGTGCCGTTGGCCATGGTCTCAAATCGGATAAATCAAACGCTTGATTGAGTCTGCGCTCGCGCAACACCCAAGTCATGCTGCATCGCCGCAAAACCGAGTGCGGCCGGGGGCTGCATCGCTTCGGGTGATACGTTAGAATTTACGCAGCAATCAAACCTAAGCCCGCGTCCCCACGCGGGTTTTTTCATGTAACCTCGGGTCCATCAGTGGCCCGCCCTTCGGAGAAGACCCCATGGCGCTGGAGCGCACCCTGTCCATCATCAAGCCCGACGCCGTCGCCAAGAACGTCATCGGTGAGATCTACGCCCGCTTCGAAAAGGCCGGCCTGAAGGTCGTTGCGGCCAAGTACAAGCAGCTCTCGCGCCGCGAAGCCGAAGGCTTCTACGCCGTGCACGCCGAGCGTCCGTTCTTCAACGCGCTGGTCGATTTCATGATCTCCGGCCCGGTGATGATCCAGGCGCTGGAAGGCGAGAACGCCGTGCTGGCCCACCGCGACCTGCTGGGCGCCACCAATCCGAAGGACGCCGCGCCCGGCACCATCCGCGCCGACTTCGCCGACTCGATCGATGCCAATGCCGCCCACGGCTCGGACTCGCTGGAGAATGCGGCGATCGAAGTGGCGTACTGGTTCGCTGCCACTGAAGTGGTTTCGCGCTGAGGTCACACTGCCGTGAACGAGATCGTGTCGATTCCAAGCGTCACCAACCCAGGCGATCCGATCGCCGTGGCACCGGTGCGCAAGCAGAACCTGCTCGATCTCGATCGCGGCGGGCTGGAGCGTTTCTTCGAGGACACTCTCGGCGAGAAGCGCTACCGCGCCCATCAGGTGATGAAGTGGATCCACCACCGCTACGTCACCGACTTCGACGATATGACGGACCTCGGCAAGGCCCTGCGCGCCAAGCTGCAGCAGCATGCCGAGGTCATCGTCCCGAACATCGTGTTCGACAAACCGTCCACCGACGGCACCCACAAGTGGCTGCTGTCGATGGGTGCCGATGGCAAGAACGCCATCGAAACGGTCTATATCCCGGATAAAACCCGCGGCACGCTGTGCGTGTCCTCGCAGGTCGGTTGCGCGCTGAACTGCCAGTTCTGCTCGACCGCCACGCAGGGGTTCAACCGCAATCTTTCGACGGCCGAAATCATCGGCCAGGTCTGGGTGGCCGCACGCCATCTGGGCAACGTACCGGCACAGATCCGTCGTCTCACCAACGTGGTGATGATGGGCATGGGCGAGCCGCTGGCCAATTTCGACAACGTCGTGCGTGCCATGAGCGTGATGCGCGACGACCTGGGTTACGGCCTGGCCAGCAAGCGCGTGACGCTGTCGACCGCCGGCATGGTGCCGATGATCGATCGCCTGTCCACCGAGAGCGATGTGTCGCTGGCGGTCTCGTTGCACGCAGCAGACGACGCGCTCCGGACCGAGCTGGTGCCGCTCAACAAGAAGTATCCGGTCGCGCAGCTGATGGACGCCTGCGCGCGCTATCTCAAGGCCAGCCCGAAGCGCGATTCGATCACGTTCGAATACACGTTGATGAAGGGCGTCAACGACCAGCCGCAACACGCACGTTCGCTGGCGCGCTTGATGCGCCAGTTCGGCAACCAGATGCAGTCGCGCGAGGCCGGCAAGGTCAACCTGATCCCCTTCAATCCGTTCCCAGGCACGCGCTATGAGCGCTCGGAGGATGCGGACATCCGCGCCTTCCAGAAGATCCTGCTGGACCAGCAGGTGCTGACGATGGTCCGCCGCACGCGCGGCGACGACATCGACGCGGCCTGCGGCCAGCTCAAGGGCCAAGTCATGGACCGAACCCGGCGCCAGGCCGAGTTCAACCGGCAGCTGCGGGAGCAGGGGCTCGGTGATGCGGCCGCATAAGGTCACGCTGGTCCTGCTGGCGGTGATCATGCTGGGAACGGCGTGCTCGCGGCTGACCTTCATCCGTCCGAAGGGCGGCATGAAAGCGATCGATGTACCGCGCACCGAATATGATGTCCGCGACAGCAAGGCCACCCAGGAGCGCTTGGAAGAGCGCAACAGTCTGGGGCTGGCCGAGCAGCGCCTGCGCGTCGGCGATCTGGAGACGGCCGAGCGCGAGGCATCCAAGGCGCTCAAGCTCAATCCATCTTCCGCAGCGGCCTACACGCTGCTGGCGATCGTGGCCGACCGTCGTGGCCAGGCCAAGGCTGCAGGCGATGATTATCGCAAGGCCGCCGAGCTGTCGCCGCAGGACGGCGGAATGCTGAACAACTATGGTGCGTGGCTGTGCGCGAACGGCTTTCCGGCCGAGGCACTGGTCTGGTTCGACCGCGCTATTGCTGCACCGGGGTACAACAATCCGACGGCTGCGCTGGCCAACGCCGGCGGTTGCGCGCTGCAGACCGGACAGTACGAGCGGGTCGAGTCGGACCTGCGCAAGGCGCTGGCCCTGGATCCCAAGAACGCGTATGCGCTGGTGTCGATGGCGCGCAACGAGTACCGGCTCGGCCACTACATGGACGCGCGGGCCTTCATCGAGCGCAGGTTGACGGCTGCACCTGTGGATGCAGGCGTGTTACAACTTGCAGTTGACATTGAAACCAAGCTCGGCGACATGGCAGCCGCCGAGAAATATCGACAGCGGCAGCGGGCGGAGTTCCCGAATGCCACTGCGGCAAGTCCCGGGGATAGTGCAAGGCCATGATGGATCGGAACATGACCCACTCCGCGCCCGAAAGCGGGCAGCAGACGGAAACCGGCGCGGTTCTGCGCCAGGCCCGCGAGCAGCAGGGAATGACGCTGCAGCAGGCCGCCAGCCGGCTCAAGGTGCCTACCCGCGTGGTCGAGGCGATCGAGTCCGGGCACTGGCAACAGCTGGGCGCACCGGTGTTCGTGCGCGGCCACCTGCGCAGCTACGCCAAGCTGCTCAATGTCAGCGTGGATGATTACCTGGAACAGTCCACGCTGCAGGCCGTGCGGCCGGTCGAACTGGTCAGCCACACCCACACGCCGCGTTACCAGCGCCTGTTCGAAAGCGTCTCGCGTCGTGCCGTGTACGTGGTGATCACCTTGTGCTTCTTTGGCATCCCGGCCTGGCTGGTGCTGTCCAACGGAGAGGGTCAGCGCGTCCTCAAGACTGCGTCGCTGGATGTGCTGCCCAAGGCAGCCCCGGCGCCGGCCTCGTCGGATGGCGCCGCGCCTGCGGCCGTGACCACCATGCCGGTGCAGACGCCGCCCGAACCCGACAACGCGCCCATTACCGCATCAATGGCGCCGCGCCTGACCCGTGAGCCAGTCGCTGCGGCCGAACCTGCCGCCGTGCTCAAGCTCGCCTTCACCGGCGAAAGCTGGGTCGATATCGAAGGTCCGCAAGGCCAGAGTATCGAGCGCGGGCTGCTCAAGGCCGGCCAGGAACGTAGCTTCCAGGCAGGTCAAGTGGCCCGCATCAAACTGGGCAATGCGACCGCGGTTCAGGTTCAGCAAGGCGGGAGTACGGTGGACCTGACGCCGTATCAGCGGGCCAACGTGGCACGCTTTGCGGTATCCTCCGACGGATCACTCGCGCCGGTTCAGGACTGACCCGCGAGGGTCCACCTGTCGCAATTAGATGACCCCGCATCCATGTGGGGCGAGAGTACGCATGGCAATCGATGACCTGCTGGACGAGCACGAACAGAGTGAGCGCGTCCGCAACTGGCTGAAGAACAACGGCGCCGGCCTGATCGGCGGTATCGCGCTCGGACTGGCGCTGATTTTTGGATGGAAGTGGTGGGGCCAGCATCAGGACCAGCAGGCCCAGGCCGGCTACGGCGCCTACGCGGCGGCCGTGAAATCCATCAGCGGCACCGACCTGAAGGACGCCCAGTCCAAGGTCACCGCGCTGCAGAAAGATGGGGATTCGGTCTATGCCCAGCTGGCCGCGCTGCAGCTGGCCCAGGCGCAGGTCAAGGCCAATCAGAACGATGCAGCCCTGGCGACGTTGAAGTCGCTGCCGGCCGGTTCGGCGATGAAGCCGTATGCCGATCTGCACGCCGCACGCCTGCTCAATGCGACCGGCAAGCCCGACGAGGCGATCAAGCTGCTGGCCAGCTATGACAGCTCCTCGGCCCTGGAAGCCCGTGGCGACGCACTGGCCCTGACCGGCAAGCGCGATGAAGCACGCGACACCTATCTCAAGGCTCTGACCAGCCTGGACGTTGCCTCGCCGCAGCGCCGCCTGGTGGAAGTCAAACTTACCAATGCCGGCGGAACAGTGCCCGGGCTCGCGGAGTCGAACTGATGAATGTGGTTGTCAACATGAAGCGCGCCGCCGTGGTGGTTGCGCTGGTCGCCGTGCTGTCCGGCTGCACGACGGTCAAGGGCTGGTTCACCGACGACAAGAAGGCCGCCGAGAAGGCCGCCACCGAGCCGCTGCCGCTGGACAAGCTCAAGAATAGCGTCGAGATCGACAAGCTGTGGTCGGCCAGTGCCGGCGACGGCGAGCAGCTGCTCGGCACGCACCAGGGTCCGGCGGTGATGGATGGCCACGTCTACGCGGCGGCGATCGAGGGCGGCGTCAAGGCGCTGGACCTGCAGACCGGCAAGGAGCTGTGGCACAAGAAGATGAAGGAAGACCGTGTCTCGGCCGTCGGCGCAGGCGAAGGCCTGGTCGTGGTCGGCACGCTCAACGGCAAGGTCATTGCGCTCGATCCGGCTACCGGCGACGAGAAGTGGACCGCCAAGGCCAGCAACGAAGTCATCGCCCCGCCGGTCATCGGCCAGGGCAACGTGCTGGTGCACGCTAACGACGGCCAGGTGCTGTGCTACCAGGTCACCGACGGCGTCCGCCGCTGGTTCTGGAATCGCGAGCAGCCGGCGCTGATCGTGCGCGGCAATGGTCCGGTCACCCTGGGTCCGGGCATGGTCTTCGTCGGCAACGACGACGGCACGATGAGCGCCCTGGCGCTCAACGACGGCCACGACCTGTGGGATCAGACCGTCGGCCAGCCGGAAGGTCGTACCGAACTGGAACGCATGGCCGACGTCGACGGCGCCCCGGTTTTGGACGGCACCACGCTGTACGCCTCCAGCTACAAGAACGCCACCATCGCCATCGACGGCCCCAGCGGTCGTCCGCTGTGGAACCGCGACAACGGCGGCGTCGCTGGCCTGGGCATGGGTCCGTCCAGCCTGGTGCTGTCGGACAAGAACGGTGCGGTGTGGTCGCTGGACAAGAGCAGCGGTGGTTCGCTGTGGTCCAACCAGAAGCTGCTGCGTCGCTCGCTGACCGCCCCGGTGGTGCAGGGCGACTACGCCGTGGTCGGCGATTTCGACGGCTACCTCCACTGGCTGCGGATGGACAACGGCGAGATCGTCGCGCGTGAACGCGCTGGCGGCGACCCGATCCGCGCCCAGCCGATCGTCGCCGATGGCGTGCTGGTCGTGCAGAACACCGACGGCAAGCTGACCGCTTTCCGCATCAAGTAAGTCAGGTCTGCGAACCCACGGGGAGCCGGAACATGCGTCCGGCTCCCCGTTTTCGTATCCTGTGCCGCTCCGACGCGCCTGTTGACGCCCCGAACCGGTTTTTCCGAAGGGCATAGACACTGGCGCCCTTGTCGTTTCACGTCTTCTCGGTCCTGGTTCACATGCTCCCTCTCGTCGCCCTGGTGGGCCGCCCCAACGTGGGCAAGTCCACGCTGTTCAATGCGCTCACGCGCACCCGCGATGCGCTGGTGCACGACGAGCCCGGCGTGACCCGTGATCGCAACTACGGCGTGTGCCGCCTGGATCCGGAAAACCCCTTCATGCTCGTCGATACCGGCGGTATCGCCGGCGACGAGGAAGGCCTGTCCGGCGCCACCGCGCGCCAGTCCCGTGCAGCCGCTTCCGAAGCGGACCTGGTGCTGTTCATCGTCGACGCGCGCGAGGGCGCCTCGGCACTGGACGACGACATCCTCGGCTGGCTGCGCAAGGCGGCCCGGCCGACCGTGCTGGTGCTCAACAAGATCGATGGCGTCGATGAGGACAACGCGCGGGCCGAATTCTCGCGCTACGGCTTTTCCGATGTGCTGACGCTGTCGGCCTCGCATCGCCAGGGTCTGGATGACTTGCTGGAGCTGGTGCAGGAGCGCAAGCCCGAGCAGGGCGCCGGCGAACTGCTGGACAACGATCCCAATCGCGTCCGCATCGCCTTCGTCGGCCGCCCCAACGTCGGCAAGTCGACCCTGGTCAATCGCCTGCTGGGCGAAGAACGCATGATCGCCTCCGAAGTGCCGGGCACCACGCGTGACTCGGTCGCCGTGGACATGGAGCGCGACGGCAAGCTCTACCGCCTGGTCGATACGGCCGGCGTGCGCCGCAAGGGCCGCGTCGACGACGTGGTCGAAAAGTTCTCCATCATCAAGACGCTGCAGGCCATCGAGCAATGCCAGGTCGCGGTGCTGCTGCTGGACGCGACTGAAGGTGTGACCGACCAGGACGCCAACGTGCTGGGCGCGATCCTGGACGCAGGCCGTGCGCTGGTCGTGGCCGTCAACAAGTGGGATGGCCTGACCGAATACCAGCGCCAGCAGGCCGAAGCGCTGCTGGTGCGCAAGCTCAACTTCGTCGAGTGGGCCGAAAACGTGCGTATCTCGGCCAAGCACGGTTCGGGCATGCGCGAGCTATTCAAGGCCGTGCATCGCGCGCACGCCTCGGCGACCAAGGTATTCAGCACCAGTGAGGTCAATACCGCGCTGGAGATCGCCTACGAGACCAACCCGCCGCCGAGCATCCGCGGCCACGTCTCCAAGCTGCGCTACGTGCATCCGGGCGGCGAGAACCCGCCGACCTTCATCGTCCACGGCACGCGCCTGAAGGTACTGCCGGAGTCGTACAAGCGTTACCTGGAAAACTTCTTCCGCAAGCGCTTCAAGCTGGTCGGCACGCCGGTGCGGTTCCTGTTCCGCGAAGGCTCCAACCCATATGAAGGCAAGAAGAACGTCTTGACCGAGCGCCAGATCGCCAAGAAGAAGCGCCTGATCAAGCACGTCAAGGGACGCTGATTCCGCGTGTCCGACTTCCCGACCCGGATCGATTACGCCCAGGCGCTGGAGATCATCACGCGGGTCGGTGCGGCGCGCCGCCCGTCATCGCAGAGACTGGCGATCCAGCGCGTCGATGGCCGCGTGCTGGCGCAGGCGGTGACGGCCGAGTTCCCGCTGCCGCCGTTCGATAACAGCCGCATGGATGGCTTTGCCGTCCGCAGCGCCGACTTGTCGGCCGATGCGCCGACCACACTGACGCTGGTCGGCGAGCAGTTCGCAGGCCTGGACGTCGGCTTGGTGCTGCAGCCAGGCCAGTGCGCGCGCATCACCACCGGCGCGCCGTTGCCTGCGGGCGCCGATGCCGTGGTGATGAAGGAAAACGCTGCGCGCGACGGTGACCTGGTTACCGTGCCGGCCGGCATTCGCGCCGGTCATGACATCCGCCGCGCGGGCGAGGACGTGCAGGCCGGCACGCAGGTGCTGGACGCTGGCCAGGTGCTGACGCCGGCGCGGATCTCGCTGGCCGCTGCCTTGGGCCAGGCCGATCTCGCCATTTCTCCGAAGCCGACCGTGGCGGTGTTCTCCACCGGTGACGAGCTGGCCGAGCCGGGCATGCCGCTGCAACCGGGCCAGATCTACGACAGCAATCGCGATCTGCTGATGGGTCTGCTGCGCCAGCTCGGCCTGGAGCCGGTCGCCTGGCCGCGCCTGCCCGACGATCCGCAGCGCGTGGAAACCGCGCTGCGCGATGCCGCCGGTGCGTTTGATGTGGTGATCACCGCCGGCGGGGTCTCGGCGGGCGAAAAGGACCTGCTGCCCGGCCTGCTGCAGGCCCACGGTGAAGTGCATTTCTGGAAGGTGCGGATGAAGCCCGGCATGCCGGTGCTGTTCGGCGCGCTCGACCAGGCGCTGATGCTGGGCCTGCCGGGCAATCCCGTCTCGGTGCTGGCGACCTTCCTGGCGCTGGGCCGGCCGCTGCTGGACGCGCTGCAGGGTAGGGCGGAGCCGCGACCACGCTTTACTGCGCGCCTGGCCAGCGACTGGAACAAGCCGCATGAGCGGCTGGAATTCCTGCGCGGCCGCCTGCGCAGCAGCGAAGACGGCGTGCTGCTGGTCGAGCCGAACCCGGCCGAGGCTTCGCATCAACTGCGTGGCGCGGCCGACAGCGATGCGCTGATCGTGCTCGACGCCGGTGAACGCGCCTACGCGGCGGGTACGCCGGTCACGGTGTTGCCGTACTGAGCACGCCGTCGGCGCGATACTTGAGCGCATGAGCGTTGAACTTCTCACTCCGGCCCAGGCGCGCGCACGGCAACGTGCCGGCGCACTGTTGATCGACGTGCGCGAGGAGTACGAGCGCGCCGACGGCCAGGCCGAAGGCGCGCTGGGCATCGCCCGCGCCGCGCTGGAATCCAACCCGGCCGCGCAGCTGCCAGATCCTGCGCGTGAGGTTGTTTTGATCTGCCAGGTCGGCGGGCGCTCGCTGGCGGTGGCCCAGGCGCTGGTCGAAGCCGGCTATCGGCATGTGGCTTCGGTTGAAGGCGGCACGGCCCGCTGGATTGACGACGGCCTGCCGGTGCTCAGGCCCACGCTGGATGCGTCGCGCACCGACTATGTCGAACGCTATTCGCGCCAGCTGCGCCTGCCGCAGGTCGGCGAAGCAGGGCAGCAACGCCTGCGCGCGGCGCGCGTGCTGCTGGTCGGCGCCGGCGGGCTGGGGTCGCCGGCCGCGTATTACCTGGCCGCCGCCGGCGTCGGCACGCTGCGCATCACCGATGACGATGTGGTCGAACGCAGCAACCTGCAGCGCCAGATCCTGCACAGCGAGGCCCGCATCGGCACGCCGAAAGTGAACTCAGCCGCGCTGGCGCTGGCCGCGCTCAATCCCGGTGTCGTGGTCGAGCCCATCGCCCGGCGCGTCACGGCCGACAACGTCGACGCGCTGCTCGACGGCGTGGATGTGGTCATCGATGGCGCCGACAACTTCGCCACGCGCTATCTGCTCAACGATGCATGCGTGCGCCTGGACAAGCCGCTGGTCTACGGTGCGGTCCAACAGTTCGAAGGCCAGGTCAGCGTGTTCGATGCGGGTCGTCGTCGCGGGCAGGCACCTTGCTATCGCTGCCTGTTCCCTTCGCCGCCGCCTGCCGGCCTGGCCCAGAACTGCGCCGAGGCCGGCGTGCTCGGCGTGCTGCCCGGCGTGATCGGCCTGCTGCAGGCCACCGAGGCGATCAAGCTGCTGCTGGGCATCGGCGAGTCGCTGGCGGGACGGCTGCTGAACTTCGATGCCTTGTCGATGCGCTTCCACGAACTGCGGTTAGCGGTTGATCCCGAATGTCCCATTTGCAACGCACATCCAAAGGGGTGAGGCGAGCCGCCGCCCCCATCTGACAACTGATTCCCGACCGGATGCACAAGTTCTTCAATCGAAGAGACGCCATAGAAGGCGCGCGGCTCCTCGCGATGGTGTGCTCCATGCTTGGCGTGGTGTTTATCTCCCTGGACAGCGTCGAGGGAGACGCCGTGGGATCAGTATCTGCCGTGCTCATTGTCATGGCTGCTGCGATGTCGGCTCTCGCTTGGTTTTTGTCTAGATCGGTCAGGTCATCGCTACTTCCGCTCGCTGCGGGGAGCCTGGTTGGCCTGATTTTTCTCTGCACGCTCTGGCTACTGGTGCCGTAAGCCTGAGTGAATTGGCCTTCGGGACCACTGCTTGAGCTGCCCACAACACCAACCGTGCAATCCTGCGCGTCGGCCTGTGCGTTAATTTATATGCACCTGCCCATTGCCCGGCTGGCGGAAACTCCATGCGCACCCTGATCCTGATCCTCGCCGGCCTGCTGATCGCCACCGGCGCTGTTTTCCGTCTGCCGCCGAAGCATCGCAGCAAGGGTGCTTGGGCCTTCACCGGGGTGTGGTTGCTGGCGGTGCTGTGGAATCTGCGTACCGGGCTGGCACATGGCTATTCGTTGCAGGAAGAAGCGCCGATCCAGCTGCTGCTCTACGTGGTGCCCGTGGCGGCGGCATGGGCGCTGACACGCGTGGGGCGCCGCTGACGCGACATCTCCGAGGTTTGCAACAACGTTGATGGCGCGCCTTCGTCCGCTGGCGTGTCGATGTCTTGCACATCTGTGCGGTCAAGCCTCGTTCGCATAGCGGTTGATGTTCGCGTGATGCTGATCTGGGCGAAACACAGCGATACGCGCGATGCATTTCCGTCGCGCGATGGTCCACGATGCACAGCGCGTGGCTACACTCCCTGCCATGAGTGCCGTCTCCCAATCGAGTGAATTGATCAGCGTCGTCGCCCTGCTGGGCGCCGCGGTGGTCGCCGTCCCGTTGTTTCGCCGGCTGGGCCTGGGCTCGGTGCTCGGCTACTTGGCCGGTGGTCTGGCGATCGGCCCGTTCGGGCTGAAGTGGTTTACCGATCCGCAATCGATCCTGCACACCGCCGAGCTGGGCGTGGTGCTGTTCCTGTTTCTGATTGGGCTGGAGATGCGGCCTTCGCATCTCTGGAGCCTGCGCCGCCAGATCTTCGGCCTGGGCACGCTGCAGATCGCACTCTGTACGGCGGCGTTGACCGGCGTGGGCCTGGCTTTCGGATTGCACGGTGCGGTGGCGTTCGTCGGTGCAGCGGGCTTCGTGCTGACCTCCACCGCCATCGTCATGCAGCTGCTGGGCGAACGCGGCGACATCGCCCTGCCGCGCGGGCAGAAAATCGTGTCGGTGCTGTTGTTCGAAGACCTGCTGATCGTGCCGCTGCTGGCCTTGATCGCGTTCCTGTCGCCACTGCCGGCCGAAGGCGGTGAACATTCGCGCTGGGCATCGATCGGCGTGGGCATCGCCAGCTTGGCCGGCCTGATCGCTGCCGGCATCTGGTTGCTCAATCCGCTGTTCCGCCTGCTGGCGCGGGCCAAGGCGCGCGAGGTCATGACCGCCGCCGCGCTGCTGGTGGTGCTGGGCGCGGCGCTGGTGATGCAGCTGGGCGGGCTGTCGATGGCGATGGGCGCGTTCCTGGCCGGCGTGCTGCTGTCCGAGTCCACCTTCCGCCACCAGATCGAAGCGGACATCGAGCCGTTCCGCGGCATCCTGCTGGGCCTGTTCTTCCTCAGCGTGGGTATGTCGCTGGACCTGGCCGTGGTCGCCAACAACTGGAAGCTGGTGTTCGCCATGGTCATCGCGATGATGATCACCAAGGCGCTGTGCATCTACGCCATCGCACGCCTGACCCGCAGCTCACATGGCGAAGCGCTGGACCGCGCCGTGCTGATGGCGCAGGGCGGCGAGTTCGCCTTCGTGCTCTATGCCGCTGCGGCGACTGCGGGCCTGATCGATGCGACGGTCAGCGCCAACATGACCGCCATCGTGGTGCTGTCGATGGCGCTGACGCCGCTGGTGGTGATCGGCGCGCGGCGCGTCATGCCCAAGACCAGCGCCTCGATGGAAGGCGTCGAGGAAGTCCACGACCAGAGCGGCAGCGTGTTGATCATCGGCTTCGGCCGCTTCGGCCAGGTCATGAGCCAGTCGCTGCTGGCGCGCGATATCGATGTGACCATCATCGACAACGACATCGACATGATCCAGAGCGCCGGCGAATTCGGCTTCAAGATCTTCTTCGGCGACGGCACCCGGCTGGACGTGCTGCATGCCTCCGGCGCGGCCACGGCGCGGGCGATCGCGATCTGCACGGACAATCGCGCGGTGACCAGCCAGATCGTCGAGCTGGTGCAGAGCGAATTCCCGCAGGCCAAGGTGCTGGCGCGCTCGTTCGACCGCGAGCATTCGCTGTCTTTGGTCAAGGCGGGCGTGGATTACCAGATCCGCGAGACCTTCGAATCGGCGGTGCTGTTCGGCCAGGCCGCGCTGGTCGAGCTGGGCGTGGACGAAGACGAAGCCGCACGCAGTGCCGATGAAGTACGGCGCCTGGACGGCGAGCGCTTCGACTTGGAAGTGGCTGCGGGCGACATACGGGCGGGCCGCCCACTAATCATCGGCAACACCCCGCCAGCCACGCCGACGCCGTTCACCGTGCCGCGCCGCGAGAGCCAGGTGCTCAATCCTTCCAGCCCGATCAACCTGGAAGAAGCGCCGGCCGAAACCCGCGGCGCCTGAGCCTGCGGCCGGCAACGTGCGGCGGGTCACGCCAGGTCATGACCGTGCGGCATGAGGTCATGGCGCGCCGTAGCGATCCGATCTGCGGCGCCTAACCAGTCCTTTACGCACGGCGCGCGCGGGCAGGGTGAACTCGCTCCTCCCCTGGAGAGAGGAAACGTTCCTATGCAGATCACCCTGATCGGCGCCGGCTTCTGCGGCAGCACGCTGGCCGTCGAACTGCTGCGCCAAGGTGGCCCGGACACGCGCGTCACCCTGGTCGGGCAGCCCGAGACCTTTGGCCGCGGCGTTGCCTACGGCGCGGCGCGACCGGAACATGTGCTCAACGTGCGTGCCAAAGACCTGGGTGCCGATGCGCAGGCACCGACCGGGTTCGCCGATACGCTGGCACTGGGGGAACGCGGGCGCATGGCGTTCCTGCCGCGCCTGGCGTATGGCGAATACCTGCAGTCGCATCTGCAGCAGGCCACCGAAAGCGCCAGCGGCTTTGCCCGGATCGAGGAGGAGGCCATCGGCGTGGATCGCGTGCCGGGCGGCTTCCGCGTGCTGCTGGCCAACGGCGAGGATTTCTTCAGCGACGTGGTGGTGCTGACCGTCGGCGCGCTGCCGCCGCAGCGCCTGGCGGGCGTTGGTCCGCGCCTGGCGGTGGATCCGCGCTACATCGGCTGGCCGTGGCAGGACGGGGCGATCGACAGGATTCCGCCCGGCGCGCGACTGCTGATCGTCGGCGCCGGCCTGACCATGGCCGATGTCGCGGTCACGCTGCGCCAGCGCGATCACCGTGGTCCGATCACTGCGCTGTCGCGGCACGGCTTCCTGCCGCAAGCGCATCTGGAGGTGCCGGGCGCACCGCTGGAACTGCCACCCGGCGTGCTGCAGGCGCTGCGCGATCACGACTTGCGCACCCTGGTGCGCACGCTGCGCCAGCTCTCCACCGTTGTCGATGACTGGCGCCGCGTGGTCGATGCGCTGCGCCCGCACCTGCAGCCGTTCTGGCGCGGGTTGGATCAGGCGGCACGCGCGCGCTTCCTGCGCCATCTGCGTTCGCACTGGGAGGCGATGCGGCACCGCGTCGCGCCGGCAGTGTCCAAACAGGTCCAGGCGATGCAGGCCTCGGGCCAGCTGCGCGTGCTTTCGGGGCGCCTGCTGCGTGCGCGTTTGGGCGTGCACGACGTGGAGGCGTTGATCCGCCCGCGCGGCGGCGAAAGCACCTGGCTCGGCCACTTCGACGTGGTGATCCGCGCCACCGGGCTGGATACCGACATCGAGCGCACCAGCCATCCGCTGGTGGCGACGCTGCGCGATTCGGGCCTGCTCGGCGCAGACCCGCTGGGCTTGGGCGTGGATGCCGATCACCACCTGCAGCTGCGCGATCCCTTCGGCACGCCGGTCACCGGCCTGTACTGCCTGGGGCCGCTGCTGCGCGGTCAGCTCTGGGAGATCACCGCGGTGCCCGAACTGCGTACCGCCGCGCGCACGCTGGCCGCACGCCTGCTGTCGCAGCAGGCGCGGGCAGGGCGTGGGCATGCAACCGACGACGCGGCGCTGCGCGAGGCCGGCTGATCGCTCAAAACGTCGGCGTGGGTCGGTCGATGAAGGTCGCCATCGTCGGCCAGTAACTCGACGCGGCCGAGAGACTGATGTGGTCGTCCTGCGCGAAGTCGACCACCTCGCGCCGCGCGGCGGGCAGGCTCGCCACCAAGGCAGCGGTGGCCGCCGCCGGCACCACCGTATCGCGGCCGGCGCGCAGTACCAGCGTCAGGCCGCGGTGGCTTGCAAGATTTCTGGCCGAATCGAAGCGCTCACGCATGAGCCAGCGTGCCGGCAGCCACGGGTAATGTAGCTGGCCGACGTGCACCAGCGAATCGAACGGCGTCACCAGCACCAGGTGCGGCACGGCGCGCTGGCCGGCGACATACGCGGCCACGCCACTGCCGAGGCTGCGGCCGATTACATCCACGACCGCGTCAGGCTGTTGCTGGCGCACGTGGTCGTAGAGAGCCAAGGCATCACCGAACAGCGCGTCTTGCGAGGGCGTGCCGCCACTGGCGCCATAGCCGCGATAGGCCAGCAGGTAGATCGTGTGCCGCGGGAACGCGCGCGCCAGTGCATCGGCTGAATCCTGCACCCGCTCGGCATTGCCGCCGAAGTAGAGCAGGGCGCGCGATTGGCCCGGATTGAGCACGCGTCCGCGCAAAGTCACGCCCTCGCTCACCAGCTGCAGGTCGTCGCTGCGCGGTGTCACCGTGGTGAACTGCGGGTAGAAGATCAGGCTGCGCTGTTTGAAAAACACCAGCGCGCACAGCGCGCCATAGCCCAGCACGATCAGCGCGAAGGTCACCAACAGCAACCGCATCGGCGGGTGGCTCAGCCGTGCAGCTTCTGCGCGGCGGCAAAGGCGGCCAGCTGTTCGGGCGTGGCCTCGGCCTGGTGCTTGGCCTTCCATTCGGCGAAGGGCATGCCGTAAACCGTTTCGCGCGCCTGGTCCTTGGTCATCGGTGTGCCGGCGGCTTCGGCTGCTTCGCGGTACCAGTCCGACAGGCAGTTGCGGCAAAAGCCAGCCAGGATCATCAGGTCGATGTTCTGCACGTCGCGTCGCTCGACATTGAGGTGCTGTAGCAGGCGGCGGAAGGCGGCGGCTTCGAACGGCGTGGTGTCGGTCATCGTGGCAATCAGGGACAATACGGAGCCACGAACTCTACACCGCGCCTCGATGACCGCTTCCGCCCCCGCCCGCATCCTTGATGGCCGCCGCATCGCCGAGGATCTCCTGGACCAGCTCAAGCAGCGGGTCGATGCGCGCGTGGACGCCGGCAAGGCGCGCCCGGGACTGGCGGTGGTGCTGGTCGGCGGTGACCCCGCCAGCACCGTGTACGTGCGCAACAAGCGTCGCGCGGCCGAGAAGGTGGGCATCGAGGCGTTCGACTACGACATGCCGGCCGGCACCACCGAGGCCCAGCTGCTGGACCTGATCGACCAGCTCAACGCCGATCCCAAGGTCCACGGCATCCTGGTCCAGCTGCCGCTGCCGGGGATCCCGGACGCGCGCCGGCTGATCCACCGGATCGATCCGCGCAAGGACGTGGACGGTTTCCACCCGGAAAACGTCGGCCACCTGGCCCTGCGCGAATTCGGCCTGCGCCCGTGCACGCCGCGCGGCATCGTGACCCTGCTGGGTCATACCGACCAGCCGGTGCGTGGCCGCAACGCCACGATTGTCGGCGTGTCCAACCATGTCGGCCGGCCGATGGCGCTGGAACTGCTGATCGCCGGTTGTACGGTGACCAGCTGCCACAAGTTCACCCCGGCCGACGTGCTGGAAGCGCGCGTGCGCGACGCCGACATCCTGGTGGTGGCCGTCGGCCGCCCGCACCTGATTCCCGGCGAATGGGTCAAACCTGGCGCGGTGGTGATCGACGTGGGCATCAACCGCCTGGAAGACGGCCGCCTGACCGGCGACGTGGGCTTCGAAGCTGCCGCCGAGCGGGCCAGTTGGATCACCCCGGTCCCCGGCGGCGTGGGCCCGATGACCGTGGCCACCCTGATGCAGAACACGCTGGAAGCGGCCGACGCCAGCGACGCCGGCTGAACAGGGGCCCGCCTGGCGGGCCGAAGCGGTCACCTTCGGCCGCATCCAACGCTGCATTCCAGTTCCGTGCTGAGGAAAAGCCCGCCGCAGTGCGGTAGAATGTCGCGCTTCCTCAGAACCGGTTAGGTGGCCGATGCTCCGCATCCTGGCTGAAGCACTGACGTACGACGACGTTTCCCTCGTCCCCGCCCACTCGATCGTCCTGCCCAAGGACGTCAGCCTGGAAACCCGGCTGACCCGCGACCTGCGCCTGAAACTGCCGATCCTCTCGGCCGCCATGGATACCGTCACCGAGCACCGCCTGGCCGTGACCATGGCCCAGCTCGGCGGCATCGGCATCATCCACAAGAACCTGACCGTGGCCGAACAGGCCGCCGAAGTCGCCCGGGTCAAGAAGTTCGAATCCGGCGTAATCACCGAGCCGTTCACCGTGGGCCCGGACACCACGATCGCCGAAGTCCTCAAGCTCACCCGCGCCCGCAACATCTCCGGCGTGCCGGTGGTGGATGGCGGCCAGCTGGTCGGCATCGTCACCAGTCGCGACATGCGTTTCGAGAAGAAGCTCGACGATCCGGTCAGCCACATCATGACCAAGAAGGATCGCCTGGTGACCGTGCGCGAAGGCGCCAGCGACGAGGAAGTGCTGGAGCTGCTGCACAAGCACCGCATTGAAAAGATCCTGGTGGTCAACGACAGCTTCCACCTGCGCGGCCTGATTACGGTCAAGGACATCCAGAAGAAGTCCGACAGCCCCAACGCCGCCAAGGACGCCACCAGCCGCCTGCTGGCCGGTGCCGCGGTCGGCGTCGGTGGCGACACCGAGCAGCGCGTCGAAGCGCTGGCTGCCGCCGGTGTGGACGTGATCATCGTCGACACCGCCCATGGCCATTCGCAGGGCGTGCTGGACCGGGTCAATTGGGTCAAAAAGACCTATCCGCAGATCCAGGTGATCGGCGGCAACATCGTCACCGGCGACGCCGCACTGGCGCTGATGGATGCCGGTGCCGATGCGGTCAAGGTTGGCGTGGGCCCGGGCTCGATCTGCACCACGCGCGTAGTCGCTGGCGTGGGCGTACCGCAGATCACCGCCGTCAACATGGTGGCCGAGGCGCTGCAGGACCGCATCCCGCTGATCGCCGACGGTGGCATCCGCTATTCGGGCGATATCGGCAAGGCACTGGCCGCCGGTGCGTCCACGGTGATGATCGGCGGCCTGCTGGCCGGCACCGAGGAAGCCCCGGGCGAGGTCGAGCTGTTCCAGGGCCGCAGCTACAAGAGCTACCGCGGCATGGGTTCGCTGGCGGCGATGGAGAAGGGCTCCAAGGACCGCTACTTCCAGGACGCCTCCGACGCCGACAAGCTGGTCCCGGAAGGCATCGAAGGCCGCGTGCCGTATCGCGGTTCGGTCGGCGGCATCATCCACCAGCTGGTTGGCGGCTTGCGCGCCACGATGGGCTACGTGGGCTGCGCCACGGTCGAGGACATGCGCAACAAGCCGCAGTTCGTGAAGATCACCGGCGCCGGCCAGCGCGAGAGCCACGTCCACGACGTGCAGATCACCAAGGAACCGCCGAACTATCGGGCGGGGTAAGCCGGCACGCTTGCGAGGCCTGCCTCGCGCGTTGCGAACACCCGGCCAAGGACGGCCGGGCCGGACGTTCCAAAGCACGGAATGTCTCGCCAGGATGGCGGCCAAGATGGAATCGAAATGGCGCGCGTGCATCTTCAAGGTGGCGCGCGTTGTCTTATCCGAAAGCTCACAGGCGCCTGAAGTCCGATGACCAACATCCATAACGACAAGATCCTGATCCTCGACTTCGGCGCGCAGTACACGCAGCTGATCGCCCGACGCATCCGCGAGATTGGCGTCTATTGCGAAATCTGGGCGTGGGACCACGACCCGAGCGAGATCGCGGCCTTCGGCGCCAAGGGCATCATTCTGTCCGGTGGCCCGGAATCGACCACGCTGCCGGGCGCGCCTGCCGCGCCGCAGGAAGTGTTCGACAGCGGCCTGCCGGTGTTCGGCATCTGCTACGGCATGCAGACTCTGGCCGCGCAGCTCGGTGGCGCAACCGAAGCGGCCGACCAGCGCGAGTTCGGCCATGCCGAAGTCGACGTGATCGCCCCCGATGCGCTGTTCGCCGGTCTGTCCGACCACGGCGGCGCACCGAAGTTGAATGTGTGGATGAGCCACGGCGATCACGTCTCCAAGGCGCCGCCCGGCTTCACCATCACCGCGACGACCGACCGCATTCCCGTGGCTGCGATGGCCAATGAGGAAAAGCGTTGGTACGGCGTGCAGTTCCATCCGGAAGTCACTCATACCCTGCAGGGTCAGACCCTGCTGCGCCGCTTCGTGGTCGATGTGTGCGGCTGCCAGACGCTGTGGACCGCCGCCAACATCATCGACGACCAGATCGCGCGCGTGCGCGAGCAGGTGGGCGATGACGAAGTGATCCTCGGCCTGTCCGGCGGCGTCGATTCGTCGGTGGTTGCGGCGCTGCTGCACAAGGCGATCGGCGACAAGCTGACCTGCGTCTTCGTCGATACCGGCCTGCTGCGCTGGCAGGAAGGCGACCAGGTGATGGCGATGTTCGCCGAGCACATGGGCGTCAAGGTGATCCGTGTGAATGCGGCCGATCGCTACTTCGCCAAGCTGGAAGGCGTCAGCGATCCGGAAGCCAAGCGCAAGATCATCGGTAACCTGTTCGTGGACATCTTCGATGAGGAGTCCAACAAACTGTCCAATGCCAAGTGGCTGGCGCAGGGCACGATCTATCCCGACGTGATCGAGTCGGCCGGCAGCAAGACCGGCAAGGCGCACGTCATCAAGAGCCACCACAATGTCGGTGGCCTGCCCGAGCACATGAAGCTCGGCCTGGTGGAGCCGCTGCGCGAGCTGTTCAAGGACGAAGTGCGTCGCCTCGGCGTCGAACTCGGCCTGCCGCGCAGCATGGTCTACCGCCATCCGTTCCCAGGCCCGGGCCTGGGCGTGCGCATCCTGGGCGAAGTGAAGCGTGAGTACGCCGAACTGCTGGCCAAGGCCGATGCGATCTTCATCGACGAGCTGCGCAAGGCCGATCTGTACGACAAGACCAGCCAGGCCTTCGCGGTGTTCCTGCCGGTCAAATCGGTCGGCGTGGTCGGCGACGCGCGTGCGTACGAGTGGGTGATCGCGCTGCGCGCGGTGGAGACCATCGACTTCATGACCGCGCACTGGGCGCACCTGCCGTACGACTTCCTCGGCACGGTGAGCAACCGCATCATCAATGAACTCCGCGGCGTCTCGCGCGTGGTCTACGACATCAGCGGCAAGCCACCGGCCACGATCGAGTGGGAGTGAATTTGGCTCTTTTCAGGACGATTCGAGGCTGTTGAGAAAGCGAGGCAACGAATTGATTTTGAAGAAAATTCGTTGCCTTTTTTATCGGCAGCTATTCGCGCCAAGCAAAATCTTTTGACGTTAAATTTGGCGGTGTGTTTTTTCGTTCTGGCTGTGATCCAAGAATTTACTATTGAGACCGAGCCGGTCTTTGACGGTAAACCACTCATAGGAAAAGCTTTTTATTAGGGCTTTTCTGGCATCTGCAGGTCTTCTGAGCCCTGACGGTAAGAAATACCGTCATCACCAGGAGAAAGCCGCGCATGCTGACTGACACCGCTCTACGCAAGATCAAGCCCAAGTCCAAGAGCTACAAGGCCTTTGACCGGGACGGAATGTACGTGACGGTCTCGCCGCAGGGCACCGTCACCTTCCGGTACGACTACCGCCTCCACGGGCGCCGCGAGACCGTCACCATCGGAAGATATGGGGCCGACGGTATTTCGCTGTTGGAGGCGCGCGAAAAACTGATGGAAGCCCGAAAGACCGTCGCCCAGGGACGATCACCGGCGCTGGAAAAGCAGCGCGAAAAACGCCGTCTGTGCGTCACATTGACCTTCGGGCAGCTGACCGAAAACTGGCTGTCCAAGGCCAGGATGGCCGACAGCACCAAGGCCATGCGAAAGCACGTCATCGATCGGGACATCCTGCCGGTCTTCAAGAACCGTCTACTCCATGAGGTCACCTCGGATGACCTGCGCGCGCTGTGCATGCAGGTCAAGGACCGCGGGGCGCCAGCCACGGCTGTGCACATCCGGGACATCGTCAAACAGATCTTCATCTTCGCCAGGCTGCATGGCGAGAAGGTGGACAACCCCGCAGACGATGTGGCCTCGTCATCGATCGCCACCTTCGTGCCCAAGGACCGCGCGCTGTCCCCTGAGGAGATCCGGCTGATGGTAATTAAGCTGGATGAGGTGCCGACCTACGCAACGATCCGGCTTGCGCTACGCCTGATCCTGCTGACGCTGGTGCGCAAGAGCGAGCTGACCCAGGCGACATGGGCAGAGGTCGATTTCCAGGCCGCGACCTGGACGGTCCCCAAGGAGCGTATGAAGGGACGCAATGCGCATGTGATCTATCTCTCGCGCCAGGCGATGGACATCCTGGTGACCCTGCACACCTACGCGGCAGGCTCAAAATACTTGCTTCCTTCCCGCTACAACGCCGACAGCTGCATTTCCTCTGCAACCTTGAACCGGATCACCTTGCTGGTCACGGAGCGTGCCAAGGCCGAAAAGCTGCCCCTGGAGTCATTCACCGTGCATGACCTGCGCAGGACAGGCTCGACCCTGTTGAATGAGGCTGGGTTCAATCGGGACTGGATCGAGAAATGCCTGGCGCACGAGGATGGGCGCTCTTCCAGGTCGGTCTACAACAAGGCCGAGTACGCCGAGCAACGGCGACACATGCTGCAAGAGTGGGCTGACATGATCGATGCCTGGGTCAGTGGGAAACTGCACGTGCCGAAGCTGATGCCGGAGAACGTCGTCGTGCCGAAGTTGAGCGCGACAGCCTGAAAGCGTTGATGGGTTGTCACTTGACAACCTGGCCAGTTCCCCGGCACGCTCGCGCATTGCGGCGTGGCCCGGATAGCTGCACCACGCGTCCAAAGTAGCGAAAGGCTGGCGGCGATGCCAAGGAGTAGCGCGATGGAATACACCTTCACCTTGAAGTACCAACTTGGCGACGACGACCGCGACCCGGACATGCTGGTTGAGCGATTGGGCGAAGCCGGCTGCGACGATGCCCTGGTCGGCATCGGTCAGCCTGGGCGGCTGGCGCTGGAGTTCACCCGCGAGGCGGCCGACGCAGAGGCCGCCGTGCGTAGTGCGTTGACGGCCGTACGCAGTGCCATACCGTCGGCCAAGCTGATCGAAGTGGCACCTGATCTGGTCGGGCTGACCGACGTGGCCGACATCGTGGGTGTGTCCCGGCAGAACATGCGCAAGCTCATGCTTGCACATCCGGGTAGCTTTCCCGCGCCGGTGCATGAGGGCAGTGCCTCGATTTGGCATCTGGCCGACGTGTTGACGTGGTTGCGGGCCAGGAGCGGCTATTTGCTGGCAGAAGAGGTGCTGGATGTGGCGCGGGTAGCGCTGCAGGTGAACGTGGCGAAAGAAGGTAAGCGTTTGCCTCGCTCTGCTTCCAAGAGCTTCCACGCCTTGGTTGGATGAGGCGCGCTGCCGGCATCGCAGCTACAGAGAAGTCAGTTGCAGATGCTGGACGTGCAGGCCTGATCGGCGTTGTTTGGAGACCTGGTCTGGGGCGTCATCCCCGGCCAGGTCTCTTGCCATGGGCCTTGGGCATCAGTCTTTTAGTCGAGTTGCATGCACGGGACGTGCTTTACGCAGATTGACGTCGGGCATATGGGGTTTGGCGCGCGGTAGCTGCTTGCGTGCTTCGACCCAGGCCTGGACTTCTTCCAGGTCCCACACCACGCAGCGCGAGGTGAGGTTGAAGCGTTGCGGAAACTCGCCGCGGCGCTCCAGGTGGTAGACCGTGCTTTGTGCCAAGGGAACGATCTGGTGCAACTCGTGACGCCGGATCGTGCGCCGGAACGGCAGCGAAGCGTTCTGCGGGAACTGTGGCATCTCGTGATACTGGCTTGAACCGGGCAGCGGCAAGGTCCCGGGGACCTGCGCTGTGCACTTGTGCTGAATGGTGGTCGCCATCGTGCTTCCATGAGTGTGGATCGTGGCTAGATGCTGGCTATTGCCAGGCGTTGCATCAACCTGCACGAGCTAAGTCCAGCAAGTCCAAGAGGGTTGTCCGAACGGCCGGTTCTGCATCGTCGCGCCGTTGGTAGCAGGACAAGTCTCCAGATAGATGTATTGGTCTGGGCGATCACTTACAGGACGAGCACATGGGCCTGGCCACGCCACCCTGATAGCAATTGCGATCGTGCAGAGCCCCGGCAAAGCCGGGAGTTGCCGTGTCTGTAAGGAACCCAAGCCATGAATCTGTCCTCGCGTCCACGCGCAGCTTCTGCCGTGGCTCCGTCTCGTTCCACGATCGGCGTGCTCCAGGCCGGGCGCGCCATTGCGGCGCTTGCTGTCGTATTCAGCCACACGCTTCCGGCCACACAGACCTTCGTCGAGCAGGTGCCTGAGCCTATTCAGGCGATCGTCTCGAAGGGTTATCTGGGCGTGGATTTTTTCTTTGTGCTGTCCGGCTTCATCATCTTCTACATCAACCGGCACTTCATCGGGAAACAAGGCTGGCTCGGAACATACGTGGAAAGCCGGGTCACTCGGATCTACCTGCCTTACCTGCCCATCGCCGTTGCCCTGGGACTTTTCTACGTCCTGGCACCTGGCATGGGCAACGCCGGTGTGCCCTGGTCTTGGTGGGCTACGCTGACCCTGGTTCCAAATGGCCCGCACTCCACGCTCGGCGTAGCCTGGAGCCTGTCCTTCGAACTGTGCTTCTACGCTTTGGCGCTTTTGTTCCTGCGCTCTGGCAGGCCATTGCTGTGCGCAGCGCTCTGGGCATTGCTGATCGTGGTCAGGCAGCTGACAGAGCCGGCCTTTGAGATGCCGTTTGATCTGTCTCCCGAGTCGATCCTGCTCAATCCGATCAACCTGGAGTTCGTGTTCGGGATGTTCGCCGCCCAGCTGGCGCTGAGCGGTCGGGGCCACAACGCCCTGCTGCTGACGGCTGCTGCCATATGCCTGGCTGGTTCGGCCGCCCTGGGGTTTGAACGGGTCTACTCACCGGTATTCGGTCTGGCATTGGCCTTTGCGCTAGTGCCGATGATCCGTGCCGAGTGGCGCGGCCACCTGAAGGTGGGGGCGATCTTGATGCTGCTGGGGAACGCGTCTTATGCGATCTATCTGGTGCACTTCCCACTCCTGTCGGTGACCTCCCGCATCGTTGGAGAGAGCGGACCCTTTGCCACCTATTACGTAAGCATGCTCGTCGGCGTAGGGCTCTCGATTGTCGTGGGCGTTGCCTATCATTTGCTCTATGAGTTGCCGACCTTGCGATGGGCGCGCAACAGGATCGCCCGAGCGTTCTGCACGCACCATGCTTGGGTGCGTCGCACATCTGGACGGGTCAGTTCTGCGGAGCGGCAAACGGTCAGTCCCTAAGAGATTCGACGGAAGCGCCGGCATGGACCACGACGCTGCCTGACTAAAGCATGCTGACTGCGCCCGGCATTCAATAGGAGCGCGGTTTCAACTGGAAGCGGAGCGCCAAGGCGGACATTCCGGAGTGGGATCCAAGCGGCTCGTATCGGCCTGCAGGGAAAACCCCAGGCTTGTCTGGCCTTGGGGGCCGGTTCAAGCAGTGATAGGGGACCTCTCGGCCTCCGCAACGCGGACGACACCACTCACCGGCTGCCGGGGTTTTTCTGCACGCGGCGCTCCCGGCTGATCCGTCCTGGTCGCTTTATCTGCACCGGCGGCCAGGCGAGTGCATTGTGGTCCGGGCTTCTTGAAGTTTGATGACAGCCCCGCGCACTTGTCCGCGAGATTTTCGGCCATGGCACCCACTGCGCCTGCTTGCCGGAAAGTTTTGCTTGATGCAATGTCGCAGCTTGGGCGCTGGATGCGCTTCGCCAGGGGATGGCTGCGATGTGGGTCAAATGGATTGCACCTGGCGTCATGTGCATGGGGCTGTCGTTGCTGATTGCGTTGCTTGTGTTGCCGATGGCACGCGCAGGGACGGTGAGTGAGAATCGCAAGGACTCGACCTATACCGTGACCGGACGGAATGGTCGCGAGATTCTCGCGTCCATGGAACGCTGGAGTCGACAGGCACGCGAGCAAATCGGCGACAAGAGTGCCAGCGAAGAAACACTCGCCGGCCTTACCCGTGCGCAGATGCAGATGTCTTACCAGGCTCATAGAACAAGCGAATCCTGCGCCGTCACCAGTGCGACCGTTCGCGTGGGAATCAGTGTCTACACACCCGCGTGGGAAGCTCCTCCTGATGCATCGCTTGATACCCGCAAGTTCTGGGCGGATTTGCATCGGCGTGTTCAGACGCACGAAGAACAACACGTCACGATCTACCGACGCTATGCCAAAAGCGTGGCCGACGCCACAGAGCGGGTCAAGGCAAAAACTTGCAAACAGGTGGAGCGGGGCGTTCAGAGGCTAGAGAAACAACTAGCCGCGCAGATGGAAAAGGCACACGCAGACTTGGACCAGGCTGACGGACATATCCGGATCAACTGGAAACAGGCCGAAGCCGCGCGCAGCGCGAGGCCCAAGTCTTCGCGTCTCACTGTCCTGTATGCATGGGGACTCGGATCTGTCGCTTACGCTGGTCTTGCCTTATTGCTATGGACTTGGCTTGGATCGACGTTGGCTCGTGCGCGCCGCTCGGTCAGAGGATTTGATCTCCAGGACGAAGCCTTGGTGGTTGTCAGCGTCATGTTGATGGCGTTGTTGCCCCCAGTTGCCCTGATCCTCGCCGGGCCGAGTGCCCTTACGCGACCTGCGTTGCTTGGTTTCCTTGTTGTCTGGATCGCCTCGATCGCTCCTTCGATAGTCAGTGCGAGCCGGATCCTGTCCCATAGGCCGAGGCACAACCCCTAAACCCAGTACGGCGTTGCTGTTCCCCGCTGGGGCGGCTGCGGTTGTTGCTATGCTTTCACACACTGGCTCCAAGCCGGGTTGGGGAGCAAGGGGTTATGAGGTTTGGGGTATGTCCTACGATCTGACGATGCCGGAGTCCTCTGACGCCACCGCCGGCGGCTCGCGCAGGCTGGAGCACGCTGTGCTGTCGGCTGGAGAACTGGCTTTGTTTTCGGCGTTCGGCCGCGAGCGGACGTTCGGGCCGGGCGAGCTCGTGTTCGAACGAGGCCAGGTGCAGACCCAGATGTACGTGTGCCTGGAAGGCGAGGTCGACCTGGATTTCGGCGGCGACCTGATCGTCAAGCGCATCGGGCCAGGTGAGTTCTTCGGTGAACTGGGACTGCTGATTGGCGGTCATGCCCGCAGCGCCGACGCCAGGGCGGCGAAGGCCTGCAAGCTGATTGAGTTGGCCCACGAAGACTTTGAGCGCCTGGTCAGCCATGATCCGGTGGTCACCGCGCACTTCCTGCGCGGTGCCATCGTGCGCGTGGTCCACAGCGAGCGATCGCTGATCCACCAACTGCGTCGTCGCAACCATGAAATGGAACTGGCGCTGGAGAGCCTGGACGCGACCTCGCGCCTGCTCGACCAGTCCGAAGCGCTGGCCGGTACGGACGAATTGACCGGCCTGCACAACCGTCGCGGTCTGACCTCGTATCTGCGGGCGTGCCAGAACAATGGCGAGCGCCCAGGACTGGGGCTGCTCCTGATCGACTGCGACAAGTTCAAGCGGGTCAACGACCGCTTCGGCCATGTCGTGGGCGATCACGTGCTGCAGAACGTGGCCAAGGCGATACGCACGCAGACGCGCGAGGCCGACTTTGCCTGCAGGCTTGGTGGTGACGAGTTCTGTGTCCTGGTTCAGGCCGACAGCGCCGAGAAGCTGTTCGGGTTTGCCCAGGCGCTTTTGGAGGCGGTGAGGGTTGATTTGGCCCAGGCTGGCGAGGTCCCGCACATCTGCCCGGTCAGCATCGGAATCAGCCTGATTGAGGCCGATTCGGGCTGGAGCGACTGGTACGTGCGCGCTGACCATGCGCTCTATGAAGCCAAGCGTCTGGGCGGCGATCGTCTGTACGGCGGTGCCGTGTTCCCGTCCGCTTCGGCCTGAATGGCTGGCGGATACCTTCAGTCATGAGTGATGCGAACCCGCGGCAGCTCGAACCTCCACGACTGCGTGCGTTGCTCCTGACCGACCTGTCCGGCTACACCGCCTTGGTGGAGCGGCTTGGCGATGAGGCTGCCGCAGAGGTGCTGCGTGAGCATGATCGTCTGGTGCTGGGTCTGCAGCGGCGCTGGAACGGGCAGCTGATTGATCGGTCCGACGGCCTGTTGCTGCTATTCGAGCGGCCCTTGGACGGGTTGGGGTTCGCCCTGGATTTCACCCGTGGTCTGCAGGAGCTGTCCCAGGCGCGTGGCATCGACCTCAAGGCCCGCGTTGGCTTGCACGTGGGCGAGGTGCTGACCTGGCGCAATGAACAGGACGCGGTCAGCGTCGGGGCCAAGCCTCTGGAAGTTGAAGGGTTGGCCAAGCCGGTCGCAGCGCGTCTGATGGCGTTGGCGCTTCCTGGTCAGATCCTGCTGTCGGCGGTGGCCGAATCGTTGACCCGACGCGCCTCGCGCGGGCTGGGAAAGCAGTTGCGCTGGAGGTCCCACGGTCTTTGGTACTTCAAGGGCGTGGCCGAGGCCCAGGAGGTCTTTGAGGTCGGCGAGCCCGATCTGATGCCCTCGCGCAGGCCGCAGGGCAATGCCAAGGCCCGCAGGCTTTTGCCGTTCTGGCGTCGGCCGGCGTGGTTGGCGGCAGCCGGGGTATTGGTACTGCTGGTCGTGCTGACCGCCAGGCTGATGACGCGGCCGGCCCTTGCCTTTGCCGAGCGCGATTGGGTGGTGGTGGCCGACCTGCAGAACCGGACCGGCGATGCACTGTTGGATGACTCGTTGGCGCAGGCCTTCCTGATCGGTCTGCAGCAGTCCCGCTACGTCAACGTGGTGTCCTCCTTGCGGGTCCACGAGGTCGTGCAGCGGATGAAGCTCGATGCGGCCAGCCAGATCGACCGCAAGCTGGCCGGCGAGATCGCCGTGCGCCAGGGAGCGCAGGTGGTGTTGGCGCCGAGCGTGTCGGAGATCGGCGACCGTGTACAGATTGCAGTCGATGTAGTCGATCCGGCCAGTGGCGAGACCTTGCTGACGGTTTCCAAAGATGGCGTTGGGATCGGATCGGTTCTGGGAACAGTCGGCCAGGTCGTCGCGGAGCTGCGCGATGGCCTGGGCGAAACGCTGGAGTCGATCAATCGCGACTCCAAGCCGCTGCCACAGGTCACCACCGCCAGCCTGGAGGCGCTCAAGGCCTATGCGCTGGGGCAAAAAGCCAGGGCGCTACGCCAGTGCGGACCCGCCTTGGCGTACTACCAGCAGGCTGTGGAGTTCGATCCGACCTTCGCCCTGGCGCACGTTGGCATGGCGTTCTGCTACGAGATCATGGTCGACACGCCCCATGCGCAGGCCGAATTGGATGCGGCCATGCAGTACCTGGACCACCTGCCCAAGCGTGAGCAGTTGTACGTGCAGGTCTGGAAGAGCCGGCTCGATGGCGACTCACATGCGGCCACCGAGCGCCTGGGTGTCATGGTCAACCTGTATCCGGACGACTTTGAGGCGGTGAGCCAGTACGTATGGCTCAGTCTGGCGCAAGCGGACTATGCGGCCGCCGAACAGGTCGCGCAGCGCTCCTTGACCGAGCGCAACCCGGAGCGGGGCGACATCCTCTACTACCTTGGCCGTGCGCAGTTGGCACTCGGTAAGCCCGAAGCTGCACTCAAGTCCTTTCAGGAGTCCGAACGCCTGCGGGGCAGTGGTGCGGGTAGCCAGAGCGTGCTCGCAACTGCCGCCCGTGGCGACGATTTGCGCGCCGTGGAGGAGCTGACCAAGGCTGCAGCCGGTCGCAAGATGACCAGCTCCGAGGCAGTTGCCATGATCGACCTGGCGGTACAGCGCGGTTGCGCGCAGTGTGCGCAGGACATCATCCAGGAGCGGCTGGTTGATTACACGCAGGATCCGGACAGCTTCATGCCACGGCTCTACCGCTTCATGGCGCTATCGGTGCGTGAGTCGATCGGCGGTCAGCCCAATGCCGCGGACCTGCTGAAGTACATCGACCAGACCCGTCGTGAAGTGACCGATGGCTTGTCCGGCGATCGCGAGGACAACGTCTACTTGCTCCTTGCTGCCTATTACCTGCTGCAACGATCGCACCCGCAGCAGGCTACTGATGCACTGCAGGCTCAAATTGTTGGCCTGTCCACGCACTCGCGCAGTATGACCGTGTCGGCGCTGGCCAACCTTGTCAAGGCAAAGCAGAAGTTGATCGAGCAGCGACCCGATGAAGCCCTGGCGCTGCTTGATCGGTGGGGCAACCAGCCGAGCTTGCTCCAGGCCGAGGTGGTGCGCCGCGCCGCTTATCTGGCGGCAGGGCGTTCTGACGATGCACTGGCAGTCGAGCGCAAACTTGCTGCAGACCTGCCCCTGGCCTATGCCGAGGTGGCAGGCTCCTTTGCGCTACAGCCGCTCAACGTGGCCGATGTCATGGAGATGCGCCGGGAGCACCCGGAGCGCTGAGGCTCGCTCAGTACTGGGCCAGTGCTGCCTGGACGGTGCCGGATTCGAAGACCACCGTTCCCTGCATGTGGATCGGTGCTGCGAAGTAGCGCAGGAACTGCTCGCGTGCCGCTGCAAGCTCTTCCTTTGATGCCAGCACATCCACGCACCCGCACGGCGGCGGCGTTCCACCACAGTCGACGCCCAGGGCGAGCAGGGCAGCAGCGGGATCGGTTGCAAACTGCTCACGGAACCCGTCATCGCTGGAGAGCAGGTCCAACAGTTCGATTGCTTGTTCTTGCGTCAGTTTGGGCGTATCAGCAGTCATGGGTTCGCGGTCGATTGGTGGCGGGATAGGGCGGTCTCGCCCCATGCCAATGCTGGCACGGGGCGTGTGTCAGTCAATACGGTCTTGAGCTGGAGGGGGCGATGCCGGAGCCCGCCAAAGCGAGCCGGTCGGATCGAACTCCGTCGTGGTCATCAGGCCAGAGCGCCAGCCGAACCCGCAGACCGCGAGCGGGCTGTCCGAGAGCGGCTGCAGATCCAAACTCTGCTCGATGTCGACCTCGTTGATCGCCGCCGTCACGAACGCGCCCAGTCCTGCCTGGGTGGCTGCCAGGTATAGCAACTGCGAGAGATGCCCTGCATCGAGCACTGCGACCCGATAGGCCTTGGCATGGCGCCGGTACTTCCAGAAGCTCCTAGGGAAGTTCGCCACCAGCATGACCAGGACATGTGCCTGCGCGAACCAGTGTTGTTGCGATACGGCGCGCATCGCGAATTCATCTAAGCCCTCAGGTGGTGCGGGCAGGGGCTGCAGCGCGTGTCCAAGCGGTGCGTAGCGGTATAGCCCCGGCTCGATCCCGTCCACGTTGCGTACCAGCAAATAGGCGTCGATCGGGTGTAGCCCGCCCCCGGAAGGTGCGTTGCGCTTGAGCAGGGTCGGCCCGTTGGTGACCTGGACATGGCCATGCGCTGCGAAGGTTCTCTGCAACATCTGTCCGAAGAGAAGCGCGGGTAGAGCTTTGTCTGTATCGAAATTGCGGCATGTGGTGCGTTGCGCGAGCAGCAGGTCGAAACTGTCCGGCGGGGGCTTGGGCAGGAACACCAGCGCTGCATCAACATGCGGGGCTGGAGAGGGCGCAGGCCCGTACCGGCCCGCCATGGCAACCATGTCCAGAGTCTGGGACTGCGCGGCAGCGTGGGCGCTGTCTACGCCGTGCCAGCGGCTCATGCGATGCATCACCGCCGCAAGCGGCCACCACCACTGCTCTGGCCCAAGGTCCGCGTGGTCCTGCGTCATGGGCTTGGAATAGGTCACCAGGGCGCTGGCAAGAAGTTCTTGCAGGGCCTGCTCCAATGCCTGCATCTGAATTAGCGGAGGCTCGCTTCCTGTGGTCAGCGCCGTCAGCAATGCCCATTGCGCAGGTGTCAGCACAATCGGCGTTTCCAAGTGTGGCGCCAGCGCCCGCCACTGGCCCTTGAGGCTCAGGCCGGTTCCGCCAGCCAACAGCTCCGCGATATCGACACTGGCCTCCTCATGCCATTGAAGGAGCAGGCCTTGGCAGCACCGTAGATCCGACAAGCTGAGCTGTGTGGTCATGGATTTATGGCCGTGCCGTTGGCAGGGAGCGTGGCCGGGGATTCTAGTGGGGCTTGGACGGTGGCCAGTAACTGGTCCGTGCCATACGGCACATTGCTGGTGTCTCTGAGGCCATGGTTGAATCCGGCGAAAGAGGCAGCGGCGGTGCATCCATGAGCAGGGAAGGGCGGCGATCGCGACGTTGGCCGGGCACATTGATGCGTTGCGCGCTTGCCTTGTGCCTGTCGCAGTCAGCTGCTGCGTCGCCAAAGTCAGTGGAGACCTCAGCGGCGGTCGTGGTTGAGTACAGCGAAGCGGTCGATCTCTTCAATTTCCTGGACAACCTGGCTGACTGGTTGCCTGGCTACACCTCACCCGTCTACAAGACGTTCTGGGAGCAACAGTTCGGGCTGGGCCAGGATGACCTGAAGGCGCTGGCTGGATATGCCGCATTCCGGGTCCGCACCACGCGCCTGGCGGATAGCGATCCTGCCAAGCTGGACGATCGGATCTTCGCCGTGTCTTTTGATCCCTCCGCCGATCCACTCAGCGGGTACTTTGCGACCTCATCGACCTTCGATGGCGCATTGGAGCGCGCACTCCAGAATCAGTCGCCGGGTGACCAGGCTCTCCTGCGCGACTACTACGCGCGATTCCTCCCTCGCGCCCAGGCACTGGTAAAAGTCAGGGCCCGCTTCGTGTCGCAGACTTCTGCAGTGAAGAGCGAGCTTGCTGATCCAAAGACGGGTGAGCTTGTGCAGGGGATGCGCGGCTTCTTTGGCGTCACGCCACCACCGGCCTTTAGGGCGAACTTTGTATGGTGGCCGGATCCGGAGAGTACCCAGGCCAAAGTGCGCGGTAGCCACATCCTTCTTTTTTCGCCAGGAGACGGCGCATCGGGCGCAGCGGCGATGGACTGGACGCCGATCGTCATGCATGAGCTCGCCCATTATTTTTCTTCCAGACAGAGCCAGGAGAAAAAACAGGATTTGGCGAGGCGGTTTCTGGCCTGGTGTCCGCAGGCCGGTGGCCTGCGAAATCCGCTGAATGCTGTGGAAGAGCCGCTGGCCATCTATTGGGGGCAGTACCTCTTCGAAAAAGTGGTGAGGGGCCAGGAGCTGGATCCAGCCTCTGCCTGGTACGTCCAGCCTGCTGCGGATAGAGGGCCAAAGCACATCGCGCTGCGCTTTCCAGCAGACAAACAAGCGCCCCAACTGGGTGATGAGATCCTGAGGGCGGCGGCTGAAGCGTGCGATAAGCGCTGAGTGGGTCGCTTGTACATCGGGGCACTTTGTTCGCTGTAAGTGCGAAGCTCACAGGCCTTCAATGAATGCTCAAACATGCAGGGCAACGGTGCCAGCCTGATCGCGAGTGCGGTGCTCCGTGGCGTCACTTTTTGCCCCATCTCGACGCCAGGCTTTGGTGGGCGCCAATGTTTTACGTTGGCATGAAACGTGTTTAACGATCCATTCGCTTGGCGTGCAACGCGCCAAGGCATCCAACGGATCGGGGAAGTTTGTGCGGCATATCGGAATGGGGAATATGGGGCGAGGCCTGGTTGGCCTTGCGTGCCTGCTGCTGATGCAGTTCAGCGTGGCAATCGACAGCGCAGCAGCAGCTTCGGCGGCTTGCACCGCGATCAACAGCATCGGGCCCGGGACCAGGGCGGATGTTCGCTACACCTTCGAGCCCAATCAGTTTGTCGCAGGTGACACTGTCAGCCTGAGCTTTGATGACGACGGTTCCCAAGTCGGGACGGCAGCTCCGGACGCTGACAAGGTCGTGACTTATGACACCATCTACAGGAACTTCTGGAATCACTATGGTTCGGACGGTCCTGCTGCTCATTACGCCAAGAACTTCGACTCGGCTTTTTTGACTGGCGGCGGATTGGTACTCCTTCTTCGCACCGGTGCTTCCTTCAGCAACTTCACGATCACCTGCGGCAACACGGCCCAGGTGTCGATTATCGTGTCGCCAGCGTCCGGGTCATTGCCGGCCGCCTCCTACGGGACGAGCTACTCGCAAACCTTCAGCGCCACCGGTGGCACAGCTCCATACACCTTCGCCCTGACTGGCGTATTGCCGCAGGGACTGTCGCTGTCTTCGAACGGTCAGCTGAGCGGCGCGCCGACCCGGGCTGGGCAGTACAGCTTCTCGATCAAGGCCACTGATTCGGCCAGTACCCCGAACTCGAGCAGCTCCAGCTACAGCCTGACGGTCGGCAGTGCCGTGCCGTCAGCGCCGCAGGGCGTCTCGGCGACCGCGCAGGACAAGCAGGCAACCGTGACGTTCACCGCACCTGCCTCCGATGGCGGCGCCACCGTCAACGCCTACATCGTGACGTCATCGCCAGGTGCGATCACGGCGACCGGCAGCGCCTCGCCGATCCTGGTGACGGGGCTGACCAACGGGACCGCCTACACCTTCACTGTGACTGCCAGCAACGCCGCTGGAGCCAGTGGCGCTTCTTCGGCCAGCAATGCAGTCACGCCCAGGTCTGAGCAGACCATCAGTTTTCCTAACCCGGGCGCACGCAACTACGGCACCACATCGGTCCTTTCCGCTTCGGTGACATCGGGCCTGGAGATCCAGTTCACCTCCCAGACCGCCGAGGTCTGCACGATCTACGGCAACAACCAGGTTTTTGGCGTCAAGCCTGGAACCTGCATCATCACTGCAGGGCAGGAGGGCAATGCGGCCTATCTGCCAGCTACGCCTGTCACCCAGTCCTTCCCGATCAATGCGCTTGCGCCAGGTGCGCCAACCATTGGTTCGGCCACTGCGGGTGATCAGTCGGTCGTGGTGAACTTCACAGCGCCCAGCTATACCGGTGGCGAGGCTGTCTCCAGCTACAAGGTCACCGCGAGCCCGGGCGGGTTGAGCGCTACCGGCAGCGCATCCCCCATCACGGTGACAGGCCTGACCAACGGGACGGCCTACACCTTCACTGTCGCGGCGAGCAACAGTGCGGGGCCTGGCGCCAGCTCAGCTCCCAGCGCAAGCGTGGTTCCCAGAGGGGAGCAGACTTTGAGCTTCCCCAATCCCGGGAGTCGGGACTTCGGAACGACCACGGTGCTGTCGGCTTCGGTGACCTCGGGGCTTGAGATACTGTTTACCTCGACCACGCCGAGCGTCTGCACGATCTACGGCAACAATCAGGTCTTCGCCAAGGCGCCGGGCACCTGCTCGGTCACCGCGAGCCAGGCCGGCAACCAGGCGTATCTGGCCGCCGCGCCGGTCACACAGTCGTTCGCGATCGTGGTCCCCGGTGGCGCCGTAGCGGTGACGACCAGCACGATCCCCAATGCCACAGCGGGCAAGGACTACCAGGCCGCGCTGACCGCGACGGGTGGGGTCGCGCCATACACCTGGTCGCTGATTGACGGCATGCCAGCAGGCATCGTTCTGAGCGAGTCCGGTGTGCTGAGCGGTTCGGCGAACACCGATGGCACTTTCAGCATCCAGGTACGCGTGACCGACGCGGCCGGTCAAACGGATGAAGCGCGCGTTCAGCTGATCATCGACAAGCCGGCCATCTCCATTACGCCTAGCAGCCTGCCGTCTGGCAAGCAGGGTGAGGTGTACAACCAGAGCCTCACCGCTGCTGGCGGCACGGCGCCGTATCAGTTCGCCGTTACCTTCGGTGCGTTGCCGGCGGGTCTGTCCCTCTCTGACGCGGGCGTGTTGAACGGCACGCCATCGGTCAGTGGCAGATTCAATGTGCAGATCTCCGCGACAGACCGCCAGGGCTACTCCGCGACGCAAGCCTTTGCCCTGGTCCTGACTGAAAACGCCCCGGTCCTGACCGCTGACACGGCGACCACCGGCGCAAACGCGACGGTTTCCATCCCGGTGACTGCCAACGACGCCGGCTCGGTGTCGAGCATTACCATCGCCCAATCGCCAACGCATGGGTCGGCTGCGGTCGACGGCCTGGAGATCGTCTACACGCCGGCGAAGGACTACTTCGGATCCGACACCCTGGCCTATACCGCCACCGGTCCTGGCGGTACTTCCCAGGCGGCCTCGGTCAACATCACCGTCACTGCAGGCGCGCTGCCGGCTGTGGCGGACAAGACGGTCACGCTGCAAGCCGGAAAATCAATCACCATCGATGCGGCCGAGGGTGCAAGCAACGGACCGTTCACCAACCTTGCCATCGTTGACCAGCCCAGCACTGGCACCGTGGCGGTTCAGGGCACCAGCCTGACCTACACCGCGCCCGACACTGCATCAGGCAATGTGACTTTCGGCTACACCCTGTCCAATGCCTTCGGTGTTTCGGCACCGGGGCGCATCGCGCTGCAGGTCAACCCGACGCCGGTGGCTCCCTCCATCGTGCAGTCAGCCGTGGCGGGCAGAGCCAGCACCATCGATGTCACGGCCGGCGCAAGCGGAGGCCCGTTCACCGCGGCGGCCGTCGTGTCGCTGCAGCCGGCCAGCGCAGGAACCGCCACGATGACGCAAACCGCGGGCGGCTACGCGCTGACCTTCGTGGCAAACGAGCTTTTTAGCGGCACTGCAAGCGTCTCCTACACCCTGTCCAACGCGTTCGCGACTTCGGCCGTCGGTGTGGTGAGCTTTGCCGTGCAAGGGCGCAGCGACCCGTCCAAGGACGCGCAGGTGGTGGGCGTGCTCAGCGCCCAGGCCGATGCAACGCGGCGCATGGCCACTGGCCAGATCAGCAACTTTCAGCGACGCCTGGAACAGCTGCATAACGGACAGCCTGCAGCGGGCTTTTCCAACGGAATCACCCTGACCTCGGCGAGCGCGATCGCCGCAACGACCATGGCCGATCGCCGCGGCGAGCGCACGTTTGGTCCGAGCGCAGCTGATGATCTCAACGTCACAAGCAGCAACGTCTCGGCCGACCAGAGCGCAATGGCGCCTGCCGGTGGGACCGCAGGCCTGCTGCCAGGCGGCGCTTCGGTATGGACCGGCGGCGCAGTCAATTTTGGCAAGGCTGGCTCGACCAGGGGTGACAGCAGCACCGACTTCACGACCTCCGGCCTGAGCATGGGTGCAGACAAGGTGGTGGCCAACGGTCTGATCATCGGCGCCGGCGTCGGCTATGGCCATGACGACACGGACGTGGGAACAGAGGAGAGCAACTCCAAAGTGGAGAGCTACTCTGCTGCGGTCTACGCCAGCTACCGCCCCACAGACGCGTTCTTCATTGATTCCTTGATCGGTTACCAGTGGCTGACGATGGACACCGTTCGCACTGTGTCTGACACCGACGGGCGTGTGGTGGGCAGCCGGGATGGCAAGCAATGGTTCGGCTCGCTGTCGATGGGCTACATCCTGCGGTCCAAAGACATCCAGGTGACACCGTACGGCCGGTTCGAGGCTGCGCAGGCATCGCTGGATGGCTTCACTGAGCGCGGCGACAGTATCTATGCGTTGAATTACCAGGCGCAGACGATAAAGACCAGTACCGCCAGTGCCGGTGTATTGGCGCAGTTCTCGGTCAAGCGTGATTACGGCGTGTGGGCGCCCCAGTTGCGCGCCGAGTATGGGCGCGAACTCGAGGGCTCCAGTGCTGCCTTGATGTCGTATGCCGACCTGGTCGGTGGCAACGTGTACCGGGCCAACCTGCTCCAGCAGTCCCGCGATCACGCGCTGCTCGGCGGTGGCGTTGGGCTGCAGACCCTGGGAGGTTGGAATTTCATTGCCGAGTATCAAGTGCAGCTGGAGTCCAGCACGGGGAACAACCAATCAGTTCGTTTCGGCGTCGAAAAGAAGTTCGACCACTAAGCCCAGATCGGATCTGCAAACAAGGAGGCGCATCGCACCTCCTTGTTTGTTTCTTTGCACGAAAATGATCCTGGCTGCAGGGAAGAGTGCGAGCGGCAAAGCCTCCTTTTCGCCAGGGCGCGCTACCAACCCAGGCCTGCTACCGTTGGGCCATGACTGAAGAAGGCGCCTTCCTCATCTGGGATGCGGTCTCGATGGCCTGGACCGAGATCGGGCTGGATCCGGCTGAGTACGACCCGATCGCGCTCAAGCTGGTTGAGCAAGGCGTGACCCTGAAGGATCTACGGAGCGTTGCGCGTCGGGACGTCTGCGGCGCCTTTGCGCTGGACTCGGTCCTGATCTTCCCGTGCATGCTCTGGATGATCATGCCGGATTGGGGCTATGCAGAGCCGTACCTTCGCAGGCGGATGCAGGCGTGGAGGAAGCATCCAGCCTGGGTCCAGTACCTCCATCCCATGCGCTGGATCGGGTATCCGATTGCGTTCGGATTTTCGGTCGGGGTTCGTTCGCGCCTGGAGCGCGCCTTGGGACGCGCTTGGGCGCTGCAGCAGCCATGACGGCCTTAACCAAGTGCCGCGATCGTTGGCTTTATTTCGCGCTTGTGGCCCTGGTGATCGCACTGGGCCTGGCGTCCAGGCGATATGCAGCCTTGATGCCTAACTGGCTCGGAAAGTATCCCGGCGATGCCCTCTGGGCGCTGATCGTTTTCCTGATCCTGGGTGCTCTGTTTCGGCGCGGATCCACGACCTGGCTGGCGTTGCTCGCTCTTGGAGTCTCGTTCGTAGTTGAGTTCGGTCAGCTGTACCAGCCGGCATGGCTCATGGACGTGCGCAGCACGACGCTCGGTCACCTGGTGCTCGGCTCCGGATTCCACCTGCAGGATCTGGTGGCCTATGCGGCGGGTGTGGCGCTGGGCGCGATTGCCGAAAAGGTCCTGATCGGCGCGCGGAATGGGTGAGGGCTTGACCGGCAGTCAAGGCGGGCCGGCGACAGCAGCGATCGAGCGACATCGGTTAGCTCCGGCATCAGGCCCAAGCTTGTTAACCCTGAAACGTTTGCGGGCGTTGTCTGGCGCCTTTGCCGACTCGGGGTTGAGCAGCTGAGCCCCAACCATTGCAACGATCAGGAGCAGCTGCGTACTTCGCTGCTGGCTCGCCGAACCCTTAGATGAGGTTCTAGGCAGAATGGTCCGCTCAAAGGCGGGGGCGGCTGCTTAGCACAGCTTTGCTGTGCGTGCGGAAGAGGCGGCGCCGCGGTCTTTCCGGTTCAATTCACTCGCGCCATACCTTGGCCGCGCGCACCCAAGGGCAGTTGCTGAGACGGAGCATGGACGAAACTGCATCGCCGGGCTTGCCAAGCGGGTGTAGGCTTTCTGCTGCCGCCCAACGCAGGCAGCTTCGAGTCGCGGCGTGCTTTCGAGGCCAACTCCTGAAGCTGGAACACAGATGCACTACCTCATCGAGCTCATCAACCAGTACGGCGTGCTGCTGGTGTTCGCCTGGGTCTTGATCGAGCAGGCTGGCTTGCCGATTCCCGCTTTCCCGGTGCTGGTGGTCGCAGGCTCCCTCGCTGCTTCCGGCGAGCAGTCCCTTGCCATGCTCGGCGCGGCCGCGGTCCTGGCCTGTGTGATCTCGGACATGGCTTGGTACTACGCCGGCGCGCGCTACGGTGCGCGCGTGCTCAGGGTGATGTGCGGCCTTTCATTGACACCGGATGGCTGTGTCGCCCAGACCGAGTCGGCGTTTGATCGCTGGGGTGCTCGCTCCCTGATCGTGGCCAAGTTCATTCCTGGCTTTTCGACGGTCGCCACCGCCATGGCCGGTGCGACGAAGATCCCTCGACGCGCTTTTGTCGCCTACGACGCCTTGGGGGCACTGCTATGGGTGGCGGCGGGGCTCGCAACCGGTTGGATCTTCTCGGGGGCGGTCGACCTGGTCCTCGACACCCTGGCCAGCCTCGGGCACTGGGGCATGCTGCTGCTAGCAGGGGTGCTTGCCCTCTACCTTGCCAGAAAGGCGTGGGATCGATTCGCCAGTCGAAACGACCGCGCGGTGGTGCGTCTGTCCGTGCAGGAGCTCAGCGCCATGATGGAGAGCGGGCAGGGCGTGCTCCTGCTGGATGTTCGCCAGAAAAAGCTTTGGGAGCAGGAGCGCATCCTCGGCGCGTCGGCCTTTGAGAGCATCGACTGGGACGCACCCTCGATGAGTGCTTATCGCAACTCCCCGGTCGTGGTGTATTGCGACTGCCCGTCCGAGGTCTCTGCCGTCATCGCGTTCCGCAAGCTGCGCAGCATGGGATTCAACCAGGTCTTTCCTTTGGGAGGCGGGCTCAGTGCGTGGCGCCAGGCAGGCTTTGAGGTCGAGCGTGAGGGCGCGCTGGATCCAGCACCGACCGTCTGAGCTTGGTTCGAGGGGCACCGTGCGGTTGGATATAGCCGGTGGCGATGCCGATGCGGGCCAGTGCCATCGGCAGGATGGAGAGCGCGATGCAACGGGAAAGCGCATTGGTCCCAAGCTGGTTGGGATGGCACAGCCATCTGGCTTGGCGCCCTGAGTCGAAGGGCCTGGGTCCATGATCTCCGCCGGCCGCACCGGCGTCAGATCCATCTTTCCCCTCCCTGGGTCCGGACAAGCCGGGACCTGGGCCGACTATAGCCCAGGTCTTGTGACACAAGTTCTAGTGCGTGGGATTTGACCTACGTCGAGGGGCGCGCAGCCGCACTCTGCGCGCACGCCCTCGACGCAGGTCATTGCTCTGAGAGGCAGAGCAGGGACGCCGGATCAAAGACGATCAAGCAGCGCCTGGATGCCCTGCGCGACGATTGCGCGTTCCTCATTTGGCGGGCCGCGTGCGGCCTTGCTCAGTAACAAGTCCGCTCGGGCGGCCAGGTCATGGCCGGACTGTTCGGTGCAAATCAGTTCCAAGGCAGCACATGTCACGCGTTCCTAGATCAAAAACATGTCCAAGGATGATCCCCTTATCGCCCGCAGCCCCCCCGCGGTTGGCGGGATCGCATCGGATGGATAGGCCACAGGCGGCAACGATTCTCATCGCCAAATGCGGCCTTTCAAAACCTCTTCGATGGCACCAATCCCGCAGGAAACAGGTCGCAATCCGACGGTGGTGGTTGGCAGGGCAGCGCACTGCGCTTCAACGCGATGAGCCGAGGTCCCGTCCTTCCATGACATGCCGTTCGCCCGTGCCCCGGTAGCCTCCGTCCACCTGTATAGACATGGCGCGCGATGAGCACTGCATCGAGAAATTCCCAGTGGATTGGACTGGTCGGCTGGCTCGCCGTGACGTCGGTGGCCGGTGGGCTTGGCGCCATGGCCTCAGTTCAGGCTGCCGCATTCTATGGACAGCTGGCCCAGCCGACGTGGGCGCCGCCGGCCTCGGTGTTTGGCCCGGTCTGGAGCATCCTCTACCTGATGATGGCGCTCGCAGCCTGGCTGGTCTGGCGGGTAGGCGGCTGGAAAATACAGCGCCGGGCTCTATGCGTGTTCCTTGCCCAGCTCGCGCTCAACGCGTTATGGAGCTGGCTGTTCTTCGCCTGGCACCTGGGCGGCTATGCGTTCTTCGACATCATCACGCTCTGGCTGCTGATCGTGGCGACCATCGCCCTGTTTTGGCGGGCCAGGCCGCTGGCCGGGATGCTGCTGCTGCCTTACCTGCTCTGGGTGACCTTCGCCACTGCGCTGAATTACGCGGTCTGGCAGCTCAATCCCGCAACGCTTGGCTAGGCGTTCCCAAGCCATGCGCTGGCTGCGGCTAGCGCGGACGACCGAGGCGTCGGTCGGATTGATCTAATCCTGGCTTCTGCACCAGGGGGCAGCGATCGTCACTGGTCGTGGCTCTCAGGCAACTGAGGCCTGCAGCGCCGCTGCCAGCGCAGCATCACCGCTGACCAAATCGGTCCATGACAGCTCCAATCCCTTGCGCTTGCCCTTGGGCACGAGTTTCATGCCATTGGCATCAATGGTGAGCGTGTAGGCAAGCTCGTTGATGGTCACTTCTCGGCGAACCGGCTTATCCAGGGGTGTCATGTTGGATCCTCGAGTGCAGTGCCGCCCATGGGCGAGGGCTAGTGTGGCCCTTGTAGATGATGGGACCGCAAAGCTCGTGAGCACCAGCTTCGTCCCGTCGAAGTGGGCGTTCGGTTGACGGCCATGTGGGTGGTGCTGGTTCGCGCAAGCCTGATGGGATCGTTGCGCGAGGGATCGGGCAATAAGCCCCTCCAGCTCAACCCGTCTCCAGCGGTGAGACAGGCTCAAGCGAGAGTTCGCTCCATGCTGCAAAACCTTCTCATCGAAACCCGTGCCCGCTACCTGGGACCGGCCGCTCAGGATCCGGCTCCCTTGTCGCGTCCCATCAGCGCCGTGCGCATCCAGCTGGGCTTTCCTTCGCCGGCCGAGGATTTCCAGGACGACGAGATAGACCTGAATCGCGTGCTGGTCCGCAATCCGGCGGCAACCTACATGTACAAGGCAGAGGGCTGGAGCATGCTGCACGAAGGGATCTGCGACGGCGACATTCTGTTGGTGGACCGGTCAGTGACCGCGCACGACGGCGATATCGTCGTGGCCAGCTGGGATGGCAACCAGCCTGCCTGCAAGGTGCTCAGGGTGGCCGTGGACCATATCGAGCTGCATAGCCGCAATCCCCATTTCCAGCCGATCGTCCTGTCGCCCGGTACCGAGGTCGAGGTGTTCGCGGTCGTTGGCGTGGCCCGCCAGATGCGGCGGGGCGGGGGACGCGGCCTGTTCTGATGTTTGCCCTGATCGATGGCAACAACTTCTACGCCAGCTGCGAGCGGATCTTCCAGCCCGAGTTGCGTGGCCGGCCGCTGGTGGTACTGAGCAACAACGACGGTTGCGCGATCGCGCGCTCGGAAGAGGCCAAGGCACTTGGCATCACCATGGGCCACCCGATCCACAAGGTCGAGCCACGCGTGCGGCGACAGCTTGCGATCCGTTCGGCCAATTTCGGCCTTTATGGCGACATCAGTTCGCGCATCGGCGCGATCCTGCGTCAGGCGGTGCCGCGGGTGGAGGTGTACTCCATCGACGAATCTTTCCTGGACCTCGCCGGAATTGCCCAACGCAAAGCGTTGGCCACTGAACTTCACGAGCGGGTGCAGCGTTGGACGGGAATCCCCAACTGCGTGGGCATCGCCCCGACCAAGACCCTGGCCAAGCTGGCCAACCATGTCGCCAAGGATGCCGCGCGCAAGCCGGGCAGCTATCCGGCCGATCTTGCGCGAGTCTGCGATTTGGCGGAGCTGTCGCCCAGGCAGCTCGATGCGGTCCTGCGCGCCACGGAAGTCGGTGATGTATGGGGGATTGGCCGTCGCTGGGCTGCGCGGCTCCAGAGTCGTGGCATCGCAACGGCTGCTGATTTGCGGGATGCGCCCAGCGAAGATCTCCTGTCCGAGTTCGGCGTGGTGATGGCCAGGACGCAGCGCGAGCTCCAGGGGCACTCATGCCTTGAACTGGCCGAGGTGGAGCCTGACCGCAAGCAGATCCTGGTCAGTCGCTCGTTCGGCGAGTGGATCGGCGATCCTCAGCAGATGAGCGAGGCGTTGGCGACTTTCGCCATGCGCGCGACCGAGAAACTCCGGGCGCAAGGCCTGACGGCCGGGGTGGTGGGCATCTTCGCCGAGACTGATCCGTTCAGGCTGGGAATGCCCCAGCACAACCCCAGTCGGACCGCGCAGCTGACCTCGGCCACGTCCGACAGCCGGTTAGTGCTTGGCGCAGTACGCCGTCTGGGAACCTCGCTCATGCGCGCCGGATATCGCTACAAGAAGGCGGGCGTGTTCCTGGCTGACCTGGCAAGGCCTGATCAGCTCCAGGACGACTTGTTCGCGCCTGCCCGCGCTGGCAACGATGTGCTCATGGAGACCTTGGACGCCATCAATCGCAGGTTCGGCAGGAACGTGGCTGGCCTGGGGGCCAGCGGCTGGCAGCGATCTGCATGCTGGCATTCGCGGCAGGAGTCGCTGTCCGGACGTTTCACCACTCGCATGGCTGACTTGCCTCGCGCGCGGTGTTGATGAGCTGCGCGTGCACATTTCACGACGGGCTGCGGTGACCGATCACGTTGACTTCGCCCGGCGTCTCGCAAGATCGGTCTTCCCCACAAATCAAGAGAAAAACCGATGCGTTTGCGAGCTTTTGCCACACTACTTCTGGCGACCCTGGCGCTTGCTGCCTGCAGTGATCCCGGCGACAAGGCCTCGCGGACCGCGCCTGCCACTGCACCCACCCCCACCACGGCCACGGTGCCGGGCCAGCTACTGGAACCGACGACCGATCAGAGCCAGATCGCCGGCGTGGCCACGACCATCAGCCAGTCTCAGATCGACCTGGCCCAGCTGATCATCGATCGCAAGATCGAAGGGCCTTTGGCGGATTTTGCAGTTGAGCAGCAGCGAGTGCATCGCGCCATGACCGAGAAGCTTTCTGCGCTGGGCGCCAGCAAGGCAGGCGAGCATGTGCAGGTGCAGGCGGGCAAGGGCAAGGCATCGATTGAGTCGCTGCGGAAAATCGAGGATCAGAAGGAGCTGATGAATTCCTACATCGCAGAGGTTGTGCGCGATGAAGAAGACGCCCTGAAGCAGCTGGACGCCGAACTCGTGCCTGCGGCGCAGGGAGATCTGAAGGCCTACCTGACGCAGTCTCGCAGCGAGATTGCTGCGCAGCTGGAAAAGGCACAGGCCCTGGCGTCGGCCCGTTACTGAGCCAACACGGTTCGCGATGCTGCCAGACCGGTGGAAAGGTATTCCCCGGCGTGGCAGCACGCGCAATCAAATCGAACAGTGATGGCCCTGTAGGGCGGGCCAGTCGGGCCGGCCGTCATGCAGCGCTTGGAAGCGCTGGACGGGCGTCGCGCTTCCTAAAAATGAAGGGGCGATCAACTTGGATCTTCGGGCCGAGACCGGATGCAGGGCATGCACCCGGTCGGGCAACGCAAGCTACTGGGCGTTCGGCTTGCACTCGAAGACGGTGACGCTCCTCGGTGGCGCCAGGAAGTCGGTGGATCCTCCGGGAAGCGCATCGATATCCAGTTCAAGGTCGGTGGAAAGCTTGAGCTGCCAATGGAGCGCCTGGTCAGCGTCATCGGGCAACTTGAAGCTCACCCCTTCGTGGTAGGCATTGATCAGGATGAGCAGGGTGGCGTCATTGGCGTACTCACGCACGCCTGAGACCTGCGCCTTGCCCTCCAGTACGAGCCCGATCGAGCGTGCACCGGGGTCACCCCAGTGATCAGGCTGCATCTCATCACCGCCCGGATTGAGCCAGGTCAGATCCTTCATCCCGGCGTCTTCGTTGTACTGGCCGTTGAGAAAGCGTCCCCGAGTCAGGATCGGATAGCGCTTGCGTAGCGAGGTGAGCTGGCGGACGAACTCTGCGAGCCTGCCTTCGCTGGGGTCGTGTTCCCAGTTGATCCAGGTGATCTCGTTGTCCTGGCAGTAGGTGTTGTTGTTGCCGCCCTGAGTCTGGCCACGCTCGTCACCGGCCAGCATCATCGGCGTGCCTTGCGCAAGCAGCAGGGTCGCCAGCAGGTTGCGTGACTGGCGCTCGCGCAGCGCATTGATCCCGGCGTCTTCGGTCTCACCCTCGGCGCCGTAGTTGCACGAGGCGTCGTTGTCGGATCCGTCGCGGTTGCCTTCGCCGTTGGCGTCGTTGTGCTTGTCGTTGTAGCTGACCAGGTCGCGCAGGGTGAAGCCGTCGTGGGCGGTGATGAAATTCACCGACGACCAGGGGCGCCGGCCTCGTCGATCAAACAGGTCGGCCGAGCCGGTGAAGCGGGTGGCGAACTCAGCGAGCTTGCCCTCGTCGCCCTTCCAGAAGCTGCGTGCGTTGTCGCGGTACTTGTCGTTCCACTCGGCCCAGCCGGGCGGGAAGTGCCCGACCTGGTAGCCGCCTGGGCCGCAGTCCCAGGGCTCGGCGATGAGTTTGACCTGGGACAGCACAGGGTCCTGGCCCGCGGCATCGAGGAATCCGCCGCGCTGGTCGAAGCCGCTGGGCTCGCGCCCCAGGATGGTGGCCAGGTCGAACCGGAAGCCGTCGACGTGCATCTCCTGCGCCCAGTAGCGCAGCGAGTCGTTGACGAACTGCACTGCCCTGAAGTTGCTCAGGTTGAAGGTGTTCCCGGTCCCGGTGTCGTTGATGTAGTAACGCTTGTCATCGGCCAGGCGGTAATAGCTGGCATTGTCGATTCCCTTGAATGACAGGGTCGGCCCAAGCTCGTTGCCCTCGGCAGTGTGGTTATAGACCACGTCGAGGATGACCTCCAGCCCCTCCCGGTGCATGGCCTTGACCATGTCCCGGAACTCGTCGCGGTGGCCCGAGGCCAGGTAGCGCGATTTGAGGGCAAAGAAGCCCAGGGTGTTGTAGCCCCAGTAATTGCGCAGATCCTTATCCTGCAGGTACTGGTCGTCCAGGTAGGCGTGGACCGGCAGCAGCTCCACAGCCGTGACGCCGAGGGACTTGATGTAGGACAGGACCGGTGCCTGCGAGAGCCCGGCGAAGGTGCCCCCGAGCTGTTCGGGCACGTCGGGATGGCGCTTGGTGTAGCCGCGGACATGGGTTTCGTAGATGACCGTTTCGCTCCACGGGCGAAGCAGGCGCTCATCGCCCTCCCAGTCGTAGTCATCCTGGACCACGACGGCCTTGGGCATGAAGGGCGCGCTGTCGCGTTCATCGAAGCTCAGGTCACCGTCGGGATGGCCGATGGTGTAGCCATACAGCTCGTCGGCCCATACCAGGTCGCCGTCGATCTCGCGCGCATAGGGATCCAGCAGCAGCTTGTTGTGGTTGAACCGATGCCCCTCGGCTGGCGCGTAAGGACCGTGGACGCGGTAGCCGTAGCGCTGTCCGGGTTTCACGTCGGGCAGATAGCCATGCCAGATCTCGTTGGTGTACTCGGGCAGCTCGATGCGGTGTTCCTGGTCGTGTTCGTCGAACAGGCAGAGTTCCACCTTGGTGGCATTTGCGCTGAACAGCGCGAAGTTCGTGCCTTGCCCATCGAACGTCGCACCACGTGGGAATGGGCGTCCCTCGCGCACGCGGGAGGGGGTGACGTATCGGGTCTTGGAAGGGGCGCGCATGAGAGGGGCTCTGGAGTCGGTTGCACCATTGCAACGCGAGCGGTCCGAGCATCGATCCCGGCACGTGCAGGAGGCGTCAGTACCGCAGCGGAAAGGACTGATCTGCATGCAGGCAGAGCTGGCCCTGCCGGTCATCGCCGTGGCGGTACAGAGCCCCCAAGAGCGCTTGGTCATTCCGATACGCTGCGCGCAGTCTGTGCTTTCTTCACCTGTTCATCTCAACACCTCCCTTCATGCTTCGGAGGATGAAATCAGGAGCAGCCGCTGTGGAGCAAACCTTCGAAGAGAAGCATCTTTTGTTGGTGGAAGACGATGCGACCACGGCCGCCATGTTGACGGACTATCTAGTGTCCCATGGATATATGGTCGACCTTGCGGCTGACGGTCACGAAGGTCTCAAGCTTGCTGGGTGCCTGCATTACGAGGTGATCGTGGTCGACGGGCAGCTGCCACGCATGGATGGACTGGATCTTTGCCGAGCGATTCGGGAGAGTCTTCGCAAGACCACGCCCATCCTTTTCTTGTCAGGCCGCGACCAGGTCAACGATCGTGTTGCCGGATTGCAGGCTGGTGCGGATGACTACCTGGTCAAGCCGTTTTCGCCGCTGGAATTGCAGGCGCGACTGAAGGCGCTGGTGAACCGCCAGGCGCGTCGGGTCGTTTCGTCGACCATGACTGTGGCCGACCTAACGCTTGATACCCAACAGCACGTAGTTCGCCGCGCTGGAAGACTGCTTTCGCTGTCGCCGATCCAGTTCCAGCTGCTGACTGTGCTGATGAAGGCGTCGCCTGGGATCGTCAGCCGCAGCGAGATCGAAAAAATCGTCTGGGGCGGGGAGATGCCCGACACCGACACGCTGCGTAGCCACCTCTACACCCTGCGCAAGATCATCGATAAGCCTTTCGATCAGCCCCTCCTTCACACGATCGTTGGCTTCGGCTACAGGCTTGGGCTGATGGCTCCGTTCGCTCCGGTTGATCGGACTGCAAATCCGCATGCGACATCGGCGGTGCTCGCTTAAAGGAGCGCCATTCAAGGCTGGGCACTGACACGAATACGAAACATGACAGACGGGCCGGTGCTATACGACAACGTAGCGGCAACCATGCACGCAATGAAGAATCCACGGCGCATCTGTGTCAAACGTTAATTCCGTCTTCGCTTCAAACTAGCCTCAGCGTGCAGGGTCGTAACAGACTTGCGAACAGGCTGAGATCTCCAACTACCCGTCGGAGATCGACATGGCAACGGACAAGAAGCGCGACATCCTCAAGACCCTGCGCGGAGAGCACGACGAACTCCGCACGCTGTTTAAGCAGATCAACAGCACCACCGATCGCGCGATAAAGACCCGCGAAGAATTGCTGGCCAAGGTGGAGTCCGGGCTGCTTCCTCATGCAAAATGGGAAGAGGATGTTTTCTACCCGGCCATACGGGACCGGGCTGATCGCGATGGCAAGAAGGCCATTGCAGAGGCATATCTGGAGCACCATGCGGTCGAATCTATCGTAATGCCCGAAGTCAAGGCTTCAGAGCCCGGTACTCCAGAATTTGCCGGTGCGGCGAAGGTGTTCGGCGAACAGATCGGCCATCATGCGAGTGAAGAGGAGAGCACGGTTTTCAAACTGGCACGAGAGCTGTTCAGTGCCGCGGAGCTTTCAGAGTTCGATGAGCAATACGAGCAGTGGAAGGGTTCAGCCGCCGGGGTCGCGAGCGTCGGCGCCGCGAAGGTCAAGGGTGCGATCAAGACCGCGGGGCGCACGTTGGCCTGAAACAGTGCTGCACAGCAGCGTGATCATCCTGCTAAGCCCAGTCAAACCTGAGCTGATGTGGAGCATGACTAGCCGAACCCGAGCTTTAGAGAGAACGACTTGAAAAACGCCATCTTGACCGACCCAGGCGGGATTTCTTTTTGTGCCTAAGAAGACACTCAAGCTCGCGACTTTCAACGTCAACGGCATCAACACCCGTTTGCAGAATCTGCTGCGATGGCTGGAAGTTGAGCAGCCTGACGTGGTTGCGCTCCAGGAGCTCAAGGCCACCGACACCGCGTTTCCTCGTGCCGAAATAGAAGCGGCCGGATACGGTGCGATTTGGCAGGGGCAGCAGTCATGGAACGGTGTTGCATTGCTTGGCCGGGATACCGAGCCTGTCGAAAGCAGGCGAGGGTTGCCTTGGGATCCGGCCGATACCCAAAGTCGCTACCTGGAGGCCGCCATTCATGGAGTGGTGGTCGCAAGCCTGTATCTGCCCAATGGCAATCCCCAACCCGGCCCGAAGTTCGACTACAAGCTCGGCTGGATGCAGCGGTTGAACAGGCACTCGCGCTCGCTTGTGGAGTTGCCCCATCCGGTCGTGCTCATGGGCGACTTCAATGTGATCCCCACCGATGACGATGTCTATGATCCGAAGTCCTGGAAGAAAGACGCGCTAATCCAGCCCGAGACACGAAAGGCCTTCTCGGAACTGCTGCAACAGGGATGGACCGATGCACTGCGTGATGTGTTCGGGCAGGAGCGTGTTTACACCTTCTGGGATTACTTCCGGCATCACGCCGAGCGCGATCGCGGACTGCGTATCGACCACCTGCTGCTCAACCGCAAGCTAGCGGGTGGGCTGAAGGAAGCTGGTGTTGATCGTTGGGTCCGGCTTGAACCCCACGCCAGCGACCACGCGCCGACCTGGGTGAAGGTCACCATCTAGATCAACGTTTCGCCAAAACGTTGTGCCTGCTGATCAATAGGTGCACTTCCGCAGCTTCTTTCGAAAGCAAGAGATGCACACCTCGCTTGATCATGCCAGCGAGTAGGGCTGGCCAGGTTGCGCGGCTCGCGGTGGAAGCGGCCGAGAAGAAATACCGTGGTCAGATTGAGCACTGACTTGTGCTTCGGTGATCAGGGGGCTACGGCCCCCTTTTTCTTTTGCCAGTGGCGCTTCTGCGCATTTGATTAATTTTCGGGATGATCGGGTAACGGCCATACATGCTTGGCGGTGAAAATCCCGATGGCGATGGCCGACATAGCGAAGACGGCTGCTATGACCAATGACCACCCGACGTAGTAACCGGCGCTTATCAGTGCCCCGGCGATGATCGGTCCAACGATGCTGGAGACGGCCATGGCCGAAGTGCTAATGCCCATCAGACTGCCTTGCTGGTTTGGCGCAGCTGTAAAGGTGAGTGCAGCAGTCAATGTCGGACGCGCGAGCGAGGAGGCAAAGCTGACGATGGCGACCGATCCAAACAGGCCGATCAAGCCAGGGGACACCGCCAGAAGAACAAACCCTGCGGCCATGCTTGCCAGACATGCAATGGCTAACCCGCTATCGGAGATCGCCCGTCCAATGCGTTTCATCAAGAAGAGTTGTACGAAGATGTTGATTGCGCCTGCAACGGTGAAGAGATAGCCAACCTCGCGTGCCTCCATAGCCGCTCCGGCCCATTCGAAGCGTGCATTGACGAACAGGGCGAGCTGGGAGATGTACATCGAAAATGCCAGGAAGAAGGCCGTGAGGATGGAGAGTGTGGCCAAGGTTGCTGGACTGCTCGTTGCCAGGATGCTCAAGCGCCGGTGAGGCGAAGCAGGGATGGGCTTCTTTCTGTCTTGGACGAGCTGGTCGGCAGGTAACAGGACCATCGTGGTGATCAGGCTGGCGCCGGAAAGCAGGGCCGCAAGCCATACAGGGGCGGCAAGTGATATCGAAGCGAGCATGCCCGAGAGCGACGGGCCGACGATCAGCCCGATTCCCGCCGCGGCGCTGATGACCCCAATCGCCTGCTTTCGCGTTCCTGCCTGGCTGCGATCGACCGCATAGGCCGTGGCCACCGACATGTTGCCTGAGGTCAGCCCGTCAAGGATGCGGGCGATGAAAACCAGCACCATTCCTCCGGACAGTGCCAGCATTACCAGGCTCAATGCAGTACCAGCCTGGCTGGCCAGCAGCACCTTCTTGCGACCGATGCGATCTGAGAGCCTGCCAAGCCACGGGGCAGCGACAGCCTGCGCCAGCGAAAAAGAGGCGGTCAGCAGGCCGATGACCAACGCAGTGGCGCCGTAATGGGCAGCGTAAAAAGGCAGCAATGGGAGGATGACGCCCATGCCGATGGCGTCGATCGAAACAATGCAGAACAGCGGGACCATCACTTGGAGATCCAGCTTGGACGTGTCGGGTGTCATTGCGCTTTTCCTCGGGCGTGCTTGCGTGAATTACGAACATGTACTGGACGAACATGTTCGTACTATGCTACAAAAGGCACACACAGGGACAACTGTTGGTATCAAGCGCATGACGATTGAAAAACCCGAGCCGCGCAGCCGGCGAGATCGACCCGCCAAGGCGCCGCTCTCCAGGCAGGTCATCACTGAGGCGGCGCTCGCGATCATGCGTACCGAGGGCTTGGGCAAGGTGACGATGCGCCGGATCGCTGCGCAGCTCGATACCGGTGCGGCATCGTTGTACGTCTATGTTCGCGATACCGAGGACCTGCACGCCCAGGTGCTCGACGCGTTGCTGGCCCCTGTCACCGAGATCACTACAAGAGGCAGCTGGCAGAAACGGCTGAAGGCACTGCTCGGCAATTACATGGACGTGCTTTTTGCAAACCCCGAACTTGCCCGCATGGCAATTTCGACTCCCGCCAACGGCACAAACTACTTTCGCATCGTGGAAATGATCCTGGCCTTGCTCAAGGCCGGTGGCGTGGAAGATCGAAGTGCAGCATGGGGCGTGGACCTGCTGTTGCTGTTCGCAACGGCCAATGCCGCCGAGCACAGCGCCTGGAAAGCTTCCCCGCGGGCTGCCGAAGATGTCCAAGGCATGAAGTCCAAGATCCGATCGGCCGATCCAAAGACCCATCCCAATATTTCCCGCCTAAGCGAAGAACTGCTCTCTGGCGGGGAAGGGCGCCTTGATTGGAACCTGGATCTGCTCATCGCCGGATTGATCGCGGCGCCGCCTGTCTCGAAGAAAAGCGCTCGCTAGCCGCGCTGGCCGCGCTGCGGCCTTATGCCACTCACTGAAGGGCACCACCATGGTTGATATCAGGAACAAGCGCGTTGCCGTCGTGGGGGCAGGGCCTGCAGGCCTGACCCTCGCAAGGCTTTTGCAAATGCAGGGCGCGGATGTGACGGTGTATGAGCGCGATCTAAGCGCGTCGGCACGGCCACAAGGCGCAACCCTGGATCTACACGACGACGCTGGGCTCAAGGCGCTTCGTGCAGCCAATCTGATGGATTCCTTCGAAGCAAGCTACCGGCCCGGTGCGGACAAGATCACCGTGGTTGATCGCGACGGAACCTCGTTCCTTGACGCGTTCGTCAGCAGTGAGCATGGCGTGGCCAGGCCCGAAATCGATCGTGGCCCGCTCAGGGATCTGTTGCTGAATTCCTTGAAGCAAGGCACTGTGAAATGGGGCGCCAGGTTCGTCTCATTGCGTCGATCGGGCAGATCAGTGGAGCTGTGGTTTGCCGACGGCACTCGATCGATCGCTGACCTGGTGGTGGCAGCAGATGGCGCCAACTCGATCTTGCGTCCTTACCTGACGCCCATTCGTCCGATCTATTCGGGAATCATGGTGCTCGAGGGAAACATCCGTGATTCGGCAGCGTCGGTTCCGCAGATTCATCGAATGATGGACGACGGAAAGATCTGTGCGCTGGGTGATGAAAAATCGCTGTTCGTGATCTCCAAAGGTGACGGTAGTGCATCGTTCTACACAGGGCACAAGGCCCCCAATGACTGGGGATATACCTCGGGGATCGACTTCAGCGATAAGTCGGCGGTCCTGGCGTGGTTCAAGGCTGAGTTCGTTCAATGGAGCCCGATGTGGCATGGCCTGTTCGAGCACGCCCAGCCTCCGTTTGTGCCTCGTCCCCAGAACTACTTTCCGACTGACCAGCGCTGGGAGGCGGCGGCCGACCTCACCATGATTGGCGACGCTGCCCATGTCATGCCGCCGTATGCTGGTGAGGGCGTGAACATGGCCATGCTCGATGCGCTCGAGCTTGCCCAATGCCTGGCCGATGACCGATTCCAGGACATCCGTTGGGCCATCAGCAGCTTCGAAGAATCGATGCGCTTGCGAACGGCAGAGGCCACCACGGTCACGATGGACCAGACCAAGGCGTTTCATTCGGCTGCCGCCATTCCCGATCTCATCCAGATGTTCGCCTCGCACGCCGACTCCTGAGGGTTGGGTCTTGGCCGCTTCTGGCTGAGTGAACGTAAAGGAGCCCCGGATCGACCGAGGCTCCTGGTGAGCGTTTAAGCCTCGATGCCCCACTTGTGAGCGTCGGCTGGCTTTTCCTTGTAGATCACGCCGGCGAAATCGACATGGAGTTCGGTCCAATCTCCTCCGCCCTGATAGGCCAGGACCTCGAAGTGCTTGGGTTTGCGCTCGGGTGTCCCTTCGACCGTCCAGCCGGCTTTGCCGACGGCCTTCAGGACCAGCTTCGGATCGGCCGCAACGTCGGCATGGTGGTGCTTGGGGCTGTGGCGGGGTTTTTTGTGTTCGACGTCTACCGGACGCCCGCCTTTCTTGCTGATCCAAAGAACCTTGATCTCTGAAGGCCTTTGCTCGCCTTCCAGGGTGACTTTCAAGCCTTCCGCAAGCGGGAAAACTTCAGCGCCTTTCGGCCCCAGGTCGGCAAGGTGGATCTGCCCATTGGATAGCACAGTGAAGCGATGGACGAAGACATTTTCGATCACGCCATTCAAGGTGATCTTTTCATGGTGCGGCATGCATTTCTCCGTAGAGCGCCCAACCGCGGGCGCACACCTTCAATTGCGTCCTTCGCGGGCATTTCAATTTAATTGCTTTAGTGCGTCGCAGATCTGTTCAGGTGCACGCTCAAAGCTGCGACTTGAAGGGCAGCACCAGGGTCTCGAACAACCGCTCCGAAAGCGGCCTTTGCTGCCACTGCTGGAGGGTGTAACGCTTGGACCGTTCCAGGTCGCGCTCGAAGACCGCACTCAGGCGCTCGGCCATGACCGGGTCATACATGTTGAGGCTGGCTTCGTCGTTGAGCCTGAAGGAGCGGATGTCGAAATTGGTCGAGCCGACCGAGACCAGCAGCTTGTCGATGATCAGCAGCTTGGTGTGCAGCATCGTGGGCTGGAACTCATGGAATTCGATCCCTGCCTGCAGCAGCGGTCCCCAGCTTGCCTTGGAGGCCAGGCGCACGGAGCTCGAGTCGATATGCGGGCCAGGCAGCATGACCCGGATATTGACGCCGCGTTCGGCGGCAGCAAGCAGGGCCTTGGTAATCAGGTCGTCAGGGACGAAGTAGGCTGCTGCCAGATCGATGCTTGTCGCCGAGGCTGCGATGGAAAGCAGGTACATGAGGTGCATGCTCTCGCTGCCGCCTGCAGGGGAGGCGAGGAACAGCTGTGCGTCGGTATCGCCGGCGGGCGGAAGTTCCGGATAGAACTCGCGGTAATGCAGGACGCGGCCGGTGCTTTTGATCCAGTTGTCGTTGAACGCAGCCTGCACCTGGGCCACGACAGGGCCCTCGATCCGGTAGTGCGTATCCCGCCAGTGGTCCGGGTCCTGCGCGTTGCCCATCCACTGGTCGGCAACGCCGACGCCGCCGGTGAAGCCGATCTTCCCATCGACCACCAGCAACTTGCGGTGGGTGCGATTGTTGACGCGATGGAGGTTGTACCAGGCCAGCGGCCGGTAGCGGTGCACTTCCACGCCGGCCTGTTCCATCTTCTGGATCAGAGCGTTGTCCATCTTGAGGCTGCCGCCCCAGTCGATCGTCGTACGGACTGAAACGCCAGCACGGGAGCGCTCGCATAGCACGTCGCTGAACTCGCGGCCGATGTCGCCAGACCAGTAGATGTAAGTCTCGAAGGTGATGTTCTGCTGGGCCGAGCGCATGGCCTCGAGCATGGCCGGGAAGATCTCCGCGCCATTGTTGAGTACTTCGATCCGGTTGCCCGGCAGGATGGTCGGCCCCAGCAGCGCAGACATCTGGCGCTTGAACATCGGGTCGTTGACCTCGTATTCGTGCGCCGGGACATGTTCAAGCTTCTTTTCGGGCGTGGTGAAATTCAGTGCGAACAACACCGCGACCAGGGTCGCCACCACAGCGCCTGCAATGATCCAAAACATCTTCCAGGTGTCCCCAAAGTCGAGCCGCGGCATCCCCGCCAGGGCGCGATTGTCAACAAAAGGGCTTCACACGCGGTGTGAAAGCCAGCCGCGACGATGACGCACTTTCCGGCGCCCACGCTGGGCCAAGCCTCCGGCTTCCACACGCGTCCCGGCGATAGCGGCAGGCCTATACATCTGCTGCACAAACCTGCACTCAGACTGCGCGCCCACCACAGGAGTGCCCCCATGAAGATGCTTGCCGGCTGCGAACTGCTCTTGGAGGCAGAAGCGCCAAGCCCGGTGGTCTCCATGCTGCGGCCCCGTGATGCGCAATGCATCTGGCGGGTCGACGGGCGCCCTGGCTTCCAGCCGCGGCATGCTTTCGAGGAGTATCTGGATACCTTCGGCAACTTCTGCCAGCGCTTCTGGGTGCCTGAAGGTCAGATGCGGGTGCGCATTGAGGCCACGCTGGAAGCCGATGACGAACTTGCATTCGATGAATCGGCGGGGCTGGTCACGCCATTTGCGCTGCCCGCGCAAACGCTTCAGTTCACCCTGCCGAGCCGGTACTGCGCATCGGACCGTCCTGAGCTCAACGCACTGGCGACGAAGATCGTCAAAGGCTTTGCGCCTGGGTACGCGCAGGTGGAAGCGATCCGTGCCTGGATCAGGCAGAACATCGAGTATCGCTACGGCGTAAGCAACGCGCACAGTTGCGCGCGCGACACCATCGAGCAGCGGGAAGGGGTGTGCCGTGATTTTGCACACGTTGGCATTGCGCTGTGCCGGGCATTGGATATCCCTGCACGCATGGTGGTCGGTTGGTTGCATGGCCTTGAGCCGATGGACATGCACGCGTGGTTCGAGGCCTACGTGGGCGATGCCTGGTACACCTTCGACGCGACCCAGGCCGAGCGCAGGGCTGGGCGTGCGGTGATCGGCTACGGACGCGATGCAGCTGACGTAGCCTTCCTCATGAGCTATGGGTCGCTCAGGACCGTGTCGGTCAACGTCTGGACCCAGGCCGAGCAGGCGCAGTTCGCCTAGGCCATGAAGCTCTTCACCTGTGACGTGTGCAGCCACGTCGTCTACTTCGAAAATTCCCAATGCCTGCGGTGCGGTGCGCGCCTGGCCTTCGACCCTGGGCAGACGGCCATGGTGGCAGTGGTCGCTGAAGGTACGTTGTGGGTACACGTGGCTGACCAGGCCAGGCGCTGGAGGCTGTGCTCCAACGCGGCCTATGGGGCGTGCAACTGGCTGATCGAGAGTACCGATGTGTCTGCGTACTGCCGGGCTTGCCGGCACAACCGGACGATCCCGGACCTGAGCTGCGACAATCGGATCGAGGCCTGGCGGCGCATCGAGGTCGCCAAGCGCCGCCTGTACTACACGATCCTGCGGCTGCATTTGCCTGCCCCTGCACCGGGGGAGGACGACCACGAGCCGCTGGTGTTCAATTTCCTGGCCGATCAGCCGGCCATGCCGCAGGTCATGACCGGGCATGAGAATGGACTGGTCACGATCTCACTGAGCGAGGCAGATGATGCCGAGCGTGAACGATCGCGGGTCCGCCTGGGCGAGCTCTACCGCACCCTGCTCGGACACTTCCGGCATGAGGTGGGCCACTACTACTGGGACAGGCTCGTTCGCGACACAGGCCCAGACGAGCGCTCAAGGTTCAGGGAGTTGTTCGGGGACGAGCGGCGCGACTACGCCAAGTCGCTGGCCGATTACTACAGCTTCGGAGCGCCGGACGATTGGCAGGAGCGCTTTGTCAGCCCCTATGCCACGGTCCACCCGTGGGAGGACTGGGCCGAGACCTGGGCGCACTATTTTCATATCGTCGATACGCTGGAGATGGCAGGTGCCTTCGGCATCCGGGTGGAGCCTGACGTGCCAGATACCCAGTTCATGGGATCTCGAATCGATTTTGATCCGCACCGCGTGCGCGATTTCCAGAAGATCATTGATGCCTGGCTGCCTCTGACCTACGCGGTCAACAGCCTCAACCGCGCAATGGGCCAGAACGACCTCTATCCCTTCGTGATCAACACCCCGCTCAAGGCCAAGCTGGCCTACATCCATCAGCTGGTCATGGACAATGCGGCGCGCTCGCGCTTAGCCCGGGTCGGGGGCGTGGCCGAATCCGGCGCTTGACCGGCCGGTGACACGGCACGCCGGCGACGCGGTGTTCACCTGCCCTGGAGGACTGTCCTTTTCAGGCAGCGCAACGCGCATGGCTGAGGAATGAGATGGAACCGAGCTGGGTGATCCGCGAGGAATTTGAAGAGCTCCAGGGGCGGCTGGAAGCCCACCGCGCCGCGCTGCGCGGCCTGTTGAGACACCTGGACGAAGGAGCGCGCGAGGCGGTGCGCAAAGAACTGGCGATCCGCGCCATCGTCGATGGAGAGCCCTCGGCCACCGAAGCCGGCATGCAGGCAGAGGCGGCTGATCTGGTAAAGGCGCTCGGTTTTACCCCGAATTGAGGCGTCGTCCCATTCGTAGGTTTTGAGATGCGATGGCTCGCCCTAGCCGGCAGCAGCCGATATTCGTTGCTGGTCATGAGAGGCGCACTGAATGCCTGGTGGCGCGGACGGGCATGGCGAATGTGCCAGGGCCGTAAGTTGCCTGTAAGTCTGGCGGAGAAAGACTGACGTCCCGTTCGCTACTCCCCCGACGTCATGACCCTGAAAGCCGCTGCAAGCCTGTTCTGCCTGTTCCCTTCCATCGCGCTGGCACAGTCCCCGTCCAGCACAAGTGACTTGCTGGCCAAGCAGGAAGATGATCGCTGGACCATCGGGGTCGGCGCTTCGGTCAAGGACGATGGCTATGCAGGCGAGGGCACCCGCGTCCGTCCTTTCCCGCTGATCGGTTACGAAGGTGAGCGTGTGTTCTGGCGTGGCCTCACTGGCGGTGTTCATGTGATCAAAGGTGAGGCTTTCACGCTGGATGCCGTGCTTGCCGGGCGGTTCGATGGCTTCGACATTGACGACCTGGGAAGAAAGGAACTGGCTGCCAATGGCTTGAACGCCGATCTGCTTGAAGACCGCGACGATGGCCTGGATGCGGGCCTGTCAGCGTCCTGGCGAGGCGCCGCGGGCGAACTGAAGCTCTCGGCGCTGGCCGACGTTACCGATTCCAGTGGCGGCTACGAGTTCGCCGCTGACTATGGCTATGCACTCCATTGGGGGCGTACCACGCTGGTGCCCAGTGTGGGCGTGCGCTGGATGTCAAGTGATCTTGTTGACTACTACTACGGGACCCTGGACGAGGAAGTTGCCCGAGGCGTGGTGCGCTACCAGCCGGGTTCGGCGGTGGTACCGCAGGTGGGGGTTGGGTTCTCGCGTCCCCTGGGCGAGCACTGGAAGGTCACCGGCTCGGTCAATTACAAGTTCCTCCCCAGCGAGATCACCGACAGCCCGCTGATGGATCCGGACGTCAGCGGCGCGATGGGTGTGCGCGTTGGCATTGGCTGGTCGTTCTGAGAAGGTAGCCGCCCTGTCTCTGGCGGGAAACCTGATGACCGACACAGCGCCAGCCATCGCCACCCGCGTGGCCCTGATCGAGGACCACCCCAGGCTGGCAGGGTTGATCGAGCGTGGGCTGGCCAGCGCCGGGATCGCGGTCGATGTCTTCCAGACGCTGGAATCTGCCTGGCATGGCTTGAGTGGGCAGGGCTATGCGGTGGCCATCGTCGACCGCGGCATGCCCGATGGCGACGGCCTGGACCTGGTGCGCCGGTTGCGGCGCGCCGATGTGCGCACGCCCTGCCTGATGCTCACCTCGCGCGATGCGTTGCGCGACCGCGTCGATGGGCTGGACGCAGGCGCCGATGACTACCTGCCCAAGCCGTTCGCCCTGGACGAGCTGGCAGCCCGCGTGCGTGCCCTGATGCGGCGCCCGACGGCGCTGCGCAGCGTGGCGCCGAGCTTCCTGGGGTTGAGCGTGGAGCCGGAAAGCGGCTCGATGCTGGCCGGGCAGGAACGCATCAGCCTGGCGCCTGCAGAGTTGCAGCTGATGCTGGCCCTGCTGCGAGCGCAGGGCCAGACCGTCAGGCGGAGCGCGCTGGAGAACGCGGCATGGGGCGTGGGCGGGGCAGTGACCCCCAATGCGCTGGACGTGGCCATCCACCGTTTGCGCAAGAAGCTGGTCGCGATCGAGGCGGCGGTGGGCCTGGTCAACGTACGCCAGCAGGGCTTTGCACTCAGGGCGGCCGATGCTTCCGCGTAGCCTGACCGCCCGCCTGATGCTGGCGGCGGTGGCCGGCCTGGCCGCGGCGACGGTCGTGGCCTGCGTGCTGATCTGGATAGGGGCCGACCTTCGCTCACCGGACCGGTTGCTGCACGCGGAACTGGAGGAAGAGGTCGCCGATATCCAGTCGGGGCTGCGGATCGATGCCGCTGGCAAGGCGCATGTAGAGCTCAAGCAAAGCAATGCGCGGGTGTACGACGCCATGCCCAGGGACGCGGCCTACCTGGTCTACGACGCCTCCGGCCGGGCCGTGGCCCACAGTCCACAAGGGGCGGCGTTGCAGGCGTTGGCTGGCATGTCGCCCGGGCCTGACGCGCTGGCCGTTTCCGTCGGCAATGGTGATGGGCAACTGCGATTGATCCAGCGTTCGATCCGGCACGGCGACCAGGCATTCACCGTGCGGGTGGCGCGCAGCGACCGGCTGGTGCTGACCCTGCGCGACTACGCCGACAAGCTGTACGTGCGTGCCGGGCTGGCAACGGCACTGCTCGCGCTGGTGACCTTCGGCGCGGTGGTCTTTGTGACCGTGCGCCGGATGATCCTGCCGCTTCACCGGGTCTCGCAGGTGGCCGCAGGCATCGGGCCGCGCAACCTGACCACGCGCCTGGACGTGGCGCGCGTACCGCTGGAAATCGCGCCCCTGGTGCAGGGCTTCAATACCGCGCTGGAGCGCCTGGAACGCGGCTACCGGGTACAGCAGGAGTTCCTGGCCGCCGCCGCGCACGAGCTCAAGACGCCGCTGGCGCTGCTCCAGGCCGAGATCGAGCTGGGTGGCGCTGCCAATACCGAGCTGCTGCTTCGCGACACCGCGCTGATGGCGCGTCAGGTGCACCAGCTGCTGCACCTGGCCGAGGTCAGTGAGGGGCACAACTATGCATTCGCCCCGATCGATCCCGGCAGCGTGCTGGAAGAGGCGGTGGACTACTTCGAGCGCTTCGCACACCAGCGCAGCGTGCATCTGGAATTTGTGCGTGAGCCTGGGGCGCTTGGCCATGTCGAGGGGGATGCCGCGGCGCTGTTCGTGCTGGCCAAGAACCTGCTGGACAACGCGCTCAACCACGCCCCGGCCGGCAGCGTCGTCCGGGTCAGGCTGGGCGCCGACGGGTTCTGCGTGCAGGACGAAGGTCCAGGCGTTGCGCCGGCCGATCGTGCCCACCTGTTCCAGCGGTTCTGGCGGTCGCAGCGCGATGGCAGTGGCGCCGGCCTGGGCCTGGCGATCTGCCAGGAAATTTGCGCCGCGCACGGCTGGCGTGTCGGCCTGGCCGATGTGTCCGCCGGTGAGGGCGCTTGCTTCTTCGTGGCAATGAGAACAGGCGAGGACACGGCATGAGCGCTAGCCTCGCTTGGGTGGACACGGTGATCGACCAGGACATCTTGACCGTTGCAGGGTTGCTTGAATCCAGCCCTCAGGCGGTGATGGACTGGTACTACGGCGTACCGATCCGACCCCTTGGCGATGAGACGGCCGCTGACCTGGTCCGTCAGGGGCGCGGTGCGGCTGTCATGGCCTTCCTTTGGGCGGCCATCGAGATCGAACCCAATACGAACTGGTAGCGGGCGTCTCACTGGTGCAGGACATGTTGGGGATTGGTCCCCATCCCCGAGCTGCCTGGTCACCCCTGCATAACCACCACCGCCTAAGGCTGGCACATCCCCTGGACCGGAGCGCGCCATGAAGACCCGACACGTGTATGCAGCCGAGAACCTCGCGGCGGCGCATACCGCCATCCAGGCCGCGCTTGATGCCGGGGTGGCCCATGACGATGTTTCGTTGATCGCCAAGGGCGAGATCGAAATGGAGGCCGTGCCCGATTCGTTGAAGGAGGCGGAAACCGACTTCAAGCAGGGCGCCCTGCGTGGGGCCGTAGGCGGCGGCGCTGCTGGCTTGGTGGCGGGGCTGATCGGTGTGGCCGTGCCACCGCTGGGACTGACCCTGGCGGGTGCTGGCGCGCTGGCACTGGCCGGTGCCGCGGTTGGCACCTGGTCGGCCGCGCTTGTGGGGTCTTCGGTGTCCGATCCGGTACGGCGAACGTTCGAAGAAGAAATCGAGGCGGGCCGGGTACTGGTCGTTGTCGATGCCGAGCCTGTACTGCTCGAACAAGCCGACGCGGCGGTGATCGGTTCTGGTGTGCGTGCCTTGCCCTACGAGCAGCCCACGGCGCTGAACTGAGCGGAGTCCAGGTATGGCCTTGAGTTTTGCTCTGGGTGCGGACGCCATGCGCGCCTGCGCGCGCTCAGAAGTTGGACTCGTCGTATTCGCGCAGGAATGACTCCAGGCTGGACAGGGCAGACGGTGGTAGATCCTTCTTCAGCACCGGTGGCAGCGGTGGTCTTGCTGCCAGCCAGCGATCAATGCATCGGCGTGCCAGCTTGACCGAGCGAATGTGGCCACTGTGGCGGATGCCGCGCCAGGTCACCCAATGGACGCCATCGGGCTCGACGCCGGCAACCATCGATCCCTTCCAGAACAGCGCCCAACCTCCCCTGGACGCCTGCCAGTTGTAGCGGGGCTCGATCTGCGGGCCCTTGAAGCCCTCTCCGCGCTGATGATTTCCGCTTTCCGGTCCCATGGGAGCTTTCCTGATGACGCCGCGCCCGGCCCATGTCCTTCGGGACCAATCCCGGGCGGATAGGCGGGGTGTACGAGAGGTGTACATTTGTACACCTTCTTTGTCCTCGATGCCTCCAGGTATGGAGCGAACCCTCTCCACCGGGCTCCGGGCAGGTCGATCTCCGCGGTGTGCCGGTCGTTTGGGGTGAAGGAGAGCGGGCGCGCCCACGGCACCGGGTGATTGTTGCTTCACGGACAACTTCCCCAGAATAGGCTCCCGACCTTCCGTCGGACCGGCGTCAAAGCCGATTGCAGGACTGCCGGGGACGTGAAGTTGAAGCATTCGTTTTTGATTGGCGGCGGGCGACTGGCAGAACTGATCGAGCGCTACGACTGGGCCGCGACAAGTCTTGGGCCTATCGACGCTTGGCCACCTGCGCTACGCACCACCATTGCCCTGATGCTGCAGTCCCCCGTGCCGATCGTGACCCTGTGGGGGCGAGACGGGGTGATGATCTACAACGACGCCTATTCCGAGTTTGCTGGCGAGCGGCATCCTTCCCTACTGGGATCCAACGTCCGCGAAGGCTGGGGCGAGATTGCCAGCTTCAACGACAACGTGGTCAGCCACGTGCTGCTGGGCAACCAGCCGCTGTCCTATAAGGACATGGAGCTGGCCCTCAATCGCGACGGGCAGTTCAAGACCCTGTGGATGGACCTGGACTACTCCCCGGTCCTGGATGAGTCCGGGACGCCGATTGGCGTCTTCGCCATCGTGGTGGAGACCACCGAGCGGGTCCTGGCCCAGCGGGCCAATGCCGCCGAACGCGAGCGCCTGGCCCAGCTGTTCGAGCAGGCGCCTTCCTTCATGGCGGTGGTGCGCGGCCCTGAGCACCGTTTTGAACTGGCCAATCCCGCCTACCGGCGTGTGGTTGGCAATCGCGATGTCATCGGCCACACCGTGGGTGAGGTACTGCCTGACGTGGCGGACCAGTATCTGGCCCTGCTGGACAAGGTGTTCGCCGACGGCGAGGCCTACTCGGCGCGAGGGGCTCCCTATGTGATGCAGACCCATTCCGGCGGTCCAAGCGTCCGGCGCGTGGTGGACTTCGTGTTCCAGCCGATCAAGGACGAGCTCGGGCGGGTCAGCGGCATCTTCATCGAGGGGGTGGACGTCACCCAGCGGGCTCGATCGGAAGTCACCCGGGAGGCGCTGGTGGCGCTCACCGATGCGATTCGCGACGCGAGCGATCCTGGTCAGCTCGGCCAGCTCGCTTCCATCATCCTGGGCAAGTCGCTGGAAGCTTCAAGAGTCGGGTACGCCCATACCGTGCACGATGACAGCGCGCTGGTGATCACCAGCGAGTGGGGCGATACAGGCGCACAGCGCCTGGGGCGCGTTCTGGACCTTCGCCCCTACCGCGCGATCCGCGCCGCCCTGGAGCAGGGGCAGGTTGTCGTGGTAGGAGATATCCGCCATGACGAGCTCACGGCAGAGGTGGTGGAGCTGCTCGAGGGCTGGGACGTCGGCGCGCTAATCAATGTTCCGATCCTCGAGCACGGCAGGCTGGTCGCCGTGCTATACGTCAACACCTCGCAGCCGCGCGCCTGGGAAGACCAGGAGGTGGCCATGGCCCAGGAGTTCGTTGCGCGCATCCGCACGGCCGAACAAAGACTGCATGGTGAGGCGGCGCTGCGAGAAGCCAACGAGACCCTGGAGCAGCGCGTCGAGCAGCGCACGCACGAGCTGCTCCAGGCCGAGGAGGCGCTGCGCCAGGCGCAGAAGATGGAGGCAGTCGGGCAGCTGACGGGCGGAATCGCACATGACTTCAACAACCTGCTCACCGCCATTACCGGTGGGCTGGAACTGCTGAAGATGCGCCTTGCACAGGGACGTACCCAGGACCTGGACCGTTACATCAATGTCGCCACCAATGCGGCCAGCCGGGCAGCGAGCCTGACCCACCGGTTGCTGGCTTTTTCGCGTCGGCAGACGCTTTCGCCCAAGCCGACCGACGTCAAGCAGCTTGTCAGTGGCATTGCCGAGCTCATCCAGCGCACGGTGGGTCCCGAGATCGCCTTGGAGACGGTCAATGCCGCAGGGCTGTGGCCTTCGATGATCGATCCGAGCCAGCTCGAAAACGCGATCCTCAACCTGTGCATCAATGCGCGAGACGCGATGCCCAATGGGGGCAAGATTACCATCGAGACCGGCAATCGCTGGATCGACCAACGCACTGCATCCCAGCGTGGGATTGCGCCAGGGCAGTACATTTCCTTGTGCGTCTCCGACAGCGGAACCGGCATGACGGCCGACGTCATCGCCAAGGCCTTCGATCCCTTCTTCACCACCAAGCCGATCGGAATGGGCACCGGTCTCGGGCTGTCGATGATCTACGGATTTGCACGCCAGTCTGGCGGTGCGGTCAGTATTTACTCCGAACTCGACAAGGGCACGATGGTCTGCATCTATCTGCCTCGCCACGTCGGCGATGTCGAACAGTTCGAGGATAGCCTGCAGCTGGAAGAGGCGCCGCGTAGCCTGCAAGGGGAGACGGTTCTGGTGGTCGACGATGAGCCTGCGATCCGGGCGCTGATCAGCGATGTGCTGGGGGACCTGGGCTACTCGATTCTTGAGGCTGAAGACGGTGCGAGCGGCCTCAAGATATTGAACTCAGATGCCAGAATCGACCTGCTTGTCAGTGATGTCGGCTTGCCAGGTGGCATGAACGGACGGCAGATGGCAGATGCCGGGCGAATGACGCGTCCGGACTTGAAGGTGCTATTCATTACCGGCTATGCCGAGAACGCCGTGCTCAGCCATGGGCATCTCGACCAAGGCATGCATGTGCTGACCAAGCCATTCTCGCTGGATGACCTGGCAACACGGATCCGGGAATTGATCAATCTGTGAAGATCGGTTTCGGATTGCAAGCGAGTCGGCATACCTTCGCGCGTGGTTAATTCTGCGTGATGTTCTCGCGATGAATCGGCCTGTCCGGCTTTGCAGATATCGTGCAACATAGCGCTATACCGCTTGATTTCACTGCCTCAATTGCCTTCGCGAGGCATTCTGGGCAAGGCAGGTCTCACTGGAACCAGATGACTTTGATAGCAGATCCCGCGCAATTGGACCTCACGGATTGCGCGAAAGAGCCAATCCATACACCTGGCGCGATCCAGCCCTACGGCGTACTGCTGGTTGTTGATTCGCGTTCATTGATCGTCATCGAGCGGGCCATCTCCAGCGGCGAGGTGACCAACACTTACGCCGATCCCTTGGGTCAGCCATTGGTCGATGTATTCGATGGCGCCATCGCTGCTTGCGTGCAGGCGTTGGCGCAACTCGAGGAGGCCTCTGTCAGCTACCTGGGCCGGTTCGCCATCGGTCCGGCAGGCATGCACCACGCATTGGCGCATCGCTCCGGCGACGCGATCGTGTTGGAACTGGAGGAGCCGCTGGAGGGCGAGCCGGGCACCTTCGAGGAGCTTTACCCAACGATTCGCGCGTTCATGGGCAAGGTTGGAACCGCCGCTTCGGTGGATGAGGTCTGCGCACTGGCGTCCGAGCATGTCAGGCAATTGACCGGGTTCGATCGCACATTGGTCTATCGGTTTGATCCGCAATGGAATGGCGCCGTCGTCGCGGAAGAGCGCAACCAGGTGCTGCCTTCGTACATGGACCTGCGATTCCCGGAATCGGATATTCCAGCTCAGGCGCGCGAGCTGTACCGACGCAATACGGTGAGGCTGATCCCGAATTCAACCTATACCGCCACGCCCTTGTTGCGCAGTGCCGATGCGCGCGCAGAGGCGCCGACCGATCTGAGCCTGTCGACGTTGCGCAGTGTCTCGCCGGTGCACCTGCAGTACATGCGCAATATGGGAACTGGCGCCTCGATGTCGGTGTCGCTGCTGCAGGGGGACAAGCTATGGGGCCTGGTTTCATGCCACAACGCAGAGCCGCGTCGGGTGCCTTACCACGTCCGTACTGCCTGCGAATTCATCGGCCAGATCCTGTCCCTCCAGATCTCGCTTCGCGAAAGCGCGCGTGATGTCGAGGAGCGCATGGCGCGCAGGGCCACGCAGGTCAGGTTGCTCGGCCGCATGGCCGGCGAGGAAGACTTTATCCAGGCCTTGGAAGATCACCACGCCGGGCTGCTTGAGCTGACCCAATCCAGCGGCGCTGCGATCGTCCATGCCGGGCAGTGCCGGCTTGTGGGGGAGTGCCCTGACAAAAAGCATGTCATGGCGCTGGTCCACTGGCTCTCCCAGCGGCAGGGAAGCGATGACTTCTTCGCCACCGACAACTTGCCCGAGGTGTGGGCGCCGGCGCAGCAGCTGAGTAGCATCGCAAGCGGCATCCTGTCCATCTCCATTTCACAGCTGCACGAAAGCGTGCTGATCTGGTTTAGGCCAGAGGTTGAAAGAACGGTGCGCTGGGGCGGTGATCCAAGCCACAAGCTGGGCAAGCCCGAAGTCCTCTCGCCGCGTAAATCCTTTGAGTCATGGAAGGAAATCGTCAGGCAGCGATCGCTGCCCTGGGACGATGTGGATCGGGATGCGGCCCTGGAGCTGCGCAGCGCGATCGTGGATATCGTCCTTCGCAAGGCAGAGGAAATGGCAGCCTTGAACGAGCAGTTGCTCAAGAGCAATAAGGAGCTCGAAGCATTCTCTTACTCGGTCAGCCATGATTTGCGTGCGCCTTTCCGCCATATCGTTGGCTATAGCGAACTGCTTTCAATGTCCGCAGGCGAACGACTTGACGACAACGAGCGCCGTTTCCTGGACACGATCGTGGACTCGGCAAAGTCAGCCGGCGAACTGGTAGACGACCTGCTGAGCTTTTCCCAGATGGGCCGCTCAACCCTGAGCCTGATGACCATCAAGATGAACGCACTGGTCGAGGATGTGCGGCTCAAGCTTGAGATGGAATATCGCGAGCGTGAGGTTGAATGGGAAATCGACAGTCTGGGCGAGGTGGAGGCCGACCCGATGATGCTGAGGCTGGTCTGGCAGAACCTGCTCTCAAACGCGGTGAAGTTCACCCGCGATAGCAAGCCTGCGCGGATCCATGTCGGGACCTATCTGGAAGGCGCTGAGAAGGTGTTCTTCGTCCAGGACAATGGCTGCGGTTTCGACATGAACTACGTGGGCAAGCTCTTTGGTGTTTTCCAGCGGCTTCATCACGTCGAAGAGTACGAAGGCACCGGCATTGGCCTAGCCAACGTCGGTCGTATTGTGGGTCGGCACGGTGGTCGTGCCTGGGCCAAAGGCAAGCTCGGCGAAGGTGCCGTTATCTCATTCTCCATCCCCCTTAAATCTGGAGCCGATTCGTGAGGGATTTGCGTCCTATCTTGCTTGTTGAAGACAACCCCAAGGATGCGGAGTTGACTAAAGCTGCCCTGGCACGCTGCCAGCTGCTTAACGAGGTCACCCATGTGCGTGATGGCGAAGAGGCTTTGCACTACCTGCGCAGCCAGGGCAAGTACGCCGGCCAGAACCATGGTGGTCCCGTGGTAGTACTGCTTGACCTGAAATTGCCGAAGGTCGATGGGCTCGAGGTGCTCGAGCAGGTCCGTTCCGATCCGAATCTCAGTAGCACCCCAATCGTCATGCTGACCTCGTCACGCGAGGAGCAGGACCTGGTCAAGAGCTACAAGCTCGGGGTCAATGCCTTCGTGGTCAAGCCTGTGGACTTCAAGGAATTCTTTGAAGCCATCCAGGGGCTGGGCATGTTCTGGGGCATTACCAACCTGCCGCCACCGCCGTTCGCGATCCAACCGGGGGAGGGCGGCGGCAAGTGAAGGCTGACGCTCCAACGGCACCCATCCGTGTCTTGATGCTGGAGGACAGCGCGCTGGATGGGGAGCTGATCATGGCCCAGCTCGGCTTTGCCAAGCTCGAGGTCACGATGGATCGGGTGTGGACCAGAGAGAGTTTTGTGGGGGCGTTGTCGAGCCACAACCACGATGTGATCCTGGCCGACCATGTGTTGCCGAATTTCGATGGTGATACGGCGCTGCGGCTGGCACGTGAGCTGGCGCCAGAAGTGCCCTTCATCTTCGTGTCCGGAACCCTGACCGAGGAGTTGGCGGTTCGCGCGCTACGGCACGGCGCCCGGGATTATGTGGTCAAGCAACGCCTGCAGCGCCTTCCCGAAGCGATCGTGCGTGCGCTGCGTGAGAACGATGAGAAGGCGAGCCTGCGGCAGGCGCGGGCAGAGCTCAAGGCTAGTCAGGAACAGCTTGAAACCTATACCAATTCTTTGCCGCCGCTCATTGCGCGAGTAGATGCCCAGCACCGCCTGTTGCTTGCCAATGAGGCGTTCAACCACTGGTACGGGCTGTCCCCATCGGCACTGGTGGGGGAGGATCTGGGCGCCGTGATAGGCCAGCCAGCCTTCCAGGTGCTCGCCCCGCAGCTCGAACCGTTGATGGCCGGTCAGCCATTGGCGCTGGAATTGGATCTGGTTGACCAGCAGGGCATCCACCGGCCCGCGCAGGTCGACTGCGTTCCGCGCGTGGGGGAATCCGGCGCGTATGCCGGCTACTACCTGATGGCACGTGACGTCAGTGGGCACAAGCGCGCTGAGCAAGCCTTGCTGGCACAGAAGGAAAGTCTCGAGCTTCGTGTCGAAGTCGGCGAGCGCGAATTGCGGAGTAGTCGCAGCCGGATGCAGTCGATCTTCGAGTCGAGTGTGCAGCAGCAGATTCTTGTGTCGCTGGATGGCTTGATCCTGGACGCGAACAAGACGTCGCTGGCCGCCATCCTGTGCGAGAAAGACCAGGTCGTCGGCATCGCGTTCAGCACCGCTGCCTGGTTTAGCGAAACTGAAGGGGCGCCTGGTCTGGTCGCAGCAGCGCTTGCTAAGGCTGCCTCTGGCGATGAGTCACGCCATGAGCTCGAGCTCAACCTGCCGACGGGCCTGCGGAGTTTCGACTATTCATTTCGCCCGATCATCGACCACGACCACCATGTGGTCTCGGTCCTATGCGAGGCGATCGAGACCACCGAGCGACGCCGCGCGGAGAATGCCCTGCAGCAGGCGCAGAAGATCGAGGCGGTGGGCCAGCTCACCGGTGGCATCGCACACGACTTCAATAACATCCTGACCGTGATTTCCGGCAACGTCGACTACGCCAGCATGCTGGTCGAGATGCCTGGTTCGACCGACAAGACCAAGCGGGCCCTGGAAAGCGCCATGAAGGGCGTCATGAGCGCCTCGGCGCTGACCAACCGCCTGCTCACGCTCGCGCGCAAGAAGCCGGTGCAGGCCGTGGTAATGGACCTGGATAGCCACGTAGTTGGCCTGCAGGAAATGCTGGCGCGCGCGTTGGGCGAACTGGTCGAACTGGAAGTGGTCGGTTCATCAGGCCAGTTGCCCGTTGAAATCGATGCCGGCCAGCTTGAGGCGGCCCTGATCAACCTGGCTGTCAACGCCAGGGATGCCATGCCCGGCGGAGGCAAGCTGCTGATCGAGCTCAGCGACATGCAGATGGACGTCGAGCTGGCGGCGCAGAACTCCACGATCGCTCCGGGCCGGTATGCCATGCTCCGGGTGCAGGACAACGGGGTCGGCATGTCCCAGGAGACCATCGCGCGCGTGTTCGAACCCTTCTTCACCACCAAGGAAGTAGGCAAGGGCACGGGACTGGGATTGTCGATGGTCTACGGCTTTGTGCAGCAATCGGGCGGCCACATCCTGATTGACTCGAAGGTCGGCGTGGGCACGGTCTTTTCCATCGTGCTGCCCATTTCTTCCACTCCGCTTGCCCAGGCGAGCGAGGAACTTGGCCAGGCCGAGCTGCCGGAGAAATCGGCGACCATCCTGGTGGCCGAAGACAACGAGGATGTGCGCGCCTACAGCGTGGAGGTTCTCCGCCATCTGGGTTATCGCGTGCTTGAGGCCCATGACGGGCTTTCGGCCATGCGCCTGCTCGAACGTCCCGATGTGCATGTGGACCTGTTGTTCTCGGACATTGTCATGCCACGGATGACGGGGTGGGAACTTGCCCAGGAGGCACGCCGCTTACGTCCCGCGCTTCCGATACTGTTCACCTCCGGCTATCCACGCGACATCGAGACCAGCGGTGCGCAGATGAGGGACGTGACCATCCTCTCAAAGCCCTTTACCCGCCGGGACTTGGCTGGGGCGGTCCGGAGCTCTCTTGATGGTACACAGAATGAGCCGGGAGCCCGCCAGGCGATGGCAAGCGCTTCGGGCTCGAAGAACTAGGTTTGAAATTCTGTACATCGGGAGGGCCAAGCAGGCGCCACCTTCTGCTTGGCCATACCCTCGACGCAATGGCAGCACCGCGCTGCGTCACCGGTGTTGATGGTTAGCCCAGGCAACGGGACCTTGGCGTTCCTCGAACATCAGGGAAAGAACCGCTTGCCCTACACGGGATGATCGATTCGTTGATCTGAACTTGATCGTGCATGTCGCGAGCCTGCGGGGCGGCTGCCCTTGGCTGCCGCAGGAGGGCTCGCGGAACTCCTCGACCTGCAATGTTTGTTTCGGGGATGCCGAAGCTGGGTAGATCGAGCAACGTAGATCGTTCTGATCCAACTGGCGATGAGCGTGGAAATGCCAGCCTGTTGGGCCAGTGACGCTGGCAATGATCAGATCACCATCGCCGTCGTATGTGCTCCGCATGCCCGAGGTCTGCAGCTGCACGCCGGCGCCTTCGATCTCCAACCCGGCCATGACGGTCAGGACGCGCTCGATGAGCGAGCGCCCATGCGAAATCCCCTTCGTGCGGAACATGAAATAAGCCATGGCAGCTTTCCACACGGAGTTCCCCTGCGGGGTCAACGATGCCGCTGTTTTCCCGCGGCAAAATTGTTTCGCTTTCGTAAGCATTAAACGCGCGAGTCTGGGGAGCGCCTTTGTATTGCAACTCGGCCCTCTTGGGCTTGAGCAGTGCGATAGCCACTAGTTCTTACGGGAAACGGTTGCATGGACTTGCCGCCGTGCCAGACGAAAAATCGGCTCGCTGTCTCAGCTGCTGCGACCGGATGTGTGGATCATGGGGGCGTTCCATATCCTTCGGCCGGCTCACCCCCGGCCTTTTTTTTGGGGCCGAGGAAAACGACTCGGCGTCGTTCCTGCACCGCATTGATGCGGTCGGGCTCTTGGGCTGCGCCCCACGCCTTGCCAGTCATGGCCAGTCGGCTTTGATCCCTGCTGACCTTGCGGCCCGGCATTGAACCGTGCCTGCGCGCTCCGCTTGCCCTGAAGCCTTTTGGAGCTGGGGAGAGGGCGGCTTGCTGTGTCCGGTCACCGTATCACGGCGTTCTCGCCGTCAAGGGCTGCGCGTGCCTGCACGCTTGCGGCCGCTGGCCGTCAAAGGACCCTGTGACAGCCTGCGCTTGCGCCGTGAGGAGCCGGTTTCCGGGCAATGCCGCCCGAGCAACCGGAGCCTGGATCATGTCGCAACTTTCGTTCACTTCCTTTGACGCGCTACTGCATGTGCGCGATACCACCGGCACCTATCGTCTGGCCTCTATCGACCGGATCCTGGCCGCTGCGCGTGATGCCATCGACCACAGGATGCAGCGTGGCACCGCCTTTCGTTCGCCGCAGGTGGTCAGGGACTTCCTGCAGGTCAAACTCTCAGGCTTCGAGCATGAGGTATTCGCGGTGATCTTCCTGGATACCATGCACCGGTTGATCGCCTACGCCGAGATGTTCCGCGGCACCATCGACAGCGCCTCGGTCTATCCGCGCGAGGTGGTCAAGGAAGCGCTGCGGGTCAATGCGGCTGCGGTGATCCTTGCGCACAACCAGCCAAGCGGAAATCCCGAGCCGAGCGCGGCGGACAAGGCCATCACGCGACGACTGAAGGATGCACTGGAGCTGGTGGACGTGCGCACCCTTGACCACATCGTGGTCGGTGGACATTCCACGACTTCGTTTGCCGAGCGGGGACTGATCTGAGCAAGGGGGCTTCGGCCCCCTTTTGCTTCTCCTCGTACCGGTATGAGTGCGGATGTTTTTCTTCCCGATGGAGCTGCGCGATCACCTGCGGCGCGCTGCAGGTCTGATCAGCGAACAGCACATGTTCGGAGCGCGTCCTGGCACTGTGTCCCGCTGCTGAAGCACCCCGCCTGTGGCGGGGCGCCAGGTCTACGCCTGGGCCTGCTGCAGCAGGTTGTGCCGCGGCGTCAGGCCTTCGAGGCTAGGCGCTGTCTGCATCTGCTGCCGCGCGTCGGCTCGAACACATTCCGCAGGGCCCCGCGCATGAGACTTCCCGCCGATATTCCCGACGCTACGCCGCAGGCTCTGGCACTGATCGTTGCCCTGCATTGTGGCTGTGGCCTTGGACGGGGCAGGGGACATGCGGGTGACGCGATCCGCTGCGAATGCCTAATCGACCAGGTGGCGCTTCCGGGACAGGTGGCCAGTGCGTCCTTGCCTTGTTGTGATGGCTTGCCAGGGCTCGGCATTGCCTTGGGCCTGATGGCCGCAACCCTGCAGCGAAAACAATTTCCCCGCCGCGCTGCGGCTTCCTCGCCCGACAAATTCTTTGCGCTTCCAGGTTCTCCGCGTTGCTGCGATCGCCGCGCGATGCGGCCGGCCCATCCTTGGCTGGTCCGCCCACAACAAGGACGCAATGGCGCGACCTTGTTCAACCCGAAAGGAAAATGACCATGGCCAACATCGGCACCTTCACCGCAGAAAAAGACGGCTTCACCGGCACCATCCGCACCCTGACCCTCAACACCAAGGTCAAGCTGGTTCCCAATGACAAGGGCGGCAACGACAACGCACCCGACTACCGCCTGGAGGCGGCCGGGAACGATATCGGCGCGGCGTGGAAGAAGACCAGCGAGGCAGGGCGGGATTACCTCTCGGTCTCGCTGGACGATCCTTCCTTCCCGACGACGATCTACGCCCGTCTGCTCGAAGGCGAGGACGGCTGGCATGACCTGATCTGGACGCGCAACAGGCCGCAGGTGGGCTGATCGCCCTGGCGCCCCGCCGCAAGGCGGGGCGCTCTTCTCAAAGCTGCACTAGCTCAAGCGACCACCAGCGTCAGGTTCAAGTGCCTGACGGTTACGCCATCGCCCTGTCGCTGTACCGCTCGCGCAAGTGCGCTTCAATTTCTTCCAGCGACTTGCCACGCGTCTCGGGGACGATGCGCATGACAAAGAGCAGCGAGCCGACATTGATGGCTGCGGCGACAAAGAAGGTCGCGCCGCCAAAGTGATCCAGCAGCATCGGAAACAGGAAAGAGACCACGCCATTGAAGACCCACTGGCAGGCGACGGCCAGGCCGGTCACCAGTCCGCGGACCCGGGTCGGGAACATCTCGGACATCATCAGCCAGTAGACCGGTGCAATCAGCATCTGCATGAACAGAAGGAACGACAGGATGCATGCCAGGGCCAGATAGCTCTGCAGGGCTGAATGGGGCATCCATGTCATGACCGCGCCAAGTGCCAGCTGCGAGGCGACCACGGCGATCAAGCCGGTAGTGAGCATCCTGCGCCGGCCGTGCCGGCCGATCAGCCAGATGCCGATCAAGGTGGCAATGACCGCAACCACGCCGTTGCCGATCGTCGCGGTCAGCGCAGCGTTGGTACCCAGGCCGGTCGAGCGAAGGATGGCCGGGGTGAAGTACATGAAGGCATTGACGCCTGTGAACTGGGCCACAAAGCCCAGTCCGACGCCGATCATCAGGACCACGCGCACCCATCGCTCTTTCGCGATGTCGCTCCAGCGGGCCTGGTGACTGCTGGCCTCTGCCTCGGTGCTCATTTCTTCAAGCTCCTTGTCCACCTGGCTTTCCGAGTGGCGAATCTTGAGCAGGACTTCGCGCGCTTCTTCCAGGCGGTTCTTCCTGGCCAGCCAGCGCGGCGAGGCTGGTACGAAAAGCAGGCCCAGCCACAGCAATGCTGCAGGCGCGGCGGCGATGGCGAGCATCGTTCGCCAGATGCCGCTGTCGTCTGAGTAGTGCGCCAATACAGCGTTGGAGATGTAGGCAATGCACTGACCCGACACGATCATGAGCTCGTTCTGGCTGACCAGCCGCGCGCGGCGGCCAGGCCCTGCCATTTCGGCAATGAACATCGGAACGACTGCAGATGCGCCACCCACTGCCATGCCAAGCACGAAGCGCATGGCCACCATGGCCGGCACATTGGGCGAGTAAGCCGTTCCCAACGCGCCGATGATGAAAATCGTGGCAACAATCCTCAGCGCGCTTCGCCGGCCACGGACTTCAGCCAAGTGACCACTGAAAAACGAGCCCACTGCAGCACCGAAGATCAGGGAGGCTGCAACCAGTCCCTCGGTCAATGGCGTCAGACCAAGACCGCCTTGATCAGGCGCCATGCTCATGAAGGGAAGCGCGCCTGAGATCACGCCGGTGTCATAGCCGAACGCAAGCGCGCCGAGCGTGGCAATGCTCGCGATCAGTCGAACGAACCGGCTCTCTGGCGTGGAGGTGAGGGATTTTGAAGGGATTGCAGTAACTGACATCGATCCTGGATCTCTGCTGAGCGCGCGCAGTCACGCTGGCCCGCTGTTTGCGAGCTGACGTAAGTTGCGAGGGTGGGATAGCTGATGGATGTTGCGTTGCAGCAATCAGGCTAGGGGCACGACGATGAAGGCGCCGAGAATTAAATTGCGCTCACCACGCAGATGCGCGCATTTTTGATGCTTTCAGATCAACGCAGCCGTAAACCCAGCAAAAGCTTCACGTCCAGCCTTGCGCAATTGCTCAGCCGATCCTGGCAACGAGCGTGGTGAGCGTGTCGTGCGCATTGGTTGCGATCACTCTTACCTGGTCGTCAATCGCTTCATCGCCAAGCACGTGCTCCCAGAAACTGAGCGCCAGTGGCGCAGCCAGACGCCATTGCTCGAACTGTCCGGGGCGGGGCATGGCGAATTCGACATCGCGGTGGATGACCGCGCCATTGGAGCCAGGGCGCATGACCATCGGGAGCATGTCGTAGACCGGTGCCAGGCTGAGCGGCAGGGTGTCGCCGAGGCTGAGGGCGAGGTTGCCCAGGTGCATGTCCGTATTGCCGATCTGGTTGCCGAACCAGCTGATGATCTGCATCCGGCTGGCAGTTTCCTGGTCGATCCATCCGTCACGCTCCAGCTCGACGGCAAAGTCGCGCCAGGTGATGTCGGCGTGGCCGTACATCGCATGGGCCAGGGGTGCCAGGGAGACAAAGCCCCGGCGTCCCAGGCACGAGGTCCGGTCAAAGCGTGTGGACTCAAGGAAGACCCTTCCACCTGCCTCGATGATTTCCGCGCGCGCAGCCGGGATGCCGGCCTGGGCGAGCACAGCGGCCGCGTGCTGCTCCATGCGCAGCATCTGTGCCCAGCGTGCGCCGGCAGCCTGCGAGATGGAGTCGCTGAACTTGACGATCACAGAGCGGAAGCACTTTCCTTCGCGAAGGATCGCGGTGAACTTGGGTTGCTCGCCTGCCGCCGAAGAGCCCACCGGCTCACCGCGCAGGGCCGCTTCGGCGCGCTCCAAGTACGCATGGCCGCGACCGGCAGGTTCGACTGCCTGGGGCGCGCCAATGGAGTCGAGGGCACGACGTAGGGCGACCTCACCGATGACCAGGTCACCGAGCTGGTCGTGACCTTCGGAAAGCAGGGCCACCATGGCGTCCTTGGGCGACCAGAACTTGATGTCCGAAGGAAGCTTTGAAGGACCGGCAATGCGATGGGCCAGGTTGCGTCCCTGGAAGCCCTGCGGGCGCTGGTCGTCCAGATACCAGGGCAATGCCGGGAAGATGCCGTCCTCGAACGGCCGATGCTGCAGGACCTCATTGGGCTTGCCCAATGCCACGAAGAAATGGTCGCCGTGCAGGGCGAGGATCTCGCCCATGGGGATGACCCGGGCATCGCCGTCGATCCGGTAAAGGGGCCAGGATCGCTCGCCTCGCACATCGCCAGTGGCTGCGTAACGGGTGTACCTGGCCTTGCCGGCGCGCAGCACGGCCTCGCCGGCAGCCGAGACTAAGCGCGAGAGGGCGGGTCGGCTGACTCGCAGCTTGGTCAGGAGGGCCCTGGCAGCCATAGGTCCGCTCAAGCGGAGGGCATTGATCAGGACCAGAATGTCGGGTTGACGAGCCATGGCTGAAACGATGTTTGAAACGATCAGTTAATAAGTGAAAGTAAACAAGTAATTGATTTATATGGGGTGTTCACCCCTGCGGTAGCTTCGCGAGGAAGCGGCTGAAACAAAGATCATGTGTTTGCTGGGGGGCAAGTCGTCGTTGGTTAAAGCGTGGTTTCATTGTGGTTTTAACTTGCATCTAGCATGTTTGGTCTAGATTCCGAATCCCCGCCCATTGGTGGTCTATGAAACCTTCTCCTTTCAGCACGGTGCCCGAAATGGATGCCTTGGAATTCGGCTATGGCCCGTCCTTTAACGCGCGAAAAGTTGCCGAATGGATGGAGTTGGACAAGAAGGAGGTCTCTCGGATCTCGGCTGTGGCCCCGGCGTCGGTGCGTTACGACGACCATATCCCTAGGGCTGTTCGCGACCGGTTGGAAGAGATTGGCAGCATCGCCAATCTGGTTGCCCAGGTCTTTAATGGAGATGTCGGAAAGACGGCCTTGTGGTTCCGTGCGTCCAATCCGATGTTGGGGGACGTCTCGCCCAGGGACATGGTGCGACTGGGACGACATGAGAAACTGCGCAAATCCATTCGCAGCGCGATGGCTTCCAAAGTGCAGCTTCAAACAGCGCCCTAGGCAAAGCTGGTATCTAGGCTATCAAGTACAAGTCCACCAAGAATCCGCTTGGTTACTTTCTGGCGGCTTTTTTTCCGGAGAACCTGGGCCCGCAAAGCTTCATCGAGCTGCAGGATGAAAGCGATCCGCGCGCCGTCCGGATACTAAATTCAAGAGCCGCAGCCGAGCTCTCCGGCTGGAGCCAGGTGCCCAGAGCATTTCAACGCCCCTTGTAGGTCTGGGACATAGCGCATCGGCAAGGTAATCGTAGCGTTCCTTCCCCGGGTCCTGCTGGCCGGATTTGCGCATCTGCACAAATGCACACGCGCAAAAATATGCAAATGCACAGATTCGCAAACGTTCAATTGCACTGAACCTGAAAGGCACGATTGCGAATTTTCTTGGATCCGGTTCTGAAGATTTGCTGATTTGTGCAAATACGCTTAGGTTCAAATGAGGTTCTACAGATCGACGGATCTGGGAGAAAGCACTTCCCGTAGAGCCTCCCAACATCAGAAGACTTGGCTGATTGCGCCTTGTCGCAGCACGGACACTGTTGGGGATAACTGAAGACCGGTTCGGTCTTGGTCGGCGGTGTCACGCAAGTCAGCGCGTGTCTGATCGTTATGCACATGATTGCCTATCGGAACAGCGCCAGCCTGTGGGCAGCGCGTTTGCCTTGCTTGCTCTCTCTAACGCCTTCGAGTCTTCCCGTCCGAGCGGGTTCATCTCATGTCCGATCCCAAGCCCAAGGCCTGGTACCCGGTTGCTGCCTACCTGTATATGCTGCACCTGGATGGCCCAGCGCTTGCTTGGGAGTACCTTCGCCGGCATCCCGGGTATCGCCGTGCATGGGCACAGCGCAGCTTCCTACATGAAGCAGGTGGTGACTGGGGCCTGAGATTGATGGAAGACCCATCACTGGACGCGCGCGAGGCGCAGCCAAGCTGGTTGCCCGGTCAGGTCGGCATCGTGCGGCTCCTCGCCGATGACGACCCGGCATCAAAGTCTGCGGTCTTTTCGTTTTGGGATATCCCTGGACGTAGGCAGTTGTTCCACGACGGTAGGCGCCTGCAGTTGACCACGCGTTGGCCTGGCGGCCACCGGCGATTGGAATTGGACATGCAGTTGAACGATGGATCGGCTTACCTTCTGGCCGTGCACGCGGACGCGCCAGTTTCTCTGTTGCTTCGCCACGCGCGGGCTCTGGCCGATCCCGATGCGGTGAACGTGCACGTGCGTCAGGTGCTGGCCAGCCCCCGGCCGACGGCGCCAGCGCTGTTGGAGATGCTCACTCTGCAAACGCTCGATGCAGTACTTGCCGGCGCATCCCAGCGCGAGATCGCCATCGGGCTTTTTGGTCGCCAGGTCGTTGCAGACGGTTGGCATGCCGACAGCGATCTGCGTGCACGAGTGCGCCGCCTGGTGCGCCGCGGTCGGGAACTGATGGACGGCGGTTACAGGCGACTGGCGCGAACAGAATAAGCAGGCCAGGGACGCTTGGGAGGAAAGTGCAAGACATCCCTTTCTCGTCCGAATTGCCGTCCTGAGGCTGGACCTGACCGGCAGCAACCGTGCTGCAGGCGCCGATCCACGACGGAGGTTGATCCTATGCGACCTGCACCCTTACGTCCCGCTGCCACTGCGCCTAGCGCGAAAACGCCGCAGCCGCAGCGCTACCTCAACAACGATGAGGCAGCCCAGCATCTTCGTCTTTCTCCGCGCACGCTGGAGAAACAGCGCGTGATCGGAGGCGGCCCGCGCTTCCGCAAGTTCGGACGACGCGTCATGTACGCGGTGGCCGACCTGGACGCGTGGGCCGACCTGCACAGCTTCGAGGCAACCTCCGATCCTGAGTATGCCGAGCAGCACGCGGCAGACAGCCGTGCGCGCTGAGGCATGCCATGCCCGATCCGCAGCCGGATCGCGAGCAGTTGCAGCCGTTCCAGGCGCTGCCTGGGAACATGGCGCCACGCGACAGCCAGGACCTGATGGCCTTTCCGTTCTTCTCGCTGGCCAAGTCACGCAGGACGCTGCCGATCGATTTTCGGACCGCCAGCGTCACCATCCGGGTGGAGGGCACACGCGAACACGGCATGGCCACCATCTGGGATGCCGACGTGCTGATCTGGGCCGCCAGCCAGATCGTCCAGGCCCGCGACGAAGGTCTACATCCTTCGCGACTGATGCATGCGACGCCCTACGAGATCCTGCGGTTCATCGGGCGCGGGGTATCGCTGCGCGATTACCAGCGCCTCAAGGCTGCGCTGGACCGGTTGCAGTCCACCACCGTGGCCACCTCGATCCGCGAAACCACCGGGAGGCGCCTGCACCGCTTCTCGTGGATCAACGAATGGAAGGAGCTGGCCGATGCGCGCGGGACGCCGCTGGGGATCGAGCTGATCCTGCCGGACTGGTTCTTTGCCGGGGTGCTCGATGCGGCGCTGGTGCTGACCATCGACCCGGCGTATTTCCGGCTGAGCGGCGGGATCGAACGCTGGCTCTACAGGCTGGTGCGCAAGCATGGCGGCAGGCAGCGCGGCGGCTGGCAGTTCGATTTCCGCCACCTGCACCGCAAATCGGGAAGCACCGCCAGGTTCTCCGACTTCGCTTTCGACCTGCGTGGCCTGGTCGCACGGCAATCGCTGCCGGGTTACCGGCTTGCTGTGGTGCGGATCGGCCCTGGCGCCGAACGGCTGGCGTTCTGGCCTGTGCCGCCTACGGCACGGGGATAAGCCGGTGGATGACTGTGAGCGGCCTCGTGCTATCAGGCGCAACCAGGCTCGTGCCATCAGGCGCATCCCACTCGTGCCATCAGGAGTACGCGTGTGCCGCAGCGCCAGTAACGGCGCGGGTTTGGCCATCGCCTAACGCTCCTAACCCAGAAGCCCTAACCATTGTTGGAGCTTTGTTGCGGTGGACAACGGCAGATCACCGGCAGGTGCATGACTGCGCCGGAACTGATGCGTTGTCCGACTACAGCGCCAGGCAGGCAGGAAGGGCCGCAGCATGATCGTGGCCGTGCTCAACCAGAAGGGTGGGGTGGGCAAGACCACCCTGGCCACCCACATTGCCGGAGAGCTCTCCCGTCGCGACCAGACCGTCCTCCTGCTCGATGCCGATCCGCAGGGCTCCTCACTGGACTGGACCCAGCGCCGGAGCCAGCTCGGGCTGCCACGACTGTTCGGTGCGGTTGGACTCGCACGCGAGACGTTGCACCAAGAGGCGCCGGAACTGGCTCGCCGCGCGGACCACGTGATCATCGACGGGCCGCCGCGCATCGCTGCCCTGGCGCGCTCTGCGCTGCTGGCGGCAGACCTGGTGCTGGTCCCGGTCCAGCCAAGTCCGTACGACCTGTGGGCCAGCGCGGAAATGGTGTCGCTGATCCAAGAAGCGCGCACCTTCAGGCCTGCGCTGCGCGCGGCCTTTGTGATCAACCGGCGCATCACCGGCACCATCATCGGGCGCGAAGCGCGCGAGGCACTTGCAGGGCAATCGTTGCCAGCGTTGCGTTGTGAGCTGCACCAGCGGGTGGTGTTCGCCGACAGCGTCGCCGCCGGACGGCTTGCGTGCGAGAGCGCCCCGGGCAGCGTCGCCGCTGCCGAGATACGTGCACTGGCCGATGAACTGCTGGCGTGGTCGCCATGACCGGCATGCGCACCAGGCGCCCAGGCATTGGCGTGCGTCCACCGGCTGATCCGCATGCCCAGGCCTGGGTCTGCCAGGGCGATGCACAAGCGCTCCGGAAAGGCGAGCTCTACACCGCGCGACTGACCCTGGATGTCAGCCCGGCCATGCGCGCACGGATCAAGGTCATCGCCTTTACTGCCGGCGTGACCGTGGCCGAACTCCTGCGCGACCTGCTGGAGCACCAGTTCCCGGAACGTGCACCATGAGTGCGCCGGCCACGCGCCGGCCCATCGCCACTGCCGAGCTCCAGCCGCGGCCGCTGGCGAGCGTGCCCGGCTGCAGTGCGCCTTCGCAGCTAACGCGCGCATGGCTGCGGCATGTGCCTGCGCGATTGGATCGCTATCTGCGCTTTGGCAATGCACTGAAGGTGATCCGGCTGGATCGCTGGCGGCGCGTTGCGGTGTTCGTTCCCGGTGAGGTCTTCTGCCGGATCCACTGGCAGGCCAACGACTACGGCACCGAGCGCTGGCAGCTGCTGGTGCTGCAGGCCTGCACGCCGCTGGATGCAGCCCAGCGCATCGAAGGCGTGCGCCCTGGTGCGCGCCTGTTGCTGCGTGCCGAGGGTGCCAGGGCGGTGAAATCGGTCCTGGGCCAGATCGATGCGATCGAGGGCAGTGCCATCGCCGCACCAGCAGTCAGTCCGACGTACTGGCGCGTGCTGGGCAACAGGCTCCAGTGCAATCTGGCCTTGCCCGAGTACACACCCGAACGACATGTAGCCTGGTTGGCCAGGAGCGCGTTGGATGCGCGATGACCTTGCCCGCATTGCAACGTTGGTATTGCGAGGTCGCATCCGGCTTGCCTGCGCGACGGTGCTCGGTCTTGCTGCAATGGCATGGGCATCGTTTGTGACTCCGCTTCCGCGCCTGACTTACAACCGGACCAACAGCGTGGCGGTCGGCTGGTATCGCGTGGACAGGCTCGAACATCCAGCTCAGCTCCTGCAAACGGCGTTGCCGGTTGGCAGCATCGTGCTGGTCAGGATGCCGGCAGCTGCGGCAGTGCTTGCCGGGCAACGCGGCTATCTGCCCACGCGTGTCCCGCTGCTCAAGCCGGTGGCGGCACGCTGGCCACAGCAGGTGTGCATGGATGGTCCGGCCGTGCGCATCGATGGCGCGGTGGTGGCGACGGTGCTGGACGCCGACCGGGCGGGGCGGCCACTGCAGGCCTGGCGACAATGTCGCCGCCTGCGACCAGGTGAGTTGTTCCTGCTCGGTGCAGCCAATCCGGCTTCATTCGACAGCCGCTATTTCGGGCCGGTCGATGTCTCGGCCGTCATCGGCGTGGCGCATCCGCTGTGGCTACAGGCGCAGTGATCGCATCGCGCGCATGCACGACAGGCCGCGACCAATGAACACCACCCATGCGCACGCCCCGGTCGCACGTGACGTGTTCGCCCGATGCACGCGGCAACGCATTGCGGCACCGGCTCATGTGCAGAGTGGCTGCGGCCACAAACCCGCATCAGAAGCGATCCCGGGGATCGCATCGCTGCGCGCCGGCAGCCGCCTGGCAACGCCGGATCGACAGAGGTGCAGGGCAGCGGCAGAAGCAAAGGCGAAAGGCTCGGACTGTTTCGGGCCTGCCAGGCATCCAGTGGCGTCTGCCTGTCCCGAGGCGTCTACTGGGTATCCACTGATGCTTTTTGGAGCACGGCCATGACTCTCTATGTAGGTTTGGATGCGTCGCTTAACGAGACCGCCATCTGCGTTGTTGATCAGGATGGTCAGGTGATACGCGAACAGAAGGCCGCCAGCGAGCCCGACGCGATTGCTGCAGCGCTCTTGCCGTTCCGTCCGCAGCTTCGGCTGCTCGGGGTTGAGGCTTGCGCGATCGGCGGTTGGCTACAGGCCGAGCTGACGAAGCTGGGCTTTGAAATTGTTGTCATCGAGACGCATCACACGCACGTCTCGCTTTCGACTATGCGCAACAAGACCGATCGCAACGATGCACGTGGGATTGCACAACTCATGCGCCTTGGCTGGTTCAAGGTCGTGCACGTCAAGAGCGCCGAAGCGCAGCACATGCGCTCCATCCTTGGTGTCCGAAAGCTCATCGTCCGCAAGCTTGTGGACACTGAGAACGAGATCCGCGGCATGCTGCGCGGCTTCGGTTTGAAAGTCGGACCCATCAGCCGCGGCAACTTTGCTGGGCGCGTTTGCCACCTGACCGAGGACGCCGATGTGGTCATCCAGGAGCTGGCGATCAGGCTTTTGGCTGTGCGCGATGC